>CBDDBK010000001.1:0-111077 GCA_965225715.1 Flammeovirgaceae bacterium
TTGATCATCTTGGTTTCCAACTAATAAGCCTGAATTATCATAATTTTCTTGATAAGCTAAAGGTGCCCAGTCTTCTAAACAAGTTGTAATATCTTTTATATATGGTCGCGTCACTTGAAAAAGGATTTTTAAAATATTTCATTCCTTGATATTAAAAATGCATGTTTTTCAAAAATAAAAATAGCATTGCTATTGCATTTTTTTAAATTTATTTTATTGTCCAACTTCTTTTGCAAAAGTATGAAGACTCGGAGTAATATTTTTTAAAATGTCATTGGTGGATCCGTTGATGAGCTCAGAATTGCTGGGATATGGTTTTTCTCGTTGTCTGACCAATTTGTACTCTTTTGAAGGAAAAAGAGGTCCTCCTAAAGCTCTTTCATCACCTTTATACACTCCCCATTTATTTTCAAAGCGGTAGCTACCTGTAGCTGCTTGTAGATCTTTGTATGCACCCGTAGCTACATCTAAAATTTTATAGTTACAATTCACTGAGGCGCTGGCATGCTTAACATAAGTGGTTACAATAGCTGTAACTGTACCTTTGATATTTCTGGTTTTTTTATCTCCGTTTGAATCCGTATACGTTTCTTTTCTTATAACTACCTCGCGTTTTACTTCACTGTTTGATGGTTCAAGTCTTTGTCTATCCGTTTCAATAGAAGTTACTTTGCCAACTAAGATATAATGTACACCACTGAGTCCACCTAATCCGGTTACGGTTGATTCATCAAATAAACCGGTCAGACTTAGCTTTTGTTCTTTTATAATGAGATCCAATTGATCGCGACTGATAAGTTCAAAAAACTCAAAAGCATCTCGGGACACATCTGTAAAAAAGCTGGCTATGATTTTATTACTTAATTCTTCGCCCACATCTCCATATTTTCGAGTACCTTGGCTGTTTTCAAACGGAATAACACCAAGTCTTATTGTACCTTTCTGTTTAGCTTCCTTGTAATGGCTTTTGGCTTCTTTATAATTTGGAATATAGGTGTAAGCCAAGCGAAAAGACCTTAGCTGAAGTTCGTTGATTTTCCATACCTTCTTGATCAAAAAAATTCAAGCCCTTTTGATAGTAAAATTCAGCGGTTTTCTTTTTACTAATGTCCAAGGCTGCTTTAGCTTTAGAAACTTGCGATCTATATTCTTTAATCTCCAAGCGTAAATCGCCTTGTTTACGTTTTTGGGCTTTAAAAGAAGCTTTTGGGACGGTTAAAAGAACATTGGAAAGTTCGTCCAATTCTTTATACAATTTCCAAATTTCATACTTTGTATTTACCGTTTCGTGTCCGGTGTATTGCTCCGGTTCTTCTTGAAGGGCTTCGATTCGAGATTCCATTAATCGAATAGCAATGGGGTAGCTTCTTCTCAAAAAATTTTGAGCCTTGACTATATGCCTCTTTTTTAGGGCATTGGAAAGGGCATTAGCCGCGTTTAAAGCAACTTGATAATGTTGTCCTTTTTCGGCAAAAGACTTAGCTTGACTATTATAATATTTCGCCTCTTGGGCATATTTTGTCCGATATGGTTTTTGCCAAGTATTTGGTTGGGCTAAACTTGCAAAAAAAATAAAAGTAAACCCTAATATTGATAAAATTGTTTTCATAGTAAAATATAGTGATTGAGGTTAAAGATTTAAAATAATTTTATGTAAAAGTATTATCTTTATTTATAAATACAAAGTTTTTTTTAAATTACCTGCTGAAGTATCGTAAGACTATTTTTATAGGGGGAAATTTATTCTGAATATCAATAAGTTAACCTCTCTAAAAATCCTTTTTTCAAATGAAGTGACTATAACACTAATTATGAGTTATAAAAAAAACAGAATACTGGTAATCAATATATAAAAAAAATACCTTCACTATTGGTTCACTTATTGCTAACTTGGTAAGAATTAAGAGTTTTATAAACTAAATTAAGAAATGACTTTTATTATAATTGCACTGATTGTTGTAATAAGTATTTGGGCTTGGCAAGATTCGTTGCGTTTGTCTCGGTTCATGATGAACCCCTACATGATTCAAAATCGCAAAGAATATCATCGTTTTTTGACTTCTGGTTTGATTCATAAAGATAGTTTACATCTCTTTTTTAATATGTTTACACTTTACTTTTTTGGTTCAAATATAGAAAAGCATTGGGTTTATCTTTATGATAATCAGGGATATTTATATTATTTTGGTTTATTTTTTGGAGGTATTATCATTTCAGATATACCAACTTTTCTAAAAAATAAAAATAATCCAGCATACAATAGCTTAGGTGCTTCTGGAGGTGTTTCAGCGGTTGTTTTTGCTAGTATCTTATATTTTCCAATTTCAGATATATGTCTATATGCTATTTTTTGTTTACCAGGCTTTATTTTGGGTTCTTTATTTTTGATTTATTCCTATTATGCAGGCAAAAAAGGCGGTGATACTATTAACCATTATGCTCATTTTTATGGGGCAGTTTTTGGAATAGGCTATGCTTTTTTCGTTCAGCCAACTGCAATCTTTTCTTTTTGGCAACAATTGAGTACTTGGTCTTTTTTTTAGAAAATTAGAAATTTTGACCATTTGTTTTTAATAATCGAATAGTCTACTTTCTTCTCTATTATTTTTTTAATATAGCTTTTGTTTAGACCTAGGCAAATCCAATTATAGTTGCTTTATTTGAAAAAAGATTTTTGAAGGCTAACTTAGTGATATTGAAAATGAAAATTTCTAAGATAAAAATAGTATGGGTATAGCTCAAAAATTAAGAGATCTTATTTTTATTTGAAATGGCAAGAGCAAATAATTTGATTTGCTTTAGCATAGCATTTAAACCATTGGCACGGTTCATAGAAAGCATACTTTTTAGGCCTATTCTATCTATAAAATAAATAGGTGCTTGGATAATTTCTTCGGGGCTATGCCCTGAAAAAGTTCGTAGTATTAAATTAACCAATCCTCTGACTAAAATAGAATCGCTATCCCCCAAAAATAGGACCTTTCCATTTTTATAATTAGTACTTATCCAAACTTTTGACTGACAACCTTTAATAATATTTTTATCAATTTTATGCTCAGTTGATAATTTGGGATGTTCTTTACCTAAATCTATTAAATAATCATAAATTTGATTTTTATCTTCAAAAAAGCCAAATTCTTTGATAATTTCATTTTGAATATCAGATATAGTCATTTTAGTCAATAGATATGATTTTTGGCAATTCTTAAATTATAATAATTAGGAATTAAGAAAATTAAAATGCTATAATTAATTCATTAAACTATAGGGTTTGATAAATATAAATATTTGGTTATCAGTATTAAAACAAAGAACTAAACTATTTTAATATAAATAAAGTCATCAAAAAATAAAGACTAACGGTTCATACTTACCAAAAATTCTTCATTGTCACTTGTACCTCTCATATTTTTAAGGAGATATTCCATAGTTTCGACTGTTCCCATATTTGAGATAATATTTCGGAGTATCCAAGTTCTTTGCATCACCTCTTTAGAAATTAATAGGTCTTCTCTACGAGTACCAGAAGCAGGAATATCGATAGATGGATAAATTCTTCTATTAGCTAATCTTCTATCTAGTTGAAGTTCCATATTACCTGTTCCTTTAAATTCTTCAAAAATAACATCATCCATTTTAGAACCTGTTTCAATTAATGCTGTGGCAATAATGGTTAATGAGCCTCCATGTTCAACGTTTCTTGCAGCTCCAAAAAAACGTTTGGGATTATGTAAAGCATTGGCATCTACACCACCGGATAAAATTTTTCCTGAAGAAGGCATCACCATATTATAAGCTCTTGCCAAACGAGTAATAGAATCTAAAAGAATAATAACGTCGTGGCCTGTTTCCACCATACGTTTGGCTTTTTCCAAAAGTATCGTAGCCACTTTAACATGTCTTTCGGCTTGCTCATCAAAAGTAGAAGCAATAACTTCGGCTTTTACACTTCTCATCATATCGGTAACTTCTTCAGGACGCTCATCAATAAGCAAAACCATAAGATAGCATTCAGGGTGATTTTGGGTAATGGCATTGGCAATATCTTTGAGTAAAACAGTCTTACCAGTTTTGGGCTGGGCAACAATCATACCTCTTTGGCCTTTTCCAATTGGTGCAAATAAATCTAATAAGCGTGTAGAATAAACACCAGATTTGTAACAAAGGTTGAGTTTTTCTTCTGGAAATAAAGGTGTTAGATATTCAAAAGGTATTCGGTCTCTTATCTGATTTGTTGTTTTATTATTAATTAAGTTAACGCGTAATAGAGCAAAATATTTTTCACCATCTTTAGGTGGTCTGATTTGTCCTCGTACTGTATCACCTGTTTTAAGTCCAAATAATTTGATTTGAGAAGGTGATACATAGATATCATCTGGACTGGCTAAATAATTATAATCAGAAGAGCGTAAAAAACCATATCCATCTTGAACGACCTCTAAAACACCTTCGTTTTCTATAACGCCTTTAAAATCTTTGAATCCTCGACTTTCCTGTTTTTGAGCATAACCATTGGTACTGCTATTACTTGTAACCGGTGCTGCAATAGATTCTTGATTACTGCTATTGTTATTTTTTTTATTTTTAGCTTCTTTATGAATGTCAGATTTTTTATTAAAAATAATAGTTTCTGGTTTAGCTTCTTGCATGTTAATAATAGCTTTAATAAGGTCTTTCTTAGTGAGTCTACTATAATTTGAGATTTTATTATCATCAGCAATAACTCGCAATTCTGCAAGTAACTTTTCTTTTAATTCTTTTTCAGTAAAGGTTGTCATCTTAATTTTTAAAATTACACAAATAATTGAGGTTCAAAATATTTATAAAAAGGTATATTATTTTGCAGATTAAAATTTGTTTTTTTTTACTATTTTAAAAATGAATTTATTAAAAATTATCGAATAAAAACTGTTGTATTTAATCATATAACTTATTTTAATTTGAAATTATTTGAAATTATTTGAAATTATATATAGAGAAAGTAGAACCAATCATAAGCCTATACCATACACTAGATATTAGAACTTAATATCAATACAGAACATACCAAAGCGCCTATCTCAGTATAATGGGAAGTAGATTCTTTGAAGATAAAAAAGTATTTTTGAAGACGTTTTCTGTAAAACAGAAATGATTAATAAGCTTCTGATGATAATATATATATTTTATAGGCGTATTACAGAGGTTAAATTGTCTTATAAAATTATAGACCATAAAATCCAACCTATACTTACGTTTGCTAAACGTAATTCTAAATATAAAAATTATCTTATTGAATTGTTTTTTTATAGGAAAAAGTGCTACTTAACTTTCAAAGTTAGTTAGTTATAATATGATAACCAAATTTTAAAGTGAAATATTAGTAGATGCATATTATTTTTTGGATTTTAATTTATAAAAAAATCTTTTAATTAAATAAATGGCAAAGATAAGAGACAAAAGACATATTATCTTTACCAAATAAGAGCCTATTTTCTTTTTGTTAATAACTCCAAACCTAAAAAATCCTTTTTCTTGAGATGACTATAATATTAGGTAAACTAAGAAGAAAAAAATGAGTCAGAAAAAATTCACAATATTTTTAAAAGTGACTTTGAAATTTTTTATTATTCCAAAAAATGAAAGTGGCTTTTTATATTTTAATCTTGAGCAATAACATTGACAGTAAGATTTTGTTGTACTTCTTTATGAAGGTTTATAGTAACATTATAAGTGCCTACCATTTTAATATCTTCAATAAATTTAATTTTATCTCTTTCTATTTGAAACCCTTGTTGTTTAAGTGCTGAAGTAATTTGTAGAGGCGTTACTGAGCCAAAAATCTTACCTGTTTCTCCTGCTTTAGCATTAATTTCAATACTAAGTTTTTTGATTTTATTAGCTATATCTTCAGCGCGTCGTTTAACATTTTCATATTTGGCAGTTGCTTGTCGAACATCTTCAAACAGATTTTTTTTAGCAATAGCTGTAGCTAAAATTGCAAAACCTTGAGGTATAAGATAGTTACGACCATAACCATTCTTGACCGTTACCAATTCATTTTTTTTGCCTAAACCAACTATGTTTTTTTGTAAAATAATATCCATAATAAAATGGTTAAAAATTTGGTGTAAAATAATTAATATTAATGCTAAACTTTTTGATATTTTAGGATTCCAAAATATTTAGAAACCTTTTTTATTTCTCTTTCAATCCATCTGTCACAAAAGGTAAAATTCCTAGATGCCTTGCTCTTTTTATAGCAGTACTTACGCGTTTTTGATACTTCAAAGAAGTACCTGTGATATGACGAGGCAAAATTTTGCCTTGATTATTTAAAAAACCTTTCAAAAAATCCGGATCTTTATAATCTACATGCTTAATTCCAAATTTTTTAAAACGACAATATTTTTTTCGATTAGCATTTTGATGAATAGATTCATTCATTAAGGCATTACCCGATCTTATATTATTTTTATTCATGTAATCTTGTAAAAAGTTAGGTTAATAATTAAAATTTGCTTAAATTTTTGGGTTTTAAAATCTTGTATACCCCAATTTATTTGTGATTATTTCTTTGTTATTATTTTACTCTCTTTATACCTTTTCAGCTACAATATCTTCTGTTTTTTCTTGATTTCTTACTTTATTAGCATAGTCGATAGCATGTTTATCCATTTTTACGATTAAAAAACGCAAAATATTTTCATCTCGTTTATATTGGACAGTCAACTTATCAACAAAGTTAGGTTCTGTTTCAAACTCTAATAAAAAATAAGTACCTGTTTTTTTATGTTTAATTGGGTAACTCAGTTGTTTATTTCCCCAATGTTCTTCGGCTGTTATTTGACCTTCACTTTTAATAATCGTGCTGAATTTGTCAAAAACTGCTTGAGTTTCTTGTTCAGAAAGAACAGGGTTTACAATGAATATTGTTTCGTAACGTTGCACCATCAGTTATTTTTGAGATTAAAAAGTTAAATATAAAACATTCTATTTAATAGTTTTAAAAGTTTTTTATAAAAAAATAGTTAACTTTTCTCATACGAATAACCTGTGCTACCGAACATCTTTTCTATTCGTAAATAATGTAAGGAAATCAAAAAATATCTTGATTCTCAATAGTTTAGTTATATGTTTAGCATAACATAAGTTAAAAATAAAAACAAGAATACAAAAATTGATTTGTATTTCCAAATTCTAAATAAAGTAGAAAAGATAGTGTAATTGCAATTATTTTAAAAACCTATCTAATTTCGATCAAAATTTAGAACTTGTATATTATAGGTCTAATAGGTTTAAAGCAAACTACTTCTATTACCATTATTTGGCATTTTTTTTAACTGTATCATCATATTTTTTCAATATCCATCTAATCCTCTATTTCAAGGGCTTCTAAAATATTAGCCAGCTCATCAAAATCATTTAAACCTGTTTTTAGTTCGGTACTTCCGGGTAATATCAGCCCCACCGGTTTTATATTTTTTAAAATAAGATCTAAATTTTCTTTTTTTATATTAAATCCCAAAAAAATAGGCAAATGTTGACTCACAAAAGCTAGAGTTTCTATAAGTAAAGGATTTAGGGGCATAGTACCTCGAAGAAAAAAATAATGAACATACTTTTGGTGTATTTGAAGTTCTTTGAGAATGAGTTGTTTATCTTTCTTAGGATTGTAAGCATAATTATAAAAAAGAGGCAATTTTTTTTGAGATATAATATTGGTATAGCCTTTAAAATCTGTTTCGATATAATCAAAACCATAGTTTTGAATAAGATTATCATTGAGAGGACTGGTAATTCCATTAAGTTCTCCTACAAAATAAGATCCGGATAACCAATTTTTTAAAGTCTTAAAATCTTCCAAATTAATATAGCTATCTGATTTTTGATCTAAAGTTATTCCTAAAAAATCTACACCCATACCTGCACAGTAACGAGCTTCATGTAAATTGGAAACTCCATCAATTTTGACTTTTATTTTTAGTGCCATATATTATATCTTGCTAATTATCAGTTTAGTTTTTTTCTAGGATATGTAAATATTCTGTTGTTTTATTAGCTGTATATTTTCTATTTTCATTTTTATCGGCTTTAAAGCGTTGATGATCTTTTTTTGCCATTTGGTATTTTCCATATTTTTTCATGATTATCCGGATTTGTTCTGTTGATAGAAGCCCTTCATTATTATAACTCAAAAAAATAAATTTAAACTTGGCATGTTTAATTAAATCTTCGAATACTTCAGCAACCTGATTCTTATGACAATATTTAGATTTTGAATATTTTCTTAAACCTGTTTTGCCTCTGGGTAAGAAAGTATCGTATTTAGCGATTGTGTTTAATAAATGATAATTAGCTCCATATTGTCTGGAATTATAAGGTGGATCAAGGTATACTATATCGCCTTTGATCGATCTGATCAATTCATTACTATCGGTATTATAGACTTTATGTTTGTTAGTATTAAATTCAAATTTAGCAGGTTTTAAAATAAAAGGTATTTGGGCGCTAGGTTTAAGTTGTTTTAAATAAGCACCATACACAGAAGCGGTATTAGCAATTTTATCGGCACTTTCGAGTAAACTTGCCAATAAAAAATAATAAGTTGCTTTATTAATACTCTTTTTAGACTTTTTTTGTTCTATTTTTAGCCTTACAGCATCTATCTTTTTTCCATTATGGTCAGAAAAATATAATCTTTTCTGACTGCCTGATTGGCAATAGTTTTTATAAATAAAACCCTCTACTCCATTCATGTTATTTAATTCTTCAATGTACTGTTCTCCATTTTTGATTGGACTATAATTTTCGATATAATTTTTGTTCAAAACAAAGCTATAATATTCTAAATCATTGCTAATCATTTTTTTTACTTTTTTTTTAAAAGACCTGGCAACAATACCTGTACCTGCAAAAATATCGGCAAAAATTTTATCCGATAAATCTTTACCAACAATTTGGTATATAGTATCTTTTATAAAACCTATTAATTTATGCTTAGAACCAATGTAATTCATCTCATTCTTTAATCTAATTTGTCTTGTATATTATAGCAAAGCTATTTTATTTTGCGAAACGTTAAGCTTCAATACCAACAGGTTAGAATCCAAAAAACTCTCTTTTTCAAGTAACCTGAGTTATATATTGACCAAAGAAATAGTTTAAATACCTAAATAGGGCTTTGAAGATTTAGAAAAACTGTAGGTTTTGCGTACTAAACGGTTGCATCTAGCTCGTAAAGCACCATTCACGGAAATTTAAGAATTTTAAGCATTTTTTTAAACTAACCCACTTTATAACCTATAATGAAAATTTTATAGCCCCCAAAATAATGTAATATTAGGTGTTTTTTCAATTTTATCATTACTTCTGCCCCCTCTAAATATCTTTTTTCAAGTGACATCACTAAATAAACAAGCTAAAAGTTTTTTTCTGTTTTTATTTTCATAAATTAGAGACAAAATAATTTTTTATCTTACATCTATGTTTGTGGCCTAGCCCTTATTTTTGAACAACCCTATCAATTTTTTTAATATCTTTGGCATCAACTTTGAAATTATAAAAAAGTATCGTTTTAAAATTATCCTCTTTCATGAAAATTTCTTACAACTGGTTAAAATCATTAATTGACTTAGATATTAAGATAGAAGATTTAGTTAACAGTTTAACTATGTTGGGTTTAGAGGTAGAACATGTTGATACTTATGAAGAAATAAAAGCCTCTTTTGAAGGTTTAGTTATAGGAGAAGTTTTGACCTGCCAACAACACCCAAACGCGGAAAGACTAAAATTGACCACTGTTGATGTTGGAGGCGATAGTGTTTTACAAATTGTATGTGGTGCCCCAAATGTTGATAAAGGTCAAAAAGTTGTTGTTGCTCAAGTGGGAACTCTATTGCATACTTTTGACAATCAAATAATTAAACTAAAAAAAAGTAAAATAAGAGGTGAACATTCAGAAGGTATGATTTGTGCAGAAGATGAAATAGGGCTTTCGGAAGAACATGATGGAATTATTGTTTTAGAAACAGATTTGCCAAATGGAAGTCCTGCCAAAAAATACTTTAATCCCTATCAAGATACAATTATAACTATCGACTTGACACCAAACCGTAATGATGCAGCTTCTCATTTAGGCGTAGCCAAGGACTTAAGAGCCCTTTTCTCTAAAAAAATACACCTTCCCGATGTTCAAACTTTTAAAGTTGATAATCATGATTTACCTATTCATGTTAATGTTAAAAATTCAGAAGCCTGTCCGCGTTATACAGGGGTTACTTTAAAAGGTATAAAAATTGCAGAATCACCTAAGTGGTTAAGAAATAAACTTAAATCTATTGGTTTAAAGCCTATTAATAATGTAGTAGATATAACAAATTATGCCATGTTTACTATAGGGCAACCGCTACATGCTTTTGATTATTCCAAAATTCAAGATCAAACTATCAATGTCCAAACGCTCTCTAAAGGGGAGAGTTTTATAACTTTAGACGGAGAAAAAATAAAGTTGCAAGAAACAGACTTAATGATTTGCGACGGTCAAGAAAAACCTATGTGTATCGGAGGTGTATTTGGAGGTTTAGACTCTGGAATTAGCCAAAAAACAGAGGCTATCTTTTTGGAAGCTGCTTACTTTTCTGCCAAATATATTCGACGTTCTTCTCTTATTCACCAACTTAAAACTGATGCAGCTTATCGTTTTGAACGAGGCACAGACCCAAATAATACCAAATATGCGCTTCAATATACTGCTCTTTTAATCAAGAGTTTAACAGGTGCTGAAATAGCTTCAGAAATTGTAGATATCTATCCTAAACCTATTGTAAACAAAAAAGTTAAACTTTTATACGCCAATATAGATAGACTCATTGGAATAAAATTAGGTCAAACAAAAATCAAAGCTATTTTAAAAGCTTTAGATATAGAAATTATTCAAGAAAATCCAGAAAGTATAACCGTTTCTGTGCCAACATCTAAAGCCGATGTGACTCGCGAAGTAGATGTTATAGAAGAAATTTTGCGTATTTATGGTTATAATCAAGTCAAACCAAATGAAAATTTGAATGCAAGTTATTTAGCAAATACCAATTTACTCGAAGATTTTAATTTAGAAACTAAAATTAGCCATACTTTAGTAGGTAAAGGTTTGTTTCAAATTTTTACTAACCCTCTAACCAAAGATGATAATCCTAAAAATCAAACTATTAAAATAAAAAATGCCCTAAGTGTAGATTTAAATGTTATGCGTGATAATCTTGTCTTGTCTGGTTTAGAGGTTATTGAATATAATATTAATCGTAAGCAGTTTGATTTGAATTTATTTGAGTTTTGTAAAATCTATGAATTGGATGAGGAAAAAAAATTTAAAGAACGTACAGTCTTAGGTATTTGGTTGAGCTATAAAAATCAAAATGATCATTGGTTAAACAAAAACCATGAACTCTTTTTTCAAAAATTATCGGGAATAGGACAAAATATTTTAAGTCTTCTTAATATTAAATTTTATGATCAAAAATCTATTGATAATCAATATATTGAAGGAATATCTTATCATAAAAATGGAAAAACCTTGGCAGAAATGGGTATGGTCAAAGATGTTTTTATCGCTAAATCAAATATAAAACAAGATGTTTTGTATGCTCAAATAGAATGGGAAACCTGTTTAAAAATATTGAATACTAAAGTTTTAAATCAAGTTATTCCCAAATACCCACCTGTACGAAGAGATTTGTCTTTAATCATGGAAAAATCAATGAGTTATAGTGATATTGAAAAAACGATAAAAAAAGCTGATAGGCGTTTAATTCAAGATGTTAGTGTCTTTGATGTTTATCAAAATGAAGAACAATTAGGAGAAGGCAAAAAATCATACTCTGTTAATATTCTTCTTCAAGATAAACAAAAAACCTTAGAAGATAAAGCGATTGATAAAGCCATGAAAAAAGTGATTTATTTATTAGGTAAGGAATTAGGAATTAAAATACGAGAATAAATTGCTTTTAGAAGCTAGGTTCTTAGCTAAAACTAAGAAAAAACCATGAACTTTTTGCTTATATTTATAAGACCTCAAAAAAAATGTCATTAAATTAATGATTATGGAAATTACTCAATTTAGTCAATTGAATCTTGACAAAGTATACACGTATTCCGATTATATAACATGGAAATTTGAAGAGCGGGTCGAGCTGATTAAAGGCAAGATTTTTAAAATGGCAGCGCCAAATTCAAGGCACCAAAAAATAGTAGGATTATTAAATTTTGAAGTAATATATTGTCTTAAACCAAATACTTGTGAGGTTTACCCTGCGCCTTTTGATGTTCGTTTGCCCATACCCAAAGGCGATAAAGCCTATACTGTTGTTCAGCCCGATTTGTGCATAATTTGTGATAAAAATAAAATAGACAAACGCGGGGCAAAAGGCGCACCCGATTTAGTGATAGAAATTATATCACCGGGAAACTCAAAAAGAGACATCAAGGATAAGTTTGAAATCTATCAAGAAGTAGGCGTAAAAGAATATTGGATAGTCTATCCAAATCAAAAACAAGTTTTAATTTATATTTTGAATAAAAAAGGAAAGTACATTGGTCTACAACCACTTACCGAATATGATAGCATAAAATCGGTTTTATTCCCAGACCTTAAATTTGAGTTGAAAACTATTTTTGATTATTAGAGTTTTTACCCTAAAAATGAGTATAAAATGTTATATTTATTTTTTATAGGATAAAAATTTTATAAATTATTGAAAATCAAATATTTTAAAACCATATAAGTTTTTATAAAAAAGAGTCTAATGTCTAATATAGAGATAGAATTAAAAAAACGTTTAAAATTCCCTTATAAATGGGGTAGAAAACAATCCGATTCTTGGGATATAAAAACACGATTTATTTATCAGACTACTAAATTTGAGGATCTTTTAAATCGGATAAAAAATCTTGATGAAGGCTTAAAGAATTATGCTTTGAATAGGTGGTATAATTTCTGGTCTGCAAAAGCTGTAGAAGCCATTTTTACTAGGCATCAAAATATAGAAGCTAATAAAAATACATACCATCAATCAGTCGATTTTACAATAGGACAAATTGCTTTTGACCACAAAACATCTGTTTTCCCCAAAAATTTTCCTTTACCATACGCTCAAGCAATAACTTGTAAAGAAAACCTAATCCGTTGGTTGTATAAAAATCAAAGTCAAGAAAATAGAATGCACCTTAAAAATAAATTGTTCATTGTTGTTTATGATAAAAAATTAGGACAGCATTGGAAAATGAAGTCAGAAATTCAATTATTAAAAGTTTCAATAGATAACTATATAAAAAACTTTTGTAGCGATAAGCTGCTTCGATTTAATTTCGATGGTAAAAAAGTTTTATCCGATATTATTCCTTTTTCCAACTGAAAATAATTTAAAAACTTAGGAATCTTTAAAAATAGTTTACTTTTATTATCATATATAACCATTTATTTTTTACTTCTTCTCTGGCTTTAAGACAATTTGAGTGTAGTTATCAAAATTAAAATATTTATTAGCAATTTTTTGTAATGCTTCACTTGATATATTATTAATATTTTTTTCAAAATCAAGAATTTTTATAGGATCTTTTTTATACAAATAGCTGTTAAAAAGAGTTTCTATCCAAAAACTATTTTCTTCTAAAGCAGATTGGTATTCAAGTCTTTGAGATTCTTTAACTTTTTGTAAATCTTCTTGACTAACGCCATTTATTTTAATATTTTTTATTTCTTTAAAAGCGCTTTCAATGAGTTTATCTACATTTTCAGGTGCGCAAGGAAAGGTAATTCGTATTTGATAATTGGTATTTGGAAGAACGTTTATTTCACTGGTTATACCAATACCATATACACCGCTTTGTTCTTCTCTGAGTTTATTAATAAACTTGATATCTAATACATAACTTAACGATTTTAATAAATATTCATCTTCTTTATCGTATTGTCCTTCCCCTGTAAAAAATATATTGACATAACTTTTTGGAGCTTTTCCTTTATAAATAGTTTTTTTATTAACGCCTTTTGGTGCCCTTATATTCCTATCTTTCCATGTCTCCAAAGAATCAGCTTGACCTATTAAACTACCTAAATATTTTTCTGTTAAATGTTTTAATTTTTCTTGGTCTATATTACCAACAAAGAAAAAAGTAAAATCAGCTATATTGGCAAAACGTTCTTTAAAAATCTCAAAAACTCTATTCTCATCAATTTTATCTATATTTTCAAAAGTTGGTATATAGTTTCCTCGCAAGTGATTTTGGTTCATAATATATTCTACTTGGTCAAAATAAAGGGTAGTAGGGGAAGCCTTCAAATTTTGAATAAACCCCTTGGTTCTGTTCTTATACGATTCTACAGCTTCTTTGCTTTTACGGCTTTTTGAAAAATATAAATGGATAAGTTGAAACATTATTTCTAAATCTTCTGCGCTTGTATTGCCTCTGAAACCTTCTGTATAGCTGTCAATAAAAGGATCTAAAGTGAGTCGTTTACCTGTTAATAGTTTTTGAAGCTCTGGCAAAGAAAAATCCCCAACTCCACTTAAATTAGCAATAGAACTGCTGTGAAGAGCTGAAAAATAATCTTTATCTTCGTAAAGAGAATGTCCTCCTAAGCTATAGGCTTCCATTACAATTTCATCATTTTTAAAATCTGTAGGTTTAAACACAACCTTAGCACCATTGCTAAGTGTCCATTGACTAACATTTATAGCTTCTATCTTTTGGCTATCTATAACTGTTCCTTTAACTATAGGGTCTGGTATAAGTTCTTTAGTATTAATATTATCTTCATAAGCATTTAATTCATGATTTTCTACTTCTTGAATAACAGCCCTAATACCTTCTTCTGTAGGAAGTTTTAATCCTTCTTTTTCTGGAGAGAGAGCAAGGATAACTCTATTTTGGGTCGTTAACCAAGTTTTAGCTAGATTAGAAACCTCTTCTAAGGTTATTTTGTCTAAATATTGTTTACAAAATTCATATTCATACTCAATACCCGGACTAGATTCTTGTTGCAAAAATACTCTGATATATTCGCTGGCATAAACAGTAGATTCTGTTTTATCTCTTTCATTATAAGCATTTTTATAATAATTAAGAATTTCTTTTTTAAAGCGATCAAATTCGGTTTGCGTAAATCCATGGGTTAAAATTCTTTTATTTTCTTCCAATAAAATTTTTAATCCTTGCTCAATTTGACCATCTGTAACCACAGCCACACCTACTAAACCTGCTTTTGAACGAACTAAGTGATTTTCAAAATCAATATTAGCATACAAAAATGGTGGAGATGGTTTGTTTAAATATTCGGCTAAGCGTAAGTTTAACATACCTGTATAAAGTTGGTAGATAAAAAGTTTTTTGAATTTGTCGACTGTATTATAAATTTCGGTATTTTTTTTATACAAAACCTGAACTACAGAATAAGGGTACTCTTTATCTGAAACAATGGAAATAAGCGTTTCTTTATGATCCGGAACAGAATAAATTTCTCTTTTACGGGCTTTTTTAGAAGATTTCTTCAAACCTGTAAAGAGTTCTTTTATAGTTTTTTCCGTTTTTACAATATCTATATCTCCAACTACTACTACAGACATTAATTCAGGGCGATACCAATCGTTATAAAATTTTTTAATCGTGCTATAACTCGCTTTTTCTATAATTTCTTTTTTACCTATAGGCAGACGTTTAGCATAACGGGAATCTTTAAGCAAAACAGGAAAATATTTTTGTTGCATGCGTTCATTAGCTCCAAGTCCTAAGCGCCATTCTTCAATTACAACTCCACGTTCTTTATCTATTTCTGTTTTGTCAAAACTTAAATTACCAGCCCAGTCTCTCAAAACTTGAAAACCTTTTTTCAAAACCTCATCATCATCAGAAGGCAAAGTAAGCATGTAAACGGTTTCATCAAAACTGGTATAAGCATTTACATGAGCACCAAATTTAACGCCTATAGATTGCAAATAGTTAACCAGTTCATTTTTTTTGAAATTTTTAGTTCCATTAAAAGCCATGTGTTCTACAAAATGAGCTATACCTAACTGATTATTATCTTCTTGTAAAGAACCTATATTTACAGCTAAACGTAATTCTACAAACTTTTTTGGAGTTGTATTTTTACGAATGGTATATTTCAAGCCATTTTTTAATTTTCCTGTATGAATAGATGTATCAAGTGGTATAGTTTGGGAAGGATTATCTATTATAGATTGAGTAAAGCCATAATAAGAAATAAAAAGAAATAACGAAATTAAAAAAATCCTTAAACATTTAACAAATAGATGACGCGTCATAATTTTATTGTTTATTTTCAGTAGTTTGGACTTAATATGATAAATTTAATCTTTAAACTAAAAAAAATAAGGTTATCGAACAAATTCTATAGCAATTTTTCGAAACTATCTTAAATGGTTTTTACTGTATTTCTTAAATATATATTTAGTTGATAACCAATTTTTTTTAAATTATAAATGACTATAGTCATGTCAATCTAAAATTAAAACTTCATACTAAAGCAACCGTAGATTCTCGGAAGATGCAGAATTATCATTTTTTTTTAACTTATCGTTTTCTTGATTTGTAATTCCTAATTTTGAATTTATAATTTATAGCCTGTTATGAAATTAAATCTCTGTATTCTGATAAGTCTTATGTTGATTAATTGGAATTGTAAAAAAAATCAAAAAGAGCCTAAAAAAACTTTCACCATTCAATCAGAAATTAAGTTTCTAAAAAATCAAGCCGCGTTATTTCCATCTAAAAAATGGACTTACTTTTTCAAAATAGCCGAATTGTATCCCCATATCGACCTAGATTCGGCGGAATATTATGCTTATGAAGCGCTTCGCTTGAGCCGTTCAACCGAAGACAGCGCCTTGAGTTTGATAGCTATAGCCCAATATTATTTTTGGAATACAAATAAAGGCCTTATATTTTCATGTGGAGGTGAAGCTATCCGTTTAGCTGAAACTTTAAAAGACAACAATTCTGTTAAAGCCCAAGTACTTATCAGTTATGGCGGCTTACTGGGTGAACTCGAAAATGCAGAAGCCATTGACTTGACTTATAATGGATTGGATTTAGCTGAGAGAATAGGCGATAAATTTTTACAAGCCCAAGCCTTGGACTATATCAGCTATATAGAAAAAGAGCATCTTGGAAAACAAGACAGCGCTATAAAAACTATTGACAAAGCTATGGCTTTGGTAAAGGATACTGCGAACGTCTACGAAAAATTGCTTTATGTGGATTTACTTTTGAACTTAGGGAAATTGTATATTGGTTTTGGAAGCGAAAAACCGGAACTCAAAGGCAACTTGCAAAAAGCCTTAGCCTTATATAAACGCTTGGGCGGCTTGGGGCAAAAACCCGATTTATTTCTCCATCTGGGTCGGTATTTCGTCAATTCGGGGTTTAACACGGATACTACGTTAACCAAAGCCGAAAAAAAAGAACACGTAGACAAAGGTTTTGAATTCTTTTTTAAAAGTTTAAAAGCCCACAACGCCAAAACCTATAATAGACTTTGGAACATAGAAACCCGATGTCGAATTGTTGAAGCCTTGGGCTGGACTGAGAAAGATATAAATTTATCCAATTGGCAAGATACTATAAAACAAAGTTTTAACCTTCAAGATAGCAACTTTATGCTTGAAGCTATCAAACAAAATGTCCGCATTGCCGACAGCTTGGGAATTGTTTTTTCAAGAATGAAAGCCCACGGCACCTATCTTTATTATTATGATGATACGTTAAGAACCCTAAGTCCCAAAAATGGCGACTTTACCTTCGAAGGGTATCGCAAAGAAAATAACATATTTAGACCTCTGTACAATAGCCGTCATGACCATAAACGCGTTGCTATTGAGGCTAAGGAAAAAAATAATATCAAAAAAAAACATTATGAAAACCGTTTGGATTGGAAAGACCAACAAACGATGTGGGCGATAGCTGCAGGAATTTTGGTGGCGCTTTTGTTGGCTGGGCTGGCAGGTCTGTTTTGGAGAAAGAAAGAATTAGAAAAAGAAATTAAAAAGATTATGGGACATAGCGTTGAAGGCTCTTTAACAGAAATAGAAAAACGTGTTAAAGATTACAAAGAAAGCCTACCCTTAAAACTAGAAAAAGAACATCATCTATTAGACTTTTTCCAACGTTTTATTAATAATGTTGTGGGCACTTTAAAGATAATTAAGCAGTATAAACCTGATTATTATGAAGAAATATTATTAAGAAAATTTATAGATGAAAAAATTGACTACTATTTATCGTTACACAATGCGCAAATTAAAATTCAAAAAAATATTACTCCTCTCGTTTTAGATAGTAAACAACTCGAAAAAATTGGACATATTATCGACGAAATAATTCACAATGCCTTGAAATATGCTTTTAAAGGTATTGACAAGCCCAAATTGACAATAGTTTTAAAAAAAGATCCAAATCAAAAACGATTCGTATTGCGCATTCAAGATAATGGAATTGGCTTTAATCAAGAAGATAAACCCAAAGGCAGCGGTTTGGGAATGGGACTCATTAAAAACTCAATTTACAACTTAGGCAATCGCTACAAACTTGAAACTGCTAAAGGCAAAGGCACAACATGGACAATATTCATTTACAAAAACTAAAATTATAGCCATGCTATTTTATTTTTGGGGAACAGACGTTTTCAAAACCAATGAATTAAAACCTCCAAAAATCCTTTTTTTAATTGACATGACTATACCTTACAATCAACGTATTAAAAAATATTAATCATGAACGAAAGAAAAAACACTATTGACAAAAAACTAAAGGGCATCCTTAAAAAATATCCCAGAGTTTTAGTAGTTGAGGACGATAGTTATCAGCTTGAAAAAATTCAAAAAAATTTAGAAAACATAGGGTTTACATGCACCGCTCCCCGAATAGAAGAAGGAAAGCAACTTAAAGAAACTGTAAAAGAAATAATAGCGCATTCGGATCATTTTGACTGGGCAGTTTTAGATGTTGCTTTGCACAGCAATAGCGATTCAGACGGTATAGAATTAGCTAAATTTTTGAATAAGAAACGAGAACGTCCAATTATGTATCTGACTGCTATGGGTATGGATTATTTGAATAAACACCTCACCGAAACTAGTTTTGCCAGATGGATATCTAAAATGTTTACAAGAAGTAAAACTCAAAATAAAATACCTCAAACAACGGCAATGGACAAATCCAAAGCCCTTGCTCTTGATACCCTCAAAACCTCTGTTATTCAGTTTTTGTATCAGACCAAAATAGGGGTACATGACATTTATGAATATAACGATAGATTAATTTCTGTTAATGGTCATCATATCCCTTTAACAGAAGTTGCTTTTGTTACTTCTAAGGAAGAGGATGTTGATCGAAAGATGCCAACTAATGTTTATATCAAGCAAGGCAAAATATACGAAACTTACTATAAACTTAATGATTTTGCAACGACAGAAAAAACTAAAGCAGAACCAAAATACAAAAGACCTTATTTCTACCGCTGTCATCAGTCTTACGTTATTAACTTGAATAATAATATTATAAAATTTGAATATGGCAGAAGAAGCTCTGAAAGATGGTTAGAATTAAAACCTATATGGGGAAAAGAGTCAGAAAAAAAATTTTTACACACAAAGGAAGTAAAAATACCTCTTTCAATGGGAGCAGCTACTCATCTTAGAAGATTATTCAAATAGGAGATAAAAATCAGGAATTATCAAGATTAAAATACTGAAAATAAATAGGTTAACTTAAAAATTGTTAAATTTATAACTATTTGATAATCAAAATATTAAAAAAAAGCCAAACCATTGATGAAAAAACTTTATAGTATTGCCGGTTGCAATGGCGCTCCCCAAGGAGTTATGAAAATCCCATTAAAAGATTGTACCAATACAATTATTTAGATATATTATGAATGAGCAAGAAAATACTAAAGAGCTTCATAGAAAAATAGTTAAAGGGCTAGAGTTGACTTATGAACGACTTATTAAATTTAAAAAAATGAAAAAGTCACCCCTAATCATTCAAAAAGGCGATAAAATAATAGAAATTGATCCCGAAGATGCCAAACCCAGTATAACTATAAAATATAACTCTTAACTAGTCTGTTTAATTTGTAGCTTTTTCGGGTTCATTTTGCAATTTTTTATGTCCCAACTTTTTTTGAAGACATCTACTTTTACCAAAGATATTAGCGCTTGCGCCCTAATTTTATAATTTCTTGAACACGTTTTTCAGAAATATTTAGGGCTTTAGCAATGATAGGAGGTGAAATATTTTCTTTATAGAATCCAAGCACTGATTCTACTCGTCCTTTTTCAATTCCTTTTTCAATTCCTTTTTCAATTCCTTTTTCAATTCCTTTTTCAATTCCTTCTACTCGTCCTCTTTGGAACAAAGGATGTTTCACAATATCAAAAGTAATAGGCATAGCATCAATAATTTTAGAAAGTAAATCAGTTAATTCGGGACGTAAACCCAATAATAAAAACAAACCATGTAAATCTTCTCTAAATTCATGGTCAGAGGAACTAAGTTGTTCTAATTGACCAACACTTATCCTCAAAATATCTTCTTTTTCATCCTCAGCCATAGCACATAGAGGCGCTATGAAGGCTAATTTTGAAGGCTCTGACGATAATAAGGCACGTGCATCTATAGCTGATAAATCGATCAAATCAAAACCCCGATAAATCGTATCGGCATCAAGTTGAGTCAACATAGTAGACTTTTTGGCCCCCAAATAAATAACCACATGACGAATAGGCAAATCGTATTGTCTTAGCAAAAAACCATGATATTCTCCAATGCGATTAAGCATATTAGGGTCATTTGTAGTCTGAAATTCAATATGAATCAGTTCTTTTCCCTTAGGCGTTTCAACTTCACAGAGAAAATCTACTTCACGCTTGACCAGCAAAGTTTTATGGATTTGAGGATCTAAAATTATAGAGTTTAAAATTTTAATATTCAATTGCTTAGTAAGCAGTGGAAAGAAAAAATCTTTGATGTTTTCTTTGAAGAGCCAATCGAAGCGACTATTTCTTTTGCCTTCTTTTTTTTCTTGTTCTTTTTTCTTGTTCCCAGTCATGTCCTTTTTTTGATAGCCATACTATATTTATTTTTGCAAAAGGTCCGATTTTAATATAAATGAGTTAGAATCCTAAAAATCCTTTTTTCAAGCGACAAAAACGCATGTTAAGCATTTTTTATTTGATTAACAAAAAAACCTATCTTTTAAATTGGGACAACTTGTTTGAACCATTATCTGGCAAATTAAACAGCCCACCCTTAGACATATTTGCGTATTTTAGTCCGTTCGATTTTCCTCATTTTTTTAATCTGCGCGTTTTATCGGACGAAATGCGCGCCTTTTTCCAATGAAAATTAAAATTTCTTGCATGGTAAACTATAGACATTTATAATTGAGATTAATTGGTAACAAATTTTTAGTTTTTAATCAATCATTATTATGCCTAAAGTTGTATTTATTGTTGTAGTTAGTGTACTATTTTTTACCCAGCTATACGCTCAAAATATAGATAGCGGTTTAGTTGTTCATTATCCTTTTGAAAACCACTTGGAAGATACCGTAAGCGATCTCGATGGCAACAGCATTAATGGCACAGTATCCTATGTACCAGGTGTTTCAGGAATGGCTTTGCAAATGCCCAATATTATTACCCCGGCAAATGATAACCACAGAATAGAAGTAACCCCTTGGCAACCAGGAGATAGTTCTTTTACGGTTTCGGGGTGGATACATATTGAGGAATCAGAGATTGGGGTAGCAATTAGAACAGCTCCTTTGCTTACCTATCAAGATGGTGGCTTTAGGTTTTCACATGGTTTTCAACATGCTGTTGTGGATAGAGGAAATAGAGAAATTGTTGCGTATCTACGAGCTTCTTCAACTGATCACTACCTTTCCGTTAACTGTTTTAGCTATTCCCGCTGGGTGCATTCAGCTTTTACAGTCAATAGAATTACAGGTATTTTAACCTTATTTGTCGACGGAATTGAGGTTGCAAGCAGCAATTTTAACGAAACTGTAATGCCCACTAAAGGCTTTATTGGATCATATGATGCTGATATTGCAAGAAATGGGCATCCTCGTTATGTTACCTCCGGCGCCCGCCTAGATGAAATTAGAGTATATAACCGGGCTTTAAGTCCTGAAGAAATCCGCTTATTATATACTACGGATGGCGGAACTGTAACACCCCGAGTAGCGCCCTTAGCTCATCTCACTACTGACGCGACAACCTCTAGCTTTACAGCCTATTGGACAGATACGCTAACATCAGATAGTTATCTCATTGATATTGCTACCAATAGAACATTTACAAATAATTACGTGAGCCAAAATATTTCAACAACCGATACTTTTCATCTGGTTACAGGTCTAACTCCGGCCACAGCTTATTACTATCGGGTGCGAAGCCTTACAACTTGTGGGGATACGTCGGTTTACTCAAATGTTATCCGGGTGCAAACCAACGCTAATCCCACTTGTGCTATTCGTTTTGCTGATACCCCCACACTGATAACGGAAATTACCGGTAGTTCTACTAGCCAGCATTACATGTTTTTTAACGTTCAAGAAAATACAGGCAATATTGCCTATACTATTGGGGCTAATGGAGGTACTGGTACCGGTTTTGATAGGTTGGTTTTTATTCCCAAAATGGGTTCTAGTACTTTTGGAACCCCAGTTTTGGTAAGAAGTGGACTTTCCGGTGCCAATTCACCCTTGATTTTAGATTTCAACAACGACGGGTACGATGATATTGTAGCCAGTACTGAGGATAATGGGGGTTCTGGAAAAGGCTTTTGGTGGTTTACAAATAACCAAAGCAATTCCTTTACCCAAACTTCCAATTATTCAGTTAGCCCTGATGTTACCCTTACTCATCTTATTGATTTGGAGAATGACGGCGATTTGGATATTATTGGAGTTGGAAGTGCACCACTTTATTTTTTTGAAAATAACTCGGGGCTTTTTACAAGAGGCATAAATAATACAATTACCAGATCTTGGCTTACTTTATTAATTTCAGATTTTACAGGGGACGGTTTCGAAGATATTATAAGTTACGAGGATCCGAATTTAGTCTTATATGAAAATCAAAGAAATGGAACATTTTTAACAGGACGCCCTATTTCCACTATCTCATCTTTGGAAGGTTACGCTATTTCCGATGTAGATCAAGATGGTGATCCGGATATTGTTGGGGTCAGCAATGATTCTGTATTTTTACTCATAAACAATGGTTTAGGGGTTTTAGATAGACTAGCCATCCATAATTTTAGGACAACTATGGATATAGAGGCTATTGAAATGGCCGATTTCAACGGTAATGGTTTTGAAGATTTGATTATCTTCAATGCTTTAGATTCAACAATTTTGGCATTGGAGAATAGAAATGGTGTCTTTGCCACTACTACTTCCGTTCTAATAGATTTGAATATATTTCCGCTTATAAATGGTGCTTTTAATGGAAGGCATTTGCAAACTCACGATGTAGATCAGGATGGCGATTTAGATTTGGTGCTGGGATCTCTTTCTACACCCTATCGAATTGTTTGGTATGAGAATTTGAGTGTAATTATGCCTCCTGTAACAAATGCTATTTCAGCCACCATTTGTACGGGAGATAGTTATGCCTTTGGCAGTCAAAACTTAACATCTTCAGGGACTTATAGCGAAACGTTTATAGCGGCAAATGGCTGTGATTCGGTGGTTTCCTTAAATTTAGTGGTTTTGTCGGTACTTACCAACACGATTTCGGCAAATATTTGTGCCGGTGATTCCTATATTTTAGGGACCCAAACATTAATAACATCAGGGACTTATAGCGAAACGTTTATAGCGGCAAATGGCTGTGATTCGGTGGTTTCCTTAAATTTAGTGGTTTTGTCGGTACTTACCAACACGATTTCGGCAAATATTTGTTCAGGTCAAAGCTATGCCTTTGGCAGTCAGACCTTAACCACATCAGGAGTTTATAGCGAAATATTCACAGCATCAGGAGGTTGTGATTCGGTGGTAGTTGTAACGTTAAATGTTCTGCAAGAAATAACCAATACTATTTCAGAAACTATTTGTTCAGGTCAAAGCTATGCCTTTGGCAGTCAAAACTTAACAACATCAGGGACTTATAGCGAAACGTTTATAGCGTTAAATGGATGTGATTCAGTAGTTAATTTAACCTTAACAGTAACAGTTTTACCAGAAATAACCAATACTATTTCAGTGACTATTTGTTCAGGTCAAAGCTATGCCTTTGGCAGTCAAAACTTAACAACATCAGGAGTTTATAGCGAAATATTCACAGCATCAGGAGGTTGTGATTCGGTGGTAGTTGTAACGTTAAATGTTCTGCAAGAAATAACCAATACTATTTCAGAAACTATTTGTTCAGGTCAAAGCTATGCCTTTGGCAGTCAAAACTTAACAACATCAGGGACTTATAGCGAAACGTTTGCTTCTAATAATTGCGATTCCACGGTAATATTAAATCTGTCAGTTTTGGAAACAGTTCAAAAAGAAATAGTCGATACAATATGTTCCGATAGCTCTTACTTATTTGGTAATGAAATAATTACATCCTCAGGTACCTATACTCAAAGTCAAAGATATGAAAATAATAGTTGTAATTCGATATTAACTACTTTAAGATTGGAAGTTGTGGAATGTGTGCCTCCTGTACCATGTCTCACCCATCAAGATGTCCAAAATTTCATAAGCCCTGATGATGATGGGGCAAATGATAATTGGGTAATTAAGGGTCTGAGCGATTTTCCAAACACAGAAGTTACTATCTATTCCAACTGGGGCAACGTGGTGTATCAAAAAAGCAACTATCAAAACGATTGGAAATGTGTTGATCATGGAGGGAAAAAAGTACCCGCAGGCAATTATATATATGTCGTGAAACCCAACAAGGGAGATTGTCCAATTCTAAACGGTACCCTGACGGTGCAGTATTAAAATGTACTAATTTTTCTGTATTTTAATTTTTTTAATTCCCAATTATGATGCGTTATTTATTGATTTTAAGTTTTTTTTGTTTAAAAAATTTTTGGATGCTTGGCCAAAGTACTTTACCAGCCTATACGCAATATCTCACGAACAATTTACTCATCAATAGCGCCGTGGCCGGCGTTTTCGACGAAAACCAAATAAAATGGAGTTGGCGAGGATTTGGATCTGGTATAAACAACGCTCCGCAGAATTATTATCTTTCGGCTAACTTTGGGTTTGGAAAAACGGAAAATTGGGGACATGGATTAAGTGCAATCATTACCTCAGACCAGGGTGGTATTTTAAAATACAACAGCTATCAAATAGGTTATGCTTTTAATTTTATCGTAAAAAAAATAGAAGGAGAAACACGGATAAGTCCAGATTACGAAGTCCAAAGAAATCCCAATACAAGCATTAAGAAAACTAAAAAAAAAGATATTCACCTTTCTCTTGGTCTTCAAACCCAAACATTTAGTTCTGGTTTGAATATCAGTAAACTCAACAATACTAATCTAAACGATAGGTTTATTAGAAATATTGACAACTCCACCCATATTGATTTTGGCGCTGCTTTATGGTTATATAGTTCCAAATTTTATTCGGGGGTTTCAGTTACTAATGTTGTTAGTGGCTTAGGAACTAATAGACCGGATGTTAGCAATTATTTATTGCCTCATATTTTTGTCACGGGAGGGTATAGATTTGACTTAGGAAATGATACTAAGATTATTGGACTTACGCCTTCCTTAATGTGGAAAAAAACACTCATTCCTGAAAGTGCTGATATTCAAATTTCTGATCAATTGGATATTAATCTCATCATTGATAATTTACTTATATCTGGACTTTGGTTCTCTACTTCTTATAGAACTCAAGGTCAATTTGCTTTGGGTATCGGATTCATTTTTCCAAAAGCAATAGATGTTTCGTATACGTATAATTATATAAGCAATAACATTGGGCTCATCGGTGTTCATGAAATGGTCGCGACTGTTAGACTTGGAGAAAAATCGAAGAAAACAGATTTTAACCCAGTTCCGTGGCTATTCCACTGACAAAGTTCAAAACTTTGTCAAAGGTTTAAATAGTCTATCATTTTTTAGGTTTTGGCGTTTGATTAATTTATTTTCAAGATTGTAATTTTCCTAATATTTGTTTACCAATAAATAGTTTAAAATGAGATATTTAGACCCTAAGAACGATTTAACCTTTAAAAAAATCTTCGGAGAACATAAAGATTTATTAATCAGTTTTTTAAATGCCTTATTGCCTTTAGAAAAAGGGCGTTTTATTGAAAGTATTGACTATATTTCTCCTGAGCAAGTGCCTAGTTTACCAACTTATAAAAACTCTATAGTTGATGTAAAATGCAAAGATAATCACGATCAACAATTTATTGTAGAGATGCAAAACTCGTGGACCTCGGAATTTAAATATCGGGTTTTGTATAATACGACTAAAGCTTATTCCAGACAACTCCAAAAAGGGCAGCTCTATGAAACACTAATGCCGGTTTATGCTTTAAATTTGGTTGACGACCGCTTTAGTCATTCCAAGGATTATTATCATCATTATACCCTCTTAAATGTAACCAATCTCGAGGATAAAATTGAAGGTATAGAGTTGGTATTTATAGAGTTACCTAATTTTAAAGTTCAGAGTATTTCTGAAAAGAAGATGCATATTTTATGGCTTAGGTTTTTAACAGAAATTCAAGATGGGACAGTAAATATACCTGCTGACTTAGTTAAAGATAAGCATACTCGAAAAGCTTTAGATATTTTAGAGGAATCAAGTTTCAGTGAAGGCGAATTAGAAGCATATGATAAATACTGGGATGGGATTAGTCGAGAGCGCACTTTTATAGCTTTAAAACAACGTAGTTTAAAAATTTTAAAGAAAGAAAGAGAAAAAGGTATTAAAGAAGGTATTAAAGAAGGTATCGAAAAAGGTATCGAAAAAGGGATTGAAGAAGGTATCGAAAAAGGGATTGAAGAAGGTATCGAAAAAGGGATTGAAAAAGGGATCGAAAAAGGGATCGAAAAAGGGATTGAAAAAGGGATTGAAAAAGGGATTGAAAAAGGGATTGAAAAAGGGATCGAAAAAGGAAAAATAGAGTCAGTACTTGGGTTTTATAATAATGGAATTTCAATAGATATCATCTCAAAATCACTTAGTATTTCTGAAAAAAGAGTTCAAGAAATTATCAAATTGGAGAAAAAATAAAATTCATGACTCAACAAAAATCTATACTTATCAAAGGATTTAAACATATTGTTTACAAACAAAAGACTTATAAAGAATCTGAAATGCTAAGCCGAAGCCTAAATTTTTACAACTGGCTTAATAAACGTCGTTCGGTAAGGTCTTTTAGCAACAAGCCTGTTGCTAAAGAGATTATAGATAATATTATCCTATGTGCTTCGACAGCACCATCAGGAGCTCATAAACAACCTTGGACCTTTTGCGCCATATCTAAACCGAGTCTAAAAGCTGAAATTCGAAAAGCAGCAGAAAAAGAGGAAAAACAGAGCTATGAAAACAGAATGAACAAACGTTGGAAAAAAGATTTACAACCCTTAGCCACGGATATGCATAAGCCTTTCTTAGAAATAGCCCCTTGGCTTATTGTTGTTTTCAAAAAAGTATATGACTTTGACGAAGAAGGCATAAAACACAATAATTATTACGTTAATGAATCGGTTGGCATAGCCTGTGGCATACTTATAACAAGTATACACCATGCAGGTTTAGTAACCTTAACGCATACGCCAAGTCCAATGAATTTTTTAGCCAAAATATTGCAGCGTCCTAATCATGAAAGAGCTTTTTTAGTGTTGCCTGTCGGCTATGCTCAAGAGCCTACTTTTGTCCCCAATTTAAAACGCAAAAAACTCGAAGACATAAGCATTTATTATGAATAATACAATTTATAACAATTTGATTATAAGTTATTTTAAAAGTCAAAATTTTTTATCTAAAAATGAGACTGCCTAACCTAACCAAAGTACTATTTTCTTCTAAGGCAATCTGATAATCTTGACTCATACCCATAGAAAGTGTTTCTAAAACTATATTTTGGGCTAATTTTTTGTTTTTTAACTTTAAAAATAATTGATATAAACTTCTAAATTCTTGCCTAATTAAATCTTTATCAAAAGTGTATGTAGCCATAGTCATGAAACCTTTAATGAGAATATTTTTAAATTGCCCTATTTGTTTTTGTTGTAGAAATAAAGATACTTCGTTTGGTTCAAAACCATGTTTAGAGCGTTCTGAAGAAACATGAACTTCTATCAAACAGGAGATCATTCGTTCATATTTTTGAGCCTGTTTATTAACCTCTTGAAGTAATTTAAAGCTTTCAATACTATGGATAACCTCAACAAAAGGTGCAATATATTTAACCTTATTTCTTTGAAGATTACCGATAAAATGCCAGCGAATATCTTTAGGTAAAACAGTTTCTTTTTGGACTAATTCCTGAACTCTATTTTCTCCAAAATTTCTAAAACCTAAATGATAAAGTTCTAATATTGTTTCAATAGATTGTTTTTTTGTAACAATGAGTAACTCCGCGTTATAGCTTCGAATGGTATTTATAATACTTGGTAATGAAGTATATTTATTCATTATTTCTAACTACTTTTTAATATTTTAGAAATTATAAACTTTACTTTAGCCTTTTAATTATAGCAATTCTAATATTATCTCAGGAAAATTCATTTTCATTATCAATAAGTTAAACTCTCTAAAATCTTTTTTCGAGTAACGTGACTATAAATACATTCAATAGTTCAGAAAATTCTTTTAACACATTGAAAACCAAATAGTTCTAAATTACTTGGTTTAATTAATTAATTTTTTAGAATTTTAATTTTCTTAATTCCTAATTTATATTTTTATTCTTTTCCAATTTGTTTGATAAGTATCCCAACTTGTATAATACCGACTATTATCTCTTCTTCACCTTCATTTGGATATATTTCAAACGTATAATCTCCTATTTGGTTAAAATTAAAGTTTTTGAATACCAAAGTCTCCAAATCACAAATCTCATAAGAGGCTTCACCTAATAGTTTATCTGTTTTTGAATCTCTTAAAGGAATATTAAAATCCTCTTTTTGCTGACTATCATCAGGTTTTATAATACTAACACCCACGGATAAATCTTTATAATTAATATGACTGTGATGCCTAAGAGCAATAAAGATATTGCAGTTCGAGATGGTGTCTTCTATAGTCACTGTAAACTTTTTGAGATCATTCTTAGACCACATCAAATAGTTTTTTACGTCTTGATGTTTTTCATAAACCTTATTTTTATCGCAAGCACTCAAACATATTAAGAACAATAAGAGTATTTTTTTATTCATATTTTTTATTTAAAAAAGATAACAATTACATAAGATTAACTTCTAATTCTAATTTAATATCAAATTTTTTATGAATATCTGTCTGTATTTTATAGGCTAATTTTTTGACTTCTAAACCTTTACCACCGCCCAGATTAACCAACACCAAAGATTGTTTATCAGAAACACCAATATTTTTACCTCTATAGCCTTTCCAGTTTGCTTTTTCTATGAGCCAAGCAGCTGGTATTTTAACCGAAGCCAAATTTTGAGGGTAACAAGGTATATCCGGATATTCATTTTTTAGATTTTTGAATTGTTCATGTGGTATAATTGGATTTTTAAAAAAACTACCACTATTGCCAATTTCCTTATAATTAGGCAACTTAGTATTTCTAATTTGAATTACAGCACTACGAATATCAGAAATATTTGGTTTTTTTATATCCTTTTTATTTAAAAATTCTTGAAGTCCACGGTAATGTAAATTGAATACTTGTTTTTTACGTAATTTTAAGGTTATATTTAAAATTAAGATTTTCTCTTTAGATTTTTGTTTAAAAATACTATCTCTATAAGCAAATTGACAATCCTGTTTATAAAAGGTTCTAAATTTTTGAGTAGCCATATTAACCGTTTCAGCAGATTCAAAAATATCAGACAATTCCACTCCGTATGCTCCAATATTTTGAATAGGTGCCGCTCCAACAGTACCCGGTATTAAAGATAAGTTTTCTATACCCTGCCAAGTTTTTTGAACCGTATAGTCAACTAAATCATCCCATAGTTCTCCGCCCCATACCTTTACATAAATAAAATCATCATCTTCATCTAATTTTTCTATACCTTTTATACCCATTTGGATGATAAAATGATCGGTATCTTTAGTAAAAACAATATTACTGCCTTGTCCCAAAAAAATAATTTTAGATTGATCTATAAGTTTTTTGTCAAGAACTTCTAAAATCTCTATAACTTCTTCTTTTCGAGTCAATCGAACAAAATATTTCGCTTTTTGCTCTACTCTAAATGTATTAAAAGGCAAAAGAGAAATGTTATTTAATAGCCACATTTGATATTCATCTTTTGATTTTTAGTTAATAAATTTAAACCCTAAATTGAAAGTATTACCTGCACCGTCATTGACAGATTCTATAAAATTGGTATAACTTATTTCGATGTTCAGTTTTTCTAAAATTTGGTATTTAATCCCAAAGCCCATTTGGGTAAAATTCTGTGTTTTACCAAAAGTACTTTCCTCAGAAGGGTCCAAGCGCCTAAAAAGAGGTGAATATTGAATAAACGTATAAACTGTAAAGTTGTTTGAAGGGAAATAGCTAAAGAAAATACTGACTGGTGTTCTTAAAAAAGCGTTTTTTCCTGAATTATTAGGATTTCTGCTTTTAAAACGGTATAAAAAATCAAGTTCAAAAAAAAGCTGGAATTTATTAAAATATTTATCGTAAAATAATTGAGTCCACCAACTCACTCGATCATGTGTTAAAAAACGCGGCATCTCCAAGTTTTTAGCTATGGGTAGTAAAAGCGCCGATTGAATGGAAAAACGAGGACGGTTTTTTATAGGGTTAATTTTAATCCGTAGGGCAAAATGGCTTAGGGCTGTTCGAGTATAAGAATCAACGCTATTCTTATCAAAAGGATTGTAATTTACCGAGGCTATATACAAATCAAAACCAAGATTAAAACGTGCATTATTGGAAATACCTCTTGTAAACTGAAAAAAACCGGTATAAAACGTTTGACGTTCTGTTAACTTTATTTTATTTCCATCCGCATTTCTAAAAGCGGTTTGAGTATAAATATTATTAAAAATATCTATTTGAAATTGTTTTTTCTTTAATAATATAGATGGTGTATAGGTTTGGATATTAGATTTATTATTTGGATTTATTTCATTTTTATCTTGAGCAAAGTTCAAAAAAACAACCTTAAATATTAATAAAACTAATATGGTAATTTTCATGATTTTTATAAAATTACAGTTCTAAAAAGATAATTAACTATTTGATAATCAATATTATAAAACATTTAGAAATTTTTTATATATATTCAATTATTTGATTTTTAATACTTAAATATTTCAATATTTTTAGTTCGTACTTTATTTTCAATTCAAACAAAGAAATTAAAGGCATTAATTTTTTTAGCCTTCCATAATCCATAACTACCTAATTGCCATAATACCTGTGGGTCTTTTAATAGTATACTCGCTAAAATCTTGTCTAGCTGTTAAACCGACTCCATGAATAATTTCAAATAAGGTGGTAATTTTTACTTTGGCATTGGATTCTATCTGATATTGTTTAGGTTTCCAAATGAGCATATTTGTTTCTAATCTTTGTTTTTTGATTTTATTAGCAACTTTAACATTATTAAAAGCAGTATAAAGGTTATCTTTTTTATCAAAAATAGCGCTATCGGCATCTATAACAGTGGTTAATCTATTATTTTGAAAAAAATCTACATGTAAACCTTCTGGATAGAGGACATTTCCATTACTGTATTGATATTCAAGAGGTGCTGTAATGGTAATTATAGTTATAGCATCTTCGCTATATTTGGTCTCTATATTTTTAAATACATAAACAGGAATACTATCTAAAGAAGCAGCTTCACCGGGCTGAACCATTTTTTTACAAGCACTTATGACAAGAATTCCTAAAAAGAAAAGTACTAATTTTGACATATCGATGAATAATTAAATTTTAAGAATCTCTGATTTCCAATTATTATGTAATAATAATCAACTGATGATAATATTGGCAATAAAACCCAAACAAATTAATCCTGATGTATAGATTGAGAAAAAATAAAATAAGGCTAAAAAATTGGTATAATTTAGACGCTCTATTTCAACTTTTAAACCAAAGAAAATCAGCCCCGTATAATACAAAACGATTGGAATGCGTTTGAGAAGATGAGACGCTTGTTGACGTAAAAAGTCAGGGTTTTCATTTTCTTCTGAGTGTTTTAAGCCATACATTTTGGAAATTAAAAAATTAGGGTTTGAAACTGCCTCAAAATATTTAGACATTTCTGTATATTTATAGACATTTAATTGGTTTTACAGGTTATTTATCTATATTTGAGTTATGATAAGCATTAAAGAAGCCTCTGAATTATTAGGCGTTAGTACCAAAACGATTCATCGATGGGAACAAGCGGGCAAAATTCAAGCCTTTCGTACGAAAGGTGGACATCGCCGTTTTGAAATTAATGACCTCATAGGAAATAAAAAAGACAAATCACTAACAATAGCCTATGCCCGAGTAAGTTCACACGACCAAAAAGAAGATTTGAAAAGGCAAATACTTGTTTTGGAATCGTACTGTGGAAAAAATGGCTATAATTTTGAAGTTATTGATGATTTAGGTTCTGGTTTAAACTATAAAAAGCGCGGCCTAATTCGCTTGATTAAATTAATTTGCTCTTATCAGGTTGATAGATTAGTGATTACGCATAAAGATAGGCTTTTACGTTTTGGTTCGGAATTGATTGTTACGCTTTGTGAATATTTTAATGTGGAAGTTATCATCATTAACAGAAGTCAAGGCAATAGCTTTGAAGAAGATTTGGCTCAAGATGTTTTAGAAATAATTACTGTCTTTTCAGCTCGTTTATATGGCAGTCGCAGTCATAAAAACAAGAAAATTGTAGATAGTTTAAAAGAAGTTGCTAAAGAACTAAAATAGGCTATGAAAAGTTTAAAAGTACGTTTGAATTTGAACAACAAACAAGAAACTTTAGCCTTTAAACACGCTGGCGTTGCGCGACACGCTTACAATTGGGGACTTGAAACTTGCCAAAAAGCCTATAAAAACAAAGAAGCCCATCTGTCTGCTATTGACTTGCATAAAAAACTGGTTAAAGAGGTCAAAAGTATACATCCTTGGTATTACGAAGTGAGTAAATGTGCACCTCAACAAGCTCTACGCGATTTAGGTACAGCTTACAAACGCTTTTTTAAAAAAATAGGCAAGCATCCGCGCTTTAAGAAAAAAGGACAACACAATAATTTTTATTTAGAGGGTAAAATTGTTTCGAGAAAGGGCAAAATTAAACTTCCTCGCTTTGGCTGGGTTCGTCTTTCTGAGCAAGTGGAATTAGACAACATTAAAAATGTAACTATCGCGCGTCACGCAAAGCATTGGTTTGTAAGTTTTTTAGTGCCTCACGAACCAAAAGCAACGCCAAAAACACGCGAAGCCGTTGGCGTCGATCTCGGTATCAAAACACTGGCTACCCTTTCGGATGGCAAAATCTTTGAAAACAAAAGACCATACAAAACCTATAAACGAAAGCTAAAAATTGCCCAACGCGTTCTATCCAAACGTTTTGTCAAAGGCAAAAAAATACAATCTAACAACTACTATAAACAGCAAACAAAAGTTGCTCAAATTCATTATAAAATTGCTTGCATACGCAAAGATGCTTTACATAAACTCACAAGCTATTTGGCTAAGAACCACAGTCACATAGTCATAGAAGACTTAAACGTCGCGGGTATGGTAAAAAATCACCGTTTAGCAAGTGCCATTTTAGACGGTGGGTTTTATGAATTTAAAAGGCAATTAGAGTACAAAAGCAAATGGTATGGCTCGACTTTGAAATTGGCCAACCGCTTTTATCCCAGTAGTAAATTATGTTCTAATTGTGGAAATAAGAAAGGAACTTTAAAACTTTCGGAGCGTGTCTATAATTGCCAAAATTGCCAAATTTCTATCGACCGCGATTTAAACGCAAGTTTAAATTTGGAAAAACTGGCGGAGAGTTACCCCGCTTCTGCCTGTGGAGGACTGATACAACCTAAGGCTTCGGCTTTAGGAAGTCCAGAGAAACAGGAAGTAAACAGCAAATTGTCAAAGTTTGTCTAAGTTTTACATAACGGAACAAAAGGTAATTTAAAAAAAAGAAAATGCCAAACAAAATACCTGTATTTTGGAAAACAAGTTCTTTTTTATAGCCATAACCTGACCAGTTTTTTGCAACCCAGTTAAGTACAGTATAGTAAATGTATCCTTTTTCCAAATAACGAAATTCTTGGTATTCAGCATCGAGTTTTTCAAAACTTTGGATGAAACCATCAGCTTTTACCTTTTTAAGCATCTGCTCGTAGAGGTTGCTTTTTTGAGCAAAGGTAGTTGTAGAATCGGGGAACCACAATTTAAAATTAATATAAGGTAATTTGATTTTACTGACATCGGTACCCATAAGATTGATAAGGCAAGGTTTTTCTTCAGCTATAGATGCTGAATCTCTTTTAGCAGAAGAAAAATCTATTTCGCCTGTAAAAACTTTTCCTTTATAATTTTGTCCTCTTGCCTGAAAATCAGAAGATGCTTAAAATAAGAATTAAAAAAGTGGAGCAAGTTTGGAATTTTTTCATGATTTTAAAATACGTTAATGTTTAAATCTTGATTTTATAATTGACTCGCTTTTCAGAAATATTTTAAGTATCGTATCAATAATTTTAGAAAGTATATCCTTTTCCCAATTGACATGACTAAAGCTAAAGTAGTTTTGTTAAATTCTATTTTTTAATATAATTTCTTATATCTAAACCCCAATTTAATTTACTTCTCAAAGTATCTAAAAAGTTATTATTTGAAAAACGCAACAATTTGGCTTGAAAGTGACATTTCTTAATCTTAATATTTATATCTTTTTTTATTTTTTGGCTTCTAGAATCAAGACTTAATGTATAGTTTTTATTTCTATCATCAAGTTGAAATTCGATGATGGAATCATCAGAAACAATAACAGGACGTACATTAAGATTATGAGAACAAATTGGAGAAATAATAAAACTTTTTGAATGAGGCATGGCAATGGGACCACCAACGCTCAACGAATATGCTGTTGACCCTGTAGAAGTAGAAACTAAAATCCCATCTGCCCAATACGAATTTAGATATTCACCATCTAAATAGGCATGAACAACTATCATTGAAGATGTTTCATTTCGCAAGACTGTAAAATCGTTAAGTGCAAAATTATTGGATCCAAAAAATGGTTTACTAGCCTCTACTTCTAAAAGTGTACGACTCTCTATAGTATAAAAGCCTTGCCAAAAAAGAGTTAGTATTTTTTCAAAGTCCGCAATTCTTATAGTTGTTAAGAAACCTAAGCGTCCACTGTTAATGCCTAAAATAGGGGTTTGATTACTTTTTATATATAAAATTGTTTCTAATAAAGTCCCATCTCCGCCTAAACTGAACATAAAGTTTGTATCAGAAGGAAAAGTTTCTTGAGTGAAGATATTAAAATGAACAATTTCTAAAATAGCATGTTCAGTCAATAATTTAGCTAAAATATCTGATAATAGTACCGTTACATTTTTTTTTAATAGTTCTTCAATAAGATTTTTTGCATCTATCAATTTGTTTTTATCAAATGGATTACTGTGTATAGCTATTTTTATCATTGTTTTTATCAAATATTAAAAGCACTTAAACCTATATCCATGCTAAACAGGTTAATGAAATAGTTTTGATAATCAATAGATTTTTACTTTAAAGTAATTTAAAAATAGGGTGGTGTTATAAACATAGCATAATTTTTTGACAATCAGTTTATAAATTATTGAACTTTATTAATATATTTTTATTATTTCAGAAATATTTATTCTCATTATCAATAAATTAAATCTTATAAAAATCTTTTTTTCAAATAACGTGATTATATAGTCTTATTTTTAAAAATAAGGAGAGACTATTTTCTTAATATCAACGAATTCAATATAAGTTCACTATAAAAACCTAAAAGAGTAAGCGAAAAGAGCCTAACATTAAGTCTTTTCTTTTTTCTTTTTGGCAGCAGGAAAAAGTATATTATTTAAAATAAGCCGATATCCCGGTGAATTAGGATGTAAATTGAGATCTGTAGGTGGTTCACCTACAAAATGACGATAATCTTCAGGGTCATGTCCTCCATAAAATGTCCAAGTACCTTTTCCTAAACTTCCATGTATATAACGAGCTTCTTGAATATCTTTATTTTCTCCCATAATGGTAACTTCAGATTTGATAAGTTGTTTTTTAAAACCTGTTGTTTGTCCCATAAAACCGTGAATAATTTGTTGATGATTTTGAGTCAAAATAGTTGGAATAGGATCCCATTTAGCTGAAAACTCAAAAAGTTTGAAATAATCATTGTACTCATCTAAGTTTTTGCGTTCATGAGTATTATTGTCAATATTAGAATACTCATATTCTCGGGGATTAGTTTTGAGTTGAAAATCTTTAAAAGCTAAAGTGTTTTCAAAATTTAGCTTACTTTGGGCTTTAGGATCTGGTGGATCACCGTCGTACATATAATCACAAATATCTAAACCATCAGCAGCAATAGATATATCATAAGTATCTGTTGCTGAACACATTGCAAACAAAAATCCACCACCAAGACAAAAATCTCTAATCTTTTTAACGACAGCCAATTTTAATTGAGACACTTTAGAAAAATTATACTTATGGGCTACACGTTCAAATTCTTTTTGTTGATCTATATACCACTTTTGTCGCCCATAGCCATAATAAAATTTTCCATATTGCCCTGTAAAATCTTCATGATGAAGATGTAACCAATCATATTGAGGTAGTTTTCCTTGCATAACTTCGTCATCAAAAACAATGTCATAAGGAATTTCTGCATATGTTAAAACTAAAGTAACAGCATCATCCCAAGGCTGTTTTGATTTAGGCGAATAAACAGCTATTTTTGGAGCTACTTCTAATTTCATAATATCCATATTTATTTCTGGATTAGTAACATATTTTTTGATTTCCACAATTTTATCATCAGAAATAACTTCATAGGTAATGCCTCTGACAACCAATTCATTTTCAAATCCTTTAATATATTTAAAAACAAAACTTCCACCTCGATAATTTAACAGCCATTCAGCTTGAGCACCTTGTTGTAAAATCCAATAAGTCATACCGTATGCTTTTAAATGATCGGCTTGTTTTTCGTCCATAGGGACAAAAAGATAATTTCCAAATAAATTAAATTCAGAAAAAAAACAGAAAAGCAATACTATAAAGCTGATGTATTTTTGTCTATTCATTTAAGTTAAAATTATTAAAAATGATAGTGAACTTGTATTGAAAAGGATTTTTTATATATTTAAATTATTGATAATGAATAAAATATTATCTCATTGTTTTTAATAAAAAAGTTATAAACGCACTCTATATTATAACTATATGACTATTTTAAAGCTCAATTTTTTTTATTTGTAAATAGTTTTGTGAAAAATATAGAAGTGGTTTTTTAATTTTGTTTCTATTCAAATCTATAATTTCACATAATACTAAATTATGGTCTCCAGCAGGAATAATTTTATTGACTTTTACTGTGTACCATGCTAAACAGTTTTTTATAATGGGGATACCTTCTTTGTGATCAAAGATAGTATTTTCTTTAGAATTAGACAGCTTAAGTTGTCCTGAAAAATGGTCACTAATATTTTGTTGATCAGCAGATAAAATACTTATTCCAAGTTTAAGGTTTTCATGAAGTATTGAAAATAAATTGCTCTTTTCAAAAACTGAAAAAAGAACTAAAGGAGGTGTAAAGGAAACTGATAAAAAAGAGCTTGCTGTCATACCATGTATTATTTTATTTTCGGTTTGAGTAGTTACTACGGTAATACCTGAAGCAAAAGCACTGGCAACAGATTTGAGTTGATTAATATCTATCATTTGTCATAATTTATAAACACTTAATAGTTTATTTTCCTATGATTTTTGTAAGCTACAGAAATAGTTTCGGTTTCTATATAAAAATCAAAACTATTAGTCTCATCACTTGAAAAAAGGATTTTTAAAAGGTTTAGTTCACTTGCCGTTTATCCTAACTTTCTAAATAAAGCAATTTTTTGCAGATCATTTTTCTATTTCATCAGCAATTTCATATAGAATATAATCGAATCTGAGTGACTATAGTTAGTTTTTTTTGATTTTTTTGAACATATTTTGCAAGACTTAAACACAACAGTTTAGTAGTTTTTTAACATCTTGATAATAAAATATTTATAATATTAAAATTTTTTAATTTAATAAATTGACTCTCAGTATTTTAATTTTATTAAGTCTTAATTTCTAATTTCTAATTATTGAATTATTGATATAGGATTATAATTTTAAAACTACATAATTCAATGTTTTTATACAAAAATGTACATTAGTTTTATATATTTGTTACATTTATTGAATAAAGTGAGACTTTCTTATAAAAATTCTAACTATTTAGTTTTCAAAAGATTTATAACTTAAATCTTATCTATAAATTTAAAATTTTGTTGTATAAAAATTTAATTAACAACAAATTAATTCATATACTATTTCTTTATAAGAAAGCCTTAATAAAGAATAATATTTTAATTATTTTTGGTTTCAATATTTCTTTTTACTTATAATTTCCAAGAACTTTTGAGAAACTTCTTAAAGACCTTATGTCTAACTAAATTTATACCTGTGAAGAAAATATATATTTTTATTGCTTTAGTGTTTGTAGTTAAAACTACCCAGGCACAGCAAGATCTACAACTTACAAATTACGTTTTTAATCAAGTTTATTGGAACCCTGCGGCAGCGGCTATAGAACCTGATTGGATTTATTTTAATGCTTTATACCGGGTTCAATGGCTTGGTTATAATAGTGATTATGACGCTGTTAATGGTAATCCAACTTCTCAATTATTTAGTATTGGATTGCCTTATAAATTTAAAAAAAATAGTATGGCAGTTGGTATTAATTTAGCTAATGAACAATTGGGGCCTTTAACTAATTTACAGATTGGGCTGAACTTAGCCTATATGATCGATTTGGATTTAGGAATATTTTCTATTGGAGCAAGAATAAACCGTTATAGTCAAAATATAAATACGAGTATACTACGTTTTGTCAATCCAAATGATCCTTTTAATGTGAGTTTTCAAAATTTAAAAGCAAATCAATTAGATTTTGCTTTTGGTTTTTATTTTGATAGTGAAACGGTTTTTGCAGGTATTAGTGTTAACCATGCTACCGAAGGTAGCTTTTCAAACTTAGAATTACCTGATTATAATTCTTTAACATTACATTATTATATCTTAACTGGGTATAATTTTTTAACTGATTACTTTACTTTTACGCCCTCTGTCCTTATTAAGCTGGTGCGTCCTAATATTCTCTCTTTTGAATCAACCTTATTGGCAGACTTTAACAAATTTTATGTGGGTTTATCGCTTCGTGATGTGAATGCTGCGGGTTTATTAATAGGATTACGTTTCTTAAATGAAAACTTACGATTAGGCTATTCCTTTGATTACCATTTTGGTAATGATGTTGCTTTACCCAGTGCTGCTTCGTCTCACGAACTAAATATTAGTTACCGTATTCCGAGTTTTACTCGAAGAACAAAATATATTGTCAGAAATCCAAGATTTAGAAAAGAATAAAAAAAATTATATAATCCTTAAATCATAAAAAATTATATCCATATGCTATTATGTAAAATAACTTAAATAACATCCCCTAAAATATTTTTATTTCTTCTGATATTGGCTTAAATAGACAAAATTTAATTATTAAAGATGATAAGAAAGCACTTTAACATCACTTTATCCCTTCTAACCCTATTAGGAATAAGTATCTTTTTATTAGCTTTTAAAAAGCAAGATAGATATTTTGAGATTTTACGAAATATTGAATTATTTAGTACAGTTTACAAAGAGATTAACCGCGATTATGTCGATCCACTTAACCCTATTTTACTTATGAATACGGGTATTAAAGCAATGTTAAGAGAATTAGATCCTTATACGACTTATACGCCTGAAGAAGATATAGAAGATTATAGAACTCAAACTACAAGTGAACGAGGGAGGCTCGGAATTTTTGCTGTTAAATATCAAAATAGGGTTATTGTTACAGAAGTTATTCAAGGATGTCCAGCTTATAAAGCAGGTTTGCAAGTTGGAGATGAAATCATAGCTATTGATGGTAAAAAAAATATAGGAACTTATAAAGATATAGAATTAGAAAATTTGATTCAAGGTGAAATAGGCACAGAAATTAATCTTTTAATAAAACGTTATGCCCAAGAAGCAAAGATTTATACCATTACTCGTCAGCATATTAATACTGATAAAGTGCCTTACCATGGTCAAATAACTGATAATATTGGACTAATCCAATTAACAGATTATGGGCAAAACGCAACTCGGGAAATAAAGTCAGCAATTTTAGATTTAAAAGAAAAAGGAGTTACTCGGTTTATTTTAGATTTACGTAACAATCCAGGGGGCTTACTTAGCGAAGCTATTGGTATATGTAACTTGTTTATCGATAAAAATTTAGAAGTTGTTGAAACAAAAGGACGCTCAGAAGGAAGTAATAAACGCTATAAAACTTTAGATCAACCGATAGATAAGGAGAGTAAATTGGTAGTTTTGATTAATCATCAAAGTGCTTCTGCTTCTGAAATTACTGCTGGGGTCATTCAAGACTATGATAGAGGTATTATTATGGGAGGACGTTCTTTTGGAAAAGGGCTAGTTCAAGTCACACGTCCTTTACCTTATAATGCTCAATTAAAAATTACGGTCTCAAAATATTATATTCCCAGCGGGCGTTGCATTCAAGAATTGGATTATAGTCATTTAAATCCAAATCATACACCGACAAAATATGCTGTTGATTCTTCAATAGTTTTTAAAACAAAACTTGGAAGATCGGTTTTTTCTGGGCGAGGTATTAATCCTGATATTCATATAGAACTTCCAAAATATGCCCCTATTACCTTAAGTCTTTTTAAAAATCAACTCTTTATTCGGTATTCAGCTGTGTATAGAGCAAAATATTTAACTATAGATTCATCCAGAAATTTTTCTATTTCAGATGCAGATTATAAAGATTTTATTAATTGGTTGGATGATAAAACATTTGATTATAGAACTAAAGCCGAAAAAGCTATAGATAATTTCATTGAAAATGCTAGAAATGAACAATATTATCACGATTTAAAAAATGAAATTGAAGGTTTACATACACAAGTTATGCATGATAAATCGCGCGATTTAATAAAATATAAGCCCGAAATAAAAGTGGCTTTAGAAGAAACTATTGTAAAAAGTTTTTATCATTTAGATGGAGTTTTGGAATATTCTTTTGATAAAGACCCCAATATTAAAGAAGCTGTTAAAATTTTGACTGATGAAAAGAAATACGATTCTATTCTAAAAAGTTTTTAAATTCCAATAATTAGGAAGTATGAAAATTATAATAGACCCTATGTTATAAAATTTTATATGGATTGTTATATATTTGACTTTTAGTAAATCACGTTTAATAGCCTGAAATAGTTATCTAAATTGATTTTTAAACTATTAAAATTATTTTTTTTTAACAACTTCATTTAAATAACTATTTAGAAATTAAATATTTGCAAATTTACCCATGTTTTATAACTTTTTTAAAATAAGTTGTAAACAACTTTATTTATAAGGTCATCTACTTTTATCTGATGACCTTATAAAATACTATAAACCATAATACCAGACTTTATCTATATTTGGAGACCCGCCTGTTCGCCAAATTTTATTATCAAAAACAACAAAACGGGAACCTTCTCTCCAAGTAGAAGAACCCCGGATCTTCTTCTGTCCACGTTATTCCATCAGGACTATACCAAACTTCACTAAAATCATTGGTGGTGTTGTAGAAAGTATGATTTAAGGAAATATTTTTGATATTGAGACATTTAGAGTTAAATTTGTTCATTTGTTTCACCCAAATAAGACAAAATGACGATAGAAATAACCCTAAAATGCCTCAAATGCGAAGGGAAAGATATAAGAAAAAATGGAAGAACTAAAAGGAAGAAGCAAAATTATGAGTGTAAAAGCTGCGGTCGGCAGTTTATAGCTCCTCAGGAGCTGAGTTATCGAGGGTGTCAAAAAGGAATAACTGAGCGGGTTAAACATATGCTTGTCAGACGAGTAGGTATTAGGGATATTTCTGAATTAGAAGGTATTAGCCCTAAAAAAGTTTTATCTATTCTTGCCAATACCACGGTTTCTATCAAGCCCAAACAACGTTTTTATGCTAGCTTAGAGGTTGATGAGCTTTGGTCTTATGTGAAAAAGAAGGGGCAGAAATACTGGTTGATTGATGCGTATTGTCGTCAGAGTGGCGAGATAGTTTCTTGGGCTTGGGGCAAGCGTGATCGCAAAACAGTGCAGCGTCTATGGTTTAGTTTAAAGGCTCTTGGTGTTGGTTTCAAAGAAGTTTGTACAGATAACTTGGAGGCATTTAAAGGGGGCTTTGAAGATTGTAAGCATTTGATAGGCAAATGTTTTACAAAGGGTATAGCGGGTAATAATTGTCGTCTGCGTCATCGAATCAGCCGTTTAGTTCGTAGAACCTGTTGCTTTTCTAAAAAGAAGTCTAATCATCGCAAAGCCAGATGTTAGCTTTCTTTTATATCAATAACGGGCATGTGTAAAATTTGACATCATATTTTGTATAACACCACCAATTTTGGAATATTAGTAAGTAATTTTTCCATTTTGTAACTTTGTAAAATTTTTAAATAAAACTATACCAAACTCAAAATTTATTTGTGTCGGGTACTATATTTTATAATCTGTATTTTCATTAGAAACTTTTAAATATAAATATTTATTGCACAATTTAATTTTTTTATTGTACCTTCGCTTTACACTGTTTTTTTATTGAATAATGTCAGTCCAAAACTATAATCAAAACCTTGATAAGTTAATCTCAATTCTATGGTTAAAACAGCATACTTTTGATGGTTTTATTTTATTTATTTAAAAATAAATTATTATCTGATACGTTGCTTATTTAATATACTTTTATTATAGGCCAAAGAATCATTAAAAATGCTGAAGAGAAGTTTTAAAAATTTAAGAAATTTATTTTTTTGGGAATTAACAATTGTTTTAAATAGTTTTATTAATCAAATTTATTCGATGTTAAAATTAGCCGATCTTAAAGTTAGACATATCTATAGACATATCTATCAATATCTTAAAATTAGACATATCTACCAATATGGTATTATTATAGGACTGAGTCTTTTTTTACTTAATATTGCTGTTTATTATTCAGCTAAATTTATTTTTTCTAATTATATTTATATTCTACTTGGTGAATTTGTGATTATCTTGATATTACTGGTAATTACAATTTTTTATTATAAAGAAAAAAACAGTAAAGTTTCTTATAAAAGTTCTCTTTCCTTACTAATTTTAATAGGCTGTATCAGTAGTTTTACCTCTTTTTTCTGTTTTTCTATTTATCTTAATATTGATGGTTCTATGTTAAATGAGATGTTTTTTTTCATGGTAGATGCCTTGCAAACAGATAAATTAACAGATGCTGAAACAAATCAACTTATTAAGACAGGTGAATATTTCCTTAACCCTTTAGGTTTTAGTTTCTTTTTTAAAGGTATCTTGCCTTTTTTTATTATCTTTATTCTTTCTTTTTTTATATCTATTTTCAGTATTTTTAATTTTAAGAGATCATAAGTATGATTTTATAACCTGAAATTCCAAGGTATAATGTTATTTTATTTATGATATAAAGTTCTAATTATTTAAGATTCCTAAAAAAGATTGGATCAATAACCAAATACATTATGCTGTGAACGGTTTAATATTTCTATAGCAGCGCTATTATTACCTTATAAAAATTTATTTTCATTATCAATGAGTTAAAAGCTCTAAAAATCCTTTTTTCAAGTGACATGACTATAGAGATAAGCAATTTTTATAAATTAGAGTCTTATAAAATAACAATAAATCTAAAAAAATACGCGCCAGAAAAAACAAAATAAATGGACATTTCTATTCTTATTCCGGCCTATAACGAAGCTGAATCTTTACCTCATCTTATTAAATGGATATTCAAAACCCTAAAAAATTATGACTATCGGTATGAAATTATTATAATTGATGATGGAAGTACTGATAAGACATGGCCAGTTTTAAATGACTTGAAGAAAAAATATAGTTTTCTCAAAGGAATTAAATTCTTGAATAATTATGGAAAAACAGCAGCTTTAAGTGTAGGATTTAAATCAGTTGTAGGAGATGTTGTTATTACTATGGATGCTGATTTGCAAGATAGTCCTGAAGAAATAGATGAATTGTATAAGATGATCCAAAAAGAAGGTTTTCAATTGGTTTCAGGTTGGAAAAAAAAGCGATATGATCCGCTTACCAAAACAATTCCTACAAAGTTATTTAATAAAGTGACTCGCATGATGTCCCATGTTAATTTACATGATTTTAATTGTGGATTAAAGGCGTATAAAAAAGATGTGGTTAAAAATATTCAACTTTATGGAGAAATGCACCGTTATATTCCAATGATAGCCAAATGGAAAGGATATAATAATATAGGTGAAAAAGTTGTTCAGCACCAAGCTCGAAAATATGGAAAAACAAAATTTGGGGCAGAACGATTTATATATGGTTTCTTGGATTTACTATCTATTTTTTTTGTTTTAAAGTTTAAAAAAAGGCCAATGCACTTTTTTGGTAGTATTGGACTAATCTCTTTTCTATCTGGAGGTATAATTTCTATTTGGTTAATTTTAGAAAAATTAATTAAAATCTATTTTGGTCATAATTTGCCCCGTAATATTACAGATCAGCCTTTGTTTTTTTTAGCATTGGTATTAGTTATTCTGGGTAGCCAATTATTTTTAGCTGGCTTTTTAAGTGAACTTATTGTTACAACAAATTTAAACCAAGATGATGTTATTATTGAAGAAAAATTGGGACTTGAATAATATAGTAGCCTAGCTAATAAAATATAGGTAATTTGCTAGGAAAACTCAAAAAAACCAGGAAAGAAATAGTAGATAATATTTGGTTCGCTCATCATAGAAAACAGAATCACAATAAAAGTCATTTTAAGGGTATAGCCCCTAAAATCCCCTTTTCAAATAATAACTGTAATACCAAGTAGTTTTGATTTAACTAAAACAAAAATGGATTACCAAAACTGATAATCCATCTTCTAAATAGTAGCGGAGGCAGGACTCGAACCTGCGACCTTTGGGTTATGCTTACCAACTACAGTTTTCACTGCACCTAAGCTAATGCTATGAGTTTTGTGGTCTGGACTTTATCTTTACCTTTTCCTATAATTGGAGTTAAGGCATTTGCCATTAAGTCTCTACACCTTTTCTAGTTAACTTCTAGAACTTGGCTCGGGATTGCCATACTAAAGGGTTCCCCGAATTTGACAAATAATCACTTTAGTATTTCTACAAAAGCAGCCCTCTGCAAAATTAAGCAATCAAGCGCACCATGATAGATTATCAAAAGTTGACTTTCTTTCATTTTTGCTTGTCAGTTTTGATTAAGTGTATCTCGAAACTGATTCTAATAAACACAATATTTTAATTTATTAGCTGCTTATAATTTAACAATCTTGAGCCCAACGAGCTACCAACTGCTCCACCCCGCGATATTTTAGAATGCAAAGTTAGACATATATTATAGAAGTCAATGTATAAAATGCAAAGTTTTTTCATTTTATACATGATTTTCTTATAAAAACTATAAATAGTTGGTTTTCAAAAGGTTTATAATCTAAAGATTATGTGTAAATTATATTTTATAAAGCCTTTATTATCAATAAATTAATTCTTATACTGTTTTTTTTATGATAGAGTCCTATATTGGCATAAACCTCAAATAGTTCTGATTTTTTACTGAAGTATTGACATCGATAATTTTGCTTATTCTATTTGTTTATGAAGGGCTTTCTTATACCATTAATGATTTAAACTTACTATATTACGAGATTTTAGATTTACGCTATAAATATCATGCCAAAAACTATCAGTTTAGAAGTCAAAGAGAGTTTTGCCGATAAAATGATGTTACTTGCATCTTATGAGTGTAGATTTATATGAATGTTGCGCATTAAATAAACACAAATATACACTATTTTACACGCACATTTTTTTTATAAGAAAGCCCTTTTTGTTTATGCCGTTTTTTGTTATATCTTCGCTTTGGAATTTGGGACATTTTAAGAGTATTGCTATGGTCATTTTGTTCTATTTTGCTTAAAAAAAGACAAATATAACTGCTCAATATCTCAATATCAAAAGTACTTTTTTAAACCATACTTTCTGCAACAGCATAAAAAAAATACAATCATGTTTTCTTTTTTTAATAGTAGGAAAAATCAAAGGTTTCAATACCAGCCTTTATACCATGATCCCAATAAAGAGGATTTAAAAAAGCGTTTAAATGGTAAAAGAGAAATATCTTTTAAGCGATCTTCATTGACGAGTTCAAAAAGAAAAAATGTTTGGATTAGATGGGCAGTTTTGGCAGGATTGTTATATCTCATTTTTTACTATATTCTTCAGGTTTAAGCAAAGTTGTATCTTATTGCTTTGGCTATTGACACAGTCTTAAAGAAAATTCTTCAAAAGATGTATGGACACTTAAAAATCAACAGGTAATTATGGTAAAGCTCACTAAACCATTAGAAAGTGCCACAAGGACAAAAATTAATAATTGGCTTATTAACCTTGGTTGGGAAATAAATGAAACTAATCCAAATTGTAATTGTTACACAGAAAGAGCAAGAACCGTCGAAGAAAACGCAAAGTTCAAAGGCAACAAACCTGATTATGTTCTATACTCTTCTGACACCTTTGAACCAATAGCAGTAATTGAGGCTAAAAAAGTTGGAGAAAGTTTAGATAAAGCATTAAACCAGGGGATTAAAAAATATGCTAAACCACTTGGTGTAAAAATCGTATTTATAACAGATGGTCTTTTTATTCAAGCGTATCACCTTGATGACAAAGATTATTTATACTACAATTCTGAAATTGTAACTAATTTTCTAACTGAAAAAAGAATTAAACTATTTATAAAGGGTGGAAGCAAAATATTTAGTGATCAGAAAGTTACACATTCAAAAATAGAACTAATAAAAACCTTTCAAGAAGCAAACGATATTTTAAGAAAAGATGGACTAAGCGAAGGGCGAGAAAGATTTTCGGAATTTTCTAATTTACTTTTTCTCAAATTAATTGGTGACATTGAAGCAGAACGAGAGGAAAGAGGAGAAAAAAGACGTTTAGAAAAAATATATTGTTGGGATGCTTACAGCGAAAAAAATGCTAACGAACTTCAGCAATATATCAATAAAATTGTCCTACCAAGATTTGACGGGGAATACAATCATACGAGTGATATTTTTAACAAGAAATTGTTAATCAATAAAGCGGATAATCTAAAAGCAATGGTTAAGAGAATTTCAAAACTTGGAAACCTATTAGATACTAATTCAGATATAAAAGGAGATGCATTTGAGTATTTCTTAAAAAACTCAATTAGTGTAGGTAATGATTTGGGCGAATATTTCACACCAAGGCATATTGTTAAATTAATGATTGACCTTTTGGACTTAAAATTTGAGGAAACTATTTATGACCCTTGTTGTGGAACAGGTGGCTTTTTGATTGAAGCTTTCAAAAATATTAAGAACAAGTGTAAGCAATCTAAGACAAATACTAATATTCTAGAAAATGAAACTGTTTTTGGTCGTGAAATTTCTACCACTTCCCGCATTGCAAAAATGAATATGATTATTATAGGAGATGGTCATAATAACATTGAGCAAAAAGATTCGCTTGAATTTCCCGTAAAAGAAAAATATGATGTTTGTATAACAAATTTTGCTTTTTCACAAAAAACAGATTATGGTAATTTCTATGATTTTGAAACTTCTGATGCCAATCCAATCTTTATGAAACACATTTATGATTCTATAAAAAAAGATGGAAGGTGTGCAGTTGTTGTTCCAGAAGGGTTGCTCTTTGACACCCAAAAAGATTATATCCGAATTAGAAAATTATTAATAGAGCAATCCAATGTAATTGCAGTAATCAGATTACACAGTTTTGTATTTAAACCCTATACAGGACAACCTACGAGCATTATAATATTTGAGAAAGGAAAGTCAACTCAAAAAGTTTGGTTTTTTGATGTTCAAGAAGACGGATTTAAGAAAACAGGAAGTAAAAAAGGTCGACGAAAAATCATTGATGATGACCTCATTGAATTACGTCAAGTTTGGAAAGAAAAATTAGAAACGAACAAATCATTTTTTATTTCAACAAAAGACATTATTGCCAATGATTATCAACTTTCAATGAATAATTATTTAAAGAAAGAAAGGATTGGAAAAACTATTAAGCTGAAAACACTTTTAAAAGATAAAAAGATAATTATGGGATTCACACCGAACCGAAATGAAGATGCTTTTTGGTTCGGAGGAAAACATACCTGGGTAAAAGTTGGCGATATTAGGGATGAAATGCTTATTGAAAACTCAGAAGAAAAAATTACTGACCTAGCAATTAAACCTGACAGACTACTACCAAAAGATACACTGCTTTTTAGTTTTAAACTTTCAATTGGTAAAGTCGCAATTACTAAAAAACCATTATACACTAACGAAGCTATTGCTGGTCTAATAGTAGACGACCCAATTGTTAGAAAATATCTTTATTACATTTTGCCAAATATTGATTATAAAACGAATAGAGCAACCAAAGGAGAAACTTTAAACAAAAATTCGGTGGAAAACTTAGAAATTCCTTTTGACGAATCAAAAATAAAGGCAATTGTCGACAGATTGGATAAAATTGAAGCGGAAAGACAAAAGCATATTAAAAAGAAAAATGAATTGGAAAATAAGCTGGATGAAATAATAGACAACGAAATTTAGCCAATAATTTTGCTTTGGTTTATACCATTCTATAGTTGGTTTTACTTGAATAATAAAAAAATATAATTAATTGATTATCAATGATTTGTAAAAAATTAAAAAGTTAGTGATTAGAAACCCCACTACTACTCATACCAAAACCGACAAATCTACCGTAGTAATCCTGTTTTGTAGGAAACAAGTATTTTCATAAATATCAGCGAATTATGATTTATAAGAGTCCTTTTTTCAAGTGGTGCCACCGTGTTGTTGGCTTTAGTCTTTTTTTCCCACTTATTTTTTATAGCTATTATTCTGTTAAAGGACAAAGTATTTTTTCAGAAGGCGTTTTTTATAAGTTAGAAATTCAAGAAGAAGGTGTTTATAGGATAGGAACAGATTTTTTACAACAGTTGGGTATTGATTGGCAAGGTCTTAATCCATCTCAAATACGTTTGTATGCCTTACCCGGTGGAATGTTGAACCAAAGCAATGACTCACTTTTTTATACTCAACCAATAGCCTTGCCTTTAAAAATAATTAGCAATCAAGACGCTGTTTTCGATCCAGATGAGTATATTTTATTCTATGTGCAAGGCGCCAATAAAAAGATTTATAACTTTGAAAACCAAACTATTAAAGAAGAAACAAATCTTTACTCTGACAATAATTATTGCTTTTTAACTATTGTCAATAATTTAGAAACTCCTTTAATTGAAGATGGAACTATTTTGAGCCAAACATCTCATGAAATTGAAACTTTTAATGATTATATTTATTTTGAAGAAGAAAAAATAAATATATTAAATTCTGGTAGAGAGTGGTTTAGCGAACCTTTTTATCATCTTTCAGAAAGGATTTTTAATTATGATTTTATAGATATTGTTCCAAACTCATCTCTAAATTTTGATATAGAACTTATTTATAGTGCTTTTGCAGCTGGTCATTTTGAGGTTTCTATTTCTGCTCCCAATCATTCAGATATATTTTCAGTCGACTTTCCAAGTTTACCTCCCGGTACTTATGACCTCAAAGCCTATCGTTCTTTGGTTTCTAAAACTTACAATAATATAGACTTTAAAAATTTAGAATTAGGTATTCATTTTTTTACTCAAAATGATTTAAGCAATCAAGGGTTTTTAAATTTTTTTACTATTAATTATGAAAGGCGTTTAGTTTTGCCCGAACAACAATACCTTAATTTTCGTTCCTTTCCAGATGATACAAATCCAGAAAGTACTTTTATTCTTAAAACTACTAATTCCAATATATTGATTTGGGATATTACCAATCCTTTAAAGCCGCTTAATTATCCAACAACTCTTGAAAATGCACAGATTAAACTGACTTTAAATATAAGTACCCTAAAAGAGCTGCTTGCTTTTGACCCCATTCATTTGCCCGAACCAACTTTTATAGGTTTTATACCTAATCAAGACATTAATAATTTTGATGTTCCAAATCTATTGATCATCACAGCACCAGAGTTTTTTGATGAAGCAACTCGTCTGGCAAATTTTAGACGTGAAAAAAATGACCTAAAGGTAGAAGTTGTAACAACCCAACAAATTTACAATGCTTACTCTTCTGGAAGACAAGATATTACAGCAATACGAAACTTTGTTCGTACCTACTATCTCAAGGACAATCAAAATAATTTGCATTACGTCCTCTTATTTGGCGATGCCTCTTTTGACTATAAAGACAGGTTGACCAATAATCTAAATTTAGTGCCAAACTATCAATCTATAGAGTCTATTAGACCTTTACAGACCTATTCTTCTGATGATTTTTATGGATTTTTAGGAATAGGAGAAGGTATTTGGTCAGAAAATCCTGTTCAAAATCATAATTTAGATATTGGTTTAGGGCGCCTACCTGCTCAAAGTTTGGCGGAAGCCCAAATTCTGGTCGATAAACTCATTTCATATCACTCTCAAAAAAGTAATTTAGGACAATGGCGCAATAAAATCACATTAATTGCCGACGATGGCGACAACAATATTCACCAGCAACAAGCCCACTCTTTAGCAAACCTTTTAGAAAATGATTATCCTAACAGCACACCTTCTCGCCTTTTTGTCGACGCTTTCCCAATAGAAATAGTTGACAATTTGGGTGGTCAAAAAAGAGTTCCATTTTTAAATGAAAACATTAAAAATGCTATTCAGGAAGGTAGCTTGATTATAAATTATACGGGACATGGCTCTGAACAACAATGGACAAGTGAGGATATATTCAATACTGTTTTTGCCCAAAACTTATCGAATCAAAATCGTTTGAGTCTTTTTTTAACCGCTACTTGTGAGTTTGGACGTTATGATAATCCAAATTTAAGATCCGGAGCCGAAGTTGGTTTATTAAATTCTCAAGGCGGGGCAATTGCTTTCCTGTCCACAACTCGTCCTGTATTTTCGGGCACTAATTTTTTGACTAATCGTGCCTTTTATAAGTCCTTAATTTCCAATCATGATAACCCAATTTTAGGTAAACTTATTCAAGAAACTAAAAACAACAGCATTTCAGGCATTAATAATAGAAATTTTATACTCTTAGGCGATCCTTCTATGCGTTTAAATCTACCTCCAAACCGTATTCATATTATGAGTGTTAATGAGGTAATGGTCTCAACAAACGATACTTTGCGTGCTTTACAAAAAGTAAAAATTGAAGGTCTGGTGGACAAGCCAAATTTTGAAGGTTTTATTGAAGCTACTGTCTATGAAAAACCGACCAACTTAAACACTCTAGGCAATTCTGGAAATCCCTCTTTTAATTATACCAGTATTGATAATATACTTTTTAAAGGTATAACAGAGAGTATTAATGGAACTTTTTCTTTTGAGTTCGTTGTGCCAAAAAGTATTAATTATGTTTTCGGTCAGGGTAAAATGACTTTTTATACTTACGATAAAAATACCTTTGAAGATGCTTCTGGAAACCATACGTTTATCATAGGAGCTAGTAATGATAAACTTCTTGAAGATGTATCACCACCTAATATTGAATTGTTTTTAAATAATACAGATTTTCAAAACGGTCAAATAGTTTCCTCTAATGTCTTATTATTAGCTTTTTTAAGAGATGAAAATGGTATTAATTTGACTTCTTCACAAATACATGGATTAAAAGTAATTTTAGATTCCGAACAGGTCTTTAATTTACAACAATATTATCTTCCCGATACCAATAGTTTTCAAAGTGGGTCGGTTAGGCTTAAACTAACAGGACTAACAACAGGCAAACATTATTTGACTTTTGAAGCCAGTGATAATTATAATAATAGAACAAGTCAGAGAATAGATTTTTTTGTTAGCAATGCTGATTTTGATATTGAAGATTTTATTATTTATCCAAATCCAGCCAATAACTATTTAATCTTTAAAATAAAACACAACTATCAAGGGCGAAAACTCATTTTCAAAACAACACTATATAATTTAAGTGGTTTAAAAGTGGGTTCTATCATGAAAGAAATAGAAAACCCTAATGAAACTATAGACAATATCCGTTGGGATTTACCTGAAGCACTTTCACCGGGAACCTATATAGCTTATAGCGAACTGACAACAAATGAGGGTTTTGTAAAAATTAAAGTGAATACTATTCTAATAAATGAATAGACTTAATTATAGCCTTGCTATTAAATGAGAAAGCATGTTTTTTCATTGTCAATGAGTTATAAATATCGACCTTTGCACCATTCGATGTAGTAAAAATTTGATTATCAGTATTTGATAAATTTTTTATAAAACACTTAATTAGTTGATTATAAAATAATTATAAAAAACAGTTTTATGATGTTTATACTCATAAGTCATTGATAATGTAGATGCAAAGGTCTTATGGTAGTAAAAAGGTTAAGCTAATAATTTTCTAACATATTGTTAAGTATACAAACCTCCATTAATAGCTAATACTTGTCCTGTAATGTAAGTGGATTGGTCTGAAGCTAAGAAAACAGCTAAATCAGCGACTTCGCTGGCTTTACCTGCTCGTCTTAAAGGAATACTTTTTTTCCATTCGGCTATAACTTTTTCGTTTAATTTTTCAGTCATTTCAGTTTCAATAAATCCTGGTGCAATGGTATTGACCCGTATATTTCTGGGGCCTAATTCCAAAGCTAAAGCTTTTCCAAAACCAATAATTCCTGCTTTAGAGGCAGCATAATTACTCTGAACAGCATTACCTCTTTGCCCAACTACTGAACTAATATTAATAATTGTACCTGAACGTTGTTGCATGAAAGTTCCGACGCTGGCTTTAGAAAGATTAAAAACAGACTTTAAATTATTAGTAATCACTTCATCAAATTGTTGTTCGGTCATGCGTTTCAAAAAGTTATCTCTGGTGATGCCTGCATTATTAATAAGGCTATCAACCTTTCCAAAATCTTCTAAAAAGGCCTGCATAAGTTTTTGATTAGCTTCAAAATCACATGCATTACTTTGATAGGCTTTTGCTTTTATACCTTTTAGAGTCAATTCGCTTTCGAGCTCTTTAGCCTTATCTACACTATGCAAATAAGTAAAACCAACACTTGCTCCAGCTTCTGCAAAAGCTATTGCAATAGCTCGTCCAATACCTTTGGAAGCACCTGTTATTAAGGCTTTTTTACCTTCTAAAATTTTCATGATTGATTAATAATATAATAAAAAGAGAGATTGAATTACGCTTATTTTCGACAGTTTTATCCAAAAATAAACTATCTCTATCAATATCCAAAAAATATTTTATACCAATTTATAGCAAAGCTATTTTATTTTGCGAAACATTCTGTTTCAAAATGAATGAATTAGAAGCCTAAAAAATCTTTTTTTAAGTAATTTGAGTATAAGAGGCATTAGCAAGTGCTAGATCAAGTTCTTTAATTAAATCTTTAGCATTTTCTATACCAACTGATAATCTTAATAAACCATCTGTTATACCTTGTTCTAACCTTTCTTTTTTAGACATTTTGATATGGGAAGTTTTTGAGGGCTGACAAATTAAAGTTTCAACCCCACCCAGACTGACAGTTGGTTTAATTAAACTCAAACCATTTAGAAAAGTATTTACTTTCTTAGAATCAAGAATTTCAAAAGAAAGCATACCTCCAAAATTACCATTCATTTGTTTTGAAGCAATTTCATGCCGAGGGTGTTGTTTTAAACCTGGATAGTAAACGTTGGAAACTTGAGAGTGTTGATCTAAGAAATGAGCTATTTTAAAGGCATTTTTATTATGGGTTTTTATTCTAATAGCCAATGTCTTAAGACTTCTTTCTATAATATAACTATCTAAAGGATTTAAACTTCCACCAAAATTAATAGCACTTTTATAAATTTTATTTTTAATCTTTTGCGAACTTAGCATTGCTCCAAAACAAATATCACTATGCCCAGCCAAATATTTTGTTCCACTATGAAGTACTATATCAATACCTAATTCAATTGGGATTTGGTTAATAGGTGTAGCAAAAGTATTATCTATGATAGAAATAAGCTTATGATCCTGAGCAAATTTAGCAATTTTCTTTATATCTACTACCGTTAATAATGGATTTGAAGGGCTTTCAAAATAAATGGCTTTTGTTTTAGTCCTAATTTTTTTTTCTAAATCCTGAAAACTATTAATATCTACAAAATCATATTCTATGCCAAAGTTATTAAATTCTCGAACTACCAAATTATAAGTCCCTCCATAAATTTCATTTGACAATAAAATATGATCCTTGGGTTTTAAAATAGAAAGTAAAGTCGTAGAAATAGCAGCCATTCCTGAACTAAATACCAAACCAGACTCGGCTTTTTCAAGCAGAGCTAGTTTTTCGACAATGACGACTTGATTATTCGTATTGTAATATCGTGGATAAACAATTTCTTCACAATCGATATAAGGATTGGCAGAACTAAGATAAATAGGTGTATTAACATCTTGGTGTTGACTATCATGATTAACACAAATCGTTTCTTGCTGCATAGTTAAAATAATTAATTTTGAATTAAAAAATTATAAATATTTGATTACCAAAATATTGGTTTTTTCAAAATGAGGATTGCTAATAAAAAATTATTCTTGATCAGTTTCTTGAGTATCTTTAGCTGCTGTATTTAAAAACTTAAGCATTTCTTGTTCTATCAACCATATGCCTTGACCTTCCATACCAATTATATCTATAACTTCAATAATACGGCGCATAGTTTCTTCTTCTTCTTTTTGCTCTTTTACAAACCATTGCAAAAACTCAAAACTGATCATATCTTTTTTTTGCAAGGCTATTTCTACGATATTATTAATAGACTTCGTAACTGCAATTTCTTTTTCTAAAGCCATTTGAAAAACATCTCTATAATTAGTAAAAGGTATATCAAAATTCTCTATTTGAGGGGTTAATGCATATCCTCCAACGTCGTTAATATATTTGAAAAATAGAGTCATATGTTCGTATTCTTCAGTTGCTTGCCTGTAAAAAAAAGTAGCTGCATTAAGATAACCTTTCATATCACACCAAGAAGCACAGGCTAAATAAAAAAAATTGGCTTTGGCTTCCATAACAACTTGAGTGTTTAATAATTTCTCAACATCTGAATCTAATGAAGTTGATAAACGCCTTTGGCTATGAATTTTTTTCATGTTAAACTTTATAGTTTAATAAGATAATTGATAAATAAATAATTATAGACAAAAGTAATTAAAAAAGCGAATCAAAAAAATGATTATTCCTAAATAAGAATAATTCCTATTTAGACTAAATAAAATACTTCGGCAAAAAAATCATAAATAATTGATTTTGGAAGCATACTTTTTCGGATGTCCTCGCTTGCCCGTTGGTGCACCATCGTATAAATACTTTAAACCAGCATCTTTACGCAACCGGGTAATGACTTGCAAACCAGTTTTACAAACTTTATTGATAAACTTTTCTTTGAAAAAATAAGCATCCACACACAGATAATTTGAAAGTGCTAGCAGCTCAGCTGAACGCTCAACTATCAAATGGACATAATGCGTTACTAAGGTACGCCTTTTGTCTTTAAGGGTTTTTAAAGCAGGCAGGTGTTTGAATACTTTCTAAATGGAAAGCGCACCGCTTATCAGTATCTACACAAGCTAAGCCAGCAACTTTCAAGCCTCGCTGAACTGAGCCCGAACATCCAGACCAAAATTTAGATAGACCATAAGTTTTATAGCCTGATTTTTTCAAAAAACAAGGGAGCAAATACAAGTATGAACTCTTTGAATTTTATAAACTTAATGACCTCTCTATTGAATTTCAAAAAATCAAAAATTTTCTTAAAATGAGATCGGTATATTTTGTCTGTAAATTCACCATAACAGCTTAGTTACAAAAAACTTATGGGATCTTTTAAAGCCAAAAATAAAAATAGAGTTGATACAAAAACTTTTCTATAACATTTGCTTAACTCGGGCATTTTGTTTAATATAGCCTTTAAGAGACATTCTGTCTCGGGGCTAATTTTTTTTTTGATTTCATACTTCTAAAGATAAACTTTTAGCCCCTTTTTTTGATTTTTAAGGTAAAAATTTACCGAAGTATTGATTATTTAGAGGTTTATTAAGAATCAAGACTATAATTAAATACCAAATTGGTAACTTTTTTATTATATTTACGTTCTATCCAAATGTATATGATGGGTGATTACGATTATTAATTATATAATCTAACATCATGAGAATAATATCAAGAATATCAATAAAAACTTTATACTAATTATATTTTTTAGTTTTGGAGAAATATAGATTATTCAAAGCCTTCTACAAGTAAATAGTTTTCCCCACTTCTGAAAACTATAGCAATACTATTTTTATCTCAGAAACATTCATTTTCAATACCAATGAGTTAAACCTTTTAAAAATTCTTTTTTACTGTCTCCAAATATTTAGATATTTCTGTATATTTCTATACATTTAGTATTTTGTGAACAATAGTTCTGTAACTTCTTTTAAATACTAATAATCAAATATTTATAGTTTTTAATTTGCCGTCGATCTAATTGATTTTTAGTATCTGAATTTTTCAAATTCTTAATTATTGTACCATGTATAAAGCCAAAAATAAAATTAGAATTTTAACAGCAGGTTCTTTATTTGATGGTCATGATGTGACTATTAATATCATGCGTAGATTTATGCAACGTGCTGGTGCTGAAGTTATTCATCTTGGACACAACCGCTCTGCTCATGAAATTGTTAATGCTGCTATAGAAGAAGACGTACAAGGCATGGCTATTACTTCTTATCAAGGTGGACATATTGATTTTTTTAAATACATCTACGATTTATTAAAAGAACAGGGTTGTGAATATATCAAAATTTTTGGTGGTGGTGGTGGTACAATTTTACCTAAAGAAATAGAAGAACTTCATAATTATGGTATAACGCGTTTGTATTCACCTGACGATGGCCGTAAAATGGGCTTGGAAGGTATGATAAATGATTTATTATCAGCTTGTGATTATGGTTTTGAAAAACAAAGCTTAACGCATTTAGATCATACACTTAAAAAAGATTTAAGCCGACTTATTTCTTTATCCGAAAATGCTTACAATGATAATAAGTCTTGGTTTAATGGACTTCAAGAAAAAGTTAAAGACCTAAAAATACCAGTACTTGGTCTTACGGGAACAGGTGGTTCAGGTAAATCAAGTCTACTTGATGAGTTGATTATGCGTTATTTGAATGAATTTCAAGATAAACGTTTAGCTATTATTTCAGTAGATCCTTCAAAACGTAAAACAGGTGGTGCTTTATTGGGGGATCGCATTCGTATGAATGCCTTAAATGATAAGCGCGTTTTTATGCGATCTTTGGCTACCCGTCGTTCTAACTTATCCTTGCCTCAACATATAGATTCTACGATCAACATTTTAAAAATTGCAGCTTTTGATCTCATTATTATTGAAACATCAGGAATTGGACAAGCGGATTCTCAAATTGTCGACTATGTTGATACCTGTTTATATGTCATGACTTCAGAATTTGGGGCTGCTTCCCAACTTGAAAAAATTGATATGCTCGATTTTGCCGATATAGTAGCTATCAATAAATTTGATAAACAAGGCGCTTTTGATGCTCTAAAAGATGTCAAAAAACAATACCAGCGCAATCATGATCTTTGGCAAGAAGATTTAGATAAAATGCCTGTTTTTGGTACCATAGCTTCTCAGTTTAACGATTCAGGAATCAATGATTTATACCGCTATATTATCCAAAAATTATTTTCTAATTCAAAAACCCATCAAAAACCTAAAAAAGACTTTCAACTAAGACAGACTAAATTCGAACTTATTCCGCCAAATAGAACGCGTTATTTATCAGAAATTAAAGAAAATATAGAAAAGTACAATACTAAAGTGCTTAGTCAAAGTGAAATCGCTCGACAACTCTTTTGCATCCAAACAACTCTTGAAACCTTAGATGCAACTCATTCCGATAGTTTATTTGAACCTTTAAAAATGCAGTTCAAAAAATTGGAAAAACAGCTTAAACCTGAAAATAAACAAATTTTAGATAACTGGCAAACCAAAAAAAAACAATACCAAAGTCCTATGTTTACGTATTGGGTTCGGGGCAAAAAAGTCGAAGTTTCTAACTATACCTACTCCTTATCTAACAATCAAATTCCTAAGGTGGTTTTACCAAAATATAAAGATTGGGGTGAAATTTTGAAATGGTCTTTACAGGAAAATGTTCCCGGTGAGTTTCCTTATACTGCTGGTGTTTTTCCTTTTAAAAGAAAAAATGAAGATCCTACCCGTATGTTTGCTGGGGAAGGCAATCCTGAAAGAACAAATAAACGGTTTCATTATGTTTCTAAAAATATAGAAGCTAAACGCTTATCGACCGCTTTTGATTCGGTAACGCTCTATGGAGAAGATCCAGACCGCAGACCTGATATTTATGGAAAAGTCGGAAATTCGGGTGTTAGTGTTTGTTCTTTGGACGATGCCAAAAAATTATATTCGGGTTTTAATCTTTGTCATAAAAAGACTTCTGTTTCTATGACTATCAATGGACCTGCACCTATTATAGCAGCTTTTTTCATGAATGCTGCCATAGACCAACAATGTGAATTATATATCAAAGATCAAAACTTGCAACATGTAGTAGAAGAAAAGCTAAAAGAACAATATGATTTTAAGGATTTGAAAAGACCCTGCTATTTGGGTGATTTACCTAAAGGAAACAATAGTTTGGGTTTGATGTTATTGGGTTTGACGGGGGATCAGATTTTAGAAAAACCCATTTATGAACAATTAAAAAAAACAGCTCTAAAATCGGTAAGAGGCACAGTACAAGCCGATATTCTAAAAGAAGATCAAGCTCAAAATACTTGTATTTTTTCCACAAAATTTGCCCTGAAACTTATGGGTGATATGCAGGCCTATTTTATCAAAAAAGACATTCAGAATTTTTATTCGGTCTCTATTTCGGGCTATCATATTGCCGAAGCTGGTGCGAATCCCATTTCACAACTCGCTTTTACGCTCAGTAATGGTTTTACTTTTGTAGAATATTACCTTTCCAGAGGTATGGCTATCGATGATTTTGCACCCAATTTATCTTTTTTCTTTTCCAATGGTTTAGATCCAGAGTATGCTGTTATTGGACGGGTTGCCAGACGTATCTGGGCTAAAACAATGAAATATTTATACGGTGCCAATAAACGATCTCAAAAATTAAAATACCATATTCAAACATCTGGACGATCTTTACATGCCCAAGAAATTGCTTTTAATGATATAAGAACAACTCTACAAGCCCTTTATGCTATATATGATAATTGTAATTCTCTGCATACCAACGCTTATGACGAAGCTATTACCACCCCAACAGAAGAAAGTGTACGGAGGGCTATGGCCATTCAATTAATCATAAACAAAGAAGCTAATTTAAGCCAAAACGAAAACCCCTTACAAGGTGCTTTTATTATTGAAGAGTTGACCGATTTAGTAGAGCAAGCTGTTTTATTAGAATTTGAGCGCATTAGCCAACGAGGCGGTGTACTGGGAGCTATGGAAACTATGTACCAAAGAAGTAAAATTCAAGAAGAAAGTTTATATTATGAAACTTTAAAACATGAAGGCAAATATCCAATTGTGGGTGTTAATACTTTTCTATCCGAACAAAATACTGATAGTGTTGTTCCTAAAGAAGTAATTAGGGCAGAAAAGTCAGAAAAAGAAGGTCAAATTTTTAATTTAAAAAACTTACATCAAAGCCACCAGCATCAATCTGAAAAACTGCTTCAAAGTCTTCAACAAACCGCTTTAGCAAATAATAACCTTTTTGAAATACTTATGGAAACCACAAAATGCTGTTCTTTAGGACAGATTAGTGATGCTTTATATCAGGTAGGTGGAAAATATAGACGGAATATGTAATTGATCTATTTAATCTGAGTTCAATAGACTTGCCTGGATTTGATACTGAATATATTAAAAAAGTTTATGTTTGTAAGTATTTGACGACAAATATATTATAAATAATGGCTTTATCAGTAAAAAATTTGAGAGAGTGGCGTGCCGCAACAGGCAGGGATAAGAACCTATTTAGTCATCCCTTAAAAAAGGTTTTGCCTTTTAATTTTTAAGTATTTTTTAGGTTCATCCATTTTTGAAAATTAAAAGCTGCGCAAGCCATTGTAGCATTGACTATATCGCCTATCTTACCTTTCAAATAGTTCAAGCCCATACGAAAATCTTGCTTTAAGTGACTGATAATAGGCTCTATACCAGCTCTTTACCTAAAGTGCTTCCGCTTTTTAGAACGCATATACACGCTGTCTTTTTTCTTCGGATTACTCGGTATATGAACCTCAATACCTTCTAACTTTGCACCCCGATAGCCCCTATCACAATAAACAGCATCAAGTTTGGAAACATTAATGGCATCATGATTACTCACTAGTTTTTTCAAGCTATGTCCATCATAGTCCTTTCCGCAATAAGCACCCGATACAATAATGCCCTTATTGCGATTCCATAAAAGTCCAAATTTGCTCCCAAATTCATACCACACTGACGCCTTCCCTTTCGAGATACAAAAAATGTCATCTTCATGCAAGCTATAACGCTTATTTTTACTGCTTTGTTCTTGTTTCAAAACTTCGTTATATTTCTCTAATTCAACAATATACGAGTCTAACTTGCCAACAGACAAGAGTTTTCTTGTCAAATCCCGAACAAGAATACCAGCTAGTTGTTTCAAGGTTTTTGCCGCCTCCAAGGCCTTTGCCTTTCGTTTAGGATGTTGCCGATTGTGTTGCGCTTGTAAAAGTTTTATAGACTTTTTTTAAACGTGTTTTTCAATTTAACCCCAGCTTGCTTAGCTATTTTACCACAATTATCAATGATTTTTTTCTGTAATTTTGAATCTGTAGGAAACGTAATATTTTTCTTTTGGACAGTCGTATCGGCATAGACAATTTGCTCTTTTTTGTCAAATTTAGGAGACCCTTGAGCCCCATGAACGCGAATAGAAGCCTCTAAAATCACCTGTATGCCCTCCTCTCCAATACGCTTACGAAAGTGAACAAGCTGACTTGAAGTGCAAGGCTTTTCAAGACTATGATACTGATAACCAGAAAAATACTGATAGTATATATTTTCTCGCCATTGCTTATTAACGAGTTTTTCATCGCTTAAATTACGCACAGATTTCAAAATGAGCAGGCTAGCCATAAGGCGAATCGAATGGCTCGGTCTGCCTGTACTAGAATAGAAAATAGCAAGTTTATCCTCTATAAATTTCCAGTCAATAGCATCAGATAATTGACACAATTCATGGTTGAGATTGAGTATGTCTTTAAGGGCTTGTTGATCAGGGAATCGTTGGTTAGACTGAAGAGAACCTAGCATAAAATCACCGTTTTGAGGGTAAAAAATGAACAAAATATAGAGCAAACTTAACCATAAGTCTTTAATAAACACTAAATTAACTTGAAATATCAAGTCGTGAAAACTGTTGAAACACAAACTGTTTATAATCAAATAGTTATGTTATTTCTCTTTCTTTAAATATCCTATCTATCAAATAGTTAAAAAGTTTTTAAGGGATGACTAAATAGGGCTATGCTATTAAAAGCTAGAGAGACAATTGGGACGAGCTCACTGTTTTCTTTGACTTCCCTTTAGAAATAAGGAAAATTATATACACCACGAACCTTATCGAAAATCTAAACGGAAAAATAAGAAAATACACCAAAAACAAATTGTCTTTTCCCAGCGATGATGCTGTAAAAAAATCGGTATATTTGGCCTTAAGGGAGGCAACAAAAAAGTGGAACTTGCCGATTAGAAATTGGGGACTTATTCTCAATCAGTTCTTAATTATTTTTGAAGAACGGGTCAGAATTTAAAGAAATCCTAACCCCCTATAATTTTAAACTTACACACTTTAGGGGATAGTGTCGATAAAATTTTATCTATTAAATCCATTTCTTATTTTATCAATAATTGCCATTATATATTTTTTTTACATTTCTAAATATTTGAAATCTTAGCGCTAATTATTTAGGCATCGTATTTTTTATTTCGTATTGGTATACAAACATTTCTTTAAGTCTTTTAAGTAATTTTTTACTTCTTTTCTCATCAAACATTTTGATCTTGGACCATTCTAAATTAAAATCTTTATCGATATAATTTCTTTCTTTATATATTTTAATTTTTTCAATGTCATTTCGATAATACTCATTGAGCCAAATTTCAGGGTTTTTACTTTTTTTATTAATATTATCATCTCCTTGAAGCAATTGTAAATTATATAAAAAATTTGCTTTCCCATAATAATCTATTGGTAGTTCTTCATTGTTAGATCTGAATTTAGATTTTGGGTAAATATGATCAATATGAAATGTTGAACTTTTATAATCTAAATTTGGATATAGCAATTGGAGGATTGGTAAAATAGCAGGATTTCCATATTGCAAATCAATCATTCTGTCAACATCGTCAGAAGATATTACTAATGGTTGTACTTTATTTTTTTCAAGTTTGTTGTTGATTTCTTTAAAATTAGACGAATTTCTTAATATTTTAGCAACAACTTCAAGTTTCCCATCTAATGATGTTGTAAAATAACTTGTTATTTGAGCATTTCTTACAAATCTTAAAATTTCAGATTTATCATCAGATGCTAAGGTTGGTTTTTTATACAGATAAAAAGCAATTGTTGAAAGTATATAAGCAGATGAAAGATTATTAGTATATCCAAATTCTTTGAACATATCTATGGCAGAAAATATACTATTTGTGATATTTTCCCAATTGTCTTCTATCTTGTTTATATTGGTTTTATTAAAATTTTTCAATTGAAATATGTGATTACTTTCAGTCAATAACAAACAAGTTTTTAGAATTTGATCTCTTCCCATTACACCAAAACCCTGATCCCTAACTGAGTCCATAAATTTGTTCATCATATCCCTAATGTCCGTGGAAAAATTGGCAGTTAAGATTGACATTAGTAAATCGGAATATGATAATTGGGTTCCTCCACTATTCACACGAATAAATATTTTAAGTACTTTATCTAAATTCTTCTCAGTTTCTTCAAAAAATGAAATCAAACTTTTTGTACACAATGCATCTTTTAATCTCTCAAGAATTTCTGCTTCTGAATTAGAAAGGTCATGTTCTCTTGCATATGAAACAATACTTTTAATTTTAAGAATGTCACCGACTTTATACCAATAATTGCTTTTATTTATTTCAGGTAGGTTATCTAATTTTGAAAATTCAAATTTAAAATTATCATCTGGATTTTCTTCGGTTGGTTGGTATCTTAAATTTATAAATAATCTTTTTTCTTCAAAAGCATTAGGATTGTCCCATCGCAACCTTGGTTTTTTTAAAGTTCTTGTGCCTTTTAATCCAATATAGAGAGAGGTAAGCCTTTGTTGTCCATCGAGTACAATTGATAAATTATCTGAATTAATTTGTTCAATATTTATTTTCTCATTGTGTGTTTTTCGTTCATCATAGTTTTCGATAAATTTATAAAGTTGAAAATTTAGTTTTTTAGAATTGTCTTTAGCATCTTTATTGGTTTCAATATCATTCTTTTTAAGATTCCAAAATAAGAATGAACCAATAGGATATCCTCGTAATATTGAATCAAAAAGCTGTTCAATTTTCATTTCTTTTTCTCTTTTTAGCCAAACATATTCTCTTTGAATATCTGGTAAGAAATAACTGTTATTTAATTCTTCAATTACATTCTTTATCGATATATCTCTAAATTGTCCCATATTATTTTAGTTATTAGATTTAAAATAAGCTGATAACCAAGGCAATAAAATTATTATTTGATTTTAAACTGATTTTGATACTTGAAGAGAGGTCGCGAATGGATTCGAACCATCGTAGAAGGTTTTGCAGACCTCTGCCTAACCACTCGGCCACGCGACCTAATATTCTAAGCCTTGCTATTAAAAAAGAGGAGAGAGTATTTTCTCAATAGCAATGCATTAATCTAAAGGTTATTTTCTCTTGTGACCTCTAAAATTTCGAGTTGGCGAAAATTCGCCTAATTTATGTCCTATCATATTTTCAGTAATATAAACAGGAATAAATTTATTGCCATTATGAACGGCAAAAGTGTAGCCTATAAAGTCTGGAATAATTGTAGAACGTCTTGACCAGGTTTTCACCATTGTTTTTTTTCCACTTTGGTGTATTTTTTCCACCTTTTTTAGCAATTTATAATCAATATAGGGTCCTTTTTTTGTGGATCTAGGCATAATTTTATTTAAAAATTTAAATTAATTTATTTTTACTTTTTTGCTCTATTAATAATTAATCTATCCGAATATTTTTTCTTTGCTCTGGTTTTATAACCTTTGGCATATAAACCTTTTCGTGATCTAGGATGTCCTCCAGAAGACTTTCCTTCACCTCCACCCATGGGGTGATCAACAGGATTCATCGCAACGCCTCTTGTTCTGGGGCGTTTTCCCATCCATCTGCTTCTTCCAGCTTTGCCAATATTAACATTAAAATGTTCTGAATTAGAAACAATGCCTACCGTAGCATAACAAATACCTAATACAAGCCTTGTTTCTCCTGATGGTAATTTTATAGACACATATTGATCAGTTCTACCCAAAATTTGAGCATACGAACCTGCACTTCTTGCCAAACTTCCACCTCTACCAAGTCCAAGTTCTATATTATGAACAAAAGTACCAAAGGGAACTTTATTTAAAGGCAGACAATTGCCTATTTCAGGTGGACTATCTGGACCTGAAACAATATTTTGTCCAACCTGAATGCCTTTAGGTGCTATGATATACGCTTTCTTTTTATCTTGATATTCAATTAGACTTATCCATGCTGTTCTATTTGGATCATACTCAATAGTCTTTACTTCAGCAAGATCTCCATGTCTTTGTCTTTTGAAATCAATCAATCTATATCTACGTTTATGTCCTCCACCTCTATGTCTTGAGGTAATACGTCCCATATTATTCCTTCCACCACTCTTTTTTAACGGTCTCAATAAGGATTTCTCGGGTTTACTTGTTGTAAGTTCTTCAAAAGTTGGTGCAACTCTAAACCTCTGGCCAGGTGTAACTGGTTTTATTTTCTTTATGCCCATAAGTTGTAAAACTATGCTAAAATGATTAAAAGCTAAACTGTTTTTCTGATTTAATTAAACCGTTAAGTACCGTAAGTATAAATATCTATTTCTTCACCTTCCTGTAGAGTTACTATGGCTTTTTTGTAGCGATTTTTTATTCCCACTCCAAATTTGCCTTTAGCATACATTTTTCGTTTCATTTTTCCTTTGTAATTAAGGGTATTAATCTTTTTGACATTGACGCTAAACGTTCTTTCAATTTCCTTTTTTAACTCTATTTTATTGGCTTTTGACTCTACTTTGAAGGTATAAATACCTTTGTCTATCAATTTATTTGTCTTTTCTGTTAATACAGCTTTTTTAATGTAGTCCATTTTTATATTGAGTCTAAAATAGTAGGGTAATATGTTTAAAGTTTATTAATAGCATCAACAGCCGACTGAGAAATAATGAGATGGTCAGTATCTAAAATTTGATAAGCATTTAGACTATCTGCCGTTATTACGTTTGCTTTTTTTATATTTCGAGCCGATAAATAAATAGTATCGTCTTTATTATCTAAAACCAAAAGACTTTTTTTACCTTCTAATTTTAAATTTTGAAGCAAACTAAGATAATTTTTTGTTTTGATATTTTCAAAGTCAAAATTTTCCAATATAATAATGGCATTTTCTTTAGCTTTATAAGTTAAAACAGAGTGGCGGGCTAAACGTTTAACTTTTTTATTGATTTTGAAGGAATAATCTCTTGGATTTGGTCCAAAAACAACCCCCCCCTTTCTAAAAATCGGTGAACCTCTATCACCAGCCCGAGCTGACCCTGTTCCTTTTTGTTTAAAGAGTTTCTTTCCTGAATGTTTAACTTCAGAACGACCTTTAGCTTTATGAGTACCCTGTCTTTGGTTGCTTAGATACTGCTTTATACTCAGGTAAACAACATGTTTATTAGCTTCAATATTAAATACATTTTCAGCCAATTCAACCTCATGATCGGTTTTTTCTCCTTGTGTATTTAAAACTGGTAACTTCATAAATTTTTAAATTTAAAAATATTTATTTTGTAATAATAACGTAACTATTTTTATGACCTGGCACTGCACCACTAAGCAATAATAAATTTTTTTCAGAGTATATTTTAATAACTTTTAAGTTAATAATTTTTAAATTATCATTACCCATTCTGCCTGCCATTTTCATACCTTTAAAAACGCGAGCAGGATATGAACAAGCACCAATAGAACCCGGATGTCTTTGTCGGTTATGTTGCCCGTGAGTCATATCGCCTACGCCTTTAAAGCCATGTCTTTTAACAACCCCTTGAAAACCTTTACCTTTACTTTTACCTTGAACATCTACATATTCGCCTTCTTCAAAAATATCTGCGACTTTTATTTCTTGTCCTAATTCAACTTCTTTTTCGTAGTCTCTAAATTCCAAAAGTTTATGTTTAGGCGAAGTAGAAGACTTTTTAAAATGTCCTATTAAGGCAGCACTTGTATTTTTTTCTTTCTTTTCGCCAAAACCAAGTTGTACGGCGTTATAGCCATCACCTTCTTTGTTTTTAATTTGAGTAACTACACAAGGATCTACTCCAATAAGGGTACAAGCCAAATTTTTTCCATCTTGGAAAACACTAGTCATACCAATTTTTTTACCTATAATACCTAACATTGTCTTAATAAATTTATAAAGGTAGCTCTAAACTAATGATTTTAGGGATATGATTTATGAGATTAAAATGTTCTATTTAGTTTTTCAAAACTGTTAATAGAAAAAGTTTATATAGTCATACTATTTTTATAGCAGAAACATGGTCATTTTCAAATTAACACGTTAAAAACTTCAAAAACCCTTTTTCTAAAAGGAATGACTATAGTATTATTATATTTTTATAAAACAGAGTGCGAAAGTAGGTTATTTTTATTAAAATAGCCAATAAAATAATTAAATAAAAAAATAGAATTTTCAAATTATTGATTTTTATTTTTATAACTATCTTATTATCAATAAATTAAACTTTTTATGTTTATTGGTTGTCAGAAATCTCAGTAACAATTAAACGTATTATTTTCTTTACACTATCTCAAAGGATAGCAATGCTATTATTATCTCAGAAAAATTCATTCTTATTTTCAATGACTTAAAAGCTCTAAAAACCTTTTTCTATTTGAGATGATTATAAGAGGTTAATTTTATTTTTTAAATAGTGGGCTGTATGATTATTTGTTTCTTTGGCTAATTGTTCAGGGGTGCCTGTAAAACAAACTTGTCCACCCTGCTCTCCACTTTCGGGTCCCATATCTATAATCCAGTCAGCTGATTTAATGATTTCCAAATTATGCTCTATCACAATTATAGAATGTCCTTTTTTGATCAAAGCTTCAAAGGCTTTTAATAATTTAGCAATATCTTCAAAATGTAGTCCTGTGCTTGGTTCATCAAAGATAAAAAGTATAGGCTTCTTTTTTTTATTTTCTATCAATAAATAAGAAGCTAATTTAACTCGTTGAGCTTCTCCACCACTATAAGTCATAGAAGGCTGTCCTAAAGCCATATAACCCAAACCAACTTGTTGTAAAGTATAAAGTCTATCATAAACCTGTTTTTTGTCTTTGAAAAAAATTAAAGCTTCATCAACAGTCATTTGTAAAATATCGAAGATATTTTTTTCTTTATAAGTAACCTCTAAAATCTCATTTATAAAGCGTTTCCCTTGACAGGTTTCACATTTTAAATGTATATCTGCCATAAATTGCATATCAATTTTATTAACCCCTTCTCCTTCACAATCAGGACATTGACCTAAATAGCTATTAAAAGAAAAATAACTAGCATGAAAATAATTTTGTATAGCTAAAGGCTGTTGAGCAAAAATTTCTCTAATAAAATCCCAAGCCTTAGTATAAGTGGCACAATTGGAACGCGAAGATCGTCCTATAGGGTTTTGAGAAATATATTCTGCATCTTCAATAATATTGGCATTGAAATTAATATCTTCAAGTCTATGTTTAGAAATATCTTCAAGGTCAAAAGAAAGTTTCAAAGCCTCATACAACACCTGTTCTATTAGAGTAGATTTTCCAGAACCACTTACCCCTGTTATTACCGTTAAAACCTGAAGCGGAACAGTTACATATAGATTTTTTATATTGTTACAATTGACATTAGATAGAGAAATGACATGTTTAAAGGTACGTCGTTTAGTGGGTATAGGAATTTCTTTTTTACCTGTAAGATAATCGGCGGTAAGGGTATTGACATGTACTAAATTTTCCAAAACACCTTGAAAAACGATTTCCCCTCCTTGTAAACCTGCTTCGGGTCCTATATCTAAAATACAGTCTGCTGCCCGCATCATACTTTCTTCATGTTCTACCACTACAACAGTATTATCTTGATTTTGTAAGTCTTTGACCACTGCTATAAGTTTATTAACATCTCTTGGATGTAAACCTACACTTGGCTCGTCTAAAACGTACATAACTCCGACGAGTCCTTTTCCCAAAGACGACGCCAATTGAATACGCTGATACTCGCCTCCAGAAAGTGTATGAGTTAGTCTATTGAGACATAGGTAGCCCATTCCCAAACGCAATAAATAATTAACACGAAGGTTAACTTCTTCATCAATAATCTTAGCGATTTTAATTTCTTCTTTTTTGAGTTTTAGATCATTGAAAAAAACGCCTAGCTCTTCTATAGTCATTTTTGTCAAATCGGCAATAGTTTTACCATTGACTTTCACATATAAAGCATCTTTTCTAAGTCGACTTCCTTGACAGTCAGGACAGGCTATTGGTCCAGTAAAGCGAGAGTGGATAGTGCTGACGTATTTAGGTATAAGTTCAAAATGGTGGTAAATTCCGGTGAGTCCAATAGTTTTATCGCCATTCCACATTTTGTTTTTGTCCTCTATTTTTAAATCTTTATAAGGCGTATGAACAGGAAAGTTTTTATTTTTAGAATGCCTTGTGAAAAAGTTTTTCCACGTGCCCATAGTTCGTCCATCATCTATATCGGCAACACACCCTTCTGAAACAGATAGGTTTGGATCTTGAATAACTAATTCTTCAATAATCCCTTCGCCCTCACCCGTACCTTGACAAGTTGGACATGCTCCCAAAGAATTATTAAAGTTGAAAAAATTGGGACTCGGTTCTTCAAAATGTTTACCTTCTGTTTCAAATTTATTGCTAAATGTTTTTTGAATAACTTTACCGTTGTCAAGGTAAAACTCTAATATACAAATACCTTGTCCTTCAAAAAAAGCTGTTTCTATAGAATCTGCCAAGCGCTGATATTGGATATCAATATTCTCACCCACAACATTTCTATCGATAATTAAACTCAGATCTTCGGTCTTTACACCTTTTAAAATATTTTGTTTCTCGTTTAGGAGTTCCTCTATAAAATAGACTTGATCTTTAATTCTTACACGTCCAAAACCTTTCTGCAAACAGAGTTCTAATTCCTCTTTAGGTTTCCGCTCTGTTTGTAGAATAGGCGATAGAATAATAAACTTTGTGCCTACTTTCTGTTTAGCTGTATATTGAATGACATCGTCTATATTGTGTTTTTTGACTTCTTGTCCAGAATCGGGATCATACGTTTTCCCAACACGGGAAAATAATAACTTGAGAAAATCATAGAGTTCTGTACTTGTGCCGACAGTAGAACGTTTATTAGAAGTTCCTGTTTTTTGCTCTATGGCAAGCGTTGGGCAAATACCTTGAATGGAATCTGCTTCTGGTTTTGGAATTTGGTTGATAAATTGGCGGGCATAAGTGCTTAAACTTTCTATATACTTACGTTGCCCCTCAGCAAAAAGCGTATCAAAGGCTAAAGATGATTTTCCTGAGCCGGATACACCTGTAATAACCACGAAATCACCTCTTTTAATACTACAACTTACATTTTTTAAATTGTTAACCTTGACCCCTTTAAGGACAATTTCATCTAAAAATGTTACTTTGTTATCAGACATGTTTAATGAATAATGATGAATTTATTGAGCATGTTCTTTACATTTTTGGGAACATTTATTTTTCAATTTTGACAAAGGTACCATTTTTATCGGCTTTACCTTTGTGCAAGCCGTCTAAAAAATAATAGGTCAACAAGCCGTGGGTTTTCGTTTTGTGCCAACTGGCAAATTGGTCGGAAGCCCCTAAGGCATAGCCCCCATCGGAAGTTTGAACCAAAGACCTAGCCCAATCATGAGAACTTCCTCCGAAGGTTTTGTCCCATACTTGGTGGTGTTGTACAAAATATGATGATATATTTTACACATACCCGTTATTAATATAAAAGAAAGCTAACATCTGGCTTTGCGATGATTAGACTTCTTTTTAGAAAAGCAACAGGTTCTACGAACTAAACGGCTGATTCGATGACGCAGACGACAATTATTACCCTCTATACCCTTTGTAAAACATTTGCCTATAGAATGCTTACAATCTTCAAAGCCCCCTTTAAATGCCTCCCAGTTATCGGTACAAACTTCTTTGAAACCAACACCAAGAGCCTTTAAACTAAACCATAGACGCTGCACTGTTTTGCAATCACGCTTGCCCCAAGCCCAAGAAACTATCTCGCCACTCTGACGACAATACGCATCAATCAACCAGTATTTCTGCCCCTTCTTTTTCACATAAGACTAAAGCTCATCAACCTCTAAGCTAGCATAAAAACGTTGTTTGGGCTTGATAGAAACCGTGGTATTGGCAAGAATAGATAAAACTTTTTTAGGGCTAATACCTTCTAATTCAGAAATATCCCTAATACCTACTCGGCTGACAAGCATATGTTTAACCCGCTCAGTTATTCCTTTTTGACACCCTCGATAACTCAGCTCCTGAGGAGCTATAAACTGCCGACCGCAGCTTTTACGCTCATAATTTTGCTTCTTCCATTTTTTCTTATATCTTTCCCTTCGCATTTGGGGCATTTTAGGGTTATTTCTATGGTCATTTTGTCTTATTTGGGTGAAACAAATGAACAAATTTAACTCTAAATGTCTCAATATCAAAAATATTTCCTTAAATCATACTTTCTACAACACCACCAGATAATTAAATCACTAATCAGTTATGATTTGTACAAAAAATGTTTTCACATATTTTCAAATGTATAATGGTATAATATCTATATTTTCGAATATAGAATGGTATAAGAAAAATTTTAGTATGCAACCAATAATAGATTTCAGGTTTTTAGGGTCAAAAAAGAATCAATTATGGTTAAAAAACTATCATGGACGAGCGGTTTCTGATAAATTAGAACTCAATAATTCTGAAGTTTATTATCAAGATATTTTAGAGGTTTTTAGTCATGAAAAAATACTTGTTCTTATTTTGAAGCCCTATACCGTCCTTTCTGATAGGCTTCAAAATTTGGTTTTACCAAATCACCATGCTTTATTTTTAAAATGTGCTAGTAATACGCTTAACATTAAAAGACAAATAGATTTTCAAAATTCTATCACCGCTTATTCTAACCAAAAAGAAAAACAAAAATGTGTTTATTGCAACTGTTATAATGCATCTCAAAACAGTTTTTTAACATTTTGTAAGTTCTGTTCAACAGTCTATAATAATAAGTTAAGAAAACTTACGGTTTTTAAAGATTTTGATATATGCTCAAATTGTGGTTATTTTGAACATCTTCGCCCTTGGGACAGCTTTAAGCTGTATTATAAAGAATGGTATAAAACTTGCCAAACCTGTTTTAATATTTATAAATCTATTGGAAAAACGCGTTATCTAAAAAAACGAAATCCTCAAAAAACGTCTATATTGAGACAAAAAAAAACAGAAAAATTTAATTTTGAAGAATTCTATCAAGCCAACTATTTTGCAAGACATGCACAAACTGAAAAGGCTTTAGAAATATACAGAAAACATGAATTTTCTGAAGCATCAAATCTTCAAAAAACATTAGATACCCACCCTGGTATTTATTACAACAAGGCACTTGCTTATTTGGAACAACATGACAGCCAAGAGGCTATAGCTTGTATAAATCGTTCTATACGATTATGTTCCAACTATGAACCGAGCCATCTTCTCCAAAAACAACTAGCATTCAATACCAATAATTTAAAACTATAAGTAATTGACAATGAGAAAACATTATTTCCTTATATTTAAATAGCAAGGCTATAAATAAAATTTAAACCACCTTCGCTCCATTTGCAGTTTTTTGTTCTGGTACTATAAGTTTCAAACTTTTATCTAAATCTTCTGCTAACAATATCATGCCTTCTGACTCTATACCTTTTATTTTTCGTTTTGGAATATTAACTAAAACACAAACAAGTTTTCCAATAAGTTTTTTAATTGTATAATCATCAGAAACACCACTTATAATAGTTCTTTTTTCCAAACCAATATCTACAGTGAGCTTAAGTAATTTTTTAGTTTTTTTAACTTTTTCGGCATCTATAATTGTGCCTACTCTTATATCAAGTTCATGAAAGTTATCAAAGGAACTATGGATTTTAATGGGGGCGGCTTCCAGATTACTTTGATAACTTTTTTTTAATTTATCCAACTGGTTTTCAACTATTTCATCTGTAATAGGTTTAAAAAGTAAACGCGCTGTATTAATGTGATGACCTGCTTTAATTAGATTTATTTGACCTGCATCTTTCCAAAAAAGCGAGTCAATATTTAACATTTTTTCGACTTTTTTAGCCGTAAAAGGTAAAAAAGGTTTCAAAATAATACTCAAATTAGCAACAACTTGCAGACTAAGGTATAAAATTTCAGAAACTCTTTGAGGCTTAGTCTTAATAAGTGTCCAAGGTGTTGTTTCAGTAAGATATTTATTGCCCATACGTGCTAATTCCATAGCTGTAGCTAAGGCATGTTTTTGTTTATAAATTTCTAAAAATTCAGCTGTACGGTTTGGAATTGTTTTTATGGCTTCTAATAAATTTTCATCTTCTTGATTATAAGCTGGTTTTTGAGGTGTAATACCTTGGAAATATTTATTGGTTAAAATAATTACTCGGTTGACAAAATTACCAAAAATGGCTAGTAGTTCATTGTTATTTTTTTCTTGAAATAATTTCCAAGTAAATTCACTGTCTCTATTTTCTGGAGCTAAAGTTGTTAAAACATAGCGTAAAACATCTTGTTGTTCAGGAAAATCTTTTAAATAATCTTCTAGCCAAACTGCCCAATTCCGAGAAGTGGAAATTTTATCGCCTTCTAAATTTAAAAAACTGTTTGCAGGGACATTTTCTGGTAAAACATAATCACCATGTAATTTTAAGAGTATCGGGAAAATAATACAATGAAAAACGATATTGTCTTTTCCGATGAAATGTACGAGTTTAGTATCATGATTTTTCCAATACCTTTTCCAATCTTTTTTGTTTTCTTCTGCCCAAGCTTTTGTGGCAGAAATATAGCCAATTGGGGCATCTAACCAGACATAAAAGACTTTTCCTTCAGCTTCTTTAAGCGGAACAGGAATACCCCAGCTTAGGTCTCTGGTCATAGCTCTAGCTTGTAAGCCTGAGTCTATCCAAGAATTGCATTGTCCTAAAACATGAGATTTCCATGTTTTAGGATCATGTTGTTTTTGACTATCTAAAAAACCTGTATTAATCCATTTTTTTATCCAATTTTCGTGATCGTGCATTGGTAAATACCAATGTTTTGTTCTTTTTAATATAGGTTTTTGGTTGGAAAGTATTGAAATAGGATTGATAAGATCGGTTGGATTAAGGCTAGATCCACATTTTTCACATTGATCACCATAGGCACCAGTTTGTTCACATTTTGGACAAGTTCCAATTATGTAACGATCTGTTAAAAATTGTTTGTATTTAGAATCATAATATTGTTCCCGTTCTTCTACACTAAAAGCATTTTTTTTATGTAAAGTCATAAAAAAATCTTGTGCCGTTTGATGATGAAGTTTTTCGGTAGTCCTATGGTATTTATCATAAGATACACCGATATTTTTTAAAATATCTTTATTAAGATGATGAAATTTATCGACAATTTCTTGAGGTTTAACACCTTCTTTTTGAGCTTTTAGCATAATAGCTGCACCATATTCATCACTACCACCCATAAAAAGAACATCTCTTTTTTGAGATCGTAAATACCTAACATAAATATCAGCAGGCAAGCAAGCACCTGCTAAATGACCAATATGAATAGGTCCATTAGCGTATGGTAAAGCAGCCGTGATTAAATAACGTTTTATTTCTTTCATCAAATTGGTTAAGTAAATCAGCTATATCCATTATAGTTATAATCATCTCAAATAGAAAAAGAATTTTTTAAGTGATTTAAAACCAATAAATTAACTATTTAAAAGTATAAAAATCATCAAACTATTGAACTGACTAAAAGCCTTTTCATCGCTTGTATTTAAAAATCTAGTAATTAAAATTTCTTTGATTTTAAACTAACTAATTAAATCCTATTCGGGAAAACATAAATACATTTCCATTATCAAGAGTAAGAATTATTTGGGTCTCTTCAAAAGTTAAAACTCCTGTTCTTGATTAAGTTACAGAACTATCTATGGTACCTTGAACAGTTATAGTAACTGTTCCCGATACAGGTTGACGACTTATTCGATCTATACTTAGATTAGTATAAACAATAGTAGATTCAGAATCTACATTCCTCAGTCCTTGAGACGTAAGTAATTGACCACTACCTTGGGCAGTAACAGTTCCATTAGCTATGAAATTCTCGTCTCCTATAAGATTTGTAATTATAAAATTGCCTGTTTGAGTACGGTTTAAATCAAGACTATCACTATCAAAATTACTATTTCCTTGTAAATTTGCTGTTACACTTGTAGGTAAAAGTCCTAAACAATTGAAAGTCCAAGACCATGTATTTGTGGCGGAATAACTTCCAAAGTTATCACTTTGCACTAAAACACTAACAACTGAATCGTAATTAACTGAACAATTAACATCACTACTGGTAAGTCTAAAAGCTGATTCAAGATTAACACTAAGAGAAGAAAAATAGTCGTTTTCTATAATTTTAGCTACTTCGTTATCTGTTAGTTCAGGTATTTCTACATTATTATCACTCTTACAAGCCGAAAATCCTATTAAAACCATTAATACTATGGATAAGCAGTTTATTATTTTCATATTATTAAAGTTATATACAATAAAGTAAGGTATGTATTTTATAAAAAGTTGAAAAATTTTGATTGCAAATTATTTACAAGATATAGTAATCTTATTTTTATCAAGGTTTATGTTTATTTAAAAAATAAATTGAATTCGTCTTGCTTTTTTAAGGACTAACTATACCAACTGGCACGTTCAAATTTAAAATTTTGACCTAAATAGGCAGTACGTACCTCTGGATTATCGACAAGTTCTTCAGGTTTGCCAGATTTTAAAATACTGCCTTCTGATAAGATATAAACTCTATCAGTTATTGATAACGTTTCAGCAACCCGATGGTCAGTAATAAGAACTCCAATATTTCGCTTTTTTAATTTAACAACAATTTGTTGTATTTCTTCTATAGCTAGAGGGTCTACACCTGCAAAAGGTTCATCTAAGAGTAAAAATTTAGGATTACTGGCTAAAGCTCTGGCTATTTCGGTTCTTCTGCGTTCACCCCCTGAAAGTAATTTACCTTTACTTTTTCGAACAGTCTGTAAACTAAACTCATCTATTAATCTTTCCATCTGTTCTCGTCTAGCTTTTTTAGACATTTTTCGTAATTCTAAAGGTGCTAAAATATTTTCTTCCACGTTAAGTCCTCTAAAAACAGAAGGTTCTTGAGGCAAATAGCCAACGCCTAATCTGGCTCGTTTATACATTGGCAACCTGGTAATAGGACGTTCTTCTAAAGTAATAAGTCCTCTATTAGGACGGATTAGCCCAACCATCATATAGAATGTTGTTGTTTTTCCTGCTCCATTTGGACCCAAAAATCCAACAATTTCTCCTTGTTCTAATTCTACTGATATATCGTTAACAACAATACGTCGCCCATATTTTTTAACTAAACCTTTAGTCTTTAGGTACATTTATTTTATAATTGATGGTAAATAATTTATATAAAATATTGATTTTAAATAATTTGTAAAATATTAGTTTAAACTAATATTTATTTGTTGATAACGAAATAACGTAGCATATAGAATATATAAATAATTTGAAGGTATTTTGGCTAAAAAAGGGCTAAAAATTGTACCTTTTGAAGTATAATAAAATAACAATAGACTTCATATCCAAATAGATCGAAAGCCTCATAAAGGCAATATTAAGGAAAATTGCCGGCATCAGCAGACCTTTTGAAAAAATATTTACATTAGTGCTTTTTATATTTTTGAAACTTAAAGATAAATTCAATTTAATATTGATTCTGTTAAGAAAAGATTAATATTGATTCTGTTAAGAAAAGAATGCAATTTGTAAAACTATACTATATTATGAGATGATGCCCCCTAAATCTAATAATAATAAAGTTTAACCTCAACACGTCTATTTTTTTGATGAGACTTATTTGAGCAATGTACGCCATCAGTACAATGATTCAAAATTTGGGTTTCTCCTAAACCTATTGCATCTGTTTGAGTAACTTTAACTCCTTGACCAATCATATATTCTTTAATATAGTTGGCTCGTTTTTGAGAAAGTAAAAGGTTATAATTAGCCTCACCACGTGAGTCAGTATGACAAGTAATATATGCTTTTACTTCGGGGTTAGTTTTTAAAAAATGGATTAGTTTATTTAAAGTATATAAAGATTCTCCAGTTTTAATAAATTTAAAATCGTTAACTCCAAATTTTAAACCTTCAAGAATAAATGTTTTCTCAATTTGAAAATTAAATACTTCAGGCTTTAGATAAATAATACGATTTGTTGAATTAATACCAGCAGTTCTAAAATATTTATCATAACCTTTTTTATAAGCTACTAATTTATAGCTATTTAATTTATAAGGTATAAAGACTGTTGCGAAGCCTACTTTATTGCTTACTAAATATTTATAGGTTATTTTTTTTGACTGCCACTCAAAGGTTATTTTAACATTTTCAACAATTTTTCCTGTTATAGAATCTTTAATTAAAAAATCCATAAGTTTATACTTATTATCTGAGTTATTGAGATTTAAGGTAATATTAATACGTTTATCCAATGTGTTGGCTGATAAATCTAAAAAGTAACTTTTTAAGGTTTCTTTATTTCTATATTCAAGTAAATAAGTTTTTTTAGTTTTTAAAAGAGTTGAAAAAATAGCTTTTTGTTTTTTGCTTTTAATAGATAAATCTTGGATTAAATGAAGTATTAGGCTGTCTTTATTTTCTATAACTTCGTATATTTGAAGTATGACCCGATCAGATTTTGATAATTTTCCAATAATTTGTCCATTAAGTTGAATTTTTTGATATATAGTTTGAGTTGAGCCTAACCAAAAAATGCTTCCAAACAGACAAAGGAATAGAAAATACTTCAATCTGCTCTTTAGTGGATATGAAAATAATCTAAATATCATGTTCTATATTGAATTTTGGAAATGAATTTATGAAATTGATTAAATTCAGACCTTAATAGATTTTAGTCATTTTAGCTATGGTCTTATATAATTACAAATAGTAAAATTTAAAACACTAAAAATAGCAACTATTTGACTATAAATGTATTAAAAAAATACTGAACTATTCTAATGGCAATACTTTAAAAATATTGAAATCAAATTAGTAAACTATAAGACTTAAAAATTATAGATATTTTATTATCAATATATTAAAAATTTACTTTTAATATTAAAGTATAAAAATTTATGAATTTTTTTTTTAAAAGTACTCATGTTTTTTTCATTCTTTTGGCATCCTTATTTTTTTATGCTTCTTTACCAGCTCAACTGCTTGTAGAAAAAACTGCTTACTTAGATGTTGATATACATCAAGGGCAAAATTATAGAACACTAAAATTACAAAATAATCACCTTATGGTTATGCTCAATAGTGAAGAAGCTTCTCCTAAATTGAGTCGGGTTTTATATTTTCATTATTTTGATGAAAACTTAAATAGTATTTGGGATACAATAATAGTTATACAGAAATTTCAGAGAATCATAGATTGGAAAACAAAAGGCAATAAAACTTTTATTTTAATTCAAACTACTAAGACGTATCATTATCAACTCATAGAATTAACGAGTACACCAAGTCAAGCTGTATTCAAAACAATTAATTGGAAAAATATTATTAAAAAATTTGAAATAAATACTTTCGCATGCTACGAAAATAAACTTTTACTAATAGGTGAAATAGATAATAAACCCAATCTATTTAGTTTAAATTTGGAAAATACAGAATACTCTCTTCATATTTTTATTTCTATAAATCAAATAAAAGGTGCTGTTTTTAATAATATAGATATAGATCATGAAAACGAAATTATTACTGTTTTATTAGTTCAAACAAATAATTCTCATGAAGGTAAAAGTCTCTATATTAATAAATATAATTTTGAAGGAGAATTTATGAGTCATATTATCTATAGAGCTAAAAGAAAAAAACAACCTTTAACTTTTAGACTTCATATAGGTAAAAATAACGATTTTATGGTTTTAGGCACTTTTGCTTATAAGCCTTATTCTAACAATTCACAAGGTGTTTATGCTTTATATTTTTCCCAGGGGGAGTTAAAAAAAGAAAGGTTTTATCCTTATTATCAGTTAAAAAATTTTACTAAAAACCTGTCAAGCCAAAAACAAAATAAACTTAATGAACGGATAAGTAGACGATTACAAAAAGATAAACCTATTTTTAATGAGCAAAAAGTTATTTTACATAAACTTTATCCGACCTCAAATCAACTTATTTTATTAGGCGAAATTGTTGATTTTAAATATGAATCTGAAAATAGATCTACTTTTAAACTAAATACAGGGGTAAGTTTCCAATTTAATTTTCAAAATTTTTATGATAAATTAGATCGTTCTGGTTCTTATATGAATAATAATATTAATCTTGAGATTCTTGCTCAAAATCGCACCTCTGTTTCTTCATATAGTTACCAAAAAGGTTTTATATGTGCTTTTAATCTACAAGGTCGATTATTATGGGATAATTTATTTGTTTTTCCAAAAAATACCACTAGCCAAATTCCCCAAGAACTCCTAACTTTTCAACTTTTCCAAGATTCAATCCTTTTTATTCAAAATGACGAAATAGATATAAATTATCAGGTTTTAGCCTATCATACCTTTAAAAATAGGGAACTCAAAAAATTAGATTATAACATAACTAATACTATTAATCCATTTGGCTTTTATGATAGTGGAGGCATTGGCTATTGGTTTGATAATTACTTTTTAGGACAAGGTATAAGAGGCAGAACAGCTGAGGAAAAGGAAAAAGAACAAAAACCATTATTTTTCCTCCAAAAACTAAAATATAATAGAAATTCAAAATTTAAAAACAGAAAATTTCAACATGTTGATTATAAGTGATATTTTTGGTAGTGTTATTTAGGCTATACTTCAAAATATTTTCATAGAAAAATCTTTTAAACATATTCTATTTTTAGTTGAACATATATAAGTTTTGGTTTTTAAATATTTATATATTTTAACTGTCAGACTTATTACTTTCTTAATATCAAACCCACACTTAATTATTGATAGTGTACCTTTTTTTTTATAATATCTTTGCTTAGTATTAATTGTTGACATTTTAGAGTTATTTTTTTATTTAAATCTAATGGGCAAGATATTGCTTTAAATATCTCGATAGGAAATTTTGTTAAATTTAAAAAATTATAAATAAATCAATGAGTTACAAAAATATTCCAAACTATTGTTATCAACAATTTATGAAATTAATCTTTATTCTAAATTTTATCTTGTTAACGTGTTTCTTTTTAAATTCATTTGATTCAAAAGGTCAACTTTCTGATGTTCAGGTTCAAGAAGATTTATTATTTTATTCCGATAGTACGTATATGTCAAGTCATGAGTCTTTGATAAAAAGTGCAAAACTTTTAGGCTTTCGATATAAAAGAGATTTTGTTTTTCAATGGCGAGATTTGAGCGAAAATACTCGAATAACAATTTATGACATTAACGATTTTTTGAAAAAAAATGGCTACGACCCCAGAACAACAATCAAATATTTTTTGACTCCAATCGCTTTAATTCAAAAACTACAAGGTGAAAAAGACTTAATTAATTATTTAAATATCAGTAGACAAAGTCTTTCACAACTTTCTAAAAATGAATTTAATAGCTATCTTAAAAATATCATTTCGTTTTTAGAAAATCATCGCCTCTATCAATATCAATACAATTACCTTCAAACTCAAGACAGCAGTTTTATTTTAAAGTATGCGCGTTTGCCGGAAACCTATAAGGGCATGAGCAGTATTTTAGATACAGTGATTTATATGCCTGTACAAGGTCAAGTATCTCTTATTAGTTTAAACGACCAATTAATTTTGGAAGATGTGGAAGGCATTTATTTGCCTCATAAAAACCTTTTTATAGCTAAAAGCGCCATTGCCAACTGGGGTATTCATTTTTTGGATAAGAAATTGGTATTTGTAAAAATGCAAAATTTTATTTTTAAAGCTACTGATTTCCATATAGAAGCCAATGAAAGCTTTATGACTTACAAACAAGATGACATTAATTTTCAAGATATAGAGGGAAAATTTACTTATATCAAAAGACAAAAAGCTGAAATGCCTGTTTTTCAATCTTATCATGACTATCATAAAATACCTGTACGATCAGATATAATTTTAATAGGTGGCTTTACTTTACGAGGCAAAACTATTTCTATTTCTTCTTTAGACAGTAAAAAAGCTAACTTAAATGTCTATGTTAATGGTAAAACAAAATTTAATTTTTTTACAGAAGAAGGAATTATTTTTAATAGAGAAGATAGTGTCTTAAAGTCTAAAAAAGGAGAAGTCCGTTTTATGATTACCGATCAAGATACTATTTTTCACCCCGCTATGAGCCTACATTTTGATATTTTTAGAAATAAGTTAGTTAACCGCAAAGATAAAAATAACTATAAAAAACATCCTTTTACCAATCAGCTTCACAAAGTGCTTATTGATGCTGACCAGGTAAGTTGGCTAGTTGATGAAGATAGCATTTATTTTGATATTTTAAACGCAAAAGAAGATATCCCTTTAGTCATAGAATCGGATAAATATTTTGATGATTATAAATATAAACGCTTACAAGGTTTACTTTCTTATAGTCCTTTAAAAATAGCTATTTATTATAGTCAAAGAATAAAAAAACGAAAATTTAAGATTGATGATTTAGCTTGGTTTTACAAAAAAAATGCTAAAGCCATTCGAGCAAGCTTACTTAATTTGGTATACCAAGGTTTTGCTGATTATAACGCGACTAAAGATGAACTTACACTGAAAAAAAGGGCTTATTTTTACTATAGTTCTGCTAATGCTCTGCGTTTATATAAGAATAATTTAGAACGTAAAAATCAGAAACCTTATACTGCTAACTATGACCAAATTCGCTTTACTTCGCGGGTAACTCATGGGCATAATGCTATTTATACACCTGCTGACAGTCTTTTAACAATTGCTGGAGCTAAAAATTTTACCATTAGTGATTCTCTAAATATTGTTGCAAAACCCGAAGGAAATATTATACATCTAAGACCAAATAGAGATATAGCTTTTGACGGTTCTATTCAAGCAGGACAGACTATTTTTTATGGAAATAATTTAATTTTTTTATACGATAGTTTTAATATAGATATGACTATTGTAGATTCCATCAGTTTTCTATTACCGGATAGCCTAAATGCCAATAGATTCATAGAACTGCCCAATAAAATACTTAATACTCGGGCTAAATTATATCTTTCTGAGCCTTTGAACAAGTCTGGCCTAAAAAAATACCCCGAATATCCTAAACTGAGCATGCTAGAAAAAAGTATCGTTGATTTTGATGGAAATGAAATTTTAAATGGAGTTTATGATTCTTCGGTATATTTTACTATTCCGCCTTTTAGTCAAGATAGTTTAGAAAATTTTAACCCTTTAAAATTAAAATTATCAGGAACATTTAAAAGTGGTATTTTTCCTGATTTTAAAGAGGTCTTAAGAATACAAGAAGATTATTCTTTGGGCTTTCAAGAGCATAAAGTACCCAAAAAAGGATTTAAACTTTTTGAAAATAAAGATAGTATAGAAGATATAAATTTTCAAGGCGCTATAAATTTGGACAATAGAGGTATCACTAGCAATGGACAAATTAAGTATATTACCTCAACGCTTAACTCAGAAGCCTTTGTCTATTACCAAGATTCAATTACTACCAAATCAGGTAGAGGGGAAATTACCGTTATAGGAGATACAGCATCAATATATCCTGATGTTATACTTCCCAATTATAGTTTACTTTGGAAAATTAATGGTGATAGTATGCTTTTAACTACTAAAGATACTTTATTTGATTTATATGAAGGTTTAATAGATTTTGGAGGAACTTTAATATATGGTAAAACATCTTTAATGGGCGATGGAGAAATTGTAGCTCATGAATATAATGAAATATCATCAAGTTTTCTGTTTTTAAGAGATACGTACACAAGTGAAAGTTCTTCATTAAGTTTAAAAAGAGATAGTATTATCGATCTTCCTGCCATGGCAGCTCATAATGTAGAAACGCATCATGACTTAACCAATCACATTACAACGCTCAATAAAAATGATCCTCATTTTAACAGTTTTGTTTTTCCAAGAATAGGTTATAAAAGTAGTATAGAAAAAGCGGTCTGGTTATTAGATAGTAATAAAATTATTTTAAGCAATCAAGAAAAAGCTGCTGACTTTATTTCTACTAATCCAGAAGAAGACTCGCTAAAACTTTCAGGTACTAATGCTGTTTATGATAAAAAAGGAGGTACTTTACGCATCACAGATTTAGAACCTATTATCGTAGCTAATAATGAAATTATCCCTGCCGATAGTACAGCTATCATAAGAGAAGGAAAAGGTATAGATGAAATCTTAAATGCGCAAATCTATATTAATAGAGACACCCGATATCACCACTTAAGCAATGCTAAAATCAAAATAAAATCAAGCCATAGTTTTAATGGAAGTGGACTTTATAATTTTCAAAAAAATGATGGAGAAATTGTCCAAATTAAGTTTAATTCGTTTGATATTCAACGAGTCAGTCAATTAATAAACGAATTATCTTCCAAACAACAGAAAAAACTCTTAGCCAATACCAAAGGCGAATATATCACGCAAGGGACAGCAAAAATTCCTTTTTCGGAACCTCTTTCTCTTTTTGATGGACTTAATTATTATGGAAATATATTCTTAAAAGACAACATAGAAGGACTTAGTTTAGATGGAAATATAGGTTTAAAAATTAAACGACCTAACAATGCCTATTTTTCTTATAAATCAGAAACAGCTAATAATTATACCAAAATAAAAATCGATGAAAACTTAAAATCCATAGATGATAAAAAATTACTTACAGGTATATATCGCGATATAAAAAACCAAGAATTATTTGGAAGTTTTATCGAAGAAGTAGAAAACAGAAAGTATGCAACCATTTTTCAAACTGATGGTAACTTAGTTTTTAACAAAGATAATAAGACTTATCAAATAGTACCTGAAAATAAAAAGGCAACTAATTTTCTTATTCAAGATACTATTAAAGTAGGTAATGCCTTGGTTTACAACCATAATAAAAAATTAATTGATTTTACTGGTAATATCCAACTCTTAGAGCCTAATAATGACTTTGATCTTAAAACTACAGCTATAGGACAATACAGCATAGAGAATAAATCTTTTTCTGCTAATACGCTTTTACTTTTTAAAACAGCAGGTATTGGAAATATGCTAACTAATATATCAAAACATTTTGAATTTATACCTTCTGAAGATGGAAAAGATATGCCTCAAGAAGATATTATTCTAAGAAAAAATATTATAACCAAAATAGCTCAAATTGTTGACAACAGTACTTTTTCAAAACTTGATCAAACTGTTCTAAATGATAATTATCTAAGTGGACTATTTAGAGACTTTGTTGTATTTTCTAATCTAGATTTAGAATGGAGCAACGATTTTTCTGCTTTTTTTAATCCAAAAGGAAAAGCCCGATTAGCCAATATTTTAAGTCAAAATATTAATAATGATATAACTGTTTATATAGAAATACCAAAAGATAAAAACGATAATATATTTACCCTCTTTTTAATTAGTAATGATGAAGAATGGTATTTTTTAGAAATTGAAAAGAATAAATTAACAACATTATCATCAAATGCAGAGTATAATATTTTAGCCTCGACCAACAAAAAAACAGCCCTTAATATTAATATTGGAGATTATGATGAAATTGTAGGTTATGTTGATCATTTCAGAAGAGATTATTTAAAATTGGAGAGACCATTAGATTTAAGAGAACCTATAAAAATAGTAACTCAGAAAGGTAAAGTGGATAATAAAGAAGAAGAAGAAATAGAACAAGAAGAAGAAGTTTTACTTGATGATATAATTGAAGATTCTGAACCTGATTTGGACATAGAGGATAAAAAGAAAAATAAAGATACTAAGAAAAGAAAACAAACTAAAAAGGAAGAAGAAAATGATGATGAATTTCTTTTAGATGATGGTTTTGAGAGTCATGAAGATGATTTAGAATCCATTAAATTATTAAAAGAGCAAGAAGAAAAAGAGCGTCAAGCACTGAAGAAGAAGCCGAGCAATTGAAAAAAGAGCGTCAAGCTGAAGAAGAAGCCGAACAATTGAAAAAAGAGCGTCAAGCTGAAGAAGAAGCCGAACAATTGAAAAAAGAGCGTCAAGCTGAAGAAGAAGCCGAACAATTGAAAAAAGAGCGTCAAGCTGAAGAAGAAGCCGAACAATTGAAAAAAGAGCGTCAAGCTGAAGAAGAAGCCGAACAATTGAAAAAAGAGCGTCAAGCTGAAGAAGAAGCCGAACAATTGAAAAAAGAGCGTCAAGCTGAAGAAGAAGCTAAACGCTTGGAAAAAGAAGAAAACGATCCAAAAACACGAGAACAAATTCTTGAAGCTTTGGAAAAAGAAGGGTTATTAGATAGTATTAGAGAAGAGTTAGAATATTTGAGCGATGATGATTTACTAGTATATTTAAATGATTATAAGCCAATAGAAAAAAAAGGTAAAAAGAAGAAAAAAAAGAAAAAGAAGAAAAAATAATACCTTTATTTTGATGAATAGAATAGTATAAAATACTAATTATCAATACCTTAACTTTGTTGATTCTTAGCCTATACAAGACTTTTTTACACACATTATCAATCACTTATGAGTATAAAAACTCAGAAACTTTTTATTATAAATATAAAAAAATAGAATGTTTTATTAAGTTATAAATTTATGATAATCAAATTTTTATAGTTTTATATTATACAAAAGTCTTGATTTAGACTATTTTATTAAAAGCAGTTTGGCTTATACTAATTTCCGTTTCCGTCTTTTTTCTATAAATATCGACTATATTCACCGGACAAACTTGTATTATGCGCTTATATCATCTTCTTTTTTCTAGCAAATTGAACTGTTTACGAATCTATTTTTTCTTTCGATATAATGAGCTAAGGTAATAATTATCAAAACCTTAACTTAAAATTCAAATAAAATCATTTACTTTGAAAACCAGAAAATCATTACTTTTGTAACTTTAACAAATTTATTAAATATTAAAAATGAATAAAATCCTATTTATAATTATGATTTATATTAAAAAAAATCTGATATAGCAAAGCTATTTTATTTTGCGAAATGTTAAGTTTCAATACCAATAGGTTAGAAGCCGAAAAACTCTCTTTTTCAAGTAATCTGAGTATAATACAACATTTAGCTGCTACTTTATTTTCCAAAGTATTGATAATATGAATATAGACAGTGTAAGTTTACCTGATTTTCCCTTATTATTAGCACCTATGGAAGATGTTAGTGATCCACCTTTTCGGGCTGTTTGCAAAGAACAAGGGGTAGATTTAATGTTTACAGAGTTTATTTCTGTAGAAGGGCTTATTAGGGATTCTCAGAAAAGTATTAAAAAACTTGATATTTATGACTATGAGCGTCCTATAGGCATTCAAATTTTTGGAGCTAATATCGAATCTATGCGTTTAGCTGCCAAAATCGTAGAGCAATCTCAACCTGAAATTTTAGATATCAACTATGGCTGTCCTGTAAAAAAAGTGGCTTGTAAAGGGGCAGGAGCTGGCATTTTACTCGATTTACCTAAAATGCAAAAAATGACCGAAGAGATTGTAAAAATGGTTAATATTCCTGTAACTGTAAAAACCCGACTTGGTTGGGATGATAATACTATTAAAATAGTTGAAGTAGCTAATAGACTACAAGATGTAGGTATAAAAGCCCTTAGTATACATGGGCGTACTCGCAAGCAAATGTATAAAGGTCAGGCTAACTGGGATTATATTGCCCAAGTCAAACAAGATCCTAATATTACAATACCTATTTTTGGTAATGGCGATATAGATAGCCCGGAAAAAGCATTAGCGTATAAAGAAAAATATGGTGTAGATGGTTTGATGATTGGTAGAGCAGCGATTGGTTATCCTTGGATTTTTAGAGAAATTAAACATTATTTCAAAACAAAAAAGCATCTTGCCCCACCAACTCTTCAAGAACGTATTAATGTTTGCAAAAAACACCTTGCCTTTTCAGTTGATTGGAAAGGCTCTAAAACGGGTATATATGAGATGAGACGTCATTACACAAACTATTTTAAACACATTCCTAATTTTAAATCATACCGACAAAAACTTGTTCAAAGCTTTGATTATCAAGAAATTTTGGACTTATTAGATTCTATTCCTTTTGAAAATTATGAAATTATTTATAGTTAAATAATAGTTCGGCTTTTTAAAATAGAATATCTACTTTTCTATTTTAAATTCAATATCTTTACTATGTTTGTTATCCAAGTTATCCTCAGCAAAGACCTTTAACTTATAGTCTTTTTCAGGTAAAAAGCCACTAATGACGCCTGCATAGTTTTTTTGAGGTCCTCCATTGATAGAGTAAAATATTTTATTGGTGCCTGTTTGTGCATCTGTAGCAGCTAAATAAACCTTTAAAGCACTACTATAAATATTTCTATTATTTTCTGTACTTGAAAAGGGTAAGCTGCTAAAGTGAATAAATATTTCAGGTCCTTGATTATCAACTACAAAATAAGTTTTTCCTATATTCCGGTTATTTACGTTATCATATCCAAAATAATTAAGTTGATAAAAACCTTTTTCTTCAAATTTTAAAGCACCTGTATATAAAATTTCTTCTTGATTGGTATTGAGAAGGTATTTAATGTTTTTTAGTCCTGATTCTTTATCATGTCCTTTTAAAATTAATTCGGTTTGACTATTGATGTAGGTTGTATCTCTAACTTTAAAAGTTTTTCCTTTAAACAAAGAACTTAAAGATGGTCCATTTAGGTCAACATATATTCGGTTTGTGCTATGTTTTAAATTTTCTTGTTCCTCTTTATTTCTATTACCTACATTATCTGTAGCATAAAAATGTATAATATGTTCTCCTTGTAAATCAGGTAAATAAATAGGGTCTGTAAAAAGTTGATAATCACCTTTGTCAAAAGCATATAAAATATTTTTAACCCCTGCTTTATTATCAATGGCTATAAGGTTTAATTTAGTTCTACCAGAGAAATAAACTTTATTATCTACCGTAAACTTATCACCTAATATATCTGAAGAAACAATAGGTGCTGTTTTATCGAGATAAAATGAAAATGATTGAATTTGTTCAGTATTATCTAATTTATCAATAGAATAGTAGTTAATTGTATGGTATCCATCTTCAAGTTGACTAATATTTATATTTTTACCATTATACTCCACTAATTGTCTATCATCAATTTTAAAATAAGTCTTTTTGACACCGACTAAATCATCATTTACTAAAAGGCTTATTTTTGATTTTTCAGATATAATGCTATCTTTTATTTCCGCACCTGAAATATTATAATATGTTTTTGGGGCACTGGCATCAACAACAAAAACCTGAGAAAGCACCTTTTCTGAATTACCAACATTATCAACCGAGTAATATTTTAAGTTATAAATTCCTTGTTCATTTATAGCAATATTTTTATCATAAATCTTGAATATAGTATCATTAAGAGCATAGTAGGTATTTTTAATACCTGATTGATAGTCTATGACATTAATGTGCATATCCAATTTTTTACCATAGTATATTGTATCTTTATTGGTATAACTTTCAGTATTTTTAAATTCAAGAGTAGATATAGGTGGTTTTCCATCAGCATATATTTCAAATAATACTTCTAACCTGGGTTGTACAATTGTTCTTGTAGTAGGGTCTACGGCATGTCGGGTTCTGATAAAATTAATACCTTCAGTATCAAAATAAAATGGATTAGCATATTTTGGTGTCCCTTTACTTTTAAGTTTTATATTATTATTGCCTTCAGGGTTATCGGCAATAAATATATAGATGGGTTGACTTTTTGGCCAATATAGATCGCCTTTTTGATTTGTATAAGGTTCTAATTTATGTTTAGATTGTTGAGCAATAAGATGATTATTGTTAAACAAATAAAAAACCAATAATAGACCTAGGATACTGTATTTTATGAATATACGGATCAGTAAAATCATTGTATTTAGGATTAAAAAATTAGACTTTATATTAAAAAATTTAATAATTATTTTATTTTCAATAGTTTATGTTTTAAATATTTATTTCACACAAAAAAAGCAATACATATAATCTATTCTTATGCAAATAAGGCTTTCCTATAAAGCAAGTGTGCAAGAATAAGTTTATTTAATAATAAAAGTTTGATAAAATATAATTTAAAATTTATCCATAATCTTTATAAAAGAATAAGTAAAGAATAAGTTAGAAAATTTTATGAATCTTTATTTTTTAATATAAGTTAAATTAATATTAATTAGGAAATATGAAAATCAAATATTTGAAACCTTATTAATTTTATTAATCACTAAATTAACAGAGCCAAAAAATACTAAAGAACCTCTATTTTTAACTAAAACATGTTCCGATAATCAAAATATCATCTGTTTGTTTTGTATTTCCTTTCCAATTTTTTAGAGTGGTTTCCATAATTGCTTTTTGGATTTCAAAAGATTTGTTTGAAATTTCTAAAAACATGTTTTTTAAGTTTTTAACCATAAATTTTCCTTTATTATCATCACCAAACTGGTCAGCAAAGCCATCTGTAAAAATATAATATTTTATTTGAGAATTAAATGGGACTTCTGTAGAAGTATATGAATCATCTATTTTATATTTGGTTCTGCCACCTATAGTATTCCGGGTGCCTTTTATTTCTTTTATTTCTTGATTTTCAATATATACTAAAGCATGCTTGGCCCCTGCGTAGGACAGTTTTCTTAGCTTTTTATCAAAAGTTAAAATAGAAGCATTCATACCATCTTGCAATTCATCAACCGATCTGTTTAGGTTTAAAGTATCGTGAACTTTTGTATCTAAACTGTCTAATATTTTTCCAGGATCTGTAATTTTTTCATTATTAACAATTTGATTTAATAAATTAATTCCCATTATAGATATAAAGGCACCCGGTACTCCATGTCCTGTGCAATCTACACAAGCGATAACTATTTTATTATCTATTTCTCGAAACCAAAAAAAATCTCCGCTTACAATATCTTTTGGTTGGAAAAAAATAAAAGCATCTTCTAATATATCAGTAAGTAAACCAAAACTATCCATTATAGATGTTTGAATCCGTTTAGCATAGTTGATACTGGCGGTAATATTTTTATTTTTAGAATGAATTTCATTAACAGCTAGTTCTAATTTTTCTTTTTGAAACAATATTTCTTGCTGAGCTTTAAAGATTTCTGCATTTTTTTGAGACAATAGTTTATTATCTTTTTGAATTTTAAAAATAATATATGCTCCAAATAGAAGTATAAGAAGTATAATAACACTAATAGAACGAAGGGTAATAATGTGGTTTTGGTGTTTTTGAATTTCAGACTTATTTTTTTCCTCTTGTAGACGTTTATTCATCTCAATTTCCTGTTTTTCTTTTCTTAATAAAAGATAGGCTAGTTCTTTTTTATTAAGACTATCTATTAAACTTTTAGAAGTCTGATCAATTTCAATAAGTCTAGAAGTTGTCTGTTCCAATTTTGTATCTTTGATTCTTTTTTCTTGTTCTATTTCTTTTAACCTTGATTCTGTTTCTATTTTTTCTTGTTCTTTATTTTTAATAGTTTTTTCAGTAAACTTTCGGTAGAGCGTGTAATGTTTTGCTGTTTGTTTTCGATCGCCAACCTTACGATAAACTTCCGCAAGTGTTCCGTGTATATTTTTTATGCGTTCTTCATCATTTAGTTCAATAGAATATGAAAGAGCTTCATTAAGGTATTTAATACTCTCATGATTTTTATTTTGTTTAGCAAATACAAGAACCATATTTAAGATGACATCTATAATCTTAGCTTTCTTTTTTTCTTTTCGGTATTCGGTAAGAACTTCTACAAATCTATCTAAAGATTGATCATATTTTTGCATATCAAAATAAATTAATCCCAAATTATTATTAATTCTTGTGATAGCTGATATATTCTTGAGTTGTCTATTTAATATATTTGATTCTTCATAATATTTAGCAGCTTTTTGAAAATGATTATACTCCCAATAAAGAAAGGCTAGCATGTTAAGGCATCGGGAAGCCTCATTTATTTGATTTGTTTGCTGATATTTTTTTACTAAATTCAAATAATTCTCTATTTTAGATTTATCCTCTTTAGATATTTCTTTTTTAATTGCTTGAGTATCAAAAAAAAAAGAAATAAGTATTCCAAAAAATAATAAAAAATAAATTAAAAATTTCATTTGACTTTATCTAAAATTATTAATATTTTAATTAAAGTTTTTACAATAATTTGTGCTAATCAGAATAATTTAAAGATATGATTTTTAGAACTTCATGATTAATGAGTTAAAAATTCTAAAAATCTTTTTTTTTAAGTGACATGGCTACTAAATAGTTTTGTAAATATTTTTAAAAATTTGATAATCAATTAGTTTTAGTTTTAATTTTCCTAATTCTTAATTATCAAATTTGAGCAGTAGTATTTGAGTTATTTAAATAATTACCAATATAGAAAAAAACAGTTCTCTAATAACATTTTAAACTCTAATTCTATATAGAATTTTTGGTGGTGTTATACAAAATATGATGTCAAATTTTACATATGCCCGTTATTGATATAAAAGAAAGCTAACATCTGGCTTTGCGATGATTAGACTTCTTTTTAGAAAAGCAACAAGTTCTACGAACTAAACGGCTGATTCGATGACGCAGACGACAATTATTACCCTTTATACCCTTTGTAAAACATTTGCCTATCAAATGCTTACAATCTTCAAAGCCCCCTTTAAATGCCTCCCAGTTATCGGTACAAACTTCTTTGAAACCAACACCAAGAGCCTTTAAACTAGACCATAGATGCTGCACTGTTTTGCAATCACGCTTGCCCCAAGCCCAAGAAACTATCTCGCCACTCTGACGACAATACGCATCAATCAACCAGTATTTCTGCCCCTTCTTTTTCACATAAGACCAAAGCTCATCAACCTCTAAGCTAGCATAAAAACGTTGTTTGGGCTTGATAGAAACCGTGGTATTGGCAAGAATAGATAAAACTTTTTTAGGGCTAATACCTTCTAATTCAAAAATATCCCTAATACCTACTCGTCTGACAAGCATATGTTTAACCCGCTCAGTTATTCCTTTTTGACACCCTCGATAACTCAGCTCCTGAGGAGCTATAAACTGCCGACCGCAGCTTTTACACTCATAATTTTGCTTCTTCCATTTTTTCTTATATCTTTCCCTTCGCATTTGGGGCATTTTAGGGTTATTTCTATCGTCATTTTGTCTCATTTGGGTGAAACAAATGAACAAATTTAACTCTAAATGTCTCAATATCAAAAATATTTCCTTAAATCATACTTTCTACAACACTACCCAAACTCCTTGGTCAGATCCAAAATTTTATGACTCCCCAAAAATTTATTGAGCTCTTCTTGACCGCACTTTTAAACCCTCAAGGTTTTAAAAACCTTGAGGGTTTTCCTAACAAACCTCGTAGGTTTTAAAAACCTATGAGGTTTCCTCCGGGCTTTAGCTCAACAATAGGCTTAAGCCTTTTTCAGAACTAAGGGAAATAAACCCGAAAACCGCCGCCGCTGAACGAGTTGGACGGGGTGTTGCCGATGCGATAAGCCACCCGCAAATCAGTGGCGTAATTGAGCCAAGAACCGCCCCGCAGCACACGATTAGAACCACTGCTAGGTCCCGTAGGGTTTGTCTGAGCAGTGCTGCTGTATGAAGCATACCAATCCTGACACCACTCCCACACATTACCAGACATATCGTAAAGACCCAACTCATTAGGCGCCTTCGTGCCAACAGGATGAGTCCGAACCCCATCAAAATTGCTTTGCCCAGTGCTACTGCTGTTGCTGCTGTACCAAGTCACATCGCCAACCGTGTTGCTGCCGCTAAACTGATAATTTTGGCTTGAAGTACCCCCGCGGGCAGCAAATTCCCACTCCGCCTCCGTCGGCAAACGACCACCTGCCCACTTTGCAAAGGCATTCGCCCCATACCAAGATACCTCTATCATCGGATAATTGTCCAAACCACTTTCCACCAAAAAGGTGCCCCCACTGTGATAAAGCATGCAATCCGAATCGTGGATATCCACATAAGTCACCGTGCCATAGTCGGGGTCGTTGTAGTTGCCGCTGGAACTCACGCCACCCAAGGCGTTTAAAAAGGCAGCATACTGGGCATTGGTAATCTCATATTGGCTCAGCTTAAAAGAAGAGACCGTCACGCTGTGTAAGGGACTTTCATCAGAATGACAACTGTGCCCATTGATATCATCTCTTCCGCTTTTGCAACCCTTTTCAAAAGTGCCGCCTGATACGGTTACCTTCGCAATATTTTCAATGATGTTGGGGACATCCGTAATAGTAATCGTAACACTTTTTTCATAGTTTGCGCCGCTGCCGTCGGTGCTGCGGATACGGATGCTGTAAGTATTTTTGGTTCCAAAATCAAAAACGGCATTGCTCCGTAAGGCTATTCCACTGATGTTAAAACTGGCGTTGTCAGTGCTTCCCGTTCCGCTAACTAAACTATACGTGTGGGTATCTCCGGCATCGGGGTCGCTGCTTGTTAAAGTACCAATCGTTGTATTGGTAATAAGGTTTTCGGCAATAGTGCTGTTGCTCAAGGTGATATTGGTCGGGGCTTCGTTTACATCGGTGACAGTGATGGTAAACACTTTGGCAAAAACTTGGTTTTCGCTGTCTCGCGTTTCTATACGGATGCTGTGGCTATTTTTGCTCTCATGGTCAAAGCTAGTTGATGTGCGCAGCTGATTGGCATTAATATTAAAATTGCCGTTATCCGTGCTTCCCGTGCCGCTAACTAAACTATACGTGTGGATATTTCCGGCATCGGGGTCGCTGCTTGTTAAAGTACCAATCGTTGTATTGGTAACAAGGTTTTCGGAAATAGTGCTGTTACTCAAGGTGATATTGGTCGGGGCTTCGTTTACATCGGTGACAGTGATGGTAAACACTTTGGCAAAAACTTGGTTTTCGCTGTCTCGCGTTTCTATACGGATGCTGTGGCTATTTTTGCTCTCATGGTCAAAGCTAGTCGATGTGCGCAGCTGATTGGCATTAATATTAAAATTGCTGTTATCCGTGCTTCCTGTTCCAGAAACCAAGTTGTAGGTGTGGGTATCGCCAGCATCGGGGTCGCTGCTTGTTAAAGTACCAATCGTTGTATTGGTAATAAGGTTTTCGGCAATGGTGCTGTTGCTCAAGGTGATATTGGTCGGGGCTTCGTTTACATCGATGACCGAGATGGTAAAAGCCTCTTCTACTGTCATGTCGTTAGTACTCAAATTGGTGCTGCGGACGCGTATGCTGTAGCTGTTTTTAGTCTCAAAATCAAAAATATTAGATGAGCGTAGCTGGTTGCTGTTAATATTGAAACTGTTATTATCCGTGCTTCCTGTTCCGCTGACCAAATTGTAGCTGTGGCTGTCGCCAGCATCGGAGTCGCTGGTACTCAAAACACCTATAAGGGTATTGCTGGCTTGGTTTTCCTGAATTGCGGCGTTGCTCAAAATTATATTTGTATAGGCATTGTTGTCAGCTGTGCTAAAAGTTATCTCGTTGCTATACGTTATTCCTGCGCTGTTGATGGCATAAGCTCGAATGTAATAAGTGGCGTTGGGATTCAAATTCGCCAATGGACTTGTGAAGGTGCCTGTTTCGGTTTTAACACCGAGGGTGGTCTTTGAAAGGCTTCCGTCGCTGAGGTCTGGATTTGGAGAGGTATGCCAAACGTGTCCGTGCTGCGTGATATTTCCCAAACCAATATTGTCTATCAAACCTTTGGCCGCCACATTTTCCGAGCCTATTCCCGATATGTCATTGTTAGACATGCTCACCTCAGGTGGCGAAGGTTTATGGGCTTTCACCGTTACATTTTTGGCACCGCCTTCCAAAGCAGAGCCATCATCGGCAGCTGCGGTCACTTGAATAGACCCCGTATTATCACCCGGTGAAAGACGGTCTCGGTCTATAGTTACGGTGATTTGGCTTTCGCCAGTACCCGTAATTTTTCCTGTAGTACTTTGAAAATCGCTTATCCAATCCACCGATTCGGATACCGTCCAAGTTAGATTCTGTTGCCCCGTATTCTTAACAGCAAAAGCTAAACTATTGTCATTTTCGCCAAAGTCCAATTCAGCGGGGGCTATTTCCAAGCGGGCAGGCGATAAGACTACCCCGCCTTCATCACAATTTAACGCCGTGTTCAAGGTCGCCGCTATTAATATAACTAAAGGCAATACTTTTGCCCAGAAAGAAAATTTATTTTTCATAGAATCTTATGTTTGTTTAAATAAAAAATATATAATTAATTGGATTTTAACTATTCCAAACCTTGCAGGTTTTCTGAAAAGCAAAAAAGAATTAAAAAAAGGAAAAATCAACTAAATGTTTGGAATTTAAAGAAAAATTATTTGGATTCCAAAAATATGCTGTGTCATAGCCATGCTATTTTTATCTTTAAAATGGTCATTTTTAATGAAGTTGTTTACAAATTAATTTGGAAAAATAAAATAGTGTATATCAGAAAATTATATTGTGGTAAGACACACAATTATGCCCTTCTAAAGTCAGAATTTCCTCCTAAAAGTTCTTGTTTTGAGAAATTAGAATTAGAAGTTGATTTAGGTTTTCAGGGTATAAAATCTGATTATAAGTGTCTTAAAGTTCATATTCCTCATAAAAGGAAACGTAAAAAGAAAGGTGAGTGCAATGAGTTATTGGAAGAAGAGAAAGCGCATAACAAAGCGCTTTCTTCAAGTCACGTGGATGTGGAACCTTCTATTGGTCAGATGAAAAATTGTCGCTTGATTCATCAAGTTGTTAGAATAAGAAATAAGCGACTTCTTGACGATTTAGTTTTACTTTCAGGAGGTATGCTAATTTTAAAAACTACTTAAAGCATTGATTATAAACTACATTCAAGTCTAATAAAAGTAAAGTACTCAAAGCGTATCTAAATGATAAGCCCATAGAGCAAATTTATCTGCCCGCTTACAGTCCAAATTTGAACTTGATAGAACGTTTATGGAAGTTTATGCGTAAAAAAGTTATCAATACCAGGCATTACGAAAGATTTGAAGATTTTGAAGCAGCCATTAAGCAATTTTTTGAAAATATTGCTTCTCAAAAAGACGAATTGGAATCTCTGATGACTTTAAAGTTCCAAATATTGAAACCAGCACCTAAACCTAGTTAAATTTAATTTCCCTTTTTAATTTGGAATGACTATAGAAAAAATAATAGTATTTATCGTGGTGTTAAAAATAAGACATTTTGTCATATTTTTGGAGTTTTTAGAATATAAAGCAAAGTCTGTATATTTTTTGTTTGTTATTTGAAAAAATATTAAGTCTTTTATATCAACGATTTATTAAATTATAAAAAGAATATGTCAGAGAAAGGATCTATTTCAGTCAGTACGGATAAGATTTTTCCTATTATTAAGAAGTTTTTATATAGCGATGAAAATATATTTCTTAGAGAATTAATTTCTAATGCTATTGATGCCACCAAAAAAATTCAAAAATTAGCTTCTATCGGAGAATACAATGGTGAATTAGGAAATTTAGCTGTTCGAGTTAGTGTTAATGAAAAATTAAAAACGATCACAATTAGTGATAAAGGTATAGGTATGACTGCAGAAGAAGTTAAGAAATATATTAACCAAATTGCTTTTTCTGGAGCCACTGAATTTATTGAGCGCTATGAGAAAGTACAAGACAGCAGCCAGATTATTGGAAAATTTGGCTTAGGTTTTTATTCGGCTTTTATGGTTTCCGATAAAGTAGATGTTATCACAAAATCATACATTTCTGATTCAGAATCTGTACAATGGTCTTGTAAAGGCGACACAGATTTTGAATTAGCACCAACAGTAAAAAAAGAAAGAGGAACAGATATTGTCTTACATATTTCTGAAGAAGCAAAGGATTATTTACAAGAACATAAAATTCAAGGCGTTTTAGATAAATATTGTCGCTTTTTACCAGTAGAAATTATTTTCGGAACACGTGAAGAGACCAGCAAAGATGATAAAGGTAAAGAGACCAAGATACAAAAAGATAATATTATCAACGACACCAACCCTTTATGGACTCGAAATCCTAAAGAAATTACAGATCAAGAATATAAAGATTTTTACAAAAAACTTTATCCTCTTGCTGAAGAACCGCTTTTTTGGATACACCTTAATGTAGATTATCCTTTTAATTTAACAGGTATACTTTATTTCCCGAAAATAAAAGATGATATTACCTTAGAGAAAAATCAAATTCAATTGTATTCCCGTCAAGTTTTTATAACCGACGAAGTTAAAGATATTGTTCCTGAATTTTTAAGACTTTTACATGGTCTTATAGATTCTCCAGATATCCCCTTAAATGTTTCTAGAAGCTATTTACAGTCAGATGGTAATGTAAAAAAAATAAATACCTATATCACAAAAAAAGTTGCTGAAAAACTCCAAGAACTTTTTAAAAATGACCGACCTAATTTTGAAAATAAATGGAAAGATATCGGTCTATTTGTGAAATATGGGATGATAAGTGACGAAAAATTTGGCGATAAAGCCAAATCTTTTTGCCTCTTAACAAACGTTGACGACAAAAAATTTACTTTCGAAGAATATGCTGAATTTATTCAAGCAAATCAAACAGATAAAAAGGGCTCTAAAGTATTTTTATACAGCAATGATACAGCTAAACAAGATATATTTATTCAAAAAGCTAAAGATGTAGGTTACGATGTTTTAAAATTTGATAAAATAATTGATAATCACTTTATTGGTGTTATAGAACAAAAAGTAGAAAAAACCCAAGTCAAACGTGTTGATGCTGATATTACCAGTAAATTAATTGAAAAAGAAGAGAAAATAGAATCTGTTTTAACCAAAGAACAACAAGATAAAATCATAGGTATATATCAAAAATCTATTGATAAAAAGAATATAGAATTAAAGGTAGAAACAATGGATACAGAGGATTTGCCGCTTACCATTACTTTTCCTGAATATATGCGTAGAATGAAAGAAATGGCTATGTTTAATAATATGGGAGGCGCCATGCCAGAGCAACAGTTTATTCATATTAATGCCAATCACAGCATTAATAATAAGATTCTAAACCTCTCTAAAGAAGAAGAACAAGTAGAACTTGCCAAGCAAATTTATGATTTGGCTCTCTTATCTCAAAATCTTTTAGAAGGAAAAACCTTGACAAACTTTATTAATAGAAGTATTAATTTATTACAATAGTTTAGGAATAAATTTAATACTAATTTGTCAACAGCTTCTATATTAGGCTCTATGTTGTAAAAGTTTTCAGAGATTTTAGAGGTTTTACAACATAGAACCTACTATTTGTAAAAGTTTTTAGGCTATCTAATTATTTAAATAGTCTACAGTTAAATTAGCTAATGCCCTTACACCCAATTCCAAACCACTATCATCTATAAAAAAGTCTGGCGTATGATGAGGTGCGGCATCTTTAGGATCTTTTCCCTTGGGCATACCTCCCAAGAAAAAGAAAAAACCGGGTGCTTTTTGAGCAAAGTAAGAGAAATCTTCAGCACCTGTGACAGCATTTCGCAGAAAAACATTTTTTTGTCCGGCAACTCTTTTTAAAGTAGGCAGCATATTGTCGACTAATTTTGAATTATTATAAGTGACTGGATAGCCTCTTTTAATTTCTACTATGGCTTTTGCACCACTGCTTTCTGCTATTTTTATTGCTGTGCGTTTAATTTTTTCATGAACAATATCTTGAATTTTAGGGTCTAAATTTCGGATTGTACCTGTCATTTCAATTTCGTCGGGAATAATATTATTTCTAACTCCCCCATGAATAGTAGCTATTGTAACAACAGCAGGTGCTTTAATAAGTGGTGTTTGACGACTAACAATTGTTTGTAAACCTAAAATAATTTGAGAAGATACAACTATAGGATCTATTCCATTCCAAGGATAACCACCATGTGTCTGATCGCCTATGACTTTAATTCTTAAAAAATCAGAAGAAGCCATTGTACCTTCTGGCTTATAACCAATATGCCCAACTTCTGTTTGAGAATTAATATGTAATCCAAAGACTGCATCAGGCTTAGGATTTTCCATAACTCCTTCTTTAACCATCAACTTAGCTCCTCCTTCTTCACCTTCTGGAGCGCCTTCTTCTGCAGGTTGGAAAATAAATTTAACCGTGCCTTTTATATCTTTTTTTATCTCACTTAATATTTCAGCTACACCCATTAAAATAGCTATATGGGTATCATGACCGCAAGCATGCATAACCCCGACATCATGACCATTATACGTTGTTTTTACTTTAGAAGCAAAGGGTAAGTCTTGTTTTTCAAAAACAGGTAAAGCATCCATATCTGCTCGTAAAGCAACTACTTTTCCCGGTTTTCCACCTTTTAAAACAGCTACTACACCTGTATGAGCAATACCTGTTTGAACTTCTAAACCTAAGGATTTGAGATGTTTAGCTATTTTTTTTGAAGTCTCATATTCTCTATTTGACAATTCTGGATGTTCATGAAAATCTCGTCGCCAAGCTATAATCTTTTTAGACTTATCAGCAGCTAATTGGTCTATTTTAGCATGTATTTTATAGGCTTCTTTCCCGTTTAAAAGCCCCGTTACAAAAAGAAAAAGAATGATATATATATATTTTCCCATCATAAATTAATTTAGAGAGCGTTTAGAATTATAATTAGAATATAAAGAAGATCTAAAACTTTTGATAAGCGTTTAGTATCTCCAAATTATTTTTTAATAATTGTAATGGTTTCAAGTAAAAAACTATATTTTTAGTAAATTTAGTTTTTAAAATTAAAATCTTTTTTGATTTCTCAAAATGTTTATAAAATACTTGATTTTTGGATATTTCAAACAACTTATCAAAATTACATAAAAAAATATAGAATTACATTATATATACACTTCAGAATAACGGATAACTTCGCAACTATAGCAGATAGAGTTAGTATTAAGCTATTATGATATCATTTGTAATCAATACAGAAAAGATTTTAAGAGTAGCCGAGTTTTTGGAACGTCATGTTCATAAGACCCCTATCATGACTTCTTCAAGATTAAATAACTTGGTCAAAGCAGATTTATTTTTTAAATGTGAAAATTTGCAAAAAACAGGTTCTTTTAAAGTCAGAGGAGCTACTTATACGATCCATAATGCTCTATTGCAAAAAAAGAAGAGGTATAATTTAGTAACACATTCTTCTGGAAATCATGGACAAGCAGTTGCCTACTTAGCACAAACATTAGGTGTTGTTGCTTATATTGTTATGCCCAAAAATAGCCCAAAAATAAAAATAGATGCTGTTAGAAGTTATGGTGGTCAAATTATTTTTTGTGAATCTAACTACCGATCTCGAGAAAATACGTGTAAAGAAGTTCAAGATAGAACAGAAGCATTATTTGTTCATGCTTTTGATGATTATGATACTATTTTGGGACAATCATCTGTAGGAAAAGAGTTTTTTGATCAAGTTCCTGATTTAGACGTTATTATAATGCCAGTAGGTGGAGGTGGTTTATTGGGAGGAGTTTCTTTAAGCGGTTATTTTTTATCTTCAAATACCAAAATATATGGTGTAGAGCCTTTAAAAGCCAATGATACCTTTTTATCGTTTAGAGCTGGTAGAATAGTACCTTTTAAAAAAGTACCTCAAAGTATTTCTGACGGGCTGTTAGCTCCTGTAGGCAAAAAAAATTTTAATATCATTAAACGTTTTACAAGTGATATACTCATTGTAAGTGAACCAGAGATTGTCAATGCTATGATTTTAATTTGGGAAAACTTAAAATTGGTTATAGAACCTTCGGCAGCAACTGTATTAGCCGCAGCACTTGCTTACCGGAATATCTTTCAAGGAAAAAAAGTAGGCTTAGTTTTATCAGGTGGTAATATAGACGTTAATAAAATTAATGATTACATCAAGATATTGGACAACTAAACACTTTATCAACTCCAAGCTAATGTTTGACAATAATTCACTCTTCGCTGCAGTCTAATATCGGGAAAAATTGGATAGTGTTACACAATGATAAAATTGAAAAAATACCTAATATTACGTTATTTTTCAAGATATAAAATTTTCATTATAGGTATAAAATGGTTTAGTTTAAAAATTATTTTTTAAACTAATGTATTGACTTTTAAATGGTTATAATATAAAATACCAATCTTAATAAGAATAAGCTAATTAAAAATGCTTAAGTCTAATCTATTAAATCTTTTTAAAGAACACTTTTTTTTTCAATACGTTTATAATCAAAGACTTTTATTTTTGAGTTTTAGTAAATCACGTTTAATAGCTTGAAAAATTATCTAAATCAAAACTATTTTATATATATAAATAATTGATTATCAAATTATTAATTAAAATTATTTAATTTTTAAACAACTTCACTGAATAATTAAAAAATAAAAAGTTCAGCTAAATAGAGATAAATAATAGGTATTTTGATAATTTTGTTTAACCTTTAGGACGAAAGTCACCACCAAAATCATGAAAAACAAAAACAGACTTATCTTAATGACTGTAATACGTTTAGGTGAGTTCAAAATTGTAACTAATAAAACACGTATTATACTGAAAACCAATTAATAAAAAATAACTTTTTCATTAAATAACATTTAATTACCCTAATAAAAATAATCATGCAAGAAGCTTCAATAGTCACTCGTGATATGGATGTTTTATCTAAGTCTACCGGTAATATATATCAAAGCATAGCTATTATTGGAAAACGTGCTAGACAATTATCTACTCAAACTCAAGTCGAACTTAAACAAAAGTTAGAATCTTTTGCACATACTATCGATAATTTAGAAGAGATACAGGAAAATCAAGAACAAACAGAAATCTCTAAGTTTTATGAAAAAAAACCTAAACCTGCTTCTATAGCTATAGGTGAGTTTATCGAGAACAAGATACATTATAATTCTAATACATCAGATAATTAAAATAATTATAACGATGTTATTTTTATCTTGGAAACGTTCATTTTTAATATCAATGAGTTAAACCCTCCAAAAATCCTTTTTCAAATGGAGCGACTATACTTAGTTATTTTCTGAATTTCACTTTTAACCTTTTCTCAATTGGAAATTTTTCCATTTTTATGTTTTGTCTTTGCTGCTTACTCGGTTGTAGCTAATGATGTTATTCAAACTTTAGGAACTTTTTTGAGTTCAAATAAAAAAGTAAAGTCAACGGTTATATATTTATTTTTTGGAATTATTCTAACTTTAACACTTATATATGGCTGGGTTGAATATGAAGGCGATGTTTCTTATAAGCGTTTAAGTAGAATTCCTCAGCCTGTTCCTTTCTATTGGTGGTATATTTCTGCTCCATTTATTCTTTTAATTATTACCCGTTTAGGTATTCCAGTTAGTACAACATTTTTAATGTTGTCTCTTTTTTCGTCTCAACTTATTATCACCAAAATTGTAATTAAATCTTTATCCGGATATATAGTTTCTTTTGGTTTTTCTTTTTTGATTTATATATTAATTAGCAGACGTTTAGAAAACTATTTTTCTAAATATCCTATTACCCAAAAATGGATTATATTGCAATGGCTCACAACAGGTTCTTTGTGGAGTATATGGCTTATCCAAGATTTAGCTAATATTTATGTATTTTTACCTCGACAGCTTTCACCTTTATATTTAATCGTTTCTTTGCTTGTTTTGTTAGGCTTTTTAGGTTATATAATTAGGTCAAGAGGAGGCAAAATCCAAAGAATAGTTAACTCAAAAATAAATACTGCGGATATACGAGCCGCATCGATTATAGACGGAATTTATGTCATTATACTTTATTTTTTTAAAGAACTTAATGATTTACCAATGAGTACGACTTGGGTTTTTGTAGGTCTTTTAGCTGGTAGAGAGTTAGGAATAAATTTTATTCAACATGTCAAACCTAATAAATATGTTTATAAGATGTTATCAAAAGATTTTATAAAGATATTGTTAGGTTTATTTATTAGCATTGCAACAGCTTACATGTTCAAAATCCTAAGTTTAGAAACTTAAAATTGAATCATACATCCGTTTTTAACCGCTTCACTTAAAATAATTCATTGATTTGATTATAAGCTAATTCGAAATAAGTTAACAAAGCTTTAAATTGAGTTTTGGTCATACCTGTGGCAGCACCCCATTGTCCCAAAGTTTTTAAATTTTACTAACAAAGCCATTTTTATAATATGTTAATTAGTCATCCCTTAAAAACTTTTTAACTATTTGATAGATAGGATATTTAAAGAAAGAGAAATAAGATAACTATTTGATTATAAACAGTTTGTGTTTCAACAGTTTTCACGACTTGATATTTCAAGTTAATTTAGTGTTTATTAAAGACTTATAATTATTTTTTTTTATATTTTGCTCATTTTTCAACATCAAAACGGTGATTTTAGAGGCTTCTATTTGCGTTTATGGGTCTCAAGGGTCTCCTAAATTTGACAAAAAAGAGCAAGTTTTCTATGCCGATACGACCGTTCAAAAGAAAAATATTACGTTTTCCACAGATTCAAAATTACAGAAAAAGATTATTGATAATTGTGGTAAAATAGCCAAGCAAGCTGGCGTACAATTAAAAAACACATTTAAAAAAAGTCTATGAAGCTTTTACAAGCTCAACACAACCGGCAACATCCTAAACGAAAGGCAAAGGCCTTAGAGGCGGCAAAGATTTTGAAATAAATAACGGGTATTTTTGTTCGGGATTTGACAAGAAAACTTCTATTGGCAGGCAAGTTAGATGCATATACTAGTGATTTAGTAAAAAGAAGCGTTATAGCCTGCACGAAGCTACTATTTTTTGTATTGCCAAAGGGAAGGCGTCGGTGGGCTATGAATTTGGGAGCAAATTTGGACTTTTGTGGAATCGTAGCAGAGGCATTATTGTATCGGGCGCTTATTGCGGGAATGAATATGATGGGCATAGCTTGAAAAAACTGCTAAGTAATCATGATTCTATTCATGTTTCCAAACTTGATGCCATTTATTGTGATAGGGGGTATCGGGGTGCAAAATTAGAAGGTATTGAGGTTCATATACCGAGTAATCCGAAGAAAAAAGACAGCGTGTATATGCGTTCTAAAAAGCGGAAGCACTTTAGGTCAAGAGCTGGTATAGAGCCTATTATCGGTCACCTGAAGCAAGATTTTCGGATGGGTTTAAACTACTTGAAAGGTAAGATAGGCGATGTAGTCAATGGTATAATGGCCTGCGCAGCTTTTAATTTTCAAAAATGGATGAACCTAAAAAATCCTTAAACATTAGAATATAAAACCTTTTTTAAAACAGTTATTAAAGAAAAAATTTAAAATATGCTATACTAATATTTTGATTACCAAATATTTATAGTTTATTATTTGGCTTAAGAAAAATAAGATTAAAAAAAGATGTGTTCAAAATATGCAAGTAATGCCTGTTTTAGGTTAAAAACCTTGCAATTTAAGTTAAATTTTAAAATATCATAAGGTTCTGATAATCATAATTTTATAAATTTTCTTGTTTTTGTTAAAAAATTGATTTTCAGATATTTATAACATTTTTAAAAGAAGACTAAAAGTTTAATTATAAATTTATAAAAAATTCTATCTCTTTATACTCATAAGTCATTGGTAATATAGATGCAAAAGTCTTTACTTATGTACAAATTTAATGAATAGGCTCTATGGCTCTGTAATTTGTATAGGTTCAGAAAGACTTGGGGTTTCATTTTTGCTTTTTCTATCATAGATAAATCCAAAGATACCACCACAGATGCCACCAATAATATGAGCACTTTGGGAAATACTATCCTCATTGACCATGTTAACAACTTCTTTACCCAAAAAGAAACCAGTAATTAAAATAAAAGTCAATGGTATTCTACCTTTGCTTAAATTAGTTACAGAACTTAAAATAATAAACATAAACACGATACCACTAGCCCCTAGTAAAGCGTGAGAAGAAAAAGCTATAGTCAATATACTGGTAATCAAAGCTGTTACTATAATCATTGCTAAAATTCTTTTAGAACTGTATTTTTCTTCTAATATGGGGCCCAATAATAATATAAATGTAAAATTCCCAACAAAATGATTCATATTTCCATGACCAATTACATGCGTAAAAAGTCGAAAATAGCTTGATATTTCTCCATAATTCATTTGAGGATAAATAATAAAATAAGTCTTTAATTCAGGAAAATAGTTGGTAAGTATAAGTACTAAACCTGTTATTAAAGTATAAGTCAGGGTAATTGGAGCATTATATTGAATTCTCATTTATTTTATTCTTTTAAAGCTACTTGAGGCTGAATTTAATTTGTTATGATTTTGTAAATTAATTAAAAATACGATTATAAATAAATAAAGCGTATAGTTTTTAAGTATACGCTTCTAATGGAAATTTTTCTTAACACTTCTAATAAGATTAGTTTTAAAATTTATATATATTATTGGCTATCAATAATCAGCTATTCTATAGTTCAATTTCAAATAATTATGAATACTCCTTTGATAACATTTTTCTATCTATAATTCTAACGGGTAATAATAATAAATGCAGTAATAGGATTAGCACTAATACCTAAATCTATCACATAATAATAAACACCATCCGGTAACTCTTGACGCCCTATCGCAGCTATATTTGATTTCCCTTCAAATATATTAATGTTATTATCATAACCACGCATAGTAAAAACTAATTGTCCCCATCGGTTATAAATTTGAACAAGGTTGTTAGGATATTGGGTAATACCTTCAATGCGCCAAAAGTCATTCTTACCATCTCCATTTGGTGAAATACCTTCATAAACCAATACATTACCCGGATTACTATTATCAGCTTGTAAATAATTAGGTATTCCATTATTATCATCATCAGGCAATGGAAGAGGCTCACCACCTTCAAGGGTATCTACTAAAGCAGCTAAACCATTAGCATTTGTATCTATAATATTATCAACAGTACCGTCTCCATCATCATCGGCACCCCCTCCTTCTATTATATCAGATAGAATATCACCATCACTATCTAAATCTAAATAATTTGGAATTAAATCTCTATCAACATCTAAGGCTCCCTCCTCTATATCAGGAATACCATCGTTGTCAGAATCTAAATCTAAATAATTAGGAATACCATCATTATCTAAATCATCATCTAGAGGGTTATCATTGCTATTAAAATCTTCATCAAGAGTATTAATATTATCTCCATCATCGTCAATATCTAAAGCATTGATAAGACTATCTTCATCTGTATTTATAGGATTATCTAAATCTATACCAACCTCAATAAAATCATTAATATTATCATTATCTGAATCTATATTTAAAGGATTAGTGCCTATCAGTAATTCTTCTGAATTTAATAAACCATCTCCATCAGTATCTATAGCTAAATTATCAAGGATAAATACACTATCTACTGTTTCTAAAGCAATACCATTCTGAACACTAGCTATATTGATTCTAACATATTCATTAATAGGATACTCTAATATATTATCAATTAAAGCTGAAATAATAACCTCTCCAAACAATAAGCCTGCTTCAATTTCTATAACATTAACATTAGTAGAGTTTCTACCTGGTAATAAGTTATAATCTAAAGAACTAGCCGTTCCAGTGTAAACTAAACTAACAATAGTTGGTTTAAAGCTTAAATGACTTAGTTCAAGTCGAATAATAGCTTGGTTATTCAATGTTTCTCCAATAGTATCTCTGTCTAAGCTAAGAGTAACAAAAGGCTCTATATCATCATTTTCTATAGTAAGACTAGCAATAGATCGAATGATACCAGAACTATTAAAGGCATTTGTAATACGAACTTGAAGGACTTCATCGCTTTCAAAATTAATATCTCCATTAACTTCTACAGATGCAAATGCGACAGTAGTACCTGGTAAAAATCTAAGCTCTTGAGCACCTATCACAAGATAATCAGCATCACTTGCCGTAGCACTTATATCTGATGTAGAATAAAATACCCTAACTTCTCTAACACTTGGATTTGACAGTTCAAGTCGTAACATAGCAATTTGAGAACCTGTATTACCTTCAATAATACTTGTGTCATTAATTGTAACAAAGGGTTCAGCATCATCGTCTAATATTGTACCCAAAGCAAGAGTATCCAAAATAAAACCACTATCAACAGATAGTAAACGTAAAGAAAAGAATTCTGATAGCTCATATATATTATCATCTATAATAGGAACACTTATTTCTTTTTCTATTTCTCCTGGTATAAAGGTAAGACTACCAGATATATCTAAGTAGTCAAACCCAGGAGATGCAGTTCCTGCTATTAATTCATATGTGACATTTACTGTATCTATAGTCTCGTTACCTAGTCTAACTATAAAGTTAAGAACACTAGCACCTGCACCTTCAATATTTTCTATCACCTCTGCATTATCAGCAATAATTTCAGGCTGATCATCATCATTAACAATTGTACCATTTGCTATAATATCACCAGCAGCTAAACCTATTACATTACTAATTTCAATGATAAATATTTCATCCCTTTCTCTTTTATTATCTCCTATAATAGGTACAAGTATTTCAGAAGAATTTCTTCCTGTAGGTATAGTAATAGTCCCAACTTGTCTTACATAATCTTCTCCTGCAATAGCAGTACTATCAATGGTAGTATATCTAAAACTTATTCCTGTAACAGAAAATTGAGTTAAAACAATATTAAATAACATAAATGATTGACCATCATCACCTTCCATCAAAGTTCCATCATCTATATTTAAAGTGCCTATTGCATCATCATTTCTAATAATACCCAAACCAGTAGCAACAGCTATATCAGCATTAGTAGCTGATAGTAATACAACTTGAAAATCTTCATCCGTTTCAAAATTATTATCTGGCATAGTAGGAACTGATATTGAAGCATTAGTAGCCCCTCCTGATATAATAGTAAGCATAGCAAAAGAAGGTATATAATCATTACCAACTACTGTAGCCGGTGTACTTGAGACTCCATCTCGGGTTATATAGGTAAATGTAACATTTTCAAAAGTTCTGTTTGATAAAGTAACTTCAAAAGTTAAAGTACTTCCTTCAATTCCTGCCACGCTATTAATACTAATAGTTGGTCTGTTATCATCATTAATAATTGTACCTATTGCAACACTGTCCCCAAAAACAGCGTTTTCAGGATTTCTGAGTATAAGATTAAAAGTTTCATTTCTTTCGAAATCAGTCTCTCCAATAATTTCTACATCAACTTTAGTTGATGTTTCTCCAGGTAAAATAGTAATATTAATTGGAATAAGTGGATTAAGATAATCTAAATTTGGAGTAGCATCAATTTGGTTTAAAAAGTATTCAAATTGAACCGTATCTACAGATTCTCTATCTAAATTAACTTCAAAAGATAAGATAGAGTTAGTATTGGTACCTTCATTAATTTGAGCATCAAGTACTCTTAAAATAGGTGGTAAATCATCATTTTGAATAACTATTACCCCTATTGTATCTGTAAATCCTAATAAATTCGAACCACTTAATAATGTAATAGTAAAAACTTCATCTTGCTCAAAAATATTGTCTCCATTAATATTAATAGGAATAAAAGCAATTGTATCGGTTAACTCAAAAACTAATTGTCCAAATAAAGTACCATTATAATCTAAATCAGAAGTAGTTGCTGTACTATCTAATACTCTATAAGTTAAAGAAGTTCTTAAATTACTTGGGTGACTTAAAGTTACAGGTACTAAGAGTGTATTACTACCAATATTACCTTCAAGAATAGAAACATCGCTAATAGAGGCTGTAGGCAGTAAATCATCATTTAAAATAGTACCTCTTACCTCATCATTAGTCAAAATAGCCCCTATTGGATTATCTAAAACTAAAGTAAAATATTCATTAAGTTCATAGACATTATCTTCTATAGTTGGTATCCTTAAAGTTGTATCTGATACTCCCGGAAATATTAAAAATGTATTTGATAGATTTAAAACATCCATTCCAAAAGTAACTGTTTCTTCCAATAAAGCATAAGAAAAACGGATAGTATCACTGCTACTATTATTTAATAAGATATTAAAAATTAATGTATCTCCTTCTAAAGTACTCGAATTAGATATAGATAGAGATATATTAGCAGCTAAATCATCATTAATAATATAACCTAAGCCAATACTATCTTCAAATTCTAAGTTTCCAATTGTTTTTAATAAATTCAATTTAAAAATTTCTGTTGTCTCTACTCTATCATCTCCAAAAACTCGAATGCTTACAGTTTCCTGGGTACTTCCAGGCACAAATATAATCGTATCAGATACATTTAAATAGTCATTATCGACTACTTGAGCTGTAGAATCTTCTGTAGAGTATAATACTTTAAGTGTATCACTACTAGGTCTGTCTAAAGTAAGATCAAAAGTAAAGAAAGTAAAATCTATACTTGATTCTGGTTGAAAAACATCAGATATAGAAATGGTTGGTATACTATCGTCATTGACAATAGTACCCAAACCGATACTATCGCCCAAAATACCGCCATTCAAAACCGAAATGCCAACGCCAAAAACCTCCGATAACTCACGAACATCATCTCCCACAACACCTACATGAACATAAGAAACACTATCGCCAGACGAAAAATCCAAACGACCACCAACAGACACATAATCTAAATCCGAAACAGAAGCACTACTATCAAAACTACTGTAGGAAACACCAAGCCCAAAAGAACTAACATGACTCAACGAAACAGGAAAAGAAATAGAAAAAATACCACCATCCCCCTCTAAAACAGATACATCACCAATACTAACAACAGGCAAATTATCATTATCTTCAATACGACCTACAGCACCATCACGAAGAAAAATAGCCCCCTCCAAATCACTCAAAACAAAACCAAAATCCTCAAACAACTCATAAATACCATCATCAAACGTCTCTACGCGAACAGTATCCCGAACAACACCCGGAACAAACTCAAAAACACCACCAACACCACCAACATCAGAACCCAACAACGCAGAACCACCGACAACAGAATACCTAAAACGAACCGTATCAACACTAAATGACGACAACGAAACAACAAAACCAATACTGTCCCCCTCAACCCCAAAACCATCCTCTACCCGCAAACCAATACCGCCAGCCAAATCATCATTGTTGATAACCCCAACAGCACCCGAACCCAAGCCAACAGTATCCGCACCGACAACACCAGACAACGACAAACCAAAACGCTCGACATTCTCAACGTCCAAATCACCATAAACAACAACAGCAACAACACCAGACAAAGCACCCGGCAAAATAAAAGCCGAACCAACAACAGCCAAATAATCAACACCACCAGAAGCCGAAAGATCATAAGTCCTGTAATTGTAATAAACAGTATCAACACTCGCCGAAGACAAAACAACAACAAAAGAAGCCAAAACCTCACCCGTATTACCCTCATCAACAACAACATCAACAACACTGATAACAGGAAGACTATCGTCATTGACAATAGTACCCAAACCAATACTATCGCCCAAAACAC
>CBDDBK010000002.1:0-1419133 GCA_965225715.1 Flammeovirgaceae bacterium
GCTACCCGGAATAGTTTTAAGATAAGCATTTTCATCCATGTTTAGCCAATCTTTGAATATTGCTGTGTTAGGTCTATGCCCAATAGCAAGGAAAAAACCTTGAATATGAATAGTATGTTCTTCATGTGTTTTTACATTTTTTACTTTAACCCCTTCGACTTTTTCTTTTCCCAAAATCTCTTGGGTTTCAGTATTCCAATGTATGATAATATTTGAAGTATTTTTAACTCGATTTTGCATAATTTTAGAAGCTCTCATCTGATTTTTTCGCACTAATATGTGAACTTTTGGACAGAGTTTAGCTAAATATAAGGCTTCTTCTGCAGCGGAATCTCCGGCACCAACCACCGCAACATTTTGACCTTTAAAGAAAAAACCATCACAAACAGCACAAGCTGAAACACCTTTATTCATTAAACGAGATTCTGATTCTAATCCCAACCACTTTGCACTTGCTCCTGTTGCTATTATGATAGTATGGCTTTGCACTTCAATATCTTCTTGTGTCCACACTTTATGTATAGGCCCACTAAAATCAACCTTATTGATCATTTCATATCTTATATCGGTTTCAAAACGCTCAGCCTGTTTTTTAAAATCTTCCATTATTTTTGGACCTTGAACACCTTCTGGATAACCCGGATAATTTTCAACTTCTGTTGTTATCATGAGCTGTCCACCTGGTTCATTTCCTGTGTATAATACTGGTTTTAAATTTGCTCTTGCAGCATATATAGCTGCTGTATAGCCTGCAGGACCGGCACCTATTATCAAACACTTAAGAACTTTCATTTTAATAGCTATTAGACTAATTCCAATTAAAATAATGTACTATATACAATAATATATACTCAGGTTACTTGAAAAAGAAAGTTTTTCGGATTCTAACCTATTGGTATTGAAACTTAACGTTTCGCAAAATAAAATAGCTTTGCTATAATAGTTCGGTAAATTTTTATTTTACAAGTTTTGATCATATTAATATATTGATAATCAATTTATTTTTATTTTAAAACTATAAAATATTCAATAATTAATTAGTAAAACTATAATAATTAAAATTTTGAATATATTCAAAAAATGTTACTAATCTATTTGGTATAAACAGTATTTTCAAATGTTTTCTATAAATTATTTTCTATGAGTCTTTTTTTTCATATACCCCATTTTTTTCCCGTATTCAAGAAGCTGGTTTTTTAGAATATTACGTCCTCTATGCAATCTGGAGCGAACAGTACCAACAGGAATTTGAAGAATATCAGCTATTTCTTTATACCTAAAGCCCTGTAAGTTAAATAAGATAATTGGGATTTGATAGTCTATATCTAAGTTTTTTAAAGCTGTCATAACTTCATGATTAAGCGATTCATCTATATTTTCAATAGTTAAATTTTTAACTATTAAATCTTTTGAGTGGTTATAATACTGGAAATCGTTAATTTCTCCAAAAGAAATTCTATTATCTTCTTTAGTTTTTTTTCGGTAATAATTTATAAAAGTATTTTTTAAAATACGAAATAACCAAGCTTTAGCATTGGTACCACTGGTGAAAGAATCTATAAATTTATAGGCTTTTAGATAGGTCTCTTGTACCAGGTCATGAGCTGTTTCTTTATCTGATAAACTGACTGCAAAATTATATAATACATCAGCATAAGGAATAAACTCATTATTAAAAATATCTTCTTGCTTACTCTTAGTGTTAGTTTTTTTCATAAAAATTAGACGGTATTTTAATGTCCCATATCTTAATTAGGATTTTCTTATAAAAACTACAAATATTTAATTTTCAATGATTTTATAGTCTAAAATAAGACTTTTGACTATTTAATTTTTACGAATATAAACTTTATATCTTCTACTGGCACTATATTACATGTTTTATACTAATTATCATTTTCAAACAAAATACAATCCAAATTTTTATTTTTTTGTGGAAAAATTCTTCTTTAATAAGAAATAAGTTTGAGAAAACTAGCATTATTATATTAAAACTCTTTTATTATTAAGCAAATCTACAATTTTTCATTTGAATACCCTTTACATATAATTAAAAATTGCATATAACAATGCCAGCATTATCTCAGAAAATTAGAAAAATTTATTTTCATTATCAGTGAGTTAGAAGATTTAAAAATCCCTTTTTCATGTGACATGACTAAAATATACCCACATCAGTTATATCTATGAAAATAAAAGGTTTTCATATAAAAAATTTATGCTCCTAAATTATTGTAAAAGTTTAGAAAATTTATTTCGAAATAACTGACTCTGAGCAACTATATTTTTAAAGTCTGTCTTTTTTAAAAGATTAATTCTATTATCTCTTAACTCTAAATAGTTTTGTATTTGTTCATAAAATGTTCTTACTTGCATCTTGTGAGTATTTATATAAATACTATGCTTAACTAAAGGCAAATACACATTATTTTGTACTCACAATTTTTTTTATAAGAAAACCCTTTATTACTTTCAAACTTGTAACTTAATATTGTTGGTATTTAAATATTATAGTTTTATAATTCCTAATTATTATATTATAAGTCACTCCAAGATAAAAAATAAAAATAGGATTACTATATTAAGAAATTAAATTTACTATTTTAAGTATATTATGACCGCTTATATTGAGATATTAAAATCTAAAATTCATGGTGCAGTTATTACTGAAACAAAGCTTCATTATGTGGGTAGTATTACTATAGATGAGGCGCTTATAGAAGCTTCTGATATGCTTGTAGGTGAAAAGGTGCAAATTGTTAATAACAATAATGGAGAACGTTTTGAAACCTATATTATAAGAGGAGAACGAAATTCTGGTGTTATCTGCCTTAATGGAGCAGCTGCTAGAAAAGCTCAGGTCGGTGATAATATTATTATTATTTCGTATATGTCTGTTTTAAAAGAAGAAGCTATAAACTATGAACCTATTGTGGTTTTTCCCAAAAAATTTAATGCTCTATAGCAATGTTAATCAATAAATTAAAATCTCCAAAAATCCTTATAAAATCAAGAAATTTGATGCCAAATAAAATAAGTATTTCAGATCTATACCTAAAAAAGAAGAACGGTGAAAAAATAACTGTCTTGACAGGTTATGATTTTACCATGGCAAGTTTGTTAGATAAAGCAGGTATAGAAGTTATTTTAGTAGGTGATTCTGCTGCTAATGTTATGCAAGGGCATGAGACTACCTTACCAATTACTTTGAAAGAGATTATAGGCTATGCAAAATCTGTATCACGAGCTGTAGAACAAGCTTTTATAGTTGTAGATATACCTTTTGGTTATTATCAAGGTAATCCTAAAAAGGCATTGAATTCGGCTGTTAAAATTATTAAAAAGACAAATGTACAAGCTGTTAAATTAGAAGGCGGGAAAAATATAGCAGAAACTATACGTCAAATTGTGGATACGGGAATTCCCATTATGGGCCATCTAGGCTTAACCCCTCAATCTATTAACCAATTTGGCTCTTATCGGGTACGGGGAAAAAACAAAAAAGAAGCGGATAACCTTTTAGAAGATGCTTATTTGCTTGAAAAATCAGGTTGTTTTTCCATAGTTTTGGAAAAAATACCGCAACAATTAGGCAAACTTGTTTCTGAAAATCTTAATATTCCTACCATTGGTATAGGTGCCGGTCCTCATACTGATGGACAAGTTTTAGTTACTCATGATATGTTGGGTATTAATAGCAACTTTCATCCTAAATTTATCAAAACCTACGCGAATCTAGATTATATCATCACAGAAGCTGTAAAGTCATATATTAAAGAAGTCAAATCTAACAGTTTTCCTAATCATACCCATAGTTATTAAAATAATGCTGATAATCAAATTTTTATTATGAAAAGCGCTTAATTTTGTCATGAATTTCCAATTTTTCAAAATCATATTAACCCATTCTTTGACGCTTAATTAAATAAGGCAAAAGAATTTGATCAATATTAGAACTACAGTCCACCTCTATAAAATCAATTTTATATTGTCCACATCTATATTTAATTTCTTGAAAATAAGCATTAATTTTTTCACGGTAATGAGTTTTAATTTGAGCAGGCTGAACTTTTTCCTCCTTTCCTGTTTCTAAGTCAACAAAAACGGTAGGTTTTTCGGGAAAATCAAAATCTAATTCTGTTTTTTTATCATGAACATGAAACATAATAACTTCATTTTTTTGATACTTTAGATGTAGTAAAGCATTAAATAAATCTTGAAGATCATTAACATTTTCAAACATATCACTAAAAAGAACAATAAGAGAACAACGGTGAATACGTTGAGCTATAAGATGTAATACTTCAGAAATATTACTTTTCTGGTTTTTTTTGGTCTTTTGCAATTGTTTTTGGAGTTGCAAAAATATATTATGAACATGAGAGGTTGTAGAGCTGATTTTTGTAAAAATTTCAATTTGATCGTTAAAGGTGCATAAGCCTACAGCATCTCTTTGATTGCTTAACATATGCGTTAAAGTTGCTAAAGCTAAAGCACTAAATTTTAATTTTGCCTTACTTTTCAATGGATAATACATGGAAGGCGAAGTATCCAAAATAAGCATACATCTCAAGTTTGTTTCTTCTTCATACCGTTTGGTATAAAGTCTATCGGTGCGGGCATAGACTTTCCAATCTATATGACGAGTACTTTGACCTGGGTTATATAATAAATGTTCCGCAAACTCAACTGAAAAACCGTGATAAGGTGATTGATGTAAACCCGTAATAAAACCTTCTACCACCTGTTTAGCAATTAATTTAAGATTGCCATACTCACGAACCTTATTAATGTCTATATCCATAATTTAATTTTTAATAGAAAATTAACCACTTCAATTTATTTTTGTAATAAGCCTAAAATTTAATATTTCAAAAAAATAAATTGAATGATACTTGTTTTATTTATTATTTAGTCAATTGATAATAAAATAGTTGTAATTTTTAAGTTCTGTAATTTAACTAATTGGTTTTCAATATTATCATTTTCTTAATTTTTAACCATCATTCAAAAAACTTTATTTTTTTGTAAAAAATAAAAGATTAGGTTAATATTGCTTTGAAAATGAACTTTTATTAATTCTTTTATTAGTTTTTAAATATAGATCAATGAATCATAGTTTATTAAAAGGTAAGTGTGGTATTATTACAGGTGCTTTAGATGAAAGTTCTATTGCTTGGAAAGCTGCAGAGCAGATTTATGAAGAAGGCGGTCGTTTTATTTTAACCAATGCGCCTATATCCTTACGTTTAGGTTTTTTAGACCCTTTAGCTAAAAAATGTGAAACGATTATTATTCCAGCTGATGCTACGGATTTAAAAGATATCGAAAATTTATACCAAAAAAGTAGTGAATACCTTGGAGGTAAAATTGATTTTTTACTTCATTCTATTGGTATGAGTCCAAATGTTCGTAAGAAAAAACCTTATAATAATCTAAATTACGATTGGTTTATAAAGACCTTAGATATCTCGGCACTTTCTTTTCATAAATTTTTACAGGGTTGGCGAATCATTAGATATGTTTAATGAAAAAGCCTCTATCCTTGCTTTAAGTTATATTGCTGCTCAAAAAACATTTCCATACTATAATGATATGGCACAAGCAAAAGCCCTTTTAGAATCTATAGCCAGAAGTTATGGTAGCCTTCTTGGAGAAAAGAAAAATATACGTATAAACACGATTTCTCAGTCACCTACAGTAACTACTGCTGGAAAAGGTATTAAAGGTTTTGGAGAATTTTTAGACTTTGCCGATATGATTTCGCCACTTGGAAATGCTTCTGGGCTTGATTGTGCCAAATATATCGTGAGTCTTTTTTCTGATTATACCCAAAAAGTTACCATGCAAAACTTATTTCATGACGGTGGTTTTTCAACAACAGGTATGTCAGAAGCACTTGTTGATAAAATGAGCAAGGCATAGTGATTTTTTATTTTATATATTTTACAAATTCAAATAATTGGTAATGAGAAGAGAAAAAACAGAAATTACTATTGACCTTGACGAAAAAGACCTCGTAGACGAAATCTATTTTAAAGATCCCAATACAAAAAATAAGCAAGGCAGAAAAATAAATGCTTTTGTATTGGGTTTTTGGGATAGAACTAAAAACGATAGTTTTCATCTTGAAATGTGGAAAAAAGGTTTTTTTACCCATGAAATGAAACGACTTTGTGTAGCAACAATTGGCAAAATAGGTGAATTAATACAGCGATCAACTTCTGACCAGAGCCTGGCAGATGAGATCATTCAATTTTCCAAAAAATTGGAAAAACAAATGGAAAAATAAATATAAACTTGTATTTAACGCCTCTCAAAATTGATATCTTGGATAGTTTATTTCTTCCCGACGAAAATATGATGGCTTCAGCCCAAGCGAATAATCTCACAGTAGAGGCTTATGCGGGTTTGGCTCACCGTTTGGAATGGGAGTCCTGGCGTTTGACAGGCAATTTGAAATCCGATGATACGGTGTATATTCCGCCAGTCAAAGGCGGAGCATATTCAAAATGGACCCCATCAGGACGCATACAAGTTTGGGATAATAGTATGCCCGGCAGCATCACTATTACACATCAGGTTTTTGACCATTGGGAATATTACGATTGCGATAATCCAGGTCTTATAGCAATAGACGATAAAGCCACTTCTAAAATTGGTCCTTTATTAGATGGCGAACCGTGTAAACAGGCTATTTATAGAATTGAAAGCGAAACGATTAATGGCGCTTATGTTCCTGTTCATGATGTTGAGGTTTGCGCAAGGAAAAGCGGATCTTGGAGTTGGAAATGGCGCAGAGGGAATACGGATACCAATGGCAATTTTACTTGTGATGGTACAATTGGCAGCGGCTCAGCAAGGTATAGGATTCAATGGGAAAAACACCATTTTAGATTAAACTCAGGAGCACATGGGGGCGCCCAATATGAAACCACACTCAATGGGGCTTTCAATTGGAATATCCCTAACGGAAATTTAGCTCAATTTTATGCTATTATCTTTCAGGCGGCAAGGAATTATTATTATGGATCTGATGCGGAGAGGCTCAATCTAAAAACACCGCCTTTAAAAGATAATTTATTAGGTGGTTTTTTAGAAAGAAGCACCAAAATAGAATGTCATAATACCGATGGTAGAGCTACACATACAGGCAAAAAACGGTTTGAAATGTATAGGCAAGATAAGGGGGAAACAGTCAATGCCACTCCGGAGCGCTTGTATAATGTTGTTCTTCATGAGTTAGCGCATTGTTCCCATCGGGAGTTGCGAGGGACATCTCATAAATGGTACCATCAAACCGATCCTATCGTAAAAGAAAGCTGGGCTATTGGCGTGGCTTATGGACTGACCCGATTGAGGTATTCCGATCATGACACCTACGACGATCTTACTTTTGCAGATATGGTTCGACCATCAAGTAGTGGGTCAGGGCTTTTTGAAGGTAATAGAAGGTACACCTCTCTAATTATTGATTTGCTTGATACCGAAAATCAGGGTATAGATGCTGCTGGAATAGCTGATCTTATTAGACCAAATGACATACTATCTGGTTATACTTTAGAAGAAATAGAAGATGTACTAGGCAATTGCCAAACGATTATTTGTCTAAGAGATAATCTTAGAAACAGTTATGATAATTTTCCAAGTGAAAATTCTTTAAATGTTCATTTTGACCAATATATAAATTTTAGCCGATGAAAACAATAATTCAAATTTTTTTAATAGCGCTATTAATTGGGCTAGTGGAAAGGTGTAAATCAAATATTGATCATGAGTCCCTGCCTCCACCCATTCCAAGCATGACTTTTATTATTGAAAATAAAACGGATCATGAGGCGGTTATGTCATGGTGGGATGTTATTTTGCAAGAACGAATTATCAATGTCAAACCAGATACAAATTTAACAGTCTTAAAAAAAGATCGATATGCAGGCACTGAACTACAGTTGGTTTTGCCTTTTGAGTTTGGATCTAGCCGTGATACTGTCTTTTACTACTATGATTCTGTGCGTATTCTATTGGGTGATGAGTCACGGCTTTCTCTTCCCGGAAAGTGTGAAGATCCTAACAATATTTTATGCGCTGCTAATTATGTTAAGACTGGTACCGATACATCTGATATATACACGTTTACCATTCGTTAAGGGTGTCAAAAAAGGTCGGAATCTTTCCGACCTTTTAATAAAAATGGGGCTTTTAATTGGAATATCCCTAAAAGGATTAGTATTATGGATTTGATGCGGAGAGGCTCAATCTTTTTTAGAAAGAAGCACCAAAATAGAATGTCATAATACCGATGGTAGAGCTACACATACAGGCAAAAAACGGTTTGAAATGTATAGGCAAGATAAGGGGGAAACAGTCAATGCCACTCCGGAGCGCTTGTATAATGTTGTTCTTCATGAGTTAGCGCATTGTTCCCATCGGGAGTTGCGAGGGACATCTCATAAATGGTCCCATCAAACCGATCCTATCGTAAAAGAAAGCTGGGCTATTGGCGTGGCTTATGGACTGACCCGATTGAGGTATTCCGATCATGACGATTATGATGATTTGACTTTTGAATGGATGACTAATCCTAATCAGGGCAATAGACGCTATACTTCTTTGATTGTTGATTTGGTTGATACCGAAAATCAAGGTATAAATTCTGCTGGAGAGACTATCGTGGATAGACCAAATGATATACTATCTGGTTATACTTTAGAAGAAATAGAAGATGTACTAGGCAATTGCCAAACGATTATTTGTCTAAGAGATAATCTTAGAAACAGTTATGATAATTTTCCAAGTGAAAATTCTTTAAATGTTCATTTTGACCAATATATAAATTTCAGCCGATGAAAACAATAACGCAAATAAGTTTAGCAATTCTATTGATAGGGTTGTTAGGAAAATGTAGATCAAATGGTGGGGTTGGGTCTTCACCGCCTCCCATCCCAAGCATGACTTTTATTATTGAAAATAAAACGGATCATGAGGCGGTTATGTCATGGTGGACTCCTGTTCCTCAAATGAAAATTATTAATATCAAGCCAGATACAAATTTAACGGTTTGGAGACAACAACAAAATGGAGGTGGACCAGAGGATTTTATAACTCCCCCAATTCTTGGTGCACCTTTTCAGATTTTTACCGATACTGTATATGGTTATGATTCTGTACGTATTCTATTGGGTGATGAGTCACGGCTTTCTCTTCCCGGAAAGTGTGAAGATCCTAACAATATTTTATGCGCTGCTAATTATGTTAAGACTGGTACTGATACATCTGATATATACACGTTTACCATTCGTTAAGGGTGTCAAAAAAGGTCGGAATCTTTCCGACCTTTTGATTAAAAATGGGGCTTTTAATTGGAATATCCCTAAAAGGATTAGTATTATGGATCTGATGCGGAGAGGCTCAATCTAAAAACACCGCCTTTAAAAGATAATTTGTTAGGTGGTTTTTTAGAAAGAAGCACCAAAATAGAATGTCATAATAGCGATGGTAGAGCTGTACATACAGGCAAAAAACGGTTTGAAATGTATAGGCAAGATAAGGGGGAAACAGTCAATGCCACTCCGGAGCGCTTGTATAATGTTGTTCTTCATGAGTTAGCGCATTGTTCCCATCGGGAGTTGCGAGGGACATCTCATAAATGGTCCCATCAAACCGATCCTATCGTAAAAGAAAGCTGGGCTATTGGCGTGGCTTATGGACTGACCCGATTAAGGTATTCCGATCATGAGGATTATGATGATTTGACTTTTGAACAAATGACAGATCCACCTGGCATTGGTTTTCAAGGTAATAGAAGGTACACCTCTCTAATTATTGATTTGCTTGATACCGAAAATCAGGGTATAGATGCTGCTGGAATAGCTGATCTTATTAGACCAAATGACATACTATCTGGTTATACTTTAGAAGAAATAGAAGATGTACTAGGCAATTGCCAAACGATTATTTGTCTAAGAGATAATCTTAGAAACAGTTATGATAATTTTCCAAGTGAAAATTCTTTAAATGTTCATTTTGACCAATATATAAATTTTAGCCGATGAAAAAAATAAATCAAATCGTTCTATTAGTATTGTTGATCCTATTGTTAGGAGGACGATGTGAACCAGGCACCGGTCCATTTCCTCCTTTTATTTCTAGCCAAACTTTTATTTTTGAAAATAAAACGGATTATGAAATTATTTTATCATGGTGGACTCCTGTTCCTCAAGTGAAAATTATTAATATCAAGCCAGATACAAATTTAACAGTTTGGAGACAAAAGGCAAATGCAGGTAGCATATATATAAGGCTAATTACTAGCGAACCTTTTTATATTTCTAATGATACTACCTATAGCTATGATTCTGTACGTATTCTATTGGGTGATGAGTCACGGCTTTCTCTTCCCGGAAAGTGTGAAGATCCTAACAATATTTTATGCGCTGCTAATTATGTTAAGACTGGTACCGATACATCTGATATATACACGTTTACCATTCGTTAAGGGTGTCAAAAAAGGTCGGAATCTTTCCGACCTTTTAATAAAAATGGGGCTTTTAATTGGGATATTCCTAAAAGGATTAGTATTATGGATTTGATGCGGAGAGGCTCAATCTTTTTTAGAAAGAAGCACCAAAATAGAATGTCATAATAGCGATGGTAGAGCTACACATACAGGCAAAAAACGGTTTGAAATGTATAGGCAAGATAAGGGGGAAACAGTCAATGCCACTCCGGAGCGCTTGTATAATGTTGTTCTTCATGAGTTAGCGCATTGTTCCCATCGGGAGTTGCGAGGGACATCTCATAAATGGTCCCATCAAACCGATCCTATCGTAAAAGAAAGCTGGGCTATTGGCGTGGCTTATGGACTGACCCGATTGAGGTATTCCGATCATGACGATTATGATGATTTGACTTTTGAATGGATGACTAATCCTAATCAGGGCAATAGACGCTATACTTCTTTGATTGTTGATTTGGTTGATACCGAAAATCAGGGTGACTCAGGAGTAGTATGGACAGACCCTCTTATTTTTAAAGATGCTCCTTTTGATCGAGTGTTTGGTTATACCTTGGAAGAAATCGAAGGTGTTTTAGGTGATTGTCAAACCCTTCAATGCTTAAGAGATAACCTCAAGAATACTTATGATAATGCTACTGAAGATCAGTTGGATGAATTATTTACTCAATATATTAACCTTCAACCTTTAGCAAGATAATGAAAAAGATAAAAATAATTGGATTCTTGCTTATTTTTATATTAGTAGAGGGGAGTTGTAGGCGTAGCATAATAGAGCCTAATTTTTACAGTCTTAAATATTATGTAGAAAATCAAACTTCTCAAAAGGATAGTTTAATATGGTATAGATCAGGTTTATTAATAGGAAGTTATAATGTTAATATTGGTAGTAAAATATTAATTTACCAAGAATCTACAGTTGGACTTGAAATACCAACTAGAATAGCGCCTCCTTTTTATATACATATAGATGATACTATCTACAATTATGATTCCGTTCGTATTATTATAGGCAATGAGTCTCGACTTTCAGTAGTCAGTGAATGCAATGATCCTAATAATATTTTATGTGTAAATAATTATGTATTGAGTGGTACTTCTAATGATATTATATACACGTTTACCATTCGTTAAGGGTGTCAAAAAAGGTCGGAATCTTTCCGACCTTTTGATTAAAAATGGGGCTTTCCATTGGGATATTCCTAATGGAATTATTATTATGGATTTGATGCGGAGAGGCTCAATCTTTTTTAGAAAGAAGCACCAAAATAGAATGTCATAATACCGATGGTAGAGCTACACATACAGGCAAAAAACGGTTTGAAATGTATAGGCAAGATAAGGGGGAAACAGTCAATGCCACTCCGGAGCGCTTGTATAATGTTGTTCTTCATGAGTTAGCGCATTGTTCCCATCGGGAGTTGCGAGGGACATCTCATAAATGGTCCCATCAAACCGATCCTATCGTAAAAGAAAGCTGGGCTATTGGCGTGGCTTATGGACTGACCCGATTGAGGTATTCCGATCATGAGGATTATGATGATTTGACTTTTGAACAAATGACAGATCCGCCTGGCATTGGTTTTCAAGGTAATAGAAGGTACACCTCTCTAATTATTGATTTGCTTGATACCGAAAATCAGGGTATAGATGCTGCTGGAATAGCTGATCTTATTAGACCAAATGACATACTATCTGGTTATACTTTAGAAGAAATAGAAGATGTGTTAGGCAATTGCCAAACGATTATTTGTCTAAGAGATAATCTTAGAAACAGTTATGATAATTTTCCAAGTGAAAATTCTTTAAATGTTCATTTTGACCAATATATAAATTTTAGCCGATGAAAAAAATAAATCAAATCGTTCTATTAGTATTGTTGATGCTATTTTTAGGAGGACGATGTGAACCAGGCACCGGTCCATTTCCTCCTTTTATTCCGAGCCGAACTTTTATTCTTGAAAATAAAACGGATTATGAAATTGTTTTATCATGGTGGACTCCTATTCTTCAAGAACGAATTATTAATATCAAGTCGGATACAAATCTAATGGTTTGGAGACAACAACAAAATGGAGGTGGACCAGAGGATTTTATAACTCCCCCAATTCTTGGTGCACCTTTTCGGATTTCTTCCGATACTGTATACGGTTATGATTCTGTGCGTATTCTATTGGGTGATGAGTCACGGCTTTCTCTTCCCGGAAAGTGTGAAGATCCTAACAATATTTTATGCGCTGCTAATTATGTTAAGACTGGTACCGATACATCTGATATATACACGTTTACCATTCGTTAAGGGTGTCAAAAAAGGTCGGAATCTTTCCGACCTTTTGATTAAAAATGGGGCTTTTAATTGGAATATCCCTAAAAGGATTAGTATTATGGATCTGATGCGGAGAGGCTCAATCTAAAAACACCGCCTTTAAAAGATAATTTGTTAGGTGGTTTTTTAGAAAGAAGCACCAAAATAGAATGTCATAATAGCGATGGTAGAGCTACACATACAGGCAAAAAACGGTTTGAAATGTATAGGCAAGATAAGGGGGAAACAGTCAATGCCACTCCGGAGCGCTTGTATAATGTTGTTCTTCATGAGTTAGCGCATTGTTCCCATCGGGAGTTGCGAGGGACATCTCATAAATGGTCCCATCAAACCGATCCTATCGTAAAAGAAAGCTGGGCTATTGGCGTGGCTTATGGACTGACCCGATTGAGGTATTCCGATCATGACGATTATGATGATTTGACTTTTGAATGGATGACAGATCCACCTGGCATTGGTTTTCAAGGTAATAGAAGGTACACCTCTCTAATTATTGATTTGCTTGATACCGAAAATCAGGGTATAGATGCTGCTGGAATAGCTGATCTTATTAGACCAAATGACATACTATCTGGTTATACTTTAGAAGAAATAGAAGATGTACTAGGCAATTGCCAAACGATTATTTGTCTAAGAGATAATCTTAGAAACAGTTATGATAATTTTCCAAGTGAAAATTCTTTAAATGTTCATTTTGACCAATATATAAATTTTAGCCGATGAAAACAATAATTCAAATCGTTCTATTAGTATTGTTGATCCTATTGTTAGGAGGACGATGTGAACCAGGCACCGGTCCATTTCCTCCTTTTATTTCTAGCCAAACTTTTATTTTTGAAAATAAAACGGATTATGAAATTATTTTATCATGGTGGACTCCTGTTCCTCAAGTGAAAATTATTAATATCAAGCCAGATACAAATTTAACAGTTTGGAGACAAAAGGCAAATGCAGGTAGCATATATATAAGGCTAATTACTAGCGAACCTTTTTATATTTCTAATGATACTACCTATAGCTATGATTCTGTACGTATTCTATTGGGTGATGAGTCACGGCTTTCTCTTCCCGGAAAGTGTGAAGATCCTAACAATATTTTATGCGCTGCTAATTATGTTAAGACTGGTACCGATACATCTGATATATACACGTTTACCATTCGTTAAGGGTGTCAAAAAAGGTCGGAATCTTTCCGACCTTTTAATAAAAATGGGGCTTTTAATTGGGATATTCCTAATGGCAATTTAGCTCAATTTTATGCTATTATCTTTCAGTCGGCAAGGAATTAGTATTATTTGATGTAATAAAAATTTGATTATCAGTATTTTATAAAAAAATTAATTGTTTGAACTTAAAGTCTCATGAATTTAGGCATCTATGCGAATAAAAGTTTGAAGATTATTCATAAACATATATTCTTTGTAAGGGGCTTGTTCAGATAAAATATGTTGACTTGAATAGTGATTTAATTTTGATATTTCAATAATATTTAAAGATTAAATCGTTAATAATATTCTAACTGTCTTTCATAAACATGATCTAACTCTTCGAGTCCATTTTCATCTACAGAATATTTATCTTTCTGTATCCAGTTATCCTTATCGTCAAAAGTATACTTATAAACGGTTTTAAATCTATCTGAGCCATCAGAATTATAAGCTTGAGTTTCAATTATATTACCCTTGGAATTGTATTTGTAGACATCTTTATAGGAAAGACCATCGGAATAATTGTGTTGTTTTTCAATTATATTGCCTTTGGAATCGTATTTGTAAATATCTTTATAAAACAAAGAGCCATCAGAATAGTAGTGTTGTTCTTCAATTATATTGCTCTTAGAATCATACAGATATACAGCTTTACTACCAGCTTTACCACTACGATACAATTGCTTTTCAAGCACATTGCCATTGGAATCAAGTTTACAGCTATAATAAAGAGAACCATCTTCATAAAACCCTTCTTTTTTAGTTAATATACCGCGATTATTATATTTGTAAACGGTTTTAAAAGAAAGTAACTTAATTATTGATTTCTTCCTAAAATCATTTTTTATATAATAGTTGCTTTCTGAAATAATTCTAAACTTAGTTTTGGTAGCTTTTTCTTCTTTTTGGGAAGTATTGAATTTTTTGCTTGAGGTATCCCCTATCGTTTTGGTTAATTTCTTCCGCTGCTCATCTGAACAAGAAAACGCAATAAAAAATAAAATGAAAGTACTGATAAATACTAATGTGACTAACTTTAGGTTCATCTTTTATATATTTAATTATAAATATTTGGTTATCAATATTTAATATGTAGCCTCGGCGAGAATCGAACTCACATCTAAAGTTTAGGAAACTCCTATTCTATCCATTGAACTACGAGGCCATTTTTGGTAAAAAATTTTTGCCCTAATATAGTTTTATTTGTTTCTATTTATGCGCTTCGAATAGACTTTTCTTTTATTTCTATTATCGTAATAATTTAGAATATTTTTTTAATATATTGATAACCAAATATTTATATATTCACGTTTTTTATTTTAACATAGTCTTTTTCAATATTTTAAATTTCATATTTTGTAATTGTCAATTATAATACATTATTTTAGCGGGTTCAAAAATTGAATATTATTTATAATTCTAAGTCTAAAATATGCTATCTGTTAATAATTTATCGAAGAGCTTCGGAAGCCAAACTATTTTTAGTGACATCTCTTTTATTTTAAATCGGCATGAAAAAGTAGGTTTAGTGGGTCGGAATGGATCTGGTAAATCAACTCTTTTTAAGTTAATTACCAAAGAAATAGAAGCTGATTCAGGTAATATTAAAATTCCAAAAGACTATAGAATTGGAACATTAGAGCAACATATCAAGTTCACGAAACAAACAGTTTTAGAAGAATGTGTTCAGGCTTTGAGCCAAGAAGAACAGTATGATCATTATAAAGCCGAAAAAATCCTTTCTGGTTTAGGTTTTTCAGAAGCCGATTTTCATAAATCTCCTAATGTATTTTCAGGTGGATATCAAATTCGAATTACACTTATTAAAGCTCTTCTCGCTAATCCTAATCTACTACTTTTAGATGAGCCAACTAATTATTTAGATATATTGAGTATACGTTGGTTAGGGAATTTTTTGAAAACTTTTGAAGGTGAAATTTTGCTTATTACTCATGATTCGTATTTTATGGATAAGGTTATTACCCATACTATGGGTATTAGTCGCGAAAAAATTAGAAAAATAAATGGTAATACTTCAAAATATTATAACCAAATTAAGGCAGATGAAGAGGTTTATGAACAAACACGTATCAATCATGAAAAAAAGAAAAAAGATTTGGAACGTTTCATAACGCGTTTTAAAGCCAAAGCCTCCAAAGCCACTCAAGCCCAATCCAAAATGAAACAATTAGCTAAAATGGGACATTTAGATCAATTAAGTCAAGAACAAGCCATGTCCTTGCGGTTTGAGTTTACTGCTTGTCCTGGGAAAATACTTTTTAAAGGCGAAAACCTTGCTTTTTCATATTCTAGTAAGAAAGAAGATTTTTTATTTAAAAACCTAACTTTTAATATTTTTAACCAAGACCGAATTGGTATTATTGGTAAAAATGGAAAAGGGAAATCTACTTTGCTAAACTTACTTGCTCAAGTTTTAAAGCCAGTAGAAGGCGAAATTTCAACCCACCCACTTGTGAAAATAGGCCATTTTGGACAAACAAATATAGAACGTTTACATCCTGAAAATAATGTTATTCAAGAAATAAGCAATAGTAATCCTGAATTGCCCCAATCAAAAATTAGACAAATTTGCGGAAGTATGATGTTTTCAGATAGTTTAGCCGAAAAAAAGGTCAAAATTCTTTCTGGTGGAGAACGTAGCAGAATATTAATAGGAAAAATTATAGCTCATCCTACAAATTTACTACTTCTAGATGAACCAACCAACCACCTAGATATGGAGTCTATAAAAGTTCTTGGAAATGAACTTACTAATTATAAAGGAGCTGTGGTTTTAGTTACTCATAATGAATGGCTTTTAAAAAATTTAATCAATAAATTAATTATTTTTCAACAAAATAAAACATTTTATTTTGAAGGAAACTATCAAGAATTTCTGGAAAAAGTGGGCTGGGAAGATGAAAATTTAGATGGAAAAGCTAAACTATACAGTAAAAAAGGAAAAAAATATAGCTATAAAGAGATAAAACAAAAACGATCTCAAATTACTCAGGAACGCATAGAAAAAACAAAACCTTTAAAAAAAGAAATCAACAAAATAGAAAACACTATTCAACAGATAGAATTCAAACTGGAAGCAAAAAATAAACAACTTCTTTTAGTAAGTAGTCAAGAAGGTCGTGGAGAGGAAATTAAACAAATTTCTATAGAAATTGGACAGCTCTCTATTGAAATGGAAAAATTATTTGATAAGCTTGAAAAACCTATGCAAAACTTAGACGATATGCAAGCTAGTTATAAGATTCAATTGGAAGAATTGAAAATCAGGCTTTAAACTTTTGAGTTTTTAAAAACCTCAAAAGTTTAGTACTGAGGTTATTTTATTTAAAAAGGAGGCTCTTCTTCTAAATTATCTTGGTTCATACGACTGCTTTTAGTCACTGTTTCAGGAGTATTCGAAGAATGATCAAAGTTTGATTGAGGTGGTAAATTCATAGCTTCACTTGGATTCCAGTCTAAAAATTTGGTATAATCTCCAATAAACCTTAATTTTACGGTATCGAGGCTTCCATGCCGATTTTTTCCGATGATCATTTCTGCTACTTCCTTGGTAGGTTCACCTTCTTCATTTTCGGTAAGTCCATAATATTCAGGTCGATAAATAAACATAACCATATCGGCGTCTTGTTCTATAGAGCCACTTTCTCGTAAATCAGAAAGTTGAGGTTTTTTACTTCCACCTCTCGTCTCTACACTTCTATTAAGCTGTGAAAGTGCTATAACTGCAACATCTAATTCTTTAGCAATTTGTTTTAATGTTCTAGAAATATAAGCAATATCTTGTTCCCTATTACCCAGCTTTTGGCCCGCAGCATCATTAGTCATCAATTGTAAATAATCAATAATGATGAGTTCTATATTATGTTGATTTTTAAGTCTTCGACATTTTGCTCTTAATTCAAGAATAGAAAGGGCTGGTGTATCGTCAATAAAAATAGGCGAATGTTGTAGTGTATCTGTTTCTTGAAAAAGAATTTCCCATTCAGCTTGATCAAACTTAGCATTTCTAAACTTTTGACTTGATATTTCACATTCAGCTGAAATCATACGTTTAACTAATTGAGAAACAGACATTTCTAAAGAAAAAATAGCAACAGGTTTTTTAAATTCTACTGCTGCATTACGCATTGATGAAAGTATAAATGCCGTTTTACCCATACCGGGACGAGCTGCAATAATAATTAAATCAGATTTTTGCCAGCCTGTTGTTACCCTATCTAAAGTTGTGAAACCTGTAGGAATTCCTAAGATTTGATTTTCTGCTTTCCTCATTTCCTGAAGCTCTTTAAGGGTCGTCTTAATACTATCGCCTATTTTTTCATAATTTTTTTTTATATTGAGTTCAGATAAATCAAAAAGATTTTGTTGTGCTTTATCAAGCAATTCAAAAGCATCTTGTTGATGGTCTTGCGCATTCGCCATATTTTGAGCGGCAAAATCTAATATTTTGCGCTTAATAAATAGTTCAGCAAGTATCAAGTAATGGGTTTCTACATTTGCTGTTGAATTAATAGAAAAAGTTAAATCTGTAACCTTTATACCACCACCAATAAGTTCTAAAGTAGCATCTTTTTTGAGTTGTTCTATGACGGTAAAAGTATCTATTCCTTGACCCTGAGTAAAAAGATGTTTAACAGCTTTAAAAATATATTTATGGGCTTCTAGGTCAAATAATTCAAGGTGAACTTTATCAATAAATTCTACAATAACTTCTCGCTCTAACATTAAAGCGCCCAAGAGACGAGCTTCCATTTCATGATTACAAGGGCGTCGTTCAACTAATCCAGTAGAAGCTAAGGCTTGCATATATTTTGCCTCGTTTAAACGAATACTTGTATTAGCATAATTTTTATTACTTTGTTTAATATTAATCATATTCAATACTTAAAACAGTGGAGGTATAGAAGCCATTTTTATTACTTATTTGCATTATATAAATTTATAATTATATAAACAAATCATCAAATTTGGCATCTTTTTATAAATGCTTTATTTATAATTGAATAGCTATTAAAAAAAATATATAAAAAACAAGTATTTTTAATAGGATAAGCTAAAAAATGTAGTGTATTGATAATCAAATAATTAAATAAATAAAATTGATAATCAAACCTTTAGGATTAATAAAAAAATAGATGATTTAGAATCTAAGTTCATTATAATGATATATTATGTTTATATACTCAGGTTACTTGAAAAAGAGAGTTTTTCGGATTCTAACCTATTGGTATTGAAACTTAACGTTTCGCAAAATAAAATAGCTTTGCTATAAAGTAAAAGCATTTAGGATAATACGTTTTTTTAGAAGAGTACCATCTCTCAAAATAGTTAGGTTTACTTTTTTATTTTTTCTTTTTAAAATTTTATATATTTCAGAAAAAGATAATGTAAATGTTTCATGATTATTAATTTCAAGGATATAATCATTTTTAAATAATCCTGCTTTTTCAGCGGGTGAGTTTTTGGTAATATAACTGATATAGTATACAGGTGGCATAGTAAGTTGCTTTTTTAAGACAATACCACTTTGGTTTAAAGTAAATGGCATTTTAAAATAATGATTTTTTTTTAGGTATATTTTTTTACCCGCATAATCTAAAATAAGTTTAAATCGTCTGGTTAATCCTCCTCCAATGCTTCCATTCCTATTGTGGTCTATAGCACTAAATACTGATAATTGATCTGGAAAATCTGTAACTACATTCTTAAAGTTATAACCTGCAATATTAAATGTTTTGATTCGAGAGATATAACCTTCTAAATCTCCTACCAAGCCGAAGCCTAAAAAAGCATTTATTTTATTTTGAGGCAATATAATCTTATCATTACTAAATGTATATAAGGCTATATTATGCCCTCCTCCAATATCAATTAATAATTTAACGTTTAAGGTAGAATTATCAACTTGCTGGATAAGGGTTTGAATGTAAGGTTTGTAATTCTCAATACTTATATCTAAGCTATTCCATTTTTTATATTTATTTTGGCGTTTATAAAAAAAAGCATGTTTATAAAAAGATATTCGTTGGTTATGATAATTAATTTTAACTACAAAATCCTTTAATAAATCATAACCAACTAAGCCATTGATTCGAATACCCAAGCTGGGTGATAGTGTAATCTGATGTCCAACAATGGAGAGAATATTTATATGAATTCCTTCTATACCGGGTAAACTAATTTGGTTATTTGAAGAAAGTTTTGCTTTAATTGTGTCAGAACCACCTAAACCTAAAATATTTACATAGCCATTATACCGAATAGAAATATTGTTTTCAGGAAAAGTTTCTGTTAGGATAGTTGTTTTGACACCCGTATCTAATAAAAAACGTAAGGTATCCGAATTGTTAATTTGTAACTTGATTACAATCAAATTATTGATGATATCTATAGGAAAAGTAATATGATTTCGATTCTTATTTTTAAAGTGGAATTGGGCAGAAGTATTAAAAAATACAATATAAAAAATGAGTATGAAGCTAATTTTATACATAGTATCTGTTAGTCATTTTATAAAGCCTAATAAAAATATTATAAAGGTTCTAATTTATTTAAAAAAAATATTTGGTAAAATACTAAGGTAACAAAAACTTGATAAAAATACACTATTAATGATAAATTATAAAAGTTAAAATACTGAAAATCAATAAAATAAGAAAGTTTTATAAAAATTTTTATAGTCAAATAATCGTAAAAAATTATTGAACTATTGAAGATAAAGTATTTAGAATTTCTGTAAGAAAATCATGTAGAAGTATCGTTTTCTTTTGTTTGTAGCCTTCATTTTGTTTAATATTGCTGTTAAACTATACTAGAAAATTATACTATTGGCTTATTTTATAACTTATGATTACTTTTAACAAGCCTCAAAAAGAGAAAAATATCAATATTCTAAGCAGAGAAACAGAAAAGCTTAGTAGAGGCAATACCCATAGCTTGGTTGTTTTTAATGATGATATCAATACTTTTGAGCATGTCATCAATACTTTAGTACATATTTGTAAACATAGTCCTGAACAAGCTGAGCAATGTGCTATGATCATTCACTATAAAGGTAAATATGCAGTTAAGGAAGGCTCTTACAAAGACTTAGCTAATATGTGCCAAGGCATTTCGGATAGAGGTATTTCGGCTGAGGTTTGTGAAATGACTGTTTAAAAAACTATTCTTATTTTCAAATAACATGACTCAGCTGGCCAACAAACAAATATAAATATGTTGAAAAATTTACTGAACTTATTGGGTCTCATACAAAAAAGATTTGGTTTATTAATCTTAATTTACTTTCTCTTTCTGTTTTGCATTTTGCATGCTTAGGCACAAGTTTATTCTCCTCAAGTAGATTGGTTATTAAAAGTGGATCATTCCGGCAAATTACAATGGGATAAAATTTTTAAAATCAGTGATATAACCACTAAACTAATTCAAACCTCTGACGGAGGATATATGCTTGCTGGTAAGTGTCCATTTCAAAACCCTTGTTTAATTAAATTGAAATAACAGAGATACTACTTTATTACAGGAAAATGAAATCAATCACAATTCACACAGAAACAAACGAAACCTCTCAGTTATTTAAACAGTTAGCCGCTAGGATGGGGCTTAGCTTTCGAGAATCATTTACAGAAGATGAAGGAAAAAAAGTCGCTGACAACATTCACCATAGACGGCGCTGGGCAGGAAGTATATCTAAAGCTACTGGACAAAAAATGTTGAAACAACTTAAAGACAGTCGCAACGAATGGAATCGTATTTGATAGATACCAATACGGTAATTGAGTTTTTGGATGACACATTACCATCATCTGGAAGCAAATGGTTACAAAATATTGTAAACCAAAACTGTCATTATATTTCGGTCATTAATCAAATTACTTTCATCGAGATTTAGGCTTCATAATTTAAAATACTTTTCAACCATTTTTCAATCTCTGGGATAGTTTTATTTTTGCGTTTTGCATAAGATTCTATTTGGTCTTTTTCTATCTTTCCTGTTGTAAAATATTTAGAATCAGGGTGAGAAAAATACCAACCACTTACTGAAGCGGCAGGATACATAGCAAAGTTTTCAGTTAAATAAATACCTGTATTTTTTTCTACTTCTAATAAATTAAATAACGTTTCTTTTTCTAAATGGTCTGGACAAGCTGGGTAGCCCGGAGCAGGTCTAATGCCTTGATACTTTTCAGCTATCAAAGATTGGTTATCAAGTTTTTCTTCTGGTTGATATTTCCAAAGTTCTGTACGAACTTTTTTGTGCATAAGCTCTGTAAAAGCTTCAGCCAAACGATCTGCTAGAGATTTTATTAATATAGATTTATAATCATCTTTTTCTTTTTCATATTTTATCAACGATTTTTCTATATCTAAACCTGTCGTTATTGCAAATGCGCCAATATAATCAATTTTCCCACTTGACTTAGGTGCAATAAAATCACTCAAACATATATTTGGGATATTCTTTGCTTTTCTACTTTGTTGGCGTAAATGGTGTACTGTCTCAATAATTTTTTCTGAATCAATTTTATTGTTTTTATAATCATATAAAATAATATCATCACCTATACTATTACAAGGGAAAAAACCAACTACTGCGTGAGCAGTTAATAATTTTTGAACTATAATTTCTTTTAAAAGAATTTGGGCATCCTTGTATAAATTAGTTGCTTCCTCTCCTAATAGCTTATCATTCAAAATATTAGGAAATTTCCCTGCTAAGCTCCAAGTTTGAAAAAAAGGTGTCCAGTCAATATAATTTGAAATTTCAGTTAAGGAATAGTTTTTAAAGACTTTAACACCCAAAAAAGTTGGCTTCGGTATTAAAGTTTTCAACCAGTCAATCTGAATTTTATTTTTTCTGGCTTCTAATAATGAAATTTTATTTTTATTTTTCTTTTTATGGGCGTAAGTTTCTCTCAGTTTGACATATTCATTTTTATAATTCTGTTTATTTTTTTCTTTAACATGCGCATCCGAATGCAATAAACCACTAACAATAGGTACACTTTTAGAAGCATCTAAAACATGAACTACAGAACCTTCATATTCAGGTTCTATTTTAACAGCAGTATGAATTCTCGATGTTGTAGCACCTCCGATAAGAAGTGGGATTGACATATTACTTCTTTTCATTTCTTTAGCCAGATTAATCATTTCATCTAAAGAAGGTGTGATCAAACCACTGAGTCCAACAACGTCTACCGATTCTTTTAGAGCTGTTTCAATGATCTTTTGAGCTGGTACCATGACTCCTAAATCTATAATTTCAAAATTATTACAAGCCAAGACTACTCCTACAATATTTTTACCTATATCATGAACATCACCTTTAACAGTAGCGAGCAAAATTTTACCTTGATTGGATTTAGAATTTGGATTAGCTTCTTTTTCTTTTTCTAAATAGGGTAATAAATAGGCAACAGCTTTTTTCATGACTCTTGCACTTTTAACAACCTGAGGTAAAAACATTTTCCCTTTTCCAAATAAATCACCTACTACACCCATACCTACCATTAAAGGACCTTCTATTACCTTGAGTGCATATTTATATTTTTGGTATATTTCTAAAGTATCCTCTTCTATATGTTCTATAATTCCTTTTATAAGTGCATATTTTAAACGCTCTTCTACAGATTCTTTTCGCCATTCTTGAGTCTTTTTTTCTATTTTTTTGCCTTTAATATTATTTTGGTCGATATAATCTAAAAGGCGTTCTGTAGAATTTGATCTTCTGTTTAGGAGAACATCTTCTATTAAGTTTAATAGATCTTTAGGGATTTCTTCATATATTTCTAACATTGTAGGATTAACAATACCCATGTCCATGCCATGCTGGATAGCATGATATAAAAAAGCTGTGTGCATGGCTTCACGAACAAGATTATTTCCTCGAAAGGAAAAAGAAACATTACTTACACCTCCACTGACATAAGCACCTTTGAGGTTTTCTTTTATCCATTTTGTCGCCTTAAAAAAATCTAAAGCATAATTGTTATGTTCCTCTATTCCTGTTCCTACGGGGAAAATATTTGGATCAAAAATAATATCTTGAGCAGGAAAGTTGATTTTATCAACAAGTAAATAATATGACCTTTTACAAATATCAATGCGTCTTTGGTAAGAATCAGCTTGCCCTTTTTCATCAAAAGCCATAACAATTGCTGAAGCACCATAACGTCTAATTTTTTTAGCTTGTTCAAGAAATAAATCTTCACCTTCTTTTAGAGATATGGAATTGACTATGCTTTTACCTTGTACAACTTTTAACCCTGCTTCAATGACTTCCCATTTTGAAGAGTCAATCATGATAGGGATACGAGAAATAGTAGGCTCAGTAGCAATAAGGTTTAAAAAAATAGTCATTACCTTTTGACTATCTATCATTGCCTCATCCATGTTTATATCAATGATTTGGGCACCACCTTCTACTTGGTCTCTAGCTACTTCCAAAGCATCTTCATATCTTTCGGTTTTAATGAGGTTTAGAAAACGCTTTGAACCTGTAACATTAGTTCGCTCACCTACATTTATAAAATTTAAATCTTTAGTAAGAATTAAGGGCTCTAAACCACTTAACATCAATGGAGAAATATCTCTTTCTGACACCTATTAATATTTTTAAGTAGCTTTTATACAGCTGTTAGGGAAATAGCTGCATATATTAAAACATTCTAATTGTGATTATTTCTCTTTCTGTTTTACATTTGTTCTAATTGATACAAACGATGACCCATTTTTTACATTAGCATTTATAGTTATTCGTTTATTTTGAACACCTACTTTTCCTGTACTATTAAATTTAACTAAAATTTCACCTGCCTCCCCTGGTGCAATAGGTTCTTTGGTATATTGAGGAGTTGTACAACCACAAGTAACATGCGTATTAGTAATAATAAGTGGAATAGAACCTGTATTGGTAAATTTAAAAACATGCTCAACTATTTCACCTTGAGTAATATCTCCAAAATCAAAAAATTCTTTTTCAAAAGAAAATGCAGCTAAATTAGGATCAGTTTTTTCCTGTTTAGGTATATTTTCATGTAAAGCAGCTTCATTTTTAGCAAGTCTTTGATTTGTATTCTTTTTATTTGAACAAGTTACTAATAGAAAGAAAGAAGCTATAATAAACGGAATATATGACTTTATAAAATTCATATTTTTAATATTAAAATTGAAATAATGAAAACGATATTTATGCAATACTATAATATTTTTATAATTAGGTTTTAACAAAGAATCATTAAAATCATTCTAATATTCTTGGATTAAAAAATAAAATGGATAGAGCTACTTTTTAACTTTAGAAGTTAAATCTTCAACTTGCTTAATTAAATCTTCAGCTTGTCGTATAGTCTCTTCAGTAGCTTTTTTACTTTCGCTTTGAAGAGGATTTGTTTCTTTATTTTTATCTTTAGAAATATCTTTAATATAATCTTCTAAAATCTTCTTATACTTATCTAGTTGATAAGTTAATCGTCTTCGGGTATTTTCACCTTTATCAGGTGCATATAAAACTCCTGTTAAAAGACCAATACCAAGTCCTGTTAAAAAAGAAAAAAAACCGCCTTGTTTCATATTATTTAAATTATCCTATCCAAAAATTTTAATTAAAGTCATAAGAGATGCTATAAGTGTAAAACCTATACCAACAGACCATTGCAAACGTCCAAGTCCCTTATTTATGTCTTCAAAGCGCTTATCTACAGCTTCAAAGCGCTTATCCATAGATTTTTGCATATCTTCAAAGCGCTTATCTACAGCTTCAAAGCGCTTATCCATAGATTTTTGCATATCTTCAAAGCGCTTATCTACAGCTTCAAAGCGCTTATCCATAGATTTTTGCATATCTTCAAAGCGCTTATCCATAGATTTTTGCATATCTTCAAAGCGCTTATCTACAGCTTCAAAGCGCTTATCCATAGATTTTTGCATATCTTCAAAGCGCTTATCTACAACTTCAAAGCGCTTATCCATAGATTTTTGCATATCTTCAAAGCGCTTATCCATAAATTTTTGCACATCTTCAAAACGCTTATTGATCGTTTGAAAACTCTGCTGTATCAACTCTTGCTGATATTTAAAGCCTTTTTCCATTAACTCTCTTTGGTGCTTTAACTCTTGCCCCAAAATAAGAAATTGGTCATTTTGGCTTAAAACCCCATTTAATCTCTTTTTTACATCGTGATTAACCTCTCCTTTAATAAGATGTTTTGTTTCTTTTTTAGTATCAAGACCTGAATTTTCCATATATAAAATTTAAACCTTCAGTTAAAAAATCTTAATACTGTTAAATATTTGGTACAGATTTAGTCGAAGAATAATTAATTTTAAGTGCATTTGCTTTACGGAGTTGTTGTTTTGTATCACTAACAATTCCCATTTTTGCCTGTTTATCAACTTTTAAAGACATGATAATTTTATCTCTTTCAGTTTCACTCAATTTATTTTTTTCTTGAAATACGAATTGAGTGATATTATCTACTTCTATAAGTATATCATTAACCTGAATACGAGGTTCTTTACCATATTTTTCAATATCCTTAGGTTTTCCAATATAGATATAACTTACTAAAGATTTTTTTTGAATCTTTTGAAGTTGAGTAGCTTTAGGTAGTTTATTTTCTACTTTTAAATCTGTTTCCCTAAGTACTGTTGTTACCATGAAAAAAAACAGCAACATGAATATAATATCAGGAAGTGCAGAAGTAGGAATATTTTCGCTGGTCTTGGTCTTCTTAGTAAATTTAGCCATTGTAAATTAATTAAGTAATGATAAAAACTATTTAAAAGCGGATACATCTGTGGGTTCAGCTTCAGAAACTCGATAAGGGACAGCCTTTTGAGCTTTTTTTCGCTTTTCTACATTAGCAGGATTTTTAAGATCTAAGGTTAAAAATTCTTCAGCAGAAATTCCTAAAAATTCAGACCTTAGTTCATTATAGGCTAAACGCACTTCATCAAGAATTTTAATATAAACATTATAGCTTGTCCCTCTATCTGTCTTGATAGAAACAACTGCCACTTCAGGACTATCTGATAAATTGGGATCTTCTCCGTTATTAGTGATAAACTTTTTTACTTTTTGTCCAAGATCTCCTAAAGAACAAGGCTCTTCTTCAACCAACAGCTGATTTTTAGAGTTTACCAAAACATTAAAAACATTATGCTTTTTGATTTCAACATCTGTAGGGGGGATATCCGGTGGTAAAAGCATTGGAATACCTTTATCAGCATTGATAGTTGTTGTTACCAAAAAAAATATGAGGAGCAGAAAAGCTATATCAGCCATAGAACCCGCATTTACTTCCATAGCGGGTCTGTTATTTTTTTTTCTAATCATAGCAATAACTATTTATAAACTATTTGAAAAAATTGGTAATTTCATTAACGACAATAGTTAGGATAGCCAAAACAAATAAGGCATACATAACAAATAATAAAGCCCCTATTTGACCTGATAGGCTAGCGCTAATATTAAATTTTTCGTATAAAGGTGTAACTTCAGAAGAACTGACAGCCTTGCCTATAAAATATATTAAAACAAATACTGCTATCCCAATAATACTTTTAGCAATAGTTTTAGGATTAGAAATAGCATTTAAAATAGGTCCTCCTATGGCAGCTATAGTAGCTAAGACAACTAATATATATCCTGAAAAAAGGACATAATCAGAAAAAAAATGTTGTAATGACATAATCGTTGTTCTTTATGGATAAAAATACTAAATTAAATTAGAACCTATGAAAGAATATTTTAAAATATCATAGGTTGGTATTTAAACCTTAATTTATTAGGTTAATACGAAACTATTTTGAAAGTTTGTCACTATGTTTTACAACAATATCTACTAAAGATATAGAAGCATCTTCCATTTGATTAACAATACCATCTATTCTTGATACACAGTAATTATAGAATAACTGTAAAATAATTGCAACAATAAGACCTGCTACCGTTGTGAGCAAAGCAATTTTAATACCACCAGCAACCAAAGAAGGTGAAATATCACCTGCTGCTTCAATAGCATCAAATGCTCCAATCATACCAATCACTGTACCCATAAACCCAAGCATTGGTGCAAGAGAAATGAATAAAGAAATCCATACCAAACCAGATTCTAAGCGTCCCATTTGAACAGAACCATAAGAAATAATGGATTTTTCAACGACCTCAACACCTTCAGAAACACGGCTTAACCCTTGGTAAAAAATAGAAGCGATGGGGCCACGGGTTGCCTTACAAACTTTTAAAGCTTCTTCAACACCCTCACTTTCTATAGCCTTATCAATAGATTTTAATAATTTAGGAGAATTAACAACACCTAAGTTTAAAACAATAATACGTTCTATAGCAACTGCTAAACCAAGTATTAAACATAGTAGTACAGGGCTCATAAAACGCCAATCGCCTTCTATAAATTTATCTTTTACAACTTGGGTAAATGATCTTTCAATATCATCTACAACAACTTCTTCTATCACATTTGATTCTTCGACAACTTCTTCTTGTTCTTCTTGATCTTGGATAGTTTCTACAGACTCTGAAGCTGTAGTTGTATCCGTGCCTTCAGTTTCATCTTCTTGACCTTGAAGTATGGATGATAAACCAAATGTCAAAGTTACTAATAATGCTAAAAGAGATACTATTTTTTTCATTTGTTCTATAAGGTTATCTAAATGTTACACTTAAATTAATTAAATAAAATACAAAAGTTTACAAACAAGCCCTCGTTAAAGAGTTTAAATTTTAAAAACAAATATAATATTCTTTAATACTAAACAAAAATTTTTTTCATTTTTTTAAAACCTTTTGTTATTTCCTCACAACCATACAGTATTCGATAAATTGTTTCCACTATAGGCATTTTTACTTTTGCTTTTTTACTCAATATAAAAATACATTTTGTTGCATAGTATCCTTCTGACACCATTTTCATCTGGATCAAAGTAGATTCTATACTATAACCTCTACCTAACATATTACCAAACACTCTATTTCTACTAAACTGAGAATAGCAAGTTACTAATAAGTCACCAAAGTAAACGGATTGAGATAGATTGCGTTCTTGAGGACAAATAGATTCTAAAAATCGAATTATTTCAATTTGAGCATTACTTACCAAAACAGAAAGAAAGTTATCTCCATAACCTAAACCATGTGCCATACCACAGGCAACAGCAATAATATTTTTTAATATACCAGAATATTGGATACCAGATACATCATCACTTATAATAGGCTTAATATAAGCTGTATTAATAAAATCTGAAAGGTAATTAGCAAATGATATTTGAAAGGCAGCAACAGTGAGATAAGAATATTTTTCAAGAGCAACCTCTTCGGCATGACAAGGTCCTGAAATGACAGCAATTTGATTTTTTGATACTTTTTGATCCAACAAATAATCTGTAATCAAGGTATTACTTTTATAAAGCATACCTTTAATAGAAACTATAATCTTTTTAGATGTTATTGATAACGTTTTAATTTTTTCTAATACTTCAAATATAAAAGCACCCGGTAAAGCCAGCACCAATAAATCACTATTCTCCACAACCTTCTCCAAATCACTCATTGGTTTCACCATATCTAAATTTATCTTTACTCCTCGCAGATAATTCGGGTTGTAACCATGCCTATAAACTTCTTTTACATATTCTTCTTTTCTAAGCCACCAGTAAACTTCTAAATTTCCACTATCAGCTTTTTGAGAATCAGAAATTATTTTTAAAAGGGCTGTTCCCCAACTCCCCCCCCCTATTATTCCAATCCTATTTTTTTCAGATTCTGAATTCAAAATAAACACGTAAGTTTTAAATTAACTATGAACATTTAAATTAAGCCATAAAAATTCTATCTTATTATGCTCATAAGTCCAATAAGGTAGATATATATTTTATATTTTCCATTTAATATTACAGCCTAAGCTTGGTTTTTGATTTTCTATTGGTTTTTGATTTTTTAATACATTATCAAAAGCTCTACGTATATCTTGACCTGTGCTAATCCCTTTACCTGGACGACTATCATCAAGCCTGCCTCGATAGACACATTTTAAATCTTGATCAAAGAGAAAAAAATCAGGTGTACAGACTGCCTTATAGGCTTTAGCTACATCCTGACTTTCGTCGTAAAGGTAGGGAAAAGAATAAGCCAGTTTTTGAGCCACCTTTTTCATTTTTTCAGGGCTATCTTGCGGATAATTTTCCACATCATTAGAACTAATGGCTATAAACGCAATACCTTTAGTCATATAGTCATGAGCAAGTTTAACCAAAGCCTGATTCACATGCTTAACAAAAGGACAATGGTTGCAAATAAACATGATAAACGTGGCTTTTTTTCCTTTTAAATCTTTTAAAGCCAAATAATTATCAGAAATAGTATCGTAAAGTTTAAAACTTGGAGCGGTAAAATCAAGAGACTCCATAGTTGAATATGTTTCAGCCATAATAGTTTCAAAAAGTTTAAGTATTAAAAATCAAATAGTATTGGTTTTCAAATAGTTTAAAAAATTTCACAGGAAATTAGTTTTCTTTAAGAAAGTCAATCTAAATCTATTTATCCCAAAAGATCGAAATCCAAATAATTTTCTAAAGCATTGAATTCAGCTTCAAATCCAACATGAGGATAACGCGTTCCAAAAGAAAAATTAGGTAAATATTTACCTAATTTTTCTTTTTCTGTATGATCTACATCTCCCCATAAAGTTATGTTAACGTCCTTAGGTTTCATATCAAGATGTTGAATAATAAGGTTTCCAAAATAAATAATATCATTTGAGTCTTTGTAAACATAATTGTTTATGAAAGTAAGTTTTTCATTTATAAAAGCAACTACTGTCAATACATTTTCACTAACATTTAAATAAATTTCTATATCTCTTTGTGGAAAGTGAAAAAGAAGCTCAATAAAAGCTGTACTTACATGTAAAAATTCAACTTTAGCTACATTATAAGCTTTTTGGATAAAGAAATCTTTTTCTTTTGCATCCAAAGCCACTAAACTAACTAAATCAAAATGTTGATGTTTAAAACTAAAAATTCTATCTTTATCTATACCAAAAAAGCCGTTTAATTTTAAAAAATCAGAATAATGCACTCTATTGTTATATATTTGAGGAATATAAGTAACAGGTGCTTGAGCAATAATGATTTTAATCGTTTTCCAAGATTGGGCTTTTAAAAATGGATGCTCATCCCAGAATGTATGGAAACTATTTAGGCGATCATCCTTTTTTATATCTTTCAAATTAAAAACTTCATAATAAATACAATATTTTTTAACATCATCTATAAGACTTACTCTAATTTGATGAGATAAGCATTTAATTTTTAAATCATAATCATTTAAACGACTGATATTAAAGTGTTTGCTTTTTATAATATGACTTTTTTTTATCACAAGTTATGTAGTTAAATTATGAATTATTGGCGGTGTATCGCATATAAAGTTTACGTTTTAATTTGAAGCTGCCAAAAGAAGCACTCAATAGCCTTAGGGCGTATTTAGTTTTTTTAATGTATTGATTATGAAAATAACCATTTCTGAGATAGAAATAGCATTGCTATCTACAAAAAAATTAGTACATAGAGTCTAATATTATAAATTTAGTTGATAATAAAATTAATGGTTTTTTCAAAATTTAACGTTTTGATAAGCGCTATATAGAAACCCTTAGGCAAATCGCTAACATCATAAACATCTTGAATCTCACTGTATTCCTTTACTATTTGACCTTGAAGGTTATAAAATAGAAGTTCCACGACCCCTATCTTTTTCAAACCCCTTATATGTAAAAAATTTGTGCTTGGATTCGGATACAATACGATTTCAGTTTGAGTAAAAACATCCTCGATAGCTGTCACCAAATCATCATCAACGTCTACAATGCTGATAATCAAATCATCCGAATAGGTTAAACCCCCTAAGTCTGTACTTGTTACTGTTAAATTATAGCTTTCTATTGTTTCATAATCAAAGGAAATATTAGCGTATAAACTATCCGCACTGATTTGAAAATTGGTATTATCAGAAATTGTATAGGTATGCTCATCATTTGGGTTAATATCTGTTGTGGAAAAAAGACCTATTAAAGTTCCTATAGCTAAGTTTTCTTCTATGCTGTTGTTCGAAAGGGCTATGCCTGTCGGATCTGCATTAGGCACTACCGTTAAAGTATCTGCTGAAGAAGCTAAAATCAAACTCGGTACATTGGGATTGCTAATCTCACAATAATAAAGACCGGACTCTTCAGCTTGAAGGTCCATTAAATCAAGACTGGAATTACTAGCATTAGCTATAGGATTACTGTTGTAAAACCATTGATAAATATTTCCTGTACCATCTACATCGACAGAAAGCATTAAATTTGACCCATTTGGCAAAGTATAGTTTTCACCTTCTCTTACCGGTTTTTGAGGACTGTACACAGTTAGTACTGCGATGTTAGGCTGTAAATCGCCAAAATCCAACTGGTTATTTTGAACACTAAAAACAATAAGTTGAGTTAAGGCAGTTAAATCAGATAGACCGGTAAAAGCATTGTTTTCCAGTTTTAAATTAAGTAAGTTAGTCAAGTTAGCTAATGTATTAGGCAGAGCGCCACTCAACTCATTATTGCCTAAGTCTAAAGTTGTTAAAGCAGCTAAGTTGCCAAGTTCTGCCGGAAGGACGCCACTCAACTCATTATTGCCTAAGTCTAAAGTTGTTAAAGCAGCTAAGTTGCCCAACTCCGGAGGAATGGAACCCGTAAGTTGATTGCTATCTAATTCTAAAGTCGTTAAAGCAGCTAAATTGCCGAGTTCTGCCGGAAGGACGCCACTCAGCTCATTAGTGCCTAAGTCTAAAGTTTGCAAACTATCTAAAAGACCTAAATCAGAAGCTAATGTTCCCAATAAGTTATTATTAGCCAAATCAATAGCTACTACTCTTTGATTTTCTAATGTTATCCCGCCCCAGTTTGTTGGAGATAACGCTAAATCCCAAGTTGTATTCCATCCAGCTCCATCAGTGTTGTTGTATAGATTTAAAAGAATCAAATAATCTGATGTTAGTATCTCGCTTGGAAAGGGATTGCCAACAATATCGGGCAAAGACCTCAAGGTAAGACCGGGTACATTGGGATTGGTAATTTCACAATAGTAAAGACCAAAATTGGCTTCTTGTATATTGGTTAGGTTTAAATCAGAATTACTTTCGCCTCCTATAGCTACACCATTTAAAAACCATTGGTATACATTCCCCGTCCCATTGACTGCAACCGAAAGCACTATATCTGTACCTATAGGATTAGAATAAAAATCCCCTTCTCTTACCGGTCCTTGAGGCGAATAATTAGAAGCAGAAGCTAAATTAGCCAGATTGGGTTCTATGTCTTCAAAATCTAAAAAATTGTTTTGAACACGAAAATCATCCATTATACCTGCTAAATGTGATAAATCCGGTAAATCTGTAAATTGATTCTCATCTAAATCTAATCTTGTTAAAGCAGTTAAATTGCCCAACTCAGTAGGAATGGAACCCGTAAGTTGATTGTTAGCTAATTCTAAATTTTCTAAAGCAGTTAAATTGCCCAACTCCGACGGAATGGAACCTGTAAGGTCATTGCTAGATAAATATAATTCTCTCAAATTTACTAAATTGCCCAACTCTTGTGGAATGGAACCTGTAAGTAGATTGCTAGATAAATTTAAAAATCTTAAAGCAGTTAGATTGCCCAACTCCGACAGAATGGAACCTGTAAGTAGATTGCCAGATAAATTTAAACTTGTTAAAGCAGTTAGATTGCCCAACTCCGTACGGAATGGAACCTGTAAGGTCATTGTCAAGATAAATTTAAATTTGTTAAAGCAGTTAAATTGCCCAACTCCGACGGAATGGAACCTGTAAGGTCATTGAGAGATAAACTTAAATTTGTTAAAGCAGTTAGATTGCCCAACTCCGACGGAATGGAACCTGTAAGGTAATTGATAGATAAATTTAAATTTGTTAAAGCAGTTAAATTGCCCAACTCCGACGGAATGGAACCTGTAAGGTCATTGAGAGATAAACTTAAACTTGTTAAAGCAGTTAAATTGCCCAACTCAGTAGGAATGGAACCATTGAGATTTTTAAAAAAAAAATCAAGCTCTACAACTCGCCCATTTGCTGTAGTGACTCCATGCCAGCTGCCAACAGGATTGTTTAAATTCCAGGTGGTGGTCCAGTTAGCACCGTCAGTACTGTTGTACAAAGCTAATAAAGCTAAAGAATCTTGCGTATTAACTTGCGCTTTTGCTGTAAAAAAGGAAAAAAAGAGTATAAAAAAAGTGATTTTTTTCATGATAAATAAAGTTTAAAATTTAAAAAATGGCAGCTAAGACCTATAAAGAATAGAAGAGTACTAAATTTTTTGCTTAACTAAGAATATGAAGATATAAAATATTAAATAAACTGTTTTTTTATCTCGTTTTTAAACGATAATTTTCTGATTATCAGATTATTTATTATATAGAGAAAAAAATTAAAAAACAACAGTATAAAATTATTTATACTGTTAAAAATAAAAGCTAAACAGGCTCTTAGGAGCTCAAAATATTAACCATCCTAATAAGGTTTATATCCAGCATTTTTTTCTTAGAGATGCTATCATTCAAAGAAGTGTGTTTAAGTTTGTTATTAACCATACCTACGGTGATATTTGTTTTACCTTTCACCAGAGCTTCAACTGCTGCTAATCCCAACTGGCTCGCTAAAATACGGTCGTTGGCTGTCGGTGCTCCACCTCTTTGAATATGACCTAAAGTTGTTACGCGTATATCCATACGAGGCATTTTTTCTTTTACTTTTAAACCCAAATCATGAGCATCTCCAAGATTATTACCTTCAGCTACTATAACCAAAAAAGAAAATTTTTGATTATTTCTACTTTTTTGTAAAGTTTTAACAATGTCTTCTACAGAATAAAAACTTTCGGGCATTAATACAAATTCGGCACCCGTACTAATGCCTGTTTGAATGGCAATGTAGCCGGTTGCACGTCCCATAACTTCTACAAAAAAAGCTCTATCATGAGAATCAGCAGTATCTCGTATTTTATCGATAGCTTCTATAGCGGTATTTACAGCTGTATCAAAGCCTATAGTATAGTCTGTGCCATAAAGATCGTTATCTATAGTAGAAGGAATACCAACACAGGGTATTTCATATTCTTCATGAAAAATTTTCATACCAGTAAATGTTCCATCTCCTCCCATAGCTATTAAGCCTTCTATATCATGCTTTATGAGTTGTTTGTAGGCTTTTTCGCGTCCTTCTTTTGTTCTAAAACGCTCTGAACGAGCAGATTTTAAAATTGTACCCCCTCTTTGAATAATATTACTTACAGCAGCAGAATTAATTTTATATAGATTTCCATCTATCATACCCTTATAGCCTCTTACTATAGCGTACGGTTCTAATTTATTATATAAACAAGCTCTTGTAACCGCTCTTAAACAAGCATTCATTCCTGGTGCATCGCCTCCTGATGTAAATATGCCTATTTTTTTCATAACTTCTTAAAATCCAACAGTTCCGAATATTTTTTAGATTAAAAAAGCAAAAAGATGTTATCTTTTATAGCCTTTCTATTAAAAATAAGAAGAGGTATTTATATCAATAAATTAAATACTTAAAAAGTCCTTTTTCAATATAAGTTGACTATAAAATAATTGCTTTTTGCTATTAGAGGCTATGCCTATTATGAAGCTATATTAGACAAAATGATAAACAAAAGCAAATCTTAATAAAGATTATTAAGATTTGGATAACCTCTTTTATAAGGTTAAGTATTTTTTTATCAGTTAAACTATAATGTTAATTTTGAATTGTTAATTTTGAATTGTTAATTTTGAATTGTTAATTTTGAATTAATTGATTCCTAATTATTAAATAATTAGCTTATTTTGAAAAAAACTTTTGGACAACTTCTAATAACTTGGTTTGAACAAAACAAACGAGATTTGCCTTGGCGACACACCAAGGAGCCTTATTACATTTGGCTTTCAGAAGTTATTTTACAACAAACCCAAGTTAAACAAGGTTTAGCCTATTATCAAAAATTTATAGAACATTATCCTACTGTTTTTGATTTAGCCTCGGCTTGCCAACAAGATATTTTAAGAGATTGGCAAGATTTAGGCTATTACAGTCGGGCTAGAAACTTGCACCAAAGCGCTCAAATTGTGGCTAGCCAATATAAGGGTATCTTACCTAATACCTATAAAGAGTTACTCAAACTTAAAGGCATTGGAGAATATACAGCTGCTGCCATTGCTTCTTTTTGTTTCAACGAAAAAGTAGCTGTTCTAGATGGCAATGTTTTTCGAGTTTTATCCCGAATTTTTGGAATAAAAATACCGATAAACACAGGCAGAGGCAAAAAAATATTTCAAAAAAAAGCCGATGATATGCTTTTTAAAGAACAGCCATCTATTTATAATCAAGCTATTATGGAGTTTGGTGCTAGACAATGTACCCCTAAAAAACCAAACTGCAAAACATGTATTTTCAAAAAAACATGTTACGCCTATAGTCATTCTCAACAGCAGTTTTTGCCCTATAAGAATAAGCCCAAATCTAAACGAGTACGTTATTTTTATTATTTTATTTTTATGCATAAAAATAAAATCTTGGTTCAACTTAGGCAAGAACAAGATATATGGAAAGGTCTCAATGAATTTTATAGAATAGAGAGCCAAGAAGCCAAAGATATTCCCAGTCTTATAAGGCAATTTATAGATTTGGAAAAAGAAGTTATCCATATTTATCCCAGTCAAACCCACCTTTTAAGCCACCAGCGTTTAAATTTAGTGTTTATAGAAATAAGAGTTGAGGAGTCCATTTTTTTAACCTTAGCAAAAACATATAATCTTCAAATCTATACTTATAAGCAATTGGATAAATTACCTTTTCCTGCTCCTTTGGTTAAGTATATGAAAAAATTTATGCATCAACACCGTTATGTAAAACTTAGACAAACTTAGACAATTTGCTGTTTACTTCCTGTTTCTCTGGACTTCCTAAAGCCGAAGCCTTAGGTTGTATCAGTCCTCCACAGGCAGAAGCGGGGTAACTCTCCGCCAGTTTTTCCAAATTTAAACTTGCGTTTAAATCGCGGTCGATAGAAATTTGGCAATTTTGGCAATTATAGACACGCTCCGAAAGTTTTAAAGTTCCTTTCTTATTTCCACAATTAGAACATAATTTACTACTGGGATAAAAGCGGTTGGCCAATTTCAAAGTCGAGCCATACCATTTGCTTTTGTACTCTAATTGCCTTTTAAATTCATAAAACCCACCGTCTAAAATGGCACTTGCTAAACGGTGATTTTTTACCATACCCGCGACGTTTAAGTCTTCTATGACTATGTGACTGTGGTTCTTAGCCAAATAGCTTGTGAGTTTATGTAAAGCATCTTTGCGTATGCAAGCAATTTTATAATGAATTTGAGCAACTTTTGTTTGCTGTTTATAGTAGTTGTTAGATTGTATTTTTTTGCCTTTGACAAAACGTTTGGATAGAACGCGTTGGGCAATTTTTAGCTTTCGTTTATAGGTTTTGTATGGTCTTTTGTTTTCAAAGATTTTGCCATCCGAAAGGGTAGCCAGTGTTTTGATACCGAGATCGACGCCAACGGCTTCGCGTGTTTTTGGCGTTGCTTTTGGTTCGTGAGGCACTAAAAAACTTACAAACCAATGCTTTGCGTGACGCGCAATAGTTACATTTTTAATGTTGTCTAATTCCACTTGCTCAGAAAGACGAACCCAGCCAAAGCGAGGAAGTTTAATTTTGCCCTTTCTCGAAACAATTTTACCCTCTAAATAAAAATTATTGTGTTGTCCTTTTTTCTTAAAGCGCGGATGCTTGCCTATTTTTTTAAAAAAGCGTTTGTAAGCTGTACCTAAATCGCGTAGAGCTTGTTGAGGTGCACATTTACTCACTTCGTAATACCAAGGATGTATACTTTTGACCTCTTTAACCAGTTTTTTATGCAAGTCAATAGCAGACAGATGGGCTTCTTTGTTTTTATAGGCTTTTTGGCAAGTTTCAAGTCCCCAATTGTAAGCGTGTCGCGCAACGCCAGCGTGTTTAAAGGCTAAAGTTTCTTGTTTGTTGTTCAAATTCAAACGTACTTTTAAACTTTTCATAGCCTATTTTAGTTCTTTAGCAACTTCTTTTAAACTATCTACAATTTTCTTGTTTTTATGACTGCGACTGCCATATAAACGAGCTGAAAAGACAGTAATTATTTCTAAAACATCTTGAGCCAAATCTTCTTCAAAGCTATTGCCTTGACTTCTGTTAATGATGATAACTTCCACATTAAAATATTCACAAAGCGTAACAATCAATTCCGAACCAAAACGTAAAAGCCTATCTTTATGCGTAATCACTAATCTATCAACCTGATAAGAGCAAATTAATTTAATCAAGCGAATTAGGCCGCGCTTTTTATAGTTTAAACCAGAACCTAAATCATCAATAACTTCAAAATTATAGCCATTTTTTCCACAGTACGATTCCAAAACAAGTATTTGCCTTTTCAAATCTTCTTTTTGGTCGTGTGAACTTACTCGGGCATAGGCTATTGTTAGTGATTTGTCTTTTTTATTTCCTATGAGGTCATTAATTTCAAAACGGCGATGTCCACCTTTCGTACGAAAGGCTTGAATTTTGCCCGCTTGTTCCCATCGATGAATCGTTTTGGTACTAACGCCTAATAATTCAGAGGCTTCTTTAATGCTTATCATAACTCAAATATAGATAAATAACCTGTAAAACCAATTAAATGTCTATAAATATACAGAAATGTCTAAATATTTTGAGGCAGTTTCAAACCCTAATTTTTTAATTCTTAATTCCTAATTTTATTATCTTCGTATATCAAAACTATGATTTGGCTGGAAAGATTCAATAATAAAAAACTGGGTTATACCTTTATATGTATAAAAAAGTTTTGCTTTTTCATATTTTTTAGCTTTTAAAAATGGAGAAAGCCGTATGATTCTATTTGATTCTTCTACTGCCCTTTTTTGTTTTTCTTTATATTTTACGAGTATTTTTATTTTACAATCATCTTGTCTACCCACATTTGTTTTATCAATAAGCAAAGTTTTATTTTCAAATTGTAAAGAATCAAAAGTTATTGAGCCTATTTTCCTTTTTTTACATTGGACTAAAATTTCAAAATTTATTCCAAAAGATTCTCCTATTGGGCTTGCATCTTCCTGATAATTAGCTTTAAGAAGTTTTAAAACTGGTCTTTCCTTCAAAGAGTTATGAAGAGTAAATACGGAAGCAAGAGAAGTCAAGTGGAAACAAAATAATAGAATAAATGAATAGAATTTTAAAATCATGATACAGCCGTTTGTAACATTTTGAAAAAATAAATTATATTTTTTAGGTTTAAGTTGTTGATTTTCAAATTGATAAAACAAGATGTCAAATCCTCAATAATATTCCAAAACCCATTCTGAAATTTCTTAAAACATCAGCCTTTATTTTCTGATTTTATAATTTCTTGGACTCGCTCTTCAGAAATATTAAGCGATTTTGAGATGATGTCAATTGAAATACCATTTTGATGAAGCCCAAGTACAGATTCTATTTTTCCTTTTTCCATTCCTTTTTCCATTCCTTTTTCCATTCCTTTTTCCATTCCTTTTTCCATTCCTTTTTTTATTTTTTTTTCCATTGTATGCATAATATTCCACTCATCGCGTTCCCGCTTTAGAGTATCCCTATAAATGGCTTGCTGATCAGGCGTAAAACGAGCAATTTCAGCCCGCTCAAATAAACGCTCAAAAACGTTATCTCTAAACGTCTCCGGACGGTCATGTAAATTAGCCAAAAAACGTAAAGCATAGAGCCATTTCTCAAAGTGATTCGATAAATCCTCTATAGGTTTTGTAAACTTCGGCAGTTCAATGTAAATATACTTTAACTTATCATAAAGTACTGAGTTATTTTCCTTTTCGATGAGTTCAACAAGCCTATAATGCTTAGGCGAGTTATAAGAATCCAAGTTAAAATTCAAAATATTCACCATATAAACGGGCTTTAATTCATATAGCCAACCCTTACCTTTTACAGCTTGATCTTGAATAGGAAAAGTAGAATAATAAACGCTTCTATCGATATAATACTCTTGGTCCGTTCGTTGTACTTCTACGACAAATTTTTCGTCATTATCGCCAGTGCAATGAACATCAAAAACCGACTTTCTATCTCTTGCTGTATGGCTCAGCTGTTCATTTTTAGTATAGGTCAATGTTTTAATTTGGTGTTTTTGAGGTAAGACCTGATTTAAAAAATTAATTAAAAGGTCTTTGTTTACTTCGGTGCCGAATAATTTTTTGAATCCAAAGTCTGTTAATAAGTCAACATATCTACTGGTCATTGAATAGTTAAAAATTAAAAAATGGAATTATAAATATTTATATAGTTTATTGGTTTACAAAATTTTAATAATTTCTGATCATTGTTGACATATAAGTTCAAAAAACGATAAGCACTATATTCATAAGAAAAGTTCATCTTCCTATAATTTCCTTTTGACCAGTCGCTTACAAAATTATCATAGTAAAAACTGGCAGGATTTCCATCTTGACCGCCGGGATAAATACCTTCAGCCATTACCCCTTCAGGATCTAAAGAAACTATCATACGCCATGAGGGTCCCCAATCATTACTTGTAGCATTAACTATATATTTGCCCCCTGCTGTTCGTTCAGAGCGACTAAAACCTTTAAGACGAGCCAGATGAGTAAGGGTTGTATTTTTATAATTTCCCCAGTCAAAATCTTTGGTATGTTCTGTTTGCCAATCTTTAACAAAGGGTAAAACCTGTTGAAAACTATAAGTTGCTAAGTCTTTAAGATCTTCTATTTCTTCTGTTTCTATAATATCTAAAAATTCTGATATTTCTGAATTTTTTAAAAGATGCAAGGTCACATGAGGATATGGTTTTGGTAAAATGTATTCAAACTCTAAAAGCTCATCCCATAAATAATCGTTGAATAAATCCCACCATATATTATAATAAGCTGTTGCTTTAGAATTGGCTTCTGTATGAAAATCCCATTTTTTTAGAGTATCTAAAAGTATTTTTTCTTCTGAAGATAGATTTGATTCTTTAATCTGATTAATCAAAAAAGGTAAACTTTCGGCAGCTTGTAAATTAAAATTATCGAGCTGAAGATTTTTCATATCTTCCTCAGATACTTTTATTTCTTTATCTAAAACCCTGTTAATACGTCTATTTCTATATTTTTCGTATTTGTGATGGTACACATAATATGGATAAGTACTATCGACATGAAATTGATTAGCAGAACTCACATATCCTCTTTTAGGATTTATTTCAAAAATTCTTTGATTATTTGGTATATAGCCTAACCAGTTATTTTTAGCTTGACTACCATCCATGATAAATTTACCTTGTTGATAGCGTTTGATAGGATATTTACCCTGAATGCTCATCGCTATATCTCCATTTATGGAGGCAAAAGCTACATTTTGACCGGGTGAACTCAAATAAGGTAAGCCCTTAGTAGAAAAATCTTTATAATTAGTACTTTTACCAATATGGTAAATATAAAGAAATTCTTCACTAGGTTCTTGTGCCAACCATTTCATAGAGTAATATTTATTATCATCATTCATTTCATAGTTATCGTCATTAACAATAGGTCCCCAGTGCGTATAATATACGGTATCATAAAAGGTAGAGTTATCTTTAATTTTAATAATTTCAATAACTTTCTCAACGGGTAACCATTCATTTTCAAATTTATAAAATTCTTTTTTATCACTTTTAAAAATAATTTCATACCAATCAAGAACATCTCTTTGAGCATTTGTATTTCCCCAAGCAATTGTATCATTAAAACCTATAACAGCACCTAACATGCCAGGAGCAGTAACTCCATAAAGCTTATAATTTGGGGTTATTAAATGAGATATAAACCAAATAGAAGGTAGACTAAGCGCTAAATGAGGATCATTAGCCAAAATAGGATATCCCTTTTTAGTTTTTGAACCACTAACAACCCAATTATTACTGGCATAAACATGGCTTTGATCTAAATTTCCAAATGGATTATCAGGACTATTATACTTTTTAGAAAAACTTAATACCATGGTATCTTTAACATCTTTTTGGGCTGTATATTTATTTCTATTTTCAAAATTCCAACCGTATGGTTTGGAAACTACAGGTGCTTCATCAATTAAATTTTCAGGATATAATAAATTAAAAATAGTATCTCCAAGTATACTGCGAGCTTGTGTATACTCAAAATCTCTACTGGAAAGAGAAAGCATATTACTCAAATATTTTCCAAGTGCTATACAATTTTCTACTGTCCAAAGTTGTGGTTTATAATTCAATAGTTTAAATTCCAAAGGGTAGTCTTTATAATCCAATGTCTTTATATAAGTATTAATACCATTGATATAAGGACTTAGAATTGAATTGCTAAGACTATCAGTCAAAACTTCAGCAGCATGGGCTTCAAGATTTTTATATAAACCTTTACGTCTTTGATAACGGTCATAACTCAAAGTTGCTTCGCCTATAACTTCTGAAAGTGTGCCCTTAGCTGCTCTGATAATAAAATCCATTTGCCATAAACGGTGTCTGGCATGCACATAACCTTGTAAAAAAAAAACATCTTGTTCATTATCAGCAAATATGTGTGGAATAAGCATACTATCATAAACAATCTTTCCATTTTTTTTCAAATTAGGCAGATGAAGAATCTTAGATTGGTTATTTGTATTAGCTTGATTGGCATTTTGCCAAAAACCTTCAAAAGGGTTAAAAAAAGATCCCAAAGGAGGCATATTCCCAAAAGGTAAACTTAATCCATAAAGTAAGCCAATTAAAATAGCCAGACTGATCACAAACGATAAAATTTTTCTCATAGATCCAAGTTGCATAATGCTTTGTTATACATCATCTCAAATAAAAAAAGGATTTTTTAAGTATTTAAGTCCATTGACAACGAGAAAACATTCTCCCTTTATTTTTAAATAGCAAGGCTATAAAATCAAGTGGTATTTTCTTGGTAGGTTACTATTCCATCTTTATCAAGTGTCTGACTTATGTCTACTGGAATAGACAAAATATCGCTGTAATTCCTAATAATGGTTTTAATTCCTTCAATCGTTTTAAATTGAAATTTAACCTGCTTTCTAAATACCTTATCAAAAATAGTAACAGTTTTTCCTGTTATTTTAGATCTGTATGAAAGAGTATTTACAAAGTCGCCTAATTCTCTAAACTGAATAGGCTTTACAAAATCGGGCTTGTAGCTCAACACAGCAATAATATCGTCAACTCGAAATTTTACAGAACCTTGATTTTTAATCACCTTGTTATAGGCTTCAGGCATTTCAAGAATATCATAAAAATCTTCGGAGTGTTCTCTCAATATAGCCTTTTCGGGAATATTTGACTTATAATATACCTTGAGATACAAGCTGTATTTTCTATCAGCATGATCTTGCTTTTGCAATTCTACCTCTACATAAGCAGGGTTAGAAAAACCATTTTTGTAATTTTCTTTGATAAAATCAGCTAAATGGCTTTCCAATTCATGAAAATATTTACTATTCATGAAAGAATCAAATTTGTCTTTAATGTAATCAAGCATTGGAAATATCAATAAGAAACTTCGAAATTTTGTACTTTTATTTTATCTCCTTCATTGATATTTTTTAACATTTCTGGAGGAGTATCAACAATTTCTTCCCTAACCACTGATTTATTTGTTCCCTTTATATTAAAGTATGATTTTTGTTCGGCTTTAAACGGGCTAATTTTTTTTAAGAAAACGCTCACCCGGTCTATCTGTTTATCAATTCCTTCCAATACGCGTCCAATATATGCTTGTAATTGCTTTAACCAGCCTTCTACCGCTTCAGATAGCACAATCACAGTTGCAACCGTACCTATAACTAAGGTAGCTTTTCCTAAGAATGTAACTATTTTTATAAAATCTTTCCAAAATCCCATGATTATAAATAATTAAAAAGTAAAAAATGATACAGGGCTTTCTTATAAAAAAACAGTATAAGAGTTATTTTATTCATAATGAATTATTTATGAAATAAAATTTTAAATTTATGGATAAATTTTTTAATTAAAAATTATTGATAATCAATTATTTATATTTTTTATAAGAAAACCCTGAAAAATGATATAAATATCTATTTTAAAATCAGTTAAAATTTTACAGGTTTAAAATTTTTGGCATTAATAATAGAAGCAGAACTGCCTACTGCTCGCAAAACATATAGTCCTTTTTTTTCGGCATAAACCGCACTTTCTTCATCGCCTTTCAAAAAAGCTATTGCCCCTAAAATAGTGTTATTTTTATACCGGGGCAACAAAGTTTTTGCTTTTTTGAGCATGTTGATAAAATGTTTAATGTGTTTGACGCGCAAGGTTGTTTTGACTTCTACAATAATAATTTCTTTCCCGTTATGGGCAATGAGATCAAATTCATAGTTTTGACCATCTCGGCAGCCTTTCGTATTTGCTGAAACATCGTATACTTCAATACCTTTGTCTTGCAAAAGTTTGATTAAATCGCCTTCAACCAAGGCTTCCATAAGTTTCCCCCACTGACTTGTAAAGAGGTTTTCAAGACGTTTTGTACTTTTAGTCAATTCTTCTATAGCTTTGCTTGATCGGGCAGCGCTGTCGGATTGGCTTGCAAACAAATCTTCAAGGCGTTTGGTATTTGTGGTCAGTTCGTCTAAATCCTTTCTTGATTTATCTGCGTTGTTAGAAAGACGTTTAGTACTTTCCGTCAGCTCATCCAAATCCTTTCTTGATTTGGTAGACACTGCCAAAAATTCTTCATAAGTTACCGGCTCATAGTTCATGATATTATAAATTAAGAAGGTGATTCCTCAAGGGAATTATTTACAGAAATACTTTGTTTTTTTGATTCCTTAATGGCTTTTTTATACTTTTCTATTTCTCTATGAAATAATTCAATACCAATTAATTCTGTTTTTTCAGATATAATTTTTATGGCTAATTTTAAAGCTAAATTTCGAATATCGCCTCCGGCAAAACTATCGGTTACTTCCGCCATTTTTTTATAGGTAAGCATTTTTTCTTTTGGAATTTTATCGTCAAAATGAAATTTCCATAATTTTATGCGTTGGTCTAAATTGGGCATTTCAAAGCCTATATGAAACAGTATTCTTCTAAAAAATGCTTGATCATAGTTTTTAAAAAAATTAGTTGCAAAAATAACGACAACATTCTGTCTATCCATCAGGTTAAGAATATGTGATTTTATCTGATTGGTATTATTAGCATTGATGTTATCTCCAGAGACTCTTTTGCTTAATAATGCGTCCGCTTCGTCAAAAAAAATAAGTAGATCATTTTTTTCGGCTTCTTTAAATAATCCTGTCAAATTTTTTTCGGTTTCTCCCATTAAGCTGCCTGATATTTCAGAATAGTCAACCTTCAGAATTTTTCTTTTTATTTCATGGGCAAATCCTTCTGCTGTTATTGATTTGCCTGTTCCTGATGGTCCATAAAAATTTATGGTGAAAGCACCTCTTCCATCTTTCAAAAAACGATTCATGTTCCATTCACCTAAAAGCTTATCCTTATATTTGTAATAGGCGATAGCATCTCCTATAGTGTCCCGAACATCATTAGATAGAATAATTTCGTCAAGACTCCATTGAGGGGTAAAAGAAGAATATCTTTTTTTATCTTTTTTAGCATTGCTTTCAGAATTTGGTATAATATTACGAGACATCCGTTAAAAAATTTAAGCCATTTAAAATTAATTAATCCAAATATTAATTAAACAAATATAAGCATAAATTGAAATGAATAAAATAAAGAGGCACTATTTTTAGTTTTCAAATATTTATTTTTCAATTATTCTAACTAATTCCACTCGTCTATTTTTAGATTGACCTTCTGGGGTGGTATTATCTGCTATAGGTTTTTCTTCTCCCCAACCTTTAGCAGATAAACGATTAGAACTTATTCCATGGGTCAGCAGAAAAATCATAACAGCATTAGCTCGATCCAAAGATAACTGTTTGTTCTTTTCAGGTTCTCCTATATTATCGGTATGACCTTCGATGCTTAATTTAATATTTTTCCAACGGTTCATAAAATCAATAATCCCTTCTATCACATAATTAGCTTCTTCAGGAACATGAGCTTGGTTAACAGGGAAATTAATATGTAAAGCAGCATGACCCTGATCACCAATTTCTTCATATAACTTTTTAGGATTCAACTTATAAACCCCTGTATTAATTAAAGTTAGACTATAATCTTGCCCTGAATTATAGATTTCCAAAAAGAATAAATTTTGAGTATCTTTAACCACAATTTCATATAAGCAAGCAGTCTGACTAAAATCTCTTATTTTTTCTCCACCCAAGCTTTTTACGAAGTTGTTATATTTTTGTTTAATTAATATAGGTGGTAGTTTTTTTTTTTTATCTCTTGACTTTGCTAATAATATCTTTTTTTCTCCTATTATTTTAATTTCTTCTATTTCGCTTATAGAAAAAATTATTGTATCCTCTTCTACTTTTATATGACTTGTATCATAACCGCTAAAAATTGTAAATAGCTTATGGAATGTATGATCTTTTTGTTCTTGTTGGGCAAAAGCAAAGGAAATAGTTTGTAAAATTAAGGCGACAGTTAAAAAATATCTTAGTTTCATATTTAATAATGGATTTTTTTTAATATACATTTTTTTATAAAAAGTTATAAAATAGAGAGTTTAGGCATTATGTGTTGAATTTCTTTTCTCCTCAATACCATCTAAAATGCTTTGAATCCCCGATGTTAAAGATATAAAAAAGTTCTTTTAGTTTTTCCGAATAAGATATTATTAAAAACAATAATGTTGAGTATTTTATAATTACTAAATTTACAAAATACAAATTATTTATACTTTATAGTTAAATAATAGAACTTTTAAATGTCCAAAATTGGATAAAAAGAATTAGAATTTTATTTTTATTATAAATAATTCTATAAAAAAAGTCAAAAATACAAGGTAGATTTTTTTAGATTATAATTGAAGTATTTTTGCAGTTGTTTATATTTTAACTAATTTATTATCAATATTATAATTCTTAATTCTTCAAGAATTACGATTCCTTTAATATTCTTTTAATTGAGTTCTATATAATGAAAAAATTCTTGATTTTGAAACCATACCTCTATATTTTTTATTTTCCACGACTGGCAAATTCCAAGCATCTGATATTTCAAACTTATTCATCACACTTGACATAGATTCATGAATATCTATTATAGCTAATGGTTTTCTCATAAGCATTTTAACGGGTAAAGAATCTTGCTTAGTTTTGTCAAACATTAATTCACGAACGTCATCTAAGGTAATAATTCCCAATAAAGTTTTATCTTTATCTAAAACGGGAAAGATATTTCGTTTACTTGAGGCAATGCTTTTAACCAAATCTTTTAATTTTGCTTCATAATCAATGGTTTTTAAATCTGTTTCTAAGGCTCTATCAATAGAGAGGTTGATAAGTATTTTTTTATCGGGATCATCTTGAGAAAAATCACCGCGTTTAATAAGATCTCGAAGATACATAGAATGTGGATTGATATAAGAAACAGTTAAATAAGCCATTGCCGAAACTAACATTAAAGGTAAAAATAAAACATAACCACCTGTAATTTCAGCAATTAAAAATATTGCGGTTAAAGGTGCATATTGAATACCACTCATTACCCCACACATGCCTACTAAGGTAAAATTTACAACTGACACATCGATATCAAATAGATTTAGAATTGTTGCAATTATAAAGCCCAGAGTGCCTCCGATAAATAAAGAGGGCGCAAAAACACCTCCACTACCGCCTGCACTAATTGTAGTACAGCTGGCAATAATTTTTAAAATTAAAACTAACCCTAAATAAAATATATAAGCCCAGCTATTTTCAAAGTTAAGGATATGGTTAAAACGTTGCCAAATTTGGCTGGTATCGTTATTTAAAAAACCTTTAATTACCAAATACCCTTCCCCATAAATTGCAGGAGCAATAAAAATCATAACAGTTAAACAGAGTCCGCCTATACAGGCTTTTAAATAGTTATTTTTTATTTTTGTAAAAATATCTTCTGTAAAAGTAAGTATTTTTGTAAAAAAAATAGATATAAGCCCACAAGCCATACCTAATAATAAATAGTAGAAAATATGTCGGGTAAGAAATGGTTCACTGAGATTAAAAGAAAATAAATTATCACTTCCTAAAATAGAAATAGAAAGTAGAGTAGCAGTAATAGAAGATAATAAAAGAGGTGTAAAGTTACTGATACTCACATTAGTCAATATAACTTCTATACTAAAAATCATACCTGCTATGGGTGAATTAAAGATAGCGGAAATAACTCCTGCTGTGCCACAACCCATCATCAAAGCTCGAGTACGGTAGTTTAAATTCATGTATTTTGCTATATTTGTGCCTATAGCTGACCCCGTTAAAACCATAGGTGATTCCAAGCCTACCGATCCTCCAAAACCTACCGTAGCAGCACTTGTAACCATACGAGAATACATTTTATTTTTTGAAAGGAAAGCCGATCGTTTGGATATAGAATATAAAATATCTGAAATTGCATGTCCAACCGATTCTTTATACAACCGTTTCGCCAAAGCTGTTGTTAAAATTAAACCTATGATAGGGTATAGAAACTGATAGTAATTTTCCTCATAAGATTCTTTTGTTAGAAAATATTGAATAAAATGTATAGTTGTTTTGAGTAAAATAGCTGACAAACCTGCTATACTTCCTACTACAATACTCAAGAAAATGATAAAGAGTCGCTCACCTAATTTTTCTTTTAGTAAAAGTAATTTATTTTTCATGTACGTTTAAAACAAACTAGTAACCATAAAGTGCAGTGGTGGTGTTACAAATATATGATAATCAATTTATAATAGTTGAAAAATTACTTTTTAGGATTATTCCTCAGTTCTATATAATTATTTTTTCTAAAATACCACCAATAGCATTGTTATAAATCTGGTAGATTTTAATAACCTATCAGATTTTCTAAAATATTTTGGAGTTAGTAAATACATGAAGTGACTTAGTTTAGCTATATTTATTCACCACAAACTTCATTTAAAGATTCTTGAGCTGAAAGATCGCCTAATTGAATAGCTTTTTTCCAGTCAGTACAGGCTAAGTCATTTTTTTCTAAATCATAATAAATGGTACCTCGCTCTACATAAAGTTCTGCATCTTTAGGATTAATCTTTATAGCTTGTTCTAAATCCATAAGTGCTTTATCGTACTCTTTTAGACTTGAATAAACAAGACCACGTTCTAAATAAACTTCAGAGTTTTGAGGCTTTATGCTTATAGATTTATCAAAATCTGCAATTGCTTTTTTATAATCTTGAAGAGTAACATAAATACCGCCTCGCTCAAAATAAAGCATTGCATTTTGAGGTTGTTTGGCTATCAAACCAGCATAGCGTTCTATCTGTTTTTCTAAGCTTAAAGAACTTGGAGGATGTAAAGCAAAAGCAATTCCAGTAATCAAAAGAAAAATACTTAGAAATTGGTATTTTTTGACGAATAAATTTATTTTATCTAACATTATCTTGTTGAAATTAAAATGGTTAATATGAATGACAATAATTAGAACATTATATATTAAGTATTATTTTTATTTTGTGTTATAGCAAAGCTATTTTATTTTGCGAAATGTTCTGTTTCAAAATGAATGAATTAGAAGCCTAAAAAATCTTTTTTTTAAGTAATTTGAGTATAATATTTCTAAACTTAATAGAATAAAATATTATAAATTCCCCTTAGTACTTGGTATAGTGTCATTATTCTTATCTATTTTAATAGCCATTTTAATGGCATGGGCAAAAGCTTTAAAAATAGATTCTATTTTATGATGTTCATTATCACCTTCTACCTTGATATTAAGATTACATTTTGCTGTATCGCAAAAGGATTTAAAAAAATGATAAAACATTTCGGTTGGTACATCTCCAATTTTTTCTCTTTTAAAAATGACTTGCCATATTAGCCAGCTTCTACCAGAAAAATCTAAGGCTACTTGAGCTAAAGCATCATCCATAGGAAGTAGAAATCCATATCTATAAATACTTTTTTTATCACCTAAAGCTTTTAAGAAAGATTCTCCAAGACAGATCCCAACATCTTCAATTGTATGGTGTTCATCGACATGTAAATCACCTTTAACTTTTATCTTTAAGCCTATATGAGCATGTTTAGCAACTTGTTCTAACATGTGATCGAAAAAACCCAAACCCGTATTAATTTCAGCAGCTGAATATATATCCAAATCTAAATTTATACTAATATCAGTCTCATGAGTAGAACGCTGAATATTGACTTTCCTGTTTGGATATTTTAAAAATTTATAGATTTCTTCCCAACTATCTGTACACAGAGCAGCGCTTTGGTTTTTTTTTGTCGAAAAATAAATTGCCTTGCAGCCCAAGTTTTTAGCTAATTGAATATCTGTAACCCGATCTCCAATAACAAAAGAATTTGTTATATCATAATCTTTTTTAAGATATGATTCTAACATTTTGGTACCTGGTTTGCGCGTTGGTGCATTTTCATGCTCAAAAGTAGAATCTATGTGTATACCTTTAAAATAAATACCTTCGTTTTTTAAGGTATCCATCATTTTATTATGAACAAGCCAAAATTTTTTTTCGGGAAAACTACTTGTACCTAAACCATCTTGATTAGTAACCATGACTAATTCAAAATTTTCATCATTGGCAATTTTTTGTAAACTACTAATAACAAAAGGTTTAAATGACAATTTTTTTAAAGTATCAACTTGAAAATCGCTCGGTGGTTCTTCAATAATTGTACCATCTCTATCTATAAAAAGTATTCTTTTAATTATCTTCTTTTTCACTTTTATTTATCTCTTCTGTATTATTTTCTTGTTGACCATAAGCTTCATTTAAGCCATCCAAAACATCTTGCGTAATATCAAGGGTTTCTCCTACATGCCAAAGAACGTTACCTGGTGTATAATTTAAGATAATATCATAATTATGCTCTTTGGTATATTCTTTTAAAAAATCAGTAATATTTTTAAGAATACGCTTATTTAAAACTTGTTCTTCTTCTGCCAAACCTGCTGATACTGTTTGTTGATAACTTTGAAGTTCTTGTTGTTTTCTTGCAAAATCTTGTTCTGCTTTTTGAATATCATTTTGGGACATTAATCCAGCTTGGGCACGTTTTTGATAACTAATACCTTCATCTTCAAGTTTTCTAAGCCTATTTTGAAGTTGTATTTGAGCTTTTTGTTGTTTGTCCTGAAATTCATTAAGTAAATTTTTATAAAAATTGTAATAGGCATATAAACTATCAGTAGCTATATAAGCTACTTGGATACCGGTAAAGTTATCATCAGTATTTTTTTCTGTTTTCGAAGGTGGAGGTGTTGTTTTTGTAAAATGCAAAATATAAAGCCCAACAATGGCAATACCTAAAACAATTTGAATAATAAAAGCGTTATTTTTCACGTCTAGAAATTTTAAATTTAAATAATCTAATTGAATTAAAAGATAAAGAGAATATTAAGCAAATTTATCGTTTTTTTAGTTTAATATAAAATTAAATGTTTTAAAATTTTATATGCTATAGTAAAGCTATTTTATTTTGCGAAACATTAAATTTCAATACCAATAGGTTAGAATCCGAAAAACGCTCTTTTTCAAGCAATCTGAGTATAATAGATGTTAGATATTATTTTTTAAAGACTTATTGCTTATAATAATTAGGAGTTAAAGAATTTAAAGTATTGAAAATAAATTAGTTAAATTATTAATTTAAAAATTATAACTGTTCTGAATACATACTATGTTAAAACATCTACCGGACTATTATCTAGCTATTAAGTAGGCTCTAAAAGTCTAATTAAACCAACTATTTAAGGACTTAAAAACATAATAATAATCGATATAGAAATAGTTAAGCCAAGTATAAGTCCCCAGAAAATTTCAAAAAAAGAATGCGCTTTTAATTTTAGCCTTGCCATGAAAACTAAAAAAATAATTGGGAAAAAAAAGTATAAAAGAAGAAAGAAAAAAGTATCGTAAAAAAAATCAAGCCCAATGAAGTTTCCAATTAAAACACCTATACCTAAAGCGTGAATACTTATTTTATAAAACAATGTAATCAAGTAGGCCAATAGTAAAGAAATGAATATAATAACCACTGTTAAACTTAAAAAACTGAATTTTAAATAATAAATAAAACCATAGCTTAAAATACCATAGTAAATTATATTAATCAAAAAAGGCAAATAACGTTCTTTACGGTTTAAAAAATCCCAACTTTTGAATCTATTCATTTTGAATAAGATAAACAAATTGAGTAAAGGAATACACGCTGTTAATATAAAAGTTAAAAATAATAATAAGCTTATATTATATTTTAATATTTTATAACACCCTTGACAAAATAAGTAGCTTATAATAATGCTATAGGTTGGCATTAAAATAGGCGTGAACAAAAATGAAATTATTTTAGCTAATTTTTTAAAAAATTCATCAACCATACAAACTAAACCCTCTACTATTGATTACAAAATTTTAAAACTTAAATATTCAAAATATTCTTAAATGATAAAAATACTATCGTACCGTTTAATCAACTTAATATAAAGTTGGAAATTAATTTATTTAAACCAAAAAACCAGTTTTATTATTATATTATGTTATATCAAATACATAGTCTTAATAGTTTAATTTATTGAGAGGTTATTTTTAATCTTATTAAACTCTCATATTATGCATTTTATTTTTTTCAATATTATAATTAACATATTGGTTTTCAATATTATAATTTTTATAATTCGCAATTACTATTTAAGGGTATTTAATCTAATTTATAAAAAACATGCACTACAATTATATTTTTATTTTATCTTATTTGCTTATTAGCCCTTTTATTTTACAAGGACAGTATAAATATGTACAATGGGCTAATAATGTTATAGAATTTTCAAGCGAGTTTTCCCAATCACACTCCTATCAATATAGAGCTAATCAGGTTTTAGGACCACCAAATGTTATTTTTGACCATATAGCTAGCCCATGTGCTTGGTCTGCAAAAGAAAAAGATAATCCTAAAGGAGAATGGTTAATAGTCGGATTTCAAAAGCCTCAAAGAATATCTCAAGTAATCATAAATGAAAGTTTTAACCCCGGTACAATAACAAAAATTACACTTTATGATACAGAAAATAATGCTTATGTTTTTTTTGAACGTCATTTAAAACCTTCTAAATCAAAACCTAAATTATTTAGAGTTATCAAAACTTTAACATCTTATCGGGTAACAGCTTTAAAAGTAGAACTACAGACAAGCTGGGTAAAAGGTTGGAATCATATAGATGCTATTGGAATTTCAGAAAGTCAAGAACCCATTATTTTGAAGGTTAATAAAGTTAAAGATTTATATCCTATTAATATTGTTAGAATGGATGAAAATATTAATTCTATTTATAATGATATGTTTCCTGTTATTTCTGCTGACGGTAAAATGCTCTATTTTGATAGAAACAATCACCCTGAAAATTCATATTCTGTTTATCCAACCAATGATGATATTTGGGTTAGTAAATTAAAAAATGGACATTGGCAAAAATCTAAGCGTTTAAAAAAACCTTTAAATAATCAATACCCAAATTTTGTTTGCTCTATTAGCCCAGATGGACAATCCCTTATATTAGGTAATAATTATGGAACAAAAAAAGAAAAATTAGGTGGTGTAGCTATTAGTACAAAAAAGAAAAATATATGGTCTACACCTAAAAAACTCAATATTAAAAATTATAATCTTAAAGACCATTTCGCAGAATTTAATATGGCTGCCAATCAAAATATACTTATAATGGCTATTAATTCAACAAATAGTTATGGGGGTAAAGATTTGTATGTCAGCTTTAAAGATACTAATAATATATGGTCAGAACCTATGAACTTGGGCAAAAATATTAATACAGCTCATAACGAACTTACACCTTATTTGTCTTTTGATACTTATACCCTTTATTTTGCTTCATTTGGACATGCGGGTTATGGAAGTAGCGATATTTTTATGAGTCACCGCTTAGACAATTCTTGGCAGAATTGGAGTATACCCGAAAACTTAGGTAATGATATTAATACACTTGAATGGGAAGCAAGTTTTGTTATAGACGCGAAATCTGAATATGCTTATTTTTGTTCTTATAAAACCCAATACAATCAAGGTATAGATATTTTTACCGTTAAATTACCTTCTGTTCTAAAGCCAAGTTCAGTAAGTATTGTTAAGGGACGACTTTTAAACATTAAAACAAAACAACCCTTGAAAGGAAAAATAATGTATAGCTTGCTGCCCGAAAAATCTATTACTGGTATAGCTGAAGCTTCTTCTGATAATGGAGAATATATGGTGATACTTCCTAATAATAATTTATATAAAATTAAAGGTACTTATAAAAATTTTTTACCTTTGTCAGAAAATATCAATCTGAGTTTGGCTGTAGATTATGAAGAAATAATAAAAAATCTTTATTTAATACCCATAAATAAAAATAATGGAGATCAAATTGAACTGGATAATATCCTTTTTGAATTTAATAGCAATCAAATATTAGAAAAATCTATAAAAACATTACGCTATTTATTAAAATTGATGAAACAGCATTCAAAGTTAAGAATTGTTATAGAAGGACATACCGACTTTGGAGGAGATAGTAAAGTAAACTTTGAACTTTCCAAGCAAAGAGTCAATAGAGTAAAAGAGTATTTAATAGATGAGGGTATTAAAGAAAGTCGAATAAAAACGCACCCTATGGGAAGTAAATATCCTGTAACCTTAAAGAGAGATGAGATAAGCAAACAAAAAAATAGACGAGTGGAATTTAAAATTCTTAAATAAAAGACTTACACAGCAATATAAAAAATAATTCTACAAAAAACTATCTCAAAACTAATTACTTTAAAAATTGCTTATGGCTATAGTCCTTAAATAGAATAATCTTTCAAAAATTTAATGTCATGCTAAAAGTAAAAGCTTTATATACAAAATTGTATAAGCAATTGGCTTTAATAATGGCTTTATTAGTTTTAATAAGCTCATTAGAGTTTGCTATTAATTTGCACTTTTGCCAAGGTAGATTGGCGGACATTAGCTTCATTCAAAAAATTAAATCTTGTTGCCAGAAAAGTAACACATTAGGAAAAAAAATAGAGTTTTCCCAAGATGATATTTCTTTTTTACAAAAAACCAAAAAAAAATTTTATCTTTTATTTCTATATCTATGTAAAAAAATTAATAATCATGAAAAATTTATGCTATGCTGGAGTTATGGCTGTGATACTTTTTACCACTACAATAGCTTTGGCTCAGGGTCCCCCTATTTTGGGTGATAAAGCAATTATGTTAGGCGCCAAAAGAACAATTATTAAAACCCTTAACGAAGTTAGATTTAGTTCTATAGGCATTTTTTCTAAAAGCTACTTAATGGGGCATTATTTGCCAACTTCAAATACTCTTTTTGCTATTCATTTGCCTTTTATATCTTATAATTTTAAAAATAAAAATACCGAACAATTTGATCTAAATAGCGGGCAAGACTTGGGAGATATTCAATTTTTAGGTAAATATCAGTTTTATAGAAAAGATAATATAGGCAAAACATTTAGAATAGTTGTTAAGACAATTCAAACTTTACCAACAGGAAAACGTATTGGTATAGAAAGAATTAGTACTGGTTTATATCAAAGTTATTTTGGTATAGTAGCGGGTTATGAAAGTTTAAAATATGGCTTCTCAAATGAGTTAGGCTATAATTTTGTTCCCGATGGTATGTTTGATGTTTTAAGACATAAATTAAGTTTTGGATTACCTCTTTTAAAAGCAACTTATCCGGTCAATCAAATCAATTTATTTTTTGAATATGATAACAGTTGGTATACTCAAAATAACGATTTTCAAATACTTTATTCACAGGGTATACAATATGCAAAAGGTCGTTTTACTGTAGAAATAGCTATTCAGTTTCCTTTAATTCAAAGTATTTCTGAAGCAAAAGAACGGGACTACAGCCTATTTTTTGGTATCAGATATATTTTTTAATACCTTATTTATTTAATTATTAACCTTAAATTTACATCAAATGAAAAATTTAACAACTCTTATCTATAGCATCATTTTTTTATTTATTGCTTTTCAAACAACTGCAGAATCGGATTCTAAAAAAGATCATTTCCTTATTATAGTAGAAGGTTTAGGTTGCCCTTTTTGTGCTTACGGTTTAGAAAAAAAGTTTAAAGAAATAAACGGTATTGATGATATAAAAATTGAAATAGAAACAGGAAAATTTACATTTAGTTTTCCGGAAGAAAAAAAGATAAGTCTTAAAACTGTTGAACAACAAGTTAAAGCAGCAGGCTACACTCCTGTAGAGACCGAAATTAAAAGAGCTAACGGCAAGGTTGAAAAAAATAAAAAATAATGTATTTTAATTTAAAACATTCATTTTCAATATTTTGTATTTTAACAAATCCAAAAAAGAGCTAGATTTAAAAAAATAAAGGATAGGAAGAATGATTTCAAAAAGGTACTTTAGGTAGCAATATTGATATTTATTCTCCTATCCCATTTAAAAAATTAGTCTAAATACCGGAGCAGTTAATTAGAATCTTTTAAAACTCACACATACTAAAACCACCTCAGAACACCTAATTTTAATTATAGCCACTTCCAACTTGAAAAAAGATTTTTAGATGGTTTAATGTATTGATATTAAAGACAAAATTTTCTCAGATAAAAATAACATTGCTATCATTTTTCTGATCAATACTAAAACCGTTAGACAGCTTCTTCTATTAAGTCTTTTTCTATATTTAAGTTATTGATAATAAACTTTTGGCGCTCTGGTGTATTTTTACCCATATAATATGTTAATAATTCTGAAATATTCATTTGTTCAATCATTTTAATGTGTTGTAAACGTGCATTTTGTCCGATAAATTGTTTGAATTCACTTGGAGATATTTCTCCCAAGCCTTTAAAACGAGTGGTCTCAGTTTTACTTCTCAGTTTTGTCAGTTTTAGGAGAGCCTTTTGTTTTTCATCTTCGGAATAACAGTAAATCGTTTTTTGAGTATTTCTAACCCGGAATAAAGGTGTTTCCAAAATATAAACATGATTTTGACTAACCAAATCAGGAAAAAATTGAAGAAAAAAAGTGAGTAATAAAAGACGAATGTGCATACCGTCTACGTCGGCATCGGTAGCGATGATAACCTTCTTGTATCGAAGGTTTTCGATGCCATTTTCAATATTTAAAGCATGTTGAAGGAGGTTAAACTCTTCATTCTGGTAGACAATTTTTTTGTTGAGCCCAAAACAATTCAAAGGTTTACCTCTCAAACTAAATACTGCTTGGGTCCGAATATCGCGAGACTTGGTAATGCTTCCACTGGCAGAATCTCCTTCGGTAATAAAGATCATAGTTTGATCTTTTTCAGGATTTTTTTTTGGACTATTCCAATGAATTCTACAATCTCTCAATTTTTTATTGTAAATATTAGCCTTTTTGGCTCTTTCATTAGCCAATTTTTTGATGCCTGCAATCTCTTTTCGTTCTTTTTCGGCTTGTAAAATTCGTTTCTGTATGGCCTTAGCAGTTTCTGTGTTTTTATGTAAAAAATCATCTAAATGTTTTTTGACAAAATCATTAACGTAAGATCTTATCGTCATACCATTGGGTTCTATATAATTAGAGCCTAATTTGGTTTTGGTTTGAGATTCAAAAATAGGATCTTGAACTCGAATGGCAATCGCAGTTAACAAACCCGTTTTTATGTCTGAACTATCAAAGTTTTTATTATAAAAATTTCGTAACACCTTAACTATAGCCTCTTTAAAAGCGTTTAGATGTGTTCCTCCCTGACTCGTATATTGACCATTCACAAAAGAATAGTGTTCTTCTTGATAACTATTAATATGGCTAAAAGCAATTTCTATTTCTTTATCTCTAAAATGAATAGGCATATAAAGTGCTTGACGGGTATTAATTTTAGTATTTAAAAGATCTAAAAGTCCATTTTTTGAAAAATAAGATTTACCATTTAATATAATTTTAAGTCCCCGATTTAAGAAGGTATAAATAGCAACTTGGTCTTTAATATAATCGCTTATATATGTATAGTTTTCAAAAATATTAGGATCCGGAGTAAATTTAATGAGGGTGCCATTGGTTTCATTTGTTGCTTCTATAGGCAAATCTTGTTTCAAAAAACCTTTTTCAAAATGGGCTTCTTTTTTTTGACCTTCTCGGAAAGATACAACTTTAAAATATTCTGATAAAGCATTTACTGCCTTAGAACCAACACCATTGAGTCCTACCGATTTTTGAAAAGCTTGATTATCGTATTTACCTCCAGTATTAATTTTAGAAACACAATCAATAACTTTATTCAGTGGAATACCCCTGCCATAATCTCGAATATAAACTGTTTTTTCATCAATATTAATATCTATTTTTTTTCCGAAACCCATCATATATTCATCAATACAGTTATCCATAATCTCTTTGAATAACACATAAAGTCCATCGTCATTCAAAGAACCATCTCCTAATTTTCCGATATACATACCGGGACGTAATCGAATATGTTCTCGCCAATCTAAAGATTTAATTTGGGCATCTGTATAGTTATTCTCAGTCATTTCTAAAAGTAGTGTGCGGTTGCTTTTTAATTAAATTCTTAATTTTGGTTAAAATAAATCGGCTTGTAAATTTTAAAAAATGAAGTGCAAATTTACAATAATTACAAATCATGCATTGGAAAATTACAAATGATTTTAATTAAATTATAAATCGTCGAAAGCAGCTATTATTCTCATAGCAAAAATCAAAAGATTATTAAATTTTAATTTATTCTAAAAAAAACTTGAAGTATTTCTAAATAAGATAGTATCATTTTTTTTTTATTTACTTTTGTTAAATTTTTTGATATTATATTATTTTCTCAGTTTTAATTTATACAATCTAATTTATTTAATATGAAACAATTTTTATTTTTATTCATAAGTCTATGTCTTTGTCTGACCACTTATGCCCAAGAACGAACTTTGTCTGGTACCGTTAGAAGTGAAGATGGTACAACTCTTATTGGCGCTAGTGTTGTTATTAAAGGCACTACAGAAGGCACCGTGACTAATATTGATGGTCAATATAAATTAACGGTTGATCAAAATGCAACTGCTCTTGAAGTAAGTTATATTGGTTATTTAAATCAAACAGTAGCCATAGGTGAAGCCAATGTATATGATATTGTTCTGCAAGCAGATGTCTCTAATTTGGATGAAGTTGTTGTAACAGGTTTAGCAAGTTCGGTAAAACGAAGTAATCTTGCTCATGCCATAGGGGTTATTCCAGCTGCAGATTTAGCTGGTGTAACAACTCAGCAGCACTTAGGTAGTGCTTTATACGGGAAGTTTAAAGGTGTGAACATTGTAGCTTCTTCCGGAGCGCCAGGAGGTGGTGTTTCAGTACGTTTAAGAGGTTTGACTTCTATCAATGGTACTTCTCAACCATTATATATTATCGATGGTATTTATGCTGATAATTCATCTTTTGCTAATGGGAACAATTTTGTTTCGGCAGCAGGAGCCGGTGGATCAGCTTCTAATCAAGAAGATCCTTCAAATAGAATTTCCGATTTAGACCCCGAAGATATTGAAAGCATAGAAGTTTTAAAAGGTGCTTCAGCAGCTGCAATCTATGGTTCTCGGGCTTCTGGTGGTGTTATCATTATAACAACTAAAAAAGGAAAAGCAGGAGAAACAAAAATTAACTTTTCCCAATCAATTGGTTTCACAAATCAATTAAAAAAATTGGGCGTACGTCAATGGAATGCTAGTCGTGTAGAAGAAGGTTTTGGAGCCGATCAAGTACCTGTATACAATGCAGCGGTCGCAGCAGGTCAAATTTTTAATTATGAAGATGAACTTTATGGCAATACAGGTGCGCTTTATAATACCCGTTTAAGTGTTAGCGGTGGAAATGAAAAAACAACTTTCTTTGCTGCTTTTACAAGAAAAGACGAAGAAGGTATAGTTACTAATACAGGCTACCGAAAAACATCTGCTCGTCTAAATTTGACTCATCAAGTTGCTAAATTTATAGATTTTACTTTATCAACTAACTATATTCAAGCTTCTGCAGATCGTGGATTTTTTAATAATGATAACAGCGGCACAACTTTAGGTATTTCTTATATTTCTACACCTTCTTGGGCTAATCTTTTTCCAGATGCCGATGGTAATTATCCCAATAACCCTTATGCATCTTCTAATTTCTTACAAACAGCCAATCAAGTTACCAATAATGAATTGGTTAATAGATTTATAGCTGGTGGAACTATTAATGCTAAAATTTATAATACCAGTAAATCAGGATTAAAATTAGTAGTCCAAGGTGGTATAGATTATTACGGTTTAACAACAAGTCAAATTTTTCCTCGTACCCTTCAATTTCAAAAAAATGGAAATGGTACAAATGGAGCCTCTATTCAAGGTAATAATGTCATAAGAAATAGTAATATACAGGCATTTTTAGTAAGTACTTATAACCCTACTTCAAGCCTTAATTTTATAACTCAAGCAGGGTTGATCAGTTTAAATTTTAATACCAATTCAATATTTACTATAGCAAGTCAACTAATAGGATCTCAAACAAATATAGATCAATCTGGATCTTCTTCTCCCCAACAAACCCGAATAGAACAACAGGATTTGGGATTTTTTATTCAAGAAGAGGTTAACTGGGACGATAAACTATTAGTTACTTTGGGAATCAGAGGTGACAGATCGACTAACAATGGAGATGAAAATCAATTTTATTATTTTCCTAAAGCCTCTGTTGCTGTTAACTTAAGCGAGTTTACATTTTGGGATGGTATTAAACCAACTTTTAATCAATTTAAATTGCGTTTTGCTTTTGGACAAGCCGGACAATTTGCCAGAGCTGGTGCTAAATTTACAATTTTTAATAATAATTTAATAGATGGCAATGCAGGTATTATTATAGATAATACTTTAGGTAATGCAAATATAGAGCCTGAAAGACAAAGTGAAATTGAATTTGGATTTGATTTAGGAATAGTCAACAATTTTGCCAATCTTGATGCTACCTATTATATTAAAGACGTTACCGATTTGCTTTTAAATGCTAATTTGCCCACTTCTACAGGTTTTTCTCAACAAGTTACTAATGCTGCTGAGCTCAGAAATGAAGGTATTGAAATTGGTTTAAAACTTAACTTAGTCCGAAATAAGGATTGGCTTTGGGAAAGCCGTTTTTCTTGGTGGCGTAATACTGCTACGGTCACAAGATTAGATGTACCAACTTTTAATACAGGTGCTTTTGGCGCAACTTTAGGAACTTTCCGACTCGAAGAGGGTAAAAGCGCTACTCAAATTGTGGGTATACAAGAAGGTAGTGATGAATTAACCGTTTTTGGAGATGCAACACCCGACTATCAGCTAAGCTGGCAAAATACATTAAGTTATAAAGGCATAGAGTTTTTTATGCTTTGGCATACCAAACAAGGTAGCAGTAATGTAAACTTGAGCACACTTTTGAGTGACTTATCCAATACAAGTGCTGATTATGATGAGACAAACTTAGATCCTACAGGAAATTTAAATAATGGAGATTATCGTAAATCTCGTTTAGGAACTTCAGCAGATGTTTTTGTAGAAGATGCTAGCTATATCCGTTTAAGAGAAGTTGGTTTGTTTTACAATATCCCTAAGCCATCACTTGAAAAAGCCTTTAAAAATGTGGTAAAAAGAATAAAAGTAGGTGTTTCAGCCTATAATTTGCTCAACTTTTTTGATTATAACAGCTATGACCCTGAAGTATCCAACTTTGGAAGCGATGCCTTATCTTCCGGCGTAGAGGTAACACCATTTCCTTCTGCCAAAAGGTTTTTCTTTCATTTTAATATAACTTTCTAAATATTTTAATCTTTTAAAAATATATACAATATGAAATTTCAATCAATTTTACTTCTTATATTTCTATCTATTTTGAACTTTACGGCTTGTGAAGTAGAAGAAACAATAGATCTTAATGGAGCTAGTTTAGACCTTATCGTTAATAATGCTCAATTAAGTGATATTCAGAGTTTAGCTACAGGTATAGAATCTGCCATGCGTATACGCTTAGGTACTTATTATGACGTAGTTTCTTTAATAGGCCGGGAATATTATAGAGTTTCTAACTCTGATCCCAGATTTACAGGCGATATTTTAGGTAGAGGAACTTCTACTATAGATAACAATACCTTCTATACAACAGGTCCTTTTGGTGCTCGATATAATGTAATAAAAAATTGTAATATTACTTTAGAAGCTATTAATAATACTTCGGCTGCCTTGTCAGATATAGAAAAAAATAGCATTAGAGGCTTTGTACAGACTATACAGGCATACTCATTATTATTAGTTTTAAACCAACAATACAATAATGGAGTTCGTTTAGATGTTGCTGACCCTGATAATTTAGGTGACTTTGTATCCTTAGAAGCTTCTTTAACAGGCATAAAAAGTTTATTAGATGCCTCTTATGCTTTATTGCAAACTTCTGATGCTGATGCAAGCTTTATTTTAGATCTTTCCAGTGGTTTTGTTAATTTTGATGATCCTGCTTTAGATGCTAAAGTTAGTGATTTAGCTAAATTTAACAGAGCAATAGCAGCTCGAGTAGCCTTATATCAAAACGATCTTCCTGAAGTTTTAGATGCCTTAACAAATTCATTTATAGATTTTGATGGCGATTTAAATACAGGCGTTTCACATACCTTTTCTACTGCCGGTGGTGATCAACTTAACCCTTTGTTTTATGCTCCAAATTCAAATGGAGAGACTATAATTGTACACCCTGATTTTATTGCAGATACTTTAGCCGGTGATACCCGTATAAATAAAGTTAGTAAAAGAACTGCAACTCTAACTTTCGATGACTTGAGTAGTGATTATGATTTGGCAGTGTATGCCTCCACATCTACACCTATTCCGATTATTCGAAATGAAGAATTAATCCTTATCTATGCCGAAGCCAATAGAACTTCAAATACTGCTGAAGCTGTTAGAGCTATTAATATTGTGCGTAATGCGGCAAATATAGGTGATTATACAGGGGCAACAAGCCCAGAGGCTTTACTTACCGAAATTTTGTTTCAAAGGCGCTATTCTTTATTAGGCGAAGGGCATCGTTGGATAGATGCACGTAGACATGACTTGTTAAATACCTTACCTATAGATAGAGAAGACGACGATGTGTTCATAGAATTTCCAAGACCAGCGACTGAAAATTAGATGAAATAGATAACATAGACTCTATATTTTTGTACATAACAAAATTTTGACAATATAGAGTCTATTAAACCTCTTTAGACCTTTGCACCATTTGATGTAATAAAATTTTGATTATCAGTGTTTTATAAAAAATTTAACGACTTGATTATAAAATAGTTATAAAAAAAAGATCCATGTATAAAAATAGAAAAAAATCAAAGTTTTTTAATTTTAAAAAATTAGTATTCGTATTAGGTATTTCTTTATCCCTATTTTTTTTAAAGAGTGTTAGACAAATTGAAAACGTTAATCAAGCTACAGAAAATTATAATTTTTTGAAGTCTTTAGATTCGAGTTTTTATGGACCATTTTTAAAATCCAGAAAAGGAACTAAACAAAAGATTTCTCCGGTCAGCTTAGATTCTGATTTTAAGAAACAAAGTTCTAAAAATAATTTAAGTCAAGTAGCTTACACTCAAAATTTGCGACCTTCTGGTTTTCTCGAAAATAAAGGACAAATTCTTGATACGTCTTTAAATTTTGTTCTTGAAAGAAAAGGTTTAACCTTCCTACTCCAAAAGAACGGTTTTACTTACGGCTTAAACTATATCAAATCTACAGATGCTGGGCAAAAACGGATTCGAAACAATATTGCTGTTCAACTTTTAGACGCTAATCCAAACCCGAAAATAAGCACAGCTGGAAAAAGCAAAGACAAACGTCATTATCTTACGGCTTCAGCTAGGGCTAAAAACGTACATCATTATCAAGAAGTGGTTTATCATGATATTTATCCGCATATCGATTTAGTTTTTGAAAGTTATAACCCAACGGCTGAACGGTTTGGCATTAAATACAGTTTTGTATTGCGCCCTGGCGCAGACCCCAAACAAATTCAACTCGCCTATTCGGGACAAGAAAAGTTAGGCATTAGCGATGGGGGTATTTTTTCGGAATTTAAAACTGTTTTTTCATCGCGTAAAAAACTAAGAATTAAAACAGCAGGCGGTGAAATTGGCGAGGAAATTAACGAAATATTTACCGTAGAAAAAGGGGGAACTAAAACGCCAGTAGAGGGTAGTTATAATTCAAAAAATGGAATAGTCGGTTTTGAGCTTGGCAACTACGACAAAACAAAAACTTTAGTTATTGACCCCGACATTATTACAGTCAATCTAAGGCAAGCAACCTATTACGGTTCAGAAGGAACCGATAGAATTAGATCGGTCACAGCTGATAACAAGGATACTATATATGTGGCTGGAGTTACATCGGGAAAATCGGCTTTGATGTCTACAGACACTTATCCTTATCCCTATCAAAATATGCCTAATATGCCTATGCCATTAGGAGCAGGTAATAATGATATTATTATAGCCAAGTTCACACCGGATTTGAATAAATTGGTCAGTGCCACTTATTACGGAGGGAATCAAGATGATGAAGCATTGACTATTGATTTAGATGATGCAGGCAATATTTACGTAGGTGGCTATACATCTTCTACAGATTTACCGACTGAGCAAACGAGCGTAAATTATTCGAGTCAAGGAGGTCAGGATATGGTCGTTGCTAAGTTTACAAATAATCTCTCTAATTTAAGTTGGGTAGTAGGTTTTGGTGGTTCTGGAAACGAAAGAGTCAATGATTTTGTTGTGGAGGGTTTAAATATTTTTGCCGTTGGAACAGCAGGGAGCTCAGGATTAAATACAATAGGAAATACACATAGTGGTGGAAGTGATGCTTTTATTTTTAATATAGATAGTATAGATATAGATACAGCTAGAACCTTGGAGTGGGGAAGGTATTATGGAGGTTCTGGAAATGACGAAGGTAATGGGGTAGCTGTTTACAATAATAATGTTTATGCTACTGGAGTAATCATAAATGGAAGGGATGATAAAGCATTTATAGTCAATTATGGTATTTTAGGGGGCCTAATAAATAGTCAAAATTATGGTCTTTATGGTATAACTTCAAACGATATTGCTATAGATCAAACTGGTAATTTTTTGGCAATAGTTGGAACAGGTGGTGGAACTGGTTTTAGCCAGGGGTTTAACAGTGCTAATCTCCTCAATCTTACCCACCAAACGACTTATGGAGGTGGGCCATCGGATGGTTTTTTGATAAAAATAAGAACTTCGGACTTATCAGTGGAATGGTCTTCCTACTATGGAGGTAGTGCCAATGATGTTTTACAAGCTGTAGAAATAGACTGTAACAATAATATCACTGTGGCAGGTTATTCCCGAAGCGGAAATAACATCGCCGAAAATGGTTATATAAATGATACATATAGAGGTGGTGGTTCTAATGCCTCTGACCCTGGTGATGCCATTATGGCAAAATTTACGTCCGAAGGTAGACGCTATTATGGAACCTATTTTGGAAATACGGGGGATGAAGAAGGGATAGGTCTTGGTCTGAGTCCAAATGGGAATATTTTACTTTGCGGCGCGACGACAAGTGGAAGTGGTATTACCTTTAGCTTTAATGGTGTTTCTGTTTATGATAGCATTTATGGAGCTAACCCTCCAGGACAAGATGCTAATAAAGAAGGTATTGTCGGTTTTATTTCCGTTTTTTGTGATTTTATCATTACCGATCCACCTCAATCCCAAACCGCCCTTTTGGGTAATAATGTTACTTTTTCGATAGTACCTGATTTATGTCGCAGCACAGTGACTTACCAGTGGTCAAAAGATGGTAATGTGCTCTCAGATACGACGGGTAATATTTCTGGTTCGCAAACGACTGTGCTTAACCTTACAGCTGTAACTTTTTCGGATGCAGGGGAATATTGCGTGCGCATCCAGACGGACTGCGGCGATACTATGCTTTGCGACACTTTAGATATTGTAGAACTCAAAGGTAATAATGTTTGTTTAGATACAGCTTCCATAGCGGGAACCCCCAGCAGCAATCAAGAGACTATTAAATTAATATTTTCAGACTTGGACTCTAATAATAGTATCACTGATGCTCAATATTCTTGGTTTGTTGATCCGCCTTCGGGAGCAACAACTATTCTATCCGGAAGCGTTGGGCCTCCTCCTGACTCTTTGCCTACGGGTTTTGTAAACGACTTATATGAAATTGAAGTCGCCCCGGATCAAGCTGGTACATATACCTTCACACTTGCTTTACAATATGAAGATAGTCGTAGAAATCCGACAACTGTAAACGATACAACTTCGGTCACAGTCGAAGTTTATCCTTTTCCAAATATTACCAATCTATCACCCAATCCCGATACTATTTGCGAAGGAGACATGACCAATATTTCAATTGAAGCGGATATTAATCTTTCACGTGTTGACTGGCAACTTATTGATAATGCGGGCGGAAATATTACGGGAAGTACGATGGGAACAATTCAGGGCGATGCTATTATGGGTAACACGACTACTTTTCGCCAAGTTTTCGACTTACAAAATTTGGTTACAATGCCTCAATCCGGACGAGTTGAGTTTACCCCTATATCGGCAGGAGGTAATTGTACAGGACCCAAAATGAGCGCTCAAATTATTGTAAAACCCAGACCGGACATAATGATTACTAATGCGCCTTCTACAGTTTGTAATAATGATACGATTGGCTTTAATGTGAACACCTCATCTGCTTACGTAGGAACAAATTTTACCTGGCAACGTCAAAACGTTACAGGCATTATGCCTTCGGCATCTAACGGGGCTTTTATAACTTCAGGCTCAATAAGTGAAACGCTTCAAAATACAACCGACGGTGCTTTAGAGGTTGTCTATGAAATTACTGGAACTTTTGACGGTTGTTCAACTACTGAAAATGTTACCGTTTCGGTGTTACCAAGTGTTGACGTCATGTTAAGTTCTTCGGCAGTTACCATCTGCGATGATTCAACGTTTAGTATAGATCTTTCAACCAATGTAACCGACCAAATGTCAGTGGGTTATAAAATAACATCTACCAATAATCCCGATGTTACTGGAGAAATGAATGTCCATATTTTTGGTTACGATACAGGGCGAATCTATACTTTTCAAAATACGCTCAATAATTCTTCAGCCAATCCTCAAGATATTATTTATGAAATAGTTCCTTATCAATTAATAGCTACTGGAGATACATGTTTTGGAAGTCCAGAAAATTTGACGGTTACTGTTCAGCCACATCCGTATTTAATGGTTTCGGATACAAATGTATGTGATAATCTAGCTTTAAATATAATTCCAAGCAGTAGTACGGTGGGCGCCAATTTTTCTTGGGAAATTATAAATATAAATGGGGCAAACCTTTCGTCAGGAAATATGACAGGAACTGGTACTATTTCTAATACTTTTTCACTCAACGACCCAACCGCAGAAGGCACAGTCAATTATCGAGTTCGCTCCTTTTTTATGGGGTGCCCTGGGGATAGCCAAGACATTCAAGTTACTGTTTTACCTCTGCCTCAAGTTGACCTAACTGCCAGTAATATGATGACCATCTGTGGGATAACTCCCATTACCTTAACAGCGACAGACATAACAGGTGCTACTTATACTTGGTTTAGAGACGGAACGGTGGTGCCAGGCAGCGCTAATACAATAATGGTTAGTCAAGGCGGCAACTACAGTGTGGAAGTACAAACGGGAGAAGGTTGTGTGAATTCTAATTCCTTATCGGTTACTCAAACAGATTTAGTTACCATTGATCCGCTAACGACAACAGGCTCTGCGAATACCTGTTCTTCCGACGGAGTTACCCTTAGCATAAATATCAGAGGAGGTTCAGCTAACTATCAATGGCAAAGACAAATAGGAAGTGATTTTGCGAATATCGATGGATCTACAGGCAGTAGTTATATCGCAAATACAGCTGGATCGTATAGGGTCCTTGTCAATCCCGGCACAACATGCCAACAAGAATCAAATACTATAGATGTCGTTTTTGCACCCTTGCCAACGGCTGCTATAAACGCAGCGCCAGACACAGTTTGTCCTGAAGAATCACTTGATCTTACGGGAACAATAATGACCAATGGAGCGACTATTCAAACCATGCTATGGGAAAGTACGCCATCCAATTTGACTATTCAAAATAACGGAACCTTAACTCCGACTCTCTTATTCCCCGAAAATAATACAACTGCTCCGATAGATTATACGATCCGTTTTATAGCTGAAACAAATAATGGCTGTTCGGACACAGCAGAAATCAATATCAGCCTGCAGCCCCTTCCCCAAGCCAGTTTTACTATAGATACCAGTATTTGTGAAAATACGACATTAACAGCTACCAACATCAGCATCCTATCCGACACCTACACATGGCAGGTGCTTGATAGCATGGGAATGCGTATAAGTGGAATTTTAAACGATTCTACAGCAGAAAATCCTCTGCTTACTTTCCCTGCAAATAATTCTACAAATATCATCTTTTATGATGTCATTTTAGAAGCGAAACAAGGGACTTGTAGTGATTTTGATACGGTACGCGCGAATGTTTTCCCACAACCTATACTGGTAATTAGTGAGGATACTTCGGATAGTTGTACACCTAAATCTTTGAATTTAAGTAGTTCAATGTCAGATGCCAATGACGGACAAGATTTTGCCAGTCTAAGGTGGTTAGTAGATGGTGTAGAACAAAGTTCGTCCCAAATGCTTAATTACCCACTTGAAAATACAAGCCATGTTAATCGCACATTTAGAATAACTTTAATAGGAGAAACTTTTGTTGGCTGCGTAGATTCTACTTTTATAAACATCACCGTATTTCCCCAGCCCAATGCGACTATCAACGCGATGTCACTTGAAAATTGTTCGCCTTTTACCATCAACGCAACTGTTATAACCTTAGAGCCCAGAATAAACAGCACTTATCTGTGGGAAGTGCTTAGGGAAGGAACTGTCATAGCAACTTCCAATATAATAACTCCACCTACCTACATGATTGATGAGTCTAATGATTCTGTAACTTACCGATTAAGCGTTACAAACGCTTGTGGCACAGATAGGGATAGCGTTATTTTTAGAACCATTCCCGATCCTATTCCAGCTTTTACAAGATCAGACTCCACAATTTGTCACAATGAATCCATTACCTTTACCAATATGACCACCTTAACAGACGGCATGGATTTGCCAAGCGACGCAACAGTTGAGTGGGATTTTGGAGATGGGGCAACTTCAACCGACCGAAGTCCGAGCCATATTTTTACGAATTCGTCTAATATGATCGATATAACTTATACCGTTACCCTAACAGTGACTTATAAAGGATGTACGAAAAATACTTCTAAGATAGTTACTGTTCATCCCGAACCTCTCGCCTCTTTTAGCATTGACCCTGCCTGCGCGGGCGATACTATTTTCATAAACAATATGAGTATCGGGAAAGGAAACCTAAGTTACCTCTGGTCAGCAAGTCCTGCTAGTGGCATTGCCATCTACGACGATACTTCGGAAAATCCTCGAATTGTAGTCAGCGAAATGAGAGATACGAATTTTAGCTATAGTATTAGCCTTGAGGTTACTTCTGAAGATTCTTGTGTTAATTCTATAACTGAACAATTGGTCATTTTTGGTCAGCCAACGGCAACTTTTACTATGGATACCAGTATTTGCAGTGCTGATATTATGGCGGTTTCTAACGGGAGTACTTTTGCCGATGCTTATACTTGGCAGGTGCTTGACAGTATGGGCAGCCCCGTAACTGGAATTTTAAACGATTCTACAGCAGAAAATCCTCTGCTTACTTTTCCTGCAAATAATTCTACAAATATCATCTTTTATGATGTCATTTTAGAAGCGAAACAAGGGACTTGTAGTGATTTTGATACGGTACGCGCGAATGTTTTCCCACAACCTATACTGGTAATTAGTGAAGATACTTCGGATAGTTGTACACCTAAATCTTTGAATTTAAGTAGTTTAATGTCCAATTCTAATGATGGAGAAGCTCTCAATGTAGAGTGGTTTGTTGATGGGATTTCGCAAGGTATGGATTCAACTTTTAACGATATGCTTTATAATACAAGCACAAGCGACCGAATTTATCGAGTCACTTTAGTTGGAGAAACGTCGCAAGGCTGTATAGATTCAACATCTGTAATGATTACGGTTTATCCAAATCCGAAAGCAGAATTTACAGCTTCTCAAACGGTGTCTTGCGCCCCTTTTACACTCGATAGTAATCTCATCAACTTGGTAGATTATCCTGATGCGAATTCAAATTATTTATGGCAGGTTATTGATAGTTCGGGAATGGTTATTGATTCTTCAAATACAATGCTTCCTCCGACCCATATCATTATGGATCCTTTTGATTCAGTTATTCTTCGCTTGATTTCTTTTTCTGCTTCTGCTAAAGGTTGTGGCAATGACACTTTTAATGTGGTATTTAGAACCTTACCGGATCCCATTCCCGATTTTACAAGATCAGATTCTGCCATTTGTCATAATGAATCCATTACCTTCACCAATATGACCACCTTAACAGACGGCATGGATTTGCCAAGCGACGCAACAGTTGAGTGGGATTTTGGAGATGGGGCAACTTCAACCGACCGAAGTCCGAGCCATATTTTTACGAATTCGTCTAATATGATCGATATAACTTATACCGTTACTCTTTTTGTTGATTATCAAGGGTGCGTAGATTCTGTTTCTAAAGATGTTACCATTTATCCTGCGCCCCGTGTGGATTTTCAAATTTCAAACGTTTGCGGGGGAGACAGCGTTCAAGTGGTCAATAATAGTTTTGGAAAAGGAAATTTGCATTATTTCTGGTCAGCAACTCCTTCCACAAGTATTACTTTCAATAATGATACGTTGGAAGAACCCACAATTTCGATTATGACCAGCAGTAATTCAGACCTTACTTTTGATATTACTCTCATTGTAGAATCTGAAGATTCTTGCACAAGCTCACTAACGCAGGAATTATTGGTTTTTGGAGACCCAACAGCAAGCATACAAGGCGATTCTATTTTATGTAAGAACATAGAAACCCGCTTTCAAAGTCTCGCTCCCTCTGTTTCTTCTGATTTAGCCCCAGATGCTTTTTATATTTGGAACTTTGGAGATGGCAATCAAGATACTATAGATGCACCTGAACGCGTTGTCGATCATACCTATTTGGATACAGGTGTTTATAATGTTATGTTAACTGTCATTAATACAGCTGGTTGTGTGAATATAGATAGTTTTAGGGTTTGTGTAATTGATGTTCCTGATGCAGATTTTACAAAAACATTGATTTCTTTTGAAAATGATTCGTTCACAGTTCGAGATTCTGTTCAGGGTAAAAGCAATGATGAGATATGTGGTCCCATTGTAGGTTTAAAAGTCAGTGATTTGAGCTTTACTTACGATAAGGCAGGTGTTAATACCAGCTATTTATGGGATTTTGGAAATGGACAGACCAGCACACTTAAAAGTCCACCGACCATTTATTATGAGCAAGATGACCATGCTTCTATAACTTATCTGATAACCTTAACTTTAGATGATGGTTTTTGTGGCAGCCATAGTATCCAAGATACAATTACTATATTTCCAAGTCCTAAGGCTCGTCTTAATTTTGAACTTCAACAGGCCTGTGATGAGATTCCAATTTCCATTTTTAACAATAGCGTCGGTTTGCCAACCCAGTATATCTACGATTTTGGTGATGGAAGTCCTATGTTTACGACCAACGATAGTCGGACCATTGATCATATTTTTCCGGGCACAGCAGGAAAAGACACGACTTATACTGTTACGCTTATAGCTCAAAATACCTGCGGTTCCGATACCATTCGACAATCTATAAGAGTTATTCCTAACGACATGAGTGCCGACATATCCATAGAATCGCCAGATGGATTTTTCTGTAAAAATCAAAATATTACCTTTATCGCTAATGGTTTTCTTGATTCGACAGCTCAATTGACTTGGCATTTCGGAAACGGAAACGTCTTTACCCAAGAAGATACCGTTATCTACAGTTATCCCCAAGCTGGCACCTATCAAGTCATTTTAGAAATTTTTATTCCCGTTTGTAACGATACGGATCTCGATACTATCGAGATTGTTATTCAAGATAGTCCGGATATAGACTTTAGCATGCCTGCTTCAATATGTTTTAATAGCCCACTTAACATTGAGAATACAGGGAATATTCAGTCTGTCAATACGGTATGGAATATGGGAGACGGAACGGAATATACAAATGTTACTCCTTCCTTACATACCTATTCTGCACCGGGTAATTATACCGTAACTATGCGTTTGATTGGAGCTAATGGTTGTTTGTCTACCGTTTCTAAGATAGTAGAAATGCGCCCTTTGCCTTTAGCCAATTTTGAAATAAATAGTTCACCTATTTGCAATGCTGAGAGTATAACTATGACCAATACCTCATCGGGAGCTGCGAGTTATCTCTGGCGAATTCCAAGCCTAAACGATGAACGCACCAATGAAAATCCTGCATTTATCTTTGAAGAACCCGGTCTTTATGAAATAATGCTCTACGTTTTTGATCTTCCCAATTTGACAGGGTGTATAGATTCCATTTCTAAGGTTATTTCGGTTTTGCCACGTCCTTTGGCAAAATTTTCTATTCCTGAAAAGATATGCCTCGGCGAAATTCTGTATCCTCAAGATTCATCTTTAAGTGCCTTTTCCCATTTTTGGGATTTTGGCGATGGAGGAATAGATTCACTCAGTGGTGAAACCACTGATCATCTCTATTCGCTTCCCGGCATATATGATGTTACTCTCACCGTAACAGCTGCCAACGGTTGTACCGATATTTTTGTTCAAGCCGTAGAAGTAATTAGATTGCCCGAACCAGTATGTAGAATTATACAAAAACCCTTATGTTTAGGTACTCAAATTTCCTTTGAAAATTTAACCGAATTTCCGGATACAACCGATAGCGCTGCTCATTTTATTTGGAAACATAATGGAGTGATTATTGATACCATGCCTAACCCTGAAAGTGTTATCATCGAACAATTTATGGACTCTTCGCGTTCCGATACGTTTACCTTATGTATCATTTACCGAGGTTGTCTTGTATCAGAATCGTATATTGTAGAAACCCCTCAATATTTAGGTTGTATATTTGAAGTACCAAGTCATTTTTCTCCAAATAGAGATGGATTTAATGATGAATTTTGGGTTGAAATAGCCCCAAATGATATGGCTAATATTACTGAGGTGCGTATCCAAATTACGACTCTCCAGAATCATGGCATTTTAAATTTTCAAATCAAGCGAAATGCTCCTTCAGAATCTATGAAATGTATGTTCGGATGCGCTGATTATGATGAAAGTGTCCCTTGGGAACAGCAAATTTTTTGGAATGGACATTTATTCAATGATAAAAAACTGAACAAATTAGAGCCCGGACTGTACCAATACTTAGTAGAAGTTATCTGTTGTACCGGAAGTAATCGATCTAAAAAAGGCTATATTCAATTGATAGTAAAGGAGTAATAATTTCGTATATATAACTGATTATTAAATTTTTAAATTTGTATAAATTATAAACCAAACCTGAAAATTATTTTAATAAGTTTCAACAAAATTGAATTATCCATAAATCAAAACTATGAAGAAAATAATTTATTTGATTACCTTATTTGCCCTATTTTTCTGGACTAAAGTAAATGGACAGACCAATCCGATTCCTCTTATCCAAGATTATGGGCAACATTTATCGTATTTGAACCCAGCCAACACGGGCGAAGTTGACAATTTCCGGTTTCATTTTTTACACAGCTTTATTAATCCTGGTGTACAAGACGGTAACTATTCAGGTGTAGAACTCAATCAGTTGAATGCTTTGAGTATTGACGGTATAATTCTTTATCGCTCCCCAAAAGGTAGAACAAATATTTCTTGTGGGGTAAATTTTATTAATCAGAGGGTTTCAATAGGTTATAATTATCATACCTTAAGATTTCCAATAAGTGGGCGTCATTCAATTGGTTATAGCACGAAGTTATATCAATTTTTCCGAAGTTTACAAGGAAAAAAGAATAGAAGTTCAAGGCAGGAGCGTAAGCGAAATCAGGAAGAGAAAGATCTGCTCTATAAAACCCAAAAACGACAAGAACTTAACAACAAACTAGAGCAACTAAACAAAAGGAAGAAAGAATTTCAGCAAGAGATTAATGCTCTGGAAAGTCAACCTAAATCCAAACTGCGCAATGATCAGTTAAAACTAAAAAGACTTCAATCAACTAGAACAGAAAATGCTATATTAACAACAGAAAAGCGTTTAAAAGATTTGGATCACTATCGATCCGGACAAGGAAAAAAGGTAAAACCTGAGAGGAAAATATATGGATTTAAGAGAGACAAAATACAAGCTAAACCTTTGAGTAAGTTTGATGTAAAATCTCGATTGTTAGGATGCACCGGTCGAGATGCCGGTTTTGTGGCTTGGGGAGTAGGTTTGGAATATACTAGTTTTAGTATTGAAAACACTATGTTTCGTTTTAATGACCAAATTGACTTTTCTAGTAATGCCTTTACTTTTAACGCTACAACTAGCGATCCATTGGTAGATGCAGCTAACGGACTTGCCCAAAACCTTTCTTTATTTTTGGCAGGTGTTTTATTTATTGATCTAGATGCCCCTGTTGCTCCCTCTAAACCCAGACATCGTAGACGACATCGTAGAGGCTTACGTATAGGAGTTAGTGTCAGTAGACTCTTTAAACCTTATCTTAGTATTGATGGATCCGTTAATCAAGATAACATCCTTAAAATTCTAAATGTGGAGCTCACTTCCTTTTCATTAAGCCGTAATCTCAGGGTCTCACCAGTTTATACATACATAGATCAAAATAAGACATGGCCTACTCTTGCGGGTCCTTTTAAACAACACCGCCTAGGTTTTAATTTTAACATTGAGATAGATTCTGACAATCGTACATCTACTATTTTTGGAATGTCATTGATTAATACTTATAAACAGGCTATAACAGGAGTAAATACCTTTGCTACTTACAGGTTTACTAACAAAAATAATTTCAAAAAGAAAAAAGGAAAGGAGTATTTTTTCACATTGAATTGGGAGTTTCAAGAATCTCGTCAATTGCCACAAGTTAAGGATACTTGGGGGATATTTCGTTTCTCATTCATTTGCAATATTTGGAAAAATCAATAACTTTTTAACTGATTTTAATTTTCCAATTTTTCTAATTGTTCTAGTTCATAGAGAGTTTCCTTATAAAGAAATAGTATAAGCGTTAATTAGTTGATAATAAATAAGTTATACCATTAATGATTTAAATTTACTATATTATAAAATTTTATAATTTAGCCAGAACTATCATGCCAAAAACTATCAGTTTAGAAGTCAAAAAGAGTGTTAAAGACTTAAAGTCTCACCTAAGAAAAGCCCACAGCAATTTAGAACGTGGTCGTATTCAAGCCTTTTTATTAGTCAAAGAAGAAAAGAAAAAATATATTTCTCATATTTCTCGTAAGTTAGGTTTTACAGACAAGACCGTATCTGCTTGGTTCAAAAAATATGAATCAGAGGGTTTGAAATCAGCCATTAAGGTTCGCATGGGTGCTAATCATAAAAGTGTCTTTTCAGCAGAGATGCAAAAAAGTATAAAGGATAAATTAGAGAATGTTGAGACAACAATTAGCTCTTATGTGGAATTAAAATCATTTATAGACAAAGAGTTTAGTACAGATGTGCATTATGGAACCTTATCTGATTTTTGCTGTCGGCGTTTTGGTTCTAAGCTGAAGGTATCGCGTAAAAGTCATATTAATAAGGACAAAAAAAAGGTAGCAGAGTTTAAAGAAAAGGGTTTGCCAGAAGCTATGAATAAGGCTAAAAAAGAATACGAAAAAAGAAATTATGACTGTGTTGACTTGCTTTTTCAAGATGAGAGTCGTTTTGGTTTGATTACACGTCGCTCTCGGGTCCTAACGGCTCGGGGTGTTAAGCCTGTTGGTGGTCATCAGCACGACTATACCTATCGTTGGTTATGGGGTGTTTTTTCTTTTCTAACGGGATGTAATTATAGTATGTACACGTGTAGTACAGATAAGTTGTTTTTTATCAATCATTTCGCTTGCCTGCTTATAGTCCGGAACTAAATCCTGCTGAGCGGGTTTGGCCTTATTTGAAGGACAAAATAGCTATGAAGATTTTTGAGAGTACGGAGCATTTGGAGGATACGCTGGAAAATACAGTTAAAAACCTTGATAATAAGATAATTAAATCACTAATCAGTTATGATTTGTACAAAAAATGTTTTCACGTATTTTCAAATGTATAATGGTATTATACAGGGCTTTCTTATAAAAAAATAGTGTACTTAAATTATAAATCTTTTGAAAATCAAATATTTAGAATTTTTATAAAAAAGCCCTTTAACCGCATAGGAGAATATCATGGTTTTTTGATGAAACAATACAACAAAGAATTGAAAAAGGAAAAGTAGAATCAGTGCTTAGGTTTCACCAAAAAGGTGTTTTAACAACTATCATTTCTGAAGCCCTTAATATTTCTGAAAAACGAGTCCAAGAAATTATGAAATTAAGGCTTAAGGACTAGTATTTTTAACAACAATGAAATTTTTCAAAAAAACTCAGGCATAAACATCTTTAAAAAATACTGGAAATAAGTAATTTAGAATAAAAAAAATAAATACCAATCGTCTTTTCCAATGCATTCCAAACTGTTATTATGTTTAATTATTCTGAATTTACTGTTCTTACAGTTCTTCTTCAACAATTCCGCATTCTAACATACTTTCTCCGAAATAGGGGTTTTTAATATCGTCCTGTGCACTTAACCAAAAAGCACCTTTATTCTTAAAAGCCATAGGACAAAATTGTTTGTAGACGGTAGAGGTAGATTTTATTTTACTTTTTTTGAAACTATGGTAAATAAATTTTGAAAGAGATTCAAAGTAAAATCTTGTTTCTTCTAAATTTTCGCTTTCTATTATATTATGCAATAAATTAAAAAGTGGGTGTTTGTTCTCTAATTGTAACTCTTGAGAAGCAAAGTTTTTCAAAATTACAACAGAAGATTTAGAGCCTTCTAAATTATCTTCAACAAGTGCATTTTTTAAGTGATAATAAATATTTAACAAACTATCTAAATGTTCAGTCGATAAACTGATTGGAGCAATAGATATTTTCTTGTTTTTTCGAGATGTACAATAACTCAAAATACAAATAATACAAATGTTAGCGATAAAAATTTTAAATAGGTACTTAGTCATAATTTAGGTTTAAGGAGAAAAATAATATTACATATAGCCTTCTTATTAAAATAATCAGCAAAAACTTCCTCAATATTAACAAATTAAATACTCAAAAACTTCTTTTTCAATATAAACTTTACTATCAATAGTTCAGTAAATTTAAGTCAGTTTAAGTTTTTCTACTACTTTTCCTATAGTAAAACCTTGTACAATAATAGCAAAAAGCACGACTATATAAGTGATGGTTAATAATAAATCACTATGCATTTCAATAGGAATAGACAAACAAAGAGCTATAGGAAGGCCTCCTCGCAAGCCGCCCCATGTCAAAATAATAACTTTTGATTTTGGAGAAGTATATCGTAGTTTTGTCAAAGGTAGAGCAAGAGATATAGAAACGGCCCTGGAAAATAAGACAATAATAATAGCAATAAGCCCAGCTATTATATATGTATAATTATAATTTAAAGCTAAAATTTCAAACCCTATCATGAGGAATAAAAAAGCATTTAAAGCTTCATCTATCATTTCCCAAAATACATCTAGCTGGGTTTCTTTATAAATACTACCTTTATGGTCGGCTACATATCTACTCATATAAAGCCCCATAATGACTATAGCTAAAGGTCCTGATACGTGTATCAATTCAGCAATTAATGTACCTCCCATCACAAAAGCTAAGGTCATTAAAACTTGACTTTTGCTATCCAGCATACTCGATAAAGCCTTAGATCCCATATAACCTAAAACTAATCCAAATAGAACACCACCTAAAGCGTTTTCAAAAAATAGGTAGGCTATTTCTTGTAAATTAAAATGACTAAGCCCCCCTTTTTGAGCGATGTTAAAAATACTTAAAAATACAACTACAGCAATTCCATCATTCAGTAAAGATTCACCTGCGATATCGGTTTGTAAACCTTTAGGTACAGTTGATTTTTTCAAAATTGCTAATACGGCAATAGGATCAGTTGGCGAAATTAAGGATCCAAACAATAAGCAATAAATAAAATCTAAACCAATACCCAAAAAATGTAATGTAAAATATAAAAGCCCCCCTATTATAACAGTTGATATCAAAACACCTGTAGTAGCGAATAAAAGAACAGGTGTTTTTTCACGCAATAAAGCACGAGTATCAACATTATAAGCACCTGCAAAAAGTAAAAAAGCCAACATAATATCCAAAAGTGTACCCGAAAAATCGAGACTATTTACCGAATGACAAATTGGCTGTATCCAAGCAGGTATAAATTGTCCTATAATAATCACACCTAAAGATAAAAATAAACCATAAACAACTAAACCTATAGAAGATTGTATTTTGAAAAAGCGATTATTAAAATAGGTAAAAATACCTATGAGTATCATAAGAATGCAAATAATCTGAAAAAGGTGAAGCTGCATATTTTATACAATCTTAATTAGGTAAATTTTAACAAAAAAAACATAGACAAAATTAATAAGAACATCGGAATATTTCAGAAAATATAAACTATTTAAATCCACTAAAAATCCTTTTTTCGAATGGAGCGACTATAGTACTATAGTTCAATTTAATTATTAAGTTTTTGTTTCAATTTGTCAAGTTCAGAAAATGGCTTAGAATTACCTGGTGATGAAGTCGATATTTTTTGATTGTTTTGGGAATTCGTAGGGATATTTATTTTAGCTTTAAGCTGTTCTAAAGCATCATTTGTTGTAGTTGAATGTCCTAAAGCCAAGTTTATTTCATCATCGACACTTTTATCTTGGTTATTAATATCTTCATACGACTCAGCTAAGGCTTCTTGTTGTATAACTTTTTCTTTCATTTTTTCAAGATTGCCAAGTGTATTTGACGAACTTATACCAGCAAGTTGTTTGTTTAATTTTGTGGTAGCCTTACTAACTCGGGAACGGGCTTTTAAACTGACAAGTTCATTTTCCCATTTGGTAATTTCCTGCTTTAGTTTGGCTACATTAGTTTCCATTTTTGGCAAAGATTGTTCTAAATAGCTCAAGTTTTTTTGAGCCGCAGTTTTCCGATCATCGGCTTGTTTTTTTCTTTCTAAAGCTAAGGTTGCTAAACGTTCGCTTTCAGCTTGATTCAAATCACCTGTCTGTCCTCTTCTTAAAAGCTCTATAGCCTTATTTTCATAACCTTTGGACTCTTTTAAAGCAGTTTGATGGTCTCGACCTACTTGTAATTTATTAGCTTTGACATGTGCTAAAGATTGTAAACTTGTTGTCAAATCTTGTTTTAGGTTCTTAATACCTTGTTCAGTCATTTTTACAGGATCTTCAAAACGGTCTAAAAGAGTATTTGCTTCTGCTTTGCCGATATTAAAAAGTCGTTTTAGCCAGTTGAACATGATTGGAATTGTTTAAGGTTGTTAATAATGAAGTTTTTTTGAAAAGAATGTAATTTTATAGATAATCTATTTTGAATGCATCATAGTAAAGCTATTTTTATTTTAGAAATGATCATTTTCAAAACTAATATGTTAAAACTTCAAAAATCCTTTTTTTTAGTGCTATGACTATAAATAGGAAAAAATGTGAAGCCTGAGGGATTCGAACCCACGACCTCTGCCCTGTCAAGGCAGCGCTCTAAACCAACTGAGCTAAGGCTCCTATAAAAATAGCATTGCTATAGGGAAGGCTATTTTTTTAAAATATCATACTTTAACAAAAGTAATTTATTTAACCTATAAAAGTTAATTTAATATGAAAAAATGTAATAAAGATTTTAATAGCTCAAAATAGTTTAAAAAAAACCGGTAGGTTTTCAAAATACTTTATAAAAGTTGAGACTAAAATTCATTTACCACTTAATATAAAAAAGGTCAAGCAAAAATTTTGTAGGTTCAAATTATTGATTTTGTAGCCTTATTGTTAAAATTAATGTACCATAGGACTACTTTTTAAGACTTTTAAGCATCTATTTAATTGAATATCAGTATAAGCCAAAAAATAGATTTCACGAATTTTTGTGTTTTTATTCGACTTAAAATAAAGGATTACTGTTTCGATCAAATTTGCTGTTATTTCTTTCACGTCACCACCACCCATACCTGTACCAAAAAGAGGAAAAATAATCGTTTTAAGGGGATCATCTAAATTATCCATAGCCTCTAAACTTCTATTCACACATTGTTGAACATTGCTTACAGTCTTATAACCAGCCCCAACTTCACCATGTACAGCAGCAACATGAAATATTTTTTTAACCCCATGCGTATGAGCTAACTCTCCCGAATCAGTGATTAAAACTGTAGTTGGTTGGATATAAAGATTATCTTCAACCTCTTTTTTTAAAAATTTAGCTATAAAGTCTTCTTTAACATTTCCGAATTTATCTTTCCCAGCGCCCATATACCGAATGATTCCCGATATAGAATCTTCATAAAACCTTGCCATTTGCATGTTTGTATTTTCAGAATTTACCCATACCTCAATGCCTTTAATTTCAGTAATACTCCCCGTTATCAAACCGACTTTTTTATCTTTTCGTTCTTTTAGAGTAAATACATGTTTTTCAGTTTTGCCAATAACTTTTTCTTGATTGGAAGGCATAATATTGGATATATTATGTTTTTCAAGTTCTAATTTTTCTTTTAAATATTTATTTTCTTTTTTCAGACTATCTAATTTACTTCCGCTTGTGGCTTTTTTAATTCCAAACCACCATGTTATAATAAAAACAGCAACAGCACCCGAAAAGGAGAAATTAAAAATTTGACCTTCTGCCTGGCTTTCTGGGAAAAAAGGAAAAATAATAAATACAGGAAACAAAGCAATTAACAACCAACCGATAATTAATGTAGTGTGGAAATGATCATTTTCCCGCTTAATATTAATAAAGTAAACTGTTAAACCAGCAACCAAACATAAAGTTCCTATAAGGATAAAAACTAAATTTTCCATATCTACTCATTTAATTACTAATAATCTCAAAACTAAATAATTAAAGTCTTGTTATTCATTATTTATTAAGGCATTAAAAATATTTTTACTTTTGCCTTATTGTAGTCATGTTACATTGAAAAAAGATTTTTGAAGAATTTAACTTATTGAATATAACCTTTTTTAGATAAAAACAGCATTGCTATAAGGCAATATCATAAATAGTAATCTAAGAAAATAAGTCGCTAATATCTTTTTTGCTTAAGTTTTTGATAAAACTTTCTTCAGAGCTGATAATATGGCTGGCTATTTGACTTTTTCTGGCTTGAAGGTTTAAAATCTTTTCTTCTACAGAATTTTTACAAATCATCTTATAGGCAAAAACATTTTTGGTTTGTCCTATTCTATAAATTCTATCTATGGCTTGTTGTTCTATGGCTGGATTCCACCAAGGATCGATTAAATAAACGTAATCGGCAGCTGTTAGGTTAAGCCCAATTCCGCCGACTTTCAGGCTAATAAGAAAAACACGCACCGATTCATCGTTTTGAAATTGATCTACAACAGCTTTTCTATTTTTAACTTTTCCATCTAAATATAAATAAGGGATATTAAGTTCATTGAATTGAGTCTTTATCAAATCTAACATACCCAAAAATTGAGAAAACACCAAAATTTTATGTTTGGCGGGTATTTGTTCAATTTGATTGATTAGCATGTCCAATTTGATAGAATAAGTTGGGTGGTTTTTTTCTTTTAATAAACTGGTACTGTCACAAACTTGGCGCAATTTTAAAAGACCTTCTATAATAAACATACCAGAACGTTCTATACCTTTAGTTTCTATAGCATTGAGAATATAGCTTTTATAGTAAGTTTTCAACTTATTATAAATAGCTTCTTGTTCTTTATCCATTTCGCAATAAAGAATACTTTCTGTTTTTTGAGGTAAATCTTTAGCAACCTGATATTTGGTTCTACGACAGATGAAAGGGTGAATCATCTTTTGAAGTTCATCGATCTTTTTAGGATCAGCATTTTTTTGGATAGGATTAACATATTGTTTTTTAAAGAAATTTATAGTATTAAAAATACCTGGATTTGTAAAATTCATCTGGGCATATAGTTCTAAGAGGTTATTTTCTATAGGCGTGCCGGATAAAACGATTTTATTTTTAGGCTTTAAAAGAGAAACAGCTTTGTAGCGTTGGGAATTAATATTCTTAATAGCTTGAGACTCATCTAATATAACGTAATTTAGTTTAGTATCGACAAAAGCCTTTATATCCTTAACTAAAATATTATAGCTTATTAAGACTAAATCATATTTTTTGAAAAATGGAATGGATTGCGTACGATTTTCATAACCATAAATTAAATAGGTTAAATCCGGTGTAAACTTTTTGATTTCATCTACCCAGTTAAAAATTAATGTTTTAGGCATAACGATCAAGTTTGAACCTTGATAATCTTTAGTTTTTGCATTAACTTTTAAATTATTTAAAAAAGTGAGTATTTGTAAGGTTTTTCCCAAGCCCATATCATCGGCTAAACATCCTCCCCAATTAAATTCGTGAAGAAAATGCAACCAATTGACTCCGACATATTGGTAACTTCGTAAAGTATTTTTTAGATGTTTGGGTATCTCAACTTCATTAATTTTAGTAAAATGTGCCAAATGTTCTTTTTTTCCTTGTATTTCTTTTAATAATTCTTTATCAGCAATATATTTATAAAAAGTAGTCTTTATAAAGTTAAAATAGAGTTTGGAAAGTTTTAGTTTATTGCTTTTTTCTAAGTTCCCAAATTTTAATAAATGGCTATATTCTTTCAACCAACTATCTGGCAAAACCCCATATTTTCCATTGCTTAGAACCACATAATTTTTATCTGATAAAATAGCTTTTTGAATGGTACGTAAACTAACGTCTTCTTTTCCAAAAGTTATATTCATCTCAAAATCAAACCAATCCATTCCATTTTTTATTGCTACATCTGTTTTAATGCGATGATGACTATATTTGATTTTATCTAATTTATCAAGCCCCAATATTCTAATATCTTCTTGGGCTAAATCATCAAAAAACTGTATGAACCAGTCGTTCTTTAAAATCAAAGTATGGGGTAAATAAAATATACCATCAACATATTTTATATCAGGGTGAGATGCAGTTATGAGATCAAGGACTTTTTGTTCTCTTGGTATATTTCTTTCAAGTTGAAAAATTTGATCTTGGTTAATACTGACCAAAGTATTGGGATGATTAGGCGTTACATCAATACTATTATAGTTAAAGATTGGTTCGATAGCTAAAATTTGGTCGTCTATTTCTTTAATAGATACTTTATAATCAAGGATGGTATTATCTTGGCTTTCTACCACTAAATCAATATCGTGTTCTATAACAGCATCTTTATAATTTAATACCTTGATTAAGATATTAGAAAAAAATGATTGCTTGGCTTTTTTATTAATTTTAATAGTTGCTTGTTTAATAAAAATTGAAATCAATTGTGCTTCTTGATAATTTTGTATACCAAATATTTGATTATCATAGATAATCGCTACAGGATATAAAAAAACAACTTGCTTAACTTCTACAATTACATCATTAATTTTTAAATTAAAAGCAACGCTATAATTTTTAGTATCTTCTTTAATAGAAAAGAATAAAATCGCCTTATTATTAGAAACTTTTAAAGGAATATTCTGAGATAACTTATTTTTATCCTCTACATAATGGACATAGCTGTTTTTAATAATATCCAAATAGTTATGAAATTTCTTAATAAGGTAATTATCTAAAATTTTTAAACCCCTATCAGTCAGTTGATTTCTATCTAAATAATTATTTATTAAGGGTTTTGTTTTTTTTGAAAACCTAATTTCTTTATTAAGAAGTTGATTGAGGTAAGTATAATCATATTCCTTTATTTTATAATAAGCTAAGATATATTCTTGGCTTACACCAGCCAATTCACTTTCTTCAAAAAACACATAATCTCCTGTTTCTATATTGTATTGATAAATGCCCAATTCGAAAGGGACAAGAAATAAATTATCATGTTTAGACATAATAAAATGACACATTGAGTAAATATGTTTTTCAAATTGTTGCTTAATATATTTGGGTGGATTATAAACAATAGGATCAAAAGAAGGTAAAAAAGTTTCTAAATTTAATATTTTGATTAAACTTTTATCTTTTAAAACTAAATCTAAATTATAGTCATTAATCTGAAAATCAAATTTTTCATCAACATCATCATCTTCTAAAGTATAGCCATATTCTTGTAAATATTTTTCTTTTTGTTTATCCCAATTAACAATTTTATCAAAAGCATATTCTCCATCTTCTTTATAAAGGCGCAATAAGATACCTACTTTATGAAAACATAAAGGGCTATAAAAATCCAATTTGCAACTACAAGTAGAATGAATTTGATTGTCTATTTTTTGAAAGAATAATTTATATGTTTTATCTTTCCAAACTAAAGAAGCATGAAGATCATAGTCTTCCCCTCTTTTTAGGATAGTTTGTTTGTCATTAGAAATTATTAACCCTTTTTTTTTATCTTCATCATCTAATAAATGCAATAAATCTTCTTTAAGAAGTTTATTAGAAGCCAGCGTATAAATAGAATTATATTGGTTGTATTTTTGCCATATTGTAATTGGATTTCTATGAATATGTTGAGAAAAATAAAGGAAAGCTGCTACGGTATGTTTACATATACCACCTTCTCGATAAGCACAGGAACACAAAGGTGAAAACGTTTTATCCCAATTAATCTTAATTTCTATAACATACCATTTTCCCCATGTATCTCCTTGAATTTGAACATTAAATTTATTCTTTTTAAAAGATATAAATTTAATTCTATGTCTAGCGTTGGATATAGCTATACCTCTTTGACGTACTTGAGGAAGGCTGTTTTTAGACAAATAATTTTGGATTAGTAATTCTATCGTTTGCATAAAATCTCTTACAACTATACCTATAAATTTGTTTTTTTATATCAAAAACATTAACCATTAATGCTTTCTAACGTCTTTCTCAAAAGTAAAACACAAAATTAGGAAATTATACAAGAAATTGACTTAATATTAGAAAATAAGATAAATAATTATTTATTTTAGAATTCATTCTGAAAAGTATTGGATCAAAAATTAAGATAACAAATAAGCTAATTTTTTCTGTTTTGTACCTTTAGTGGTCATTTATAAATTGAGCCTAGCTTTTAAAATTAATTTTTGGTTTTTTTGAAAACCGGAAAATTTTTAAAACTCTTAAAATGAATATTTTATATTGATAATAAATCCCAATACATTCTAATGTTTAACTTTTATGAAATTTAAAAATCATCTAATGATCAGGTTTTTTTCTATTATTTTTTTTATTTTTTCTATTGTATATTTTGGGCAAGCTCAAGTTAATCCTAATGCACTAGGCTTAAGATTTGGCGGGAATGGCGATATAAATGGTGCTGAATTATCGTATCAACATGGCTTAGGCGGAACAAATAGACTTGAATTAGATTTAGGCTTTAGTGGTAATAGTGAGCAAAACAGACTATTTTTAGCAGGTATCTACCATTGGCATTGGACTATTAATGGTGGTTTGAATTGGTATGTCGGCCCAGGGGCTAGCCTTGGATTCTATTCTATTGATAATTCAGATGATCATTTTAACATTGGTATAGGTGGTCAGATTGGTTTAGAATATGATTTTAATCAATTAAATACGCCTATTTTACTTAGTATTGATGCTAGGCCAATATGGGATTTGATCGGTAATAGCTCAGGATTTGGCTGGGGTTTAGCTTTAGGTCTGCGCTATACATGGTAAAAAATTAATTCCTAAAAATTATCTTTATTATCAATGAGTTAAAAGTTCTAAAATCCTTTTTTAAACTGAAGTAACTATAAACTGAAAGAAATAATAGATTGAATAACCCATTTGGTTTTAAAAGTCTTACCGGTTTATTCATATTGATAATAAGTAATTTAAATTTATAAGGCTATATTTTTAATCATTATTCAATAATTTATAAAATTCATGTCCAATCAAACAGTTTGGTATAAAGTTCTTGAGAATCCAGAAGAACTTAAAGAAGCTAGGGTTCAAACCGTTATTGCTGGTACTAAAGGTATTTGCCTAACCCGTTATAAAGGCAAGGTATCAGCTTTGGATAATCGTTGTCCCCATCAAGGTGGCCCCTTAGGGGAAGGCTCTATTGAAAATGGCTTATTGCGTTGTCCTTGGCACGGCTGGGATTATCATCCGTGTACAGGTAAGGCGCCCGGTTTCGACGATGGTGTAAAAACTTTTCCTGTAGAAGTAAAAGATGATGGTATATTTGTAGGTTTACCTAAAATACCACCTCATGAAACAACGGTTTCTGATATTATGGCAGAAACGATGGTCAACGCAGGTGTTAGCCATGTATTTGGAATGGTTGGGCATTCTAATTTAGGTCTTGCCGATGCCCTTAGACGACAAGAAGCCAAAGGCAAATTGACCTATATAGGTATACGTCATGAAGGTGCTGCCTCTTTTGCTGCTTCAGCTTATGGAAAGCTCACGGGAAAACCTGCCGCTTGTTTCGCTATTGCAGGTCCCGGTGCCACCAACCTTTATACTGGTTTATGGGATGCCAAAAATGATGAAGCACCCATAATTGCCTTAACCGGACAAGTCCAAACCCAAATCGTAGGTACAGGAGCCTTTCAAGAATTGGATTTGGTCAACGCTTTTGCAAGTGTTGCTTCTTTTAATCAAAGAGTTTTAAGCAATAGCAAACATGCTGAACTCATGACTTTAGCTTTTAAACATGCAGTTCTTAATAGGGCAGTTTCTCATCTCACTTTTCCCGATGAAGTTCAAACGGTAAAAGCCGATAAAAAAGCTAAAGCAGCTATGCCTAAAAATAGGATAGCTTCTTTTAAAATAAATCCACCAAAAGAGGTTTCTGAAAAAGCTATTGATTTATTGAAAAAAGCCAAACGGCCGGTTATTATTATGGGACACGGGGCCAAATTTGATACTGATAAGGTTATTGCTTTAGCCGAATCTTTAAATGCACCGGTATTGACAACCTTTAAAGGCAAAGGCTTAATACCCGATAATCATCCACTTGGTTCGGGTGTTTTGGGAAGAAGTGGCACGCCAATAGCGAGTTGGTTTATGAATGAAGCTGATGTACTTTGTGTTTTTGGTTCTTCTTTTGCCAACCATACAGGCATTACCCCTAAAATACCAACCATACAAGTTGATTTTAATAATATGACTCTGGCAAAATTTCATGAAGTTGCAGTACCTGTTTGGGGTGAAATAGGTGTAACAGCTCAATTATTTTATGACGCTGTCAAAGATAATAATCAAGCTATTGACCAGCGTGATGAGGTAAAAAAACGTTGGGCAATATGGAAAGCTGAAAAAGCCAGTCGCTTAAAAGACAACAGAGGCAAAGGGGTAAGCTCCATAGCCGTTTTTGATGCGATGAACAGGTTTGTACCCGAAGATGCTGTGCTTACCATAGATGTTGGTAATCATGCTTATTCTTTTGGAAGGTATTATGAAACGAAAAGCCATAATTCTGTTTTGATGTCCGGTTATATGGGATCAATTGGATTTGGCTATCCTGCAGCTATGGGTGCCTGGGCAGCAGCCCCCAACCGACCTATTTTTGCCGTAACTGGTGATGGGGGCTTTTGTCAATACCTTGCCGAAATCACTACGGCTGTCAAATATAATATGCCTATTAAACATATTTTACTTAACAATAATGAGCTAGGAAAAATTTCTAAAGAGCAACGCGCTGGACAGTTTCCTGTTTGGCAGACAAGCTTAATAAACCCTAATTTTTCAGATTATGCCAATAATTGTGGAGCTTTGGGTATTAGAGTCACTCAAAAAGAACAATTGGATGATGCTATGGAAAAAATTCTTGCCCATAAAGGACCTGCCATGCTTGAAGTTGTTACCGATGTTGGTTTAATTTAAGAAGTAATTGAGATTAAAAAAACTAAATCTCGATATGTTTAACAGTTTTATTTTAAGTATGTTGGTTCTATATATGACAAAGTAGATTCTACATTTTAATCATAAAACTCTAAATTATTGGCGTTTTTAAATTGTACTTTATGTGTAATCGTATAGAACCAACACTGCTAACCTTACAAAAAAACTAAATGGAGACATAAATATTTGATTTAAAATTTTGATATATGGGACAAAAGGCTAGGAATTATTCAGAGTTAACAAAAAGACGACTTTATGCTTTATCAGGAAATCAATGTGCTTTTCCAGATTGTAATGTTGAGTTCGTGAATGAGAAGGATGATACCAATTTTTCTAATATATGCCACATAGAGGATGCTAACCCAAATAAAAATGGTAAAGCTGATAGATATAATCCAAATATGACTGAGCAAGAGAGAGCAGGTTATCCAAATTTGATTTTAATTTGCCCTAATCATCACATAGAAACTAACGATCCAAAGAAGTATACCGTCGAAGCCTTGCAGAAAATGAAACGAGATCATGAGGGAAAAATAAGAAAAGCCGTAGCTGGTGAAAATAGTATATCAAAACACCCTTCAATTCTTAATGAGGTAGTCAGTCAACTTGGTTCAAAACCAATAAATGAACATAATGTAGATGAGATAATTACTGCACCAAATATAGAAGAAAAAATTGAGTATAATAGTATTTCAACATATAAATGGGTAATAGAAAAATATAAAATATATCAAGGAAAATTAAATATAATATATCAAGAAATAGACAATCAGGGTTCATCAAAAAAAGATATTCTTCTAAACAATATCAATGACCTTTATTTGCAAGAAAAGAGCAACTACGACTACGATGGCATCAAACAAACAAAAGAGAATGCAGATACTATCTTTGAAAATATTAAAAATAAGCTTTGGGATAAAATCCAGTTAACAAATAATAACATGCCAATAGAAGCATTAGAACCAGCTATTTTAATCGTCATGGTCGACGCTTTTATGAGATGTAAAATTTTAGAAAAACCACCAACAAATGATCATTAATAAAAATACCAATCCAAAAAAGGATTTATATTATTTTGGAGCTAAGATAATTGAAGTACTAGATGCTTCAAAAAACAAAGATGTTGACTACTTTCAACTTTATGAAACTTTCAATGAGCAACATAATATTTCCATTGTCTTATTTGATAATGCTCTAACTTGGTTATTTATTCTTGGAGTAATAAAAAGAGTTAATAAATTAATTATAGAAAAATGTTTTTAAAACGCTTAGTTATAAGGGGTAAACAAGGACTTATACGAGATATCCTTTTTCATAAAGGAGTAAATCTTATTGTAGATGAAAGGAGCGAAGAACAGCGCCAAAAAACTGGTAATAATGTGGGAAAGACTACCGTTTTGAGGCTTATAGATTATTGCTTTGGCTCAAAAGGAAAGGATATTTACAAAGACAAAGAATTTTCTGATCAACCTAATACAACTATCGAAATTTTTTTAAAGGAAGAAAAAACTATAGTTACTGTTGAATTAATCGAAGATTTAGAAGATACCAATAGCAAAAAAATTACTATTGAACGAAATTTTTTAGGTAGAAAAGATAAAATATTAAAGATAAACGGAAAGACTATACTTCCCAATAAATTTGATTTAGAATTAAAGGAAAGCATATTTAAAACAAATGTAGGTAAGCCGACCTGTAGACAAATCATTTCCAAAAATATACGTATAGAAAAGGATAGGATGGATAATATTGTAAGAGTTCTTGGTGCTTACGTAAGCAAAGAGACTTATGAGGCTTTATTTTTATTTTGGTTGGGAATTAATACAGATATAGCTGAAGAAAAAATAAGATTAACAGAAGAGAAAAAGCGAGAAGAAAATTTTCGTAAAAGATTACAAAAAGATGGTAAACTGCCTTTGATTGAACAAAAATTAACTATTCTTAATGAAAAAATTGCTGAAGAGCAACAAAAAAAAACTAATTTCAATCTAAATGAAAGTTATTATAAAGATATTGAACACCTTAACCGAGTAAAATTTAAGTTGAATAAATTGTCTTCAAAAATTAGTCAATTAAAAATGAGAAAAAGTCTAATTATCGAAAGTAAGGATAGTTTAGATCAAGAATATGCAAGTATTAATACCAATCAGATTAAAGCCCTTTATAAAAAAGCGGATGCCTTAATACCTAATATTCAAATCTCATTTGAAGAAACATTGAAATTTCATAATGAGCTAATTGAAGAAAAAAGAAACTACATAACCAAGAATTTACCGGAGTTAGAGCAAAAAATAGAATCTTCAAAGGCAGAGTTCGATCTACTGTTAAAGGCTGAAATTGATTTAACCAAAAAACTGCAAAAATCTGGCGTTGCTGAAGATTTAGAAAAAATTATAGCGGAATTAAACAAGCAACATGAACGTAAAGGACATTTAGAAGAACAAAAATGCCGTTGGGAAAGATCAAATATAGAAATTGCCAGAATTGAAAAGGAATTAGAAAAAATAAATAAAGATATTAGCTCAAATGATGACTTGATTAAGAGTAGAGTTACTCTATTTAATAGATACTTTACAAAAATATCTAAAACCCTATATGGAGAAGATTATTTTCTCACCTATTCGCAAGAAAACGCAAATTACGATTTAATTGTTACAAATATTGAAAGTAATCCAGGTACAGGGAAGAAAAAAGGGCAAATTGCCGCTTTTGATTTTGCGTACATTCAGTTTGCTGATGATTTAGGTATGGAATGCTTACATTTCATAATGCATGATCAATTAGAGAATATACACGATAACCAATTAAATACACTTATTGATGTTGCAAAAAATATAAACGGGCAATATATTGTCCCAATATTAAAAGATAAGATACCTAAAAACATTGATATTGATAAATTTAAAGTTTTATCGTTATCTCAGGATCAGAAGCTATTTAAAGTTCCTTAATTTATTCGGAGCATTTTGAGATTATTTCTACAAAAAATAGTTCTGTTTTTAATGGTATTTTGGAGCATTTTACATGATATGATTTAAAGTAAAATTTAGTCAATAATACCCAATTCACGAAGACGCTTTGCCAAATAAGCCATATATCTATCGCCTTTTATGCTGTTGCAATGATGGCACAGCAGTTGTAGGTTATCAATATGATTGCCACCGCCTTTGGCTGTGGGTATAATGTGATCTATACTAAAGTGTCTATAATCAAATTGAGTAGCACATCCTTTGCAAAGCCCTTCTTGGTTATCAAAAAGTTGGTGTTTAACCTCAACTTTATTCTTTTTATAAGATAGGTCTGAAGGTGAAATATCAGTTCTTTCGGGTATATCTTCTCGGTAAATAACGGTGTTTTTGGCTTTAAAAACATCTCTTTCGCCATTATCATTTTTGCCTTGAATTTCTTTTGCTAAACGCATTTTAACCAAGTCATATGCTTTTTTAGAGACATCAATACCTACCCATTGTCTGCCCAGTTTTTCACTGGCTACACAAGTTGTGGCACAACCGCAAAAAGGGTCTAAGACAGTATCCCCTTTATTACTGCTTGCCTTGATAATCCGTTCTAGTAAAGCGAGAGGTTTTTGGGTAGGGTAATCAACTTTTTCGTTTCCCATAACCTGTGCTATATCTATCCACATATTATTAATGGGTATTCCTCCTATTTTATCAGGTCTTGATTTTCGATATATTTTATCTGATACGATTTCCAAATCTCCATTTTTATCAATTTCAATTAAAGTTTCTTTTGAAATCTGCCATCCTGATGCATTTGGATTTTGAAAACCTTTATATTTATAACATAAATTAGGGCGTTCCCCTAAGCTAATATTTCTAAATGGGCTTCGTCTTTTATATCGTCCTTTTTCATCTTGAAAGGGAAAATTTTTATTTATGTATTCTTTTGAATAAGGTAATTTTATGATGTCTCCTTCAAAGGCATAGTTATCCGATTTGCTGTAGAATAAAATAATATCGCTACTCTTACCGTAATTTCTTATAGCGTACTGACTTCTTTTTCCTGAACCTTTTATTCTTTCCCAAGTGATTTCATTTCTGAAATTTTTGGCTCCAAAAATAATATCCATTAATAATTTTAAATAATGACTCATAGTAGAATCACAATGCAAATAAATACTGCCCGTTTCTTTAAGTATCCTTTTCATTTCGATAAGTCGCTGTGCCATATAAATTAAATAGTTCCGGTGACTACGGCTTCCTATGGTTTCTATACCGCGTAAGTATTTATGTAACTTAGGATATTTATCAGCCATTAAACCAATATAACCTAGTTTTAAATCTTCATCATACCAAGTATCTTTAAAACTTGCCCCTTCGGCTTTTGTGCCAATAGGTGCATGAAAGGTTTTTTTCTTATTAAAAGGTGGATCTAAATAAATTAGATCTATGGTATTATCATCGATATTTTGGAGTATATCAATATTATCTCTACAAAAAATAGTTCTGTTTTTAATAGTATTTTGAAGCATTTTACATGATATGATTTAAAGTAAAAAATTTAGTCAATAATACCCAATTCACGAAGACGCTTTGCCAAATAAGCCATATATCTATCGCCTTTTATGCTGTTGCAATGATGGCACAGCAGTTGTAGGTTATCAATATGATCGCCACCGCCTTTGGCTGTGGGTATAATGTGATCTATACTAAAGTGTCTATAATCAAATTGAGTAGCACATCCTTTGCAAAGCCCTTCTTGGTTATCAAAAAGTTGGTGTTTAACCTCAACTTTATTCTTTTTATAAGACAGGTCTGAAGATGGAATATCAGTTCTTTCGGGTATATCTTCTCGGTAAATAACGGTGTTTTTGGCTTTAAAAACATCTCTTTCGCCATTATCATTTTTGCCTTGAATTTCGGTGGTGTTATACAAAATATGATGTCAAATTTTACACATGCCCGTTATTGATATAAAAGAAAGCTAACATCTGGCTTTGCGATGATTAGACTTCTTTTTAGAAAAGCAACAGGTTCTACGAACTAAACGGCTGATTCGATGACGCAGACGACAATTATTACCCTCTATACCCTTTGTAAAACATTTGCCTATCAAATGCTTACAATCTTCAAAGACCCCTTTAAATGCCTCCCAGTTATCGGTACAAACTTCTTTGAAACCAACACCAAAAGCCTTTAAACTAAACCATAGACGCTGCACTGTTTTGCGATCACGCTTGCCCCAAGCCCAAGAAACTATCTCGCCACTCTGACGACAATACGCATCAATCAACCAGTATTTCTGCCCCTTCTTTTTCACATAAGACCAAAGCTCATCAACCTCTAAGCTAGCATAAAAACGTTGTTTGGGCTTGATAGAAACCGTGGTATTGGCAAGAATAGATAAAACTTTTTTAGGGCTAATACCTTCTAATTCAAAAATATCCCTAATACCTACTCGTCTGACAAGCATATGTTTAACCCGCTCAGTTATTCCTTTTTGACACCCTCGATAACTCAGCTCCTGAGGAGCTATAAACTGCCGACCGCAGCTTTTACACTCATAATTTTGCTTCTTCCTTTTAGTTCTTCCATTTTTTCTTATATCTTTCCCTTCGCATTTGAGGCATTTTAGGGTTATTTCTATCGTCATTTTGTCTTATTTGGGTGAAACAAATGAACAAATTTAACTCTAAATGTCTCAATATCAAAAATATTTCCTTAAATCATACTTTCTACAACACCACCATTAATTTTAATCAAATATATATTAAAGTTGTTAAAAAATAAATGTTTTGCCTAATTTTTATAAATTAAATAATTGATTATCAGTAAAATAAATGATAAAAAACTTATATTGAACTTACCTTACTTAGAACTTTAGTCTACTATTCGAAAAACGCTGACTCCACTATCAACTAATCCTGCTACAAAGAGATAAGTCGCCCCAGAAATAACAGCTGTAGACACTGATCTAGCACCATCTAATTTTAAAGTCTCGTTATCAAAAATGCTAGCAACATTTATCAAACTCCCATCAGTAGCTACCGAAAAAATACTAATACCATCATTTTGAAGCCCTGATACAAAGAGATAAGTTATTCCAGAAAGAACAGCCGTAGACAGAAATACGGACCCGTTTAATGCTAAAGTCCCATTATCAGAAATATTATCAACATTTATCAAAGTCCCATCAGAAGCCACCGAAAAAACACTGATTCCATCATCATAATTCCCTACTACAAAGAGGTATGTTGTTCCAGAAACAACAGCTGTAGACAAAGAAAAAACCCCATCTAATTCCAAAGTATCATTATCAGAAACATTATCAACGTTCATCAAAGTCTCATCAGCAGCCACCGAAAAAACACTGATTCCATCATCTCCCAAGCCTGATACAAAGAGATATGTCATCCCTGAAACAACAGCTGTAGATACAGATGTAGCTCTACTTAATTTCAATGTCCCGTTATCAGAAATGTTATCAACATTCATCAAAGTCCCATTAGCAGCCACTGAAAAAACACTAACCCCATTATCACCCGACCCTGCTACAAAGAGATAAGTTATCCCAGAAATAACAATTGTAGATATGGATCGAGCTTCATCTAATTTCAATGTCCCATTATCAGAAATGTTATCAACATTTGTCAAAGTACCACCAGCATCCACCGAAAAAATACTGATTCCATTGTCTAAAAATCCTGCCCCAAAGAGATAGGGCGTCCCTGAAATAATAGCTGTAGACAAAGAATAAATCCCATCTAATTCCAAATCTTCACTATCGGAAATATTATCAACATTTGTCAAAGTGCCATCAACAGCCACCGAAAAAACACTGATTCCGTCATCTGCAAACCCTGCTACAAAGAGATAAGTCGTTCCTGAAACAACAGCTGTAGATACAGATATAGCTCTACTTAATTTCAATGTCCCGTTATCAGAAACATTATCAGTCGAAAGCAACTGAAAACTAGTATCTCTAACTATAATAGAAAAATTGGCTGCAACGCTATTGTCAGCTTTATCTCTAACTTCTATACCCAAAGTATAAGTTGATAAAGTCTCAAAGTCCAAAAAACTTGCAACTGTAATCAAACCATCATCCGAAATCTTAAAAGCCCCGGTTATATTACCTGATACAAGCCTATAAGAAGCAATACCTATATTAGCACTGGCTAAAACTTGTCCTACCGTATCGCCAATTGAAGCAAATTCTGATATTGAATAGGCAGCAGGCATTATGCTAGGTGGGTGTTCATCTATATTAATTACGCTAATATCAAAAGTCATTTGTAAAGTATTTCTATTACCATCATCACTTTGAATACGTACGATAAGTGTAGAATCGCTTTCATAATCCAAAGCCCCAGCTACAAGCAAAGAATCCTTTGAAATAGAGAAAAACGCATTATCACTATTGCCTGCGCTTGTTGCTAAACTATAGCTGTGGGTATCATCAGCATTGGGATCGATACTCGTCAAAATGCCTACCAAGGTGCCTACAGCAACATTTTCAGAAACTTTTAGATCTGATAAGGTAATAATTGTTGGGGGACTATTTTCATCTATATCATTTATCTTCACGCTAAAGATCATTTGAAAAGTACCACCATTTCCATCATCACTTTGCACTCGAATAGAATAGATGTTTTGGGTTTCAAAATCAAAAACAGCATTGGTAATTAGATTAGTACCTTTTATAGTAAAGTTGTTATTACCACTAGCACCTTCACCACTTACTAAGCTATAGCTATGGTTATCATCAGCATCGGAATCAGTTGTACTAAAAGTAGCAACTTGAGTTCCTATAGCTTGGTTTTCTGAAACATTCAATAAACTTAAACTTATAGCCGTGGGAGAAGAATTTAGTGTATTGTCATCAGGAAGAGGATTATTACATTCACCAGAAACAGTTAAAAGCAGAAGTAGCAAAAAAAATGTACTAATAGAACTTTGGATTTTTAAAAATTGAATTACTATCATGTTAATTAAAGGGCTTTCTCATAAAAAAGAATGTGAGTGTAAAATAGTATATATTTGCGTTTATTTAGTGGTGTTGTAGAAAATATGATTTAAGAAAATAGTTTTAATATTGAGATATTTAGAGTTATATTTGTTTATTTTTTTCACCTAAATAAGACACAATGACCGTAAAAATAACTCTAAAATGTCCCAAATGCAATAGGAAAAATATAAAAAAATGGAATAAACAAAAGCAAACAAGCAAAATTATCAATATAAAACCTGTCAACGCCAGTTTATAACACCTTGAGGTTTAGAAAAAATTGCTTAACCTTTGATATATAAAAGATATTTTTTCAACTAATAGCAAGTACATGGAAATCAGTAATTTTAGCCAATTAAATCTCGACAATCTGTACACCTATACCGACTATCTGACTTGGAAATTTGAAGAGCGCGTCGAACTCATTAAGGGTAAGGTATTTAAAATGGCAGCGCCTTCGAGTAAGCATCAAAGAGTCTCTATTAACTTATATGGCATGACTTGGCAATACTTTCGAAATAAACCTTGTCAAGTGTTTCCTGCACCCTTTGATGTTCGTTTACCCATTCCTAAAGGTGATCAAGCTTATACGGTTGTTCAACCCGATTTATGCGTTATTTGTGATAAAAATAAAATAGACAAACGCGGTGCTATAGGCGCCCCTGATTTAGTGGTAGAAATTTTATCTCCCGGGAATACTAAAAGGGAAATGAAAGACAAATTTAAGGTATATGAAGAAGCTGGCGTATCAGAATATTGGCTTGTTCAACCTATGGATAAAACAGTACTTATTTATACTTTAAATGACAAAAATCAATATATTGGATTAAAACCTTATACCGAAGATGATAGTTTAAAATCTATGGTTTTTAGAGAATTAGAAATACCTTTGCAAGACATTTTTAACCTCTAATTTGAAAGAATAAATACCGATTATCATAAAAAGCTCTAAAAATCCTTTTTTCAAGTGACGTGACTATAATGATAGAAAAATCTCTAACAGCAGAAGTTTTATTAGCTATTCCACTTATAAAAGATAGCTATGATTATTTAATACCTGCTCATTTGGTTGAAGAACTTCACGAAAGATCGCTTGTTTTTGTTAAAGTTCAAAGACAAAAAAAAAAAGAAGTTAGTCTATTCTTAACAGATTCTAATTCTGAAAAAAATCTTGTTTTAGGCATAATCTTAAAAATTCGTCTTAAAGATTTGAAAAAAGGAATTGATTATAAATACGTGTTGGATGTTGTAAAATCAAAACCTGTGGTTTTTCCAAAAGACATAAAACTATGGAATTGGTTAAGTGACTATTACCTATATCCGTTAGGAACTATTTTTACCAATGCCTTTTCCATGACCGAATATATCAAAAGACAAAATCAAAAAACTCTGCATATCAATCAACATTATCTGCAAAATCAAACTTCTTATTTATCAAATGAACAGCAACAACTTCTATTATTTGTTAAAGAAAATAGCAAAAAAAAATACCGTTGGTTTGTAAATGAATTAAAAAATGAGACAATTCCTGCTTTTTTTGACCTTTTTAAAAACAATATTTTATATACAGTAGTCCTTAAACCTCGCCCAAGCTCAAAAGATAGTTATGTTTTTTTGGAAGAAAATTTAAATTTGGATGCCTTACAAAATAAATTAACCCATAGACAATCAGAAGTATTCAATCTGTTTTTTGATTTATGTAAAAAAAATAGTGAAGCTCAAAAACAAGGGCTTTCTAAATCTATTTTTTCGTCTCATAAACTATTTTCAAAATTCGCTTTTCAAAAACTTTTAGATAAAGGTATTTTTAAGATTCATAATAAAAAATATCAAAATCTTAAGCTAATATCAAAACTAAATAGCACCCCAATCTTAAGTCCAGCTCAACATAAAGCCTACACAGATAGTGTTAATGCCTTAAAAAAAAAAATGTTGTCCTTCTGCATGGCATTACCTCAAGCGGTAAAACACTGATTTATATTAAAATTATTCAAGACCTCTTAAAATCTGGTAATCAAGTTTTAGTTTTAATCCCAGAAATAGCTTTAACGTTTCAACTGGTAAAACGCTTAAAATCTTATTTTAAAGAACAAATTTTTACTTATCATTCTCGTATCAAAGATGAAGAGCGTTATAAAATTTGGGAAGGTGTAAGAGAAGGACACTGTAAATTGGTTTTAGGCGCACGGTCTGCTATATTTTTGCCTTTCAAACAACTCAGTTTAATTATTGTAGATGAAGAACATGATAATTCTTATAAACAACACGACAAAAAACCTTATTATCAAGCTAAAGACGTGGCCATCATGAGAACCCGTCTAGAAGGTATTAAGGTTTTATTAGGATCGGCAACACCTTCAATAGAAAGCTATTATATGAGCCAGAAAAATATTTATTATAAGGTTAGCTTAAACCAAAGATATAAGAATTTGGCATCACCTAAAGTTGAATTTGTGAATATGTCTTTGAAACAAACCCAGCAAAAAATGAAACATAATTTTAGTGCTTTATTAATAGAAGAAATTCAACAAGCCTTGATTAACAAACAACAAATTATTTTATTTCAAAATCGTAGAGGGTATTCTCCTTTTATATTATGTCGAACCTGTGGGAAAGTTGAAAATTGTAAAAATTGTGCCGTTAGTTTGACCTATCATTCTAAAAGTAAGAGCTTAAAATGCCATTATTGTGGGTACGAAACTAAGGTAAAAAGGCAGTGTTTTTCTTGTTGTTCTACAGATATTCAAGCTATTGGCTTGGGTACCCAAAGAGTTGAAGAAACACTCCAATTGCTTTTTCCAGATTCTGCTGTTGGACGTTTGGATTATGACAATACCAGAAAACAAGGGCAATACGAAACAATTATTTCAAATTTTGAAAATAGAATATTTGATATTTTAGTTGGTACTCAAATGGTTAGTCAAGGTTTAGATTTTGAAAATGTTTATTTAATTGGCATTTTAGAAGCAGATGCTTTGATGAATTTTCCAGACTTTCGGACTCAGGAGCGTTTTTTTCAAATACTCAATCAAGTAAGTGGTAGAGCAGGTAGGTCACAAAAACAAGGTAAAGTGATTATTCAAACCCATTATCCAGAACACCCTTTATTCCAATTGGTTCAAAATAATGACTATGAAGGTTTTTATAATGGGGAACTTAGTTTACGCCAAGTATTTGCTTATCCACCTTTTACACGTCTTATTAAAATTCGTCTTCGAAGTCGAGACGAACAAGCAGCCCAAAGCGGTGCTTCTATCTTGGCAAAAGAACTCTTAAATTATTTTGAAAAACGGGTTATTTTAGGACCTCAAGCACCTATAGTTCATAAAGTTGATACGTATTATTTGCAAGATATTATTATAAAAATTCCAAGAGGCTCTATAGCCAATTTAGAAAAACAAAAAGGTTTGCTCTTTAAAACTGTTGAACAAGTCAAAAGAAGAAAAGGATTAAGCAAAGTAGAATTTAGTATTAATGTCGATTGTGGGTAACTATTATTAAATAGTTAACTTTAGAGTGTGCTTAGTTCGTATTATAGCCATTTATAGTTTCCCAGCCATTTTGGTTGCTCTTTATAATCATCTCAAATAGAAAAAGGATTTTTGAAAAATTTAGAATCTTTCCCTGATAACAATAATATTGTTATAAAAGGGTTTTAAGTATTCCATATTTTCCATGCAGCTTCAGCTTGTTCATGCAACATATCTAAACCATTTATAGTTTTAGCACCTATAGCAATACCTTTTTTTAAAAAGCTGGTAACCTTTGGATTATAGACTAAATCGTATAAAAAATGGTTTTTACTTAAAGTTTCATATGGTAAAAGTGGTAAATTTTCAATTTTGGGATACATACCCAAAGGTGTTGTATTAATAATAAGTTTATATTCTTCTATATGTTCTGGAGTAAGTTCTTTGTAGGTTAAAACCTTATTTTTGGAACTATCGAAATTCTTTTTTCGGCTAACAGAAATAAAGGCAATATCTAAATTTCTTAAAACAACTTGAACTGCTTTTGCTGCTCCACCAGTTCCAAGAATAAGCGATTTAGGTCTATTGTTTTCCAATAAACTCAAAAGTGTTTTTTTAAAACCTATATAATCGCTATTAAAGCCTTTTAAATATCCATTTGAATATTTTTTAATAACATTAACAGCTTGAATTTCTTCAGCTTTAGAATCAATCTCATTTAAAAAAGGAATAACAGTTTGTTTATAAGGAATGGTAACATTTATACCCAACAAATCTGGTTGATTAAGCCATAATTTTGGGAACACATTTATATTTGAAATTGGAAAATTTTTATATTCAGTGTTCTTTATTTGTTCATTTTTAAACTTTTGAGAAAAAAAATCTTTTGAAAATGAATGTCCTAAAGGATAGCCTATCAAACCGTATAATTTCATAATAAGTTGATGTTTTAATAAGAATTACGAATTAATTAAAAATATTGAAACCCATTTAGTTAATATATAAAATATCCCAAACCATAATGTAATATTTTTAATTTTTTTAGGATATTTTTCTTGTCTATTGAACGAACTTTTTTAGTTTGCATATTAGATAAATTTTGTCAACCTCTTTTTATTTAAAGCTATAAAAAATGGATATAAAAAATATTATTGAACAGGTAAGAATACAAGCTGAAAATATTGAGCCCATAGGCGATACCCTTAAACTTGCTCTTGGTGATTATTCTATTTTTATTGATGGTACAGGAAGTACTAATAAGGTAAGTGCCGAAGATAAAGAGGCAAGTTGTACTATGACAATGAACACAGAAGTTTTATTTCAACTCAAATCGGGTGATATTGAACCAATGATGGCTGTCATGAATGGACAAATTGAAATAGAAGGTGATATGGGATTAGCTATGAAGAGTCAATCACTTTTAAATTAATAATTTTACCGTTAAAATAATTTAAGTAGATTAATTTTTTGAAGGAACCTTCAACTTTCTGATTATGCTATCTCAAAGACATCTTTTTTTACAATATATAGGACAAACAACTCATAATCCTTTATTGTTAGAAATTGAAAGGGCTGATGGTATTTATTTATATGATGTAAATGGAAAAATGTATGTTGATTTAATTTCAGGTATATCAGTTAGTAGTGTAGGACACAACAATTTAGATGTTCAAAAAGCCATAAAGAAACAACTCAAAAAACATCTTCATTTAATGGTCTATGGGGAAATGGTTCAAGCTGTTCAGATTAAACTTTCAACCCAAATTATTGAGACACTTCCTGATAACCTTAATAATGTTTATTTTGTCAATAGCGGAAGTGAGGCTAGTGAAGGGGCTATGAAACTTGCTAAAAAGTATACCCAACGTAATGAATTGATCGCTTTAAATAATGCCTACCATGGCTCTACACATGGTGCTTTATCACTTTGTGGAGATGAATATTTTAAAAATGCTTATAGACCGCTTTTACCGGATACACATAGTATTAATTTTAATAATTTTAAAGAATTAGATTCAATAACTGAAAAAACAGCTGCTGTTTTTATTGAAGTTATACAAGCGGAAGCCGGTGTTATTTTGCCTAAAAAATCCTATCTTAAAGCTTTAGAAAATAAATGTAAAGTTGTTGGAGCTTTACTAGTTATAGACGAAATTCAGACAGGAATAGGAAGAACAGGAACGTTTTGGGCTTTTGAACAATATAATATTAAACCCGATATCTTATTGACATCAAAAGCGTTTGGCGGTGGTTTACCATTAGGCGCATTTATAGCACCCAATAAAATAATGAAAGTTTTAAAAGATAATCCTATTTTAGGACATATTACAACTTTTGGAGGGCATCCATTGTCTTGTGCAGCCGCTTCGGCAGCATTAACTTTTATAAGCAAAAATAACTTGATTGCTAAAGTTAGAAACAAAGAAAAATTGTTCTTTAAATATCTTAAACATAAACATATAAAAGAAATTAGACATGCCGGTTTACTTATAGCAGTAGAATTAAAAAATCCTAAACATTTACACCCTTTTATAAATAGAGCCTTAAAATTAGGTCTAATCATAGATTGGTTCTTGTTTTGTACATCTTCCTTTCGGATTGCTCCACCACTTACTATTACCGAAAAACAAATTAAAAAAGTTTGTTCCTTAATTTTAGAAATTTTAGATAGCTTGTAAAATAGAATCTGAAAAATAGTTTATGTTATGGCTTCCTTATAAATATAAGATAATGAAAATTGAAATACTTTTATTTTGATATTAAGATATTTACACAGTTAAACTTACCTTTATATTTTATTATGATTATGGCAATGCTATTATTTTGTTCAAAAATATTTATTCTTAATATCAATCAATTAAAACTCTCAAAAAGTTCTTTTCCCGAATAAAAAGATTATAATAACTTACACTACTTTATAACCCCAATACCATTGAATACCTATTTCAAAGTCTTACAGCATGCTAAACCTCTATTAGCTGTATCTATTCAATATTTGATAATTAGTTTATTTTTTACGCTTTTTAGTTTAGTGAGTTTTGGTTTACTCATTCCAACTTTAGACATTCTATTTAATAAAGTTGAACCTGTTTTAGTTCAAGTTCCTAATTTTTCTTTCAGTTTTGGATATTTTAAACAATGGTTTAACTATTACATCACTGCCAAAATAGTAACAGAAGGTAGTAGCAAAACCCTATTATTTATTTGTATTTTTATTGTAACAAGTACATTATTAAAAAACTTATGCGCTTATACTAATCTTCGTCTTATGGTAAAAGTGCGTTCCAAAATTATTTATAACTTAAGGAAAAGCCTTTTTCAAAAAGTTTTAGATTTGGATATTTTATATTTTTCAAAACTAAAAAAAGGCGATTTAATTTCCAGAATATCTAATGATATTCAAGAAATAGAAAATATGGTTACCAGTAGTTTAACTGTTGTTTTTCGTGATCCACTGATTACCATAGGTTATTTTATTATTTTGTTTATTATGTCGGTAAAACTTACTCTGTTTACGCTTATATTGATACCTATATCTGGTTTTTTTATAACCCAAATCAGTAAGCGTTTGAGAAAAGAAGCTGTTAATACTCAAAATATATTAGGTCATATTATCAGTATTTTTGAAGAAACAATAAGCGGTATAAAAATTGTCAAAGCATTCACAGCAGAAAAGTTTTTATCTAAGCGCTTTGATCGTTCTAATAAGGAATATATCAAGTTTTTAAAACAGATTTATTATAAAAGAGATTTAGCTTCTCCAGTTTCAGAAATATTTGGGGTTTTTGTTGTAGTTTTAATTTTAATTTATGGAGGTAGTTTAATTTTATCAGATAGTTCAAATCTTTCTGCTAGCCAATTTATTACTTATCTGGTTATTTTTTCTCAAATTTTAGTGCCTATAAAAGGTATAACCAGCGCCTTAACAAATATTCAAAAAGGTATGGCTTCTGCCGATAGAGTTTTTAAAATCATCAATGAAAATCCTAAAATAGTTGATTTGCCAAAGGCAAAAACGATAAATTATTTTCAAAAATCCATCTATTTTCAAAATATCTATTTGCGTTATGAAAAAAAGGAAAAATTAGCCATTAATGGGATTTCCTTTAAAATAAAAAAAGGAGAAACGGTGGCTTTAGTCGGCAGTTCCGGAAGTGGTAAAAGTACTATAGCGCATCTACTACCTCGTTTTATAGAACCAGAAAAAGGACAAATTCTATTAGATGGTGATAATATTAACACTTTGAAAATAAATAATTTAAGATGTTTAATAGGTATAGTATCTCAAGAATCTATATTATTCAATGATACTATATCCAATAATATAGCTTTTGGCTTAGAAGCTTCTGAAGAGGATATTATTCATGCAGCAAAAGTTGCTAATGCTCATAGTTTTATTATAGAAATGAGACATGGCTATCAAACAACTATTGGTGATAGAGGCATGAAATTATCCGGTGGTCAACAACAACGTTTGAGTATTGCTAGAGCCATTTTGAAAAACCCAGCTATTCTTATTCTTGACGAGGCAACTTCTGCTTTAGATTCTGAATCGGAAAAATTAGTACAAGAAGCCTTAAACAATCTTCTAAAAGATCGAACTTCTATTATTATTGCCCATAGACTAAGTACTATACGACACGCAGATAAAATTTTGGTTATTCAAAAAGGAAAAATTATAGAATGTGGCAATCATGAAGAGCTTATAACTAAAAATAAGGTTTATAAAAAATTAATCTCGCTTCAAAAATAATAATTACAAATTATGAATTATAAAGATTTTACTATTGAAAACCAATACGTTGAAATATAATAAAGATTGACCAATAAACCTGATAATACTTTTTATTTGTTTTTTAGCATATTGCTTTATCGTTTAAAAAATTTGTTTATGCCATTTTTTACAATATCTTTGCTTTAGTCGCATTTGAAGGTACTTATATTATTTTTAGAGTTATTTTTTTTATAGCAATGCTATTTTATTTTGGGAAACGGACGTTTTCAAAATCAATGAATTAAAACCTCTAAAAATCCTTTTTTCAATTGACATGACTATAACAGGTTAAATGAAAAGGCAAATAGAGTTCGTAACCTCAATATTAAAAATCTTTTTTATAATACCTAAAATGCACTATCTAAAAAATGCCTAAATATTCTTTAATATTTAATTAATCAAGTTTTTATAATTTTAGATTTTGTAAATTAAGTCATTGGTTTTCAAAATTATAATTTTAATAATTCACAATTACTATCAATACAGGTATATATTTATTTTTTTATAGTTTTCAAAATCTGAAATATGGGATTATTTAACTTTTTGTCCAATGACTTAGCTATGGACCTTGGAACAGCAAACACAATCATTCTTTCCAACGGTAAAGTTGTTATAGACGAACCTTCTATAATTGCCTTGGACAAAGCAACAGGTAAAGTTTTAGCTGTAGGTAATAAGGCTATGCAAATGCATGAAAAGACACATGATAATATTAAAACAGTTAGACCACTTCGAGATGGGGTTATCGCAGATTTTGACTCGGCAGAAAAGATGATTCGCAATATGATTAAGCGAATAGATCGAAGTAAACGTAATATTATGCCGATGTATTATAAAATGGTTATCTGCATTCCTTCAGGCATTACAGAAGTAGAAAAACGAGCCGTTAGAGATTCAGCGGAACACGCAGGTGGTAGAGAGGTTTATATGATTAGTGAACCTATTGCCGCAGCCATAGGTATAGAGATTAATATTGAAAAGCCAGTCGGAAGTATGATTGTAGATATTGGAGGAGGCACCACAGAAATAGCTATTATAGCTTTATCTGGTATCGTATGTGACGAATCCGTCAGAACCGCTGGCGACGTTTTTAACCACGATATTTTAGATTATATACGCCGTCAACATAATTTATTAATTGGAGAACGTACTGCCGAAAAGATAAAAATAGAAATTGGTTCGGCTATCCCAGAGCTTGCTAATCCACCTGATGATTTTGAAGTAAGAGGACGAGATTTAATGACAGGTATACCTAAAGTTGTTAAAATTTCTTATACCGAAATAGCTTTTGCTTTAGATAAATCTATTTCTAAAATAGAAGAAGCTGTTATTAGAACTTTAGAAACCTCTCCACCTGAACTGTCAGCTGATATTTACGACCAAGGTATTCATTTGACAGGCGGAGGGGCTTTGCTCAATGGCTTAGACCAAAGAATAGCTGCTAAAACTAAACTTCCTGTCCATATTGTAGATGACCCTTTAAGAGCCGTTGCCAGAGGAACTGGAATTGTTATAAAAAACCTAGAAAAATATAAAGCTGTTTTGATGGAATAAAACCTATGTTATAGCATTGTTATAGATGATTTGAAAGATACAAAAAACAAATATCGACCTATAGTCATGTTACTTGAAAAAGAGTTTTTAAAACTTTTAACTCATTAAATAATAAAAATAAATTTTTCTGAGATAATAATAGTGTTGCTATAACCTTGATTTTTTAATTAAATTAATTTTTCATAATTCTTAATTTGTAATTCCTAATTATTGATCGAAGTGAATGTAGAGCGTTTTTTTGCAAGCGATAATTCGTCTGGGGCAGATCCGTATATTTTAGAGGCATTAATTAGAATTAATCAAGGTCATTATCATTCTTACGGTCATGACGACTATACAAAAGAGGTCAAAGAAAAGTTTAAAACTCTATTTAATTCAGAAGTAGACGTGTATTTTACTTATAATGGCACAGGTGCTAATGTATTGTCGCTGTCGGCTTTACTGCGTCCTTTTGAGGGGGTATTGTGCAGCGATATTGCCCATATCAATACCGATGAATGTGGGGCTTTGGAACGCTATATAGGGGCTAAGCTACTGCCCATTACTCATGAAAATGGAAAGATAAAAACAGAAAAAATACTTCCCTATCTGCAACGTTTGGACGATGAACATGCCATTCAACCAACTGTTTTATCACTTACCCAACCTACTGAATATGGAACTCTTTACACTTTGGAAGAACTGGCGCACATAAGAAATTTTGCCCGGAAACATAATTTATACATACATATAGATGGGGCTCGTTTAGCTAATGCTGCTGTAGCATTGGAAATAAGTTTTGCCGAATTAGCCAATATTAGTGGAGCAGATGTTATTTCTTTTGGAGGCACAAAAAATGGCTTGGTATTTGGGGAAGCAGCTATTTTTTTCCCAAGTGTTAAACATGAAAACGTTAAATTTTTTCACAAGCAGAGCATGCAATTATCTTCTAAAACTCGCTACATTGCCGCCCAATATGATGTTTATATGGAAAAAAAAATATGGAAAAAAAATGCTATACAAGCCAATGCCATGGCAAATTATTTATTCGAAAAAGTCAAAAACATAAAACATGTGCTTATAACACAACCCAGCCAATGCAATGCCATTTTTGCCAAAATACCCAAAGAAGTTATTGAAAAAATTCAGAAAGATTGTTTTTTTTATGTTTGGAATGAGCTGACTTCTGAAGTGCGCTGGATGACTTCTTTCGATACGACCAAAAATGATATAGATAGTTTTGTGCGTATTTTAAAACAAAATCTTAATGCTATTTAACCTGTTGATTTAAAATATGAGTTTCAAAAAAATAGTATATACTTTGCTTTCTTTTAGCGTATCAGGCTTACTTTTTTGGTATGTTTATAGAGATAGCAATATGAGTGGTATGCTTAAACACTTCAAAAATATTAATATAGTTTGGTTTAGTTTTTCAATATTATTTGGTTTTTTTGCTTATATTGTGAGGGCTTTTCGCTGGCAAATAGCCTTAGAGCCACTTGGTTATAAAGTCTCTCTTTTAAACTCTTCAATGGCTGTTATTATCGGCTATTTTGCCAACTTATTTTTACCGCGCGTGGGTGAAATTGTGCGTTGTTCTGTACTTAAAAAAACGGATCAAGTTTCTGTAAAAGTAAGTTTTGGAACGGTGATTACTGAACGAATTGTTGATTTGATACTTTTAACTTTCTTTATTTGCTGTTCATTTTTGCTTCAACTGACTCGAATCAAAAAACTACTTATAGAGACACTTAACTATAATTTTAATTACTCTAAAATTGCTGTAGTACTTGCTCTAACTCTACTCCTTTTCTTAATTTTTATAATTCTTTTGAAAAAAAACCATAAAAGACTTAAGCGTCATTCTATTTATAGATTTGGTTTACGGTTTTTAATAGATTTTAAAAAAGGCTTGACCAGTGTCAAATATATGAATAAAAAAAATAAGATAAAGTATATTGTAAGTAGCCTTTTAATTTGGGTTTTATATTACTATATGTTCTATATGGTTTTTATTAGTGTCAATAACCTTGGGGCAATAGATTTCGATAAAATCCTCTTTGTTTTTACTATGGGTTGTATCGGCATGATTATGCCAACCCCGGGAGGAGTAGGGGCTTTTCACTTGCTTACAAGTGCCAGCTTGATAAGTTATAATGTGAGTAAAGAAGCCAGCAATTTTGTTGCTTTAATCCTTCATGGTGGACAATATTTCGGACTATGGCTTACTGCTTTGCTAACTTTAATTGTTTTAGCTATTGTTTTAAACCGTTCTAAAAAATAATTAATACTATAGTCGGTCACTTGAAAAAATAATTTTTTAGGTATTTAATGCATTGGTATTGAAAATGAATCTTTCTAATATAAAAAAGTTTAAATTTCTGATTTTCAAAATGACTCACTTTTTTAAAAACCCATAATCGTATATTTTTGGTTCTATTTTTTTGGCAAGGACACTTAATTTGCTTCTCAAATCCATTATCAAAGTCATATAAGTTTGGTCTTGACTTTTAGAATTCATTTTGCCTTTAGCATTTTTGCCTTGAAAATGAGCCCTTATATCGTATAAAGAAGCGTTTACATTACAATTTTTCTGTTTGTGGTAATATTTCCATAATTTTTTGCCCGATTCAAAAACTGAGCTTGCCTCTGTCGAAAATACCAATGCCTTATTTCTATGTTTTTGTTTATTAAGCAAATCGCCATTGCTGGTAGGTTTTAATTTTCCTTTTATAAAGTCAGTCATAAAATTGCTGTCAAACTTTTCTCTTGAATTAACCTCATACTCTGTAAAAGGAATCCAGTGATTGGTACCTACTTTTGAACTGATTCTATTTTTGCCATGAAATAAAGCAAATGCCAAACAATTATTTTGAAATTTGCTATCAATTTTCCATCCGTCATTTGGGTATAAAAATTGGTCTTTATCATTAAGCCAAGTGGATTTTAGCACTTGGCGAATGGCAAGATAAATACACATTATCATTATATTTTTTGAAGATATAACTCTAATTCTTGATTCTTTAATATCACTTTTTTTGGGATCGTTTGTAAAAAAAATGCCATTATTTGCTTGAAAATTAGGACCTACAAATCTAAGATAACCAATACTATTTGCATTTTCTTCATCATAAAATAGACGCAGCCAATTATTTATTGTATCTTTTTTTTTTATAGGATAGAATAACTTTTGACCTTCTACTTTGCCTCCATTGTCCAATACATCGCATTTGATTTTTTTAATTTCTTTTTTATTTTCTAAATTCCAGATTAAAAATCCGATTGGAAAATTACCCTTTACATTATCAAAAGTATTTGCCCGACAAATAAAACCTTTTTGATATTCAGATTTAAAATAGTCTCGAAACTTTGCAAAATTTTGAGAAGTTACAAATTTTAATTTGCTAAAAGAAGCCAGTTTAGTATCAGGTAATTCTTGATAAATTCGCGCAAAAAATTGAGAAGATAATTCATTTACAGCAAAACTTATTATATTTTTAAATTGATCATGAATTTTGGTTAAACTGATCCCATCTTTGCTGTTTCCATATTTGGGAGCCTCAGCATAAGGCGGATTAATATAAATGACTAATTTTTCTCTCTTTTTCGAATCATTGATAATATTGAGCAAGGGTTTCGGTAATTTGCTGAAATCGTCATTCAAAAAATCAAATTGGAAAACGTGGTCTTCGAGTAAATTTGCTCCGTTGCTTATACGGTCTTTCATGACATCCACATCTTGTCGGTCAAGAGTAGAAGCCCAAATATGGTATTTATTGGTTAAACCGGTAAGTAAATTTCCCGTCCCCGCAGCACAATCCCAGATGTAATAATCGTCTTGCCAATCTTCACCCAAAACGTCGCCGAGATACTTTTGAGAAAGTTCTACCCAAATTTGAGGCGTAAAAAAACTCCCTTTTCGTTCCCTTATATCCTGAGGCACCAATAAATCCCGACGCTCCACAATATAATCCCAATAGTCTTTCTTGGGTGGTCTTTCGTATTTGTTCCAAAATTGCGTATGTGCTTTTTGTTTGTCTTTAAAAGCTGTGGTACTATAATTAAATAAACCCGATTCGCTTAGCTTTCTATCTAATTCGTAATGATCTTTTTTTAGAAGGACAAACAATTTTTCTTTTAAACTTTGGTTGTCCTTAGATAATATATCAGCCAGATAAAAATCCCCATCAAGAATACCTGCTTTTCTTAAAATAACCCAATCTACAGCAATGCTTGGTTTGACCATTTGGAGCCATTTATTATAAATGACCATAAAATTATTTTTGTCAATTCTAATTTTTGAGGTATCAGATTTGCCCGAGATAAAATTAAGTTTTATAAAATTCTTAATATCCCGGGAGTCTTTTTCAAAGTAGAAAAGCAGAGAATTTTGGTCTATGATATGGCTTACTTTTTCTAAAAGAAAGCTAAATTCCTTTGTTTTAGAATCAGAAGGTCTGACGTTCCAATTAAAATCGCTGGTATAAAAAACATCATGAATGGAATTATAAGGGATAAAGGCAATCTTTTCAGAATCAAAAGCACCGAGGTAAGCTGGTGGGAGATTTTTATCGTATAATTTTGATTTTCCAATTGTTAAAATCAGCTGAACGATAGATTTGTAACTGTTAGCTTTTCCTTTTTTGGCTTCTGCCCAAAGTAGTGATTCTGTTTCGAAGAAAACATCTTGATTTTTCTTTTGGCTCAGTGGGCTAACGCAAAAATCAATATCCCCAATAATCTTACTGCAATCGAAGTTTTCAAAATAATCTTGGGCAATTTTATTTTTTAATTCTTCTTCTCTTATGTTAAAGTAGGGCATAAATTTGTAATAAAATAGAATATACGAATTAGGAAAATATAATTTTGGAAATCAAAAATTTTTATAGTTTAATAAATTAAAAACCAATAAAATGACTCACTTTTTTAAAAACCCATAATCGTATATTTTTGGTTCTATTTTTTTGGCAAGGCTATTTAATTTGCTTCTCAAATCCATTATCAAAGTCATATAAGTTTGGTCTTGACTTTTAGAATTCATTTTGCCTTTAGCATTTTTGCCTTGAAAATAAGCCCTTATATCGTATAAAGAAGCGTTTACATTACAATTTTTCTGTTTATGATAATATTTCCATAATTTTTTACCCGATTCAAATACGGCTTTCGCCTCTGTTGAAAATACTAATGCCTTATTTCTATGTTTTTGTTTATTAAGCAAATCGCCATTGCTGGTAGGTTTTAATTTACCTTTTATAAAGTCAGTCATAAAATTGCTGTCAAATTTTTCTCGGGAATCAACTTCGTATTCTGTAAAAGGTATCCAGTGATTGACTCCGTATTCAGATTGTATGTTATTGTTAAACAAGACATAAGTCAAGCAATCATTTTGAAATTCTATATCAATTTTCCATTTGTCATTCGGGCATAAAAACTGGTCTCGGTCGTTGAGCCAAGTGGCAGGAATAACTTTTCTTACTGCAAAATAAACTGAAATCACAATAAAATTATTATCACTGATAAGCGTATGACGTCCTCCTGCTTTTTTTCGTTTATTTAAATGCTCTATAAATACAGCATTTTGATTTTGGAAATCATTGCCTGTTGAACTCATATGTCCAATAAAAACTTTATTGCCATTGTTGTTACCATTACCATTTCCATTCTTGTTTTTTTCAATTAAAGCACTGATAAACTTTGAATCGTCATAGGCATCAATCTTTTTTGTGCCAATAAAATTGCCTTCCGTATTATAAATATCTGTTTGGCAATTATTAAATATTTCTTTTTTCTTGGTATCCCAAATCATAAAACCAATAGGAAATTGACCTTTTACATTGTCAAAAGTGTTGGCAGGCATGATAAATATTTGTTCCAACTTAGCTTCAAAATTTTTTCTCAAAGTTGAAAAATTGGGCGCTTGCAGTATTGTCAATTTTGAAAATTCTGCAAGAATAGAATTATTAAGTTCTTTATAGATTCGAATAAAAAATTGAGCAGATAACTCGCCGCTGGCTTTTCCTAAATCTTTTTGATATTTATCATGAATTTCAGTCTTTTGAACGCCTTTTCTTCCTTTTCCAATTCTTGAATCCCCCTCTACATAAGGCGGATTAATATAAATGACTAATTTTTCTCTCTTTTTCGAATCATTGATAATATTGAGTAAGGACTTGGGCAATTTGCTGAAATCGTCATTCAAAAAATCAAATTGGAAAACGTGGTCTTCGAGTAAATTTGCCCCGTTGCTTATACGGTCTTTCATCACATCCACATCTTGCCGGTCAAGAGTGGAAGCCCAAATATGGTATTTATTGGTTAAACCGGTAAGTAAATTTCCCGTCCCCGCAGCACAATCCCAGATGTAATAATCGTCTTGCCAATCTTCACCCAAAACGTCACCGAGATACTTTTGAGAAAGTTCTACCCAAATTTGAGGCGTAAAAAAACTCCCTTTTCGTTCCCTTATATCCTGAGGAACCAATAAATCCCGACGCTCCACAATATAATCCCAATAGTCTTTCTTGGGTGGTCTTTCGTATTTGTTCCAAAATTGCGTATGTGCTTTTTGTTTGTCTTTAAAAGCTGTGGTACTATAATTAAATAAACCCGATTCGCTTAGCTTTCTATCTAATTCGTAATGATCTTTTTTTAGAAGTACGAATAACTTTTCCTTTAAACTTCGGTTATCTTCGGATAATATATCAGCAAGGTAAAAATCCCCATCAAGAATACCTGCTTTTCTTAAAATAACCCAATCTACAGCAATGCTTGGCTTGACCATTCGGAGCCATTTATTGTAAATGACCATAAAATTATTTTTGTCAATTCTAATTTTTGAGGTATCAGATTTGCCCGAGATAAAATTAAGTTTTATAAAATTCTTAATATCTTCGGGAGTCTTTTTCAAAGTAAAAAAGCAGAGAATTTTGGTCTATGATATGACTTACTTTTTCTAAAAGGAGAGCAAATTCTTTGGTCTTTGGGTCAGAAGGTCTGACCTTCCAATTAAAATCGCTGGTATAAAAAACATCATGAATGGAATTATAAGGGATAAAGGCAATCTTTTCAGAATCAAAAGCACCGAGGTAAGCCGGTGGGAGGTTTTTATCGTATAGAGTCTTGATTTGCCAATCGTTAAAATCAGCTGGACGATAGATTTGTAACTGTTGGCTTTTCCTTTTTTGGCTTCTGCCCAAAATAGTGATTCTATTTCAAAGAAAACGTTTTGATTTTTCTTTTGGCTCGGTGGGCTAACGCAAAAATCAATATCCCCGATAATCTTACTGCAATCGAAGTTTTCAAAATAATCTTGGGCAATTTTATTTTTTAATTCTTCCTCTTTTACATTAAAGTAGGGCATGACAGCCATTTTTTAGATAATAAATTATTCTTTCAGCTTTTTTGTTTGGGACACCCATTTTTTTAGATTATTCATATCTGGAAATAAATTCTTCACTGATTCTGGCTGATTCAGAGCTGGGTGAATTTCCACTCCCTTATCCATTAATTCAGAGAGTATTTTTATTGTGTGTTTAATTTTTCCTATTCGTTCACTGTTATTTCTTTTAAAATTTAATTTAATCATTCGCAATTACACCTTATCTGATTCAGGCACAGTATCGTTAGATATAGTATTTCTACTTTTGTAAACTTTTGAGTCCGAATCTTTTAATATAGCTTTTACTTCTGCCATGTTAATAACTGGAAAATATTTGGCAAATAGGAAAAAAGCCGTAAAAAACAAGCCAAAAGTAAAGATATAACACATTACATCATAAACGGTTGGAGAAAAATATACCCAGCTAGAAGGCAGATAATCTCGATGCAAGGAAGTAACAATAATGACAAAACGTTCAAACCACATCCCAATATTAACAATAATAGAAAGAATAAAAGTAGCTATAATACTCGTCCTAATTTTTTTGATGTAGAACAGCTGGGGCGAAATAACATTACAAGCCATCATAGAAAAATATGCCCACCAATAAGGTCCTGACATTCTATTCACAAAAGCATATTGTTCATAAGGCACTTGAGAATACCAAGCTATGAAAAATTCGGTTACGTAAGCAATACCCACTATAGAACCTGTTACAATGATGATGATATTCATTGATTCTATATGTTCAAGGGTTATATAGTCCTCTAATTTATAGACTTTTCTAGTGATGAGCATTAGAGTAAGTACCATAGCAAAACCCGAGAAAATGGCACCTGAAACAAAATAAGGGGGGAAAATAGTTGTGTGCCAGCCGGGTATCACTGAAGTTGCAAAGTCAAAACTTACGATAGTATGCACCGATAAAACAAGTGGGGTAGAAAGACCTGCTAATATTAAAGCAACTGATTCATAGTGCATCCAACTTTTTGCTGAACCATCCCAACCCAAACTTAGCATGCCATAAATAAGTCGGTAACGTTTATTAGTAGCTCGGTCTCTGATCGTTGCAAAATCAGGGATAAGACCAATATACCAAAATAGTAAAGATACCGAAAAATAAGTACTAATAGCAAAAACATCCCATAGCAAAGGAGAATTAAAGTTTACCCATAAAGAGCCAAAGGTATTTGGTAGGGGTAAAGCCCAATAGCCAACCCAGGGTCTACCCATATGAATAAGCGGCCAAAGCAGAGCACATATAACGGCAAAAATAGTCATGGCTTCGGCAGCTCTATTAATAGATGTTCTCCATTTTTGGCGAAACAAAAGTAAAATAGCTGAAATCAACGTACCAGCATGTCCAATACCAACCCACCATACAAAGTTTGTAATATCCCAAGCCCACTGAACCGATTTATTTAAACCCCAACGACCTATACCAGTCCAGAGCATATCGCCTAAAAAATACCCACCCCAAAGTAATAAAATAAGAGAAACAGTTACTGCAGCTTTCCAAGATTTTGGAGCTTCATTTTCCACATGGCGCGATATGTCTTGAGTAATGTCATGATAAGTCTTTCCTCCCGTAACCAAGGGTTCACGAACTTCAGAGATGATTTGCATAGCTAAACACTAAATTATAAGTATCAATTATTAGATTATGAGGTAATCAATTATGAAAAAAAAGTTAAATTTTTTTTAAGTTTTCCATACATTGGGTTTAAAATTAGGTTTATTTCTAATTTCTACGTTATCACCTTTTGTTTTTAAAACATACAGACCTTTTTTTATAGCATAGTTTTCAGTTTGCTCTTTAACAATCATACCTGCAATAGCCCCATACATAGTTGTCCCTTTCAAATGGTTAGATGGATATTGTTGTAATTTATTAAGACGCTCTATATGATAGTCTACATCGTCTTTTTGTAATTTATTTTTAACCTCTACAATAACCGAATATACACTATTAACGAGCAAAATATCAATTTCTGCAAAAATTTTACCTTCACGTTTAATAACTACATTTTGTGCCATTTCCTCTAATTCTATACCTCTTTCTTTAAACATTTCTAAAATTTTGGGAGCTACCTGCTCTTCTGCGTAGAGTCCAAGCGTATCCGAAATACCGGCAATTTGCTTGTTTGTTTTATCTATAGCCTCTTGCAATTTTCTGTTGGATTCTGACGTATATTCCCTAGCCTCTTTAAAAAGAGTTAATAATTGATCGTAAGTCATTGATTTATCCTCCATAATATCTTTTAGTTTAAGTACATTAGAGCTGTTTTAATAGATTTGGCTATTTTTTTTGAATCTTGATACCGGCACAGTACATGCCAATTGATAATGGACTTTCATACCTGTTTAATTGCAATGATTTAGTTAATGCAATATGTCTGAATATTTATAGTTGCTGGGAGATAGATATGACATATTAAGGTCATCTCCACTTAATAAATGAATAAAGTACGAAAAATAAGATACTGCAATTAATCCTATACCAACATACTTTGTTTCGGTAGAGTTCCCTAAAACTAAAAGATCTACTCCAGTAGCCGCAACAGTTAAAAAAGAAGAGCCTAGAGCAGTTTCTCCATTGGCTAAACACACAACCCCAGGAGCACAGGCTATGACGGTAGATGCAGCAATCTTTTCTGCACTTTGTCCGTGTGAATTAAAATTTTTAAAAATGAAGATTAATACTATGACAATTAATATTTTTTTCATGATCAGATCATTTTAATGTGCTTGTAAATTATGAAAAAGGTTAATTCCCTTTAAGTTAAGTTTAAATTAAGAGTTCCAAATATACTATTAAAGTTAAATAAAGTGTTAAAAGGTTCTTTAAGCTTGGATTTAAACTATTCATTTCCCAAATATATGAATAATTCCTTTAGATAATCTTTGATTTTAAGAAAATCCACAATTTTGAATAATTGCTTTATTCTTCATTACCTATCTTTTTGAGATTTCCGAAAAAGTTTACTATATCTTGATGTATTTCTTCTTTTCTCGTATTGTTAGCTAATATAACCCTATTTACTTTCAAAGTATCATTACTTACTTCTTTGAGTTTCATAATTAGAGAATCTTCCTTTTCAAACAACAATTTTTTCCCATCTACTAACTTAAAGATATCTGCTTTTACATTTTTCCAAGTGCTATTGGGAGGTAGGGTCAAATTTTGGTTAGCAAAATAATCATCTACTGTTTTACAGTAGTTTTTTATGAATAAGTCATTATTACAGTTTTGTACATCTTTTATCGATCTTTTCCATATGTCAGGTATTAATAGATAATTATCAATATTTCTTCGCTTCCATTCATTTAAGACTTTGTTATTATCCTTTGGATTTATGGCTTCTTCGTCACTATCTCTATCTAGTAAAATTGCCCGTTTTAATTCAGGTATTATCTGTTTTAAAGCATTATAATGCTTATCCGCCTTGTCCTTCATTTCTTTTTTTGAAGTTCCTCCAAGTATATAAGGATAATACTTTTTATACTCTTCTGCATACTCTAGTTTCTCTGCCCACACAGAAAGTAAACGTTCATCATCTTCTCCCTCAAGATACAATATATATGGACTATTTTTTGTTCTAAGAACATCATTATTATCTACTTCGCTAAGAGCATGTAAGATTTTATTATTATCCAATATCCTTTGGGACTTTCCAGAAAGAATAGACAACACAGACTGTACATCTACACCTTTTATAAACTCCTCAGAATGTGTAGCTATAAGGAGTTGCTTATTACCTTCTTTTTTAAAATAATTTATAAGTTGTCTTTGCAGACTTACGTGTAAATGCGCATCAGGTTCATCAAAGAGAATGGTGGTTACATCATGGTAGCCATACATAAAAGCCAGCAAAGTCAAAATTTGGTGAAATCCAGATCCACCAGCAATAATATCAAATTTGTCAGCCTTTCGCTTACCTACTTTATATTCTACTAATATTTTAGTATCGATCCCTTTTTTGTATTGGGGAGGAATCAAGTCAATACCAAACCAACTCTGTATTTGTTTCTCTATTTGATTCCACTCTTTGTTTTCTTTAATGATTTCCCCTTTATCTACCACTCTGTATAATAAGTTTCTCAAAACAGACCCTGGTTGGGCCTTACCTACTTGTTGTTTTATATTTCCATCGTCCATCCAAGGTTCATTGGTGTCCAATCCCGAAAAAGGAGGGACATAGACTATCTTAGGAAAACTTTTCATATCTGATTTAGAAGCAAAGTCTTCCCAGTTTTTTCCAGGAATAGCATATATTGATTGTGGCGAATGATAACGAAGTCTAACTCCGAAATTTTGTTCTTCATAATTCTCATCCTTCCAATAAATATCAATATCAATATAAATGAACTTATTATCTTTGGCCTTACTCAATTTATCTGTCCATAAAAGATTAAATTTAGGTAAAGGCAAAGAAGTAAAGTTTGGCAATATGATTTGTTTTCCAGACCTCTTACTTCCTTTTCGCCCATACATACCAAACTCATTTACACAATATTGCCATATGGCCATTGCTTGTAAGATTGTACTTTTTCCACTGTTATTTGTCCCTACAATTAGATCTAGTTTATTAAATTCAAATGCCTGTTCTTTTATACTTTTAAAATTTTTTAATACTAATTTACGTATCATTATCTTACAATGATTTCACAAGTTTTGTGGTAAATATAATTGTTGGTTGACTATTTTTACTAGATAAATACCCATGTATTTCAAGCCTAATTATTTTTTAAATAAAGTTCTATAGCACTGGTCATAGAAGGCGTATTAGGTGCTGGTGCCTGTATAGAAACTTTTAAATTATATTGACTGATAGCTTTTGAAGTTGTTGTACCAAAAGCGGCTATACAAGTTTTATCTTGTTGATAATCAGGAAAATTACTATACAAAGATAAAACACCTGATGGACTAAAAAAAGCGATTAAATCGTAATTATTGATATTGATATCTAATAAATTACTTGGTATGGTCCTGTAGATAGATACTTCGGTAAAATTATACTTGTTTTTTTTAAAAAAAGCAGGAATATCATCTTTACGAATAGTTGAGCAAGGGTATAAGAATTTCTCATTTTGATGCTTGGGAAAAATAGTAATCAAATCTTTAGCGCCTTTATCTCCGACAAAAACTTTTCTTTTCCGCACAGTAATATATTTGTGTAGATAGTGGGCTGTTTGGAGTCCGACACAAAAATATTTCATTTCTGGCGGTAATTCTATTTTTAAAGATTTGCATAAATTAAAAAAATGAGTAGCAGCGTTTCGGCTAGTTAGTATAATAGCTGTATAATCAAGAATCGTTATTTTATGCCTTTTAAAATCTTTTACATCGACAGGTTGAATTTCTATAAAAGGGCGAAAAGTAATATCCAAGTCATATTTTTTAGCCAATTGATAATAAGGAGACTGATGCTTGATTAATGGTTCAGGTTGAGAGATAAGAACTGTTCTAATTTTAGATTTTGGTGACATGCTAGGAGAGTCTTTATCCATATTTCTTGATTAAAATTAAAACATTTAAAAGTCAAATATAAATTACAAGCTAAAAAAAGCAGAGACTTACTCTTAAAACTAAATTTCAAAGCCAAACTTGATTTTTTAAATTAGGCTATTAAGATTAAAATGGGTTTTTGTTATTTTACAATTCAAAAAGTTGCTTTAAAACTTTAAGTATTTTGCTTTTAACCCCATATTTCCTGTAATAAATCGCAAATATAGGTTTTTTTTAGATACAAAGATAAATTTTAAATCTTTATAGTTGTTTATAGTCACGTCACTTGAAAAAAGCCCTGCCATATAATTTTTTCCTCAAGCCAAATTCCCCCTTTTTCTATTCATAAGCGGGCTGTAGTCCCCCGGGTAAATACAAGACTCCACAGACCTACGAGGTTTTTAAAACCTCGTAGGTCTTGATGCAACCTCCTTGCAATTCGTAATTACCCCGCTGTAGTCTCCTTGCAAATACAGAACGCTACAGCCTCCTAATCGCAGGTAACTTACAACCATACGCTGTAGTCCCCTTGCAAATACAGGACTCTACAGCTTCAAAATATGGCAATCGGTTTTACAGCGTAGCTGTAGTCCCCTTGCAAATACAGAACGCTACAGCCTCCTAATCGCAGGTAACTTACAACCATACGCTGTAGTCCCCTTGCAAATACAGGACTCTACAGCAGAATTTGATAAATATTTTGAGGTTCATTAGCTGTAGTCCCCTTGCAAATACAGGACTCTACAGCAATATACTATTGTAATAACTGACCATGTTAGCTGTAGTCCCCTTGCAAATACAGGACTCTACAGCAATATACTATTGTAATAACTGACCATGTTAGCTGTAGTCCCCTTGCAAATACAGGACTCTACAGCTTTTGGTGTAGAAGTTATTTTTGGTGATATGCTGTAGTCTCCTTGCAAATACAGGACTCTACAGCAAATTTGGAGATGATATAAAAGATTCGAAAGGCTGTAGTCCCCTTGCAAATACAGGACTCTACAGCCTCCTAATCGCAGGTAACTTACAACCATACGCTATAGTCCCCTTGCAAATACAGGACTCTACAGCAGCTACATCTTCTGGGCTATGACTATCAAAATTTTATACCTCAAAAAAGTGAAAATTTTTTGTTATTTTTTTAGTTTTTCGTCCATTTTTTTTAAAGTTTTGTCATATTCCTGCCCCCATTCTATTACCAACTTTACAATATCTTTTAACTCAAGAGGCTTGGGCAGACCGTACTTTATAAAACCCGAATGGCAATACATATTCCGGATAGCATTCATTTTAGTTTCTTGATTTTTGTCAATAATCCCCCTTCCCTTTAAATATTTCAAATAATGGGTATGTTGGTAGGCTTGATACTCTTTTTCTGGCTCGTTTTCATATTTTTTGAGATTTGGTTTAAAGCCCAGTTCGTGGCATTTTTTTTCCAATTCCATAACGTTTTTGAAGACACTTTCCGATATTTTTTCTTTAGTGCCGTCATCATTTTTCTTTTCAACGCCTTTTTTGCCATAATTATCCAAGTCCTCGATGACTTTTTCCAAGTCGTATAATTCAATTTTTTGGTCGCTCAAGTGTTTCAATAATTCGCTCACCCTTTTACTGCGGAGAAAAGTAAAAATTTTGCCGTATTTTTTTAAGGAAGTTATCGTAACCACAGTGGGCTGGTTCTTTTTTTGAAACGAAACTGGAATAGGCTTATCGAGGATATTTTTTTCGGTGTTGGCTTCGTCTTTATAGCGAACAGCTTTTAAGCTCCAGCCACTGGTATCAATTTTAATTTCATCTTCGAGTCGGCTTGCCAAACACTTTGCCATTTCAAAGGCAACGATGTCCTGAACTTTATAAAGTCGGATTTTTTGTTCGGGCTTGAGGATTTTTTTAGCCCATATCCTTTTGGTTTCGTTGGGTTTTCCCTTCTCCCATTTTTCGGCTAAAGCTCGATATTCTTTCTGTAAATCTTCTGAGTTTCCTTTTTTTACCCCATCTTTTTTCATATTTATACGAACTTCGCGTTTGCAATCGTAAAAGGGCTGATAATCGGTGTAGTTTTGTAGTATGGTATAAATAAAATTGGCGTTATTTTCTTGACTGACACCTTCATTTTCAACTTTTTCATTTCTTTTTATCAATTCATTCAAAAAACCTTTGGGCAGGGTAAAAACTCGGGTGTTTTTATCCTTTTCATAACGCGTGACATAGCGTTTCAAATAGGCTAAATCGTATTCTTTTTCCTTCTTTTTGCCATTTATGCCTTCATAGGGCAAGTTTAAAAACGGGTATTTTTCGATTTGCTGAAAGGAAGGTTTTTGAAGCATTTCCAAACGCTTCAAAAAATAACCTCTTCCCTCTAAATAACTCTTATAGAAACATTTTAGGGTTTTAAAGTGGGCGTATTTCTTTAGCACGTTTCGTAAAAATGGGTGCTTTTGGTTTTGAGGTCCTGTTGTCAATTTCAATTCTTCTTTCAAGAGCTTTAGAGCTTCTTGTTTTTCAACTCCAAAATAGGCTAAATTGCGTTGCAGTTGTTGGTATTGTTCCGGTCTAATTTGACTTTTCAATTCCGATTTTGGCGACATAATTCGGATCATGTCTTTTGCCAAAAAGTCAGCCATATTACCGGGTTTGGGTGGTTCATTTTTAAGATTTTCAAGGCGTTCTTGAGTTGCTTTGCGTTCTTTTTGAATTTTATCTTTAATAATTTGACTGTAGTCAAGCTGATGGTTAGCTAAACAACGCCTAATTTCTTTGGGTATCCATCGTCTTTTAAATTGATAATTCTCATGAAGTTTTTTTCCAAAATCCTCATAATTTTCGGATGTAAATTTTCCCGAAGCGGCATCGTGCAAAAACCTTTCATACTTTTGAACTATATTTTTTTCTATATGAGTTTCCAAATCAAATTTTGGAATTTTTAGTTTCCAAAACACCAAGGCTGCCAAATCGTAAACGCTTATTTTATAAGGCTTACTGTGGATTCTTTGGGCTAAAGCGAGTCCATAAAATTTGCCGTCGGCTTGGTCTTTTTCGGTTTTCTTTGGAGTTGGAATCTGTTCTTCTTCAGTTTTAAAAACAAACTGAATTTCATTATCTACAATATGGTAATGAGGCGCGAAATAATCGTATTGGTCAATAATTCTGCTCTCTTCAGTAGGATATTGATCAATTTGATCGATGGCTTCGCCTTTCTCTTTATTTGTCTCTAATGTTTTGGTTTCCTCTTCATAGTTCCGGAGATATTCTCTAAATTTTGATAAACGCCCGAAAGTATGTACGTCTTTTGTCCATTCATGATCGTAAGAAACCTTACCTTTATCATCTTTAAATTTATGGGATAAGGTTATGCGTCCCAAGTCAATATGAAAGCGCAAGCCCGGAAACAAATCCATTTCTTCTATGAACCTAAGAGCAAGATAAGGAAAACGGTCTCGAAAACGTCTTAAATAGGTTTCAGTTTGGGGCGGGTCATCATTTTGAAATGTTTCGTCTTGTTGATCAGCTAAATTAGCTTCTGTATTGCCGACGCGATCAAGTTGAATATCATATTTAAATTGTTTTTTATCTTTTTCGGACAACATTTTAAAAAGTTCTTCCGGACATTTGACTAACTCACCCAATAGTTCCGATAGTAATTTTATTCTGGGTTTTTCTTCCACAACGTCGAGGGCGGGTTTTGGCAAATGACAACAAAATACCGTGTAAGTCAAAAGAGTAGCTTGGAAACGTTCTTCCTTAACCTTCTCAGCAGCTGTTTCTTTTTTATTGCCGCTTTGTTTGAAGCCTTCAAGTTTTTTTAAAAAGTCAAAAGCATCTTTTTTTTCTAAGAACAAGCATATAAAATAAGCTAAGCCATTTTGGCTGAGTTCATCATTTTGATTTATTTTTTCTATAAAGTCATGATAGTAGCATTTGTTCTGCATCTTTTTTATCAACCATGAATATCTTTTGGGTTTGATATAATCAAAGCGCTGATAAGAAAAAGCAATCCCTTTATTCCATATAGCTCCGACAACTTTTTCAAAATCAAAATTCTCTTTTTCTTCTCTTTTATATTTAGAATAAGCCGATTCTTTTTTACTTTTTGATTCTGGAGCAGCTTTTTCATCGTGCTGACTGTCGGGATAATAATGGGTAAAATAATTTCGAGTATGTCCTAAAAACTTTATCAATGTTATGAAATCTTCGGGTAGGTCTTTCTTCCAGTTTTTATTCTCCTTTTCTTGTAAGTTGGGATTTTCGTTTACAGTAAGATATTGGTCACCTATTTCTTTTTTTGTAAGATCAACATCCTGGTATTGAAGACTTTTTAAAAGAGGCAAGCGTCTGCTCAACAACTCCCAGCGCAATCCATCTGAATTGGGATCGTTTAAATTCTTTAAAATGGAATGCTTATATAGCTCAGTATCTTTCTTTTGGGTCTCTCGTCCAATTTTTTTAGCTGCATGATTTAAAATGGCAAAGACATTGGAAGTTGCTTTATTGAGGAAATAAGCAAAATAATCGTAATGTTCTCGAATGGATCTTGTGTTTTCTTCCATAAGATACAAATTTTAGAGGTTGTAAAAATATGATTCAAAAAACAATTTTAATATATTGATTATTATACTCAGGTCACTTGAAAAAAGGTTTTTTTTCAAGTTCTAACTCATTTGTTTTGAAACTTAACGTTTCGCAAAATAAAATAGCTTTGCTATAAATAAAAAAATCAATTTGCTTTAAAATATCTTCAGGTTTTCCTAAATCAACTTTATTGATAACAAAGATATAGCTTTGCTATCATAGAAAATATTTTAAATACATCAATTTTAGTCGGAATTTTGGAGTGGTGTTTGTAAATGCGCTATGCATGTTGTAAATTCGTAATTCAATGGTTCATAAGTTTATAGTTTGCAGGTCTTAATTGAATATCAATGAAAAACATTAGAAATTTTTGTATTATAGCACATATAGATCACGGGAAAAGTACTTTGGCAGACAGACTCTTAGAAGAAACCAAGACTGTAAGTAATCGCGATATGAAAGCCCAATTGTTAGATGATATGGACTTGGAGCGCGAGCGAGGCATAACCATAAAAAGTCATGCCATTCAAATGCACTATAAAGATGGGGATAACAATTATATCCTAAATTTGATTGATACGCCAGGTCATGTTGATTTTTCCTATGAAGTTTCGAGATCTATTGCGGCTTGTGAAGGTGCTTTATTAATTATTGACTCGGCTCAAGGTATTGAGGCTCAAACAATTTCAAACTTGTATTTAGCTTTAGAACATGATTTAGAAATAATTCCTATTTTAAATAAACTCGATTTACCTAATGCTATGCCTCAAGATGTTAGTGATGAAATTATTGATCTTATTGGTTGTGAGGTAAACGATATTATTCATGCCAGTGGAAAAACAGGACAAGGTGTTAAAGATATTTTGAAAGCTATTATAAAACGTATTCCTTGCCCTAAAGGATGTTTAAATGAGCCACTTCAGGCTTTAATCTTTGACTGTATTTATAATCCTTACCGCGGGGTAGAGGTTTTATTTAGAGTTAAAAATGGACAAATAAATAAAGGTGATAAGGTTAAATTTATTGCTACCGACAAATCTTATGAAGTTGAAGAGGTTGGAATTTTAGGGTTAAATAAAATTGCTAAAGACAATATCCAAGCTGGCGATGTGGGTTATTTAGTATCAGGTATTAAAATTGCTACAGAAGTAAAAGTAGGTGATACGATTACAAGTATAGAATCACCTTGTAAAGAAGCCATTAAAGGTTTTGAAGAAGTAAAACCTATGGTTTTTGCAGGTATTTTTCCTATAGATAGTGGAGATTTTGAAGGTCTTAGAACAGCTATGGAAAAACTCCAACTCAATGATGCAGCTTTAAGTTGGCAAACGGAAACATCAGATGCCTTAGGCTATGGTTTTCGATGTGGATTTTTAGGCATGTTACATCTTGAAATTGTTCAAGAACGTTTCGAAAGAGAATTTAATATTAGCGTTATAACAACCATTCCTTCAGTACGTTATAAAATTACAACAACTATAGGAGAAACGATATGGGTAGAATCACCTTCCGCCATGCCCTCTACAAGTAATATTCAGCATATAGAAGAACCTTTTGTAAAAATTTCTATCATTACTAAAGACACTTATATTGGTAATATTATTAGTTTATGCATGGAAAAAAGAGGTATTATAGAAAACCAAATTTATTTGAGTAAAGACCGAATAGAATTGCGTTTCGAAATGCCTTTGGGTGAAATTGCTTTTAATTTTTTTGATCAACTTAAAACAATTTCTAAAGGCTATGCTTCTTTAGATTATGAATTTATTGGTTTTAAAATTTCTAAATTAGTAAAATTAAATATATTGTTGAATTCTAATCCCGTAGATGCTTTTTCAACTATTATCCACAGAGATAAAGCGTATCAGGCGGGGAAAATAGTTTGTGAAAAGCTAAAAAAATTATTGCCACGCCAACAGTTTGAAATTGCTATTCAAGCTGCTATAGATACAAAGGTTATTGCCCGCGAAACCGTAAAAGCATTGCGAAAAAATGTGATAGCCAAATGTTATGGAGGCGATATTTCGAGAAAACGTAAATTACTCGAAAAACAAAAGAAAGGTAAAAAACGTATGCGCCAATTTGGTAATGTTGCTATTCCGCAAGAAGCATTTTCTTCGGTTTTGAAAACAAGCAGTTCGTCTGTGCGTAAAAAATAATAACTGATAGTTTTCAATAATGTCCCAAATCATTTAAAAATAAACTATTTAATTGTTTCGTTTTTCAAAATCTTCTGTTCTTTTAATTCTAATTCTTCTAAATATTAAGTAGACCATACTAAGAAAACCACCACTATATTTAAATCATTTATATTTAATAGCAAGGCTATATAACTCAAAACATATCTGCATAATAAATTATTTTTTATCAAAAAAAATATCAATGTAAAAAAATGTAAATAATTAGACTCTATGTAGTAATTTTTTTTTGATAAAGTTTATACTATAATAGATTATTCAGATGTCATATATTTGCCTAATCTAAAGATTTAAGATAGAAGCTTTAATTTTAAAGAATCTAAGTGTTAGAAAACCTAACCAAATTTTTACCTTTGCTTTGCCTAAGCTCAACTGCAAAGCATAAAGTTGCTTAGGTCTATAAGATAAAAATACAAATTTATAGCGATGCTATTTTATTTCAGGAAACGGATATTTTCAAATCAATGAATTAAAACCTCCAAAAACCATTTTTTAAGTGACATGATTATATCAATACCAACGAATGAATTTTAGAAAATTATTAATTTTATTAATTGAACCATTGTAAATTTATGCCTAATAAAATAGATAGTTTATTTGAAAAGAAAGAGAAAAATATTTTAAGTATTTATTTTACTGCAGGCTTTCCAAATTTAGACTCTACTGAAAAAATAATTAATAATTTGATTAATAATGGAGTTAATATGATAGAAATTGGAATTCCTTATTCCGACCCATTGGCTGATGGACCTATTATTCAAAGAAGTACAGAACAGGCACTTAAAAATGGAATGAGTCTTAAAATACTTTTTAAACAACTTAAAAATATTGGGAAAAAAATAGATATACCTTTGATACTTATGGGCTATTTAAATCCAATTATCCAATTTGGATTTGAGCCATTCATGAAAAAAGCTGCTGATTTAGGCATTAGTGGTTTGATTATTCCAGATCTTCCACCTGAAGATTATCTAAAATTTTACCAATCTATATATGAAAAATATAATATCTATCCTATTTATTTAATCACGCCAAGAACCAATTTAGAACGTATTTATTATTTAGATAGGATAAGCAGAGGGTTTCTATATATGGTTTCTTCGGCTAGTATTACTGGGGTAAATTTGAAAAATTCCATCGATCAAGAAACCTATTTTCAAAAAATTAAAAATTTGAACCTTAAAAATAATAGGCTTATAGGTTTTGGAATTAAAGATAACAAAACATTTAAAACTGCTTGTCAATATGCTTCGGGTGCTATCATAGGAAGTGCTTTTATAAATGCTATAAAAGATTTAAAAAAAACGACTTTAGAAAAAAAAATTAAAGAATTTATACATACTGTCAAAAATTAAAATTATTAATTTAATATGAAGAATGTAGCTATTTTTGAAGAACTACAAAATCAATTACAGAAACAGATTCTCATTTTGGATGGAGCCATGGGAACGATGATTCAACAGTATCAATTATCGGAAAAAGACTTTAGAGGCGATCGCTTTCGAGACCACCCCAAAGCCTTGCAAGGTAATAATGATATTTTAAGTCTTACCCGTCCGGATATTATAGAAGCTATTCATTTGGTATACTTAGAAGCAGGAGCAAATATTATTGAAACAAATACCTTTAGTAGTACTTCTATCGCTCAACAGGATTACAAACTCGATTCTAAAGTTGTCTTTGACATGAATAAAGCCTCGGCTAAAATTGCTAAAGAGACAGCTAAAAAATTTCAAAAAACAACTAAACGCAATATCTATGTAGCAGGGGCTTTAGGACCTACGAATAGAACTGCCTCTATATCCCCTGATGTTAATGAACCTGCTAAAAGGAATATTACTTTTGAACAATTAGTAGAGGCTTATTATGAACAAGTTAAAGCATTAGTAATTGGAGGAGTTGACCTAATATTAGTAGAAACTATTTTTGACACACTAAATGCAAAAGCTGCTTTTTTTGGAATTACTCAATTTTTTGAAGATAAGCATATAACCTTGCCTTGTATTGCTTCAGGAACAATTACCGATATGAGTGGACGAACTTTATCGGGACAAACCTTAGAGGCTTTTATGATTTCTTTATCTCATGTGCCTTTATTGGCAATAGGGCTTAATTGTGCTTTAGGGGCAAAAGAAATGCAGCCTCATATTAAAATATTAGCCGAGAAAGCCAATTGTTACACAAGCCTTTATCCCAATGCTGGGCTGCCTAACGAATTTGGAGCTTATGATCAAACTCCGGAAGAGATGGGCGAAGAATTGAGACCTTTTTTAGAAAAAAAATGGATTAATATTGTGGGAGGTTGTTGTGGAACAACACCCGAACATATTAGGTGTATTGCTGACATAGCCAAAACATGTAAACCTAGAGAATTAGAAGTTACAAGTTTGTATAATTCCAGCCTTGCTATTAAAAATAAAGAGAGAATATTTTCTTATTCTCAATGACTTTAATATAGTAATGCTATTTTTATCTTGGAAATGGTTATTTTTCAAATAAAATATTATATCTAAAAAATCCTTTTTTTATTCTTAATTAGAAGGTCTTATTAAATTCTATTTTTTAGTTTCAATAATCTCTGTTAATCTAATGATTAGATATATAGTTATACTAAGAAATGAAATCATGAAAGCTATAAAAAACCATAGTATTGGATAATCTTTAAGATAAAATGGTTTAAAAGCAGTTTTTTTTCTTATATCTGGACGTTTAATCTCTGAAAGATTATCGTCTTGTTGTGCAGTGGTTTTCAATTTTTCACTTTCTATTTCTATATACTTCAAAATAGTAATAATTTCTTCATTACTAAAATCTTGATCTGGCATGATAATTTTATTATTTTGATTAAAAATAGCTATAGCTTGCTGGTCTCCATTATTTATAAGTGTTTGGGAAGAACGAATAAAATTGATTAACCATTCTTGCTCATATTTCTCATGAACATCTTGCAAGGCAGGTCCAATTAATTTTTTATCTAAAGCATGACACGCGGCACAAGCACTTTTAAAAAAATCTTCACCTATTTTCCCATCTAACACTCCAGAAGAATCATTTTCTAAAGCCACATTTATATTTTGAGAATTAATATCTCCATTTGTACCTGTACTTTTTGTACTATCTATTTCATTATCAAAATTTTTGACAACTTTTTCTTGTGCTAATAAAACACTGTTTGTCAAAAAAAGTAGTCCTAAAACTATATTAATCAAACTTTTCATGGTTATTTTTTAATTTTATTTAGTCTTTTAATATCGTATATTAATTGTTTAACCTCAGAAGTATTTGTTCCATCATAATACCCTCTTATTTGTCTTTGTTGATCGATAAGCACGAGTTTTTCACTATGGATAAAATCAATAGTATTTTTGTCACTATCTTGGGCAGTAAGGAAATATCCTTTTCGTGCCAAGCGATAAATATCTTGTTTTTGTCCTGTTAAAAAAAACCATTTATTTTTTTTTGCATCATAAATATTAGCATACTCATTTAAACGCTCTACACTATCTCGTCTGGGATCTACAGTATAAGACAGAATAATAACTTGCTCATTATCATAAAATTCACGTTGTATTTTCTGAAGAGACGCAGACATTTCAGGACAAATTGTAGTACAATGAGTAAAAAAGAAATTAGCTATAATGATATTTCCCCATAAATCTTTAGATAAAATATCTTCTCCTTTTTGAGTGGTAAAGGTAAAATCAGGTATAGTATGGTAAATAGTTGTTTTATTGTTTTGTTGTACAGGACCTAAAATAGGCAAAGGTTGTATTTTTTTATGGTATAATTTTATAGTAAAATAAGCAACCGTCGGTACAGCAAAAACAATAAGGATAAATAAAGTTATCTTATTCATTTGTTTTATTTTATCTTGATATTTCTCCATATTTAATATTTGGATTACTATTTGTCTAATGGTAATGGATTTTGAGGACTAAAAGCAGGTGCCCCAGAACCTGTATATTCAAATATATCTAAAACTGCTGGAATATAAGCCAACAAAATAATAGCTATCATAATGATAATCCAGGGCTTAAAAGAATCAAAAAGAGAAATACGCGGTTCATCATGGTAAGCCTCACTAACAGGAAAAGATAATCCGATTTCTTCTTTCTTTTTACCAAACCAAATACTCAAAAAAGATATAGAATAAAATACAAAAGCCAAACCCATAATCAATCCACCTATAAGTCCAAGCATGGTTGTTGGTACCCAATCTGGACGGTAAAGTGGACTTTCTGGATTTAAATAACTTATACCTAAATTAGTACGTCTTGGTTCCCCGATTAAACCACCCCACATTAATCCTGTTGAAAAAATAAAAATGCCGACTGTCCAAAGATAAGGCACACAAACATTAAGATTGGGAGTCAATGATTTTCTACCCATCAAATTTTCTACTAAAAAAATACTCATTCCGATTATAGCCAAGAAAACAGGACCCGCGACGGTCATATGAAAATGTCCAGGTATAAAAGCTGTGTTATGAACCAAGGCATTTAAACTATAAGAAGCATTAACCAAACCTGTAAAACCACCAAAAATAAACAGAATTAATCCACACATCATATAAGCAAATAGATATCTATTTTTATCAAAATAAGGCTGCTTAAATAGCCAAATTAATCGACCTTTTATGCCTTTTGTCCAAGCAGCATACTCTAAAGAAGCTGCTATAGTAAAGGCAGTTATAAAACTTGGTATAGCTATTCCAAAAGTTAAAATCCCTTGCATAATTTTAACTCCTTTGGTGATACTTGGTTCTCCAAACTGATGATGTACACCAACAGGTATAGACAACAGCAAAAAAAGGAAAAAAGCAACTCGACCAGCCAGGTCTGAATAAAGTTTACCGCCTGCAAGTTTTGGTAACATGGTATAAAACATGATATAAGCAGGTAACAACCAAAAATAGACCAAGGCATGACCAAAAAACCAAAATAACGTTCTGGCAAGAGGTACATTAATTGTTTTTGTCCAGCCCATAGACCAAGGAAGTAAAAGCACTAATATTTCATAAGCTACTGATAAAGTGCAGACAAACCAGACTATAAACGTAACCAAAATACCAATCACAGCTAAAGGTGTTTTAGTCTTTGCATGTGTCTTTTTCCATTTTAAATAAATAGGTATCCAAGAAAAAAAAGCAACCCAAGAACCAACAACTAATAAAGCTGCCCCTAAATAAAATAAAGGGTGTGCTTTTAAAGGTGGATAAAAAGTGTATAATACAGAAGCTTTCCCTGCTAACATTGCCCATGCTGCCATTACAGTACCAATAAGCATAAGATACATAGATAGGTTAACTAACCATTTTTTAGGTTCTAATTTTAAATGGTAAGCAATAAGAGCATGCCCAAAGGCAACGGCAAAAAAAGTTGTTAAGACTATAGCATTAATAACGCCATGAAGAGTCAGTCCTTGATAATAATCTAAACCCGCATAAGCTGACTGAGAAAGTAAACCAGAGCGGTATATAACTTGTAAAATACCATGATAAACACCCAATAGCAGCAATAATATTGGAATACTAATCTCTATAAGGATAACATTTCTAAGATTTGAAGAAATTTTTATCTTGTCTAACATATCATGAAAATTAAGAGCTACAAATTATGAAAATTAAAAATATTTTTTAAATCGAATTGAAGTCCGTTGAAAACAATTGATTCGATCTTATCATTTTCAGTAAATGGTTTTAAACCAATGTATTCCCCCTTTTCATTTAGAACATAAATGGATACATTTTTTTCATCAGGTCGGACAATCCAATATTCTTTCACGCTTGCTTCTTCGTAAATATTAAGTTTATCTTTAAGGTCTCTTTTGGAGTTTCCCGGTGATAAAATTTCTATAACCAAATCAGGCGCACCTTCTGCTCCACGCTTATCTATTTTATTTTTATCGCAAAAGACGCATAAATCGGGCTGAACAACAGTGTACATCTTATCACCTTTGGGAATGGGTAAACGAACATCAAAAGGGGCTAAAAAAACTCTACAGGGTTTGTTTTTAAAATATTGTCGTAATTCAACATGTAAGTCACCTAATATGGTTTGATGTCCCGTATTGGGAGCGGCCATTTTAAAAACTTTACCTTTGAGCAATTCAACACGCTCTTCAAATTTCCAAGATAAATAATCAGTATACGTATACAATTTATCTATATTGAGTTGGCTAAATTGGTTAATTTGCATATTCTCTATTTGATTAAAAACTAAAAATATGTTTTAACTCAAATTGAAGTCCATCAAAGGCCGCTGATTGAAGTTTATCATCTTCGGTAAATGGTTTTAAACCAACATATTCTCCTTTTTCATCTAGAACATAAATGGATACATTTTTTTCATCAGGTCGAACAATCCAATATTCTTTTATGCCAGATTCTTCGTAAATATTAAGTTTGTCTTTGGTGTCTCTTTTCGAGTTTCCCGGTGATAAAATTTCTATAACCAAATCAGGCGCACCTTCTGCTCCACGCTTATCTATCTTATTTTTATCGCAAAAAACGCATAAATCAGGCTGAACAACAGTGTACATCTTATCACCTTTGGGAATGGGTAAACGAACATCAAAAGGAGCATAAAATAATCGGCAAGGCTTATTTTTAAAATACTGTCGTAACTCAATATACAAATCACCAGATATCGTTTGATGTCCCGTATTGGGGGCTGCCATCTTAAAAACTTTACCTTTGAGCAATTCGACACGCTCTTCAAATTTCCAAGATAAATAATCAGTATATGTATATAGTTTATTAAGATTCAGTTGACTAAATTGGGTAATTTGCATAATTCTACTGCTATTTTAAAATACTCTATAAAATCTTTTTTTAAGTGAAATGACTTATAAAGAACCCTGAGAATAGTTAACAATAATTTCAGCTTCCATTTGCTCGTGTCCAAAGCCACAATATTCGTGACATACAATTTTATAAATACCGGGCTTATCAAATGTGACCGTTGTTTTACTAACCCCTCCATATACGGCCATAAGGTTAACATTTTTTTCAAAAATATGAAAACCATGAACCACATCTTTAGAAGTCAAAAATATATCAACTTCGCTACCTACTGGCAAGAAAATTTCATTTGGCTCGAAAGACCACATCTTTGCTACACAAAAGATTTGAAAAGTTGTACTATCTATTTGACTTATTTTAGGTTCTTCATAAATAGCATCATAAGGAATACATTCAGGTATGTCTGTTTGAGCACCTTGAGACGACCATAAAGTTGCAAATAAAAATAATATTAATATTCCTCCAGTTAGGAATAAAGCTATTTTTTCATACTTATCCATGTTATCAAGTAATTGTTATAAAAGTTAATAATAAACAAAATACTAAGGATTTTCTTTTCTTAAAATTAAAACGGGAACATTTGAATGCAATACCATTTCTTTAGAGATACTGGTATACAATAAATTATCGATAAAACTTTTATTTTCTGGCATGACAGCAATCAAGTCTACAGGATGATCTTTTGTATATTCTTTTATACCTTTAACGATCATATGACTTTCTTTAAATTCAAAACTTACATTATCCATAGATGTAAATTTTAATTTTTCTTCAAGAATCTGCAACAAAATCTGTTTTTTAACTCGATCCCCTCTATAAGTACTTACATGTACGCAACTTAATTGAGCATCAAAGAATTGACTAAAATTGATTAATTCTTTAATATTTTTCTTATCGTATTGGCTAAAATCTAAAGCATAAAGTATTTTTTCTATTTTATTAACATTTGTGCCTTCTGGGACAGCAATAACCGGAATGGAAGTTTCATTAATAACATCTATAGTATTACTTCCCCATAACATACGGGCGATATTAGAAGAACCTTGTCTTCCCATCACAATGGCGGTAAAATCTTTTTCAGATTTTACCATTTCTTTAATAACATAAGGTAAGGTACCTTTTTTTATTTTGGCATTTATTTTAACGTCTTTATCCGAGTAATCTTCCGCAATTTTTTCTAAAGCTTTTAAACGAGGAGGCTCACTGATTTGTTCATAATATGTATACCCTAGATGACCTACTCTTGGCGATATACCTTCTTGAAGCAAGATATATGTGTTCAAAAGAGTAATATCAGAGTTTGTCTTTTTTGCTAAATATTTAGCAAATTTTAAAGCATTAAGAGAGTTATCCGAAAAATCTATAGGAACGATTATTTTATCCATAATTATATCAAAATAATAAATTTAAAACTGTTATAAATACCACATTATAGTGATTTCCAAACAGAAAAAGGACTTTTATAGGTATTGAATTATTGATAATGAGAAAACATTATCTCCTTATTTTTAACAACAAGGCTATAGCTAAAAATTAGTATCATTAAGAAAGCCAGCCCTAATAATTTGGAACTGGCTTTGCTATGATAAAGGGTTTTTTTAAGGATATCTCATCTAAATTTGGACAACATTGAAATTTAATACTTAATATCTTGTTGTCATCAAAAAGTAGATACTAAACCAAATAGTAATACATACAAAAGTAATCAATATAAAAAAAATAATGCTGCCTTTAGGTATAAATTTTTTTCCTTGCATAAGTAAAGTTGATACCATTTATTTCCATTTATTTTAAACTATTTTAATAGCAAAATAAGTAAAAAAAATAATTAAATAAAAATATACTCTTATTGTTTAAGTGTGATTTATATCACCAATATTTTATTTTTATAAAAAAGAGTAGAAAAATGACTACTTTTTTTACTCTTTTTTATTGAAAATCAGAAGTTTGAATTTTTCTAATTAGTAACTTTACATTTAGAAACAACATGATAATAATTTTAAAATTAATGATTAAAACAACAAGATTTCTTGTATTTAAAGGAATATATATCGCTTTACTTTTTTATTTCTTTTCTATAAAATCGCAAATTATTTATCAAGTACAAGATTCTGAATCAAGAGCGTTAGGGAAAATTACCAGTATATCTGGAAGCCAATGGGCTTTATTTAACAATCCATCGGCTATGGAAGGTGAAAGTACTTTATTTATTTTTGATGCAAGTCGTTGGTATGGGCTTGATATTAATAATTTTGCATTGGGTTATAGTCAGGGGATGAAGAGTTATGCTTGGGGTGCAGGACTAAACTATTTTGGCAATAAGTATTTGAATCAATCAAGGTTTTTTATTGCAGGGTCAAAGCGTATTAATAATGTTGGTATAGGGCTACGAATCAATCTATTTCAAGTTTACATCCAAGATCAAAAACAACTTTTACGACCTTATTTTGACTTAGGAGGGTTGATTAAATTGAATCCAAAGATGAATTTAGGTTTCTATATTGTTAATCTTTCCAATACAACTTTAGGAAAGTTTAAAGGGCTTTTAACCAGCTTTATCCGCTTAGGATTCTCTTTTAAATTAAGCTCTAAAAACAGCATTTATAGCGAAATTGAAAAAAATATTCAAACACCAATTAATTTTAAAATGGGTTTAAAATATAATATTCATAAAAGTTTTAACCTTTTAACAGGGTTTAATACCTTCCCTTTACAACTTCATTATGGTTTTTCCTTTGGATATAAAAAAATGAACTTTGCCTACAGTATTTCTCAACATACAGTTTTAGGCTTGGTTCACCATGTTTCAGCCATAACTTATCTAAAAAAATAAGTTATAGCCTTTTAAATACCTAAAAAATCATTTTTACATAGTCAGTCGAGAGCAATAATCTATAGATATGTGGTGATATACCATTTTAGGCTATTTTCCAATTCTTCTTGACTAATAGCATAATTTGATATGTATTGACCTATATTTTTAAGTAAAACACATTGAATAATATTGCCTTGGTTTTTTTTGTCATGAAGTGTATTTTCACTAATTGATCGTATTTCCTCCATTTTGACCACTGGGCATGAGAAAACAGATAAAATATAATTATTTATTTCTTCAAAAACTTCTTTTGTCAAAAATCCTTTTTGCCAACTCAAATAACCTGCACACATCATACCTATAGCTATGGCTTCTCCATGTAAAAGATGACGTTTGGGGTGTTTTAAGAAAAAACCTTCTAAAGCATGTCCAATAGTATGTCCATAATTAAGCCCTTGACGAATCCCTTTGCGTTCCATTTTATCATTTAGAGTAATGTTATATTTTATTTTAAGGGAATGAGGTATGATTTTATGCCAGTTTTGATTTTCAAAATCATTTTTAATCAATTGTTTCCATTGATTTTTGTCGGCGATGAGTATACTTTTAATAACTTCAGCAAAACCAGATCTAAACTCTCTTGAATTAAGCGTTTTTAAAAACCCGGGATATAGAAATATATAAGCAGGATCTTGAAAAACACCAATATGATTTTTATAAGTATCAAAATTAACACCTACTTTACCGCCCAAACAGGCATCTACTTGGGAAAGTAGGGTCGTTGGTATGTGGACAAAATCTATTCCACGTTTGTAAGTTGCTGCAGCAAAACCACCCATATCGCTAATAACGCCACCACCTAAATTTATCAGAACAGCATCTCTGGTAAATCGTTTAGACGTTAAGGCTTGCCATATTAACTGAGTACTAATTAGGTTTTTGTTAATTTCTCCACTTTTAATTTTTATGACCGTATTGACGTTAAGGTAATCCTTAATAATTGGATAGCAAAAATGCGCTGTATTTTCATCTACAAGAAGCGCTATTTGACGGTACTTTTCTAAACAACTAAAAGTATTTTTAGAAAATCGATCTACTGGGATGACATTTTTCATTATCTAAGTATTCAAAAAAAGAATAGTATAGCCTTGCTATTAAAAATAAAGAGAAAATATTTTTTTATTGTCAATGACTTGTTAAATGCCTCTCCCAAAAAAAAGGCAAATTTTTAGCATCAATCTTTCTATAGCTGATCTTTAGCAAATAGTGTTTTCCATGTCTTTTCATCTAAATAAACCTTACAAGTATCATTTACAAGCATACATTCGAATTTAAAAGCTTCTTGTTTTCCAAAAACGTCTCGTTTGTACGTTAAGGACCAACGGGTTTCATTAAGTTTTTTTATATCAACTTTTTTTATAATGTAATCAAATTTAGCCTTTGATAAAGCTAACACTAGCTTAGGCCTATAGTCAGGAACCATAGGTCCGTAAAAGAAATGAGACATTTTATCATATTGTCGATATTTATATAAAACCTGAAGGTAGGCCAGTATATCCATATTATGATGAAATTCTGAAGGGTTTTTATGCCAGTCTTTTTTTTGGGCAATAGTGAGAGGTACAAAGAATAAACAACAAATACCTATAAGTACACTGCTATATATGTATGTTCTTTTCATTTTAAAAAGGAGTTTAATTTTTAATCAATAACCTGCAATTAAAGTCATAATTAAGAAAAAAATTAGATATTGCAAAACAAAATTATGAATTTTAAGTTCTACAAGGTCAACTAATCACCAAAATTTAAGTTTTTCTTGAGTTATGTTAACAATGTTATTTTTATCTCAGAAATATAAACCTTTAATACCAATAAGTTAAATCTCTTAACAATCCTTTTTTTCAAGTGAGGCGACCACAGTATTTTTTATCTTATTTTTTAAGCATTTCCATTTCATATAAATCAAGGCCATCTCCCCAGTAATTTTTTTCAATTCGGGAAATAGTATAACCAAACTTTCCAAAAAATTGGAATGCCAATTGAGAAGTTCTTACGACAAATTTTTCTACCCGATAATCTTTACTCAAAATATTCAGACAATGTTTTACTGCCTTCTTTCCAAGTCCTTGCCCAGCGTAATTAGGGTCAAAAAAAATCCAGGTAATTGCACCTGTTCGATTGTTTTGGTTTATAGAATAGCCTGTTCCTCCAACAATTTTATTATTTAGCTCAATAGTTAAATAGGTTTCTCCTTTTTGTTCCAAATAATCTTCAAAATCTGCGATCTCTTTTTTATCAAAATACTTGGGCGTATTGAGCCTAAAAATGTCTAGTAATTTTTGCCTTTCCTCCGGCTTATAGGGTCTAATCATGGATAACTAAGTAATATAAAAAATATATAAATATTTGATTTTCAATATTTTGTATATAAAAAATAATCATAGCATTCCTATATATTTTTTTATTATATTTTTGAATATGCAAAAATATACTATATATTGCAAGCAATTATAGGAATATGTCTAATATCCTTATACGTTTATAAAAATTTAATTATTAATTTATAAATATTTGATACTATGAATGTTAAATACCCTATCTTCTTCTTTTTTGCTTTCTTTTTCTTTTATTCCGGTGTTTTTTCTACCCAAGCCCAACAACAAATACCACCTTACCAGAAAATTTTGGATGCAATAGAAAAGAATAAAAAAGAAATTAAAGACAATGAAAGCAAAGAATACAAGTATTTTGTCTTTAACTGGCTAAAACCCTGTTTGGAATTTTATAGGGATTTTGATAATGGGAAATACAGTGATAGACAATTTTATAGAGCTGGAGGAATACAACCCGAATTTGCTCAAAAAGTGGCTAAAATAGTTACAGATGGAAATGGAAAAAATATCCATAAGACTAATAAAGCCCAAACAGAAAACCTCTATAAATTAAAAAAACTATTTGTAAATTTAAAAAGGCGAGATTACTACACTGTGTTAGGTATATTCTATTTTTATGCTTATGAGATAAAAAAAGGCAAACTTACTATTAACAACCTAATATTAAACGCAGGAAAACCTTATACTAAATTCAATAAATACAAGCCAGATGACGCTTGTGAGGCTGAAGGTGATTTAAAAAGGATTAGCAAAAATTTTAACGTAGAAGAAAGAAAAAACCTCAGTCTATTGGGCGTTAGTGAAGAATTAATAAATTCATTAAACTGCACAGGGAAAAAACCCAACTTTTCTAAACCTATAAAAGAAGATCCAAAAGAAAGTACCGAAGTTATAGCAGTAATAGATACTGACAACACAGATAACGAGCCAACTTGCACCTTAATAACAGGTATAACCACTATTTCAGAAGAAGATTGTACTCAACTTCATAGCCGTATAGAAGAAATCAAAAAAGACTATAGAGACCAAAACAAAGCGCTATTTGAAAACAACAGTTTAAATTTTTTAAGGGTTGAAAGATATGACGCAGCTACTCAACAGCAACTTGATGATCTTTTTTCCATTTTTCAAGGCTGGTATGACTTTTTGGGACAGACCCTTAACAATAAAAATAATGACTGGGCTTGTGATGAAGCAAGAATAAAGCAACTTAATGACTATTCTGTAGAATTACAAAAATTATATTACGCTTCTGATAAAAATGTTCAAAAATTAATAAGTCCTTTGTTGGAGCAGCTTAAGCTTGGATTACCCATTGAACATTTAAAAGAACGAAGAGAAAAATATATAAAACTTGGTCTAGATCCGTGTCAAAATAATGATGTGGAACACCTAATTGGAGAAAGCATAAAAAAGACTATGAGTCGAATAAAAGAAAGGCTTAACGTATATGAGTTTGGAGAATGCAATATAAAAGAATATGTAGATATTGAAAATGGAGGTATTGATTTGGATATTTTAGTAACAGGAAATAGTTGCAATCCCACTAATCCCATAGCGAATCTTCACGGTTTGAAGCCTGGTGACTGGACAACTATAAATTTTCAAAAAACTATAGGTGCAATTGCTCGTTTACTTAATAATATATCCGATTCGTTTAATATTGATAAAGATTATATGCGCATTTATATCATTGGATTGAGCGATAATATCCCTTTTAGGGGCATAAGAAATTTTAACATTATAGATAATAGATTTTATAAAGATACTGATTTACAAGAAAACTATTACCCAATACCTTATGCAAAGGTTAGTCACTTGTTAAATGAGACATTCAACCTTCATGTTTCTAGGAATTTAAACGAAAAGCAATTTGGAAGAGTAAAAATTGCTGATTATAAAAGTATTAATATTCAACATGCTACAACCTACAATACCAATGAAGAGCTTTCTCTTTATAGGGCTTGGCAGGCTAAAACAATTTTAAAACGAAAAGCAGAAATAAATAATATTACCATATATACTTTACATAACCAAGGCAATAGAAGTGAAAATTATAGAGGTGTTGTTCTTAAACTTCATATTTCTAAAAATGCTTTGGAAATAGAAGGCATGGTTTTAAAATTTATTCAAAGAATAGTGTCTGGAGGCTATCTTAGTAAAAAAGAAGAGGATATTCTCGTTCAAAAGGAAATAATAGAAAAAGAAAGAAAGTTGCTTGATTCTGGGGTATTCTCTAATTTAACAAAAAATACTATAAATACTGAAATAAATAGAGATAATATTTATGGTGTTATAAAGACAAAAATAAATTCCTTTAGGGGAGAAGGAAATATAGATATACCTAGCCTAAAAGTTCGTATTGAAGATATTTGTGCAGAATTAATGGAGTTTTCAGACCTAAATGAAAAGAGAGGTAAATATACATTCAAGAATTATGAAGTACTGTTTACAAAAGTAAATAATTCATCTGGTGATGGATTTGAAATAAAATGGGTACTACATTCTAAGTAAGTAGCATATAGAATCTATTTATTTGCTTAACACATTTACATGGTCGATCCATTTGAAAAAAGGATTTTTAGAAGTTTTAACGTGTTTATTGTGAAAATGAACCTTTCTAAAATAAGAATAACATTTCTGTATATCTCAATTTATTGGTATATGACAAATAATCAATTAAATATTAAGAAAATAGAAATTGAAAAAGTTATTACTTAAATGTATTACCCTCGTCGTACTTATTATAACTATTTTAATTGCTATACGTATTTTTAAACAGAATGAATCAAAATTAAAAAAAGAAGGAATTAAAAAACCTACTATTCAACAAGATACAAATTTATTGGATGTTATTTCTATTTTTCCAAACAGACATACAAAAGTTTTTTTTGAGAAAATTGAAAAATACAATTCAAAAAATAAACTGATACAACAAGCCCAAAATCAAAAAATAGAAACTTTTAAAAAACAAAAAAAAGAGGATAGAAAATTACTTGATTCTGGAGTATTCTCTAATTTAACAAAAAATACTATAAATACTAAAATGAATAGAGATAATATTTATGATGTTATAAAGACAAAAATAAACTCTTTTATGAAAGAAAATATAGAAATACCTAGCTTAAAAGTTCGTATTGAAGATATTTATGCAGAATTAATGGATGACCCAAACTCAGATACATATGGAACACTTAATGAATATAAATTCAAGAATTATGAAGTAGTATTCACAAAAATAAATGATTCATCTGGTGATGGATTTGAAATAAAATGGGTACTATACTCCAAGTAATTCTATATATTGATAATAATATTGGTAATATAGCCCAGGCAGATAATTCCCGATAAGTATATAATGAAAAAATACATTGGTGACCGAGGTTTTGTGAATTTTAATTTTTCTACACTTATAATTAGGCTGCAAAAAATAATAGATGTATAGTAAAATGCTATTAAAAATCGTAAAAAATACCATGAGCATCTTTTTGTGTGTGTATCAGAATATTTATTTGCCAATAGTATCAAGGGCTTTATCCTTTGTATCTCATACATGTTGTACAGCCATGTAGGATGGATAAAAGAATTGAGGACTGTGAAAAGTAAAAATAAGCCTCCGGTCCAAGCAAACACTAGCCACTTATCATAACCATAATTCCACCAGCATTTTGAAACAGTATTGAAAACAGACCACCAAGACTCCTTCCATATATTTTCTGCTGTCTCTGCCCTGTATTGATAATAAACATCTTTAAACTCAATATCTAATTTTTCGTATCCTCTTTTGAAACCGTCTTTTTTCATTTTGTTAAGCAGTTCCTCATAAAGATTCATTTTTTGAACGGGTTCGGTATATTCAGGAAAATACAATTCAAATTCATTGTAGGGCAGTTTAATTTTACTGATGTCTGTATCTAAAAGATTAATCTTACAAAATATACCATTGGCTTCTGAAATAGAATCTCTTTTTGCAGTGGAAAAGTCTATTTCGCCTTTTAGAGAATCTAAATTGAGGTAAGAAAAGTCAAGTATATCGGGTAAAGTAATGTCATTTAAAATAACCGTTTCTTTAAAAATGGTGCTTTTAAAATTAATTTTCCCTGAAAATTTCGTTTGAAAAAATTTTACTCCATTTTTAAATTTTGTTTCTGTAAAATTAATATTATGAAGTTTTGCGTCACTAAAATTAGGTTGTTTTTCAAAAATACTATGCGAAAAATTAATGGTATTTTTTTTCTTAGATTCCCTTGAATCTATTTTATAAAAAGAAGCATCATCTTGAAATTTGCTGTATAAAAAAATAATGTTTCCCTCTTCAAATAATTTAGCATCAATAAAATGTAAAGGACCTAAAAAAGTATCCCTTTTGAGATTAATTTCGGTATAAATTTTAGAGACATCAAAATTCACTCTACCAAAATGTTTGTTGGAAAAATTAAGATTTTCCTTTATTTCTTCCCTCGCATAATTTAAATCTTTTTGAGCAAAAACGTTAGAAAAAATAGTAAGTGCTAAAAAAAGGTAGCTTATTTTCATAATAATATACAGTTATGGGTTATAAATAATTGAAAATAAATCAGTTAAACTTTATAAGTTTTAGAATCTTCGTAATTAAGAATAAAGAATTTGCTTAGAAAAAATTTATGCTCCTCAGGCCTTGTAGTTAAATTAACTGTACTTTATTATTCTTCTTTGCCATTCTTCAAATAAAGGTTTCCAATTTGTGTTTTTGTACCATTCTACTGTTTTCTGGAGGCTTTCTTGAGTAGAATAGTATTCTTTGGAACTTTGATTATCTATATTTTCAGAAATATAATACGTTTGGGTACAAAACTTTTTGAGTCTGGCTCTAGATATAGGAAAATTTTTACCTGTTATTTTAATAAGCAAATCAAAAGGAAAAACCAGTAATTTAGCCAAGCTCAAAGGAAAAAGCATTGGTCTTTTTTTACCCAATAGTTTGGCTATAATTTCAGATATTTGATGGCTATAAAGATTTGGGCTTGTTGTATGGTTGTAAATACGCGTTCCTTTTGTCCAATTTTTCATAAATATAATTGTGTCATTAACAATATTTTCTACATAAGTAATGGATTTTATGTTTTTCCCATCACCAATATTCATATAAAAACCCGAATCAATTTGTTTGATCAGATTAAAGATATTGGCAAAATTATAAGCTCCAAATACAGCAGCTGGACGAATAATTAAGGCAGCTCTTTGCGGGTTTTCTTTTACCCATGCTTGAATGAGTTTTTCTGCTGCAAGTTTAGAAGCGCCATAAGGCATGTTGGGTTTGGGTATTTGTTTTTCTGTTGCTCCGTTTGCTTCTGCCCCATAAACCGCTACAGAAGAATAAAAAATAAATTTATCAATATTATTTTTACTGGCTGCTTCAAGTAAAATAGCTGTTCCATCTCGATTGGTAGAGAAATAATTTTTATGGAAATCTGCATGAGTAGCAGCAAGATGAAGTATGGTATCACAGCCTTTCATAGCATCGGTAACTTTTTCTAAATCCTTTATATCGCCTTGAATATAAGTAGATTTATTTTTTACAAATGGCGGTAAAATATCATAATTGATAATTTTAGTATTATCGTATTTTTGGTGAAAATGCGTACCGATAAAACCAGACCCACCGGTTATAAATAGATTATTTACAGACATCAGTCGATTGTTTTTTTTAAATAATTTAACATTTTATTAGCCAATTGTTTTCTATCGTAATTTTTAGCTAAGTTTTCACAAGCCTTTTGACAATTTTTATATAAATCTTTATCCATATATAAATGTAGAAGTTTCTTTAGAAAATCATCTCTATTTTCAGGTTCAAAGCAAATACCTGCCTTATATTTTTGTATGATTTTTTGGGCTTCTCCTTCAACTCCAAGCAAAATAGGTTTTCGCATCGCAGCTGCTTCGAATATTTTTGAAGGTATTACCTCTTTAAAAACATCATTTTTTTTTAATGGTATCAGAGCTACATCAGCTAAATTAATATAAGAAGCTATATATTCTTTAGAAATAGAATCAAAAAACAAAACATTAGAGAGTTTTAAGGCTTTGGCTTTAGAAATCATCTTTTTTTTATCTGCTCCATTTCCAATAAACAAGAAAATTATATCCTCATTTTTTTCTATATCTGCTATACTTTCTATGATAAAAGTAAGTCCTTGAGACATACCATGCGTACCAATATAAGCGACTATAAATTTATTTTTTAAATTGTATTTAGCTAATAGGTTTTCATCTTTTTTTTGTGCCCAAAAGAAATCCAAATCAACCCCATTAGTCACGATCTCTATTTTTTCTTTTTTAATATTTCTACGGATAAGGTTTTTTTTAAATGCCTGAGTCACAACAATTATTTTATTAGATTTTCTATAAAGAAAAAGTTCCAGTTTTTCGATCATCTGTAAAAGTCTTTTTTTCTTGATGGCATTTACCGCTTTAATGCTATCTGGCCACAAATCTCTTACTTCAAAAACCCAAGGTTTTTTGCGGGATATTGAGAGTAAATAGGCAGATATGGCAGTAAAAAACTGAGGTGAGGTTGCTATAATAATATCTGTTTTTTGAAATAAACCTAGGCAATAAGCCATAAAAGCAAAGCTCATATAATCCAATATTCTTTTCAAAAAACCTTCATTAGCAGTCATATAGCTCCATACTCTAATAACACGTATGCCTTCTATATTTTCTTTTTGATAAAGTTTATTTTTATAACCTTTGTAAACTTTGCCTTTAGGATAATTAGGGAAACAAGTGATAACCGTTATTTCTATATCATCAGTTTTATTTTTAATCCATTCCTTACAGTGTTCAAAAGTTCGGCGGGCAGGGGCATTAACTTCTGGAGGAAAGTTATCACTAATAAAAAGAAGTTTCATTAATATATTGATTACAAATAAATTGAAGTTTCTAAATCTTTGATAAAAGTGACTATAATTTTCTTGGCTTTTATAACATGATTAAAACCCAAAGCATAATCAAAAGCTACTATTTTAATATCATGATAATTTTTAAAAATAAGCTTACTTTCTCCACATACTATTTCACTTCCGTTTTGTTTTAATTTTATATCAGGATAAAAATGAAAAAAAGCTTTTGCTTCTTTTTTCTTTTTCGAAAAATTAAAAACTTGGTCTTTTACAATCAGTGTATTAAAATCATATTTAAAACTTCGGATATGCTTGCATTTAATTTTTTCATAGCCATCATGACTAGCTTTTATAAAACCTTTTTTTTCTTCTAATATTTTGGGATAAGCTCTTCGAGCAACCCTAAAACTATGCCATACTTCGGACTGTTCGTGCTCGGCTATTTGAACTGTGTTATGAGCAGATGTACTTCTCTGATAAGCCCGTATAGGGTTGTTTTCATAAGTAGAAATACCGGTATCAACAATAAACGGTTTTTGATTTTTGTACAAAATAAAATTCAGAGTATCGCTATGGGCATGACCTGGTATATAATCCGGACCTATTTTAGCAAAGTCAATAAACAATTCGTATGTTGAGGTATTAATTTTACGGTATCCAGAATCTTCAAGACAAATTGGGTAGGGTAATGTTGGTAAATTTAAGTATTTGGCATATTTTAATAATTCTTGAGAATTTGCTGAAATACCAAATCCAGAATCATTAACCATAGGTATATCCCCATTTTTAAAGGTCACTGCCTCCAGCCACTGTCCCATTTTACTGGCCTTTTTTCTTAAAACCAGGCATAAACCATCATCATTTTTCCATTTATTATTTTCTAATAGCCTAATACAATCCAAAAGCCGTCTGAATAGTATTTGATGATACATTGGAGATAGTTCGAAATGAGCACCATCGCTTAGGATTTGTTCTTCTAATTCGGCTTCAAGTATTTTTTTTGCCTTGGCATAAAACCCATCATCTCTAAAATAATAAGCCCCGAAAAGTAAAGAAAAAGCATTTTCCAAGAGATGATTTCCTAATAAATGATACTCTAAATTGTGAATTAAGCGTTGATAACCGTTGTATAAATATTGATTAATATTTTGATTTTGAATGTTGTTCTTACATAAAAACTTTATCCAATTCAGGCTTCTTAATGAAGTAGGATAGGCATCTTTTCCACTTGTAAGATGAGTATGTTTTGAAATATAATCTTTTATTAAAAGGAGCGCTTCTTGAGGATTAATATTTTCTTGTATTAAAAAATCAAAATAATTCAGGTTATAGAGCCATAACTTTCCAAATTTTGAATAATTCCAATCAATATTATCGTAAAACGTTTTTTTTAAATTTAAAAAGTCAAAGGTATTTCTATCAACTAAAGTAGGTGCATTAAAAAGAAAATCAGCCCATATCAAGGGTTTTACTTTTTGGTTTAGAGGTTTGGTATATTCTTTTTTTAAAAATTTAGATCGTATAAAATAGTAGATACGAAAATAAATTTGTTGGATTTTTAAAAATTTAATGGTGTTATATAGTCTTAGTATTTTCATGGGATTACCCTAATCTATTCTTTTTTTGAAAAGAAGATATAATAAGAATTTTAAAATAGTCAAGTGAAAATAAGTTGACAATTCTTTCATAAAGAATACCTAATATATAAACCATAAAAAATAGTCTTAAATATTCAGGTCTTTTTTCATAAAAAATGAAGTTTTTTTCCAAGAAACCAACTTTTTTAAATTGGTTCATTTGCTGCAAACGACTATTCAATTTATATACCGTTGGGAAAGTATCATCTTCTTCTCTACCCCTAAGTTTATTATAAAATTTATGGAAAGATGTCGGTGTCCATGAAGCAATACGTGGCATATAATGATTTTTATTAGGGGTTTTATTAATAAAAAATCCACCTGGTTTTAGAACTCGGTGTATTTCTTTTAGAAAAGTAGTTGGATTATCTATATGTTCAAGAACATTATCACTAAATACTATATCAAAAGTATTATCTTGGAAAAAAGGCATATTATCTGCCAAACCGACATATCCCTTATCTAGAAAAGAATTTTGATTAACACGCCTATCGGGGTCGATTCCATAAACAGCTTGGCATTTATCTTTAAAATTCATTTCTTTAACGTACCCTGAGCCAGCACCCACTTCTAAAACTTTAGAATTTGGTTTCAAATAATCTAATAAAATTTCTCTAAACAATTTGTTGTCCCAATTGTTTGAATAGTTTTTATAAAAAAATTTGTCCATCCAATTAACTATTTTTTTATTCATAGGAATCTCTATTATTTAAATTATATTTTGATATCTTATTTTTAAACTCATTCATAACATTGCTAAAATGTTTATTTTAAATATCTATCCATCGGTTTTGTTTAAGTGATTCTAAGGCTGCAAAAGATGTTTTCGTTGTGTTTATAATTTCATGAAAAGCAATGATAGGGGTCCCTCCTATTTTTTGCTGTTTAATAAGCATTTCAAATTGTTTATAATGCCCTTTATTTTGCCTTGAAGAGATACTCTTTTTTCCTTTAAAACCAAACAATTTTAAACTTCTCCAATTAGCCATAATTAATGTTCGCTCTTGGCTATAAACTTCTATTCGTTCTTTTGAATAAGCTTTGCTCCCATTGGAAAAATAGTTGATGACAGCATTGGTACCATTTTGATAATGAAGTAAAATACTGGCATTATCAGTATTTTCTTTAGGCTGTAAACCCATAGCATTCATACAAACTTTTTTTACAATACTTCCTGACAAGTAGGTACATAAATCGATATAATGGCAGGCTTCTCCGATTATCCTTCCTCCTCCAACTTCCATATCATGCAACCATACTTCTGAAGGTATAAATCCGGCATTCATGGTAGCAATAATATTAATAGGTGTATTTTCCCCGTCTATTAATTGTTTCATTTTTAGAGATAAAGGCGCAAATCGTCTGTTAAAACCTACTGAAAGACTGACATTTTGTTTGTCGTAAACTGTTTCAATTTCATTGAGTTCGGTTTGATTAAGGGCTAAAGGTTTTTCGACAAAAACACTTTTTTGAGCCTTCAAAGCTTCTAAAACCATAGGTGCGTGTAGATTATGTTTCGGTGTTATAAACACCAAATCTACATCTTTATCTTTTAAAATTTCTTTGTAATCCGATGTAGAATTTGCAATTTGAAACCGCTTGGCTAACATAGTTGAAGATAAACCACCTGAACTGGCAATATATTTAATATCAGCATTTAACTTTTTTAAACATGGCAGTATCATAGCACTTGTAAAATTACCAGCCCCAATAATTCCAATAACTCCTTTTCTACTTTCAAAAGATTTTTGACTAATCTTAACAAGCGATACAGGTTCTGTAGAATTGGTATAGTTAATAATTGAAGCAATCGCTTTCGAATGCTTCATATCGCTGTATATTTTTTGATAATCTGCTAAGTCTACACTTTGGGTAATTAAAGGTTTAACATCTAATTTTTTTTCAGCTATAGCTTTTAAAATAGTTTCGAAATTTCTTTTTTCTGTCCAACGTACATAAGCAATTGGATAATCTAATCCTTTTTGTTCGTAATTTTCATCGTATCTTCCTGGTCCATAAGAGCAAGATACTTGAAAAGAAATTTCTTTTTTATAAAAATCAGCTCTACTAATATCCAATCCAATTACACCAACCAAAATAATCCTGCCTTTTTTTCGACACATATTAGCTGCTTGAGCAATAATTTTATTGCTTTTATTAGATGCAGTAATAATAATACCGTCAGCACCAACTTCATTGGTATAAGCTTCTACCACTTTAATTTGGTCGCTACCTTCATTAGGCTTTAAAGCAATTATACCTTTTTCTTGAGCGATTTTAATTTTTTCTGAATCAAAATCAAAACCTATCACCCGACAACCATTAGCTATTAACAATTCAGCAGTAAGCAAGCCTATTAAGCCTAAGCCAATGACTACAATTGTTTCTCCAAAAGTGGGATTTAATAATCGAATGCCTTGTAGTCCAATAGATCCAATCACAGTAAATACGGCTTCTTCATCGCTTACCTTATCAGGTATTTTAGCTACAAGATTTTTAGAGACCAACACATATTCGGCGTGGTTACCATTAGAAACCACCCTATCGCCAATTTTAAATTCAGATACGCCTTTTCCAACAGATACTACTTTTCCAACATTGCAATACCCCAAGGGTAAAGGCTGATTCAATTTATTAAAAACAGAATCTATAGTCGGTTTTAGCCCATCAGTTTTTATTTTATCCACTACCATTTTTACCTTATCCGGTTGTTGTTTTGCCTTTTGGATAAAATTTGCTTTCCCGAATTCTACAAGCATACGCTCTGTACCAAGAGAGACCAAGGTTTTACTTGTTTTGATCAATACATATCCCGATTTGATTAAAGGGACAGGTACTTCTTGCAATAAGGTATCTCCTTTTTTAAGATCTTGAATGATTTGTTTCATGACTGTATTAAAATATTGCGTTCATTTCGATTGGGGTAGTTAACTAGAACAGCTTTGTATTTTCCTTTGAAAACAAAAAGGCTACCTGCTGCTATACCTATAATCTTATATTTTTGAATGAGTTCTTTAATATGATTTATATGCCCTGCACCACCTAAAACAGTTATAGGGATATTGATATTGGCTCTGATGAGTTCAATTAATTTTAAATCATAACCTTTCATGAATCCATCATTATCTACAGAATTAATCAATAGTTCTCCTATACCTAATGTTTCCAAATATTTGGAAAATGTTATAAGGTTTTTATCTGTGGCTACTGTAGCATTGTGAGTATAAATTTGATACTTATTAAAAAACCCTTTCTTTTTTATATCTAAAACTGCTATAATACTTTGGCTACCTATAACTTTAACCAATTCACCAATTAACTCTGGATGATCAATAAAAGCACTACTTAAAGCTACTTTTTCTACGCCAAGACTAATTATTTTTTTGGCTTGCTCTATTGTCTTAATCCCTCCTCCATAACATAAAGGCATTCGACATTCTGTGGCGATATTTTTGATCATCGTATAGTCGGGTTCTCTATTCTGAGTAGTTGCCTCAATATCTAAAACAATCAGTTCATCTACCTCTTTTTCATTGAATATTTTAATGGTATTTATAGGATCTCCTACATATTTAGGATTTTTAAAGTTTACCGTCTTTACCAAGCCTTTATTTTTTATCAATAGACAAGGTATTATTCTAGGTCTTAACATATTTTATAGCATTGCAAAATTTCTGAATAATTCTATTCCATTGTTATGACTTTTTTCAGGATGAAATTGAACTCCATAAATAGTATCTTTATAAACAGCAGAAACAAAGGTTTTTCCATAGTTTGTCTGGGTCAATATATTTGAGTCATGATCAGGTGAAAAATAATAGGTGTGTAAAAAGTAAAAACCTCGTTCTTTATTAATATTTTTTAATAGGTTATGTTTTACAGGACTTGTAATACTATTCCAACCCATATGGGGCCAATAAGGCTTATGGGTAAAGTCAGCAGTATCTATTTTTTTTACCGTAGCACTTATCCAATTTAAACCTTCAAGTTTCCCTTCTTCACTTTTTTTTGCCATAATTTGCATACCCACACAAATACCAAGTATAGGTATTTTTTTTTTAAGAACTAAACTGTTTAATTGTTTCTTAAAACCTGATTCTATAAGCTGACTCATAGTATAATCAAAAGCGCCTACACCGGGTAAGATCATTTTTGTAGCCGAATGTAAATCTTCAGGTTTATCAGCAATAGAATAGTTGATATTCAATCTTTTATAAATATTGGCTATGGCTTGAACATTACCAGAACCATAATTAATGATTTTTATCATCTTTTACCTCCTTTGGTTAAACCCAATAAAGCCATCATTTTACTTCCAAATTTGTATATATTTTCTTGAGATTTATAATCTTTATAAGTTTTGTTTGGAGCATCAAAATAACTTTGCAATTCTTTGCTAGTAATTCCAAGTTTAGTAGCTATGTATTCAAAATCTTGGTCAATCGTTTCAGGATTATAAGCAGGGTTAGAAAGATTTTTTAAGGCTTCTTCTCTGGTCATTTGATTAGTTAAAATTAAACTTGAGTATTGTACTTTTCGAGTGTCGTATCCAAATTTTTCCGATAACCAATAACCTTCATAAAATTTTGTAAAGCGGGATTCAAAGTGTTTTTGAGGATAAGGTTGCCAAGCAAATTTCTTGACCAATACATCCATGGCTTCTGCTTTACGATAAGGTATATAATTTAAAGGTGTTAAAACCTCAATTTTTTTGATATATCTTAGATAAATTTTATGTTTTAAAATACTGGTAAGAGGGAAACTTTTTAAAGGGTTTTTCCCAAACTTTTTATGAATATCTTTTAACTGAATGGAATCCGATTGGTAGTACATCCACTCTATTGGATTTCGGATACATTCAGTAGAATAGTTTGCACCTGTAAGGATATATTTGACTTTATATTTTTCAGCAAACTGATACATAGTTGCAAAAAAAGCATGATCTTGAGGAGTATCAATATGGGGTACACCAGATTTAAAAAAAGCCAGTTGGAGATCTTTCATTTCTTCCCAATCGATAACCTGAGTATACAAATCAAGATTCAATTTATTGATAAGTACTTCTATGTTATTAACAGCTTGTTGCGAATTCCAACCCGCATCAACATGAAAAATTAAAGGTCTAAGTCCCAGCTCTTTGGCTTTATAGGTTAAAAAAGAACTGTCAATACCTCCACTCATACCAATAATACAATCAAAATCTTTGCCTTTTCCTTCTTTTTTTATTTTAGATATAATTTTATCTAAATCCTGTTTACCTTTTTGGTCTGTATGCCAATTTGGTAAAATATCATTGTAAAATTTTTTACAATGATCGCATACACCTGCCTTATCAAAAACGATTTTTGTGTCCGTTGTATCCATGACACAATTGGTGCAAACTTGATATTTGTGCTGCATGCTTTTTTTAATTCTCTGAAAATAAACTTTTTTCAATTAAATGGTTGTATCTTTTGTAAGTTTGCTCCCAATTTTGCAAATCATTAATGCGTTCACTACCTTTATTTATATGCTCTCTTCTTAATTCTTCTTTTTTAAAAGCCTTATTTATTTTTGATAATATAGAATTTGAATCTAAAGGATCAAAATAAAAAGCTGCTTTCTGACAAACATCCCTGGCAAAATCAATATCACTGGTAAAGATAGGTATTTTATGAAACATGGCTTCCACATAAGTACCAGAAAAGGATTCTAATAAAGTAGGCATCAACAGCCCATCACATTGTTGATATAAAGAAGGAACACGATCCATGTCAACAGCGCCAATATTGATGATAATATCTTCTAAATTATTGAACTTTATACATTCTAAAAATATTTTTGCTTTTGGATGTTGATTTTCTTCAATTGTAAGAATTATTTTATAATTTAAGTTTCTTTTTTTTATTTCTTGAGCTAGAGGTAAAAAAATTTCGATATTTTTATGAGGATAATAATGAGTTAAATAGAGTAGTTTTATAGCTTCTGGAAGACTAAAGTTGACATGTTTTTTTACTTCCATATTTTCCAAAGATACTGCATTAGGTATTATTTCGACTTTTTCAAATTTATAAATAGCTTCAAGCCGTTTTTTTACTGTGTTTGTTTGCGCTATACAATTTGAAATATATTTTAAGTTTCGTTTAAAATAAAATAATTTTAGTTTCCTAAACAACCAACTTTTCCTGTCCATCTTTTTCCATACAATGCTCTCTAAATAAACTGCATAAGGCCAATCAAAAAGAAATACTTGAGGTACTTTGGCAACTATAGGAATATCAGCAAGGTTAAAACAAGTATCGATGTTTAATTTTTTAAATAAAAAAGAAAATAAATAACCATATACGAAGGGGAATAAAAAAGGACTATTGTAAAGTCGGCTTATCCTAATAATATTAATATTATTAGTGTCATATTGCCTATAGTCTTTAGCATTTGGTGTTAGAACAAAATAGGTGTGTATTTTGTTTTTATCTTTTTTTAGTAAGCCCAAATAATTATTTAAGATGCTCTTACCCCCTCCAACTTTTGCATTCAAACCATTGATAAAAATATTTGCCATGTTTGTCTTAATCAATAATTAGGAATTAAGAAAATTAGAGTACTGAAAATCAATTAGCTAAACCACAAGACTTAAAAATTATAAATATTTAATTATCAATATATTAAAAAAATTTACCAAACTATTGTTAATAATAGAACCCTTTTTCAAGTGACGTGACTATAATAATGACTTATTTATAAATGAAACCTCGTTAAAAGAGGATGAAACAGCAAAGTTATCGAAATTATTTTTTCTTAATATTTTCAAAGCTTTTTCTGTTTTGCTTTTGCCATTTTCAAAAAAACGTTCATGAAATTCTATTAGAATTTGATTTATAGGGATATCCGAATCTAAAATACTTTCTAAAACATCATATTCAGATCCTTCAATATCCATTTTTAATATATCTATTTTTTGGTGTCCTAATTCATTCAGTATATCTTTCAAGGACTTCATCTGTACATTAATGACATTTTGAAAAGAAACATTACTTTGATTAACCATACTACCTGAAACATGTTCTGATTTTTTTGGCAGGTAAAAATCAACTTTTCTTGTACTTTTATCAATTCCATAGTCATGAAAAGTAAAACAGGACGGTAAGTCTTGTTTGGCAACCCAATTAATAGATTTAGGAGTCGGATCAAAGCCAAATACTTGACAATGATGTTTTTCAATTATTGCTTTATCGAATGAAATATCTTCACCTATACCAAAGGAATAAACAATAGATTTTTCATTTAACAAATTGGGATGAACAAAAAAGCCACCGTATAAATTGCCGTACCATTTAGAATCACATATTATATTCTTTTTCAAATGTCTACCTTTGCCTATGATTTTATAATATAGATATTTTAATATTTTCATCTTATATATTTGATTAATATGATGGTAATCAAGTATTTATATTTTTTCTTTTATACATTTTATAGGTTTACAATGGTTTAACTTTCACAAAGTTTAAAACTTTGACTTTGCCAAACTATTGCTTCCAGCATATATCAAATATATTTTTTTATTGCAAACAAATAAATTATTATTGCAAATATAGTATCTTATTTTTAAATATATTGCTCTAAAAGACAGTTTCAATGGAAAATATTTATTTGGGTAAACAGTCAAAATATTCGGAGAAAAATAAAGAATGGGGAAGTTATAATTCAGCATGGAAAGCCGGTGAAATAGTTAAAATTATTAGAAGACATACTATTAATGCGAATAATATAGTTGAAATTGGATGTGGAGCTGGAGAGGTTTTGTATCAATTAAATAATAAAATAAATGATGATACTGTTATATTTGAAGGCTATGACATTTCAGAATATGCCATCAATATTGCCAACCAAAAAACAGTTAAGAATGTTAAGTTTTACAACAAAGATTTTTTGATCACTAAAAAAAACAACTATGATCTACTATTAATGATAGATGTATTTGAACATGTTCCAGATTACTTAAACTTTATTGAAGAAAATGCAAAAAGAGCTATTTTTAAAATTTACCATATACCATTAGATATGACGGTAAGTGCCATATTAAGAGATCAGTTTAGCACTGTTAGGAAAAGTGTCGGCCATCTTCACTATTTTACTAAAGAAACAGCATTAGAGACGTTAAAAGATACAGGACAAGAAATTATTGATTATTTTTATACGGCTGGTTCTTTCGAGTCAAGACAAAAATTAAGAACACGCATTGCTAATATTCCTAGAATTCTGATATATCCGCTCATGCCCAATATGACGGTTAAATTAATAGGAGGCTATTCTTTAATGATACTGACAAAATAGTGCAAGTGTTAGACATGGTATAGTTACATCACGTGAAAAAAGGATTCTTAAGGGGGTAACTCATTGTTATTGAAATGAACGTTTCTGATATAAAAATAGCATGGACATACGTTCATTATTTCATTTTTATAGCCTCAATAATACCTCGTGCCATATGTTCTATTGTACAAAAATTACTATAATAATCATAGGCATTTTTACCTAAACTTTTAGCATAGTTTATATCGGAGCAAAGTTCCAATAATTTTTCTTGGAGAGAATCGACAGTATCTTCACAAAATACTCCATTAATTCCATTTATTATATTGGTTTTTTCGCCTCCACTAATGGCATTTTTTTTGGTCAAAAAAGGAACACCATAGCCCATACTCTGTAGTACTGAAAGACCAGCTTGTCCAAAAGAAACCGATACAATTGCTTCTCGATAAAAATCAACTAACTTATTCCCATTGATTTTTCCTAAAAAATGAACTTTATCATTCATATTTAATCCATTCACTGTATTCACTAAATTGGTTTTCTCTTTACCTTCTCCTATAATAATCAAATTAATAGCTTTGGGTATTTTATTTTGAATATTATAAAAAGCTTGTACTAATATATGGTTTTCTTTTCTAGTATCTAAACTGCCTACAAAAAGTATTTTATTTTTAATAGGATATTCATAACACCTTTCTCGATTTTCGACATAAATTGTATTGTTAGCCACAAAAAGTTTGTTTTCATCTACTCCTGCCTTTATAAATCGTTTTTTTTCTTGCTGAGTATAGAAAATACTCGCATATTTTTGATTTGTCAAAAACAGCTTGACCCTATCGACAACTCTCTTACCCGTAAACCATCCACCCCACCAAATAAATTGAGTATCTTTATGATGAAGATACATCGCTAAGATATTATTAATCCAGTGGAGGTCAAACATGGCAATAATGACATCAAAATTTCCAGATTTTACATTTTTAATCACGCCATATTGATAAACAAAAGTACCAATTTTTTTTTTTTACAAATGAGTTCTTCATATCTATCATTTTCTTCGACACTTTTTTTGCCTGAATGTAAAATAGTAATTTTATAAGATTTTGCTAACTCATTATATAATACTTTTCTATAATGTAAAATGACATTTTGCACTATTAAAATTCTTTTCATAATTTCTTATTAAATTTTAGAAAAGATTTTTTAGGCCAATTTTCTTGAAAAAAAATTTTGAACCATAGCTTAGCCGATAGTATTCTAAATAAAATAGTAGTATAATTACCTTGACTTTTCTTATTTCGTTCAAGAAGGTTTTGAATATTTTTAGTATTAAAAAAGTTTTGATAATTATTCTCTATCAATATTTTTTTAATTTTTTCATCGCTGTTGATCAAATTATCCAGTGGGGTTGCAAAACCAATTTTGACCAAAGACTTAGTTATATATTCAGGAATATAATTTTTAAACGCTTCTCTTTGAATAAATTTGCCTTTCAGAGCTTGTATTTTATAATGGTAAGGTAAAGTAAAAGCAAATTCAACCAACCTATAATCCATAAAAGGCAATCTACATTCTAGACTTTCAGACATGGATAAAGCATCGCCGTAGTGTAAAAGATTAACTAAACCACTTACATGGCTTCGCCATAATCTACTATTAATACTATCGTCAAAATGCTCTTTTTTTAAAGCGTTATCTTTGATATAGGTAAAGAGAAATAAATGTTTGTTAAAAATATTTATTTTTTTGACAAGATTCTTAAAACTATTCAAGTATCTACTATCCATTAATCTGAAACATAAAAGAATTAAAAGTTTAAAGGTATATATCTTTTTAAATTTCAAATAATTTTTAATTATTTCTTTTAACTTTCCTTTTTTGACCTGTTTTAAAAAATAATAAGAAAGCACATCCAATACATAACCTGCTAAAAGTTCATCTGCTCCCTGTCCTTCCATCAAGACTTTTATCTTTTTTTTGGCATCTTTATAAATTTGGTGTATGGGTATAATGGCAGGAGAAGAATGTCCCGATTCTAAATAATAAATAGCCTCGGAAAGTTTATCGATATAGTTTGAAAAAGATACCTCAATATAATTTGGTTTAACTTTAAAATCTTTGGTTAAGCGTCTAACAATTTTAGATTCATCTAAATCTATATTTTTTTGATAAACTAATTTATCATTTTTGGCAAACTGTTCTGATTTAGAATAAGCCGTAAACGTTTCAAAGTCTTTAAACCCATTTTTATTTAATACTCCAACAATAGTACTCGAATCCAAACCTGAAGAAAGTGTACTACCTACTTCTACGTCGCTTCGCATTCGAATCTTTACAGCATCTACAAAAAGGGTTTCAAATTTTTTAACAGCTTCTTGAAAACTAAGCGTAGAATCGATTTTTTTAGGATATGTCCAGTAGGGATAGGTTTTAAGTTGTCCATTTTTCCATACTAAATTATGAGCAGGTAAAAGGCGAATGATATTTTTAAACCATGTTTCTTTGGTTTGAGCTCCCAAACTTTTATAACAATAATTAGCTATTAGGTTATAATTAGGTTTTTTTACATCTGGTTTATAATGGATAATGGGTTTAATTTCGGAGGAAAAAATAATTTCATTTGGATTGTGGTAATAGACAAAGGGTTTAATGCCAAAACGGTCTCGGGAACAAAATAATTTTTTTAAAACTTTATCATATATCGCAAAAGCCCACATGCCATTAAATTTTTGAACACAGTCTTCGCCCCAATATAAATAGGCTCTTAAAACGACTTCCGTATCGCCCTTTGTTTTGAATTGAATATTCGATTTTTCTAATTCTTTTTTTAGCTCGATATAATTATATATTTCGCCATTATAGGTCAAAACATAGCGATCGTCTATAGAAAAAGGTTGATTGTTGGCCGAAGATAAATCTATAATTGACAGTCTAGTATGCCCAAATAAGGTATTAGGGTCTATTTGTTTAGAACAATCATAATCGGGACCTCTATGTTTTATATACTCAAGAGACTCTCTAAATCTCTCAAAATCAACTTTTTTATCAACAGTACAAATGCCTAATATACCACACATATAACCTATACTAATCTTTTAGAGTGTAAATAATAATACATAACCGTAGTAAATAAAGAATAACCAATCAAATAAGCAAATGCCAAAGTTATTGCTTTTTGGCTATAAAAAAAGAAAATAAAAGCAAATATTAAGATAAAGGCTTGTCCAAGAAAAGTAAAAATAGAAACTGTATTTGTTTTGGCTTTTGAAATACAAATTTGTTCAAGTACGTTTATAAGAGACATAGGTATTGTGGCAAACACCAAAATATAAAGCACATAATGCCCGCCATCATAAGAAGATCCATAAAAATCATATATGACCGTTGAAAATAAAGATATTACTATAGCAAGTGTTAAAGTAACTATAATATTAAATTTTAAACTTTGTTTTACTAATGCTGAATAACTTACAGAAGTATGTTTTTCCGATAGCATGGATAAGGTAACGCCTGAAATAGCAGCTGGTATAAAAAGTATAATTTGGGAAATTTGATTAGCCGAGTTAAAGATACCCACTTCCCCATAACTTGTCTTTATTAGAAGTAGGTAGGTAGATAACCAAACCCCAATGGAGTATATGGCTTCTTTTAGGGCAAGCGGCAAAGAAAAATGTAATATTTCAATTGTTTTGGTTTTCAGTTTTTGATATTTTATTTTAATATCTAAGGTTTTAAGTGTTTTTCTTATAATATAATAATTTAATAAATAATTGATAACCAAATTTATAGTTAGTCCTATTAATGTGCCATTGAGTCCAAAAAAATAAGTTAGTGTTAATAGATTTGGAAAAGAAATAAAACCGACAATAGCATTCACTTTTGCCATTTTTTTAAATAGCTGCAAGCCTGAGATAATACCAATTTGGTACCTATTTAGGGTATTAAAAAACAGAAAAAAAGCAGCTATTCTTAGAGGTAATACAAGTGCTTCATTTTTCAGAATAATAATAGAAAGGAAAGATGAAAAAATAAATAAAAGACCAGCCAAACCAAAGCCTAAACAAAACGAGGTGACATTAGTAGCTGAAATAATTTTACCAACAGTTTGTTTATTTTTAGCTATGCTTTCACTAATAAGTTTGGTGACTGTAAAATCTAAACCAAAAGAAGCTATTAAACCAAAAACACCTAAAGTTGTTTTAATCACTGACAGCTCTCCAAAATGTTTACTACCTAAAAATTTTACGATAAATAAGGAAGCTAAAAACGACAAACCTTTGATAACAACATTTCCACCTATAGCCCAAAAACTATTTTTAAAAAATGTATCTTGTAACCAACTGACTTGTTTTAAAGTTTTAAGAAAATATCTAATTGCTTTAAGCATAGAGTATTGGTCACATTATTAAATTATGTAAATTTTAAATTTTGATTTTCAATAACTTATATAATATAATAATAACATTGTTATTAAAATAAATCTGTTTTCAATCATTTCGACTCTTTTTATTTTAATACAATTGAATATATCATGTAGCAATATCTAAAATCGTTTAAAAAAAATAATACATTTCAAATATAGACTAAAAAAAATAAGCTAATTAAAATTTTAAACTCAAACTAAAATGTCCTATAAGATAAATATCCCAGAAGAAGAACTAAAAAATAAAATTGCCCAAGATTATTTTTGGATTTATGACCATACCAAAATTATTGGCAATGTCGATTTTTGCGTTTCCATGCACAAAAATGAATCTTTGGAACAAGAAAGCCTACTCTGGGCAGAAGCAAAAAAGGGACAATCGGATATTTATAAATCTTTCGTTCAGTTGATTTTGACGATTGGGAAAGCCCGAACGTTTGACAACTATTTGCCCCCTCCATTTTTGGGCGCTTTTGATGCCAAAAAAATTGCCTTTATTCCTTACAGCGCCATTTATGAAATCTTTTATTTGAATGATTTTAATTGGAACATAACGCCTTCCAATCATGAAAGCAAGGAATTTAAACTGATTCATGAAAAAGTTAAAATAACATTAGAAAAAAATAGTTTGATTTTTTTTTATGAAAAAGACGATAAAGAACTAAAAAACTTCATCAAAGAGAATTTTATTATTGGCAGATTTGGCATCACAAAAATCCAAATTGACAAGAATAATTTCATTTCAATTTATGCGAAATGGTTCCAAACGGTTAAACCCTCTATTGCTGTTGATTGGAAAGTTGCCAAGAAAAGCGGCATTATTGATGGCGATTTTTATCTCGCTGATTTGCTTTCTCATGAAAATGAAACCCTCAAAGAAAAATTATTCGTGCTTTTGAAAAAAGACAAATATGAGTTGGACAGAAAAATTGATGAGTTTGGCATGTTCAATTTGAGGAAAGCATCCTTTAACGATGGACAGAAAGCCCACCATCAATTTTGGAACAAATACGAACGTCCGCCACAGGAAGAGTATTGGGATTATATTGTGGAGCGCCGCGATTTGTTGGTACCTCAAGATATACGGGAACGCAAAGGCAGTTTTTTTACCCCTCGAATTTGGGTGGAACTTTCCCAAAAATACCTTGCTGATGTTTTGGGCAAAGATTGGCAAGATGATTATTATATTTGGGATTGTGCGGCTGGGACGGGAAATTTACTCTTTGGGCTGGCGAATAAATACAACATTTGGGCTTCAACTTTAGACAAACAAGATATAGAAGTTATAAAAGACCGCATTAAAAACGGAGTCAATCTATTGGAAAGCCATGTATTTCAATTTGATTTTTTAAATGATGATTTCTCAAAATTGCCCAAAAGTTTAAAACAAATTATTGACAACCCAAAAAAGCGTAAAAAATTAGTCATTTATATCAATCCGCCGTATGCGGAAGCAACAGATGGTATTGGACAAGGTGGGAAAAAAATAGACGTTTCCAAAGAAACTAAAATGTATAAAAAATATGGAGGCATCTTAAAACAGGCAAAAAATGAATTATTTGCCCAGTTTTTTATCCGTATTTCACAAGAACTAAAAGACTGTAAACTTGCCCAATTTTCCACTTTAAAACATCTTCAATCTCCTAATTTTAAAATATTTAGAGAGGTTTTTAGAGCAGAATTGAAAAAACTTTTTTTAGTTCCAGCAAATACATTTGATAATGTTGAAGGAAAATTTCCGATTGGCTTTATGATTTGGAATTTGGCTAAAAAAGAAAACTTTAAAGGCATTATTTCTAATATTTATAATTCTAAAGGAAACCCAATAGGTCAAAAAAATATCTTCTCTTACAATGGCAAGGGCTATATTAACTATTGGATTAAGCAGTATAATGTTGAAAATGAAAGTCAACTCGGTTATTTAGTGTATTTAGGCAATGATTTTCAACATGCAAGTGAAGTTAGAATCAGCTCTTTTATCCCTAAAAGTCATGCCTCCGTACTTATTTTAAATAAAAGAAATATCATTATTGCTTTTATTTATTTATCTGTTCGTCAAGTAATTAAAGCCACTTGGCTCAACGACCGAGACCAATTTTTGTACCCCAATAACAAGTGGAAAAAGGATCTAGGCTTTCAAAATGATTGTTTAACTTTCACTTTATTTCACGGGCAAAATAGAATTTCTTCTAAAGAAGGCACGAATCATTGGATACCTTTTACAGAAAATGAAGTTGACGCCAAAGACAAATTTGAAAGTAACTTTATGACGCAATTTATCAAAGGAAAGATTAAAATTAAAGGCAATGGGAATTTATTGGAGAGTCAAAAAAATAGAAACACAGCCTTAGAGTTTTCCACTGAAGCCAAAGCCCTTTTTGAGGCCGGTCGTCAGCTTTGGAAATATTACCATACCCAAGAAAATTGCCTTGTCAATGCTTCGCTTTATGATATTCGGGCTTACTTTCAGGGTCGCAATGCAAAAACAGCTAGAATCAACAGCAAAAGCACGGATGAAAAATATAATTTGCTTATCAACTCTTTACGAGAAAAACTAAAAACTTTAGCCCAAAAAATTGAACCAAAAATTTATGACTATGGTTTTTTAAAAAAATAAGGTTTTGGAATATATATTAGGCTCTATATTCTACTTTTTTGCATGAGGTAAAAATATAAATTACTAAAACCAAATATTTCAAGATTTTCAAAATTGCTATAAATTTTTACAATATAGAGTCTATTTTATTAAAAAGTTTAACCGATTGATATTAAAATGAATATTCCCCAGATCAAAATAGTACTATTATATCATCTCATGTTTTATGGATTATTCTTTTTTTTAAATTTTCCCAATTTAAAAGCCCATCCTTTGCATGTTAGTACAACAGAAATAAATTATAATATTGAAAACTTAAGTCTTGAAATTGCCATTAAAGTTTTCGCGGAAGACATAGAATCTGCCCTTGAAACTGTTGGACAATATAGAATATATTCAAACCTTGCAAAAAAAGAGAAACAAAAAGAGCAACTCATGATAACCTATTTAAATAAACATTTTATAGTGTGGATAAACCAAAAAAAACAGGATTTGGGTTATATAGGTCATGAGTATGAAGATGAATTTATTTGGTTTTATGTAGAAATCCAAAACATTGATGTTGATGAAATCATGACCATTCAACAGACTATTTTTATGGATTTATTTCCAGACCAAAGCAATCATATATACTATTCTCGAGAAGAAATTAAAAAAACGTTTGTCTTTAACCGTTATAAAATAAAAGCTAAATGGGCGTTATAAATTTTGAATTTCACATGGAAAAAGTAAGCAAATCTATTTTAATGATTGTAACTTTAGGGTATATTTTATTTTCTTTTAAAATTCAAGCTCAAAGCGTTATTACTATTAATAACAATCTTAAAATAACCAATAAGCAAGAAGTTAATCTTAAGCTTATTCCTGCTATAAAACCAGAATTGATGTCTATAAGCAATGATAGTTTACCTCGAAATCTAAAATGGCAAACTTTTCAATCTCAAATAAACTGGATATTAAGTTCAGGAGATGGTCAAAAAATTATTTATATTCATTTTAAAGATAAATGGGACCAAATAGAACGATATGATGCTACAATTATTCTTGATACAAAAGCTCCTGAAATCATTTATTTAGCTTTTGAAAATGGAAGTCATACCAAATCTATAGCTAATAAATTACTCATAGAATTAGATGATAACCAAGGTGTTTCAAAAATGATGATAAGTCCTAAACAATCTTTTAAATATGCTACTTGGTTAAATTATAGAAAACAACATACTTATAGTCTTAAAAACCATGAAGAAGATTCGGAGCATACTGTTTATGTAAAAGTTCGAGACGAAGCTGGTAATGAATCGGAAGTCAGAAGCATAAAAACTATTTTAGACCAAAAAGGACCTTATAACTATGACATGTTCATTTCGCCTTTAATTCATGATAAAGGAACTGGTAAATATTATTTAAATATAAATAAAGAACAAGTAAAAATAGACAGTAGTCAGTCTATCACTATTGAACTAAAAGCAGAAAAAGCTAAATATATGAAATTAAGCGACCACATAAACTTTGATGAGGTCAAATGGCAATTTTTTGTACCCAAAAAAAACCTTACTATCGATATAAAACATAAAAAAACTGTCACTTATTATGTTTCTTTTTCCGATTTAGCCCAGAATAAAACACCATTTATTTCAAAAACTTTTTATATCGATCTCGAAGCACCTTATGCCACTTCTATAGAAATTATCCGAGAACAAGCAAAAGTTGATAGTATTAAACATAGAAATATAAAATTAAATTTATTTGCTATTGAAGCTGATTCTATGATCATTAGTGAAAATCCAAATTTTGAAAAAGCCTCTTTTATACCGTATAAACCAGAGAGTAGTTTTTTATTAAGTCCCGAACAAAACCAAAAAATTCTTTATGTTCAGTTCAAAGATTTTATTGGCAACCTTTCACCCATAGTTTCTGATACAGTTATATTAGATACTATTCCACCTCAAAACCTATCTTTCCAAATTAATGAAGGTGTCTATAATACCGAATCGCACAAATTAACAGTTCAAATTAATGCCGATAAAGCTAATTTTTACCAGCTTAGTCAAAATAAAGATTTTAGATACACGACTTGGGTAAGGTTTACAAAAACTAAATTTGATTATTTATTATTAAATAATAAACCCGGTGTCAAAAAAATATATCTTCGTTTTTCTGATATTGCTGGTAATATTTCAGAAGTACTTGAAGACAGTGTTTTAATTGATCAAATTCCTGTGCCTGTATTTTTTGATATAGAAAACGGAAAACCTAGGGCGAAAGTCAAAGATAATAAAGTTACTATAAGACTTCATACCAAATTTGCCGATAAAGTTATGCTATCTGATAATCCAGAGTTTGGTGGAGCCAAGTGGATTCCATATACCAGATATTTAGAATGGCAATGCAGCTTAGGCGACGGATTAAAACCTATATATGCTAAATTTAAAAGTTTTACAAATAAAGTGAGCCAAACAATTTATCGCGAAATTTACATTGATAATACACCACCTCAAGGTTGTAAGGTTACTTTAAATGATGGCAAAATAGAAGAAGAAACAAATCTTTTAACTCTAAAATTAGAAGCTATAGAAGCTATAAGTATGCAGTTTGCTTATCATGATAATTTTGATAAAGTTTCTTGGAGACCTTACCATTCTGATCCAATACTTATAAAACAAAAAAAATATGGAGAAGTCCAAATATACGCTCGTTTTAAAGATGCTTTTGGAAACATATCTCAAATATACAAACGTAAAATAAAGCTGTCTATTAAACCAAGCGACTGTCAAGTTCGTTTTTTAAATGGAAGAAATTTTGCTAATCAACATGATAAAAAAGTTTATTTAAAACTTTTTGCTAGAGATGCTAAAAGTATGAAAATCAGTTTATATGAAAACTTTGAAAATACAGATTGGATACCCTATACAAAGAATAAAAGTATAGAACTGAAAGGCATTGATGGATTAAAAACAATATATGTGAAATTTAAAAGTATTACAAATACAGAATCTTACCCGATAAAAACGTCTGCCACCTTAGACACACAAGCCCCATCTCGAAATAGAATTTCGGTAAAACGTTTAAAATGGATAGAACGATTCAATGAAGCCGACATTCAAATCCAAGTCTCTTCTCAAGACGCTGTTTTAATTCAAATTAGTGAAAATGAAAAATTTACAAATACCGTTTGGAAAGAGTATACTGATTTGCCTTTTAATTATACTTTAAAAACATATACTTCTGGTTTAAAAACAATATATATTCGTTTTCAAGATTATTATAAGAACACTACCGAAACTTTTTATTCGACTGTTTATATAGAACCTATTCAAAATTTTCCAAAAGCTATTATTAATCAAGGAAATACCTTCTTAAAAAGCCAACATATAAAAGTAGATTTTAAAAATGTGCTTGTCGGAAAAGATATGCGAATCAGCACAATACCCTTTGGAGAAGGTAAAAATATTAGAAAAAACTATCGTCCTTTTAAACCTTCATTCGAATGGAGAGTCCCAAATGGCGATGGCAAATTTAATATCTATGTAGAATACCGAGATTCTCTTGATAAAGTCTATTCTTTACCTAAAATACCGGTAACTTTAGATCGAATTAAACCAGAACTTATCAATTTTAAAATTAAAGAAACCTACTGTAATAGAGATGATAGAATAGTAGAACTTCTTATTAATACTCAAAATGCTCAAAAAATACAACTTTCTAATTATCCAGACTTTAGAGATAGTAAATGGGAAAAATACAAACGCAAAAAACAATGGCGTTTATCGGAAGGCGATGGAAAAAAAACTGTGTATCTTAAACTAGGCGACTGGGCAAATAATGAAACTGAAGCCTATACTGCAGAAGTCTTACTTGACAATCAAGACCCTATTATTCAAACTTTTATTATAAATAAAGATGAAACTTATGCCAATAAACGAAATGTAAAATTACATATTGAATCTGATGATGCCACCGAAATAATCATCAGCAATTATCCTTCTTTTACCCACCAGTCGACCTGGCAAAATTTCCAAGAAGACATAAACTGGATCTTAGATTACAAAGAAGGGCTAAAAAAAGTTTATATTCGACTTAAAGATATTGCAGGCAATACTTCGCCCAGCTATCTTGATAGCATTATATTGGATACCGATCCGCCTATTGTCCATAAATTATTGATTAATAATGGAAAAGTTGACTCCGAAAGCAAAGAAATAAATATAACTATGGAAGTCGAAGATGCTGAATACATGTGTTTTTCCAATTCAAAAGCCTTTTCAAAAATAGAATGGTTACCTTATGCCGATACCTATCAATGGCGTTTAAAAGACACTGGTCTTCAACATGTATATGCCATTTTTAAAGATAAAGCCGGCAATATTTGTTTGCCTTATACAGATGATATTACGGTTTATTGAATTTTTGAAAAATAAATTTATTTTTTTAGGTTTGACTTAATTTGATTATCAATATATTATGTAGTTTTATCCCTTAGGATTTGCTAGTTTATACAAAAAATAATAATGAATAAATATCTTATAAATAGTTGGTTTTCAAATTAATAAAAAGAAATTAAACTTTTTTATAGCAATACTATTTTATTTTGGGAAACGGATGTTTTCAAAAAAAAGCGAAAAAATCCTCAATTTTATTTGGATTTTAACCGCAACTATAAAACGCATATTAAACGAAATATTGACACATAATTTATCTGAAAACTCTTTAAACACTGCCAATAATATTATTTTTATAATATATTCACTAACAAGAATTCACAAAAAAATAATATTATTTAGTTGATTATCAATTTATCTATTACTTGTATAATACTACCTTAAATTTGAAGGGATTTAATAGTTTCATAAATTACTTCCCTAAGATTAAAAATATTTTGTTTTTGGATAGCTGAAATAAAAATACTTTTTTGACTTTTAGAGATATAACTTTTTTTCCATTCTTCTACTGAATTGGGTTTAAATTTAGGTTCAAAAGGCGGTAAATCAAGTGTTTGATACTGATCTATTTTATTAAAAACTAAAATAGTAGGTTTATTTTGAGCATGAATTTGTTTTAAAACCTCCTCAACAAAATCGATTTGTTTTTCAAAATAAGGATTTGAAATATCAACAACATGCAAAAGCAAATCAGCATCGATAACTTCTGCTAAAGTTGTTTTAAAACTTTCTATAAGTGTAGTAGGCAATTTTCGAATAAATCCAATAGTATCATTTAAAATAACAGGAATTTCGTTCAAGTACCATTTTCGGGCTGTTAGGTCAAGAGTTGCGAATAATTTATTTTCAACTAAAACGTCAGCTTTTGTTAATAGTCTCATAATTGTCGATTTTCCCACATTGGTATAACCTACTAAAGCTATTCGAAATAACTCTTTTCTATTTTTAGAACGTATTTCATGCTGAGTGTCGATTTTTACAAGTTTTTTCTTTAAGACATTGATTCGGTTTTGGATTAATCTACGGTCTGTTTCAAGTTCTGTTTCTCCCGGTCCCCGCATACCTATACCACCTTTTTGACGTGAATGATGAGTCCATAAATGTGTTAAACGCGGCAGCATGTATTCGTATTGAGCTAATTCTACTTGGGTTTTTGCTTGGGCAGTCCGTGCATGTTTGGCAAAAATTTGTAAAATAAGCAAGCTTCTATCTAAAACTGTGCATTTTGTAAACATGCTTTCTATGTTTCGGATTTGGACAGTTGTTAAATCATCATCAAATATAATCATGTCTATTTCTTCTTTTTCCACAAGAGCTAGCAATTCTTCTAATTTGCCTTTTCCAACAAAAGTTTTAGGATGAATCTTATCTAAGCGCTGGGTAAACTTCTTTTTAGTTTGAATACCAAGTGTTTCGGCTAAGAAAGCCAATTCCTTTAAATATTCATTAACTTCTTCGACTGTCTGACGAGGTATAATTATGCTCACTAAAACAGCATGAGGTACTTTGTTGTGAGTTATATTATAAATTTCTTTCTTCATATCAATACTTACTTGGAAAAATTTAAAGTTATAAAATTACTCAAAGAACTAGCCTTTTCAAACTTTATAATATTCTTTTGTCTGATATCTTTTTTATCTTTTTCATATTGAGACTGGAATCGCATCCAATAATCAGTAGGTATATTTAAAATTTTTTCTAAGACAACAATAAGACTAATCATAAGTAATCTTTTCCTTTTATAGCAAAGCTATTTTATTTTGCGAAACAGTCTGTTTCAAAATGAATGAATTAGAATCCAAAAAACTCTCTTTTTCAAGCAATCTGAATATAATACCAATGAAGTGGCGTGACCATAATGCAAATATAATATTCTAAAAGTAAAAAAAATTATTTGTATTTTTAAGATCAATTTTAACTCTGTTATGAGCTTATTTTTGCCAACTTTTGAGCATTTTTAGCTGGTAAGTGAGCAACGGTGATAACGATTAATACAATCATTAAAGCAGTATACAAAAAATCTTTAACTATCATCTTTACAGGATAAGCATCTACAATAGCATTAGGAATACCCATAGAAACTAATCCATATTTTTCTTGAATAAAGCAAATAACTCCTCCAAGTAAAAGACCTAATAAACAGGCTCTTAAAGCAATCATTCCGCCTAAAACCATAAATATTTGATAAATTATTTTACCTTTCATTCCTAAATAAGTCAGAACTTGAATATCTTTTTTCTTTTCTGTAACAATCACACTTAAGGTAAAAAATATATTTAAACCAGCCACTAAGAGTATAAAAGTAAAACCGATAAATACAAATAAACGTTCCGATTCAATAGCTCTTAAAAGGTCGGCTTGTTGTTCTCGACTGGTTTGAATAAAAAATTGTTCTCCAAACTGTTTTTTTAAATAGTTTTGAACTAAAAATATACGCTTAGGATTATGACAAGCAACTTCTATAGCTGTCACATGTTTTGGCAAATCTATAAGATATTGAGCCAATTCTAAGGGTAAAAATATATTTTCCTTATTATAATTTTGATCTATAGCAAAAGTGCCACCTAAATAAACATGGGTCTTTTTAAAGGCATTTTCAAAATTGAAACGGGCTATATTAATATCTTTTTTAGGATACCAAAGTTGAATTGGTGAAAGCGTATCAAATAAATTGAGTTCATACTGAAGAGATAAGCCCATTAAAGTAAAGTAAAAATTATCTCTTTTTAAGTTAGAATTTCCGGAAATCATTACTGTATCAAGAGGATATTGTTTGAGGTAGTTAGGTGCTAACGCTTTAAAATGAACAACTTTTTCAAGGTCTCGATATTTCAATAAGATATCATCTTCAATAATAGGCGTAACAGCTTTAATATCAGGATAGTTTTTTATACTTTCTAAAAGCGTATCATTGGGTTGAAAAAATTTACCCTTTAGAGGTTTAATCTTAAGTTCAGCATTATAAATAGTATAAAAGCTTTGAGTAAAAAGTTCTAAACCATTAAATATCGATAAAATTATGATTAAAGCCGCCGTACTCAAAGTCAGACTATAAGTAGAAATATGAGTTAAAAAACTGACTAAGCTGGTGGAAACGATTTTTTTTGAAATAGTTAGTCCTAAGCCTTTGGGTGTAAAAATAAAATTGCCTTTTTTTGTCTTTTCTTGTTTCTTTTTATAAGCATATAAATATCGATAGGCTATGAAAAAAATCATTAAATTATTAGGTATGAAATAAAAATATTTACAATATAAGTTATAAAAATCTCTAAAATAGTTACAAATTTTTATAGAAAAAGTTATTTATTTGAAAATTAGCTAGTGTTGTAGAAAGTATGATTTAAAATCGTATTTTTGATATTGAAACATTTAGAGTTCTATTTATTTTTTATTTTAAGCTAAATAGAAGAAAATGACTATAAAAATAACCCTAAAATGCCCAAAATACCAAGGCGAAGATATAATAAAAATAGTATAAACAAATAAAATTAGCATTGTAAAAAATGCCGAGGTTAATTTTTATAGCTATATAGGAACTCATTTTCTTTTCGTAATCCTAATTTATTAGAATGTAATTTTGACTAAAAAATTAGAGCTTTTTAAAAACTTTAAAGATTTCAAGCAGAAAACTATGATTTATTTTTATATATTTCTGTTAAGCCATTATAAAATATAGAATTTTACATTTATTTTTGTGGTTCTTTAATATGGAAGTCAATTTTATATTCAACGAATTAAAAAAATATAAAGGTAAATATTATGTTTAGCAATCTTACTTTATTTTATGCCATTTTACTGAAGGTACATATCATTTGCGTGAGTATTTTTTTAGGTTTATATGTTCTAAAAACAATTTTATTGTTGAGTAATAAAGAAGCAATTTTAGATAAGCTAAGAAAAATAGTTTTTATTCCTGAAATGATTATTAGTTTTCTTTTTCTGCTAACAGGCATAATTATGCTTTTTAATATTGCTGAAATAAAAAATACTTTACTTATTAAATTAGGCTTAGTTGGCTTAGCTGTCCCATTAGCTGTATTTGCTTTTAAGACAAAAAATAAAACCTATGTTTTAGTATCTTTATTCTTATTAATCGGTATATATGGGCTGGCTGAAATGAGTAAAAAAGTTAAACGAAACCCTAATCATGAAAAAACCAATACAATTTCAAAAGAGGAAAAATATGGACAACTCATTCGTGGGCGAGATTTATATAATCTTTATTGTACAACATGCCATGGTGTGAAAGGTGATGAACAACATTCAGGTGCTAAAAATCTAATAACAAGTCAAGCGAAAGATGAACTCATTTCTAATACCATTATTAATGGAAAGTCAGCAATGCCAAAATATAAAAAGATTTTTAATAAAGAAGAAATAAAAGCTTTGGTTGAATATGTAAAAATACTCCGAAAACAATAATACTACTTTTAAAATCTAATGATTCTATATCCTACTTTTTCGATATAAGAGTAAAAATATATAAAATATAAGTTATTAAATTTTACAAAATAAAGCCCAATAATTTAAAATATAGCAAGACTATAATAATTCATATTTTTATCTTTTTCAAACCTGTTTTCAATTATGAATTATCTGTTATCCATTTTGATAAGTTTCTTTTTAATTTTTCAATTAGTTGGACAAACTAATGCTCAAAAAGATAAGTTAGAGGCTTTTTTTTCGAATTCTAAAGCTGAATTAGGGCAACCAATTATCTACTCTGTTATTTATGCTCACGCTCCAGAGTTAATTATACAATTTCCAAATGACAATCATGACTTTGAACCTTTTCATCTTCAAAATATTGATATAAAGAATACTGTAACTATAGATGGCATTAGTTATGATACCATTTTATATACCTTACTTACATTTGAAAAAGATAGTATTCAACGATTTAGCTTACCTATCTTACGAAAGCAAAAAGACCGTTATAAACAAGTCTATTGGGATACAATTTATACACCTGTAGATAGTTTTGAAATCGCTTTTATTGTACCTGAAACAGAATTAAAAGAACCAAAACTCAGAGCTAATTTAGATTTTAAATCGCCTATTTATGACTTTAATTATCCTTTTATTTTATTTGCTTTGGCATTAGGTGTCATTTTACTGATTTTAATATATGTGTTTTTTGGAGAAAAAATTAAAAAACGTATTAAAATTTGGCATTTAAATAAACAAAATAGACGTTTTTTGTTAAGCTATGATAGATTGATTTATAACAATTTAAATGATAGTGATATAAAAGAAACTTTAGCTTTATCAAAATTCTATCTCTCTAAACTCCTGAAGATGCCTTTTACAACCTACACAACTAAACAGATGGTTAGTTATTTTCAAGATTCTAATCTAACGAGTTTGCTTAATAAAATAGATAGAATGATTTATGCTAAACATAGAGCTAAGGAGGACTTAAAGACTTTGGAAGAATTGCGACAATTTTGTGTATCTCATTTTGAAATCAAAAGAAGGAATATTCTCTTAAATAAGTAATTACTATACAAGTTATATTTTACATTTACCTTTTAACATGTCTATATAGAATGAATAAACTTATTTTAACCATTGCCTTACTATCATTTATAGGTATATTTTACATAACAAATTTACAAGGTCATCTTCACCATAATAATGGCAAAAGGCATCACCATTCACATAAACATGCTAAAAAGAAGAGAGCCTATGTAAAAAAATATCATAGAAATAAAATTACAGTTGTTAAACCTAGACGAAAGAGAACAATTAGAGTTCTGCCTTCAGGACATCTTATTATACCTTTTCGTTCAAATAAATATTATTATCATAGAGGATATTACTATAGTCGTCGTGGAAACAGCTATGTAATTATAAATGCACCTGTTGGCATTAGAATAAAAACTTTGCCTATAGGGTATAAAAAAATAATTGTTAATAGCACAACTTATTATTATTATAATGGTGCTTATTATATTAAAAAAGGAAATGACTACCAGACAGTTAAACAAGTAGTAGGTGCTGTAGTACCTGAATTGCCAAAGGATAACCTAGAAGAAATTACTATAGATGGAGAGACTTACTATGAATACAATGAAGTATTATATAAATCAATTGCATCAGATAAAGGTACTGAATACAAGGTTATTAGGAAACTTGAATAAAGTTATAATCATAATTTAAACGTTTAGGATTTTTAGTCATGTCATTTGAAAAAAGGATTTTTAGAGTTTTTAACTTCTTTGATAATAAAAATAAATTTTTCTGAGATAATAATAGCATTGCTATATAATTATTAAAGGATCATTTGATTAGAAAGGCTATAAATTTCTAAAAAAATATTCCCTCTTTTCCTTGTTTTTTTAGAAAAAAAAAAAATATAAACTCACCTTTTAATTACCTAAGCTATATTCTTTGACACCACATAGCATAAATTAAACTTGATGAATGTTCATAAATTTCTTTTAACCTTAGAAACTTAAATGATGTGAAACTTAAACACTTTTTCAAAAAAAAGTATAAACTAACCTCTTTATTGTTGCTTCTTAGTTTTGCAGCAATAATATTTTCAGAAATTGATTGTGAGCCTGACCCTTTTTCCCAATCTCTTGAGCCTATAGAACAAGTTATAGCGCTAGAAGTTGAGAATGTAACGGCTACACAACTTGTTAAAAAATTAGAAAAACCCTTATACTGTTGCCAATATGAAAAAGGCTTGGAATAATTTACAAGGCAAAAGCAAAACGCAGCGTATTAGAGGAAATTCACTCACTGGCAATGAGTTAACTATAGAAGCCACGCATTTATATATCCGCTTCGAACCTCAAAATGAGGCGGAAGAAGAAAAAATAATAGACGATAGAACGCTTGATACGTACACCTATCCTTTAGATGTAGAACTTAGCGATACCATCACCTATTACCGCGATCCGGAGTATCCCCGAAGGGCAACCCCAGTACCGTTATTGTGCTGTTCCCATTGATAAAGTATTGCCTGATGCGCCATATACACTAATAGACAGTTTGTTTCTTCCTGAAGAAAACATAACCACTTTAGCCCAAGTCAATTACCTTACCTTAGAGGCTATGGCTGATTTGGGCAATCGTTTGGCTTGGGAAGCTGAACGAATAACCGGAAATTTAGAGCCAGATGATACGGTTTATATAGCCCCAAGCCAAAGCAAGGGCAGTAAAAATTACACACCGTCAGGGCGAATTCTCGTTTGGGATAATGCAATTGGTACAACAACACAAACAACTAAGGTTTTTGATTATTGGGATTATAGTGCTTGCAGCGGTGTCCTGAAACCTATCTCTGATGATGATGCTTTATCGCCTCAAACTCACACTCACAAACCTTGTAAACAAGCGGTTTATAGAACTGAAACGACTACTATTAACGGTTCTTATGTCCCTGTGGTAGATGTAGAGGTTCGGGCAAATCGTTGGTTTACAACCCATAAAGGTATTACTGATGCCAATGGTAATTATACTTGTGATGGTACTTTTAAAAAACAAGCCGATTATAGTATTAGATGGGAGAAATACCATTTTAGTGTGCGGTCGGGCACTTTTGGACAGGCTATCCTGCGTAAGAACAACCATACAGGTGTTTGGAATGTAAATTTGGGGCAAGCAGGCACTGTCATCAATGATATTCATCAATACTATGCTCTTATTTTTCAGGCGGCGACGGGATTATTACTATGGCGATAGGGCAGGTTTGAAGCAACCGCCTTTGAATGGTTTATTAAAACCGCAGGTAAAAATAGCAGCTTATAATCACGCAGGTGATAATTTGGGAGATCATTGTAAAGATTGTCGAGTTTTGGGTTTGATTCAAAGGATAAGAATATGGCGAAATGCAAATTTGACCAGTGAAAACTTGTATGCTACGGTTTTGCATGAACTGGCTCATGCTTCCCATTGGGAGTTGAGAAAGGGTAAATGGAATATAACGCATAGCAAAGTAAAAGAGAGTTGGGCAACAGGGGTGCAGTGGGTGTTGGGTAGATTGCGATATCCTGATTATGAGGGAAGAAGATTTGATATTAACAATCCTGATTACACTTTAATAGTTGCTGATATGATAGATGATACAACCACTGACAACACGAATTTTGGCTTTCAAGATAATCGTGATCAAGTAGAAGGTTATACCATTGTGGAGATAGAAAATGTGCTTGCTAATACAACAACTTGGCAGGATTGGGAAAATAATATAATAAATACTTACAATAACCTGACCGAAGACAACTTGGGTCCTTTATTTAGAAATCATGAAGAACGCTAGAATAATATTGAAGCTATTTTTGGGCTTTTGCTCAGCCTTTGGATGTGGAGAAACAGATTATATTGTTCGTGTAGATTTTACTGTTTTTTATATCAATCAAACTACAGATACAATATATATGTTTGGGGCTTGCCCTATCACTGGAGATACACCTATTAAGACCGATACCTTGCAAATACTACCTAATGATACTTTAACTTTAGGGATGAATGATGCTGAAACTATATCTTCAGAACCGGTAATAAATATTAACGATATTCGACTGAATTTATCATGCCATATTTTTTATAAAAATGCCAATCAATGTGATGATGGGGTAGATGAGGGAATAGGGGTTAGATTTCTCCGTACACGGAACTATGAAAATCGTGAAATAAGTCAACATAATTTTGAGTTTACCTATCGGTTTACAGAAGAGGTTAAGGCGGAGGCTGGAGAGTGTTTATAAAAGATTGTACAATAGATGATTCAATCATTGATAGTACATTAGGGCTTTCAAGGGGCTAATGATCAAGTCGAAGGTTATACCATTGTGGAGATAGAAAATGTGCTTGCCAATACAACAACTTGGCAGGATTGGAAAAATAATATAATAAATACTTATAATAACCTGACCGAAGACAACTTGGGTCCTTTATTTAGAAGTTATGAATAATAGAATAATATCAGTACTACTCTTAGGGCTTAGCCTATACATAGTTTTTGGATGCAGAGAGGTACAATATGATATTTTAGCATCTTATCGTGTTTTTTATATCAACGAAACCACGGACACAATATGCGTAGTTGAATATCCGACTATTTCCAGTAATAGTGATACTTCCCAAATATTGCCTAATAACACTTTAATTTTGGAAGCTAGTAATGTTAGACTTTCAACACCTCCTAATATTAATAATTTTCCTATAGGAATGTTATCTTATTATGTTTTTTATAAGAATGCTAATCAATGTGATTACGGAACATATGAGAATGGAGGAAGAGCTAGATTTCTCCATATAGAAAACTATGAAGATCGCAAAGAAATTAGTCCATTGAATTTTGAGTTTACCTATCAGTTTACAGAAGAGGTTAAGGCGGAGGCTGGAGAGTGTTTATAAAAGATTGTACAATAGATGATTCAATCATTGATAGTACATTTTGGCTTTCAAGGGGCTAATGATCAAGTCGAAGGTTATACCATTGTGGAAATAGAAAATGTGCTTGCCAATACAACAACTTGGCAGGATTGGGAAAATAATATAGTAAATACTTACAATAACCTGACCGAAGACAACTTGGGTCCTTTATTCAGAGATTATGAATAATAGAATAACACTAATACTACTCTTGTATTTTGTTTCTATGTCTTTTGGATGTGGAGAAATAGATCGTTTTGTCAATATATCTTATCGTGTTTTTTATGTTAACGAAACTATGGACACAATATGTATGATTTATGCTTGTCCAATTAGTGGAGGGGCAGTGAGTGGGGACACTTTTCAAATATTACCTAATAATACTTTAACTTTTGAGGAACACGATGTTGAGTTTGCCTCACCTGCACCAAATGTTGACAATTTTCCTATAGATTTATCATCTTGTCACATTTTTTATAAAAATATCAATCAATGCGATTATGGACTTAATGAGAATCTAGACAGGGTAAGATTTAGACTCATAGAAAACTATGAAGATCGTAGAGAAATTAGCCCATTGAATTTTGAATTTACCTATCGGTTTACAGAAGAGGTTAAGGCGGAGGCTGGAGAGTGTTTATAAAAGATTGTACAATAGATGATTCAATCATTGATAGTACATTAGGGCTTTCAAGGGGCTAATGATCAAGTCGAAGGTTATACCATTGTGGAGATAGAAAATGTGCTTGCTAATACAACAACTTGGCAGGATTGGGAAAATAATATAATAAACACTTACAATAACCCGACCGAAGACAACTTGGGTCCTTTATTTAGAAATCATGAAGAACGCTAGAATAATATTGAAGCTATTTTTGGGCTTTTGCTCAGCCTTTGGATGTGGAGAAACAGATTATATTGTTCGTGTAGATTTTACTGTTTTTTATATCAATCAAACTACAGATACAATATATATGTTTGGGGCTTGCCCTATCACTGGAGATACACCTATTAAGACCGATACCTTGCAAATACTACCTAATGATACTTTAACTTTAGGGATGAATGATGCTGAAACTATATCTTCAGAACCGGTAATAAATATTAACGATATTCGACTGAATTTATCATGCCATATTTTTTATAAAAATGCTAATCAATGCGATTATGGACGAGATGAAGATGGGATAGTAGCTAGGACTAGATTTTTTCGTATAGAAAACTATGAGAATCGTAAAGAAATTAGTCCATTGAATTTTGAATTTACCTATCGGTTTACAGAAGAGGTTAAGGCGGAGGCTGGAGAGTGTTTATAAAACATTGTACAATAGATGATTCAATCATTGATAGTACATTAGGGCTTTCAAGGGGCTAATGATCAAGTAGAAGGTTACACCATTGTGGAGATAGAAAATGTGCTTGCCAATACAACAACTTGGCAGGATTGGGAAAATAATATAGTAAATACTTACAATAACCTGACCGAAGACAACTTGGGTCCTTTATTCAGAGATTATGAATAATAGAATAACACTAATACTACTCTTGTATTTTGTTTCTATGTCTTTTGGATGTGGAGAAATAGATCGTTTTGTCAATATATCTTATCGTGTTTTTTATGTTAACGAAACTATGGACACAATATGTATGATTTATGCTTGTCCAATTAGTGGAGGGGCAGTGAGTGGGGACACTTTTCAAATATTACCTAATAATACTTTAACTTTTGAAGAAAATGATGTCCCATTTGCCTTTCCGGGACCAAATGTTGATAATTTTCCTGTAAATTTATCGTCATGCCATATTTTTTATAAGAGTGCCAACCAATGTGACTACGGACGAGATGAAAATGGTAGAAGAGTTAGATTTAAGCGTACTGATGATTACGAAAATCGTGAAATAAGTCAACATAATTTTGAGTTTACCTATCGGTTTACAGAAGAGGTTAAGGCGGAGGCTGGAGAGTGTTTATAAAACATTGTACAATAGATGATTCAATCATTGATAGTACATTTTGGCTTTCAAGGGGCTAATGATCAAGTCGAAGGTTATACCATTGTGGAGCTATTAAATAGTGAAAAACAAAGCGTATATCAATTGAAAAACAAAGCGTATGAAAAATGATTATTGATTGCGATTTAAAATCTCCAGCTTTTTGTCTCGTCCGGCTTTTATTGCCCCACCTAATTTTGTTTTAAAGCCTGCCAAAAATCCAAATAGATCTTCTTTTGTTAAATAATAGGCTTCATTATCTAAGGTTGTTATTTCTATACCGTCACCAAAAAATGTCGGCATATTGTCTAAATAGGATAGATCCGACAAATCAATTTCTGTATTGCTTTCTTTTAGTTTTAATAGTAGAGTTTTATTAATATCTATTAAAAGAGCAATCGCCAAGGCTTCCCAATTCATTTGAGCTTCTATACTTAATGAGATTGGTTTGCCTTTATAAATAAAGCCTTCGCTTATATTTTTTTGTGTATTGGCATCTGTTTCTTTAATACTTTCAGATTTGTGATGGAACTTTACAGAGTCAAGGTCTTTTCCTGTTCTGTCAACAATAACAACTTCATTACCAATAGCAATAAATTTTTTATTGTACGGTATTGTTAAAAAGGTGTTTAATGCTTCCTTATTATCAAACACTTTAAAATACTCTCCACTTTTTGCAGTATAGTTATCTATCTCGTTAATAGGTATAGATATTGGGCGCAACTGATTGCTATAATCTTTAAAAAATTGTTTAACCATCACTATTTAAATTTGAAATAAGGTAAAATAAAATTCTGCATCTGCATAAGATTCAGACCCATTAGTAACAATATAGACAGATTTTCCTGAATCATAAACCCGCCATAATAGTAAGCATAAACCGAATAGACTACGAATATGAATCTGGCGGATATTGTGCTAACGTTGATTTTTCTTGTTCTATATATATAGACAACTTTGGCGACACATCTCAAAGTAATTTAAACAAGGATTCGATGTTATCGGGTTTTGATATTTTTAACACCGTTGCCCAAAAACTCAACGGATTTGAAAATATTTTAAACATATACGAATCTTGCAAACTGATAAGCCAACAAACCATACCCATAAATATAAATGGTTTGTTGGGGTACGTTCAAAACTATAAAGTCTCTTTTTATTTCGAAAACCAAACCGAATAACATCTCTACCAATAGTTAAAGGTAATATAAGTATAACCAAAATAGAACACTAATATGTTTATAGAAATAAGCGATTTAGAAACAGTGATTCCTAACAACAGAATTGCCGAGCTTACAAATACAGACGATACAATTATAAATAAGATTATATCTGAATGTATAGACGAATTTAAAGGTTTAATGCCCGAGGTATATGATGCACAGGAAATATTTTCACAAACAGGCGACAATAGAAATAAGACAGTACTTGCTAAACTAAAAGAAATTGTAGCTTATAAGCTGTATAGTCGTCAAGGTTTTGAGGTTAGTGAAGTGGTATTTGCAAACTACGAAAGAGCTGTAAGTTTCTTTGAAAACCTAAACAAAAGCAAAATTAAAGTATCCGAATTGCCGATCGTTTTGGATACTAAAACAAGTACCTTTTTGGGTAAATCAAAAAAATACGAACCCTTTACGATATAAAACAATGAAAGATATATACAGCTTTGAAAAAGATTTAAAAAACACAAGAGAGTCGATTAGAGACTTGATTGAAAAAAAGTTGCCAACAAAAATCAAAGGCTTGGCTTTGGAAAATATATCCGACAACTTTTCAAGCCAATCCTTTGATGGCGATAAATGGAAACCCAGAAAAACAACAGATAAAAACGGAAAAGACTTAACCACTTTCAAACGAAACAGAGGCAAACATAAAAAAGGAGACCTGACAGCTTTTGGACGACAAAATAAAAACCGAGCTATACTAATAGGTTTCAAAAATCCCGATAAGATGTCCAGAAGTTTTTTTGCTCAAGTTGGCAAAGCAACAGTAACAATATACAATAAAAAAATATATACAATATATCACCAACACGGAAAAGACAGACTACCTTCTAGAAAAATGTATGGTATAAATAAAACACTAAAAACAAAAATTGACAATGCTATTAAAAATTTAACAAAACAACAATGAGTTTTTTTAAAAAAATATTTAGCCCGCTTATAGAGGTAAAAGTTATTGGAAAAAAACCATTCCGGCACCAAAACTTTAATGCGCCAAAAATTAAGAGTGAACCAAGTATTAAAGATGTATCTAGTATAACTTTTGAAGATTACAATTTATCGAGAGTTGCTTTTTCCGGAAAAAACCCTTCATCTTCAAGATTGCAAAAAAACTACGAAAACCTTGTATCTTCAGACCCGCATCTTACAGCAAACATCTATAACCGAATCTATAGAATAACCGGACAAAATTATGCCATCAAAGATAGTAACGGAGATGTTGATTCTGAAAAAACAAAACTGATAAAAACGAAATGGTTTGATGATATTGTCTGGATCGCAATGGAATCGATCTTTTACGGATATTCCGTCATGATGCCCCTTTTTTCAAAAGAAGGAAAAATAAAAAAAATTAAATTATTTGATAGAGGCATATGTATACCTCAAAAACAACAAATTGAAATCGACATATTTAAGTGGATTAACTATGCTAAATTTCCGGAGTATATCTGGGAAGCAAATTTTGCCAGAAATTATTTTGGAATACTAGAGACAGCAGCCGTCTATTCTATTGCAAAAAAATTAGATATGTCTTATTGGGTAAATTACGCTCAAAAGTTTGGAATGCCAACACTTGTCGGATATACCGAAAACAGAGACTTAAAATATAAAAAGGATTTTATAGAGTGGTTACACAACCTCGGTCAGTCAGGCGCCACGGTAATTGAAGAAGACAGCGACAGAATAGAATCTTTAGAAACCAAAAAAACAGATGCTCATAAATTATTTTTAGAAGCTATTGAACTCTGTAATAAAGAAATTAGCAAACTCATCAATGGGCAAACAATGACCAGTGATGACGGATCGTCAAACAAGCAAGCTACCGTCCACCTAATTACTCAAGACCAAATTACCTTTCATGACAAAAAGCAAATCCTTAATTTCCTAAATACAGTGGTATTGCCAAACCTAAGGTTGTTTAACTACGATATTCCCGAAAACTATAGCATAGGAATAATAGACTCCAAAGATCCCAAAGAGCAGATGGAGTTTGATAAAGTGATGATGCAGAGCGGATACAATCTTGACAAAGAGTATTTAACCAAAACTTACGGCACCGAATTTGACAAAAACCTAGAAACAAAACAAAAAGACAAAATAGACGCCAAAAACAAAACCCTTATCATAAAGGGTAAAAAAAAAAGAACAATTTCTAAACAAGTAAAAAAACAACCCGATTTATTTAGCAAGACCATTGTTAGTTATTTTGGAAAAAAAATAGAAGCCAAAACCTCTAATCTTATAGACGACCAAAAAGAACGACTAAGAGAAGCCTTTTTTAACAAAAAGGTAAAAGAAAACTACTTAGATATGGATTTGTATAAACCCATCTTTACAAAAGCAATGGATGGGCTTGAAACAGGATACGGCACAAGTTTAAGTAAGCTAAAATACACCGATACTAAATTCGCCAAACTTTCGAGCTTGCGAGAAGATACCGCCAAATTCTTCGCCAATAAACAACTTGCTTTTAATAAAAAAGCAAGAGCTATCAGAGACACATATACAACCGAGCAAGAATTTGCCGACTATTTTAACACATCTTTTGACGCCAATTATAAAGAGTATTTAGGTATAGAATTGGATCATGTGGCGCGGGCGGGTACAGATGCCAAGCGATGGGAGGAAATAATATCCGATAAGGAAATCCTGCCGAACCTCAAATACGTTGCCGTAAACGACGGCAGAACACGAGCAAGCCACGCCGCCTGGAATGGCGTAATCCTGCCCGTTAGTGATCCCTTTTGGATCACTCACAACCCAGCAAACGACTGGGGTTGCCGATGCGGAGTTGTTCAAACCGACGCCAAAGTTGATAAGAGAAATGTCGACTTTAGTAAATTGAACACTACAGGACCCTTTGCCAATAATCCCGGCATCACAGGTAAGCTATTTAATAATCATCCTTATGATAAGGAGGTAGCTTTTGATAAATTACATATAAAAAGAATGGTAAGTCAGCTTCAATCTAAAGATATTATCAAAAAAAACAAAGCCTACAGTAGCCAAATTAAAAGCATTATCGGGCACCCGTTTTCAGACCTCCGGGCGTCTGTTTTTAGGCAAGCCGATTTATTATACCACATTGAAAACATTAAACAAGATGCTAAAATTGATAATAATTTAAAAGGAGAAGTAAATAAAAAGAGAGAAGGTCGGGTACAAAAAGTTTACTTTAAGATTGTTTCTATCGATTCGATTGAATGGCTGTTGACTATATTTGAATACAGCGAGAAAGAAATGAAGGATAAAATACACGCATTTAGACCTTTAAAAGAAGAAGAGAAAGAATAGACAGTCACCCTGATACAAAGCAGGTGCGTTCCACTCTTTCTCAACACCAAAACTACAAAAAAGAACCAAAAGTTCCAAACCTTGAGCAAAAAAAAAATGGTCTAACAGAAATACTGACAGACCGATTACATGAAAAATAATTAAAAAAAACTAAGAACCACAAGTCAGGCAATCACCATCGTCTTGATTTAAATCGCAAACTTTGGGCTTTTTAAGCTCGTCTATAGGTATATAAAGCTGACGCTTTAGCTCGTTTATCTCATCTAAGATGGCAATATTAGCTCTGTTAAGATCACCAGATAATCGAGTCTTTAATCGACTTATTTTTATGTTTATTTCTTGTTTAGTCATCATACAGAATTTTAAGGTTAAAAAATAAAATCAAGTCAATAGATTAAAATCTATTCCAGTTTAATAAAGTAGCTTCCATTACACTGTTTCGGGTTCAAGGTCAAAACTTACAGCTTCCAAGGCTTTTTTAAAAGGAAAGACATCCTCCACTTGCTCTGAAAACTTATTAAATTTAGTGTCTAATCCTTCAATTGATAGAAACGAATAAAGCTGATCAATCTCAGAACGAAGCGTTCTATTGATCTCTTCTTTTTCATTCAACGCTTGGGTGTATTTCGCAGCGGTGTCTGAAAAAATCTTTGAGGCATCAGTCAAAGAGACAACCTTTGATGAGACTTCTTTTTGATTGGTCATTAGATATGAAATTTTAATAATTAAAATATGCCAGAGCGCTGACAACATCACACAATCAAGGGGAGTTCCGGGGTCTCTCGATGTCCCGGACGCTCTAGCAATTCTTAAAAATCTTATAGTACGATTATGAATGTTGTCAACGGCAAAGCTAAACTAAAAAAATAGAAAATGCAAAAACAAGTGCTTTTTTGAGCAATATAAGGTAAAATAATTGCTTTTAAAACAAAATAGGGGAAATGTTTAGAAAATATTGGGGTTTGTTAAAAAATTAAACTTTCAAGGTTTGATCGATTAATACTTAATCTTATTGTTTTTGATAAGATAGAGCAGTATTTTTACCGCCAAGCTTTTCTTTTTAGCCACCCTTTCCGAGTGGTGTATAGACTGCCTCAGATTTGGGGAGTCGATTTCTTTTTCAAACTCGGCTGTTGTGAAGACGAGTTTGCGGACCAAAAGAACGATTGGGCTTTTTTTTTAAATAATTTTAAAAAGGGTGGTGATTAGTAAATTAAGATAAGGGGTGGTGTAGCAGGAGAAGGAATCGAACCTCCGACCTATAGGTTATGAGCCTATCGAGCTACCAACTACTCCATCCTGCTATATTATAATTATATAGCAAACATACAAAATAATGTTTGTTTATTAAACAAAAAAATGCTATATTTGTCAATAAATATTTATTTTATTTAAAAAACAAACATATGGCTTTACTTTTTTTTCATAGCCCACCTAAAAATAGCTTTTGGTTAACCCATTTCTTTATCTGGCTGATTAATTACATCACCAAAGGAAAGCATTACCACGTTGCTATTCTGGTCAATGGATTTATTTTTGAAGCCAAGGCCTTTAAGGGGGTGATTAAAACACCTGTAGAAAACTACAATCCTCAAGGTTTTGATTTGGTTAAAATACCTTTTAAGGTTGGTAATTGTGAAATTGACAGCAGCGAATTGTTTAATAAATTAAACGATCTGGTCGGCAGTGGTTACGATTATATCGGATTATTAACCTTTTTGTTTCCTTTTATCAAACATCAAAAAAACAGGTACTATTGCTCTGAACTTGCCAACCTCTATTTTGTAGAACTTTTTAAACTACAAAAAGACACTATAGAAATGGTTTCACCAGCCAATTTATACAACCGAATTTTTATTTTTAGATACTTTAAATAATTAAAATTATGTGGTTTACTTTGAAATACCTACTTAAAAATAAATGGCTTTATGTATGCTTTTCTTGTATTCTTTTCGGTTGCCTGATCGGCGGATTTACAACGGTAAAGTATATATTCCCAGCATTGCCGCCTTCTGTTCAAAACATTATCAAAACACCTAAAGCCAAAAAAGGCGGATCTATTGTTTTTGGCGGATTAAACCAAAAACCGCAAAATCCTTGCGACAGCTTGGATGTTTTTAAAAATATGTCAGTTAAAGAGTTTAGGAAGTTAAAAAAAAATGGAAAATAAAAAAGGTATCGGCAGTGTAGTAAATTTGGACAATATTCAAACCTTATTTATTGCGTTAATCTTAGGCTGGGGAATGAAACTTTCGTCAACAACAGATAAATTAGATTTAAGAAACGAAGCAATAAAAAAACAGATCGAGCATTTAGAAAGCAAGGTTGTCGATATTGAAAACGATTTAGATAATTACGTAACAGCTAAAGAGTTTAAAACATACGTAACCGATGTTATTCATGAGTTTGATGGTATATCTGTTGAAATTCAAGACCGAAAAAACTACTCAGTTGGAAATACGAATGCTATAAATAACCATATAAATAGTCATGCAGAAGGAAAGTTTGGAGGAAATATATCCGATAGTGTTAAACACGTCTTATTTGCCAAAAACAACTAGTGATCCGCGATCTCAACCTTTTTAGGTGTTTGATTAAACGCTTCCTTGTTCAATAGGTTTTTATTTGTTTCTGCTAATACCTGTCGTTTTGTTTTGATTTTTTCAGCTTGATTGCTCTTGGCGTATAGCTTTTTGAAAAAATCGGGATCAGGCTTGTATTCCTTATACTGTGCATTTTGTTCTTGGCTTATTTTTGCAAACTCTTCTAAGCGCAAGTCCCAAAAATCTGCAAGCCAAGACAGAATATCCTGAACACCTATTTTGCCATAAATTTTATACTCGCCTTTCAATATTAGATTAAAAAAATAACCCAATTCGGCATATCTTAGGTTTTTGTACTCTAATACAAGCGTATCGACTATATAATCTATTTGATCGCCATCTAATCCATCCTTCAAACCTAATAACATATTTAAGACAACAAAATATTTTTTTAAAATAGCCTTCGTTTGCTTTTCGTATTTAGGTAAGGTGCTTCCAAAATGATGTGTTTTTATTCTTAACACATGCCTTAAAGTTTTTCCTTTTGCTTGGATAGTGATTGTTTTGAACGTATAATAATCAGTGTATTTTTTGATATCAACACTATGTTTTTCTTGACAAACAACAGCAGATGCTTTTTTTAAAATAGCCTTTTTTTGTTCCAGTTGAGTGTTTGCAATAGTCATTTTAGATCGCTTTTTATTTTGTTGATATAAGATTCAGAAACGCCTGTTTTTTTAATTACATCTTCTTCTTTTTGAGATACCGATGCTTTGATAGAGGCAATAATGTCATTAAATTTTGAATTGATAAGACTTATAGACAGCCCATTTTCAATATACCACTTGGGCAGGTGAGTTAAAACAAACCTAAAATCATTGTCCACTGTTTGTTTGGCAGAGTCTTTTTGAACAAATTGGATTTTTTTTATGAGTTGCTTTAAATACCTCGAATCGCAAGACCCCCAAAAATACTCTACACCAACAAGACCACAGTAGAAATCAAAAAATACCGTCTTGCATTTGGTAAAAATAGCTTCGTCAACCGTTTTTGCCTTATGCGAAATATAAGGCACATTCAGTAAATTGGCGATAGCCTCCCGAAGCTGTTCCTTGCTTGTATTTTTTCGGCTTAGAAGTCTTAAGGCTTTTTCTTGAACGTTTTCCATTATTTTTTAACTTTATTTAAAATGTCTTAAATAATAAAATAAAATTCGGGTTGGTTTTTAAGTTTTAGTTTTCTTAAGTCGGTTTCAAGTTGTGTTATGCGATTGTATAAGTCGCATTTTTCATTTTCAAGCTCAAGAATCCTATCGTTGATTTCTTCCAATTTTTGCTCGATGTTTTTAATACTTTCGTAAAACGACATAATATCAAACTGTTTAAAGTGAAAAATAAAAAGGTTTGGGTTTTTCTAACGTGCCGGAATTTCCGGCACGTTGGAATTAACAATTAAGCAAGATTAAAATTTGGCTTAGTACCAAATTGATTAGCTAAAAAGCCCAAACCTGCACCCGTAACGTATGTTTTCGGTTCATAAATATCTCTATTGTTGTAGCGGTAAGAAAAGCTGTCTTTAACCACAAAATAGCCCTTATTGACATAGACTTGACGAGGCAAACGCTTGTTTTGAAAAGCCATATTTTTCCTACGCATTTTAAACCACAAAGACCTTGCAGACAAACCCAAACATTTAGAGGTCTCATCTATAGTGAGGTTGCGACTATGATTGACAACCATATCAAAACCTTCGGCTTTTGGCTTGAGGTGCTTGATTTTTTTGTTCAAACGTTTAATTTCTAACCGATTGGCTCGACGCATCAAAGCCGCTTCGAGAAACAACTCTTCGTCTTCTACATTATCGTAAGAATTGGATTGTTTAATCTCGGCTTTCAAAACCCCAATAGCCCATTGTCTATACTTGGTACCTTGAGGCGATTTAACCCTAAAGCCAACCGATAAAACCATATCAATATTATAATACTTAATATTGTACCTTTTGCCATCCGAGGCAGTTTGTAAGAAATCCTTACATACTGAATCTGCCTCTAATTCACCCTCTTTAAGAATGCTTTTAATATGCATTGAAATATTGGGTCTTGTTTTTCCAAACAATTCAGCAATGGTTGGAGTGTCCATCCAAATATCATTGTCTGTTTTCAAAGCTGGTAAATTCAGCCCGCTTCCCGCGTCATACGTGATATTTTCCATTAATCAATAGAGTTAAAAGGTGAGAAATTAAAATTGTTTGCCAATGCCCAGCAGTAAACAGAAGGTGAGGCTTCGCTTTGTCCTGAAAAGGATTCAAAATCGGAAATCAAATTTTTATAAACCACAAAGGATTCAAAAAGCGATATCTCCGATTGCAACTTGGCAATTTCGGCATCTTTTTCAAGACATTTTTCAGCCAAAAGACGCGCAAAACCCGAGTCTTCTTTTTTGAGAGGCTTAACCTCTGATTGTTGATTGTTCATAAGAAAAGTATATTAAAATATTGCGGGTCCCTGACAAGCTATCTAAGAATAGAGAGGTTAGGTACTTTCAACCATAGGCCCGCAAGACCTTTAATATTTATACGTAATAATTCTTAATAACTTGTCATCAGCAAACATAGTAAAAAAAATAATAAATCAAAGCGGTTTTTTTGTTTTTCTTTGCTCACCCAAAAAGGCGAGCAGGTATTTTTACGAATCGCAATTTTATGATTCGTAATATAATCCTCATTTTCAATTAAAATAAGATCTTGTTTACACTTGGGTAATTTGTTACAATATATTCTGGTTTAAGTAGTTTGGAATTTCCGAATTACTGTAATTTGCCAACTGCTCAGAGATACCGAACAGTTGAATTAAAAAAGGGTGTTTTTTTCTAAATCAAAATTACAAGTTAAGCACTCGGTTTTTAATTTATCATAAGTCGGCTTATTGTGTACGGACACTTTTGATTTTATCTGCTTTTGTTTCCATCCATTATCTTTGATAAATTTATCTAAAGTAGCAGAGGGATAACTTGATAATATAAACTTGCCATTTAGGGAGCTTAGGGTAGTCAAAAGGGAAGAAAACATCGATTCGGTGTAATCTTGACTATACTTACATACTGAATTAAAGTAAGGCGGATCGATATAAAAAAGATTATTTTTATCGTCCATTTTTTTAATTACATATAAAGCATCTTCATTATATATCATTGTATTTCTTATTCTCAAGATAAACCAATCAATCCATCTGTCAATCATCTGATCTTTTTTGCGATAAAACGATTTAATGATTGTGCTCGAATTGATACGATTTGATGACCTATTGACTTTCTGCGTCCCCCAGCCAGATCCAATAATTCCAGCAAATCCTTGTGTTGTAAGTACAAAAAAAGCAACCGCCTTGTTTACAATACTATACTCTTGCTGGCTTTCCCAAACTTTTTTATAATGCCTATATTGTTCTTGAGAATATAATACCAATCCAAGCTCTTTTTTAAAGTCACAGGAATTATTTTTTATCACTTTGTAAAAATCAATAACAAAACTATCCACATCATTTATTGCACTGAGTTTTTCTTGCCTTTTATGAAAAAATACCGATCCCCCGCCAAAAAATGGTTCTATATAACAATAATGATTCGGAATAATTGACAATATTTCAGAAGTCATGTTTTGCTTACCTCCATAATAACAAATAGGGAGCTTTAGCTTATTTGTCTGCGGAGAGCTGTGATGAGTAAGTTTTTCCATTCTCATTTAATATTATTTATAACTATTCTAAACAGTAGCACCAGCGGGATTCGAACCCGCTTGCCTTATTAGTTCGGCTTTTCCAAACAACTCTATTTATATAGGGTTTTGGTGCTATTTTGCTTAATCTTTACCCTCTTTGGTATTGGCTTCCACTAAGCTAAAAATTCGATTCATGTCCACTTTATTTCGCGGATTAAAACTCAAAGGGATAGACTCCCATTTGCCGTCTTTGTCTTTAGCATAAGCGGTAAATAAGTTTGTTTTCCAACCTACCTTAACAGAACTTTCCAATAGTTCTATTCCGCCTAAAAAGTCTGGGTCTGCATAGTTGCATTCTTTGGCGGCGTCTGTTATTTCTTTTATTTTCTGAAAAGAATAGTTGCCGGTTATATTTCTCTTAAAGGCATCGGTAGCTAACCTATACAACAAATCATTTTCTCCATTTTTAAAATCTCTTTCAAGAGCGCCTATAATTTTTTCTTTAGCAGAATCAATGTCGGTAGGGTCAATGGTATAAATATTCTGTTTGCCGATACAGACTTTTAAATTGCCATCTTTAGTTGCAATAGTAGCAGTTTCTACTTTTCTATTTTTGCGTTTTTTAATGCCATAAAGCTCTCTTCTGCTTTCCGATACCAATTTAAAATACGCTTGAATCTCTTCTTGAAGAGTATCTATTTTTGCCCTAATATTTAAAGCTCGTGCAATAATTTCACAAGCGATGCTGTTTTCTACATCTTTAAGGTCTTGTCGCTTATCGCCTTTTGTCTTTCTGGCTTCTTTTTGAATTTTATCGCGCTCTTGCGCGATACATTGTTCGCGAATTTTTTCTTTTTGCTCTTCGCTTAAAGTGTTAAAGTCTATTGCTTGATTGTTCATGAGTTAAAAATTGTTTAAAAAATACATTTAATTTAGTGTTAATTTGTTCTAATTTCTTTGTGTCGTTAGAGGCAAGGGCTCTTTTCTTTTGAACTAAAAGCCCTTGCACGTGTCTTTTTTTTTCATTTTGTTTAAACATTTAAAGAACTTTAAAAAAAGAAAGGTTGTATTCGGACGGCGTTTTGGCTCTTTTCCCGGATTTATCAAGAGTAGATGCCGCCTTCCTAAGAACAACATCAATATCGCCGTAATTGTAAAATCGGGTTGATACGTACTTTAACAACTCTTTATCTACAACCCCTTTATTTTCAAAGAAATCAATAACATCCTGTTGAGATAAATCAGGAATGTCGACAAAACTAAGTCGTCTGAGCAGGGTTCTAATTTTGTTGCAAATAGACCCAGGTTTGGGCATATTGGTTGTTTGGTCTATTTTTGCCGATCTGTAAATTGCTGTTTTTTTATCTGGAGTTGATGATAAAAGTAGGCCTGCAATTGGTTCGGATTCTGACCTGTCACACAAGGCAACCGCCAGCTTTTTAAAATTAAACACAAAGGCGTTAGAGGCAACCTCTAATTCGTCGACAATAATCAAAGGCTTATCTTTGCTTACTAAAAAAGACTTGATGGCGTCTGTTTTTTTCTTAGCAGATCCTTTGACCTCATCTAATCCCAACTTGTTAATAAGCATACCCAAAAAAACAGACCAAGTTATTGGCTCTTCTATTTTCAAGTACCAGACATTTTTATTTTCAGGACTGTAGGCGTAATTCGATAAAACTATAGATTTGCCAATACCCGTATTGCCATTAATCATAAAAAATTGGGAGTGCTTTTTAACATCCTCGCAGACGTTAAATATTGTCTTGAATTGGCAAGTCTTAATGATGCCTTTTTCGCCTGCTTCTTTATATTTACTCAGAATTGTGTACGCTTTATTTAAAAGGCTGTAATTAGGTACCTTTTTTTTGTTGTAAATCTCGCTTACGGTTGCGATCTTGCATCCAATAATATCGCCTATTTCTTTTTGAGTCATCTTTCTTGACTCAAGTAAAGTTTTTATTATTGAGGCAATATTATCTCTTAATGTTACTCTTGCTTTCATTTCTGATTGAGTATTGTTTGCTTTGATCATCTTATAAAATAGTTAAATAAAAAAAATTAATTAATGCGTTCTTTGTATGTTTTAACCTCGCCTGTGTATTTATCTATAAACTCTCTTATCTCGTATTGAGGCTCATTAGGATCGATAATAGGCTTCGTTTGTTTTTTAAAGGATTTATCAATCCTTTCTTGGTCATATTGTTCGTCTAAAACGTCTATGTGATTTTTGTCTAAGGTAGAATTTGGCAAGTTGCTGGTATTAACAACATCTTCGGGTTTGATATCCGATTGAATATCTATAGTGTCCAATGTTTCGCAATAGCCTTTTGCTTTTGATATGTATCCGTCTTGAAACTTTTTCCATTGCACAAAAAGACCAAAGTTTTTACCCTTGTTATCTACTGATATAAATTCAGCCTTCTCGTCGTCGGTAATAAGACTGAATAAACCCAAATTTTCCTCTGTTTTTCCGTGCATCTTGATAGCTAAAGCTGGAGACGCACTAGAATAATCGGCAATAAGCAACACCACTTTTGCCTTGTGAAACTGGTCATGAGGTATTTTTAGAAATGTTTCGATCGCCCTTTTGATCCCTTTGTCTGTTTTTATTGATCCCGGGAAGTAGGTGTTTTTCCAAATCCTACCTACAAAGTCGGTGTGAGAAGTTGTTACGCCGCTTAGCTTGAGTTGGATTTGGGGTGTTCTAATTCCAAACCTATAAAGCATTTCGATGTAGTTTAGTTTTGGGCTAGCACTGGCTTTTTCAAGCCACATTTCATTAGGTGTTTTATTGCAGGGTTTATTATTGAAAGTCTTAAAGACTCTGTTATTAAAGAGGTCTACACTATCTCCGCAAGCCAAATTAGCCGCCTTTTTGATATCTACAATGCTGGCATTTTTCTTAATTTCTTTTAAAAAATCTTCTTTTGGTTGGCTGTTTCGAGATTGAGCTGTTCGGTTCTGTCCGTTCCAGTTTGCCTGAAGGTGCCTTTCGACTTGTTGCTGGCTTATTGAAAAAACAAGCTCTATAGGCTTAGACCGGGCATTGCCAATAATAGTAACATAAGGCTCTATTGAATGATTTTCAAGGTACTCTATAAAATCTTTCTTTTTTGCGCCAACATCCATCTGAATGCATTTAGGAATATAACCGGTGGCGCATACCGCAGACCGTACAGCTTCTATAAATATCTTAGCGTCTTCACCTCTTAGGTGAGCTATACAGCTCAAGATTTTCATCGAGGCATAATCGACAATTTTAGTAATGTATAGCGCCTGTTTTGGGTTTGCTTTGCCTTCTATACCAATCATTTCGTTGACAGCAGTACTGTCTATACCCCAAACCTGATTGATAGAAGCCGGCATAGACCTATGAACGGTTGGGGTTTGTTGATTTCTAAAAATCGATTCTCCAAGTCGATCATAATACAACTCGCCTTTACTGGTTAATCGATTCCTAATCGTTCTTTCACTGGGTATATTTTTTCTGTTTTTAAACCAGCCTTTTTTAGTACATTCTTTTGCAAATAATTGGTAAATTTCAGAATGCGAATAAAAGTCCTTGGCATACAATTTTTCTATAAAATCAATCTGCGATTTTGTGAATATATCGGCATTGTTGTTGTTTTTATTTTTAATATCAAGCCAAAAAACAGGCTCTCGAGAAATATTCATACGTTTTAAAGTCTTATCACAAAGAGCTTTAAACCGCTGATCTGTTGTAGGGACTAATATATTTTTTAAAAAAGAAGCTGGCATAGATAAAATATTGCTTCTGAATGCCCTATACTCTTTATTAAAATCTCTTTGGGTTTTTGTTGTGGCTTTTATGTCCAAAATATGATCGGCAAGCCATCTTAAAAAAACCAAACGCTTGGCATACAAGCCTGTATATCCTTTTTTACAAAACCCAATCTTATTCTCTCCGTCTATCAAGTCTTCATAATACTGCCCTTTTTCTTTTTCTATTTTTTGCTGAAGGATCGAAAACATAACGTCAGCAGCGCGTTGAGCAGCTAAAGCCGTTTGTTTCGTAGCTGTTTCAGTAAGCGCATCTAAACCTTCCTTTTTTGCCACCTCGTTTAAGTCTTTTTCTGCAGAAAAATGTCTGTCCGCTTCGTTATTTAAAATTTTTTCTCTTAATTTAGCATCAGGAATAGAGGATACAAGAATTAAGACTTTTGCATCTTTTCGGTTTTTCCGATTTGGATTATGGATAGTTTTCCAGTGAATCGCATTTGGTTTTCTGCCTCTATGTATCTTTTGCAATAGTGTATTATATGGAATACCCTTAATATCTTTTGGATATATATACTCCTTACCTTCTATGTTTAACATTCTTAGTTGGTTTTGTGGTGGATAACTATAAAAACAAAGACGTACCAATACAGCTTGAGTATATAAGCGAGTATTTTAAAGAGTTGGATAAGACCTAAGCCTATTAGTATAAAGCTCATAAATAGGATTAGAGAAAACCAAATAAAAGAGTCTTTCAGCCAACCGGATAGGTTGACTGTTTCAATTGTTTCAGATGGTAGATTGATTGTTGTTATCATCTTTTATATAGTTAAAGGGTATTTCGTGGTTTCGTGGGTTACAAATGCTTGTTTTGGCGTTGCTTTAGTGTGTTATTTTAGGTTTTTAGATAGTTATTTATATTTCATACGAAACCCCTCTACGAAATTTGTCGGTCAAAAATGGTAATTAGTTGGTCAAATGGGTGTCATTTTCCTTTTTTGGTTTCATTTATTTTTCATAACTAATTGTTAATCATATATTTATATATATATGTTTTGTTTTTCAAAATTTATAATACCTTCTAATTCAAAAATATCCCTAATACCTACTCGGCTGACAAGCATATGTTTAACCCGCTCAGTTATTCCTTTTTGACACCCTCGATAACTCAGCTCCTGAGGAGCTATAAACTGCCGACCGCAGCTTTTACACTCATAATTTTGCTTCTTCCATTTTTTCTTATATCTTTCCCCTCGCATTTGGGGCATTTTAGGGTTATTTCTATCGTCATTTTGTCTTATTTGGGTGAAACAAATGAACAAATTTAACTCTAAATGTCTCAATATCAAAAATATTTCCTTAAATCATACTTTCTACAACACCACCAAAAAGCAAAATTGAAATAGATAATTTTCAGTATATTGCATTGCTAAATGAGAGCTTGATAATAGTAAGAAATAACTTCAAAAAAACATATAGTATTAAATATAAGAGTTCGGTATTTTATTTTAAGATATTGATAACTAAATATTTATAATTTAGTGAATTGACTTTCAACATTTTAATTTTATTAAATTCCTAATTATTGACTAAATGAATGCAACTCTATTTTTATATATTCTTTTAAGCTATTTTATCGGGCTTTTTATTATTGCCAATGGGACTGCAAAAGGCGCTACAATGTCTACTTTTTTTGTAGCCAATCGAAAGGCGCCTTGGTATATTGTAGCTTTCGGCATGGTTGGCACGACTTTATCGGGTGTAACATTTATTTCAGTACCTGGCGCCGTGGGCCAGGGTGCTTTTGGGTATTTTCAAATTGTTTTAGGTTATTTTTTTGGTTATCTAATTATTTCTAAAGTTTTACTTCCCATTTATTATAAATACAATTTAATTTCTATATACGGTTATTTGGAACAACGTTTCGGATTTTGGACTTACAAAACAGGGGCTTTTTATTTTTTAATTTCCCGCACTATAGGGGCTTCTTTCCGTCTTTTTCTTGTCGCCTTAGTTTTACAGGTTCTAATATTTAAAGAATTAGGACTCTCATTTGAAGTTACTGTTTTCATCGCAATTGCCCTAATTTGGTTTTATACCTTTAGAGGTGGTATGAAAACAATTATTTGGACAGATACCCTCCAAACTATATTTATGTTATTAGCAGTAGTTTTAACTATTTATACTATTTTTTCAAAATTAAACCTTTCTTTTGCTGCAGGCATTTCCTTATTAGAAGAAAGTCAGTATACCCAAGTTTTTTTCTGGGGAAATGGGCAAAATAATTTCTTCAAAATGTTTTTTACAGGTATTTTTATTACCATTGTCATGACAGGTCTAGATCAAGACATGATGCAAAAGAATTTGACTTGTAAAAGTTTAAAAGATTCTCAAAAAAACATGTTTTGGTTTAGTATATTACTCATCGGAGCCAATATTTTATTTTTGGTTTTAGGTGCTTTGCTTTATATTTATACCGATACTTTTGAGATTCCACTTCCAACGCGTAGTGATGAATTGTATCCATTTTTGGCTAAAAACTATTTCGGTACCTTAGTCGGTATCATGTTTTTACTTGGTACCATAGCGGCAGCTTATTCAAGTGCTGATTCTGCTATAACAGCTTTAACAACCTCTTTTTGTATTGATTTTCTTGAGTTTGATAAGATAAAAACAGGTGCTTCTATAAGACGAATGCGAAGAATTCAAATACACCTTGGATTCTCAGTTCTTATTTTCATTGTTGTTCTTCTTTTCAAATGGATAAATAATACAACTGTCATAGATGCCATTTTTAAAGTAGCAGGCTATACTTATGGTCCTTTACTAGGGCTTTTTGCGTTTGGCTTATTTACAAAATGGCAAATAAAAGATAAATTTGTACCTACTCTTTGTATACTTCCTCCAATACTTTGTTATGTTTTTGCTTTTCTATTGGAAAAATATAACATCTATAATTTTGGTTATGAAATTTTAGTCATGAACGGCTTAATAACTTTTATATTTTTACTTTTTATAATCAAAAAAAAAATAAAACCTAAAGAGATTTTTTGACAGTTCAACCTAAGAAGAGGAAACCTTAGATCTGAGTACACTACAAAAATGTTAAGATAAAATATAATACTTCTACTTTCTAATTCTGAAATTAACATTTGGTTCTATTTTTATTTTTATTTAATATTGTTCTTTATAGGCTAAACAATTTTAAAATTATTATTATATAGTCTCTAAACCTTCTTCTTCACAAGTATTTTCAATTTTTAACTTAAATTATATTTGAATTTATGAAATATACGCTTAATTTATTTTTTAGTCTTAGTCTCTTTTTCTTCTTATCGGCTTATGCTCAAGATAAGGAAATTACAGGCAAAATAACTGACGAAGATAACAACTCTTTGCCAGGTGTTTCTATCTTAGTTAAAGGCACAACCCAAGGAACTGTAAGCGATCTTAATGGGGCTTATAGCCTGAAAGCATCCGAAAATGCTACTTTGATTTTTAGTTTTATTGGCTATAAAACTCAAGAAGTTGAAGTCGGAAGTAATGCGGTTCTGGATATTATTTTAGAACTTGATAAAACCGATTTAAGCGAAGTTGTAGTTATTGGTTCTCGTAATGTCAACAGAACAGTTTTAGAAACAGCTGTACCAGTGGATATTATTTCTATAGATGAAATTGTCCGTGATGCGCCTCAAATTGAAATTGGTCAAATATTGAATTATGTAGCACCTTCATTTTCCAGCAACCGACAAACCATTTCTGATGGAACTGACCACGTTGATCCTGCTTCTTTAAGAGGTTTAGGTGTAGATCATGTTTTGGTTTTAATCAATGGTAAACGTCGGCATACCTCTTCTTTGGTTAATGTAAACGGCACTTTTGGGCGTGGTTCTGTGGGTACAGATTTAAATACCATACCCGCTGCAGCTATTCAACGTATAGAAGTATTAAGAGATGGTGCTGCTGCCCAGTATGGTTCCGATGCTATTGCCGGGGTAATTAATATTGTTTTAAAAGAAACAACAGACAAAGTAAGTGTTAATGTTACTGGAGGACAAACCTATATGCAAGACGGTGAAAACCTAAAGGTGAGTGCTAATTATGGTTATCCTATTGGTAAAAAAGGTGGCTTTGTTAATTTAACAGGTCAATATCAATTCCGGGGACGTACAGACCGCTCAGGAGAGTATAACGGCTCTGTTTTCTTAACCGATGCAACTGGTCTTTTTAGAAGAGATTTTCAAGCTGGAGAACTCAGCCCTTATAATCCCGGTGTAGAGTTAACCGCTGAAACCGCTGCAGAAGCTAATGCTCTCAATTCTTTATTGGCTTTAACAGAGTCAGATGAAGATGCTTTGATTGCTAGTTTTGGAGGAAGAAGAAGGTTTAGTTTAAGAGCAGGCGATTCTGAAGCTATTAATACAGCTCTTTATCTTAATTCAGTTTTACCCATCAACGACGAACAAGAATTTTATGTGTTTGGAGGATTAAATTCCCGTTCTGGTTTAGCTTCTGGTTTTTACCGCTTGCCTAATCAGTCTCGAAATGTATTGGCTATCTACGAACTGGGATTTTTACCCGAAATCAATAGCGATATTTTTGATGGTTCTATAGGCGCAGGTTTAAGAGGCAAAACAGGTGAATGGAATACCGATTTTAGTACGGTATATGGGACAAACCGCTTCTTATACAATATTACCAATACCCTAAATGCTTCTCTTGGACAAAGTTCACCTCAATCTTTTTTTGCTGGTGGTTTTCAATTTAGCCAAAGTACAACCAATTTAGATTTTAACCGCTATAAAGATGATTGGTTGAGTGGGGTTAATATTGCCTTTGGCGCTGAATATCGGGTAGAGCGTTACCAAATATATGCCGGTGAAGAAGGTTCTTATACCAATTATGGAAATGTACCTGTTATTGATACTTTATCAAATGGAACGCTTTATCAGAGTCCTGTAGCTGTAGAAAATATATTTTTTGGTAGACCTGCTGGTTCACAAGTTTTCCCTGGTTTTCAACCAGGTAATGAACTTAATCAAACTCGCTCTAATGTGGCTTTTTATACGGATTGGGAATTTAACTTCAGTAAACAATTCTTTGTTTCTGTTGCTGGTCGCTATGAGTATTATAGTGATTTTGGTTCTACTTTGAATGGTAAAATTGCTGCTCGTTATGATATCATAGATGATGTTTTTGCACTTAGAGGTGCTGTAAGTACAGGGTTTAGAGCGCCTTCATTACACCAACGGTATTTTAATAGTACATCTACTATTTTTACTCTGCAAGGGGGGGTCAGTGTACCTAATGAGGTTGGAACCTTTAGAAATGACAGTCGAATAGCAGAATTATTTGGAATTCCAAGTTTGGAAAATGAAACATCTACCAATTTTAGTTTTGGTTTTACTTTAACTCCTGCTACAAAATTTAATATCACCGTAGATGGTTATTTAGTAAACGTTGATAACAGAGTTGTTTTAACAGGCCAGTTTAATTCAGGAAGTAGTCCTGAAATAGCAGGAATTTTAGCTAGTGTTAATGCAGGTAGAGCCCAATTGTTTAGCAATGCTATAAATACAGAAACTATGGGCTTAGATTTAATCTTAACGTATGATTTAGGACTTGGTTCAAATAGCAATTTGAAAATTACTTTGGCAGGTAACTTAAATCAGACTGAAGTTGCTGAAATCAATGTTCCTGGAGAATTACAAACAGCTTCTGAAGCATCTTTTTTTAGCCGAGAAGAGCGTTCAAGATTTGAATCTAGTGTGCCAAGAAGTAAATTTAATTTAACATTTAATTATAACTTGAATAATAAATTATTTGTTACTTTAAATAATGTATATTTTGGAGAAGTTACTGCGCTATTAGGCACGGATGATAATCCTATAGACCAAACATTTGCAGGCAAAATTGTTAGTGATTTAAGTATTGGTTATCAAATTTCTAAAGTGCTTAATGTTACCGTTGGCGTAAATAATCTCTTAGATGTTGTACCAGATGAAAACAGAGAAGAATTTAGAAGCAGCAACCGCTTTTTATATTCGCGTAGGGTGAGTCAGTTTAGTGCTAATGGTGGCTTTTATTTTGGGCGTTTAAACTTTACGTTTTAAACATTTTCCAAGATAAATATTGATTGTATTTTTATAACCTTCAAGGCATTGCCTTTGAAGGTTATTTTTTTATAATACTTTTAAGAATTATAAATACCTATGGATTTATCATAATAGTATTTGTCCTAATTATACTACTGAGATTCAAAGCTCTATCGGCAATTTGAATCTCAAAAGCCAAGACATCACCGCTATTAATAGGCGAAGTAGCAAAATCATAGAGTAAGCTTATTGTAAAACGTATATTTCCTGAAAGAGGTTGAGCTATACTAGCATCATTATCAGGCAAACGAGGAATACGACCATTATAATTTGTATTATCGGGGAAAATAACTTCTTCAAAAAGGCCTTCGTCATTCAATTTAAATATTGTTAGAAAATAGTTAAAACGAAAACGATTTGATATTTGATTTTCCAAAGGGCAATTTATACTATTAATATTATCTTCACAAACCATTTGACTAAATGGAGGTAAAGAATCCATATCACTCAATCCTATATCGCCATCGCCATCTTCAAAAGAAAAACTAATAATAACAGCATCTATATTGCTACTCTCTGCAGCCCGCAAAGCCTGCCCCTCTTTTATAGAAGGAATAAGTGAAAAACTAGGAGGTGATATACAGGTTGTTAAAACCAAGCATAAATCAAAACATAAAAATAGTACAATTATTTTTGTTCTTGTAAGCATATTTATTATCTAAAACAAGGGGTTAAAATAGTTTATAATTATATTTAACGTTTTTATTTTTAACATAAATTTTTATCTAAATTAAGTCTGATTATAAAAAAACTAAATTTCCTTTATAGTTACATCACTTGAAAAAAGGATTTTTAAAGAGTTTAACTCATTGGTATTGAAAATAATCATTTCTTAGATAAAAATAGCAGTGCCATATTTAAGTTAAAAAAACATTTTTTTATAGTTTTGTTTGCTGAATCCTGATAATACAGACTAACTAATTAGGCTTTTACAATTTAATACATTACAATTTAATATTTAGACATGAAAGCAGAAAACTTATCTCCTCTCGAACTTCGGAAGGCAAAAGTTAAAAAAATTATTCAAGTTACAATTATTTTGGCTGTAGTGACTTCAGTAGAATTTATTTTAGCATTCGCATGGCCAGAAACTGTAAGTCGATTAATGTTAAATATTTTATTTTTAGTCTTAACAGTCGTCAAAGCTTTTTATATTATTTTTGAATTTATGCACTTAGGTCATGAAGTTAAAATGTTAAAATGGTCTATTTTATTTCCTATGCTTTTTATCGTTTGGTTGATTATAGCTCTTTTAGTTGAAAGTGATTCTATTATTCAATTTTCATTATTTTAATTCCTCAATACAAAGTATCAAACTTAATATTTATTACTTAAATCTTAGATATAAAAAAATATGAGTGTTTTAGTTAATAAAGATTCTCGGGTTATTGTCCAAGGTTTTACGGGGTCAGAAGGAACTTTTCATGCCGAACAAATGATCGCATATGGTACAAAAGTTATGGGTGGTGTAACCCCTGGTAAAGGTGGTCAAACCCATCTGGATCGTCCTGTTTTTAACACAGTTCAAGAAGCCGTAGAAAAAGAAGATGCTAATGTTTCTATTATTTTTGTTCCCCCCGCTTTTGCTGCCGATGCGATTATGGAGTCAGCTGATGCTGGGATAGCTTTAATTGTAGCGATTACCGAAGGTATTCCTGTTCAAGATATGGTAAAAGTCAAAAGCTTTTTAAATACTAAATCTACTCATCTTATTGGTCCAAATTGTCCTGGTATTATCACACCCGGTGAAGCTAAAATAGGAATCATGCCGGGTTTTATTCATAAAAAAGGGCATATAGGAATAATATCTCGTTCTGGAACATTGACTTATGAAGCTGTTGATCAAGTGACTAAAGCAGGTATGGGTCAATCAACTTGCATGGGTATTGGAGGTGATTCTATTATCGGAACCACAACATTAGATGCTGTTCGGCTCTTTATGGAAGACTCAGAAACAGAAGGCATTATTATGATAGGTGAAATTGGAGGTACTATGGAAGCCGAAGCAGCTCATTGGATCAAAGAAAATAGCACTAAACCCGTAGTTGGTTTTATTGCTGGACAAACAGCACCTCCTGGAAGAAGAATGGGACATGCCGGTGCAATTATCGGAGGTAAAGATGATACTGCTCAAGCTAAAATTAAAATTATGCGGGAATGTGGTATTTATATTGCTGAATCTCCGGCTGAAATTGGAATCACTATGAAAGAAGCTATATCATGATATTTTTAATTAAATATAACCACTTGATAAATGGACATAGAAACGCACCGGCAAATTAAAGACAAAATAGTAGCTAAAGGCTTAAAAGCAACTTTCCAACGTATATTAATTTATCATGTAATAAGTGGCATGGATAATCATCCTACTGCTGAGGAATTATATCGTAAAATTAAATTAGAGAATTTAACGATTTCGTTGGGTACGGTTTACAAAACTTTAGATAGCTTAGTAGAAAAAGAATTAATTCAAAAAGTACCTACTCAAGAAGGCAAAATGCGCTATGAATCAAAAATATATGCCCATAATCATATTTATTATACCAATACAAATGAAATAGTAGATTTTGAAGACGATACTCTTAATAAATTAATTAAGCAATATTTAGAAAAAAAAAACTTTTATAATTTAGATACAACTAATATTAATGTTTCTGTATATGTTCAAGGCAATAAACTAGATATAAAGTTGAAATAATAATTTAATCTTTTAAATGATATCAATACTTATATATTTTTAGATTTAACTTTTTATTTTTATAGTTTTTAATAATTTTTGTCTTACAGTTTCCTTATATCAGAAATCCTAAAGGTAACTATACAGCTTACCGTCGAGGAAATTTTAGGTACCAATACTCAAAGCGAAATCTTGGAAGAAGCAAAGGAAAATTTAAAAGAAGCTATTTATTTAGTTTTGGAAACTAATAAAGTGTTAGCAAATAAAGCAATGGAACTTAATGGTATTATCAAAGAACCTTTGATTCTAAATAATGAAACATAGAGATTTTATAAACTATCTTGAGAAAAATTCTCGTCTTTAGTATTAAATATTACTTATTTAATTATTTTAATCATCACTAACTATTTAATTCTTAAATTATGTCTGATAAAAAAAGGTTAACAACCGCATCAGGTAGACCGATATGGGATAATGAAAACTCTATAACAGTAGGCGAAAGAGGTCCCGTCTTATTACAAGATTATATTTTGCATGAAAAAATGGCAAATTTCAATCGGGAACGTATTCCAGAACGTATTGTCCATGCAAAAGGCTCAGGTGCTTATGGTACTTTTACTGTTAAACAAGATATTAGCAAATATACTAGAGCTAAAATTTTCTCAGAAATCGGCAAAGAAACAAAATGTTTTGTACGATTCTCAACTGTTGGAGGCGAAAAAGGCTCTGCCGATAGTGAAAGAGATCCGCGTGGTTTTGCTGTAAAATTTTATACCGAAGATGGTAACTGGGATTTGGTCGGCAACAACACTCCGGTCTTTTTCATCAAAGATGCCATGAAATTTAATGATTTTATCCATACTCAAAAGCGCGATCCTTATACCAATTGTAAAAGCCCTACAATGATGTGGGATTATTGGTCGCTTAATCCAGAAAGCTTACATCAAGTATTAATTCTTTTTTCTGATAGAGGTACTCCTTATAGTTATAGATTCATGAATGGTTATGGAAGCCATACTTTTTCGCTTATTAATAAAAATAACGAACGTTTTTGGGTTAAATTCCATTTTAAAACAGTTCAAGGGATCAAAAATTTTACCGATGCTGAAGCCACTAAACTAAAAGGTACCGATCCTGATTCTGCGCAAAGAGATTTGCTAGAAGCTATTGATGAAGGAGATTTTCCAAAATGGAATTTAAAAATCCAAGTTATGCCAGAAGTTGATGCTAAAACATATAAAATAAATCCGTTTGATTTAACTAAAATCTGGCCGCATAGTGATTATCCACTTATAGATGTTGGAGTAATGGAATTAAATAAAAATCCAGAAAATTATTTTGCTGATGTAGAACAATCTGCTTTTGCACCTGCTCATGTTGTTGATGGTATAGGTTATTCACCTGATAAAATGTTACAAGGTCGTTTATTATCTTACCCAGATGCCCACCGATACCGTATCGGAGGTAATTACGAAAAATTACCTGTTAACCGTTGTCCTTTTGCTACTAATAATTACCAAAGAGATGGGGTTATGAATTTTGATGGTAATGGTGGTTCAGGTCCAAACTATTATCCAAATAGTTTTGATGGTCCAAAAGTAGATAAAAATCATGGAGAACCTTCTTTTGACGTTAATGGTTTGGCTGATAGATATGATAGAAATGCACCGGGAAATGATGATCATTATTCTCAACCTGGTAATTTATTTCAAAAAGTCATGAATGACCAAGATAAAGCAAATACAATATCGAATATTGTGGGAGCTATGAAAGGTATATCAGGTCAAAAACGAGATGAAATCGTATTGCGTCAACTATGTCATTTTTTCCGAGCTGACAGAGAGTTAGGTACTAAAGTTGCTGAAGGCTTAGACGTTGATATTTCCAAATGTGCTGAACTAGTTAAATAATGGCATACTATTTTTATTAATAGTTTGGTAATTTTCTAGGTGCTGTTGTAGAAAATATGATTTAAGAAAATACTTTTGATATTGAGATATTTAGAGTTATATTTGTTCATTTGTTTCACTCAAATAAGACAATATGACCATAGAAATAACCCTAAAATGCCCCAAATGTGACAGCGAAGATATAAGAAAAAATGGCATAAACAAATTAAAGAAGCAAAATTATCACTGTACAAACTGCGGACGTCAGTTTATAGCTCCTCACGAATTAAGGTATCGAGGCTGCCAAAAGGGCATAGAAGAACGGGTCAAACATATGCTTGTTAGAAAGGTAGGCATTAGGGATATTGCTGAATTAGAAGGTATTAGTCCTAAAAAAGTTTTATCTATTCTTTCCAATGCGGAGGTCACAATTCAACCCAAACAGTATTCTTATGAAACTTTAGAAGTTGATGAGCTTTGGTCTTATGTGAAAAAGAAAGGTCAGAAATATTGCTTGCTTTATGCGTATTGTCGTCAAAGTGGTGAAATTGTTTCTTGGGCTTGGGGCAAGCGTGATAGAAAAACGGTGAAGCGTTTATGGTCTAATTTAAAGGCTCTTGGTATTACTATTAAGCGTATTTGTACGGATAATTGGGAGGCATTTAAAGATGTCTTTCAAGGTTGTAAGCACTTGATAGGCAAATATTTTACTAAAGGTATAGAGGGTAACAATTGTCGTCTGCGTCACCGAATCAGCCGTTTAGTTCGCAGAACCTGCTGTTTTTCTAAAAAAAAGTCTAATCATCGTAAAGCCTGTGAATTAGCTTTCTTTTATATTAATAACGGGTATGTGTAAAATATATCATCATATTTTGTACAACACCACCGAAAATAAGCTGTTTAAACCCACGAAGTTTGTTGAAACCTCGTGGGTTTGTAAACATTGAAAACCAATTATTTATATATTTTCATTTAAACAAAAATAAGATTGTGAAAAATAAACCATCTTTCTGGGCAAAAATAGTGCCTTTAGTTGTATTAATAGCGGCGACCTTGAACACGGCGCTGAGTTGTGATGATGGTGAGGTGGTCTTATCGCCTGCCCGCTTGGAAATAGCCCCTGCCGAATTGGACTTTGGCGAAAATGACAACAGCTTGGCTTTTGCCATTAAAAATACGGGGCAACAGAATTTGACTTGGACGGTATCCGAATCGCTGGATTAGATAAGCGATTTTCAAAGTACTACAGGAAAAATTACGGGTACTGGCGAAAGCCAAATCACCGTAACCATAGACCGAGACCGTCTTTCACCGGGCGATAATACAGGGTCTATTCAAGTGACCGCAGTCGCCGATGATGGCTCTGATTTGGAAGGCGGTGCCAAAAATGTAACGGTGAAAGCCTATAAACCTTCGCCACCTGAGGTGAGCATGTCCAACAGTGACATATTGAGAGTAGGCTCGGCAAATGCGGTGGCTAAAGGTTTGATAGACAATATTGGTTCGGGAAATATCACGCAGCATGGACACGTTTGGGATACCTCTCCAAATCCAGACCTCAGCGACGAAAGCCTTTCAAAAACCAGTCTTGGAGGAAAAACTGAAGCAGGCACGTTTTCTAGTCAACTGGCGAATTTGAATATCAATATGACCTATTACATTCGAGCTTATGCCATCAGCAGCGCAGGAATAACGTATAGCAACGAGGTAACTTTTAGCACAGCTGATATAGTTTTGAGCAACACCGCAATTCAGGAAAACCAACCCGGCAATACCGTTATAGGTGTTTTGAATACTAGCGACTCCGATGCGCGCGACAGCCACAGCTACAGTTTGGTCAGCGGAACGGGAAGCGATGACAACGACAATTTCCAACTCATCAACAACGAATTGAATAGTAGCACCGTTTTTAATTTTGAAAGCAAAAAAAGCTACAGAATACGCGTCCGCAGTACCAATTTGGGCACTAATGGCATGGTAGAAGAGGCTTTTATCATTTCAGTAACCAACGCAAACGAAGCCCCAAGCAATATCACCCTGAGCAACAGCACTATTGCTGCCAATACAATAGTTGTGGGCAACCTGACAAGCAGCGACCCCGATGCCGGCGATACCCACACCTACAGTTTGGTTTCTGGAACGGGAAGCACAGATAACAGCAGTTTCAACATCAGCGGGACAAGTTTACGAAGCTCTGCTGTTTTTGATTTTGAAACAAAAAATACTTACAGCATCCATATCCGCAGCACCGACGGGAGCGGAGAAAACTATGAAAAAAGTTTTACGATTGCTATTACAAATGTTCTTGATGTTAATGACATTTCTGTGGTCAATGTATCTGGTGGCACCTTTGAAAGGAGTTGCAAAAGCGGAAGAGATGATATAAATAGTCTCAATTGTAATTCTAATGAAAGCCCCTTACACAGCGTGACGCTCTCTTCTTTTAAGCTGAGTCAATACGAAATTACGAATGCCCAGTACGCTGCTTTTTTAAATGCTTTGGGCGGCGTGAGCAATACAGGGTCTTATAACGATTCCGAATACGGCACCGTGATTTATGCCAATATCAGCAGTTCGGATTGCATGCTCTATTACAGTGAGGATACGGACACCTTTTTGGTGGAAAGTGGCTTGGATAATTATCCGATGATAGAGGTATCTTGGTATGGGGCAAATGCCTTTGCAAAGTGGGCGGGTGGTCGTTTGCCGACAGAAGCTGAATGGGAATTTGCTGCCCGCGGCGGTACTTCAAGCCAAAATTATCAGTTTAGCGGTAGCAATACGGTTGGCGATGTGGCTTGGTATAGTAGTAACAGCAGAAATTCTGGTCTAAGCAATTTTAGTGGTGTGCAGACTCATCCTGTGGGCACGAAGGCGCCCAATGAGTTGGGGCTTTACGATATGACTGGTAATGTGTGGGAGTGGTGTCAGGACTGGTATAGTTTATACAGCAGCACTGCTCAGACAAACCCTACGGGCCCTAGCAGCGGCTCTTCTCGTCTGCTGCGGGGCGGTGCTTGGTTCAATAACGCCTATCATTCGCGGGTGGCTTTTCGCGGAGTCGGCGACCCGTCCGGACCGGGCAACGGCGTTGGTTTTCGGGTTTATTTCCCTTAGTTCTGAAAAAGGCTTAAGCCTATTGTTGAGCTAAAGGAAGGGATAGCCCAGGCCTAACGTAGTGGAATGGAATATAGTAAGGCCTGGGGCCTAAGGTTAAACCTCGTGGGTTTGTAAACATTGAAAACCAATTATTTATATATTTTCGTTTAAACAAAAATAAGATTGTGAAAAATAAACTCTCTTTCTGGGCAAAAATAGTGCCTTTAGTTGTATTAATAACAGCGACCTTGAACACGGCGCTGGATTGTGGTAAGGATGAGGTGGTCTTATCGCCTGCCCGCTTGGAAATAGCCCTTGCCGAATTGGACTTTGGCGAAAATGACAACAGCTTGGCTTTTGCCATTAAAAATACGGGGCAACAGAATTTGACTTGGACGGTATCCGAATCGGTGGATTGGATAAGCGATTTTCAAAGTACTACGGGAAAAATTACGGGTACTGGCGAAAGCCAAATCACCGTAACCATAGACCGAGACCGTCTTTCACCGGGCGATAATACAGGGTCTATTCAAGTGACCGCAGCCGCCGATGATGGCTCTGCTTTGGAAGGCGGCGCCAAAAATGTAACGGTGAAAGCCTATAAACCTTCTTCGCCACCTGCGGTGAGTATGTATAGAAGTGATATATCGGGGCTAGAGACAGCCAATGCGGTAGCTAAAGGTTTGATAGACAATATTGGTTCGGGAAATATCACGCAGCACGGACACGTCTGGGATATTTTCCCAACGCCGGACATCAACACGGAAAGCGTTTCAAAAACCAGTCTTGGAGAAAAAACTGAAACAGGCACGTTTTCTAGTCCACTGGCGAATTTGAATGTCAATACGACCTATTACATTCGAGCTTATGCCTTCAACAGCGCAGGAATAACGTATAGCAACGAGATAACTTTTAGCACATATGGTATAGTTTTGAGCAACGCCGCAATTCAGGAAAACCAAGCCAGCAATACCGTTATAGGTGTTTTGAGTACTGGCGACTCCGATGATGGCGACAGCCACGGCTACAGTTTGGTCAGCGGAACGGGAAGCGACGACAACGACAATTTCCAACTCATCAACAACGAATTGCGTAATAGCGCCGTTTTTAATTTTGAAAGCAAAAACAGCTACAGCATACGCGTCCGCACTATCAATTTGGGCACTAATGACATGCTAGAAAAAGCTTTTACCATTTCAGTAACCGACGTAAACGAAGCCCCAAGCAATATCACCTTGAACAACAGCACTATTGGCGAAAATCTGATTGCCAATACAATTGTGGGCAACCTGACGACCAGCGATCCCGATGCCGGCAATACCCACACGTATAGTTTAGTTAGCGGCACGGGAAGCACTGACAACGCTAGTTTTAGCATCAGCGGAATAGCCTTACGGAGCAATGCCGTTTTTGATTTTGAAACCAAAAATAGTTATAGCATCCGTATCCGAAGCACCGACGGCAATGGCGAAAACTATGAAAAAAGTTTTACGATTGCTATTACAGATGTTCTTGATATCAACGGCATTAGCGTGCTCAATGTATCTGGTGGCACCTTTGAAAGGGGTTGCAAAAGCGGAAGAGATAATATCAATGGTCTTGGTTGTAGTTCTACTGAAAGCCCCTTACGCAGCGTGACGCTCTCTTCTTTTAAGCTGAGTCAACACGAAATTACCAATGCCCAGTACGCTGTTTTTTTAAATGCTTTGGGCGGCGTGAGCAGTACAGGGTCTTATAATGATCCCGATTACGGCACCGTGATTTATGCCGATATCAACGGTTCGGATTGCATGCTCTATTACAGTGGGGGTACCTTTTTGGTGGAAAGTGGCTTGGACAATTATCCGATGATAGAGGTATCTTGGTATGGGGCAAATGCCTTTGCAAAGTGGGCGGGTGGTCGTTTGCCAACAGAAGCTGAATGGGAATTTGCTGCCCGCGGCGGTACTTCAAGCCAAAATTATCAGTTTAGCGGTAGCAACACGGTTGGCGATGTGGCTTGGTATAATGGTAACAGCTACAGTTCTGGGCAAAGCAATTTTGATAATGTGCAGACTCATCCTGTGGGCACGAAGGCGCCCAATGAGTTGGGGCTTTACGATATGTCTGGTAATGTGTCGGAGTGGTGTCAGGATTGGGCTGGTGGTTCATACAGCAGCACTGCTCAGATAAACCCTACGGGCCCTAGCGGCGGTTCTAATCGTGTGCTGCGGAGCGGTAATTGGAGGAATTTCCCCAATAGTTCGCGGGTGGCTTATCGCAGCCAAGGCACCCCGTCCCTCACGTACCACACCGTTGGATTTTGGGTTTTTTTCCCTTAGTTCTGAAAAAGGCTTAAGCCTATTGTTGAGCTAAAGCCCGGAGGAAACCTCGTAGGTTTTAAAAACCTACGAGGTTTGTTAGGAAAACCCTCAAGGTTTTCAAAACCTTGAGGGTTTAAAAGTGCGGTCAAGAAGAGCTCAATAAATTTTTGGGGAGTCATAAAATTTTGGATCTGACCAAGGAGTTTGTTTATACCGGCCACGATATGGTGTAGTGCTTTTGCATACGCTATTTAAAGGTAGAGGTGGCTAACGCTCCTGTGAACTATCGAAAAGGCGAAAATAGATTATCTCGGCGATGTGTTAGATCCTCTGGTGTTTAAAAAATTTGCTCTTCTTCGCGAATGCCGAAAAACTATAGCCAAAGAAGACGGCATGCCGGCTTACGCCATTTTTACCGACGAGGAGATGGCCAAAGTCGCTGCCTTAGAAGACTTGAATGAAAAAACGATGCAAAGCGTTGAGGGCATAGGTGAAAAAAAGCAGAACGCTATGGCAAACGGGTCATAACCTTGTACCAAGCAAAAAACAAAAATCTTTGAGGATTTATTAGATTGATTTTTAGTTTAGTTCAAGTCTATTATTTAACCATGTTTTTAAAATTAATTTATGCAAAAGTCTTTTTATGGTATAAAAATTGATGATAAATTACTTAATAGTATCTTTTTATGTTTTTTTCTTTTAGTAGACTCTATGTTGTAAATTACTTTGAGACAGACGACTTAGGATGCGTACAAAAATATTATTCCAAGGAATCAACACTAAATAGGAAAAGACTTGATGTATTTTATAGAGGTTTTTAATACTTACTTAGAATAGGGGGTAGTGTTGTAGAAAATATGATTTAAGAAAATACTTTTGATATTGAGATATTTAGATCTATATTTGTTTAAGTGTTTCACTTAAATAAGACAAAGTGACCATAAAAATAACTCTGAAGTTGTTTGTTGGAAAAATAAAAAACATGGGTAAATTTGCAAACATTTAATTTCCAATTGTTTAACTAAACAAATTGTACCCATGTCCATTGTAGAAACAATGATAACAAAAAAGGCTTTCAGACAAATATTTTTGCTTCATGTTTCTTAAACACCATCAGAGGCTCAAGGTAGAAAGTCTAAGATTAGCTATTACAAAATGTTTTGCTATATTCTCTGTAAAGACCTTTACATCTACATTATCAATGATTTATGAGTATAAAAGTCATAAAACTGTTTTTTTATAACTATTTTATAAAAAAATTTATCAAATACTGATAATCAAATTTTTACTACATCGAATGGTGCAAAGGTCTAAAAAGGGTCTTTGAAAATTGTAAGCATTTGATAGGCAAATATTTTATAAAGGTATAGAAGGTAATAATTGTTGTCTGCGTCATCGGATTAGCCGTTTAATTCATTAGACCTGTTATTTTCTAAAAAGAAGTATAGTCATCGTAAAGCCAGACGGTTAGACTTCTTTTTAGAAAAACAACAGTTATGTATAAAATTTGTCATCATATTTTATACAACACCACCTATCATCATTGTTGAGGCTGGGAGTCAAATAAAGCATTAACAAAGATATCTTTATCAAAGGTTTGAAGATCTTTTATTTTTTCACCTACCCCAATATATTTAATTGGAATATTAAACTCATGAGCTATACCAATAACGACTCCACCTTTGGCAGTACCGTCTAATTTAGTTATAGCAAGTGCATTAACTTGGGTTGCTTTTACAAAAGCCTCGGCTTGAATTACAGCATTTTGACCTGTACTTCCATCTAAAACAAGCAAAATTTCATGAGGTGCTTCAGGAATATTTTTTTGAATAACCCGCTTTATTTTTCCTAATTCATTCATTAAGTTAATCTTATTATGAAGTCTACCTGCTGTATCTATAATGACAACATCACTTTCTTGTTTTATAGCTTCTTTTATTGTGGTATATGCGACAGAAGATGGATCTTTTGAATTTGTGCTGATTACTTCTACCCCAACTTTTTTCCCCCATAATTGGAGTTGTTCCACAGCAGCAGCCCGAAAAGTATCAGAAGCTCCTAAAAGAACATGTTTACCTTGAGCTTTAAATTGGGCGGCTAACTTTCCAATAGTCGTTGTTTTGCCAACACCATTTACACCTACAACTAATATAATATAAGGTTTGATCTTTTCAAATATAAGTGCGTTATTAGGCATGGTTTGAGGAAGCATGTCTTTAATTTCTATGGCTAAAAATTCATATAACTCTTTAATGTTTATATACTTATTTTGAGCTATCTTCTTCTGCAACCTTTCAATAATTTTTATAGTTGTTTTTACGCCTATATCTGATCTAATTAAGGCATCTTCTAATTTATCTAGAACATTGTCATCGATTTTAGATTTTCCTATAAAGCTTCGTGAAATCTTATCAAAAAGACTTATTTTCGTTTTGGATAAACCTTGGTTTAGTTCTGTTTTATTTTTTTTGGTTAAAAATTTATCAAATATCATGGGTGCTGTTGTAGAAAATATGATTTAAGAAAATACTTTTGATATTGAGACATTTAGATCTATATTTGTTTCACTTAAATAAGACAAAATGACCCTAAAATGCCTCAAATGCGACGGGAAAGATATTAAAATAAAATGAATAAGCAAAATTATCTTTGTAAAACCTGCGGGCGCCAGTTTGTAGCCCCTCAGGAGCTGAGTGATAGGGCTTGTCAAAAAGAAATAATTGAGTGGGTTAAAAATAGGGTTGTCAGATGATTAGGTATTAGAGATATTTTTGAAATAGAAAGTATTAGTCCTAAAAAAGTCTTATCTATTCTTGCCAATACATCAGTTGAAACCAAGCCCAAGCAGCATTTTTATGACAGCTTAGAAGTTAATGAGCTTTGGTCTTATGTAAAAAAGAAAGGTCGGAAATATTGCTTGCTTGATGCGTACTGTTATCAGACGGGTGAAATTGTTTCTTATCTTAGGCTTGGGGCAAGCGTGATAGGAAAACAGTTAAGCGTCTATGGTCTAGTTTAAAGGCTCTTGGTGTTCGTTTCAAACAAGTTTGTACGGATAACTGAGAGGCATTCAAAGGGGCTTTGAAGATTGCAAGCATTTGATAGGCAAATATTTTACTAAAGGTATAGAAGGTGATCATTATTATTTGCGTCATCAAATCAGTGTTTAGTTCGTCAGACCTGTTGTTTTTCTAAAAAGAAGTCTAATCATCGTAAAGCCAGATGTTAGTTTTCTTTTATATTAATAATGGTTATGTATAAAGTTTGCCATCATATTTTATATAACACCACCCTTTTCCAGATAAAAATAATATTACTATAGTAGGCTCTATGTACTAATTTTATTGCATAGGAAAAAAAACAAAAAAACATAAATCATTAAAAATCAAATATTTAAAAAAAATATGAAATTCATATGAAATTTTACAACATAGGGTCTATTCTATACTTTTTTATTTTTAATTAATAATTTAATTTAAAATTTTATTATTAACCATTACATACTTTGAAAATGTTTGAAACTGCTCAAAAAATAAATACCTTAGAAGAACTAAAAAAAAGATGTGAGGCGTGGAAAAATGCCAATGAATCAATTGTTTTTACGAATGGCTGTTTTGATATTCTTCATTTGGGACATATAGATTATTTAGAAAAAGCCAGAAATATGGGTAAAAAACTTATTGTTGGTTTAAATACAGATGAATCAATTAGAAAGTTAAAAGGTCAATTTCGACCTATAAATAATTTAGAATCCCGTTCCCGAATTTTAGCTGCTTTAGAGTTTGTATCAGCTGTAATAACCTTTGACCAAGATACTCCTTTACATCTTATTACAATTTTAAAACCAAATATATTGGTAAAAGGTGATGATTATAGTATCAAAAATATAGTTGGAGCTAAAGAAGTGGTTCAATCCGGAGGACAAGTCATTACTATTCCTTTGATATCCGGATTTTCTACCAGCGAAATTATAAAAAAATGCCGTTTCAATAATTAATCAAATTAATTTATTTAGTAGTTTAAACGTATAGTCTCTTTATTTGAAAAAGGATTTTTTGGAACTTTTAACGTGTTGGTTTTGAAAATAACTATTTCTAAGATAAAAATAGCAGGTTATAAAATAATAATTTAAGTTAGAAGTCGTCTTTAAAATAATATTTTACAGATATAAAACACTAAGTTTGCGTAAACCTACTTAATAATTTACCATTAAATATCATAAATTTGATAATCTATTATTTATCTTTTTTATTTAGCTTAATAGACAAACGAATAGTGAAATAAAATCTAATAATAGTTTAATAATTTTGCTCTAATAATCGCAAACATATTAAATATTAAAAAGCTAAAAATTTATACTTTAAATTTTTTAGATTATGTAAAAAAAGCAGTATATAGAGTTTATATCAATATTTATTTATTCAATTTAATTTCATAGATGTTAGCAATTAAAAACTTACAAGGTCAGATTAAATCATCTTCTTTTAAATTTGAAATACTTCCTGACAATATAGCAAGGTATCCCACTGAGGATACAGAAAAATCTAAAATGTTAGTGCTAGATAGAGCTTCAGCGGAAGTAGAGCATAAATACTTTGAAAATATCATTGATTATTTTGAAGAAGGTGATGTTTTAGTTGTTAATGACACTAAAGTTTTTCCTGCTTGTTTGTATGGAAAAAAAGAGAAAAACTCAGCCAATATAGAAATTATTTTGTTGAGGGAGCTGAGTTCTGAATATTACCTTTGGGATGTTGTGGTAGACCCTGCTCGTAAAATTAGAGTTGGAAACAAACTTTTTTTTGGTAATGAAGAATTAATAGCAGAAGTTGAAGATAATACAACTTCTCGAGGTAGGACAATTCGATTTCTTCGCCATAGTAATTTGGAAGAATTTTACCAATTGATTTATAAATGGGGGCAAGCACCATTACCTAAAGATATTCGTCAAAAACCGGAAGCTATAGATAAGGTTCGATACCAAAGTATGTTTGCCCAAAAAGATAGAAGTGTTAGTGTGCCTGATGGCAGTTTATTATTTACACCCCATATTATTAAACGCATTCAATTAAAAGGTGTTAAAGTTGTTCCGATTACTTTACATACAACGTTGCCTTCTTTCCAAATTGTTGATGTAGAAGATCTTAATAAATATAAAATCGTATCAGAAAATTATGAAGTTAGTCAAACATCGGCTGATACTATTAATAAAGCTTTGGATAACAAAAAACGAATTATGGCTATGGGTACAAGTGTAATGCGCACTTTAGAAACAACAGTTTCTGCATCGAACCGAGTAAAAGCAGGAAGAGGCTGGACAGATAAATTTATATACCCACCTTACGACTTTAAAATATGCAGCGGAATAATAACTAATTTACATCGTCCAATGTCTACACCTTTAATGATGATTTCTGCCTTTGCAGATTATGATTTATTTGTTGAAGCTTATCATATTGCTCAACAACATAAGTATAAGTTTTTGGAATATGGAGATGTTATGTTAGTTTTATAAATTAATTTTTTATAATACCAAACAGTTTTGTAAATTCTTTTAGCCTTTTATAATCTTTAATCTTAAGTTTTGTAGTGTAATAATTTAGTTTTCAGTACCTTAAATTTCTTAATTCCTAACTATTGTTAATATGAATATATTCCAATTTATAGATAAAATAGCTGAGATACATTGGTTTTTATATTTTATGCTGTTTTTTATTATTTTTTTGATTGTCATAGCATTGATAGATGTCAACAATAAAAAACATACAATAAAGCATAATTTTCCTGTTATAGGTCATATTAGGTATTTTTTAGAGTCCATAGGTCCTGAACTTAGACAGTATATTGTAGCTAACAATCGTGAAGAATTGCCTTTTAACAGAAGTCAAAGAACCTGGATTTATGCTTCAGCAAAAAAACAAAATAATTATGCTGGCTTTGGAACTGATAAAGACTTAAACGAACCCGGATATATTTTTATTAATCCGAGCTTAATTCCTTACCCAATTGATAAACAACATATTAATTATATGGATAACGATCCAGACTTTTTACCTTGTGCCAAAGTAATAGGTCATTATCATAAAAGAAAAAGACCTTTTAGACCTTATTCTTTAATTAATATTTCGGCAATGAGTTTTGGATCTCTTTCTTCTAATGCAATTTTAGCTTTAAATAAAGGTGCTAAAAAAATAGGTTGTTATCATAATACTGGAGAAGGTGGCTATTCACCTTACCATGATAAAGGAGCTGATGTTGTTTTTCAAATAGGAACTTCTTATTTTGGAATCAGAACACCCGACGGAAATTTGTCTATTGATAAATTAATAGATTTAACCAAAAAAAAACCAAATATCAGGTCTATAGAAATTAAACTTTCTCAAGGGGCAAAACCAGGAAAAGGTGGTGTTTTGCCTGCTTCAAAAATTACCAAAGAAATAGCAGAAATACGTGATATTACTTTAAACCAAGATGTGATTTCTCCACCCTATCATAAGGCTTTTAATTCTATTGAAAGTATGGTAGAAATAATAGAAGAAATAGCTGATAAAACAGGCTTACCTGTTGGGATAAAAGCCGCAGTTGGCAAATTAAATTTATGGCATAAGTTATGCAAAATTATGCAAGAAACGGATAGAGGTCCTGACTTTATAACTATAGATGGAGGTGAAGGTGGTACAGGTGCTGCACCCCCTTCTTTTGCTGATAATATGGCTTTACCTTTTGTATATGGTTTTGGAAGTATTTATAAACTATTTCAAGAATATGGTTTAACGGATCGAATTGTTTTTATTGGTTCAGGAAAATTAGGTTTCCCAGCTAGCACAATAAGAGCCATGGCTATGGGTGTTGATATAATTAATGTTGCCAGAGAGGCTATGCTTTCTATTGGATGCATTCAGGCTCAAGCCTGTCAAAATAATACTTGTCCCACTGGTATTGCTACTCAAAATAAATGGTTGCGAGCTGGTTTAGATCCCGAACAGAAATCAGACCGTTTTTATAATTATATTAAACACATGAGGAAAGAAGTTTTAGAAATCACTCATTCTTGTGGTTACGAGCATCCAAGTCAATTGACAATGAATGATGTAAGCTTGAGCATGGGTGATAATAATAAAACTAAATATCTTCAAGATATTTTTGATTATGAAAAAACACCTGTTAATTTTGTTTCTATGCAAGAAGTTATAACTTGTAAACACTTAGGCGCTCTAAAAATCTAAATTATACGAATAACATACTGATTATTAATAATTTGCATATAGAAGTTTTTGCAAACTTATCACTTTTCCCCGAAATATTCCGATGCTTTTATTGGAATATTTGTTGGAACTTGATTAGAAACAGAGTAACGATTAAACTTTTCTCCTATTATAAATCGTCAATAGTTCTATAAAAAATATGTATAGGATTTGCCATCCTATTTTTTGAAATACCATCAAAATATCTTTTATATTTATACATTTTTAACATATTTTAATAGATAGTTTTAATATTTCAATACAATTTAAAATCTAATTATGAAAAGATTAGAAGCAATAGGGTCTCCACCTTGGAGTAAAGAAGATATCATAGGAAGTGTTGATGAGTTTTTGGATATTTACAATTCTCGTCCTATAAAAAATAATAATGGAGGCATGAAAATTTCTCATATGTTTGGAGTTTGGTTTATGGCAAAAAGATTGACTCCAGATTTAATTGTTGAAAGTGGAGTTTGGAAAGGACAAAGTACTTGGCTATTAGAGCAGGCTTGTCCAAAGGCTCAAATTATATCATTTGATATTAATCTTAGACCAAGGTTATATATTTCTAAAAAAGTTCACTATTGTAATTATGATTTTTCTGAATATGAATGGAAAAACCTACCTGAAAAGAATCTTGTTTTTTTCGACGATCATCAAAATGCCTATGAACGCCTTAAAACTTGCAAATGGGTAGGTTTTCGAGATATTATATTTGAAGATAATTTTCCACAAGGTTTTGGAGATTGTTATAGTTTGAAAAAAGTATTAGCCCATGCTGGATTTGATACATCAGTTTTAAACGATCAATCTAAACAAATTTCACAATTAGGAAATATTATACAAAAAATATTAATAAGACTCAAACTATTACCCTCCAAACCTATAGCAGATTACGCTAAAAAGCATATTAAACCTAATTCTTTTGACTCGGAAATATTAAAAAAACATCTAAACATTTATTATGAATTTCCACCATTATTTAAGACAGAAACAATATTTTGGGGTGATATATGGGACAATAAATACCCAACTCCAGAAGCCTTATTTAAATATTTAACTCCCAGTCTTAAAAATTTTACCGCTGAACTGCCTTATTATACATGGCTTTGTTATACTCATCTTAAATAGATTTATATAAGTTTGATAATCAATTAAATAAAAAAATTTCTTTTGCAGATATTTGTTAATTAATAGCTTATAAAACTGGATTTATAGCAAAGCTATTTTATTTTGCGAAACGTTAAGTTTCAATACCAATAGGCTAGAATCCGAAAAACTCTCTTTTTCAAGCAATCTGAGTATAATAGTAAAAAATTTAAAAACTTCGGGATAGTAAAGCACTGCAGCAGGAATGATAAAAACCTAATTTGGAATTTTATCAATTAAACTTTTCATATTAGTTCTTCAAAAAACCATAGTCATAAATTTTTGGTTCAATTTTTTGGGCTAAAGTTTTTAATTTTTCGCGTAAAGAGTTGATAAGCAAATTATACTTTTCATCCATGCTTTTACTGTTCATTCTAGCTGTTTTTGCATTGCGACCCTGAAAGTAAGATCGAATATCGTAAAGCGAAGCATTGACAAGCCAATTTTCTTGGGTGTGGTAATATTTCCAAAGCTGACGACCGGACTCAAAAAGGGCTTTGGCTTCAGTGGAAAACTCTAAGGCTGTGTTTCTATTTTTTTGACTTTCTAATAAATTCCCATTGCCTTCAATTTTAATCTTTCCCTTGATAAACTGGGTCATAAAGTTACTTTCAAACTTGTCTTTGGCGTCAACTTCATTTTCTGTAAAAGGTATCCAATGATTCGTGCCTTCTTCGGAAGAAATTCTATTTTGCCCGTGAAATAAAGTAAAAGCCAAACAATCGTTTTGGAATTTTTCATCCTTTTCCCACTTGCTATTTGGATATAAAAATTGGTCCCGGTCATTTAGCCAAGTAGCTTTTATTACCTGACGGACAGTAAAATAAATACACCCTTGTATAATATTATATTTTGTAAAACCTGAGTAATTGACATGGCGCGTTCCTTGTAAACGTCTTATGTGAATGAATTTATTATTTTGAAAGTCAGTCCCAGAGTTACCCATAAATCCTATATTATTTTCTCCATTTTTATTATCGAAACATTTTATCCATTTATTAATACTTTGTTTTAAATTTCCATAAAAGGTTTTTTTATCTGAATACTTTTCTTTTTTATCATAAACATCACAATTTATTTCTTTTATTTTTTCTTTTTTACTTAAATTCCAAATCGTAAAACCAATGGGAAATTGACCTTTTACATTATCAAACGTGTCTGCAGGAACAATAAAACCGCCTAAATATTTAGCTAAAAAATAGGTTCTAAACTTGGTAAAATTTGTTCCTTGTATAAATTTTGTAGTGGAAAATAAAGCGAGTTTGGTATTCGGAACTTCTTCATAAATTCGTGCCATAAATAAGGCAAAAACCTCATTAGAAGCACTGTTGATTTTAGTTTTATAATATTCTCTCAGTTTATGTGATTTTGCTACCCCTGTTTTATTTTGTCCAGTTCCTGCCACCGTCCTAGCAGTTGTGGCCTCCGCATACGGTGGATTGATATAAATGACTAACTTTTTACGTTTTTTAGAATCGTTGATAATTTGTTTTAAACTTTTGGGCAATTTTGAGAAATCATCATTTAAAAAATCAAATTGAAATACATGGCTTTCCAATAGATTGGCTCCGTTTTTAATGCGGTCTTTCATAACTTCTATATCTTGTTTGTCTAAAGTTGAAGCCCATATGTTGTATTTATTCGTGAGTCCAGCAAGCAAATTTCCCGTTCCTGCGGCACAGTCCCAAATATAATAATCATCTTGCCAGTCTTTGCCCAAAACATCGGTTAAGTATTTTTGGGAAAGTTCCACCCAAATTTGAGGGGTAAAAAAACTGCCTTTGCGCTCTCGTATGTCTTGAGGAACCAACAAATCACGACGCTCAACAATATAATCCCAATACTCTTCTTTTGGTGGTTGTTCGTATTTGTTCCAAAATTGATGGTGGGCTTTCTGTCCGTCATTAAAGGATGCTTTCCTCAAATTGAACATGCCAAACTCATCAATTTTTCTGTCCAACTCATATTTGTCTTTTTTCAAAAGCACGAATAATTTTTCTTTGAAGATTTCATTTTCATGAGAAAGCAAATCAGCGAGATAAAAATCGCCATCAATAATGCCGCTTTTCTTGGCAACTTTCCAATCAACAGCAATAGAGGGTTTAACCGTTTGGAACCATTTCGCATAAATTGAAATGAAATTATTCTTGTCAATTTGGATTTTTGTGATGCCAAATCTGCCAATAATAAAATTGGTTTTGATGAAGTTTTTTAGTTCTTTATCGTCTTTTTCATAAAAAAAAATCAAACTATTTTTTTCTAATGTTATTTTAACTTTTTCATGAATCAGTTTAAATTCCTTGCTTTCAGGATTGGGAGGTGTTACGTTCCAGTTAAAATCATTCAAATAAAAGATTTCATAAATGGCGCTGTAAGGAATAAAGGCAATTTTTTTGGCATCAAAAGCGCCCAAAAATGCAGGAGGTAAATAGTTGTCAAACGTTCGGGCTTTCCCAATCGTCAAAATCAACTGAACAAAAGACTTATAAATATCCGATTGTCCCTTTTTTGCTTCTGCCCAGAGTAGGCTTTCTTGTTCCAAAGATTCATTTTTATGCATGGAAATGCAAAAATCGACATTGCCAATAATTTTGGTATGGTCATAAATCCAAAAATAATCTTGGGCAATTTTATTTTTTAGTTCTTCTTCTGGGATATTTATCTTGTAGGACATTTTAATAATTGAGTGTATTATTTTATAATCAATGACTTGAAACCTATAAGAATCCTTTTTTTAATAACATGGCTGTAGAAATAACCTAAAAACTGGAGTTACTTTGTAATGATGCTTTAATAATAGACTCTATGTACTAATTTTTTTGTACGGGATAAAAAATACGAAAACATAAATTATTAAAAATTAAATATATAAAAATATATAAAATCCATATAAAATTTTACAACATAGAATCTAATAAGTATATTTGCCATTTTAAAATTTACTTTCTGGGGTGCCATAAAAAGAGGCTGAGAATAATACCCATAGAACCTGATACGGATAATGCCGACGAAGGGAAAGCATTTTAACTTTTTACAAGTTACTAAATAAATTCTAAAATTTATTCAGAAGACCTCTTTTATGTAAGTTATCCCCTTTGGACTTAGTTTATTAGATTATTTTTGTTTAAATTTTATAACATAATGAATTACAATCTTCGCTTTTCTTCTCTAAAGGTTTATTTGTTTTTTTTACTCCTTTTTTCAACTTTCTATCCAACCCAAATTTTTTGCCAACATGTGCTTAAAGGCAAGGTGTTACGCAAAGATGCATACAGCCCTCTAACTGGTGCTAATATTTTGGTCAAAGGTACCAATAAAGGCAGTATTGCCGATGTCAACGGTCATTATTACATTTCTTTACCCGATTCAGGTACCTATACATTCGTTTATTCCTTTGTAGGTTATCAGTCTCAATCTAAAACCATTCATATAAAAGATCTTGTAGAGGAAAATGTTATTTTATCTTTAGATACTCTAAACAGCGAATCCGTTGTTGTTTATGGGAAAAGAATTTATCCCATTACCCAGACAACTATTTCAAAAACGGATTTAAAGAAACAGAATTTTGGGCAAGATTTACCTTTTTTACTCAATCAAACCCCTTCAATTGTTGTCACTTCTGATGCTGGAGCTGGCATAGGCTATACGGGGGTGAGAATACGTGGCAGCGATGCCCAAAGAACAAATGTAACTATCAATGGTATTCCGCTTAATGATTCTGAATCACAAGGTGTTTTCTGGGTTAATCTACCCGATTTTGCCTCTTCTGTGGATAACATTACCATTCAAAGAGGTGTAGGTACCTCAGTAAATGGAGCCGGAGCTTTTGGGGCAAGTGTTAATGTCAATACATCTGCCGAAAACCTCGTGCCGACAGTAGAAAGTAATTTTTCGATCGGTTCGTTCAATACTTTAAAAGGAAATGTCATTTTTAATACAGGAAATTTAAGTGATAAGTTTTCTTTAAATGGACGTTTATCCCGAATTTATTCAGATGGTTATATAGACAATGCTTTTACCGATTTAGGTGCTTACTACTTATCTGCACGTTATGAAAGTAAAATCGGAACATTTACTGCCAATGCTTTTTCCGGTGAAGAACAAACCTTTCAGGCTTGGAATGGTGTTTTACAAGACTCCGTAGAGGCGGGGAATAGAACGTATAATGAATTAGCTGGTTATGATAATGAGACTGATAACTATCAACAAGATCATTACCAGCTGCTTTATAATAAAGCCTTAAACCAAAATTGGTTACTTCACATTGCAGGTCATTATACCAGGGGGAGAGGTTTCTTTGAACAGTTCAGGACAAACGATGATTTAGCAAACTATAATATAAATCCTGTAGATGTCGGGGATACGCTAATTAATTCTTCTGATTTAATCAGGAGGCTTTGGTTGGATAATCATTTTTTTGGAGGACTTTTTTCACTTGATTATCAAAGTGATAAAACTATAGACGGCGTAGCCTTGACGGACTTAACCTTTGGAGGTTCAGCCAATCGATATTTAGGCAAGCATTTTGGGGAGGTAATTTGGTCAAGATTTGCAGGCACCAGCGCTATTCGAAACCGTTTCGGTGAAAACGATGCCACTAAAAATGACTTTAGCTTATATGCCAAACTCAATCAACATATATTTGGTAATGTTTGGGGTTTATTAGACTTACAAGGCAGACATGTTTCGTATAACTTTTTAGGCTTTGATCGTTCTGGTGCTAATGTCGATCAAAACGTAGCTTTATTCTTTTTTAATCCGAAAGCAGGTCTAAAAATTTATTTTCCTCAAAGTCAATTGTATCTTTTCTATGCTTTTGCCAATCATGAACCAAATAGAAGCGATTATACTGAAAGTTCTCCTGATTCACGCCCCAAGCCCGAGAAACTACATAATGTAGAAATTGGCTACACAGGCTTAACAGGTGCTTGGCGCTATTCGGTTAATTATTATTTAATGTATTATATCGACCAGTTAGTTTCGGTTGGAAATGTTAATGATGTCGGTGAATATACTCGAACTAATGTAGACAATAGCTATAGAACGGGTTTAGAGTTGCAAAGCGAATGGAAAATTGTTGACCCTTTGATATGGACAGCTAATTTGACCCTCAGTTTAAATAAAATTCCAGACTATACAGAACGCATTGATGATTTTGATAATGGAGGTATTGTACAACGTCAGCATACCCAAACAGATATTGCTTTTTCACCCGCTGTAATTGCTGGAAGTCAAATCAATTTTCTACCAGCTGAAAATTTTGAAATTACTCTCTTGAGCAAATATGTCGGAAGACAATTTTTGGACAATACAAGCGATGAAAATAGAAGCATTGATCCTTATTTTGTTAATGATTTAAGACTAATTTATACGATCACACCTAAAAAATTATTTAAAAATCTTAGATTCAGTTTATTAATTAATAATATTTTTAATAATTTATATGAAACCAATGGCTATACGTTTGGGTTCATCGCAGGAGGTGAACAACGTTTTAATTACCTTTATCCTCAGGCAAGCACCAACTTTTTGTTTAGTGCCAATTTGAGGTTTTAAATTATTTATGGTTCTATATGATAATAAGAGTAAAAACCTCAAAAATAAAAATCTGTTATATTGGGTTTAATAAATTGATTTTTAAAATTTTTAATAAAAACTTAAAAATTAGGCTACTCTCTAAATCACAATATTTCGGAACTATTTTAAACGATATTTAAGAAATTTTTTTATTATATATTTTTCTGATAATCAATTATTTAATTTATAAAAATTAAGTAAAATATTTATTTTTTAGCAACTTTAGTAAAATATACACTTGATTAAAATTAATATTTGGATAAAAAAACTCACACTTTAAAAGTTTAATTATTTTAATTTGCTGGTTATCAACATATTGAATGGAAAAATAAATAAAATGGAACCTTTGATAAATCAATATTGCGCTATCAAGCGATCAAAATCGTATTCGTATTATACAACAAAAATGCATTTACGTTTTTTAATAGCATTTTATTATACAGCTATTATTTTTTATGGATTAACTATGAACATAGAAAAACTAAAATTTACCAAACCTAGTTTACCAATTTATTTTTTTATTATTTACCTATCAGGGATTGTTTGCTTGGGCTATATCACAAATATTATCGCTACCAGTATAGGCTCAAGGTAAATATCTATTGTTAAAACTTTATTTGATTGTTTAAATAAATTGATTTGCTTGTATTGAAAATTGGTAATATTTTTTTGTTCTTAGCTTCGTAATAATACATTAAAAAATCAAAACTATTTTATTATCAATTTTTTATGATTTGAAATATTTATATGGAAAAAGATGTACCTTCTTCTTGTATGGCATGCAAAGGTTTTAAAAATTCAATTTTTCATTATTGTAATTTTCGTGAATTAGAAACTGTTGATAACAACAAATCTTTTCATCAATATAAAGCTGGAGAAATAATTTTTAAAGAGAAAACATTTCCAACAAGCCTATACTGTATATGTGGAGGAAAAGTAAAAGTATCTAAATATGCTTCCGATGGAAAAGAAGTTATTCTTAGAATTGCTAAAGAATCTGGATTACTAGGCTATAGTTCCTTGCTTACAGGGTTTCAATATTCTGTTTCTGCTTTAGCATTAGAAGATAGTACAATTTGTTTAATTCCCAAAAAACAGATATTTAATATATTGGATAATAATAAAGTTTTTTCAGAAAAATATCATAAAATGTTATCTTCTAGCTTGTCGGATATGTTTAAAAAAATTGGAGATATTGCCTATAAACCAGTACTTGGTCGTATAGCAGAAGCCTTGTTATTACTATCTCAAATATATACAAATATCAATAATCCAACAGGAATTATACGTATCAAGCGGGAAGATTTAGCCAGCTTTACAGGGACAGTTAGAGAAACAGCTATAAGAACGCTTAGAATATTCAAAGAAGAAAATATTATCAAAATCTTTAATACTGAAATTACTATCCTGAATAAAAAGAAATTAGCTTCTATCAGTAAATTATATGATTAGGCTTGTTTAATAAATTATTCTAAAAGCGTAATAGTGATCTTTTAAACATAGTTTTTAATTCGAGTAAAGCTGTATTTTCCAATTGATGCATACGGGTTTTTTGCAAAGGATGCTTATCTTTAAAACCAATCAAATGCAGAACCCCATGAATGATAGTACGGTGAAGTTCTTCGTGAAAAGGACGTCTAAAAATAGAACTGTTTGCCCAAACTCTATCTATACTGATAAAAATATCACCCCCAACAAGATGGACATTTTCATGAGCTGTAAAAGTAATAACATCGGTAAAAGTATCATGACCAAGATAATTTTGGTTCATGCTTAACAAGTAGTTATCGGAGCAAAAAATAATATTTAAACCTGAAAGTATTTGGTGATGCTGAATAATTATTTTTTTGATCCACAATTCAAGTCGTTTTGTATTACCGATGTTATGGTTAGTGTCTTTTTTAAAGAAGTAAATTTTGGAGTCCTTACTTGACATCCATATAATCTTTTAAGGAATAATAATCTTTTGTCCGATTTTTAATTTATTGCTAATAAGCCCATTGGTATACTTAATTTTAGAAACAGAAGTTTGATATTTTTTAGCAATTAGCCATAAACTATCTCCATATTGGGTTGTATAAACTTTTTGACCTTTTAAATTAACAGTAGGCGTTTTTTTGCGAGAAGTAATTGTCCTTACTTTACCCTTAGAAGCTAAATACAAGCGTTGGCGAGGGTATATGCGGTGGCTCCTTAAATTATTCCAAGAATAAATTTGAGAAACCTTGACACCATATTTCCGAGCGATACCGCCTAAGGTTTCTCCTCTACGTACAATATGATAAGAATTATTGCCGGATTTAGCTATATAAGGCGTTTTGCTGCTCGTCCTTTTAACTTTTTCTAAAATAGATTTTTCATGTCGCTTGAAAAAACTATAACGCTTACTCGGAATTTGAATCTCATAATTTTTATAGCCAATAGGTAAAAATTTATGCCTTAGTTCTGGATTAAGTTGATATAAATCATCCGCACAAATATTAATTTCTTTTGCCATTTTTTTCAAATCTACACTTTGACTAACTGTAATAGATTTTGAAGGAATATTGTATTCCAATTTGTTTGGAATAAGGTTGTATTCTGAAGCATGTTTCATAGCGTATATGACAGCTACAAATTGAGGAATATAATTTCTTGTTTCTCTGGGTAAGAAGTTATAAATATCCCAAAATTTATTTTTCCCAGAACGTCTCATTGCTTTTCTAACATTGCCCGGTCCACAATTATAAGCCGCAATTGCCAACTCCCAGTCATGAAACATACCATAAAGTTGTTTTAAATAAATACAAGCTGCTTCAGTTGCTTTTTCTGGGCTCATACGTTCATCAACATAATAACCGACTTTGAGGTTACATAGTCTTGCAGTTGCTGGCATAAACTGCCATAAACCTAAAGCACCTCGCCTTGAGAGAGCTTTTAATTTTAAACTTGACTCTATGACAGTCAAGTATTTAATTTCATCAGGTAAACCGTGCTCTTTTAGCTTTTTTTCAAAAATAGGAAAATAGACATTCTTCCGGTTTAATATTTTAAGAAAATAAGTTCTCGCTCGGACCGTGAAATAATCTATATAGTCTCTCACTCTAGCGTTATAAGTAAACGGCACCTCTTTTTCAATACACTTTAATTGATCTTTAATTAAATCTTCAGGCAAACTAGGAATAAAAAGAGTAGAATGATGAGGTGTTTTTTTAGTAACCACTAAATTAGTCGTATCAAAAAAAACATGATCACTTGAATGCAATATTTCAGTCAAGCTGTTTTGGTTTCCAAAAAAAGACAATGAATCTTCTTTTAGTGTCTTATTTGCTAAAATATTATGAGAGAAAAGAATAAAAGAAAAAGATAGGAGATAGATGGATACTTTCATCAAAAAATTAGATAACTTTATTAAATACAATAAGATAGGAACCTTATTTTTTATAATAATTCTATTTTATATAAAAAAATGAAATAAATAAAACCACATTAAAATATATATTTTTTTAAGTAATTTTAGTAAATTAAATGGCAAACATACATATTACATGTAGTTTTCAAAAATAATAGCTTTAAAAGTTTGATAATAAAACTATCTATTTCTATATTTACAAGTACAATTTCGGTGTTTATTTGATTCAAAACTATTTTTATTGAATAAAAACAATTCAATTATTTTTACTTATTAAGATATTTAAAATCAAATTACTAAAGGTATTATGCAAACAAAATTTTTTTTAATCATCTGTTTATCTTTCGTATTTATTTCCACTTCTTATGGACAAAAAAAATTATCTAAAAAAGATAATAAGAAATGGAAAAAAAAGCTAAAAGCGACAACACCAGCTCAATTTAAAACACTTTATGAAGGTTATAATACTTTAACCAGAGAAAATAATGCTATAAAAAAACAAGTATCTACTTTAGAAGCTCAAAGTGAGTCTGGTTCTCAAGAATTATCTGGAAAAGATTCCAAAATAGAGCAGTTAGAGACTAAGCTCACTAAAGCTAAAGAAATTATTGAAGAACTAAAAGACAAATCTGGCAGTAGCAGCGGTAATGGAGAAGATTATACTAAAGGTATTGTATACAAAGTCCAAATTGGTGCTTTTAGAGACCCAAAGTTAGCAGAATTCACTGCCACGGGCAATTGGTGGGAAGAAGAAGCCGACGGATTGAAAAAATATACCATTGGTTATTTTAGAGATTATACTGAGGCAGATTTATTTAAACAATATATCATAACTATGGGTGTTTCAGATGCTTGGGTAGTAGCTTATGAAGATAATGTCAGACGAGATATTAAAGAAATTTTATCTTCGCAAGGCGATAGATAAACAGTTTATCGAAACTTTCCAAAGTTTTTAGAACGTATTTAGTTTTTTTTAAATTTATTGATATCCCATTACTAAAATTTTAATTATCTTATTATCAGCTACTTATTATATTTTACTGTATAAAAAAAACCAAAAAATACAATTAAATAATTGGTTATTAGTTTTTTATATAATAAAAACTAAACACGTTCTAATCTTTTTTTTAGCCAAGATACGTTTAAATTATTCATAGCCTCAAATATTTTCTAATTATTTTATTATCAACAGACTAAATAACTTATTAAAAAATTTATTAAATTATTGAAAATATAAAACTTTTTTATTATTAGATTCTATATTTAAATACAACAAGCTTTTCAAATTCTATGATTATTGGTATTCCTAAAGAAATTAAACAACATGAGTATCGGGTTGGTATGACACCTGCTGGAGTTAAGGCTTTGATAACTCGAGGACATAATGTATTTATTCAGACAAATGCTGGAGAAGGTAGTGGTTTTCATGATTTTATGTATCAAGAGGCAGGGGCTTGTATTTTACCGACTAACCGAGATGTTTATCAAAAATCGGATATGATAATCAAAGTAAAAGAGCCAATAGAATCTGAATATAATCTTGTTAAAGCCGGACAAATTATTTATACTTATTTTCATTTTGCAGCTTCAGAAACCTTAACTTTAGCAATGCTTAAAAGTAATGCAATTTGTATTGCTTATGAAACAGTTACTTTAGACAACGGAACTTTACCTTTATTGGTACCTATGTCTGAAGTTGCTGGACGTATGTCCATTCAAGAAGGGGCTAAATATTTAGAAAAAACTTATAAAGGACGAGGTGTTTTATTGGGCGGGGTACCCGGTGTAGCTCCTGCAAAAGTTGTAATTTTAGGTGCTGGTATTGTAGGAACACAAGCAGCAAAAATGGCGGCAGGACTTGGGGCTGATGTCAGTATTCTAGATATTAATTTGGAACGTCTACGGTATCTATCCGATATCATGCCTGCCAATGTTACCTCTCTTTATTCCAATGAATATACAGTTCGAGAATTAATAAAAACAGCGGATCTTATTATTGGGAGTGTTTTAGTAGCTGGTCATAAAGCACCAAAACTTATTACTCGAGATATGCTCAAAACAATGCAGCCCGGTACTGTACTCATTGATGTTGCAGTAGACCAAGGTGGGTGCATAGAAACTTGTCAACCTACTACTCATGACAATCCTACCTTCATCATAGATAATGTTGTTCATTATTGCGTGGCTAACATGCCAGGTTCAGTACCTCATACTTCTACTTTAGCTCTTACTAATGCAACTCTCCATTATGCTATAGAATTAGCTGACAAAGACTGGGAGCAAGCATGTCGAAATAATTTACCTCTTAAAAAAGGTTTAAATATTATTAAAGGCAAAGTCGTACACGAAGGCGTTGCTGAGGCATTTGGTTTAAAATTTGAAACTTGGCAATAATGTATCAATGCTTATCTTAGAAAGATTCATTTGCAATAATTTTGCTATAATTGGCTCTCTAACACTTTTAACTGTTTATTTTTTTATCTCTTTTTATTTTCTTTTCTAAAGACTTTATTCTTTTTTCTATAAAAAAAAGATAAACAAATAAGCTCACTAAAATAAGTAAAAGAACAGCAACGACAACATAAATTTTACCATCAGCCCGAAATTTATCTGCCATTTCTACAGTGTGGTCATTTTGAGAAAACGCACTGAAAACTACTAATAGAGTCATCGAAATAAAACTTGTTATTTTTATTTTCATCCCATAAAAATAAAGATTAATTTTATTAAAGCGTTAAGTTTTCTGATATTCTTCTTAAAAACAAAAATAGAAATATAATATAAAACTTTCTTCTAAACTTTCGGCATGAGCTAATAAAGTTGTTTAAAATTGGATATGCTATGTCCGAACTTAGAATCAGCTATTGGTTAAAAAACCATATTTTATAACTATTTTATAATTAAGTAATTAATTTTTTTTGCAAAAAAAAATTATAGAACACTGATAATCAAATTTTTATTTCATAGAATGGTGTAAAGATCTCAAAAAGGTTATTGAGTGGTTTTTTGACAGCTTAACCAGAGGTGAAACCTTATCTCTAATACACTGTCAAAAATTTAAATTTTTAATAAACTGCGTCCTATGGCACATTTTAAACATGCCTTTTTTTCGCATGCTTGTCGGTACAGAGCATAAAAAGCTTGTGAGTCATAGCTGGATACAAGTGGTTGAGACTTACTTTTCCAAAGACGAGTAATTTGATTGTCTTCCCAAGGCAAAATATGGAGTAAATCCAAAGCTTTTTTGATATAGTCTTGATTTTTTTCAAAATGAGCACGTGCAATTAGTGTAGGTATTAAGGCATTTATAATAAGCGTATTTTGACTTAGTTTTCCAAGTCCACCTAAGGGTTTTTTAGATACTTTACCAAAATGGTAATGTGTTTGCCAGTAGGCATTTTGTTTCAGACTAAAAAAAGATTTTACTATTTTTAAACTTTGGTTTTTGAAAGTAGCTTCAAAAAGTTTATCAGTTTGAACGAAAAAGGAAACCAATTGGGCAAGTCTGGTAGTTGGAAAATTGGCTGGTCTTAGACGATTAAATGTCCATTGTGCCTTTGTCAGAGGAGTTTTTAATTGATATTTTTGTTTTAAAAAATTATATTCTTTTTTAAGTTTATAAGCATATTGGTCGGGAGCTGTTTCTATATTTAATTCAAAATCTAAAAAACCAGCTATACCAAAAAGAAAAGCTTCAATTTGAAAAGGATTATCACGATGTTTTGCCAAAACCTTATAATCTAAAATCCGGGCTAAGTGTTCAAAAGGAGTTTTATTAAGAGGAAGTCCAAACTGAGCAACTATGGTTTCCAAATAAGTGTATTCCCAATTGTTCTGACGCTTTTCTAAGCATCTTAAAATATGTTTTGATTTGACATTAAGCCTTTTAAAAAGGTTTTGTTTCAAGGTATTTTGAAGCAAAGAAAGAGGAAGTTTGTCTAAATAAGGACTACAAAAAATTGGATTTGGGTTACTAGAAAATGTGTAATAAGTATTTAAAAGTTTGGAATTGGTATACTTTTGGAGTTCTAAAGTCGGAATAGAATATTTATTTTTACTTTCAACATCTTCATTACCTTCCCAGACTACATGTAAGATAACGGTATTGTAATTAGGGTCTTGGTGGTGTTTATGGCTATACCAAAGGTCTGGTTTAAGGTGTATTTCTATATGACCCGCCCAAACTATGCCTTCTATTTTTACAATAGCATTTAAGAAATCAGGGCCCGCATTTGAATTTTTATATCCTATATCTATAATTTCTATTATTTTTTGTTTTGTGCTTAATAATTTAGTTTTTTTAAAATACTGATACTGCCATAGATAATGTAAAAAATCTTCTTTCATAGATTTATTTTTAATATGTTTATATCATTTTTGAAGCTATTTCTAAAAGTCTTTTTCCAAGTTCTAAAATTGGGAAAAAATATAATTCTAAATACCTCAATATCAAGTAAATTTCCAAAACTTATAGTTCTAAATAATTACGAATTAAGAAAATTGTAAGTATAGAACATAAATATGAAAAATAACTATTTAAAAAGTATGATTATTAATTAATTATACCTTAAGCAATGTATCATTTGTAAGGATATAAGTTTGATAACAAAGATAAAAACATAATATTTCAATTTTTTTACGAAATTAAGCTGGTTATGTTCTTATACTATTCCATAATTAGTTTTGCTTGAATAACAAATAATATAGTAAAGTGATAATCAATATAAAAATATAAAATACCGGTATTTTATATCAGTATTTTCAAATATTGAATAATATTAAATATATCTTTGTTGTGAGAGTACAAATATAAATTAAAAGTGGTTTTTTCATTACAGAAATCAGAATTATGAATCTTAAAGAGTACATCAGACAATTTGTAAAGCATATACTCCTAATTATATTTGATAAAATAAAGCATAGTATTGAGTAGCTACATAAAGAAAAAATATCCCTCAGAGCAATCTATAGAACTTGTAAAGTTAGTATAAATTGACTTCAAAAGTATGCTAAGGTCTTTATGGGAAAAACACCAAAGGAAAACTTTTGTATAATATTTTCAAAAGAATATATAAATATAGGACACAGATTTAGTATTCTAGGTATTAAAAAGTGTACATTAGTAAAGCCTTTTTTTATAGTTTTTTAAAATAAACTCTTAAATAGGATTATAAAAGTTTGATTCCTTTTTACTATTTTTAAGATTTTGAAACTACTAGTTTAAATCATTCATTATTTATCATTCATCATTTTACACATGGCTGAAATAACAACGACTAATTTACAAAAAAATGTATGGGGTGGTGGCGTAGCACCTATGAAAGCAAGTTGGGGAAAACTAATGATGTGGTTCTTTTTACTTTCTGATGCTTTTACTTTTTCAGGTTTACTTATTTCTTATGGTATGGTACGCTATTACCATCCTACTTTTGAAGGTTTAAGGAAAGAATTTACTTTTTCAGATGCTTATTGGCCTATTCCTGAGCAAGTCTTTAATGCTATGCCTTTTTTCCATGGGGTTAATTTACCATTGGTATTTGTTGGAATTATGACTTTTATATTGATTCTTAGCAGTGTAACTATGGTTTTAGCTGTTGAAGCAGGAGAACGTAAGGACCAAGCAGGTGTAACAAAATGGATGTTATGGACTATTTTAGGAGGTGTTGCTTTTTTAAGTTGTCAAGCTTGGGAGTGGACACATTTTATTATTGGGGACGAATCAGGAACTCTACTTACAGATGGCACAAGATTTTTTGGTGCTAACTTAGCTGCTAATCAGTATGGACCTGTACCATTTGCCGATTTTTTCTTCTTTATTACAGGTTTTCATGGTTTTCATGTTACTAGTGGTGTTATTATTAATATTATTGTTTTTTATAATGTGGTTATGGGTGTTTACCAAAAAAGTGGAAACTATGAGATGATAGAAAAAGTAGGTTTATATTGGCACTTTGTAGATTTGGTTTGGGTATTTGTTTTTACCTTATTCTATCTCATTTAAAATTTTTAATAGACTTAAACTTACTTTATAATCAGTGTTTTAAAGAGTTTTTAAAATTAGAAATACCTCTTAAAAGTAAAACTAAATCGTCAAGAAGTTGCTTATCTTTTATTCTAACAGTTTGATGAATCAAGCGACAATTTTTCATCTGACCAATAGAATGTTCCACATCTACTCGACTTGAAGAAACTGGTTTGTTATGAATTTTCTCTTCTTCTGATAATTCATTGCATTTACCTTTCTTTTTACGTTTTCTTTTATGAAGAATATAAACTTTAATACACTTATAATAGTATTACTGATTTAAAAATACTTAAAAATATCTTTTGCATAAATCATAAGCTATTAGTAATTTAATTATCTTATTATCAATATTTTTAATTTTATTTTCCAGCATATCCTCCAAATATTTCACACTGTCAAAAATCTTCATAGCTATACGACCGCGTTCTAAATTACTATATGTTTTTCCTAGGCAAGACTTGAGTTTTTTCTCATCCTCTTTAATTTCTAAACTGATAGTTTTGGACATGATGGTTTTAGCTTAAATCTAAAATCTCGTAATATAGTAAATTTTAACCTTTAATGGTATTAATTAGAGCAGGTGCATTTATTGGGTCTGGATTTAGCGCCAGGTTTTTCGATGTCGGATGCGAAGACGGCTCATTGGCATCTTTTGTTATCAGAACATATTTTTAGCATCTTTGGGCTTAACCGAAGTTTGCTAGAAAAAGAGACAAAGCGTGAGAAATTGTTTACTTTTGGTCGGAGAGGAGCTAAAAGTCCGACAAAAGTATCTAAAACAATTTAAGAAAAGAAGGAAAAGTTGTCTTCAAGGTGATTAAAAACTAGTTGTTAATGAAATAGTTACGACTCAAGTCAAATTTATGACCTTCAAAATCAATTGTTTATGATTTTTTACCGAAATATTGGCTATTAAAGATTTTGAGTTTATTTGTATATTTAAAAACTTTTTTAGTCGCAAACTTAAAAAACATATTATTAAAAGAAAATAAGGATACACTTAAAAAATCTGTAAGGTTGATATTTACCATAGAAATGACAAGATTAAGTATTAATATTAATAAATTTGCTACACTTAGAAATGCTCGTGGCACCAACAATCCTGATTTAATTAAGATTGTTTCAGACTGTCAAAAATTTGGCGGAGAAGGCATTACTATACATCCACGTCCTGACCAACGTCATATTACTTCAAAAGATGTTCCATTACTAAAATCAGCGATTCAGACCGAATTTAATATAGAAGGTAACCCTGAAGCAAAATTTATGAAAATTGTTCGTGAAAATTTACCTACACAGGTAACATTAGTACCTGATAAGAAAGATGTTTTAACATCTGATAGTGGATGGGATACTGTCAAACATAAAGGTTTTTTGACCGATATTGTTCAGGAATTAAAGTCTTTAGGTATAAGAAGTTCTATATTTATTGACCCATTCCCAGCTATGTTAGAAGGTGTTAAGGAAATTGGAGCAGACCGAGTGGAACTGTACACACAAAACTATGCCCATCAATTCCTTAAAAATAAAGAAAAGGCTATTAAACCATATAAGATTACTGCAGCTATAGCTGAAGAGCTTGAATTGGGATTAAATGCAGGACACGATTTAAATTTAGATAATTTGAATTATTTAAAAACAGAGATTCCCAATTTACTTGAAGTTTCTATCGGACATGCTTTAATTTGTGACAGTTTATATTATGGTCTCCAAAATACTATTAATATGTATCTACGTGTTTTAAATAAATTTAAAGACTAAAAAGAGCTAATTGCACATAATATCAAATATCATAGGAAAAGAAAAAAAGATAGCCTCATTCTTAAAATAAAAATAGGTAGTGTTGTAGAAAGTATAGTTTAAAAAAATACTCTTGATATTTAGATATTTAGAGCTATATTTATTTGTGAAGTTATTTACAAATTAAAAAATTTAAAAACATTTATTACCAATAATTTATGAGTACAACAATATTTTTAATTTAGATAATTATTTCGGGCTATTAAACGTAATTTTTTAAAACTTGAAAACTAAAGTTTCTGATAATCAAATTATTAAAAAAATGTATTCTTTAAAAATGCTTAATAGATTAGAATTTATTAAATTTTAATTATCTTATTCTTATAAAATTAAGATTGGATTTTAAAAACACAACTATCTACAAATCAATATTTTAAATAAAAAATTAATTTGTAAACAACTTCTATATAAGACTAGCGAACATTAGCTTAGATGTTTTTAACTTTTTATCCGTTCAATCTCTGCCCCAAGTGCATTTAAACGCTTATCTATATCTTGGTAGCCTCTGTCGATTTGTTCAATATTATGAATATAACTGGTACCTTGAGCAGAAAGGGCAGCAATAAGTAAAGCTATACCGGCTCGTATATCAGGAGTAGTCATTGAAATAGAGCGTAAAGGTTGATCGGGTCCTAAACCTATGACTGTGGCACGATGTGGATCACACAAAACAATTTGAGCGCCCATATCTATCAGTTTATCAACAAAAAATAAGCGACTTTCAAACATTTTCTGGTGTATTAAAACAGAACCTTTTGCTTTGATAGCTGTTACTAATAAAATACTCAATAAGTCAGGTGTTAGCAGAGGCCAAGCACCATCATAAAGTGTTAATATAGAGCCATCTAAAAAAGGTTGAATCGTGTAAGTTTTTTGTGCAGGAATTACTAAATTGTCTCCGTCTTTTTGAGTTTTTATGCCTAGTTTATGAAAAGCCCGAAGGATAATTTCTATATCTGCCTGAAAAGCATTTTTTATACACAAATATGAGTTTGTGCTAGCGGCTAAACCTATAAAACTTCCAATTTCTATTATATCTGGTTGAATGGTATGTTCTGTCCCTTTCAAACTTTTAACACCTTCAATATGAATAAGGTTAGATCCTGCTCCTGTTATTTTTGCTCTCATAGATACTAACATTTTACAAAGCTGCTGAATATAAGGTTCACAAGCAGCATTATAAATAGTTGTTTTTCCTTCAGCTAAGACCGCTGCCAAAATAATATTAGCAGTTCCTGTTACGGAAGGTTCATCTAATAGAACGTAGTTTCCTTTCAGGGTTTTAGCTGATAGTTCAAACATATTTTTAGACCTATCATAATAAAAATTAACGCCCAATTTTTGAAATGCGTCAAAATGGGTGTCTAGACGCCGCCTACCAATCTTATCTCCGCCCGGTTTAAACATTTTAGCCTTTCCCCAGCGCCCTAATAAAGCGCCCATTAGCATCACACTTCCACGTAATTTTTGGATTTTATCAGAGTAGTCAATACTTTCAAAATAATCCCAATCAATGGTTTTAGTTTGAAAACTATAACTATTTTTCGGTAACTTTTGAATTTTTACGCCGAAACATTTTAGTAACTCAATAAGCATATTGACATCAATAATATCAGGGAGATTATTAACAATTACTTTTTCTGAAGTTAATAAAACAGCACTTATAATTTGAAGGGCTTCATTTTTAGCACCTTGAGGAGTAATAGTACCTGAAAGTTTAACCCTACCTTTGACTTTAAAAATCGCGCTCATGATAGCTTAGGTTTTAAAACATGAAATATAAAATGTAAGGTATAACATTTCTTATTCCATTTTTTTTACCTTACCTGATCCAGATATGGATACATCTATCGCAGGCTCTCCTTGATAATAAATTTTCCCAGAACCAGAAATAGAGCCCGAAAGGTTTTTGGTAACTGATATTTTAGCCTTTCCTGAACCACTTATTTTGATATTAACATCTTCAGCTTTTAAGTTTAGATTTTCCGTATGCCCAGAGCCACTTATTCGAATATTACAGGTTTTACTAGTGCCTGAAAAATTCATATGACCTGACCCGCTGATAGAAGCATCTAAATCTTGAACCTGAATAGCTAAAGTCATTTTTGAAGAACCGCTACCGCTTATTTTTAAAGATTTAGACTTAATAGTATCGCCTTCATTATCTATTTTACAAGAACCTGAAAGTCTTACTACAGACAAGTTTTTATACATGATAAAAACTTCAATGTCACCTAAGTGTTTACCTCTTTCTTTTTCTATATATAAAGTTGATCCTTTGACTTCTACTTTTATTTTTTTTAAATCTTCATTACTGCCCTTTAGAATAACATTTTCTTTTTGGGCATTTTTGAGATGAACTTTAAAGTGTCCTGAAACTTTAATGTTCTCAAATCCAGAAACAGAGTGGGTTTTACTGTCTGCATTAACTTTTAAAATTGAAGTTATAAAAGCTGCGATAACAAATAATAAAGTTATTTTTTTCATTGTAGTTAACATTAAAAGTAAGTTGAATAAAAAAATATATTATAATCATATACAGATTCTATTTTTTTTGAACATTATAGTCCTCTCAAATAGAAAAAAGGTTTTTAATGTTTTTTGGTATTTATGTTATGTATTTAGAAACCTAATTACCATTTTGAGATAAAATTTTTATAGTGGTACGTCTATTTTGTTGATGTTCTTCTTCTGTTTTTGCATCTATGATAAGGAGTTGATTTTTCCCATACCCTTTTGCTTTAATACGATCGGAATCTATGCCTTTGGTAATGATATAATTAACAGCTGATTCTGCGCGTTGTTGAGAAAGTTTTTGATTATAGCGCTTTGCACCTCGCGAATCGGTATGTGAGCCAAATTCAACTTGTATTTCTGGACGTGCCAGAAGATTTTCAACCAACCTATCTAAAATTACAGCGGCATCTTCGCGTATATCAAACTTATCATAATCGTATAAAATTAATAATTCTACAGATTGTCCTATTCTCTTATTTTCAAATAGATCTTTGACTAAATAAAGTTTGGTTTCAAAGGTAACATTAGTAACTTTTTGGGTTAAAGTATCTGTATTAATTTCAAGTCCAATAGTAGAAAACTCTTGTTCGTGATCTATTAAGCCTCTTTTTTTACCTTTAAGGTTATAAATTTCTCCAATTTCAAGAAGTTGTTTAAATTTAAAATGACCTAATCCGTCGGTTTGAACTTCTTCCAATTTTTTATTATCTATGGTTAAAAGTTCAACCTTAGAATCTTTTAAAGTTTCTATCAATGTTTCCCCATCTTCCTGAGTCAATCTTAAATATACATTACCTTCTAAATAGTAGTTTACAATTTTTTCTTCTGGTGTTTCATCAATAAAGGCATAAATGTCATCATCACCTTTACTATTTTTTGTTACTCTATTGGATGAGAAATAACCTTTTTTAGTTGTTTTATAGCAGATAGCAAAATCATCGGCATAAGAATTATAAGGTTTTCCCATGTTACTAATGACTATTTTATCATCAATCATATTGACTACAAATAAATCTAATCCGCCAAGTCCGGGATGTCCATCAGAAGAAAAATATAAGCGTTTATTAGAAGAAATATAAGGAAACATGTCATCACCTGGTGTATTGATTTCTTTACCTAAATTTTGAGGCTTTCCAATTTTACCTCTACTGCTTATAGTAACTTTATAAATATCAAGTCCACCATAACCACCGGGTCTGTTAGAGACAAAATAAAGTTCTTTGCCATTAGGCGCAAAAGCAGGACAAGCATCCCAGTATTTAGAATTACTAATTGGTAAACGAATTGGTTTCGTCCATTTGCCTCCCACAAAACGACTAAGAAACAAATCGACTTCTTTACCTTCTTCTTCATTAGAAGCATTACGGGCAAAAACCATCAAGCGACCGTTTGGAGAAAAAGTTGGAGAGGCTTCATGATAGGCTTCTAAATTGATAATAGGGCTAAAATGGTTGACACTTTTTTTATTTATATCATAAGAATAAATATCGCTGAACCCTTTACCTGTTGTTTTATAAATAAAGTCGCCTTTACCTGAAGAGGTAAACATAAGTTGATTACGAAATATAGTAGATGTATATTCAGGACCTTCAGTATTGAGTTTATTTAAGGGTTTTATTTTAATATTATTATTTTCTTTCAACATTTCTTTTATTTCTACAAGATGTTCTATTTCTATTTCAGCCCGTTTTTTAAATTTAAAATCTGCATTATCCCGCTTCAAATATCTTTTGAATTGTCCGGAGGCTTCTAAATAACGTTCATTGGCTTTTAGCGCATAGGCGTAATAATAAAATAAATGATCATTGGGATAGTTTTGTTCTATACTTTTAGCATAATAATCAACACTTTTATTAATCTGGTTGCTTAAACGGTAACTTTCTGCAATTAAATAATTGGCTCTTCCAGAATTGTTGAGGTTAGGGTCTTCTTTAAAAGCAGTTTCCAAAAATTTTGAAGCTTCATAATAATTACCTAGTTCAAATTCTTGTTCAGCAGTTTGGAAGGTAGACGAACAACCCATTAGGTGTAAAAAAAATATAATTCCCAATATGATTTTTAAAGAGATATTGAATACGGTATTTTTGACTATCATTTGCTTAAAAGTACTATTTAAATTATTGAGTTTATAAAGAAAAAATAGTTGGGAAAAATACAAAAAATATTTTTTATATATCCTAATTTACCTCAGTAGTTTATAATATATTTTCTAATTCCATACTGGATTATATCTTTTTCTTATATTTACCTTTATATTATGTATCTAATCTTGGCTAAACCATCTGCAAGGCTATAATTAATTAGTATATAGATACTAATTCAATCTTAAAAAATAATTGTTTACTGCTATTTTAACTATAAAAGAATGAAACAATACTTAACTATATTTATCTTATTATTCTCTTATTATTCTTCTGATGGGCAAACAATAATTCCACCTAATCTTAAAGATGTTATTTGTTATGCTTCTGATAAGGTTAATAAGCGTTATGTTCCGCCACCTGCAAAATTTAGATATAGTCGATTCTCGAGAGGATCGGGCCAAAATGTTCAAATTAATGTAACTTATAATGGTTTCACTCCAGAAGCACAAGCTGCCTTTCAGTTTGCTGTAGATATTTGGGCATCTATATTGTGCAGTGATGTGCCTATAGAAATGGATGCTACTTTTAGTCAGTTACCTAATGGAGTCTTAGGTTCAGCAGGCCCTAGTTTAGTTAGAAATTTTAAACGTGGATTTGATTCTCTAACTTTTTATGCTATTCCTATTGCAGAAAAAATAGCAGGTATTAATCTTAATGGAGACTCTCCTGATATTGTAGCTAGTTTTAGTTCTGGAATAGATTGGTATTATGGTACAGATGGTAATACCCCAACCGATCAATTTGATTTTGTTTCTGTTGTTTTGCATGAACTAGGTCATGGACTAGGTTTTCTAACTGGTTTTTCGGGTTACACTCCCGAAAATGGTAGTGATGCTCATACAGCTGCACTTGTTTTTGATGATCTTACCGATATATATGCACGTTATTTAACACAACAAGACGGTATTCATTTGACCAGAGGTTTTGAACATCCGTCAACCGCTTTAGCAGATATTTTTACGGGTAATGGTTTATTTTTTGATAACTTCCTTAACAAGGATATAGGCGCCAGAATCTATGCACCTGCTAGTTTTAATGGTGGATCCAGTATTTCTCACCTTAATGAAAGTACTTATAATAATACACCTCATGCTTTAATGACTCCCCAAATTAGTCCTGGAGAAGCGATCCATAATCCTGGGGATATTACCTTAAACATGCTTGCTGATATGGGATGGATATTTTTAAATATTAAACATGAAGAAATAGGTTATATAGAATCTACTGGAGTAGGATTAACTACAACATTTACATCAACTATTAAAAGTGATTATCCAGTATTGGATAATAGCATATTTGTATATTATTCAAATGATAATTTTATAACTCAAGATTCTATAGCTTTAATAGCTAGTGGAGAACCAAATGAGTACATAGCTAGCTCTCCTGTCCTTAATGCAAATGATAGTTTTGGCTACTATATTAGTGCCAAAGATTCTACAAATAGAATATTTACCTTGCCAAATACTTTGCCCGAATTTACCAAACCTCATCGCTTTTTTAATCTTATCGTTAAAGAAGATAATGAAACTCCTATTATACAGCATGAAAACCTAAATGATATACTTATTATTGATACAATGAATTTATCTATTTCAGCAGTAGTAACAGATAATTTTAAAGTAGATACTGTCTTTGTAGAATATTATATCAATGGAAACACAAGTGCTGTAGATACCTTTGGTTTAAAAGCAGACTTAGTAGGATTAAATTTTGAATCTCCGTTTCCTACAAATGTAATATATAGCAATGATACAATCTTTTACAGAATCATAGCAGTTGACGTTTCTATAAATAGTAATACAATTATCTATCCATCTTCTGATTTTATAAGCTTTCGAGTAATTGGCTTAGATAGTGCTCAAGATAGTTTTAAGACTGATTTTAATAACATAATATTAAGTGAGGCTAATTTTTTTGGAGATTTTATGGTAACTTCTCTCGAAGGATTTACAGATGCTGCTTTACACACAAAACATCCTTATTTAGAAGCAAGTCTTCTCGGATTAAATGAGGTTGATTTTATAAGCTATTTACTTACACCTATTATTTTGGATAGCCTGAGACCAATTATGTTATTTGATGAAATTGTTTTAGTGGAGCCCGGTGTTGGTGATGTTGACTTTAGGGATGATAGTTTTTTTGATTTCGTGATTGTAGAAGCTTCTAAAGATTTAGGAGGAACCTGGATACCTTTGCTTAATGGTTACGATTCAAGAGATAATCCGGATTGGTTAACAGCTCATAACAGTAGTTTTAATGAAAATAATTCTACAGCAGAAGGTACACCTGCTTTATATCGCCAACGTATAATAAACATGATCCAAAACACCAATTTTGATAATGGTGATACTTTAATTATTCGTTTTCGCTTACATAGTGACCCATTGGCAAATGCTTGGGGATGGACAATAGATAATTTAGATATACAAGAGTTAGATATAACAGCATCACCTTTTGTTCAACATATTCCAATTGGTTTTTTGATAAATGAAAATATAGATATACCTATCGAAGCAAGTATAGACCATATTTTGCCTGTTACTGTAGAAGTTCAATGGAGTATCAATAATATCCTTCAAACGCCTTTTATTTTAGATAAAGTTGAAGATATGACTTATTCAAAATCCTTTCCTTTTGCTACTACTGCAAGTGTCGGTGATGTTATAACTTATAGTTTAAGTGTAACAGATGTAGCTAAAAATGCAAATATCATCAATTTACCTTCTAACGATTTCTATACTTTTTCTATCCTTGAACAGCCTCAAAGCATTACAAATACATTTATAACTTTTGATGATAATACAAATATAGAATCAGGAGGATATGGTTTTTCAATAGAACAACCCAGTAACTTTCAAAATAATGCCCTACATTCTACTCACGCGTATCCTGATGCAAATAATTTAGTTTATTATTTGCTAACACCTATCAAAATTGATCATACACGCTCTGTGATTGCTTTTGATGAAATTGTTTTAGTAGAACCTGGTACCTCTTCCAATACAAATAATTCTGATTTTGGAGATTTTGTTACAATAGAGTTTTCTGATAATAACGGACGAACTTGGTCATCTTTAATGGTTTATGATAGCCGTACAGTATCTTCTTTTTTAAATGCTTATGGAAATAATCCCAATTCTACTACACAAGGCAATTCGAACCTCTATCAAAAACGAATTATAGATATTGGCACAAATACTATTTTTGAAGGTACAGAAGTTTTCTTTAGGTTTAGATTATCTTCTGATCAAAAAAATAATGGTTGGGGCTGGGCTATAGATAATTTAAGTATACAAGATCCCACAACAGAAATAGTAAATGAAGAAACTAAAAATGTCTATATTAATGTTTATCCAAATCCAACGACAAGCTATTTTACTATAGATATAAAATCTAAAACCCTTAACAATGAGATAGGCATTGGTATATATACTCTATCCGGACAAAAAGTATACGAAAACATCATCAAAAATCCAGATAGAATACACCAAGAGCAAATTAATTTGCCAACGGTTTTCCCAAATGGTATTTATATTATTCGGATACATTCTGATGAGACCTATCAAACTCATAATTTATTTATTAGTCGTTAGTTGAGTAAGAGAACTTGGTCAAAGTTTTTCACATTAAACCTTTTTTAATTTCTATTAAATTAGTCATATATAACAGAAGAAAAGTTGAGTACTACCATTTAATTATAAAGTTTGTAAAAATTATATATTCGGATTTGACCAAATTACATAACTTGAGTTAAATTATAATAGACTCTATATTTTGGTAGTTACTTCAAAAATAGCTACCCAAATCAAAAAAAGAATTTAACTATTATGATACCAAAACTAAAAGATATTCTTCAAGAAGTTTCATACTTATTTTATCCCAATTTATGTCTGATTTGTCAAGAGGGCATTATTCAGGACAGTGAAATAATTTGTACCACTTGTCAAGCAGATATGCCTTATACCCATTTTCATAAAAACCCTTTTGATAATATTTTAAAAACAAGTTTGAGTTTATACTATAATTTTCAGTATGTTTTGGCTTTACTCTATTTTAGAAAAACAGGGCTAACCCAAAAAATTATACATGCTTTAAAATATGGAGGTCAAGAACATTTAGGTAAATTTTTTGGAAATTTGTATGCCAATCGTCTTATAGAAGATTCGAACTTTTGGAAATCAATAGATTTGATAACTTTTGTGCCTTTGAGTAAAAAAAAACAACAAAAACGAGGGTATAATCAAAATGAACTTTTTGCTGAAACACTGAGTCAACGTTTAGCTATTCCATTGAACAAAAATATATTAAAGCGTAAAGATGGACAAACTCAAGCCCGACAACTTTTGCGTTTCAGACGTTGGGAAAATGTTGCTAATGCCTATCAAGCCTGTGAAGGTTTAGACATAAACGGGCAGCATATTTTACTTATAGATGATGTTGTAACAACAGGAGCAACTTTAGAAGCCTGTGCCAAGGCATTGGAAAAACAGTGCACCTTAAAAATAAGTATTTTAAGCCTTGCAACAACTCTAAACTTCTAATTGTTATTTTATAACTTTAGAGCGTGATTAGTTTTTATTTTTATAAAATAAAAAATTGATAATTAATTTATTAACATTACATTAGAAGCGTTTTTTACCTTATTACTTTACAATATTAGGCGTACTTATTTTTTAGTATTTTGTATTGGTTATCAAAAATATTCCCACTCCAAAAGGTGCTAATTGTATGGCTATACCTTCATTATTGTGTATATTTCCTATCACTGAGGAATTGAATAATAAAGATAGATTTGAAAATAACTGATCTTTAAAGATATAATTTTTCTGATTGTCTAAACCCATGTGTATAAAAGCAGATTTTGGAATTTTAATCAAAGCAGAAGAAGGCAAATTTGAAAAGTTTAAAACAATAAGAAGCTGCTCTTTTTTTGTATACTTTAAATATGCGTATACTAAATTGGAATAACCAGTGAAATATTTATTACGATTAAAATAGTGAAGATCGAAAAACTGTCCTGTTTGCAAAGCCTTATATTTTTTATAACAGAATAAAAGTTTTTTATAGTTATTCCATAGTTTTTTTTCTTTTTTTAGCAATTGTCCTCCATCACAGGCGCCTTTGTTGAACCATCTTATATGACTGGGAACAAACCAATAATCAAAAATTGTTGTTCTACCATCATTTTGACTAAAGCCACTTTTTCCTAATGCAGTTTCTCCAAATTCCTGTCCAAAATATAACATACTTGCCATATGGTTAAAAGTTAAAGATAAACAAAAAGCGGGAAAAGATTTCCTACCATCATCATTACAATAAGCCTCAGAGGTTAAACGTTGTTCGTCATGATTTTCTAAAAACCGCAACATATATTTATTAATACCTTCTAAACTTTGCCAAATATTTGGAATGCTATCACAATTGGCATATCCCTGTAAGATATTCCTAATACCATCATAAAAATGTTGTTTGTCATATAAATAATCAAAACCACTATTTATAAACATTTTATATAATTCTGGTTTATAAATTTCTGCTATAAAAATCAAATCTGGATATTCATTTTTGACTTTTGAAATCAACCAACTCCAAAATTCAATAGGCACCATTTCAGCCATATCACATCGATAACCATCGACACCTTGAGCTGCCCAGAACAATAAAATATCCTTCATTTTCAACCAAGTATCTGGAATTGGAGAAAAATATTTTTCTCCCGTTTTTGGATTAATACCATAATTTAACTTCACAGCCTCAAACCAGTCGTGTATGTGAGGCTGTGAAGTGAAAACATTGTTGCCAGTTGCTTTTGCAGGTTTTTCAATATATTTGGGGCGACCGTTTTGAATATTTGGCTCATAAGGACTTTTAAAAGGTTCGTCTAAGTAATAAAAATTATTATTAGGACTAAAAAAAGAACTTGTATCATCGTTTTTTCCAAAATCTTTAATTTCTTTAGGTTTATTTCTAGAATGATAATCACGAGCTAAGTGATTAGGAACAAAATCTATAAGAACTTTTAACTCTTTTTTATGAATGCGTTTGATCGTGTCTTTAAATTCTTGTAATGATTTTTCAGGTACTAAAGCCAAATCAGGACAAATACTGTAATAATCTCGAATGGCATAAGGAGAACCAGCTAATCCTTTAACAATTTCTGGTGAATCAGCTGGAATATTTGGGTAATTGGTTGTGGTGGCGTGGTCAAAAACCCCAGTTAACCAAATATGGGTTATGCCTATTTTTTTTAAACTTTTTAAAGCCTTTTCATTAATATAAGCCAGTTTTCCACACCCATTTTCTTCGATACGCCCATTAATAACCTGTTTGTCCCGGTTATTGCCAAAAAGTCTAACTAAGATTTGATATATAAGCATACTCCTAAATTAATAATTTTCAAAATAAAAGAGTTTAAAAATATAACTACTTGGTTATCAAATTAAAAAATATAAACATGTTCTAATTTTCTAAATCTTAGAAGGATTTATTCGGGAATTTAAAATATTTTTTGAGTGAGTATAATATAGAAAAACAAGTCAATTAGCATTATTTGTGCATAGTCACTTTATTTGAAAAATCCTTTTTTCAAGTGATTCAGCTATAATACGATCAAATAAAATTTATTTTTTGCTATTTTTTATGACATAAGTCAGAGATGAGTATTCAGTCGTTTTTGTTGCTTTCTAATTTGATAGGAACCCTATCCAAAAAGATTTAAGAAAATTGTTTTTTATGTTTTTGTTATATTCACTTAGCAAGGAAATATAGTAAGAATCAAATTTCATTGGTAATATTTTTACAACTTCCATATTTTGAGAAGAAAATAATTTTTTAATGGCTGTTTGAGAAAAGTGCCAAAGATGCCTCGGGACATCGTAAGCATTCCAAAATTCTTTATAATATTTTGCATCAAAACTTTTAAAATTCGGTACTGCCACAAAAATAGTTTCGTCAGGTTTTAATAATTTTTTTAAATTAGAAATAGTCTCATTCAAATTAGGGATATGCTCCAAGGTATGTCACATGGTGATTACGCTATATTTCAAAAACTTTTCTTCTTTTATTAATTCATCAATAGATTCAAAAAAATGAACTTTTGAATTTACGCATTTAGTAGCAGCTAAGTTTCTTGCTTTCAAATATGGCTCAATACCACTTATTTGGTAGTTATTTTTGGAGCATATTTTTAAAAAATCACCTGTACCGCAGCCAATATCTAAAATTTCATTACCGGAAGCAAATAGATTAATTAATTGAAGTTTTTTTTCTTAAAGTATATTTTTTCACAGCTTGGTATATCAAACTAATTAAGGTTTCCTTTGAATCTGTATGAGGGACATAGTCTTTGCTTTTATAATATTTGGCTAAGTTTTCATTTCTTGGTGATGTTTTGGAAAATACAGTTAAAAACCTTGATAATAAGATAATTAAATCACTAATCAGTTATGATTTGTACAAAAAATGTTTTCACGTATTTTCAAATGTATAATGGTATTATTCTCAATCAGTTCTTAATTATTTTTGAAGAACGGGTCATAATTTAAAGAAATCCTAACCCCCTATAATTTTAAACTTACACACTTTAGGGGATAGTGTCATAGATTTATTCCTTAAATCATATAGAACCAAAATTTTTCACTTTTAAGATAAAATTTACTTTTTAAAAGGCATTCCAAAGCATTTGAGAAGAGAAAAAGCCTCTTTATCACTATTTGTATCGGTGACAATAGTAATTTCTAAGCCACTAATTTTTCTAACTTTATCAATAGAAATTTCAGGAAAAATAATTTGTTCTTTAATACCTAAAGAATAATTGCCTCTGCCGTCAAAACTTTTATCACCTAAACCATTAAAGTCTCTTACCCGTGGTAAAGCAATATTAATCAATCGATCTAAAAATTCATACATTTTATCGTTATGTAGAGTAGATTTTGCCCCTATTTTCATACCTTCACGAAGTTTGAAATTAGAAATAGAAATTTTAGCTACGGTAGGAATAGCTTTTTGCCCAGTAATAATGCTTAATTCTTCAACACCTTCATCAAGTACTTTTTTATCTGCCACAGCAGATCCAATACCTTTATTAACAACAATTTTAGTTATTCTTGGCACTTGCATAATACTTTTATAACCGAATTCTTTGAGCATTTTTGGGGCTATTTCTTCGTTATATTTCTTTTTTAATCTGGGTAACATTGCGAAATAAATTAACTTTTCTGACTTTGAATTAAGTAAACTATTTTAATACATTATAAGATTTAGAATCTTCGGTTGATTTTCACCAATTCTAATAGGGATAGTATTTCAGAATTTTTTATAAAGAAAGATCAACTAAAGTAAAAAACAGATGAATCTTTAATATAAAAATTCATCTGTTTTTTTAGCATATCGTCTTAGTTTGGCATTTTCATCATGTTTTCTACCAATACGACTAGGTACTTCGCTGCCTTTAGGTATTACCATAAGGTTACTAATATGTATAGAAGCTTCAAAAGATATGATCTTACCTTGTTCTTTTTCAGTTGGCTTAACATGTTTAAATACTTTGTTAACTCCAGATACTATAGCGCGTTGCTTCTCTCTATCTATACGTAATATTTCACCTCGATCTTTTTTATTAGCACCTGATATAACTTGAACAGTATCTCCAACTTTGATACGGAGTTTATGATTATTTTTATTCATTTTGAGTTGTTTAATAAAAGCTAAAAATAATAGAATATTTTATTATTAAGAATTTTAAATAATTATTTATACAGTTAAGATTTTGGGTTTAAAATTTTCCCCATTCAAAATTTGTATATTTTTCCCGGCTTGTCCAAGTACAAAAATCCCTGATTCTAAGGCTATTTTTTTAGCACTAAAGAAAAAATTTTCAGCTATACTTCCGACATTATTCGATAAATTGCCATTCAATTTCCCAATTTTTTCAATTCTTTTTCCAACTTTATCAAAAAAAGCTTCGGTATTTTTTTGAGATTCTTTTAATTCCCTAATAGATATAATGTTATCTTCTGATAATCTTATTAATCTATCCAGTTCTTTTAGTCTATTAGTCATTTTTTTTTGAAGCATTCATAAACATAATTAACCTAAGATCTACTTCATTAAAGCACCTCTGGGGCTAAAGATACAATTCGGGTGAATTTTTTCTCTCTCAATTCTCTAGCTACTGGTCCTAAAATACGACTGCCTCTTGGTTCATCATTTTGATTAAGTAAAACGACAGCATTATCTTCAAAACGTATATAAGAACCATCTTTTCTACGAACTTCTTTTCGAGTTCGTACAATAACGGCTTTAGAAATAGTACCTTTTTTAATATTACCTGATGGAATAGCTGATTTTACGGTTACTACTATTTTATCGCCAATAGAAGCGTACCGTTTACCTGTTCCACCTAAAACACGAATACATAAAACTTCTTTTGCTCCGCTATTATCTGCCACGCTAAGGCGACTTTCTTGTTGAATCATTTTTTAAAAATTATAAATTATAAATTATTAAACTTAGGTGTATAGAAATGCTATTTTTATCTCAGAAATGTTCATTTTCAATACCAATGCGTTAAATCTTCTACAAATCCTTTTTTAAAGTGATCTGACTATAACCCAAAATCCAAAAAAGTATTTTAAACTTCTATAGCAAAAACTATTTACCTGCTGTTATTATCTCAACTAAGCGCCACCTTTTAGATTTACTAAGTGGGCGTGTTTCCATGATTTTGACCATATCACCTTCTTTTGCTTTATTTTCAGGATCGTGAACCATAAACTTTTTACTTTTTGACATAAACTTATTATAGACCAAATGTTTAACTTTACGTTCTACTTTTACCACTATAGAAGCAGTCATTTTATCACTTGTAACAATACCTGTACGTTGTTTTCTATGAGCAGGTCTATCACTTTTATTTTTACGATAACTCATTTATCTGGATTAAATCTAAAAGAATTTAAAAGTTATTTTATACTATTTTAATACGATGCTATTTTATTTCGGGAAACAGATGTTTTCAAAATCAATGAATTAAAACCTCCAAAAACCCTTTTTCAAGTGACATGACTATAATGTCTGAAGTTTTTTTGTGGTTTCAAAATTAAATAAGGCTTTAGCTCAGGTTTTTAATCATCTGCTTAACGTTACCTTTTTTCAAAATAACAGGAATATCATTATTTTTCATAAAAGTACTAAGATTATTAAGTCCTAAGGTTTTATCTAAAATTTTTTGTTTTAATTCCTCATTACTTCTTTGGTATAATTCTGTTTCTAAACGGGCAATTCTTCTACGTATTTTTTTTATGATCAAAGGGTTTTCTAAGGGTGCGATGCTATGAGCAAAACGGCTTTTTTTAAGTTTATCTTTTTGCTCTATAATAGAAGTGATGAGATCTTCAACTGTTAACTCTCTTATTTCTTTATTAGTCATGTCTCTTAATACGAATAAAAAATATTTTGAATATTATGTAAACTTATACTGAAAAAAGTTTTTTTTATATATTTAACTCATTGGTATAAAATTTAGATTTGATTATTGTAATTAGTCTTGTAAAGTTCTTCTTATAACAATTTTTGTTTTTATTGGTAACTTCTTAGCTGCTAAACGAAGTGATTCCATAGCAATTTCTTTATCTACTCCATCAGACTCAAATAACATAGTACCCGGTTTTACTCGGGCTGCCCAATATTCTGGCGAACCTTTACCTTTTCCCATTCTTACCTCAGCAGGTTTTTTAGTAATAGGTTTATCTGGAAAAATTCTAATCCAAAGTTGTCCATCTCTTTTCATAGCACGTGTTACAGCTATACGAGCGGCTTCTATTTGACGAGAAGTTAAAAAACCTGTTTCTAAGGCTTTAATGCCAAAGCTACCAAAACTTATTGTATGTCCTCGTTGGGCGATGCCTTTTACACGTCCCTTTTGCTGTTTTCTATATTTGGTTCGTTTGGGTTGAAGCATAGCTACTCAAAATTTTAATTATTAATTTATATATAAAAGTATCAAACCTTTTTGGAAAGCCGCAAAGCTAATAAATCTAATAACATTTAGAAGCTAATATCAATTATTTTTTAATAAAGGCAGTGAAACTTTTACTTCTTTTTGATTTCACAATAAGCTAAACACTTAGGTAATGGGGCAATATCGAGTCTTTCTCCAATAAGTTGAGTTAAATCTTCTGCTAAAAATAGCTCATAGTTTCCTTCCAATTCCGAAGTTATTTTTTGAAAGTCTTCTATGTAAAATTCTGTAATCATTTTTTCACCTTTTTTTGCAGTTATTTTTTTCATTTTTTGATAAAAAATTAATTCCTTTCCTTTTAATGAATCTTCTGCTAGCAAAAAATCAAAAATAACCGAAGAACCTTGGGGTGAAAATTTTAAAATATCGCTTAAGGTATTTTTGATAATCTCTAAAGGCAAATAATAAGAAACCCCCATCCAGTTAAATATAGTTTTTTTTGAAGCATCATAATTAGAATTTCTAAATAATACTTCTTTAAGTGCATTTTGGTTAAAATCTGTAGGTATAAAATGTAGGTTTTGAGGTATTTTATAGTTTCGTTTTTTCACTCTACGTATTTTTTCTTGTTGAGTTAAGGGCAGATCTAATTCAAAAATTTCTACATTTTTTAACTTGTGCCTAAAAGCAAAAGCATCTAAACCAGCGCCCAAAATAACATATTGAATAGGTTCCTCAGAGTTTTTTGCTAAATTTAAAATTTTATCTTCTACAAAACGTTGTCTATAAATATGTTGACTGGTTATAGGCAATAAATCTCCGTAAATATATTTTTTAATTATAGAAGTGAAAATTTTTGTATTAACTATTACTCGCCAGAAAAAAGACGTTAACTCAATAGCATACTTATCTTCTAAAATATAATTAGGTCCTTCATATTTATAATGGTAAGCACGACTAAAAGCGACTATCTCTGCTGTCTTTATTTTGAGTTTCTTATCAGACTTTGCCATTTTAATTGCTATTTTTAATGTTAAAAAATTTTTAATGCTTTAAACTCTAACTGGCTTATCGCCATGTATATTTTATGTATAATAGTTTTCAAAATATTTCAACAGCCCTTAAAAATAAATCTTTAACCTGTGAAAAAGTGGTAAAATACTATTTAAAACGTATTAAAAACAAAAAAAACATCAATGTTTTTACATCTGTGTATGGCAAAGAAGTTCTAAAACAGGCTAAGGAAATAGACTCTAAACGAATAAAAGGTAAGACAGGGCGTTTAGCTGGTTTAGTTGTTGGGATAAAAGATGTTATAGCTTATAAAAATCACCCTTTGCAGGCAGCTAGCACTATGTTAAAAGGTTTCATTGCAAGGAATAGTTCTAAGATAGTAAAGTATCTACTTTCTGAAGATGCTATCATCATAGGTCATCAAAATTGCGATGAATTTGCTATGGGTATAAGCAATCAGAAATCAGCTTTTGGTTTCAGTCGAAATCCTGTTGATTTTCGTTATGTACCAGGAGGTTCTTCAGGAGGATCTGCTGCTGCTGTAAAGGCTAATCTTTGTTTAGTTTCATTAGGTACAGATACTGCCGGTTCTGTTCGGCAACCTGCTGCTTTTTGTGGTGTAATTGGACTAAAACCAACTCATAATCTTATTTCATTAGAGGGTGTCATACCCTATGCTCCTTCTTTTGATACAGTTGGCATTTTAGGCAATACCTTTTCTGATATAAATCTTGTTTTTAATTGTCTTGCTGATAAAAAAATAGCTATAAAAGAAGAAAAAAATGATCAAAAATATTCATTACCAGAATATAAAATAGCCTATCTAAAGGAGAGTTTTGATCCAGTAGTTGAAACAGATGTTCAAAAGGCTTTTCAATTATGTTTAAATTATTTTCAAGAACGCGGCCTTAAAGTTCTACCTATTAATTTTAAAGAGTTTGATTATTTATTACCAGCCTATCGAATTTTATCCGGTGTAGAAGCCAATGATAATTTAGCACCTTATAATCAAAAAGGTTATGAAACATGGTTTACACATGATCCAACTATTGACTATCTAACTTTTATTCAAAAAAATATTAATAGCTTAGGAGACGAAGTGTTAAGTCGTCTTTTATTAGGACGCTTATTCTTAACAAAAGACATATCGTACTATAAGAAAGCTAAAAAATTGAGGGAAGTAATCACTCAAAAGACTCTAAATTTATTAGATAAATATGATTTTATTATTTCACCTACAAGCCCAACTACTGCTTTTAAAATAGGCGATTTTACAAAAAAAACACTCAAAAAAATGGCTCTATCCGATAGGTTTACCATACATGCTTCTATGACAGGTATCCCAGCTATTTCTTTAAATATAGGCTATGATAAGAAAGGTTTACCCATTGGACTTCATATTATGACTGCTCCATTTAAAGAAGCTAAGTTATTAATGTTTAGTCAATTAATGTATAAACATTAGATCTTATAGGTTCTATATTATAAAAATTTAATTTCGATGAATTAAAAACTCTAAAACCTTTTTTTCAAATGACATATAAATTTTACATAAAAATATTAGAATGAGGTTAATTTTTTATATTTACTTCTAAATAAGTTTTGAACCTAACATAAGATTAACATGCATTACTATAATACTATTTTAGAAACCATTGGTAATACCCCTTTAGTTAAACTTAACAAAGTCTCAAAAGGTGTTGAAGGTATATTATTGGTTAAAGTTGAATATTTTAATCCTGGTCATTCTATGAAAGATAGAATGGCTTTAAAAATGATAGAGACAGCAGAAAAGGCAGGGCAATTGAAGCCGGGTGGCACAATTATAGAAAATACTTCTGGAAATACAGGTATGGGCTTAGCTTTAGCTGCAGTAGTTAAAGGTTATAAATGTATTTTTACCGTTCCTGACAAACAATCAAAAGAAAAAATAAATGCTTTAAAAGCCTTAGGCTCTGAAGTTGTTGTGTGTCCAACAAATGTAGCTCCTGAAGATCCTCGTTCTTATTATAGTAAAGCTAAGGATTTATCTAGAACAATTCCCAACTCTTTTTTTTTTAATCAATACGACAATTCTTCTAACGCTTTAGCGCACTACGAAAGTACAGGTCCTGAAATATGGAAACAAACTGAAGGTAAAATTACTCACTATATTGCTGGTGTTGGAACAGGAGGTTCTATATCAGGTGTTTCAAAATATTTGAAAGAACAAAATCCAAAGGTTATCACAGTGGGTGTTGATTCTTATGGTTCTATTTTTAAAAAATATAAAGAAACAGGGCAATTTGATGAAACAGAGGTTTACCCCTATATGATAGAAGGTATTGGCGAAGATATTTTGCCTCAAAATGTAAATTTTGACTTGATAGATAGTTTTGTAAAAGTTACCGATAAAGACAGCGCTTTAATGACTCGTCGTCTGGCTGAAGAAGAAGGTCTTTTTGTGGGTTGGTCTTGTGGAGCAGCCGTAAAAGGAGCTTTGGATTATGCTAAAGACAATTTAAAAAGTGAAGATGTGATGGTTATTATTTTACCAGACCATGGTACCCGTTATCTTAATAAGATTTATAATGATGAATGGATGGAAGATTACGGTTTTTTGGAAAACAAAAATATGGTTACTGCTCAAGATATTATTGAAAAAAATAAAATTGATAAAGGACTCATTACTATAACCCTCAATGATACAGTTGAAAAAGCTATTCATGAAATGACACGTACAGATATTTCTCAAATGCCTGTTTTTGATAAGAATAAAAAAGAAGTTATCGGTAGCATTACAGATAACAAATTACTAGAAAAAATTATTCAAGACCCTAATTTGAAAAATAAACCAGTAGAGTCTGTCATGCAAGCACCTTTTCTATTTGTAGCGTTGGGTACAACAATTGATGTTTTATTTTCTCATCTTAAGAGAGGTAAACGGGCCTTAATGGTAAGAGATACAAACAATCAAATTCATATTATTACCCGACAAGATATCATGAAAGTAATGCTTTAGAGATCTAAATTTTTAGAATCGTTTTTTTACAAAATATCAAAAATATGCTCCAAAATAAAGAGCTTTCTTATAAACAATTTATGCTCCTAAGCCAGTGCAAAAGTTTAGAAAACTTGTCTTGAAATAACTGGATCTGAGCAAGCATATTTTTAGTCTTTGTCTTCTTTAGAAGTTTAATTACCAGGGTTCTGCATACAGATAAAACCCCGGTCACCGCCTTTTCTTTAGTTCTTAATTGATTATTGGTCTCTACTGACCAATGCTCCCGAATAGTCGAAAAATAATCTTCGTTTTTATCAAAACCTCCATTAGAAATAGAATAACATACCTGGCAAGATTGTTCAACACCAGTTAAATCAAAACGCCAACGCTTCACCTTAAAAAGACTCTTAAAGCCACTTGTTCGCCAAGGGCTATCAACATATTGACCCGAAATAGCATAATGCTTATACTCTCTTTTTTCTATACCTCCATGCCCTTTATTAAATGTAATTTCTTGATTAACAGGCTTTAATCGCTTCACATAGCCGCCAATAATTCTTTTTGATTGGCTTTCAAACCGATTAAAAACTGGCTTTCGTTTCTTCGAGCAAGTTTTGGAGACAGGGCTGCTCACTTTCTTTTTTACCATTGTAATAGCCTTGAGCCAAAACCTCTCTGTCTGAGTGTTTGAGTAATTGTACTAAAGCCTCTCCACGCTTATCCCCTTTTTTAATACTAGCCCTCAATTCTTGCCCATCGCCAGCAAACCATGCGCGCTCTTCCGATTTTAGTTCAAGACCAAAATTTTTAAACAGTAGGGCTTCCAAAGGCTCCAAAGCTATTGTTTTTAAAAAAAATGGGAGATAAGAACGTGATATAACACGTTTATTATCAAGGCCTAAAAAGGAAAACAAGGCTTCGTTAGTATTTTGCATCCCTCTCTGAATACCAGAAAGCGTAGCATCTCGACCACGTAATAGAGCTATAATCAAACTAAGCAACACAAAGGCAAAGTCCAGCTTCTTACCTCTATTATCCCTTAAATCTAAACCTGAATAATTTTGTATTTGCCGATAAAATGATGTTACTTGCATCTTGTGAGTGTAGATTTATATGAATGTTGCGATTAAATAAACATAAATATACACTATTTTACACGCACATTTTTTTTATAAGAAAGCCCTTTTGGGCTATAGGGACAACGACTGATTTAAGCAGCCTTAATTTTAGAAACTTTCAAGACGGTGGAGATAGAATAATAGGAGGTACTTCTATTACTAATAGCCCAACTAATTTTGATATGGCTGATGTTGTTCTTTATCTGGTCAAAGAAGATATATATATTGATGTAGAGTTTATAACTTGGCAAAAAGGCAATAGCACCACTATTGGTAATGGTGGTGGTTTTTCTTATCGTCGGGCAACCCGTGGAGAAGGACAATAAGAAGTGTAAAAAGGTAAAAATAAAATTGAGCATATTCTACATTGTAAAAAAGACCTTTTGGCTTTACTTTTTTTGCGCATATGAAAAAAAACTAAACAAATATAGTATTTATGAAAGTAGGCTTAAACGTATTGATATTCTTTTTTCTTACTTTCCAACATAGCTTTTTAACTTGAATTATTAAACAACTTTTACTCTATTTATAGCTATTTTGAGAACTATTTTATTTACTATTTATGAAAAGTTTACTATCTTATTCAAAATATTTACTATTAGTTTTAATAGCCTTTGCAGGTGATTGTGGAGGTGATGACGGTCCTGTAATAACACCTCCTATAGTGACGGTAAATGTGTCTAATTTTACGACAACTATAGATGAGAACCCAACCAATGGACAGCTTCTTGGCACTATTGAAGCAAGTACAAACGAGGGTAGTTTGACCTTTTCGTTGAGTACCGAAAGTCCTGTAGGCGCTTTTTCTATTAATGCTTCTACCGGTGAGATTAGCGTTTTAGACAGTGTTTTATTTGATTTTGAAACCAATCCGACTTTAACAGCAGAAGTTACTGCAACCAATGGCGGGGTGAGTGAAAGTGCTACCATTACTGTTAACCTTAATGATATAAGCAGTACTATATCCCTGTTGGACTTTACGACAACTATAGATGAGAATCCAGCTAATGGAGAGGTTCTTGGCACTATTGAAGCAAGTACAAACGACGGTAGTTTAACCTTTTCGTTGAGTACCGAAAGTCCTGTAGGCGCTTTTTCTATTAATGCTTCTACCGGTGAGATTAGCGTTTTAGATAGTATTTTATTTGATTTTGAAACCAATCCGACTTTAACAGCAGAAGTTACTGCTACGAATGGCGGGGTGAGTGAAAGTGCTACCATTACTGTTAACCTTAATGATATAAGCAGTACTATATCCCTGTTGGACTTTACTACGACTATAGATGAGAATCCAACCAATGGACAGCTTCTTGGCACTATTGAAGCAAGTACAAACGACGGTAGTTTAACCTTTTCGTTGAGTACCGAAAGTCCTGTAGGCGCTTTTTCTATTAATGCTTCTACCGGTGAGATTAGCGTTTTAGATAGTATTTTATTTGATTTTGAGACCAATCCAATTTTAACAGCAGAAGTTACTGCAACCAATGGTGAGGTGAGTGAAAGTGCTACGGTTACTGTTAACCTTAATGATATAAGCAGTACTATATCCCTGTTGGACTTTACGACGACTATAGATGAGAATCCGGCTAACGGACAAGTTCTTGGTACTGTTGAAGCAAGTACGAATGATGGTATTTTGACCTTTTCGTTGAGTACCGAAAGTCCTGTAAGCGCTTTTTCTATTAATGCTTCTACCGGTGAGATTAGCGTTTTAGATAGTGTTTTATTTGACTTTGAGACCAATCCAGTTTTAACGGCAACAGTTACAGCAACGAATGGCGGGGTAACTGAAAGTGCTACAATTACTGTTAATTTGACTAATTTAGCTCCTACTTTGAGTGATTTAACGGTAACGATAGCTGAAAACCCTATAAATGGACAAAGTTTAGGTACTGTTGTAGGTAATTTAAGTCAATTGGCAGGAACAACTATTACATTAACGAATGAAGCAAGTACTTCAGGAGCATTGCGTTTAGATTTGTTGTCTGGTGAGGTTCAAGTTTCTAATAGTCTATTGTTTGATTATGAGACTCGGACTAGTATTGCGGGAACGGTTACGGCAATAGGCGAATTAAATGCCACAATTACAATTACAATAACCTTAACCAATGTTAATATTATATGGAATGGACCAACTATAACTTTTACAAAAGCTAATTTTGCTGATGCTAGTGATGAGGCTAATTGGGATAAAATCACCGATAGTGTAGCGATAACAAGGGGAGATTTCAGAAGTATATATAACCCTATTTTTCAATCTGGACCAACTGATGGTAGAGACACTAATCCTACAAATACGCTTTGGGCTATAGGGACAACGACTGATTTAAACAGCCTTAATTTTATAAATTTCCAGAATGGTACTGAAAGAATAATAGGAGGTTTTTATAATTCTGATACTTATACAACTAATTTTGATATTGCTAACGTTGTTCTTTATCTGCCTAAAGAAGATATATATATTGATGTAGAGTTTATAACTTGGCAAAGTGGCGAGAGTGATAAGACTAATAATGGCGGTGGTTTTTCTTATCGTCGGGCAACCCGCGGAGTAGGGCAATAAGAAGTGCAAAAGGTAAAAATGAAATTGAGCATATTCTATATTGTAAAAAAGGCAATTTGGCTCTACCTTTTTGAGCATATGAAGAAAAACTAAACAAATATAGTATTTATGAAAGTAGGCTTAAACGTATTGATATTCTTTTTTCTTACTTTCCAACATAGCTTTTTAACTTGAATTATTAAACAACTTTTACTCTATTTATAGCTATTTTGAGAACTATTTTATTTACTATTTATGAAAAGTTTACTATCTTATTCAAAATATTTACTATTAGTTTTAATAGCCTTTGCAGGTGATTGTGGAGGTGATGACGGTCCTGTAATAACACCTCCTATAGTGACGGTAAATGTGTCTAATTTTACGACAACTATAGATGAGAACCCAACCAATGGACAGCTTCTTGGCACTATTGAAGCAAGTACAAACGAGGGTAGTTTGACCTTTTCGTTGAGTACCGAAAGTCCTGTAGGCGCTTTTTCTATTAATGCTTCTACCGGTGAGATTAGCGTTTTAGACAGTGTTTTATTTGATTTTGAAACCAATCCGACTTTAACAGCAGAAGTTACTGCAACCAATGGCGGGGTGAGTGAAAGTGCTACCATTACTGTTAACCTTAATGATATAAGCAGTACTATATCCCTGTTGGACTTTACGACGACTATAGATGAGAATCCAACCAATGGACAGCTTCTTGGCACTATTGAAGCAAGTACAAACGACGGTAGTTTAACCTTTTCGTTGAGTACCGAAAGTCCTGTAGGCGCTTTTTCTATTAATGCTTCTACCGGTGAGATTAGCGTTTTAGATAGTATTTTATTTGATTTTGAGACCAATCCAATTTTAACAGCAGAAGTTACTGCAACCAATGGTGAGGTGAGTGAAAGTGCTACGGTTACTGTTAACCTTAATGATATAAGCAGTACTATATCCCTGTTGGACTTTACGACGACTATAGATGAGAATCCGGCTAACGGACAAGTTCTTGGTACTGTTGAAGCAAGTACGAATGATGGTATTTTGACCTTTTCGTTGAGTTCTGAAAGTCCTGTAGGCGCTTTTTCTATTAATGCTTCTACCGGTGAGATTAGCGTTTTAGATAGCGTTTTATTTGATTTTGAAACCAATCCGACTTTAACAGCAGAAGTTACTGCGACGAATGGCGGGGTGAGTGAAAGTGCTACGGTTACTGTTAATTTGACTAATTTAACTCCTACTTTGAGTGGTTTAACGGTAACGATAGCTGAAAACCCTATAAATGGACAAAGTTTAGGTAGTGTTGTAGGTAATTTGAGTGAATTGACAGGAACAACTATTGCATTAACGAATCCAGACAGTACTTTAGGGGCATTGCGTTTAGATTTGTTGTCTGGTGAGGTTCAAGTTTCTGATAGTCTATTGTTTGATTATGAGAGTCGGACTAGTGTTGTGGGAACAGTTACGGCAACAGGCGAATTAAATGCCAGTATTACAGTTACAATAACCTTAACCAATGTTAATATTATATGGAATGGACCAACTATAACATTTACAAAAGCTAATTTTTCTGATGTTAGTGATGAGGCCAATTGGGATAAAATCACAGATAGTGTAGCAATAACAAGGGGAAATTTAGGATCTATATATAACCCTATTTTTCAATCTGCATTAACTACTCCTGATGCCAGTATTAATCCTACAAATACGCTTTGGGCTGTAGGGACAACGACTGATTTAAATAATCTTAATTTTAGAAATTTTCAAGATGGAAGTAGAATAATAGGAGGTAGTTCTTCTGATAGACCAGCTAATTTTGATATGGCTGATGTTGTTCTTTATCTGCCTAAAGAAGATATATATATTGATGTAGAGTTTATAACTTGGCAAAGTGGCAATAACACTAAGAATAGTGGTGGCGGTTTTTCTTATCGCCGGGCAACCCGTGGAGAAGGGCAGTAAGAAGTATAAAAAGGTAAAACTAAAATTGAGCATATTCTATATTGTAAAAAAGACCTTTTGGCTTTACCTTTTTTGAGCATATGAAAAAAAACTAAACAAATATAGTATTTATGAAAGTAGGCTTAAACGTATTGATATTCTTTTTTTTATTTTTCTTACTTTTCAACTTTAAATCAGAAAAAGACCGAGAGGTTGTTTTTACTCTCATAAAAAATACCCAAACAAATACGGATTATTTTATTAATCCTTTCAAATACGCACCTATGGCTGTAGGTATCCATTTTGAGTTAAGTAGTAAAAAAAAGACAGATGTTATAGCTACGGTGCTTATCAAAGGGCATAATACTCCAGATTTAGTGAAGTCTTATACTTTCACATCTACACCAGAAATTCAAAAGTATTGGTTGCCTATATTAGGACTTTACATGGGTAAAGTAACTATAGTTCAAATAGATATAAAAAGTAAAGACACTAATATTTTATTTTCTAATAATTATGAAATATATCTTCCTAAAACCGAAGATTATTATATTGATATAGGCAAGGCAGAACAAACTAAGGTTATAGGCGAATTTGAAGGTGATGATATGATTTTTGTTCAATACAATAGCAATCCCTCTGGTGTAGTATTTAGAGGCATAGTTTATGATAAATATGGAAATATTAGATGGTACAGTAAAATTCCAAATGGAGCTCACCATTTTATCATAGATACTAAGCTTTATACAGGTTTGAAAAGTGATCGTAATGAACATATTCTTGTGCATAACTTTTTAGCAAAACGTTTAGAAGATTGGAAATTTGAAGGTTATAGAAATTTACATCATGATTTAGTAAAACAGGTCGATAGCCATTTTATACTTACTTTTGATAATCAAGATAGTTTTCCTAATGAACAACATATCGTTGAAATAAATCCAAATGAGCAAGCTAAAAATAAGGTTATTAATTGTATTAATACGGGAAATATTTTTCCTAATGTGGATAATCTTTTTCCTAATTTACCTGAAGATATTGACAGTACGTCATTGAGTATTAAGGCTAAAGATCCAATCCATATTAACAGTATATCATCATATGAAAAAAATGGCAAAACGGTATATGTATGCAGTTCGCAACGCTCTGGTATAGCAGCACTGGATGAGGATGGTGTTCCGCATTGGTATTTATTTCCAAAAGGAATTCAATACAAAATATTTAATGATAAATATAGTGGTCAAAGATTGCCTTCAGACACAAATTTTGTTGCTTTTAATTATTCTACTCTGCCATCTTACCAAAAACTCCTTTTAGACCCTATTGATAAAAATAACTTGCCTATTAAAGATTCTAAAATTATAGATGAAGGTCAGGTAAAAAAAGATGTTGATTTTATTTATCCTTTCCGACAACATGGAGCAAAGGTCGTGGAGTACAACCAAGATTCTATGACAATGATTGTATTAGACAATGCCGCTTTTCAATCTTTTAAACTTTATGATACTTTGGCTTCATCTTATGCTGTTTGTTATAGAGTTTTTTTTGATAATAATCCTATTGACGAACATGATCCCAGCAATAAAGAAGAAGAATTTTATGGAGGAAAAATAAAGCAACTATGGCGTTATAAATTAAATGCTTTTTCTCCTTTTATGGGGAGTTCTTCTATAAGCGCTTCAGGAAATTACTTGTTTTGTTTTGGTACAATTGGATCAAAAAAACGCACAACAGGAAATGGATATGACTATAATAATATTAATGATATTGAAGGAAAAACTATAGTTATTGAGCTAGATAGAAATGGAATAGAAAAAGCCAGATTAATTATTGAAACCACAGACCAAAGACCCTTAAAAATAGGAGCATACCGGGCTCAAAAAATCAATTTTGGAAAATAAGAATTAATAACAGCTTGTATTGTAGGAGGCTTTTAATAGTAGGCGACACCTCTCCAAGAGTAAAAAATATAAATAGTTGGTTTTCTTATGCTTATGTTTTTTTCTAAAAATGAAAAATGAATTTTAGCAGGTTGTGCAAAAGGTTTTTATATTGATTTGTCGATTATTTAATTAGTTATCCGTTATGTAAAACTTAGACAAACTTTGACAATTTGCTGTTTACTTCCTGTTTCTTTGGACTTCCTAAAGCCGAAGTCTTAGGTTGTATCAGTCCTCCACAGGCAGAAACGGAGTAACTCTCCGCCAGTTTTTCCAAATTTAAACTTGCGTTTAAATCGCGGTTGACAGAAATTTGGCAATTTTGGCAATTATAGACACGCTCGAAAGTTTTAAAGTTCCTTTCTTATTTCCACAATTAGAACATAGTTTACTGCTGGGATAAAAGCGGTTAGCCAATTTCAAAGTCGAACCGTACCATTTGCTTTTGTACTCTAATTGCCTTTTAAATTCATAAAACCCACCGTCTAAAATGGCACTTGCTAAACGGTGATTTTTGGTGGTGTTGTAGAAAGTATGATTTAAGGAAATATTTTTGATATTGAGACATTTAGAGTTAAATTTGTTCATTTGTTTCACCCAAATAAGACAAAATGACGATAGAAATAACCCTAAAATGCCCCAAATGCGAAGGGAAAGATATAAGAAAAAATGGAAGAACTAAAAGGAAGAAGCAAAATTATGAGTGTAAAAGCTGCGGTCGGCAGTTTATATCTCCTCAGGAGCTGAGTTATCGAGGGTGTCAAAAAGGAATAACTGAGCGGGTTAAACATATGCTTGTCAGACGAGTAGGTATTAGGGATATTTTTGAATTAGAAGGTATTAGCCCTAAAAAAGTTTTATCTATTCTTGCCAATACCACGGTTTCTATCAAGCCCAAACAACGTTTTTATGCTAGCTTAGAGGTTGATGAGCTTTGGTCTTATGTGAAAAAGAAGGGGCAGAAATACTGGTTGATTGATGCGTATTGTCGTCAGAGTGGCGAGATAGTTTCTTGGGCTTGGGGCAAGCGTGATCGCAAAACAGTGCAGCGTCTATGGTTTAGTTTAAAGGCTCTTGGTGTTGGTTTCAAAGAAGTTTGTACCGATAACTTGGAGGCATTTAAAGGGGTCTTTGAAGATTGTAAGCATTTGATAGGCAAATGTTTTACAAAGGGTATAGCGGGTAATAATTGTCGTCTGCGTCATCGAATCAGCCGTTTAGTTCGTAGAACCTGTTGCTTTTCTAAAAAGAAGTCTAATCATCGCAAAGCCAGATGTTAGCTTTCTTTTATATCAATAACGGGCATGTGTAAAATTTGACATCATATTTTGTATAACACCACCAGACTTTGATATATTAGACTCTATGTTGTAGTTTTTTTGCATAGGACAAAATATTAAAATACAATATTATTGAAAATTAATTATTTTAAAATTCCTATAGCTTTTTATACAAGATAGAGTCTAATGGTTAAGCAAGTTAAACAGCTCTATTTAATTTTTTCTTCCAAAGCATCCATTTTAGCTTGTGCTTCTGTTTTACCTAAATCTAAAGCCTTCTTGTAATAATTATAAGCTTCTTGGTAAAGGGCTTTCTTTTTACGACCGGCTAATCTGGTTTTAGCAGCTAACTTCTCTGCAGCAATACCTTGATCATAAAGATAACCCGCTTTGTCCTCTACGCCTTTTTGATTTGTCTCAACTAACTCTTGACGTTGTTGGGCTATCTTATCAGCATTTTCTAAAATTTGGCGATTCTGTTCATCTAACTCTTTATTTTGTAAATCAACAGTCTTTATAAGTTCTTGATTTTCAGTTTTAAAATTCTCAACTTGTTCTGTTAGACTAAGAATTAATTCTTGCTTTTCAGCTAAATCACCTTTTAAACTTTTAATGATACCAAAATAAACTTTATTTTGATTGTTAGATTTGGCTAACTGACCTTCAATTTGATTTAAACGATCTTCTGTATCATGTATATATTTATTGATCGATTGAATTTTAGTTACATAAGTAGGATAAGCTACGCCTTTTTCTAAATCTAAATTAATGGTTTCTTGTGCTATGTCTATGGAATCCAACAATGTATTGACTTCTTCTAAATTATTAGCTAATATTTCAGAATTAGAATCTGAAGCGGATAAACGACTTTTTAGTTGTTCATTTTCTTCTTCTAGTGCTTTTATTTTTCCACAACTGGCAAGAAATAATAACATGATAACAGATAAGGCGAAAATAAATTTTGTTCTATTTTTCATAACTGTACAATTTTTTAAAAATTAAGTTAATATTAAGTAAAATGGTTATTGTTTTGTTACACTAATAAATTATAAATTAATTTAATGAAATTAAAATACTGAAAACTAAATAATTAATATATAAACTTACTATTTAAAACCAATTATTTTATTGGTTTTTTTAGAATTATAAAATTTTTTAAAACTCTGTATAGTTGAACTTATATTAAAAAAAGATTTTTTAAGTATTTGATTCATTGATATTAAGAATATATTTTCTTTTTACTTTTAATAGCAAGATTAAAGACTATAAATCAATAGTTTATTTTTTTATCAAAAATCTAATAATATTTCAATATATAAAATAAAAAAAATAAACTATTGATTATCAAAAATTTAAAAGATTAAAAATTAATTTTTTAATCTTTAACAATAAATAAAAATTAGCCGCAAAATAAATTGTTATTATAGGGCGTAAAGGTAAAATATAAGTTTAATTAATTCAACAATTTTTTAATTTTTACGAAATATTATAAAAAAATAGATAAATTTTTTATTTGAAAATAAACCTTTAAAAGCTAAATAAATTAACTTTGTTATCATAATACAGTTACTTGAAAAAAGGATTTTCGAAGGATTTAATTTATTGATAATAAAAATGAACCTTTCATTAAGATAAAGCTATAAAATCTTCGATTTTAACATAGCTCATACATTTTAATATTAATTAAACTACGCATATAAAAATGGATAGTTTTATCATTTAGAGAGATCTCCTGATTATATATTATATTAGTAAAAACCTTTATTTTAGTCTTTTAAACAGTAGTTTGTTCAATTTAGAGACATGGATTTATCAAAAGAAATTTTAAAAATTAGACAAAGTATAAAAGAGAATAATATAAAAACATCTGAAAATTTAGATGCATTTTGGCAAAAATATTTGAGTCGTAAAGGTTTAATTAATGGCATTTTTGATAAATTTAAAACCTTATCTAAAGATGAAAAAAAACACTTAGGTATGGAAGTTAATACTTTAAAACAATTTGCTCAAGAAAATTTTAAAACGGCACAATCTAAATTTTCTCAAACTAAACATCAAAATAAAAATTATGGTGATTTAAGTCTACCCAGTAAAGAGACGGTTGGTGCTTTACACCCTCTTGTTTTAGTTAGAAATAAGATTATAGAAATTTTCAGAGGTATAGGATTTGATATTTCTAAAGGTCCTGAAATTGAACAAGATTGGTATAATTTTACAGCTCTAAACTTTCCACCTGATCATCCAGCTCGAGAAATGCAAGATACTTTTTTTTTATCTGAAAATAAAGATTACCTCTTGAGAACACATACTTCTAATGTTCAAATACGAGCCATGAGAAATTCTACACCACCCATGCGAACTTTATCCATAGGACGTGTTTATAGAAACGAAACCATTTCTGCTAGATCACATTGTATTTTTCATCAGGTAGAAGGTCTATATGTAGATAAAAAAGTTAGTTTCAACGATTTAAAAGACACTGTTTATTATTTTGCTAAACAATTATTTGGAGCAGATATCCGGGTTAGATTTAGACCCTCTTATTTTCCTTTTACCGAGCCAAGTGCTGAAGTTGATATTTATTGGGGTTTAAAGAATGAAACAGACCACAGAATCACAAAAGGTACAGGTTGGTTGGAAATTATGGGCTGTGGTATGGTTGATGTAAATGTATTTAAAAACTGTGGGATTGATGATCAAAACTATACGGGCTTTGCTTTTGGTATGGGTATCGAACGCATGGCAATGTTTATGTATCAAATTGAAGATATTCGTTTTTTTACCTACAATGATATTCGCTTTTTAAAACAATTTCCACCTATATAAAAGTATAAAACTCAATATATTTTAAATTGCCCAGTAACTTTAGATATACAATTTGTGTTTATATTATTGCTTATGTTCTAATTTTTGTTATACGGAACAGAAGTTATAAAATATAAATCATTGAAAATCAATTAGTTTAAAATATATAAAGTCATTATGAACTTTTACAACATGAGCATCTATTAAAATTTTATTTTTTTACCTAAATTATATATCTTATGGTTATGACAGCTAAATTTTCAAAATTCCAAAGCTATATTTTTGCTGCTTTGGTTTTTTTTATTCTAACTATTGCTGGAAAATGTGAAAATACCCCTTCACAAGACCCACCTCCAGCCGAAACAAATTCAGCTCCTACATCTATTGCTTTAAGTACCAATAGTATTTCTGAAAATGAACCCATTGGAAGTTTGATAGGAACTTTTAGTTCCACTGATACAGATTCAGAGGCTTTCACCTATAGTTTGGAAGAAGGGGAAGGGGCTGATGATAATGCCAATTTTATCATTTCTGGAGATAGTTTAAAAAGCAATCTGAGTTTTAATTTTGAGAATCAAGCCAGTCATTCTATTCGGGTGCAAACAAACGATGGTAATGGTGGAACTTTTCAAATGGTTTTTAATATAATTATAAGTAATGCTAACGAAGCTCCTACAGCTATTGCCTTAAGTGCCAATAACATAACTGAAAATGAACCTATTGGAAGTTTTATAGGTATTTTTAGTTCTACAGATGTGGATTCTGATAATTTTACTTATAGTTTAGAAAGTGGAGAAGATGCTGATGATAATGCCAATTTTATCATTTCTGGAGATAGTTTAAAAAGTAATTTGAGTTTTAATTTTGAGGCTCAAGCCAACCATTCTATTCGGGTGCAAACAAACGATGGTAATGGGGGTACTTTTCAAATGGTTTTTACTATAACTATAATTGATAGCGATGATCCTCCTATAACTACTTTAAGCAATACTTTGGTTGATGAAAACTTAAATTCAGGTGCGGTTGTGGGTATTTTTTCAACCAGAGATGAAGATATTGAGGTTTTAAGTGATGTTACTTATACTTTAGTTTCTGGATCAGGAGATACAGATAATGACAGTGTTTCTTTTTCTGGAGATACCCTTAAGACAGCTATTAGCTTTGATTATGAACGAAAAACAAGTTACACTATTCGGGTACGAAGTGAAAATACGAGTGGACTTAGTTTTGAAGAAAGTTTTACTATTACGGTTAATAATTTAGCTGAGTGGTTTTTGGCAAGCGATAATCCAGGATGGCCTGGTAGAAGAGGCCATGAATCAATAACTTTTGATAATAAAATATGGATAACAGGTGGATATGATGAAATTGATCAATTTAATGATGTATGGTCTAGTATTGATGGTATAGTTTGGACTGAAGTTAATAGCTCTGCAGGTTGGGATGCCGGAAGAGGACATTCTTCTGTAGTCTTTGATAATAAAATATGGGTTATAGGGGGACGTACTGATGGTAATAGAGATTCTAATGATGTATGGTCTAGTACTGATGGTATAGTTTGGACTGAAGTTAATAGCTCTGCAGGTTGGGATGCCAGAAGGGGACATACTTCTGTAGTCTTTGATAATAAAATATGGGTTATGGGGGGACGTACTGGCGGTGAAGGTAGCAATGGTGCAAATTTTAATGATGTATGGTCTAGTACTGATAGTATATGGACTGAAGTTAATAGCTCTGCAGGTTGGGATGCCAGAAGGGGACATACTTCCGTAGTCTTTGATAATAAAATATGGGTTATGGGGGGAAGTATTACCGGTAGTGATCTTTTAAATGATGTATGGTCTAGTACTGATGGTATAGTTTGGACTGAAGTTAATAGCTCTGCAGGTTGGGGTTACAGAAGAGGACATTCTTCTGTAGTCTTTGATAATAAAATATGGATTATAGGTGGAATTGATGAAAGCAAATTAAATGATGTATGGTATAGTACTGATGGTATAATGTGGACTGAGGGGCTTTCAGGTAATTCTAATTGGAATGAAAGTGCTGAAACTGTAGTCTTTGATAATAAAATTTGGCGATTAGGTGGGTGTTGTCAGGGAATAAATGATATCTGGTATTATGGCTTATAGCTTTTTAGAAGGTCATCAAATAAAAAATTGATGACCTTTAAATATTATTTTATATTTTTTCTATTTAAAAAAATAAAGAGAAGGCTTTTATTTATTATCAATGACTTATATACTTAAAAAATATTATTTATTTAAAATTAGCCAACCGTTACCACCAGTTTTCTTAATACTATTAAAAATTAAAATATTATGCAACAGTTTTTCAAAAAGATAAATATCTTTACCCTAGTATTATTTTTTTTAGGGTTATCATTTTTTATATTATCTTGTAAAATACAAGATAAAGATACTATAAATCCTTTAATAAATTCTGATAGTATAATCCCTGAAGTTCAAGACATTTTTGACATTATGACTTTTACATATCTTTGGGAAAATCAAGTTGACCAAAACATAAATTTAATTGCTTACTCAGAACCCATATCTTTAGTTGCTGATTTGCGAGTAGAGGAAGATCAATTTACTTTTATTCAAGAAGGTACATCTGTTCAAGATGCTTTAGCCGGTACTCCATTGGGGAATGGTATAAATTTACGTTATCTAGATGACACGCTCTATGTCTCTTATGTTGAACCCAATTCACCAGCAGATCTTGCTGGTTTTAAAAGAGGAAATAGTATTCTTAGAATTAACGATAATCTTTTAACCCCTGCTCCAGAAGTAACACCTTTAGTCAATCTTAATGAAACTATTTCGATTACTTATCTCGATGAAAATGGATTTGAAAGAACCACAGATTTAATTCCGAAAGAATATGCCACTTCTGCTGTTATACATCAAGAAATTAAACAGCTTTCTAACAGTAAAAAAATTGGTTATTTGGTCTATGCTACTTTTAGCAGCAGTTCTATGCAAGAACTCACCGATGCTTTTGTAACTTTTCAAACCGAAAATATCGATGAACTTATTTTAGATTTAAGATACAATAGTGGCGGCTCTGTAAGAATCTCGCAACACCTAGCTAGTCTTATCAATAATCAGCTGGCAGGCGAATTATTTTTACAACTTTTGTTTAGCAGTGCTTATACAACTTATTTGGAAAGTGAAGCCCCTCAAAGTTTGGAAGATGCAAAATATCCATTTCAAAATATTTCTCAAGCCCTAAATTTAGATAGGTTATTTATTTTAACTGATAGATTTACGGCCAGTGCTTCAGAACTTATTATCAATGGGCTATCGCCTTTTATGGAGGTTATATTGATTGGAAGACAAACAGTTGGAAAAAACTTAGGTTCTTTTGTTTATACTATTGAAGGTAGTAAAACGTACACTTTTTTGCCAATTACCTTTAGAACAGCTAACTCGGAAGGTAATAACGACTACGGAGATGGCTTTACCCCCAATTTTTCTACTTTTGATAATGTAAAAGAAAGTTTTGGAAGTCTAGAAGAAAACATGCTTGCTCAGGCAATTTATTATATCGAAAATGGGAGTTTTGATAACGATAGCCCAAATTTACGTTTAAGCTTACCTTCTCAAAAAGTCCTAAACAAGCCTATAATAGACCGGATGATTATACAGAACTAATTTAAATACAGTTGATCCATTTGAAAAAAGGTTTTTTGAAGATTTTAAACCTATTTATCTTGGAAATGACCATTTCCAAGATAAAAATGGCATTGCTATTATTCTTTAAGAAGGTAGTAATACCATTACACATCTGAAAATACAGAGAATTCTTTTTGAAGTTGTTTAAAAATTAGTTTTTAATTTAATATATTGATTTTTAAATAGACTTGAATTATTTTGATAATCAATATGTTATGTAATTTTGATTTTTTGGCATTGAATTTAATGAAAAAAACTAATATAGTATAAATATTTGATTATCAATTTAATAAATTTTAAAATAACCTCCTAGTAAAAGAGCTTGAATACGGCTCTATTCTAGATTGCTATGCGCTTTTTACAAAAAAACTTTGAATACGCTTACCTATTTCTAAAAGGAATCCATTGGGATTGACGAGGTGGTAAAGCCTTAATATCTAAAGGAGCCTCGGTTATAGGATGATTAAAGGCTAACCTATATGCATGTAAATCTATAGACTTATCCGAATTAGCTTGTTTATAACCGTACTTAATATCTCCTCTGATAGCACAGCCTATGCTAGAGAGTTGAGCCCTAATTTGGTGTTTTTTACCTGTTAGCAAATCTATTTCCAACAAATAAAGTTGCCCAATACGAGCTTCGAGTCGATAATATAAACATACTAAACTGCGTGATTTTTTTTGCTTTAAACTAATACTGACCGTATTTTTATCAGCATGTTTACTCAACCAATGCTTTAATGTATCTTCATCTTTCGGTGGCATGTTACTCACTAAAGCCCAGTATATTTTTGTGATTTTAGAGTTTTGAAACATCTTTTGAAGACGTACCAAAGCTTTTGAAGATTTTGCCAACAGCAATAAACCACTTACTGGTCTATCTAAACGGTGAACAAGTTGACAATAAGGATTAGAATTTTTATTTCTCTCTTTCAAATAACTTTTTACCCAATCAATAATACAAATATCGCCTGTTGAATCTTTTTGAGATAGCCAAGCATTTGGCTTATTAATAACAATAATATGGTTGTCTTCATAAACAATAGCAGGTTCTCTCACAAGCAGTCTTAATTTTTAATTGTATCGTCAAAATTGGTATTAAAGGCTTTTTTTAGAATTCAGAAAATAAATAAAAAATTGTATTTTTTTGATATCTATTGTCTTTTTTTACTACTGTATGTTTTTCATAAAAATTTGATTATTAGGTATTTAAAATATAAATTATTTAGATTTTTTTAGAAAAAAGAACTTATAGGAATCTAAAAAAATATTTATTTTCCTGAGGTCAAAGATATAAAAAATATAGTTAAAAAATGTCCTTGATTTGAAAACCTATTTAGAGCGTGTTTAGTTTTTTATTTGATGGTTATAATTGTATTTTTTGGTTTTTTTCTTTATATAGCAAAATATAATAAGTAGCTGATAATAAGATAATTGAAATTTTAGCAATGGGATAAAAAAACTGCTTTTTTATCTATTACTATTTGACTATCAATAAATTAAAAAAACTAAACACGCTCTTAATCCCAACCCAATAAATGCACTTGATCGAATTGAGTTATATGAACACTGCTCAAAGACATGGTTGTATGATGATAAATCTTCTGATTATCGCGACATTCAAACGGATTTAAGCCCGCATGTTGTTTGCTATCGCGAAACAAAAATTCTATTTGAAAACGCGAACAATAGTAGCTTACAAGTTTTTTTAATTTTTAGGGTCAAAATTTACCGGAGTATTGGATGTAAAACCTACCAAAATTAGTTTATGGCACCTCAGCAACTCACTTAGCGCAATCCTATTTTATTTTGGAAATGATTAGTTTCAAAACCAATGAGTTAAAATTTATAAAAATCCTTTTTTAAAGCGACATGACTATAATACGGCTGTATTATTTATTCTTTATAATCTAACTTAATAGCACCACATTGCTTAAAATCGGAACTAATGGAAAAAAACTTCTTTTTCTTACCTATTTTAAGCATAAAAGCTGCGGTATTGGGTGGTTTTGTACCTAAGTTTTCGGCAAAAACAATGAGATAGTTTTGGCGGCTTGGATCTAAAGTTAATTCTATAGTTTTTTTATGTTTACTGATCGTGTAGTTTTCTAAAAGCCAAGTATCATTAAATTTCAAAGAAATAATATCGCCATCGACCTCTCGCTTATCCCAAATTTTAACGGTGATTTTTTTGGTATTTGCTTTAATACGATTTTGCTGGTAAACAAATCGACCTTTTAAGACAATTGGTAAGCTATTTTTAGGATCGTTAGCAGGTTTATTTTTTATTATACTACTATAACTTGGCGATATATTCCTGTCAGATTCTAAGGTTATATTTTGAAAACCATATTCTATAACTTTCACATCATCTATAAAAAAGTAAGATTGAGGATCTATTTCATGACCCGAATAAATGGTTTGAGTTCTATAGTCCGGCAAAAAATTACCTATGGTTAAGAATTTATAAGCCGAGTCACTCACAATAGTTGCTGTTATTTTTTGCCATTTTTTTGCGTTTAGAGGTCTTTTCAGTTGGAAATGGGGTTTTACCCGAATGTAATTTCCTAAATTTTGTTTTAAAGGTTTAGTAGAAAAATGAACACCTAAACCATTGGAAATGATATTGGCAAAAGATGAAGCAATCGGGGTAAGCACGTACATACTGACCTCATAGATTGTATTTTTTGTCAAGGGTTTTCGCAAGGGGACAGAAATATATTCTCGGTAATTTTTTAATCTGCGCAGGTAAGTGATAATGCCTGCAATGGCGCTATCGGAAAAAATGTGATAATATTTAATAGCACCGGGCTGATCGAACATTTGGTTTTCAATAAAATGATCTGGTGTGGGGTAAGGGTAATAGTTTTTAGCTTCTCCGGGTGAAAACCAGTATTTGACCTGATCAAAAAAAGCGCGCGGTTCATGACGGGGGCTATAGTCTTCAAAACCTCCATTAGGCACTAAATTAGTCGTGTCTTGGGCTTTGGAAATAAAAAACAGCAAAGTAAGACAAATAAGATGTATATATTTTAGCATAAAATTAAATTAGGATGTGGTGTGTGGCAAAAGTATTTTTATTTTTAGATTGTTGCTTTATAGTCACTTCAAATTTAAAAAAGATTTTCCGGTATTCTACACGTTGATTATTAACAAAACCATTTCCTTAAATAAAATAGCATTGCTATACCCCTTTTCCGAGCAATATGAATAGGAACTATTCAAGAATCCTTGAGATTATCAAAGGCTTTTTGAATGGCATTAATGACTTGAGTCCAAGATGCATCGTCATTATATTTTCGCATCCAGTCAGTCGGAGGAGCTTGCAAGGTGCTAATAGGCAATTTCCCCCAAGCACATACCCGTATTCGAATGGGAATCACCGTTTGGCGACCTTCTTTATCAGCTTGTAGGGCTGCTTTCAACTCTTTTTCATGACAAAAATCCGAAGCTATAAAATCAGCACTGATCAAACAAAGCACCACATCCGCCTCGTATAGATGGTCGAATATTTCTTGCTTCCATCTTTGCCCAGCTATAAGTTTCCCGTCATCCCAGACGTTTACTTCGTTTGCCCTGACCAAAGCCGCTAAATGGATGACTAATGTATCTTTATAATCCATATCTTTGTGGGAATACGAAATAAATATTTTGGGCAGTTGCTGTTTCTCTTGAGGCTTTTCGGGGATCGGTATTTTTTGCCTTTCCGGAAGCCTTATTTTTTTACCTCTTAGTTTTCTTCTTTCTCGTTCCAATCTTTCTTTTTTCAATCTTTCTTTTTTTTCTTCTTCTTCTTTTTTTTCTTCTTGTCTTATTTTTTCTATTTCTTCCAAAAAATCTCCAATAGCTTTGTTGCCTTTTTTTACGGTAGGCACAGGTGGAATTTCCAAAGGGTTATTTTTAAGGTAAACTCCATTTATCTTGCTACTTTCTTCTCTCATTAGGTAATAAGGGCTTTCTTATAAACAATTTATGCTCCTAAGCCAGTGCAAAAGTTTAGAAAACTTGTCTTGAAATAACTGGATCTGAGCAAGCATATTTTTAGTCTTTGTCTTCTTTAGAAGTTTAATTATCAGGGTTCTGCATACAGATAAAACCCCGGTCACCGCCTTTTCTTTAGTTCTTATATGATTATTGGTCTCTACTGACCAATGCTCCCGAATAGCCGAAAAATAATCTTCGTTTTTATCAAAACCTCCATTAGAAATAGAATAACATACCTGGCAAGATTGTTCAACACCAGTTAAATCAAAACGCCAACGCTTCACCTTAAAAAGACTCTTAAAGCCACTTGTTCGCCAAGGGCTATCAACATATTGACCCGAAATAGCATAATGCTTATACTCTCTTTTTTCTATACCTCCATGCCCTTTATTAAATGTAATTTCTTGATTAACAGGCTTTAATCGCTTCACATAGCCGCTCATAGCCGCCAATAATTCTTTTTGATTGGCTTTCGTTTCTTCGAGCAAGTTTTGGAGACAGGGCTGCTCACTTTCTTTTTTACCATTGTAATAGCCTTGAGCCAAAACCTCTCTGTCTGAGTGTTTGAGCAATTGTACTAAAGCCTCTCCACGCTTATCCCCTTTTTTAAATACTAGCCCTCAATTCTTGCCCATCGTCAGCAAACCATGCGCGCTCTTCCGATTTTAGCTCAAGACCAAAATTTTTAAACAGCAGGTCTTCCAAAGGCTCTAAAGCTATTGTTTTTAAAAAAATGGGAGATAAGAACGTGATATAACATGTTTATTATCAAGGCCTAAAAAGGAACACAAGGCTTCGTTAGTATTTTGCATCCCTCGCTGAATACCAGAAAGCGTAGCATCTCGACCACGTAATAGAGCTATAATCAAACTAAGCAACACAAAGGCAAAGTCCAGCTTCTTACCTCTATTATCCCTTAAATCTAAACCTGAATAATTTTGTATTTGCCGATAAAATGATGTTATTTGTATCTTGTGAGTGTAGATTTATATGAATGTTGCAATTAAATAAACACAAATATAGACTATTTTACACGCACATTTTTTTTATAAGAAAGCCCTTTATATCTATATAATCCCATAATGATTATATTTGTTCAACAGTTTTAAGCTGAAATAGTTGATTTTAAATTTTGAGAGAATCTTCATTCTTTGGGTATCATAGCCCAAAACTATAATTAATTAACATATAACTAACCATTTAACGCATAATATTATGACTTTTGATCTAGATATGATAAAAGCTGTTTATACTCGCTTAGATGATAGAGTTCGGGCTGCACGTAAAATTTTAAAACACAGTATGACCTTGTCAGAAAAGATTTTATATTCTCACCTTTATCAAGGCGCAGCTCAATCAACATATCAAAGAAACATATCTTATGTTGACTTCACTCCGGATAGAGTAGCACTTCAAGATGCTACGGCTCAAATGGCTCTTCTTCAATTTATGCAAGCTAATAAACCTAAAGTAGCTGTACCTTCAACCGTTCATTGTGATCATCTCATTTTGGCTAAAAAAGGAGCTGATATAGATTTAATCGATGCTAGAAAAGTAAATAGTGAAGTTTATGATTTTCTTTCTTCCGTATCTAATAAATATGGTTTAGGATTTTGGCAACCAGGTGCAGGTATTATTCATCAAGTTGTTCTTGAAAATTATGCTTTTCCTGGTGGTATGATGATAGGAACAGATTCCCATACACCTAACGCAGGTGGTCTGGGTATGATAGCAATAGGTGTTGGTGGTGCCGATGCTGTTGATGTTATGGCTGAAATGCCATGGGAACTTAAATTTCCAAAATTTATTGGAGTAAAACTAACAGGTAAACTAAATGGATGGACATCACCGAAAGATGTTATTTTAGCTGTAGCCGGTATTTTAACAGTTAAAGGTGGAACAGGAGCCATAGTAGAATATTTTGGAGAAGGTGCTGATGCTTTATCTTGTACAGGCAAAGGAACAATTTGTAATATGGGTGCTGAAATTGGGGCTACAACTTCAATTTTTGGATATGATGATAATATGAAAGACTACTTAGAGGCAACAGGTAGAGCTGATGTAGCTGCTTTAGCTCAAAAACATAAATCTAATCTTCGCCCTGATGATGAAGTCATTGCTAATCCAGAAAAGTATTATGATCGGGTTATTCATTTGGATTTATCAACTTTAGAACCCCATGTTAACGGACCTTTTTCACCTGACAGAGCCTGGAAATTATCCAAATTTGCTAAAGCTGTAAAAGAAAATAACTTTCCTAAAAAATTAGAAGTTGGTTTAATTGGTTCTTGCACAAATTCTTCTTATGAAGATATGACCAGAGCAGCTTCTATTGCTAAACAAGCGACCGAAAACAAAATAAAAGTTCAGGCAGAGTTTACCATAACACCGGGTTCCGAAACAGTACGCTATACTGCTGAAAGAGATGGTATTTTGCAAGTATTTAGAAATATTGGAGGGAAAGTTTTAGCCAATGCTTGCGGACCTTGTATCGGACAATGGGCAAGGCATACTGATGACCCTAAACGCAAAAACTCGATTATAACCTCTTTTAACCGTAATTTTGCTAAACGTAACGATGGAAACCCCAATACTCATGGTTTTGTAGCTTCTCCTGAAATTGTTACTGCTTTTTCTATCGCTGGTGATTTAACATTCAATCCAATGACCGATACTTTAATCAGTGAAGATGGTAAAAAAATAAAATTAGAAGCACCTAAGGGGTTAGATTTTCCACCTAAAGGATATGGTGTAGAAGATCCCGGATATCAAGCTCCGGCCGAAGATGGAAGCAATATAAACGTTAGTATAGATACTGATTCCGATCGTCTGCAACTTTTATCTCCTTTTTCTGCTTGGGAAAAAACAGATTTAAAAGGTTTGAATATTTTATTAAAGGCTTACGGAAAATGTACGACCGATCATATTTCTATGGCAGGACCTTGGTTAAAGTTTAGAGGACATATTGATAATATCTCCAATAATTGTTTTATTGGGGCTATTAACGCTTATAATAAAAAAGCTAATCAGGTTAAAAATCAGCTTACCGGTGAATATGGTGAAGTACCTGATGTTGCCAGAGCTTATAAAGCTGCAGGTATTGGTACTGTTGTTTTTGGAGATGAAAACTATGGAGAAGGCTCTTCGAGAGAACATGCTGCTATGGAACCGCGTCATTTGGGTGTTAGGGCTGTTATTGCAAGGTCTTTTGCCCGAATTCATGAAACTAATCTTAAAAAGCAAGGTATGCTTGGACTAACTTTTGCCAACCCTGCTGATTATGACAAAGTTCAAGAAGATGATACCGTAGATATTATAGGTTTAAATAATTTTGCACCTAAAAAACCTCTAACCGTTGTGCTTAATCATAAAGATGGTTCAAAAGACGAATTTTTGGTTAAGCATACATATAATGATATTCAAATAGAATGGTTTAAAGCTGGTTCTGCTTTAAATAAAATTAGAAATGAACAACAATTATAATTAAATTGTTAGTGTAAGTAATTTAAGATTATTTTAAAAGGACAAGGTTATGCCTTTTCCTTTTTTATAACTTTCACTATTTAATATAGTCACGTCTACACCACTTAAAAAAAGGGTTTTTAGAGCTTTTATGATTTTGAAAATTCATTTTTCTTAAATAAAATAGCATAGTTCAGAATATTTCTGGGAAAAGTAATGAATTTTGGGATTTTTAAATTTTCCAAGTAATTACTCGAGATCTGAAATAGTCATCTCAAATAAAATAAGGATTTTTGGGTGGTGTTGTAGAAAGTATGATTTAAGGAAATATTTTTGATATTGAGACATTTAGAGTTAAATTTGTTCATTTGTTTCACCCAAATAAGACAAAATGACGATAGAAATAACCCTAAAATGCCCCAAATGCGAAGGGAAAGATATAAGAAAAAATGGAAGAACTAAAAGGAAGAAGCAAAATTATGAGTGTAAAAGCTGCGGTCGGCAGTTTATAGCTCCTCAGGAGCTGAGTTATCGAGGGTGTCAAAAAGGAATAACTGAGCGGGTTAAACATATGCTTGTCAGACGAGTAGGTATTAGGGATATTTTTGAATTAGAAGGTATTAGCCCTAAAAAAGTTTTATCTATTCTTGCCAATACCACGGTTTCTATCAAGCCCAAACAACGTTTTTATGCTAGCTTAGAGGTTGATGAGCTTTGGTCTTATGTGAAAAAGAAGGGGCAGAAATACTGGTTGATTGATGCGTATTGTCGTCAGAGTGGCGAGATAGTTTCTTGGACTTGGGGCAAGCGTGATCGCAAAACAGTGCAGCGTCTATGGTCTAGTTTAAAGGCTCTTGGTGTTGGTTTCAAAGAAGTTTGTACCGATAACTGGGAGGCATTTAAAGGGGGCTTTGAAGATTGTAAGCATTTGATAGGCAAATGTTTTACAAAGGGTATAGCGGGTAATAATTGTCGTCTGCGTCATCGAATCAGCCGTTTAGTTCGTAGAACCTGTTGCTTTTCTAAAAAGAAGTCTAATCATCGCAAAGCCAGATGTTAGCTTTCTTTTATATCAATAACGGGCATGTGTAAAATTTGACATCATATTTTGTATAACACCACCCAAAATTTTATGTCGTTTTTGACTTTTTTACCGAACTATTGAATTTTAACGACTTAAATCAATTATATCTATAAACTACAATCGTATTTATTAATATCTAAAGCGACTAAATACCATTCTTGATTAGAATCCTGTCCTAAATAAAATAGAACTTCATGTTGGGTAAGCGATAAAGCAATAGCAATTTCTTTTTCTTTTTTTTGACAAGAAGCTATATCTTTTTGAGTATAAGGGATAGCCAATTTGATGGCTTGCTTATAGGCTTTGCTTAACATTTGAGGATCTGATATAAGATCATAAAAAATTCCAGATTTACTAAACCCTTTATCACAATTAAATTTTGGGAGTTTACGTGCCAAATCTGACATTTTTTCCTTAGAAAAATGTTTTCCTAAGGTTTTCCAATGTCTTTCAAATTCTGCCAAGTTATCACTATTTACCCAATCAATTAGATTCGTAGTACCGGGGCGGTGGATAAAATAAAAACCTTCTTTAGCATTTTCTAATAAGGCATTACCAAAAGATTCTGTTGTTCCAGAATTAAAATATTTTTTTATATGGTTATATAAATTATTTGTATCAATAGGTATTTCTACCTCTTTTATTTCAGCTTTTTTATTTTCTATACTTTTTACTTCTTCTACTTCTTCTAAAGTGTCTGAATAATTTTCTTCAATTAAAGCATCCAGAGAGTCTAACTCTTTTTGGGAATGAGCATTATTTGCTTTTTTACCACATTGGGAAAATAAAAAAATAATAAAAAAACTAAGTGTATAAAACTTATTCATTGTCTTAATGGCAATTTTTAGTAAAATATATATTTTGCCTTAAAGATAAAAAACTTATTGGATAGAATAAACCTTATTTTACTAAAAATATAAAAGGTTAAATTTAGATTATTGGGTAGAGATAATAATAATTCTTTATATATTTATTTTCCTGTTCAATAGTTTATTAAACAAAAGTTATTAACTTACACAAAAAAATATTGACAGAGAATTTAGTCTTCAATAATCTCTGACAAGAATAAAACACTTAACTTTTATATATTACTTTATAAAAGTTTTGTCTTGTACTCTAAATTTGTGACATTAACTTATTAATCATTATATAATATGCTTACAGACACCGAAATAGCGATTTTACTTCGAGATGAAAACACATATAGTGAGGTCATTAGTTTAAAGAAAAAAATTTTAAAAAAAGATCTATCTCTGTTACATATTGGAGATGATGATTTTGTGGCTTTAGTATTAATGTCTCCAACTATCGGCATAGCTTTAGCTAATGACAGTCTAAGTCACTTTGAACAAACTAGCTTATTAAGAAAAGCAAGGACCTTGTCTCATGGTGGGTTTTTTCATAAAAAAGATCCCATTATCAAATCTTTAAATTTTTTGATAGAAAACTTTAAAGATTGGGAAAGTGGTTGTTATCAACTGGTTAAAGTTATTTTACACAATACATTAAGTGATAATAAAATTCTTTATGACGATTTGAAAAAACCTGAATATTCAACAGGAGAGTTTGAAAAAGATATCCTTAATGCACCTTATATATTCATTAAACTATTAACTTTTTTATTTCTCATTGGTGAGGATGATATTCTAAATATAGGTATGATTCATAGGATAGAGTATAAAAAAATATTAACAATAGGTGAAGAATTAGATCTAAATAATATGCCTATTTTTAAATCTTTTTGTGATGCTTTTACTGTAATTGATTAAAAATAAAACTTTTAAAAGTTTTAGAAATAACTGCATGTATGCTAACAAAACGCATTATCCCTTGTTTAGACATTAAAGATAGAAAGACAGTTAAAGGCGTTAATTTTAAAAATTTGCGCTATGCCGGTGACCCTGTTTTATTAGCTGAACAATACAGTAGATTAGGTGCCGATGAACTAGTATTTTTGGATATTACTGCTACGATCGAAAAGCGAAAAACTTTAGTGGAACTAGTAAAAGATATATCTAAGTCTCTTAATATACCTTTTACTGTAGGTGGTGGTATTCAAAGTATCGAAGATGTAGAACTATTATTAGAAAATGGTGCCGATAAAATTAGCATTAATTCTTCAGCTGTTAAAAATCCAAATTTAATAAATCAACTTTCTAAAAAATTTGGTTCTCAATGTATAACTGTTGCAGTAGATACTAAATTAATAAATAAAAAGCATACCGTCCACGTGCAAAGTGGACATATACCAACATCTTTAAATACCTTTGAATGGACTAAAGAAATAGTAGAAAGAGGTGCAGGTGAAATTCTTTTAACTTCTATGAATCATGATGGTATAAAAAATGGTTTTGCCATTGAACTAAGCGACAAAATCACCAAAAGTGTAAGTGTACCTGTGATTGCTTCTGGAGGTGCGGGGAGCATGTCTGATTTTTATGAACTTTTTAAAAATAATTCAGCTGATGCTGCTTTAGCAGCCAGTATATTCCATTTTGGAGAAATTGATATTCCAAAACTTAAAAAATATCTCAATAAAAAAGATATTTCAATACGGCTTGAAAATTAACTAATTCTGAAACATGACCCTAAAACTTAAAATAAAAAGCTATACTCTTAGCTCAAATTTAAAACTTGACATAAGAGCAAACCAGATGATATTTTTCTTGAAGTCATTGACAATGAGAAAATATTCTCTTTTTAATTTTAATAGTAAGGCTATAATTGTAAAGAGTTCTGGACTACTTAATTATTTACTAATAAACTTTATAAAATGTACTTCCCGTTTCACTTCGCATAGACTTTTCTTATCATTTCCAATAGTTGAGATTTTTCTTTTATAACAAAGATTTTTATATTTCATAGATATTTACTTTTTTTCAAAATATAATTTTGTACTGTTAATAAGTTTTGATAACAAATTATAGTACAAGGCGACAATTAGCAAAAATGTCATAAACCATATAGCCCCTACATTAAAGGAGAAGGTATTAAAAAAAGTATTAAACATCGTCTTTTTGGGTGCAAAAAAATGAGTTCTATAATTTAAAAAAGATGTTTTATAAGGTTCATTATAAATTGGATCTATAATTTGTAAAAGCTGGTTTTTATGTATAATAATTTTTTGAGATGCTTTGGCATTTTTTACAACATCTGTCAAACTTTCATTATAATACTTTTCTCTAAATGAAGATAATGATGTACCCTTGGGAAGGGTTTTTTGCAAGACATATAGTACTGAGTCTTTTTTATCATTGGCTAATGTAAAAAGTTGATTATAATACTCTGATGCTCCAATAGTGAATTTTAAAAGTCTTTCTATATTATCCTTATTAAAATTTTTGTAATCTAACAAATCTTTCAGTTCTGTATTATATATTTTTTGAGCATATGTATCTTTTTTAAATTCATTTTTTAATATTAAAAGATTATGTCTAATCACTTTATTGGTAGAATCACTACGGTCTGAAGCTATTAATTCAGAAGTATTATAGATAATCTCTTCTAATTTAGGAACCCAATAACTTGTTTTAAAATTATTTTGACTTTCTTGTTTTTCTAACTCAAAAAGGTATTTAAAATATTTGTTATCTTTATATTGGTAGTAAGCAATTGCTTCATAAGCCCAACGACTTACCATTATATCTGCTACTAAAGGTACTGTACCTTTTTCACTTACAATTTGGTTTAATTTATCATAATTAAAGATTAATCCACTTAAGATGAGTTGTGGTATCAATAGCAAAGGTATAAGAATGTATATTGTAACAGCAGAATTGAAAGCGGATGAGATGTTTAAACCTAAAACATTTGCATGACAAGAGATAGAAAATAAAATTATCCAATATGCTGTATTCATACCTTCAATACCCAAAATAAAATGCCCAATAACGACAAATGTCAATGTTTGAACAGCCGATAAAGTGAACAAAATAATTATTTTGGAAATGATATAGCTAAGTTTGCTTAAATTCAGAAATCTCTCCCGTTTTAATATTTTTCGATCTTTTATAATCTCTTCAGCGCTAATGGTTAATCCTAAAAATAAAGCAACAATAATGCTCATTAAGATAAATGCAGGTATATTTTCATTAAGTTCAAAAATATAGTGATCTTTTTCAGGTTCTATGTATCTGATAATAAGAGCAAGAATAACAGCCAATAAAGGTGCTTCAAGTAAGTTAATAGATACATATTGTTTATTAGCTATTTTAGATAAGAAATCTCTAATAGTAAAAATTGAGATTTGTTTGAGCTTCGAAGGTATATGTAAACTCTTTGAAGGTAATTTGTTTATATCTTCTACTTTATTATTTATATCAAAAGATTTTAAAAAACGATTATGCCATTCTGTAGGATCTATTTTTCTTTTTCCTGTAAACTGTCCAAATTCATCAACAACCTCTAATTCCATAATATTGAATATCTGTTCAGAGTTTACATTACCACAGGTCATACATTGTCCTCGTTCACTATCAACTTCTCCTGTTTCTTTTTTAAAATAAACAATAGCTTCTATTGGATTTCCATAAAAAGTAGGATAACCTCCAGAATCCATGATAAGCATTTTATCAAAGATTTTATAAATTTCAGAGGATGGTTGATGAATAATAACAAAAACAAGTTTACCTTTTAAGCTTAATTCTTTTAAAAGGTCCATAACATTTTCAGAATCCCGAGATGAAAGACCTGAAGTAGGTTCATCAACAAAAAGTATTGCTGGTTCTCTGATAAGTTCTAAAGCTATATTCAATCTTTTACGTTGTCCTCCACTAATCATTTTATTAAATATGCTTCCAACTTTTAAATCTTTGATTTTTAACAACCCTAGATTATCCAGAGTGTTAATAACTTTTTTACTTATTTCTTCTTTAGATAAGTTTTTAAAACATAGTCTTGCATTATAATATAGGTTTTGATACACTGTTAATTCTTCTATTAAAAGATCATCTTGAGAAATATATCCAATAATACCTTCTAAATATTTTTTTTGGGTGTGTAAGCTATAACCATTAATTAAAACTGCGCCTTTAGATGGTTTTTCTAAACCTGCTAAAACATTGAACAAAGTTGTTTTACCAGCTCCTGAGACTCCCATAATTCCTATTAGATTGCTACTAGCTTCAGATAGGTTAATATTTCGAAATCCTATAGATTTATCTGGAAATTGGTATTCTAAATTTGTAACATTATAAGAAATATGATCTAATATTTGATCACTATTATAGGTAGACACCAAATCACTATAGAATAAAGAAGCGCCTTTAGGCGTTTTAAAAACACTTCCAGAAGAAAATAAGATAATATTATGTCTTTTAATAGCTTGTCCATTTAATATAACTTCATGACTGCCGTTATATTTAGTAAAATAAAGCCCAACACTTTTGACCTTTAAAAATAATATTTCACCATCTAAAGTTTGAGAATCAATATATTTAATTTTATTACATTCAGAAGGTGGCGGCGTCTCATCAAAAAGAAGAACATCTTCATAGTTGAGGCTAATAATATCGTCTCTGGTAACAAAGTTTTTGATATGTTCATGTTCTTCTTCAGGAATATTAAAAGTATCTGCTACTGTCTGAATAATAGACATTCGCTCTGGAGCAAAGTTTTTATCAGCATTTAACATCTCTAATAACTTGACCAAAACGATGACTTTTTGTTTTTGATCAAGAGTTTTATTAATTCTTCTACAAAGTGCTAAGGTTTTAACAGATTCGGCTACGCTAACTTTGTCTTTATCGCGAACTCGTTTTCTTTTTTCCTTCGTAAAATTATCATACAAAGAAATATATTTTTTAATAGTTTGGGTATCTAAACGTTCTTTAAAAAATGTAATCACATAATCTCTTTCTTGTCTAGATACACCTTTATCTTGTTTAGAAATAATAGCAAACAAGCGTGTTAAAGCAATTAATATTTCCTCACTCATATAATAATACTTAAACTAATGGCGCAATAATTTTAATTGTTAAATCAAAAGTCTTGTTATAGCAATGCTATTTTTATCTGGGAAAGATTTATTTTTATTATCAATATATTTTGCAAAAATCCTTTTTTCAAATGAAATGACTATATAGCTTTGCCATTAAAATTAAGGAGAGAATGTTTTCTCATCATCAATGACTTAAATATCTAAAACTCCATTTTCCCTTTTTCTATTTGAGATGACTATATCAATACATAGGAAACTCAAAAGGAACTTCTATTATTTCAGAAAACTCTTCACCAGCTTCTAACATATCCTCATCATCTTCGTAATAATACCAAGAAACACCCACACCGGATATATCTTCAAGTTTTGAAAGTATATCTAATATCTTTTTCGAAGATGCGGTGTTAAAATATTCCAATTTAAAAATAAAATTGGTAGACTTATTAGGTTGTCCTGCATACTCGTCTAACCAATCTAAAATTGGTCTATAAAATTCTGCTGAATCCTCTGGTAAAGATCGACCAGATATAGAGAATATTTGCTCTTCCTTACTTAATTTTACGTAAGGAGTATCTTCTGTGCCTTGTAACTCTAATATATCCATAATTTAAGAGATATATAGTTTAAACTCAATAAGGTTAATAAAATAATTATTAGTCATTATTTGTGTCTTTAGAAACTACTATTTTCAAAGAGAAAAATACTAAGTTTTCGTCAATGGGTTCAAAATTAAAATCCAATTTTTTATTTGTTCGCCTTGCTATGTCAATAAATCCTAAACCTGCTCCTCCTTTATCAGAAAGTTTAGTTATTTGAATTTTATCTTTATAGTACTGTCGTAATCCTACCTTATCTAAGCTATTTATATAGATTAAATTATTTTCAAGTTGTTCTTTATTTTCTTTTAGCATAGGATTTCCTGTAATAATAAAATAATTATCTTTATTTTTTCCTACCACAAACAAAGCTAAAATTTTATTTTCTCCTTCCCCAGGTATTTTTTCAGAGTGCTTACATACATTTTGTAAACATTCCATCATAATATTAAATACTTTTCTTTTTACTTTATTCAATTCACCCATAACCTCCATATTCTGTTCTGTCATAGACAAAACAGACTTAGTAGTTTGCTGAGTAAATTCACCCTTACAAACCAAAATTATATCTTTCTGTTCCATTAAGGAATAAAGATCGTATACATTTTTAAAATAACTAGTATACTTCATTGAATAAAAGCCATATAAAAATTAAACAAAATAAGTAACTACTTTAACGTAGTATTTAAAATTTATTTTATAGCTATAATTAAATAAAATATTATTTTTAAAATTATACTATTAAATAAACTTGTCTTCAAAGTTATAACTTTTAATAGTATTATATAGTTTTTTATTTAGTTATTTAATTATTCAGCTATTTTATTTTTGAATAATAGATAAACTAATAGAATAATCAACTCATAAGATATAGTAAGATTAAAGTTTTTAGGCTCGTTTTTTTATTAGACTAGTACTCAAACAAATTTTAAATATTTCATAGTCAAAAGAATATTAACTCTTTTCTTCTATTTAACACTAATACCAAATATAACCTAAACTATAGGTAAAATATTAAAAATACAAGTAATAAATGATATTCTTTACTTACTTTCTTACGAGTTTTAGGTAGTTTGTTATAAAAAATTAGCTTTTTGTTTAGTTCACTTTAATATAAAAAAGATACTTTTATGATAGTATAGGTTCTAAAAACATCAAAAAATTACATAATTAGATCTTACTTTTAGACTTTTTAAATATAAGAAATATAGCTTAGTTTATTTCTTCCAATTATCTAAAAGCTTAGTGTTAAAATTTCCAGAAATAAATTCTTTGCTATTAATAATTTCAAGAAGGAAAGGCGTTGTTGTCTTAATACCTTCAATAACCAGTTCATTTAAAGCCATTTTCATACGATTGATAGTTTCTAAACGGTTTTCACCAGTCGTAATAATTTTAGCAAGCATAGAATCATAATAAGGTGGAATTTGATAACCTTGATAAATATGACTATCTACTCTTACCCCTAAACCTCCAGGAAAATGGAGACTATTTATTTTTCCGGGGTTAGGCATAAAATTATTATATGGATCTTCAGCATTAATTCGGCATTCTATAGACCACCCTTGAGGTTGATAGTTTTTTATAGAAAGTTTTTCGCCTGATGCAACTAAAATTTGAGATTTGATAAGATCTTCATTAGTAATTTGTTCTGTAACTGTATGCTCAACTTGTATTCTAGTATTCATTTCCATAAAATAGAAATTATTATACTTGTCGACTAAAAATTCTACGGTGCCAGCACCAATATATTTAATATGATCAACAATTTTTAAAGCGGCTTGAGCCATTTTTTCTCGTAACTCAGGGTTTACAACAGCAGAAGGCGCTTCTTCTATTAATTTTTGGTGTCTTCTTTGAATACTACAATCTCTTTCACAAAGATGATTGGCATTTCCATACTTATCACTAAGTACTTGTATTTCTATATGACGAGGTTCTTCTATAAATTTTTCCATATACAAGCCGTCATTTCCAAAAGCATTTTTAGCTTCTTTTTTAGCTTCTTGCCAAGCTTGAGCAAGTTTTTTTGGATTTTCTACAACTCTCATACCTTTCCCACCACCACCTGCTGTTGCTTTAAATAAAATAGGATAAGCGATTTTATCAGCTATTATTTGCGATTCTTCTAATGATGATAATAAATCTTCAGAACCGGGAATAGTTGGAATATCAATACGTCTCATCAATTTTCTTGCTGATGCTTTATCACCCATTTGAGATATCATCTTACTTGTAGGTCCTATAAAAGTAATATCATTTTCTTGACAAATTTCGGCAAAACGTCCATTTTCGGCTAAGAAACCATAACCTGGGTGAATGGCATCAGCATTAGTAATTTCAGCAGCAGCCAAAATATGAGGAATATTTAAATATGACTCTGACCCTGGAGGCATACCAATACATACTGCCTCATCAGCAAAACGAACAGGTAAGCTATCTTTATCAGCCTTTGAATAAACAGTTACTGTCTTAATACCCAATTCTTTACAGCTACGAATTATTCGTAATGCTATTTCACCTCTATTAGCAATTAATACTTTTTTTAACATCAATAATAATTTTTAATACAATGAAACATCTAAAAGGCTTTGATATAAAATTACCCAAATCTATACTATTTTAAACATTTTTTGATATAAAATGAAATAAAAATAAATACTATCTATTTTAAAATATCCTGTTGCTCACAATAATTAAAATTAACGTGAGTTCGACATAAGTTTTAGGTATTTTGGTTTAGTTGGTATTGTTTCAAGTTATTGTATAAACCCGTAGTGCATTATAAAAAAGGAATAAAAAATTGCTCATTTGATTACATATATTATATTTATTTGACTATCAAACAACTAAATAAATATACGTATGAGCAATTTTATACAAAACTACGAAATTATTTTGAGTAATTTAAGGCATATTCAAAAAGAAGAAAATGCGAGTTTTAAACCTGTAAAACTAAAGCTGACTGATTTAGAATTGGTTGCCATTAATTTTGAAGCTGAGTTCATGAGTATAGACTCGGAACATCACCTTTTTAGAGTTTTGAAAAGAACTTATCTAAAGGGTAAAAATGCTATTGTTCTTCCAAAAAAGTGTATTATTACGGTTATAAACTACATGCAGTTTGTTCTGTTGAAGGTGTTTTTTGTAATTTTGATTTGAGTCCTGCATCTGTACATGATGTCCATTATTTAAAAGATATTAAAGGTCAAGTGACTGATTGTACGTTGATTGGAGATAAAGGTTATTTGTCAGAAGAAATGAATTTGGATCTTATTAATTCCGCAAACATCAAGTTAGAAACACCCATGAGAAAGAACCAAAAAAATTACAAAAAACAAGCTCCTGTCTTTAGGAAACATAGAAAAAGAATTGAAACGTTATTAGACTTAAATTATTTTGATAATCAATATGTTATATAATTTTGGTTTTTTGGCATTGAATTTAATGAAAAAAACTAATATAGTATAAGTATATGATTATAAAGATAATAAATATAAATTAAAACTATATGTATACTCTAAATTTTACAAGTAAAAAATAATTTTACTTGATCTCTTTGAAAAACCTTTAAACTTTCACTATAATATCGTTTTTTATAAGTTGTTAATTAACAATTTTTTATAAAAATAACTTTTTTAGTTGATTGATTATCAAATCCGGGCAAGTCTAATAAATAATATATATAAAATTATTAAAACTAATTTTTTTCAAAAATTACAGAGTATTATGAGAGATGCCCTAATGCTTATAGTCTCTTTTTTTTATACGCCCGCACCTTTTATAAAATGTAACTTATTGATAAACAGGTTTTAAATGCTCAAAATAACCCATCATATCAGCCAATAATTTCTTTTGGTTTGCTTTCAAACCAATTAAAAAGATGCCCCCAGCCTTTGCAATCTTTTCAGTTGTTTTAGGGTTTAAGTGAAGAGCATCAGCAGTAATTTTTTGAGCACTAGCTTCGGCTTTTTCTAGCAAATTTTGAAGATTCTCCTGCTCACTTTCTTTTTTACCAGTGTAATATTCTTGAGCCACAACCTCTCTGTCTAAGTGTTTGACTAATTGTACTAAAGCCTCACCACGATTTATCCCCTTTTTGAATACTAGGCCTGTAATTCTTTACCATCGCCAGCCAACCAAGCCTGTTCTTTAAATTTTAGTTCAAAACCAAAATTTTTAAATATCAGGTCTTCTAAAGGCTCCAAAGCTATTGTTTTTAAAAAAATAGGTAGATAGGAAGGAGGTATAACATCTTTATTATCAATACCTAAAAAAGAACATAAGACTTCGTTTGAATACCAGAGAGCGTACCATCTCGACCACGCAGGAGAGCTATAATCAAACTAAACAGAACAAAGGCAAAGTCCAAATTCTTACCTCTGTTATCTCTTAGATCTAAGAGCGTGTTTAGTTTTTTATTTGATGGTATCAAAGATTGATAACAAATTATATAATCGTATTTTTTGGGTTTTTTCTTTATACAGCAAAATATAGTAAGTAGCTGATAATAAGACAATTGAAATTTTAGCAATGAAATAAAAAAAACCACTTTTTATCTATTATTATTTGATTATCAATAAATTAAAAAAACTAAACACGCTCTAAACCTCAATAATTTTTATTTACCCATAAAATGTTGTTATTTGCATCTTGTGGGTGTAAGTTTATATGAATGTTACCATTAAATAAACGCAAATATATAGCTATTTTACATTCACTTTTTTTATAAGAAAGCCCTTCATAGTATATAGAACTTTTTTATTTAACTAAAAACAAAAAAATAGAGACAAAAAATCGTCTCTATTTTAAAAATCAAAAAATTTATAGAAAATATAATAAGAATAAGACTTACTTAGCTTGAGCAATTAGCTTTTTACCTTTTACAATAGCCTCCTCAATAGTTCCAACTAAATTAAAGGCTGCTTCTGGAAGATGGTCATGTTTACCATCTAAAATTTCATTAAAACCTTTTATAGTATCTTCAATATCAACTAAAACACCTTTCAATCCTGTGAACTGTTCAGCAACATGAAAAGGTTGAGAAAGAAAACGTTGAACTCGTCTTGCCCTGTAAACAATCAATTTATCTTCTTCTGAAAGTTCATCCATACCCAAAATAGCAATTATGTCTTGTAGTTCTTTGTAACGCTGTAAAGTTTCTTTGACTCGTTGGGCGGTATTGTAATGATTATCTCCTAAAATATCTGGAGTCATTATTCTTGAAGTAGAATCCAAAGGATCGACAGCTGGATAAATGCCTAATTCTGAAATTTTACGCGATAATACAGTTGTTGCATCTAAATGCGAAAAAGTTGTTGCAGGAGCAGGATCAGTTAAATCATCAGCAGGAACATAAATAGCTTGAACTGAAGTAATAGAGCCATTTTTAGTTGATGTAATACGCTCTTGCATAGCCCCCATTTCTGTTGCCAAAGTTGGTTGATAACCCACAGCAGAAGGCATACGTCCTAAAAGTGCAGAAACTTCTGAACCCGCTTGTGTAAAACGGAATATATTATCGATAAAGAAAAGTACGTCTTTTCCTTGCCCTTTCCCTTGTCCGTCTCTAAAATATTCAGCAACACTCAATCCGGATAAAGCTACTCTGGCTCTTGCTCCGGGCGGTTCGTTCATTTGACCAAAAACCAAAGTTGCTTGAGATGTTTTTAAAAGCTCTTGATCCACTTTAGATAAATCCCAGTCACCTGCTTCCATAGATTTTTTAAAAGCATCTCCATATTTGATAACTCCAGATTCTATCATTTCTCTTAATAGATCATTGCCTTCGCGTGTTCTTTCACCTACACCTGCAAAAACAGATAATCCTTCATGGGCTTTAGCTATATTATTGATTAACTCCATAATAAGAACTGTTTTTCCAACACCAGCACCTCCAAATAATCCGATTTTTCCACCTTTAGCATAAGGCTCTAATAAATCTATAACTTTTATACCTGTAAATAAAACTTCAGAGCTGGTTGACAGATCTTCATACTTTGGTGCCGAAGTATGGATAGGCTTTTGGGTCGATGTTTTGGGTTGATCCATACCATCTATCGCACTTCCAATAACATTAAATAGTCTTCCTTTAATTTCCTCGCCGGTGGGCATGGAAATAGGCATTTTTTTATCTAAAACATCTATACCTTTGGAAAGTCCTTCAGTACTATCCATGGCAATTGTTCTAACTCTGTTTTGTCCTAAATGCTGTTGAACTTCTAAAACCAGTTTTTCCCCATTGGGGCGTACAATTTCTAAAGAATCTAAAATATTAGGTAACGTTGTGCCCTCTTCTTCAAAAGCAACATCAACCACAGGACCAATAACCTGACTAACTTTACCAATGTTTGCCATAAAATAAGTGATTAATAGATAAGAAATAATTTAATGCAAAAAATGATAGCAAATTTTTAATTTATTATTAAAATTAGAATTTCCCAAAGATAAGCTCTGTTTCTATAAATTTAGTTACTTAATTCATAAAAGTTTACAAAACTTTTATGTAAAAAAATAGTACAAAAATTAATTTATGGAATAAATAATAGGTTTTTGGTGGTGTTATACAAAATATGATGTCAAATTTTACACATGCCCGTTATTGATATAAAAGAAAGCTAACATCTGGCTTTGCGATGATTAGACTTCTTTTTAGAAAAGCAACAGGTTCTACGAACTAAACGGCTGATTCGATGACGCAGACGACAATTATTACCCTCTATACCCTTTGTAAAACATTTGCCTATCGAATGCTTACAATCTTCAAAGACCCCTTTAAATGCCTCCCAGTTATCGGTACAAACTTCTTTGAAACCAACACCAAGAGCCTTTAAACTAGACCATAGATGCTGCACTGTTTTGCAATCATGCTTGCCCCAAGCCCAAGAAACTATCTCGCCACTCTGACGACAATACGCATCAATCAACCAGTATTTCTGCCCCTTCTTTTTCACATAAGACCAAAGCTCATCAACCTCTAAGCTAGCATAAAAACGTTGTTTGGGCTTGATAGAAACCGTGGTATTGGCAAGAATAGATAAAACTTTTTTAGGGCTAATACCTTCTAATTCAGAAATATCCCTAATACCTACTCGTCTGACAAGCATATGTTTGACCCGTTCTTCTATGCCCTTTTGACACCCTCGATAACTCAGCTCCTGAGGAGCTATAAACTGCCGACCGCAGCTTTTACACTCATAATTTTGCTTCTTCCTTTTAGTTCTTCCATTTTTTCTTATATCTTTCCCTTCGCATTTGGGGCATTTTAGGGTTATTTCTATGGTCATTTTGTCTTATTTGGGTGAAACAAATGAACAAATTTAACTCTAAATGTCTCAATATCAAAACTACTTTTTTAAATCATACTTTCTACAACACCACCCCTTTTCTTTCCAAGCGTCAAAATTTTCTCTAAATTTTCTCTTATTTGAAAAGTTCATCAAATACATATAAATAATTTTATCACCTTTACTATTAAAACAACCTATGTATTGACGGTGATATTTAGTATATTTCTTCTGGACATTTTTGATTATTTTCCAATCTTTACCAAACTCTATTATTCCTGTTTCGTTAAATTTAGAATAGAGAATATTTTCAGCTATTTCAATTTCTTGAACAGAAGGATTAAACCTTTCTAAAGTATCAAATCCTGTAAAGGGTGGAATATATCCTTTATTAAAAATAACGCCATAGCCTTTATACGGTTTGCTATCATAAAAAAATACATTTTTATGAGGATTATCTCTATGTTGAGCAACTACATTAAAACAAATTGTGAATAATAATACAATTAAAAAATATTCCTTTACTTTCATTATGATTATTTTTTAATACGTTTTTTGAATATTGGTTTTTAGGTTTTTATAGTCTAATAAAGAACCAATGGGCTTCCCTTGATCAATACTATAATGAGTTCGTAAGGGTAAATTGTGTTCGCGTCTGATGTTATTTTCTATAATTGAGGCATCTCCTTCAGCATTATTAATAACCTTTTTATTTGATAGTTTAAACCATTCTTTTCTATCAATATCACCATTCAACCAATCCATAGCATGAGCTAACTCATGAGCCAAACCTATAAAAGCTGGACGCATAGTGCTTCCTTTTTCATCTATTCCACCATCTCGATCGTAAGGATCCCAGCTTACAAAAAGTCCCTTGTTTTGATTGGAATCTTCCTTCACAGTAACATAATTGCTTGAATTTTCTAAAGTGCTGATCAAGTTATCTCCATGTTCACCTCCACCATCAATTTTATTTAAGGCATCAAAGAGATTTTTAACAAAACCTTTCAACTTCCCAGCATTTTTACCTTTTTTCTTTACTGCTTTACCATCGTATTTTTGCCATTTTTGCTCATTATTTGCCCAATAGAGTTGATTATTCATATAAAATATCGGTTCCCCTTGATGCCTTATTAATATCGTATCTCCCAGCGGATCAACATATTTCAAAGGATTGTTTCCAAAGCCCAAATAAACACTTTGGGAATAGTTGTATTTCGGGTCTGACTGCCCCCAGAGTCCAAGCACTTGGTCATAACTTCTATACAAAGCCATATCCCAATTCAACTTAAAATTTTCAACTCGTTCAATCCCATTAAACTTAAACCTATGGTCTGGATTGCCTCTTAACTCCAAGCCTTTTATAGTCATCCCAAAAGGGTAGTAGTTATTTTCTTGGATAACCTTGATTGCTTTGGTGTGTTTAATATTGAAACTATGTAAGAATTATTTTGGAGTTAGATGAAATATAAAGATACTTCTATTAGGGTAATTATAATAACTTTCTAAATATTCAAAGTTATCATCGATAAACCGTAAACAGCTTGATCTGAAGATAGAAGTAATTTGCATAGTATGCAATTTATCCTCACAATTATCAATTTTGAGACTGTCAAAGAACACTTTCCTATTAAAAGCTACTATTTGGATTGTTATTTTATACTTACCTTGATCACTTCTTCCACTTATGGTAAAATGTTGTTCTAAATCATCAAAAATATTTGGTTGTATTTTTATATCTTTATGACCCAATGCTACAGGAATACTAAAAATGCAAAATGAATCCTCTTGATTGTATCCAGAACAAAATAGTTCTTGATAACTTTTTTGTGCTTTTATGTCATATAAAACGCATTGAAATATTAAAAATGAAAGGATATATTTATTCATCATTATTGGAAAGATTAAAATTAAAAATATGATTGTATACTTCAGGCAGAAGCTGTCTCTGAGAGCCTCCATAAAATGGGTCTCCTCGCGTATTATTTTCAAAATTTTTCAAATGTTCAAAATAGGATTTTATGAGATTATCACCTTCTATACGGGGATTTGGTTTATTATACAATTCAGACAGATTTGGATCTATATGTAATTGTGATTCAAAAATAGGAAGTGGGGCTTTTTCATAACCAAGTCCCAACTGTCCCAAAACCACATAATCAAACAATTTAGCTTCTGCTTCTAATTCTTGACTTTCACGTTTTCCATCATAGGTTTGGTGCTGAAGAACATGGAAAAACTCTTCTACAACAGCTTTATCACTCAAATAGGTAGCATCACCTATATTGTCTCTAAAAAAAATCTGATTAGTAACTGAAGAAGCTGCTCCGTTTGCATTACGTCTGTCTAACTCTTCATTGTCTATTCCAACATAATAAGTATAAGAAGGGTCATCTCTAATAGTTGTGAAGAGGGTATTAAAGGCTTTGTTATTAGTTTGTAAATATTGAATCCGTTGTTCAAGATTAGTAGCTTTTGTGGAGTTTAAGAATACAATTTTCGCTCCGTCTGGGTCAATAGCATTTATTGGATTATTAGCCACAAAAGCATAATCCGGGATGGTTATGGTTCACTTCTTTAAGAGTGTAGCCTGTACGTCTTAAATAATGTCCAACAGGTGTGGTCGATTTTTGTAAGAAGCACCCATAATATCCTGAAATGATCTTTAGAAAATTACCTATTTCTGTTCACAGTAAGTATGACGTTCATAAATTTTGAATATACCTTTTTGATAAAAGTAGCGATGGTATGAAAAAGAATCATCCTCTGCCGATTCTAATATTAAGATACCCGTAGAATCGTAACCATTAAATGGTTCATAGCGCTTTACCACCACTTTCTTATCCGTTTTTTTAAAAAAATGTTTTTTTATGGAAATGTCTACATCTGGGTTTGTTGCAACTTCAATATAGTGATCTTTATATGTAAATCCCCCATAAATTGTATTATTATCACTGACTGTACCTAATCCATCATCCGAAGCAATAGTAATAAAATAACCTCTTATCCAAACTTGGATATGGATACCAAATACTAGATCAGATGTATAATAATCACATTTTTTTTCAAACTCAATAAAACTATCTAACTTCTCTTGAAGAATAGAATCAGTTATTTCCAATATGTTTACTGTATGGTTAAAATAAGTTCCTAAGCCTTGTGAATATCCTATGCTACTCCAAATTAAAAGCAGCCCTGTTATAAAACTTTTTCTATTTATCATCATCGTCTGGTGTTATTTCTAGTGGCGCCAACATTATTCCATATTCGCCATAATAAATATATTTTTGAGGATGTATATACACCCTTAATATAGTATTTGGATTTTTTCTGTGATATAGTTTTGCATTGGGAATATCACCTCGCTTTTCACCAGGTCTACCTGATGGAGGTGATCCACCGGGATGGTTATGACTTACTTCTTTTAAAGTATAACCTGTACGTCTTAAATAATGTCCAACAGGTGTGGTCGATTTTTGTAAGAAGCACCCATAATATCCTGAAATGATCTTTGAAAAATTATCTGTCAGTATTCACAATGCGTATATCGACCACGAAGCTTGAACTTACCTTTTTGATAAAGATAATGCCAATAAGAATATAAATCGTCATCCGCTGATTCCAATATGAAAACACCAGTAGAATCGTAGCCTTCAAATGGTTCATAGCGTTTTATAATTATTTTCTTGTTCGTTTCTTTAAAAAACTGTTTTTTTAAAGAAATATCCACATCCGAGTTCATACTAACTTCAATATAATGACCTTTGTATATGAACCCTCCATCAAATACATTATTATCCTTATAATCCTTGGTAACTAGTTCTAATTGATTATAAACTATGTTGCTATCACTAGCTAAACTTAATCTATCCTCTGAAGTAATAATAATAAGATAAGAATTTATCCAAAGCTGGACACCAATACCAAATACTAGGTCAGATGTATAATAGCTGCACTTTTTTTCGAACTCAATAAAGCTATCTAGTTTCTCTTGAAGAATAGGGTCAGTTATTTCCAACACCCTTACTGTGTCGTCAAAATAGATTCCTCGTTCTTGAGAACGTGCCATAATATGGCACACTAATAGTAACCCAATTATAATTTTTTTTTTATCTATCGTCATTGTCTTCTATATCTAATGGTGGTAGCATTATTCCATATTCACTATAATAAATGTATTGATTAGGATGTATATATACCCTTAATGTAGTATTTGGATTTTTTTGATGATATAATTTTGCATTTGGAATATCACCTTGTTGATGTCCTTTCCTTTGATTTATTCTGCCTGATGGAGGTGATCCACTAGGATGATTATGGCTTACTTCTTTTAGCGTATAGCCTGTACGTCTTAAATAATGTCCAACAGGTGTGGCTGACTTTTCATGAGAAGTTCCTATAATATTACTATTTGAATTTTCTGTTCCTATTTTGGCGTGGGTAAATTCAACATTAGTGCTAGCGGGATCTGCTAAAAACTCAAATAGTTGGGTGGCATTTTCGTCGCCATTAATCCTAAATAGTCATCCCTTAAGAACTCTTTAACGAATTGCTATATAGCGTATTTAAAAAAATGGGATAACATAACTATTTGATTATAAACAATTTATATTTTAATAGTTTTCACGAATTGCTATTTTGATTTAATTTAGTGTTTACTAAAGACTTATAATTATTTTTTTTTATATTTTGCTCATTTTTCAACATTAAAACGGTGATTTTATGCTAGGTTCTCTTCAGTCTAACAAAGGTTCTTCCCATCAACAAGCCCTCAAAGACATACTCAATCTCAACCATGAATTGTGTCAATTATCTGATGCTATTGACTGGAAATTTATAGAGGATAAACTTGCTATTTACTATTCTAGTACAGGTAGACCCAGCCATTCCATTCGACTTATGGCTAGCTTACTCATTTTGAAATCTGTTCGAAATTTAAGCGATGAAAAACTCGTTAATAAGCAATGGCGAGAAAACATATACTATCAGTATTTTTCTGGTTATCAGTATCATAGTCTTGAAAAGCCTTGCACTTCGAGTCAGCTTGTTCACTTTCGTAAGCGTATTGGTGAGGAGGGCGTAGAGGTGATTTTAGAGGCTTCTATTCGCGTTCATGGGTCTCCTAAACTTGACAAAAAAGAGCAAGTGGTTTATGCCGATACGACCGTTCAAAAGAAAAATATTACGTTTCCCACAGATTCAAAATTACAGAAAAAGATTATTGATAATTGTGGTAAAATAGCCAAGCAAGCTGGCGTACAATTAAAAAACACGTTTAAAAAAAGTCTATGAAGCTTTTACAAGCTCAACACAACCGGCAACATCCTAAACGAAAGGCAAAGGCCTTAGAGGCGGCAAAGATTTTGAAACAAATAACTGGTATTCTTGTTCGGGATTTGACAAGAAAACTTCTATTGGCAGGCAAGTTAGATGCATATACCAGTGATTTAGAGAAATATAACGAGGTTTTGAAACAAGAACGACCCAGTAAAAATAAGCGTTATAGCCTGCACGAAGATACTATTTTTTGTATTGCTAAAGGGAAGGCGTCGGTGCGCTATGAGTTTGGGAGTAAATTTGGACTTTTGTGGAATCGTAGCAGAGGCATTATTGTATCGGGCGCTTATTGCGGGAATGAATATGATGGGCATAGCTTGAACAAACTGCTAAGTAATCATGATTCCATTAATGTTTCCAAACTTGATGCAATTTATTGTGATAGGGGGTATCGGGGTGCAAAATTAGAAGGTATTGAGGTTCATATACCTGGTAATCCGAAGAAAAAAGACAGTGCCTATATGCGTTCTAAAAAGCGAAATCATTTTAGATTACGAGCTGGTATAGAGCCTATTATCGGTCACCTGAAGCAAGATTTTCGGATGGGTTTAAACTACTTGAAAGGTAAGATAGGCGATGTAGTCAATGGTATAATGGCCTGCGCAGCTTTTAATTTTCAAAAATGGATGAACCTAAAAAATCCTTAAACATTAGAATATAAAACCTTTTTTAAGGGACGACTAAATATTGTCAAAGGTTTTTTCTTGACTTCTCCTTCTTTATTTCTAAATTTTAATTCAGGATTTTTAACATGTTCAACTGTTCCATAATCAAAACTTATGGACTGTCCTTCAACTCTTTTACCCTCTTTATTAACAATATAAAAGTTATCAGCTTCTTTATTTTTTATGCGATTAACTATTTCTCCTTTATGATTAATTTCAAAATCATCTTTTCCGTCTGGATCAATTCTATTGATAGGATTATTACTTAGAGCGTGATAAGGTGTTAAATGATAATTGTTTTCAGCCAACGGATCAGGTCTGGTAAAACTTGGAAGAATATTGTCGAGATTCCGCCACCCAAAATCATCCATATTCACCCCGAAAACTTCTGTTCTCTCTTTTCCATTAAACTTAAACCTATGATCTGGATTGCCTCTTAACTCCAAGCCTTTTATAGTCATCCCAAAAGGGTAGAAATGATTTTCATTTATTATGATTATTTAAAATACCAATATTTCGGTAAATTTTTACCTTAAAAATCAAAAAAAGGGGCTAAAGATTTATCTTTAGAAGTATGAAATCAAAATTTTATGCTGGGAATCCGTATAAAACCTATACAAAATAATACAGGTGGTTTATTAATATCTAATAAGTAAAAATCTAAAGCATTTACCCATTTTTTTACATAGGGTAGCACCTTAGTTATTTCCTGTGGATATTCTATGTTTTCTTTTTTAGATAAAGCCTCATTAAGTGTATTTAAATCTATATTGTAATTAATTGAATCGTCCTTACTCGCTAAAATTACAGATATTATGTAGACATCAGAAATACTACAAATAGTGTCTGGGTTAAATTTTATATATATCCTAATTTTGCCTTTGTATTTTTCTAAATTTGTAGGGAGAACCAATTCATTAGCTTTTTTAAAACTATCTCTTGTGAAGAGATATGAAGAATGAGTAATATCAGAACCATCAATAAAACTTCCAGGATCTTCATGCTTATAAATATTATCTCTCTTAGCATTTTGTCCAGTCAACTTAGATAATAAAAAGAAAGTCAATATTATTAAAAAAGCTATCTTGGAAATATAATTTTTGAATTTCATAATATATTAATTTTTCAATAATGGATAAAACTTTTTAATTAGAGGAGATTGATATATCCTAACAGGTGTTCTTTTATAAAAATGACCTTTGGAGGCACCTTGTATAAAATTCTCACTGGCTGCCTTGAAATTTTTAGAAGAGTAGTCTTCCAATAGATTTGATATTTGTATTGAATAAATGCGGCCTTGGTCATTATCTTTACTTCCTAAATAGGATAATACTTTCCATTCTGCTATATCAGGAATTTCACCATTATTGACCAAGGAATAGAAATAAGTAGAAGCACCAAATAAATTAGCTTCTACCTCTAAGCCAATGTGATGACCGCTAGAAAAACTGTTATTCTCATCTTGATAGGCGTGGAAAGATTCGTGGGCTATGGATGCTATTTCTCTACCTCCTTTATTTTCAAATTCAGAAATTGCCCCAGCATAAATTGTACCGCCCTCGCGACTACCATGTCTTTCATACTTAAAGGCTCCTTTCATATCTTTTCCATTTGCATCTTTGGAATATTGGTTTATATAACTGTAATTTTGTTCAGAATTTATAAGTGCGTCTAATATATTTCCACCACCTTTTGTTTGAACTATGTCATTTAGAGTATTTACCAATGTATTCACAAAGGCATTATCGCCATTATATTTCAGTCCTTGGTTATATTGTAAGGTTTGATTATCACCATAATGAATTGAAATCGTATCTCCCAACAGATCAATATATCTCAAAGGATTGTTTCCAAAGCCCGAATAAACACTCTGGGAATAGTTGTATTTCGGGTCTGACTGCCCCCAGAGTCCAAGTATTTGGTCATAACTTCTAAACAAAGCCATATCCCAATTCAACTCAAAATTTTCAACTCGTTCAATCCCATTAAACTTAAACCTATAATCTGGATTGCCTTTTAACTCCAGCCCCTTCATACTCATTCCAAAAGGATAGTAGTGGTTTTCTTGGATAACCTTGATGGCTTTGGTGTGCTTAATGCTAAAATCATCGAAATAAATATTGGCTGGTGTTTCGTTAGCTACATAAATATAAGCCTTAACAGCACTAATATTAATTATAAATATCTTATATACCAACTACTATCTAATTTTTCAGCAGTCCTAAAAAAATTGATCCAAGAATAGGCATCACTTGGTGGTTTAACATCTGGAATTCCAGTTGTATCGGGACAATAGACAAGTTCATGATAGGGGGTAACTTTAATTATAGCAAATTTACCTTCATAAAGCCACCCACTTATCTCTGCTGGATAAATCTGTAAATAAATATCCAAATAGGCTTCGCAAAATTTCCTGTATTTTCCTTTTTCTTCTGGGGAAAGGTTTTTTTCCCCACTGTAATAACCATTACCATTATTATAACTATATATTGTTACCTCATAATTATCTTTATCTGAAAGATAATAGCGAACAAAACAATATTTTCTATCTGTAATCTCATCTTTTTTTTCGTAGTAATAAATAGTGATACCGGCACTTACTAATTTTCCATCAATTATGCTTACACGTCTTGGAACAATATAAGTATTTAAAAATAAATTAGCATCATAATTTTTTAAAGTTTCATAACGCAATTTTACGCGTTTTTCATAATCAATAGATTGTTTACAAGCTAATAATAAAAGAAAAACTACGAGACATATTTTTTTCATAGTCAAAACATTTTATAAAAAGTTAAAGATATGATTTATTGTTTTGGATTGTAGTAATATCCATTTCGGATAGCTCTTTGGTCAGCTTTCGAATCTAAGATATGGTATTCAAATTTATCATCCATAGCATTGTCCAAACGGCTATTGAAGGCATTATTGAGGTGAGCGCTTATTTTTAAAGTTAATAAACTAAAACCGAGTCTTTTAGCAGCTTGTCCCCAGAGAAAATTACCATAATCTCTTGGATTATAGGCTATTGAATTAATTTTATTTCCTGTAATAAGATAAAGTGCTTCATCAGGTACTGCCCCATTATTAAAAAAATCCATTTTACCTTCGCTTGTTTTCATAGACAATAGTGAGGTTTGTCCACTGGGTCTACTCTCTCGCTCTATAAATTGCAGGCGAGAATAGAAGCCAGAGGAAGCAACTTTAAAATTGGTATTTTTTTCAATGTCTTTGGGGTCAACGAATTGAATACCTAAACGTTTTGTACGAACAAATTCTCTATCTGTTTCCCAATCGTTAAAAGTAAATTGGGTTTCAGTTGTTGTTTCATTTCCATCTTTGTCCGTTGTGGTTTGTCTGTTAACACCTGTTATTTCCTTTTTACCATCATCTTCGATTTCTGAATAAACCCCATTTTTAAAAACTACCAAACTATCTCCATTCACATCAATATTACTAATCGGATTACCTGCCATAGCGCTATAAGGACTTAAAGCATAATACTTTTCGGCAAAGCGATCTATTTTATTCATGTTAATATAATCAGAGCTGTAATGCCGCCATCCAAAATCATCCATATTCCAACCAAAAACCTCTGTTCTTTCTTTTCCATTAAACTTAAACCTATAATCAGGATTGCCTCTTAACTCCAAGCCTTTTATAGTCATCCCAAAAGGGTAGTAGTGGTTTTCTTGGATAACCTTGATGGCTTTGGTGTGCTTAATTCTAAAATCATCGAAATAAAAATAGACTTCTGGAATTTTTTAATAGATATAGGTTAAACTTTTATCAAATGTAGGTATATCATTTTTTCTAACATTGAGATAGAGTATTGTAAATTTATTTTTGAAATAAAAACGTTCTTTCCAAAATAAATGATTTGTTATATTATACCCTGACCTTTCTCTATAAAACCGATTAAAGGTAGAATCTGTTATTATGTAGTATTTTTCCTCAATAAAAGGTTTTATAACTGACAAGCCACAGTGAAATATTAAAGATGAAGAATCTTGATAAGTAACTGTATAGAAATAGCCTTCGGCATAATGATAATCATGAACATAACCACCTTTCTTGGGTAATATAATATTTAATTGAGTACCATTACACGATAAATGCCTTATTTGTCCATATGAAGAATGAACTAAAAATACTATGATAAAAATATATTTCATTTTCCCTTTTTTAAATCGTAATATTTTAATGCTTGATACTGAACCCTATTTAATTGCTTTTCAAGATCTTTATTTGTTTCGATAGGATACAAATAATATTCTCCAGTTTTTTCATCAATTCCTAATTCAAATTTTGGACTATGCCATGGATTAATGTTCTTTCCTTTTTCTTTTTGGTCATAAAAGTGAGCATGCCCATAAGCTTCATGCACAAAAGTTTCTGTTTGATCTCTCATATTTAATGTAGAGTTAACAACAATTGATACATCCAAATCACTAGAACCATCCTCTTCTCCAAATGGATTAGGAACTAATGTTATTCCCGCAAAACCAACTAATTGATCATTTTCATTCCGGTAAGGTTTACCATCTATGTTAAAACTTTTGGTAATAGTATTACCATTATCATCTAAAGTTTTATATTCTTCTGAAAATAATACATTATAAGTAATATTACTGGTGGCTAAGCCAGCTAATGCTTTAAAATTTTCACTTCCACCCAATTTTTTTATACCTCGATTTATTGTTTTTTGATCAACAAAACCATCACTATTAATTTTTACATATTTTTCCTCTTGGGTTGATATGGATAATTTAATAATTTCTAAAGCCTTATTATTAGCTGGTTTAACTACTTTACCATCCGGATCAATAGCATTTATTGGATTATTAGCCACAAAAGCATAATTTGAAATACTGTAATAGTCTTCCGACAATAGATCTGGAACATCCCATCGTCCCCGTGCTGGGTCGTAATGCCGCGCCCCAAAATCATCCATATTCACCCCAAAAACCTCTGTTCTCTCTTTTCCATTAAACTTAAACCTATGATCTGGATTGCCTCTTAACTCCAAGCCCTTCATACTCATCCCAAAAGGGTAGTAGTGGTTTTCTTGAATGACAGTACCCCGCCCAGGAATAATGCGATGATGCGTAATATTCAAATCAGAAAAAGGAATTTGTCTCTACTTCCACTTTAGAGATAATTTGATATTTAAATATCCCTTATAGGGTTTATCAACTTCGTATTGGTAATCTTTTGCAATCAACCTTAGACAACTTGACCTTATAATGGAAGATATTTTTGTAATTATAATCGGATCCACCACTTTTTTAAATATTAATTTATCAATAAAAAGTCTCTCATTGATTGCGATAAATTCAATAATTACCCTATAATCATATATTGAATCATTGACAATAAATTCTTTCGACAGTTCATTATATATGTTAGGATTCATTCTTATATATTCTGTAGTATATTCATTATAGTCTAATTCTGCAGTGAATACACAGAATGAATCACTTTTTTCGTTAATACAAAATCTTTGCTTGAAGTGGTGATACTGTCCTTGTGCAGAATGAATGCTTATGATGGTTAAAAGCAAAAGTTTCTTAATCATTGTCAAAAAGATTATTATATAATTCAGGTAATAGTTTTCTTTGCTCTCCTCCGTAAAAAGAATGGCCATGTGTCGTCTGTTCAAAATATTCCAAGTATTCAAAGTATGATTTTTCCAATTCCTCACCTATTATCGAAGAACTAGGTTTATCATGCAATCCATGTAAATTATCATCTGTAATAAAAGAAAACTCATATTCTGTGAGAGATTGATTGTGTTTTAATTGCCCCAATACAACATAATCAAACAATTTGGCTTCTGCCTCTCTTTCTGGGCTGCTTCTTTCGCCTTTATAAGTTTCATGTTGAAGGACATGAAAAAATTCCTCTACAATAGCTTTATCACTTAAATAAGTGCCATCTCCGACATTATCCTTGAAAAGAACCTGGTCTGTAATGGGTAGAACTGCTCCATTTGCAGAGTATTTCCTTAATTCTTCATTATCTATTCTAACATAATAAGTATAAGAAGGGTCATCTCTAATGGTTGTAAAGAGAGTGTTAAAGGCTTTGTTATTATCTTGTAAATATTGAATCCGTTGTTCGAGATTAGTAGCTTTTGTGGAGTTCAAGAATACAATTTTCGCTCCGTCTGGGTCAATAGCATTTATTGGATTATTAGCCACAAAAACATAATTTGAAATACTATAGTATTTTTGAGACAATGGATCCGGCACATCCCACCGTCCCCGTGCTGGGTCGTAATGCCGCCATCCAAAGTCATCCATATTCACCCCGAAAACTTCTGTTCTTTCTTTTCCATTAAACTTAAACCGATGATCTGGATTGCCTCTTAACTCTAATCCCTTCATACTCATCCCAAAAGGGTAGAAATGGTTTTCTTGGATAACCTTGATGGCTTTGGTGTGCTTAATGCTAAAATCATCGAAATAAATGTTGGCTGGCGTTTCGTTGGCTACGTAAATATAAGCCTTAATAGCACTAATATTAATTATAAATATCTTATATACCAACTACTATCTAGTTTCTCAGCGGTTCTAAAAAATTTGCGCCAAGAATACAACTCACTATACGATTTAATATATGGAATCTCAGATGTATCAGGACAATAGATTAATTCATGTTTAGTTGTAATTTGAAATATTATAAATTTACCTAAATCTGGTAAACTTGTTATTATAGCAGGCTGTATCTCTTGATAAATACCTGTAATTTTTTTGCAAAATATAATATATTTACTTAATTCGTTATTAGGTATTTTTTTAAATTGGGAATCCTTAGTAATACTTATATCATAGATTCCAGAATCTAAAAGTTTATAATGTATAATTAGACCTTTTCTTCTATCCATAATAGGCAATTGATTATCAATATTTCTCTTATATACATCAATATGTGCATATTTTAATTCCCCTTCTGATATTACTATTCTTCTACTATCACCAGTACATATATAAAAAAATGACTCAATATCTTTAGTTTTTAGTATCTCATAGCATATTTTTACTCGCTTATCATAACTTTTGTTTTTATTATCACAAGTTGTTAAAACAAATACAATAAGAAATATGTAAAACAGTTTCATTTCAATTAAATATTTTAGTAGGTGAAATAATCATTAAAAATGTTTTGTAGGTTTTTACTTCCTTTTTGCCTTTTTCTACCAAAAAAATAACCGTTTCTAATAGCTCTTTGATCTCTTTTTGAATCAAGGATACTATATTCAAAACTATCATCTAAAGCATTATTTAGAGAACTTCTAAAGGCATTGTTAAAATGCGCGCCTATTTTTAGAGTTAATAAACTGAAACCCAAACGACGACCAGCTTGTCCCCATAAAAAATTTCCAAAATCTTTTGGATTATAAGCTACGCTGTTATTGTCATCTGATGACACAATGTAAAGAAGGTTGCTTGTCAAATGTTTATTATAATAGTCCATTTCTCCGTTGCTTGTTCCAAATAACATTGAAGATACTCCGCTGGGGCTACTTTCTCTCTCTATATAACTCAAGGAGTTACCTGAAAAATCTGCGGCATTTTGAGTAAAATTACTTACATCTTGACTATTAATTAACTGAACTGAATATTCTCCATTTTTAATATTCTCTCTATCATCTTCAATATCATTAAATCCAAAACTTACTCCATCTGAATAGGTTGTACTACCATCTTTATTTACTTTGGTATTTTTAAAATACACGCCGCTAACTTCTTCCTTTCCATCATCCAGATAGCTAGCATATTTACCATCTGAACCGAAAATATAAATTGTATCCCCCAATGGATCGACATATCTCAAAGGATTATTTCCAAAGCCCGAATAAACACTCTGGGAATAGTTGTATTTAGGGTCTGATTGCCCCCAGAGTCCAAGCACTTGGTCATAACTTCTATACAAAGCCATATCCCAATTCAACTCAAAATTTTCAACTCGTTCAATCCCATTAAGCTTAAACCTATGATCTGGATTGCCTTTTAACTCCAAGCCCTTCATACTCATCCCAAAAGGGTAGTAGTGGTTTTCTTGGATAACCTTGATAGCCTTCGTGTGCTTAATGCTAAAATCATCAAAATAAATATTGGCAGATGTTTCATTAGCGACGTAAATATAAGCCTTGACAGCACCGGGTGGGACTTTCGTAACAATGTGTCGATACCAATGCGGTAGAGTTACTGGCGGATGGTAAATAAAGGATACCTGACTGCCCAAATTTAAATAATTGCCTTCCGCATCCATGTACACTATCTCTGATCATTTATTTTTTATATTATTTTTCATCATTCTTTTATCCTTATTGAAATGGGGTGAGAATTGCCGTAAGGCTGTTTAGATGAGTCTTCTAAATAAAATTCCATGCAATTCACATATTTTTTGATGTATGGTAGTATTTTTTCTACGTCAGAAGGATAATTTATTTTAATATCAATAAAGTCACTAGTCCATATTTTGGATGAAGTTTTAGAGTCCATATGAAAATAGAGATTTCTCTTCTCACCTTTTAAGTTTACCCTAGTTATGTATATATCTTTAATAAAGCAGCAACTTTCTTTTTTAAATCTCAAATATGCTATAATATGACCTTTGAATCCTTTTAAATATTTGGGAATAGGAATTCTTTTTGGGTCACAACGTGCTTTTATTAAACGAAATGATTTCCCCTCAGGAGGTTCCCAATCTCTTGGACTGGATCCAGGATCTTCAAATTCTACAGTATCTTTAATTTGAGATTTTAATGGATATGATACGATTAAAACGTTAGTTATAAACAAAATATAAAACAAATAATTAGTCATGACCTTCATTTAAGTAATGGATATAATTTTTTGATTAAAGGTGATTTATAAGGTTTTATTTGGGTATTTTTGTAAATGTGTCCCTTACTTGCTCCTGAAATAAAATTATTAGTTGCTGTGTTAAAATCATTTTTTGAATAATTGTATAATAATTCAAGCATTGCGTCTTGATATGCGTTACCTTCATCATTAACATTTCCTATAACACTTCTTAACATATTAACCTCAGCAAATAGGTTTTGCTTATCAAGCAAATAATTATAGTACGAAGTGTTACCAAATAAGGTAGCTTCCACTTCTAAACCAATATGATGCCCATTAGCAAAACCATTATTTTCATCTTGATAAGCATGGAAGGATTCGTGAGCTATGCCTCCTATCGCTCTATCTTTCTCTTCAAAATCAGAAAATGCACCGGCATAAATAGTTCCACCTTCCCTATTTCCATTTTTTATATATCTAAATGTTCCTTTTAGGTCATTTCCATTTTTATCTTTGGAATATTCATTGATATAGCTGTAATTTTGTTCGGATGCTATCAAGGTGTTTAAAACTGTACCACCCGCTTTGCTGTTACCAACACTATTTAAAGCATTAACAACCGAACTCACAAAGGCATTATCGCCATTATATTTCAGTCCTTGGTTATATTGTAAGGTTTGATTATCACCATAATGAATTGAAATTGTATCCCCCAGCGGGTCAACATATCTCAAAGGATTATTGCCAAAGCCCGAATAAACACTCTGGGAATAGTTGTATTTCGGGTCTGACTGACCCCAGAGCCCAAGCACTTGGTCATAACTTCTAAACAAAGCCATATCCCAATTCAACTCAAAATTTTTAACTCGTTCAATCCCATTAAACTTAAACCTATGATCTGGATTGCCTCTTAACTCCAAGCCTTTTATAGTCATCCCAAAAGGGTAGTAGTGGTTTTCTTGGATAACCTTGATGGCTTTGGTGTGCTTAATTCTAAAATCATCGAAATAAATATTGGCGGGATTCTAATTAGGAAATAGTTTCAAACTAAAAAAATTACTTGGGTGTTAAATTAAAAGCAGTATAACTTAATACATCTCTTTTCTCTTCCCACAATTCCTCATTTTCAAATTTTATCACACAAGATCTAATAATGGCATTAATCTCTGCCTTGTGAGCAGAATTATCACAATAATCAATTTTTACATCATTAATGAATACTTTATCTTTGAATGTACAAAACTCAATAATAACCCTATATCTTCCAGTGGCATCACTAATTCTATTGAATATGTAATTCTTACTTAGTTCATCAAAAATATTAGGGTATATCACCGCTCTTTTGTAATCTTTAGTTGTATATACTCCGAAAATGCAAAATGTATCTTCTTTTTGGTAGTGATAACAAAATCCCTCTGAAAATCTTTTCTGAGCCATCAAATTATTTATACATCCTAAGATTGTTATAAATAGAATAAATTTTATCATTGTCAATCAGTTATTTAATTATTAAAGATATTATTATAGACTTCAGGAAGCAACAATCTCTGTTCACCTTTATAGCTATCAGGACCTCCATAGATATTCAAGCTACTTTCGAAATGTTTAAGATAGTCGAAGTAGGAACGTTCCAGAAGAGTTCCTTTTATTTTTGGATTTTGCTTTTTGGGTAATTCAAAAAGATTATCATCTAGGATAAAAGAATGTTCATAACTAGGTAAGTTTGGATCCTGCTCTAATTGCGACAAAACTACATAATCAAACAGTTTCGCTTCTGCTTCTAATTCTTGACTTTCACGTTTTCCATCATAGGTTTGGTGCTGAAGAACATGGAAAAACTCTTCTACAACAGCTTTATCACTCAAATAGGTAGCATCACCTATATTGTCTCTAAAAAAAATCTGATTAGTAACTGAAGAAGCTGCTCCGTTTGCATTACGTCTGTCTAACTCTTCATTGTCTATTCCAACATAATAAGTATAAGAAGGGTCATCTCTAATGGTTGTAAAGAGAGTATTAAAGGCTTTGTTATTAGTTTGTAAATATTGAATCCGTTGTTCAAGATTAGTAGCTTTTGTGGAATTTAAGAATACAATTTTTGCTCCATCCGGATCAATAGCATTTATTGGATTATTAGCTACAAAAGCATAATTTGAAATACTATAGTATTTTTGAGACAATGGATCCGAAACATCCCACCTTCCTTTTGCTGGGTCTAAATGCCTCGCCCCAAAATCATCCATATTCCAACCAAAAACTTCTGTTCTTTCTTTACCATTAAGCTTAAACCTATGATCTGGATTGCCTTTTAACTCCAAGCCCTTCATACTCATTCCAAAAGGATAATAATGATTCAATATGTAAATTTCACAGTATCCGAAATAACTTCCCCATAAAGAAAAGATTCTGGTGCATCTTGAAAAATAGATTTCTCTAAAGAGACAATACAATAAAGTTTATAAGATTGATTTTTAGCTGAATAAGGCAGAATATCAAATATAGGTGTATTAAAAGAAAAGCTATATGTTTCATCTTTTCCAATATAAATAGTATTTCCTTTTCCTAAAAAAATACTATCAACATCATATATCATTCCACTAGGACACACATGGCGATAAACATTTTTATTAGATAGTGCTCTAATAATTAATAATGAAGCACAAAATGAAAAATCTAAACTGCGATCAAGCCTATACAAACATAAAGAATCGGAGTAGTTATTTGTAAACGATAAAGTTATCTTTATAGAGTCGTTGTCTACCTTTGTACAATCAATAGTTAATTTAATTTTTTCATCATTTGGATTTTGAATTGAAAAAATAGTTATAAAAGGCAAAAATACTAACAATAACACAATAATATATTTCATAAAAGTAAGTTTTGGATATCCTAGAAAATACAATTTTATTTTAAAGTTTTATAGTTCATTTAATAGTACGTAGGCGTAAATCAATATTTATTTTTTTTAATTCAATTTTGGGTTTAATAGTTTGGGGAGCAAGAGGTTTAATTCTACTTAACTGCCTTAGAGTTAAACCACGTCCTATGTCTTTTCCATATACTTGTTGTTCAAATGCTTTTCCTGATTCTTTAAATTTACCATTCCCATTTTTATTCTTTTTAAGATTACCAAAATGTGTTACTTCATGAAATAAAGTAGACTCCAATAATCGCGTTCCTAGTTTCGCTTTCTTATAGTGGCTAGTTCTATCTGCGTCGGTAAAAATATTAACAATATCATCATCTAAATATATTAAGCCTTTGCCTTTAAGGGCATTATTAACTTCTTCTTCGCCTTTTTTTCGTACTCCAATAGTTCTACCATTTTGTTTATCGAGTCTTCCATTGCCATTTTTATCTTCAACTTCATCTAGGTTAGTTACCTCAAGTTTAGGGCCAGAACCATAGGTTAACAGATTCGTAACTTCTTTTTCATTTAGCCCACTAGTTTCCATAAAAGCCTTTTTAAAGTCTTCTGATTTATTATTGTATGAAGTAAGAACATTTTTTAAATATTCGGCAAGTTCAGGGTACATTTTTTCAGTTTTAGAATCTATTTCAAATAAACCGTCAGGATCCGTATATTTTAATGGATTATTGAAAAATGCCCTGTAAGGACTCCAAGAAAAAGCATCTTCCGACAGCAAGTCTGGCACATTCCACCGTCCCCGTGCTGGGTCGTAATGCCGCCAGCCAAAGTCATCCATATTCCAACCAAAAACTTCTGTTCTCTCTTTTCCATTAAACTTAAACCTATGATCTGGATTGCCTCTTAACTCCAGCCCCTTCATACTCATTCCAAAAGGGTAGAAATGATTTTCTTGGACAACCTTGATAGCCTTCGTGTGCTTGATGCTGAAATTATCGAAATAAATATTGGCTGGTGTTTCGTTGGCTACATAAATATAAGCCTTGACAGCACTAATATTAATTATAAATATTTTATGTACCAGTTACTATCTAGTTTTTCAGCAGTCCTTATAAATTTACGCATACAGAAAGGGATGTATGTAGACGCACTATCTGTCTCACCTTTTTTTGAAGATAAAATTTGTATATGTATTTCACATTTTGGAAGTTTGGTAGTATCAGGACAATATATTAATTCATGTTTTTGGGTAACTTTAATTTTTATATAACCCCTTACTTCCATTTGACCATTAATTTTAGCCGGATGAATATCTTTATAAATATTTATTACTTCGTTAATGAAACCCATACCATAAATTAAAGTCTCCGATTCTGGAATACCTTTATATTTCGCAAAAGCGGTAATGTCATTGTATTTTTTTTTATTTAATTCAAAACTGTCTAATCCATAGTTTACGTATGAAAGATGGAACCACTGTTTGTTTCCAAATGAATCAAAATAACGATAAGGAATAGTTGCAGATAGAATTTTTCCATTCTCAATGGCTACTCGCCTTGGTTCTAAAGTTATGTTTCCAAAAACTTCTATGTTTTTTTTATCTTTTAATATTTGGTAACGATTTATAGCGACTTCTAAGAATTCTTTATCGCTATGTTTACAACCAAGAAAAATAAAAAAAGGCAATAGTATAACAAATATTTTCATTAACGTAAATAATCAAAATTAGTAATCAAATGTATTTTTCAAATTTCTACTTCCTTTTTGCCTTTTTCTACCAAAAAAATAACCGTTTCTAATAGCTCTTTGATCTCCTTTTGAATCAAGGATACTATATTCAAAACTATCATCTAAAGCATTATTTAGAGAACTTCTAAAGGCATTGTTAAAATGCGCGCCTATTTTTAGAGTTAATAAACTGAAACCCAAACGACGACCAGCTTGTCCCCATAAAAAATTTCCAAAATCTTTTGGATTATAGCCAACTGCTTGCCCTTTTTTGTCAAAAACTATGTAAATAGTCTCATCATTAATAATATCTTTATTATAATAGTCCATTTCTCCGTTGCTTGTTCCAAATAACATTGAAGATACTCCGCTGGGGCTACTTTCTCTCTCTATATAACTCAAGGAGTTACCTGAAAAATCTGCGGCATTTTGAGTAAAATTACTTACATCTTGACTATTAATTAACTGAACTGAATATTCTCCATTTTTAATATTCTCTCTATCATCTTCAATATCATTAAATCCAAAACTTACTCCATCTGAATAGGTTGTACTACCATCTTTATTTACTTTGGTATTTTTAAAATACACGCCGCTAACTTCTTCCTTTCCATCATCCAGATAGCTAGCATATTTACCATCTGAACCGAAAATATAAATTGTATCCCCCAATGGATCGACATATCTCAAAGGATTATTTCCAAAGCCCGAATAAACACTCTGGGAATAGTTGTATTTAGGGTCTGATTGCCCCCAGAGTCCAAGCACTTGGTCATAACTTCTATACAAAGCCATATCCCAATTCAACTCAAAATTTTCAACTCGTTCAATCCCATTAAACTTAAACCTATGATCTGGATTGCCTCTTAACTCTAATCCCTTCATACTCATCCCAAAAGGGTAGAAATGGTTTTCTTGAATAACCTTGATAGCCTTCGTGTGCTTAATGCTAAAATCGTCGAAGTAAATATTGGCTGGTGTTTCGTTAGCTACGTAAATATAAGCCTTAACAGCACTAATATTAATTATAAATATCTTATATACCAACTACTATCTAATTTTTCAGCAGTCCTAAAAAAATTGATCCAAGAATAGGCATCACTTGGTGGTTTGACATCTGGAATTCCAGATGTATCAGGACAATAGACAAGTTCATGATAGGGGGTAACTTTAATTATAGCAAATTTACCTTCATAAAGCCACCCACTTATCTCTGCTGGATAAATCTGTAAATAAATATCCAAATAGGCTTCGCAGAATTTTCTGTATTTTCCTTCCTCCTCTTTGGATAGAGCTATTTTCTCTCCCTCTTTATACGCTGTTAGCTCAAAATTACCTTCTTCTGAAAGCCTATAGCGAATGAAATAATATTTTTCATTTCTAATCTTATCTTCTCCCTTTTCGTAGCGATAAATTTCAATTCCAGCGCTCACTAATTTTCCATCAATTATAGTTACACGCCTTGGAACAATATGAGTATTTAAAAATAAATTAGCATCGCAATTTTTTAAAGTTTCATAACGTAATTTTACGCGTTCTTCATAATCAATAGGTTGTCTACAAGCTAATAACAAGAAAAAAGCCATAAGAAATATTTTTTTCATAGTCAAAACAATATTTTATAAAAGTTAAAGATATGATCTACTGTTTTGGATTATAATAGTACCCATTTCGGATAGCTCTTTGGTCAGCTTTAGAATCTAAGATATGATATTCAAACTTATCGTCTAGAGCATTGTCCAAACGGCTATTAAAGGCATTATTGAGGTGAGCGCCTATTTTTAAAGTTAATAAACTAAAACCAAGACGTTTACCAGCTTGTGCCCATAAAAAATTGCCATAATCTCTTGGATTATAGGCTACTGAATTGCTTTTTTGTCCTGTAACAACAAACAGTTTTTTGCCAGGCACCGCCCCATTATCGAAAAAATCCATTTTACCTTCGCTTGTTTTCATAGATAATAGTGAGGTTTGTCCACTGGGTCTACTTTCTCGTTCTATAAATTGCAGGCGAGAATAGAAGCCAGAGGAAGCAACTTTAAAATTGGTATTTTTTTCAATGTCTTTGGGGTCAACGAATTGAATACCTAAACGTTTTGTACGAACAAATTCTCTATCTGTTTCCCAATCGTTAAAAGTAAATTGGGTTTCAGTTGTTGTTTCATTTCCATCTTTGTCCGTTGTGATTTGTCTGTTAACACCTGTTATTTCCTCTTTACCATCATCTTCGATTTCTGAATAAACCCCATTTTTAAAAACGACCAAACTATCCCCATTGACATCTACAAAGCGAATCGGATTACCTGCCATAGCGCTATAAGGACTTAAAGCATAATACTTTTCGGCAAAGCGATCTATTTTATTCATGTTAATATAATCAGAGCTGTAATGCCGCCATCCAAAATCATCCATATTCCAACCAAAAACTTCTGTTCTTTCTTTACCATTAAACTTAAACCTATAATCAGGATTGCCTCTTAACTCCAAGCCTTTTATAGTCATCCCAAAAGGGTAGTAGTGGTTTTCTTGGATAACCTTGATGGCTTTGGTGTGCTTAATGCTAAAATCATCGAAATAAATATTGGCTGGTGTTTCGTTAGCTACATAAATATAAGCCTTAACAGCACTAATATTAATTATAAATATCTTATATACCAACTACTATCTAATTTTTCAGCAGTCCTAAAAAAATTGATCCAAGAATAGGCATCACTTGGTGGTTTAACATCTGGAATTCCAGTTGTATCGGGGCAATAGACAAGTTCATGATAGGGGGTAACTTTAATTATAGCAAATTTACCTTCATAAAGCCACCCACTTATCTCTGCTGGATAAATTTGTAAATAAATATCTAAGTAGTTTTCGCAGAATTTCCTGTATTTTCCTTTTTCTTCTGGGGAAAGGTTTTTTTCCCCATTATTATACACTGTTAACTCAAAATTACCTTCTTTTGAAAGATCATAATGAATAGCCATACTTTTTCTATTGTGAATATTTTGATATTTTGTCTCGTAGAAATACCTGTCTATCCTTGCATGTTTTAATTCCCCATCAATTATAGTTACTCGCCTTGGCTCAATAGAGGTGTTTAAAAATAAATTAGCGTTACAATTTTTTAAGGTTTCATAACGTAATTTTACGCGTTCTTTATAATTAATAGGTTGTTTACAGGCTGATAATAAGAAAAAAGCCACAAGAAATATTTTTTTCATAGTCAAAACAATATTTTATAAAAGTTAAAGATATGATCTACTGTTTTGGATTATAATAGTACCCATTTCGGATAGCTCTTTGGTCAGCTTTAGAATCTAAGATATGATATTCAAACTTATCGTCTAGAGCATTGTCCAAACGGCTATTAAAGGCATTATTGAGGTGAGCGCCTATTTTTAAAGTTAACAAACTAAAACCAAGACGTTTACCAGCCTGTGCCCAGAGAAAATTGCCATAATCTCTTGGATTATAGGCTATATTTTTTCTTTTATTTCCTGTAGGAACATAAAGAAAACTACGTTCAATAATTTCCGATTGATCAAAAAAATCCATTTTACCTTCACTTGTTTTCATAGATAATAATGAGGTTTGTCCACTGGGTCTACTCTCTCGCTCTATAAATTGCAGGCGAGAATAGAAGCCAGAGGAAGCAACTTTAAAATTGGTATTTTTTTCAATGTCTTTGGGGTCAATGAATTGAATACCTAAACGTTTTGTACGAACAAATTCTCTATCTGTTTCCCAATCGTTAAAAGTAAATTGGGTTTCAGTTGTTGTTTCATTTCCATCTTTGTCCGTTGTGGTTTGTCTGTTAACACCTGTTATTTCCTTTTTACCATCATCTTCGATTTCTGAATAAACCCCATTTTTAAAAACTACCAAACTATCTCCATTCACATCAATATTGCTAATTGGATTACCTGCCATAGCGCTATAAGGACTTAAAGCATAATACTTTTCGGCAAAGCGATCTATTTTATTCATGTTAATATAATCAGAGCTGTAATGCCGCCAGCCAAAATCATCCATATTCCAACCAAAAACTTCTGTTCTCTCTTTTCCATTAAACTTAAACCTATGATCTGGATTGCCTTTTAACTCCAGCCCCTTCATACTCATCCCAAAAGGGTAGAAATGATTTTCTTGGATAACCTTGATAGCCTTTGTGTGCTTAATGCTAAAATCATCGAAATAAATATTGGCTGGTGTTTCATTGGCGACGTAGATATAAGCCTTGACAGCACCGGGTGGGACTTTCGTAATAATGTGTCGATTCCAATGCGGTAAAGAAACAGGCGGATGGTAAATAAAAGATACTTGACTGCCCAAGTTTAAATAATTGCCCTCATTATCAACATACAAAATCATTAAATAGGCTTGTAAAATAAAAGTTCCATAATTTTCGGTGTTAGCAACCGTTACCGTAACGGAATTGGTGGACAAACCGCTACCCCCTTCGTTGGAAGTGGGCAGCTCCAAAGTGCTAAAAGGAATGCCACTATTATAATGCGTATAATAGCCTTCTGCTGAAGCCCAATCGACCTGAAACAAGACCTTCACATCCAAGCTATCGCCGGCTCGAACTGTCAAAACTTTATATAAGCCCACCTCTTTGCCTTCAGCCCCATTGGTATGCGAAGAATGAATGCCGTGACTGGGTTTTATGGTGCTGCGGGTGGTATCCCAATTCTCAAAAACTGTCTTTTCCAAGCTGTCTTCCATAGTTGCCAAATACTCATCGGTATATTTTTCGTGCCGTACCGCTAACCTCAGATTGCCCAAATGGTCGCGGTGATGATACTCGTATTTCCAGTCGTCATCTTCTTTCAATACCCGACCTTGGCTGGTGTGCAAGAATTAGAAAATATTTTTATATACCACTTAAATTAAGTAATGGCAAAGACAATAATATTAAAATAAATATTAAAAATATCCTAACTAGTTGATTTGATAATTTATAATTTATAATAAAGCCTAATGCTAATAGAGTCAACAAAGCTAAGTACTCTATATTGCTAATAGATGAATTTAAAAAACTTCCTATTAAGGCACACATCAAGTGAATAAAACTTACCCGTAAAGCATTAAAATGATAATAGTATAAGAGACTTACTCCAAATGTTAAACACGGTAACAACGCCAGATATACTCTAAGGTTTCTGATTTTCATTTTTTTGTTTTATTTAGTTTTTTTAATTTATCATTTAATTTATTTATTGTTTTAATAGTTTCGCCGGAAACCTTCCTAAAATCTTGAAGAACCTTTTTAGATTTTGCAGTCCTATAGATATTTCCATAGACTGCTGTTGCGCTAATCCCATCTCCAAAAGCTGAAAAAGGTAAGTCTAACTGCCCGCCAGATAACTGAATTAAAGATTTTACATAACTATTTGAGTTAGGTCCTAAAGCTTTATAATCAGGCAAATTTTTGTAATCTCCCTTTTTATCTTGTTCCGAGAAAAACTTGGCAATTTCAAGAATGCTATTTTCAAAATCATAATTTTCTGGATCAGATTCAGGATCTTTAACTTCTCCTTCTTTTACAACATTTGCTCTACCTTCTATTTTCTCTTCAGAATAATCATCAATTCTTGGTCTTCCCGTTCTGGCACCTTCTTCTGGTCCCCATAATTCAACTATCTTGTCAACTTTATCCGTTTTAACTCTTAGAAAAGCATGTCTACCTACATGACCCGTAGCAGCAACAGTTTCAGTAAATACCCATACACTATCCCCATTTACATCTACAAAGCGAATCGGATTACCTGCCATAGCACTATAAGGACTTAAAGCATAATACTTTTCGGCAAAGCGATCTATTTTATTCATGTTAATATAATCAGAGCTGTAATGCCGCCACCCAAAATCATCCATATTTACCCCAAAAACCTCCGTTCTCTCCTTTCCATTAAACTTAAACTTATGATCTGGATTGCCTTTTAACTCCAAGCCCGCTATTGTCATCCCAAACGGATAAAAATGGTTTTCTTGGATAACCTTGATGGCTTTGGTGTGCTTGATGCTAAAATCGTCGAAGTAAATATTGGCTGGTGTTTCGTTAGCTACGTAAATATAAGCCTTAACAGCACCGGGTGGGACCTTCGTAATGATATGCCGATTCCAATGCGGTAAAGAAACCGGCGGATGGTAAATAAAAGACACTTGACTGCCCAAATTTAAATAATTGCCTTTATCATCAACGTATAAAATCATCAAATAGGCTTGTAAAATAAAAGTTCCATAATTTTCGGTGTTAGCAACCGTTACCGTAACGGAATTGGTGGACAAACCGCTACCCCCTTCGTTGGAAGTCGGCAGCTCCAAAGTGCTAAAAGGAATGCCACTATTATAATGCGTATAATAGCCTTCTGCTGAAGCCCAATCGACCTGAAACAAGACCTTCACATCCAAGCTATCGCCGGCTCGAACTGTCAAAACTTTATATAAGCCCACCTCTTTGCCCATTTCGCCATTGGTATGCGAAGAATAGATGCCGTGACTGGGTTTGGTGGTGCTACGGGTAGTATCCCAATTCTCAAAAACCGTCTTTTCCAAGCTGTCCTCCATAGTGGCTAAATATTCCTCGGTGTATTTCTCGTGCCGAACGGCTAACCTCAGATTCCCCAAATGGTCATGGTGTATTTCTATATAAACATATTTTTCGTGCTAAAGAGGAGGATAAAAAATAAAAAATAAAAAATAAAAAATAAAAAATAAAAAATAAAAAATAAAAAATAAAAAATAAAAAATAAAAAATAAAAAATAAAAAATCTTTTAGCGAGTTTCATAAATAAATAGAGAACTAAAAAAATGATGAGATTGTAGGTAGTAAAAATTAGCAGTTCTGATCCGATCCTATTACTCCAATAAGCATAATCAGCATTACCTAAATAATTTATAAAAAAACCCCGATACCAAATTCTGTAAAATAAAATATTCATACTTACCCAATGGTGATGGACAAACTCACTAAATACATGAATAAAAATGTTAGATAATGTCATCACTATTGTAAGCACAATATAATGGTTTTGAAGATACCGATAACTATTTATCAGTGCTTCCATAAACTTAGTAGTTGTCATTACTTTTTTTATTTGTCCTTGTTAAAATGATTGCTTAACTGTTCTGTTAACTGTTTTATTAGTTGCTTATGTTCTATTGGTTGTGGGCCTTCCTTTTGTAAGCTTAAGGTGTTTTTGTAAATAGACTCAATTTCCTCGCCAAACGCAGTTCCCGGCAATTCTACTTGCCCACCAGCCTCTTCGATCAAAGCTCTAACAAAACCATTCGAATTAGGACCGAAACCATCATATGTTGGCAAGTAAATGAATTTACTGCTTTCTTCGTTTTCTTGACTCAAAATATCAAAACTTTTCAATAGCCTATTTTCAAATGTATAATACTAAAAAGTTTCTTCCCTAATCTTTGGGATGTCTATTTATAGGAATACCAAATACCAAATAACCCTGATGAACTCCTTTAATATTTGATAATCTAAATTCTAAACATCCAACAAACTTTCTAACATATTCCATCATCTTTTCTATTTGTTTGGGGTATGCTACAGACTTGCCCTTCCACATTCTTTGCGAATTTATTGAATCTATATTGTATTTTAAAAATTCTTCTCCATTAGATAGACGTACTGAAAATATGTATATTGCTTTAACCTTTGGACTGTATTTGTTTTTAAATTTAATATAGACCGCTATACGCCCTTTAAAAAATTGAAAGAAATCTGGCAGAGGTACTTCTTTGGCAATTGCGAGATTTTCCATATGGTAATAAGGCAATACAGGAGTACCTGGATTATCTTGTGCTTGGCTTTTGCTCTTAAAGAATATAAAAAAACATATTATGAGAACTATCTTGAACATTGTTTTATTTACTAAGTAATGGATATAATCGTTTAATCAAATCTAAATTGTATTTTTTTACTGGTGTATTTTTATAAATATGACCTTTACTAGCTCCCTTAATAAAGTTTCCTATAGCGATATTGACATTTTGTGAGGAGTAATTATGTAACAAAGACTCCATAGCATCAAAATATTTTTGTCCTGCATTGGGATCTGCAATCATAATACTGTTAATTGTCATAGCCTCTGCAATAAAAGGATCTTGTCCACCATTTATCAAATAATTATAATACGAAACCGTCCCAAATAAAGTAGCTTCCACTTCTAAACCAATATGATGCCCATTAGAAAAACCATTATTTTCATCTTGATAAGCGTGGAAAGACTCGTGGGCTATGCCTCCTATCGCTCTATCTTTCTCTTCAAAATCAGAAAATGCACCGGCAAAGATATCGGCAAAGATATAACCCTATCTTCAAAGGAATAATACTAAAAAGTTTTTTTCTTAATCTCTAAGATATTGGTTTACAGGAATACCAAATATTAGATAGCCTTGATGAGTTATTTTAATATTCTCTAACTCAAACTCTTTAACATTTGATAATCTAAATTCTAAACATCCAACAAACCTTCTAACATATTCCATCATTTTTTCTATTTGTTTAGGGTATTTTATAGGTTTGCCTTTCTGCATTCTTTTTAAATTTATTGAATCCGTATTGTACTTTAAAAGTTCTTCTCCATTGGACAGACGTACTGAAAAAATATATATCGCTTTAACCTCTGGACTATGTCTACTCTCAAATTTTATATAGATCAATATACTTCCTTTACAGTTTTGAAGAAAGTTTGACAAAGGTATCTCTTTGGCAATTTCAAGATTTTCTATATGGTAATAAGGCAATACAGGAGTGCCAGGATTGTCTTCTGTCTGGCTTTTACTTTTAAAGAATATAAAGAGACAGACGATTACAATTATTTTTATCATTATTATTTGTTAGTCAGTGGATATAATCGTTTAATCAAATCTAAATTGTATTCTTTCACAGGTGTGTTTTTATAAATGAAGCCTTTAGCAGCCCCTTTAATAAAATTGTTTACGGCGATATTGGCGTTTTTTATAGAATGACTTCTCAGTAAAGATTTCATAGCAAAAAAGTATTTTGAACCTACATCAGTATCTGGAATCATACTGCTGACTGTAACCCCTGCAATAAAAGGATCTTGTCCACCAGCTACCAGATGATTATAATATGCAGCAGTTCCAAATATGGTAGCTTCTACTTCTAAACCAATATGATGCCCATTAGAAAAACCATTATTTTCATCTTGATAAGCGTGGAAAGACTCGTGGGCTATCGGAGAAATAATTTTGGATGGAGCGCCATATTCAAAAAGTGCCCCGGCAAAGATAGTTCCACCTTTTCGATTCCCATTTGTTACATATCTAAATGTTCCTTTTAGGTCATTTCCATTTTTATCTTTGGAATATTCATTTATATAGCTGTAATTTTGTTCGGAGGCTATCAAGGTGTTTAAAACTGTACCACCCGCTTTACTGTTACCAACACTATTTAAGGCAGTAACAACCGAACTCACAAAGGCATTATCGCCACTATATTCCAATCCTTGAGTATATTGTAAGGTTTGATTATCACCATAATGAATTGAAATCGTATCTCCCAGCGGATCAATATATCTCAAAGGATTATTGCCAAAGCCCGAATAAACACTCTGGGAATAGTTGTATTTCGGGTCTGACTGCCCCCAGAGTCCAAGCACTTGGTCATAACTTCTAAACAAAGCCATATCCCAATTAAGATTGAAATTGTCAACCCGTTCAATTCCATTAAACTTAAACCTATGATCTGGATTGCCTCTTAACTCCAAGCCTTTTATAGTCATCCCAAAAGGGTAGTAGTGGTTTTCTTGGATAACCTTGATGGCTTTGGTGTGCTTAATTCTAAAATCATCGAAATAAATATTGGCGGGATTCTAATTAGGAAATAGTTTCAAACTAAAAAAATTACTTGGGTGTTAAATTAAAAGCAGTATAACTTAATACATCTCTTTTCTCTTCCCACAATTCCTCATTTTCAAATTTTATCACACAAGATCTAATAATGGCATTAATCTCTGCCTTGTGAGCAGAATTATCACAATAATCAATTTTTACATCATTAATGAATACTTTATCTTTGAATGTACAAAACTCAATAATAACCCTATATCTTCCAGTGGCATCACTAATTCTATTGAATATGTAATTCTTACTTAGTTCATCAAAAATATTAGGGTATATCACCGCTCTTTTGTAATCTTTAGTTGTATATACTCCGAAAATGCAAAATGTATCTTCTTTTTGGTAGTGATAACAAAATCCCTCTGAAAATCTTTTCTGAGCCATCAAATTATTTATACATCCTAAGATTGTTATAAATAGAATAAATTTTATCATTGTCAATCAGTTATTTAATTATTAAAGATATTATTATAGACTTCAGGAAGCAACAATCTCTGTTCACCTTTATAGCTATCAGGACCTCCATAGATATTCAAGCTACTTTCGAAATGTTTAAGATAGTCGAAGTAGGAACGTTCCAGAAGAGTTCCTTTTATTTTTGGATTTTGCTTTTTGGGTAATTCAAAAAGATTATCATCTAGGATAAAAGAATGTTCATAACTAGGTAAGTTTGGATCCTGCTCTAATTGCGACAAAACTACATAATCAAACAGTTTCGCTTCTGCTTCTAATTCTTGACTTTCACGTTTTCCATCATAGGTTTGGTGCTGAAGAACATGGAAAAACTCTTCTACAACAGCTTTATCACTCAAATAGGTAGCATCACCTATATTGTCTCTAAAAAAAATCTGATTAGTAACTGAAGAAGCTGCTCCGTTTGCATTACGTCTGTCTAACTCTTCATTGTCTATTCCAACATAATAAGTATAAGAAGGGTCATCTCTAATGGTTGTAAAGAGAGTATTAAAGGCTTTGTTATTAGTTTGTAAATATTGAATCCGTTGTTCAAGATTAGTAGCTTTTGTGGAATTTAAGAATACAATTTTTGCTCCATCCGGATCAATAGCATTTATTGGATTATTAGCTACAAAAGCATAATTTGAAATACTATAGTATTTTTGAGACAATGGATCCGAAACATCCCACCTTCCTTTTGCTGGGTCTAAATGCCTCGCCCCAAAATCATCCATATTCCAACCAAAAACTTCTGTTCTTTCTTTACCATTAAACTTAAACTTATGATCTGGATTGCCTCTTAATTCCAAACCCTTCATACTCATCCCAAAAGGATAGAAATGATTTTCTTGGACAACCTTGATAGCCTTCGTGTGCTTAATGCTAAAATCATCGGAGTAGACATTAGTTAATCATGAATAATAGATAAAAAAATGTAAATAATTTGTCTTCAATTATAAATGCTCATTTCTTCGTTCATCAACATTAAATTTAATTTGCACAAAAATCTATTAGAAACAGGATAGTATATAAATTATAAAAATCTTTATATATTTTTACCTAATCTCTAATTAGGAATTCTTATTGAAAAATACCAATAAGTTAGAGCAGGCTTATCCGGATAAACTAAGTAAAAATTTCCCAAAGAGTATACGTATTTTTTTACATAAGGTAACATTTTTTTTATATCTGAGGGATAATTTATTTTCTTTCCCATATATTTTTTTCTATGACTACTTATGCCCAAGGAGTATGCAAAATGTTTTTTCCCATCTGATAAATTTACTTTTGTTATGTAAATTCTTTTAATCTTATTGTTTGATTTGAATTTTATATATACAAAAATTCTTCCTTTAAATTTTTTTAAGTGCTTTGGTAATGGAATATTTTTTGCTTTTTTAAAACTCTTAACCATATATGGCGAATAGGTAATATCAGAACCGTCAATAAAACTTCCAGGATCTTCGTACTTATAAATATTATCTCTCTTAGCATTTTGTCCGATCAACTTAGATAATAAAAAGAAAGTCAATATTATTAAAAAACCTATTTTGGAAATATAATTTTTGAATTTCATAATATTTAATTATTTAATCAAGGGATAAAACCTTCTAATTAAAGGTGATTCATACTTTCTGATGGGAGTTTTCCCATAAAAACTTCCTTTAGATGCTCCATGGATAAAATTATGACCAGCATTGCTAAAATCTTCCGATGAATAATTGTATAAAAGATTTACCATTGAAGTTGAATATTTGTCACCAGATTCATTGCTTTTACTTCCTAAATAGGATAATACTTTCCATTCTGCTATCTCAGAAATTTCACCATTATTGACCAAAGAATAGAAATAAGTAGAAGCTCCAAATAAATTGGCTTCTACCTCTAAGCCAATGTGATGACCGCTAGAAAAACCGTTATTTTCATCTTGATAGGCGTGGAAAGATTCGTGGGCTATAGATGCTATTTCTCTGCCTCCTTTATTTTCAAATTCAGAAATTGCCCCAGCATAAATCGTACCGCCCTCGCGACTACCATGTCTTTCATACTTAAAGGCTCCTTTCATATCTTTTCCATTTGCATCTTTGGAATATTGGTTTATATAACTGTAATTTTGTTCAGAATTTATAAGTGCGTCTAATATATTTCCACCACCTTTTGTTTGAACTATGTCATTTAGAGTATTTACCAATGTATTCACAAAGGCATTATCGCCACTATATTCCAATCCTTGAGTATATTGTAAGGTTTGATTATCACCATAATGAATTGAAATCGTATCTCCCAGCGGATCAATATATCTCAAAGGATTATTTCCAAAACCCGAATAAACACTTTGGCTATAAGTGTATTTGGGGTCTGATTGCCCCCAGAGTCCAAGTATTTGGTCATAACTTCTATACAAAGCCATATCCCAATTCAGATTGAAATTGTCAACCCGTTCAATCCCATTAAACTTAAACCTATGGTCTGGATTGCCTCTTAACTGCAGCCCCTTCATCGTCATCCCAAAAGGGTAGAAATGATTTTCTTGGATAACCTTGATAGCTTTCGTGTATTTAATTTTTTTGAAATAAATGTATAAACAAAGTTATTTCGGAGTTAAATTAAACGCAGTATAGCTTAGTACTGTCCTTTTTTCTTCCCATAGCTCATTCTTCTCAAATTTAATTGTACACGATTTGATAATAGCATTAATTTCTCCTCTGTGTTCAGAATTGTCGCAATAGTCAATTTTTACATCATTGATAAATACTTTATTCTGAAATGCACCAAATTCAATAATCACCCTATACTTTCCAGTAGCGTCACTAATTCTGTTAAATACGTATTTCTTACCCAGCTCTTTGAAAATATTTGGATACATTACTATATTTTTATAATCTTTTGTTGTGCCTATCGCAAAAACACAAACTGTATCGTTCTGTACTTGATTTTCTTTATTGTAACAAAATGTTCCTGCTGATCTGAGCTGAGCCATCAAATGGTTTGTGCAGCTACATAACAATAGTATAATTAAAATATATTTCATTGTCTAAATTTTAATTGTTAAAAAGCTCGTTATAAACTTCAGGAGGTAGCAAGCGCTGTTTTCCTTTATAGCTATTCGGTCCCCCATCAAGTTTTAAATTGTTTTCAAATTGTTTGAGGTAATCGAAATAGGAACGTTCCAAAAGAGTTCCTTCTATTTTTGGATTTTGTTTTTTGGGTAATTCAAAAAGATTGTCATCCAAAATAAAAGAATGTTCATAGCTAACTAAGTTTTGATCATGATTTAATTGCCCTAAAACCACATAATCAAACAATTTTGCTTCTGATTCTAATTCTTGACTTTCGCGTTCCCCATTATAGGTTTGATGCTGAAGAGCATGAAATAATTCTTCTACAATCGCTTTGTCGCTTTTGAAACTTCCATCGCCCACATTATCTCTAAAAAAAATCTGATTAGTAACTGAAGAGGCTGCTCCGTTTGCATTACGTCTGTCTAACTCTTCATTGTCTATTCCAACATAATAAGTATAAGAAGGGTCATCTCTAATGGTTGTAAAGAGAGTATTAAAGGCTTTGTTATTAGTTTGTAAATATTGAATCCGTTGTTCAAGATTAGTAGCTTTTGTGGAATTTAAGAATACAATTTTTGCTCCATCCGGATCAATAGCATTTATTGGATTATTAGCTACAAAAGCATAATTTGAAATACTATAGTATTTTTGAGACAATGGATCCGAAACATCCCACCTTCCTTTTGCTGGGTCTAAATGCCTCGCCCCAAAATCATCCATATTCCAACCAAAAACTTCTGTTCTTTCTTTACCATTAAGCTTAAACCTATGATCTGGATTGCCTCTTAACTCCAAGCCCTTCATACTCATCCCAAACGGATAAAAATGGTTTTCTTGGATAACCTCATAAACTTAAGTGCACAACTTTTGGGGTAATTTTCTACACGATCCTGGGAATAATTCTTTACAGTCACCTTTCTTTAAATCTAATGGGAAATAAGGTCCAATGTTTATGAGGTTTATTAATATCAGTAAGAACAAGATCTAGCTCTTTTACAAAACGCTCCGCATAAGGTAAAAGACAAGCTACTTTTTTAGGATACTTTATTTTTTTACCTTTTGAAATTTTTTTTGAAAATTTTTTATCACGTCTCAAAAATGGTCTGTATGTGATGTTTTCATCTGAATTGGATAATTCTACTGAAGATATGTATATAATCTGAACTTTGTGAGTTGAATCAAACTTCGCATAAACTTGTATATGACCTCTAAAACCTTTTATACAGTTAGGCTTAGGAATAGCATATGCTAATTTAGCATTTTCCAAAACTTTAGGTATATAAAAACTTCGTTCAATTGGTTTCTCTTTTGGAAAACTATCCGCAAAACCACATATATAGTCTTGTCCCTTTGAGGGAAAAAGAGAAAAGAAAAAAGAAAAAAGAAAAAAGAAAAAAGAAAAATTCATTTTAGTCTATTGTTTTAGAAGTGGATAAAGTTGCCTAATTAATGGAGATTGATAATCTTTGACTGGTACCTTAGAATAAATTTTTCCCTTTGAAGCACCTAAGTGGAAATTATTAACTGCTGAACTAAAATACTGCTGATCATATGGTTTCAATAATAAGTCAATCATAGCAGTAGAATATTTTTTATACGCGTCGTCATTATTTCCTCCAGTAATAAGATTTAAGGTAGATATTAAAATTAGATCTAGGTTTTGTCCTTGATCCACTAAATAATTATAATAAGAAGCAGCTCCAAACAAAGTAGCTTCTACTTCTAAACCAATATGATGCCCATTAGAAAAACCATTATTTTCATCTTGATAAGCGTGGAAAGACTCGTGGGCTATCGGAGAAATAATTTTGGATGGAGCGCCATATTCAAAAAGTGCCCCGGCAAAGATAGTTCCACCTTTACGATTCCCATTTGTTACATATCTAAATGTTCCTTTTAGGTCATTTCCATTTTTATCTTTGGAATATTCATTGATATAGCTGTAATTTTGTTCGGATGCTATCAAGGTGTTTAAAACTGTACCACCCGCTTTGCTGTTACCAACACTATTTAAAGCATTAACAACCGAACTCACAAAGGCATTATCGCCATTATATTTCAGTCCTTGGTTATATTGTAAGGTTTGGTTATCGCCATAATGAATTGAAATCGTATCTCCCAATGGATCTACATATCTCAAAGGATTATTTCCAAAGCCCGAATAAACACTTTGGAAATAATTGTATTTCGGGTCTATTTGTCCCCAGAGTCCAAGTATTTGGTCATAACTTCTATACAAAGCCATATCCCAATTCAACTCAAAATTTTCAACCCGTTCAATTCCATTAAACTTAAACTTATGATCTGGATTGCCTCTTAATTCCAAGCCCTTCATACTCATCCCAAAAGGGTAGAAATGGTTTTCTTGGATAACCTTGATGGCTTTGGTGTGCTTGATGCTAAAATCGTCGAAGTAAATATTGGCTGGTGTTTCGTTAGCTACGTAAATATAAGCCTTAACAGCACCGGGTGGGACCTTCGTAATGATATGCCGATTCCAATGCGGTAAAGAAACCGGCGGATGGTAAATAAAAGACACTTGACTGCCCAAATTTAAATAATTGCCTTTATCATCAACGTATAAAATCATCAAATAGGCTTGTAAAATAAAAGTTCCATAATTTTCGGTGTTAGCAACCGTTACCGTAACGGAATTGGTGGACAAACCGCTACCCCCTTCGTTGGAAGTCGGCAGCTCCAAAGTGCTAAAAGGAATGCCACTATTATAATGCGTATAATAGCCTTCTGCTGAAGCCCAATCGACCTGAAACAAGACCTTCACATCCAAGCTATCGCCGGCTCGAACTGTCAAAACTTTATATAAGCCCACCTCTTTGCCTTCAGCCCCATTGGTATGCGAAGAATGAATGCCGTGACTGGGTTTTATGGTGCTGCGGGTGGTATCCCAATTCTCAAAAACTGTCTTTTCCAAGCTGTCTTCCATAGTTGCCAAATACTCATCGGTATATTTTTCGTGCCGTACCGCTAACCTCAGATTGCCCAAATGGTCGCGGTGATGATACTCGTATTTCCAGTCGTCATCTTCTTTCAATACCCGACCTTGGCTGGTGTGCAAGAATTAGAAAATATTTTTATATACCACTTAAATTAAGTAATGGCAAAGACAATAATATTAAAATAAATATTAAAAATATCCTAACTAGTTGATTTGATAATTTATAATTTATAATAAAGCCTAATGCTAATAGAGTCAACAAAGCTAAGTACTCTATATTGCTAATAGATGAATTTAAAAAACTTCCTATTAAGGCACACATCAAGTGAATAAAACTTACCCGTAAAGCATTAAAATGATAATAGTATAAGAGACTTACTCCAAATGTTAAACACGGTAACAACGCCAGATATACTCTAAGGTTTCTGATTTTCATTTTTTTGTTTTATTTAGTTTTTTTAATTTATCATTTAATTTATTTATTGTTTTAATAGTTTCGCCGGAAACCTTCCTAAAATCTTGAAGAACCTTTTTAGATTTTGCAGTCCTATAGATATTTCCATAGACTGCTGTTGCGCTAATCCCATCTCCAAAAGCTGAAAAAGGTAAGTCTAACTGCCCGCCAGATAACTGAATTAAAGATTTTACATAACTATTTGAGTTAGGTCCTAAAGCTTTATAATCAGGCAAATTTTTGTAATCTCCCTTTTTATCTTGTTCCGAGAAAAACTTGGCAATTTCAAGAATGCTATTTTCAAAATCATAATTTTCTGGATCAGATTCAGGATCTTTAACTTCTCCTTCTTTTACAACATTTGCTCTACCTTCTATTTTCTCTTCAGAATAATCATCAATTCTTGGTCTTCCCGTTCTGGCACCTTCTTCTGGTCCCCATAATTCAACTATCTTGTCAACTTTATCCGTTTTAACTCTTAGAAAAGCATGTCTACCTACATGACCCGTAGCAGCAACAGTTTCAGTAAATACCCATACACTATCCCCATTTACATCTACAAAGCGAATCGGATTACCTGCCATAGCACTATAAGGACTTAAAGCATAATACTTTTCGGCAAAGCGATCTATTTTATTCATGTTAATATAATCAGAGCTGTAATGCCGCCACCCAAAATCATCCATATTCACCCCGAAAACTTCTGTTTTTTCTTTTCCATTAAACTTAAACCTATGATCTGGATTGCCTCTTAACTCTAATCCCTTCATACTCATCCCAAAAGGGTAGAAATGGTTTTCTTGAATAACCTCATAAACTTAAGTGCACAACTTTTGGGGTAATTTTCTACACGATCCTTGGAATAATTCTTTACAGTCACCCTTCTTTAAAGCTAATGAGTAATAAGGTCCAGTGTTCATGGGGTTTATTAACATCAGTGAGAATAAGATCTAATTTTTTTACATAGTGTTCCACATAAGGTAAAAGACAAGCCACTTTTTTAGGATACTGTATTTTTTTACCTTTTGAAACTTTTTTGAAATTTTTATTATTTTTCAGAAATAGTCCATATGTAATCTTTTCATCTGAATTGGATAATTCTACTATAGATATATACACATTCTGAATTTTGTGATCTAAATCAAACCTTACATAAACTTGTATATAACCTTTAAAATTTTTTACGAAATCAGGTTTGGAAATAGCTCTGGCTAGATTACTATTTTCCAAAACTTTAGGTATATAAAAACTTCGTTCAATTGGTTTCTCTTTTGGAAAACTATCCGCAAAACCACATATATAGTCTTGTCCCTTTGAGGGAAAAAGAGAAAAGAGGAAAGAAAAAAGAAAAAAGAAAAAAGAAAAATTCATTTTAGTCTATTGTTTTAGAAGTGGATAAAGTTGCCTAATTAATGGAGATTGATAATCTTTGACTGGTACCTTAGAATAAATTTTTCCCTTTGAAGCACCTAAGTGGAAATTATTCACTGCTGAACCAAAATACTCCTGCCTGTACGACTTCAATAAACCAATCATGGAAGTAGAATATTTTGTATATGCATTAGCGTCATTTCCTCCGGTGATATGATTTAAAGTAAGTGCTAAGGATAGGTCTGAGTTTTGTCCATGGTCCAACAAATAATTATAATACGAAACCGTCCCAAACAAAGTAGCTTCTACTTCTAAACCAATATGATGCCCATTAGAAAAACCATTATTTTCATCTTGATAAGCGTGGAAAGATTCGTGGGCTATAGATGCTATTTCTCTGCCTCCTTTATTTTCAAATTCAGAAATTGCCCCAGCATAAATCGTACCGCCCTCGCGACTACCATGTCTTTCATACTTAAAGGCTCCTTTCATATCTTTTCCATTTTTATCTTTGGAATATTCATTTATATAGCTGTAATTTTGTTCGGAGGCTATCAAGGTGTTTAAAACTGTACCACCCGCTTTACTGTTACCAACACTATTTAAGGCAGTAACAACCGAACTCACAAAGGCATTATCGCCACTATATTCCAATCCTTGAGTATATTGTAAGGTTTGATTATCACCATAATGAATTGAAATCGTATCTCCCAGCGGATCAATATATCTCAAAGGATTATTTCCAAAACCCGAATAAACACTTTGGCTATAAGTGTATTTGGGGTCTGATTGCCCCCAGAGTCCAAGCACTTGGTCATAACTTCTATACAAAGCCATATCCCAATTCAACTCAAAATTTTCAACCCGTTCAATTCCATTAAACTTAAACTTATGATCTGGATTGCCTTTTAACTCCAAGCCCGCTATTGTCATCCCAAACGGATAAAAATGGTTTTCTTGGATAACCTTGATAGCCTTCGTGTGCTTAATGCTAAAATCATCGGAGTAGACATTAGTTAATCATGAATAATAGATAAAAAAATGTAAATAATTTGTCTTCAATTATAAATGCTCATTTCTTCGTTCATCAACATTAAATTTAATTTGCACAAAAATCTATTAGAAACAGGATAGTATATAAATTATAAAAATCTTTATATATTTTTACCTAATCTCTAATTAGGAATTCTTATTGAAAAATACCAATAAGTTAGAGCAGGCTTATCCGGATAAACTAAGTAAAAATTTCCCAAAGAGTATACGTATTTTTTTACATAAGGTAACATTTTTTTTATATCTGAGGGATAATTTATTTTCTTTCCCATATATTTTTTTCTATGACTACTTATGCCCAAGGAGTATGCAAAATGTTTTTTCCCATCTGATAAATTTACTTTTGTTATGTAAATTCTTTTAATCTTATTGTTTGATTTGAATTTTATATATACAAAAATTCTTCCTTTAAATTTTTTTAAGTGCTTTGGTAATGGAATATTTTTTGCTTTTTTAAAACTCTTAACCATATATGGCGAATAGGTAATATCAGAACCGTCAATAAAACTTCCAGGATCTTCGTACTTATAAATATTATCTCTCTTAGCATTTTGTCCGATCAACTTAGATAATAAAAAGAAAGTCAATATTATTAAAAAACCTATTTTGGAAATATAATTTTTGAATTTCATAATATTTAATTATTTAATCAAGGGATAAAACCTTCTAATTAAAGGTGATTCATACTTTCTGATGGGAGTTTTCCCATAAAAACTTCCTTTAGATGCTCCATGGATAAAATTATGACCAGCATTGCTAAAATCTTCCGATGAATAATTGTATAAAAGATTTACCATTGAAGTTGAATATTTGTCACCAGATTCATTGCTTTTACTTCCTAAATAGGATAATACTTTCCATTCTGCTATCTCAGAAATTTCACCATTATTGACCAAAGAATAGAAATAAGTAGAAGCTCCAAATAAATTGGCTTCTACCTCTAAGCCAATGTGATGACCGCTAGAAAAACCGTTATTTTCATCTTGATAGGCGTGGAAAGATTCGTGGGCTATAGATGCTATTTCTCTGCCTCCTTTATTTTCAAATTCAGAAATTGCCCCAGCATAAATCGTACCGCCCTCGCGACTACCATGTCTTTCATACTTAAAGGCTCCTTTCATATCTTTTCCATTTGCATCTTTGGAATATTGGTTTATATAACTGTAATTTTGTTCAGAATTTATAAGTGCGTCTAATATATTTCCACCACCTTTTGTTTGACCTATGTCATTTAGAGTATTTACCAATGTATTCACAAAGGTGTTATCGCCATTATATTCCAATCCTTGAGTATATTGTAAGGTTTGGTTATCGCCATAATGAATTGAAATTGTGTTTCCGAGAGGGTCAACATATTTTATTGGATTATTCCCCATAGCAACATAGTTGCCTATGCTGTAATATAATTCAGATTCTGGGTCTGACTGCCCCCAACGTCCAAGTACTTGGTCATAACTTCTATACAAAGCCATATCCCAATTCAACTCAAAATTTTCAACCCGTTCAATACCATTAAACTTAAACCTATGATCTGGATTGCCTTTTAACTCCAAGCCCTTCATACTCATCCCAAAAGGGTAGTAGTGGTTTTCTTGGATAACCTTGATGGCTTTCGTGTGCTTAATGCTAAAATCGTCGAAATAGATATTGGCTGATGTTTCGTTGAGAACTTTGATTGATTATCAAGATACGGGCAAGTCTAATGACATTATTCAAGTAATGTAATGATAACAAAAGTCATAGATAAAACTATTATTCCAATTAATTCGATTATATTTGTCTTCCTGAATTTTATTTGATTGGGATTCCATTTCCCCCAATAAATTTTCCTAAACAACAAACCTAAGCAAAAGAATAATAACCCTATTAAGCAAGTCATTGTAAATCTTGTAAGAAAAAAACTCCAAAATCGAGTCTCAACCGCTTCTTGCCAATGCTCTTTTGTTCCTATCCAAAAATGAGAAACAAAGTACATTGAAACTACACTAAAAATAGCAATAGTTCCTCTAAAAAATGTGTAAATGAGAATTTTCATTTTAATTTCGTTAAGAATTAAGAGTTAATATATAACTTTGAAATCTATTTATAAGTCATTGTTACTTTTCTGTTCCGTCATGATTAAAAATTGTAGTTTCATTGACTCTCCAAAAATCTGTTCCATAAAAAGTGCTTCCTGGTAATCGAGAATTCCAAGAGTTTAATTGACCATCTATAATTCCTATATTCTCTTGAAATTCAAAAAGTTTGAGATCTAATAATTCTTTAAATACTTGTTTGTTTCTTGTAGAACCATGAGTATAAAGCCATCCAAGTCCCGAATCAACTATCCCTGATTTATCAACCCCTTTAATAGTATGGTTGCCTGTTACCCAATCTCCTTTATAACCTAGTTGGTACGTTTTTGGTTGTGTAGGTGTTAAAAATTCGTTTCCTTCATCAACGGATAAATGGGCTACACTTTCAACATTGTATCCTTGGTCTATTAAATATTGGGCAATGCCAGCACCATAAGCGGAACCTTCGCTGTGCGTAACAAATTTAAAAGTTTCTCCAGATGCTAAATTTTGTGTTAAAGCATTAACATTATCCATGCCATATTGATAACCAGAACTATATCTATCTTGACCACTCATATCAATTCCAATTCTTGAAGAACCATCGATGTAATTACTATTAGAAATTGTGGAATAATCATTAAAAAACTTTTGGGCGGCAGTTGCAAAGCCATTACCCCAATATGCTGATCCCGGAGCGTTTGAACCTATAATATTTGTTCCTACCCAATTATCTTGGTAATGCCCATTAACAAAAAATATTCTAGCTCCATCCGGATCAATAGCATTTATTGGATTATTAGCTACAAAAGCATAATTTGAAATACTATAGTATTTTTGAGACAATGGATCCGAAACATCCCACCTTCCTTTTGCTGGGTCTAAATGCCTCGCCCCAAAATCATCCATATTCCAACCAAAAACTTCTGTTCTCTCTTTTCCATTAAACTTAAACCGATGATCTGGATTGTCTCTTAACTCCAGCCCCTTCATCGTCATGCCGAAGGGGTAGTAGTGGTTTTCTTGGATAAGTATTTCAATTTCTTGGTGACTTTATCTTAAACAAATAGCAATCTTTACTATAACCTATTGTATCCTTCCCAAATAACTTTTTACCCTTTATTAAATAAACTTCTTTTTCTATACTCTCAGTATCCTTATAAAATGGTGGTTTTAATAAGCTCCAAATCGCATCTATGGGTACATCTGGGTCAGGAAACTGGCTGTGCAAAAGAGATGTATCATTTTTTAAATCTTTAAATATTTCTAACATTTCATTTCTTTTATAACTATCTGGGAAAAAACTTGAATAAAAATTTAGAAGAGAAGTATCTCTTTTCAATTCTTCCAATATTTTCAACATTTCCTTTTCTTGATAGCTCCTTAAAAAGTACTCTGAATTTAAAACTAAAGTCTTATTATCTATAAGCCAAGTGCCATGTATTTTGTCATAATATAAAGGTTCATAAATAAATGTTTTATCTTCATTAATGACAAGTTTAAGTTTTGGTTTTCCGTATAATATGCAATAATTATGGTATTCCCCTATAATTTTTTTTACATTTGGGGAACAAGATAATTGACAAAATAATAGTATAAAAAAGAAAATATAAAACTTCATTTTTTTCCATAATAATAGGTGGTATTGTTAAATCTAAAAGCTGCTTTTTTACGATCAGCAGTTCTTTGGAAATGTCTTTTTATTTTTTCTTTATCCCCTCTTGTTGTTGATAATAAACTTGTATTGGGATGAGTCGTTATATCTACCGGACCTGTTGCTATATCTTTATAAAGAGCTGGTAGCAAATTAATGTTATTATAAGTTTGTCCCCCAAATAATGCTCCCCACTGGTTATATGCTTGAAGCTCATCATGCTTATCATATAGAAAGTTTTGATAAGGTGCTTCTTTTGGTAATTCATATCCAATACTGTATTGTCCCTTTTCAAATTGATAAGCATGTTGTAGTTCATGAGCTATTAATGAATTAGAAGCGTTAGAGGGCAAACCAACTTCAAAGATACCTGTTGAAAAATCAAAACTTGCACCCCCCACGCTATTTCCTGATTGGTTATAAGCATTGGTTAATGATATGTTATAAATTTGATCAGAAGCTGATAAAGTTTCAATTCCCCCTTTAAACGTCTCCAAATCTTGATTTTCTTGTTGTAATCGACTAATTTGCCGTTTCAACTTATTAGCTTTACCTTCGCCAGCGGCTAACTTTTCTGTCTTCCCGACAATTTTAGTGTTATTTCTTTCCTGTCTCCTATCAACTTCACCAAGAAGGCGATTAACATATTTCCAAGCGCTTTCAGTAAATACATTTCCGTCTAAATCTATATATCTAAGTGGGTTATTGCCTGCGTAGTGATAATTTGAAAGAGAAATGTATTTTTCAGATAGGTTATCTATACCATCCCACCGTCCCCGTGCTGGGTCGTAATGCCGCCACCCAAAGTCATCCATATTCAACCCAAAAACTTCTGTTCTCTCTTTTCCATTAAACTTAAACCGATGATCTGGATTGCCTCTTAACTCCAAGCCCTTCATACTCATCCCAAAAGGGTAGTAGTGGGTCAATATGTAAATTTTACAGTATCCGAACTAATTTTTCCGTAAGGGAAAGATTCTGGTGCATCTTGAAAAATAGATTTTTCAAAAATTAATTCAGTATGAATATTATAACTTTTTCCTTTAATAAGATTTGGAAGGAAATCATAAATAGATACTCTGAAAGAAATAGAATATCTAGCTTTCTCTTTTAATAAAATACTGTTAAAATCATCTAAACCAATATATTCTATATCATAAAATCCATTACAAGGATAAAGACGGTGTGTCTTATTATCATCATTAACAGCTTCTACCAAAATAATAGATGCACAAAAATCATCTTTCTCGGGTAGATATATTTGATAAGATTTATTGCCTTTGTTAAGTATGAGTAACTCAATAAGCAACGAATCTTCTGATAAATATGTGAGATTAGTAGTAAGTTTTATTGCATTATTATTTAATTTTTTAGTAGAAGGGTAAAATAAAAGGACTAAATATAAGATAATTTTCATACAATTGTTATTTTTTAAGTTGTAAATCAATATTTATTTTTTGAATGTGAATTTTAGGTTTAATCGTTTGGGGAGAAAGAGGTTTAACTTTACTTAGTTGTCTTTTAGTAGAAAACCTGCCTATATCTCTTCCATATACTCTACGTTCAAAAGATTTTCCAGATTCCTTATACTTTCCATTCCCATTCCTATTTTTTAGATTGTTACCAAAATGAGTACCTTCGTGAAAAATAGTAGATTCCAATAATTGTGTTCCTAATTTTACTTTCTTATATTGGCTAGTTCTATCTGAGTCAGTAAAAATGTTAACAACATCATCATCTATGAGGACTAATCCCTTTCCAAAAGGTTTACCATTTTTATATTTTGTTATATTTTTTCCATTTGCAATTTTATCTTGTATTCCATTTACTTTTTTATGATTTATTTTCCCATCACCATTTCTATCTTCATCTAAATTAGTTACCTCAAGTTTAGGACCAGAACCATAAGTTAACAGATTAGTAACTTCTTTTTCATTTAGCCCACTAGTTTCCATAAAAGCCTTTTTAAAGTCTTCTGATTTATTATTGTATGAAGTAAGAACATTTTTTAAATATTCGGCAAGTTCAGGGTACATTTTTTCAGTTTTAGAATCTATTTCAAATAAACCGTCAGGATCCGTATATTTTAATGGATTATTGAAAAATGCCCTGTAAGGACTCCAAGAAAAAGCATCTTCCGACAGCAAGTCTGGCACATTCCACCGTCCCCGTGCTGGGTCGTAATGCCGCCAGCCAAAGTCATCCATATTCAACCCAAAAACTTCTGTTCTTTCTTTTCCATTAAACTTAAACCTATGATCTGGATTGCCTCTTAACTCTAATCCCTTCATACTCATCCCAAAAGGGTAGTAGTGGTTTTCTTGGACAACAACGGCACGGGCAGGTGTTCCGCTTTTATGATAAATCTTGAAATCATCAAAATAAATTTCTTTCTCGGTTTCGTTAGCTACATAAACCCAAGCCCTTATAACTTTATTCTAATTTACCAAAAATTCCTTTTTTATATTTGATTTTATCACGAAGTATATTTCCTCGTTCAGAAGCAATAAAAATAGTGCCATCATTTTCTTTTCCTGTCAAATATGACCCTATAACTCCATAATATTGAGATATAAAATACACAGCATCAAGAAAAACTATATCTTCATAATTATATGCTTTTTCTTGCCTAAATAAATATACTTTACCAAACTTTTCAGATACTATAATATTCTGAACTTTTATAGAAAAAAAATATTCATTCTTTTTCTTAACAATATACTTATCTCCTTCTTGTTTATTCATATCAAATAATGGTAAAACTTTATTATTAACTTTTTCACCGTTTATTTTTTTTATTCTTATCTGAAATATTCTATCTTTAAAATACATTTCACCTTCTATATAGGTATCGTAATATTTTATAAATATAAAACCCTCAATATCATAAGAGCAATTAGAATTAATCTGTTTAGTAATTATATAAGGAGGTGCTATAGAATCATTTCTATAGTGTTTTAAAGTACATACTACTTTTCCATCATTAACACAGGATAGTATAAAAAAGAAGCAAATTAAATGTGTGGTTATTTTCATGTTATAGTCATGTCAGTTGAAAAAAGGATTTTTAAGGGTTTTAATTCATTGATCTTGAAAACGTCTGTTTCCTGAAATAAAATAGCATGACTATAAATCTTAAAAATATTAACAATTTTAAAGAATGAGGATTTTTAATTCTTTAGATTAACTATTCTTTTTTTTCATCATTTACTATTTTCTATGCTACGATTTGATTCTTCCATTTGTTTTTGTCTTTCAATATTTTCTTTTAATATATTTAATATCTCATCCAATTGTTGCCGAGCTTTACTATTTTTATATTTGCCATTTGGATCTAATACATCTTCTGTACTAGGAGAATCATAACTATATACCCCAAAATATACTTCATGATCTTCAGAAGCATCTTTTAAGTTTCCATCAAGAATATCTAAAAGATGAGCAACTTCTTCGTGATTTAAAGTAGCAGTAGAATTTAGCAGCTTTACAAGATTACTCTTATTATAGTTTGTAGTATTAAAAAATAGGAATATGACTCCTTTTTTACCATTTTCAGAAATCTCTTTATAGGTATCCCCACTTACTAAAAGTTTGAATTTCGCTACTCGATCTTTGTAGTATTGAAATTGTTCCATATTTTTTATAGGAACTATTGAACCATTTTCAAGGAGCTTAGAACTAGCAAAGTATATAAGATTATAATTAGTTTGATTTTTAAACTTATCCATAACTTGTTTTCCACCAGTTGTTTGTCTCTGTATAGTGTAACTATCTTTAAAGTTTTTATTATTTTGTGCCTCTTTATTAAAATATATAGCCTCTAAGCCTTCCAATTCAAAATGACTGGTAACTTTGTTCTCACTAAAAGCATAGGTACTGTTATAATAATAACTTTCTGCTAAAGGGTCAATACTCCAAAAACGCCCCAGAGGTTTATCTTCTATCCGCCATTTGAAGAAGGCTAAATTTAAGCCAAAAGTAGTTTCTTCCTCTTGCCCTTGAAATGTCCATCGGTAGTATGAAAATGGTCTTAACTCCAAGCCCTTCATACTCATCCCAAAAGGGTAGTAGTGGTTTTCTTGAACAACCTTGATAGCCTTCGTGTGCTTAATGCTGAAATTATGCAGAAATTATTTTGGTGTCAAATAAAATACAAAAACACTCCTGTTAGGGTAATTGTAAAAGTTTTTTAAATATCCAAAATCATTGTCTATAAATCGTAAATAACTTGATTTAACAATAGAAGTAATTTGTGCAATATGCAATGGGTTTTCACAATTATCAATTTTGAGGCTGTCAAAGAATACTCTCTCGTTAAAGGCTACCATTTGGATTATTATTCTATACTTACCCTTTCTACTTTTTCCACTTATAGTGAAATGTTGTTCCAAATCATCAAAAATATTAGGTTGTATTTTTGCTTTTTTATGGAGGTCTGACACAGGAACATTAAAAATACAAAACGAATCTTTCTTATCATATTCAGTACAAAATATTTCTTGATAGCTTTGTTGTGCGCTTGTGCTAAATAAAATACATTGAGATATTAAAAATAAAAAGATATATTTATTTATCATTGTTAGAAAGATTAAAATTAAAAATGCTGTTATATACTTCAGGTAAAAATTGCCTTTGAGAGCCTCCGTAGAATGAGTGTCCTCTAGTATTATCTTGGAAACTCTTTAAGTGGTCAAAATATGATTTTGTAAGTTCATCGCCTTCTATACGGGGATTTGGTTTATTATACAATTCAGACAGATTTGGATCTATATGTAATTGTGATTCAAAAATAGGAAGTGGGGCTTCTTCATAACCAAGTCCTAACTGCCCTAAAACTACGTAATCAAACAATTTCGCTTCTGCTTCTCGTTCGGGACTAGTGCGTCTACCTTTATAAGTTTCATGTTGAAGGACATGAAAAAATTCTTCTACAATAGCTTTATCACTTAAATAAGTGCCGTTACCAACATTATCCTTAAAAAGAATTTGGTCTGTAATGGGTAGAACTGCTCCATTTGCAGAACGTTTCCTCAATGCTTCATTATCTATTCTAACATAATAGGTATAAGAAGGGTCATCTTTAATGGTTGTAAAAAGGGTATTAAAGGCTTTGTTATTAGTTTGTAAATATTGAATCCGTTGTTCAAGATTAGTAGCTTTTGTGGAATTTAAGAATACAATTTTTGCTCCATCCGGATCAATAGCATTTATTGGATTATTAGCTACAAAAGCATAATTTGAAATACTATAGTATTTTTGAGACAATGGATCCGGCACATCCCACCGTCCCCGTGCTGGGTCGTAATGCCGCCATCCAAAGTCATCCATATTCCAACCAAAAACTTCTGTTCTTTCTTTACCATTAAACTTAAACCTATGATCTGGGTTACCTCTTAACTCCAAGCCCTTCATACTCATTCCAAAAGGGTAGTAGTGATTTTCTTGGACAACCTTGATTGCTTTGGTGTGCTTAATGCTAAAATCATCGAAATAAATATTGGCTGGTGTTTCGTTGGCTAGGTAGATATACACAACTTTTAAGGTAACTCCCTTTTTATATGGTTCTAACTTTCCAAATGTTGAGAAAATTAGTCATCACCGCAATATGAATGAAGCAATTTAAAGGTAAACTCACCATTTTGATATAAATAAATCCATTGAGTAAAAGAATCATCTTCAGATTCTATAATGGGCTCACCAGTTTTAGTATCATATTTATCAATTATTTCTTCATAATTAAACTTGATTTTTCTATCTGTTTTTTTAAATATTTTATCTTCAAATACACCCGATACAATAAATGTATGTCCTTTATAAACAAAATAGCCTTGTTCTTTTCCAAGTTTTGTTATTCCAAATATCGATTCAATTTGAATGATACTAAATATTTCAATAAAAATATCTACCTTTTGGACATCAATAATGAAATTTATATTCGAATCATAATAATTACACTGTTTTTCAAAACCTATAACAGCGCTAAGAACATTTGAAAATACCTTATTATTAACGGTTAATAAATTGATCGAATCTAATTCATTATCTTGCGCTCTTGCTAAAAAACAAATTAGTAATAATAAAATGGAAAATCTTAATTTATTCATCTTTATCGTTTATTTCAATTTCAGGTAAAATAGTCATAACCCCAAGGCTATTATATCGGTAATATCTCTTAGGGTGTATATAAATTTTGAGAATAATATCTCTATTTGTTTTTTCATATTCTGAGGCATTCTTCCTATCCGCTTGCGAAGGTTTTGAACCGCCTGGATGATTATGAATTGATTCTCTGAGAGTATAGCCTGTTTTATTTAAGTAACCTGCAACGGGCGTAGATGCTCCTTCATGGGAGGTTCCTACAATATTGCTGTTGGATTGTTCGGTCCCTATTTTGGCGTAGGTAAATTCAACATTAGTGCTAGCGGGATCTGCTAAAAACTCAAATAATTGGGTGGCATTTTCGTCGCCATTAACCCTAAATATTGTTAAGGTTTTATCAGTAGCTTTTCCTGTTTTTGAATTTCTGCTCCTTACTTGAGGATGTTTAACCGAAGCGATAGTTCCATAGTCAAAACTTATAGATTGTCCTTCAACTCTTTTACCCTCTTTATTAACAATATAAAAGTTATCAGCTTCTTTATTTTCTATACGATTGACTATTTCTCCTCTGTGATTAATGTCAAAATCATCTTTTCCGTCCGGATCAATTCTATTGATAGGATTATTACTAAGAGCGTGATAGGGTGTTAAATGATAATTGTTTTCAGCCAACGGATCAGGTCTGGTAAAACTTGGAAGAATATTGTCGAGATTCCGCCACCCAAAATCATCCATATTCCAACCAAAAACTTCTGTTCTCTCTTTTCCATTAAACTTAAACCTATAATCTGGATTGCCTCTTAATTCCAAACCCTTCATACTCATCCCAAAAGGATAGAAATGATTTTCTTGGACAACCTTGATAGCCTTCGTGTGCTTAATGCTAAAATCATCGAAATAAATATTGGCTGGTGTTTCGTTGGCTACGTAAATATAAGCCTTGACAGCACCAAGAAGAACCTTTATGATGATATGCCGATATAATTAATAGAGAATATAATATACGCTATTTCAAAGGATAAACTTTGAAAATTAAAACAGTAGCCATTTTTGGAATAAAATTTGGATTGTTTTCATTGCTAATTTTGTACTCTAAGTTTATAAAAATAGAATCAATTTGCATTTTGTAGAAATTTAGCTTTTTTTCTCCTGTAAAATTTAATTTTTTCTTCTTTGGTTCGCTATAGTTTTGATAATTTTTTCTTATTATTTTTTCATCATGATTCTCAACAATTGAATCAGGAATATTTGGATCTCCATATTCATATTTGAATAAATCGTCAAGAAGGGTATCTCCAAATAAATATGTTGTATTGTTAGTTTCATACTGAGGATAATCAAGATAAATCTCCCCTGTAATAGAATCCTTAATTTCTATGAAACCTATTTTAGTTTCAATTACGGTTAGACTTTCTCTATTATCAAAATAGAGAAGCACACTCACTTTTCCTTTTAATATTTTATCAATATCGGGATCGTAAAGGCAAATATTAGGAATATATGATTTAAAAGTAGGAGTAGCTGGATACAAAAAAATATTTTTTGATTGCCCAAAACAAGTAATTGATAATAATTTTAAACTAAAGATTACTATTATTTTTTTCATGATTATCTTTTTAGTGGGTAGAATCTATTAATGAGTGCTATTTTTTGATTAGGTCTTCGAAATAAATATTTGTTGTATATTCCGGATATATTTTGCTGAGAACCATGTCTAAATGCTTTAACTGCATCTTGAAAAACTTCTACCTTAAAGTTATTATTATATAAGTTTTTAAAGGCATTTTCCCATTTTAGACCGTAGGCATTTTCTCTGCCATATTCAAGAGTAGGAATATGAAACATACTTAAATTACTTTTTCCACCATTTATATATTCCCATCTTGTTGAATATTCGAATAAATAGGCTTCTACTTCATTAAATATTGATGCTCCGCTTTGTCCGTTTTCATGTTGATAACCATGAAAAAGTTCATGTGATAACACTCCAAGTTTTTGTAAGTCGGATTCATTGTTCGTCAGAACAGCAGCATTTATTTCTCCTCCCCCATTTTCATATTCTCGGAATGCTAAAACGTCTTTGATAAGATCGCCATTTTTATTTATATAGTAGGTGTTTGTAAAATCAAAGTTGTTTTGAGAGGATATTAATGGAGTGAGCAATTCTTGTCCAAGAGTGGTGCTTGACAAATTATTTAAGCTAGAAACAACCGAACTCACAAAGGCATTATCGCCATTATATTTCAGTCCTTGGTTATATTGTAAGGTTTGATTATCACCATAATGAATTGAAATTGTATCCCCCAGCGGGTCAACATATCTCAAAGGATTATTGCCAAAGCCCGAATAAACACTCTGGGAATAGTTGTATTTCGGGTCTGACTGCCCCCAGAGTCCAAGTATTTGGTCATAACTTCTAAACAAAGCCATATCCCAATTCAACTCAAAATTTTCAACTCGTTCAATCCCATTAAACTTAAACCTATGATCTGGATTGCCTCTTAACTCTAATCCCTTCATACTCATCCCAAAAGGGTAGAAATGGTTTTCTTGAATAACCTCATAAACTTAAGTGCACAACTTTTGGGGTAATTTTCTACACGATCCTTGGAATAATTCTTTACAGTCACCCTTCTTTAAAGCTAATGAGTAATAAGGTCCAGTGTTCATGGGGTTTATTAACATCAGTGAGAATAAGATCTAATTTTTTTACATAGTGTTCCACATAAGGTAAAAGACAAGCCACTTTTTTAGGATACTGTATTTTTTTACCTTTTGAAACTTTTTTGAAATTTTTATTATTTTTCAGAAATAGTCCATATGTAATCTTTTCATCTGAATTGGATAATTCTACTATAGATATATACACATTCTGAATTTTGTGATCTAAATCAAACCTTACATAAACTTGTATATAACCTTTAAAATTTTTTACGAAATCAGGTTTGGAAATAGCTCTGGCTAGATTACTATTTTCCAAAACTTTAGGTATATAAAAACTTCGTTCAATTGGTTTCTCTTTTGGAAAACTATCCGCAAAACCACATATATAGTCTTTTCCCTTTGAGGGAAAAAGAGAAAAGAGGAAAGAAAAAAGAAAAAAGAAAAAAGAAAAATTCATTTTAGTCTATTGTTTTAGAAGTGGATAAAGTTGCCTAATTAATGGAGATTGATAATCTTTGACTGGTACCTTAGAATAAATTTTTCCCTTTGAAGCACCTAAGTGGAAATTATTCACTGCTGAACCAAAATACTCCTGCCTGTACGACTTCAATAAACCAATCATGGAAGTAGAATATTTTGTATATGCATTAGCGTCATTTCCTCCGGTGATATGATTTAAAGTAAGTGCTAAGGATAGGTCTGAGTTTTGTCCATGGTCCAACAAATAATTATAATACGAAACCGTCCCAAACAAAGTAGCTTCTACTTCTAAACCAATATGATGCCCATTAGAAAAACCATTATTTTCATCTTGATAAGCGTGGAAAGACTCGTGGGCTATCGGAGAAATAATTTTGGATGGAGCGCCATATTCAAAAAGTGCCCCGGCAAAGATAGTTCCACCTTTACGATTCCCATTTGTTACATATCTAAATGTTCCTTTTAGGTCATTTCCATTTTTATCTTTGGAATATTCATTGATATAGCTGTAATTTTGTTCGGAGGCTATCAAGGTGTTTAAAACTGTGCCACCCGCTTTGCTGTTACCAACACTATTTAAAGCATTAACAACCGAACTCACAAAGGCATTATCGCCATTATATTTTAGTCCTTGGGTATATTGTAAGCTTTGATTATCACCACAATGAATTGAAATCGTATCTCCCAACGGATCCACATATCTCAAAGGATTGTTTCCAAAACCCGAATAAACACTTTGGGAATAGTTGTATTTCGGGTCTGACTGCCCCCAGAGTCCAAGCACTTGGTCATAACTTCTAAACAAAGCCATATCCCAATTAAGATTGAAATTGTCAACCCGTTCAATTCCATTAAACTTAAACCTATGATCTGGATTGCCTCTTAACTCCAAGCCCTTCAGAGTCATCCCAAAAGGGTAGTGGTGGTTTTCTTGGACAACCTTGATAGCCTTTGTGTGCTTAATGCTAAAATCATCCTAGTAAATGTTGGTTATCACATATAATCTTTAGTTGATATTTTACCTCTAAGTAAAAGTAATGTCCTGTACGAGATTATAATAGCACAACATAATCCAAACAATTGTAAGATTAAAGAAGGTTTATTTTTAACTTCAACAGCTGTACTATCATTAAAATATTTAGTATAAGAAATTTCGATTCTTTTTCTATCTTTTATTTTTTTAAATTTTTTCAATGATATTTTAATCTGTCTTTCATAATTTTGCATACTAAATTCATTAAAAAAAGAATAATAAATTCTGCATTCATTATTTTTTTTATTTAGTGCAATATTATTAATTGTGCCTTTTGTGACTTTCGCAAAAAAAGCATAATCAATACTTAATAAAACACTATAAATCATAGATAATAAAAAAAAGAAACTTAATATAGTCATAATCATTATAGCTATATTATCTAGAATAGAATATTTTTTTTTCGACATGCTGTTATTTATTTTTTATCTAACTCATCTTGTATTTTATTCTCAACAACCTTGCTTGTTGTTTCTATACTTGTATTAGCAGCAGATCCTACCATACCTTTTATAAAGTGTGTTTCTGTTTCAATGATTTTAATTCTATTAGAAGTGATATCCGAAGCTGTTTTGTTTACTCCTATTTTCCCTTGTACCCCTTGTCTTCTTAATCCTTTTTTCAATTGTTTTTGCGCTTCCTTACTCATTATTTGACCTACCTTTTGAGTTACTGATTGGGTTGAGGATAAAGCTATTTTATTAGAAACCACTTTACCCAAAGGACCGGCAACCGTATTAACTACTGCTCCAACTTTTGCACTATTGCCTATTTTGTCAGTATCAAAATTTTTCCTATTTCCCTTAAACATTTCAATTCCTTGTTTTGTTGTTTCCTCAGCACTACTAGCAAACGCACCTGTTAAAGTATTAACAGTAAGTGTAGAAAAAATACCAGTACCAACAGCTCCAGTAGCTAACAACCCAACCCCAGATCCTACTATTGCTCCTCCAACAGCTCCTGAAACTACTCCAGTTGTAATATCTTCTCCATTATAAGCAGCAACTATACCTCCCGCTATTGCTCCAATAATAGCACCACCACCCGCAGTAAAACACACAGGACAGTCTCCTTCTGGGTCATTATAGCGTATAGGATTATTAAGATTCAGATTATAAGGTGTTAAGGGATAGAATAGTTCTACTTTGGGATCTATTTGCCACCATCTCCCCAAATTCGGATCGAAAGAACGATAAAGGGCTTGAAAGGTATTAACTTCAATTGATTTTAAAAATGAATATTATTAGAGCTGCTATAACCCATTCTTTACGTGTAAATTATTTATTTACAAATACTAATGTTCAAAAGTCTTTTTTGTAATGTTAATCCTATACATCCTAGTATTTTTTTCGTAAAACTTTCCGAAGCCCGGAATAATCTCCTGCTTCCAACCGTCAAAATTTTCTCTAAATTTTTTCTGATTTTTAAAATTCATCAAATACATATAAATAATTTTATCACCTTTACTATTATAATAACCAAAATATTGACGATGATATTTAGAATATTTTTTTTGAACATTGATCATTTTCCACTTTTTTCCAAAATTTGAAATTCTGCGTTCATTAAGTTGATTATAAAGAATATTCTCTGCTATTTCTACTTCTTTAAAAGAAGGATTAAACCTTCCAATAATATTAAACCCTCCTATAGGTAAAACATATTCTTTTTTAAAAATAACTCCATAGCCTTTATACAATTTGCTATTATAAAAAAATACATTTTTATGAGGATTATCCCTATGTTGAGCAACTACATTAGAACAAATTGTGAACAATAATACAATTAAAAAATATTCCTTTACTTTCATCATGATTATTTTTTATTATTGTTAATATGCTTTTGAACATTGGTTTTTAGGTTTTTATAGTCTAATAAAGAACCAATGGGCTTCCCTTGATCAACACTATAATGAGTTCGTAAGGGTAAACTGTGTTCACGTCTAATGTTATTTTCTATGATTGAAGCATCTCCTTCAGCTTTTGGTATTTCTTCTTTGTTTGATAACGTAAACCAAGTTGAAAAATTCGGTTTAGTTCCATCTAACCAATCCATAGCATGAGCTAACTCATGAGCCAAACCTATAAAAGCTGGACGCATAGTGCTTCCTTTTTCATCTATTCCACCATCTCGATCGTAAGGATCCCAGCTTACAAAAAGTCCCTTGTTTTGATTGGAACCTTCCTTCACAGTAATATAATTACTTGAATTTTCTAAAGTGCTGATTAAATTATTTCCATGTTCACCTCCACCATCAATTTTATTTAAGGCATCAAAGAGATTTTTAACAAAACCTTTCAACTTCCCAGCATTTTTACCTTTTTTCTTTACTGCTTTACCATCGTATTTTTGCCATTTTTGCTCATTATTTGCCCAATAGAGTTGATTATTCATATAAAATATCGGTTCCCCTTGATGCCTTATTAATATCGTATCTCCCAGCGGATCAACATATTTCAAAGGATTATTTCCAAAGCCCGAATAAACACTCTGGGAATAGTTGTATTTAGGGTCTGATTGCCCCCAGAGTCCAAGCACTTGGTCATAACTTCTATACAAAGCCATATCCCAATTCAACTCAAAATTTTCAACTCGTTCAATTCCATTAAACTTAAACCTATGATCTGGATTGCCTCTTAACTCCAAGCCCTTCATAATCATCCCAAAAGGGTAGTAGTGGTTTTCTTGGATAACCTTGATGGCTTTGGTGTGCTTAATTCTAAAATCATCGAAATAAATATTGGCTGGTGTTTCATTGGCGACGTAGATATAAGCCTTGACAGCACCGGGTGGGACTTTCGTAATAATGTGTCGATTCCAATGCGGTAGAGTTACTGGCGGATGGTAAATAAAAGATACTTGACTGCCCAAGTTTAAATAATTGCCCTCATTATCAACATACAAAATCATTAAATAGGCTTGTAAAATAAAAGTTCCATAATTTTCGGTGTTAGCAACCGTTACCGTAACGGAATTGGTGGACAAACCGCTACCCCCTTCGTTGGAAGTCGGCAGCTCCAAAGTGCTAAAAGGAATGCCACTATTATAATGCGTATAATAGCCTTCTGCTGAAGCCCAATCGACCTGAAACAAGACCTTCACATCCAAGCTATCGCCGGCTCGAACTGTCAAAACTTTATATAAGCCCACCTCTTTGCCTTCAGCCCCATTGGTATGCGAAGAATGAATGCCGTGACTGGGTTTGGTGGTGCTACGGGTAGTATCCCAATTCTCAAAAACCGTCTTTTCCAAGCTGTCCTCCATAGTGGCTAAATATTCCTCGGTATATTTCTCGTGCCGAACGGCTAACCTCAGATTCCCCAAATGGTCGCGGTGATGATACTCGTATTTCCAGCTCCCATCTTCTTTTAAAACCCGCCCTTGACTGGTCTGCAAATAACGCAAGGTATCGTTTTCATAAAGTGCCTCGCCAATATAGTCCCGTTTGCTCACCGAAGTAGCATTTTCCACAGAATGCTGCCGCAACTTGATTCCTGCCGCATCATAGAGATAATCTATTCGTTTGCCCAAACCCATATCAATCGAAGTAGGTAAATTCAAATAATTGTAACGTATAGCCTCAATACCTTTGTTCAAATCTTTGGTTAAAGCCCCATTCAAATTATAAACATATTCTTCATTTTGGTTTGCCCCATCCTTGAAAGATGCATACACACCTGCGCTGTTTCCCATATCCTGAACCGAACGCAATTGGTTGCCGGTATACTTGTAACGCAAACCATCCAAAAGTCCATAATAAAAACCATTTTGCTCACCCAAAACGCCATACCTATCCAAACGCTGAATGTTCCCCTGCAAGTCATAAGCAATATTGAGCACATCGTAATTTTCATGTTGATCGCCAGTATAATCGGCTGATTTTAAACGTGAAAGCCCATCATAGGTGTAGTCGTAATGCCGAGGATGGAAATCAGTAATACTTGCCCAAGTCTGTCCCGAAATGTTTCCGTTGTAATAGCCTTCTTCGTCGTCATCTGATTTTGTTTCATAGTGTAGTTTAAAAGCAAAAGGCTGTTCTTGAGTCAGTACCAGAGGATCATTAACGCCCAACAACCAACCCCGAATGTTGTAAGCATAGACCTGCTCTTGAATGTGGGCATTGGCATTCAGCCCCATTCGTTTTTTCTTCAATTGCCCCAGTTCATTGTATTCGTAAGTGGCTAAGGTTTCCCAAGGGCTGCTGTCTATTTTCATTTTTTCTTCCAATAAACGCCCTTGATGGTCATAGCTGTACTGCCTTGAAACCTCCAAACTGGAGCCGTTACTGCCCTCATGATGCCAATGTTCCGCCATAACCTGCCCGATGAAATCGTACTGGGTCGTCAAAATATCCCAGCCGCCCAAATGATTTTCACTATGCACCTGAAGAGGACGATATTTTTGGTCGTAAAAAACAACGGTTTCCAAAAAATTAGTGCTTCCCAAAATTCGAACCCGTGAGCCTGTTTCTAAGGTTTTGACCGCTGTATTTGCCGAAGATTCTGTATCTTCTTCTGGTTTCAAATACGTGTTATAAGCTGTTGTAAAAGTGCGAGTCGTGAAGGCATAGTTATCATAAAAGGTTTCGGTTTGTAAATTCGTAATGGAAAATGTTAAGGTTCCATCTTCTTTGAAGGCATGTTGTAAAGCCGTATGACTCCGGCTATCGCTATGCAAAGCTGTTTTTGTAGGTCTGGAAAACACGTCGTATTGGGTATATAGCCAGAAGTTTTTTTTCCGTAATTCGCCATCTTGAACCAACACAGGGCGATCCAAGCGGTCGTACACGACGTATTCTATTGCTTTTCCGGGTATTTTTTTGCTTACTTGCCGTCCTCTGTAATCGTAGGTATAAGCATAAATCCATTTTTCCAATTCGGCGGCATTCCAAACCCAATTATTTGCCCGTAAATACTTCATAGCCTCTGGTGGTAAAACGTAAGCTACTTGGTCAAAATCATCGTAAATGGTATAGGTTTCAGCAAAGCTATCGTCGATTTTATTTTTTTGTAAAATAGTCTTGCCAAGTTTATCTTTGTAAACAACATTCAAATTGCCGTCTTCATCGTGGGTCTGGGTCTTAAAAAGTGTGGCTTCGGAATAGATGCCTTGAAAACTTGTCCCATTAAAAATAGGGATTTCTTCGCCAAAGTAGTAAAACTCTTCTATTTCTTTTTTCCAATCGTTGAGGTTTTTAGTGTAACTAGTCGAATTGGTTACATAGCCCATCCAACCTGTATAGACAAATCCAATTTTTCTGGCCTTGGCTTTCACGACTAAGTAACCATTTCTAAGAGAAAACCAATAGATATATATGTAATAATAGGTTTGCTTTACGGAGGCATCATAGCCAATATATTCAAATTGAGCGATGCTACTACCTAAAAATTTATAGTCAAATCCTAAATAATCAGGAACAGGAAAAAGCTGTTCAACGACATGGGCTTTTTGGGTGTAAGCTGGAATATGCTGGACAGAAGCCTCAAAGTTAAAAACCCCATCTTCAATAGTTAACTCATAATGCAATAGACCAAACTTTGGAATGTAGTGATAGTTATGGGAATAGTTAAAGCTATCTTCTTGTAAAATATTAGCATTTAAATGATTTGTTCCCTCCTTGATTTTGATCCTTTTGTTGTTATTATGCCAATTTTTACCCGGTCCGTATTCTTCTAAAACGCGGTTTAATGGGCTGGCTTCATAAATGCTTTTGCTGTGGGCATAGTCTCCTTGGTTGTCAAAATTTTGATTATAAAAAGCGGCTTGTTCGCTGACGGCATCGGGTCGATAACTTTCACAAGAGGTGCTGGTTGGAACGGGATAGGGCAAATAACTTTTATCGGGTCTACCCACCTGATCATAGGTTTGAAAAGATATTAAGTCCTGACTACCTATAGCTCGGTGGTCTACCTTTTGGATTTCTCGTCCCAAACCGTCGTAATACTGGGTGCTTATTCGAATGGTACTAGCTGCTGCGGTAACTAAGTCATCATCCTGAGTATAGGCTTGTTTCGGGGTGTAAACACGTACATAGTTTGGTTCTGTATTGATTTGAATAGAAGTTTGAAAAGCTGAAACGCTCCAGCAGCCGTTTTGTTCGGCGCGTAGGTAATAAGTACCACTCTGGGTAATCGTATAAGGATTTTGGGCATTATGAGCTTTAGAAGTTCCATCTCCTGATGTTTGCCAATACCATTTTAGAGACCCAGAGGGTAAATTAAGAACCGTGACCTTGGCATTTTGGCATGTTCTTTCAATGTGCAAATTGGGATTGGGACCTGGTGTATAGGGTCTATAGTTCACATAGGTAGCACTTGAGGCTTTAGTACAAACCCCATCGCTGACTTGGACATAATAATAACCACTTTCATGAACACCAATGCTTTGACCTGTACCGTAGACTTGATTTCCTTTTTTCCAAGTCATGGTATAAGCAGAAGATAAGGTTTGAGGATAAGCTAGTTGAACAGGTTTTCCACAGATATTTTGGGTAATATTAGGGGTTAAGGCTGTCCAATTATGCGTTTGAGGGATAAAATGGCTTACTGCTGTACTCCAACAAGAGCCATTTTTGATTCTTAGATAATAGGTTTGTCCTCCGGGCAATTCAGGATAGGCGTTAGCCCTTAAATTAGTGGTTGTAGCATTAGGGTTCATTTGCCAATACCAATTGCTAAAATTTGTTGTTTGGTCTAGTCCGTCGGCTTCGATTTGAGCCTCATCGGGAAGGACTTTAAGTCTATATAGATTACAGTCTACGGCTTCTTTTTCAACATTATAGACATAATAATGAGGACTTTGAGGTGTAGTGCAAGGCGGTGGAGGCGGTGGAGGCGGTGGAGGTGGCGGCGGCGGTGGCGGAACATAATCAACCGAAACGGTTTGAGTGGATACTAAAACATAGCTACTTTCAAAAGAAAGAAAACGGTAAGTCCGAATAGTAACACTGGTCACCGTTGCCGGTACCGAAAAACTTGAAGAATAAGAACCATTGAAATAATAAGCATTTTTCTGAACTTCCTTAGCTTGCCCTTGGTAGCTATAGGCATAGCGATGAACAAGTTGTTGGTTCGAAAAACAGCTTGTCTTTGTACTTATAGTTAGCCCATTTACAGTAACACTAGTAGATGAAAAACTATAAAAATTGATAAAAAACAAAAAAAGTAAAAGAAAACTATATTTTACATGTTTCATGATATTTCATGCTTAAAAATGATTAGACTCTGTAATTATTAAATTACAAAAAGAAAAATATTAAAAATATTTCGTAATCCAAAAACTACTATTCTTTATAATGATAATCGTATTGAACTAATATATTATTCTGATTATCAATAATTTTAGATAAACGTTCTAAAGGATCATAGTTGTAAAAAATGGATTGGGCATTAGGGTTTAGTTGTTCATTTGGACCAACCAAAGGCTTATAAATATAACCGAAAACTTGAGCTGTAGAGAGATTATTTTTTAGGTTTGAAAGTAAGGTTTTTAAATAAGTCTTTTGAGGAATGCTTGTATTAGCCAAATTCTCTATGGCTTGCTGTCCGCCCAAAACCCCAGAAACATCGGCATAGTTGGCATTGACTATACGGGCGACCAAATGTGTTTTGCGGTAAGCCCAGAGAAAAATTTCACTGAGTCCATCGGCAGTGCGCCTTTGACCCGGATTACCTTTATCGTCATAATGATCAAAATGAAAAAGAGGCTCATAGTTAGACCCCTTTTTAGATTCTTCATAAGCAGCTAAATTGACCAGCTGATTAGGGGCATCATAAACGTATTTATAGCGCCTCCCAGCGACAAGATGATTATTTTTGAATTGCTTTTCCTCTATTATTCGATTGTAAATGTATTTATCTCTATGCATTTCGATAGGAACAAAACTCGCTACAGCCGGGTCGGAAGGGTAATAATATTCTTTTCTGTACCAATTGCCATCACTGTTTTTCTGAGTTCTATACGCTATGTTTAAATGCGAAGAGTCATAGGCATAGTTTATTTGGGTACTAAGGCTATCACCATTGGCATAGTAGTAAGTATTTGTTTTTACTTTCGGGTAAAACCACTCGGAAATATAATTATATTGATTAACATAGTAGATTGAGCTTGATGGATTTCCATTATTGGCATTGTACTGGAAACCTACTACAAAGGCGGGCATCTTTTTGAAATTAGGCAAATTTGAATCGCAATCCCAAGCCTTATTATTACTTTTTGTTATACAGCTTTTAAACAAATACTTGTTTTCTTGGACATGAATTTTAACATAACTATCCCCTTCTTTTTTATAGTTCGTGACTCTCTTTTCCAATCCTCTTTTATAATCGTAACTGGTATGGGGAGGACCAAAAGGAAATTTGTAATAACCTTTAGCAACGCTATCCGGTACTTCGTCGGGGGCTATATAGTCATATTCAGTTTTGCCAAAGGTTCCATTTTCATCAGAAAAAACGGTAACTTTTTTATAACCAACGGATCCACCTTGAGTTAATCCGATAACACTGGTGGGCGATGAGGTGCGCATTAAATAATGACAATTACCAGCCCAAAAGTTTGGAATAGGATGAGATGTATTGTATGCATAAATAGGGTAATTTAACAACACTCCACTAGATCGTTTTAATCTATCATCTTTCAAAGTATAATCGTATATTTTTTGGCTTATTTGCTCATTTTCAGAGTTGTAGCTTGTTATTTTTTTTATTCTCAAGCCACCTGCTTTTCCCGATAGCAGATTTCCTGATTTTGTTTCGTCGAAAAAATACAAGGACGCACTAAGATAAACATGTGTACTAACCTGTAGAATCCAAGTTCCTGAATCCAAATAGACTTCACCCCCGAGCGTTTTTTGTAAATTCCCTGAAGATAGTGCAACTAAACTGTCTGATGATGCATTAAAAATACGTTCAGGATTATCAGAATCCTGTCTAAAGATTTTAACCTCAAAATCACTATCGTAGGACTCTGTACATGCGAAGTCCGGACAAACATCGCATTCCTTAAGCCATCTGTAATTAATTGTGAGCCGTAAATGGGTATTATTTTTTGACAACGTAAATATTTTTTCGCCTGTTTGGGGACCTTCTTGTGTTAGCTCTATTAGTTCGCTCGGACTAGCACATCCTTGGATATTTCCACTGGCACTGGCAAAAATTTTAGTTAATAAGGATTTATCTATAGCCAAGGTCGGTATATTATCACCCCTATTAAGGTAAGAATAATCGTTCAATTCGTAGCTGAATTGGGTTTTGCCAACTGTTGGGTAGGTTATTTCTTCCAATACCTGGGCTTTCGTATGGGATTCGTCAGGCAAGCGATTGGCACCATCATGCACTACCTGTCTCTGATTGGGCAAAAATAAGATTATAGTCGGAATTAAAGTTGATGTAGTATTTTTGTTGTAATAGCCCCAGTGGTCTTGTTTATAAGAATTGTGAGGAGGCAACTTTTTGCTGTTGTAGCGAAATGTATAAGCTGGTTTGCCAGTTTCTTGAATACCATTAAGTTGTAAACGTCCAGAAACATAGCTATGGAATAGGTCAAAAGTTTTGATTAACGTATTTTTTTTGTCAAATATTTCTATACTTGATATGATTTGTCCTTCATCTTCTAAATTAAGAATAATGCGTTCCTGGTCAGTATTGATTTCTTTTAACTGTTTGGACATGATGCTCAAATTACTATGGCATAATGTATAAGATATTGGACAATCAGCTTTATTATAAACAGATGATATATAGGCTCTTATTGGATTTCTTAGCCAACTCTTTGGTTTAGGAGGTTTAGGTGTACCTGTTAAAGCGATACTTTTTGTTTCTGACATGCCCAGATTGCGGACATAATTTCGATCAACATAGCTAAAATTAATTTCTCTATTGTTTGGGGTTACTATTTTGCTCAGAAACCAAGCGGTTTCTGTTATGGTAATGTGATCTACACAATTATTTTCAGATGCTGTTGTTTCACTTTCTTCAAAATAATAGACCATCCCATCTGGAGCCGTAATTTTGAACCCTTCTGCAAAATATGAATTGATAATTTCTATTTTTATTTTTTGATAGGGAATAGTAACAATTTCTTTAGAAAGGGTAAAAACAAATTTGCCACTTCCGCCCGGAAAATTAAAATAGAAAACATCAGGTTGGCTATCCCATCTACCCACCGCATAATTCCATTTCTGATCTGAAGTGAGACTATCTGCATTCACTTCACCTTGCCCAAACCAACCGAAACTGCTGTATTCGTCTTTTTTGCCCATTACCGTACGGGTAATCACCCCGCCTGCGTTAAGTACCCAACCCAGCCCAACAGAACTGGCTATTTCATCCACTTTGATGCCAGCGGCATGATAACTTAAGGTTATTGGCAGCTGAAAATCTCCTGAACCAGCCGTATATAAGGGAATAGTAATATTGGGAATACCCGTGTACTTACCTACGGGTATATCGCCATATTTGGCAAAAGCTGATGCCTCAGGGGAAGGTGGTACAATATTATAATAAGGTATATTAGTTTCATTTTCAGGACCTTGCCCCCTTAAATAAAAACCGAAGCCTAATAAAAAAGCGATAACAATAAGATATTTGGTCATGATGATTATATAGTTTAATAAAAATTAAATGAATAAAACCGAACCTATTTTTAATTGCTTGGACTAATGATAGAGAGATAATGAAAGACGAAAATATAAAAAAGTTCAAAAAAACCTATAAATTTTTATTTTTTTTTGAACTTTTTATAATATATTGAATATCAAGCAATTATATTTTTAAGTCTTGGAGTTTAACCAGTTGATTTCCAATATTCTAATTTTATAAATAATTAATTATTGGCTTTTAGCAGTGGATTCTGTTATTATTTTTTTTAGCTACTCCCAAACTATTTTTTCGGAAGGCTTAAGAAGATTAAATAACTTATTAAGATATAAGTAAATTATAATCAACTTACTAAAAAATTTACCGAACTATTGTAAGTATTAGACCTTATGCAATAGTATCATAGTTTAAACATGATTCTATAATTAGAATAAGAATATGAATAATTTTAATATGAATTTCTTGAATCCTATCAGCATAACCAAAATGAGGTACAACAAGGGCTAAGTCTACCAATTCTATGATTTTTCCCCCATTTTTTCCTGTAAGACCTATTGTTTTGATACCTTTTTTTTGAGCTGTTTTTAGAGCTTCAAGAATATTTTTAGAATTTCCACTTGTGGTAATAGCTAATAAAATATCCCCCTTCTGTCCCAAACCTTCTATAAATCTTGAAAAAACATAATCAAAACCAAAATCATTAGAAACACAAGATATATGACTCACGTCGGAAATAGCAATTGCAGGCAAGGCTGGTCGGTTACCTCTAAAACGCCCCGTCATTTCTTCAGCAAAGTGCATAGCGTCGCAATGAGAGCCTCCATTGCCACAACTCATAATTTTTCGTCCGGCTTTAATACATGCGACCATTTCTAAAGCTATTTCTTCTATGCTTTGAATATGTTTGGGCTCGGATAAAAAATTATCCAAAACCTTTTGAGATTCCTTTAATTGTTCTGTAATGGTATTTTTTAAATTCACAATGCTTGGAAATATTTTTAAATCTACTTAAATAATCAGTTGTTGATGATTTTATTTTTTTGGTTAGATTGCTATGGAAAAAAGGCTTTTTAGGGATTTAATCCATTGACTTGCCTATAATTCATTTCAAGTTTCATCATAATATCAATTTGTGCGTCATCGCCCAACTTAAAAATGTGTTTGTCAAATTCTATAAATCCGTTTTTTTTATAAAAATGAATTGCTCTTAGATTTTTTTCCCAAACACCTAACCAAACATAATCAACTTTTTTTTGTTTTGCTCTTCTAATTGCCTTCTCGTAAAGTATTTGCCCAACTTTTTTTCCGTGAAACTCCCTTAGGACATAAATCCGTTCAATTTCAAGGGCATTTTCATTTTTGATTTCCGTTTGAGAATACCCTATATTAATTTTTAGATATCCGATTATTTTATTTTCAAGTTGAGCAAAATAGAATTCAGAATTTTTGTCAGTCAGTTCAGTTTTTAATACTTTAATTGAAAATTTGTTTTCCAAATACTCTTTCATATTTGCTTCACTATTGGTCGAAGAAAAAGTTTCAGTAAAAGTTTGTTTTCCAATTTCTTGTAATTTGTCAACATCATTTATATCTATTTTTTTAATCTTTACATTTTCCATTTTTAGTATAGTCAGGTAGCTTGAAAAAAAGATTTTTTAGAGTTTTTAACTCATTGATAATCAAAATAAATATTTTTGATATAATAATAGCATGGCTGTAGCTAAATTAGTCTATTGCGAAACCAACTCTATAAATATGTCATTAATAGTTGGCAATTTTTCTTCTAATCGTTTTATTTCTACATTTTTCATAACTAATGTGATTAAATCATTAAGGTTTTCATTTTTAAAAATTAAAGAGTACTGATAATGACCGCTTTGTAAGATTTGGGTTTCTAATATGTCAAACATGGGGTCATCAATAGATAATGCTCCTTTAGTTACAAGACTAAAAGTATTGCGTTTGTATTTTTGTTTAAGCAGTTCTTTTTCTCCGCTCAATATTTTTTTAGATTTATTAATTAGGGCAATGTGGGTACAAAGTTCTTCAACATTTTCCATTCTATGGGTGGAAAGCATGATAGTACTACCTTTTTGGGCTAAATCTAAAATTTCTTTTTTTATCAGATTGGTATTTACAGGATCAAAACCCGTAAAAGGCTCATCTAAAATAATAAATTCAGGTTGATGAAGCACTGTAGCAATAAATTGTATTTTTTGTTGCATACCTTTGGAAAGGGCATCTATTTTTTTGTTTAGCCAAGTTTCTATTCCAAATTTTTCTATCCATTCTTCAAGATTTCCTTTAGCTTGCTTACGACTTAATCCTTTTAATTGACCCAAATAAAGTAATTGTTCCTCAACTTTCATTTTCTTATATAGTCCTCTTTCTTCTGGTAAATAACCAATTTGATGGGTATGTCTAGCTGCAAGTTTTTGCCCTTTAAAAAGAATTTGACCTTGGTCTGGGAAAATAATCTGATTAATAATACGAATAAGTGATGTTTTCCCAGCCCCATTAGGCCCGAGTAATCCAAAAATTTGACCTTTACAAATTTCTATATCAATCTCTTCAAGTACAACATTTGGCTTATACAATTTTGAAACATTTTTAACTTCTAAAATAAGCATGGAATTATAATATTAATAGTGAAAAAAATTAGTGCAGTTCTAATTTAGTCTTTATTTACAGAAATAAGGAAATAATTTTTTTTACCTTTTTGAACAAGTAAATATTTATTTTGAAGAAGTCTAAAACCGGATAATGGGGTATTTAAAACTATTTTTTTTTGATTTATGCGCACGCCTCCTCCTTTTATCATTCGACTGGCTTCGCCTTTAGATTTAAAAATTAAGTTTTGAGTTTCTAAGGATAATAAACTACTCATACTTTCTGTATTGTCCCATGTTGCAAACGATATATGAATAGTAGGAACACCTTCAAAAACTTCTAATAAAGTTTGTTCATCAATATTTTGAAGTGGATCATCAACGGATTTACTAAATAGAATAGTCGAGGATTCTATAGCTTTTTGACAAGCTAATTTTCCATGTACCATTGTGGTAACTTCTTGGGATAAGCGTTTTTGTAAAATTCGATTATGAGGTGCTGAATCATGTTCGTGTTCGAGATTTTTAATATCTTCCTGATTGAATAAGGTAAAAACTTTGAGCAGCTTAGGGGCATCTTCATCACTAGTGTTTAACCAAAATTGATAAAATTTATAAGCCGAAGTAAGTTTTGGATCAAGCCAAATATTTCCACCTTCTGATTTTCCAAATTTTTGTCCGTCAGCCTTTGTGATTAAAGGACAAGTTAAAGCATGTGCGCCCCTTTCTTCCTTATCGGACATTTTGCGTATAAGTTCTATTCCAGTTGTGATATTTCCCCATTGATCACTTCCTCCCATCTGCAAATCAACACCTTCATGCTTATAAAGATAATAAAAATCATAACCTTGTAAAAGTTGATAGCTAAATTCGGTGAAAGAGAGCCCTGTTTCCAAGCGATTTTTGACCGAATCCTTTGTTAGCATATAGCCTACAGAAATATGTTTACCGACATCTCTTAAAAAATCTAAATAATTATATGATTTGAACCAATCGTAATTATTGACCATTTTGGCAGGATTAATTTTGGTTTCAAAATCCAGAAATTGAGCCAATTGAATTTTCATTTGAGCTTCATTAAACCGTAAAGTTTCTTCGTCTAAAAGCTGACGTTCTGTTTTTTTCCCTGAAGGGTCGCCGACCATACCTGTTGCACCTCCAATTAAAACTATGGGAATATGTCCAGCTAATTGAAGATGTTTTAACAACATGACCGTAGCTAAATTACCAATATGAAGTGAGCTAGCCGTAGGATCAAAGCCAATATACCCTCTCACGCGTTTTGTTTTAAAAACTTTTTCTAAGTTAGGCGTAAAATCATGAAGCATCCCTCGCCATTTTAAAGTTTCTAAAATATTATTTTTATAACTCATTGATTATTAAAAGTTTATGATTTCAAATATCGTGAAGTTAACCTATTGATTTTCAAGATTATAATTTTCCTAATTTCATACATTTATTTTACAAATTTAACAAAATCTTACAAACTAAAGAGATGGATAGGTTTATCTTTTATTAGTATAGTTATCCGAAATAATAAAAGGTTTTTTAGATATTTAAACCATTGACCGCAACTATGAGAAAACATTCTCTCTTTATTTTTAATAGCAAGGCTTAGATAGTTTAAGGAGGCTATTTTGGTTTTTTTTACAAAAAAAAGAGAAGCTGTTTTTAATATACTGATTTCCAACAATCCTCTATAATTTGTATCCATAAAATTATTTGTTATTTTGTTTATAGCATTTTTTAATATATCTTCGCCTCTGCATTCAGGGTATAATCAAAATTATTTTATACCAATACTATTATTTTAAGAAACCTTTTGTTTCAATATGAATGAGTTAGAATCCTGAAAAATCCTTTTTTTTGAAACACCACCCAAACTTTCCTTTTTAATTTGAAATGACTATATAGCTTTACAATTTAATAAGTATTATTAAAATGAAAAATAAGATTTTATCTTACGAAGTTAATAATAAAGGTATTGGTCTGATGACCATAGACATGAAGGATTACCCTGCTAATCTTTTAAGTTTTGATTTTGTAGAAGAATACGCTAAGACTGCTCAGCTGGCTTTAAAGGATTCTAAAGTTAAAGGCGTTATTGTGTGTTCTGCTCAAAAATTGTTTATGGCTGGTGCAGATTTAAGACTTTTGTCAAAACCTATGGATGATCCCAACATGTTTTTTAAGATCTTTTTGAATATTCATAAACAATTTAGAACAATAGAAACAGGAGGCAAACCTTTTGTTGCCGCTCTTGCTGGTACGGCTTTAGGAGGTGGTTTGGAATTAGCATTAACCTGCCACCATCGGATAGCTTTAAATAGCCCCAAAATAAAAATTGGCTTTCCTGAAATTACGTTAGGGCTTTTACCCGGTGCAGGTGGAACGTTAAAAAGTCCTTATTTGATGGGTCTTCAAACAGCATTAACATATTTATTAACCGGTAGATCTGTAAAACCTAACCAAGCCTATCAAGATGGACTTATCAATGACTTGGCAAATGATGAAGCGGACTTATTCAATAAGGCGGAAACTTGGATTTTAAATAATCCGAATCCCATTCAGCCTTGGGATGCTAAAAAAGTAGAAATACCTGGTGTAAACACACCCAATGTTGCTCAAATATTTACCGAGGCAATAGGAAATTTTAGAAAAAAAACACAAGGTAATTATCCTTCAGCCGAATACCTTATAAGCGCTCTTCATGATGGTTTAGCTTTGCCCATAGACCGCGCTTTAGAGCTAGAAGCTCGGTATTTTATTAAGGCTTTAGGATCGAAAGAAGCAAAAAACCAAATTAGAACAGGTTTTTTCTTCATGAAAGAAGCAGCAAAAGGTAAAAATAAACCACAAGGCTACGATTTTTATACTGTTAAGAAATTAGGTATTTTAGGGGCTGGTATGATGGGTGCTGGTATAGCTTATGTATCAGCTTTAAAAGGTATGGAAGTCATCCTAAAAGACAGAACCTTAGCACTGGCAACAAAAGGAAAATTGCAAACAGAAAAGCGATTACAACTCGAAATTTCTAAAGGTAAAATAACCCAAGATCAAGCTCAAAATATTTTGGATCGCATTAAGCCGACAACAAGTTTACAAAATTTTAAAGATGTCGACTATGTTGTAGAAGCAGTTTTTGAAGATCCTAACCTTAAATCAAAAGTTATTGAAGAAACAGAGGTAATTTTGGGAAAAGGTAAAGTTTTAGGAAGCAATACGTCGACCTTACCTATTACTATGTTAGCAAAATCTACCCAAGTACCAGAGCGTTTTATTGGCATCCACTTTTTTTCGCCTGTTGATAAAATGGCACTTGTCGAGATTATTGTAGGTCAAAAAACGTCTAAAAAAACTATTGCTGCAACAGTTGATTATGTTTTAGCTATTGGGAAAATACCTATTATTGTCAAGGATAGCCATGGTTTTTTTACGACCCGTTGTTTTTCAACATTCACATCTGAAGCTGCTTTTTTATTAGAAGAAGGTACAGACCCATTAGTCATTGAAAATAGTGCCAGAAAAATAGGTATGCCTGTGGGCCCTCTTGCCATTATCGATGAAATTAGTCTTAGTCTAAACCTTGCCATTCTCAAGTCAGATCCAACATTGGGTAAAAATGAAGAAACAGACAGATTATATAGCATTTTTGATAATCTAGTTAATAAATATGGACGTTTGGGTAAAAAAGCTAAAAAAGGTTTTTATGATTATCCAGAAGGTAAGAAGAAAAAAATATGGACTGGATTACAAACTATTTTCCCTCAAAAAAGTAAAGATATAGATCCATCGATCCTTTCTAAAAGATTATTGCATCGCCAAGCTCTTGAAGCTTATAGATGTTTTGAAGAAGGGGTTTTAACAAGGACCCAAGATGCAGATGTTGGATCTGTTTTAGGTTGGGGGTTCCCAATTTATACAGGTGGAGCAATCGCTTATATAGATTACATTGGGTTAGATAATTTTATTGATGACTGCGACCGTTTTACAAAATATTTTGGAAAACGTTTTGAAATTCCTGAAAGTTTAAGACAAAAACTTAAAAAGGGAAAAAAGTTTTATTAAAATTATTTTTCCCAATATTAGCGCAATTTTTTTTTAAAAAGATTGATAGCCAAATAATTAAAAAATATTATCTTATCGTCTAACGTTCAAAATATTTCATAGTACAAATTCCTAATTTTTATGATTCTAATAGCTGTATAAAAAAAAATAAAGGATTTATAAAAAATTTGTTGTTTTGATTAAGTTTGCAAAAAATTTGTTTAACATTTATATCAAAATTGGATAATTTTCAGTAATTAAAATATAATTTAAATTACAAGATAAAAATAATGGCTAGATATACAGGACCACTTGCTAAGATTGCCAGACGCTTTGGAGAAGATATTTTTGGCTCTTTTGGAGAAGAGGTAAAAAGAAAAAAGTTTTCAGCTAATCAAAATACGAAAAGAAGAAGTAAAAATTCTGACTATAAGCTACAGCTTATGGAAAAACAAAAGGCTAAATATACTTATGGGCTCTTAGAAAAACAATTTAAAAATACATTTAAAAAAGCGTCCTCAAAAAGCGGAATTACAGGTATAATTTTATTACAGCTATTAGAAGCTCGTTTAGATAACACAGTATATCGTTTAGGATTAGCACCAACACGTCGCGCAGCCCGTCAACTTGTTTCCCATAAACATGTTTGTGTCAATGGAATAGTTTCTAACATACCGTCTTACAGTCTTAAAAAAGGTGATATTATTAGTTTAAGTCCTAAAGCCTTAAAAAATGAAAATCTTAAAAGTCAAATGATCAGTCATTCTAAAGCAAAATATTCTTGGTTAGAGTGGGATAATCAGGCTAGTAAAGGTAAATTTTTAAATTTTCCAGAACGAGAAGATATACCAGAAAAAATTAAAGAATCTTTGATTATAGAATTATATTCCAAATAATTATATCATTTTAAAATCTAACATAAGATATATACTTTTATAGATTATATATTTTGAAATTAAGTATTTTTTTATTCCCTCAAAGGAATAAAATTTTATTCTTCTAACTTTCATCTTAAGATTAAATTATACTTTATATAACCACAAATAACATACACTGATAATGACTATTCTAAACTTCCAAATGCCTCAAAAAGTATTACTTCAAAAGGGCAATAATTTTTATGGAACTTTTGAGTTTGGCCCTTTAGAAAAAGGATACGGCGTGACAATAGGTAATACTATACGGAGGGTTTTGTTATCTTCATTAGAAGGTTATGCTATTACAAACATTAAAATAAATAATGTTTTGCATGAGTTTTCTACTATTAAGGGGGTTGTGCAGGATATGACTGAATTTATATTAAACTTAAAAGAAGTCCGTTTTAAATACTTGACTCAACAAAATCAAAAAACTCAAATTAATATTAATATTAAAAATCAATCTGTTTTTAAAGCAGGTAATATTAATAAATTTACCAATCAGTTTAAGGTTTTAAACCCTGAAGTTGTTGTTTGTGAGTTAGATCCCAAAACAGAATTAAATTTACAATTAAATATAGAAAAAGGACGAGGTTATCTAACGGCAGAAGATAATAAACCACTTGAACAAATCATAGGGCTGATTCCTATAGATTCTATATTTACACCTATTGTAAATGTAAAATATAAAGTTGAAAATACACGAGTAGAACAAAGAACCGACTATGAAAAACTCATTTTATCAATTCAAACAGATGGTTCTATTAGTCCTGAAGCTGCTCTTAGAGAGGCTTCTAATATTATGATAAAGCACCTTTTACTTTTTTCAGATCAAAATATCTTATTGCCAAAAGAAAAAGAAGAAATAGAAGAAACTATAGATGAAGATTTCTTACGTATACGCAAACTACTAAAAACACCTATGGGTGAGTTAGATTTATCGGTAAGAGCAGCTAATTGTTTAAAAGCAGCTAATATTCAAACTTTAGGAGAACTTGCAGCTTTAAATATCCAAGATATGATGAAATTTAGAAACTTTGGAAAAAAGTCTTTAATGGAATTAGAAGAAATTATGAGAGAAAAAAACTTATACTTTGGAATGGACACGTTAAAATATAATCTAAATCAAGATTAAATTTAAACAAGTTAGAATATAGAGTATTACATATATTAAATGTAATACTTTTTTTATCTAAAGCTATTGGGAGAGATAAAGATTTTATAAGGATTTACAATTAATATTTTCTTATAGTATTCTATTAGTCTTTTTAAAAACTTAATTATAGTATCTATTTATTAATTATTTTAAATTTTATAATTATGTCAGCTAAATCTTTAGAAATTAATGAGCGATTAAAGCAAAAATGTGTCGAAGGAATCAAGTTGATTAATAAAAATAACTTAAACTCTGAATCTTTTAATGATATTAAAGCTAAGTTAGAATATGTTATCAACAGTTATGAACACGATAAAAACCCTGTTGGGCTTTTTGAGGTTGGACAAAAAGCGGTTAATTTGCTTACCGATTATAAAGAAAAAAACCCACGAAAGCTTAATAAGCGAGTTATCACCGGTTGGAGTAAAGCTTTATCTAATTACAAAACCTAAGAATAAAGACGTGTCTATTTAAAAAAAAATAGACACGCTCTAAATATTTTATTATATTATAAAACTATGATAGTCAAATTTTTATTGTTTTAAATTACGTAAAAATATTAGATTACTAAAAACTTTTCAAATCTAATAAGTCATGTAAGATTTTAAAAGATGGATACTCTTCTTTGAGTTTTTTGATACGTTGATTTTTAAGACTTGATTTATTTTTACCATTACCAACTTTATAATCAATATTAAGTTGATTATTCTCAAAATGTTTATCAAAATAAGCCTTTACTTTGGTACGCATTTCTGGGAATATACTTTTTTGAATTTCATTATCTAAATAGATAGTAAGTTGGTTTTCACCTGTTTTAAAGGCTAAGTTTACGAATATTTTATCCAATCCATCCTCACCGACTGTCCCGCCAAATATTTGCCAATACTTTTTGATTTGTTCGGATGTCAGATTTAAAAAAGTGGGTTCATCATGTTTTAGTTTATTTTTAGAATGTTTTGATGACAAAGGTTCTTTTTGGTATTCTGTATGTTCTTCAACTTCAGAAGTAGGCAAAGGTTTTTTTAAATTAGTTGAATGGATTTGTACTTGTGGAGTTTTAAGCGTTAGGTTTTTTTTTTTAAATCTGAACTTTTTAAATTTAAAACCTGATTAATATGCCCTATTTTGAGAAGATTAATTTCTGCATGAAGGCGTGGATTTTTACTCTCTTTATAATGAATGAGCGTTTCATTTAAGATATTAATAGCATTCATCAAAAATGAGGAACTCAACGATTCGCATTGTTGTCTATAGCGTTCTTGAATAGAGACAGAACTATCCAAAAGGGTGTAAGTATGAGGTGATTTACAGACTAATAAATTTCTAAAATGTTCAACTAAGCCAAGCAAAAATTGAAGAATATCAAATCCATTTTTGATGACTTCGTCTAAAATTAAAAGTATGGTGGAAAGACTACTTTGATTAAGGGCATCGGAAATATTAAAATAATAATCGTAATCTAAGATATGAAGATTTTTTGAGACTTTTTTATAATCCAACTTTTCATTAATAGTTAGAGTAACCATCATATCAAAAAGAGAAAGTGCATCTCGCATACCACCTTCTGCTTTTTGAGCGATAAGATGCAATGCCGATTCTTCGGTTTCTATTTTTTCTTCAGTTGCAATTTTAGTAAGTTGATTGACAATATTTTGGTTTTGAATAGTTTTAAAATAAAAAACTTGACAACGCGATAAAATAGTTGGTAAAATCTTATGTTTTTCCGTTGTTGCCAGAATAAAAATAACATATTCGGGCGGCTCTTCTAAGGTTTTTAAAAAAGCATTAAAAGCGGCATTACTAAGCATGTGAACTTCGTCGATAATATAGATTTTTTTGGCTTTGAAGCCTTGTGCTGTTTGAGGCGCATACCGCACTTGTTCTATTAAGTGTCTAATATCTTCAACAGAATTATTAGAAGCCGCATCCAATTCTATGATATTTAACGATCTATTTTTCTTAAAACCTAAACAAGCTTCGCAGGTATCACAAGCACTGCCATTTTCTAAGCGCTTGTGGCAATTTACGGTCTGAGCTAATATTCTGGCGCAGGTTGTTTTGCCAACACCCCGGGGACCACAAAATAAAAATGCTTGTGCTAAGTGATTGTTTTTGATAGCATTAACCAAAGTCTTTGTAATATGTTCTTGCCCAACAACATCTCCAAAGTGACTAGGCCGGTACTTACGGGCAGAGACCACAAAATTATTCATATTGAATTATTAAACCATCAATTATATTTATTTTTGAACATTAAAACATCAAATATAAGAAATTAATTACTGCTGTATCTAAGACTTTTGTATGAAAAAAATAGTATTGCTATAGAAATTCAGCAGGTTGAGAAAAAATATGATATAGCAATGCGATTTTTATCCCAGAAATCTTCATATTTAAAACCAATACGTGTAAAACCTCTAAAAATCCTTTTTTCAAATGGAACGACTATATAAATAGAACGATTTATTATTTTTTTAAGTTAATTAAAATGACCTACCAAGAAAAAATCCAAAGCCATTACGAAGCGCTGCAAAAATCTTCAGAGGTGAATAGAACTTTGGGCATTACCTATATTTTATTTCTCTTTTATGTAAGCGCCAAAGTTTTAGGTACCAGCGACCTCGATTTGTTCAAACCCGATAGCCAAATCCTTTTGCCTTTGGTGGATATTGGTTTGCCCTTAAAAACCTTTTACATCACCGTACCGTTATTGCTCTTGCTCTTCCAAACCAATTTTCTGTTTAACCTGCAAAAGCACGCTGAAAAATTACTCACTTGGCGTAACCTTGTCCTCTCAGGTGATGATTCCGATTCCCCAATGCAGGAGAATATTCAAAAACTCCATCCTTTTATTTTCAATTATTTTATTGATAAAAAAAATAAATGGGTGCTGATGACCTTGCGACTTTTGGTTGTAACCATGGTTTTTGTTTATCCCGTATTCATTCAGACTTTGATTTTTATTCGGTTTGCCGATTACCAAAGTTTGAGGATAAGTACTTGGCATTGGGTTGCTTTCTGCCTAACTCTTATCAGCCTTTGGATCTTTCAAAAACCCATTCTTGAGGTGGTTTATTTTAAAAGAAAACCTTTAATGATTTTTAAACGATTCATTAGACTTATCTTTTTTGTTGTTTTTGCCACTTACGGCATTTACGCTTATGCCTTCACCACGACAGGCGATTCTGAAAAATTTGAAAAATTCAACCTTTCTTTAAGAAAACAAGATTTATTTAAAGAAAAACCCACTGTTTTTCAACTCAATGCCTTTCCTGAATCCCAAAGAAATTCCATATCTCTTGCCGAAACCAAAGGTTATTATTTGAGAAATAGATCGTTTAGAGAAGCTGATTTTCAGAATTCTGACCTTAGTAAAAATGATTTAAGAGGAGCTGATTTTCAAGGAGCCGATTTGAGGTCTGCTGATTTTAAAGGAGCCGATTTGAGGTCTGCTGATTTTAAAGAGGCTAATTTGCGGTCTGCTGATTTTATAGGGGCTGATTTGTATAAAGCTGATTTTCAAGGGGTTAATTTGTTTTCTGCTGATTTTAAAGGGGCTAATTTGAGGTCTGCTGATTTTAAAGGGGCTGATTTGAGGTCTGCTGATTTTAAAGGGGCTAATTTGTATAAAGCTGATTTTCAAGGGGCTAATTTGGGGTCTGCTGTTTTTAAAGGGGCTGTTTTGAGGTTTGCTGATTTTAAAGAGGCTGATTTGCGGTCTGCTGATTTTAAAGGGGCTTCTTTGCGGTATGCTGATTTTAAAGGTACTTCTTTGTGGTCTGCTGATTTTAAAGGTACTTCTTTGTGGTCTGCTAATTTTAAAGGGGCTTCTTTGCGGTCTGCTGATTTTAAAGGGGCTTCTTTGCAGTATGCTGATTTTAAAGGGGCTAATTTGTGGGCTGCTGATTTTCAAGGGGCTATTTTCATTAATACCAATTTAGAAGAAGTAAAAAATATAGCGACTTTAAATTCTGCGCTTGTTCTTTATATAGATGAAGAAAATATCAACCCCGATTTTCGTTTTCCTTCTCAAATTAGGGCAATCCAAACTCTAACCCCAGAATTTAGAGCCATTCGAAAAGACATTGCCAGACAAGCTCCGGAAATTAGAAAAAACATGGAAGATATATATTATAGGGAATATAATGAAGATATAAAAGCGATGCTAGATACTTTGGAAAAAGATATAAGGGATTTGGAATAATTTTTTATCTTGAAAGTTTTATTTTTAAACATATATTGCGTATATTTGAAACATTATTTTATTATTTGTTTTTATTTTTAACATTATTAATTAAAATTGTTATGGGACAATATTTGAGTACTGGTCTTGTTTATAAATTCAATATCAGAAAAGAACATGTAGACAAAATAAAACTTCCTGAAAAAGAAGCTATTAAAGGTATTTGTAGGGAATTTATAGAAACCGACAAAGTCTTTTTTGATATGAAAAAGGATAATGATGGTGATTTTCTTTTCAATTTAAAATCCGAACATTTGGAAAAGAGTCTAATTCCCTTTTTAGATGCGTTTTACAAGGATTTTTATGTTGGCAAATCCAAGAAGTATGAAGGTGTACTTGAAGAACTGAATAAAACTAAGGATAGTAAAAAATGGTTAGAACTTTTGCACGAAAAAAGATTTGAATGTTTTCAAATAGGCAATTATATGGAGAGCTACCCTATTGAGATTAAAACGATAAACCCGGATTACTCAGGTTGGGATAGTATGATTTACATCGATTTTGAAACCATTTTGCTGACCTTGGAGGGCAAAGTCATGATGGAATGCCATGAATCTCATTTTTCTTTTTTCAGACAACTCATGAGAGAAAAATACGCCAAATTTGAGCTGGCAAATTTAATATCTATAGCCATAACAGGGTAAGGAAATATTAAATTTTATTTAAAAAAACGGTCTTTTTTAAAATCTCTCTTTAATTAATAGTTCGGTAAATTTTGCAACACTAAGGTGCACCTTCAAAATTGTTTATATTTAAGTTGTTGATTTTCAAGGTACTAAACCCAAGAGATTTTAAAAACCTTGTGGGTTTTAGGCATTGATTTTCAATTTGTTATAAAATTTACCAAACCATTGTTTAATAATATTTTTTTTCAAATAACACGAACCTAAATGAAATATTTAGATCCCAAGAATGATTTGACTTTCAAAAAAATTTTTGGAAATCATCCCGACTTACTAACCAGTTTTTTAAATGCTCTTTTGCCTTTAGCTGAAGGTCAGGTGATTACCGAGTTAGATTATCTACCCGCCGAACAAGTACCTTTGAATCCGGGAAGGAAAAATACAACTGTAGATGTCAAATGTAAAGATAATGAAGGCAGGCAGTTTATTGTGGAAATGCAAGCCTGTTGGTCAGAGAGTTTTCGGTTACGCACCTATCTTAATGCCGCTAAAGCCTATTCTGCCCAATTGGGGCGAGGCAAAAAGTATGTCAAATTAATGCCTGTTTATGCTTTGAGTCTGGTTAATTCCAACTTTACGCCTTATGAAGACTATTACCATTATTACCCGATGACGCATTATAAGCACCCCAAAGATAAATTGAAATTCATAGAAATGATTTTCGTTGAACTGCCCAAGTTTAAGCCCAAAAGCGTATCAGACAAAAAACTCATGATTTTGTGGCTTCGTTTTTTAACGGAGATAAAAGAAGGGGTAAGTAAAATACCCAGAGAATTAAAAGAATGTCCTGAAATTTGGAAGGCTGTTGAAATTCTTAAAGAATCAAGTTTTACTCCAGAAGAATTGGAGAGCTATGATAAATATTGGGATGCTGTAAGTTGGGAAAGGTCTCTTTCAGATGAAAACACTCAAGAAGGTATACAAATTGGCATTGAAAAAGGTATCGAACAGGGTATTGAAAAGGGCATTGAGAAAGGTATTGAGAAAGGTATTAAGAAAAAAGAAATAGAAGCTGTACTTGGGCTTCATGACAAAAGTATTTCAGTAACTATTATTTCAGAAGCCCTTAATATTTCTGAAAAGCGAGTTCAAGAAATTATAAAATCAAATCGTAAGTAGTGATATTTTTTATAAAAAAAGCAGACTCTACTTAGTATTAATTAGTTTAGTTGAAAGTTATCCAAACTTTAACTAAACTAATATTTTCTACGGTCATTTTAAAAATCAATGAGTTAAATCCTTCTAAAACCTTTTTTAAGTGGAACAATTATACTCAAATTACTTTAAAAAGGATTTTTTAGGCTTCTAATTTATTCATTTTGAAACAGACTGTTTCGCAAAATAAAATAGCTTTGCTATATAACCTGAAAAAAAATAACTTGAACAGCCCGTCCTAACTTTGCACTGAATATTTATTTTTAATCTTTATACAAAGGCTGGGTATCTTGTTAATACCATCTAAATAAGCGCTTATAGAAGCCAAAACAATGCTGGTGTCATAGCCATAACCGTAGTACAATAAGCCTTCATAGTTGATTTCCATATGGACACGGCAGGCATCGTCGCTGCCTTCGGTAATTTGCTGAAGATTGTAATTTTCGATGACCAAGTCAGATTCGATAATCTTATCTATGGCTTTAAGGGTAGCATCAATAGGTCCATTGCCTTCAGCTTGGCTGGGTATTTTTAAATCACCAACTTTTAGCTCTAAACGGCATTTTCCTTTTGGGCTTTCATTTTGAGATACTGTTTCTATAGAAACTAAAACAATTCGGTAGTCTTCATCTTTGTAACCAGAAAGGGTCAATAAATCGCTATCTTCCATAGTTTTTTTTTGGTCTGCCATTTTCAAAAAGCGCTCATACAAAGCGTCTATACCCTCTTTTTCATAATCCAATCCCAAGCGAGTCAAACGGTATTTTAAAGCAGCTCGTCCACTACGAGCAGTTAAGATAATACTGGATTGCGGCACTCCAACAGTTTCTGGAGCAATAATTTCATAATTAATTTTATTTTTCAAAAAACCGTCTTGGTGAATACCTGAAGAATGCGCAAAGGCATTACGCCCTACAATTGATTTATTGGGTTGCACCAACATACGCATCAATTTAGAAACGAGTCGGCTGGTGGCATAAATTTTGTCGCTTTTTATCTGGGTATGGAAAGGCACATCTTCACGAGTCTGTAAAATCATAGCTATTTCTTCCAAACTGGTATTACCTGCTCGTTCGCCAATGCCATTTATGGTTACTTCCACTTGTCTAGCGCCATTCAATACACCCGAAAGGCTGTTGGCGGTAGCCAGTCCCAAATCGTTATGGCAATGTACCGAAAGGATAGCTTTATCAATATTGGGTACATTATTTTTGATAAAAGCAATCTTACCTCCATATTCATCAGGAGTGCAGTAACCTGTGGTATCGGGAACATTAATCACGGTGGCACCAGCAGCGATAACTGCTTCGACAATACGAATTAAAAACTCCGGATTAGAGCGTCCTGCGTCTTCGGCATAAAATTCTACATCATCGATTAAATTGCGAGCTAGTTTGACCGCTTTTACGGCACGTTCTATAATTTGTTCATAATTGCTCTTAAACTTATATTGAATATGGTAATCCGAAACGCCTATTCCTGTATGAATACGTTTTCTTTTAGCATAGCGTAAAGACTCGGCAGCCGCTTCAATATCTTTGGGTAAAGCACGAGACAAAGCACAAATAACTGGCTCTTTAACAGCCTTAGAAATAGCTATAATTGACTGAAAATCACCCGGACTTGAAATTGGAAAGCCCGCTTCGATAATATCAACACCCAGAGATTCTAAAGCTAAAGCTACTTCTATTTTTTCTGTAGTATTCAATTGACAACCCGGAACTTGTTCTCCATCTCTTAAAGTTGTATCAAATAAAAAAACCTTTTCTGACATAAATTATATATAAACTATAAATTTTAAAGCATGAGATATTCATAATTAAAAATTCTTATTAATATCAAAAGTATCTAATTCTTTTTTATATTTAATAAACTATTTATATTTTTAAAGTTGTTAATAAGAAAATCTTATACGTTTAAATAAGAATAATTTAACTGAAATTTAAAAAAATTAAAAAATCCATCTAAAATCAATTAAAAAAACGTACATTACAGGATTTTTAGCGTTTTAGGTAATACGCTTTAATTTCAAAATTTTAATATAACTATGTCTTTTAATAAACAACTTTTACGAGCTTTTATTCCTGTTTTCTTTCTAGTTTTAATGTTGTTTGTTAATATAGTATATGTTTTTCAAAATTCTGGCTTAGATGGTTCTAATCAAATTATTCTACTTTTAGCCGCAGGTGTCGTTTACATTTGTGCAAGATCAGAAGGCACAACTTGGGATACTTTGTTTAATGGTATTTTACAAAGTATAGAAACAGCTATGCCTTCTCTTCTTATTTTATTGATGATAGGTGCTTTGGGTGGAACGTGGCTTATCAGTGGTATTATTCCTTCCATGGTTTATTATGGATTAAAAATTTTGAATCCTAATATTTTTTTGGTAGCAGCTTGTATTATTAGTGCTATTATTTCCATAGCAACAGGCAGTTCTTGGGCAACAATAGCCACCGTTGGAATAGCGCTTTTAGGTATGAGTAGAGGTTTGGGTATCAATCCAAGCATAGCAGCTGGAGCTATAATTTCAGGCGCTTATTTTGGCGATAAAATGTCTCCTCTTTCAGATACTACTAACCTAGCACCTGTAATTGCAGGAACAAATGTTTTTACCCATATTCGTTTTATGGTTTATACAACCCTGCCTTCTATCTTTATTGCCATAGTTATATTTTTTATAATGGGGTTTTTTTATACACCACAAAATGATATTATTCAATTAGAAAATACATTTAATACTCTAAAAAGTACTTTTTATATTAGTCCAGTTTTATTTATTGCTCCTGTTTTGGTTCTTTTTTTGATCATCAAAAAGCAACATCCTGTTATGGTTCTTTTTATAGGTTCTGTCTTAGGTGGGATAACAGCTATTGTATTTCAACAAAATATCATTCAATCTTTGTATAGCTTTGAAGATGGTATATTAAAAGCTAATTATACGCTTTTCATGAAAGCTATGTATGGAGAAATTCAAATTATTACTGATAATAAAATGTTGAATCAACTTTTTAAAAGTACTGGTATGGCAGGTATGTTAAACACGATATGGTTGATTTTATGTGCTATGATTTTTGGAGGCGCTATGCAAGCTAGTGGTTTTTTAAAAACAATTACAACGGCTATTTTAAAATTGGCAAAAACAACGACTTCTTTAGTTATTTCAACTGTAGGCACTTGCCTATTTTGTAATATAACTATTTCAGATCAATACTTAGCTATTATAGTTCCTGGTAAAATGTTTTCCAAAACGTTTGAAGATAAGAACTTAAAACCTGAAGGGTTAAGCCGTACGCTTGAAGATTCTGCAACAGTAACTTCTGTATTAGTACCTTGGAATACTTGTGGAGCTACTCAACAAGCTGTTTTGGGTATAGCTACTTTTAGTTACTTACCTTATTGTTTTTTTAATATCATCAGTCCTTTCATGACAATTGCTTTTAGTATCTTTTTCAAAAAACAATATGAAAAAGTTAAAACAATAAAAAAAGAAATTGATGATTCTGTTTAAAACTATAAATATAACTAATAAAGAATTAGGAGTTTGTGATATTTAAAATATTAAAAATTAGTGATCTATAAAAATATTTTTGGTCAAATATGGTTTCAATCTAGACAAACTAAGCGCACTTGTCAACTTTTTTTCAATCAAATAAAAACGCATATAAAAGCTAAGAATAGATTTTTTTATCCAATATCTTGGAAAACGCGAACACCAGCCGTCTTTAAATTAAACCATAAACATTTAACTATTTTTCTGTCCTACTTACCTAAGTCCAAGAAAGGACCTCACCCGTTTTGCTGATAATAAAACATAAAGTAAGCAATATTTTATAGTCTTTTTCTTCTAAAAATCAATAAATATATACGAACACCCAATCTTTTTATTATTCTATAATTTTTTACTTTCTTATTATTTCATATATGAGACCAAAGCAGTATACATTTCTTATTACAATTGTTGCCACTTTAGGTGGCTTATTATTCGGTTATGACACGGGGGTTATTAGTGGCGCTCAACTCTATTTTACTGAATATTTTAATTTGAATAAGGTAGCTCAAGGTTGGGCAGTAGCTTCGGCTTTAGCAGGTTGCGTTATTGGGGCAATTTCTGCAGGTTACCTTAGTAATGCCATTAGTCGTAAATACAGTTTAGTTTTGGCTGCGACTTTATTTACTGTTTCTGCTTGGGGGTCTGGGAAATTAAACTTTTTGGGTGACCCTATGTCTCACTCTTACATCGAATTGATTATTTACCGCATTATCGGAGGACTTGGAGTTGGTATGGCTTCTATGGTTGCGCCTATGTATATTGCAGAAGTTGCACCTCCCGAAAAGCGAGGAAGACTTGTTTCTTTCTATCAGTTAGCCATAGTTATTGGTTTCTTTGTCGTATTTTTAGCTACATATTCTATCGGTGGAAATGATAGTATTAATATTACAGAAGCAGAATCTAAAGCTTTACATGATTATAATCTTAATGTCGGTTGGCGTTGGATGTTTACTTCGGAATTGATTCCCTGTCTGCTATTCTTGTTAACAGCCTTGTTTATTCCGCATAGTCCGCGTTGGTTGATGTTAAAAAATCGGTTTTCAGAAGCTGAACAAGTACTTCATAAAGTGACTGAAAATAAAAGCACTATTCCTAGTATTTTAGAAGATATAAAAAATTCTTTACTAGAAGCGAAAAACCAAATTGGCATGAAGGTGGCGTTCAAAAAATTTGGCTTTGTCTTATTTTTAGGCATTATGCTTTCAGTTTTGCAACAAGTTACAGGCATTAATGCTATTCTATATTATGGTGCTGAAATTTTCAGTAATGCTTTGGGATATGGACCTGAAGATGCTCTAAAACAACAAATTCTTTTAGCAACTGTTAATATGTTAGCTACATTTGTGGCTATATTTAGTGTTGATAAATTGGGACGTAAACCATTATTGATTGCTGGTGTTTTGGGAATGGGTATTGGCATAATCTCTTTAGGAATTTCTATTTACACAGGTCAATTGGGGCTTTTTTCTTTAATAGCCATGCTTTTATTTATCGCTTCTTTTGCGCTTTCTATGGGGCCCATCGTTTGGGTTATGCTTTCAGAAATATTCCCCAACAGAGTCAGAAATGTGGCGATGTCTATTGCGGTTGCAGCGCAATGGATTGCTAACCTCGCTGTTGCCCAAACTTTTCCTTCTATCGTAGGAAGTTATGTCAATATAAATTATTTTAATGGGGCTTTACCTTATTTTATTTTTGGTACTTTTTGTATTGTAACTGTTCTTTTTGTCCTTAGATATATACCTGAAACTAAAGGACTTTCACTTGAAAAAATGGAAAAACTTTGGAACAAATAATTTTCAATAACTTACGGAAAGTTTTAAAACTTTCCGTAAGCATAAAATACCAATAGTCAAAAAATTATAAACTTAAAAAACACTTTATACCTCTATGGCTTATAAAAGACAATTTTTTAAGTTTATAACTTATTGATATTGAGACTAAATATTTCAACAAATAAAATAACATTGTTGTTGTTTTATTTATTATTAAGACAAATTATCTATATTTACCAGTTTAAATTAAAAAAAATAATACTTTAACTCTATCTGTATAATTTCAATATTTCAAGGTTATGGAACTATTTAATTTAGGTATTAAATCTATTTTTATAGAGAACATGGTATTTGCTTATTTTTTAGGCATGTGTTCTTATTTAGCTGTTTCTAAACAAGTTAAAACAGCTACAGGCTTAGGCTTGGCAGTAATTTTTGTTTTAACTATTACAGTGCCAGCTAACTGGTTATTACAAGAGTATGTTCTTAAAGAAGGAGCCTTAATATGGTTAAATCCTTCTTTTGCTAAAGTAGATTTAGGATTTTTACAATTTATTATGTTTATTGCTGTGATTGCTTCTATAGTTCAGTTGGTGGAAATGGTTGTAGAAAATTTTGTGCCTGCTTTATATGGTTCTTTAGGTATTTTCTTGCCTCTTATTGCTGTGAACTGTGCTATTTTAGGGTCTTCTCTCTTTTTTGTAACTCGTGAATATACGTTTACCGAAGCCACAGTATTTGGTTTTTCTTCAGGTATAGGCTGGCTTTTAGCCATAGTTGCTTTAGCTTCTATAAGAGAGCGTATGAAATATTCTAATGTGCCTAAACCTCTAAGAGGACTCGGTATCACTATGATTATCACTGGATTAATGGGCGTTGCTTTTTTGTCTTTTGCAGGTATTAACTTATAATTACGTAGTGCTATTATATTATTTGATTACCTCAGTATTATATAATACTGGCTAATTCTTTACAAAAGTCATCAATAGAGCAGAAAATTTCAATAATTTTATAGTCATTAATCATAACAGAAATTTTAATAAGCTATCTAATATAGTTATTGTCAATATAATAAAGACACTAAGTTATTATTTTTTCTGCTTTTTATATTTAAAATGTAATTTTTTTATATCGAACTCACCTTAAATAAGGTAATAATCCTTGTCTTCCCCCTTCTCTTCCAAAACCACTTGCTTTAAATCCTCCAAAGGGTGAAGAAGTCCAAAATTTATTATAAGTATTAAGCCAAACAACACCAGATTTTAAAAATTTACCCAACGCTAAAGCCTTACTTCCTTTGCTTGTCCAAACCCCATTAGAAAGTCCATACTGAGTGTTATTAGCTTTAGCAATAGCTTCTTTTGGCGTTCTAAAAGTTTGAACAGATAAAACAGGTCCAAAAATTTCATCTTGATTGATATCTTGTGTTTGAGATGTTTCAGTAAAAATAGAAGGCAAACACCAATAGCCTTTTTCTGGAAGAGGACAATCTGTTTGATAAAGTATAGCCCCTGTTTTTTGTCCTTTTTCTAAATAGTTATTGATAGTTTGCAATTGTTTAAAAGAATTAATTGCCCCGATGTCCGTATTTTTATCTAAAGGATTACCAACTTTAAGCATATGCATACGTTGTTTAAGTTTTTGAATAAAAATATCGGCAATACTTTCTTCTAATAATAAACGAGATCCGGCACAACAAACTTGTCCTTGATTAAAATAAATACCATTAATGACTCCTTCAATAGCTTGATCTATAGGGGCATCTTCAAAAATAATATGAGCAGCCTTACCCCCTAACTCAAGCGTTAATTTTTTAGAAGTTTTTGATAACATTTTTTGAATAGCTATGCCAACTTGGGTAGAACCTGTAAAAGCAATTTTATCTATATCAGGATGATTAACAATATATTGTCCTGTTTTTTCAGCACCTGTAATAATATTAACTACCCCTTCTGGAAAGTCTGCTTCTTGAACAATTTCAGCCAATAATAAAGCGGTTAAAGAAGTTGTTTCAGCAGGTTTTAAAACAACAGTATTTCCTGTAGCTAAAGCAGGAGCCATTTTCCAAGCTGCCATAAGCAAAGGAAAGTTCCAAGGAATAATCTGTCCGACGACACCTATAGGTTTTGTTGATACATTAGGAAAAGCATATTGAAGTTTATCTGCCCACCCTGCATAGTAAAAAAAATGAGATGAAACTAAAGGTAAGTCTACCGTTTTAGTTTCTCGAATGGGCTTCCCATTATCTAGAACTTCAACAATAGCTAATTCTTTAGCTTTTTCTTGAATAAGACGAGCTAAACGAAAAATATATTTTCCACGTTCTTTAGGTGGCATTTTTGACCAGTATTGTTCATAACTTTGACGGGCAGATTGAACAGCTTTGTCAACATCTTTTTCATCAGCCAAAGCTATCTTACTGAGCTCTGACTCATCAGCTGGGTTTATAGTTGTAAAATAGTTCTCTTTTTCAGGTTTTTCATATTTTCCATTGATAAATAACTCATATTGAGTTTTCAATTTAATTTGATTACTATTTTCTAAAGCAGGACTGTACACTGTCATTTGAATTTATAAAAAATTGTCCAAAATTTAGATGTCTAAAAGCACATTATCTCAATCTAAGTTTTAAAGACCAAATATATAATTTTTATAGCCTTTTTAAATCGAAAAGTCATTTAATTATTAGAATTCACTACTACATTTATATTTGCATTAAAAATGTTATCAAATAACAATTTTTTGTATACTTTTAATGAATTTTATTATATTTGCATCTGTTGAGTGTATCCATATTGCAAAATTGTTCTATAAATTTTTAATGTAATGATAGCCTATCTCACTCTATGAGCTTATTAAATAAATCAAAAATCAGTATCAAATCTTCAGAAATTTTAATAGAGAAAGAACTTTATAACTCAAGCTTTCATTGTAGTTATTATGCAGTTTTTCAACATTTAAAATACAAATGCTTATCAAATGAAAATTTTGAAAATGACTTAAAATATGCAAAGAAAAAGAAGGGAAGTCATAACTTTGTTATTGATTATTTTTTTAAAATTAAAGATAAAAAAGAATACGAGCCACTAAAAAAGCGTATAAAATACCTTAAAAATCAGAGAGTAATAGCAGATTATAAAAATAAATTGCCTAGCGAAAAGGAGATAGCTAGTAGATGTTATGATTTGAGTAATAAAGTTTTAAAATGTTTACGAAAATGAAAGCAAAAGAGTTTTTAGAACAAGAATTAGAAAAAATACACCGCGAGGTACCTGGTATTAAAATCAGATATGAATTTATGAATTATACCGGAGCCAGAAAGACACATTGGGTGCAAACTACACCTGAAAAGTTATGTACAGAAAATGAAACGTATTTGGCTTTAGAAGAACAATTGGAAGACGAATTTCTCAAGCAATTTCCAAATCAGGATCTGGATATTACTGGTCAATATATGCCCATCGATATTGATATGATGGATCCACATTTCACTTTGGGTTATAATGATTTTGAACGAATTTCTTTAAATAGGTTTAAAATCGAAAAAAATATCACTTTTCAAAAGCAAAATAATATTATAGAGGATATACCAAATCAAACTTATTCTTTTGCTGCCTGATTAATAATTTTAGAACTATTTATGGAAAAAGCATATTTTCAGTTTAAGAAATTCACTATTAAGAAGTCGAATTTTAAGTTTATAAAAAAAAAGGAGATCATTGAGATTGGAATAGAATTTAACTATAATGGTACTAAATTGTCTAAATCCAACAAGAAATTTATTTTAAAAACAAAAACTACCATAAAAGCTAGTGGCAAACCTCTAATAAATATTGTATCTGAAGGGAGATTTACATACCAAAATATAAGTGATGATAAATTAGGGAATTACTTATATTTAAATGCTCCTGCAATCGTTTTTCCTTATATCAGAGCATATATTTCAACTTTATCTACCCTCTCAGGAATAACTCCTATTTTATTACCAACTTTAAATTTACAGCAAGAAAAAGAAAAAATAGAAAAGCAAATGAAGAAGAAATTCTCCAGCTATTAGATTAACGAAAAACCCCACCAAGAAAAATAACTAAGAAACTGTTTAAGTTTCTTAAACATCAATCTATTTTTTTATCAAAAATGTCATGTACTTAGATTTAAGTTCGTATATTTGCAGGTTATTTAGACTCTTTTATTAGAATTATGAGGGATTAGCTCAGTTAGTTAGAGCATCTATCTTGCACACAGAAGGTCATCGGTTCGAATCCGATATTCTCCACAAATTGTTTTCCCTCCATCATTTCCTCTGTTATTTCTATTAAAATTTCATCATAGTCACTTCACTTGAAAAAGGATTTATAGAGCTTTTAACGCATTGATAATCAAAATCAATTTTCTGAGATAAAAACAGCATTACTCTATACTTTCTATGATCAAATTATGGTTTGTATAAATGCAAATATCTGCAGCAATTTTTAAACTTTCTTCTACTATGGTTTTTGCCGAAAGTTGAGATGCGTGTTTCTTTAAAGCCAAGGCTGCGGCTTGAGCATACATACTTCCTGAACCTATTGCTGCTACTTCTTGATCTGGTTCTATAACATCTCCAGTACCCGATACAATAAATATATCTGTCTTATCAATACAAATAAGCATAGCCTCTAAACGTCTTAGATAACGGTCTGTTCTCCAATCTTTTGCTAATTCTATAGCACTACGTTTCATATTTCCTCCGTATGTGCTAAGTTTTTCTTGAAAACGATCTAAAAGTGTAAAAGCATCAGCAGTTGATCCTGCAAAACCTGTAATTATTTTTCCTTCATCAAATTTGCGAATTTTCTTCACATTACCTTTAGCAACTGTATTACCAAGAGTAGCTTGTCCATCTGCGCCTATGGCTATTTTATCTTTATGTTTAACAGCTAAAACAGTAGTTGAACGTATTTTTATCATAGTTGTGTTATAAAAATCAATTTGTTAAAATAAAAGACTTAAAGATTATAAATATTTGATTATTCTGTCTTTTGTCCAAGTTAGAAAATAGGTTAAAACTTAGAACACTATAGGGATAAGAAGAATGGTTTGATTAAGGTAGGGTACAAGATACCAATACGGATATTTTTTCCTATCCCTTTTAAAAAAATAGGTTGGATACCAACGTAGTCAAAGAAATCATATAACCCAAATACAATGAAGTGGAGAATACCTAATATTCAATAGCTAACAAAAATTCAATGATTTAAATATATGAGGTTATAATTATCCAATTACTTTTTTAGAAACTTGTTTTTCTTTTATACGGGCATTTTTTCCATATTTCCCTCTCAAAAAGTATATTCTTGCTCTTCTTGTTTTCCCTTTTTTCAGAACCTCTATTTTTTCAATATTAGGTGAACAAATAGGTATAATTCTTTCTACTCCAATGTTATTGGTTATTTTTCGTACCGTAAAAGTTTCGCCCATAGTATTGGGGTTTTTACGCTGAATTACGATGCCTTTAAATTGTTGTATGCGCTGTTTATCCCCTTCTATTATTTTGAGATGAACATTGATAGTATCCCCTGATTTAAAATTTGGGAAACTATTTGTATGAGAATTTTTTAAATCGTCCTCTATAAATGAAATTAAATTTTCCATATATGTAAAAATTTGCAAGTAAAAAAATGCCTATTAGTTAAAATTTATTGTCATAATTTACAAATAGAGTTTTCTAAAAAAACTTTAAATATTTGATTTTTAACAATTTTTAATCTTTTAAAGTTAGGTATAAGTTTAAAGTTTTATTTTATAAGTCTTTTATTATCAATAAATTAATTCTCATACTATTTTTTTTATAAAAAAAGCTATGACTGCAAAGGTAATAGAAGTTGTTTAGATTCTTTAAAAAATAAGAATAAAAAAACAAATTAAGTTTAAAGAAAGTTTAATAGATTTAGGGCTAAAGTTTATAAAAAAATGTATATTTGCGGGCTTGATTTTGCAATAACACCCTATATACTTGATTTTAGATATGATTTAGTTTTATGTACAATAAATTTTTATATAAACTTTATTATTAGTCAGTAAAGAATTCTTAAAAAACCTATTAGTTATCGCTTAGTCGGTCTATAATCAAAATTTTGTAACGCTTTAAATAATATTATCAGTTTTGCTAGATAACAGTCAAAGAATTGATTTTTCCAAGTCAATAAGAACACTTCCTTATCCAGATTTTTTATCTATTCAATTGGATTCATTTCAGCGTTTTTTCAAAATAGGCTCTTCAGCTAGAGAACGTAAAAAAGAGCACCTGTACCAGGTTTTTATGGATAACTTTCCGGTTACAGATTCACGAGAAAATTATGTTTTGGAGTTCTTAGACTACACGGTTGAACATCCAAGGTACAGTATAAAAGAATGTTTAGACCAAGGTCTAACTTATTCAGTACCTATAAAAGTTAGGTTTCGGGTTTATACTACGGACGAAGAAATAGAATTTGAACCTAGTGAAAAAGAAGTTTATTTAGGTAATATCCCTTATATGACTCCGGGTGGGTCTTTTATTATTAATGGTGCAGAACGAGTGATAGTTTCTCAATTGCACCGTTCTCCCGGTGTTTTCTTTTCTCAGACCAAACATACTAACGGTACTAACTTATATTCAGCTCGTATTATCCCTTTTCGAGGTTCTTGGATAGAATTCACTACAGACACAAAAAATGTTATTTATGCTTATATAGATAGAAAGAAAAAATTTCCACTTACAACCTTATTAAGGGCTATAGGTTACGGTACAGATAAACAAATTCTAGACCTTTTTGGTATTTGTGAAGAAGTCCCTGCTACTAAAAATAATTTAAGCAAAATTATAGGTAGAAAAATAGCATCTCGTATTTTAAAAACTTGGGTAGAAGATTTTGGAGATGAAGAAACAGGAGAGATTCAATCTATTGAACGTTATGAAGTTATCTTTGAAAGAAATCATATATTAGGAGAAAAAGATATAGAAAAAATTATAGAAACAGATATAGAAACAATTGTTCTTTACAGAGAAGATGTGAATTTAAATGATTATAATGTTGTTTATAATACATTAAATCAAGATAATTCCAATTCCGAAAAAGAGGCTGTAGAACAGATTTATCGTCAGTTACGTAATGTGGATCCGCCTGATGAACAAACAGCTCGTGATACTATTCAAGGTATTTTTTTTAGTGAAAAACGCTATGATTTAGGCGAAGTTGGAAGATATAAAATTAATAAAAAGCTTGGACTAAATATTCAAATGGATATCAGAGTTTTGAGTAACCTCGATATTGTCAGTATAGTAAAACATCTTATTGTTTTGGTGAATTCTCGGGCAGTTGTCGATGATATAGATCATTTAAGCAATCGACGCGTTCGAACTGTAGGGGAACAGATACAAGCGCAGTTTGCTTTAGGGCTTGCCAGAATGGCAAGAAATGTTCGAGAACGTATGAATGTTAGGGATAATGAAAAATTTACACCTGTTGATTTAGTTAATGGACGTACCCTTTCCTCTGTTATTAATAGCTTTTTTGGTACAAATCAGTTGTCTCAGTTTATGGATCAAACCAATCCTTTGGCTGAAATAACCCATAAAAGAAGAGTATCCGCTTTAGGACCTGGTGGTTTATCAAGAGAGCGAGCAGGTTTTGAAGTTAGAGATGTTCATTATACCCATTATGGAAGACTTTGTACTATTGAAACCCCAGAAGGTCCAAATATTGGACTTATTTCTTCATTATGTGTTCATGCTCAAATTAATAATATGGGCTTTATTGAGACACCATATAAAAAAATACAAAAAGGAAAAGTAACCAATAATATTCATTATTTAAGTGCTGAAGAAGAAGATGGAAAAAATATAGGACAAGCAACAGCGAAATTTAATAAAGACGGTAATTTTGAAGTAGATTTAGTAAAAACCCGATACGAGGGGGATTATTCTTTACTCTCTCCAGAAAAATTAACATATATAGATGTTGCACCAAATCAGATCGTTTCAGTAGCTGCTTCTATTATTCCTTTCTTAGAACATGATGATGCTAATAGGGCTTTGATGGGCTCTAATATGCAGCGACAAGCTGTTCCACTTATGAAGCCTGAAGCACCTATTGTAGGTACTGGTTTAGAAAAGTTTATCGTTCGTGATTCGCGATCTATGTTAATGGCAGAAAATAACGGTATTATCGAATATGTTGATGCTGATGAAATTGTTATAAAGTATGAATTACTAGAAGAACAACAAGCTACGACTTGTGAATCTAATCTTGTAACTTATAAATTAGCTAAGTTTAGACGTACCAATCAAGATACCTGTTTTGATCAAAAACCTCTTGTGCGCAAGGGAGATAAAGTTATTAAAGGACAGATTCTAACGGAAGGTTATGCAACTTCTAAAGGCGAATTAGCTTTAGGCGTTAACTTAAAAGTTGCCTTTATGCCTTGGCAAGGTTATAATTTTGAAGATGCTATTGTTATATCAGAACGAGTTGTCAAAGAAGATATTTTTACTTCTATTCATATCAAAGATTTCTCTTTGAATCTCAGAGATAGCAAACGAAATCAAGAAGAATTTACTTCTGAAATACCTAATGTTAGTGAAGACGCTGTTAAGAATTTAGATGAAAATGGTATCATTCGGGTTGGTAGTTTAGTCAAAGAAGATGACATACTAATAGGAAAAATTACACCTAAAGGCGAAACAGATCCTACACCAGAAGAAAAACTCCTTAGAGCTATTTTTGGAGATAAAGCCGGTGATGTTAAAGATGCATCTTTAAGAGCTTACCCTTCTTTGGAAGGTGTTGTTGTGAACACTCAAGTTTTTACAAGAATTAAAAAAACTAAAAAAAGTGATAAAACTTTAATCAACCAATCTGAAATAGATGCTGTAAAAGAAGAATACAGATCAAATCTTATAAAACTCAAAGAAATAGTCGTTGAAAAATTATACCGTTTATTAAAAAATAAAACAGCTTTAACAATTAAGAACCAATTTGAACATATTATTGTAGAAAAAGGTACTAAGTTTACAAAAGATATAATTTATAAAACTTTCTTTCCAGAAGATAACCCTTATGAAGAAAGTAATTATAATATAAAGGAAGAAGTTACTTTGTTTAAATATGTTAATTTTGAAGGCTGGACTAAAGATGAACAAATAAATGTTTTAGTTAAAAGTTTGTTAAACAATTATTTACACAACTATAATAAATTAAGTGTAAACTTTAAAAGAAAATTATTTTCTTTAGAAGTTGGTGATGAATTACCTCAAGGTATTGTACAACTTGCCAAAGTTTACATTGCTCAAAAACGTAAACTTAAAGTAGGTGATAAAATGGCAGGACGACATGGAAATAAAGGTGTGGTTGCTAAAATTGTAAGAGAAGAAGATATGCCCTTTTTAGAAGATGGAACACCTGTAGATGTGGTACTTAATCCTTTGGGTGTCCCTTCAAGGATGAATATCGGACAAATTTATGAAACCATATTAGGCTGGGCTGGACTTAAACTTGATAAAAAGTATGCTACCCCTATTTTTGATGGCGCCAGCGAACAAGAAGTTATTGATGAGTTAAACAAATCAAATTTACCTAATTTTGGTAGAACAGTCGTTTATGATGGTTTGACAGGAGAAAAATTTGATCAACCTGTTACAGTAGGTGTTATTTATATCCTAAAACTTGGACACATGGTTGACGATAAAATGCATGCACGTTCTATTGGACCATATTCTTTAATTACTCAACAACCTTTAGGTGGTAAAGCTCAATTTGGAGGACAGCGTTTCGGAGAAATGGAAGTATGGGCATTAGAAGCCTTTGGTGCTGCTCATATTTTACAAGAAATGCTAACTGTTAAATCTGATGACGTTATTGGAAGAGCTAAAGTTTATGAAAGTATTGTAAAGAATGAACCTGTTCCTTCGCCTTCTGTTCCAGAATCTTTTAATGTACTTATTCATGAATTAAGAGGTTTATGTTTAGATATTACTTTAGATTAATAAAACCTTCTCATAAAGAAATAGTATAAGAATTAATTTGTTGATAACAAGGATTTTACAAAATATAATTTATGCATAATCTTTAAATTATGAACCTTTTGAAAACCAACTATTTATAGTTTTTATAAGAAAACTCTGTATTATACTCAGATTGCTTGCAAGCAATCTGAGTATGAAGTGACTATACATCAGTTTTTCAAATGTTATTTAACATATAAAGTTATCGTATGCGTTCCGATGATTTTAATAAAGCAATATCTTTTTTAATAGCTTTGACAGCTAAACTATTAAAAAAAATAGCCAAAGCAGGTAAAATAAAAACCCAATTAAATTCACTTGTCTCATTAGTCAATTCTGTTATATTTTTTGACTTATCCCAAAAGAAAAGAATAGTTAAAATCAAAACGATTAAACTGATAGCTATTATTTTGGAAATAGAAATTTGTTTAACTCTATTTTTATAATTTAATAATGCTACTATAAAAATAATCGAGATGAGTAAAGATAAGATAAGGATATAAATGCTAGAAATCTGGCTAATTATAACATTATTTTGGCTATAAATAATATTTATACTTCCCAATAAAATTGTTTCGCCTGTTTCAACATTTTGATTTGACCATATTACAGAAGAAAAGGCAAATATTGATAAACATAAAGCACCAAGTCCAAAAAAAATGGATTGTATTCTTTGAATCATTAGATTATATAAATATAAATATTAAAATAAAAATAAAACTATCGTGTACCTGTTAAATTTGCTGATGTTGCTTTAGGTTCTATAAAATAATATATTTTTGATTTTTTTTTGACATAGTAACTAACTTTCATTTTTTTCAAACGCTGATTAGATTCAATATACATGGACTCAATAGTTCTTTTTAATATTTCGAAGTTTTTTTTCATAATCTTATCGGCCTCTTTTACTATTGTATTCGAAAAAGCATTATTTTTATAGGTATAGTCATAAGCTACATCTTTTTCTCCTAAGTTCTTAGATACAACCTGTATAATTGCATCTCGATATTGAATATTAAGTTGGTTAATGTAACGGTTAGCCTCATTTCTATTGAAAACCAATTTATTATGAAGTTTTCTACGTTCTAAAAATAAATGACTAATTTGCTTAGTTTTATAATCTAATAACCCTGTAAAACCGCTTTTTGTAGCAATTTTTAGATTATCTAAAAAAGTGGCCGTACCATAATCTTCAAGAATTTTATCAGGATCTTGAAGAAAATTAAGATCTTGATTATAATCTTTTAAGGCTTTTATAAACCAGTGTTCTTGTTTTATAGAATCTAAAATACTATAGTTTTTTGAATAGCTTGTTCTGGTATCTTGAGCTTTAAGTGGTGAAATTATAATGATTAGACCTGCTAATATAGAAATAAATATTCTTTGATATATCATTTAAACTATAAGTATAAAACTGGAAAAGAAAGTACATATAAATGTATCTATCCATATATATGGATAGATAATAATTCTTAAAACTATTAAAAAACTCTAAAGAATATTTTTAAAAATTAAAAAATACTCTTTAGATAATAATATATATAAACATATAGGTGGTATTTCAGAAAATATGATTTGGAAAAATAGTTTTGATATTGAGGTATTTAAAGTTAAATTTGCCCTTTTCTTTAATCAAATTCAGAACAAAATGACCATAGAAATAACTCTTAAAATGCTTCAAATGTGATGGCGAAGATATAACAAAAAATCGCGTAAACCAATTATACAAACAAAATTATCTCTGTAAAACTTGCCAAACTCAGTTTATAGTGCCTCATAAATTAACCTATAAAGCCTGTAAGGGCTTTCTTATAAAAAAAATGTGCGTGTAAAATAGTGTATATTTATGTTTATTTAATCGCAACATTCATATAAATCTACACTCACAAGATGCAAGTAACATCATTTTATCGGCAAATACAAAATTATTCAGGTTTAGATTTAAGGGATAATAGAGGTAAGAAGCTGGACTTTGCCTTTGTGTTGCTTAGTTTGATTATAGCTCTATTACGTGGTCGAGATGCTACGCTTTCTGGTATTCAGCGAGGGATGCAAAATACTAACGAAGCCTTGTGTTCCTTTTTAGGCCTTGATAATAAACGTGCTATATCACGTTCTTATCTCCCATTTTTTTTAAAAACAATAGCTTTGGAGCCTTTGGAAGCCCTGCTGTTTAAAAATTTTGGTCTTGATCTAAAATCGGAAGAGCGCGCATGGTTTGCTGACGATGGGCAAGAATTGAGGGCTAGTATTAAAAAAGGGGATAAGCGTGGAGAGGCTTTAGTACAATTGGTCAAACACTCAGACAGAGAGGTTTTGGCTCAAAGGCTATTACAATGGTAAAAAAGAAAGTGAGCAGCCCTGTCTCCAAAACTTGCTCGAAGAAACGAAAGCCAATTTTTAATCGGTTTGAAAGCCAATCAAAAAGAATTATTGGCGGCTATGAGCGGCTATGTGAAGCGATTAAAGCCTGTTAATCAAGAAATTACATTTAATAAAGGGCATGGAGGTATAGAAAAAAGAGAGTATAAGCATTATGCTATTTCGGGTCAATATGTTGATAGCCCTTGGCGAACAAGTGGCTTTAAGAGTCTTTTTAAGGTGAAGCGTTGGCGTTTTGATTTAACTAGTGTTGAACAATCTTGCCAGGTATCTTATTCTATTTCTAACGGAGGTTTTGATAAAAACGAAGACTATTTTTCGGCTATTCGGGAGCATTGGTCAGTAGAGACCAATAATCATATTCGCGATGTTAGCTTAAAAGAGGATCAATTAAGAACTAAAGAAAAGGCGGTAACCGGGGTTTTATCTGTATGCAGAACCCTGGTAATTAAACTTCTAAAGAAGACAAACACTAAAAATATGCTTGCTCAGATCCAGTTATTTCAAGACAAGTTTTCTAAACTTTTGCAGTGGTTTAGGAGCATAAATTGTTTATAAGAAAACCCTTTTTCAATTTATTAAAAAAGTGTAGTTTCGGAGTTGGAAATAGGAGTATTAATAACTCCTCTATGTAAATTTATACAACATTTTACCATCTAACAATTCATCATCCTGATTTCCATTAAAATACTTATTTCTGAAAGTATATAATTTATAAAAAAGTTTTATATGATTTAGAGTGTTAAATCTAAATTATAAACCAAATAAAAATTGATTGTAAATACTACTTAGAAATAGTAAAATAAGTAAAGCTAATCTTAAAAAAAACTTAGTATAAGCAATAACATTTTGTTTTTCCATAGTTTTATGATTTAGCCCTGAAAGCTTGGGATAACAGGGTATATATTGCTCATACTGTTTTTTTATATAGATCATGTCTTTATCAATATCGCCTGTTGGTTTAAAAATACTGTGTACTCCAACAATCTTTTTTTTATAATCAGCGTAGATTAAAGCTATAGGCACTTTACTTTTTAGAGCAATATGATAGAATCCCGTTTTCCATTTTTCTCGTCTTGAGCGTGTACCTTCTGGAGTTATGACAAATTTTATTTCCTTTTGAGAATCTAAATAATTAGCTATAAAAGAAACCATATCTTTATTTTTTTCTCTGTCTACAGGTATAAAACCTATTGATTTTAAGGCAATAGCAAAGGCTTTATTTTTAAAAAGTTCTTTTTTGATAAAACCCTTTGTTTTTTTTAAACCAAGTACTTGATAGTAGAGACAAAAAAGCATAAAATCCCAATTGCTGGTATGAGATGCACCAATAATGACACACTTTTTTATTTTATTAGGAATTTTTTCCCCAATCTTCCAACCAATTAGCCATATAATGACTAAAGATATAAGAAGAATAATAGAGCTAAAAATAAAGTTAATGATTTTCTTTAGAAGGAGCATATAGAGCTAATTAAATTGATCGGGGAATGAATATAAAATTAAAGATTTATATCTATTAAAATAATTATAAATTATGAAAATTAAAATATTGAAAATAATCAACCATTAAAAAAATATAATTAGACGACTATACTCTATAGATTATTTTTTTTTGCACAGGTTTAAAAAATTTAATATGTTGAAAATCTATAGTTTTATTAAAAAATTTGACTTCTAAAATATGATTATTATACAAAATTGGACGGTCATAGGACCGCCCAATTTTTATAATAAGTTGTTTTACGTTTGCGATTCATCATATTTTAAAATACGATGACCAATATATAATAAACAAATTATTCATTTTCAAATTCTTCAGTTTCTTCAATTATTTCGCCTTCATCAAATTCTTCAGTTTCTTCAACTATTTCACCTTCATCAACTATCTCTTGAGTATCAGGGTTTCTAATAGCTAATGCTGATACTTGCAATGTTATTTCGTCATTGATAGCATTATCACCCCATTCTTCTAAACCAGAGTGAAATTTCATATCAAATAAAGTACGATCAAAAGTGATAGCAGCTGTTAAGTTAACAGTATCATTTTGAGAAGTTATTGTTGCAGGAAAAGTAATTTCATTAGAAATTCCTTTAATAGTTAAAGTACCAGTAACTATATACTCTGTATTAACTATTTCTTCAACTACTTCAGCATCTTCGGCTGCTACTTCAGCATCTTCAGCGCTTTCTTCAGCTGATACTTCAGCATCTTCAGCGCTTTCTTCAGCTGATACTTCAGCATCTTCAGCGCTTTCTTCAGCTGATACTTCAGCATCTTCAGCTGCTACTTCAGCATCTTCAGCTGCTACTTCAGCATCTTCAGCTGCTACTTCAGCATCTTCAGCTGCTACTTCAGCATCTTCGGCAGATTTAACTGAAATGATTTCAAAACTAACATAAGGATAGTTTTCAGCATCAAAAAAGTCTACTGATTTTAAGTGAACAGCTAATTTTTCAGCATCTTCAGCATCTTCTAAATCAGTATTAACAATTGTAGTAGCATCTAAATTAAAAGAACCACCAGAAATAGCATTTCCATCAACAGAAAAAGAACCTTCAGATAATTGGATAGTACCAGTATGGCTACCAATTACTTTAGAACCTGTCCATTGAATTGTTGTAAGTTCTGGTTGAAGGTCATAGTTACCGTCAACAAGTACATTTGCTTCTGTTGTATCTGTTTCTTCTTCAACGTGTTGTTTTTTACAAGCAGTTGCTAAAAGTAAACCAGAAACCAATAAGGATAATATAATGTTAAGTTTCATGATAATATAAAAAAGATTAAAATAAAATTATTAAATAAAGGGTCATTAAAATTAAAAGATATTAGTGACTATAAAAAATGTTTTTGGTTTTATAATGAAATCATAATAATTCACAAAAGAATAAATTATTAAGCTATAAAAAAAGGATATGGCGAAAAACAAAGGATAAAAATTATAAAACTTATTATGAATAATAATTTTCGATTAAAGTTTAGAGGTTTATCTTGAGGTGGTACGGGATGATCTATACCAACAAATCTGCCTAATAAAAGACCCAATAATAACCACTCAGGAAATCCTTCTATTTCTCTAAAATATGTTTTTACTATAAACTGAAGTATAAATATAGCTAAAGAAATAACTAAATTTTGATTAGGATTAGGGTATATCTTTTGCAAACATAAAAACAAAAAAATTAAATAGGGTATGATATATACTAAGTGATTATAATCGTCTTGTCCTGAAAATAAACCTAATCCTGAAGTAAATAAAAAAACTAAAAAAAAAGCTCTTGAAAATAAACCATGTTTTTTTTTCCCAACTAAACCGTATAAAATATGCCCCCCGTCCAATTGTCCAATAGGAAGTAAATTTAAAGCTGTAAAAAAACAGCCAAGATAAGCTGCAAATAAATAAGGATAATGCATAATTTCATAATTATTTGGAATTAAAGTTTTGTCTTCGACAACAAAGTATTTCAAAAATTCAAAAAGTAAATTGCTTCCTATTTTTATATTTTCTTGACCACTATCATAAACATAGCTTGCATAATCAAGACCATATTGTTGATATTCTGGATGAATAGTAAAAATATATTCAGGTGGTGGCAAATGTAAAAAACCATATAAAGCAACACCCAAAGCTACTAAAAATCCTGCTATAGGTCCTGCAATTCCAACGTCAAAAAATTGTCTACGGGAATTAAAAATACTTTTTATTCTAATGATAGCACCCATAGTTCCTATAGAAAGTGGAATAAATCCAAAATATAAAGGAATATAATAAGGTAGTGTAACTTTAAGATCGTAATATTTGGCTGTAAAATAATGACCAAATTCATGTACAGTAAGAATAAGTAAAAAAGAAATAGAATAATTCAGACCACCTATAAGTTCTTCTAAAGAAAAACCTTCTCCTAAAAGATATTTTCCATAAGTCCATTCCGAACCAGCTAGAGTAGTCGTGATAAAGGTCAAAAAGAAAAGAGATATATGTATGGTATTCTTTTTTATAGCTACTGACAAATGAATAAAGTTAGGTTAATTAAATAAAATCAAGCTTAAAGCTTTCCGCCTAATTTTTTGATTACTAAAGTTGTCATATCATATTTTTCTTCTCCATATAAAAGTACATTCTTGGGCACTATATAAGTATATCCATTTTCTTTGGCCACATTATCAATACCCTCTTTAATTTTTTGGAGTACAGGTTGCATAAGTAGACTTTCTTTTTGACTTAGGTCATTTTGAGCTTCTTGTTCAAATTCTTGAATACTTTGAGAAAGTGCTTGTAATTCTTTCTCTTTATCTGCTCTTACTACATCAGGTAAACCATTTGCATTTTGAACATAATCATCATATTTTTTTTGAAATGTTTCCCTTTTTTCAACCAAAGCTTTTTGTAGCTTTTCGCTATATTCTTGAAGTTCTTCTTGTTTTTTTTGGGCTTCAGGAAAAGAACGAAGGACAGAATCAGCATCTACATAGCCAATTTTAAAAGTTTGGGCAAAAATAGTATTTGTTCCAAAAAATAATGTAGTTAAAATAAGTACAGAATATAATTGTTTCATTTTGAAAACTTTAAAAAATTGAAAGTAAAAATAGTGTGCTTTGTAAAATATTAAAATAATAATAAAATAATAATAAGATCTACAAGAAATATGTAAACTTTTTCTATTACGATTAAAATAAATATAGATTTATCTTTGTCCTTTGTTTTGTTTTTGTTGTGCTTCCTGTAAAAAATCTTTATTCTCTTGAACTATTTTTTCTATATTTTCTCTATTACCGCCCAACTGCGCTATAATTTTATCGGTACAATTATCGCCTTTATTTGCAGTATGGAAAATATTTCCTGAAAAAATATAAGCATATGCCTGAGTTTTTGCATATTTTTTAACTGCTTCTTTAATTTCATTTTGTAAAGGAGCTATAAGTTTTTGCTCTTTATTTCCGAGGTTTATTTGGGCTTCTTTTTGCTGTTCTTGCAACTCCTCTTGTAGTTTTTGTAATTCTTTTTCTTTTTCTTCTTTAACTTTAGGCACAATATTAGCAGGTGATTTAGTATATTCTATATAAACAGCATATTTTTGTTGTATAAACTGCTGTTTTTTTTCTAATGAAATCTGAAGTTGTTTTCCATAAACTTCTAGTTCTTTGCGTTTTAATCCGGTTTTTTCTAAAGAAAATAAAACAGTATCAGTATATACATAACCAATTTTTTGAATATTTTGGCCTTGTATAAAAAAGTTTAAAGATCCTAAGCAAAACAATAGTGCTATAAAAGTAAGTCTCATAGAAATAAAAATAATTTAAAAATTTAGAATGTTAAAATAGACCTTATTATTGTTTTGTCATCTATTTTTCTTATAATTAAACGACAAACGTAAGTTTTTGTACAATTGTATTTTGGAAACTGTAAAACAGCTATAATATAACTATAATTTAAACAGGTTACCCATGCAATAATTCCGAATTAAGACAAACTAAAAATATATAAAACTTAAATTATAAGAACCTTATAATTTAATAAATTAAATATTTAATAACTTTAATTATTATGAAAATAGTTAAAGAAAGTATCAATAAATTGTCAATAAATTGTCAAAAATTTAAATTACAAATATAAAGGAAAACTTTTATGATTTATGATTTAAAAACTTAGATTCAGGACTCCAAACGATTTTTTTTTAGTTAAATAATTTTAGTTAAACAATAATGATATCAATAATAGATTTGCCCCGATTTGATAATCAATCAAATAAAAAAATTATTTTTATAAATAATTGTTAATTAACAATTTATAAAAAATGATGTTATAGTGAAGATTTAAAGGTTTTTCAAAGAGATAGAGATCAAGTAAAATTTAAAGTATAAATATATTTTAATTTATACTTATTAAATTGAAAGTCATATATTTATACTTTATTAATTTTTTTCATTAAACCTAATGTCAAAAAAATAAAATTTCATAATATATTGATTACCAAACTATTTAAAATTTATCATAGTTTTTTCCTAATATTGAGTTTTATTTTATCTTCTGGTTTCTGAAGGTTATTTTTCAATAACTTAATTCATTTTTTCGTTTGTATAGGCTATTATTACATAATTTCAAATTTTTTAAAAGATTCAATTAAATTGTATTTTTAATGAATATATATAAATTAGACATTCAAAATCAATTGTTGCATACTGTATGTTATATTTTTTTAACTTTATTATCAATTGGGTGTATTCCTAAAGATACATTTGACTTTGATGAAGCTTTAATTACTGTAGATGAAACAGAAGTTGTTTTTCCTATGGCCAAAGCAGAATTAAGAATTATCGATTTGATTAATAAAAAAGATACAGGAAATATTGTGTATGGTATTCAAGAAGAACGGGGGAGACAAATAAGTTTTTTTTATACCGATACACTTTTTTCTGATCATATATCTGATGTTGTTCAAGTTGGGACACGTGCTTTTAATGAAACGTTTTCCTTGCCTAGCCTTGCTTTACCTGATATTAATACAAATACAAACATAATACTTGGAAATATATTAGCAGGTAATCCTGTTGATGGTACAACTCCCTTTCCTCCTTTTACTTTCCCTTTTCCAATAACTGATCAAATCGCTCTATCAAACAGTAATGATTTCTCGTTTATAGACCCCAGTGGTGGTACTTTAGAAGTTACTATTTCTAATACTACAGAATCTGATTTGGCTTTTACTTTAGAATTAGAAAACATAGGAAATGTTGTTTTTAATATTCCTACTAACAATACAGAAACTCAAACTATTAATTTAGCAGGTACAACTATAAATAATCAAATTACATATACAATTGCTAATCTTTCCGGTCCTGGCTCTTTAGGGACTCTTAACTATGACGATGGACTTGATATTCAATTTAATTTTAATAATTTAACCTATCAACAAGCTGGAATACGTTTTACTGAACCTATAATTTCTAATCAGCAATTTATCTTTAATATTGATATAAACAACATTGAGTTTTACCGTTTATTACTTAAAACGGGTAAATTTAATTATAACATAAGCAATAGTTTAGCAAATGGCTTGGATATTACTTATACTTTAAATTTGCCTGATTTTATCAGAAACGGACAGAGTATAACAGAATCCCTAAATGTAATTACCCCGAATGGAGCAGTTGGAAGTATAGAATTGGAAGATGCAGATGTTGACTTAACAAATTATACTCCAGCCCATAGTTGTTTTATTTTAGATTTAACTTTGTCAATTACTCCTGATAATCAAATATATATATTTAATAGTAATGAAGTTTTTAATGCTCATTTTGAAATATCAAATTTTACGTATCAAATTTTTGAAGGACTGATTCCACAACAAACAATTAATTTAGGAAGAGATACTCTTCGCATAGGAATTTTTGAGAATACGCTTAATGGTGGAGATTTCCAACTTTCTGATGTAGATATGAGTATTACAGTAGAGAATGGATATGGAAAAGAGATAGGGGTGAGTCTTAGCAACCCAAGGTTTCAAAATTTAGACGCTATACGTTCTAGCTTAATTGTTACTCCTAATCCTTTGATAGCAATGCCTGCAACTTTAAATGGTAACCAAATTCAACCAGGAAATTCTGATTTTATGCTTACTAATGTTTTTGATAGTTTTTCTATTTATCCAAACCTGTTTTACTACGATGCCTTTGCTGTTTTGGGTTCTAATTCTACAAACGCTTCTACAGTTTTTACTGATGAATCTGCCTTACGTGTTATTACAAATATAACTATACCATTTAGAGGACGAGCTAATGATATAAGTGGACAATCAACTTTTGAATTAAATTTATCAAATATTTACGATGCTATTGACAGCATTACAGAATCATCACTTAGAATATACGCTAATAATGCTATACCTGTAGATCTAAAGTTACAAATTTTTCTTTTAAATATAAGTGGCGTGATTGAAGATTCTTTATTTTCTGAGGATTTGCCTGTTGTGGCTGCCAGTCAAACGAATGATCAAGGTATTACCATTGCAAATACCATATTAACTATAGATGTAGATATAGATTTAAAAGATTTATTAAACTCTAACCAAATCCAAATTCGGTTAAGAGGTCTTCATGAAAATACTAACCAAGAAGAATTTATTTTCTTTGATGATGATATTATAGAATTAAAGCTTGGATTGAAAATCAAAGGTAATTATACAGAAACTATAAACACCAATTAAAATGATGCAAAAACCTTATCTATGTTGGGCTGTTTAATTTGTTGAATATTAGTTCTGATAAGTTGCCCCACTTTTATTAAAGATATGATTTTTTTAAATGCTTAGAGCACTGCTATAAAAAAGAAATAACAGGAAAAAGAAAAAGTCAAGCCCAAGAAATAGGTTCACCAGTTTCATGGCAATATTATAAAGCAAGCAATATTTTTTCCTTTTTCTTCATATAAGACCAAAGCTCATCAATTTTAAGGTCTTGTGGCGGAGAAGATTCCATTAGCTGTTAGATGACTTGCATTATTTAAAAAAAGATTTTAGTGGATTTTAAATTCACTAATTTACAAAATGAAATAATAATTTATAATATTATAGTATTGCTGTAATATTATAAGTTAAATAATTTTCGATTTAAATATAGTGGTAGCTTAAGGTATAAAGATAAATACTTTACAATATTTTATTTTCTATATTTACCTACCATTTTTTGATACATTTACCTTAATGGTAGTAAGAATTAATTAATCAATTCTTAATTTTTTCACTAAATGTATTTCCCCTTTTTAATCCATACAAAGTATTTTATCACAAAAACTATACTCTCTTTTATCATTAGAAGCAATTATAATCAAACGGTTAGATAGTTTTTGAATATTATCTAAATACCAAGAACTGTTAGCTTCATCTAAATTTGCAGTTGGTTCATCTAAAAAAAGTAAAGGTATATCAAAGCAAAAAGCTAAAGCCAATTTTACCTTCTGCTTCATACCTGATGAATAAACTTTAATGTATTTATAATCAATATTTTTTAAGTCCAAATAAGCCTTAAAATCTAGATAGGTATAAGATGTTGTTTTAAACTGTTTAAAAAATATAAATAGTTCTTTTAAAGTCATTTCTTCTATTAAATCAGTATAAGGACTTACAACAAAAAGATATTTATAAATGTAGCTAGCATCGATGAGTATGTCTTCTTTTATATAGGAAATTTGGCCTTTTGTCAAACTAATAAAACCTGAAAGACAAGCTAATAATGTGCTTTTCCCAGTTCCATTTTGACCAGTAATGGCATATTTAATAGGACTTTTAAAAGAGAAAGTAAAATTTTTAAATATAAGCTGATCATGGTATCTTTTTTCCGCTTTTTGAACTTCAATTGTCAGCATTTAAATTTTTTTAAGCTATTGAACTTCAATTTTTAGTATTTCAATCTCAAAAACCAATACAGCATTAGGTGGAATTGTACTGCCAGAACCTGTTAGCCCATATCCAAAACGCGAGGGAAAATAAAATTCGGTCTTTTCGCCTACTTTCATCTGATAAACGCCTAAATCCCAACCAATTATAACCTCACCCATACCGAGTGTAAAATTAAAAGGTTCATCTCGCAAAACAGAACTATCAAAAATATCACCATAAAGAATATGTCCTTCATAATGAACCGATACAATTACAGTATCATCTATTGAAGATAGTATAGGATCTATGCCTTCTTGTAAAACTCGATAAAAATAACCAAATTCTGACTCTTGAGCCTCTAAATCATTTTCTGTTAAAAAAGTAGTTATTAAAAATCTATCTCTTATAACTTGATCTTCAAAATCTTGACTATTAGAAGGAGTAGTACAAGAAAAAATGCCTATAAATACAAGGAATATAAAGGTTAAAGAGATACTCAAATAAAATTGCATAATCAAAAACAAATACCAACAACTAAATTTACTAAATTGTAAAGCCGAAGGTAATAAAAAAAGATGATTCTCTTATAGATTAAATCTTTTTTCAACTACCCGATCATCTTTTTAAAATCATTTTCATTGATGATTGAAATATTCAAATTTTTAGCTTTAGCTTTTTTGCTAGGGCCCATTTTATTACCCACCAAAATATAATTTGTATTTTTAGATATAGCAGAAAGTACTTTCCCTCCATTTTCTCTAATAACTTCTTTTAATTTGTCTCTGGTAAAATTTTCAAATGTTCCCGATATGACAAAACTTAAATCTTGTAATTTAGTGCTTGTAAGATTTTCTTTCTCTTGTTTAGGTTTAGAAAACTGCAGTCCCGCCAATCTCAAGCGTCCAATAATTTTAAGGTTATAATCTTCACTAAAAAAATCAATAATACTTTTGGCTATTTTAGTTCCTATTTCCTCTATATTTTCCAATTCTTCTAAAGTTGCTTTTTTTAATTCTTCTAAAGTTAAATAATAGTGAACCAAGTGTTTGGCAACAGTATTACCCACAAAACGAATACCTAATCCGAATAATACATTCTCAAAATTAGCTTTTTTACTTTCTTGAATAGATCGAATCAAATTTTTGGCTGATTTTTCAGCAAAACGATCTAAAACTAATAAATTTTCTAATTTTAAATCATACAAATCAGCTACATTATGAATGAGTTTATTTTGAACAAGTTGAGTTATTATTTTTTTACCTAAAAAATTTATATTCATTGCCTTTTTATGAACAAAATGTTCTATTTGTCGTATAATTTGGGGTTCACAGGCATACTTATTTGGACAATAATAAGTAGCTTCGTTTTTAAAACGAATAAGATTCGTATTACAATTAGGACAACAATCTATAAAAGAAATAGGGATTGCATCTTTAAGACGCTCTGAATAATTAACACCTGTAATTTTAGGAATAACCTCTCCTCCTTTTTCTACATAAATTATATCCCCTATATGTAAGTCTAAACGTTGTATTTCATTAGCATTATGTAGAGACGCTCTTTTAACTGTTGTTCCAGCTAACTGAATAGGTTTTAAATTTCCAACTGGTGTGATAGCACCGGTTCGTCCTATTTGATAATCTATTGATTTTAAAACGGTGCGCATAGTTTGACTTGGGTATTTGTATGCTATTGCCCATCTGGGACTTTTAGCTGTATTTCCCAAATATTTTTGTTGTTCTAAATTAGAAACTTTAATGACAATACCATCAATATCAAATGGTAAATTCTTACGTTTTGATTCCCATAACTCAATAAAATTTTGAACTTCTTCAATATTTTGACAAAGTTTATAATGTTGACAAATATTAAAGTTCCATTTTTCTAATTGTTTAATACTTTCGAAATGAGTTTTGCAGAAATTTTCTTTAATTATTAAACTATAAGAATAACAATTAAGTTTTTTTTGAGCCACAGCATTTGTGTCTTTCAATTTTAAGGCTCCAGAAACAGTATTACGTGGATTTGCTAATAAAGATAGTGGACTTTTATTCTTTAAATATCGCTTTTTATTCTCTTGAATAATATTTTGATTTAGTTGTTTAAAACGTCTAAGGCTTATAAAAACTTCCCCTCTAATTTCAAAGTTTTCAGGACAGTTTTTATCTTTAAGTACTAATGGAATAGCTGCAATAGTCTTAATATTAGCTGTAATATCATCTCCTTGTATTCCATCTCCTCTAGTTATAGCTTGAACAAGTTTAGCATTTTTATAAATTAGACTAACTGCTACACCATCAAATTTTAATTCACAAACATATTGATAAGATTCTTTTAAGTTTTTAGCAATTCTTAGATCAAAAGCAATAAGATCCTCTTTAGAATACGTATTTGAAAGAGATAGCATAGGGCTACGATGTTTAACTGTTTGAAAAGATTTATTTATACTACCTCCTACCCTTTGAGTTGGAGAATCAGGCAAAATATATTCAGGATAATTAAATTCTAAATTTTGAAGTTTAGCCATTAATACATCAAAATCAAAATCAGATATTTCGGAAAAATGATCTTCATAATATCTTTGATTATACCATTTAATTTTCTTAATCAACTCATTAATTTGAAACTGAATGTCTAAAGACATATTACTTAAATTAGATAATATGGAAAAAATTAGTTTAAATAAAAAAACCTCCTATTTGATGATCAATAGGAGGTTAAAGTAGGTATATAAGACGAGTTACTCATCCCCTTTTTTAATATCTACATCTTTTGTAGTTGTAGTTTTTGCTTCACCTGTAATCTTTGTAATCATAATTTCAACACGTCTATTAGTTTGTCGACCTATAGGATCTTCATTAGGTGCAATTGGTAGTGTTTCTCCAAAATACTCTTCTTTTATAAACTCTTCGGCAAGTCCTCTACTTCTTAGATAGTTACCTACACTTTCCACACGTTCAGAAGATAATTTATCATTATAATCTAAATCACTTATAGCATCTGTATGTCCTCTTAAGTCTATTTTTTCTATTTTATCTTTATTAGCATTATAGTATCTAACAATTTTATCTAAAGTTAAATAAGCATAAGTAGATAAATTGGCTTTATTCGATTGAAAATAGACGTAAAACATTTCTTCATTATTATTAATAGGTCTATTAGAGATTCTCTCTAATATTTCAATTAAAGCATCGTTTTGGTTATTTTTAACAAAAACTGTATCAATGGTACTTTCTTTTTTCAAACCTTTACCAATTGCAACATCATAAGGTGTATTTCCTGAAGTAGTGTTAAAATAATAAATATCATCTTTGCCTATACCTCCTAATCTATTTGAGGAAAAAAAACCTTTTGATCCTTGTACATCATCAGGATAAAAAGCAATTCCAAAATCATCAGAAGAACTATTAAGAGGTGATCCGAGATTTAAAATACCTTTTCCATTTGTATTTTTATTATTTAAATCATCTAAACTAATAGTAAAAATATCTAAACCACCTAAACCACCATGTCCATTTGATGAAAAGTATAATACTTCATCATTATAAATAGTTGGGAACAACTCATTACCTTCTGAGTTTACCAAAGGTCCTAAATTTTTAGGCTCTCCCCACTCATTTGACAATTGATCGTATTCTACAACATATAAATCAGAATTTCCATATCCACCAGGCATATCAGAAGCAAAATATAAATATTTTCCATCTATAGATATAGCAGGGTGGCCAACTGAGTAAGCCTCATTACTAAAGGGCAATTTCACAGGAACTTTCCAATAGTTAGGAGAACTTCTCTCTGTATAAAATAAGCCTAAATTACTAATATTTGCTTTTTCGCTCCTATTTATTTTACCTTTTTCATAATCAGTACGAGTGAATATCATTTTATTGTTATCAGCAAAAAAAGTTAAAGGACCTTCATGAAAACTTTCATTTATGGCAGGATAAAATAGGGAAATATTCCCTATAACTTCACCATTATTATCAACTTGTGCAGAATATAAATCTAAAAAGTTTTTATTTCTATCAGACTTATTAACTTGTTCTAAACGAGTATTATGTCTATTAGAAACAAATACAAGTTTATTTTCAAAAAGAGTTGGAGAAAAATCAGAAGCACTGCTATTAATCTTTTTCATTACTTTAATCTCATAAAATTTAGACTTTTCTAAATAAGTACCATAATTTTCTAAAGAAATCAAACTTCTCTTTGCTCTTTCATCTTCTGGATATAATTTTTCATATTTTTTATAGATGTCTTCTGCCTTTTCTTTATCCCCATTAATAGATAAAGCCTGAGCATAATTATATATATCTTCTTTAGATACCAATGAACTATTTGTAACACCACTGTACCAATTAGCAGCTTTTCTATAATTTTGAAGTTTAAAATAAGTTTTTGCTATCTTTAGCTTAAGTCTATCGTCATTTTGATTTTTAACATATAATTTTTGGTATGAAGCTAAGGCTTCTGCATAACGAAAATTGTTAAAATGCTTATCTCCCTTTAATTCTAATCCTTCTAATTTTTCTGTTACTTTTGTTGTTTTTTCAGAATTTCCTTTTTCTATTTTTTTAATTTCTTTCTTACTTATCACCTTTACTTCTTTTGTATTTTTTCTAACTTTCTTTTTAGATGCTAATTCTTTAGCCTTCGCTTTCTCAGCAGCCTCTTTTTGTGCTAATGCTTTGGCTTCTTCTTTAGCCGCCAACGCTTTGGCTTTCTCTTCAGCTTTCTTTTTAGATGCTAATTCTTTAGCCTTCGCTTTCTCACCAGCCTCTTTTTGTGCTAATGCTTTGGCTTCTTCTTTAGCCGCCAACGCTTTGGCTTTCTCTTCAGCTTTCTTTTTAGATGCTAATTCTTTAGCCTTCGCTTTCTCACCAGCCTCTTTTTGAGGCAATGCTTTAGCTTTTTCTTTAGCCGCCAACGCTTTGGCTTTCTCTTCAGCTTTCTTTTTAGATGCTAATTCTTTAGCCTTTGCTTTCTCAGCAGCCTCTTTTTGTGCTAATGCTTTGGCTTCTTCTTTAGCCGCCAACGCTTTGGCTTTCTCTTCAGCTTTCTTTTTAGCAGCTAATTCTTTAGTCTTCGCTTTCTCACCAGCCTCTTTTTGAGGCAATGCTTTAGCTTTTTCTTTAGCCGCCAACGCTTTGGCTTTCTCTTCAGCTTTCTTTTTAGCAGCTAATTCTTTAGCCTTCGCTTTCTCACCAGCCTCTTTTTGTGCTAATGCTTTGGCTTCTTCTTTAGCCACCAACGCTTTGGCTTTCTCTTCAACTTTCTTTTTAGCAGCTAATTCTTTAGCCTTCGCTTTCTCACCAGCCTCTTTTTGTGCTAATGCTTTAGCTTCTTCTTTAGCCACCAACGCTTTGGCTTTCTCTTCAGCTTTCTTTTTAGCAGCTAATTCTTTAGCCTTCGCTTTCTCACCAGCCTCTTTTTGTGCTAAGGCTTTGGCTTCTTCTTTAGCCGCCAACGCTTTGGCTTTCTCTTCAGCTTTCTTTTTAGCAGCTAATTCTTTAGCCTTCGCTTTCTCACCAGCCTCTTTTTGTGCTAAGGCTTTGGCTTCTAGCCGCCAATTTAGCCGCCAACGCTTTGGCTTTCTCTTCAGCTTTCTTTTTAGCAGCTAATTCTTTAGCCTTCGCTTTCTCACCAGCCTCTTTTTGTGCTAAGGCTTTGGCTTCTTCTTTAGCCGCCAACGCTTTGGCTTTCTCTTCAGCTTTCTTTTTAGCAGCTAATTCTTTAGCCTTCGCTTTCTCACCAGCCTCTTTTTGTGCTAAGGCTTTGGCTTCTTCTTTAGCCGCCAACGCTTTGGCTTTCTCTTCAGCTTTCTTTTTAGCATTTTCTATTTTAATCTCTTGTTTTTCTTTATCAGAAACTTTCTCCTGACCTCTAAGTAAATAACTACAAAACAGAACTATAAATAATGATATAATTATCTTTTTCATAATATATGATAAAAAAATTGGTGATTAAATACCTAATATTTAGAAGTATCTAGGCGTAACAAATTTATTTCTTTTAAGTGGTATGTTATAATTTAGAAGCACTTCATGAGCAGCATTATTAATTCCAGAAGTGTTTGTATTTGGCAAATCATAAGAATAGCCAATTGCAAAATTTTTAGAAAGATTGAATCGCCCAGTCAAACTAAATTGGTTAGTAGTTCTAAAATTAAATCCTAAAAATGCTCGCTCTATAAACCCAAAAGTTAAAGTTAAATCAGTTTCAAAAGGAACTCCAACAGCATAACGCGTAACAAAAGTAGGTTCTATTAATATAACTCGAGTAAGCGGTATTTTAACTCCACCTGTTAAATAGGCATGTATAGAATATTTGCTATTCCCAGCTTCATCATAGCTATATGGTATTAAACTAGGCGATGATAAGCCTATATAAAACTTTTTTGTTTCAAAAACAAAACCTAAACCGGCACGTGGCACTAAAGTATTAATGTTATTGGCAAAAGTAGGATCTGGATTAGCTTTTAAATTCACATTTGAAAAAATAGAGGAATACGATGTTGCACCTGCTTGAATTCCTAGTGATAAAATTCCACTATTAAAATAAATTTTATAGGCAAAGCTTCCCATAAATGTTGGCTGTTTTACAAAACCTAATTCATCATTATAAAGAACTATACCTAAGGCAAGCCTTTCACCTCCTAATGGCAAATCTGCAGATATTAGCTGAGTATTAGGGTTATTATTTACAGTTAAAAATTGAGTACGTCCAACTGCAACAATATTAAGCCCATCGTTAGTGCCTGCAAAAGCAGGATTCAAATAAAGTCTATTAGAATAATATTGAGTAAATATAGCTTCTTGTTGAGCCAACAAAGAAGAACTATGTATAAAAACAAGTAAAAATAACAGCTTATAAATATTTTTTTTCAACATTATATTATAATTATAAAGTGATTATTAAAAGTTAAATATATTAATATATCATATCAATTTAGGATTTATTATATTAAATCATTATGTGATAAAAGCTATCTATTACCCTATCGTTTAATTATTAAAGTACCAAATTCAGAAGGTAAATTAGTTCCAAGCTGTACAACAAAATAATATATACCATCAGGAAGATCTCCATTTTCTAAAGAACCCATATTAGATTTACCTTCAAAAACACGTTGATTACTATCATAACCCTTTTGTTCATATACTAATTGTCCCCAACGGTTATAAATACGAACTCTATTTTCAACATAAGCATTAATACCATCTATTATCCATGTATCATTGATATTATCACCATTAGGAGAAAGTCCTTCATAAAAAACTAAATCGGCTATATTATCACCATTTGTATCAAACCCTAAACCATTATTGGATTCATCAATATCTAAATAATCAGGAATGTTGTCATCATCTTGATCTGGAAGTGGTAAAGGAGTTCCATCTTCAGTTGGATCGTACTGTACTGTAAAACCATTATTATTGAAATCAATATAATTATCTACAGTAGCATCTCCATTAAAATCATTACCTCCACCTTCTATTAAATCACTCAATCCATCTCCATCAGAATCTAAGTCAACATAATTAGTGAATCTATCCCCGTCCACATCAAAGACACCTTCTTCTATATCAGGAATACCATCATTATCAGAATCTAAATCTAAATAATTAGATAAGCCATCTTGATCATTATCATCATTTAAAGGGTTAGAGTCATTATTAAAATCTTCATTTATTGTCAAAATAAGATCATTATCATCGTCACTATCTAAGGCATTTATCAGAGCATCATCATCAGAGTTTATTGGGTTTAATACATCCCCTCCAACTTCTACCCCATCATTTATACCATCACCATCAGAATCAGGGTTTCCAGGATCTGTACTTAAAATTAATGTTAACTCTTCAGCATTAGATAATCCATCACCATCACTATCAACATCTAAATCATTAACTATTAAAAGATCAGCAATACTATCATTACCTATAATTGCATTAATAGGTTCGCTTAAAGTAACGGTTAATACTTCTCCATTAGGTTCAAAAACCAAATCAGGAATAGCTGAAACATTTATGCTGCCTAATAAATCATCTTCGGGAATTATGATTTGATTTCCCGATGGACTATTGATACCAGAAGCCAGTGTATAGTCTATATCAAGCCCTCCATCACCTTGAAAGTCAAATGTTAACTTAAACATAGTTGGCAAGTAACTAGCTCTATCTAATGTAACAGTAAAAGTAGCTAATTCCTCAGAAGCTTCACTAATAGAATCTCTATCAGAAACTAAATTAGCTGTAGGTAAAGGATCATCATTAAGAATAGTACCTATAGCTCGTTCTTTGGTTATAAGAGAAGCATTAATAAAATCAAATAGTCTAATATTAAGAATATCATCATCTTCAAATTTGTTATCACCAATAACATCTACAGTTAATGTCTCAAATGTATCAGCAGGTTGAAATATAATTGTAGAATTATTAATTGAAACATAATCATTATCAGAAACGGTAGCTGTATTATCTTCTGTAAGGTAATTAACCGAAACAATTTCATCTGATTGATTACTTAAAATAATACTAAATGTTAACGCTGAACTTCCTGCATCTAATTCAAAAGTAGATGTATCCAATATAGTTATAGTAGGCCTAGCATCATCATTTAAGATAGTTCCAGTCGCAATACTATCTGTAATAAATGAATTAACAGGGTTTGAAATAACAAAATTAAAGACTTGATCTGCTTCAAACTTATCATCACCTATGACAGAAGTAGTTACTACACCACCCGTCATATCAGGATCAAATCTAATAATTGAAGGAGTAAGCTCTACATAATCATTATCAGCTAAGGTAGCTGTCCCATCTTTAGTCGTATAGTCGACTTCTATTGTATCTATGCTAGGATTAGAAAGCAGTAAATTAAAAGATATGACATTAGTGTTCCCTGTGTTTGACTCACTAACAGAAACATCTGATACAGATATAGTTGGCATAGGATCATCATTTGTAATAATACCTAATACCACTGAATCCATATTTAAAAAAGTACCATTAACTAAGTTAGAAAACGCTAAAGAAAAAGTATCGGTTCGTTCAAATCTATTATCTCCTACAAGTTGGACAGTAACATTAGTAGAAGTTGTAGTTTGGGTTGTTGGTAAAATAGTAAAAGTTCCTGACTTTGATATATAATCATTATCAGCAGTAGTAGCAGAGCCATCTACAGTTGTGTAGTCGACTGTAACTGTATCTCCTGAAGATCCATTCTGATTCAAAGTAAAGACCATATTTGTTAAACCAACATCTTCCTCATTAACAGTAACATCACTAATAGAAAAAACGGAAAATAAATCATCATTAACAATAGTAGCTATAGAAACCGTATCGGAAGAAGCTAAATTTATTGCTCCAGTTAAAGGCGGTGAAATAGTTAAAGAAAACGTTTCATCCGGTTCTACTCTAAAATCTCCAACAATAGAAGCGTTTATGGTACCTGTTGTATTCCCAGAAGTTATTATTAAAGTACCAGAAACAGCGTTATAATCATCACCACCAGTTGCTGTCATATCAGTAAAAGTATATGGCAAAATTAAATCTACACTAGGTGAACTTAATATTACATTAAAAGAAATATTTTGTAATAAACCAGCATCACCCTCAGTGACTGTTAGATCTGCAACAGATAGAATAGATGCAACATCATCGTTTACGATAGTAACTACCCCAATCGTATCAGAAGCAATCAAGTTTATCTCTCCAGTCAGAGGTGGGGAAACAATCAAACGAAAAAATTCATTTGGTTCAACGACAAAATCTCCTAAAATAGAAGCATTTATAGTACCTGTGGTATTTCCGGCTATTATTGTTAGAGTACCAGAGGTAGCATTATAGTCATCCCCATTCGTTGCGGTGATATCTACGAAAGTGTAGGGTAAAACCAAATCTGTTGCAACAGGGATGTCTAAAGAAACATTAAAAGAAACATTTGTCAACAAACCAGGACTTCCTTCAGTAGTCGTAAAATCATCAACAGATAGAATAGATGCAATATCATCATTAACAATAGTAGCTATAGCAATTGTATCAGAAGCGACAAAATTTATTTGTCCATTCATGGGTAAAGATATAGCTATAGAAAATGTCTCATCTGATTCTATATCAATATCTCCTATTATTAAAGCAGTAACCGTAGCAGATAAATTTCCTGAGGCTATTGTCACCATACCTGTTGTAGAAACAACAGTATAATCATCTCCATTAACTGCAGTGATATCTGTAAAAGTATAAGGAAGTATTAACTCGTCAGCCGCAGCCGTATTTAAAATTACGTTAAACGAAATCACTGTTGATCCTCCAATAATATTTCCTTCATCAACCACAATATCATCAACTGATAAAATAGTTGTAGCATCATCATCTACAATGGTGGCTATTCCAACAGTATCTGAAGACACTAAGTTTATTTCTCCACCCGAAGGAGGAGAAACAGTTACGCTAAAAGTTTCATTTGATTCAACTGAAATATCGGCAACAATAGTCGTACTTATAGTACTTTTTAAATTCCCTGCTAATATTGTAATATTTCCCGGAGTGGTATCATAATCCATCCCATTAGTAGCGGTCAAACCAGTAAAAATATAAGGTAAGGTTATATCAACACCAACGGGTGTAAGTAATTCAATATCAAAGGTAACAGTTGGATTACCAATATTACCTTCAACAACGTTTACATCACTAACAGATAAAATAGAAGGACCATCATCATCTACAATAGTAGCAATTCCAACTGTATCGGAAGATGTTAAATTGATATCTCCAATCGAAGGCGGAGAAACTGTCAAGCTAAAAGTTTCATTAGGTTCTATATCACGATCACCAGTAACGGTAGCTGTTACTGTAGTCATTAGATTTCCCGCTAATATCGTAACACTACCATTTGTACCATTATAATCTACTCCATTGGTGGCGGTGATATCTGTAAAGGTGTAAGGCAACGTAATATCAACTCCACGGGGTGTATTTAACTCGATATCAAAAGTAATATTTGGAGTGCCTGTATTACCTTCAATTATACTTGCATCGCTAACAGATAGAATAGATGCGATATCATCACTCAGAATGGTAGCTATTCCTACAGTATCAGAAGATGTTAAGTTTATGTCTCCAGTCAGAGGTGGTGAAACAGTTAAACTAAAAGTCTCATTACCTTCTATCTCAAGATCACCAACAACATTGGCTGTTACTGTAGTCATTAGATTTCCTGCTAATATCGTTGCACTACCATCCGTACCGTTATAGTCTAGTCCATTGGTAGCGGTGATATCTGTAAAGGTGTAAGGCAAGGTAATATTAGCTCCACGAGGTGCATTCAATTCAATATTAAAAGTAATATTCTGTGTACCGGCATTACCTTCGTTTATACTCGCATCACTAACAGACAAAATAGATGCAATATCATCGCTCACAATAGTGCCTATTCCGACAGTATCCGAAGATGTTAGGTTTATTTCTCCAGTCAAAGGCGGTGAAATGGTCAGACTAAAAGTCTCGTTGGGTTCCACCAAAAGATCTCCTGCAACATCAGCTGTTATGGCAGCCGTTAGGTTTCCTGCCGTTATTACTACGCTACCATCCGTACCGTTATAGTCTAGTCCATTGGTAGCAGAGATGTCTGCGAAGGTGTAAGGCAAGGTGATATCAACGCCACGAGGTGCATTTAGTTCAATATTAAAAGTAATATTCTGTATGCCAGCATTACCTTCGTTTACACTCGCATCGCTAATGGACAAAATAGACGCAACATCATCATTCACAATAGTTGCAATTCCAACAGTATCCGAAGATGTTAAGTTTATGTCTCCGGTCGAAGGCGGTGAAATAGTCAGACTAAAAGTTTCATTAGGCTCTACTAAAAGATCACCGGTAATGGCGGCGGTTACCGTAGCCATAGTATTTCCTGCCGTTAGTGTCACACTACCATCTACACCGTTATAATCTACTCCGTTAGTGGCAGTAATATCTGCAAAAACGTAAGGTAATATGATATCAACTCCACGGGGTGTATTTAACTCGATATCAAAAGTAATGTTCTGTACGCCAGCATTACCTTCGTTTAGAGTAAGGTTACCAATAGATAAAATGGATGCCATATCGTCATTTATAATGGTTGCCACTCCTATAGTATCTGAAGATGTTAAATTTATGTCTCCGGTTGAAGGCGGTGAAACAGTTAAACTAAAAGTTTCACTGGACTCTATGGTAAGATCACCAGTAACGGTAGCCGTTACAGTAGTCATTGTATTTCCTGCCGTTATTGTCACACTACCATCTACCCCGTTATAATCTACTCCGTTAGTGGCAGTAATATCTGCAAATGAATAGGGTAACGTTATGTCATTACCTCGGGGAGAACTTAATAAAATATTAAAAGTAACATTAGGAGAACCAACATTACCTTCGGTAATACTAACATCACTAACTGATAAAATAGAAGCGGCATCATCATCTATAATAGTAGCAATCCCAACTGTATCGGAAGCTGCTAAATTGATATCTCCAGTTAAAGGTGGCGATATAGTCAAATCAAAAGTCTCATTAGCTTCTACACCAAGATCACCGCTAACAGTAGCTCTTATAGTATTTAACAAACTACCTGAAGGTATTGTTACAGTATTGTTAACACCTACATAATCCACCCCATTAGTCGCATTAAAATCTCTAAAAGTATAAGGTAAATTTAGATCAAAGGCAAGGGGGGTAGTTAAAGAAACAATAAAAACAATATTAGATACACCCACATTGCCCTCAGTAATATTAACATCATTAATCGATAAAACAGAAGGCACATCATCATTCAAAATAGTAACAATTGCAACTGTGTCAGAAGATCCTAAATTTATGCCATCAATCGAAGGTGGTGAAAGAGTTAATCTGAAAGTTTCATCAGGCTCTACTGAAAGATCCCCAGAAACAGTAGCCGTTACAGTAGTCATTGTATTTCCTGCCGATATCGTGACACTAGCATCAATACCGTTATAATCTACTCCATTAATAGCACCAATATCTGTAAAGGCATAAGGTAAAACTATATCATTACCACGAGGTGAACTCAACGAAATGCTAAAAGTAATCTGTGTACTGCCTGTGTTTCCCTCGACAATACCGATATCACCTACAGACAAGATAGAAGCTATATCGTCATCTATAATAGTAGCTATTCCGACAGTATCAGAAGATGTTAAGTTAATATCTCCAGTCAAAGGTGGTGAAACCGTCAAACTAAAAGTCTCATTAGGCTCTATATCAAGATCTCCAATAACTGTAGCTGTTACAGTAGTCGTGGTATTTCCTGCCAATATTGTTACGGTGCTATTAGTACCTATATAGTCTGTAGCATTAACAGCAGAAATGTCTGTAAAAGTGTAAGGTAAGACTATATTATTCGGAACAGAGAAATTTAAGACAATATCAAAAGAAATGATAGGAGAAGAGCCAGTGTTGCCTTCACTTATATTAACATCACTAACAGATAAAATAGCAGGACTATTGTCATCTATAATGATCCCAATACCAATCGTATCAGAACCGATCAAATCTATGTCTACAGGATCCGGATTTAAAACTATGTTAAAAGACTCATCACCCTCTATATCCGCATCGCCTATGATCGGAATACTTATAGTGACATCCAAATCACCAGAATTTATTGTTATGGAGCCCGGCGTACTTCCGTAATCAGTTCCGCCAATAGCTGTCCCATCCATAAATGTGTAGGGCACTATTATACTTTGAAAGCTGGGATTACTCAAACTAACCTCAAAATCTAAAGTAGCGCCAATGCCTGGAGCACCTTCTAAAACACTCTCATCTGATATCGTTAATATAGGCAAAGCATCATCATTCTCAATAATACCGAATGCACTGCCGTCAGTAGGAGAGACTATAACAGGCTCGCCGCCCAACGCAGTAGGAAAGCTCAATGTTAAGCGAAAGGTATCATCTTCTTCAAAAGTGACATCACCAATTATAGAAACTGCAAAAGGAACAGTATCAGTATTTCTCAATCCAGCCGGAATAGTAACAGTAGTGTTCACCAACTGATAATCTTCAGATCCAGTAGCATTTAAGTCATCAGATTGTAAATTAACGGTAACATCTCCTGAACTAGTGTCACTTAAAACAATTCTAAAAGTTAAAAGTGTTTGTCCAGCATCCCCTTCTTCAAGACTTCCACCAAATATGCTAACAGTATCAGTTTGAGCTAATAAAAATGGAGAAAACGATACAAATAAAATGACAAGAGTCAATAAAACTATAATTCTATTTTTCATTTATACAGATATTATTGTAATAAAATTAGACTTGACCATATTTGATAATCAATATATTCTATAATTTTTAAAATTAGTATACAGCTATAAAGATAGCAAAAGTAAAAATTTGTTAATGTATAGCTAAATTATAGTTTTCTTAATTTAAATTATATTTATATATAATCACAAAGAAAAATTTAATATTTAATATTAAATATTAAATAGATTTTATATAAAACTTTAAATCTTTTTTACAAAAATAAAGAAAATAATTAATGAAGTTTTAGAATTTTTTGATTTTAAACCTTAAAATATTATTTAAGTTTTTTATTAAACCAAATAACGTGCATACAACATATTTACTTAATCATAAAGTTTCTATAAATCCTATTTAAAAAATAAAATTATTTTATTAGACTCTATTTTATTAATGTATATATTTTGTAATAATCTGATTATTATATACTTAATAGAAAATTAGAGGAATCTAAAAGAAGTTAATTTAAATATTTAAGATAATAGACGTCTATGTTATAAAATTTTATATGGATTTTAAATATTTGATTTTTAATAATTTATGTTTTCATATTTCTTATTCGGTACAAAAAAAATAGTACATAGAGTCTAAATATTTAGTTTATTTTTATTTTTCATTTTAACTCCTTAAATAATCCTCCAATCTTTCTAACTTCCTAATATCAAAGATATATATAAAACTTTGCTTTTTACTAAATTATATTTTTTTTAAAACACGAGTTAATAATAGAGATATAATTCTTTATTTATATTGATCACATCTTCTAAAGTTGTTGTTAAATCTATAAAACCTCTATTTTCTTGAGCTTTAATATTATTTTTTAAAGACATATAATTGGTTACTTTAACAGGTTTTTCTATACGATTAATCTGAAAGAAAACAGCACCTCCTTGTTGAGTAAATAAAGGTTTGGAAATTTCATTTTCTTTAAGTTGAAAGATATGACCAAGGGCTTCAGCTGCCTGTCCTACCCCCGTAAGATTTAAAGCACCTAATTGCACATCTTGGTTTTCATAAACATTCCCATCTGGATATTTTTCTTTTAGAAAGGCTATGGATTTTACAGAAGAAGCATTTTTTCGAAAGTCATTTTCTAAATAGTGTCTTTTTGCTTTATTTAATAAAATAGCTTTTATATTAGTTTCAAGTTCTTCAACATTTTTATATTTTTCGTCATTTTTATTTTTTAAAGCCACTATCATAAAAGCATTATCTAAGTCAAAGATACTAGATACATCATTAATACCGGTCTTTTTCTTATACATCCAGTGAAAAACTTGACGCAAATTTGATCCAGTTAAATTATTTATTGACAGACTATTAGGAGAATTTATAACCGATTGAATTAGAAATATAGAGGAGTCACTAGTCTCATCTTTATATTTAGTGACATTTTCTTGTAAAGATTTATAATCAAGTTTTTCAGGAAGAAAATTGTTAGCAAGTTTATAAACTTGATTAATAGTAGCATCACTAGGCACGATATTTATACCTATGCGGGCTATACTAAACTTTTCTTTTCGTTCGGTTTGCGTAACCCATAAAATATGGTAGGCATTAGGTGTTATAATAAGTTTTGATACCAAACCAGGGGCACTAGCAGAAAAAAGTACTTTATCTATTTCGGGTTTTAATTTTCCTAATTGTCTCCATCCCAAGTCAATTTGCTTGTCATCACTATATTGAGTAGCTAATTGGTCAAAATCAGCACCTTCTTGTAAAGCATTTAAAATTGAATCTGCTAAATTTTTAAGTTCAATAGTTTCTTCTTCTGTTTTAGTATTCAAATTGAAAAATATATGTTTAGCTCTGGCTATAGGTATGGTATCGGGTAAGATCTCTAAAATTTTATATAGCATAAGATTTTTACTGTCCTTAGAGAACATTGGTCCATAAATTTTTCCTTGTTCTAAATCACTGTATATCAAATTATCTGTTATTTTTTCTACTGATAGTGTATCAAAAAAAGATAAGCCAAAATCATCACTATTAATATTTATAAAAGAAGAATCATTTGAAGTTTCTTTGAAATCTGTTGTTAAATCTTCAAGATCATTTTTTAAGTCTTCTATATCTTCTTGACTGGCTTCAATGGGGAAATAGAGATATTCAATATTGCGTTTGGGTTCAGCCTTATATTGGTCTAAATGGTCTTTGTAATATTTTTTTATATCTTCTTGAGAAACATGAACTAATGAATCAACAATTTTAAAATAAGGCAAATAAAAATAAGAAACATTAGCTTGGGTGTTTCTAAATATATATTCTTTTTCAGCTTCTGCTGTTGTGACTATACGGCTTAAAACAAATAAATTTTGATACTTAGTTTCTAAGCGGTTAACTTTTAAGTCCTTTTCAAATAAATCAAACTGTAAACGCTGCTCTTGAGGTATATTAGATAAATACTTTTTTATGAGATTTTTATCTACTTGACCTGTGCTATCTCTAAAATTATTGGCAAAGTTTGGATCAATATTATTACCTTGAATCATGTCAACCATTTCTTCATCAGTAACCATCAAGCCAAGCTCTTTATATTCTTCTTGAAAAACATATTTATTAATTAATTTAATCCAGGCTTGATCTCTAATATTTACAGATATGTTTTCATCAACATTTGAACCTGTATATTCTTTATATCTCGCTTTAAGATAGTTGTATTCTTTTTCAAATTCAGGTAATTCGATTTCAGTACCATCAATTTTGCCAACATATCGTTTATTTGTACCTAAAATCCAAGAACTCGATGATAATATATCACCTCCTAAAACAAACATACCTAAAGCGATAGCGATAATACCTACTGTCCATCCAGCATTTTCTCGTATTCTTGTAATGATTGCCATTTGTAACTTATAAATTAAAAATTTTTGAGCTTGAATAAATAAACTAATAGATTTTTTTATAACTATTATTGATTTTCAGTGATTTTTTATCTTAAAATAGACTCTATTGTTAAGATATTTATAAATTTTCAAGTCTATTTTATTTTTTTAGTATTCATCTCTTTTAACCAATTCAAATATATATTTTGAGGCATCCTACGATAATCCAAATTATAAATATGCAAATATAAATCTTCCACAGTTTTAAAAGCAAATTCATAGTTTTAATTATCTTTTAAATCATACTTGAAAGGTTGATGATAATCCCATAAGATTGCTAAATTCTATAAAAATGGTATCCGTCATGACTTGAAAAATAGCCTTATATTTATTTATTTTGGCTTTATCTTTCCTTGGCAATTGGAATAAGTTCACTTTGAAAAATTCGAAGTTGTTTACAACTTAAAATTTATAAGGCTAGAAGCAATTTGGTTCCAAGCTAGCCAATTTTGGACTTTCTTATCAAAAAACTTTCTAAATAGCTTGTTATCAAAACCTTTGTCTGACTGAAATAAAACATTTTGCAATGTATACCCCCACTTTTTTAAATCCTTTAACATCTTCTTGGTATACCTTTTTACCTCATATAAATCATTTTTCCAAATTAATTTGTAAACAACTTCCTCCTTACAATAATGGCTTTTTTATCTATTTCAAAGGCTTTTTTTCTGAAATAGCCAATCATAGATTGCATAGGGTAAGCATGTGAAGGAACGAAAATTGGCTAATATTTTAATAGAGATAAGTTTTTCCTCTAAAGAAATTTTATTTTCAACTAATTTTTTTGAAGCTCTTTTAACTTGATTTTTAGAATATTTAAATTCTTCCCAAAACATTTTTTTCATATTTGATTAGCTACAACCTCTTTTACTTCTGGTATAAACCGTTTCATCAAACTTTCTATGCCGGATTTAAGGGTTAAACTTGCTGAAGGACAGCCGCTACAAGACCCTTTTAGATTAACTTTTAAGATTCCTGTATTTGAGTCAAAATGGTTAAAATCTATCGTTCCTCCGTCGCCCTCTACTGCTGGTCGGACATATTCGTTTAAAAGATCATTAATCTTCTGAATTAAAGGATCTTCATTTTCAGAACTATCGGACATTTTCTCTACTTTTTTAGGTTTATAGCCCTCTTGAAAAATAGGCTTATTCTCTTCCAAGTAGTTTTTTAAATAAACTCTTAGTTTATTGACAATCTCATACCAATCTACAGATTCAATCTTATTAATAGTTATAAAGTTGGTCATAAAAAAAACCCCTTTTACATAATCAAAATCAAAAAGCGATTCGGCTAAAGGTGAGATTTTAGCTTCTTCTTTATTTTTAAATTCAAAAACTTGTTCGTTTTTAATAAGCATAAAATCCAATACAAATTTCATAGCATTTGGATTAGGACTAAACTCAGTATAAATACTGACTCTTTTTTTTTTCATTATTTTTTAAATAGTAAATAACTAACTTGATAAATAGTTGATTTGATGATTTTAATAATTTTATATTTTCAGTTTCATAGTTATAGTCATGTCAATTGAAAAAAGGATTTTTAGAGGTTTTAATTCATTGGTTTTGAAAACGTCCGTTTCATGAAATAAAATAGCATTGCTATAGCTGTTTAAAAAATATGAGTATATTTCTGAATTTCTTTTTTAAAACTTAATAAAATACTAAGATCAAAATTTGTATCTTCTAATTTACTGAAATTTTTTATCAAATTGAATATCACCAAATAAGTGAAGCATCAAACTTCGTGAAAAGCGAAAGTTTAAAGTCCAAATTAACAAAATGGTCGGTACGATAATAAAAAAATAAGTGCTTAGGAGTTTAGGGTTGAAAAAGATATTAATACTTAAAAATAGAGTTATAAGTACAAAAACGTTGATGGCATAACTTACATACATCGCTCCGATATAAAAACCAGGTTCTGGATAAAAATTAACCTTACAATGGGAACAATTATCATGAATTTTATGAAATTTTAAAATATTAAAAGCCTTATATTTAAATATATTAGCAATATTACAGCGAGGACATTTATTATTTAAAATAAGAAAAAACTGGTTAAATTTGGACATAATAAAATAAAATGTTAAACATATATTTGATTAAATTAATACATACAGTAGATTTTATATTCTAATATTTTTATCGCGTGTAAAAAAGTAATATATAGAGCCTAATAGAAGTGTTAAAAACCATAATTATTTTATAAGATGTTCTAATTTGCTTTCAATATATACTATACTATAAGAAAACTTATATTGAAAAAGGATTTTTTTAAACACTTAGTTTATTGTTATAAATTTATACATAGTTATTAATAACAAAATTATAATACTATAGCAATACTATGTATTGAAAAATTCATCGATGAGTTAAAATTTTTAAAAATCCTTTTTTAAATGACATGACTAATAAGAGATGCTTAAATTGCGAATTAAGTATAAAAAATAGTAAATCATTTAATTATCTGATTATATTTCTCATTATTAAATATTAAAAATATGATTAATTATACTTTTATTTTACTCTTTGGATTTCCCGGTGGATGGGAATGGATTATTATTGCTTTAGTAGTTGTTTTACTCTTTGGAGCTCGAAAAATACCTGAATTAGCAAGAGGTGTTGGACGTGGTATTCGTGAATTTAAAGATGCAACTAAAGAAGTTACAGAACAAATAGAAGATGCAGATAAAGAAACAGATAGAAAAAAACCTAAATAATTTGATAACCAATAGTTTTCAATTATAACTTTACTATAAAAATAAGAAAAGAATATTTTTCGTTGTCAACGATTTTAATACCTAAAAAATCTTTTTTCTATTTGAGATAACTATATATTATTCTATAATTAATTAATTTGTTGGAAGTTACTGAATTATTGAAAATATAAAATAAGATTTAAAATTATCTATATTTTGTAACAACTTGATGAATATCTAAAATAGGTTTTAAGAATTTTTCTAATTTGTTGATATCCAGTTGACTGGCCGCATCGCAAAGTGCTTCATTAGGACAAGGATGTGTTTCTATAAAGATACCATCAATACCTGAAGCTGTACCAGCTCTAGCTAAAACATCTAAAAATTGACGCGCACCGCCATTTGGATCTGCACTTGGAATTCCATATTTTCGGATAGAATGCGTAACATCAAAAACAACTGGGTAACCTGTTTGTTGAAAGTGGTAAAAACTTCTTGGGTCAACGACTAAGTCATTATAACCAAAAGTATAACCTCGCTCTGTAAGAATGATATTATCATTTCCAGTAGAGCAAATCTTCTGGACTGGTTTTTCCATATTTTCAGGTGCTAAAAACTGTCCATGTTTAAGATTAATAGCTTTACCAGTCTTAGCTGCTTCTAATACTAAAGCTGTTTGCATGCAGAGATAAGCTGGAATTTGAATAATATCTAAAACTTCTGAAGCTGGTAATACTTGATCGGGATAATGAATATCTGAAAGTACAGGAAGATCAAAACTATTTTTTATTTTTTGAAGTAGTTTTAGACCTTTTTCTAATCCAGGCCCTTGATAATAATCTACCGAACTTCTGTTATCTTTTAGGAAAGAAGATTTGTAGATAAGTGGGATATTTAACTTTTGGCTAACTTCTTTAAGTTTTTCTGCTGTACGCATCATAATACTTTCTGCCTCAATGACACAAGGTCCCGATATAAGAAAAAGGTTATCAGCACCACAAATAATATTGCCAATTCTAATTTTCTTTTTACTCATTAGACTCTATATTGTAAAAATTTATAGTAAAGTTTAAAATTTTTAAATATTTGGTTTTCAGTAATTTATACTTTGTGTATTTTACCTTATGCAAAAAAAACAGAATATAGAGTCTATTGTAATTAACTGTTTAAATAACAGTAGCTCTCTGACTTTAAAAAAGGCAACCTATTAAAAACTGATAAATTAAATATATAAAATATAAATATGTAAATATTTTATTATCAATAACTTACTTAATTGAAATTATCAAACTATTGAATAAAAGAAAAATAACAGATACGAATAATTAAATTAGTATTGCTGTTTTATCAAAAAAACTTAACTCTCAAAGATAGGTATTTTGGTTAAGAATATTCAAGTGAAGTTTTTTTTTTACATTTTTATAAATTTTAACCGTATTTAAAATTACAGTATCCATTTTAGCTTTTATCCTATTTACTGTCACTTTACCTGAAAAAGGATTTTAGAGGGTTTATACTTAGATTTCTTGAAAAAGAGAGTTTTTTGGATTCTAACCTATTGGTATTGAAATTTAACGTTTCGCAAAATAAAATAGCTTTGCTATAACTTATTGGTATTAGGCTGAACCTCTCCCAAATATAAAATACTGCTATAACAGTATTCTTTTGCCTAATAAGTAAACTTTTTTTAGCTTGCAGACTACAAAGTTTATTCAATATAATTTTTAAATAAATTTTTCTTTTCATTACAAAAGAGTAGTTCTATATGATAATAAGATTAAAGATTTAAAACTTTGATTATGAATATAAATGAAGAAAAAAACAAAAAAATAGCTTTTTATACCTTAGGTTGTAAGTTAAATTTTTCTGAAAGTTCAAGTTTATCTCAGGAATTTAAAAATGCTGGTTATGACTGTGTAGCTTTTGAAGATAAAGCCGATATTTTTGTTATTAATACTTGTTCAGTAACGGAAAATGCTGATAAAAAATGTAAAAAAATTGTAGAAGAAGCCAAAAAACGTTCGCCTCAAAGCTATATTGCCTTAATTGGTTGTTATGCTCAACTTCAGCCCGAAACACTTGCCAAAATATATGGGGTTAATTTAGTTTTAGGGGCTAAGGAAAAATTTTCTTTACTCAAACACATAGAAACCTCTTTTGACAACTTAGAATCCAAACATCAACCGAAACCAATCATTCTTCATGAAGCCTTGGAAAAAGATTTACCTTTTCATAGTAGTTTTTCTTTAGGCGATAGGACTCGAACATTTTTAAAGGTACAAGATGGCTGTAATTATAATTGTAGTTTTTGTACTATTCCATTGGCACGCGGAAAAAGTCGAAGTCCAAGTATAGAAAAAATAGAATACGAAGTTAAAAAATTGGTTGAATTAGGAATTAAAGAAATTGTCTTAACCGGTGTAAATATTGGGGATTATGGCATTTTGAGCGGTAAAAGAGAACAAAAATTTATCGATTTATTAAAGGTTTTGGATAACATAAAAGGCATCAGCCGTTTTAGAATTTCATCTATAGAACCCAACTTATTAACCGACGAAATTATTGATTTTGTAGCATACTCTGAAAGCTTTGTACCTCATTTTCATATTCCGCTTCAGTCTGGACATGATGGTGTGTTAAAAGATATGCGTAGGCGTTATGATTCAAAACTTTATATAAATAGGATAAAAAAAATTACCCAATTAATGCCTCGCGCCTCTATAGGCATTGATGTTATCGTTGGTTTTCCGACTGAAACAGAGGATTATTTTCAAGAAACATATCATTTTTTAACAAGTTTACCTTGTGCTTATTTACATGTTTTTACTTATTCAGAGCGTCCTAATACACCCGCTTTTAATTTGCCTCAAATACCTTATCGAGATCGTAAAATTAGGGCACATAAACTTCGGGAACTTTCTAAACAAAAAAAAACCAATTTTTATAGAACTTACCTCAATCAAAAGGCTTTGGTTCTTTTTGAAAAAGAAAATAAAAATGGTAAGATGCTTGGTTTTACCGACAATTATATTCGTGTAAGTAGCAATTATAATTCAAATTTAACCAATCAAATCGTAGAAGTTCAATTAGAAGGTTTACTTAATCAAGATATGGTATCCAGTCGTGTATTATCTGAAATTATACCTGAATCCTAAACTTGTGAAAGCGTATTGTTCTTTTTTGATATGAAGCGATTTTGAATATATAAACAACAAATTAATACTTATCTTTCTGCTTATATCAGCATCTAAACCTGTATTTAAAGTTGCAAAATAGCGGAATCCAAAACCAAACCTAGCTTCCACATCTTTACGAACTAATCGTCCGTCTGAACTTTGGAAAAAATAATTTAAATTAAATTTAGAATTTATATCTGTACCAAATCCTAAACCTATAAAAGGAGATAAACTTCTAAAAGATATAGGAATAAAATCTATTTGAGTAAAAAGATGGGTGCTGTTACCTGTAATATGAACACGTCTTATTATTGTTCTTTCTTCTAATTCAGTAGAATCTGTACCAAAAAGATTAGGAACTATAGTATGTTTTTCTCTTGTAGATTTAAAATGAGTTGTATGAACATTAATTTTAAATCTCAACTTTTTAGAAATAAAAGAAGTAATTTCTATACCCCAACTTCCACTTTTCACTATTTCATAGCGATCCAAAGTACTTGTTCTTAAGCCAGCATTAACACCCACTGAAAAAGTCTTAGGTTTAATAATTTCCCAAAAAGTTGATTTAGGTTTAGAAAGTAAAAGAACTGGAATAGAATCTAAAAAGTGTTTTAAATGACGACCTATGTATAAATAATTACTTTGATTATCTATGTTTGAAGTTAAACTTAAATCATTATTTATACTTACCAATAGAGGTAGTTGGTTATGTGAAAACTCCTTTTGGTTTTTTGGTTTTTTTTCTACTAAACTATCTACAATTGAATTAGATAAATTATTAACAATAAGTTGCTTATATTTAGTATTAGTTTTGTTTACCTTATCGCCTTTTTGATCTTTTAAGTTTGACTCTATATTTTTTATTTTTAAACTACTTTTATTTGATAATGGGGTATTGGGTTCTATATTTTTAAAAGTTATATCACGATTTATGGTTATATAATCTTGGTAATCTTGTTTCTTAAAGGTGTCATAAATAAGGTTTTGGTTTCGATATGGATTTGCTTGAGATAGTGTAAATGAATCAGTCTTTAAATACTTTTCTGTTATTTTAGGAAAATTAACTTGAGCTTCTATCAAATATTTTTTTTCAAAATTTTGATTGGAGTTGTGTTTTATACTAAATATATAAGAACTACAAACCACAAGTACCCCAGCAGCAATATTTCCTAATATACTCTGAAAAGTAGTTGCAGGTCCATGAGCAGTTTGACTATTTATGATTTGTTTTTGTTGTCGATAATTGGCAAAGTTGTTCCAGGCAGCATGAGAAGGTTCTGATGCTGGTAATTTTTCAATTTGGGTTTTAAATTTTTTGGAAAATTTATCCATTAGCAAGTTTTTTTTTGAAATCTAAATATAATTTGTCTTCATTTATCATTTTTTTTAGAAAGTTTTTGGCTCTACTAAGATTTGATTTAGAAGTACCTACTGAAATATTTAACTTTTTTGCAATTTCTTGGTGTTTATATTCTTCAAAAACGTAAAGATTAAAAACTAAACGGTATTGAGTTGGTAGCTTATTTAACAATAACAACGCTTTACTGGGTTCCAATTCAAAATTTGATTCTTCAAATAATTGATTGTCTATTGGGTTTAATTTATCAAAAGATATATTTTTTTTTTGATTGATATATTTTCTGTTGTGTTGTAAACAACAATTGATACAAACTTTTCTTAGCCAAGGCTTAAAAGGAAAATCTTTATTGTATTTTTCTATATATCTAAAAATATTGTAAAACGAATCGTTGAGCATTTCATCAGCATCAGCAGAAGAAGACCCATACCGTAAACATATAGACCTTACGTAAGCATAAAAAAGATCAAAGAGTTTTTTTTCAGAAGCGGGGTTTTTCTGTTTACATCCAGTAATTACCAAACTTATGTTTGTTTCAGACAAAACTAATAGTCAATATTGTTGTACTTAATTATTTTTTGAATGGAACAAAGATAATGAAAAAGAGAGTAAATTAAAATTTACCCTCTTTATCTATTAAACATAAAACTATTACTTTAATATCTGGATTATAGTAATGCTGCTTTTGTTTTGGAAGCAGTCATTTTTAAAAACATCCAAAAATCTTTTTTTCAAATAGAATAATTGTAGTTAAAACTTAGTTTTATCCATTATCATTCTCATCATCGTAATCATGGTCTTTATTACGATCTTTTCTGCACTCTGCTTTCAAATCTTTTAGTTCTTCTTTTGAGTTGATAACTGTAAGTGAATCATCTCCTTCGATTATCACATTGATAGGAAATTGTAAACTTGGTCGATTTTCTAAAGAATCTTTATTGGTTTCTACCCAAGTCCTTAAGCCTTCTTTTAAGGCTGTTTTATCATCATAAGAGGTTATTGTTCCGTCAGGAAAAATAATACTAACAGGAAAAACAAATTCAAAACACTTTTCCCTATAATCATCACGATTAGGATATTCTTTATCGCCTCTGCACTCTGCTTTCAAATCTTTTAGTTCTTCTTTTGAGTTGATAACTGTAAGTGAATCATCTCCTTCGATTATCACATTGATAGGAAATTGCAAACTTGGTCGATTTTCTGAAGAATCTTTATTGGTTTCTGCCCAAGTCCTTAAGCCTTCTTTTAAGGCTGTTTTATCATCATAAGAGGTTATTGTTCCGTCAGGAAAAATAATACTAACAGGAAAAACAAATTCAAAACACTTTTCCCTATAATCATCACGATTAGGATATTCTTTATCGCCTCTGCACTCTGCTTTCAAATCTTTTAGCTCTTCTTTTGAGTTAATAACTGTAAGTGAATCATCTCCTTCGATTATCACATTGATAGGAAATTGTAAACTTGGTCGATTTTCTGAAGAATCTTTATTGGTTTCTGCCCAAGTCCTTAAGCCTTCTTTTAAGGCTGTTTTATCATCATAAGAGGTTATTGTTCCGTCAGGAAAAATAATACTAACAGGAAAAACAAATTCAAAACATCTTTCATCATAATCTTCACATTCAGATACCGTTTTATCTAAATTATCTTTGTCATTTACTACTATAGTATCCCCTTCTCCATTCATAAGATTAATAGGATATAGCAAATCAGGGATTTCATCAGCAGCGCGGACAGCTATTCTAGCTTCTTGCCAAGAATTAACTTCAATGATAGAACTATCTGAAAATACTAAAGAAATAGGGAAAATAATTTCAAAACATCCATCAACTCCAGTACTTGTTTCTTCAGTAACATCTTCTAAAAAGGCATCTTCACTGATACGTGCATTAGATATATCATCTATTACTGCTGCATTTTCGCAGGCAATAAAAAAAACAAGTCCAAACAAGAGTATTGAAAAAAATTTGTTCATAATTTTTAACGTTATAACGGTTAAGTAATATAATTAAAATAAAATAAAATAAAATATGGTAAGATTAAAAAACTAATGCTCCAGAAAGTTTTTACATTTTTTAAAAGTCTATATACAAAAGAAGTTTAAATGGTTGCGTAGAGTATTTTTTTTTAAACTTTAAACTTTTTTTAGTATTCTAAAATCTTAGGTTTAAGGATTTAAATTCAAAAATTATCAATTAGTTTTATAGCATATTAGATTTCTATTTTCTTCAATTTAAGTCTATCAATGATATAATTTTCAATATAAACTATTCATTTTTAAGAAGTTATAGTTGAAAAGTTGACTAGTTGTTTATATATATAACTTTTTGAAAATGAATAAGATACTCTTCTTTTTGTATAAAAAAACAAAGTAATTTTAAGATTAAAATCAAATAATATTCTCAAAAAGGCAATTATTTCTTTATTTTTGGGATTTAAAGTAAGATTTATCTTCATCTTTCTCTTTATTTTTAGTAGACTTCAAATTAAGATTTTTAAAATTCCTAAATTTTTATTTGACTTAAAATTAGAAGATAAGAAAGATACAATTGTTTTTATTCAACTATAAATATTTCTTAATGTCTGTGGTAAGAGTAGCAAAGGCGGCTAGGGAACTTAATATCAGTAGTGATACAGTAATTAAGTTTCTTGAAGAAAATGGAGTAACTGATGTTACGCGTAACACCAAGTTAACATCTGACTTGTATAGTCTTTTGCAGCAAAAATATCAAGAAGATGTTGAAAAAAAAGAAGAAGCATCACGTATTGAGTTTTTTTCAACAGAAGATCTAAAAACAAAAAATAAGGTAAAACAAACTAAAAATACATCTAAGAAAACTATCACTTCTATAGAAATTCCAGTAGTTAATGACAAAAAAAATGAAAAGTTAGAAACCAAAACAAAAAATATTAAGGCTCTTAAGGAAGAAAAAATAGAAATACCAAAAAAAGAAACTAAACCAGAAATTAAAAAAGAAAAAATAGAAGAAAAAACCAAAGAAGTAGTAAAAAAGGTAATACCTAAAGAGGTCAAAGCAAATGAAAAAACCAAAGAAAAAATAGAAATACCAAAAAATGAAAAAACCAAAGAAGTAGTAAAAAAGGTAATACCTAAAGAGGTCAAAGCAAATGAAAAAACCAAAGAAAAAATAGAAATACCAAAAAATGAAAAAACCAAAGAAAAAATAGAAATACCAAAAAATGAAACTAAACCAGAAACTAAAAAAGAAAAAATAGAAGAAAAAACCAAAGAAGTAATAAAAAAGGTAATACCTAAAGAGGTCAAAGCAAATGAAAAAACCAAAGAAAAAATAGAAGAAATAAAACCAATTGAGGATACTAAAAATCCTGTTCATAAAAGCATTGACAAAAAAGAGATTAAATCTAAAGAAGTAGTAAAGAAGGTAATAACTAAAGAGGTCAAAGTAAATGAAAAGAAAATAGATGAAATTGATACTTCAAAAATTAGCTTAAGGAAAAACTTAAAAGGGTTGAAAAAAGTTAAAATTATTGCTTTGGAACCAAAAAATAAAACAACAGCAAAAGATAAAAAAACTAACCCTAATAAAAAACAAATAAAACCCAATTCTAAGCTTATAGAAGAGCCTATTCTTAAACAAGAAGTTAAGACGAAAACAAAAAAAGCTACAGCACCAACAAAAAGCCTAAAAATTGAAGAGGAGGTTAAAACTAATAAACCAAAAAAAGAAATAAAAACACCTATAATAGACTCTAAAGATACAAAAGAAGTAAAAGAAGTTTCTTTAGATAAAGAAAATGTTATTGAACAAAATAAGCAAATTTTATCAGCAGAAGAATCAATAAATTCAGAAAAAATAAATATAGAACCAACAGAAGATAAAAGTCAATCTATAAAGGCACGGCATAGCACATTACAAGGGCTTAAAATAATTGGGAAAATAGAACTTGAAAAAAAACCTACTCCAAAAAAAGATTCTCCACCTGACTCTACTTCTAAAAAAGGAAATAAAAAACTTACAAAACAAGATATTAAGCCAGTTAAGAAAACAAGCTAAAGAATCTCCTGAAAAACCTCTGAAAAGGAAACGAATAAAGTTTAATAAGCCGGATCAAAAAGACAACAAAAATGTCAAAAATAAAACAGGTCAAAATAAAACAGTTTCCAAAAAACCTATTCCTCGCCCTAAGCTTTCACAAGAAGATGTAGATAAATCCTATAAAAAAACACTAGCTAAAGTTCAATCTGAAAAAGTTCGTAATTTGCGGAGTAGTAGCCGTAGATATAGACAAGAAAAAAGAGAACAAATAAGAACTCGACATGAAAAAGAAAATACTCAAACAGAAAAAATTATAAATGTAACTGAATATATTTCTGTGAGTGAGTTAGCTAATATCATGGAAGCTACCAGCAACGATCTTATTATGGCTTGTCTGAATATGGGATCTATTGTTACTATAAATCACCGCTTAGATAAAGAAATAATTGAACTTCTAGCAGCTGAATTTGGCTTTGAAGTTGCCTTTAATACTTTAGAAGAAGAAATAGACATTATTGAAATTGAGGAAGATAAGCAAGAAGATCTCCTTGAAAGATCGCCAGTAGTTACTGTTATGGGACACGTTGATCATGGAAAAACATCTTTGTTAGATTATATTAGAAATACTAATGTTGTTTCTTCAGAATCGGGTGGCATTACTCAACATATTGGTTCTTATGAGGCTTATACCAAATCAGAAAGAAGAATAATATTCTTAGATACACCTGGTCATGAGGCTTTTACTTCTATGCGTGCCAGAGGAGCAAAGATTACCGATGTTGCTATTATTGTGGTTGCCGCTGATGATGGAGTTAAACCACGTACTTTAGAAGCTATTAGCCATGCTCAAGTTGCAAATATCCCAATTGTATTTGCTATTAATAAAGTAGACAAACCAACAGCTAATATTGATAATGTTAAACAACAATTAGCAGCCCAAAATATTTTAGTAGATGATTGGGGCGGGAAATACCAATGTTTTGAAGTTTCAGCTAAAACTGGAAAAGGAATAGACGAACTTTTAGAAGGTGTTTTATTGGAATCCGATGTTATGGAATTAAAAGCCAATCCTAATAAAAAGGCTATTGGGGTAGTTATAGAATCTTCTTTAGACAAAGGGCGAGGTTATGTGGCAAATCTTTTGGTAGAAGCTGGCACCTTACGCGTAGGAAGTATTGTTTTATCAGGAACTAATTATGGAAAAATTAAAGCTTTCATGAATCATAAAGGTTCTTATCTTACAGAGGCAGGTCCTTCTACACCTGTCCAAGTTTTAGGCTTAAATGGAGCGCCACAAGCAGGCGAAAAATTTCATGTTTTAGATAATGAAAAAGAAGCTAAAGAACTTGCTAATAAGAGAGAACAACTATTAAGAGAACAAACTGTTAGGGCAACTAAACGACTTACTTTACAAGAAATTGGCGATAGAATAGCACAAGGTAATTTCCAAGAATTAAATATTATTTTAAAAGGAGATGTTGATGGTTCTATAGAAGCCCTTGTCGGCTTATTATTAAAACTATCAACCAAAGAAGTGGCTATACGTATTGTGCATAAAGCTGTTGGTGCTATTAGTGAATCTGATGTTATGCTCGCCAATGCTTCTAATGCTGTAATTATTGGCTTCCAAGTTAGACCAACACCTACAGCTAAAAAACTAGCTGAAAAAGAAGAAGTAGAAATTAGGCTATACTCTATTATTTATGGTATTGTCGATGATATTAAACAAGCTATTGAAGGGCTACTTCGACCAACTATTGAGGAAAAAATTGTGGGGCAAGTTGAAGTTAGAGAAGTGTTTAAAACTAAATTTGGAAAAGTTGCAGGATCCTATGTATCTGAAGGTTATGTTAGAAGAAATTCAAAATTGAGACTCATCAGAGATAATGTTATCGTTTATACAGGGTTTATAAATACCCTAAGAAGAGTAAAAGATGATGTTACAGAAGTTAAATTTGGATTTGAATGTGGCATTACAATTAAAGATTTTAATGATATTAAAGTCGGGGATATTATAGAAATTTATGAAGAAGTAGAGGTTAAACGTAAGTTAGAATCGGTAGGATAAACATGAGAATAATTCATGATCTTTAAATTTATGTCAAAAACAAAGTTGAAATATAGCCACTTCACTACCCACTAATACTTTAAACGATTAACAACTTAAAATCCCTTTAACCAATTTAATAAAAGTAGGTTTTACACGTGTCATGACTTCAAAAATTTCGCTATGACAAATAGGCTGTTCTAAAACACCTGCTGCCATGTTAGAAATATAAGAAATACCCAGTATTTTCATATTTAAACTAGCTGCTTTTAAGGCTTCAGGCACCGTAGACATACCCACTGCATCTGCTCCAAAATACCTTGCCATATTAATTTCGGCTGGGGTTTCATAAGTTGGACCATAATTAAATTGATATATTCCTTTTTCTAAGTAAATATCTAATTTTTGAGCAACTTGCTGAGTTAATTTTATCCATTCATTGTTATATATTTCAGAAGAAGGGTAGTCAATGGCATTTTTAAATTTATTAAAAACAAAATTAATGTGGTCTTCAATAAGCATAAAACTCCCGACTTTAAAATTAATATTTACAGCACCTGCGGCATTAGTTAAGATAATTTTTTTTATCCCTAAAAGAGCAAGCACTTCTAAAGGATATGTAATCATTTCAAAATCATAACCTTCATAATAATGAAATCGACCTTGTAAAATTAAAACTTGCTGTCCTGATAAGTTGCCAATAACGATTTGTCCTGCATGTCCTTCTACGGTGGAAAGAGGAAAATTAGGAATATTTTTGTACGGAATGACAATAGGATTTTTTATCTCTTTGCTTAAAACACCAAGCCCAGAACCTAAAACTAAGGCTGTTTGAATAGGGCTAGTTATATGATTTTGGATAAAATTAGCAGTAATTTTTTGCTTCCTCATAAGTCAAATTTGAATATCATTTTGATATTTTTAAGAATATTTATAGCAAAGCTATTTTATTTTGCGAAACGTTAAGTTTCAATACCAATAGGTTAGAATCCGAAAAACTCTCTTTTTCAAGTAACCTGAGCATAATGGTAATAATGGGACAATTTTCCCATAGTTTCCCAATTATGTCACTTGAAAAAAGGATTTTGATAGCTTTTAACTCATTGAATGAAAATAAATTTTTCTGAGATAATAATAGCATTACTATATTTAAGAACCAATAAATTAAACATATAAAATAAACATAAATATCTAACTATCAATTTTTTAATAAAAATTATCAAATTATTTATAAGAATTGTTAGAATTAATGAAGAAGTGGACTCAGTAATTTTTTAAAAAATTAATTGAATACTGAATTGCGCTGAAAGTTCGGTCTTCTCGTTTTGGATTGTATTTATTGTTTCATCAAAGGTATGGTACTCACCTTGAAGTTGAATTTTAAAAGCTTGTCCTTTAAAAAATTTAGATATACCAAAAATATAACTCTTTTCTTCAACTAATAAGGATTGAAGATTGGTATCAAATTCGGGTATTAAACGCGTATATCTTAGGTCAAAAGACCAAAAGTTTGGTAAAGTATATCCTAGTTGAGCATTGAAGCCCATTCCTAAAACTAAAGATTCTGCAATATCGCCTCTATATATTGGCGTCTGATTATTAGGATCTGGATCGGTAAATAAGCCAAACACTTCTGTTGCATAAGAGTTAACAAATTCAAGCCCAAGATTAAAACCTTTATACTTAAATAGTAAATCGGCATATATTTTTTGATAATTAGGGTAAGCATCCCGAAAAGAACCATTAATATTTTGACTGTAAAACATGATATTCCCGTGGCCTTCACCTACCTTATCACTAGCACCTTGGTTAGAAGAAGCAGCTATACCAAGGGCAAGTTTGGGTTTTTTTTCTCTAATTAAATCGGCACCTAAGAAATTATTATCCGATGTAAAATTTCCAAAAGGCAGTATATCTAAACGACCTCCAAATTTAACTCCTCCGTAATCGAAACGATCGGTTGTTCCATTGCCAAAAGAGTTAATACCATCGCCAGAGGTGATCGAGATACTAGGTTTAAGAACAATTTGACCTAAATTCCATTTGCCATCAATAAATAACCCAAATTCTCTGCCTAGTCTCGAAAAACGTCTGCTTAGAAGACTACTTTGAGAAAATTGGAAATAATTTTGATGATTAATTAATTCTTTATTATTCGTATTCACTAATTTTTGACCTACGGTAATACTTAAATGCTTTTGCGCCACATCAAAAGCAGTCCAAGCCTCCAATAAAGACCAAGTTTCTATAAAATCAGCCAATATATAAAAACGGAATTTTTCTTTCTTCGCTGTTCCTTTAAACAAAAATTGTCCTCTACGCACATGAAAACCATGTTTGTTAGAAAGAAGTTTGCTAGTGTCACGGGTGTAAGAATAGGCAGTTTTAATATTGCCTCCAAGTCCAAAAGTATAATCTCCTGCGTTTAAAGATAAAATTAAGCCTTCGCCTAAACGAAATTGAGTGCTGTCTTGGGCTTGGCTAGAAAACCCAAAAGAAAACATTAAAAATACGATGAGATATGTCGAAGAAAATATATAATGAGGGGCTTGCTTTTTCATAAGTAATTTTTATACTATTTATTTGACTATAAATTAATTATATATTGTATAGCACATTATTCTATTTTTATTTTTTTCATATATCTATAGATAGGTATATCCTGTCCTTTTTTAGCATCTATAACTCTAAATCGTATGAAACTGTTTAGGTTTTCAGGTTCTAAAGCGGTAACGGCAAGATTGGCATTTTTTTGATTTAAGTAAACAATGTAAGTGCCTGATGGAAAGGTTTTACTAAGTTCAAAAGTTTCGCTAGTAATAATATTTTCATGAAAACCTTGAAAAACCTTAGCTCTTATCTCTTGGCTAATGATACGGTAAGACTCAACATTTATTTTTTTACTTTTTTTTAAAACATCTACCTCGATACCCAGCACCCTTAAATTTTTAACTGCTTCTGTTTGTTCTGGAGAAAGAATATAGGCATAAGGTCTTTGGCGCGTTAACAAGGTTTTCATTTTAAGAGCATTTGCTACAATAAAAGTATCTTCTACTTTTTTGTTTTTGGCTATATCTATAAAAGGTATATTGAGCTTTTCTTCGAGTCTTTCAGCATTCACAACTACAGGTCTATTTGTCGTTAAAGTTGATGCGATCGCTTCTTCAATCCCTTTTTTTATAGCCTCTGCATTTTCATAAGCTGTTTTTAAGTAAGAAAGTGCTGTTAGGTAGGTGATATAAACACGTCGTTTAAAGGAAGTTCTGTTTAGTTTTATACCTCTAATTTCCATAAGTATAGAAATGGAATTAGCAAGTGCATAAGAAGTTGCACTGGACCGTGCGCTAGAAGCACCCATATTAAAATATAATTTTCCTTTATCACTTTGAGCAGAAATATAGTTATGATAATGATAACCTTCCTCATCCAAATCTTTTTGGGCATTGGCTATAAATAAGTTTTTGGTCAAGTCTCTAATTTTTGGTTCTATATTCAAATCGCCAGAAGATAAAAACATAAGGTCGAAATAGGTTGTATAACCATATTGACCTAAATCTCGAAAGGCCGCTCGAAAAGGATTAAATTCATGATAATCTAGTCCTATATGAGGTGAAAATTGCGTATAGGTACTTTTTAAAAAAAGGCTTTCTTTGATTTGAAGTTTAACTTGGTCTCGGTTTAAATCTAATCCATTTTTGGCATAGCGGTTTTGGCGTTCATAACCATCTACATTTGCCCGAGGTACTATGGCTATATATAGTTTATCTAAAAGATAGCTTAATTTTGGATCACTAACTAGAGCCTGAAAAAGCATAAGCATCCCTTCAGAACTTGCTGGCTCATTGCCATGAAGACCACCTTGCAACCAAACTTTTACTTTTTCTGTGCTATCTCCTTTGTTTATGTAGATTATAGGTACTTCTTTTCTTTTTTGACTTCTACCCATAAATTCTAACCGGACAAAATCTTTATTAAAAGCCAAATTATTCATGAATTGCATCATTTTTTTATAGCTTGTAAACCCTAATTTTTTTTGAAAGGCAGGAGTATTAATTTGAATATTGGGATCCGAAAAAAATTTCTTAGTCAGTTTTTTTGGCTGTTGAGGAAAGCAAGAAAAAGATAGCACTAATCCTAAAAAAAATAAAACTATTTTTAATGACATATAATATCACGTAAATTTTAGAAATGTAATAGATGTAAGTACATAGATCAAATTTATTTTAGGTCTAAAAATAAAATTTTAAAGATACTTCTTTTTTTAAAAAAATAATGACATAATAAATTAGGAATTTCTAAATTTAGAATTAATACCTTTAAATAGAATAGTTTATTTCTAACTATTCTATAAAGTCTAATCATTTTAAAATTTAATTTTTATTTTTGCCCTAACTTTTGGAAAAATATATAATATAGTAACGTCACTTGAGAAAAGGATTTTTAGATTTCCGACTCATTTGTTCGAAATAAAACTTTTGTAAAAATAGCATTGCTATTTTTATTTAATAGACAAGGAAAAAATTTTACTTCTAATTATGGTTAAGTTTTTGCTTTATAATAGTATAAGTTTATAGAATTTTTTTATTAAGAACTCTAAGTATTTTATTTTTAGCAATTTTATTATCATAAAGGTTATATAAACGTTATTAATAATAAATTAATTCTTATACTATTTAATTATAAAAAATCTTGTATATCTATATTGTTAGCAAAGAAGTAGAAAAAAATCATGTTTTTATCAACTATTAACTATTTAATTAAAAAGTGAAGAAGAAATTAAATATAATAACAGTACTAATTATTTTGGCTGTTTTTTCATTAGAATCACAGGCACAATGGTTTCGTTTAGGTCTTTTGGGAGAATATAATCAAGGGCGAGTATTTTTTAATCCCAATCCACCTCAGCAATCCCATAATTTATATGGTGCTGGTGGTTTACTTCAATATGAAAATCAAAGCATCGATTTAACTGTAGAAAGTGGTTTAATATATAAGAAAAAAGGATGGATAGAGCCTGATAATTCTCTTAATCGTTTACCTGCTAATGAACTTGTTGTCTTTGATTATATAGAAATACCTTTAAAATTTTATTGGATTTTGATTAAAAGTAAAAAAATTGATTTTTACACTAATATAGGAGGGTTTATAGGATATAGTTTTCGTAATACCATAAACATAGACCCAACCCCTTCTCAAAATTTATCCTATGGCTGGGAAACCCATGTTGGATTAATTATCAAACCTAAAAAAATTGGTATTTTTCAGATTAAAGTTGGTGGTATTTTTCATTTTAGCAATTTTATAAACAAAAATATAGCCGATGCACCAAGCCTCTCCAGATATATAGCAACAAGCGCTCAAATAACTTACTATGCCCCGTTTCAATTTTCTTTTACCAGTACCGAAATTGATAGAAGACGTAGCATTAGGCGAACTGTAAATAAATATCGCCCAGCAACACCTTATAATAAAAAGAGAGAGGAGCGAAAACGTAAACACAAACATAATCTTGGCATTCCAAAAGATCCCGATGAGGATTATTAAGATAGTTGTGATTAAAAATAAGAAGGAAATATTTTCTCATTATCAAATTATTACCTATTATATTCAATTTTAACTCTAAAGCGTTCATTTATAGCGCCTAATTTTTTACAAGCTGCTTCTGAAAGTTTTAAAATAACATCTTTTTGACCTGGTATGCTTTGTAGTTGCCCAATAACTTTAACCAGAATTTCGATGTTATTTTCCAAATTAATAACTTTAATCAAGGTCCCATGTTTTAGAGTTGCATGAAGAGCTAATAATTTTTTTGTATTATCGCCTGCTCCTCTACCTTTTATTGCTATCGCCAAACCTTCTTCGGATACATATTGAGGAATATGAGCGTTTGTTCGATCAGATTCTTCTCTACTATTTTTAGTTATCTCTTTTTTTCTTTCTGAATGACTAGAACTACTTAATTCCTCATAACCAACAATTAAATTTTGACCTATATAAATCTGACGTGTTTTGCCTAAAGCATTCCATTTTATGAGACTATCTATTTCCACTTGGTACTTTAAAGCTATTCGATATAAATTTTCATCTTTTTTAACGGTATGTTGTTTAGGAATACGCGGTTTTTTGAACGCTTTTGGCTTATTATAAATCCAATTTTGATCAAATATTTCCTTATTATTTTTAACTAATATTTCTGTACCTGCTTCTAAAATAGAAGTATTGATCGTATTGATCTTTCGAAATTCCGATATATCCATATCAAAACGCTTTGCAAGATCATAAATATTTTCCTCGACTTTAAGAGTATATTTAACAGGTTGATCTTCTGGTTTTTGAGTATTTATTTTTTGTTTAAATGTATAAGGGATTTTTAGAAAATAAGGGGTTTTTGTGCTACCTAAAGTTTTAATGTATGGATTGGCTTTCATAAGTTCTTGTTCGTCTAAACTAAAATATTGACTAAGCGTTTTGGCATTTAGTTCAGATTTTACCAAATATAAAATATAATAAGTCCCATTCATGACTTTTATATCAACAGAATCTATAGTATCTAAACCAGCCTTTATTGTAAAAAAGTTGCCCAATATGTTAGCAAGCAAAAGAGGTAATAAAATAAAATACCGTATTATTTTCATGAGTATGTTTAATTTTTAAATATAAAAGATTTTTTTAAGTAAATTAGAATAGTACATTTGGGATTGAATAACCTTTATGCTATTTTTATCTTAGAAACATTCATTTTCACTATCAATGAGTTAAAATTCCTAAGAATCCAAAAATCCTTTTTCAAATGGAGCGATTATATGCAGCGAAAAAGATAATTAAAATGTTCCAATTTTCCGCAATACTAAAGATATAATTTTTTTTTTTAAAACTTTACATACTTATGACTAGCAACAATATTAAACAAGAACTTTCAATTTTTGAGCAAAATATTGGAAAAGGTATAACTGGAAAGATAATCAGTTATAGCGAAAATAGAAAAAAAATTATTTATCATAACATTGCTCAAGAAAAAAAAGATTTTACCCGTTTGATTACGCCCGAAGAAAAAGTAAGAGCCAGTTTTTTTGTGGAACTCATTTTAAATTACGGCTATCCCGCTCATCTAATCAATTTAGAGGTTACAACACCCCATAGAACGCCAAAACTTTTTTCGGATATCGTCATTTTTTCCGATAAAGAGAATAAACAACCCTATATCGTTATTGAAGTTAAAAAAGATGGACTCAGCCAAGCTGAGGAAAACCAAGCTATTGAACAAACGCACAGCTATGCCGGAATTTTAAACGCCGAATATTGCTTACTCGTCTCAGGAACAACTAAAATAGCCTATGATTTAAGACATACTAAAACCTATGAACGCACTAAAAATAAAATCTCCAGTATTCCCAAATACAAACAAAAAGAGCCTCCAAAATTTATCTTTGTCAAAAAAGAAAATGATTTGGAAAAACTGCATAAAGAAGACCTTATCAAAATTTTGAAAAAAAGCCACAACACAATATGGCAAGGCGGAAAAATAGACCCTACCAACGCCTTTGATGAAGTATCCAAACTCCTATTTTGTAAAATCAAAGACGAAAAAGATACTCTAAATACCAAAGCCTATCAATTTCAAATCGGAACAGGTGAAGAAATAACCAAAGTCGTAGAACGGGTAAAAGCTATTTATAAAAAAGCCCAAACTGAAGATGAAGAAGTCTTTAAAGAAGAAATAAAGCTAGAAAATGAAATTATTTACAGTATTGTAGAAAGCATTCAAAACGTAAACTTTGTACATACCGATTTGGATACAAAGGGCGTAGCTTTTGAAATATTCATGGAAGATTTTTTTAAAGGTAAATTCGGTCAATTTTTTACCCCAAGAGAAGTTATTCGCTTTTGTGTCGACATGTTGGAACCTAAACATGACGATAAAATTATAGATACCAGCTGTGGAAGCGGTGGCTTTTTGCTCGCCTGCCTCGACGAAGTCAGACACTGGGCAGAGGATAATTTTGACGCCACAGAAGCCTATTCCAAATGGCATAATTTTGCCGAAAAAAACCTATACGGAATAGAAATAAATGAACGTATCGCCCGAGTGTGTAAAATGAATATGATTATTCATGACGACGGACACACCAATATCATAGCCGCAGATGCCTTAGAAAATTTTGAAATCTACAACAAACGGTTTCAGAAAGAAAAATTTGATAAGATTTTAACGAATCCCCCTTTTGGAGCTAAAATTAAAGCAAGCGAAAAAAAAGAAGGCTATTTAAAAAAATTTCTGTTGGGAGAAAACAAAAAAACCCAAAAAACCGAAATTCTATTTATAGAACGCTGTGCCGATTTTTTAAAGCCGAATGGGGAAATAGCTATCGTTTTGCCCGACGGCATTTTGACCAATTCTTCCCTGCAATATGTTCGTGATTTTATTCTTGAAACCTTTCAACTCTTAGCCGTTGTTTCTTTGCCCCAGTTTGCATTTAGTCATTTTGGTGCTGGCGTAAAAACCAGTCTCCTTTTTTTGAGAAAAAAAACCGAAGGCGAAGTTATCCCAAAAACCGAAAAAACCTTTATGGCTATAGCCGAACGCATTGGATACGATGCCACCGGCCGAAAAGACCAACAAAATGATTTTAAACACATTTTAGAACAGTATAAAGCCTTCCGCCTGGGAAAGCTCTAAGTCCTGAATTTCAAAAAAGTATTTTCTTTGTACTTCAGGACGAAATTAAAAATCAACGAATAGACCCATACTATTATAAACTCGAATTTAAGGAGCTAGAGAAAAAGTTAGAAAATTGTAAGTGGGGGGTTAAGAAGTTGAATGAAATAGCAGCTATAAAAGGAGGTAAGCGAATCCCACTAGGAAAAACATTTTCGCAAGTAAAAACAGATTATCCATATATTAGGGTTACCGACTTTAAAGATTTTTCTGTTGATGTAAAAGAAATGAAGTACATATCGAAAGAAGTTTTCAATTCTATTAAAAACTACATTATTTCAACCAAAGATATATATCTTTCAAATGCAGGAACAATAGGATTAGTTGGAATTATTCCACAAAAATTAGAAAGTAAATCTCTAACAGAAAATTCAGCAAAAATTACAAACATAAAAAAAGAAACCAAACAAAAATATTTGATGTATACACTTGGAAACAGGATATTACAAAAACAGATCGATAGAGAATTGCTAATTGTTGGAGTACCAAAACTTTCGCTTGAAAGAATAGGTACTCTCAAAATCCCTATCCCTCCCAAACCCATCCAAGAAAAAATCATTTCTCTGATGGATTCCGCCTATTCTTTAAAAAAAGAAAATGAAGAAAAAGCCAAAAATTTAACAAATAGTATTGATTCTTTTGTTTTGGAAAAATTAGACATTGCCATTCCCAAGTTAAAAAAAGAAATGTGTTTTACGGTTTCTTTGGAAGAGTTGGAGAATACACGAATCGACAGCGAATTTCACCAAGAAAAATACAAACAAATTGAAAAGGCTTTGGAAAATGGGAAATATGGGTTGGAAAAATTGAAAAGTGTATGTAATTTATTCACAGGAGCAATAGTTAATACAAGAGATTATCAGCAAGAAGGTATTCCGTTAATTAGAATTCAAAATATTGATGAGCAAATTCATTTTGATAATTTAAAACACGTTTCTTTTCAAGAATATCAAGAAAATATAAATGCACAACTCAAAAGTGGGGATTTAGTTTTTGGGATGTCTGGAAGTATTGGGAAAGTTGGCATTGTTCAAGATAATATACAAAAATGTTTATTAAATCAAAGAATAGCAATTCTAAGAAAAATTAAAACGGATAACTTTTATTTAAAAGTAATTCTAAACAATTTAATTTCTAAATCTCAATTTGATAAAATAGGAACAGGAGGAATTCAAATAAATATATCAAGTGAAGATATCTTAAACCTCAAAATTCCCCTTCCACCCTTAGACATTCAGAAAGAAATTGCCGACGAAGTTAAAAGTCGTTTGGAAAAAGCTAAAAGCCTCAAAGCAAGGGCAAAGGAAAACTTAGAATCTGCCAAACAAGAAGTAGAATGTATTTTATTGGAAAATTAATTATACACTCAAATCAATAGATTAAAAAATGGAAATAAAAAAATTTAATCAACTGGACTTAAATAAGTTATATACTTATAGCGATTATTTAACTTGGAAATTTGAAGAGCGGGTCGAGCTTATTAAGGGCAAAGTTTTTAAGATGGCAGCGCCGCTGAGGCGGCACCAGTCACTTGCAGGACGACTAACTGGGATATTTTTTCAAAATTTTGAATACAAAATTTGCGAGGTTTACCCTGCGCCTTTTGATGTTCGCTTACCCATTCTCAAAGGCAATAAGGCTTATACCGTTGTTCAGCCTGATTTGTGCGTAATTTGTGATAAAAGTAAAACAGACAAGCGAGGGGCTATTGGCGCTCCTGATTTAGTGGTGGAAATTTTATCACCAAGTACTTCAAAAACAGATATTTATCATAAATTTGACCTTTACCAAGAGGCAAAAGTAAAAGAATACTGGATAGTTTATCCAAATCAAAAACAAGTTTTGGTTTATATTTTGAATAAAGAAAATAAATACATTGGTTTAAAACCACTTACTGAAGATGACAGACTAAAGTCGGTTTTATTTCCAGACCTTGAATTTGATTTAAAAAGAATTTTTGATTATTAAAAAATATGAGCATCACTAAATTTGAACAACTGAACCTAAATAAGTTATACACTTATACCGATTATTTAACTTGGCAATTTGAAGAGCGGGTCGAGCTGATTAAGGGTAAGGTTTTTAAGATGGCAGCTCCTCTGAAAAATCATCAAAAAATAGTTATGCGATTGGGTGGAGAATTATATAACATGTTCAGAAACAAGCCATGTGAGGTCTACCCTGCGCCTTTTGATGTTCGATTACCCATTCCAAAAGGCAATAAAGCCTATACGGTTGTACAGCCTGATTTATGCGTAATCTGTGATGAAAGTAAAACAGACAAGTGAGGGAGCTATTGACGCTCCTGATTTAGTGGTGGAAGTTTTATCACTCAAGCACTTCAAAAACAGATATTTACTATAAATTTGACCTTTACCAAGAGGCAAAAGTAAAAGAATACTGGATAGTTTATCCAAATCAAAAACAAGTTTTGGTTTATGTTTTGAATAAAGAAAATAAATACATTGGTTTAAAACCACTTACTGAAGATGACAGACTAAAGTCGGTTTTATTTCCAGACCTTGAATTTGATTTAAAAAGAATTTTTGATTATTAAAAAATATGAGCATTACTAAATTTGAACAACTGAACCTAAATAAGTTATACACTTATACCGATTATTTAACTTGGCAATTTGAAGAGCGGGTCGAGCTGATTAAGGGCAAAGTTTTTAAGATGGCAGCGCCGCTGAGGCGGCACCAGTCACTTGCAGGACGACTAACTGGGATATTTTTTCAAAATTTTGAAGTACAAAATTTGCGAGGTTTACCCTGCGCCTTTTGATGTTCGCTTACCCATTCCCAAAAGGCAATAAAGCCTATACGGTTGTACAGCCTGATTTATGCGTAATTTGTGATGAAAGTAAAACAGACAAGCGAGGGGCTAGGTTTTTAAGATGGCGCTCCTGATTTAGTGGTGGAAATTTTATCACCAAGGTCTACCCTGCGCCTTTTGATGTTCGATTCAAAAACAGATATTTACTATAAGTTTGATCTTTACCAAGAGGCAAAAGTAAAAGAATACTGGATAGTTTATCCAAATCAAAAACAAGTTTTGGTTTATATTTTGAATAAAGAAAATAAATACATTGGTTTAAAACCACTTACTGAAGATGACAGACTAAAGTCAGTTTTATTTCCAGACCTTGAATTTGATTTAAAAAGAATTTTTGATTATTAAAAAATATGAGCATCACTAAATTTGAACAACTGAACCTAAATAAGTTATACACTTATACCGATTATTTAACTTGGCAATTTGAAGAGCGGGTCGAGCTGATTAAGGGCAAAGTTTTTAAGATGGCAGCGCCATCGAGTTGGCATCAGTCTACCTCAATGGATTTTAGTGGAATATTTTGGCAATATTTTAAAAATAAGCCTTGCAAAGTCTATGCAGCGCCTTTTGATGTTCGTTTACCCATTGTCAAAGGCAATAAGTCGTACACCGTTGTACAACCCGATTTATGCGTAATTTGCGATAAAAATAAAATAGACATAAAAGGATGTCTTGGTTCTCCTGATTTAGTGGTGGAAATTTTATCACCAAGTACTTCAAAAGTAGACCTTTATGACAAGTTTTATCTTTACCAAGAGGCAAAAGTAAAAGAATACTGGATAGTTTATCCAAATCAAAAACAAGTTTTGGTTTATATTTTGAATAAAGAAAATAAATACATTGGTTTAAAACCACTTACTGAAGATGATAAGCTAAAGTCGGTTTTATTTCCAGACCTTGAATTTGATTTAAAAAGAATTTTTGATTATTAAAAAATATGAGCATCACTAAATTTGAACAACTGAATCTAAATGAGTTATATACTTATACCGACTACTTAACTTGGCAATTTGAAGAGCGGGTCGAGCTGATTAAGGGTAAAATTTTTAAGATGGCAGCGCCAAGTTTACGACATCAGTCTATTTCAAGCGATTTGCACGGAATATTTTGGCAATACCTTGAAAATAAGCCTTGTAAAGTCTATGCGGCGCCTTTTGATGTTCGCTTACCCATTCCAAAAGGCAAAAAAATGTACACCGTTGTACAGCCCGATTTATGCGTAATTTGTGATAAAACTAAAACAGACAAGCGAGGGGCTATTGGCGCTCCTGATTTAGTGGTGGAAATTGTATCGTTAAGTAATTCAAAAAGAGACCTTAAAGATAAGTTTAAAATTTATGAAGAGGCAGGCGTAAAAGAATATTGGGTTATCCAGCCAAACGAAAAAATGATATTTGCTTATGTTCTGAATAACGAAGGTAAATACATTGGTTTAGAGCCATTTGCCGAAGATGATAGACTAAAGTCAGTTTTATTTCCAGACCTTGAATTTGATTTAAAAAGAATTTTTGATTATTAAAAAATATGAGCATTACTAAATTTGAACAACTGAACCTAAATAAACTATACACCTATACTGATTATCTATCTTGGAAATTTGAAGAGCGGGTTGAACTTATTAAAGGCAAGATTTTTAAGATGGCAGCGCCTTCCAGTAGGCATCAAGGAATATCAAGCAGCTTGCACATCACGTTAGGATTTTATTTTAAAAATAAATCTTGTAAAATATTTGCAGCTCCTTTTGATGTTCGCTTACCCATTCCAAAAGGCAAAAAAATGTACACCGTTGTACAGCCTGATTTGTGCGTAATTTGTGACAAAAGCAAGATAGACAAGAGAGGGGCAAAAGGCGCACCCGATCTAGCAATAGAAATTATATCACCGGGAAATTCAAAAAGAGATCTTTATGATAAATTTAAAATCTATGAAGAAGCTGGTATAAAAGAATATTGGATTGTCCAACCTAATATAAAAACGATATTGGTTTATTGTTTAAATAAAGAAGGTAAATATACTGGTTTAAAACCATTTACTGAAGATGACAGATTAAAATCGTTTTTATTTCCAGACCTTGAATTTGATTTAAACAATATTTTTGATTATTAAAAAGATTTAAAAATGGAAGTTACAGACTTTAACCAACTGAATCATAAATAAGTTATATACTTATACCGATTACTTAACTTGGAAATTTGAAGAGCGGGTCGAGCTGATTAAGGGCAAAGTTTTTAAGATGGCAGCGCCAATGAAATTACACCAGTCAATTTCGGGTCGATTATATCTCAAAATAGGTTTGCATTTTGAAAATAAGCCCTGCGAGGTTTTTTCAGCGCCTTTTGATGTTCGTCTACCTATTCCGAAAGGTAAAAAAAACCATACCGTTGTACAACCTGATTTGTGCGTAATTTGTGATGAAAGAAAAACAGACAAGCGTGGTGCTATTGGCGCCCCTGACTTAGTGGTGGAAATTTTATCACCAAGTACTTTAAAAACAGATATTTACCATAAATTTGACCTTTATCAAGAGGCAAAAATAAAAGAATATTGGCTAGTCTATCCAAACCAAAAACAAGTTTTGATTTATATTTTGAATAAAGAAAATAAATACATTGGTTTAAAACCACTTACTGAAGATGATAGACTAAAGTCAGTTTTATTTCCAGACCTTGAATTTGATTTGAAAAATATTTTTGATTATTAAAAAATATGAGCATTACTAAATTTGAACAACTGAACCTAAATAAACTATACACCTATACTGATTATCTATCTTGGAAATTTGAAGAGCGAGTCGAGCTGATTAAGGGTAAAGTTTTTAAGATGGCGGCACCATCTAGTTGGCATCAATTTGTTTTAGTTGATTTAGCTTTTGAGTTCAAAAAAGTATTTGAAGGTAAGCTTTGTAGAGTTGTTGTGGCGCCTTTCGATGTTCGTTTGCCCATTCTCAAAAAGGACAAGGCTTACACGGTCGTCCAGCCCGATTTATGTGTGATTTGCGATAGAAATAAGATAGATAAGCAAGGGGCAAAAGGCGCTCCCGATTTAGTGATAGAAATTGTATCACCGGGAAATTCAAAAAGAGATCTTTATGACAAGTTTTACCTTTATCAAGAGGCAGAGATAAAAGAATATTGGATAGTCTATCCAAATCAAAAACAAGTTTTGATTTATATTTTGAATAAAGAAAATAAATACATTGGTTTAAAACCACTTACTGAAGATGACAGACTAAAATCGGTTTTATTTCCAGACCTTGAATTTGATTTAAACAATATTTTTGATTATTAAAAAGATTTAAAAATGGAAGTTACAGACTTTAACCAACTGAATATAAATAAATTATACACTTATGCCGACTATATAACTTGGAAATTTGAAGAGCGGGTTGAGTTGATTAAGGGTAAGGTTTTTAAGATGGCAGCGCCAATGAAAAAGCACCAGAGCATATTAAGTAGTATTCATTTAAAAATAGGCAATTATCTTGAAAATCAGCCGTGTAAAGTCTATTTTGCTCCTTTTGATGTTCGCTTACCCATTCCAAAAGGCAATAAAGCCTATACGGTTGTACAGCCTGATTTATGTATAATTTGTGATGATAGCAAAACCGATGATTATGGTGCTATTGATGCACCCGATTTAGTGGTAGAAATTTTATCGCCAAGTACCTCAAAACGAGACCTTAAAGATAAATATAAAATCTATGAAGAATCAGGCGTAAAAGAGTATTGGATAGTCTATCCAAATGAAAAAAGCGTATTGGTTTATATTTTGAATAAAGAGGGCAAATACATTGGTTTAAAACCACTTACTGAAGATGACAGACTAAAATCGGTTTTATTTCCAGACCTTGAATTTAATTTAAAAAGAATTTTTGATTATTAAAAAATATGAGCATCACCAAATTTGAACAACTGAATTTAAACAAACTATATACCTATACCGATTATTTAACTTGGAAATTTGAAGAGCGGGTTGAGCTAATTAAGGGTAAAATATTTAAGATGGCAGCACCGCTGAGGCGGCACCAGTCAATTTCGAGCCGTTTGAATACAAGGCTGGGTGTTTTTTTTGAAGACAAGAGTTGTGAGGTTTACCCTGCGCCTTTTGATGTTCGCTTACCCATTCCAAAAGGCAAAAAAATGTACACCGTTGTACAGCCCGATTTATGCGTAATTTGTGATGAAAGAAAAACAGACAAGCGTGGTGCTATTGGCGCCCCTGATTTAGTGGTGGAAATTTTATCACCAAGTACTTTAAAAACAGATATTTACTATAAGTTTGACCTTTACCAAGAGGTAAAAGTAAAAGAATACTGGCTAGTCTATCCAAATCAAAAACAAGTTTTGATTTATATTTTGAATAAAGAAGGACAATACATTGGTTTAAAACCACTTACTGAAGATGACAGACTAAAGTCGGTTTTATTTCCAGACCTTGAATTTGATTTAAAAAGAATTTTTGATTACTAAAAAATATGAAGAATAATTCTAAATACTTTAAATTTCTATTTTGCCTAACATGGGTTAACTCAAATATTTATAATAAAAAGTTTCTGGGTTTTATATTCATAAGTGATTGATAATATAGGTGTAAAGGTTTTAAAGAAGGTATAAAATAAGAGTTCCGTATAAGTAGACAAAAGAAATTTTTATAATGAAGAAGTTGTTTACAAATTAATTTGGAAAAATAAAAAAACATGGGCAAATTTGTAAGTATTTAGCTTTTAAATAGTTATCTAAACAAATTAAGCCCATGCCCATTGTAAAAACAATGATAACACAAAAAGATTTTCAGCCAAAAATTTTACCCCATATTCTGAGTATTTAAAAACATTCTCATACGCTTTGATAAGAAAGTCTAAAATTGGCTAGCTTGGAACCAAATTGCTGCTAGCCTGATAAATTTTAATTTGTAAACAACTTCAAAAAATAAACAATACCGCAAAGAAACACATGACAGTTTAACAAATGAAATTAATAGCGTTGATAAAAATTATAAAAGATATGAAGAACAAAAATATCGGTGTAACTAATGAAGACATTGAAGATTGGAAAACAAGTATAAAAAGCATAAAGAAAAAAGGTATAAAAAAAGCCAATAATACTAAACCAAAATATAGGCAAATTGCATCTTTCGCTAAAAACCAAGATAAAATATCTAACATCGTTGAAAAACACAAAAATGTCAAAAACACTGTAGACGACATAATAAAAAGCATAAGAAAAAATAACAAAAGCAATGTCGGGAATAGTAGTGTTGTAAGTACAACTAAAGACAGCACCAAAATCATATTCTACTTAAAAAATAAGGTTAAACAGTGAAACAAGAAGTTTGCTAATATGAAAAAGTTAACGAACTAAAATTAATAAACTGATTTAAAACTAATTCTAAAAAAATATCTAATAGGATCTACATGTTTGTTATAGAATTGATTTTCAATAAGCTATACATATATAATCCTAAATTCATGTTTATTTAATAGCCCAAGTTATTAAGCCATAAGAGTATTTTTTCTATTTTTTTAGAAATTTGAAATTTGCTCTCCCCATGATTATAAACAGTAATTGCAAAACAAATACGCTCTCCTTTTTTATCATATAAATAGCCAGCATAGCTCTTTAAACGTTTAGAGGTGCCGCTTTTAGCATGTACTTTACCTTTTAAAAGAGGATTTAAAAAAGTATTTTTTAATGTTCCAGACTGTCCATTCACGGGTAAACTCTTGTAAAAAGAATGAAAATAAGGTTTTTCCAAAGCCCTATAAAGCAACTGTACTAAAATATCAGTACTCAAGGTTGTATAAGGGGATAGACCACAACCATCAGCAATATTAAAACTTTGATTAGCAGTATTTTTTAAAATTAAAACTTCACCTAAAAATTTTTCTAAAGCAAGACTCCCATTTTGATTTGTTCCTTCGCCAAACAATTTATAACCCAAAAACTTAAATATACTTTCAGCATATAGGTTATTGCTATATTGGTTAGTTGTATAAATAAGGTCTTTTAAAGGCTTAGAGAAAATACTATCTAAGGTTTGAATTTTACGGTTTTCTTGTACATCTTTTGAACCTTTTTTAAAAACTTTTATTTCTCCTTGTATGGATATATTATTTTTAAATAATAAATTTTTGAAAATTTTGGCAGCAATAAGTGGTGGATTAGGTAAAGCGCCTTTAATTTGAAAAGATTTTTGAGATAAAGGAATAGTGCCTCGTATAAATCTTATCTTGCTATACGTACTACCATAAATATAAGCATTATCTCCCGTTCCTGGTTTATTACTAATAACTTCATTTTTAAACTTTATATCCTCTATTGGAGGAATAGTAAAGAGGATTTTAGTTTTTTGGCCAAGTTTAGCAGTTGGTGCAAAAGTTATATAGTAACGGTTTTGATAAATATTTAAACCCATAGAACCTCCGGCATACCAGTTACCTATATCTTCCCAGAGCCATGTACTTGCAAGAGCTTGATTTTCAAATACACTAGTATTAACAATAATATCACCTTCTATATTTTTTATACCCATAGCCATTATAATATTTACCCAACGTTCAAAAACTTGACTATTCTTATTGATAAGAAAAGAAGGATCACCTCCGCCTTTTATAATTATATCACCTTCCAAATTATTGGTAATAATATTCCCTGAGTATTGAAGTAGTGTTGTAAACTTAAACGTATCACTTAGATATTCTAATCCAGCTAAAGTTGTTAAAATTTTAATGATAGAGGCTGTTGGAAGATGGTAGTGGCTATTAAATTTTACTTGAGTTTTAGAAGAAGGTCTAAAAGCATTAACGCTTAATATAGCACCTCCTAAATCTTTATCTAATAAAATAATAGAATCCAAAACTTGATCTTTATCAAAAGTTTTTTGGAAACTTTCGCTTCGGATATTTGATATACAAGAATAGAAAGAAAATATACCCCAAACTAATAGCAAATAATTCATGTTCTTAATTTTTAAAAACATGTTATAGTATAGTCATGTCACTTGAAAAAAAGGATTTTTAAGAAGTTTAACTAATTGATAATAAAAATGAATATTTCCAAGATAATAATAGAATTGTTATGGATTTAGAAAAATAGAATATTTATAATAATGGATTCTATATACTATTTTATTGGCAATGTAAAATGTAAATTATTGAAAACCAAATATTCTAAAATATAGAGCCTAATAAGTTTAAAACATCTTCTTCTTCTTCTTTATCAACTTCTTGAAATTTTATAGGAATAGAGGTAAAAGTTCTATATTCCAAAATAGATTCTTTAAGATCGTCATCATCTTTATCATAAAACCAGTTTACATATACATTACGCTGTTCTTTAGTATTTTCTAAAACCTTAAAAAGTTGAACAAAATATTTTGCAGTAGATGTATTAAAATAATCTAAATAAATGCTAATAATTAATTCGTTATTACTTTTTTTTGTGCCTATATATTCAAGTAACCATTTTAGAACAGGTTCATAACATTTAATAGCATTTTCAGGTATAGATCTACCTTTAATAAATAATGTATTGTTGCTATCTTGAAAATAGACTTCCGGTGTATTATGGGACTTTTTAAGCAACTTTTTCATAGGTGATATTTATTTTATTATCTTATGATTATAACTATTTACAAATATAAATTTGAAGATTATGACATAAATATTTTATTTTAAATGTTATATATTTTACAAACTTCATGATTTTTTAAATTAAAATCTGAAATTAGTTCTATCATTAATAATTTAACTATAGAATTGCTTTATTTGGAAATAGTGGCTTGAAGGATAAAAGAGCATCCATCTTTAACCTCTGTAAAATTATATTCTAAGTTATTGTGAGTACGTCTGACAATGCTTAAAATACCAACACTTCCTGTGAACTTATTAGATAAAGTTCTTTCTGAAAGTGTATTTACATAAGCTTCCCATAGTTGAACTTCATCCATTTTATTAATAGCGTCTATTCTTGATTTTAAGCACTCTACTTGACTTTTTTCTACATAGTTTATAGTGACTACTTGATATAAATCATTTTTATTATATATGACTACAGTACTACATGATTTATCTATATTTTCTTCAATAGGATCTTCAAAATAGTTTTGCATATTTTGAATCATCTCTATAGCAACATAAAAGACTTTTTTTCTAATACCTAATCGTTTTTCTATAGAATGTAAAGATAATTCTATCACTCTTAATAAATCGTTACCAACTTTTGAAGTTAGAAATCCACGGTATAAAAAAATAACATTTGAAAAAGATATATCATTAAAAAGCATAATCTATTTTGGGGGCAAATCTAAAAAAATATGTTTTTAAAGTTTACAAGTCACAAAGTAGTTTTCCGATTCTAATTTTAAAAACTATAAAGTTATTTAAGGATTTTTAGATCCATATTTAATATAATAAGTATTAAGCATAAGCAGTAATTTAAATATGCTATCTTATTTAATTGATTAGAAACGAATAAATATATAGTATATATTAGACTTGAACTAAATTGATAATCAACTAAATAAAAATATTATTTTTGTAAATTCTTGTTAGTGAGTATATTGAAAAATAATATTATTGGCAATGTTTAAAGGGTTTTCAGATAAATTGTGTGTCAATGTTTTTTTAATAGGCGTTTTAAAAAGGGTTAATTTATTTTTATTAATTTGATAATCAAATATTTATAAGATGTTTATTCGTTATCATTTCTTGTATAAACCAGTAAATCCTAAGGAATAAAATTATGTAATATATTGATAATCACATTAAGTCAAGTTTATTAAATTCTATTTATTCTTTAGCCATAATTTGTTTTATTTTGGTATAAATAGCGGTGTTTTCATAAATTCCTTTAAATTGATTTGCCTGGGGGCCGTAAGAAAAAACAGGTACCATAACTCCTGTATGATGATCAGTTGTAAACTTTCCTTTAACTTCTCCTGTACTAAAACTTCCTGTATCTAAGGCTAATCCTCCAGTTTCATGGTCTGCAGTAATTATTACTAATGTTTCTCCATTAGCATCAGCAAAATCAAGTACTTTACCAATAGTTCTATCAAAATCTAACATTTCATCAACAACATAGCCTAGATCATTAGCATGCCCTCCCCAGTCAATTTGAGAACCTTCAACAACAAGGAAAAAACCATTTTTATTTTTTTGTAAAATATTAATAGCTTTTAAAGTAGCTTTTTGTAACATATCACCTCGGCCTTCGCTGTATTTTGGAGTAGCTTTTTGGGCTGTTAAACCTACTAATTTATCAGATTTACTTTTGACAATATCTTCAATAGTATAAACAACTTCATATCCATTTTCTATGAGTTTATCTAAAAGATTTTGCTTATCACTTCGGGTTTCAAAATACTGACGACCTCCTCCAATAAAAACATCTATAGGTGTTTTTAAAAAGTCGAGTGCTATATTTTCATAGTCCCTTCGGTTGGCTTGATGAGCAATAAAAGCTGCTGGTGTAGCATGCACAATTTCACTTGTAGCTATTAAACCTGTAGCCCATCCTTTTTGAGAAGCCTGTTCTAAAATGGTTGGGTGCATCATTGTGTCTTTATCTACACCTATAGCACCATTAAATGTTTTCATACCAATGGAAAATGCTGTAGCACCTGCACCCGAATCAGTAATATAACTATTTGATGAGGAAGTCTTAGAAAAACCAATTTCTTTACACCGTTCCAATTCTAAATGTCCTTTATTTGCTGTCAAGCCTGCATGAATCTGGGCAATACCCATACCATCTCCAATCATTAAAATTATATTTTTTGCTTGATGATTTACCACTTCATCTTTTTTAGTTGTATCAATTTGAGAATTTTCACAACTTACACTACTTATAGATAATACTATGGCAATATATATTAAGTAACTATTTCTCATCTTCATTTTATAAAGGTAAATACATTAAAGATTTTCTAACATTTTTTCAAACTTCTACAAACTTAAAACTATTTTGATCATTTTTTAAAGAGTTGTAAGGTTTTTAAAAGACTGTTAATCAATATTTTATTAATTTTTAAAAATATCAATAATTTCTAATATAGTCATCTAAAATAGAAAAAAGATTTTTTAGGTATTTAAGTCATTGATAAAGACAAAATATTCTATCCTTATTTTTATAGCAAAGCTATTTTATTTTGCGAAATGTTAAGTTTCAATATCAATCCGAAAAACTCTCTTTTTCAAGCAATTTGAGTATAATAAGAAGACTATCTAAGTTGATTTATTATTGGTTGCCTAAAATAATTTCAGGTGCTTTATAACGCGTAGAGTCATCATTTGGTATATTTTCTAATTTTAGTACACCTCTTGGACACACAGCTGCACAAATACCACAACCTACACAAGAAGCTCTTACAATATTCTGACCTTTTTGGGCATAAGCTCTTACATCTATACCTTGTTCGCAATAAGTAGAACAATTACCACAAGAAATACATTGTCCTCCATTTGTAGTAATTCTAAATTTTGATTTGAAACGCTGAATAAGACCCATATAAGCTGCTAAAGGACAACCAAATCTACACCAGACTCTATTGCCTAATAAAGGATAGAAGCCAACACCAATCACTCCCGAAAAAGCTGCTCCAATTAAAAAAGCATAAGGCTTACGGAAATAGGTATAAACACTTAATCCAAAAAACTCTTGAGTATTTGTGAAATAAGTATAAAGTACCACTGATGTTACAAATACGATGTATAAAAGAACACCATGAATAAGCCAACGTTCAAGTTTCCATGCGGATAGTTTTTTAGATGATAATTGACGAAAAGGGTCTCCGGCTGTTTCTGCCAAACCGCCACAACCACAAACCCAACTGCAATACCAACGTTTGCCTAAAAAATAAGTTAATACTGGCACCACTAAGAGCACACCAGCTATACCCCATATAAAATAAAACATCCCTAACGTACCACCTGCTTGAAGATTATTAAGGTGCCAATCTTCAAAAAAATAATAGTTCAGAGGCCAAAAATATTTAATGTCTTTAGCAAAATAGGCTTTTTCTTGATTAAGACCTTCAAGAATTTCTGGAATCAAATAGGCTAAAAATAATTGAGCGATAATTATAGAAAAAGTCCTTAAAAGGTGATAACGATTATGACGGTATTTAAACATAAACTTAATACCCATAGATATAATGGCTAGAGTATATAAAGTGCCATAAACAAACCATTGATTGGCTGGTTGTCCTTTAAAAAACATACTTAATGGGTCAAACAGAGCTACTAAACCTGTACTTTTTAAACCTTCAGCACTTAAGCCCAAATATGAAGGAAACCAATATAAACAAATATAAAAACCTGTTAAAAGAATTCCGGCCATCCAACCATAAATACCTCTATTAGTCAAGCTATTGTGATAAACCTGATTATTTTGAATGCCTGCAGGTTTGGTCATATAAGTACGTATAGCAAAGATAGTTGTACCAATAATAATACTCATTAACGCAATTAATAAATGGAGTGAAGATGCGCCAAAATTAAAATTGCCTAACCAAATAACTAAAATGATAAGTAATCCAATGCTACTTAATGCTAAGCCTAATTTTTGAAGAATATCAATATTTTTGGGATGAGGATTAGAAACCGAAATACTATCTGTGGTGCTCATAAGCTTTGACTTTAAAGTACTTTTTTGAATAAATAGTCATATTAAAATATTTGCTTCTTTTTTCACTTTAAAATTGAAAAAAGGACTTTCAAAGTTTTAAAGCATTAAGAAAATCCCAAGTCATGAAAAAAAACCAAATATATTTGAGGATGCCAATATAAAAGATTTCTAAAAAAAAACAATATTTTTATTCTAAGTTTGAAAGTAAGTTTAAAGTTATAATTATAACGTATTATATTCTTATCAAATTTACTTCATTTGAAAAAGGATTTTTAGATGCTTTTACTTTTTGCTTGGAAAAATATACAATTATCTTATCAATTTTTAGATCTTATTCATATTTTAATTTATAGTGATTACTTTCTAAAATAAGTTATTTTTTATAACTTGAGGCTTTGGAATATTTAATTTTTAATATCATCAAGTTTTTATTTTCAAACTACAAATTGTAAAATAATTATGCTAGATTTTTTAGTAACATCAGGAGGGGTTATCATCGCTATTGTATTTTCAGTTGCTATTTTTTTACTAACCCGTTATAAACGTTGTCCTTCAAATAAAATTTTAGTTGTTTATGGAAATGTTGGACGAGGTAAAAGTGCAAAATGTATTCATGGTGGAGGTTCTTTTATCATTCCGGTCATTCAAGATTGGAAATATTTGACTTTAAATCCTATTACCATAGAAATTGATCTTAAAGGTGCTTTATCAAAACAAAATATTAGGATAAACACGCCAAGCACTTTTACTATAGGCATTTCTACAGTTGAAGGTATCATGCTCAATGCTGCTGAAAGATTATTGGGATTCAATGAAACCAATATAAGAGAACAAGCAACAGATATTATTTTAGGTCAACTTCGACTGATTATTGCAACTTTGAGTATCGAAGAAATTAATCAAGATAGAGAACAATTTTTACAATTGGTTAATAAACATGTTGCTACTGAGCTTAATAAAGTTGGTTTAGAACTTATTAATGTCAATATTAAAGATATAACCGATGAATCAGGTTATATTGAAGCTATTGGTAAAAAAAGCTGCTTCCGAAGCTATTAATAAAGCTAAAGTAGAAGTAGCCCAACAAAATACAAGTGGTTCTATTGGAGAAGCACGAGCCAATAAAGCCCAAGAGGTAGAAGTTGCTTCACAGCAGGCTAGTTCTGAAGAAGGTAAAAAAGCTGCTGAATCCCAAAAACGGATTAAACTAGCAGAACTTGAAGCCGAAGCTGCTGTTGGGGAAGCCAATTCTCAAAAACACAAAGAAATTGCTATTTCTGAACAAAGTTCTGAAACCCAGCAAGGTAGAAAAAATGCAGAATCTACTCAACGTATTAAAATAGCACAATTGGAAGCCGATACCATTGAAAATGAAAATATTTCTAAAGCCCGTATCGTAGATTATAATGCTTCTCTAACTGAGCAAGAAGCTGTTGCTTTAAAAAGAAGTGAAGTTGCTAAAGCAGTTTCTCAAACACTTATTTTAGAAAAAGAACAATTGTTAGAAAAAGCCCGATTGGAAAAAGAACTTGTTATTCCAAAAGAAATTAATAAGAGACAAATAGAAATTGAAGCTGAGGCTAAAGCACAAGAAATTAGATCTGTAGCCAAAGGTCATGCAGATGCTGAATTTCTTCGTTTTGAAGCCGAAGCTAAAGGGTTAGAAAAAATTTTAAATGCTAAAGCTAAAGGTTATGAAGAGATGGTAAAAGCTTGTAAAAATGATAATCAAGCCGTTACAACTTTATTATTAATAGAAAAACTTGAAACGCTAGTTGCTAAACAAACAGAAGCCATGTCAAATCTAAAAATTGATAAAATAACTGTTTGGGATTCTGGCAGTCAAGATGGTAAAGGCTCTACCTCTAACTTTATTAAAAACTTTATCAGTACCTTGCCACCAATTCATGATTTAGCCAATCAAGTGGGTATAGATTTACCTCAATATCTTGGGAAAATTCAAGATGAAAAAATGAAAAAAAATGATGCAAAAACTAAAGAAATTGGTAATTAAATAATTTAAAAATTAGGAGAAATTTAACCTATAGTTTTGACATGACTTTTGCCAAATACTTGTAGTTTAGCACCAAAGCAACTGCGACTTATCATTCATCTTTTATCGTTATTTGTTTCAAGGCGTAATAGGTCTTTTCGGCTGCATGTTTAACCTCTATATTTTGAGATTTTAAAAAAGGTTTTACTTTTTCAATAATTTCATCTTTGCTTATCCCTTTGTATTGCTGCAATATCCCCAAGGCAAAGACAGGAAAAATGGCTAAGTCGTGTTTTAAGGCATCTAAAAAGGTGTTTACAATGAGGTAATTTTCATTAATTCCATTTTTTAATTCTATAAGTGCCTCAAATTGATGCCAAACATTATTCGATAAATGATATTGGTTGATAAATTCTTGAGTTGATTTTATAAAATCTATTTCGGCAGGAATCACATGGTCAGGGTCAAGAATGACGAGTTTGGGTTTTTCCTGTACATCAAACCTAAAAATGTGTTCGGTTTTGGTGAGGGTTATGTCATGACTTTGAGCTGTATGCTTAGACCAAATTTTTAATTGAGTTGGTAAATAATAAGTACATTCTGCTTTTTGAATGATTTTTACGGTCAATATCCCATTTTGAAAATTTGTGCTGTAGTACAATTTAGGGAAATTGGGTTTTTTAAACCATTGGTCAAAAAACCACGTTAAATCTTTACCTGTAACTGCTTCAAAAGCCAAACGCAGATGGTCAAGTTCTACTCTTTTATATGCTTTTTCATGAATGTAATAGCTCAAGGATTCAAAAAAAGCTGTGTCGCCTACTAAAGCTTTTAATTGATGCAAGATTAAGGCGCTTTTCGTATATGTTGGCTCGCCAAATAAACTACTTTCTTTAAGATAGTAATCATTTTTTAGAGGATAATCTTTGGATCTATGCAAAAAATTTTTGTACTCTAGCCAACTGTTCAAATTTGTAATCTCGGCAAATGTTTTTCCATATTTATGCCGAAACCATAAATATTCCATATAAGAGGCAAGCCCTTCGCTAAGCACAGTATTTGCCCAAGATTCTGGTGTAATTAAATTTCCAAACCATTGATGCGCTAATTCGTGAATAATTAATCTTTGATAAACCAAAGAATCAACTTTATTTTTTAAAAACTCATAATTTAAAACTGTGGCACTTGTATTTTCCATACCACCTGCAATAAATTCACGTACAAAAATTTGGGCATATTTATCCCAAGGATAGGTATAATTTAATAATTTTTCCATAAAATCAATCATCTCTGGCGTATATTTTAAAGCTTCTAAAGTTTCCTGTTTATAGTCCGATTCCACATAATATAAAAGAGGCAGATGTTTAGGTCTATTTTTTAAAGAATCTTCAATAATTTCATACTCTCCGACAGCTAATAAAAAAAGATAGGGGGCATGTGGTTTATCTTGTAACCAATGGTCTTGACGTTGATTTTCCTTATAAACTGATTTAATGAGTAAACCATTTGAAAGGGTTTTATAACTACTATCTACAGTGATATATAGACTTTGAGTCGTTTGATAGTTTGGGGAGTCAAAAGTAGGAAACCAGTTTGAATTATGGCTGGTTTGACCTTGTGTCCAAAAAAAATTTTTGTCTTTATGTTTAATAAAATAAAACCCTTTATGGTCATTTTGATTTTCAAAAACAGGATTAATACTTCCTTTTATAGATGGTTTGGTGTGGTATTTAATCCAAACAGTGAAGGTATCATACCGACTATAAACCTGCGGTAAATCTATATGAATAGTCTTACCGTTATAGGTATAATTTAGCATTTTTTCTTCAATTTTCACCGCTTCAATAAACATATTTTGAGCATCTAATAGGAGTTCTTTTTGAGCATAAAAATAGGGAACGATAGTTAAAGTTGCTTCACCAAGCACTTGTTTTTGTTTCCAATTAAGTTTTATATCTAATTCTGTATGAACAAGTTTAAAATATTGTTCCCTTGTAGGATGATAATTTGTTTTTGAATAATACTCATTTAAACATGATGAAGTAGCGGTAAGATTAATATGTGAGCTAGTATTTAAATCTTGACTTCTAATTTTAATTTTTGGGCTACAAGCATTGAAATTTATTAATAATATAAATTCAATTAAAAATAAAGTATATAAATATTTCATTTGATAGATTTGGTAAAGTATATTTGTTTCTATTGTTAAACTTTCTATAAAGTTACTCATAATTGTCACTATTTAACAAAATAAGTGCTATGAAAAATTTAATTACTATTGCGATAATTGTCTTAAGCTTGTTTCCTGCTCATGTTTCGTTTGCTCAAATGAATATTTCGACCAGTAGCAAGGAATACTACGATTGGAATGTCAATGACCAAGAATGGATATATAGAAGTAAGGAAGAATCCTTTACCTTTTTTGAATTTAACAAAAATTTTACGTATGTCAAGCATGTTACTTCGACTATATCATCTGGCTATTTGATTAAAGAATCTGTCCGCGATCAGGAAGATGGCAAAAATCAATATATTTTTAGTATCGTTAGTGATGTTGGAAACAAGTACACTATGATTATTGATATGGCTAATGAAAATATTAGTTTTCTTAAAAGTGAGGGTGTTAATGATAGTGATTCGTATTGGATAAAATATACCATAAAAAAAGTATGGTAAGTACAGTTTAACGTAGTCATCTTAAATAGAAAAAAGATTATTCAAGGCTAACTCATTGATATTAAAAGTGAATATTTCTGAATAACTATTGAGAAACATGCAAAACCATAGCTATAGTCATACATTTAGAAGTGACGTGAATAGAAAACCCATTTAAAAATGAATTTTTTACGATTCTTAACAGTTCAAAAATTGTTTAATTGCTCCTTAATTTCTAAGTATTGATAAATATGTTATTACCAAATATAGACATAGTAGAAAAGATACAAAAGTCTGAACCACTTTTGTATATAGTCAAAGATATTGAACAATTAGCTAGCATTTTAGAGGGCGAACATTTAGTGTTTGTTCAGGAAAAAATGAAAGAAAAAATGACTTTAGTAGATATAAATTTCATTGCTTACCAACACTATTTTATTTACTCTAAACCTAATGTTAAAAATTTTGAAGCCAATGAATTACTTAGAAAATTAGGGTTTGAGTTTATAACATATTTAAAAAAATATCCTAGCAAAACTTTACAAGTTATTGTTTTGGAGAATAATAAAACTGATATTCTCAATTTTTTAGAAGGTTTACTACTAAGCTTATATAAATTTGATAAGTATAAAACTGATAAAAAAGAAGGAATAATTCTTCAAAACATAAAAGTTATTTCGAAAAATTTAGTTATAAAACAAGAAATAGAAGAACTTGTTAATATAGTTCAAGGCGTTTATATAGTTAGAGATTTAGTTAATGAGCCTTACAATTCTTTAAACTCTAAAGATTTTTCGACAGCATCTATTCAATTAGGTCATCAAGCAGGATTTGATGTGGAAATTCATAAGATGAAAAAATTAAAAAAAATGGAAATGGGTGGACTTATAGCTGTTAATCAAGGTAGTAAAGTACCTGCTCGGCTTGTTGTTTTGGAATATTTGCCTGATCATTGTCAAAATGATTACCCTTATGTTTTAGCTGGTAAAGGTGTTGTCTATGATACAGGCGGTATGAGTTTAAAATCTACTCCTAACAGTATGGATTTCATGAAGTGTGATATGGCAGGTGGTGCTACGGCTTTAGGACTTATGTATGTGATAGCTAAAAATAAATTACCCATACATGTTGTTGCCATTATACCAGTAACCGACAATAGACCTGGTCCTAATGCCATAGTACCCGGAGATGTTATTAAAATGTATAACGGAAAAACAGTAGAAGTTCTAAATACTGATGCGGAAGGTCGTTTAATTTTAGCTGATGCTTTGGCTTTTGCCCAAAACTATAAACCTAAGTTAGTTATGGACTTTGCTACTTTAACAGGGTCAGCTATACAAGCTATTGGGCATGAAGGAACGCCTTATATGGCAAAAGTACCTTTTGCTATTAAAAATGATTTGGAAGACTCTGGGCGTAATGTTTATGAACGTTTAGTGGAACTCCCACTTTGGAATGAATATGATAAACATTTAGAATCTGATATAGCGGACTTGAAAAATATAGGCGGTAAGTATGCCGGTTCTATCACTGCAGCTAAATTCTTACAACATTTTATTGCGTTCCCTTGGATACATTTTGATATTGCGGGGACTGCTTTTTTGCAAGAACAAGATAACTATAGAGGGAAGCAAGGTACAGGTGTTGGGGTACGTTTAATTTATAACTTCTTAAAATCACAATTAAGTATTTAATGATTTTTTCTTTTAATATAATCTTGTTACTCGAAAAAAAGATTTTTTAAGTATTTTGATTGTTGATATTAAGAATGAAAGCTTCTGAAATAATAATAGTATTGCTATAAAACCTTTTTATAAAACCTTTTTTTTATTATACTATATATCACTTTTAACAATTTTCTAATTTTCTAAGCGAATAAATTAAAGATTATTTTTACCTTTAATGTATGTTTATATCTTTAAGTGTGTTGCTATTCCAATATCAAATTAAAAATCTTGGGAAAGCAATTTTTTTTGTATCCCTATTGGCTGTTATTAGTTGCAAGCCTGCTGATAACCATGTAGCTCATGGTGGTGATATAGATATGCTTTCAAAACAAACAACTTTATTAAAACTCATAGGAGAATGGGAATTTTACTGGGATACTTTATTGGTACCAGAAGATTTTGCAGATGGTCGGGATACTTTATTATCTCCTACAAAAGTTCGAGTCCCACAACCTTGGCATACTTATGTGTTGAATGATGGTACAAAAATACCGCGAAGAGGATATGCAACTTATAGAGCAAAAATAAATATCAAAAACAAAGAATTTACCTCTTTGGGTTTATATATACCTTTAATTTGGTGTGCTTCTAAAATTTATGTTAATGGTGATGAATCTCATATATCTGGAAAAGTTTCAAAAACTATTGATGGCTACAAGAATGACATGACTTTCCATTTAGAATCTATAAATCTTAAAGAAAACAGTAATGTAATAGAAATTATTGTCCAGGTTTCAAGTTTTGATTTTTTTACGGGCGGTATCATCGAACCATTTATTATTGGGGATAATAATGATATAGTACTTTTTTTGGAAGCTAGAGATACTTTACAAGTTGTTATCCTTGCTGTTATTTTTATTATTGGCTTTTTCAATATTATATTATTTTATTATAATAAAACAACGATAATAAACTTATATTTTAGCTTCATTTGTTTTTCTATGATCTTGAAAGGCATCACTTTTGGGCATCATTTTGTGTATGAATATTTAAAAGACCATAATTTTTTGCCTTACTTTATTCAAAATAGACTTTACTATATCTCTACATTTAGTTTGGTAGGTTTAGGTTTGTTATACATAAGGAATCTGTATCCAAGCGAAAGCAATAAAAAAATTATAAACTGGTATAATTTTATATCTGTTTTATATTTTATCTTTATAGCTGTTGCTCCATCTGTTATTTCAATGCTTACCATTACATATTTTCAAATATTTATAATACTTGGAGTGCTTTATCTACTTATTATATTGATAAAGGCTTTTTTGAAAAAACGAGCTTATGCTCAATGGCAAGCATTTGGAATAAGTATAATGGTAATAGCTGCTATAAATGATGTTTTTAATTTTATTAATGGCTTTAAATACTCATCTTTCGAATTTTTACCACTTGCTTTAACAGGGATGGTTATTATTCAATTTATAATATTGGGAAAAATTTATTCTAAAACTCTTGTAGATTTGGAATATTTAAATAGCCATTTAGAACAAGAAATAGATAAAAAAACAGAACATATTGAAAAAAAGAATAATGAACTAAATAAAGCCTATACTAGAGTGCGAGACAGTATTCGTTATGCAGGTCGTATTCAGCAAGCTATACTTAATAAAGAAGAAGAAATAAAAAGAAATTTTAGAGATTATTTTATTTTATTTTTACCAAAAGATATAGTCAGTGGTGATTTTTATTGGTTTAAAAGAGTTAAAAAAGAAAATAGTAATAGTTATTTTAAAGTTTTAGTAGTTGCCGACTGTACAGGACATGGTATACCTGCTGCTTTGCTGACAGTAATGGGAAATGATATTTTAAATGAATTTATTCTTCAAAACTCTTGTAATGAATCTACTCCGGCTCTTTTACTCAAAGCTTTAGATGAAAGTGTTAAAGATCATTTACATCATAGCTTAAAAGAAACAAATGAAAGTATTCAAGATGGAATGGATATTTCTGTACTTCTTATCGATGAAAAAGAAAGAATTGTTTATTATGCAGGAGCAAAAAGACCGCTTTACTATCATGATAACAAAGAGTTAAAGGTTTTAAAAGGTGATGGTATTGGGATAGGTTATTTTTATAAAAATAAAGAAATTAAGTTCACAAATCATACAATTCACTTAGACAACACTAAAGAAGTAATTTTTTACCTCTTTACTGATGGTATTACTGACCAATTTGATAGAGCAAATTATAATAAGTTTTCTAGTCAAAGATTTAGAGAATTAATTAAAAGAATACACAAGTTTCCTATGGAACGGCAACGGCAAGATATCCAACAAGAATTCTTATCTTGGAAAGGAAGTAATAAGCAGATAGATGATGTTTTAGTTCTTGGCGTAAAGATTTAAATATTTTTTTATAGTTTTATTTCAAAAGTTTTAAACAACTATGTTTTTTAATAGACAGCTCTTATTGGCTTTTGTTCCAATTGTATTTTTAATTTTAATGTTGTTTATTAATATTGTCTATGTTTTTCAAGATTCTGGTTTAGATGGTTCTAATCAAATTATTTTACTTTTAGCTACAGGTATAGTTTATGCCTGTGCTAGAATAAATGCTACTCGTTGGAATACATTATTAAAAGGTATTTTAAAAAATATTGAAACAGCTATGCCTGCTATACTTATCTTATTAATGATAGGTGCTTTAGGAGGAACTTGGCTTATCAGTGGTATTATTCCTTCAATGGTTTATTATGGATTAAAAATTTTGAATCCTAGTATTTTTTTGGTAGCAGCTTGTATTATTAGCGCTATTGTTTCTTTAGCAACAGGCAGTTCTTGGGCAACAATAGCTACAATTGGAATAGCGCTTTTAGGTATGAGTAGAGGTTTGGGCATCAATTCGAGTATAGCTGCTGGTGCTATAATTTCAGGTGCTTATTTTGGTGACAAAATATCTCCTCTTTCAGATACCACTAATCTTGCTCCGGTAATTACAGGAACAGATGTTTTTACCCACATTCGCTTTATGTTCTACACGTCTATACCTTCTATTTTTATTACTTTAGTTATATTTTTTATTATTGGCTTTTTTCATATCTATGAAGATACTGTTGTTGATACAGAACATATATTCTATGCTTTAGAAAATACTTTTTATATTAGCCCTGTTTTATTCATTGCCCCTGCATTAGTTATTTTTTTAATAATTAAAAGACAAGATACTATCAAAGTTCTTTTTATAGGTTCCGTTTTTGGTGGGATAATAGCGCTTATATTCCAACAGAATATCATTCAATCTTTGTATACGATTGAAGATGGTATATTAAAGGCTAACTATGCTGTTTTTTTAAAAGCTATGTATGGAGAAATCCAGATTATTGGTGATAATGAAATGTTAAACAAGCTCTTTAAGAGTACAGGTATGGCAGGTATGTTAAATACGATATGGCTGATTTTATGTGCCATGATTTTTGGAGGTGCTATGCAAGCTAGTGGTTTTTTAAAAACAATTACAACGGCTATTTTAAAATTAGCAAAAACAACAACCTCTTTAGTTATTTCAACTGTGAGTACTTGCTTATTCTGCAATATAGCAGTTTCGGATCAGTATCTAGCTATTATAGTTCCCGGAAAAATGTTTTCCAAAACGTTTGAAGATGAAAATCTGAAGCCTGAAGGGTTAAGCCGTACACTTGAAGATTCCGCAACTGTCACCTCTGTATTAGTACCTTGGAATACTTGTGGGGCTACTCAACAAGGTGTTTTAGGTGTAGCTACTTTTAGTTATTTACCTTATTGTTTTTTTAATATTATCAGTCCTATAATGACAGTTATTTTTGCTATTTTTTTTACAAGACAATATAAAAAAGTAAGAAATAGTAATGATAAATTACAAGAAATAGATAGAAACACAGATTATATCGAAAAAAAGAACCAAGAACTTAATAAAGCGTATAGTAGAGTGCAAGACAGTATCCGTTATGCTGGTCGTATTCAGCAAGCCATACTTAATAAAGAAGAAGAGATAAAAGGAAGTTTTAAAGATTATTTTATTTTGTTTCTACCTAAAGATATGGTTAGCGGAGATTTCTATTGGTTTAAAAGAGTTAAAAAGGATAATTCTATTAGTTATTTTAAAGTTTTAATTGTTGCGGATTGTACAGGGCATGGTGTACCCGCTGCCTTGTTAACAGTAATTGGTAATGATATTATCAATGACTTTATACTTCAAAATCCTTGTAATTCCTCTACACCTGCTCTTTTACTTAAAGCTTTAGATGAAAAAATTAAAGATCATTTACACAACAGCTTAAATAAAACTAATGAGAATATTCAAGATGGTATGGATGTTTCTGTGCTTCTTATCGATGAAGAAGAAAGAACTATCCATTACGCAGGGGCAAAAAGACCGCTTTATTATCATAATAATCAAGGATTAAAAGTGGTCAAAGGTGATAATATTGGAATAGGCGATTTTTATAAATATAAAGAAATTAAGTTTACGAACCATACCTTTCATTTACAAGAAAAAGAGGAGGCAACTTTTTATCTTTTTACTGATGGTATTATTGATCAGTTTGATGAGGCAAATTATATTAAGTTTTCCTCTAAAAGATTTAGAGCATTAATAGAAAGAATACATAAATTTCCTATGGAACAACAACAAGAGATTATTAGAGAAGAGTTTTTATTTTGGAAAGGAAGTAATAAGCAAATAGACGATATTTTAGTTATTGGTGCAAAAGTTTAGATATTATAGTCTCAAGACTGCTTTAAAAACAAGACTATGGAAATATAAATTAAAACTACTTTTAACAACACTTCGGTAAATTTTTAGAGTTAGAGTTTTATGGCCTCAAAAAATTATAAGGCACTTATAATCAGATTTTTATAAATTGAAAGGATTAAAATATAAAAGTATAATTTTTACCGAAGTATTCGTTTAACATAAAAGACCTAATAACATAATATCGTCTATTTGCTTATTACTTCCTTTCCAATCTTTAAAAGTTTTATCAAGTATTTTATATTGATTATCAGGTGGTTGATGGCTTATTTGAGTTAATAAATTTATTAAGTTATTTTTTCCAAACTTTTTAGTTTCAGTACCTCCAAATTGATCTTGGATTCCATCAGAAAATAAATATAAGTTAGAAGGGTATTTTAGATCAAATTCATGCAATGTAAACTCTCTTAATTTTTCTTTTTGAAAACCACCAATGCTTTTAGGATCGCCTTTAATCTGATTGATCACCTTTTCTCCATTTTCTTTAAGATTAACATATACTAAGGAATTTTTAGCACCTGAAAAATAGACTTTATTGTTAGGTTTATCAATGGCACAAATAGAGGCATCCATACCATCTCTATTACTACCTTCTTCTTGTTGGAGCATACTACGAACCCCTTCGTGCAAAAACTTTAGAATAAGATGAGGTTTTACAATTCTATATTCAAAAATAATATTATTGAGTTCTCTCATACCTATCATACTCAAAATTGCGCCAGGCACTCCATGTCCAGTACAATCTATAGCGGCTACGATAAACAAATCATTCATTTCACTAAACCAATAAAAATCTCCACTAACTATATTTTTGGGTTCAAAGTAAATGAAAGCATTAGGAAACTTTTTTAACAGTTTTTTCTTATTAGGTAGCATAGCATTCTGTATACGGTAAGCATAGTTAATACTTGCTAACATAGAATTGCTCTTCTTTTCTATTTCTTCTTTTTGAGCGATAACTTGTTCAGTTCGTTCTTTAACAAGGCTTTCTAAGCGGACATTATAGTCTTCTAACTGACCATTAGCTCTTTCTAAAGCTTTAATGCTTTCTTCTAAGGCTTCATTTTTTTCGACTATAGTTTTGTCTTTATAATAGCTTTTTATAGCTTCTTTTACGGTTAAAACTAAGTCTGTTTCTTCCCAAGGCTTTGATATATAACGATATAACTTAGCATTATTAAGTGCATTACCAACTGCTTCTGCACTGGCTTGTCCTGTAAGGAGAATTTTATTTGTTTTAGGGCTAATTTTATTAATTTCTACTAGAAGCTCGTCTCCTTTCATACCAGGCATAATTTGGTCAGAGATTACCAAAGGTATTTCTATCTGGTCCTCAAGTAACTCTTGAAGTAATTCCAAAGCTTCCTCTCCGCTTTCAGCTATCTCTAAATCATAATCGGAAATAAACCTATGCTGAAGCTGAGTCTTGAGGCTATCAAGAATTAGCTTTTCATCATCAACACATACTATAACGGGTTTCATCGAGATTATACTTTAATTATAGATTTTATAATAGAAATCAGTTCTTCTTCAGACCATGGTTTATTAATACACTTATGTAAATTAGCTTCTATCTTAGCTCGTTCTATAGCTTCATTATCTGCTTGTCCTGTAAGTAAAACTTTAATAATACTAGGATCTTTTTTATGAATTTGAGTAAGGAATTCATCACCTCTTATTCCCGGCATAAGCCAATCAGAAACAATAAGGATAATATCCAAAACTTCTCCTTTATCTTGACATTCCTCTTTTACTTCTTCTAGAATATCTAATCCTTCCAAAGCATTTTCAGCAAATTCGTAAAGAAACATATTGCCAAAATGTCTTTTTAATTGTGTTTTTAAACTATCCAAAATAGTTTTTTCATCATCTACACATAGTATAAGCCCTCGTGCCATCTAAAAATTATATTTCTTGGTAAAACTAAGTAGTAAAAAAAATAGTTTTTATATTTTTTAAGTTTGGAGAGTTAAATATTTTCTAATAATATTTTGCTATTCTGTATATTTAAGTAATTAAAAAGTTTTAAAAATATTGATTTTTAGCAATTTATATTTTTAGTTTTAAAATTATATGGAAAAAGTTTTTTATAATACACTTTAAATATTTGTAATTATAAATATACAAAATAAAATATATTATTTTTATTGATACTTTAATTTTCAGTAGATTAAATATATATAGCAATGCTATTTTTTCTCAGAAATATTTGTTTTATTATCAATAAGTTTAAAAGTTATACAAATCTTTTTTCAAGCGACATAGCCATAACACCTAATATTTGGATTTCTATTAAATGGAAAACAAATTTGGATTTTTAATCTAAAAGATTGCAAGAATTTAAAAAACTATATGGACATATTTTCATTTGTTTCAATAGGTAAAATAACGGTAAAAGTTGTTCCTTTTCCTACCTTACTTTCTACTTTTATGTTTCCTTGGTGTTTATCTATAATTTTTTTCACTATATCTAAACCCAAACCTGTACCTTCTCCTGCTTTTTTCGTTGTGAAAAAAGGTTCAAAAATTCGTTCAATAATGTCTTTGGGTATTCCTGAACCAGCATCTGATAATTTAATAACGACATGTTTATCATCTTTTTTCTGTACACTTAGATCTATAACGCCTGTATTGTTCATAGCTTGTACTGCATTGGTCAATAGATTCGTCCATACTTGGCTAAGTTCATCTGGATAGCAATAAATAGTTGGTACTTCTGTATCGTAATGTTTGTTTACCTCCACACCTTGTTTTAAGATATTATGATAAATAGTTAGAACAGTTTCTATATTTTCAATAATATTTGTCTCTATGGGTTTTCCTGAGTTACTGCCTTGATGAGAGTAGCTTTTGAGGGCAAAAACAACTTTAGATGCTTTTTTAACGGCTAATTGTATATTATTACTACTTTTTTGTTGGACAGCTAAGTAATAAGCTAATTGTATAATGTACATTACTTCACTATGTTCAAATAGTCTTCTGAATTGTTGTATAAAAGCATCAGGATCTTCTATGGTATTTCCAATATCAACAAGCATAGAAGCTAAATCTCTTTCTTTATCATTTAAATTTGGTATATCAGTAAGTAAACGTGTTAATGTACGTCTGAGCATTCGTTCTTCTTTTGAACTTAGAATAGTTTTTGATATAAATGATAATTGTAACAGTTCTTGAAAAAGTACCAAATCATTGTCATTTAAAATTTTAAATAATTTTGGCATCATGTTTGTCGAATGCTTTAGAGCATCTGAAATATTACTTATAGAAGCATTAATAGCACCAAGTGGCGTATTAACTTCATGGGCTACACCTGCTATAAGTTGCCCTAAAGAAGCCATACGCTCTGCTTGTATTAGCTGGGATTGAGTACTTTTTAGGTTATTTAAAGTTGTTTGGAGTTCCGAGTTAATATTTTCTAGCTTGGTGGCATTTTTTTGGAGTTGTTTTTCTCTTTTTTGAAGTTCTTCATTTTGATAATGAATTTCATTTGTTTGACTTTCAAGTTGATGGTTGGTTTTTGCTAGTTTTTTATTATCTTTTTGTTTAGTATATAAAAAGCCTAATATTAATGTTAGTATTAATACAAGTAAAATAAAACCAATAACAAAATACTTTTCTTGTGTTTTTTGAGATTCTATTTGTTGGAGTCTATTTTTTTCAGCTAGTTCTTTTTCTTTTTTTATTCGAATTAAATCTTGTTTTCTTCTTTCTTCTTCTTTTTTCTTAGCAGAAGATCGAATATCTTGAATTTGTTTTTCCTTCTGTAATTTTTCTATTTGACGTTCTTTTTGTGCATTTTGGTAGCGTTCTTGAATTATTATAAGTTCTCTTTCGGCTTGAACCTTTTGGAGTCTATCATGTTGTAACTTTTCTTCTAAAAGTTCTTTTTCTTTTGTAAGCAATTTTTTTTCTTTTTCTTCATTTTCTTTTTCAAGTTTTCGTTCTAATTTTTGGTTTCTTTTAGACTCAAATTCTAAGGCTTGGGATTGTTCTATTCTATCTATAAGACTTACTAATTCTAAACGATTAGATTCCAATTTACTTTTTTTATTTATTATTTGGCTATTTAGAGTAATATACTTTTGATAAGCTCGTAAGGCTTCTTTACTGTCGCCTTGTTTTATATAAAGTTCGTGTTTTAGTTTATATGATAAAGCAGTACCAGCCATATAATCTTCTCGTTCAGCTAAATCTGTGCATAAATCACTAAACTTTCGAGCCTGTATTACATCATTAAGAATGATATATAGTTTAGTGTATATGTTATATATATCTATGAGTTCTTTTTTATTATTATGATTTGTGGCTATGATTAAAGCCCTGTTTAAATAACTAAAACATTCATTGTACTCACTTAAATTTTGGTATATGATTGCCAAATTTATGAGTATACTTAATTTAATATTTATAATATTTTTGGAGCTACTATAATGTTCAGTTTTTTTTAGAGAATTTATTAAAAATGTTTTGGCAGGGAAAAGTTTGTCTATTTTTGTATATATGTAGGCAATATCATTGAAGGAACGTATTATAGAGATGCTATCGTTTAATATATTTGCTTGTTCGCGCGCTAAAAGTTCATAATCTAAAGCCTTTTGATATTGGTTTAAAGTTATATAGATAGATGATATTTTTTTAAGAATTTTAATTCTAGGCTTAGTCAAATTAAGTTTTTTATAATATTTTAAAATAGCCTCATATTGATGTATAGCTTCATTATATTTTTCTAATGTAACATAGACTTCTGAAACTCTTAATAAAGTAGATAGTTGTGAATCCATTGATTTATTGGAGTAAATGGCTAAAGCTTGGTCAAAATAGAAAAGTGCTTTATCTAAAGCGCCCCATTCTTGAAGTAAACTCCCAACTTCATTATATATTAAAAATAATTTTGATTTATTATTTAAGATTTGATAATCATTTATAGATTCTAAGTAAAGTTTAAAAGCATCTTCATACCGTCCATTGTTTTTATAAGCCTTAGCAACTTTAAGATGAGATTCTGCTCCATGTTCTATATTAATACTATCACTTTTTCTGGCAATTAAATTTCTTAATACATTATAATAAAATATTGTTTGATCTAAGTTATTGTTATTAATGCCTTTTTGTAAAATTTTTTTTAGATTCGTAATTTCCAGAGAATCATTATTAATGTTTATCAATTCTTGAGAATATAATTGCCCTATAAAGACATCTAAAACAATTAAGAATATAATAAATATTTTTTTCATGTTTATAACTATTATAAATCCATAACCAAATTAACTAGTTGACTAGTTTTGTCCAAAACTAACTTTTAAATCGTTTGTAATCAATAAAAAATGTTTTTAAATATCAAAACTTATAACTAATATTAAAGTATATAGATCGTCCTCCTCTGCCTGGTATAGTATTAATGTTTCGTCTAACATATTCTGGGTAACGAATATTTTCATTTAATAAGTTGACTCCATAAAAACCTATATCAATACTGGAATTCCGTTTAATTTTAAATAATTTAATAATATCAATGCTTATCTTAGCAGTTATAAAATTATAAGCAGTTGCTTCTGGATTTCTTTTATCTGCTTCATCTGCTTTGCCTGGTTGGCTAAAGTAGCTATCAAAAATACTAAGATTTAAACCATATTTATTAGAGGTATAAAAAATACCTACTTTAAGTAATGTATTAGGAACTAAAGTAGACCCTTTGATGCTATCATTAAGTGTATTCATTTGATAAGTAGCTGCGCCTGTCAAAAATAAATTATCTGATATGGCATATTTTCCTTCAAACTCGAAGCCTGATAATATTAAGCGGTTGTTATTTTGAAAACTTGAAACAGCTAATTGCGGTGGGAAACCTACTATATCATTTAATATAACAGTTGTTCTCGAAATAATATCCCTTTGGGTTGAATGAAAAAATCCACCTTCCAGCTGAATTTTAGGTGAATAATAAAATATTTGAGCCTCAAAAGTACTTACAGTTTCTGGTTTTAAGTCATTAGACCCTATAATAACCGGTAAATCTCTAATAGTCTGCTCCCCTTGAAACGGCGCTCTAAAAGCCTCTCCATATAAAAATTTATAACCTACTTTTTTACTAGGACGAATAATTATACCTGCTCTTGGTACGAAGTCAAGACTAATATTTGCTGGTTTATTTAATTGAACACCTAAAATGACTTTTAGATCAAAATTACTAAAAGGCTTTAAAGTTAATTGAGCATAAGCACTATACCAAATTTCTGTATAACTGGGTACGCCTCTACCAATATCATCACCAGTTTGGGCTGCTCCATTTTGAAAATATATTGTTGAACCTAATAAAGCACCTATTTTATCGGAAGGGTGATAAAATGCAGTTCCTTCTAAAAGTACATCTCTTGTTACTATATCTGCTAATCCTGTTGGAGTTGTTAGAGAATTATTAGAATAATTTCCTGTTGCATTAGCGGTAATATTAAATTTATCTTTAATAATTTTAAAGTTATAGCCCAAGTCTGCAAATAAACGTAAAGTTACTAGGTTTCTGTTTCTTAAAACTGTGTAGGCACCTGGATAACTTCCAAAAGGCGCAGCACCGTGATGAGCCTGTTTACTATAAGTCAAGAGCATATTATAAGTTAGCTCTTTATATCTTAAAGCTATCGAAGCACCTAAGTTTTGTTGAAGCATTTTTTGGGTTAAAGTGTCTCCTGGTATAATTGAATCAGCACCAAAGGGTATATCTTCGCCTATATTGCTAAAATCCCAGCCTTCTTGATCAAAAAAATTAAGCCCTGTTTGTATTTGAAGATCATCTTTTGTTCTTACTTTTGCCGCTGAAAGTCCTCGGGAACCAAAAGAGCCAATCGAAGCTTGAAGTAATGTTTTATCATTTCTTTTTGTAGCAGTAATAATGTTAACAACACCAGAATAAGCATTTGTGCCATATAAAACAGAACCGGGCCCTCTAATGACCTCTATTTTTTCAACTATTCCCAAAGGAATTCCAAAAAAAATGGGCATATCTATGCCTCCAAAAGCAGTTTCTCGCGAGGGCCTACCATTGATAAGAATTAAAACATGGTGGTTATATTCAGCTGATAAATCTCCTCTAATAGATATATAGTTTTGAGGCAAAAAAAAAGAACCTGTTACATAAACACTAGCTACGCGTTCTACGACTTCTAATAAATTATTAGCCCCAAATTTTTCTATTTCTAATCTGGTTATTACTGAAACAATAGCAGGGGCATCAAAAATTTCTTCTGAAACTTTTGATGCTGTTGTCACATCTACATCTAATAAATTTACAAAAGCTTCCTCTTTAATATCTCCTATGCCCAATCTATTTTCTTGTCCCATGATGCTAAAGAAAGGACTCATAAAGAGCATAAATCCTAAAAATATATAAATTTTCATAATTTAAAAAGAAAAAGAATATGATAAATAATAATCAAATCATTCTGAAATTTAAACTTTTTATGTAACGAATAGCTAATGATTAAATTACTTGTATTTTAAACTTACAATAATTAGCAATTATCAAAATGTTGAAAAAGTATTCTAAGTTATTAGAATCTAGCTAATATTTAATTTTAATCTTTGTCATCTTCAAGCTTATTAGTGTTATAAAGTTGGACACCTCTTCTTTTATAGGCTGGAATTTCTTGTTTTTCTTTTATATCTTCATTATTAGTAATTTTAGATTTTTGAATATTTTCCCAAGATTGTTTATGGTTAAGTAATATATTATTTTTAACTTGTTGGCTATATTTTTTATCAGCTATTTGATTTTGAGAATCTATGTTATTACTAATAATTTCGTGATCTACGCTATTTTCTATTTCAAGATATACTTCATTTTTTGGTATTTGAGGTATATTTTGGTTTTCTAAGTTAGGCGTATCATTTTTTTTTTTACCTTGTCGGTTTAAGATTTCGTCAAATCCGGTTGCAATAATTGTCACACTAATATTATCATCAAGTTTTGGGTCAAAAGTTAAACCCCATATAATTTCAGTATCTTCTCCTGATTGAGTTTGCAAGTAATCAGTAAGTTCTTGGATTTCTTCTATTTGGAGTGTATCCTCATCTTTTGTTTTAATGCTAAGTAATATATATTTTGATCCTTCAATATTGGTGTTATTAAGTAAAGGAGACGTTAAGGCTTGTTCAACGGCTTTTATAGCTTTATTATCTCCACTAGCAATACCTGTACCCATAACAGCAGAACCTGCATTATTAACTACGGTTTTAACATCTTCAAAATCAACATTGACCATACCAGTAACATTAACAATATCAGAAATAGCACTGGAAGCTTGGCAAAGAATCATATCAGCTTTAGCAAAAGCTTCACCAATAGAAGCTTTTCCGTACAGTTCTTTAATTTTATTATTTATAATCTGAAGAACTGTATCACAGTTTGGTTTTAATTCAGCAATTCCTTTTTCGGCTCTATTTGTCTTAGGCTTGCCTTCAAAACTAAACGGTAAGGTTACAATACCTACTGTTAAAATATCTAACTCTTTGGCTATAGATGCTATAACAGGCGCTGCACCGGTACCAGTACCTCCTCCCATACCAGCCGTAATAAAAAGCATTTTAGTCGATTTAAGAATATCTCTAATTTCTTCTTCACTTTCTAAAGCTGCTTTTTTTCCTATTTCTGGATTAGCACCTGCACCTAAGCCTTGTGTTAATTTTTCACCTATTTGAAGTTTTTTAGGAACAGGGCTTAATTGCAAAGCTTGTCGATCTGTGTTACATACTATAAAGTCTACCCCATATATACCTTGATTAAACATATAGTTAACTGCATTACTGCCACCACCTCCAATCCCGATGACTTTAATTAAGTATTCTTCGTTTTCGGCTTTTAAAGCTGTATTAGGGCTATGGTGCATAATGAAAATTTTTAGAATGTTTAAAATGGCTATATGCTACTTCTTGAAATAAATTAAATCTTCAAATTATTAAATATAGACTTGTAAAAGGGTTTTATTTGATTAAATTTTTTATAAAACAAAAAAGAATAAAAATTTCAAAACTATCATGTTTTTTTTTTATTTTTAATACTATTGAAAACTAATAAATAGATGGTTATCAATTTATTAATCTATATCATTTGTTTCATAATTGTCTAAAAATATTTTTCTAGTTTTATCTATTAATTCCCGCACAAAACTGTTCATTACAGGTTTATTTTGGATATTATTTCCATTTTCTTTTGTTTCACTACCTAATTCGTTATCGTTTTTTTTTAAAGTATTCTTTTCTATTTTTTTTTGTTTGTCATCTTTGGTTTTAGCCAAGCCTGCTAAAACTAAACCAATAGCAGTAGCATATCTAGGATGATTAATATTTTCTTGGATAGATTTCCCTAAATGTTCACTTGGGTAGCCTATTCTAACATCTAAACCTGTTTTTAGACGAAACAATTTTTCTATATTTTTTAATTGAGCTCCACCACCAGTAATAACTAGACCTGCAGTTAATTTATTTCTATAGTTAGAAGACTCAATTTCAGACATAACCATTTCAACAATTTCTTCCATTCTTGCCTGAATAATCATTGCCAAATTTTTAAGATAGATTGTTTTCATGGGTCTATCACGAAGGCTTTCTATAGAAATATGAGCTTCTGTAGAAAGTTGATTGGCTAAACAATTTCCATACTTTAGTTTTAAAGATTCTGCCTGGTTTTGAAAAATATTACAACCTTGTTTAATATCAGAAGTAATAATATTGCCTCCAAAGGGTAAAACACTAGTGTGTTTTAGGACATTTTCGTAAAAAATAGCTATGTCTGTGGTTCCACCTCCAATATCTACTAAAACTACTCCAGCATTTTTTTCTTCCTCTGAAAGAACAGATAAACTTGAGGCTAAAGGTTCTAAGACAAGGTCTTCTATAGCAAGATTAGAACGCTCTACACATTTTTTAATATTCCGAATAGAACCAGTTTGAGCTGTTATAATATTAAATATGCCTTCTAATTTAATGCCAGACATACCTACAGGCTCTTTAATATTATCTTCGTTATCAATTGTATAAGACTGAGGCATGACATGAATAATTTGAGTACCAGGTTCCATGATTATTCTATACATATCATCAGAAAGCCGATTGATATCCTGTTGAGATATTTCTTCATCTATACTTTTTCGGGTGATACTGCCTCGATGCTCTGAACTTCTAATATGCTTACCTGCAATGCCTACATTAACTACTTCAGGTGTAATTTTAGCTTGAATAGCTGCTTCGCGTATGGCTCTTTCTATACAGGCTATAGTTTTTTTTATATTTCTGACCGTACCTTCTTTAACGCCTTCAGAAACAGATTTTCCAATGCCCATAACCTCTAACTTCTCAAATTCGTTTACTTTTCCTATTACAGCACAAATTTTAGTTGTACCTATATCAAGCCCTATGCAATAGTCTTTTTCTTCATAACTCAAGGTCATAATCAAAAATCAATGAATAGAATTTAAAAATAATTTAAAAATAATTTAAAAATAATTTAAAAATCTAAATACCCTATAGTTTTAAATTTTGTAATTTACTCTGACTAAACAAAAGATGGTTTAAAACAATTTAAAACTTAATTTAATAGGCAATAAATATTAAGCAATCTGTGAACTTATAAACTCAACTTAGAGCGTGTTTAGTTTTTATTTTTATGGTATAAAAAATTGATAATAAACTATTTAATCGTATTTTTTAGTTTTTTTCTTTATAGAGTAAAATATAACAAGTAGCTGATAATAAGATAATTGAAACTTTAGTAATGGGATAAAAAAACCGCTTTTTTATCTATTACTATTTGATTATCAATAAGTTAAAAAAACTAAACACGCTCTTAGGCTGGCTTTTAATATTATTAATGCCTTTTATAATCTAAGACGAGTCTATACCTGCAATATTAATCAGGAAATATAGTATTAAAGTAATTAAGTTACAATACAAATATACAATTTGAAGGCAAATTACAACTTATTGACAAATAATTTTAATATCATAATGTAAAATTACATGCTTAAATTATTATCTTACTTTTTTCAAAAGATAAAATAGTGCGTAAATTTTTATGCTTTTAGTAAAAACAGTTTATGCTTTAAAAAGAAGTAGTATATTATAAAAAAATAGTATATGAATTTAAAAAGTAAAATTAGCGTTGTAAAGACGACAAATATCTTATATTTCAATTTCAAAAATAGTGGATAATATTTGTTATAATACTTTGTATTAAAGCTAATTGAGTAATTTAATAGGATTAAAAAAATGAACTATAGTCATAGAGTGCCTCGTCAATTATTTAGATCAGATGGTCATTATTTGGGACGACCAGCTGATTTTACAGATAGAATAATTTATAGACGAATTAATTTAGTAGAAAGTATTCCAAATTTTATAGGTAAAAACTACTGTTTATTAGATATAGGTTGTGGCAATGGGGCATCAATGTTTTTGCTCGCCAATAAAATGAAAAACTGTGTTGGTATTGAGGTTAGTAATGAACATAAACCAGAATTTGAAGCATACAAACTAAAAAATAACATTCAAAATTGCACTTATAAAGTTATAGATGTTGTTAAAGAAAAACCTAAAAATCAATATGATAGAATACTTAGTTTTGAAGTTATTGAACATTTATCAAAAGAAGATGGTCTTGCATTTTATTTTGATTCTTTAAGAGAAGGTGGACTTTTAGCCTTATCAGTTCCGAATAAATGGTGGATTTTTGAAACTCATGGTGCTAATTTACCATTTTTACCTTGGAATAGAGTCCCTTTTTTCTCGTGGCTACCAAGAAAAATTCATGAAAAATTTGCCCATGCTAGAATTTATACAAAAACAAGAATACGAAAACTTTTGGAAAAATATGGATTTGAAGTTATCGACTTGATTTACATTACTGCACCTATGGATGTTTTACCGAAAGGAAAATTTAAAGATTTTATCATAAAAAATTTCTTTTCTTCCGACACAACTATAATTCCTTTTAAATCCACATCTATTTTTGTTGTTGCAAGAAAGAAAAATCGATAAAAATTAAATATTTAAAAATAGATTTTTTAGATAAAAGAAAAAAATGACAAATTCTGGACTTTATAAAGTTAATTTTGAATAACTTTAATTAATCTGTTTGAATTAAATATTGATTCAGGTGAAACCACTTTTTCATTTAATGGAATAGTATCACCGTATCTTTCTTTCATTTTATTTTTGACCAGCGTGCTTGTCTGTCAAATCAAATTCTGAGAGGTTTTGGAGACTTGCTATCTCAATTCCCGTTGCTTCTTTATAAATTTTCCAAACGAGTTCGGAACAATAAATTTTATTATCTGACCATTCAAAGTAAATATCATAGTTTTTTCTGTTAAATTTTTTGCCTACTATTTTCATTTTTTCTATAACTTTTGAAGTTAGTATATCTCCAGAATTTTTTAATCTTTTAACTACGTAATGGTTATTTTTACCTCTTGCAATCCAATTTTTTAATGGCGTAAGTTTTACAAAATCAAATGCTTCATAGACATAAAGTTTTTTATTATAAGTATATATAATGCCCATATGGGTATATATTGATTTTGTTGCTAATTGAATAGCTTTGCTTTGAGCGGAAGTAGAGGTTTGAAAAATAATATCTCCATCTTGGAAACTTTTATATATTTTTTCTATAGAATTTAGGCTATTAGATTCGGTAGATTTGTTAGAATCTAAACCTTGGTAAGTTTGTAAGGTAAAGCCATAAAATATGACCAGTATAGTTAAAACTTCTTTATGTATTTTAAACACATTATTTTTTTATTATAAGTAGAAATCTTTGCAAAAGTCTTAAAAAAAGCAGAAAAATATTGTTAAATAACTTTCTAATAATAAGCTATTTAACAATAAACTACCTTTTATTATTATGTATCAAACCAGTTTTTCAGATATCGAATTAGGACTTATACCATCCCATAGTTAAATTTTAACTGAACAATAAAAAAACATAACTAACTGATTTTTAATTTAAAATAATAAAAATATTGGTATATAATTATTTCCAAATATAGAATAGTATAATATTCTTTTTATACTTCTTTATTTAATTGAGCTTCCACTGATGCATAAGTTGCTATATTAACAATTTCTCTGACGGAACTTCCAATTTGCATAATATGAACTGGTTTTGCCAAACCTAAAGAAATTGGACCTATAGCTTCTATATTACCCAAAGTCTGGAGTAATTTATAGGCAATATTTCCAGAAGTTAAATTTGGAAAAATCAATAAATTAGCTTCATTTTTTAAAAAGCTAGAAAAAGGATAATTTTCCTTTAACTTATCTTTATCAAAAAGTAAATTAGCCTGAATTTCTCCATCAATGGTATATTGAGGTAGTTCTTCTTTTAGAATTTGTACGGCTTTCCGTATATTTTTAGCTCTTGGTAGACTAGAAGCTCCATAATTACTATGGTATAAAAAGGCAATGTTAGGTTTAATATAAAAAATATTTTCCATACATTCGGCTGCTAATTTAGCTGTATTCGCCAGATCTTGAGCAGTAGGCTCGGGTATATTAGTTGTATCTGCCAAAAAAATAGGTCCTTTTTTGGTTAAAAGCACATACATACCTGCTACTTTTTTCTTTGGATCTTTTGCCCCAACTATTAAAAGTGTTTGCTTTAATACATCCACGTATTGGCGATTATAACCGGTTACAACGGCATCTGCATCTTTATTCAAAAGCATCATCATAGCAAAATGAACCCGACCTTTTAAGGCATTAGAAAGTTCATAATAATTATATCCTTTTCTCTGTCCTTTTGATAAAAATATTTCTTTATAAGTTTTAAGACGTATTTTATTTTCTTCTTCATCTCTGGGATTTATAATAGGACAACCTTTGATGTTAATAGCATATTCTTGGGCTAGGGCATTAATTTTTTCTTTTGATCCTAATAAAATTGGTTTAGCAATACCACTATTAGAAATAATATCTACGGCTTTTAAGATATTAGGTTCCTCAGCTTCAGGAAAAATGATACGTTGTGGGTTACGACATGCTTGATTGGTCAGAAGTTTAATTAAATAATCATCTCGTCCCATTCGTTTGGTTAGATTGTCTTTATAATGTTGCCAATTTTCAATTTTGAGTTGAGCTACACCACTTTCTATAGCTGCTTGGGCTACTGCTGGTGAAACAGTTGTTAAAAGGCGAGTATCTAAAGGTTTTGGAATAATATAGTTTTTATTAAAAGTTAAAGATTTTGCTTTATAGGCTTGTTTAACAATTTCAGGAACGGGTTCTTTGGCTAAATTAGCTATGGCTCGCACAGCTGCTAATTTCATGGCTTCATTAATTGCAGTAGCCCTAACATCTAAAGCTCCCCGAAAAATAAAAGGAAAACCTAAGACATTATTGATTTGGTTTGGAAAATCAGATCTACCTGTTGCCATGATAACATCAGGACGTGTTTCTATTGCTAAGTTATAGTCAATTTCTGGAGTTGGATTAGCTAAAGCAAAAATAATAGGATTGGGATTCATTTTTTTTATCATTTCTGGTTTCAGAATATTGCCAACCGATAAACCTAAAAATACATCACAAGCATCTAAAGCATCTGTTAGAGTGAATATATTTTTATCTGTAGCAAATTCTTGTTTAGAAGCGTTTAAATCTTTTCTATTTTTGTGTACGACCCCTTTAGAATCGCAAATAATAACATTTTCTTTTTTTACGCCCAATTGAATATATATCTTAACACAAGATAAAGCTGCAGCACCAGATCCAGAAACAAGAACCTGAACATCTTCTATTTTTTTACCTGCTATTTCTAAGGCATTCAGTAACCCTGCACCTGAAATAATAGCTGTTCCGTGTTGATCATCATGCATGACAGGTATATTCATAGTTTTTTTTAACCCTTCTTCTATCTCAAAACAATCAGGGGCTTTAATATCTTCTAAATTAATACCTCCAAAAGTAGGTTCCAAAGCTTTTACAATTTCAATAAATTTTTTGGGATCAGTCTCATTAATTTCTATATCAAAAACATTAATATCAGCAAAAATTTTGAATAAAACAGCTTTGCCTTCCATAACAGGCTTAGAGGCTTCTGCACCGATATTACCTAAACCCAAAACAGCGGTTCCGTTTGAAATAACAGCTACCAAATTCCCTTTAACCGTATACTTATAAACATCTTGAGGTTTTTTGGCAATTTCTAAACAAGGATCTGCCACGCCAGGAGAATAGGCTAGAGATAAATCTCGCTGAGATTGCGTTGGCTTTGTAGATAAAACCTCTATTTTACCTGGTGTAGGAAATTCATGATAATTGAGCGCATCTTCCCTTCTAATTTTTGACATTATAATAACGTTATGGTCATGTAAATAAAAACTAAAATTTAAAATAATCTTTTAAAATTAGAAATCACTAGTTTTTAGGATTATTAAACTTTTAAACTCAAAATTTCTAATCTTAAAAATAAGGAAAATAAGCTGATTTTTAGATAAAAAGAGTATATCACAAAAAAGGGTTTTTAGAGGTTTTAAAAATAACCATTTCGAAGATAAAAATAGGATTGCTATAGTGTGGTATTTGTTATGGAATTAGATTAGCAAAATCACTGGCAGCATTTGGTTTTGCAAAAAATTTAATATTTGCAGATAGTTCTTTAAGTTTACTTGGTTTTTGAAATAAATCTAAAATGCTCGGTATTAATTTGCTGTCTAAAATATGATCCGGAAGCATAAGCGCAGCATTTTTTTCTTTTAAAACCATACTATTTTTAGTTTGATGGTCTTCAGCAACATTGGGGGAAGGAATTAGAATACAAGCTTTTCCTGCTAAAGCCAATTCTGAAATACTCAAAGCCCCAGCTCTACTAATCACTAAATCAACAGCTCTATAGGCATAAGCCATATCATTGATGTAATCTTTAATTTTTAAATTGGGGTGAGTAGGTATATTTTTGAGAATACGTTTATAATATAGTTTACCTGTTTGCCATATAATTGAAATATCTTGATCCAAAAGTTTTTGAATATATTTTTCAAAAACAATATTAATACTTTTAGCACCTAAACTTCCACCCATAATTAATAAGCAACTTTTTTTATTTTCTTTTAGCTTAAAATAAGCTAAAGCCTCTTGTTTTGAATTATTTTTTAAATTGATATGACTACGGACAGGATTGCCTAAAAATACGAGTTTATGGTTTGGAAAATACTTATCCATATTTGGATAAGCTACACCTATTTTATCCGCTTTTGAAGATAATAATCGGTTCGTCCATCCGGGACAACTATTTTGCTCTTGAATAAAAGTCTTAATACCCAACCATTGAGCTATCCATAATAAAGGTAAACTGGCATAACCACCTGTGCCAATAACAGCGTTGGGTTTTTCTTTTTGTAGAATGGTAATAGCTTTTAAAATACTGCTTATTATTCTAAAAGGTAAGATTAGGTTAGATACAATTTGTCCTCTATTAAAACCTCTTATAGGTAAAGCTATAATTTTATAACCGTGCTTTGGCACAATTTCAAGTTCCATTTTTCCTTCTGCCCCAACAAAAAGCAGTTCATAACGCTTATCTTTTACTTTTAAAGCATCTGCAAGGGCAAGAGCTGGGTAAATATGTCCACCTGTACCACCACCTGAAATAATAATTTTTTTTACTTCTTTTTCTGCCACTCTAAAATTTTTAAAAGATTTTCAACTTCTTTTTCCAAATCCTTAATGGCCTTTGGTGTTCCATAATAATCTTGAATAGTTTTTGTTTGTTTTTCATAAGAAAAAGTTAAATATGTTGTAGGTAAATCTGTAATACCTCTTTTAAGATACTTGTCTCGAAATTTAAAAAAATTTGATTTTTTAAATTTTTCCATCAATTGTTCAAAGATATTATCAGGTACTTTAGCTTTATAATCCCCTATTAAATCCATATATTTTTCGCCTACTAAATGTGCTGTTTTATTTTTGTAAATCGTCAGAGTATAAACAGGACAACTTCCATAACAGCGTGTTTTTTTTAACTCAATTACTTTTACAGGCACTTTTTTAACTCGCTTATAATTTGATGATTCATTAGATTTAGTGGTAAAAATAAATAAAGCAATAAAGCCGAAATAAAATAATTTAGTCATATTATTTAAAGTAATTTTATTATTCTAAGAAAGATAATGTTAATAGTTTTAATTTTTCCTAATTAAAAAAATAAATATTTCATAAAGTGCTTTGAGGACAAGGTAGAAAAACGATATTAATAAATTTTTGATCTAAAATCAATATACATATATCTTCATCAGCATCAATTTTTCTAAAACGTTCTTTTAAACCTAAAGCCTTTTTAGATTCCAAAATTTTCCTATTTATAAGTTCTTCAAGATAGGATATATATATATGCCATTGTTGTCTTTCATCATTTTTATTTTCAATTAGATAACTAAAGCGATTGACTTTTTCTTTTGAAAGAATAAAAATAGGATACTGGGATATGCCTCTAACTTTCATCTCATAATTAGCTGTTTGAAAAATATGAGCATATTTCTGAATTTCCGTTTTAACACTTAATAAAGTACTAGGATCAAAATTCATATCTTCTAATTTACTGAAATTTTTTATCAAATTAAATATCACCAATTCTATATAAAATGATAAACAATCATGACTATTATTCCGGCAAAAAGCGGGATAGCATTTCTTTTAATCAAATCAAAAGGTGTAACATCAGCAATAGCAGCTGTGGCTATAACAACACCTGAAATTGGAGAAACACATCTACCCATACTAGCAGCCAATTGCATTGGCAAAACGATACTCACTACACTACCCGAAAACTCTTTAGCAATACCTGGTGCCAGTTCTCCAAAAGAGAAAAAAGCTGCATTTCCACTACCCATTAATATAGAAATTAAAAATACTAATAAGACCATGACTATAGATACTCCCGTAAACGCCAATCCGACACTTTGAGTACCATCAATAAGTCCTTTGACAAAATTTAAGGTTATTAACCCTTTGGAAAATACCTGGGCTGCAATAATTAAAGTTACCACCGAAGCAAAAATATCGCCCATACCTTTCCAAAAAATTTTTAAAGAATCAAGAGTTCTTTTAAGTTTTTTTGTTCTTATCCATTCAAAAACTAAAGCAACAAGCATAGAAATAATCATTGATGTTGTTGTATCTAAAGATATTGGAGGATAAAATAAAACAAAGAATTTAGAAAATGTAATTAATAATATAAGAGGCAAAACTGGTAAAATAGCATATATTAGAGGTACACTTGGTTTTTCTTTAACGGTCAAATTAGCAGTATCATTTTGCTTGCCTTGTTTTTTATCAAAATATTTATTGGTAAAATAATAAACAAGCATCAGGACTACAGTTAGCATACTCACCATACCCAGTTGATGTTTTAAAAAATAAAAAACAGTATCCATTTTTAGAAGGTCTACAGCGGCATAATTTGTATTGGCAGAAGCTGGACCAACATCAAAAGCTGTACAAGCAACAATAACCGAAACTGCCGTTAATCTACTCACTCCTAATCTCATTAATAACGGATAAATGCTTGGCATAAGTAATAAACCCAAACCTACTGCAGAAGGAATACAAGCTGATAAAAATTGCCCTATCAATATGACAAGAGAAGCAGCTACATAAGGAAATTTTTGAAATATTCGAAGTGGTTTAATTGATATATATACTAAGGCTTCTCCTGCTTTAATATGATTCATATAAGCTACAAATCCTCCAATACTCATAATCATTAGACCTGATTTAGCACCTTTATCACTTAGAATATCTCGAATTAATGCAAAAATATCAAACCCTTTAAAACCTGTACTTGTCCCTATTGGGATATTTTGTCCAAAAAATAACCCAATCCCAAGCATAGCTATTCCTGCCAGTAATAATACTGCATGAGGATTATACTTTTTAACTAAAAGATAAGTCGTTAAAGATATGAATACGAAAGATATAATAATCATAAAATGATTGATTAATAGTTAATTTAACTCTTTAAAATTAGATTTATATTAAGACTTATTGATTATTAGTCAAAATAGGTAATGTCCCATCTGTACAAGTCCAAATCATATTATCAAAATTAGAGAAAGTAACCAAGCAAGTTGTAGAAACAACATCTATTAACATAAAACCAGTTGCTTCTGTCTTAATTCCATCAGATAAATCAATATTATTTTGACCTGTTATAGTCTGTGAATGAAGTCCAAAAATAGCTGTTCCTCCATCTCCATCTCCCGAGAAATAACCATAGGTTCTTATTAATCCTATATCTAAATTAAAAGAAATATTTCCTGTTGCATAGCAATTACTAGGGGTAAAAGAAGAATGCGTAGCCCCTACAAAAGCTCCTACATCATCAGCACTGTTACCACTAATAAAGAGGTTACCAGTTGCATAACAATTGCTTATCGTGGTACCTGAGTTATGGGCATAACCTATTAATCCACCTACATCTTCAAACTGGGCATAAACATCACCTATGGCATAACATTGATCTACGGTAGTTGTATTAACCATTCCTACTAAACCTCCAATTCGTCCACCTCCGCTTGAAAGGACTTTAACAGAAGATGCACATTGGAGCAAGATAGCCCTATCAGCCAATCCGACCAATCCTCCAGATCGTCCATTGTCAGTATCATTTATTGGATCAGTACTAAAAACATTAGAATTTTCATCACCACCTATTACTTTACATTTTGTGAGCCTGGCACCATCATTAATATAACCAACTAAGCCTCCTACTCTTGTCTTCCCAACAATAGAATCAGAAGCCGCTACTTCTATGGTTAAATTTTTTATTTCTATGCGTACAACGGACGAATTATCATCAAAGCCTATTAATCCAAAAAAACCAACATTATCTTCAGTTGGTCTATAAATTGAAAGCCCTCGAATGGTAAAATTATTACCATTAAATATGCCTGAAAAACCATTGATAGGTTGCCAACCTTCTGTTGAATAATTATCAGATATATAAGTTGTTAAGTCTATATCATTTTGAAGTTGAAAAGCAGATGCTAAACTAAACCTAAGTAAAGAATCTAATTGAGAAGCCTTTGTAATTTGATAGGGATCTTCCGGGGTACCTGTGCCCATAAGTGAATCTTCACCCATGGGATTAATAATTCCATCAAGTGGATTTACTAAAGTAGTATCTTCAGTAGTGCACGAAACAAGTCCTATTAATAGAATTAGAGAAAAAAAAATTAATTTTTTCATGAAAAAATTAATACAATACTCTATACCACAAAAATGCATTAAACTATACATTATCTAATTTTTACTAATTTATAGTTTAAAGTTCTAATAGAAGAATTATATAAATAGAAAATCTTTGTATAATTCAAAACTATAAAAATTTGATTATCATATCTTTTAATAACTTAATTAAGTGATGCGACTATACATTTTAATAAAAACTTTTGCAAAGTTTTAAAACTTTGCAAAAGTTTGGGTTTTAGTTTGTTTTATTCTTCCCATTCTAAAGTAGGCCCATTTGTTCCACTAATACCTGTTTCGGTAAATGACCAAATAGTAGGATCAAAGCCGGGGAACGAAGCAGAACTTTTACCATTATCTGAAAAATCTACCCCATTAAGTCCAGTTATAGTAAAAATACTGCTGAAAAAATTGGTACCTGATATAGCTGCATCAGTATCATAATATGAAGTTGCTATTGTCTCTCCATCAAGATGATCATTGCTAAAAATACCTGTGGTAACACTATCTCCAAAAACTTCCCCAGTAGAATAGCAGCTAGTAATGTAATCAGAATAATCATTTATAGCGCTATTTATACTAATCCAGCCCAAAAAGCCACCTACATCAACATCGCCAATAACATTACCAGTTGAATAACAATTAGTTATTCCATCGGCATCTACACCAATACCACCTACAAAACCGCCTAATCTATCAGCAGTACCAGTAAAAGCATTAACAGCAACGGTAGCAAATGATTCTGAAATCTCACCATCTTGTATAAAACCAACGAAACCACCTGTACGAGAAGCGCTAGTAGCAGTGGTATTAACGCTAGCGTCTTGACCACCTGTAACAACATAACAGCGTCTTACCACCCCACCTTCTAATTGTCCTATAAGCCCGCCTACACGTTGCCTACCGAGCACGCCAACAAAGGTAGTAGAAGGATTAATCGTAATACCTAAACTATCAATAGTAGCACCTGTAACAGTTCCAAAAAAACCTATATTATCTTCATCAGGCCTCCTAATAAACATATTTTGCACTTCAAAACCAGCCCCATTAAAATTACCTGTAAAATTATCTATAGGTTCCCAACCTTCCTCAACACCTGACACATCTATTAAATAGGTTATTAAATCTATATCATTTTCCATCCTAAAATCATTGCTGCTATAATTGCGGACACTGTCTAACTCGACAGCAGTTGTTAACTCATAAGGAAAAGTAGCACTGCCATCACCACCACTAAAAAAAGCAGTTATAAAAGTATATTCTTCAAAATCACTAAGGCTAGCACCATTATCACCAATCACTACTGAATTAAATAGACTAACAGTATATTTCTCTAATGAGCTAAAATTAACATCCGGTGTAATTGTAAGTTGATTACCAGAAACAGTAGTAGTAGCATTAAATGTTCCAAAATTAAAACTGTTTAAGGTGTAATGCGTATTATTTACAAAAGTTGTATTTTGAATACTACTTGAAAAAGTTATAACAATACTTGCATCTCTTGCTGTCCCAATTGTATCTCCCGTTGTCAAATTTTTAGAAGCTATGACTACTGAAGTTACACTAATACTGCCTGCATCAATTGTTGTAAAAGTATATGTCGTTGTAGTGGCTATGCTTGCCCCATTTTTCCCTGTTGCCTCTGTAATGCTCAACGTGTAATTCGTAGAGTTATTCAAATTGCTATTTGGATTAATGGTTATAACAGTGCTATCAGAATTGTAACTTAAAGTATTAGCAATATTTCCTCCTCCACCATCTTGCAAGGTATAAGTAAGAGAAGAAGCATCAAGAGAAGAAGAGAAAGTAACAATTACATCAGGACTAATGGCTATATTAGTAGCACCATCAGCAGGGGATACTGAGGCTATAGAGAATGTAGCAGGGGGTATTACCCCAATTCCTGTTGTTAACTGATTAAATAAGGTTTCATTAATTGTAAAATCAGCACCGGGATTACCATCCAATTCCAAGCGAGTCATAGAAGGGTAAGCATTATCTGTATTTGTATAAATAAATCCATTGGAGGTGATACCACAATCGTCTGCTCGTACTGTTTCCAAATTTAAAAGTCCTGTAATATCCAAACCTGTTATAGTAGGTGCCCCAGACAAACGAATATAACTTAAGTTTGTGTATGAGCTTAAGTCTATTGTTCCATCTAAACCAGATCTGAATAACCAGAGGTAATCTAAGTTTGAAGTAATAGTAGGTAAAGTTAAGCTAACTAAATTATTGGTACCACTGTTAAAAGTACCTTTTATATAAAGTAATTCACTTAAAGTAGATGCATCAAGAGTATCCAAGTCATCTAAATAATCTATTTCTAAAGAATCAAGTCCAACAAAATAAATAATTTCACTTATCTTAGTAATTAAAGATGGTGTGCCTGATGTTCCTTCAATATTAAGATAATTAACATCTCTTACATAACTACTATCGGCTTCTAAATAATAATCTTCAGTGCCATCTTGGGTTTCTCCAAATTTAGCATAACCCAAGTTGAAAAGTTTTTTTCCAAAAACCGTATCAGCAATAGCGATGTTATCTTCGGGATTAGGATCGCTAGTAGAAACACGCGGTCTTGAAACACCATTACTAGCATCATCTCCAGTGAGAATTAAATTATTATATATTTCGGTGGGAATTTCAAAAGGTGCTCCTGGATTACCATTTAATTTTAAGGTTCTTAATTCTGAAGGATCTGTGGGAAAAATAATATCTGATAGATTTTCAATTTCATGATCTTGCAAATCTATAACTATAAGAGCCGTATTTATACTCAAATCTATAGAGGTTAAAGCATCATCATCATCAGAATTATTGCTAAAATCATAGATTAGTTTTTTTAAAGCTGTATTATTAGATAAATCTAAATTTGAAATTTCATTATTAGATAAGTCAATTTCTTCAAGTAGTGTAAGTTCAGATAAATTTATATCAGAAATTTCATGAGAACGTAGAGATAATGATTTCAACCCTTTAAAAAACCTAAGTCCATCTATATTGAAAGCAAAAGGGTCATCTCCAGATCTATTGATATTCAAAGTATCTACAGTTGCCACGGAAATACTATCAATATAATAATTATTATCAATCTCTAAAGTTGCATATCCCAAAGCCGTAAGATGACTACCAAAAACTGTATCAGAAAGCTGATAGGCGTTTGAAACAGTAATTGGAGCGGCAAGTGTGGTAAAAGAAAACACACTACTTGTGGCAGTCCTATCCATATTATCAACTATTTCTACACGCCAATAATAAGTTGTATTATATAATAGATTTGTAGTTACCGTAAAAGAAGGAGTTGTTTGAGTAGATAGCAATGTACTAGGATCAGTATTTTGGTCCAAAAATACATTATATTCTTTAATTCCAGCTTCAGCAGCACCTGTTTGCCAAGTTAATTCGGGGGTTAAAGATTGGTCTATTGCATTATTAAGTGGTGTAAGCAAAGTTGGAGCAGTTGGTAATACAACTGGTTCGGGCTCATTGTCGCATTTACCTGCAAAAAAAAGTAATAAAGCCAAAAATATCAATAAAGTCGGAGACTTTAAAGTATTATCTTTTCTTATCATAATATTAAAATTTAATTAAATAAAGTAAAAAGAGCTATATCAAATAAATATATTAAGAAACTGTTTAAGTTTTTTTAACTTATAATAAGCAAATTATAAAATTTAGGTTTTTCTGAAAATTCTTTGAATTTGATCTAAAATCTCGTTTTAGCCATAATAATGACTTGTAAAAGCTAGTTATTGAATAAAATTTGGCAGTTTTTCTGAAAATTTGATCATACTCATTTTTAAATTTAAACAGTTTCTAAGGAAACTACCAGCATCAAAATCTCTGTATACCAGAAACTACCCAAGCAATTGAAAAAAGCAGTCTAATTATTTCTATGAAACTTTTATTTACTTCTATCCAAAATAATCCTGGTGGCATCACCTAAAAATTAAGTTTAATTTAAAGATTTTTTTTATTTTTAGGGCATTTTAATAATTTCCAAATAATCATCAATTGGTAAAATTTAATCTAAAATAAGCCCAAAAAATAAGTGAATAATTAAACCTAAATTCGATATAAATTTTTTATTTAAATATTTGAAAATGAAATACTATAAATAGAAAATTAAGAAAAATGTCTCCAACATTAAATACGTTTTATAGGCTATACTTTGATATATTACTCATAAAAAAACCTTGTAAAAATCATTCTATTTTTAAATAGTAAAAACATAAATTTTTGATTTTAAAATATTTATATAATTTCGGCCGTCAGAATTACCACTTTTTTATGTCGAACTCACGTTAATTAAATTACAAGAATCATAAGTTTAATAATAACTTTTACTGCTTATACTAAACAAATATAGTTTAAAATAATTATTTTGAAATCTTTTTTTTATCATTTATTTTGAAATCTTTTTTTATCATTTATTTTGAAATTTTTTTTTTATCATTGCAGCGCAGAAGTTTTATTAAATTTAATTTAAATATTAATGTTTTTTTTAATATCATTTTATGAAAAAAAAATATGTTTTTTTAGCGATCTTATCCTTTTTTGTAGTTGGATTAGGACAATTTATTAAAGGTCATGTTGGAAAAGGGATTGCCTTTTTTATCATCCATTATGTACTATGGGGAACTGCAATAATCTTATCATGGACACTTATAGTTCCTTTCATAACAATACCCATAGCTATTATTATATGGATATGGAATATTTATGATGCTTATCATTCACCTGCATAAACTATACACAATTAAAATAACTTATAACCTAAAGGATTTTTAGTATTGAAGTCATTGACAATGAGAAAGTATTCTATCTTTATTTTTAATATTGTCATAAATTTTTACAAAAAAGTCTATTCTTTACCAGTTTATTCTTTTAGGTTTATTCTGAACAACATTTTCTATAGCTTCCATAGTGGTGCTATCCAATTTTTCCAGAGCTTCTAAGGCTTTAAGATTTTCTTGAAGTTGGGTCATTTTAGAAGCTCCGAGAATCACTGTGCTTACATTAGGGTTTTTTAAGCACCAAGCAATAGCTAAACAAGGTAAAGAAATATCAATCTCATTGGCTATTTGTTGTAATTTATTGATCTTTTCTATTTTATCTTTTGCTTCTGTTCCAAGAATACCATCTTTTAACCAACTCATATTCTCAAGAGCTAAACGTGAATCTTTTGGTATTTTTCCACTATTATATTTTCCTGTTAAAAGACCAGAAGCCAATGGTGACCAAATAGTTGTACCTAAGCCTGTATCTTCATATAAACGCTGATATTCATTTTCTACCCGTTCCCTGTAAAATAAATTATACTGTGGTTGTTCCATAGTTGGTGGTTCCAAATGGTATTGATAAGCCACCGAATAGGCTTCCATAATCTCTTGAGCTGACCATTCTGAAGTTCCCCAATATAAAATCTTGCCTTGACGCACTAAATCGGTCATAGCTCTTACCGTTTCTTCAATAGGAGTTTGGCTATCAGGACGATGACAAAAAAATAGATCCAAATAATCTAATTGAAAACGTTTTAAAGACGCATGACAGCCTTCAAAAATATGTTTTCGACTGAGTCCTTTTTGATTGGGTCTTTTTCCTCCCCAAAAAACTTTTGTAGAGACTACATAACTACTTCTTTCCCAGTTCATAGATTTTAATATATTGCCCATAACAACTTCCGATCCTCCACTGGAATACGCTTCTGCATTATCAAAAAAATTAATCCCAGAATCATAAGCCAACTTCATTAAATCTTCAGAAATGGAATCATTTATTTGATGCCCAAAAGTTACCCAAGAACCAAAAGATAATTCACTAACTTGTAAACCAGATTTTCCTAAACGTCTGTAGTTCATATTTTTAATTGTTACTATACATGAATATATTGCTTAAATAACCCAATTTTTTTATAGGTTTTAAAATCTACTGAACCCAATCTACTAAAATATTAGGTTCTATATATGATTTAAGGAATAATCATAGATTTAATTATTAGTTTTCTCTCTATATTTATAATATTTTACCAGTGCATATTTCAAAAAAACAGCATAAGCAGAAGTCACGGCAATTAACAGTCCAAAAAAACCATCTTTAAAGCCTTTTTTAAAAAAATACCCTCCTATAAAGCGCCAAAAAGGGCTGAGAAATAATTTAATAAAACCCACTTTTGCTTTTGATTTTAGTAATTCTTTTGCTGAAATATCAGAATATTTATAAGCGACAGAAATATGCTCTTTTAAATTGTAATAGGAATAATGTAAAATATCGCCTTTTAAGTAGCCTATTTTAGTATTTTCTTCCATACTATAGCAGTCGTGAGGATTAGTGCCTTTCCATATACCTTTTTTAGTATCCCATAATCGCAATTTTTTATCTGGGTACCAGCCTGAATAATAAATCCATTTACCACAATAGTTGGTTAATCTGTTCATATAATATCCATCATGAGTCCAATTATTTTTAATAACAAGGATAGATTTTTTTAATGTATTATCAACAGCTTCATCAGCATCTAAAGATAGAACATAAGAATATTTAGCTTTTGTAAGGGCATAATTTTTTTGTTCGACGTGTCCTAAAAAAGTATGTTCTATAAAATTTACATCTTTTTCAAGACATATTTCTTTAGTTTTATCCGTAGAAAAAGAATCTATAACTACAATATCATCGGCAATATCTTTTATCGAATCTATACAACGCCCTATATTTCTTTCTTCATTAAAGGTAATAATAACAACCGATAGTAAAATCATAGTTATATGTACGAATTATTTTTATTTTTGAATTATACTATAACATAGTAACTGGTTTATATTTTATTTTCATTTTTTTACTTTTAATAAAAAAGCCTGCATAAAATCATTAATGTCTCCATTAAGGACATTTTGAATATCTGTTCTTTCTAAATTTGTACGGGTATCTTTAACTAATTTGTATGGATGTAAAACATAGTTTCTTATTTGAGCACCAAAATCAATTTTTGTCTTTTTTGCTTCTAACTTAGCCTTTTCTATTTCTTTTTTTTCAAGTTCTAACTGATAAAGTTTTGATTTTAACATAGCCAAGGCTTTTAACTTATTATAGGATTGAGAACGTTCTTGTTGACATTCTATGACAATTTTAGAAGGTTCATGTCGAAGGCGAACGGCAGACTCAACTTTATTAACATGTTGTCCACCAGCTCCACTGGCTCTAAATGTCTGCCAAGTAATATCAGCTGGATTAATTATAATTTCTATAGTTTCATCAACAATAGGGTAAAGAGAAACAGAAGCAAAAGAGGTGTGTCTTTTATGATTGGCATTAAAAGGTGAGAGACGAACCAAGCGATGTACGCCAATTTCAGACTTGAGATAACCAAAAGCAAAATCACCTAAAAATTCTAAAGTAACTGATTTTAAGCCTGCCTCCTCCCCTGCTTGATAATTAGCTTGTTTAATTTTATAGTTATTTTTTTCACCCCACATAAGATACATACGCATAAGCATTTCAGCCCAATCTTGACTGTCAATACCACCTGCACCAGGGTTAATTTCTAAAAGTGCTCCAAACTTATCACTTTCTGTGTTCAAGCTTGAGCGTACTTCAACATTTTCAAAAATTTGAGTCGTCTGTGTAAGTTGTTTATTAAGTTCTTCGATAGAAATTTCATTATTTTGATAAAAATCAAAGAGAATTTCTAAATCTTCTGTAGCTCGCTCAGCTTTCTGATATAAAGAAATACTTTTTTTTAAATCCTTTATTATCTTTAATTTATGCTGGGCATGTTTTGAATCTGTCCAAAAGTTAGGATCTGATGTTTCTTTTTCTTTTTCTAAAATAGAAATCTTTTTTTTATCATAGTCAAAGATAGTCCCTAAGGGTATTTAAACGTTTTTTAAAGTCATTAAGGTGATTAGTAGAAGTCATTTTTACATTTAATGTTTAAAATGTCGTGTATTTGTTAAAAGCATACAAACATCATGATTATTACAATAGTCAATAGATAAATTATCTTTAATAGAGCCACCTGGTTGAATAACAGCCTTTATACCAGCTTTATATGCTATTTCTACACAATCTAGAAAAGGGAAAAAAGCATCTGAAGCCATAACTGCTCCATTCAAATCCATATCAAAGCGTTTTGCCTTTTCTATAGCTTGATTCAAGGCATCTACACGAGAAGGTTGTCCCATTCCGCTTCCAATAAGCATCTTATTTTTAACCAAAATAATGGCATTAGACTTAGTATATTTTACAATCTTATTAGCAAGTACTAAATTTTTTAATTCTTCAACAGAAGGTTTTTTATTTGTAGCAATAGTTAATTTATTTTCAGAAGTTTCTGATAAGTTTTTATCTTGAAATAAGAAACCTCCTAAAAGAGAGCGGTATTCAAAAGATGGTAGATCACTATTTTTATTAATAAGTAAAATTCTATTTTTTTTACGTTGCAATAATTTTAAAGCATTTTTTTGGTAGGCAGGGGCAAGCAAAATTTCGAAAAAGAGTGTATTAATTTCCTGAGCAACTTCTATATCTATCGTTTTATTAGTAATTAAAATACCTCCAAATGCTGAAATAGTATCAGCACTCAAAGCTTTTTGATAAGCCTTTTTAAGATTATTATCTTGAGCTAAACCACAAGGATTATTATGTTTAAAAATAGCAAAAGTAGTCTCTTGAAATTCTTTAATTGTGTTTATAGCTGCTTCAATATCTAAAAGATTATTGTAAGAAAGCGATTTCCCGTGTAATTGTTGCACAGTATCCTTTAAAGATCCGTAAAAATGTGCTTTTTGATGTGGGTTTTCTCCGTAGCGTAAATTCGATAAAATAGTATCCTTACTGGCAAAATAATTATTAATTGCTAAGTCATATTGAAAAGTTCGTTGGAAAGCTCTTTGAGCAAGTCGCCTTCTCATATTTAAATCTATATTTTTTTTTGTGTTTAAACAGGTTATTAGATCTGAATATTGGCGGTTAGAAGAAATAACTGTGATATTTTTATAATTTTTAGCTGCTGCTCGTATAAGGCTCACACCTCCAATATCTATTTTTTCAATAATATTAGCTTCTATATCTCCATTTTTAATCGCTTCTTCAAAAGGATATAATTCTACAATAATCAAATCAAAATTTGGAATATTGTATGTTTTAATGTCTTCTTTATCTTTTTCTTCTTCATCTCTTCTTAAAATACCTCCAAAAACTTTGGGATGTAAGGTCTTAACTCTACCGCCTAAAATAGAAGGATATCCTGTTACACTTTCAATAGATTTTACTTTTAATCCATAGCTTTCAATAAATTTTTTTGTTCCTCCCGTAGCGTATATTTCTACATTATGCTTTTTTAAAACTTCCAAAAGAGGTAAAAGAGGTTCTTTATAAAAAACAGATATTAAGATTTTCTTCATTTATTTTTAGAGTTTGTCAAACTACATAATTTGTATTATATGAACTCTCTTATAGTCTGAGCTATATCTTCAAACTCATAGGGTTCTAATTTTAATTTAGATCGCGTAAAATTAATATCTGATACTTGATTTATAGGCACAAGATGGATATGTGCATGTGGAATTTCCAAACCAATTACACTTATAGCTATCCGCTTACAACTAACAGCCTGTTCAATAGCTCTTGCTATTTTTTTACTATAAAGCATTAAAGCAACCAATTGTTTATCTTCTAAATCAAAAATATAATCTATTTCTATTTTTGGTACAACTAAAGTATGTCCTTTAGTCAAAGGATTTATATCAAGAAAAGCAAAATAATCGTCTGTTTCAGCTATTTTATAACTATGTATTTCTTGATTAATAATTTTTGTAAAAATAGAAGACATATATAATCGATTAAAGGTTAAAAAAATAAAAGTTATCAAACTGTAAAAGGCAATTTAATAACTTTAGCTCTAAAGTTTCTTTTCCGAATAGCAATAAAAAAAATATCCCCTACCTTAGGAAAAGGTCTAGCAACATAACCCAAAGCAATGCCAACATTTAAGCTAGGAGAAAGGGTACCAGAAGTAACTCTGCCAACAATTTTACCATTTTCATCAGAGATTAAAAAATCTTTGCGAGGTATTGCTTTTTCTAGCATTTGTAAAGCAATTAATTTTTGTTTTATACCTAATTTTTTTTGTTTTTTTAAAGTTTCAGAACCTATAAATACAGTATTCAATTTGGTTATCCATCCTAAACCTGCTTCCATTGGTGAAGTAAACTCATTTAACTCATTGCCATATAGGCAATAACCTGCTTCCAAACGTAAAGTATCTCTTGCTGCTAATCCAATAGGTTTTATATTTATAATATTATCTTCATTTAAAAGTAGATTCCATAATTTTTCAATTTTATTATTAGATACATACAATTCATAACCTCCGCAACCTGTATAGCCTGTTTTAGATATTATAACATTTTCTATTTCTCCTATATTAGTTGTAATAAAATTATAACTAGCCAAACTATTAATAGGCTCATTAACAAATTGATTTAAAAATTTATCTGCTAAAGGTCCTTGAATAGCTAAAAGTCCTAATTCATGGCTTTTATTTTTTAAAATAACCTGAAAATTACCTATATTATCATTTAACCAAATCCAATCTTTTTCTATATTAGTAGCATTCACAACTAACATATAGCTATTTTTGGCAAGGCAATAAACTAACAAATCATCTACAACACCTCCATTTTCATTTGTTAAACAAGTATAAAAGGCTTTCCCAACATTAAGTTTATTGATATCATTGGTTTGGATATACTGAAGATATAATTTTGCATCATAACCTTCTATTAAAAACTCTCCCATATGAGATACATCAAAAATTCCTACTCTACTTTTAACAACTAAGTGTTCTTCTTTTTCAGAAGTATAACGAATAGGCATTTTATAGTTAGCAAAAGATACTAACTTAGCATTAAGGGCAACATGTTGTTTATAGAGGCATGTTTCTTTCAATTTTTTTGATATTATAAAACACAAAAAAACTATCGAATTTTCAAAGTTTGATAGTTATAATTTTAAAATGTCTATGAAAATAGTTAGATATTGATTAATTAAAATCATGATAAACACCTCGACTATTCGTTCTTCTTCTAATTTCTGGTTTATCTTCATCAAAAATACTTATAGATAGTAAAATTTCATGAGAACCATTATTAAAATTTCCTAAATCATTAACAATAAAATCATAAGCATAACCTAAAGCAACTTTATTAGTAAGTCGAATTCTTGTCAACAAAATTAAAGAACTTAAACTTCTATAACCAACGGCAAGCGAAAATCGGTCAAAAAACTCAAAAGTTAAATTAACATCAGCGACTATAGGTGAACCTTGTGCATAACGTATCAAAACACTTGGTTGAAAATAAAAATAACCTGTTTCAACTCGACTCTTCTGTTGGCTAACTTTAAAGTTATAACCAAAAAGAAGAGAACCATGATAGCTTATAAAAGACTGATCACCGTCTAAACTGGAATTAGGAATAACATTTGGTATAGATAGCCCAAAGAAAAAATCTCTATTATTAATATATAATCCAATACCAGCCTGAGGAATAATCGAATTTATATCCTCAATAGGTACATTAGGATCAGCAGAAACACGCGGATCTAAACGACTATTAAAAGCTTGATAATTAATAACACCTGCCTGAAGGCCAATGGAAACCCTAAGATTTTGAGGTGTTATAAAACGATAGCAATAAGTGCTCAAAGCTGTTATTTGATCTGTAATACCAATGTGATCATAAGCTAAAACAAGTCCTAAGCCAATATTATGATTAGTTCTATTAGCAACAGAACCATGCACATTTAGAGCTTGGGTAATAGGAGCATCTTGTATTCCAACCCATTGGAATCTAGAAAGAAGCCCCAAGTTTAATCCTTCTTGATTGCCTGCATAAGCAGGATTAATAAGCAGCTTATTATAAGCATATTGAGAGAAAGAATATTCCTGTTGACCATTTACTTTATATAATAAAGCTAAGCATAATATGGTAATAAGCAAGAACAGAGACATAGATTTCATAATATTATATTATTAAATTGAAAATTATTTTTTTAATATCTAATTAAACTATCTTCTTAATAAAATATATCCGGTAACACCATTAATTCTATCTATACCAAAATCGATAACATAGAAATAAGTACCATCAGCTAAATTTGGGTTTTTCAACGTATTATTTGTATTGTTTTGACCTTCCCAAAAACGTGTTAAATTATTATAACCTACTTGCCTATACACTAAAATACCCCACCTATTATAAATACTAACTATATTATCTGGAAAACCAGTAATACCTTGAATTATCCATTCATCATTTATACCATCACCATCTGGAGTGATAACATTATAGATAACAACATTAAAAACATTATCTCCGTCTGGATCAACTCCTGTCCCATCACCGTCGAATTGTAAGAAATTAGGAATTCCATTATTATCAGAATCAACAAGGTTAGGTAAAGTACCTCCCTGATCGGGATCCACCAAATCAATTAAACCATCGTTATCAAGATCCAAATTACTGTCTACAGTACCATCTCCATCAGTATCTAATAATTCAACTTCAATAATATCGGCAGGGCCATCTCCATCAGCATCTAAATCTAAATAGTTAGGTATGCCATCTTGATCTACATCATTAGCACCTTCAAATATATCTTGAATACCATCATTATCAGAGTCTAAATCTAAATAGTTAGGAACTTCATCTCTATCAATATCATCATCAGTTGGATCAAGATTAAGATTAAAGTCTTCAACAACTGTAGATATAGAATCATTATCATCATCTGTATCCAAGGCGTTAATAACCCCATCAGAATCTGTGTCTGTAGGATTTGTAACATCCAAACCAACCTCAATACCGTCAGAAACTAAATCTGAATCACTATCATCATTAATAGGGTTTGTATTAATATTCTCTTCTTCTCCATTAGTAATGCCATCATTATCAGAATCAGCAGTTAAATCATCAAGTATTTCAATAGTCACTTGGTTAACCACAGGAGAAGTAGCATTTAATATATCTTGAAGACTAATTATAACTGTTTCGTTTCCTCCTGGTTCATATACTTCATCATCTAGTGCTTGAATTATAAAATTAGCTAAAGTATCATTTTCTAAAAGGGATATTTTATTGCCTTGTGAGGTAATTTCAGGTCCTTCAACAACATTATAATCAATTTCTAAACCTAGTCTAAAGGCAGTACCTGTATAAGATACAATAATATCAACCTGTTGATAAGTTGGGTTTGTAAGATTAATACTTATAATAGAACTTTGAGAGGTCTGTTCTTCTATTACAGGTAATCCTCTACTTATTTCAACTGTTGGTATATTATCATCATTTATAATAGTACCTATACCTTGAGATTTTGAAAATAGAGTTATATTTTGTCCCGCTGTTAAATTAATATCTATAGTCTCATCAAGTTCAAATTTAGTATCTCCAATAATTTCAATTTCTAAAATTTGCAAGGTATCATCCACAGCAAAAAATATTGATGAACTATTGAAAATATAATCGTTATCTCCAAGGGTTCCTATAGCATCAACAGTTGTATAATCAACACTAATCACTTCAAAACTTGGATTACTCAAAGTAATTTCAAAACGAAGTATAGCAATTGCACCTGGTCCTCCTTCTGTTATTAGTGTATCATTAATACTAGCCACTGGTCTAGTATCATCATTAAGAATAGTACCTATGCCTGTAGAAGGTTTTATTTCTGAAACTCCTGTAGCGTTAACTATCCTAATTCTTAATTGATCATCTGCTTCAAACTTTGTATCACCTAACACTGGAATTCTAATTATCTGGGTAAGTGTATCAGGTAAAAATGATAACATTCCTGTAGTTTGGAGATAGTCATTATCTGACAGAAAAGCTGTAAAATCTTCAGTTTCATAAATAATCTCTAACGTGTCAAAACTTCTGCGATCCAAAGAAACAGTGAATAATAAGGTATCTATTTCACCTGGTCCTCCTTCTGTAACTTCAGCATTTCCAATACTTACCACAGGCATATCATCATCATTGACGATAGTAACTAAACCAAGGCTATCAGTAAGTCCAATCGTATTAGTAGGATTTGTAAGTTCAATTTTGAATATTTCGTCTAATTCAAATTTTCTATCCCCGTTAATAGTTACTGAAATAGGTTGCGAAGTCTCACCTGGCATAAAGGTTAAAGTTTGAGTAGTAATTTCTGAGTAATCAAAATCTATTATCTCAGCAGTACTGTCAGCCGTTTGATAATCGACTGTTATAACTTCACTACTTGGATTACTTAAAGTTGCCATAAGATTAGCTGTTTCCACCCCTAAATCGCCTTCTTCTAAAACAATAATATCATTAATAAAAACAGTAGGACGAGCATCATCATTGATGATAATACCTATACCTGAGTCAACATCTATAGTCGCATTTCCAGGGTTACTTAAACGCACATAGAAAGTATCATCAGCTTCGAAAAAATCATCTCCTATTATTTCAAAAGTTAAAGTTCTACTCGTTATACCAGATGGGAAATCAAGTGAACCTGCACTATTAATATAATCCATTCCTCCAAGTGCTGTAACTTCTTCTAAAGCATAAGAAACTGTTACAACTGTAGCAGAAGGCTGATTTAATTCCACATTAAAAACAAAAAAAGTATTACTTGAAGTACCTTCATTCAAAATGACATTATTAATACTTATAGCTGGTTCATTATCATTATCCACAATAGTACCAGTTGCTGTGCTAATATTTATTAAAGCATTATTTGGATTAAATAACTCTACTGTAAAAACTTCATCCGATTCGTTAGTAACATCATCTATGATAGGAATAGTAAATTCTCTATATATTTGACCAGGTAAAAAGGTTAGTGTATCTGTTCCAGAAATATAATCATTCGGGGCTATAGCTGTACCGTTTAGGGTTCTATAACTTACTACTACCGTATCTACACTCATGGCACTTAAAGTAATTGTGAATAGCATATTCATATCCTCAGTTACTGTAGCATTAGCTATACTTATTTCAACTTGAGGATCATCATTAGCAATAGTAACGGTACCAGTAGCAGTATTGTTAACAGTACCAGTAATACCTGTAAGTATTAAGTCAAAGGTCTCATCTGTTTCAAAATTAATATCAGCAATAGCCTCTATTTCAATAGATGTAGTCAGGGTGCCTGCTCTTATAGTATCTATACCAACAATTGTAGTATAATCTGCATTAGGATTTACAGTTCCAACAGCTGTAATAGGAGTAGAAGCATAAGAAAATATAACATCTTGATAAGTTGTTCTTTCTAAACTTATTACTACATTACCAACTGTTGTTCCTGTATTACCTTCATTTATACGAAATGGATTCACTGTTAATGTTGGATCTACATCATCATTTTGAATAGTACCTAATCCAATAGAATCTCCTAAGATTGCATTTATAGGATTTCTTAATTCAAGGTTAAACGTTTCATCTATTTCTGTATTAATGTCTCCTACAATAATTACACTTACCGTTTGTATTGTATCATTAGGAGGGAATACTATTGTACCGGGAGAATTTAGATAATCTTGTTCAGGTACTCCTGTAACAGCTTCAACTTCTTTTAATGCATATTCAACTTGTACTGTAGAAGTTGTTGGGTTACTCAAAGTTACTATAAAATCTAAATTTATATTACCCATATTACCTTCCATAATAGTAGCATCTCCAATATTTACACTAGGAAAACCATCATTATCTAAAATAGTACCTAATGTACTAAAATTAAGAGCACCTCCTAAAAAAGTAGCATTAACAGCCGTAGATAAATTCAAATTAAAAGTTTCTGTACTTTCAGCAGTAGAATTATCGATAGTCGCAACCTTAATAAACTGAACAATAGTATCAGGCAAAAAAGTTAATGTACCCACAACAGAAGTATAGTCTATAATATCAAAAGCCGTAATATTGGAAGTTGTGTATCCAACAGTAACTGTATCAGTACTTCTAGCACTCAAACGAATTTCAAAAATAACACTATCACCTTCTACAACAGGGTTATTACTAACCGCACTAATGGTAACAGGTACATCATCATTGGAAATCCTAACACTGTCAAAAGCAGCAGTTGTATTCGACGCATTTGTAATATTTATAACATTAAAAACAAATGTCTCATCAGACTCAAAGTTCACATCCCCTAAAACCTCAACAGGTATCAGTAACTCCGTATCACCAGGTAATATAGTGCCAACAGTAGAAGGTATAGCCGTATAATCTCCATCAGAAATTAAAGCACTACCATCAACAGTCATATAATCAAATCTAATAGTATCGACACTCATCCTATCTAAACGAACAGAAACATCACCAGAAGTAGTGCTACCAACGTCCCCTTCAAGAATCGTTAAACCTGTAACAGATAATGTAGGCAATAGATCATCATTCAATATAATACCTATACCAAAAGCATCAGCAATAGTACTATTAACAGGGTTACTTAAGACAACCATAAAGGTATCATCATCTTCAGTATTTATATCACCTAATATAGATACTGAAAAAGTCTCAACTGTATCATTAGAAGAAAATGTAAGACTACCATTAATAGGTATATAATCATTTCCAGAAATAGCACTAATAGGTGATAAACTATAATCAACCTCTACTATAGAAGTAGTTGGATTACTTAAAGTAACTGTAAAAACCATATTAGAAGAACCTGCATTACCTTCTATTAGCATCGTATCATTAATAGCTATATTTGGAAATCCATCATTATCTATAATACGCCCAAGTACCCTTACACTAATAGCGCCTCCTACAAAAACACCATTAACAGGATTCGAAAAAACTAAATCAAATTCTTCAGTAGGCTCCGCAATACCATCATCAATAATCGGAACATCAACAAATTGATTAGTAATACCAGGTATAAAAGTAACAGTGTTTGTAACGGCTGTATAATCTACACCTGCCATAGCAGTTATATCAACAGTAGTATAATCTACATAAATAGTGTCACTGCTCCGAGCACCTAAACTTATTTGAAACCTAATATTTCCAGCATTTTCATTTTCAACAACATTATTCATATTAATTGAAACAAATCCATCATCATTAACTATAGTAACAGAATCAGAAGCTATCGTATTAAATGCTCCTATAATACCTGTAACATCTAAAGCAAAACGCTCATCAGGTTCAAAATTTATATCTCCTAAAACCTCAACAGGTATCAATAACTCCGTATCACCAGGTAATATAGTACCAACAGTAGAAGGTATAGTTGTATAATCTCCATCAGAAACTAAGGCACTTCCATCAATAGTAGCATAATTAAAGGTTAGCGGTTCCACAGACTTTCTATCCAAGTTTATAACAACATTATCTGTAATTGCAATACCCAAAGTACCTTCTGTAATACTTAAACTCCCAACGGATAATGTAGGTAAAAGATCATCGTTTAGTATAATTCCTGTACCAAATGTATCAAGTATAGTACTATTAATAGAATTATTAGATAATGTAACTTTTAATGAATCATTAAACTCATAATCAATATCTCCAATAATGGAAATATTAAAAGTCTCAATCGTATCATTAGCAAGAAATGTAAGAGTACCATTAACATCTACATAATCATCTCCACTAACAGCATTAAAAGGAGACAAACTATAATTAACCATAACTTGTGTATTAATTTTGTTACTCAAGGTAACTGTAAAAGTCATGTTTGAATTACCTAAATTACCTTCCATAAGAAAAGTATCTGAAATACTTATAGAAGGAAAGTTATCATTGTCAATAATAGTACCTGTAGCACTAATAATTCCACCACCACCCAAAAGTATAGCATTAATGGGGTTTGTTAAAAGTAAAGAAAACGTTTCAGCAGATTCGGCACTAGCATCATCAATAATAGGAATTTTAATAAGCTGTAAAAGTACGCCTGGTAAAAATGTTAAAGTACCATTAGTGTCTTCATAATCCAATGAAGCTAAAGCACTAGGAGGAACATCATCAACAGTTGTAAAATTAACATTAACAACACTGCCACTAACAGCACTTAAACGAACTTCAAATGTGATACTATCATTAAACTCAAACGCAGTAGCAGGATTAATACTAATTGTTACAATTGCATCATCATTAGCTATTGTAATTGAATCAGAAGCCATTGTATTAAGTGTTCCTATAATACCTGTTACATCTAAAGCAAAACGCTCATCAGGTTCAAAGTTTATATCTCCTAAAATATTAACAGGTATTAAAAACTCTGCATCTCCAGGTAATATCCTACCAGAGGAGGGTGTAATAGCAGTATAATCTCCATCTAAAACTGTAGCCGTTCCATCAGCAGTTGCATAATTAAAGAAGATAGTATCAATACTCACTCTATCTAAACGAAGAACAATATTATCTGTAGTTGTAATACCTAAAGCACCTTCTGTAATAGTCAAACTACCAACAGTCAATATTGGTAAATCATCGTCATTTATAATACGACCAACACCCGTATCAACAGTTATAATACCATTAGTAGGGTTCTCTAAAATAATAGCAAAGCTGTCATCAGATTCTCTGAGAATATCTCCTATAATTTGCACAGCTATAGTCCTAACAGTATTCCCAATTCCAAATACCAAATTAGATGCATTATTCAAATAATCATCACCACTAACAGCAGTAAAATCTGAAAATAAATAATCAACACTAACTTGACTACTACTCGGATTACTCAAACGAACCGTAAATATCATATTTGTCAAACCAATATCACCCTCCATAACCTCCACACTATCTATACTGATCATAGGCTCAGCATCATTGTCCAAAATACGACCTATACCAACATTACTGCCCAAAGAACCATTGACAACATTACTCAAGGTCAAACTAAACGTCTCATCACCCTCGAAAATATTATCCTCCAACAAAACAACCCAAACAGTATCTAACAAACTACCCGAAGACACAACAACAACACCAGATGAAACATCAACATAGTCATCACCAGCAACAGCACTGATACCCGATAAATTATAACTAGCACTAACATCAACAACACTCGCAGAACTCAAACGAACCTCAAAACCTAAACTATCTGAACCCTCAGAACCACTAATACCACTAACACTAAGCAAAATATTACCAGCATCATCATCTAAAATCGTAAACGTATCCGATGAAATACCCAATGAACCGCCAACAACAGAACTAATATCAAAACTAAATTCCTCATCACCCTCAAATGAAATATCACCTAATATAGATACATCAAAATCAGCAAATAAATCACCAGAACGAATAACAAAACCAGTACCAAAAATGCTATCATAATCTAAACCCTGAATAGCACTGATACCAACAGTAGTATAATCAAAACTAACATCTTCAAAACTTAAACGATCCAAACTAACACGAAAACGAACTATACTATTACTAATATCACCCTCAACAGCACTACCTAAACTACTAACACTAACAACAGGAACAGCATCATCATTTAAAATACGACCAACACCCGTATCAACAGCAAGAATACCATTAACAGCATTACTCAAAATAACCGCAAAACTATCCGTAGCCTCACGATCCAAATCCCCTAATACAGATACAACCAAATTACGAACAACATCACCAGAACCAAATATCAAACTACCACTACTATTCAAATAATCATCGCCACTAACAGCAGTAAAACCCGATAAATTATAATCAACACTAACTTGACTACTACTCGGATTACTCAAACGAACCGTAAATAGCATATTTGTCAAACCAATATCACCCTCCATAACCTCCACACTATCTATACTGATCATAGGCTCAGCATCATTGTCCAAAATACGACCTATACCAACATTACTGCCCAAAGAACCATTGACAACATTACTCAAGGTCAAACTAAACGTCTCATCACCCTCGAAAATATTATCCTCCAACAAAACAACCCAAACAGTATCTAACAAAGTACCCGAAGACACAACAACAACACCAGATGAAACATCAACATAGTCATCACCAGCAACAGCACTGATACCCGATAAATTATAACTAGCACTAACATCAACAACACTCGCAGAACTCAAACGAACCTCAAAACCCAAACTATCTGAACCCTCAGAACCACTTACACCACTAACACTAAGCAAAATATTACCAGCATCATCATCTAAAATCGTAAACGTATCAGACAAAACACCCAAAGAACCACCAACAACAGAACTAATATCAAAACTAAATTCCTCATCACCTTCAAAACTAACATCACCAAGAACCGATACATCAAAATCAGCAAATAAATCACCAGAACGAATAACAAAACCAGTACCAAAAATGCTATCATAATCTAAACCCTGAATAGCACTGATACCAACAGTAGTATAATCAAAACTAACATCTTCAAAACTTAAACGATCCAAACTAACACGAAAACGAACTATACTATTACTAATATCACCCTCAACAGCACTACCTAAACTACTAACACTAACAACAGGAACAGCATCATCATTTAAAATACGACCAACACCCGTATCAACAGCAAGAATACCATTAACAGCATTACTCAAAATAACCGCAAAACTATCCGTAGCCTCACGATCCAAATCCCCTAATACAGATACAACCAAATTACGAACAACATCACCAGAACCAAATATCAAACTACCACTACTATTCAAATAATCATCGCCACTAACAGCAGTAAAACCCGATAAATTATAATCAACACTAACCAGACTACTACTCGGATTGCTCAAACGAACCGTAAATAGCATATTTGTTAAACCAGCATCACCCTCCATAACCTCCACACTATCTATACTGATCATAGGCTCAGCATCATTGTCCAAAATACGACCTATACCAACATTACTGCCCAAAGAACCATTGACAACATTACTCAAGGTCAAACTAAACGTCTCATCACCCTCGAAAATATTATCCTCCAACAAAACAACCCAAACAGTATCTAACAAAGTACCCGAAGACACAACAACAACACCAGATGAAACATCAACATAATCAACACCACCAACAGCACTAATACTCGATAAACTATAACTAGCACTAACATCAACAACACTCGCAGAACTCAAACGAACCTCAAAACCCAAACTATCAGAACCCTCAGAACCACTAATACCACTAACACTAAGCAAAATATTACCAGCATCATCATCTAAAATCGTAAACGTATCCGATGAAATACCCAATGAACCGCCAACAACAGAACTAATATCAAAACTAAATTCCTCATCACCCTCAAATGAAATATCACCTAATATAGATACATCAAAATCAGCAAATAAATCACCAGAACGAATAACAAAACCAGTACCAAAGATACTATCATAATCCAAACCCTGCGAAGCGCTTATACCAACAGTAGTATAATTAAAACGAACATCCTCAAAACTTAAACGATCTAAACTAACACGAAAACGAACTATACTATTACTAATATCACCCTCAACAGCACTACCTAAACTACTAACACTAACAACAGGAACAGCATCATCATTTAAAATACGACCAACACCCGTATCAACAGCAAGAATACCATTAACAGCATTACTCAAGATAACCGCAAAACTATCCGTAGCCTCACGATCCAAATCCCCCAATACCGATAACGATAAACCACGAACAACATCACCAGAACCAAATAGCAAACTACCACTACTATTCAAATAATCATCGCCACTAACAGCAGTAAAACCCGATAAATTATAATCAACACTAACCAGACTACTACTCGGATTGCTCAAACGAACCGTAAATAGCATATTTGTTAAACCAGCATCACCCTCCATAACCTCCACACTATCTATACTGATCATAGGCTCAGCATCATTATCCAATATACGACCTATACCCACATTACTACCTAAAGAACCATTAATCGGGTTAAATAACTCAATATTAAATAATTCAGTACTTTCGTATATGTTATCATCTGTAACGGTAATGGTAATTCTTCCCTCGATAGAATCCGGTAAAAACTGCAAAGAACCTACTAATAAAGCATAATCTTGCCCTGCCTCAGCACTTATATCTATTGTTCTATAGTCCACCTTAACTGTATCGAAGCTAGCAGCATTCAATCTTACCCTAAATGTTATATTAGCATTTTCACCAGAAGTAACATTTTCTATATTAATAGTAGGAACTCCGTCATTATTTAGTATTGTTACACTATCTAAAGCAGTCGTATTGGCTGCACCTACTATAGCAGTAAGCGATAAAGCAAAACGTTCATCTCTTTCAAAATCAACATCTCCAAATATTCCTATATCTACAGTTGTCATTAATTCACCTGCAGGTATACTACCGACTACAGGCGTAGACACACCCGCATAATCAATATCTTCTGTGGCAGTTCCTGCTACTGTCACATAATTAAATGTTACATCGTTGACTGTAGGTCTGTCCAAGCTAATGATTACAGAAGCTATAGTGTTATTAATATCTGTTTCTATAATATTTAAAGGATTAACTATAAGTGTAGGAGGAGCATCATCATTAGTTATAGTGGCCATAGAAGTAGCTATACCTATAGTAGCATTGAGTGCATTTTGTAGAGTAAGCGTAAATGTTTCATCCCCTTCATTAATATTATCCCCTAATATGGTAACAGATATTGTGGCAGAAGTGTCACCGGGTATAAAAACAACTGCACCATTATTATTAATATAATCTAAACCACTAGTAGCAGTCATATCTGATAATATATAATCAATACCTATTTGAGAACTACTTGGATTACTTAAAGTTACTGAAAAGTTTAAAACAGAAAAGACACCATCAACCCCTTCTATTATTGAAATGGGTGTCGCAACATTGATTGTAGGTTCTGCATCATCATTATCTATAATTGTCGTAATTGTTTCGGTAACGACAGTAACACTATCTGGATTTAAAAGTCTAAGAATAAACGATTCATCAGACTCAAATTTAGTATCGCCATTGATATTAACCGTGATAGTGGTATCTAAAGCACCTCCCGTCAAAGTCCCATTAGTAATATTTATAGTCCCAATGTTTACAGTATAGTCGTTATCAGCTAAGGTGGCTGTGCCATTTTCAGTAGAATACGTTACCGAAGCACTAATAGGCGCAGGACCTGTTAAGGTATCTATAGTTAATAAATAAGAAACGGTAGTTATAACACCTGATGCCCCCTCTGCAATAGGATTGGCTGATAACCTCTGAAGTCGTATATTAGGTGGAATGCAGTTTGGAATGCTAGATAACTGTCCATTCTCTATCCAACGAACCTCATTATCAGAAACAGATCCGGATAATACATCATTATCTCCATCTCTATCCAAGTCTATAGAATAAACAGAAGCAACCCCATTACCAGCTGTTGAAATTAAAGAAGTCACAGGCGTGGTAAACGTACCCGAACCATCATTCTCATACCAACGAACCTCATCATCATCTAAAGAGCCAGCCAAAACATCATTATCTCCATCTCTATCCAAGTCTATAGAATAAACAGAAGCAACCCCATCACCAGCTGTTGAAATTAAAGAAGTCACAGGCGTGGTAAACGTACCCGAACCATCATTCTCATACCAACGAACCTCATCATCATTGGAAGATCCGGCTAATACATCATTATCCCCATCCCCATCCAAGTCTATAGAATAAACAGAAGCAACCCCATCACCAGCTGTTGAAATTAAAGAAGTCACAGGCGTGGTAAACGTACCCGAACCATCATTTTCATACCAACGAACCGCATCATCATTGGAAGATCCGGCTAATACATCATTATCCCCATCTTTATCCAAATCTATAGAATAAACAGAAGCAACCCCATCACCAGCTGTTGAAATTAAAGAACTGGCAGGCGTGGTAAACGTACCCGAACCATCATTTTCATACCAACGAACCGCATCATCAGTAAAAGAACCAACTAAAATATCATTATCCCCATCTTTATCCAAATCTATAGAATAAATAGATCTAATGGAGTTTCCAAGGATAGAAATTAAAGAAGTTGCAGGCGTAGTAAAACTGCCCGAACCATCATTTTCATACCAACTAACCTCGTTACTATTACTAGCACCAACCAAAACATCATTATCTCCATCATTATCTAAATCAATGGAATAAACGGATTGAGCACCATCTCCAGCAAAAATTAAAGAACTGGCAGGTGTGGTGAAATTACCCGAACCATCATTTTCGTACCAACGAGCACCATCTCCGGCGGTAGCTGACCCAGCCAATACATCATTATCCCCATCCCCATCCAGGTCTATCGAATAAACAGATCTAATGACATTACCATCGTTAGAAATAAGATTATTATTTATAAAAAACTGTGCATAACTATTTCCATAAAAAAATATAACACTAAACAATAGACTATAAAAAACAAAATATGTTTTTCTACTTAAACCTAAAAAAGCACTGATGAACGACATAATGATATAGTTTAAATGTTAATTTATTAAGTTATAATAATTGCAAATTATTAAACTGCGAAAATTAAAATAAGTTATGTAAATTTAAGCATAATAGAAATAATGGATATACCAAATTCAAACAAAAAAAGTAATTAAGCATTTAATCATCTCCTTTTCAATATTTTTTAACTTTTTTACTACAATATCTTAATTTGGTATTTTTAATCTCTATATGTACTGTTTTATTTCCTTTCAGCAGTTTTAATTTGGTGATGTACAAGTCTTTTTTAATAAAGAAAACTGAATAACCATTTTTAGTTTTTACTCTTTCATTTATAGCAATGCTATTTTTATCTTGGAAATGGTTATTTTCAAAACCAACATGTTAAAACCTTCCAAAAATCTTTTTTTCAAATAGAGCGACTATAATCGCTCTTTAAATTCCTTTACCTGTTATCTGTCTATTAAATCTAATTTTTTACTTATTCTTTAGCCTACTCATTTAATAACTTTTTTAAAAACTTAAAATATATCCTTAAAATAAAATTCACGTGGATATAGTATAAATAAATTAATCTATCCATATTTAAATTAAATTTATTTTAAGACTATTTTAATTGCTTAATACAAATCCTTACTCTTTGCAATTTACATACCAAAATCCATTTAATACTTTTATTTTTCGTTATAAATAAATGTTAAAAGCACTTGTCCAACTTTTTTCAAAACTTTTTTATCAACATGTTTCAGATCATCTTGATGCTTATGCCAAATATCAATAAAGAATTTATCTTCTAAATATAAAGGATTAGCGCCCATAATAGCTATAGTTGGTATGCCTACCTGATTAATAAAATAATGATCGTGTATAATAGTATTATTTACAATATGAGGAACAAATAAATCACTATAATTCAAATAATTTGCTATATTCCATACTTTTTCAAGTAGGTTAGATGCATACTGAATACTAATCTGTTCTTTCACAAAAATACTATTCTGGAAAGCCACCATATCCACAAGAATAGCATAGTTAGCTTTATAGTTCGGAACATGAAGATTTTTTATCCAATACTGTGATCCAAGACAATAGTAAATTTTATTTTTGTTATTACTTTGAATATATTTTGGAACACCATAATCTTCAATATCAAATAAAATAAGATCAATTCCGATCTTAAATGTGTCATAAATAGAGAATAACCTAGCTAATTCTATTAATACGCCTACTCCACTAGCACCATCGTTTGCACCATCAATCGGTTTATCAATATTAAAAGTATCTTGATCTGCAAAAGGACGGCTATCCCAATGTGCATTTAAAAGGATACGCTTTTGAGCATTTGGGTTAAAAGTAGCTATAATATTTTGCCCTTGGCGTAAAGTTTTATCAAAAATTTTTGTTTCAAAAGATTGAATTAGAACATGTGGAGTATATCTTTTGAGAGTTGCAAGCAAATATTTAGCTGTTAAGTTATGAGATTTTGTACCTGGTACTCTTGGTCCAAACTCAACTTGTTTTTTAATAAAAAAATAAGCACTATCAGCATTAAAAGAAGGAGCTTTTAAAAACTGCGGAATTGTTTTTTTTGATTTTTGTTTAGACTTTGAAGGAGTTTGGCATCCAAAAACAAAAACCAGAAAAAGTATAAAAATATAATAAGATTCTTTTAGCATTAAAAAATTATAAATGATAGACTATAGTTAAAACTATTTTATTTAAGAAACTGCAGTTTTTAAACCCAATAAATTACAGAACTAAAAAATCCTTTTTTCAAATTGATGGTATATCTAAATAAAAAAATATGATAATCTATAAGTTTAATAAAAAACTTTTAAATGATGAAAAATTTGAGTCAAGTATAATACTCTGTTTTTTTTGTTCTAACACGCCTTTCAATTGATCTGGAATTTCTATTTTTATATTTAAAATAGGTTCCACAACATCCATAAATTTTACGGGATGTGCTGTTTCTAAAAATATTGAAATATTTTTAGATTCTTTATATATTTGATTATAAGATTTAATAGCACCATAACCAATGGCTCCATGTGGGTCTGCTATATAGTTATGAGATTTATATATATCTCGCATTAATTCTTCATTTTGGATATCATTAAACCAAAACCCTTTGATTTCTTTCCTTATAAACTCCAAACTATTGTTGTGTATATATTTTAAGCGAACAAAATTTGAAGGATTACCTACATCCATGGCATTAGAAATAGTTTTTACAGATGATGTTGGTAAAAAATTTCCTGTATCTAAATATTTAGGAAAGGTTTTATTAATATTTGTACCTGCCAAAAAACGTGATATTGGTAAACCCATTCTTTTAGCCAATACACCTGCAGTTAGATTACCTAAATTGCCTGAAGGAATCGAAAAAAGTATTTCTTTATCAATATAATTAAGCTGACTTAAAGCATAGAAATAATAAAAAGATTGCGGAATAAGGCGAGCAATATTAATTGAATTAGCAGCGGTTAATTTTTTACTTTTTCTAATTTCAGGATCTATAAAAGCTGATTTGACCATATTTTGGCAGTCATCAAAAGTGCCTTCTATTTCTATTGCTGTAATATTTTGACCAAATGTTGTTAATTGCTGTTCTTGAATATGACTAACCTTTTTACTGGGATAAAGCAAAATAACCTCTATACCTTCTATACCTAAAAAGCCACTAGCAACTGCTCCGCCCGTATCTCCTGAAGTTGCAACTAATACATATAAGGTTTCATCTTCTTCTTTATTAAAATAATCTATCAGTTGAGCCATAAATCTAGCACCTATATCTTTAAAAGCCAGAGTAGGTCCATGAAATAATTCTAAGGCAAAAATAGTGTCATCTAATCTTTTAAGTGGAATAGGAAAATCCAAAGATTTTTCTACAATATCTTGTATTTTACTTTTAGATAGTGATTTAGAAAAGAAGCGTTGACTTAACTCAAAAGCTATTTCTTGTAAAGATAAACCAGCTAAAGAAGTAAGAAAATTTTTTGAAAGCGTAGGCAAAACAGTAGGCATATATAAACCGCCATCAGGTGCTAAACCCAACATAACAGCAGTTTTCAAATCTACAATATGAGATGTATTATTAACACTAAATAGCTTCATTTTACCTGAATTAAAAAATTATTCTACGATTAAAGAAACTTTATTACCATCCTCTGTTGGAATTTTAACACTTAGGTTTTTAACATAATCAGCATTTTTATTAGCCCATGCTTCTTGTTCTTTATACCATTTTTCATATTCTTCAGGTTCATCTACAACCAAAATTTTCTTCATTGCATAATGGCTATTACCACAAATTTCAGTACAAGCCAGTTCAAATTTAAAATCCGGATTATTATATTTTTTACGAGCTTCTTCAGTTGTCAAAGTAGGCACAAACTTAAACTGGGTAGGCATACCTGGCACAGCATCCATTTTAACTCTAAAATGAGGTAAGAAAACACTGTGTAAAACATCTCTGGAACGGATTTGAAAAACAACTGTTTTACCTTTGGGAATATGAATTTCACGAGCTACAAAATCATCCATAGAAGCAGGGTCTTTTATATCTATGCCTAATGAATTAATACCATCCATATTTTTAACACTATAAGCACCTAACTTTCCATCCGGACCCGGATATCTAACCTCCCAATTAAATTGTTTACCCATAATATCTATAATCACGCTATCAGGCGGCGCAGGAGACATGACATTTTTCCATACAAACCAACCCGAAATCACAAGTATTGCCATCACAATAGCGGGTATGGTTGTCCAAATAATTTCCAACTTATCATTATCATAATAAAAAAAAGCCTTTCGATTTGAACGGTAACGGTATAGATAAGGGAAAAAAAATAAAAGCGCATGTGTGATTATAAATGCAACAAAGATAATATTCATGGTTAACCAAAACATATAATCAGTATCAACCCCATGTAAGGAAGCAGCTTCTGGTAAAAATTCTGATTTAACATCCGAATAATGCCAAAAAATCAAACCAAAACCCACAACAAATAGGATAGGAAATAAAATAGCATTCACTGTATTGCTTTTTCCCACACCATATTCTTCCTTTTTTTTAGCAATAGCAATCAGAGTAAAAACTCTATAAATAGTAACCAATCCGACTACAAAAACCAGTATCAGAACAATAAGTGTCAAATTCATATCTATTTAATTTGATAGTAAAAATTAAACTTGTTATCTGTTTCAGTTAAAAATTGATAATATTACACAAGTAATAATAAAATTGGAAAATACAACCTAAAATAGGTTATCTTGCAAGATATGAAATCTCAACTATTTTTCATTACAAAATAGTAAAAAAGACATTAAAGAGTCTTAAATGTCCAACCTGCTTTTCTCCTTTCAATGTACTAAAAATGCGGTAGTATTACACAAATAATGCTAAAATTGAGAGAACAATGCCAAAATAATTTATTTTACAAAATATAGAAGTTTTTACTCTAATGGTAACAATACTTCGGTAAAAAATTATAGTTTTATATAAATTATTGATAATCAATAATTTATATTTTAACTCTTTCAGATCATAAAAATCTGATTATAAGCATTTTATAATTTTTTAAGATCATAAAACTCTAAAAATTTGAAAATTTACCAAAGTGTTGATTAATTAAATTTTTAGCCAAGGTATTTGATTCATAATTGCAAAGGCATAATTGGGTGCCACAGCGTTTTTATTTCTTGTAAATCTAATATTAAAGAAGGTGATAAGGCATTTTCAGAAAACCAATTTATTTGGTTATTATCTATGACAATTTTCACACTATCAGCTGATTTTTCTTTTATAAGAAATGTATTTTTCTGATCTAAATCATAATAAACAAGGGCTTTAATACTTTGATGCTGGGCTAAAACCTCTACTAAGTCATCTTCATGAGTAGTCAGAATATTAACTACGCCTGCTGGTAAATCAGAAGTGTGTAAGATTTCTGAAAAGGTTAAAGCTAAATTTCCCAAAGACTTATCAACAAGCAAAACACTGGTATTCCCTCCAACCAAAGCAGGTAATAAACTTCCAACAATACCGAGTAAACCTTGCTTATAGGGTGCAATAATGCCGGTAAGTCCCACAGGCTCTAAAAGAGATAAGTTAAAATGTTGAGGAGTGGGATTTATATTGGAATAAATTTGTTCGTATTTATCTGCCCAACCTGCATAATAGACTAACACATCAACAGATTTATCAATTTGTAAATCAATATTTTGATCTTCAAATTCTGAAAAATTTTGAAGCATTTTTTTAAATATAGAACGTTTTTCTTCTAACATCTCAGCCATCCTATAAATAATTTGCCCTCTATTATAAGCACTGAAAGATTGCCATTTTTCTATGGCATTTTCAGCAGCTTCGACAGCATTTCTTAGGTCTTTTTTAGAAGCCCAAGGTATATTGTGACTAAATAAATTAGAATAGATTACAGTTTGGTGGCGTCCTGATTCACTTCTAACAAATAAACCTTTGATATACAATTTATAAGTTTTTTTGATTGCTAAAGGATCAGATAATAATTTTTTCATACATACATTATTGATGCACAGATATTTAATCTTAAAACAAATAAAAAAACCGCTATACCCTAAAAAGAGAAATAGCGGTTAGTTCTAACTATGATTATATATATATAGATACAAAGATAAGAAAATTTTGAAAATATTCTTCGTAATCATAAAAAGTTATATTTATAAGTTTTTTTACAGGGTTATTTTTTTTGTCCTAAGGCTGCAGCCCCAATAATACCTGCTTCATTGCGTAGGCTAGCTCTTTCAATCATTAAATGGTTAAGATAATAGTCCGTTAAATAAGTTTCGCAAGTTTGATTAATATCTAATTTAAGGTGGTCAATAATTTTTGACCATCCACCTCCAATCAATATTTTAGGCGTATCTAATAAACGAATAATATTCACAAGACTCTGTCCCAAAAGCTGCCCTACTTCCTTAAATAAAGCAACTGATAAAGGATCATTATCTTTTATTAAAGCTTTAAGAATAGTTTTAAAGTCTAATGAGTCGGATGTTAAAAGAGTAGTATCTTTATAATAAGGAAATAAAGCTATCGCTTTTCTAACAATTCCAGCTTTACCTATATGTTCTTCTAAAGTATTTTTAGAATCAACGAGTGTATGTCCCATTTCCATAGCATTTCCATAACTGCCTTTAAAAATTTCACCATTTATAATTGCAGCACTTCCTACTCCAGTGCCTAAAGTTATTAAAATAAAATTTTTTTCCTGTTTATAGGTGCCGAAGCAATATTCTCCCCAAGCAGCGACATTAGCATCATTTTCTAAACGAATTTTTTTTGTTGGAAAAGCATTTTCCAAATTTTTCAATAATGGTTTTCCATCTAAAACTGGTATATTTTTTATTTCTAAAGGTATAGTTCTTTCTTTGTTCAAAACACCGGGTATACCAATTCCAATGTTTTTTACCGAACTATAATTGCTTAGGTATTCTGAAAGAAATGCTCTAAAACCTTCTATATAATCCCCATTGGAAATAAGGCTCTGTGTTGATACTTTAACCTTATTGCTCAGTATTCCTGCGGAGTTCACCAAACCTATTTTTGTGTTTGTTCCTCCGATGTCTACACCTATATAATACTTTTCCATTGATATAATTATAAATCGCGAATAATGGGTAATAAAAAATATAAACAACTTATTTTCAATTAATTCAAAAAATTTGCTTTTATAAATGCTCAGTTTTTTGCTCATAAATATTGATTATATACTTTAAAATCTATTAAAAATGGATAGTAATTTTATAAAAAAATAAATAATACACTGATTATCAAATATTCTCTTATCCATTAATTAGACTCTACTAGAATAATATATTATCTTTTTTTGTAAAGGAAACTATAAATTATAAAATAAAATCATTATAAACTATAATATAAGAACCTATATTTTAATAATTTTCAATTTCTTTAATAATTTCTTTTAAATCAGACTTTACCCATTCAAATATATTCTCAAAGGTTTCATGAATGTGTTTTTCTATTTCTCTGAATAAAAACGTATGAATTTTATATTCTAACTTATAATTCCTATACGGATCTGAGGTTTGATAACTATTTAATCTTGATTTATAATCTTTTGCAATGCCTACTTTATACATGCCTTTATATTTCGGATTAGATATAACATAAACATATTTTTTTAGCTTGTTGCTGTCATCATTATTATCAGTCCTTCTTGGGGGTGAAGTGGAAAAAGTAATTTCATTTTCATATTGAAATAAATTTTCCGGATTAGCGACTTCTTTTTGCAATCTTTTTTTTACGAGTTCGTAGGCTTTCAAAGATACATCGATACCTATCCATTGTCGCTTTAATTTTTCGCTGGCGACGCAGGTTGTGGCACAACCGCAGAAGGGATCTAGGATAATATCGCCTTCGTTGCTGCTGGCTTTTATGATTCTTTCGATTAGGATGAGTGGTTTTTGAGTGGGGTAGCCGGTTCGTTCTCTTGACATAGAGTTAATAATAGGAATATTCCAGACATTGGATAAAGGTTTTCCTTTCATTTCATCTAAATATTGTTTTCTCCTTTCACCTCCTTTCTTGGTTATAAATGTTCTTTTCTCTTCTCTTAATTTTTTTAAAGTATTACCAGTGACTCCCAATCTTTGATCCACCCATAGTCTTCCATTCTTGTCTTTTCTTGCTCTTCCATATAGGTAGTCGGGTATCTCTTCATATAAAGGATAAAATTTAACATTATTTGATTTTCCATATAGATAAATAACATCATTTTTTTGAGGGAATTTTGTGGAAAGTTTAACTGGTCCACCGTAGGACCACACAATTTCATTTCTAAAATTTTTTTCACCAAAAATAATATCCATAAGCAATTTAATATAATGGCTCATCGTAGGGTCACAATGTAAATAAATACTACCTGTATCTTTTAATATCCTTTGCATCTCTATCAAACGAATAGCCATATAAGATAAATAACAATAGTTATATTTATAGTGGACGCTTTTACCCATTAGTTTTATACCACCCAAGAAATCATATAATTCTTTATTGTCTTCTTTTATGGTTTGCACCCATTCATCTTTTATATCTTCTTCTCTGAACCAATCTTTAAAACTGGCGCCCTCGGCATGACTGCCTATGGGTGCAGTAAAAACCTTATTTTTATTGAATGGCGGATCCAGATAAATGAGATCAATACTCTGACTATTAATACCTTCCAGAACATCAATATTGTCTCGGCAAAAAATAGTTCTGTTTTGAATATTATTTTTCGGGCTGGTCATGTCGTTGGGTTGCTGTAATTTTCAATTTCTTTAACAATTTCTTTTAAATCAGCTTTTACCCATTCAAACATATTCTCAAATTTTTGGTGTACATGTTTTTCTATTTCTCTAAATATAGGCGTAAGTATTTTATATTCCAATTTATAACTTCTATATGGATCTGAAGTTTGGTAACTATTTAATCTTGCCTTATAATCGTTAGCAATGCCTACTTTATACACACCTTTATATTTTGGATTGGATATAATATAAACATACTTTTTTAATATATTGTTATCGCCATTGCTGTCAGTTCTTTTAGGTGATGACGTCGAAAAAACGATTTTATTCTCATATTGAAACAAGTCTTCTGGGTTAGCTACTTCTGTTTGCAATCTTTTTTTGACAAGCTCATAGGCTTTCAGAGATACATCAATGCCTATCCATTGTCTATTTAATTTTTCGCTAGCGATACAGGTTGTAGCACAGCCACAGAAGGGGTCTAAGACAATATCACCTTCGTTGCTGCTGGCTTTTATGATTCTTTCAAGTAAAGCAAGTGGTTTTTGGGTGGGGTAGCCTGTTCGTTCTTTTGAACTTGTATTTTGCTGAAAAGACATGATATCTATCCATGAATCTGTATATCTAGTTCCTTTAGTTTCATATAGGTACTGTTTTCTTCCTCCTGCTCTATCGTCTCTGTATAATCTACCTTTGTCATCTTTTTTCTTAAATCTCGCTTTATATTCTTCTTTATGTTCTCTGTACAAAGGATTGAAAACATATTTTTGTTTATTTTTAATGTAATAAAATATGGTATCATGTCCCCGTATCCAATTATTAACATTTGATTTATAGCCGGATGATGTATTGGCTAATACCCAAATAATTTCTCTACTAAAATTTTTTTCACCAAAAATAATATCCATAAGTAATTTAATGTAATGTCCCATGGTAGAATCGCAATGCAGATAAATACTTCCCCTATCTTTTAATATGCGTTGCATTTCTACTAAACGAATAGCCATATAGGAAAGATAACAGTAATTATAGAGGTAGTATTTGTTATTGCTAATCATTTTAATTCCTGTTAGAAAATTATGCAATTCTATATTATCCTCTTTTATCGTTTGTAACCATTCATCTTTCAAATCTTCTTCCCTAAACCAATCTTTAAAACTAGCCCCTTCGGCATTGCTGCCTATGGGCGCAGTAAAAACTTTATTTTTATTAAAAGGCGGATCCAAATAAATGAGATCAATACTCTGACTATTGATACCTTGTAGTACATCAATATTATCCCGACAAAAAATAGTTCTATTATTTACATTATTTTCTAGACCACTCATATCAGATTACTGTAACTTTCAATTTCTTTAACAATGTCTTTTAAATCGGCTTTTACCCATTCAAACATATTCTCAAATTTTTGGTGTACATGTTTTTCTATTTCTCTAAATATAGGCGTAAGTATTTTATATTCCAATTTATAACTTCTATATGGATCTGAAGTTTGGTAACTATTTAATCTTGCCTTATAATCGTTAGCAATGCCTACTTTATACACACCTTTATATTTTGGATTGGATATAATATAAACATACTTTTTTAATATATTGTTATCGCCATTGCTGTCAGTTCTTTTAGGTGATGACGTCGAAAAAACGATTTTATTCTCATATTGAAACAAGTCTTCTGGGTTAGCTACTTCTGTTTGCAATCTTTTTTTGACAAGCTCATAGGCTTTCAGAGATACATCAATGCCTATCCATTGTCTATTTAATTTTTCGCTAGCGATACAGGTTGTAGCACAGCCACAGAAGGGGTCTAAGACAATATCACCTTCGTTGCTGCTGGCTTTTATGATTCTTTCAAGTAAAGCAAGTGGTTTTTGGGTGGGGTAGCCTGTTCGTTCCTTTTGAGTAGAAGGAAACCATCCGGAACTACCATATACTTGTTTTATGTCTTTCCATGTATTGGATAAAGGCACTCCTGGACTTTTATCCAAATATTGCCTTATTATTTTTCCTTTTCTACTTCTGGTTCGATATTTTCTTCCTTCTTTGTCTTCATTTCTAAACCAATCATTAATATATTTTTCATTATAAGGTGTATATAACTTGTTGTATAAATGCTTAGTATAACTGTTAGTATAAACCAACAAATTTTCATACGATTTTACAGGTTTTTTGCCAGCGGACCTTCCACCAGAAGGTGTACCATAATTCCATATTATTTCATTTATAAAATTCTTTTCCAAAAAAATAATATCCATAAGCAATTTAATATAATGGCTCATCGTAGGGTCACAATGTAAATAAATACTACCTGTATCTTTTAATATCCTTTGCATCTCTATCAAACGAATAGCCATATAAGATAAATAACAATAGTTATATTTATAGTGGACGCTTTTACCCATTAGTTTTATACCACCCAAGAAATCATATAATTCTTTATTGTCTTCTTTTATGGTTTGCACCCATTCATCTTTTATATCTTCCTCTCTGAACCAATCTTTAAAACTAGCCCCTTCGGCATTGCTGCCTATGGGCGCAGTAAAAACTTTATTTTTATTAAAAGGCGGATCCAAATAAATGAGATCAATACTCTGACTATTGATACCTTGTAGTACATCAATATTATCCCGACAAAAAATAGTTCTATTATTTACATTATTTTCTAGACCACTCATATCAGATTACTGTAACTTTCAATTTCTTTAACAATGTCTTTTAAATCGGCTTTTACCCATTCAAATATATTCTCAAAGGTTTCATGAATGTGTTTTTCTATTTCTCTGAATAAAAACGTATGAATTTTATATTCTAACTTATAATTCCTATACGGATCTGAAGTTTGGTAACTATTTAATCTTGATTTATAATCTTTTGCAACGCCTACTTTATACAAACCTTTATATTTTGGATTGGATATAACATAAACATATTTTTTTAGCTTGTTGCTGTCATCATTATTATCAGTCCTTCTTGGGGTCGAAGTGGAAAAAACGATTTTATTCTCATACTGAAATAAATTTTCCGGATTAGCGACTTCTTTTTGCAATCTTTTTTTTACGAGTTCGTAGGCTTTCAAAGATACATCGATACCTATCCATTGTCGCTTTAATTTTTCGCTAGCGATACACGTTGTGGCACAGCCACAGAAGGGATCTAAAACAATGTCGCCTTCATTACTGCTGGCTTTTATGATTCTTTCAAGTAAAGCGAGCGGTTTTTGAGTGGGGTAGCCGGTTCGTTCCTTTGACATCTGATTAATAAAGGGAATTTGCCAAACATCTCCTATAGTTTTTCCTTTAGAATCATCTAAATATTGTTTATAATTGTTTTTTTTATTTCTCCACATAAATCGTCTACCATCTTTATTGACATTACTAAATTTATTCTTGTAGTTCTCTGCATAATCTTCATAGACCTTATTAAAAAGTTTTCTTCCTTTAGAATAAAAAAAAATAATGTCATGATCTCTAACCCAATTATTAACCCGGCTTTTATATCCAGATACATTATCTAAATACCATATGATTTCTCTTTCAAAGTTTTTTTCACCAAAAATAATATCCATAAGTAGTTTAATGTAATGTCCCATGGTAGAATCGCAATGCAGATAAATACTTCCCCTATCTTTTAATATGCGTTGCATTTCTACTAAACGAATAGCCATATAGGAAAGATAACAGTAATTATAGAGGTAGTATTTGTTATTACTAATCATTTTAATTCCTGTTAGAAAATTATGCAATTCTATATTATCCTCTTTTATCGTTTGCAACCATTCATCTTTTAAATCTTCTTCCCTAAACCAATCTTTAAAACTGGCGCCCTCGGCATGACTGCCTATGGGTGCAGTAAAAACCTTATTTTTATTGAATGGCGGATCCAGATAAATGAGATCAATACTCTGACTATTAATACCTTCCAGAACATCAATATTGTCTCGGCAAAAAATAGTTCTGTTTCTGATAGTATTTTGGAAGTGGCTCATCATTAAATTTTAGATAATTCTTTTATTCCTAATAAATTAATACTTGTTTTTAAAAGTTTACCAACAAGTTTTGAAAGCTGAACACGAAAAATTGATGTAGCCCTATCTTTGGTAAAAATAGGAGATTCTGCATAAAAACGACTGTATAACTTAGCTAATTCAAAAGCAAAATTAGCCACAACAGAAGGATCATATTTTTGAGCAGCTAATCCAATTGTATCTTGAAAGGTAATACAAAGTCGTAAAAGCTGTTTCTCTACCTGTTTTAGATTAAGGTATTGAGTATTTTTGGAAACACTTAAAGAAGCGTAAATTCCTTCTTTTTTTGCTCGTTCTATGATTGCCCAAATTTTTGCATAGTTATACTGCAAATAAACTCCTGTGTCGCCTTGGAAGTTAATAGATTCTACAGGATTGAATAATATCTTTTTTTTAGGTTCTATTTTTAATAAATAATATTTTAAGGCACCAATAGCAATATTATGATATAGTTTTTTACGTTCCACCTCTCTAAAATCCTTAATTTTTCCAAGTTCTTTAGTACGTTCTTGAGCAGTATTTAGCATTTCATCAATAAGGTCATCGGCATCAACTACAGTACCTTCGCGCGATTTCATTTTTCCAGTTGGTAAGTCAACCATACCATAAGAAATATGACCTAGTCCCTGAGCATAAGGGCACTCTAACTTTTTGACTATAGCTTGTAAAACCTTAAAATGATAATCTTGCTCATTACCTACTACATATAAGGATTTTTGCATCCTAAAATCTTCATATTTTAAATCTGCTGTCCCTAAATCTTGAGTAATATAAACCGAAGTACCATTTCCTCTTAAAAGTAGTTTTTGGTCTAAACCTTCTTTTGTTAAATCTATCCAAATAGATTGATCTGGTTTTTGGAAAAATAAACCATTTTCTAAACCTTTAAGGACAATTTTTCGCCCCAGTCGATATGTTTCTGATTCTTTATAGATTTTATCAAAATGAATATTTATTTTATTATACGTTTGGTCAAAACCTGCGTAAACCCAATTATTCATTTTAGCCCAGATGGCATAAATTTCAGGATCTCGTGCTTCCCATTTTTCGAGAGTTTTTTCAGCTTCCTTCAAAATAGGACTCATTTTTTTGGCTTCTTCGAGTGTAGTAGCCAGCCCTTTAGATAAAATATCAGCAGTTTCTTGTTTATGAATTTGGTCAAATTTTACATAATAATTCCCCACAAACTTATCACCTTTTTCTTGGGGTTCTTCATTTTTTCCAAACCGGAGATATGCAACAATAGATTTACAAATATGTATTCCTCTATCATTAACTAAACATGTTTTGATAGCTTCATAACCATAAAAATCTAAAATTCGAGAAATAGAATCACCCAGACAAATATTACGCAAATGCCCCAAGTGTAAGGGTTTGTTTGTGTTTGGCGACGAAAACTCAATCATAACTTTTTCGTTTTTTCTTTCAAAATTGAAAAAACTTTTATCCTTAGAAATTTGCTCAAAAATAGCAAGCCAAACTTCTGTCTTCAGAGTTAGATTTAAAAATCCTTTAACCAATTCAAAACGATCAATAAGTTGAGTATTCTTGAGCAAATAATCTCCTAAAGATTTCCCTAAGTCTTGTAGTTGCATATTTACAAGTTTGAGATAAGGAAAAAGAACAAAAGTATAGTCCCCTTCAAAGTTTTTCGGTGTATGCTCCAAATGAATAGGCATATCATTAATATTAACTTGATATAAAGACTGAAAAGCTGTTCTTATAGATTTATTAATAGTCCTTTGAAAATTAAGCATTTTTAAGAATTTAAAAAACTAAGAAATTAAACTTTAAATTAAAAAACTAAATATTTACGGCAAACATAAACTTTAAATTTCTTTTTTTATATCAAATTAATGACATCGGTAATTTCTGATAATCTTCTTTCAGTTGGACTTTTTTGAAAATATATAATCTAAATAAATCTCTATCAGAGTATTTGTTTTGGCTATGGAATTTTTACCACATCTGAGCCAAGTCGATCAAGATATAGCGAGCATTTAGATTTATTTTCTCTTCGGTGATATGGTATTTAAAATATGTTTCCATTTGCTATAAGAGGTATTTTTTGATTTTTTCGTTTTTAGGAAACAACTTTATAGAAGCGGATTTAGAGCATTCTGCTAATTCTTTTTCATCAAAGAGTTTTGTTTAGTTCTATATGATAAAATAGTATAATAGCTAATTTATTGATAATAAATTTTTTATAAACTATAATTAAAATTTGTACAGAATCTTTAAATTCTAAATCTTTTGAAAATCAAATATTTAGAATTTTTATAAGAAAATCTTTTTAAATCATATAGAACCCAATAATTTTATTTTCAAATTTCAATTTTACCTTTAAAAACCTGTTTGACTTCACCTGTAAGATATATTTCTACGTAATGGTTATCAACTTTTTTAAAATCCACCTTTAAAATCCCACCTGATGTTTGAAGTTGAATAGGTGATGTATAGCCTTTTTCAGCACAAGCAAGTGCTACAGCCGTAGCACCTGTACCACAAGATAAGGTTTCATCTTCTACGCCGCGCTCAAAAGTACGCATGATAATTTTTTGAGGTAAACATTCTACAAAATTAACATTTGTACCACCTAAATTAACATATTTTGGGGCTTCACGAATAGTTTTTCCTTTATGATATACGGGAAAATTTTTTATGTTTTTCACAAAATCAATATGATGTGGTGAACCTGTATCCATAAAAAAAGCAGAAAATTGTTTATCGAGTCCTTGAATTTTTTTTATCCTACTGACATTTTTCATTTTTAGTTTAACCTCTTCTTTTTCTATTTGTGCTTGATAAATATCTCCATTAGCCGAGAAAGTAGCTTTTTTTTTAAAGATATTTAGAAAATCAGCAAAATGACTTACACAGCGTCCTCCATTTCCACACATTGTTCCTTTTTTACCATCGGAATTGAAATAAAGCATTTCAAAATCTATATTTTTCTTCGGACTATTTTCTAATAAAATTAAACCATCAGCACCGATTCCTAATTTCCTATTACAAAGGCTTTTAATAAGATTTATTTTATCTGAATGAATTTGTTGTTTTCTATTATCTATAAGCACAAAATCGTTTCCTGTACCTTGATATTTATAAAATAGTATTTCAAATTTTGGATTCATAATCTATAGTCTTACTATTAAAAATAAGGGGAGAAAATTTTCTTAATATGAATGAATTAAATATTTAAAAAATCCTTTTTTAATATAAATTTGATTATAAAATTCATGTCGTCATGATTTTACCATTTCATTTTTTTTCAGAATTTCATTAGCCAAATCAAAATAGCTCATAGCTCCTTTACTATCAGCTTCGTAAGAGATAACGGGTTTTCCCAAACTTGGTGCTTCTGCCAGACGAATATTCCTTGGAATGACACTATCAAAAACCATATCTTTAAAATATTTTTGCACTTCTTCAACAACTTGGTTTGAAAGTATAAGGCGTTTGTCGTATAAAGTTAATAAAATACCCTCTACTGTGAGATTTGGATTTAAACGAGATTGGATAATACGAACAGTATTTAAAAGTTTACCTAAACCCTCTAAAGCAAAATATTCACACTGAATAGGAATAAGAACAGTATCCGCTGCTGTTAAGGCATTTAGGGTAATCAAACCCAAAGAAGGGGAACAATCTATAAAAATAAAGTCATAATCATTCTTAATTTCAGAAATAATAGTTTTAACTTGTTCTTCTCGATTGTCAATATCTATCATTTCTAATTCAGCACCCACTAAGTCAATATGAGAAGGAATCAAAGATAAATTATCAATTTCTGTCGCCTTAACAACATTTTTAATTGTATTTTTTTTTACAATACAATCGTAAATATTATCATACTGTTTTTTAGGATCGAAACCTAATCCAGATGTTGCATTAGCCTGTGGGTCAATATCTATAACTAAGGTTTTATATTCTAAAACAGCTAGGCTGGCTGATAGATTAATAGCTGTTGTCGTTTTACCAACGCCTCCTTTTTGATTAGCTATCGCAATAACTTTTCCCATTGTATAAACTATTTATATTCAGATTTATAAGTGAACTTATATTGAAAAAAGATTTTTTAAGTATTTAATTCATTGATAAAGAGTGAATATTCTCTCTCCTTATTTATAGTAGCAAGGTTATAAACAATTACATTTTACCGTTCTAAAATAAAACTAAAAAAAACAAATATAACATTTAGAATAAAGAATAATTAAGTGTTATAACTGCTAATCATCTGTAATTCTAAAAAAAGGCTCTATATGATTTAGGGAGTAACCTGATTTTTAAGTTTTTAAAAAGCTTAAAATCAATTTATTAAACCTAATATAACTTTGAAAAATTTTTATTTTTTGAGATTTTTACTCTTAAATTATCATATAGGACCAATAAATTGGACTTTATCCAATTTTAATTATCTTATTCTTATAAAATTAAGATTGGTATTTTACATTGTAAACATTTAAAAATCAATATATTAAACTAAAAACTAATTTTTAAACAACTTCTATTTATAATTGAGAGAGTTAAAATATAAATTATTGATAGTCAATAATTTATATAAAATTACAATTTTTTACCAAAGTATTGGATAAATTAAGAATTTGGAAAGTTATAATTTAGTCAATTTTCAAAATGATCTTTTCAAATTAACTAAGTTTTAAGGTTTTAGGGTTAAAACGATAGCCATGTTTTTTTCTATATGTGTTCCGGGTATTAAAGACTGCTTAACTACTCGTCCTTGACCTATAAACGAAACATTTAATGCTTTGTTTTCAAGTAAGTATAAAGCATCTAAGAAGCTCATACCTGTTACATCAGGAATCAAATTTTCGACCACAGGTCGTTTTGTCCAAATAATTGTATCTCCAGAGGCTTTTAGGCGTACCCAATCAGTAGTATCTTGATATTTTTGATTGATTTTAAAGTATTTAGCTAAAGATTCAAGATTTGGAAAATAGCCAGCCTTAATACTTGGTAAACTATAACTTGATTCTTGGGTTTCCAAATCTTTATAAAGCTGATTAAAATATAATTTATCTGCTATTTTTTTGAATAATGGCGCCGAAACACTAGCGCCAAAATGTTCCGCACCTTTTGGATTATCCACCACAACCATACAGGTATATTTAGGTTTATTACTAGGAAAATAGCCCACAAAAGAGGTATAATAATTGTCTATATATTGTCCTTGTTTGAGTTTGTGAGTAGTGCCTGTTTTGCCCGAAATTTTATACTTTGGACTAAAGATACTTTTTGCTGTTCCTTGCTCTACAACACCTTCTAATAAATTTTGGATCAGATCAAGGGTTTCTGGACTGCATATTTTGGGTCTAATAGTTTTAGTTGTATGACTTTGAATAAGTTTACCTTGTTTGGTTATTTTTTGAATAATAAGGGGTTCTATTAATTTCCCGCCATTGGCAATAGCGTTATAAAAAGTAATAATTTGAAGAGGTGATATTTTAAATTCATATCCTATTGAAATCCAAGGTAATGAACAACCACTCCATGTTTTATCATCAACATGGGTAATATAAGGTTGCCCAGCACCTTTTATTTGAAAATCTATGGGCTGTGTTAAACCAAAATTAGCTAAATAGTCAATAAATTTTTGAGGATCTTTTCTAAAGTTTTTAAAAATTAATCGTGAAACGCCAATGTTAGAGGATTTACGAAACACATCAGCAATATTCAACAAACCATAACCACCTGCTTTTACATCTCGCATGACACATTCTTCGTAAAAGGTATACTCTCCGTCTAAGGTGTTTACCGTATCGTTGATACTCATGTTTTTATATTCTTCTAAAAGAGCCATTAAAGAAGCTGTTTTTAAAGTTGAACCGGGTTCTGTTACTCCTTGATTACCAACAGCATAATTATAATTTTCGGCATATTCATTTTCTCGAACACGTCCTAAATTGGCTATGGCTTTAATCTGTCCTGTTTCCACTTCCATAACCAAAACACAACCGTAACTGGCTTGATATTTTTGCAAAGTTGCTTTGAGCTCATTATTGATATATTGTTGTAAATCAATGTCGATGCTTGTATGAATATCATAGCCATTTTCAGGACGTACAAAATCGGAAGTTGGTAAAAGCCGCCAAGTATTATTAGGAGTTCTTTGAAATAAACCTCGTCCTTTTTTGCCGGTTAACATAGTATTGAAACTGTATTCAAGTCCTCTGCCTTCAGTTTTTTTAATGCTGTCTTCTTCCAAACCCAAAGTCCGTCTTGCCAAAGCATAGTAAGGATGATAGCGTTGTTCTATTTTTTCAAAAAGGAGACCACCCTTATAACGTCCTTGATTAAAAATAGGAAATTGACGTATTTTGGCGCAGTCATCAAAATCTAATAATCGATAGCTTAAAACAACGTATTTTTTATTATTTTGACGTAAATCTTCCAATAAAATACGGTAATCTTCAGCTGGTTTTTCCAAAAAGAAATTGGATAAGGCTTGACTCAAACTATCCAAAAGTCCATAAAAAACTGCATCAGAAGCAATACTTGGGTCAAAAGCTAAACGAAAAAAAGGCAAAGAAGTTGCCAAAAGTTGTCCATTATCACTGAGTATATTTCCTCTTAATGCTTTGACTTCCTGATATTTAAAAAAAGAATTTTGATTTTTATTTTCCCATTGATTATTTTCTATGAATTGGAGTTTTAAAATTCTACCCAAAACCACAAAAGCTAAAATCATAAAAACATAAAAAACCAGAAGACTCCTTAGGTATATCGTATTTTTGTTAGCTAGCATTTTACTTAGTTTAAGTATAAATATAGTTTTAAAAAATAATAGTCCGGTAAATTTTTTAATAAACTGATTAGGATTTATAGCAAAGCTGTTTTATTTTTCGAAACGTTAAGTTTCAATACCAATAGGTTAGAATCCGAAAAACTCTCTTTTTCAAGCAATCTGAGTATACTTATAGAAACCTTTGCAAAGGTCTTAAAAAAAAGATAAAAAAATATTTTTTAAAACATTTTATAACTTTCTGGTAATAGGTTATTTCAAAATAACCTTAGTCTTTATTATTAATGTTCTTTTTACAACATCTTGATAATTGGTATAGCAATGTTATTTTATTTTTCGAAATGTTTTGTTTCAATATAAATAAGTTAAAAGCTTAAAAAAATCCTTTTTTCAAGTGACGTGACTACAGTATCATGATATTATCAATTATTTTAATTCTTTAGTCAAGTTGATTCCGGACACCAATATATCATCAGTTTGTATATTTCCTGATAACCAACTGTAAAATTCTTGTCGTAATTGAATGCTTTGTTCATTCATATTTTCATGATGAATATTATGAAGTAGCTTTTTAAAATTAGAAATCTTATATTTACTTTTATTACTTCCACCTGTTTGATTTGGAAAACCATCAGAAAATAAATAAATGCTAACATCACCATCTAAACGGACTTTTGTGTTTTCAAAAGTAGCTTTCATATCATTATAATTCATTCCTGTGCTAAAAAAACTACCTCTAACTAGCTTAAGTTCATTATTTTTAATATAAATAAGTGGTCGTCTTGCACCTGAAAAAATAAGTTCTCTTGCTTTAAAATCAATTCTACAAAGCACTAAATCCATAGCCGTATTAATTTCTACATCCTTCTCATCAAGAATATTTAACATATTATCATTAATAATACTGAGTAGACTAGCGGGGTCTAAGCCAAAATTATCCTTAACTGTGTTATCCAAACACATGTTTCCAATTAAAGCTAAAAAACCACCAGATACTCGAATACCCGAACAATCTGCTAAGGCTAAATACATATATTTTGAATCACCATGAAGCCAAAGAAAATCACTGGCTATCAAATTTCTGGGCATTGAAAGTATAAAACTATGGGCAAAAGTTTGTTTAAGTTCGCTTTCGGAAACAAAAAAAGCCTTTTGAATTTTACTTGCAAAATCAATACTTTTTTTAATTTCATTATTAGCATTAATAAGCTCTTGATTTTGAAGATCTATCTCTTTAAGGGCTTTAGATAATTTTTGAGCTTGGTATTCTATTTCAGCTTTTTTACTTTCTATTTCTGTTGTTCTTTCTTTTACCTTTTGTTCCAAATCATTTTGAGATATTTTTAAATTTTTAATTTGTCTTTTAATAAAAATATAAATCAATAAACCTATGACTAAAATAATAATAGCTGTGGCATAGGGCGTTCTATGGGGAGGAGGTTTAATCCTAAAACTAAAGCTGGCTGTATCGCTACAAATATTACCTCCATTACATGCTCTTACTTTAAAAACATAATTTCCATAAGGTAGGTTTGGATAAATAGCTTCTCTGCGTTTTGATAAAGGGGTCCACTGTTCTTGAAAACCTTCTAATTTCCATTGGTATCGGATTTTTTCAGGAACATTAAAAGAAACAGCTACAAATTTAAAATCTAAATGGTTGTCTTTATAATGTAGGCTTATCTTTTTATCGGGTAGATTTGTCCATGTATTTATTATATTGCCGTTTTTTTTCCAGTCTATATTTTCAAAAAAGAGTTTAATATCTGAAATATAGATTTTTGGTGAACTATTGGGATATATCTTTTTAGAGCTATTAATATGTACTAATCCACCTGTTGTTCCAACCCATAAACTATTGTGAATCCCTTTAATAATAGCATTAGGATAGATTTGGCGTTCTTTTAAACCTTCTTCTTCTTTATAGTTTTCTACAATGATGAGATCTTTTTCTAAACTGGTTATTTTTGATATACCTAAATTAGTTGTTATCCATATACTATGCTGGGCATCTTCACATAAACCTAAAATATTATCACCTGATAATTCATATTCTTCAAAACCGATGACTTGAAAAATAGGTTCATTGACTTCATAATTATGAATTTTAAAAATCCCATTTCCATTTGTTCCAAACCAAATATTACCTTCTGTATCAGCTAAAATAGCGGTTACCACCTTGTTAGGTAAGTGACTTTCAAAATCGATATTTTTTATTTGATCATCTTTATAACGAAAAAGCCCACTTCCTTCTGTGGCTATCCATAAATTGCCCCATCTATCCAAAGCAAGGGCGTTAACTTCCGAATAGTCCAAATCCTCATCACTAAGAATCACAGAATATTCAAGCCCATCAAATTTAGATACTCCAAATCCTCCACCTAAAAAGAGTTCACCTTGATCGTTTAAAATTGCCCAATGCGGCCTTGGTCCTTTATAAAGACTAATTTTTCTAAAATTAAATGTATTATCTTTTAGGTATAATCCTCCATCATTTCCAAAAACATATACTTCAAAACGGTCATGGTGAGTAGCTAAAGGACCAGGAAAATCGTTTAGTTCGTCTCTGATAATATTATTGATTTTATTATCTTTATCGATATAAGATAAACCTAACTCGCTGCATAACCAAATGCTACTATCTTTAACAAGACCTATTTTGGAAACATGATTACTTAAAAGCCCATATTCTGTTGTATAGGTCTCAAAAACTCGATTATTTAATCTAAAAATACCTTCAGAGGATGAAAACCAAATTCCCCCTTCTATATCTTCTATAATATCATAGATTTTATTGCTTAAACCATTATTTTCATTGTAAAAATTAAGACGATTATTACGTTTATTGAAATGATATACCCCCAAAAAAGTACTTGCCCATATACTTTCATCACTATCTTCAAGAAGGGCATAAACAGGTTGTCTATTGGCAAAAATATATTGACTTAATTTAAAATTGCCATCTGAAAAAATAAAAATTCCTTTATCTGTTCCAACAATTAAACCTTCATTTTTGAATTTTTTAAACGTATATATTTTATTGAAAGGCAAATCTTCATATAAAAATTGTTGATATGTTTTTTTTGAAGGGTTATATAAAAAGATTCCTTGATAAAGTGTACTGATCCATATGCCTTGTTTTGAATCTGCCAGCATACTAAAAACCTGAATAGAAGATTCTAAACTCCCCAGACTTTTATGGACAAAAAAGATTTGTTCATTTTCTATATACCCCAAGCCTTTTCCTTTTTGAAAAAACCATACTCGGGAATTTGAATCGATAGCAATTGCTTCAATTTCAGCATATAAGCTATCATTGGTTAAATAATATTTAAAATGTTGTCCATCAAAGCGGTTTAAGCCATTTTGGGTAGCAATCCAAACATAATGATATTTATCTTGTCCAATATCAGTAACATAATTGTTTGATAAGCCTTGTTTTTTAGTATATGCTTTCATTTCTTGACCATTGAAACGCACAACTCCTGAATTAAAAGTGGTTATCCAAAGTTGACGTTGATGATCGATAAATAGATATTCTGTTTCATTTTGAGTAAGCCCATCTCTTATGGTGTACTGTTTGGTGTTTAATCGTTGAGCAGATAGAAAAAATGAAAACAAAAAATTAATGAATGAACAGCAAATAACGAATAATAAGGTTTTAAGCATTTAACATTTAATAATGAAATGAATAATAAAGTTTTAAGAATTTGATTTTCAATTCTAAAAAAGAAGTTATTTGCTTTTATTTTGGAAAATTTTAAAATTTGTTGAATCTAACTCGTGGAGTAAAAATTTTAAACTATGCTATTTTTATATAAGAAATAGTTATTTCATAAAATCAACACGTTAAATCTTCCAAAAGATCCTTTTTTCAAATTATTAATTGCTAACTAAATAATTCAAAATCCTTAAAATAACTATAAATTTTTACAACCATAAAATCTATTAAATAATTTGGAAATTAAGATAAATCTTTTAATTACAAATAGAAAATGATAAAAAAAATCATGTAGCTTTGGATAAAGAAAATCTAAAAAAAGAATTAAAAAAAATCTTAATTTCTAATTAAACTATTAAATTATTTTAGAAAATGACATTAGCATCTGAACAAGAAAAAGATTTAGAACAAATTGTTCTCAAAATTGTTAAACAACATTTTAAAAGCTCACCTTCTCAATTTAACGGAACACCCTATGACAGTACTTTGTTAGAGCGTATTGTGCGAGTAGAGGAACGCATCGAAAGCCTTACGATTTTAATGAAGCAAAATATAGAAACTATGGAAAAACGCTTTGAAGCCGTAGATAAACGCTTCGAAGATATGAAACATTACACCAATAAACGCTTCGAAGACATAAACAAACGCTTTGAAGCCGTAGATAAACGCTTCGAAGACATAAACAAACGCTTTGAAGCCGTAGATAAACGCTTTGAGGATATGAAATATTACACTGATAAACATTTTGAAGCTGTAAACAAAAATGTTAATACCACTAAATGGATGATAGGAGTTGGGTTTACTTTAATGACAACAGTTATCTTACTTTCTAACTTTTTAGCAAACTAAAAAAACAAGAGGGTGTATCACATATGAGGTTTACGCTCTAAGTTAGACTCTCCCTTACAAATGATACATCTCCGTTTTTAGTATAGGTCGCTTTTCCATTTTCCACAGAAACAGGCTTTTTTAAATTTTTTTAAGGTTTTGCTATAAACTTTCGGTTGCAAAAATATTAGGTGAATAATTTGAATAGGTATAGAAATAATGGCTGCCATAATAGTGTATTTATAATCATGCTCTTCATTATCTTGACTTAAATCTGGAGATGAAGTAGTGGTTTTAACTGTCGTTTGGAGAACTTCAAGAGCATTTTTTACATCGAAAAGTTTAAAATAAAATGTTTCCCAAGACTCATCTTTTTCAGGATTATAAGTCTAGTCGTAAGGAAATAGTGGGGCTAAAACTATGCCGCGTTCTTGAAAATCAGGGCTAAAGCCAATAACTAAATAGTAATCAATATCTTGGAATAAATCACCCATCTTTTTGAAGTCTTCTTGATTGGGTGTAATCTTATTTTCAGAATTGATAAAATGACTTGCAAGAGTAGAATCGTATCTATCGTAGTCAAGTTTTACAAAATCACAATCTTCCAAACTATTAATAACACTACGGGTTATGTAAGGATCGAATTCTGCATTGGCATTTACACCTTTAATTAATACGGTCGAAGTATCGCGTATTAAATGCCCAAAAGAAGGAAAAATACTAACTTTACTCGAATAACAAGATGATAAAGTAAAAGAAAGAAAAGCTAATACGTAAAAAGATGTTTTCATAACAATAAAATTGTTTAAAAATTAGTTTTTAATTTAATATATTGGTTTTTAAATGGTTAGAATTAAGCTAATTAAAATTGGATAAAGTTCAACCTATTAAGTCTTTTTAAAGAATACATTTTTTGAATATTTTGATAATCAAAGGCTTTTATTTTTGAATTTTAGTCTATAATTATCTGAATTAAAATTATTTATATCTATAAACAATTGGTTATCAAACTATTAAAATTATTTAATTTTTGAACAACTTCTATGTCTAAAATTTGCTATCATATTTTGGATAACACCACCAAATTTTTCTCTGAGATAAAAATAGCAAGGCTATATTTTAAAGTTTTATATATCTTATTCTATAACTCCTGATCCAATTAATTCATTATCAAGATACCAAACAGCAAACTGCCCTGATGCAATGGCTTTTTGAGGTTTTTTAAAAATGATATAAAAGTCTTTTTTTAAACTATATAAATGGGCAAGTGTAGGAGTCTGTCTGTAACGAATAGAAACTTCATAGGTCTGCATTTTGCCTTCTAAAAGTGTGGAGTTAGGGTTTAACCAATGGGCATTTATTTTTTTTATAGCCAAGCCATAGCGGTATAAACCAGGATGTTTTGAACTCTGACCAACATAGACAATGTTATTTTTTACATCTTTACCAATGACAAATAAAGGCTCTTTTTTTCCACCTATATTTAGACCTTTTCGTTGCCCAACGGTAAAATAATAAGCACCTTGATGTTCTCCAACATAAGTCCCATCTTTTTCTTGATAAGAATAAGTCTGGGTATATTTTTTTAAACGATCAAAATTTTTAGATGTTTGACAAGGTATTTTATAGTGTTTATAAAGTAAACTATTAGCCGGAATTTCTATGACTTTCCCGACTTTAGGTTTTAATTGTTGTTTCAAAAAAGTTGGTAGTTTAACTTTTCCGACAAAACATAAACCTTGTGAATCTCTTTTATCGGCAGTTTCCAATCCCAAGTTTTTGGCTATTTTTCGGACTGTTTTTTTCTCTAAATGTCCAATAGGAAATAAAGATTTTGCCAATTGTTTTTGATTAATTTGACATAAAAAATAGCTTTGATCTTTATGATTATCATAACCTTTAAATAAACCGTAAAGGTTTTTATTTTCTTGTTCAAAAGATTCTTTAGATATCTTTTTTTGACAGTAATGTCCGGTAGCTACATAATCAGCTCCAAGTGCTAAGGCTTTTTCTAAAAAAACTGAAAATTTAATCTCACGGTTACAAAGTACATCTGGATTAGGCGTTTGTCCTTTTAAATAAGTTTCAAACATATAGTTTACAATTTTTTCGCGATAAGCTTCGCTTAAATCTATTGTTTGAAAAGGTATTTTCAATTTATTGGCAACCATTAAAGCATCGTTACTATCTTCTATCCAAGGGCAATTATCAGAAATTGTGACGGTATTATCATGCCAATTTTTCATATATAAGCCTATAACCTCATAACCTTGCTCTTTTAATAAGTAAGCAGCTACACTTGAATCTACTCCTCCTGAAAGACCTACTACAACTCGTTTTTGTTTTCCCATCTCAAGTTAGGTATTAAATATGTAAATTGTTGATTATAAAATTTTTATTAAAAATTAAAATGTGCAGTATCAATTACCCAAATGATATCGTTTTAAATATGCTATAAGTAGATTGGACTTTATCTAATTTTAATTAGTTTATTCTTATAAAATTAAAATTGGTGTTTTACATTGTAACTATTTAAAAACCAATATATTAAATTAAAAACTAATTTTTAAATAACTTCAAATATTTTGCCCTTCTAAAAATACAACAACACAAAGGTTAATTATATAAATTTTAAAATTAGCCCTTTAATATACTTAAAATGCGCATCTTTACTTATTAAAAGAACATTGTTGCTTTACAAGCTGCTGCTATCCATATATCATTTTCAGGTATTGGCGTACCTTTCTCCTTTAAAATTAGTCGAATATCTGAATATTCTTCACTAACTCTCTTATTAATAGTTAATATGTGACATGAATTTATAAAATCTCTATATTTTAGTAGGTTAGTCTTTTTTCTATCCGAATTTTTTGCTCCAAATAATAGTTCTCCCACTACAACAGTTGGTAAACATACAATATGATTTTTTAAAAACTCAAATGTATATTTATTATCATTGAGCAAATCAATAGCTATATTAGTGTCAAGGGTAATTTGCTTTACCATTCTCCTTCGATAGTATTAAATTCTTTATTAATTGTATCTCTAACTTGTTTTGCTTCTTCGTCAGAAATTACACCGGCAAATTTCAAAACCTGTTTATCATTAGGTATTGATTGAGCAAAATATGACTTTACTAAAAGTTCAAAAGTTTTATTATCATCTAAATGCAAATTATTAAACATAAATTCATAATCCTTTATCTTTAAAAATAAATTATCAATCTCAGGAGTAACTTTGAAATTGTAATATTTTGGTTTTGTTGAAAGTGAATGTTCTATGTTCTGTTCAATTTTATAACTAGATTTGATCATATACATTATACTTTATAAGTTAATAATTTTCAATACTTTAAATTTAATAACTCTTTTAAATAGTCTTCTATGGTAAAAATACCTTTTTTGGAAATTATCCATTCAGCAACCATAAGGGCACCCAAAGCAAAACCTTTTCGGTTAAAAGCTGTATGTTTTAATTCAATTTTATCAATTTCTGATTCGTAAGAAATGGTATGGGTACCCGGTATATTTTTTTTTCTTAAAGCCTTAATAGGTAAAATCGTATTCTTTGTAGAAGATTCTGAATCTTCCTCTAATGCCCAATTCTTGAGATAAGTATTTAGATTTAAAATCTGTTTGGCAATTTCCACTGCTGTTCCGCTGGGCGAATCTTTTTTTTGAATGTGGTGTATTTCTTCCAAAGAAACAGCATAGTCTGTCTGATTAGCCATTAATTTTGCCAAGTACTTATTAACTAAAAAAAATAGCTGCACACCCAAACTAAAATTTGGAGCATGTAAAAAAGCAGTTTCACTGTCTTTGCAAATTTTAAGGATATGTTCAAAAGAATCCGATTTTTCATTCCAAGCTGTTGTGCCGCTAACTACAGGAATACCCTTTTTGAGACAAGTTGAAATACAAGTATATGCACTGCTGGGCTGTGTAAATTCTATAGCTACATCAACTTTATTGGTTTGTAACTTTTCTAAATCTGAAAAACTATCTTTATCAATACAAGCTATTATATTATGCTGGCGCTCTGTGGCTAAAACCTCTATGGCTTTACCCATTTTTCCATAACCTATAAGAGCAATATTCATTTTTTATTTTTTAAAATAATACATTGATTTTCAAAAATATAATTATAATTTTCCTAATGCCTAATTATTTAGTCGTCCCTTAAAAAAGGTTTTATATTCTAATGTTTAAGGATTTTTTAGGTTCATCCATTTTTGAAAATTAAAAGCTGCGCAGGCCATTATACCATTGACTACATCGCCTATCTTACCTTTCAAGTAGTTTAAACCCATACGAAAATCTTGCTTCAGGTGACCGATAATAGGCTCTATACCAGCTCGTAATCTAAAATGATTTCGCTTTTTAGAACGCATATAGGCACTGTCTTTTTTCTTCGGATTACCAGGTATATGAACCTCAATACCTTCTAATTTTGCACCCCGATACCCCCTATCACAATAAATTGCATCAAGTTTGGAAACATTAATGGAATCATGATTACTTAGCAGTTTGTTCAAGCTATGCCCATCATATTCATTCCCGCAATAAGCGCCCGATACAATAATGCCTCTGCTACAATTCCACAAAAGTCCAAATTTGCTCCCAAACTCATAGCGCACCGACGCCTTCCCTTTAGCAATACAAAAAATAGTATCTTCGTGCAGGCTATAACGCTTATTTTTACTGGGTCGTTCTTGTTTCAAAACCTCGTTATATTTCTCTAAATCACTGGTATATGCATCTAACTTGCCTGCCAATAGAAGTTTTCTTGTCAAATCCCGAACAAGAATACCAGTTATTTGTTTCAAAATCTTTGCCGCCTCTAAGGCCTTTGCCTTTCGTTTAGGATGTTGCCGGTTGTGTTGAGCTTGTAAAAGCTTCATAGACTTTTTTTAAACGTGTTTTTTAATTGTACGCCAGCTTGCTTGGCTATTTTACCGCAATTATCAATAATCTTTTTCTGTAATTTTGAATCTGTGGGAAACGTAATATTTTTCTTTTGAACGGTCGTATCGGCATAGACCACTTGCTCTTTTTTGTCAAGTTTAGGAGACCCATGAACGCGAATAGAAGCCTCTAAAATCACCTCTACGCCCTCCTCACCAATACGCTTACGAAAGTGAACAAGCTGACTCGAAGTGCAAGGCTTTTCAAGACTATGATACTGATAACCAGAAAAATACTGATAGTATATGTTTTCTCGCCATTGCTTATTAACGAGTTTTTCATCGCTTAAATTTCGAACAGATTTCAAAATGAGTAAGCTAGCCATAAGCCGAATGGAATGGCTGGGTCTACCTGTACTAGAATAGTAAATAGCAAGTTTATCCTCTATAAATTTCCAGTCAATAGCATCAGATAATTGACACAATTCATGGTTGAGATTGAGTATGTCTTTGAGGGCTTGTTGATGGGAAGAACCTTTGTTAGACTGAAGAGAACCTAGCATAAAATCACCGTTTTAATGTTGAAAAATGAGCAAAATATAAAAAAAAATAATTATAAGTCTTTAGTAAACACTAAATTAAATCAAAATAGCAATTCGTGAAAACTATTAAAATATAAATTGTTTATAATCAAATAGTTATGTTATCCCATTTTTTTAAATACGCTATATAACAATTCGTTAAAGAGTTCTTAAGGGATGACTATTTATATGATAAAAAAGGAGAGCAAATTTGTTTTGCAATTACTGTTTATAATCATGGGGAGAGCAAATTTCAAATTTCTAAAAAAATAGAAAAAATACTCTTATGGCTTAATAACTTGGGCTATTAAATAAACATGAATTTAGGATTGTAGATATAGCTTATTGAAAATCAATTCTATAAAAAACATGTAGATCCTATTAGATATTTTTTTGGAATTAGTTTTAAATCAGTTTATTAATTTTAGTTCGTTAACTTTCTCATATTAGCAAACTTCTTGTTTCACTGTTTAACCTTATTGTTTTAAGTAGAATATGATTTTGGTGCTGTCTTTATCTGTACTTACAACGCTACTATTTCCGACATTGCTTTTGTTATTTTCTCTTATACTTTTTATTATGTCGTCTACAGTGTTTTTGACATTTTTGTGTTTTTCAGCGATGTTAGATATTTTATCTTGGTTTTTAGCGAAAGATGCAATTTGCCTATATTTTGGTTTAGTGTTATTGGTTTTTTTTACACCTTTTTTCTTTATGCTTTTCATACTTGTTTTCCAATCTTCAATGTCTTCATTAGTTACACCGATATTTTTGTTCTTCATATCTTTTATAATTTTTTCAACGCTATTAATTTCATTTGTTAAACTGTCATGTGTTTCTTGGCGGTATTGTTTATTTTCTATATAATCCTCTATGGAAGCTATCTTATTTTCTAAATATTGTTTTTGAATTTTTATAATGTTTTCTTTCCATCTTTTAATTTTGTCAAGGTTTGTAAGATCTGTTCCGCCTATATTTTTTTCAAGTTGATTAATCTCATTTGTTAAACTGTCAAGGGTTTTTTGATCATAATTATCTAATTCTGTATAAATCTTTATTAACTTTTCTAATTGATTGACACTTGAGTCAACGCGCGTTTGAGATTGCTTTGTAGTTAGTAAATCATTCTTATCTTCCTTGTTTTCATTTAAGAATGATAAAAAATTAGAATTTATCGTTGCTAAACTGATGATTAAGCCTATGGTGATTACACTCACTGAACCCAATACTGCTGCTGCTATGGATTTAAATCGCCAATTTCTGCGATTAACTCGTTTATTTTCTAATTTTTTTATGCGTTCTTCTAATTCAGGTACTTTTTTTTCTTCTGTAAGTGTTTTCATATAGTCTACTTCTGTTCCCAATTCCATTTTTTTTGTTGTTACTTCTTCTTCCAAGTTAGAGATTCTTTCGATATTCTTTTTTTGTTCAGCGATGAGCGCTTTTATTTTTTTATTTTCTTGGATTTGTTCGCTCATTTTTTTCTTCAAAGAAGCATGATTCATTTCCACATTTATTATTCGGCCTTCTAAAGTTTTAGAAAGACTGGGTACTTTTTCGGAATCGTTAAATACTCTACTTGAAATATCAGGTTCTTTCAAATCTTCAGACGCTGCAATGACTTTTCCCTTATAATAATATCTGTATAGAATTCTAGATTTATTAACTTCGATTTTAACGGCTTGGTGGATAGAAGTGTAAAATTTCCAAACGCTATGATCGTCATATTTTGAAGCTAAGTCGTAGAATTTGGGTAACTTTCGTATATCGGTTCCCATGTCAATAAACATAATTTGTTCTCTGCGAATGTTTTGTTTTCGGTCCACATCTGAAAGCAGCTGAATATCTGACTCAGAAAAGAACCTATCTATTTTTATATCAGTTAGTTTACTGTCTTCATGAAGTTTATCAGAAGAATAGTGCAGTAAGTTGATAATTTTATACGGATCGAGATAAGCATTTTTAAGAACAAAACTAAGCGAAAGATAAGAGTCTCGCTTGACATAATCCTGTGTAAAGGTATGTAGGGTATGAAAAGTATAGTAAGCATCTTTATACAGCATTTTGGAAAAACCGTAAGTTAAACAGCCCTCTTGTGAGCTTACCCGTTCCATTTCAAGTTGAATGGCTTGCATAATTTCATAATCTTTAGCTATACTTTTAGCACAACCCAAAGAATCCAGTATCTGAAAACCCCGAGTTTTACCAAAAAAAATAAGTCCGAAAGTCAACGCTTTGTCTTTCATATACGGTTAAATATTAATTAAGAATTTTATATGTTTTTATGCCATTAGATATAAGGCACTATATATTTCAACAGTTTAAATATTTTTTTTGCCAATTTGAAGCCATCTTCAGTTTTTTTAATTGTCTTTTTATCTTCTATTATACTGTTGTTATTAACATGTCCTTTGCTATTTATAGTGTGTTTATTTTTTTTAGACGAATTAACAACACCACATAACCAAGCTATAATGGTGAGAGAATATTCTTTGTAGTTCCAATCTGATTCTAAAGTTTTAAATTTTTCAGGTTGTTTGCCTTCCTCTTTGATTACTTTCTTGCCAAATTTGCTTCCTATACTGAAGCAAAAAAAAGCATTTGTTCTTCTTAAAGCTTGAACCATTTTTTCAGAAGCAAGTTCTTCTACCGTTTTGCCTGTCTTATTTTTATCCCACTTAGAAATGATTAAGGCAGTGGCTATAAAATCTGTGCTAATCCCACTCCTATTGACATTTTGAAAAAAATCATGGATAAGATTATTATTTTCTTCTAAATATGGGTAACTTGACATACATAAAAGAATAATATTAGAGTGGTTAATCAAATAGTTTCCTGATTAGTTGCACTACGTTGTTGGGTATTTTTCTTTTTCTTTAGTAGAAAGAATGACAGTTTGTTTATTATTGACTATATAAACAAATTTTTAAAATAAACAACAATGAAACAAACTTATCACTCTAACGCGACGACAAATATACGTCTACGTTCTGAAATATCCAAAAGTAATTTAGCTTGTTCTAAGTTGTCAGAACATCACGGTGTCTCAGAGAACACAATAAGGAAGTGGAAAAATAGAACTAACTTTGAGGATAAAAGTTCGCGTCCGCAGACTATAACGTATTCTTTGAATGAAATGAATAGGGTTATAGCATTGAAGATAAGAACTTTAACTTGGTTGTCCTTGGATGAAATTACGGAAGTCTTAAATCCAGAATCCCCCCTAAAGATAAGAAGTGCCGTCTACAGAACCTTTGTTAGAGAGGGAGTCAATAGAGTACCTGAGAAAGAAAAAGAAAAAGCTAAGCAGTTCAAAGAGTATGATCCGGGATACCTGCATATAGATGTTACTTATTTGCCAAAAATACAAGGCAAAAAGTATTACCTTTTTGTTGCTATAGATAGGGCTACAAGAAGCTTGTATTACAAGATATATGACGCAAAAACAAGTGCTTAGTCCAAAGATTTCATGTTAGCTTGTTTAGCGTTTTTCCCTTTTGGTATTACTCACGTTTTAACTGATAATGGTCTTGAGTTTAGCAATTATTTGATCAAGGACAAAACAGGCAAGTACTGTACAAAACCAAGTCAATTAGACCTTGTTTGCAAAGAAAATGATATAGCCCACCGATGTACCAAGCCTTTTACGCCCAAAACGAATGGAATGGTAGAAAAGGCGAATGATATTATAAAAGAAAAAACTGTTAAAAGGGTGAAGTATAATTCTTTACAAGAAATGAATAGGGATTTAACCAACTTTTTAATCCATTATAATCTTTATAGAAGACATGGAAGCCTTAGACGAGAACTCAATGTAAAAACCCCTTTTAATGCGGTTGAAAAATGGTTTGAATTAGATGAGACCATTTTTAAACTGAAACCTGATGAGTTTAGAACTAAAATACTAAATTTGAAAATTAAATAAGCTGTAAGCACACAACAACCTTATGAAACTTAACATATAGCTATACGACTGGCTTGATCATTTCTGCCATCATTATTACGCTCATTTTTAATAAGTTGTAATAGTAACTTATCCCAAATACCAGCTTGTTTCCATTTGACTAAAAAAAAATAGTATATAGCGTCTAATAAAAATAACATTGCTATGGCTATTGGCTTAATTCTTTTTTAAATTTTTCAACCTTTAGCTGTAAAATCGCATTTTCAGCAATTATTTTTTTATAATCTTCCATAAAAAGCGCAGAAATCCGATTAAAAATAGAACTTACTGATTGATTATCATCATCATTAGTGTTGTAAATAGCTGTATTTGGGTCGGAAACTAATTGCTCTGCCTTGATACCCAATAGTTCGGAAATGTCTATCATCGTTTCCAAAGTTAGCGGGCTTTGTCCATTTTCCAATCTATTGTATGACGCTTGCCCTATGCCCAATTCTGAAGCCATATTTTCCTGAGTTAAGCCTTGAGCTTGCCTGATGGATTTAATTTTTTGTAAAATATTTTCGATTCTTGCATTCATTTTTTGATTTTTAATGGTTATAGTCACGTCAATTGAAAAAGGGATTTTTAAAGGGGTCCAATATATTGATATAAAAAAAAGACCGTTTCCCAGACTAAAATAGCGTTGCTATCATATCACTTAAAAAAATAATTTTTAGAGGCTTTAGCTTGTCGGCTTCAAAAAAAAATAGATCTGCTGTAAATTATGCTTCAAATGGATAATTTTATCCACCAGATGGATAATCTTTTGATTGAATTAGTTGCCAATGCCTTGAAGCCCCCTTATTTTTACATTATTAAGTTTATGACTTGGCAAGTTACATTTTATTTGAAATTATCTAATTTTTTTAACTCTAAATTTTATTTTTATGAAATCAAAATATTTAGCATTTTTATTATTTTTGTTTTTATACTATCCGGTGCACGAGATGGTGGGAAAATCAAGTGGTGACCCCCTACCAGCAGGAGGTGGCGAAACTTGTAGCAATGCTTCAACGGAAACCTATACGGTTTACTTGGACTTTCCTGAGGGCGACGATATTTATCCAGCCCGAAAATATGTCAATGGGGTAAAGGAAATACCTGAGTTCATGTCTAATCCTGAATTTTATAGTAGTGCTACTTCAAGTTGTGCTTCTTTGGATGAAGGGACTTTTTATTGTGTGGTCACGGTAACAAATACCGAATGCGGCACCAGTGAACTATTTGTCTGGGGGGCAGCAAGTTTTTCTTCCACAGTTCAAGTGCCTAAATATTTCCCTTTTAGTGTAAGGGTCGATCTATATGAGCGCTGCGGGGAATGGGATCAAAATACCCCAGTAGGCGAAACAGGCAGACCGCATCATGCTTGGACAGAAGAGGATCCTCTTCGGGGTTTTGGTACATTTAAGCTGGCATATCAAAGTACAGGTATTTGCTTCAGCACCCGCCCTATCGATCTTGAAAGTGATCTATGCCACATGCAACGCAGGAGTGGTTTTGTTCAATATACCTATCCTGTTGTCAACAATAATGGGGGTGGAAGTTCTGGCGGCGATGGACCAGATACAAATCATTTTCCCGAAGCTCTATAATTTAATTTTCAATTTATCATTTTTCTAAATTCCAAATAATATGAAACTAATTAAGATTCAATCTTTTATTTATGTACTAAGCCTATTTGCAATAGGTTTAGCTTGCAACCAAGGTCCTGATGTGATCTTGGATGAGAATACCGACGGTATGCTAAGCGTTTCGGGTTTGGCAGACTTGGGCGATTACAGAGCTTATATGGGTTCGGATAAAGCAGGTAGGCTTATTATCCAAAGTCATTCGCGTCGCGGTATAGGTGAAGATAGATATCCAGGTTTTAGAATGCATTATCAATTTAAACCCGAACCGGATAATACCTCATCTTCTAATGAACGTTTGAGTAATGGCAAAAGCTATTCGGTGAATGGCGAAGCCGTTCCTTATCCACGAGGTATTCAAACCTTTGATAGAGAACTTGATAAAAAATATATCAACGCCATTTATGGACAAACCATAGATATTGCTTTTGAAGATGGCACAGGTGAGCGTACTGAAGTGGAAATGTATGTTCCCAAAACATTGGTAGTAGTAGAAGAAGCTTACCCTCAAAAAGTAGAGGTCGGGATGCTTATCGAATGGAATGCCGACGAACAAAATGAAAAAGGAGTCGTCGTGGAACTTATAGAGCAAATAGGCGGTACTGGTACAATAAAACCTATCTGGCAGGCTTTTGTGGTACCTGATAATGGGCAGCTGGTTATTACCGAAGACATGTTGTCTCCTTTTGAGAATGGTGATTATGTTGAACTCAAATTAACCCGGGCTAATGGCACCTTTGTCGAAGATAGCCAAAGCTATACAGCTGTGGCTTTAAGTAGTATTACATTAGCGTATACTGCTCGTATTGTTAAATAAGATGCTTAACTTGTCAAGTCATTATTTAAGAGCAGGGCTTTGGGCGCTGCTCTTTTTAGTTTTTTAAATATAAATAATATGAAACTAATTAAGATTCAATCTTTTATTTATGTACTAAGCCTATTAAGCATAGGTTTAGCCTGTAACCAAGGTCCTGATGTGATCTTGGATGAGAATGCGAACAGGGTGCTAAGCGTTTCGGGTTTGGCAGACTTGGGTGATTACAGAGCCTATATGGGTTCGGATAAAGCAGGTATATTAACTATCCAAAGTCATTCGCGTCGCGGTATAGGTGAAGATAGATATCCAAGTTTCCAAATGCATTATCAGTTTAAACCCGAACCTGATAATACCTCATCTTCCAATGAACGTTTGAGTAATAGCAGAAATTATTCGGTAAATGGCGAAGCCGTTCCCCCGCGAGGCATGCAAACAGGATTTGATAGAGAGCTTACAAAAAAATATGTCAATGCTGTTTACGGACAAACCATAGACATTGCTTTTGAAGATGATAATGGTGAGCGTACTGAAGTGGAAATGTACGTTCCCAAAACATTGGTAGTAGTAGAAGAAGCTTACCCTCAAAAAGTAGAGGTCGGGATGCTTATCGAATGGAATGCCGACGAACAAAATGAAAAAGGAGTTGTCGTGGAACTTATAGAGCAAATAGGCGGTACTGGTACAATAAAACCTATCTGGCAGGCTTTTGTAGTACCTGATAATGGGCAGCTGGTTATTACCGAAGACATGTTGTCTCCTTTTGAGAATGGTGATTATGTTGATTTTAGATTAACTCGGGCTAATGGTACCTTTGTCGAAGATAGCCAAAGCTATACAGCTGTGGCTTTAAGTAGTATTACATTAGCGTATACTGCTCGTATTGTTAAATAAGATGCTTAACTTGTCAAGTCATTATTTAAGAGCAGGGCTTTGGGCGCTGCTCTTTTTGGTTTGGGGATATTTTGGCTGGCGCGGGCAGGCTTGGTCGGGTTTTGTTCTGCTTCCTGCTTTATTTGGCTTCTTACGTGAAATAAGAAATATTCCACTTATTGCCTCTATTTTATACAGTTACACCTTTCTTTTTCTTTTTAATTTTTTTGCACTTTATTGGGGCTTAACTTCTAGTTATTCGCATCTAGCTTATTTTGCTTTTACCTTCAATGCCTTCCTGATGCTTTTACCCGTTTTATTTTGGCTTATAGGGACTAAATATTTAAAATTCAAGTTGTACCATTTTATTTTTTGTTGGTTAGGTTTTGAATATTTGCATTACAATTGGGACTTGGCTTATCCCTGGCTAACCTTTGGAGCCAGTCTTGGTAATTATAGCGCCTTCATTCAATACTATGAATGGACGGGTGTTTTTGGAGGTAGTTTATGGCTTTTGCTGGCGGGTTATTTTCTTCATGAAGCCTTTTACACTAAAAAATTTAAACAATTGATTTTGGGGGGGGTAACTATTTTTATACCGCTTGTTTTTTCCTTAATCCTATACCATTTTGATAATCGAACATTTGGAAACGAAAAGTATAAACCAGTTCAAGTTGCTCTTTTCCACAGCAATTTTACGGCTGATTCTATCAAAAAAAGTAATTTGGAACATTTAAAATCTATATTGATGGATTTAAAAAAAGATTTAGATTTACAAAAAAACACTTTTCCCGATTACGTATTAATGCCCGAATATACTTTAAAATTTCCGGTTCAACTGGCTCATTTAAAACAGAGTCCGGAAGTGCTTTTGGGACGTCAATTTCTAAAAGATTATCCCAAAATGACTATTCTATTAGGATTGGAATTGCAAGAAAAAGGGTTTCAGAATAAGAAATACAATACCGTTATTGAGCTTAACCATTTGGGTCTAAAAAGTATATATATCCGCAGTCGTCATATCCCATTTCAAGAAATTGTACCAAAAGGTTTTAGCTTCTTACATTTTCCTTCTGAAAATTATACTACTCAAGCCGTTTATTTAAAAGATTTTGAACATAGAAACAAGAATTTTTTACCTGTTTTAGCAATTTGTTATGAGTCCATTTTTAGCAATCACCTTAGGAGTCAAAACCAAAAGTTTCAAGATTTGGGAAAAGCAATTTTTATGTTTTCCAATGAAAGTTTTTTTAGAGCTTCTTTTGGTATAGAGCAGTATTATCACCACATAAAAAGTCAAGCAATTACTTTTAGGAAGGCGGTTGCACGTTCTTCCAATAAAGGCTATTCAACAGTAATCAACTGTAAAGGCAAAACAAAAGCACTGAAAAAATACAGCGATAAAGGGTTTATCAAAACTAGTTTTAATGTCAATAATTACCAAACATTTTATAGCCGTTATGGAGACTTTATAGGCTATTTATCACTTATTTATGTGTTAACAATTATTTTAATCTTGTTTAGGAAAAAAATAATCAAAAAATAACTGTTGATAAACTTTTTAGACCTAATGCAACGGTGATAAGAATGACAAAAAAAGCCAATACATTTATCAATTTTGAATTGGTATATTGTTTCATGAGTTTTTTATCATTCATAATCCAGACCAAAAATATAGCTATAATAGGTAAGAGCAAGCCATTAGCCATTTGGGAAAAAAGGATAACCGATGTAGGTTTAAAATTTAAAGAAGAAAAAATGATACCCACTGCCAAAACAAATACCCATATAAAACGAAATTTTATAGATGTTAAATTACTTTTCCAGCCTAATAGTTCAGAAGTTGCGAAAGCGGCAGCAAGAGGCGCTGTGATAGACGATGAAAGACCTGCAGCAAAAAAACCAAAAGCGATAAATAGTTGAGATCCATCATGCCCAAGCAAGGGTGCTAAAGCAAAGTTCAAACTGTCGACTCCTTCCAATGAGATTCCAAAATTTTGTTCTTTTGCCTGCAGAACTGCCGCGGCGCTAATGGCAATTGCCATAGTTATAAGTCCACCCAGACTTACGGAAATTAGGGTATCCCATCTTGAAGTAGTTAAATTATTAGTACTTGTCCATTTTTTTTGAACGGTGGCGGCGTGTAAAAATAAATTATTGGGTTGTGCTTATGATATAGATAGGGTTTTCTTATAAAAATTAAAAATATTTGATTTTCAACAGATTTAAAACTTAAAGGTTCTGTACAAACTTTTAATTATATTTTATAAAACTTTTATTATCAATAAACTGGCTTAGACTATCTTTTTATAAGAAAGCCCTGTATTTTCGAACAAGACCTTTAACCTTCAACCATAAATCTTTGGATGTAAAATTATTAGAGGACATTAAACGCGTAATTTTATCATGCGAAACCGCATTAGCACTCACTTTGGCAAGTCCAGTGGCCGTGGCTTGACCAAAATTAGAAATCAAATAGTCCGTATATAAATCCAATAACTTTTCCAAAACAACTAAATTAAATTTAACAAAAGCGCTTTACTGAACCAAAATTAGACAATTTTGCCCTCACTTTTTACTTCTTGCGTAACATGAGTTATAGTTAAAATGACAAAGGTTAATAATTTAATTATAAGAAAGTTACAAAATAAATACCATTTCTAAAACCTTTTTTTGCTACCTTTTGCAAAGGTTTCTAAAAGATAAAATAGTTATGAAGATTTTTGATAGTGCCAAACATTTGGAAAATATGCTTGAAAGTATGATTAAAAAACTTGATAATGAGCTTATTAAATCATTAGTTGGCTATGAACTCTATAAAAAATCATTTTCTATATTTTCAAATGTGTAATGGTATAAGTTTAAAAAATATAGGAGTTTATATTTTCTTTAAATTCTGTTGAGGATAATGCTCCAATTTCTGATGGGTAAATTCCATTTTTTTGTTGCCTCCCTTAAGACCAAATATACGGACTTTTTTACAACATCATCGCTTGGAAAAATTGTTCTACAATTTCATCAAAATATTTGAATGGTTCATTCATAATCAATACTGTGTTAAAATGAATATAAGTTAAATTTAACTTATACACTTCATTGGATAGTGCCGCAGATGCTAAGCCAAATTCAAAAATTAACTTTTCACAATTTTCAGTATTTTAACTTTGCCTTCTAAAATTAAATACAAAATATGTGTTCCTTTGGGCAGCGTCGAACCATCTAACATGAGTTTGTTCGTTTGGTAGAATGTTTTGTTCATTGCACGTTTACCATCTAATGTATAAATTATTACTTTTATTTCATTGTAATTTCTACCTAAATCTATTTGGAATGACCCTTGAACTGGATTTGGGAATAGTAGTACGTTTTGCTCCTCTAAATTATTCTTGTCTTCGTCAGACAGATTGGTAACGACTGTTTGTCCTATATTGATAGTTAATACAGATTCATCTGATAAAGTACCATCAGAAACGAATAAGCCAAGTTGAAATTTTGGAACAATCTCAGAATTTAATAGACTGCTATTGGATACTGTTATTGTTCCGGTAGTTGTGTTTATACCAAATGTCCCTTCGTCATTTCCATTAAGAATAGAATAGTTCAATGGGCTATTACCACTATAATTGGGAGTTGGTGTGTACACAATTGCACCAGTAAGGCTATTTTCTGCTAAATTTATTTCTTCATCTTCGAGTGATAGTTGATGCGTGGTTTGGCAACTGCTAGCTACCTCATAGGAAATATATTGGGTAACAGCCAAACCTCCTGTAAAAGCAAATTTACAACCATAACTTATAGTTTCACCCGCTGTAAATCCCGATACTGTTCTAGAAAAAGTATTTCCTGATACATGATCCATTTGCACTTCCGAAAAAGGAGAAGCTCGCCAAAGGTAAGCTATCACACCTGACTTATCATTATCCAATAACTCAAAAGTAATTTTTACCTGATTTCCAATGGTTTGAAAAGTAGTTCTATATCCTGTTGAAAAACTTCCTTGCTGGGCATTACTCGATGTTTCGCTACATTGAAATGTTTCATTCACAGAGATATTTATGACCTGAGAATTGCCTTGCCCACCAGTATTATCAGTTGCTGTTGCTGATAAGCTATGGGAACCAATACTTACATCGCCCCATAAAAAACTATAAGGTTCTGTTGAATCTTCTCCTAATTTAGTAGTACCATCATAAAACTCTACTTTTGTTATATCACCATCTAAATCACTAGCAGAAGCGGTAATTTGAATGTTCCTATTTTCTTCATACGACGCATTATTTTCTGGCGATGTTATGAATACAGTGGGTAATGAATTTCCCGTTTCTGAAACAATTATGAATACTTGATCGGTGCTGTGGTACGTACCATCACTGACAAATAATTCGAAGGTGTATATCCCTTCTTCTAAGTTGGAAACAGTTGGAGAAATATCGGATGAATTTGAAAAAGAGATAAAAGAAGGTCCATTTAGCTGTTCCCATCGATACGTTAGCGAGGCATTACCATCAGGATCAAAACTCGATGATCCGTCTAATATCGCTGTACTGTTTGGCAATCTAACAGAAACATTGTCTCCGGCGTTGGCTACAGGATGTCCATAAGAAAGGTTTTCTTGGAAGGAAAAAATCATTCGTCCAATGTTAAACTCTCCATTTTCAAATACCAATTTTAAAACATGTTCGCCAGCAGGAATTGCTAAACCAGAAACCGATTTTGATTCCCACTCATCCCAATCTGATGTATAATTTAAAGTAATATTGTTTGAAATACGCTGATCATCCAGTTCTATATAAAACGGACCACCTCCGCTCTGATTACCAGATGCATAACGAAAAGATAAATGATAAAGACCAGATTGGGCTACATTTACAGTATATTCAACCCATTCTCCTGATGTTATCCATCCTATTGTAGCCCCTTCAGTATTTGATAGAGCGGCATCAACAGCTTCGCCTGATCTGTAATCTCCTTGATTATTTGGAGTAAAATCGACATAACTAATACCTTGTCCTGATCCCCCTTCGAACGTATCATAATGGCCAGCGTCTAAAGTTCCGGGTATCTCTGTGAGCACTCCGTTAAAAGGCCGCTGGCTACCTACGGTTACACTTACAATATTGGTTACATCAAAAAGATCGGCTTGATACACCTTTGCATAAAAACTGGGTTGACCGGATACTAATGAATTCGTTTTTAAAATATAAGGTGACACTAAATCTTCTCCTATATTAACACCATCTTGATAGAAAACTACTCTGCTAACTACTTGGTTTTCAGTATTTACTGTAAGAGTTACATTTCCTCCGGGGTATGCGCTGGAAAAACTAGACGATATACTAGCCGATATGTCTACATCTTTATTGGTCGCCATACTACGGGCAGGAACGCTTAAAGAAAAGCCATCGGAAAAATTAACTGTTATTTCATCGCTGCTGTAGTTATGGGCAGCATAAGTATAATCGTCGTTTTTATTAAAAGCAACTGCCAAAGGGTAATCGGCAGTAATAGAAGTATCTATTTTCCCCGATGCGTTCATGGCATGCAACCAATAATACGTTTGAGCATCAGAAACGCCAAATTTAAGATTTCTATCTGGGTAAGAATCATAAAGCTCTATCGCTTTTGATGGATCAGTGAAGGCGAGATATTTCCACATCACATCATGCCATAAATTAACATTGGCTTCATTACTTAAAATCCCCGTATTATTTTCTATTTCAGACCACAATTTTTCAGCATAAGTCTCATTATGTCCAAGGTACATAGAGCCACCATGTATGGGATACAACTCTATACCATAGGAGGCTTCTATATCAGTTGTCCAAAAAGTACCATTATCATACGAGTTGCCCCATACACGAGAAACAAGGCTATATTGCTGTGAGCTAGAAAATATTCTTTCATGAATGTCAAACCAATATTCTTCGATAGCAGATTGTTCGGTTGTATATAAGTAAATACCCAAATCTCGTATTTCATCGTTGCCAGTAATAGCGCCCCAATGAATGAGTGATGAATTAAATTGCATACTTTCTGAAGTAGATTCTTGATCGTTTCCTTGAGGAAAAGAGGCAAAGCCATTTGCCCAAGAGTGCCCTGCATAAGGGCTAAAATTTCTTAAAAATGGAAACATAGCATCATCTCTTCGGGCACTGGCAGCATCTCTAACGAGATGATTTACCATGCCTCCCCACTGATTCACCCAACCGGGTTCAAACTGTTCTATAAAAGCAGCGGCATGAATAAAATACCCCCAATGAAAATGATGATCATTGATATTGTTGTCTTGCCCATGCCCAGCAGGGTAACCTATTAATGATGACCAGTCCGTATTATAATAAAATAAAAATGCCACTTCCGATGCTTCTACCGATAACCAATCTTCTAAACGCTCTTTCACCGTTGCTAAAATTGTGTTTAGAGCCTCTGTGTTGTCCATTTCATGAGCTATTCTTCCTGTTTGTATCAGTCTATTCATGACTTGTCCTTCATTATATGAATCTGTCCATGTGCTTAGTTGATCATTCTTGATGGTTTCTACTTTTTCATTTAACGTAGCTACATTAAATCCTTCACTATAATTTGATAAATAAGGAAGTGTAGGCAGAATACCTCTAAATTTATTTTCTACACTAAAGTGATCATCGGACAACATCTTTAATTCGCCACGAACAGAAGAATAGCTCTCTTCCATGGGTTTAGGCGAATCAGGAGCAAGATTACTCCATTGATGGGGCAATAAACCCAATAAAAGGTCAGTATTCGTGCCTTCTTTTATCTCTTTTGATATGGTAAAATCAGTTCTTACTGTGGCATTACTTTGATCGAAAGACCATGAAACAGTAGTATTTGTGGGAAAGACGTAGGCATATTTTTTGAATTCTTCGGCAGCAGTCGTAACATTTGAAACATCTTGAGGCAACATGGCGACAGACCAATAATTTTCACCATTGAGTGAGGAAGTATAAACAGAACCATTTTGAGTCCAGCTACTTCCCGATGGTGCATAAATAACAAAGTCAGCCCCATTTCGAGCATCATTTACTACAATCATTTCGTTGGATACCGTTACCATACCAAGATTTATTTGAATCTCTACTTGCTCTGCATCTTTTTTTTCAAAATATAAAAAAGGCATGCCTATTCCTACAGTCGCCTGAAGTTTATCATTCCAATTTATGGTAACAGTCCAATCTGAATGATCGGCAACTGTGGCACTCGAAGCATTTAACCCGGTAGTACCCACAACAATAGGTTCTTGATCGTCAATTACTCCCCATGGAATATAACTGACTACAAGTCCTTTATTGGTTGTTTTAAGGGTCATAGGATAATTAAAAAGGTTATCTGCATGGTTTTCTTTTACAAGTTTGGACCACCAATCGTTGGTAGGGACAGGTTTTCCTGACGCAACTCCGCTAAGTTGAGGATTTCCTGAAGGAAAACCATTACGGCTTGCAGCATCAGTACCAGGAAAATTAGTTGTATAGCTACCGCTGCCTACCGATACAATCTGAGCCAATATATTTTTTTGTAAGCCCATTAAGATAAGCAAAGAGATAACAATTAAATATTTTTTATACATAATTTGGTAGTATTATAAAAAAGCATGATTTAATAAATATTTTTGATAATGAGTTATTTAGGGTTATACTTTTGCTCTTAATTTAAGAAGTAATTTGCAAATTACTTTGAAAAACATGGGTAAATTTGCAAGTATTTAATTTCTAATTAGTTATCTAAATAAATTAAGCCTATGTTTGTTGTAAAAACAATGATAACAAAAAAAGATTTTCAGACAAAAATTTTACCCCATATTGTCAAGTCAAGGTTTTTGCTTTGCTCTTCTTTTTGAGAATATAATTTTTTAAATAGTTTTTCAAAAGTAGACTATTGATAACCAAATAATAAAATCTAAAACCACTTTTTTTATGAAAAGTTTTTTCCTGTACTTAGATCAATTATATATATATGGTGTTTATAATCCATTTTTTTATAAATTTGCTGATAGTATTATATACCAAATAATTTAGAAAACTTTTTAACATTATTTACTTATTTATAAATTTAATTTTTACTTAACTATGGAAGTATTCAAAAAAAATTGGTTCCTTATATTGCTTATTGCTGTTATTTTTGCATCTTTAGGCTTTTTATTTGGGAAAAATTGTGGTGCTTGTAAAAGAGGAAACGCTGCATGTTCCAAAAATAAAAAATGTACTTCTAAACATGATAAATGCAAAGAAGTGGGTAGTTTAGAATCTGGTAATTATGAAGTAGAAGTCAAAATAGACACTATTACTAATGAAAATGGCGAAATAGAAATTCGAAAAGAAGTAAGAAAAATAAAAAAAGGCAATAATTTTGAAGGTGATAATTCTTTAGAAACCGAAGAAGAAGCTATTTCTGAAGAAGCACAAGATGAAATACCGTCAGAAGAAGAAGTCAAAGAGGAATAGGTATACATTTTGACCGATAATTTTAAAGTAGAGATTCTTAAAACTCATTCTAAGAATAAAGCTCGAATTCTAAAAATAAACACTGCACATGGCATATTTCAAACACCTGTATTTATGCCTGTGGGCACCAGAGCTTTTGTGAATTGTATGAGTATTGAGAATCTCTTGAATACAGGAACTCAACTCATTTTAGGAGGCAATACGTATCATATGTTAGTCTCCCCTGGAACCAACCTAATTGCTCAATTAGGTGGTATGCATAAGTTTATGACTTGGTCTAAGCCGATGTTGATAGACAGTGGTGGTTTTCAGATGTTTAGTTTATCTAAAAATAAAAAAAAATGCAAGATAGATGAAAATGGTGCTCATTTCAAACATCCTAATACAGGACATCTTATTCATTTAACACCTCAAACATCTATAGAAACTCAAAAGATTTTAGGTGCTGATATTATTATGGCTTTTGACCAATGCACACCTGACAGTCTTGATAAGCTCTATGTTGATAATGCTATGCAAAGAACCCACCGTTGGTTGGAGAAGTCTTTGGCTATTCATGTAGATAAACCACTTTCTCGATACAACTATAAACAGGCTTTTTTTGGAATCGTGCAAGGTGCTTTTTTTGAAGATTTAAGAAAAGAAAGTGCCGACTTTATTGTTTCAAAAAATCCTGACGGAATTGCTATTGGAGGTGAAACAATAGGTTTTGATATGGAAAAAACTGTTGAAATTCTTAAATGGATTGAACCTTTATTACCTCAAAATAAACCTCGATATACTATGGGGGTTGGTTTAAATCCTCAAAATCTTCTTGATGTTGTAGCTGAAGGTGCCGATATGTTCGATTGTGTTGCTCCAACCAGAAATGCCCGCCATGGTAGTCTTTATAGCGGGAAATTTGTCGAAGAAAAGGGTTGGGTAACTTTTAAAAGTGTTCATGAACAAGGTAAAATTAATCTTCATAATGCTCTTTTTTCCACAGATCAAAAACCAATTATGGAAACATGTTTTTGTTCCACTTGTCGAAACTATAGCAGAGCCTATCTTCGCTTTCTTCTAAAAAGTCGAAGTCTACTTTATGCCCATTTAGCTTCTATTCATAATATTCAGGTCATGAATGATGCTTGCTTAGCTATGTATAAGGTTATTTTGAAAAGTTGAGAAAAGGAATTTTTTATACGCTTTGATAAGAAAGTCCAAAATTGGTTAGCTTGGAACCATTTAGCCGCTGCAATCGTTAATTTTAATTTTTAAACAACTTCCAAGCTAAAAATAGCAAGGCTGTAATAGTTTCATTCAACCCATTTTTTAGATTTTCAATAAATTTGATCCATAGGAATGCTATTTTTATCTTGGAAAGATAGCATTCCTATGGAATAGTTAAAAAAAGACAAGTCTATTTTTTTGTTAATATAATTCAATAGTATCACAATGTTTTTTAGGCTTATAAACTTTCTTTATCTTTTTATCACTTTTACCGTTTTTATCTTTAATAATTTTATTTATAATTCTGGCTCTATCTTTTTCTACTTCAAGTTGTTGTTGTTCTGACTTGGCTCTATCATAATAGATACAACCATCAACTAAAGTCATTTCAACTTTAGCATATATAGATAGTGGGTTATCTGTCCAGAGGACTAAATCAGCATCTTTACCTACTTTTATACTACCTAGTTTATCATCTAAGTGAAGCAATTTAGCAGGATTTAAAGTGACTAACTTCCAGGCTTCTTCTTCAGATAAGCCACCATATTTAACCGATTTAGCTGCTTCTTGGTTAAGTCTTCTGCCCATTTCTGCATCATCAGAGTTTATAGCTGAAACAACACCAGCTTGAGTCATTAAACTGGCATTATAAGGAATAGCATCTTTAACTTCTTCTTTATAAGCCCACCAATCTGAAAAAGTTGAAGCTCCAGCACCATGTTTTTTCATCTTATCAGCTACTTTATAGCCTTCTAAAATATGGGTAAAGGTATTAATTTTGAAATCATAAGATTCAGCAACTTTCATGAGCATATTAATTTCTGACTGTACATACGAATGGCAAGTGATGAAACGATCTTTATTAATAATTTCGGCTATAGTTTGTAAAACAAGATCTTTACGTGGAGCTATACTCTTTTTATTTTTTTGTTTATTTCGTTTATTTTGTTGAGTTAAATCATTATATATCTTCCATGCCTTATCGTATTCTAAAGCTTGACTGAAAATATCTTGATAAACCTGCTCTACACCCATTCTGGTTTGAGGATAACGAATAGAATTGACATTTCGCGAACGCTTCACATTTTCACCTAAAGCAAATTTTATAAACTTATTGGCATCTTTAATAAGCATATCTTCAGCATTAGCTCCCCAACGCATTTTAATAATAGCAGACTGTCCGCCTACTGGGTTTGCCGAACCATGTAACAATTGGCTTGTTGTCACACCACCAGCCAGTTGTCTATAAATATCTATATCGGTTGGATCTACAGCATCAGACATACGGCACATAGCTGATACAGTAGCTACATCATTTACATTTGTTAAAGCAATATGAGAATGTTCATCAATAATTCCTGAAGTCAAATGTTTACCGCTAGCATCGATAATTTGAGCACCGGATTCTTCAAGGTTTTGCCCTACTTTTATAATTTTCCCATTTTTAACCAATACGTCGGCTTGTTTCAAAACTCCAGCCTGTTCATTTGTCCAAACTGTTGCATTTTTGAACAATACAAAAATTGGTTTAACCAAATCTTCATGACCAAAAGCTGTAAAAGGATAAAGTATTTTAGAATCTACTTTTGATTTAGAATCTGATTTTTTGTTCGGTTTGCTCTCTTTATTTTTAGAGATTTCTTTTTCAAAATGTCCTTTCCAGGTTAACCATTTTCCATTACTCAATTGTCCTTGACCCGAAAGTTTTTTATTATCTTCAGAAACCCAGCCACTTAAACGATAAGGTTTCTTAGATAGTTCAAAATTGAGATATATACGATTAGCATTTTGATTTATTTCTACCTTAATTTTTATGCTATCTTTTTCATTTTCATAAAGTTCTGCCTTTAACTTATCAATCTTATTTTTAAGGCTAAGTTTATAGGTTTTTCCTTCTAAATCAAGTTTATAAATACCTGTTTTTAAACTTTGTTCTTTAGTGATAACATAAACTTTTCCTTGTACCCAATTGTCGATAATTTTTGTTTCTTTATCAAAAATATCCCCCGAAGTGATAATAAAATTTGCCCAAGCTCCAGTTTTTAAACTTCCTATTTCATTGTCCATTTTTAAAAAATGAGCAGGTGTATAAGTTAAGGCTTTAAGGGCTTCACGTTTGCTAAGACCGTATTTTAAAGCCTTTTGCAAATTTTTCAAAAAATCTTTTTTATTTTTTAAGCCGCGCATCGTGAAAGCAAAAGGAATTTGATTTTTAGCTAAAACACCCGGATTAGTAGCTGCCAGTTCCCAATGTTTTAAAGTTGTATAACTAACTTGTTCGCTTTCTAAAACATCATTAACATTTGGTTTTGAAGGAAAATTTAAAGGCACAATAAGGGAAACCTTTGCTTTTTTAATATCTTTAATACGTTGATAAGCAGTTCCATTACTTTTAATGATATACTGTTCTCCAAACTCTTGCCCTACTTTATTCAATCTTAAAATATCTAGCCAGTTTTTAGCTTCAACTATTTTTGGTAGATGATTATAGGTATTAAATTTCTGTAAATCTAAATCTTTAAATTCTTTATAACCAATTGCATTATACCATTTTGCATCGTAATAGGTTTGCCTAAGCAAAGCAATTGCCCCCATCACAGAAATTGGATAAGTTTGTTTAGAAGACCCTTTATTTAGAGAAAAGAAAGTTGCGGCATCGGCTTTTAATATAGCTTCATTGTTTGTGCCTTGGCTGGATAAAGCTGTTAAAACGCCTGTTCCTCTTGCAATTCCATCAGCTTTAAAAGCCAAAACAGTTCCAAAACCTATAGATCGCATTTTTTTAGCTTTTTTTCTAGCTTCTTTATCAAAGATGTTCAATTCTTCAACAGCTTGGTAATTTGATTTTATAGCTTCATTGGCATTATAAACACCTATTTTTGTAGATGTAATTTGCTCTTTTCCTCCCCAATTAAAAGGAGCCGCAGGCGGTGGTTGAGGTAAAGCATAATCAGCATATATATCTATAAATGAAGGATATATAGTCTTACCCTCTAAATCAATCTCAACGGCACCTTTTGGAATCGAAAGGTTTTCACCAACAGCCTTTATGCGCCCTTTTTCAATTAATAGCTGCCCATTTTCTATCTTCGTCTGATAATCAATATAAAGAGTTGCATTTTTAAAAAAATAGTGTCCAGAACGGCTATCTCTAACACCATTAACAGGAAAAGTCTCCTGCCCATAAGTGTTGAGAATAAAACAAAATAAAAACAGATGTATGTATAAATATTTATTAATCATTATTTCGTATACTATAAAAAGTGGAGGATTAAAATACAATAATTATGGATTAGAAACTAAATTAGTAAATTACTTAAATTAATATATTAAGACTAAATTAATTTAAGCGTTATCAAATTAGCCTATTTATTTTAAAAATTGAGTTGATTTAATCAAAATATTTATTTATTTGCAAATATAGTCATAGCATTACTATAAAGCCTTAAAAGCTAAAATGAGTATAAACAAGCAATATTCTATATTTAGATTTTTACCCTATTTTTAATACTATTAACCTATGAAAACCAATGATTTAGATATTAAAAAGCAAGAATTGGAAAATCAATTGTTGCAGTTACAAGTTAATAATTATAAGAAAAATAATAAACCTAAGTATATAAACAGTACTGCTGTCATCGTATCGATAATAATCTCCGCAGCTACTTTGGTTTTTGGCTACCTTTCCCAGAAAAGTGAATTGAGACTAAAAGAAGAACAAACCAAACAGCTTGAAATTCAAGAAGATATTAAAACAAGTTTAAAGTTGGTTTCTTTTTTATTGGATAATCATGACGAACTTTTTTCCGAAGATACGACCACTTTTCAATTCACGCGAGTATAACTTCTATTTTTTTTATGAAACGAACTCTATCAATTGGAATTTTAAGTTTATGTTTTTTTAATATTTTGATTTTCAATATTTATTCTCAAAAAATTAAAAGACAAGGTATTGGACGGGCAGAAGTTGCTGGAAATATTAGTCCTGTAGAAGCTCAAGATATTGCTCGAAGACGAGCTAAAGAAAATGCTATCGGAAAAGCTGGTTCTTTTTTTCTAAGTGAAACCCAGTTGCTGACATTTTCTAAAGATGGCATCAGCGAATCAACTATTCGATCTTATATGGACGAAGTGCGTGCTTTCCACCTTCGACTCATAGATAGAGAAAAAATACAGCACTTTATAGAAGATAAAAAAACTATTTATGAAGTTAGGGCGACTTATGAATTTGACGAAGGGCGTTTTCAAAAAGAAGTCCAGGCATATTTAGAGAGTTTGCAAAATAATACATTCAAAAAAGAACTCAAAAAACTCCAAGATCTTTATGATCGTTTACAAAATCCAAATTTAGACCCCTTAGCAGAAACAGATATTTACCAACAAATTGATAAACTTAAAGGGAAAGCTGGAGGGCTCTATGTGGGACCCGATGCCTTTCGGCATTTGGACCAAGGCGCTAAAAATAAATTAGTAAAAATAAATCGCTTTATCCGTACTCTTGACAATTACTTATCTGAAGGATTTATCCGACCTTACTTAGTTGGTATAGAAAGTACAGATCATATCAATATTAAAAGTAAAAGCAAGTACGATTTGAAAATTAATTTTTCATATCAGACAAAATGGAATCAAAAGATTGACCAACTCTATGCCTCATTGCCTCAAGTTGTTACAAAGGCTACTCAGGAGTATTACAACAAAAAAATTAAGAAATTAGCTAGACGCTATCCCCAGTATAAACTTGAACTTGTCGAAGGATATTATTTGGGTTTAAAAACTTCTGAAAAACGACCGAAGGTCATTGACTTTGAGTTCAGGCGTAAACATCCCAATAAACTGGCTATTCGGATAAGTAAAAAGGTGTTTAGGAATGATTACAATCAAAAAAAAATAGCCTCTATAATGGTGAGTCGTAGGCGTTTGGGTTCAGATAGTTATGATTTAAATATTAATCCTTATTTTGGCAGACGAAAAACTTTTCGTTTACTTATAGAAGGTGCTTTAAAACATAGCAGTGAAAATCCAACCCAATCCTATCACGCTTCTTTAACAGCCTTACTCCGAGCAACAAAAAAATACATTTATCGCCCTACTCGCTTTGGAATTGGTTTGGGATTGGGTTATGATACGGACTATGGTTTTGATGAACAGCTCTCAGGATTTTTAGATATGCGTTATTTCTTTTCCGATAAAATTATAACTTCTTTTCTTACCTTACAAGGTGGCACAAGTTTGGCGCTTAGTCGTTTTGAAGAGCAAAATTTTGATGATTTGGCTTTGGCACCTTTAGTTGAATTGCGCTACGGTTTTAGGATAAAGTTAGGCTATAGAACGCAACAATCTCTCCTCTTTTCTGGAGGACTTCAATACAGCGATTCGGGTCCGATAAAAATTCAATCACCAAATCCAACCCAAAACCCTATCGTTTTTAAAAAACAAATTCAACAATTGATATTCGTATTTAAATTTGGATTGGAATTATGAAAAAATAACATTTCTATTATCATTTATTTTTCTTTTTAGCCTTACTTTTTCCAAGTCAAAAGAGTTTAGAACTTTTGAAGAAGCCACCTATGAAACCGAATCTAAATTTGGTGAAATAATTAAAGGAAATTTGGACCCAAAACACACCTTCAAATACGAATACGATGCCAAGGACAACTGGATAAAATAGACTTCATTTACAGTGAAAAATGAAATAGAGGTACCAGTAAAAATCACAGAGCGGGTTTTGGAATATTAGTGAGGTGGCAAACCTATGAGGTTTTTAAAAACCTCGTAGGTTTAAGTTTCTAATTTTCAATTTATTAAAAAATTACACTTCATAATTATATACAATATGTTAAAAGAAAAAAATTCCAAAGTTACCAGGTTTTCTCATTCGGATAAATCTGAAATTCAACACAGAAATCAGTTTTATCGAGATATTAACGAAGATGATAAAGCTGAATTTATCAATGGAAAGGTGATTATGCACTCGCCTGTAAAAATGGGGCATTGGGCATCGTTAGGAAATTTATATGTGCTTATGTATCTACACATTAAAAAGCACAACCTTGGAAAAATAGCTTCTGAAAAGGCGATGATTCATCTGACCCGAAACAGCTATGAACCCGATATTTGTTTTTGGAAAAAGGAAATATCCGATAGATTTACCGATGACCAAATGCTTTTCCCAGCTCCAACGCTTATCGTAGAAATTCTCTCACCCTCTACTCAAAAAAACGACAGGGGTATTAAATTCATTGATTATGCCCGGCACGGTGTAGAAGAATATTGGCTCATAGATCCTTTAGAGAAAACTTTGGAACACTATCTTTTAGACGGGCAAGTTTTTAAATTATATAAAAAGGTAAAAAACAGAGGACAAATACATTCTAAAACGATTGCAAATTTCAATTTTGATATTGAATATATTTTTAATTTTTAGGATATTAAAAATAAAAGAATTTCCTCAAAAAAATTATTAATTTTATGATTCTGATTTCAAGTATTCTATTTTTTCTTAATTTTAAACTATTTCCAATTATGACAGATAAAGAGATAAAAGACTTAGATATTTTCAAAATGACTAGCCAAGAAGCTAAAGAATTAGCAATTTTAAACCTTACAAGCATCAGAGAATCGAATAAAAAATGGGAAAAAGAATGGGAAAAGCTTCGTAAATCACAGGAAGAAATTACCAAAAAGTTCGATACGCTCGGAAAATTGTACGGAAATGTATCCCATAATATCGGCTCTGTGGCTGAAAACTTTTTCTTTACCGGCTTGGAAGATAGTAAACAAATCGCCTCTATTCATTTAGATAAAATTGAAAGAAATCTAAAAACCCTTAACGGAGAATATGATATTGTGGGGCTTAATAAAAATAGCCTTGTGGTCATATCGGTTAAGCATATTCTTCGAAAGGTTAATGTTGAAAAGTTTATAAGTAAAGAGTTAAAACAATTTGCCGAAGATTTTAAAGCCTATAAAGACCACAAAATTTATGGCGCTGTTGCAGGTATGGATATTGAAAAAGGAGCTATAAAAGCAGCAACGCAGGCGGATATTTTTGTCCTGACCCAAGCAGGAAAACACATTAAAATTCTCAATCCAAGCTCTAAACCCAAATATGTATAGCTCTTTCAGAACGTCCTATAAAATTATTAATTTTATACCCAAATCTGTCAGGTTTTTAAAAAACCTTGAGGATTTAACCCATTTGTTTTCAGTATTTTAATTTTTTATCAAACTATTATGAAAAAAATAATTTTACTATCACTCATTCTCCTTATTTTAAACAATTACATTTCACAATTATGTAGACCATGTTAAAAGAAAAAAATTCCAAAGTTACCAGGTTTTCTCATTCGGATAAATCTGAAATTCAACACAGAAATCAGTTTTATCGAGATATTAACGAAGATGATAAAGCTGAATTTATCAATGGAAAGGTGATTATGCACTCGCCTGTAAAGAGAAGGCATTGGAAGTCTTCCGAAAAATTAGGTAGATTATTAGGCGGATACATTGAAAGTCATAATCTTGGAGAAATAGCTGTTGAGAAAGCGATGATTCATCTTACTCGAAACAGCTATGAACCCGATATTTGTTTTTGGAACAAGGAAATATCCGATAGATTTACTGATGACCAAATGCTTTTCCCAGCTCCAACGCTTATCGTAGAAATTCTATCACCCTCTACTCAAAAAAACGACAGGGGTATTAAATTCATTGATTATGCTCGGCACGGTGTAGAAGAATATTGGCTTATAGATCCTTTAGAAAAAACTTTCGAACACTATCTTTTAGACGGGCAAGTTTTTAAATTATATAAAAAAGTAAAAAGCAGAGGACAAATACGCTCCAAAACGATTGCAGGTTTCAATTTTGATATTGAATATATTTTTAATTTTTAGAATGCTTTTTAAAACTTACCAAGTTTAAACATTTAATTTTCAATTGTTTAACAAACCAAAAAATGAAAATAAAATCCCTTTTTGCTTTCCTTTTTATTCCTTTTTTAGGTTTTAGCCAGTTTACCGAAACGTTTTCTGATTTTAATTTATCTGAAAATCCTACATGGCAAGGTGATACGAACTTTTTTACCTTTGAGACTTCTGCTCAAGACACGTTTTTACAAAGTGATTTTTCGACTTCTCAAAATACAGCTTCTCTGTTTACAACAAATACCCAAACGGTAAGTCGCTGGACATTTCGAATAAAACTAAATTTTAGCCCAAGCAGTAGCAACGCTATTCGAGTTTATCTATTTTCTGATACCTCTAATTTAGAAGAAGTTACAAAAGGTTATTACCTCAGAATTGGAGAAAATGGAAGTGATGATGGCTTGGATTTTTATAAACAAAATGCCGACCAACATACTCTTCTTTTTGACGATACCATTGGTGGTTTGGCGACAAATCCAGATGTTATTGTAGAAGTATCGAGAGATGAAAGAGGAAACTGGCTCTTAAAAGCCGACAAGACTCAAAGCGATACTCTGTTGACTTTAGCTTGTTTTCAAGATAGTAGTTTTCAAAGTACCTGTTTTTTTGGTTTTTTAATGAACTATACCAGCACTCGAGCCAATGATTTTAGTCTTGATGACATTAGTATAACTGAGCCAGAAGATTTTAGTCCGCCTTATGTAGAAAATTTTGAAATACTAAATGGCAATAGTTTAAAACTTATTTTTAATGAAAGCGTAGATACGTCTACTTTGTTCAATTTAGAAAATTATATGCTTAACTCCGACTTTAAGCCGAGTACGGTTTTTAGGTTGGCTTCTGATGAACTTCAATTAACTTTTAATACTGATTTTATTTTTGGAACTAATAATCTGATTGTAAAGAGTTTATCTGATACTTTAAACAATAATCTTAAAAGTCCAATCATCTTTAATTTTGAGGTTGTAGATAATAGCTCACCTCGTTTAGATAGTTTAAAAACATTAGAAAACAATAAAATAAGACTTTTTTTCTCTAAAGTTTTGGATTCTTTATCTTTATTATCACCTGAAAATATTAGACTTAAAAATGAAGATATAAACCTTTTGAGTTTTAGTCTGGAAGCCAATGGTTTACTACTTTGTTTTAATAGAAATTTGGAGCTGAATAAGAAGTACACCCTTATTGTCGATCATTTTAGCGATTTACTTGGGAATAGCAATGAAGCTGTAGCCGAAAAAGATTTTATTTTTTTCGATAATCAAGCCCCTCAAGCCCTTACCATATCTGTAACAACCCCTTATGGTATACATATTTTATTTTCTGAAAGTATTGATTATGAATTAACAGAAACTGAAAGTCAGATTTATTTACCTGATTTAGGAAATATAGGTTTAGTACAGAAAGGGAAAAATGTAGGCGAATTAGATGTTAGTTTTGACAAATTATTACCCGAAAATGTACCTATTGCTCTTCAAATCTACGGGATTAGTGATGATTTTGGAAATAGAAGCGATACCCAAAATATTATATTTACTTACGATACTCGAAAACCAACCTTAGAAAATTTTGAGCTTATAGACTCAAAAAGTTTAAAATTAACTTTTTCGGAAATACTTGAGCAGAATACAGCCAGCGCTTATAATCATTACATTTTTTTACCTAATGTAAATATTGAAAATATTGACTATAAATTAGATACTATTATTTTGTTCTTTACTCAGGCGCTTTTACCCGAAATTAATTATACTTTAAATATCAAAAATATTAGAGATTTAGGAGGAAATCAGCTTACAACAACAAGCAGAAAAATATATTTTGATGATCAAGTTCCTATTTTACAGGATATTAAAATATTATATGGTAAAAAAATAGAATTGCTTTTTTCAGAAAGTATAGACACTACTTTAGCAAAAAATGAAAATAATTATAACCTTGAGCCAATTGGAAAACCGGATAGTATTGGTTTAGCCAATGGAAATAAAAAACTTATTTTATACTATGAAAGTGGTTTTTTTGCTCACGACACGCTTAAACTTTTTATTTTACAACTTTCTGATTTACAAGGAAATAATATTCAGGATACTCTAAAAATTCCTATAGATTTAACGTCTCCAAAAATTAGTCAGCTTTACCTTAGCGATAAAAAAAATTTGACCCTTATTTTTTCTGAATTTATCCTTCAAAATATTGATATAGAAAACTTTAACTGTCCAAATAATCAAATTAATGCTTTAGTTTTTCAAGATAGTTCTATAGTAAGATTAAGTTTTGATGAAATTTTTGAGTCAGACAGAATGTACACTTTAAATACGGCGCAAATTATAGATACCAAAGGTTTTATATCCAATGACTTAAATGACACTTTTCAAGTTATCAATCACCTAGAAAGTATTGCTACGCCAAGCCTTCAGAGTCTCGAATTAAGATTTGAAAAAAATATCAATTCAGAGTCTTTAAATATTAATTTATTTCAATTAAATCAAAGTATTTTTCCCAATAGATTGGGTTATTTTTCTGATTTCCCCAATAAAGTTATCCTATTTTTTGATTCGATTATTCAAGCCAATCAGACACATCGGCTGCATATAGGTAACCTCATTTTTGAAAATTGGGATATTCAAACTTCTGATAACCACTTATTTGAATTAGATACAAAAGCACCTGAAATCCTAAAAGCATTTTATAGTCAAAATCAAATTACTCTCTTTTTTGATGAAACCTTAGATAAAATTAAGGCTGAAATCATTAATAATTATCAACTTAATGATAATCTACTTCCTACTAATAGCTTGAATAGTGATAATGTCGTTTATTTGACATACAATTTTGATTTTCAATTGGATAGTGTTTATATTTTAACTCTTGAAAATATAGAAGACCTCTCTGGCAATGTCCTTTTACCCACTTCTATTAAAGTCAAACCTTTACCTGTAATTTCAAAAAATGATTTATTACTTACCGAAATTATGGCTAATCCTTCCGGAAATAACTATCTAAAGTACGAATACATTGAACTGTATAATAATAGCCAAGATACTCTTGAGCTTTTGGGACTTCATTTTAGCGATTTAACAACGACAGTCTTTTTGCCTGAATACGAACTTTTGCCCCAGTCTTATGTGACTTTAACCAAAGAGGGTACAAATTCAAACTATTATAAAAATTTGAATATAAATACATTACCAGTTATAAATTTTCCAACTCTTAATAATTCTGGAGATCTTCTAAGTTTGTATAATACGAACAATAGTTTAATTTTTGAAGTTAATTATAAAGACACTTGGTATCAAGATGAAAATAAAAAAAATAGCGGATACAGTTTGGAACATATAGGTTTTCAAGCCTTTTGCCATTCAGAAAGTAATTGGCTGGCCAGTAGTCATGAAAATGGAGGTACGCCATCTGCCTTAAATATAACTCTTCAACAAGACACTTCCCCACCTCAACTAAACAACATTAAGTATCTGGATGACAATGGCGTTGTTCTATATTTTAATGAACGCGTTGATACTTCTAAAATAATTAATATACAAGGAGTTGATATTTTTGAATTTGTTTTAGCACCAGATAGTTTATCTTTATTTTTTCAAAATCCTTTAGAGGAGGGTCAAATGCATAATTTAGTTATCCACAATATATCGGATTGTGTTGGAAATACAGCAAATCTGAATACAGCATTATTAAATAATTCTCCAATTCAATCGGGAGATTTGATCATTAGTGAAATGATGATTGACCCAACACCAAAAATTTTATTTGAGGATTTTGAGTATTTAGAGCTATATAATCGAAGTAATTTGTCTATAAATTTGTTGGATTATCAGCTTGTTGTTAACAATTCTGTCCTTGACTTACCTAACTATATTTTACCTGCAAAAACCTATTTGCTTTTAAGTGATTTAGAAGGAGCGGCTTATTTTGATAATTTTACCCTTGCTCTAGGAATCCAAAATTTACCTAGCTTACCCAATACAGGAGCCTTTGTGGCTTTGCAAAAAAAAGATGGAACACCTTTATTTTATGTTAATTATAACATTAATTTTTATCAAGATAATGATAAAAAGGATGGTGGGTATAGTTTGGAAATGATTGATTTAGAAAGTTTTTGTTTGGAATATGATAATTGGATGGCTTCAGAAGCCCGTGAAGGTGGTACTCCGGGTAAAGAAAATAGTCTTCTAAAATATGCACCACTTTTAGATCAACAAAAGCCAACCATTTTAGATATTTTTGCTTTTTCAGAATCCCAACTTTATGTAATATGTTCTGAAAAATTAGATCCACAAACTTTATCTTCAGCCAATTACCAGTTTAATCAAAATTTAACTATCGACAGTATCATTTTTGATTATAAAAACCCCAATGCTTTTGTTATAAACTTGAAAGAAACCCTTCAACCTGATATATTTTACGAACTAGGCCTTTCCAATTTTGCTGATTGTTCAGGTAATTTTAACCTTGAAAAATCCGTTTTTTCTTTTCGTCTACCTGAAGAAGCAGAACAAGGGGATATTATTTTTAATGAAATTCTTTTTCAAGCTAGTACGCCTGTCCCCGAATTTATTGAGTTTTATAATCGCAGTGATAAATACATTGATATGAGCCCTTTTAAAATAGCTAATTTAGATAATGGCGAGTTCACAAATATAAGAAATTTAATATCAGTACCTTATATTCTTAAACCTAAAAGTTATCTGGTTATTACTGAGGATAAAATTTTCTTAGAAATAGAGTATGCAATTGCTAATAAAGCTTCAGTAATCGAAACAGGTTTACCCCGTTTATCAAACGAAGGTGATAATCTTATTTTATTAAATGCTGATAATGAGGGTATGGACAGTCTGGAGTATAGTTCCGATTGGCATTTAACTTTTTTACAGGAAACAAAAAACGTTTCTCTAGAGCGGATTGATTTTGAGGCAGAAAGTAATAACAAAAATAATTGGCAATCAGCTGCAGGGTCGGTAGGTTATGCCACTCCAAGCCGTCCAAACTCGCATTTGAACAGTTTTGCTCAATTAGCTCAAAACTGTTTTTCGATTGAACCACCTATTTTTACTCCAGATTTTGATGGGGTTAATGATTTTATGCTTTTTTCATACAATTGCCAAGCCCAAAACAATATTTTAAATATTGATATCTATAGTTTTTCTGGACTTTTAGTAAAAACTTTAGTTCAGAATTACTATATTGATAATAAGGGTTTTATAAAATGGGATGGCACCGACAACAATGGACAAGTTGTTGGAATTGGACATTATATCTTTGATATTAAAGTTTTTGATAACCAAGGTAATAGAACTAAAATGAGAAAAACTGTTGTGGTAGGAGGGAAGTTTTAATTAATTTTTTAAAATTTGGAAAATTAAAAAAAAATTACAATCTATTTGTTTTCAATATTTTAAATCATAAAAGTTTTTAAAACCTTTATGGACTTATTCTGTATAGGTTTAGATTCTATTTTTTTTGAATAGGGACCACTTTTATCAAAAAAATTACTACTTACTAGACTCTATGCACTAATTTTTTTGCACGGGATAAAATGCACAAAATGTATTTTATTGAAAACCAAATATTTCAAAATATCTAAAATCACCAAAAAATTTTACAACATAAAGTCTACTAGCTGATTTTATAATTTCTTGGACTCGCTCCTCTGTAATGTTGAGTGATTTTGAAATGAGGTCTGATACCATTAATGATTTAAACTTACTATATTACGAGATTTTAGATTTACGCTATAAATATCATGCCAAAAACTATCAGTTTAGAAGTCAAAGAGAGTGTTAAAGACTTAAAGTCTCACCTAAGAAAAGCTCACAGCAATTTAGAACGTGGTTGTATTCAAGCCTTTTTACTAGTCAAAGAAGAAAAGAAAAAATATATTTCTCATATTTCTCGTAAGTTAGGTTTTACAGACAAGACCGTGTCTGCTTGGTTCAAAAAATATGAATCAGAGGGCTTTAAATCAGCCATTAAGGTTCGCATAGGTGCTAATCATAAAAGTGTCTTTTCAGCAGAGATGCAAAAAAGTATAAAGGATAAATTAGAGAACGTTGAGACAACAATTAGCTCTTATGTGGAATATAAAATCATTTAGAGACAAAGAGTTTAGTACAGATGTGCATTATGGAACCTTATCTGATTTTTGCCGTCGGCGTTTTGGTTCTAAGCTGAAGGTATCGCGTAAAAGTCATATTAATAAGGACAAAAAAAAGGTAGCAGAGTTTAAAGAAAAGGGTTTGCCAGAAGCTATGAATAAGGCTAAAAAAGAATACGAAAAAGGAAATTATGACTGTGTTGACTTGCTTTTTCAAGATGAGAGCCGTTTTGCTTTGATTACACGTCGCTCTCGGGTCCTAACGGCTCGGGGTGTTAAGCCTGTTGGTGGTCATCAGCACGACTATACCTATCGTTGGTTATGGGGTGCTTTTTCTTTTCTAACGGGATGTAATTATAGTATGTACACGTGTAGTACAGATAAGTTGTTTTTTATCAAGCATTTAGAGACTATTAGCGAAGATAATCCTAAGCGTTTGAATCTAGTGGTTATTGATAATGCGAGGTTCCCTTAAAGATATGAAGTTTCCGTCCAATATTTTTTTAATTCGCTTGCCGGTTTATAGTCCGGAGCTAAATCTTGCTGAGCGGGTTTGGCCTTATTTGAAGGACAAAATAGCTATGAAGATTTTTGAGAGTGCGGAGCATTTGGAGGGTACGCTGGGAAATATAGTTAAAAATATTGATAATAAGATAATTAAATCACTAATCAGTTATGATTTGTACAAAAAATGTTTTCACGTATTTTCAAATGTATAATGGTATAATATTGATTAAAAAATTAATGAAAAAAAAAATATAACTATGCCAGTAAAACATTTTTTTAAATTTATATTTACTATTTTTTAAATTTACCATAGATTCTATTATTAAAATTTTTATTATACTTTATTATTTATTTCTAACTTTAATCATATCTTAACCTATGAAAAAACTAAACTATAGGCTTGCTCTATGGATCACTGTTTTTGTTTTTGGACATGGTTTCCTCTTTGCTCAAGAAACTAAAATTAGTGGATTTATAACAGATGGAGAAACAGGTGATCCACTTGCTGGTGTTAACATACTTGTGAAAGGTACTTTGAAAGGTACTATAACTAATGTAAGTGGGATTTTTTCTTTAAATGTTTCTGCTTCATTGCCTCTAACCTTAATAGTATCTAGTATTGGCTACGAAAGTCAAGAAATTGCAATTACTTCTGAAAGTCCAACATCTTTAGAAATTAAACTTAAAGAATCAATCACCTTAGGTCAGGAAGTTGTTATATCGGCTTCTCGTGTGGAAGAAAACATTTTATTATCTCCGGTCACGGTTCAAAAATTGGATATTTTAGATATTAGAAATGCAGCATCTACAGATTTTTATGATGCCTTAAAAAACCTTCATGGCGTAGATGTAAGTGTTCAAAGTTTTACTTTCAAATCTATTAGCCCAAGAGGATTTAACTCAAATGGGAATACGCGAGTTGTACAACTCATAGACGGTATAGACAACGAAGCGCCAGGTCTAAATTTTTCTGCAGGTAATCTTGTTGGGATAAACGAACTTGATTTGGAAAGTGTTGAGCTTATTTCCGGACCTGCTTCTGCCTTATATGGACCCAATGCCATACAAGGAATTTTACTTTTGGAAAGTAAAAGCCCTTTTGAATATCAAGGACTTAGTGCTTATACAAAATTAGGAGTCAATCACATTGATGGTATAGATGAAAACCCAAGCTTTTTTCAAGATTATGGAGCTCGATTTGCTAAAGCTTTTAATAATAAGTTTGCTTTTAAAGCAACTGTTTCGTATGTTTCAGCCTTAGATTTTGTAGCAAGTGATGAACGTCATATTGCTTCTCCTGCAATAGGTGTTGATGACCAAGGCAATATTACCCGTGAGAATAACAGATCTTATAACGGTACCAATGTTTATGGGGATTTTGCTTTTAACTTTTCAGCCTTAGCTAATGAACCATCTCTAGCCCCTTTTGTTACATTGTTACCTACTGGAGAAGATGGTGCTTTTACGCCCACAGGTTATTTAGAAAGCAGTTTTATAGATAATAGGACAGAGAGTTTCAAAGGTAATGCTGCTGTGCATTTCAGACCTACAGATCATTTAGAACTCATAGGCCAATTTAATTATGGTTTTGGAAGTTCTGTGTACACAGCAAATGATCGATTTGTTTTAGATGGCTTTAGTCTTTGGTCTGCAAAATTAGAATTAAAAGGGACAGACTTTCATGTACGTTTAAGAGCAACCCAAGAAAACTCTGGTGATACTTACGCAGCTAATACAGTAGCAAGTTTAATAAATCAACAGTTATATTTAAGTCCTTATACGCTAACTTTTGTAGGTGCCAGAGCAGCAGGTTTATCAATAGACCAAGCTCATGACCAAGCCCGGGCTGTTGCAGATGCCGATCAAGCTGCTAACTACGCAGCAGGTAGCCCTACTTTTAATAGATTAGTAGATTCACTTAGAAATGTACCTTTAACTTCTGGAGGTGCCCTTTTAGTGGACAAGTCTGCATCCTATCAAGCTGATTTTGACTATGATTTATCTAAACATACCAAAATTTTTAATCTTCTAATAGGAGGAAATATTAGAAATTATAGTTTGAATTCGGAAGGTACTCTTTTTGCTTTGGAAGATGATGGTTCTGAAGTTAGCTATACCCAATATGGTGGATTTGTTCAAGCTAAAAAGACTTTTTTTGACGAAAAACTTCACTTACAAGGTTCAATTCGTTATGATAAAAACCCCAACTTTCTGGGACAATTTTCTCCACGTGTTTCAGCGACTTATACCATTGCTGATAAACATAACTTAAGAGCCTCCTTTCAAAAAGGATTCAGAATACCTGTTAGTCAGGATCAATTTGTAGACTTAGATGTTGTTACTAGACGCTTAATAGGTACGGATGATTTTATCCAGAATAGATATAATATTAGAACAAATACAGTGTATAACTCAACAGAAGTAGATAATTTACGAAGTCAAATTGCTGCTGGTACTATAACAGTTGATCAAGCCGCTGCTCAACTTCAACCAGACCAGCGTTTACAGAGTTTGAAAACAGAAAAAATAACAACATGGGAAGCTGGCTATAAAGGCCTACTTGCAGATTCTAAATTATTGATAGATGCCTATTATTTTCTTAATTTTTACAATGATTTTAATACTATTATTGAAGTTATACAAGCAACACCTCTTGATGGCGTTGTAGATGGCGTTCCAGCAGGAATATTGATTCCAAACACTGGACCATCAGATCCTATGAGTACTGCTGCTAAATCGGATATTCTTAATGCTGAAGTTCCGACCCAACGGTTTGGAATAAGAAATAATATTAGTCAAACTGTCCGAACACAAGGTGCTGGTTTCAATATCCAATATTCGTTTAATAGTGGCTATCAAGTTGGTGGTAATATTTCCTACAATATATTTAATTCTGATGATAGAGCTGATCTTCTTTCTCAAAATTTTGTAACAGAGTTTAATACACCCGAATGGAAATATAATCTTTCTCTTGCCAATAGAGAAGTTATTCAAAACCTTGGTTTCAACGTTACATGGCGTTGGCAAGATGCTTTTCTTTGGGAATCATCTTATGGGGTAGTGGTAATACCAGCCTATGGTACTCTCGATGCTCAAGTAAGTTATAAAATTCCTTCTATAAACGTCATTGCAAAAATAGGCGGTTCTAATGTGTTAAACAACCGTTATGTAACCGGAGTAGGTAACCCTACTTTAGGTGGTATTTATTTTTTACAACTGACTTTTGATCAGTTTCTTAATTAAAATATTTTTCAAACTTAATTTTTTAATATATAGAATTATGAATTTTAGATTAAAAAAAATAAAGATTAATTTTCTCTTTTTGCTTGGTCTTTTTTTGATTGCTTCGTGTAGCACTGTAGAAGAAGACTTAGTAACTCAAAGAGCTCCTAATTTTGAAACCCCAATGGTAACACCTCCATTAGGGACTGCTGGTTCAGCTGATTTTAGTAATTATATTGCCATAGGAAATTCTTTAACGGCGGGTTTTGCTGATGGGGCTTTGTATACTGATGGTCAAGAGAATAGTTATCCTAATTTTATAGCTCAACAACTTCAATTAATTGGAGTTGGTGGTGAAAATTTTAGCCAACCAAATATTAATTCTGTATTAGGATTTTCTGGTATTTTGGACGGGGTTATACTCGGTCGTTTTTTTCTAGACGTAACAGGTTCCAGTGTACCAACTCCAACATTTACTATTGGTGGAGATTTGATTGAACCTTATACAGGTGATAAAACAACACTTAATAACTTTGGAGTACCTGGAGCAACGGTAGGACAACTTATTTTGCCCGGCTTTGGTTCATCTGTCGGCAATCCTTATTATGCTCGTTTCGCTACATCTGAAGGGGCTACGCTATTGGGTGATGCCTTAGCTACCAATCCAACTTTTTTTACATTATGGATAGGGGCAAATGATATTTTGGGTTTTGCTTTAGGTGGTGGAGCAGCAGACGGCGACCCTATTACTGATATGACAAGTTTTACTGCTGATTATGCCAATATATTAGGACAACTTGCTGCTACTGGTGCAAAAGGTGTAGTAGTCACTGTACCACCAGTTACAACCATTCCCTATCTTCAGGCAATCCCCTACAACCCAATACCAATAGACCAAGCTACAGCAGATCTACTCAATGGAGCAGCAGCTTTTGGTGCTTTTAATGCTGTATTGGATGGCTTAGTATTGGCTGGGCTTTTGAGTCAAGCAGATGCAGATGCTCGAAAAATTAGTTTTATGGCTAATCCTCAACATTCTGTTCTCATAATTGATGAAACCTTAACAGATTTGGGACCATTTTTTGATGGTGCTTTAGCTGCTGGACTAATTACAGCCGCTGACAGAGCGTTTTTGGCTTTTTATGAACAAGTACGCTTTTCGGCACCAGGTGATTTAATCCCTTTACCAACGGTAGCTATTCTTGGAACACCTGTTAATAATGATCCTGCCTTGCTGCAAGGCATTAGTGTTCCTCTCGAGGACAAAGATATTTTAACAGTCACAGAGGTTATTGAAGTTGTCACCGCAAGAGCGACCTTTAATGGTATTATAGCAGGAGCTGTGCAGCAAGTGAACACATCTTCCGGAGCTAATAATATTGCCTTGTTGGATATTCAGCCTCTTTTTGCTGATGCTTTAGGTTTGTCAAGTGCTTCAGCAACCCAATTAGTACTTTCAAGTGCTGCTATAGAACGTGCTGATGGGCAAATAGGTTTACTTGTTAATTCGAATGGAAAAACAGGTCCAGAAGCACTAACGGGTGTTGTATTACAACCTGATTTTTCGCCTAATGGTATTTTTTCAGTTGATGGTATTCATCCTAATCCAAGAGGTTATGCAATAGTTTCTAATGAAATTATTAAAACAATTAATGCAAACTTTGCTGCCTCTATACCACTTGTTGATATTTTAGCTAAACGATCTATTTATTTTCAATAAATTCTTATCAATAATAGATTCTATAGTGTAAAAATTTTTTAAATATTTGGTTTTCAACAATTTATGTTTTTTATCTTTTTGCCCATGCAAAAAAATTAGAATAGAGTATTAATGTTATAATGTTCATCGAGGCTTTCTTATAAAATAATAATATAAAAGAATTGACTTGTTGATAAAAAAGGTTTTATAGATCATAAGTCTTTTGAAAATCAAATATTTAGAGTTTTTATAAAAAAAAACCTATAATGTTCATAATACTATTAAAGTACACAAACTTTTAAGTAAATATATTTATTTTATTTTTGATAGTTATGATAAAAAAAATTTTTTGGTGGATTATACGCCTTGCCCCTGCTATTATTTTATTGCAAACTTTACCTTATAAGTTTTCCGATATTATAGGCTTTGAAGGTTCTTTGTATTTTGCCCAAACTCAATATATATTTGGGACAGTTGGTTTAGAACCTTGGGGTAGATATATAACAGCTAGTATAGAGTTAGTATGTGCTGTATTAATTTTAATTCCATCAACAGCTTGGTTAGGTGCTATAGGCGGTGTAGGAGTCATGTGTGGGGCAATATTTTTCCATTTAACTTTACTTGGGATTGAAATACCTCGACAATTATCCGAAGATGGTACTTTAAATACAAGTGGTTTAACAGATGGAGGTAGTCTATTCTTTTTAGCTTTTGTAGTGCTAATTACTTGTCTGATTATTTTATTTCTTCAAAAAGATAAAATTATAGATGCTGTAAAGTCTTTAAGATAAATCAAAATTGGTATTCTCTATACATGTTTAAATACGTTTTTATATTGTGTTTAACATAAAGGAACTATTTATTTAGTAGTTTCTTTATGTAAATCCTATGGCATCTAAACATGCTTCTTTATTATAAAGCAAAGTGTTAAGTTTCATAAGGTTGTTGTGTGCTTACAGCTTGTTTAATTTTCAAATTTAGTATTTTAGTTCTAAACTCATCAGGTTTTAGTTTAAAAATGGTCTCATCTAATTCAAACCATTTTTCAACGGCATTAAAAGGGGTTTTTACATTGAGTTCTCGTCTAAGGCTTCCATGTCTTCTATAAAGATTATAATGGATTAAAAAGTTGGTTAAATCCCTATTCATTTCTTGTAAAGAATTATACTTCACCCTTTTAACAGTTTTTTCTTTTATAATAGCATTCGCCTTTTCTACCATTCCATTCGTTTTGGGCGTAAAAGGCTTGGTACATCGGTGGGCTATATCATTTTCTTTGCAAACAAGGTCTAATTGACTTGGTTTGGTACAGTACTTGCCTGTTTTGTCCTTGATCAAATAATTGCTAAACTCAAGACCATTATCAGTTAAAACGTGAGTAATACCAAAAGGGAAAAACGCTAAACAAGCTAACATGAAATCTTTGGACTAAGCACTTGTTTTTGCGTCATATATCTTGTAATACAAGCTTCTTGTAGCCCTATCTATAGCAACAAAAAGGTAATACTTTTTGCCTTGTATTTTTGGCAAATAAGTAACATCTATATGCAGGTATCCCGGATCATACTCTTTGAACTGCTTAGCTTTTTCTTTTTCTTTCTCAGGTACTCTATTGACTCCCTCTCTAACAAAGGTTCTGTAGACGGCACTTCTTATCTTTAGGGGGGTCTTCTGGATTTAGGGCTTCCGTAATTTCATCCAAGGACAACCAAGTTAAAGTTCTTATTTTCAATGCTATAATCCCATTCATTTCATTCAAAGAATACTTTATAGTGTGCGGACGCAAACTTTTATCCTCAAAGTTAGTTCTATTTTTCCACTTCCTTATTGTGTTCTCTAAGACACCATGATGTTCTGACAACTTAGAATAAGACAAATTACTTTTGTATATTTCAGAACCTATACGTATATTTGTCGTCGCGTTAGAGTGATAAGTTTGTTTCATTGTTGTTTATTTTAAAAATTTGTTTAATAGTCAATAATAAACAAACTGTCATTCTTTCTCCTAAAGAAAAAGAAAAATACCCAACAACGTAGTGCAACTAATTAATTAAAAGCACGTTTAGCTTATCAAAAAGCTGTGGCTAAAACAAAGGATAGAAATGCTTTACGCTTCGATTTCAATTGCATGTTATACAATATCTTTAGAGCCAATTATCTTCTTACAAGAAAAACAGTAGGTTAGAGGGACAAATCCGCCCAAAATGGTCTTCTGAATTTAAATTGTCCTTAAAAAGGACCAAAAAGACTGAAAATAACGTATGAATAGAACTTTTTTTAGCTCAAAATTTTAAAAAAAATATAAAATCAAAACTTGCAGAATTACCAATAACTTATTCAAAGGTTTCTTAAAGTATTCAAAACTTGAAAAGAAACTACTTAATTTACCCAAGAGCATTTAGTTTAAGAATTTAAGATTAAACTAAATATTTTTAATGTATTGATAAACAAATATTTATAACTATTAAATTTTATTTTCTTTTATTTTTATTGAAAATAGGATAAGAAGTCTTAAATTTACTTCTTACTTACAAGATCGTGTTTTTAAATTAAATTTTTAGAATTATATAATGGCATATCTCATATACCTTATTCCTATTTTTGGGCTAATTGGCTTATTTTATACAGGTATTCAAGCAGCTTGGGTATCTCGTCAAAACACCGGAGATGAAAAAATGCAATCTTTAGCCAAACATATCGCAGATGGGGCTATGGCATTTTTAAAAGCAGAGTGGAAAGTTTTGACTTATTTTGTCATTATCTCAGCTGTATTACTGGCTTATTCGGGTACTTTAGTGGAAACATCAAGTCCTGTAATTGCCATTTCATTTATTATAGGTGCTGTCCTTTCGGCTTTTGCAGGCTATATAGGTATGAATATAGCCACCAAGGCAAATGTGCGTACTACCGAAGCAGCGCGTTCCAGTTTAATAAAGGCTTTACAAGTTTCTTTTACGGGTGGGAGTGTCATGGGTATGGGCGTTGCTGGCTTGGCTGTCTTTGGTATTGGAAGTTTGTTTATCGTTTTTTACCAAGTTTATGTTGTCCAAACTGGAGGGGATGTTAATGGTTTAAGTATGGAAAAAGCCATTGAGGTGTTAGCTGGCTTTTCACTTGGTGCTGAAAGTATAGCTTTGTTTGCTCGAGTTGGTGGTGGTATTTATACCAAAGCTGCTGATGTAGGAGCTGATTTGGTTGGTAAAGTAGAAGCTGGTATTCCTGAAGATGACATTCGTAACCCTGCAACTATAGCTGACAATGTGGGTGATAATGTAGGAGATGTTGCTGGTATGGGTGCCGATCTTTTTGGATCTTATATTGCTACTATACTGGCTTCTATGGTTCTAGGACAAGAAATTGTTTCTAACGATAGCTTTGGAGGTATTGCTCCTGTTTTATTGCCGATGATGATTGCCGGTATTGGAATTATCTTTTCGATAGTCGGAACTTTATTTGTTAAAATTAAAACCGAAAAAGGTAATGTTCAAAAAGCTCTAAACTTAGGCAATTGGTCATCAATTATTTTTACCGTCATGGCTTCTTATTTCCTTATTGATTGGATGCTTCCTGAAAGTGATTTAGTTTTGAAAAGATTAAATGCACAAAGCTTTACAAAAATAGATGTTTTTGGAGCAGTTTTTACAGGTTTATTTGTTGGAGCTTTGATGAGTATTATTACCGAATATTATACCGCTATGGGTAAAAAACCAGTTAATTCTATTGTTAAACAATCTTCTACTGGACATGCAACCAATATTATTGGAGGTTTAGCTGTAGGTATGCAATCTACGGTACTACCAATTTTAGTTTTGGCTTTTGGCATTGTGACCTCTTATACTTTTGCAGGTCTTTACGGAGTTGCTATGGCTGCCGCAGGTATGATGGCCACAACAGGTATGCAACTGGCTATTGATGCTTTTGGACCTATTGCTGATAATGCAGGAGGCATTGCTGAAATGAACCAAATGCCTAAAGAAGTTCGAGGACGTACCGATATTTTAGATGCTGTTGGTAATACTACAGCTGCTTCAGGAAAAGGTTTTGCAATTGCTTCAGCAGCCTTAACTGCATTAGCTTTATTTGCTGCTTTTGTAGGGATTGCCGGCATCGACAGTATAGACATTTATAAAGCACCTGTTTTGGCAGCTTTATTTATTGGAGCCATGATTCCTTTTATTTTTTCTTCCTTAGCTATAGCAGCCGTTGGAAAAGCAGCTATGGCTATGGTACAAGAGGTAAGAAGACAATTTAAAGAAATACCCGGCATTATGGATTATAAAGCTGAACCTGAATATAAAAAATGTATTGCTATTTCTACCCAAGCCTCTTTAAGAGAAATGGTTTTACCAGGACTTATTGCCTTGCTTGTGCCTGTTTTTGTGGGTTTTGGATTAAAAGATATCTTTCCTCATGTTTCTTCAGCAGAAATTTTGGGAGGTTTGTTAGCAGGTGTCACGGTTTCAGGAGTTTTGATGGGTATTTTCCAAAATAATGCAGGCGGTGCTTGGGATAATGCCAAAAAGTCTTTTGAAAAAGGGATAGAAATAGAAGGTAAAATGGAATATAAAGGATCTGAAGCCCATAAAGCCTCTGTAACAGGAGATACTGTAGGCGATCCTTTTAAAGATACTTCAGGACCTTCAATGAATATTTTGATCAAACTCACCTCTATCGTTTCTTTAATTATAGCACCTCATATTGCTGTTGTAAATCTTGATACAGAAGAAAATGCACAGGATACCATTATTGAAGAACATATTCAATATGAACAAGTTTTTCATGATTATGCCAAGGAAGATTTAGCCCAAGTTATGTTTAGTGATAGCATTATTCTTTCGGAAGAAAATCAAGAATGGATAGAAGGATTTGCAGCAAAATTAGAACAAGATACTCTGATAAATGTTATATTTGAAGGACAAACAAACCAAGTACTTACTTTTAATATAGAGGAACGCAGACAACAAATCAAAGACTACTTTCAAAAATTGGGTATTAATGCCAACAGAATAGATTTTAAAATTGAAATTGTTGAACTTCAAGAAGGAGAAGATTTCTTTCAAAATGCAGATATTAGAATTAGTATAGAATAGGGAAATAAAAACGTTCCGAAAAGATTTAAAAATCTAAATTCTTTCGGAACGTACTAATAGTTATTTGACGTAAATTCGACATAAAGACTAAGATCATTCTATATTTTCATATTCTTTAGTGAATAGTTCAATACCTTGGGAAAGTAAATTTTCGAATTAGATTTTTTTAAGGCGTTTTTTACTCTATCAGTGTAAATTCTTGACAAAAATCATCAATAGAATTATCAGAATTTCTACTTAAATTAGCTAATCAATCGATATTGAGTTTTCTAATTTACTAACTATTCTCCTTTTTTGTAAGAAACTATCTTTTTATATCAAACTCACGTTAATTATTGTAAATGGAAGAAAAAGACATCCGTTGGATTCAACGATTGAACAATTACAATAAAGCCTTAGCAAAATTAAATGAAATTATTGATTATGTAAGTATTAATCCTTTGAATGATGATCCTAGTTTAGACGACATAGTAAAGCAAGGTCTCATCCAAAGTTTTGAATATACTCATGAGTTAGCATGGAAGGTCATGAAAGACTTTTTACAAGACATTGGAAGCCTAAAAATATATGGGTCTAAAGACGCCACCAGAGCAGCTTTTTCTGCTGAATTGATTTTAGATGGAGACATTTGGATGGAAATGGTTCAAAGCCGCAATAAAACGTCACATACTTATAATGAAGAAACGGCTAGTGAACTATTTACTACAATAATAAAAGACTACTACCCAGCTTTTATAGCTTTCCAAAACGTTATGAAAGATAAAAAATAAAGTAATTTATAGTGATGCTATTTTATTTTAGAAATAATCATTCTCAAAGTCAACAAGCTAAAATTCTCAAAAATCTTTTTTTCAAACGAAACCCCTATAATAATTCCTATGTTCCGAACCATTGGCATTAAAGAAAAACAATTCACCGCTATAAACAGTATTTTTAAAAAGTATTCTGAAATAGAGGAAGTTATACTTTATGGTTCTCGTGCTATAGGCAATTATAAAAATGGCTCTGATATTGACCTTACTCTAAAAGGTAAAACGATTACCTTATCTTTACTTTTTAAAATTGAAACCGAATTAGACGATTTACTACTTCCTCACGAAATAGATCTTTCTATTTACCATAAAATAGAAAAGGATGATTTACTCAAACATATTAAGCGGGTAGGTCGTATATTTTATGAAAATATTGGTTATCACAGCAAAGTTATAAAATTTAAAAAATTGCCCAAAAGTATTAATTCACTACAAAATTGACCAACTTGTTAGGCACCACAATTACTTTACGAATAGTTCTGTTATTTATCCATTTTTCTAAGTCCACCGAACTTTTAACTTCTTCTTCTATTTCCTTAGAAGAAAGTTCTTTTTTTAACTCAACAAGCGCTCGTTTTTTCCCATTGACCGAAACAACATATTTTACTGTTTTCTTTTCAAAATATTTAGCTTCCCATTTTGGAAATTGGGCAAGATGAATACTCTGAACATGACCAAGTTTTGACCATAACTCTTCGACAATATGAGGAGCAAAAGGTGCTAAAGCAATTAATAAATCTTTTAAAATAGAGTAGTTGGTACAGTTTAATTTTTTGAGATCATTAACACAAATCATAAAAGTACTTACACAAGTATTTATAGATAAGCGTTCTAAATCATCTTCAATTTTTTTAAGCGTTTGATGCAAAATAGTTAACATGTCTGGAGTCGGTTTATTATCAGAGATTTGAAGGTTTCCACTATCGTCAAAAAATAAACTCCATAATTTTTTCAAAAATTTCACAACACCTTCTATACTTTCAGTATTCCAAGGCTTATTTTGAGATATTGGTCCTAAAAACATTTCGTAAAGCCTTAGGCTGTCGGTTCCATATTCAGTAATAACAGCATCGGGATTGACAACATTGTATTTTGATTTAGACATTTTTTCGACAAGCCTTTGGCAATAGAAATTGCCGTTTTTATCAGATTCAAAAATAGCTTCTTCGTGTTCCGGTCGCCATTTTTTGAATTTTTCTATATTAAGTTTATTATCCTTAACTAAGGCAATATCGACGCGCATAACTGCTGTTTTTAAGTTTTTTTCTAATTCTTCTTTTATATTATAAGAAACAAAACGGTTTTGATTTTTAATTTTATAAATAAAAGCCGAATTACCTTGTATCATACCCTGATTAAAAAGATGTTTAAAGGGTTCTTGAAAAGGAATTTTTCCTATATCATATAGAAATAAATTCCAAAATCGTGAATAAAGCAAATGACTAGTCGCATGTTCGGTGCCACCGATGTATAAATCTACTTGTTTCCAGTAATTTATTTTTTCAAAAGCGGCAAAGTTTTTATTATTATCCGGATCCATATACCGTAAAGAATACCAACTGGATCCGGCCCAAACAGGCATGGTATTAATTTCAAGCGGATATTTATTTTTATATTTCCAATTCTTAACTCTCGAAAGTGGACCAGCAAGGTCACCAGTGGGTTTAAAATTTTCTAAATGAGGTAATTTTAAAGGTAAATCTTTTTCGTCAATAAGTTGGGGTAAATTATTTTCGTCGTAATAAATAGGCACAGGTTCTCCCCAATACCGTTGACGAGCAAAAATAGCATCCCGCATTTTATAATTAATAGTTGCTTTACCAAGCCCCTTATTTTTAGCTTTTTGAATTATAATTTGAATAGCTTTTTTTGTAGACAAACCATTTAAGAAGTCTGAATTAATCATTTTACCTTGTTTTTTTATGCAAGGATTATCCAAGTTTTCAGTACCCTCAATAATACATTTTATAGGCAAATCGAAATGTTTGGCAAATCGGAAATCTCTATCATCTGAAGAAGGTACAGCCATAATGACTCCTGTGCCATAGTTTTCTAAAACATAATCTGCCAGCCAAAGAGGTACAAGTTTTCCATTAAAAGGGTTTGTAACATAAATACCTGTAAAAATGCCTGATATTGTTTTTTCACTCAAACGTTGCCGTTCAGAGCGTTTCTTTACTTTAGAAACATAATTTTCAACATCTTTTTTTTGAGCTAATGAAGTCAAATGGGGTACAAGTTTATGTTCGGGAGCCATAACCAGATAAGTTACTCCGAAAATTGTATCTGGACGAGTAGTGAAAGTTATAAGTTCAATATTTTGGTTTTGAACTTTAAACTTTAAATTCAAGCCAAAAGATTTACCTATCCAATTGCGCTGCATTTCTTTCATGGCATTAGACCAATTGAGCTTGGTTAAATTTTTATCCAGCCTATCAGCAAAAGCCGTTACACGCATCATCCATTGTTTAATTTTTCGTTTTTCTATAGGATGTTCACCGCGTTCAGAAACCCCATCTTTTATGTCATCATTAGCCAAAACAGTGCCCAAAGCAGGACACCAATTTACATATTCTTCCGATAAATAAGTTAAACGGTAACCTAGCAAAATTTCTTGCTGTTCTTTGACAGACATTTTAAGCCAACTTTTAGCATCAAATAAGGGTAAATTTTCACTACAAGCTGCTTGTATATTTTGATTACCTTCTTTCTCAAAGACAGCAATCAATTCACTGATGGAGCGTGATTTGTCAGTTTTTTTATCATACCAATGCAAAAAAAGTTGGCTAAAAATCCACTGCGTCCACTTATAATAATTAGGATTTGAAGTATTAACTTCCCTGCTCCAGTCGTATGAAAGTCCAAGTTTTTTGAGTTGTTTCTTGTAGGTATTTATATTTTTTTCAGTCGTAATAGCAGGGTGAATGTTATGTTCTATAGCATGCTGTTCGGCGGGTAGACCAAAAGAATCAAAGCCCATAGGATGTAAAACTTCATAGCCTTTTAAGCGCTTATAACGACTAATAATATCTGAAGCAATATAGCCCAAGGGATGTCCAACATGCAAACCGGCTCCAGAAGGATAAGGAAACATATCTAAAACATAATATTTTGGTTTCTTTGGGTTTTCTTTAACCTTATAAATATTTTGTTCCGCCCAATATTTCTGCCACTTTTTTTCTATTTCTTTGTGTTTATAAAGCATTATTAATCTGTATGAACTATTGCAAAATCTAAGTAACTCTTTTTTCAGTTACAATAATAATAATAAAAAAATAACTTTGAGAAATGAACTATTAAATAAAGGTATGAAATGGACTTATAGATTTCCTACGCATCATCATTTCCTACGCCATTTGTTACGAAATTTAGACTTTGAAATATTTGTAAATCATAGTTTTATAAATAGCCTAAATTAAAAGTGTATAGTAACATGAGTTCGACATAAGTTTTAGGTATTTTGCTTTAGAGCGTGTTTAGTTTTTTATTTTGATTTTGAAAAGAGCGTTAAATTTCATAAAATAGCACTTTTATTTTCACTCTAAATGGGTGCTATTGCTTTATGGAAAAGAAACACGTTTCTAAACAAAAAAACATAATGCTATATGATGACGCCCTATGGGTGAAGATAGAAAGATATTTTCCTCATGCCAAAGGCAAGAGAAAATACAAACAAAGAGATGTTTTTAATGTTTGCTTATTCATAATCAAGACAGGTATACAATGGCAAAATTTACCTGAGAAATATCCGTCCTATAATCTCGTTTTTTTTATTTTAGCAAATGGAAACAAGCTGGTACTTGAGACAATTTACTAGTACAACTTATTAAAAATGAGCGTAATAATTATGGAAGAAATGATCAAACCAGTCCTATAGCTATAGATAATCGACGTGTTAAACAGAGTAGTTTTATGCCAAAGGATATAGGGGTAGATAGGGGTAAAAAAGTAAAGGGCAGAAAAGGGCATATAGCTGTCGATGGTTTGGGTCTGCCCCTAGGTATATCCGTTACTTCCGCTAATACATATGATGGTAAAGAAGGTGTAAACTTACTCGACAAGCTGCGCGGACGTAATAAAAGAGAAGACTTTATTTTGTGTTGATAAGAGTTATCGGGGTGATTTTATCAAGGCTGTGGATTCTTTAAATTGTCTTGTTGATGTTGGTCAGCCGCCTCCTTCAGAGCGTGGTTTTGTACCTAAGAAAAGGGCTTTGGCAAGCAGAATGGAGTTTTGCTTGGTTAAATTTTTACCCTAGGTTGAGTAAAGATTACGAAAAAACTGTAGAATCGGCTTTAGCATTCATTCAAATAGCATTTATTAACATCCTTTTGAACAGAATAGAGGATAAAAAAGCTAAACACGTTCTAAATTCTTTACAAAAGTCATTAAATAGAGCAGAAAATTTGAATAATTTTATAATCGTTAATCATAGCAGAAATTTTAGTAACCTGTCTAATATATTTATTGTTAATATGATAAAGACATTAAGTTATTGTTTTTCTGCTTCTTATATTTTAAAATGTGTTATGGAATCTCAAAAAGTAGACTTATTTGTAGCAACAAACGGTAAATTTTTTACCGGCAACCAAATCGAAACAATTAAGGATTGACTTATATCTATAGATGATTCCCAGTGAGTTTTTATAAATCGAACCCATGTTTAACGCCTTAAATCATATAGAACCATAATTTTATAACCTATCTTTCATTATTTATTATTATTTATGGATATTTTACATTTGCTTGGTAAGAAGAAACAGCCTAATAAAATTACTATTTTCTTACCTGCTTCGAAAAGTGAAAGCAATCGGGCTTTGATTATTCAAGCTTTAAGCCAAGAAACAATTCATCTTGAAAATTTATCTAAAGCCCGTGATACTCAGACAATGATTCAACTTTTAAAAAGCAGTCTTCCCACTTTAGATGTATTAGATGCGGGTACAACTATGCGTTTTTTAACTGCTTATTGTGTAGCCAGCCAAAAAGCCAAAATATTAACAGGTACAGCACGTATGCAACAACGTCCTATTGGTATTTTAGTAGATGCTTTAAGACATTTAGGCGCTAATATTTCTTATCTCAAAAACGAGAAATTTCCTCCAATCCAAATTTCAAGGTTCGAACAAAAAAATCATGAAGTCGTCTTAAAAGCAGACATAAGCAGTCAATATGTATCTGCTTTACTTATGATAGCACCTACTTTGCCAAAAGGTTTAAAAATTAAACTATTAGGGCAAATTTCTTCAAAACCCTATATAATGATGACTTTAACTTTGATGAAATATTTTGGTATTAAAGAATACAATTGGCAAGATGAAACCATATTCATTCCAAAACAAAAATACAGAAGTGCTAGTTATTGCATAGAATCAGATTGGTCAGGAGCTAGCTATTGGTACAGCATAGTTGCTTTAAGTCGAAATACTGATTTAAAAGTAATGCTAAAGGGCCTAAAGAAGCAGTCTTTTCAAGGAGACCAAATCATTGTCAGTATTATGGACTCATTAGGTGTGAAAACGTCTTTTGAAGACGATGGGATTTTATTATCAAAAAAAGAAAGTCAAAAAGAATTTTCTTACAATTTTAATACCTGTCCCGATTTAGCCCAAACTGTAGCAGTTATTTGTGCTATTAAAGGTATTCAGGCTTATTTAAAGGGGCTTCATTCTTTACCATTAAAAGAAACAAACCGGCTTATGGCTTTAAAAACGGAGTTAGAAAAATTTAATGTTAAACTTAGCATCCAAAATAATAAATCTTTATTTATAACTCCTTCAGTCTTAATTTTTAATAATCCTATTATAGAAACTTACGAAGATCACAGAATGGCAATGGCTTTTGCCCCACTAAGTTTATTATATCCTTTAAAAATCAAGAACCCTAAAGTTGTCAATAAGTCTTATCCAAGTTTTTGGGAAGATTTAAAATGGGTTGTAAATATCAATAGTCAAAAGCTATAAATAGTTGGTTTTCAAAAAGTTTATAATTTAAAGATTTTCATTATGGACTGGACTCATTTATTAATCATTCAAAGGCTCCCTTTTTTATAATTTTTGTTTCTTTCATCATAAGCTCACCTTTTGAAATAACATCTACCAAGTTAAAAGCATCATCGAAAAGACAAATATCGGCATCAGCTCCCAAAATTAAATGTCCTTTATGCTTGAGAGAAAGATTTTTAGCAGGATTTAAAGTAACTAATTTTAAAGCATCGCTAATGCTTACTTCCTTTGTCTGAATAAGTTTTTGAACTTGTTGTAAATTAAGATCTAGCGGTGCTTTTTTAAACCCAATAATATGACCATCTTTATCAGTTTTTCCCAAGCCTGCATTTCCATCACTGCTGAATGTCATAGTATCTATGGAAGCACCTTTTTCCAATCCATAAAGAACAGTTTTATAGGGTTCTTCATATTGGGTACCACCTGTAGAAATATCGATCATACCTCCTTTTTTGGAAAACACTATTGCTTGATCAAATAAGTCTTGTGTTTTGCCTACATGAGTAGGTGATAGGTGAGCAATTGGGAAAAGTTTTTTATTGACAATATCTAAAAGAAGTTCTATTTTACTTTCTTGTAAACCTAAATGAATATGTAAAATTCCTCCTTTGCCCGAAATGAGCCCACCAACTCGAACTTCCCTTAGATACCGGAGCAGCTCTTTTTGACTAGGAAAAGAAGATCGTTCATCGCTGATGGCTATTTTACAGCCTAAAACTTTATCAATAAATATAATGTCATCCTGTATGGTGCCTGTAAGTGTGATGGGTGGTATACCAAAATAACTTGTATGCATATAAGCGGTAATACCTTCAGCATCTAAGGCTTTAGCTTTGGCATATAAAGTTTTGAGACTTCTAGCACTGCCGTCGGTGCCTAATAGACCAACCACGGTAGTTGTACCACAAGCAATTAATTCACTTAAAGCTACTTCTGGAGTCATGGAAATAAAACCGTGTTTACCACCTGCACCAGTAATATGGATATGTTGATCAATAAACCCGGGTGTAGCATATTTACCTTGGCCATCAATAATGTCAACATGAGGAATATTAATGGTTTTTTCAATGCTTACAATTTTTTCTCCGGCAATTAATAGGTCTTTATAGCCAAGTGAATTAGGTGCAAAAACATTTACGTTTTTTACTATTTTTAACAGAGACATAACCAATCGTATTATTAAAAAATTGAATTTAACTTTTTACAAAATTTCCAAAGAATTATTTTTTATCGGTATTTTTTATTATAGTACCCGATACGAAATAAACTGACAGCTAATTTTTAGTTTTAGCATTATTTCTTAATTGATCCTATAATAGTTCAGTAAATTTTTATATTACAAGTTTAAAAAATGTTAATATTTTAATAATCAATGTATTATTAATTTAAAACTATGAATTTTTTATTGAACTATTGATAAAAGGAATTATAAATACAATAGTTCTTTTTTATAACTTTTTTCAAAATATTAATGTCGAGATTATAACTAAAATTACAAAAAGAATACTAAAGCAAATAATTGGTCTACTTTATTTTTAAAAAAGTGAAAATAATTTTGTAGAGAGTAAAAATAGTCTCTGTTTTAGCTAAAGTCTCAAAGGTTTAATACACTGATTTTTTTTATTTAAAATAATTACCAGACATTTTAACATGATAAAAGAACTTGTTTTTGTTGATTTTCCTGTTGATACTTTATCTTTTAGGCCATTTACCTACACCCGTCCTATCGCTAATTTGCTTTTGGGAATCAATAAAATAGATATTAAATGGGCAGAACGTTTAAACTTGTCTAAATTTTCATATTTAACTGAAAATCATTTATATCCTAAATTTTCTAAACCTCAAAAAAATTCCTTAAAACCAAATTATTTATATATTAACAGTATATTTTTACCTTACCAAAAAGAGAGTATTAATGGCATCCAATCTTTACATATTGGTGAAAGTCTTTATTTTGAAGGAACTTTTTTAGCCCTACATAGCTCGGAATTAATAGATAATTTAGCTGTTTTTTTTAAAAAAGTTTTGGAAAGTTCTAAAAAACAGCTTTTAGAAGAACCTGTTTTGCTCAAAAATAGCCTTGATCTATTTAAAAAAAATGGACTTGCCATCCAGAAAGATTTTACCTTTTTAACTCAAAATAGAAAAAGTGAAGACTTTGAAGACCCTCATACTGTTTGTTATGGGAAGGACTATATTTTTATCGAAAAAGGAGCAAAAGTCTATAATAGTACTCTTATAGCTGATCGAGATAGCCCTATTTATATTGGTAAAGATACTGTTATAGAAGCTAATAGTGTCATTAAAGGGGCTTTTGTTTTGGGTGAAAAGTCACAACTGAATATGGGCAGTAAAATTAAGGGTGATACTAGTATAGGACAATCTTGTAAAATTGGAGGTGAACTTAGTAATGTTATTATTAATGATTATAGCAATAAAGGTCATGACGGTTTTTTGGGCAATGCAGTTTTGGGACAATGGTGTAATTTGGGCGCAGGTACCAATGCGTCTAATTTAAAAAATAATTATAGTTTTATCAAACTTTGGGATTATACAAGTCAAGATTTTATCCAGACCCAAGAACAATTTTGTGGCTTGCTCATGGGAGACCATAGCAAAACAGGGATTGGAACAACATTTAATACGGCTACTGTGGTTGGAGTAGGGGTTAACATTTTTGGTGCTGGCTTTCCTCCAAAATATATTCCTTCATTCTCTTGGGGAGGTGTAGAAGGTTTTCAAAAATTTGACTTTGAAAAATTCTGTCTAATGGCAAAAAATATGATGGAAAGACGAAAAATTAAATTTCACAAAATAGAAGAACAGCTTTTTAAATATATTTTTCAAAAAGAAGACTAATTTTATAGAAAAGCTATTTTATTTTATGAAACGTTAAGTTTCAATACCAATAGGTTAGAATCCGAAAAACGCTCTTTTTCAAGTAACCTGAGTATAGTTATAATCACTTCACTTGAAAAGAGGATTTTGAAAAGGTTTAACTTATTGATATTAAACACAAACCTTTCCTAATAAAAATAACGCTACTATATCAATTATTAAAAATGGATAGTTCAATTAACATAGAGTTTATTCTATAATTGATTGGAAAACTGCTTTTTATTAATAAATTACATATTTTTTTGTTTCCCTAATGTTTTTAAACTATCAAATTATTGGCTATAATCAAATTTTTATAATTTTAAGGACTTACATTAACTAATTTGTATTCAGTATTTTATAATTTATACTTCTTGTCGCATTTTTTACATTATGATTAAAAAAGATAAAAAGATATTAGATTCTAAGACTTTAAAAAAAATACTTCCTTTTATCAAACCTTATAATAAATATTTTTATGGGCTTATTATATTAACGATTTTTTTAGGGTTGGTTGCCCCTTTAAATCCTTTACTTATCAATTTTACTATAGATGAATATATTGCCAATTCCGACTCAAAGGGCTTGCTTAATATAACTTTACTTCTTATTTTTATAGCTGTTTTTCAAGGTTTTATGCAATTTTTTCACACTTATTTATCCGGTTGGTTTGGACAAAATGTGATTAAAGATATTCGCGTTAAAGTCTATGAGCATATTATTTTTTTAAAAAGTGCTTTCTACGATAAAAATAAGGTTGGTCGTTTGGTTACACGAGTTGTTTCAGATATAGAGACTCTTTTAGAAGTGTTTTCCAATGGTTTAGCAGCCATCATCGCAGATGTTTTAAAACTCCTTTTCATCGTGATTGCTATGTTTTATATTGATTGGAAACTTGCATTTGTTAGCTTAATTACCTTTCCTTTCATGATTTTGTCAACTTATATTTTTAAAGAAAAAATAAAATCGTCTTTCTTCAAAGTTAGGAATGCCGTTTCTGACTTAAATGCTTTTGTACAAGAACATATTATTGGTATGAATATTGTCCAAATTTTTAATGCTGAAAAACAAGAATATAAAAAGTTTAAAACTATCAATCAAAGGCATCTAAAAGCTAACCTAAAAGCTGTTTTATATTATTCTATTTATTTCCCTGTTGCCGAAGTACTAGCTGCAATGGCAATTGGTTTTTTAGTTTGGTATGGGATTGGTAAAGTTTTGCAAGCCGAAATAACCTTGGGAACTTTAACGGCTTTTATTATGTATATTCAACTTTTTTTTCGCCCTTTACGTATGATTGCAGACCGCTTTAACACGCTTCAACTAGGAATAGTCAGTGCTGATAGAATATTTAAACTTATAGATAATCAAGATTTTATATCTGAAACCTCAAATCCTATTCCTCTTAATAAACTAAAAGGGAACGTTGCATTTAAAAATGTTTGCTTTGCTTATGATCAAGAAAATTATGTTTTAAAAAATATTTCTTTCGAAGTGAAACCCAGCCAAATTATTGCTATAGTTGGAAAAACAGGTTCAGGAAAATCATCTATTATTAATTTACTTTTACGCTTTTATGAAATAAATAAAGGACAAATTCTTATCGATAATCATGATATAAATAATTATACATTGAAAGATTTGCGTAAAAATATAGGATTAGTTCTTCAAGATGTTTTTTTATTTTCTGCTTCTATAAGAGATAATGTCACGCTTTTTAATCAAGATATTACAGATGAAGAAATTGAAAAAGCAGCTCGTAGAATTGGCGCAGATAAATTTATTTCTCAATTATCTGGAGGGATGAATTACAATGTCAAAGAGCGCGGCTTGACCCTTTCGGTCGGACAGCGTCAACTCATAGCTTTTATTAGAGTCATGGTTTACCAACCTCAACTTTTAGTTTTAGATGAAGCAACTTCTTCGGTTGATGATGAAACAGAAGCTCTTATCCAAGAAGCGATGACAAAAATGATGCAAGGACGAACAGCTATTGTTATTGCCCATCGCTTAGCTACTATTGAAAAAGCCGATAAAATTATTGTCTTACATAAAGGAGAAATTAAGGAAATGGGCACACATCGAGAATTGTTGCAAAAAGATGGATATTATAAAAATCTGTTTGAAATTCAATATAAAAAATCTATTTCAAAAGAAACAGAAGCTAATTTTGTATTTTGAAATCAAAGTAGCCATAAACTAAACAATATCAAAAGGTTATAATATATATTTGACAATCAACAAATTAACTGAAAAATTTATGAGCAATACCCATAGATACCAAGTTGCAATTAGTATTATTAACTACAATTCATCAAATCATACCCTAAAATGTATCGAATCAATTTTAGCTTATAAAAATGTAGATTATCAAATAGTCGTTATCGATAATAATTCTTATCTCGAAGATTTTAAAAATCTTAGTAGTTTATATAAATATGAAAATATAAAAGTTGTTAGAAATAGACAAAATAAAGGTTTTGGAGGAGGACACATGATGGCAATTGAATATATTAATGCAGATTATTTACTATTTCAAAATAATGATGGATATTTTTTGAATGATTATTTAAGATTTCTGTTGAAGTTTGCTAATAAAGAAAAAAATATTGGAGTATTAGGTGGACTAATGTACAATAAAAAAAAAGAATTAACAATTTCTTTTGATCATCATCCTACGCCTTTAGTCAAGCTATTAGGAACAAGATTTTTAAATATTTTAAAAAAAAAATACCCCCACAGATGCACTATATTTAAAAAGTCTACAATTGTTGATGTTATTAGCGGAGCTAGTATGTTTGTAAAAACAGATACATTTTTTGAAATAGGTGGATTTGATCCAAATTATTTTCTGTATTGTGAGGAGGAAGACTTATGTATACGAATGAATAAGTATGGATTAAAAAATTGGATCATTCCCGAAGCCAAATATATCCATTTATCAGGTCAAAGTACGCCTAAAAAATGGGTCTATGAAAGAGAATTTTATATATCATTTCTCTATTATTATAAGAAAAATTATACATTTATTAGTTTCAAAATTATGCAAATATTTATTAGTTTCAAACTGTTAAAGAGATCCTTTAAACACCCAAAAAAAATTAAACTTTTTTTATTTGTTCTTATGGGGGCTTCTTCTATACATAGTTTGAAACATGTGCAAAAAATTCGTTTTTGAATGTTATGCTATTTTTATAAATAAGTATTAAATATTTTGTAAAAAAATACCTTACTTGAGGTATATTTTAAAAGACATTTTTTTCATTAATATGCTATTTAATTAATTTTATATCAGTAGAATTAATAATCACTAATACTATAGTTATAACATTGTTTAAAAAGTGGTTTTCCTTTAGAATTATAGGTTAACTCTTTATACTCAACTTCGCCTTGGTAGGTGATAAGTATAAGGGTGGAGCAGCGGGTACCGTAACCATCTTTTTGAATGAAGGTACGTGATAAGGCTTTTTCCCAATCCACTGGCAGTCCTGTTCTGGGTAAAAAGTCTTCTGAAGGTTCTTGCTTATCTTGAAGCAATTCAAAAATATCTTTACTTGTAAATGTCTTTTTGACACTATTTTCTAATGTCTTTTTTCCATTTTTTACTTTAGGCCAGCTGTTGTTTAACAAGCCATTACTTAACCCGTAAAATCCTGATTCTAAAGTCCGAATTTTATTTTCATAGTTTGAAAAATAAAACAACTGTTTCTTTTTGTAGAGTAATAAATTGAAACCATTATAAAGGTGTGCATTTGATTTTAAAGTTTGTAAATAGTTTTGAGGACTTTTTGTGCTTTCCAAAAATGTTTGAGTTAGCTTTCCTCTTGATAAGGCGTCTGTCTTATTATTTTTAATATCTCGGTAATTGGTGACAGCGGCAATTTTTCCTGACCTATTAATAGCTAGCCAAGTACCTTGGCTTTTTCCATCTCTACCACCTAAAATATTAGAACTACCTTGCCACCAATGCGCTGCCAGGGTAGGTCGGTTATAAAATTCATCTCTATTGGCTGCTAATATTAAATGGTATTTAGGATGATTATTTATTCCAAAAAGAATTAAGCACATAAATGTATTCTAAAATTAAAAATTATATCTTACGCCAAAACGAAAGACAAAAGGACTAGTATAAATGCTTTGTTGATCTTCTGACCAAAGTAAATTATAAAGCAATAAAGTTTGAAAAGAAAAGTTTTTGGCTGCAGCAAGGTTAATAGAGGCACCTGCAAGAAATGCCGAAAAAATATTAGAAATAGAAATATTGTTGTTATCATTATCACTATACTCTAAATATTCATATTCTATATGTGGATAAATATTTTTGGAAATTAAATATTCGGCAAATAGTCGTCCTCCAAAAACTTTATAATTTACATTATTAGCAGTTATATTATTTTTGCCAAACTGATAAACACCTTGAAATCCTAATGCCAGTTTTTCATGAGCCTTAATACCAATAAGAGGCGATAGATTTACTGCTGAATAGTTTCTTCCAATTTGGAAAGCAAAATTTCCACCAACAAAAAGTTTATCAAGGATTTTTTTTTCTTTTACTTCTTCGGAATATTTTTTTTTCTCCACAGGTACCTCTTTTTTTTGAGAATTTTGAAGATCAAAATTCTGCTTCTGTAAAAGTGTATCAGGCTTTGCATACTCATCTTCAATAAATTGAGCTTTTAAAAAACTTATATTGAAAAAAAACAGCGTAATTAAAATAACCTTTTTCATAAATATTTATTTTTTATCAAAAATGGAAAATAAGATATTAACTTTCAAATATTTATATATTTTAACTGTCAGAGCTGTTCATTTTTACAATTTCTTGGACTCGCCTTTCAGAAATATTAAGTGATTTTGAAATAGTAGGTATTGAAATACCATTTTTATAAAGTCCAAGTACTGATTCAGCTCTACTTTTTTCAATACCTTCAGCTCTACCTTTTTCAATGCCCTTTTTTATACCTTCTATCATTCCTTCTATTTGAGCTGTTTCTTTGACACTATTCTCGATCATTCTATTTTCCATATAACGCTGATAAACTGCTCGCTCAGAATCTCCTAAAGCACTTACTTCTAATTTATCTTTAGCTGCTGATAAACCTTTAGCCCTAAAATTATCTTTAACCTCACTATTTTTTAAAAAATAAATCCATTGATCTAAAGTTGTCTTAGAAATATCATTAAAATTATTAATTTTCAAGATAATATATCTAGGAAAAAGATCGCTAACACTTTCTATATCATATCTTTTGCGTTGAGTATTGGATGGCTTAAGACGATCCTGATGATGATCACCAATAAAATTTACCTCCCCTCGATAGATATAATCTGGACCTTGTCCCAAATCAAAATAGACTATATTGATAGAATAAACCTTTTTGATTGTTCCATAAGCCTGCCCCAGTTTAATGTGCTCAACCCCAAGTTTGGAAGTTCCATAAACCATACGCTGAAAATAATCTATTTCAGGATCATTTTGGATTTCAACAAGCACTAATTCTCCAGACTTAGTTTTTACTAAAATGTCAACTCGGTTAAATTTATCATCTGCCGCCTCTTGATTGCTTTCGCTATCTATAATATCTTTAATCAATACATCAAATTTTAAAATCTCACTCATAAATCCTTCCAGAATCATAAAATTAGCTTTATCTCTAAGCAACCTTTTGATAGCCCAATCAAATTGAATTAACTTTTTTGCCATAACACATTAATTTTTTTAAGACTATTAAAACATAAAAGCACTCTTTACTTTACAATAGTTTTGAGTATTTTTTATTGAATAAATCGATATTAAATAATTTAATAATTAATAATTATTAATTTTATAATTAAAAGTCATTCTTTCAAATGATTTCAAAAACTGTATCCTTAAGTAGAATTATCTATAGCGATATTAGATAAGTTGAATAGGCCAACTTCCTGGTTTATCAAAGTTTTTCAAAAACAATAACGGCAAAACGACTGCCTTGTTTGTAATAAACAGCCTTATAGACCTGAGCATTTTCGGTAAAAAACCTATAATCTATTTCCCTTTGCAAATAATGCGATTCCCAAACGATTAAATCCCCTTTCGGAATTTGGTCTAAATTATCTTTATTAAACTTATTCGTTGTCTTCAAATTTTGTCCAAAATAGGCGACTAAAGTATGTCTTGCCCAGACTTGTTTTTTGAATAGATCTGTATCTTTTTCCAAAAATAAAGCAGTATTTTTCAACATTATATCTTCTTCTGATAAAGGGAAAGGTTTGACAGCCAAACACATATTTAAAATAAGTAAAGTTGAAATGAGCCAAATCTTAATAGTTTTTTGCATAGTTACCAAAACGACTAAAACAGTTCCCAAGCTAAAAACAAAAGGCAAAATATCTCTTTGGTCTTTGATCAAAACAATATTGTTATGTTTATAAGTCATGAATAAAAGCACTATAAACAAATAAATGCTTAATATCAGAATGACTTTAGTTTTGGCTTTTTTCTCTAAATTAAAATATTTTTCAAGGGCGATAAACCCTATTAAAGCTAAAAAAGGAGATATGGTTGTTAAATATCTAAGATTTCCACCTGTGGAAGGTCCAAAATTCAAAAATTTGGTATTAAATATAACATGTTCCATAAAAAAAATACCAAATAATGCTAATATGCCATAATGGAGTTTAAATTTTTTACCGCTATAAACCGCAAAATACAGTACAAATAAAGTTGTGGCTACGGCTCCAAACACAGTAATAGACATTAAAAAGTAATGGTCTCCACCTTGTCTAGGGTATAAGGTGGCATAACTTCCAGATGTCTTTAAAACCATATTGACCAAAAAAAGTGGGTCTCCACTGGATAATGCACCCCAAATGCCATGTAAAAGAGGAAATATACCAAGTGTTATAAAAGCCAACCATTGTTTTCTGAAAAGCAAAAATAGACCAAAGGCAAAAGCGATAAAGTAACTTTCTTGACGGATAAAGCAGCTGAACGAAATAATTAAAGCTGCTAGAATATATTTCTTATCTTGAAAGAAAAATAAAGCTAAAAGATAAATAAAAGCTGTTGGGATTTCAGAATAATTACGATGTGCAATTTGAATCCACATGGGTTGACAAGCCAATAATAAAAAAGCCAGTAAGGGATATTTTAATTTTTCTTTCTCAGCGAGTCGATAAACTATAAAACAACTAGCAGCAGCAAAAAGACAATTTGTAAAAGTAACGACTTGAATTCCACCAAGAATAGGCAAGGCATACAGGAGTTTATAACCCGGTTTAGCCCAATTACTCAAAATACTATTTGGATTTGTCCAAAAATCCTGCATGTTAAAAAAATGACCAATTTCATCATGCTGATAAAAACCATCTGAGGCAAAAGAGTAGACAAAATAAGCCAAAGCAACAAGTACAGTTAAAATAAGGAGTTGTAAATCAGAAAGACTAAAGTAATTAACACTACTTTGCAGAGATGTTTGAACCTGACGCTTGGATTGTTTAAACTTTTTTTGTTTATTCATACGTTGTATAGTTAAAAAAAACAATTGTCAAATATGAAAAATTTCACTTTCAATATAAATACTTTTTTTCGTTTTTTACCTTTTAGTTTATATACGCTAATAGCCATATGTAGTATTGGAAAGGTTTGGGGACAAAGATACTATAAACAACCGCATTCAGATTTAGAATATGGCAAAAAATTAGTCTATCAAATTGATTTTCGACAAAAAATTAATGCCCCTTTTTTTTCGCCTGGCTATGAGTTTTCAAGAATTATTGTAGCAGCAGTTAAAAGTGCTAACCTAAAAGCCTATAGTAGCCCTTTTTTTGATAGTTTACTGACCATAGAAAGTTTTAATAAAAAACTAAAAATACCATACTTAGATGATAAAAGTATATTAGATTTTGATGGTGAAGAAATAGATAGTGCAAAATTTAAAGAGAAAAGTAAAGATGACCCTATTTATTATCTTTCCAAAGAACTTTATCTTTTGGAGTTTGAAGAAAGATATTACTTTGACCGACATTATAGCCAGTTTAGACATAAAATTTTGACTATAAGTTTAATTTTACCTGCTGAGGTTAACCCGTTTGGGATAGATAAACGCATTGGGACTTTCAAATATGAAGATGTGGTCGACATTTTCAAAAATACCCCTACCAAATTCTGGCGTAACGCCCAAAATGATAACCAAAATTTTGATATTATAGAAGCCTTTGAAAATAGATTTTTTAATGCCCGTCTTATTCGTTATGAAGAACCCAAATCTAACATTATGATAGATATGTATGAAGGCGAAAAAAATTTAAACCTTTCCGAACAAATTATTTTAAAACTTATAGAAAATGAATTACGCCATTGGCGCTATTGATTTTTCTATAGCAGTTTCGTGGTTATAGTTGTTTTATTTAAAAAAAGGTTTTTGGATATTTTAACTCATTGATTTTAAAAATGATTATTTCTAAAATAAAAATTAATTGATTATCAAATTAAAAATATAAATTAAAAATATACTTATACTCTAAATTTTACTTGATCTCTTTGAAAAACCTTTAAACTTTTACTATAATATCATTTTTTATAAGTTGTTAATTAACAACTTTTTATAAAAATAACTTTTTTATTTGATTGATTATCAAATCCGGGAAAGTCTAATAAATATAATAAATCATTCTTATGTTTACACTACCTTTAATTTGATTAAAGGTTCTTAGGTTTCCAAAGCTTAGGATTTTTATGCCATTCTAACAGTTCTTGATAATCTTGCTGGGAAAGTTGATTTTTTTTTAGAGCTTGAGAAAAAAGAGTTAAGCAATTTGTAAGTGAATAATACTCCAGATTAAGCGATTTAAAATTTTCTTCAGCTTCTTTAAAGTCATAACTCATAATAGAACAAAGTCCAAGAACTTTGGAATAAGGAGATAAAATCTTAGTAGCTTCGGCGGCACTTCCACCCGTAGAGATTAAATCTTCTATAACAACTACTTTTGGATTATCAATCAATTGTCCTTCTATCTGTCTTTTTAAGCCATGCTTTTTAGGCTGACTGCGCACATAAACCAAAGGTAACTTCAGTTCATGAGCTACAAGAGTTGCATGAGGTATACCTGCAGTGGCTACACCTGCAATACATTCAGCTTTAGAATATTTTTTAAGAATAAGAATTGCCATTTCTAATTGAATACGACTTCTTAAATAGATAGAAGATAAAGTTAAACGATTATCACAGTAAATAGGGGTTTCTAAACCTGATGTCCACTTGAAAGGCTTTAGAAGGTTTATTTTAAAAGCCTTTATATTTAAAAGTTCAATAGCCATGGCATTAGCTACATCTTGATCTGCAATCATAATTAAATAGGAATTATTTTAATGAAGTTGTTTAAAAATAAATTTGGAGAGATAAAAAACATGAGTAAATTTGCAAGCATTTAATTTCCAATTGTTTAATTAAACAAATTGTACCTATGTTCATTGTAGAAACAATGATAACAAAAAAAGATTTTCAGACAAAAATTTTGCCTCATATTTCTCAAATACCATCAGAGGCTCGAGGTAGAAAGTTTAAGATTAGCCATTACAAAATGTGGTGGTGTATAAGAGATAAGACTTTTTAATACATGGAGAAGATTCATTTTTAACACCAATAGATTAAAAGCTCCAAAAATCCTTTTTTCAAATGAAGGGAGTATAAAATACTTAAAATCTGTAAAATTGCTAAAAAATTTTACAATACAGAGAAATCCTATTGTTCATGACGAAGAACCCGAAATACATCTTTAAAACTTTAATTAAACTATGAATCAAGCAGCTGTAATTTTAATAGATTTTGATAATCTTTTTAAAAAAAATATCCAAAGTTATACAATAGATAATTTTAAAAGTATCTTTCAAAGTATAGTAGATGATATTCTTCAAATGAATGACAAAGTAGAAGAGATAATGATAAGATTATATGGTGGCTGGTACACAAAAAATAAATTAACGCCAAAAGCTCAAGAAATAGAAAAAAGAATTGGAGATTTTGATATTTCCCGATATCCATTTAAGAATAAAAAGGTGAAAGTTTCGGTCAATCTGGTTTTTTCTCTCAACGCCTTGCCTAATGATATATGGACAAATACAAGACAGGAAAAAGAAGGATTACCCAATCTAAAAGTAAATAGTGAGTTTATAGATGAAATGTGCGAAAATAATAAAGACCGTTGTCCAGTGAAAATTATCAATAAATTTACCAAAAAAAAAGGTAAAGTTTGTTCTATAGACAGCTGTTTGAAAACAAATAATCGTATTTTTACAACTATTCAACAAAAAATGGTCGATACTCTAATAGCCTGCGACCTCATTACTTTTTCCGAAAAAAATGAGTACATTGAAATTATTTTAATATCCGATGATATTGATTTTTTCCCTGCTCTTGCTTTAGTTTCCACGAAAATTGAACAGGACAGCCAAAAAGTTACCCTGTTTATAGCCAATAAATACAATTATGAAAACTATAAAGCTATTTTAGGTAAATTTAAAATTAACCTTAGACTTTTAAACAAATGGAGAAATTAAAAGAAATTGAAAAAGAGTTACGGGCTTTTGCCGATGAGCCCGAATTAGTCGATATTAATAGATTCACTAAAAAGGCTTGTTTCGAACGCTTTGGTAAAGAGATACGTTTTACAATTCAGTCCGACGACCTGATAATTTATGAAGGGCAAGAAATGAAACGTAAAGCGTTTCTTTCTTATGAAGTTGCCCAACTTGATTTGTTTGCAAACAAAATAATCAATTATCATAAAAACGAACGCAGGCTAAAAAAAGAATCCAAAAGTTATGTAGAACCATTCATAGAAAACGATGCTGAGTTAATAGGAGGCGAAAAACCTCAAAAAGAAAAAGCCTTTGACTTACTTGATAAGCAATGCAAAGAACCTTCTCCTTTAGCAACAGATGTCACCTTTATAACCGCAGATGCGGGTTATGGAAAAACCTACTTATTAAAAGAATACGAATACCGTCAGGCTGAAAAGTTTATTAAAAGAGAAAATTCTTTTCTTTTTTGGCATATAGATTTGCAAGGCAGAAGCTTAGCGCGTTTAGATGAGTCTATTGCAGGCGAATTGGGAAGATTAAGAGTTTTTGGCATTTATACAGCGAGTATAAATTATCTACTTAAAAGTGGGTCCTTGGTTTTAGCTATTGATGGTTTTGATGAACTGGCCGCTGAAACAGGAAAAACAGATGGTTTGAGTTCCCTTGCCGACCTCATCAATGAGCTTGATGGAAAAGGAACAATTATAGCCGCTTCGCGTCGCACCTTTTTTGATTTTGACTCCGAATTGGAAAAAATGGAGAAAACGTCAAAAAGTTTTATAAAAAAAGAATTAAAACTTTGTAAGTGGGAAAAAGAAAATAATATTGATTATCTAGAAAAAACGATTAAGGCAAATGCAGGAATTTTAACAATCGAAAATGGAGATATCGAAAAAATAAAAAAATGGATTAATAAAGGTGACAGCCAAAAAAGAAGCCCCAATTTTACTACTCCCTTTTTATTTTCAAAAACCATTCAAACTCTTGTTACCCAAAAAACCGATATAGAAGAGTTTTTAAATAATCACTTAGTCGAAAATATCAAAACCTTAATCAAACTATTTATCAGAAGAGAAGCCAAAGATAAATGGATGGATACTAGAAAAGGGTTACCTCTTTTAAATGAAGTTCAGCATGAAGAGCTTTTAGCTGCTATTTCTGGAGAGATGTGGCACGTCCAAAAAGAAGCTCTTGGTATAGATATTTTGGAATTTAATGCCGAATTGCTTTGCAAAGAAGAATGGCAAATTATAGACCCTGAAAAACAATATGATATAGAAAATAGAGTAAAAGCACATGCTTTGTTAACCGCCGCTGGTGAACTTAAACGAACTTTTGAGCATAGCGAGTACAAAAATTATTTTCTTGCTGTGGCACTTTCCAAAAAAATTAAAAACATACTTAGCCAAAAAATAAAACAGATGAATTCAATCAAACTCTTTCTTTCTCGTGCCCAGCTTCCTGACCCTGTTGGGAAACATCTTGCCGATATCCTTCATTCCAAATCTAAAGAGGCTATTATTGCCATTTTTGAAAAAATAATGCAAGATAGCTGGAAACTCTCCAGTTATCCTGAAATGAACATAGGTATGCTTTTTACCTTTATTGCCAATGATTTTAAACCCGGGAAAACAATACAGTTTGGGAAAAAAAACAGAACGAACGTTGTTTTTTCAAGTCTTATTTTTGAAGACAAAGTGTTCAAAAATATTGAATTTTACAATGCAACTTTTATAAACATCAGTTTTAAAAATACCAAATTTGATACTATTAAATTTATAAATTGCGATTTCACCCAAATTAAAATTGATGTCCAAGGTAATAAATTTAAAGAAGTCGAAATTAAAGATTCCACTATTGCCAGTATCATTCTTGAGGAAGGTGAGGATGCCAGTCCATATTTTGATCCTGAAGATATTTTTGAAAAATTAAAAGATGTTGATATTCAGTGGATAGATAAGGAAAAAAAGAAAGATGAGTTACTTACTAAACCAAAACCCAAGAAAAATATTCAAACTAATAAAGCTGTTCGTAGAATTTTAAATGCTTTTAAAAGTCAAAATCCCTTACCTGAATTTGTTATCAAACATAAACTGGGACAAGCGTCTGCCCAAAAATTTATCAACTTGATGAATGAGGACAATCTTCTAGAAGTAGCAAAAGAAACAAAAGACGGGAAAAAAACATGGCGGCTTAGATACGGTGTGAATAATATCCTAAAATATGACAACAATAAAATAGATAAAACTGAAAAATTAGAAATATTTTGGAAAAAAGTAAATGAAATGCAATTATAAAATATAGAGACGTGAAAACTATTTTTGTACATTTTCTAATCATCTTATTGTCTTTTTTTTACTTTCCTTGTTTGGGACAAAGTGTTAAAAAAAAGTTTTCCAAAGATACACTTTTGGTAGATGATGCGATTTTAATTATTGAAAAAGAGAATGTTTTAGAGTTGATAAAAGGAACAAAACGCTTTAATAAAATGGATTATGTGCCAAAACAACGGAACCAAAAATCCTTAGATTATACTTTTACCTTACCCGATTATACTTTTGAACTTTTAACTATTAAAATAGAAAAACCACACGATGATACCGTTTTTTTCCAAAATAGCAATGACCATTACTTTAAATTAGGTTTTGGAAATTTTGGAACAGGTTATTTTCAAAGTTTTATTGAAAAACATAGCCATCAATTCAATTATGGGGCTGATGTTTTTATCCACCATTCTTTAAAGGGACCTGTAGACCAAAAAAATTCAGCTAATAATAAAAGCCATATTCATTTATTTGCTGAGCAAGTTTTTTCTAACAATCAATCTTTAGGACTTACTTTAGGTTATGATTATGATTTACTTCATTTTTACGGTTATACAGATAAACCAGCATCTACTTTTGATATTCGTCAAAAATTCAATGCTTTAAAAGCAAAAATAGAGTATAGTGGTCTTCATGAATCAGGACAGCTCAAAGGTGATATTGATTTCTATAAATGGAATAGTTTTCGCGAAGAAGAAGAATTATACAGCAGTTTTAATTTGGATTATAAAGGTCAATTGTTTAACCCCACTCATAAATATGGATTGGGAATTAGAGGGGTTTATAACTTTAGAAGAGATAGTCTTGAGAATCGTCAAAATCGAAATTTGATAAACTTTATGGGAACCTACATTTATGAAAATCGAAATTTTGATTTTTCGGCAGGATTAAGTGGCACATATCTTTCAGATACGACTTTAAGTCAACGTCAAATTAGTATTTTTCCAAATTTTAAGATTAATTATTTTCCAAGCCAATCGTTTCATATTTTTGCCGAGATGACAGGTAGAATTCAAGAACACTATTTGAAAAGTCTGACTCAAACAAATCCTTTTTTGGGTATTAATACATTGTTATCTCACGCTAATAATACTATACATGGCATTTTGGGGCTTTATATCACTTATAAACAATATTTTGGATTTCGTTTAAGTGCTGATTATCAAATAATTGATAATCTATTGTTTTTTAGAAATCAAGAAAATAATTTAGCCCAATTTGATTTGATTTACGATAATGCAACCCTTAGTACTCTAAAAGCTAATATTTATTTTAAAAGGAATTATTTCTATTTTAACTTATTGGTACAAAAATTTATCTATGAGCTTGAAAATCAACGACAACCTTGGCATAAACCGGATATTCAAATAGACTTTACTATTAATGCTGAATTCAAACGTTGGACTATTGGTCTGGACGCTTATTTACGAATGGGCATTAGGGCTTTTGATTTTGAAAATTTTCAACGTTTAGCAAATGCCGAAGGTGATATTTTGCTCGAGCCAATTATAGATTTAAATATATCAGTTCAATATAGATTCTCTAAGAAATTCTATCTTTTTGCCCATTTAAATAATCTGTTGAGTAAGTCTTATCAACGTTATTTTCGTTATGATAGCAAAGATTTTAATTTTTTATTTGGCGGAATTTGTAGTTTTTAAAATCTGACCTATATTAGAGTATAACCGCTCTATTTGAAAAAAAGGGTTTTTGAAAGTTTTAACGTGTTGAACTTGGGCAATATTTATACTTGTTTAGCATAATAGTCATAAAAATGGGCTACTGTTTTCATACCTATTATATAATTATAAATTCCAAAATGTTCATTTGGAGCATGAATATTATCTGAATCTAAACCAAAACCCATTAAAATAGTATCCATATTTAAAATATCTTTAAGAAGAGCAACTACTGGAATACTTCCGCCTCCATATATATTCAAAGGTTTTTTCCCAAATGTTTTTGTATAAGCTTTTTGAGCAGCTTTGAAAGCTTCAGAAGCCGTAGAGACGACCATAGGCTGACCTCCTTCGTGATTAATAAACTTAAGTTTAACACCTTTAGGAGCTATATTTTTAAAATAAGCTATAAAATAATCGGCAATTTCTTCAGGGTCTTGTCGGTCTACCAAACGCATAGAAACTTTACAAGACGCTTTAGAAGCAATAACTGTTTTAGCTCCTTCATCTATATAGCCCCCCCAAATACCATTAATATCCAAGGTAGGACGAATCGTCATACATTCTAAAGGGGTATATAAATTTTCATGAACAAGTTCTTCAATGCCCAAATCAGCTTTAAAGACTTTTTCATCAAAAGGTGTTTGAGCAATACTTTGGCGAACATTTTTGTTTGGTATTTGAACTTTATCATAAAAGTTGGGAATAAGAATACGTCCATTTTTATCTTTTAGCTGGTTAAGCATTTGGGCTAAAATTAAAATAGCATTTGGAGCGGCACCTCCATAAACGCCCGAATGCAAATCTTGATTACAAGCTGTTACTTCTGCTTCTAAGTAGGCAATGCCGCGTAATCCTGTTGTAATAGCAGGAGTTTGGTTGTTAGGAATAGCTGTATCAGAAATAATAGCAATATCGGAGCGAAGCATATCAACATGATTTTCTAAAAAAGAAGCTAAATTCATAGAAGAAATCTCTTCTTCACCTTCAAAAATAAATTTGATATTACAATTTAGGCGTTTTAACTCTAAAAGTGTTTGAACAGCTTTTAAATGCAAGTACATCTGTCCTTTATCGTCGCAGGCACCCCTTGCAAATATTTTTCCGTCCTTAATAATAGGTTCAAAAGGAGGGTTATTCCAAAACTCTAAAGGGCTGGGTGGTTGAACATCATAATGCCCATATACTAAAACAGTTGGAAAGTCTTTAGAAATAATTTTTTCTCCATAAACTATAGGATGTCCTTCTGTTTCAAATAGTTTTGTTTTTTCTATTCCTATATCTTTCAAACTTTTAATTACAAAATTAGCAGCTTCTAAAATATGAAGTTTATAATCTGAATCAGTACTTACTGAAGGAATGCGTAAAAAATTTAATAACTCATCTACAAAAAGTTCTTTATTGTCTTCAATATATTGATCTATAGTCATAATCTAAAATTAGTAAGATGTTGTAAAATTGTAAAATTATAATCTTTTTTAAGTTTAAATCAGAAGCAAACGAGCCAGTAGGAAATCTGCTGTTAAAACAGCAATACAACTTTTGGTAACAGCTAAAGTACTGGCATTTCCAACTTCTAAGGCACCACCTTTGGTATAAAATCCTTGAAAGGCTGAAATAGAAATAATTAGAAAAGCAAAAACAACAGATTTTATCAGCCCAAAAGTAATGTTAAAAGGGATAAAATCTATTCTTATGCCATAAATATATTCTTGAGCTGTTAATTCTCCAGTGTAAACACCAGCGATATATCCTCCCCATATAGCAATTGTTGCGCTAATAATAACTAAAATAGGGTATATAAATAGGCCAGCCATAATTTTAGGCAAAACTAAATATGACAATGAGTTAATACCCATAACTTCCAAGGCATCTATTTGTTCTGTAATTCGCATAGTACCCAAACCACTCGCTATACTTGACCCAACTTTACCAGCAAATACTATGGCAGTAAATGTGGGTGCTAATTCTAAAATAGACATATCACGAATGATAGTACCAATAATATATTTTGGAATTAGAGGGCTAACTAAATTATAACCCGTTTGAACTGCTGTTACTGCTCCAATAAAAATAGAAACAACTCCAACTAAAAACAAAGATTTTATACCAATCAAGATACATTCATCAAAAAAAAGATTAACATAAATTCTAAAAGGTTCTCTGTTGATAAATAGACGACTTATAAAAATGATGTATCTGCCTAATTGACTCATAAAAAACAACTGACTTTATTTTTTCTTAACAATCCTATAAAAGTTCAAAAATTCAGGAGACGAAAACAATACATTTTCTCAAATATAGTACTTTTCAAAGTATAAAAATAGGATTAATGCATTGACATTTTAATCAACAGTTTTTTTTAACTATCATGAATGTGTATAGTCACTATACTTGAAAAAGGATTTTTGGAGAGTTTTAATTTATTGGTATATAAAAATAAATCTTTCCCACATTAAAAATAGAATTGCTATAACATAATAAATAAAATTTGAAAATAAGCCGTATTTTATCCAAAAAAACTATTTTCGGAAATCAGTAGACTCTATGTACTCTATTTTTTTGCATAAGATAAAAATTTTAAAATATAAATTATTGAAAATCAAATATTTAAAAATCACTAAAAAATATTACAACATCGAGTCTATTATGGACAACTAAAGTTTATCTACTCAAATTCTTTTTAATTTTTTACAGAATCAAAGATTGATGCTTATAACAAAGCGCTTAAGACAACTCATTATCATAAATGCTGTTTTAGTCACAGGGCTTATTTTATCATTAACTCTCCAAAGTAAAAAGACAATTACTTTTAATGACCAGTTATTCAATATTGGAGATAGTGGGCAAATAGATGTTTTAAAAATTCAAGATCATCGGATTGTTAAAACAAGTCCAAATAATTGGTATATAAATAAAAATCACTACCGTGCTTCCAATGCTGCAATAGCGACATTAATGCTTATTTTGAAGCGTTTAAAAATAAAACGACCTATTTCTAAGTCTTTAAAAGACAGTATTTTAAATAATAATATTGAGAAAAAAATATTAATATCAAGTTATTCTAAAAATAAGTTAATAAACAACTTTAGCTTATTTGAACATCAAGGACAGTTTATAGCAGCAAAAGATAAACAAGTTTATAATGTTTATATACCTGGTTATAATTTTGATATTTATGACTATCTAAATTTTACAGCGGAAAGTATTCGGGACAAACAAGTTTTCAAAACATCTTGGAAAACGCTTAATAAACTCAAAATTACCTATCCTAATCAATTTGAAAGTTTAGATATTGGTTTTAAAAACTCTTTTTATGAAATAAAAGGAATTAGCCAATTGGATACTTTAAAACTATATAATTATATCAATGAAATAGAGCATTTAGAAACAGAATTATTCATAGAAAATAAAAATCTTCTTAATAAATTAAATCAAACAAATTTTATAGCTAAATTATTTGTAGAGGATATTAATTATCCTATTGCCACTGAAGTTACTATTTATGAAAGCAATGATAGTATTTATGGTGTTAGCAATACGATTGAAGGTATAATGACGTTTAAAAATCAAATCATTAATACTATCTTAGTAGACAAGGAATATTTTGAAAAACATATTTTAAAATAGAGTATTTATATGAGCTGCCTTTTTAAGATTGTGCTTTAATAATAATTTTATTAGATCAAGCATTAATTATAAATTATGATAAAAAGATTATTTAATTGTAACACAAATAGTATATATACAGGACAATATCATGGCACAATATGACAAAGTTGTTAATGTGGCAAAATTACTTTCTGAACCTTCTTCTATTAATATTATTCGAGTATTACATGCCCAAAAAAGGTGTACCTTAATAGAATTAAGCAATGGGTATGAACAAAGTAATATCGAAGGACAACTTCAAAGTTTACATCATTCTGGTCTAATTAATACCGAACATATACATGGAGAAGTTTATTATAGTTTTAATCTCATGTTTTGGTCAAGGGCTAAGATGAAAATGATCAATTTTTTAGAAAATCCTACAAATACAGGGGGGTAATTCTAAAAAATACTATATTTTATTTCCTTCCTATATATCAAAGTTTTTAGCTTTATTTCGTAGTCAAATAACTTTATTTTTTATCTTATCATTTTAAAAAAATAGCTATTTGATTATATGTGAATTCTATACACCAATATTTGAAAGTATAGTTTTAGCCTTTGAAGATATATTTCAAAATAACTAAAAATATCATCTATAGTTTAGAAAATATCTTATGTTCTGATAAGAGAATGTGCATCCGGCAGGACTCGAACCTGCAACCATCAGAGCCGAAATCTGACATTCTATCCAGTTGAACTACGGATGCTTAATTTTTAGGAAAGGGATATCATAATACAACACCTAAGTAATTTCAAAAATACTATTTTTTGATGAAACTTATTGTTAAAAATTACTTTTTTAATTGACAATATAGAATCGTTTAATCAGATAAATAAGTTGATACTGCAAAATGTATAAACACGATTATTTTACCCGAATTCGTTATGCCCATACTGACCAAATGGGTTTTGTTTACTACGGTCATTATCCCACTTTTTATGAAATTGGGCGTGTTGAAGCCTTGAGAAGTTTAGGACTTGTTTATAAAGATTTTGAAGAAAAAGATAATGTTTTTATGCCTATATTAGAAAATCATTCTTATTATCTTTTTCCTTTAAAGTATGATGAAAAGATTAGAATAGAGACGGTTGTCAAAGAAATGCCTAAGGTAAAAATTATGTTTCATTATAATATATACAATGAATTAGACAAACTCTGTAACAGAGGCTATACACTTTTAGCTTTCTTAAAACAAGATACTTTAAAGCCTTGCCGAGTTCCTAAATCTATTGTTACAACTTTACACCCTTATTTTAGAAGTGTTGAATCATGAAAATTATAGGCGTTTTTTTGAAAAAAGGATTTTAGAGAATTTAACGCATTGGTATTGAAAATGAACATTTCTAAGATAGCAATAGCATTGCTATGATACTCTAACTAAGATGCACAACAGTCACGAATAGCCATTTTTGAATTTTCAAATTTAACCCTAAACCCCATTTTATCGAGTTGGCAACTTCTTACTCTAAGACTATCTATGAGTATATCAGAAGCTTCTCCAAATAAGAGTCTCAAAATAAAATTAGGAATAGCTGGTAATAATAAAGGTCTATTACAAGTTTTAGCAAGGAGCTTGGTTAATTCAAAATTGGAAATTGGATTAGAGGCAACACCGTTATAAACACCTTCCCAATTTTTGTTATCAATAGCTTCAAAAAAGAGACGTGCAATATCATGAATATGTATCCATGAGATATATTGTCTTCCGGAACCCAGCCTAGCTCCTAAACCAAACCTTATAGGTTTGAGCATATTAGGAATTATGCCACCTGATTGACTTAATACTATACCCACTCGGATAATAACTTTTCTGGTATCTAAAGGCAACTGTTCTAAAGATTCTTCCCATCTTTTACACACTTCTGCCAAAAAATTATGTCCCAAACTTGATTTTTCATCTATCCAATTTTCAGATTTAGGTTCATAAATTCCGATAGCACTTGTGCTGATAAAATGCTTAATTTGATGTTTTCGAACGTATTTTGCCAATAAATTTATCGATAGAATACGACTATTCAAAATTTCTTTCTTATATGCTTTGTTCCAAGGGAGTTTGCCAATATTTGCTCCTGCTAAATGTACAATAGCGTATACATTTTCAAAAGCTTTTTCATCAATTTTATTTTCATGAATATCCCATTTAAAACAAGTCAGATCGCGTTTTTCTATAAGTTGATTATTGCCCCGTGTTAGATAAGCAACTTGATAACCTTTTTTTTGTAATAAAAAAGTTAATTGGCTTCCTATCAATCCTGTTCCACCTGTAATAAGAATTTTTTTTGACATGAAATAGTAAGAATTTTTTAAATATTTACTTTATGGCATTATTATTTCAGAAACGTTTATCCAAAAATTTTATTTAGATTTTTGGTCAATTATTGTTTTTAAATCAGCAGGACTATAATTAATAGATTTTAAAACTTTATCGTCATCTTTACGATATACTAAAAATGTATTTTGATCGATCTTTTTATAATAAGCATCAACCTTATATTTTTCTTGATAGTGAACAATGGTTTTTTCAGCTTCTGCCTTTGAAATGCAGGATTTACTCATATTAGAACGGTGAACTTCATCAAATAAATTTTTAAACTTATCTTTTAATCCAAATTCTAAAACTGCTCCCGAAAGCACATATTCCAAGTCAGATAGGGCATCTGCAATAGCCACTAAATCTCTTTCTGCTATAGCAGCACTAAATTCTTTAAGTTCTTCAAATAAAAGATCATATCTCAGCTGCATACGTTTCTGAGAAGGTAAATTAGGCGTTTTGAGAATAGGAATTTGAAATGTTTTATGAAAGTTCTCAACAGATTCTAAAGATTTTGGCGAAATCATTTTATAAATTAATGGTAAGGATAGAATAATTATGAATTATGAAAATTTGCTATGTAATATTCAAAACATTGTGGTATAATAAGTTAGTTATAATTAAAAAAATATTATAAACACATTTAAATTTATAATCAAAAAAATAACCAAAAAATAGTTTTCTGAGTGGAATCATATTTAAAATATTTACCCAAAAAGTAGTACATAAAGTCTATTGGGTTAAAAATTTTGTTTTAAAATAAAAAAGTTTATTTTCAATTATTGAAATTACAATATAATATTGGATTTTTAAAAATTTTAAAGAACAAATTTAATTTTACCTAATTATATATATTATGAAAGGCAAAAAAAGAATAGTATTATTTTTTCTAACTATAACAGCAGTAATAATATTATTATTAACAGTTTGGTATGTTAGAGGCTATGTTGACTTAAAAAACAAGTTAGTTGAATTTGATAAATTGATTACTTTTAAGGAGCAAACAGAAGCAATCAACAATGATTTAAAAAAACAACTCTCTTTATTAAGAGTTACATTGAAGGAAAAAGAGAAAATTGAATACAGGAATTTTCAAATTCAAAAAGCATTGATCGATCAGTTAGGAATAAGTGAAAGTAAAAAAAGATTATTACGAAATACAATAATAAACTTAGAAAAACATTTAGAAGAACAAAATAAACAGCATAGATCGGCCATAGAAGATATAGAAGAACAATTAGAAATTGCTATAAATATCAAAGGGCTAGACCATCAAAATATTGAAGAAGAAAATAAAAAGTTAGAAAATGAAATCAGTCGATTAAGAGAACAATTAAATACTCAAAAACCAACAACAAATCCTCTAACTACTCAGAATATAGAAAAAGAAGCTAAAATAGTCGAAAAAATATGGAGTTTAGAGTATCCAAATTATACAGAACATTTAAATGACCAGCAAAAAAATTATTTACAAAAAGTTGTTATAAATAAATCAGTTAAACTCTTAAAAACAGGACAGTATACACTTTCTGTTGAAGGCTATAGCCCGAAGATAAAAGAAAAAGAGAAAGAAAATATAAAAATATCAAATAATACAGCCATTGCTGTAAAAAATTATCTACTTAACAATGGAATTAATAAAAAAAATATAGAAAATGTAGTTTCTTATGGTGCTCTTAAGCTTAAATTAAAAGGTAAAAGAAGCCGTAGTGCTAAAAATTCTCGTGTAGATATTATCTTAAAAAGAAAATAATTAAATTCGAAACTCAACCACTTTACGATCCAGAAATCTACCAGTTTGTATTTCGTACAGTTTTAAAATATCAGAATATTATACCGATCCACCCAAATAATTATTCTCATTACCAATTCATAATGAGAAATACGCACATCAAATAAACAGTATATAAGCCAATAAAAATGTAGCTAACAACTGTTTTAAATTAATAATGAAATCAGTAAAATTATAGCAGATTAGTATTTGACTTAATTTTATGTTATGCTTGTTTATATCTACTCTTTTATCTATTATTGCTTTTATTCAAAAGATAGAGATTTTGATTTTTTTATCCAACAAAGATACTTCGACCTGTTTCATGATTCTAAAAAGAACCAAAAATGCAGATATCATTATTTGAAAATAATTGGACTATACGTAAAAATACTTTAGTTGATATCCAAAAAAAATCAAAAAACTACAACGGCTTAGATAAATATTATACTGATAAAAATATAGCAAAATACTGTATCAGCAAAATCGAATTTAAGAATTATGATTTTATTATAGAGCCTAGCGCGGGTAATGGATCTTTTTATAATACTATAAAGCATGCCAATAAAGTAGGTTTAGATATTGAGCCAGAAAACAAAAATATCCTAAAAAAAGATTGGTTTCAGTACTACATAGATGGTAGATATAAAACTGTTTTGGTTATTGGCAATCCCCCTTTTGGCATTAACAATGGCTTATCAGTTAAATTTTTGCAACATTGTTTTAGGTTTTCTAATATAAAGACTATAGCTTTCATATTACCCGATGTCTATAATAAACACACAAAACAAAAAATTATACCTCAAAACTGGCGTATAAAAAGTATTTATAAATTGCCAAGAAATAGTTTTGTTTATAAAAATGATCCCAAACATGTACCTTGCTCTTTTTTTGTATTTGATAAATCAAAAGGTAAAGACTTGAGATTTATCCCTGAAGACCATAAGGATACAAAAGATTTTTATTTTGGAAATAAGAATAATTTTGATATATTCGTATTTGGAGCATCTCCTCAAAAAATAACCTTAAAACCCAAACCAAATAATAGAGGCTATTTTCTTAAATCTAAAATACCCATAGAAGAATTGAAAGTTAAAATTAAATCTTTGCCCTGGCAAGGCAATAGCTGTGCCAGTGGTGGGATTTATTGGCTAACTAAATCTGAATTATGTTACCAGTATAAAAAAAATTATGCTATATGACTGAAGCATTAAAAAAAGATTCGGATAACTGGAAAAGATGGCTAAAAAAATACAATCAAAATTTATAAAAATAGAGTAATTAATTATTTATAAGTCAATTTATTAAGTTCAACTAAACGGTTAAAACCTATTGAATATGTTATTAGAAATTAGAACACCAGATCGGGTTTTTTTTAATGGAGAAGTAGATTCTGTAAAAGTGCCAGGAGAAAATGGGGCATTTGAAATTTTAAATCGTCATGCAGCTATTACCAGCTTGTTAAAAGATGGTAAAATTGAAGTTAAAAATTCTGAAAAAATGAATTCTTTTCATATTGATACAGGTCTTATAGAAATGTATGAGAATAAAGTAGTTATTTTAGTTGAAAGTGTTATACAATAGATTTTTATAGATCAGTTTATTTATTTTATTTCCAAACCCCTATCTTAAAATGTTATCTTTTTTAAAGCCTAAGAAATATATCGATTTAAAACCAGATGGTTTTAAATCTACTCTAAAAGAAAGTATTAAACCTTTTATATTGGATGTTAGATCGCAGCATGAATTTAAAGAGGAAAAAATAATGAATGCCTATAATATAAATTTGATAGATCCTGAGTTTAAAACAAAGATTAATAATTTAGATAAAAAAAGACCTTACTTTGTTTATTGTCAAAGTGGAATGCGCAGTCGAAAAGCGTGTAAAATTTTGACTGATAATAACTTTAAGGACGTTTATAATTTGAAAGGTGGATTAAAACAATGGGAAGGACGTACCGTATAGAGTCTTTTTAAGTTCTATCATTTAGGACTCCTAATATTAAAAATTGTATTAGGAGTCTAAATCTTATCTATTCTTCTGTGTCTGTAATTTGAACAACGTTTTCAGGAATATTAAAAGTTTCTTCATCAGCATTAGGAAAGCTAACATTACTTATGACAGCCCGCGAATTTTGATCACCTAAACCATTCTCATCAGTCCAGTTATGAAAACTCCAAACTTGAGCAAAAGGAATTGCATTTTTATAAATATAGTTGTTATAACGAATAGCATGTAAGTTTTCTTCGGCTATTCCAACTTCCTTACCTCCATAAGTAACAATATAAACAACAAAATCCAATAACCCATTCTCTGCATTTGGATATAAAATATACCAATCATTTGGTGTATCCCCTACATTTTCTTGAAAAGTTAATTGAATAGGATCATATTGCGTATCATCAACTTTCTTCAAAGGTAAAGCTGAAATAATAGTACCTTGGTCTTTTAACTTATAAGGTAGAGCAAAGAAGTAACTCCATGTTAATATATCAAATCGAGCATCATGGGTTATACTAGGCGTAGTAACAATATGTCTATCAATAAACCATGCTGAACTACCATCGTTATAATCCAAACGAATTTGGGTCAAATCAGTTAACATTGTAAACTTAGCATTTATCTTTATTTCATCACCTTTAAAAAGCATAAAATCAAAAGTAACCAAACCATTTGAAAGAAACTCATCTTTTAAATAACTTTCTGATATAGCTTGGATTTTTTCTTCAATAATAGGATCTGATACAATACTATCTGTTTCTACAAGTGTTTCGTCTTGTTCTTGTTCTCCTTTTTTTGAAGAAACCTTACAAGATGTAAAAACCAACGTTGCTAAGAATAAAAAGAAAATATTTTTTAAAAACATCATATATCTAATTTAAGGTTAAATGTAAATTTTTAATTAAATAAATATGGTATTATCTTAAAGTGAAAATTTTAATAATCTGTTATCTTTTAGTTAAACCTAACAGAAAATAGCAAAGTTTATATCTATAGTTATAATAAACTTTAATATATTTGCAAACATTTATAGGCTAACTTCAAATTTAATATTATTAAGCAATAGGTTAAGAAAAACTGTTAAAAAGATAAAGTTAGAAAATATATTAGATATATCTAAATAAATAAATGTAATAATATAATGGGTAATATAGGTATTATTTTAGTAGCTGTTGTTGCTTTCTCAGCGGTGATTCTTTTATTAATAGTTATTTTATTATATGCGCGTAACAAGTTGGTCGCTACTGGTGATGTTCGAATTTATATTAATGGCGAAAAAGAGAAACCTTTAGTTGTTTCTGCCGGTTCTACCCTATTAAGCACCTTATCTAGTCAAAAAATATTTTTGCCTTCCGCTTGTGGAGGTGGAGGCACCTGCGCTATGTGTAAATGTCAAATATTAGAAGGTGGTGGTGATGTTTTGCCTACAGAAGAAGACCATTTAAATAGGCAAGAAAAAACAGATAAGGTTCGTCTTTCCTGTCAAGTTAAAGTAAAAAATGACATGACTATTAAGATACCTGAAGAAATTTTTGGGATTAAAAAATGGGAATGTGAAGTTGTTTCAAATTACAATGTCTCTACATTTATCAAAGAATTTATTGTAAAGCTTCCTGAAGGAGAAATACTTGATTTTAAATCAGGTGGCTATATTCAAATTGATGTTCCTGACTGTGATATAGATTTTAATAAAATGCAAATTGCCCCTCATCCTGATGATCCTGAAGGGCAGGATAAATTTAAATCTGAATGGGACAAATTTAAACTCTGGGAATTAAAAATGAAAAATGAAGATCCCTTGTTTAGAGCCTATTCTATGGCTAACCACCCAGCAGAAGGTAATATTATCATACTCAATATCCGGATTGCTACGCCGCCTTTTGATAGCAAAAGAAAAACATGGATGGATGTTAATCCCGGTATTTGTTCATCTTATATTTTTTCAAAAAAACCAGGTGATAAAGTAACAATATCAGGACCTTATGGAGAATTCTTTATTAAAGATACAAATAATGAAATGGTATACGTAGGTGGTGGAGCAGGTATGGCTCCTTTACGCTCCCATATTTATCATTTATTTTATACCCTTAAAACTGGTAGAAAAGTTTCTTATTGGTATGGAGGACGTTCTAAAAAAGAATTATTTTATACAGATGAGTTTAGAGCAATAGAAAAAACTTTTCCTAATTTTTCTTATTATGTTGCTCTTTCTGAACCACTTCCAGAAGACAATTGGACAATCAAAAAAGATCTTGATGATAAATCTGCCGATGGATTTGTTGGTTTCATTCATCAAGTACTTATTGATAATTATCTTTCAAAACATGAAGAACCCGAAGAAATAGAATTCTATTTTTGTGGGCCTCCTCTTATGAATGCAGCTGTTATCAACATGTGTGATAATTTTGGGGTTTCTCCTGAAAATATTTCTTTTGATGATTTTGGTTAAACAATATAAATAATATCTAATTTTGAATTAAAAAAATACAATTAAAAAAATAGCTAGCTCTTAAAATAATATGCAAACAGCAACAGCACGACTTCAAAATCTTAGGATAGCGCCTCGAAAAGTTAGTATAGTTATCGATCAAATCAGAGGACGAAAAGTTGGAGAAGCTTTAACCCTTTTAGAATATCAACGAAAAGCTGCTTCTGAATCGATAAAAAAACTTCTTCTATCTGCCATAAATAATTGGCAACTTAAATATGATGAAGAAGATAGTGAAGATATTAATATGTTTATTTCAGAAATATATGTTACTGAAGGAAAAGTTATGAAACGTTTTCGCCCTGCTTCTAGAGGAAGAATAGCACCATATCAAAGAAAAGGTAGTCACGTTTATATTGCCGTTAGTGCTTCAGAGAAGTTTTTAGAAGCTGAAGTGATAGAAGAATAGATTTTTTTAAATTGTTGAAAAATCAATAATTTTTGGTGGTGTTGTAAAAAATATGATTTAAGAAAACACTTTTGATATTGAGATATTTAGAGTTAAATTTTGGTAGTGTTACACAAGTAATGGTAATTGATTTTGTTGTTCTATATTATATTGCCCTAAAAAATAGTTTAAGTGCCCAAACAATGCTTTAAAAGATTTAGAAAAACTATAGGTTTTGCGTACTAAACGACCGCATCTAGCTCGTAAAGTACCATTCAAACGCTCTATAGGGTATGTTGCCCATTTTACCTTTAACCTTCTCCTCACCGGAAACCTAAAGATCCTATGAAAGGGAGTCAGAAGATATGTAGGTAGGTGTATAGTTTGAAAGCTCCTGTTAGACATCAGAAAAGACTCTCATCACATGAGAGAGGACAAAAGAGCCAAAAAGACGAAGCTAATCTGTGATTTTGATGGTTAGGCTTCTTCAATTGTTGTACATTTCACTCGTCCCAATAATCTGATGATTAGCCGCCTTGAGACTGAAATAGTATTGATCAGGACTTCGTCAAAAGTACCTTTAATTTTGGAAAATATTTTTTAAATTAGGCTTTATTTTAATTTTACGCGATGAAAACAACCCGTCGATTTATGGTCAGTTTCTTTTGTCTACGCAGACGAATTACACCTGTACATATCTGTCTCAACACCTTGAAAGTCGCGATGAAAATAGTGTTTATCGCTATCTTAAGAGTGAAAAATTGACACCTACTTTAATTTGGGAAAAAGCCCAAAAAGCTATAGACTTTGTTGAAGATGCTTATATTATTTTTGATGATACAGTTCTGTCTAAAATTCATTCTAATCATATAGAAGGGGTTCGTTCTCAATATAGTAGTAATGCCAAAGGCCTTATCAAAAGCATTGGTGTAGTAACCTGCCTATACTATAATCCTATCATGGATGAGTATGCGGTCATAGATTTTAGAATCTTTGACCCTGACCGGGATGCTAAATCAAAGCTAAAACATGCAAAGGATATACTTAAGTCGCTCAAAGATAGAGAGGTGAGTTATAAGACGGTTTTAATGGACACATGGTATGCTACTAGAGAGCTTATCTTGCTCATAGACAAAACTTATGAAAAAGTCTATTATTCTCCTCTGCGTAAAAATCGTAAAGTAACGTGAGTTCGATTTGGAGGGTACTATGATGATGAATTTAGAGCAGATACTCTACCGCTTTTTGAGCAGATTATGCGGGGAGAATTTAAGATACTTGTTTCGGATACTTTGGAAAAAGAAATTTTCTTTGCCCCTGATAAAGTCAAGCAACTTTTATTGGACATTCCAGTAGAATTTACCGATGAAGTTCGTTCTAATAGTGAGGTACGTAAAATATTAGCACAGTATATTGAGAATAATGTTATTTCCGATAAACATTTAGATGATACTTTACATATAGCAACGGCTACGGTTTTTCGTGCTAATGCACTGGTAAGTTGGAATTTTAAGCACATTGTGAACTTTGATAGAATCGTAGGTTATGATAATGTAAATCTTAATAATGGTTATAAACGAATACAAATTATTACACCCCAATCATTTATTTATTAACAATTTTAATTATGGAAAAAGATAACAATTTTCGCATTGATGCTTTGAAAATGAAAGAAGAAATAGGGAAAAAATTTAATGAGTTATATTGTGTAGATGGTAAATTTGACCTTGATACTTTTCGCGAGGATTTTAAAGAAATGATTAGACGTGGGGAAGTTACAAGGTATTCAAGTGTGGAAGAATACGAAACACTGGTACAAGCATCTGAGAAAATGTTTACGGTTTAAAAGTTGATTGGTATCGATCCAATTTTACTAAAGAAGGTTCAAAGAAACGTTCGTATAAATGAACTCTTTATAAAATGAACCCAAAGCAATCTAACTAATCCAAGCACTGAAAAAACTATAGGGTTAAAATTAGTAGAATGATATGTTTTATATTTTTTGTTTGGAAACTTATAGGTTTCCTTGCCGTTAAATTAACTTACAATTTTTTAGATTTTCAAAATCTATTCTTTTCTTATTATCGAGCATTATATTATTGTTTAAATTGACTTTGAAAATAACCATTTCCAAAATACAAATATAATTACCGCATGTTATCCAAAAATAAACATATAGTGACTATGACTTATTAGACATCTTTATATATTATTGCGGTTTGAAAAATACTTATATATTTTTAAATATTATATTAGGTTTCATTTTTGTAATTTGCCTACTTGCAAATTAAATTCCAATGGTAGGATACACGATATTTAATTGGTTGGATTTACTTGATTAAGAAGATAGTCAACTGTAAAAAATTGTTTCTATTTATATAAAATTAACGTTTTTCTCTATAAATAAAATATATAATGGCTCAAATAAGACCCGATGAGGTTTCAGCAATACTTCGCCAGCAACTTTCTAATTATGCCACCACTCAAGCCGATTTAGAAGAATCAGGTGCTGTTTTGCAAGTTGGTGACGGGGTAGCTCGTGTTTATGGACTCACAAATGTTCAGTCTGGAGAATTAATAGAATTCGATAGTGGTATAACAGGTTTAGTCCTTAATATAGAAGAGGATAATATTGGAGTAGTTATATTTGGGGATTCACAATCTATTAAAGAAGGCGACCATGTAAAACGTACAAATAAAATAGCTTCTATTAATGTTAGTGAAGGTATGCTTGGTCGTGTTGTCAATACACTGGGTGAACCTATTGATGGTAAAGGAACTATTGAAGGAGAAAAATATGAAATGCCTTTAGAAAGAAAAGCACCAGGTGTTATTTTCCGCCAGCCTGTTAGCGAACCTCTTCAAACCGGTATTAAAGCCATTGACTCTATGATTCCTATCGGTAGAGGGCAGCGAGAATTAATTATTGGTGACAGACAAACTGGTAAAACTGCCATTGCCATTGATACAATTATCAATCAAAAAGAATTTTATGAGCAAGGCGAACCTGTTTTTTGCATATACGTAGCTATAGGTCAGAAAGCATCTACTGTGGCAAATATTACAAAATCTTTAGAAGATGCTGGAGCTATGAAATATACGGTTGTTGTGGCAGCCAATGCTTCTGATCCTGCACCTATGCAGTTTTTTGCTCCTTATACAGGTGCTTCTATAGGTGAGTTTTTTAGAGATACGGGGCGACCGGCTTTGGTAATTTATGATGATTTATCCAAACAAGCCGTAGCCTACAGAGAGGTCTCTTTATTATTACGTCGCCCACCGGGACGTGAAGCCTATCCCGGTGATGTTTTTTATTTGCATTCCAGACTTCTAGAAAGAGCTTCTAAAGTTGTTCATTCAGATAAAATTGCCAAGAATATGAATGATCTTCCTAAAAGCCTTAAGGATAAAGTTAAAGGTGGTGGTTCACTAACGGCTTTACCGATTATTGAAACACAGGCAGGAGACGTTTCAGCTTATATCCCAACTAATGTCATATCTATCACAGATGGTCAAATTTTCTTAGAAACAAATTTATTTAATTCAGGCATTCGACCAGCTATCAACGTTGGTATTTCGGTTTCTCGAGTGGGAGGATCAGCTCAAATTAAGAGCATGAAAAAAGTAGCTGGAACTCTTAAATTAGATCAAGCCCAATTTCGTGAGTTAGAAGCATTTGCTAAATTTGGATCCGACTTAGACGCTGCTACTCAGTTAACTATAGATAGAGGACGGAAAAATCAAGAAATTTTAAAACAGGCTCAATATAGTCCTATATCTGTTGAAAAACAAGTTGCAATTATTTATGTTTCTATAAATGGCTTCTTAGATAAGTTGCCTATCCAAAAAATTAAACAGTTTGAAGAAGATTTTTATCAAGCCTTAGACCTTAAAGGTAAAAATGTCTTAAAAAGTCTTAAATCTGGAAAATTAGACAATGAAACAACCCGTGGTCTTCAGGAATTTGCTAAAGATATAGTTGCTAATCATACAAGTTAATTTTTTGATAAGAAATGGAAAATGTAACTATAAAAAACAAGTCCCTTGAAGATATAACTATTTCAAATATTTAGAAAGTCAATATTTTTACAGACAAAAATAATAGGTGGTGTTATCTAAAATATGATGGTAAATTTTAGATAACACCATTATTAATATAAAAGGCTAACATCTGGCTTTGCGATGATTAGATTTCTTTTTAGAAAAACAGCAACTCCGAAGAACCAAGTGGCTAATATCGAATATTTAAAAATTTCTAAAAAATTTTACAACATAGAGTCTATTCTTTAATTTATATGCTTAATGGTTAAAATACACCACCACCATATTTTATAAGTCAGTTATTCGAAAAATAGTAATTCCATCATCATTATATCCCGACACATAAAGATAAGTTTCCCCATTAACAGTAACTGATTCTATAACAGAAGCACCATCTAAAGTTAAAGTCTCATCATCAGAAATATTAATAAGTGTAGTCAAACTACCATCAGATGAAACTGAAAAACCAACAAGCCCATCATCAATGGATCCTGTTGCAAAAAGAAAGGTTGTACCCCCCATAGGAACTACTTCTAATCCACGAGGTTTATGTAAATTCACATTTGGGTCAAAAAAATTATATACCGAAGTTAGTATACCTAAAGGAGAAACTGAAAAGACACTGATCCCATCATCACTAAACCCTAGCGCAAAGAGATAGGTTGTTCCTGAAATAGAAGCTATTTTCAGATTACTAAGTCCATTTAATCTTAAAGTACTATTATCGCTAACATTATCAACGTTAGTCAAAGTACTATCGGGTAAAATTGAAAAGACACTGATTCCATCATCAGGATGGCCTGCTCCTATAAAGAGATAATTTAATAGTCCAAATGTAGCTGTAGTCATCCCAAATATTGTATTTAATTTTAAAATGCTATTATCAGCAACATTATTAACATTAGTTAGAACACCAGCATCCGAAACTGAAAAAACACTGATTCCTTGATTACCATTACTTCCTTGATGATTGTCGGATCCTCCTACAAAAAGGTAGGTAGCTCCAAAATATTTAGTTGTCGTTACCAAGTTAGGTTTCTCTAAGTGCAAAGTGTTATTATTACCAACATTATCAACATTATTTAAGATACCTCCGTCTGAAACTGAAAAAACACTAACTCCATCATCAGTAGCTCCTGTTGCAAAAAGGTAAGTTGTCCCCGAAATAACAGCTGTTGTTAATCCTCGAACCCCATCTAGATATAAGGTTCCATTATCATTAACTGCATCTACTTGATTCAAAACACCTCCAGCTGAAACTGAAAAAACACCTATACCATCATCATGAGTTGCTGCTGTAAAAAGGTAAATTGCCCCTGAAATAACAGCTGTTGTCATTGACGTAACCGATTGTAAATTTAAAGTTTCAGTATCTATAATAACATCAATATAAGTTAGTTGAATAACATTTTTAATAGAAATAGAAATATTACCTTTAATGTTATTTCCACCGACATCTGTAACTTCTATGTGCAAGGTATAATTTGTTAGAGTTTCGTAATCTAATAAGGAAGATACTGTGATAAGTCCATCATTGGAAAGTGCAAAAGCATTACCTGTATTACCTGATACAAGGCTATAAGATGCTATACCTACATCGTCTGTGACAAAAATTTGTCCCACCACATCACCAATTTCAGCTGACTCTGATACCGAAAAAGTAGATGATATTATAGTTGGAGGATCATCGCCATCATTTACTTTAATGACAAAAGCCATTTGAAAAGTTCCACCGTTTCCATCATTGGTCTGCACACGTATTTCTAAGATAGAGTCGCTTTCATAATCTATAACTCCATTTGAAAGCAAGGAATTACCTGAGGTGGTAAAAAGAGCATTATCAGTATCTCCGTTCCCTGGAACTAAAGTATAACTATGGGTACCTGAATTATCTATATCTGTGGTTGTAAACGTGCCTACCGGGGTACCTATAGGAATATTTTCTTCTATTTGGGAAGTTGATAAAGTCAAAGCAGTAGGCGCATCATTAATACTACTTACGCTAAAAGTAATAGCCATTTGAAAAGTTCCACCGTTTCCATCGTTGGTCTGCACACGTATTTCCAAGCTAGAGTCGCTTTCATAATCTATAGCACTATCGAAAAATAAAGAATCATCAGAAATTACAAAAAGATTGTTATGCTTATCTCCACTCCCCGGAACCAGGGTATAGCTGTGGGTATCTGAAATATCTGGATCTGTGGTTATAAAAGTACCTACCAATGTGCCTACAGGAGCATCTTCGGCTATTTGGGAAGATGATAAAAATAGAGCAGTAGGCGCATCATTAATGTTATTTACCTGAATAACAAAAGACATCGTCAGAGTAGAACCCTGATTATCCTTGGTTTGTACACGTATTTCCAAGCTAGAGTTGCTCTCATAATCTACAGCACCATCCAAAAGCAAGGAATCCTTAGCAATTGTGAAAAGTTCATTGTCAGCATCTCCATTTCCAGCGACTAAAGTATAACTATGGGGACCTGAATTATCTGGATCTATGGTTGTAAAAGTGCCTATTAGCGTACCTATAGGAGCATTTTCAGTTATTAGAGAATATGATAAAGCCAGCGCCGTATTGATATTTTCTATCTGAATACTAAAGGTCGTCTGAAAAGCATCTCCTCTATTATTACCTGCTATGATCCTAATATTAAATATAGAATCGCTTTCGTAGTCAAAACTAAATGCTGAAAATAAAGAATCTCCTGAAATTGTAAAAAAAAAGTTATCAGGGTTAAGATTACCTCTAAAAAAACCATAACTATAGGAGGTATTAAATTCTGAATTTACTGGGCTTAATAACCCTATAAAAGTTCCAATAGGTTGATTTTCTAAAATTAAGGTATTAGATATCTGTATATTATTATTATCTAAAGGTATTTCATCTATACCTGCGCAATTTCCAGAGACATTTAAAATAAATATAATTAAAACACCATAAAGAAATATTGGCAATTTAAAAATTGCTATCATGATTGTTAAAATTAAAAATAAAATATCAAATATATTAAATATTAGGGCATAAGTAAAAAAAAGGCTAACATCTGGCTTTGCGATGATTAGATTTCTTTTTAGAAAAACAGCAACTCCGAAGAACCAAGTGGCTAATATCGAATATTTAAAAATTTCTAAAAAATTTTACAACATAGAGTCTATTCTTTAATTTATATGCTTAATGGTTAAAATACACCACCACCATATTTTATAAGTCAGTTATTCGAAAAATAGTAATTCCATCATCATTATACCCTGACACATAAAGATAAGTTTCCCCATTAACAGTAACTGATTCTATAGAAGAAGCACCATCTAAAGTTAAAGTCTCATCATCAGAAATATTAATAAGTGTAGTCAAACTACCATCAGATGAAACTAAAAAACCAACAAGCCCATTATCTCTGGTTGCAAAAAGAAAGGTTGTTCCATTAACAGTAATTATTTCTAATCCACGAGGTTCATTTAAATTCACATTTGGGTCAAAAAAATTATATACCGAAGTTAGTATACCTAAAGGAGAAACTGAAAAGACACTGATCCCATCATCACTAAACCCTAGCGCAAAGAGATAGGTTGTTCCTGAAATAGAAGCTATTTTCAGATTACTAACTCCATTTAATCTTAAAGTACTATTATCGCTAACATTATCAACGTTAGTCAAAGTGCCATCGGGTAAAATTGAAAAGACACTGATTCCATCATCAGGATGGCCTGCTCCTATAAAGAGATAATTTAATAGTCCAAATGTAGCTGTAGTCATCCCAAATATTGTATTTAATTTTAAAGTGCTATTATCAGCAACATTATTAACATAAGTTAGAACACCAGCATCCGAAACTGAAAAAACACTGATTCCTTGATCACCATTACTTCCTTGATGATTGTCGGTTCCTCCTACAAAAAGGTAAGTAGTTCCTAAAATATTAATTGTCATTACCGAGTAAGGTTTCTCTAAGTGCAAAGTGTTATTATTACCAACATTATCAACATTATTTAAGATACCTGCGTCTGAAACTGAAAAAACACTAACTCCATCATCAGCAGATCCTATTGCAAAAAGGTAAGTTGTCCCTGAAATAACAGTTGTTGTTAATCTTACAACCCCATCTAGATACAAGGTTCCGTTATCATTAACTGCATCTACTTGATTCAAAACACCTCCAGATGAAACTGAAAAAACACCTACACCATCATCATTAGCCGCTGCTGTAAAAATGTAAGTTGTCCCTGAAATAACAGCTGTTGTCATTGACGTAACCGATCGTAAATTTAAAGTTTCAGTATCTACAATAATATCAATACCAGTTAATTCAATAACATTTTTAACCGAAATAGAAATATTACCTTCAGTGTTATTTCCGCCGACATCTGTAACATCTATGCGCAAGGTATAATTTGTTAGAGTTTCGTAATCTAATAAGGAAGATACTGTGATAAGTCCATCATTGGAAAGTGCAAAAGCATTATCTGTTGTATTACCTAATGCAAAGCTATAAGATGCTATACCTACATCGTCTGTGGCCAAAATTTGCCCCACCACATCACCAATTTTAGCTGATTCCAATACCGAAAAAGTAGATGATATTATAGTTGGAGGCTCATCTACATCATTTACTTTAATGACAAAAGCCATTTGAAAAGTTCCACCGTTTCCATCATTGGTCTGCACACGTATTTCTAAGATAGAGTCGCTTTCATAATCTATAACTCCATTTGAAAGCAAGGAATTACCTGAGGTGGTAAAAAGAGCATTATCAGTATCTCCGTTCCCTGGAACTAAAGTGTAACTGTGGGTTGAATTATCTACATCTGTGGTTGTAAACGTGCCTACCGGGGTACCTATAGGAATATTTTCTTCTATTTGGGAAGCTGATAAAGCTATAGCAGTAGGCGCATCATTAATACTACTTACGCTAAAAGTAATAGCCATTTGAAAAGTTCCACCGTTTCCATCGTTGGTCTGCACACGTATTTCCAAACTAGAGTCGCTTTCATAATCTATAGCACTATCGAAAAATAAAGAATCATCAGAAATTACAAAAAGATTGTTATGCTTATCTCCACTCCCCGGAACCAGGGTATAGCTGTGGGTATCTGAAATATCTGGATCTGTGGTTGTAAAAGTACCTACCAATGTGCCTACAGGAGCATTTTCGGCTATTTGGGAAGATGATAAAAATAGAGCAGTAGGCGCATCATTAATGTTATTTACCTGAATAACAAAAGACATTATCAGAGTAGAAGCAACACCCTCATTATCGTTGGTTTGTACACGTATTTCCAAGCTAGAGTCGCTCTCATAATCTACAGCACCATCCAAAAGCAAGGAATCCTTAGCAATTGTGAAAAGTTCATTGTCAGTATCTCCATTTCCAGAGACCAAGGTATAGGTGTGGGTATCTGAATCTGCATCTGTAGTTGTAAAAGTGCCTATTAGCGTACCTATAGGAGCATTTTCAGTTATTAGAGAATCTGATAAAGCCAGCGCCGTAGGCGCACTATTTTCTTCAGGGTGGATATCTCCTATCTGAATATTAAAGGTTGTCTGAAAAACATCTATTCCATTACTAGTTGCTATGATCCTAATATTAAATATAGAATCGCTTTCGTAGTCAAAACTAAATGCTGAAAATAAAGAATCTCCTGAAATTTTAAAAAAAAAGTTATCAGGGTTAAGATTACCTCTAAAAAAACCATAACTATAGGAGGTATTAAATTCTAAATTTACTGGGCTTAACAACCCTATAAAAGTTCCAATAGGTTGATTTTCTAAAATTAAAGCATTAGATATCTGTATGCTATTATTGTCTACAGGTATTTCATCTATACCTTCGCAATTCCCAGAAACATTTAAAATAAATATGATTAAAACACCATAAAGAAATATTGGTAATTTAAAAATTGCTGTCATGATTGTTAAAATTAAAATATTAGATGATTAGAAGATAAGTATAAAAAAAATATTTTTTAAAAATTTAATTATCAATATATAATAGAATAAAAAATCTAAGTATATAAAACTCTATATAATTCCGGGTTTTAAGATTAATTTTAAAATGACAACATTTTTACTACAAATAAAATTACACCAACAAGAATAATAATATTTTTTTTTAACAAATTACTTTATATAAATATACATTTTTTAATATATTCATTACCAAATAGGGGAAAGTCTAAAACATACGGTTAATCAAATATTTAGGATTTTTATAAGAGAACTCAAGCAGGCATGTTTTTTTATTCTAAAACAAAAATGTTTATCTTTACAGGTCGTTTTCGTTTTTTTACAAAAATAAAGCATTTATCTTAATTTAATATTAAAATTTTACATATTTAAAAATATATGGCTAATCATAAATCTACTCTTAAACATATTAGGTCTAGCAACCGGCGTAGAGAAGAAAATCAATACAAAGCTAAAACAGCAAGAACATTTATAAAAAAATTGAGGAATATAAAAGATAAACAAGAAGCCTCGGATTTATATAAAGTTGTTTGTTCTAAATTAGATAAACTGGCTAAAAAAAATATTATTCATAAAAATAAAGCAGCTAACAATAAATCTAAATTAGCAAAATATGTGAATAGTCTTTAAGTTAAAAAGACTGATTTTAGATGATTCATAAAAAGTAATAGGCTTTAAAAATATGTCGGTTTTATAATTATCATGAATAATAGATAAGAAAAAATATGAGTAATTTATTTTCAATTCGTTAAAAAAATTTATACACTGGTTATCAAATATTGCCTTATCTATTATTCGCGATATGTATTCCAAAATATTGCTCAACCATTTCAAATATTATGAATGAGCAATTTTCGGGTTTAGCAAGTTTAATTCTGATTTTATTTTTCTTTTTCCTCAAGGATATTTCTGTGGAAGTAGCAGTTTTATCGGGTATTGTTGGTATTGTTTGGCTTTCAATTCAGACGGTAAAAACGTTAAAGAACTGGAAAAAGGATAATGAAAAACGTAGAGAAGAGTTGGAAAAAACAAAAGAGGAGCGAGAAAAAATAAAGGAGGAGCGAGAAAAAATGCGAAAGGAAAACGAGTTATTAGACCTTCAAATAGAGAAAGCAAAAAGAGATAAACTTAAAAATTAATTTTCTTTTCTTTAGTTTTTTTTTCTTCATGTTTCTTGCTTATGTCTTAAAAACTAAGCGTCCTAAAAATAAATTCAGGATAAGGTGTGGCATTTAGATCAAATGGAATGGTATAACGAACACCTAATCCTAAATCTAATAGTCTAAAAATTCTAATATCAAAAAATAACTCTGCCCCAACAGACCTTAAGTTTTGATCAACTGTATTTCGAAAATTTCCTGTAAAATTTAATGCTAAAACACTTGGTATTCTGTCCACAGGTTGCTCAAGTCCTTTCAATTTGGTATAATCGGCAAATAAATTCAAATAAGCTCGTCGCCATAAAAAAACACCTCTAAGGGCTAAATCGGGATAGATAAGTGGAAAAGAATAATTTATGCCTATACGGTATTTGCTGTCATGAGGATCTATAAATACACCCGGCGGCAAATTAGTATACCCCCTGGAATAAAAAAAGATATCTAAATATTTATAGTTATTGCCTATAAATTCTTTGGAATAAGCAGCATTAAAAAAGAGGCTATGGTTTTTGAAAAAACCAGGAAAAGAAAATAACCCTGTAGCATTAAAACGACTACCATTATTCTGGTTACTATTTAGAGTACGCTGATAACTCAAAGTAAGTCGTTGTCCAAAACGTGTATTTAGGTTTTTTAAAGCTGTTCGAAGTCCATTATTGAAGGTAAAACCCAACTCTAAAGAAGAAATTAATTCATTAACCGAATCAGGAATAGTATCTTCAGTTGTATTAGTGTAGTTTAAATCTAGCAAATGGTAGCGGGTTATAAAACCTAAACGCCTAAAACTACTACCCGACCCTAAATTGATAGGAAGTGTTATACCAAACGATAAGTCTGTTTCATTCCAATTATTAGACTTCCCAAAAATACTCATTGAATCGCTAGCAGCAACATAAAGAGCAATATTTGAACGGTCTATATTACTGTTTATACCCAAATCAAAAATAGGGAATAAGGCTCCAAACTGAATATCAGCTCCGATACGGCTTGATTGTTCATTCAAGTTATAGTTATAGCCCAAAACACTGCTGAAATTATTAAATTTATCATTTATAAATATATTAGCACCAAATGCAACATTATTGGCTAACAGACTAAGCGGGAAAGCCGACCAACTATGAAGGTTAAAAAAATGAGCTATAGGGGAATATTTTTTGACCTTTAAAGGTGTTTGGTTAAAAATATTTTTTTGAAATAAAATATCAGGTTTTTCTTGTTTTAAAACAGGTTCTAACCAAGTTTGATTAATATTTTTAATTTGTTTTTTAGAATCTAAAACTTGCCAATTTTCTGTCTTCAAAGGCATTTCTTTTAAATCATAGCCTTTATAAGTATACTCACTAAATACCAAATATTTACCATCTAAAGATATGCTGGGTTGATAGCCTCCTAAAAGTGTAGAGGTCACTTGGTAGATTTTCTGATGTTTCTTGTCATAGGCATAGATGTTATTTATACCCCCATACGTTGCCGAAAAGAATATATGTTCATTGTGAATGTAAGGTCTTGATATGAGTTCAGTTGTGTAATCTATTAAAGTATTTATTTTCCCAGAAGTTAGATCAATATTGATCAAGGCATTTTTACTATTTTTTCTAGCAACGACTACGATACTTTTATCGGTGCTATCCCATATTGGAAAAGCATAAAAAACATTTTCAGAATTTTTAAGTATCTGAATCACAACTCCATTTAAATCTACAATATGCAATTGGCTATTGCCGTTTTCATCTACTTTAACTGCAATAATTTTATCTTTACCTTTAGAAAGGCTAGGTGAAAAATAACGACTTTTGCTGGTAATCTTTCTATATGCTCCATTTTTAATATTTTTCATACGTATAATCGAATAGTCTGTTCCTTGCCAGCGGGGATGAAAACGAGTTTCTGCCCATATAACCCAGCCATCTCTATAAGATACAGTCCGATTATGGCTTACATTTGTACCTGCATAAAAAAGTCTTTTTTCTTCTCCAGAACGTTTAATCAAATAAAAAGAAGAAATTTCATCTAAAGAAGATTTTTGAACTAACCAAGTATCTTTATCGATATAATGTGGGTAATTGTAATTGGTAAAAGTTGTTTTTGTTTTTTGATTGATAGATTTTGAAAAGGTTAGTTTTAAGGTATCTGCATGGGCGCTCCAATATTTTTTTAAATCTTCAAAAGTTTGTCGATAAAGTTCTGGGGCTTTAAAACCTGTATGTTTTTTTAATGAATAGCTAAAAGCATAAAATAAACCTCGATATGTATTGGCATCTCTGATTACCTTTTCCCATATATTTTTTCCGTATTTTTTTCGAATAAAAGCCGTCATATAGTAACCAATATGATAATGGTTTGGAATATAATTTTTATATGAAAAAACAGCACCCGCTTGTTCATAAGAATAAATACCTTTTTTTCTGGTTAAGCTAAGGGCTCTATAATCTTTTATAAAATCAGGAAAACGACCTCGTCCTGAAGGTGTTAGAAGGGTTTCTTGTAAGGTAGCATCACCTTCAAAAAACCAATTCGGTAAAGCGATAAATTGAGATACACCTTTTCCAGAAGAACCAAAAAATAAACTAAAAAATTTTGTCCATCCGACATTAGCATTATTAAATTGTTGAACATGACGGTATTCGTGAATAGTTAATAAGTCTAACCATTCTGTTGTTCCACTAAAATTAAATTGTGGTGGACTTGTAAAAAACTCGGAATGAAAAGGAAAATAAGTTACAAACCCATTAGGTATAGTTGTTTGGTTACGCAAAATGATACTAATTTTATGTTTTTTTTGTCCCAAAGTATGGAGACTATCGTACAAATAAGTTGCTAAAGAAGCTATCCTTTGGGCTTTAGATTCTAAGGTTTTTGGAAAAATAACTTCTACTTTTTTATTATCGATATGTCTCCAACCCAATTGAGTTTTACTTTCACCTAAAGATGGAATAAGTAAATTCTGACCATGAAGGCTATAAGCCTTAAAAAGTAAAAAGAAGCCCATAAATATTAATATAGAATGATTAATAGGGCATTTTTGAAAAATTAATTTGGACATTTAAACTTATTTGTTGAAAAATGATGATGATAAATTGGGTACAAATATTTTTTTAATACGCGTATTAAAAAAATATGATTTCTTTTTATTAATTTGTAAATCAAATATTTACAAGATATTTGTTGGTTATCATTTTTTGTATAAACCAGTAAATTCTAAGAAATAAAATTACCTAATATATTGATAATCAAATTAAATTAAGTCTAACAAGAAGTTAGAAGCACTTTCTCTAAGCATGATGATATAAATTCTAAAACTTTAAACTCATTTCTGACCACTGATATAAAACAAAAAAATGGCTTCATATTTTACATTGATTTTCTATTGGAATATTTTTTGGTATAGACTCAAATAGTTAATTTCCAATAATTTTTATCTTAAATGTTATCTACAGGTTTAAAACTTTATTTGGTCATAAAAGTTTATTATAGTCAGTCCATTCGAAAAAAGATTTTGGAGGTTTTAACTTGTTGGTTTTAAAAATGATTATTTCTAAAATAAAAATGGCTTTGCTATAGTTTATCTAAGTCTAATAGGCTTGTTATAGTAGATTATTTAAAATTATAAAGTCAAATAAATTTTCTGTAAAAAAGATAGATCTTTTTAATAGACTCTATATTCTACTTTTTTTTGCACGAGATAAAAATCTTAAAATATAAATTGTTGAAAATACAATATTTCAAGATCTTTGAAATTGTTATAAATTTTTACAATATAGAGTCTACTATAAATTACTAATTATGTTACACAACATTGCTTATATATATGGGTTTAAATTTATAAATTTATGAAAAAAAAAGAGAAACATTTTGCTAAAAGTGTCTTAGAAGACCAAAAACTCATAAAAAATTGTCTAAACAATGATCAACAGTCTTATAATACCTTAATGAAGAAATATAAAGCATCAGTATACCATTTAGCCTTGAGACTGGTTAAAAATGAATCAGATGCTGAAGATCTTGTCAGTCAAACTTTTTCAAAAGCTTTTTTAAAGTTATCTAGTTTTAATTTAGACTATATTTTCAGCAGCTGGCTTTTTAAAATTACCACTAATACCGCTATTGATCTTTTACGAAAAAAAAAAATACCCTTAGTTAGCCTAAGCCATAGCGATAAAGTTGAAGAAGGAAAAGAAAAAAAATATCCTTATATTATCAATAGCATTGCCGATGATAAATTAAATTTTTTGGATGAAACAATACAACTAGAAGAAAATAAACATATTAAAGTTTTAGTAGACTCTTTACCTGAAAAGTATAGAAGTATCATTATTATGAGATATTACAAAAATATGAGTTACAAAGATATAGCATCAGATTTATCTATCCCTTTAGGAACGGCAAAAGCTCATATTTATCGAGCTAAAGATATTTTATTCACCTTAATGAAACGAAAAACATGAGAAAATTAGGTAATTATCCTTATTTTAATACCCTTTTTAGTATTGTTATCGCTATTTTTTTAACAGGTGTACTTTCAATTTTTTCGATCCAAGTTCAAAAATTGACAACCTTATTTCATACTAATCTAGAAATTCAGCTTTTTTTGGATAAAGACTTATCCCAAGAAGTTATTAATAAATTAGAAAACCAGCTTTCTAAAAAACCTTATCTTGCGACTAATATTGAACCTAATCTGTATTTTATTTCTAAAACTGAAGCTGCTCAAAAAATGATAGATGAAACAGGAGAGAATTTTATTGACTTTTTAGGTGAAAATCCTTTACATGATGCTTTTTTTATATATATTAATAAAAGTTATTCTGCTAAGCAACTTAAAGAAATAAAAACCGATTTAGAAAAAATAGATGGCGTTTTTGAGGTTGTTCAAACCCAAGATATACTCATTCAATTAAATAAAAACTTAAATAAAATTAGTATCGTCATTGGCTCAATAATTCTTTTATTTTTGGTTGTTGTTTTTATTTTAATTAACAATGCTATTCGTTTAGCTTTATTTTCCCAACGCTTTTTGATTAGAAGCATGAAATTGGTAGGGGCTACAGACTTATTTATTAAACGTCCTTTTTTACTAAACGCCACCAAACAGGGCTATTTTGGAGGAGGAATAGCTAGTCTTTTAGTCTTAATCATGATATATTTTATTGATATTTATTTTTCTAATATTTCAATTTTAAAAGATTATACAACTTATTTGATTTTACTTGCTATTATCTGTCTTAGTATTTTAATAACTGTATTAAGTACTTATTTTGCTGCCGTTAAGTATTTAAAAATGGATCTAGATGAATTGTATTAAACTTACATAACTTGTTGGTTATAAAAATAGTACTGTTTTTAAAAAATTAAAAAATGATTGTTTTATCGCTTTAAATACTTTCTTTGAACATATTTAATATTTATCAAGAAATAAAAAATAATATATTTTTTAAAATTATAATTTAAAGTTATGAAGCTATTATTAGTATTTATACTGACTCTATTTTTAAGTTTAAGCAGTAGAGCGCAAAAGCATGTTAACATAATTGATAACTCAAATTTTTTGAATCTTATAACTGAGTTAAATGATTATTTATACAATTGGAATTTTAATAAATGGCAAAAAGGATATTCCCAAATCAAAAAACAAATTCCAGATAATCATCCTGCTAAACCTTTTATGGAAGCTGTGTTTTTATATTGGTACCAATATCCTTTTGATTTTTCTGGTCCTAAATATAAAAAGTATATACAACTTCTAGATTTAAGCATAATAAAATCTGATGCTTTTTTAAAAATAAATGCTGATGATATAGAAGGTATTTTTTTTAAAACGTTTGCCTTAGCTCTACAGGCTATTAGTTATGCTTCTGAAGGAGAAAGTTTTAAAGCTATTAATAGGGCTAAAAAACTCTATGCTTTATTAGATAAAATTAAAAAACATACGGATCAAAATATAGACTTCTATTTTATTTTGGGATGTTATAACTTTTACGTTGAAGCCTATCCCGAAACCCATCCTATTTATCGTACACTTACTTTTTTCTTGGCCGAAGGAGATAAACAAAAAGGTATAAAACAACTTAAAAAAAGCTGTGAAGAAGGTATTTTTAGTAAAACCGAAAGTTTTAATTATCTCATATCCATTTTTTTAAATTATTACCGTAATTATTCTGAAGCTGCTAAATATGCTAAAATACTTCACAAAAGCTATCCAAATAATCTATATTTCACCTTTGAACATGCTTTAGTCATGTTGCTTAGCAAAGATTATAAAGCCTGTGAAACCTCTTTTAATATACTTCAAAACAATAGAATAGATAAACTTTATAGACTAGCTGGACATGTGATTGAAGGGTTATATTTTTATTTTAAAAACAATAATATCAATTTAGCATATAAAAAAATGAACTATGTTAATACTTTAATACAAAAAGATGATAACAGTAGGATGAATTTAATTAAAACACATGTTTATTGGATTTTTTCAAGATACTATGAATTAAAAAATCAACAAAATCTATCCAAAGAATGGCTTAGCAAGGCTAAAAAATTTGATATAGACAATTTTATTGAAACCTTTAACAGGGAATTGAAAAAATAATATATAGCCTTTCCAGTAAATATAAAAAGAAAATACGTTCTTACTGTTAATAACTTAAATACCTAAAAAATCCATTTTCTATTCTATACGATTATAATAGAAAATATGAATAATAAACCATAAATTATATTTAGTCAATACAAAAAAACTACAAGTTACAACAATTTAAATAAGCTAAAATACTGAAAACCAATAAATATAAGTGTTTGATTATTGATGTGTTAAAAAGTTTTGTATATTATTACTAATACGGTCAGAAGGTTAAATAAAATGAATAAAAAGTTGATATTAACGGTAATCGTATTAATTCTAATATTTGAAGGAAAAATAAATGCTCAAATTATCACAGATAGGCCCGACCAAACAGAAAGTTCATCAACCATATTTATAGGGGCTTTGCAAATAGAAAGTGGACTACTAGTGAGTTATGAAGGCAATAATCAAACTTCAACCCGACAATTTTTACTTCCTACTAATTTGTTTAGATATGGCATTACAGATAATTTTGAATTGAGAGTCTTGAATCAATTTGAAACATTAAAAACGGGAACCGAAAGATTTCAAGGCATAGCTAATTTAGAAATTGGAACAAAAATTCAAATTTTAAAAAATAAAAATTTGAATACTAAGATAGCATTTTTGACCCATTTGGTAGTTCCAACAGGAACTAAAGAATTAACTGATGGAGGCTATGGAAGCATTAATAAGATAAGTATATCGCACGAATTAAATGAAAATATTGGAATAGGATATAACCTTGGATATAACTATTTTGAAAATGGAGATGCTGGAATCACATATTCATTGGCATTTGGAATTGGGGTAAATAAAAAAGTAGGCGTTTATATAGAACCTTATGGAGAATTAAAAAGTTTTAAGGAATCTAAACTAAACTTCGATGCAGGATTTACATATCTAACTAATATTAATTTTCAATTAGATTTTTCCTTTGGATTGGGTTTAAATTATAAAATGAATTATATGTCGATAGGTTTTAGCTGGTTGATAGATAGAGACAAAGAATAAAAAAAACCAAGTCTAATAAATGGTAAAACATTATATTCTAACTTCGAACTCGCGTCAAAGTCTAAAAACTCATCTAAAAATATTTTTTTGAAAAGTAAAGAAATAAATTTAAGATTATTTAAGTGAAACTCTCCAATGCCTTAACTTTAAAACTTGCCCTTTTTGCTACTGGTTTATCGGGTATTGTTGCTGAATATATTCTATCTACTTTGGCAACCTATTTTTTAGGCAATTCAGTCCTTCAGTGGACACTTATTTTATCTACTATGCTTTTTACTATGGGATTAGGTAGTAGAGCAAGCCGTTATATTGAAAAATATCTTTTAGAAAAATTTATTGCTATAGAATTTATTCTATCAATATTAGTTGCTTTTTGTAGCCTTATTTCCTATTTAACAACCGCTTATGTAAGCTTCAACTATGCATTAATTATTTTTCCTCTGCGTTTAGATGCTGCTGTTATTTATACTCTTGCCACTGTCATTGGTTTTTTGATAGGAATGGAGATACCTTTGGTCATGCGTATTAATGAGAATTATGAACCTCTAAAGATCAATGTTTCTGGTGTTATGGAAAATGATTACTATGGTAGTCTGATTGGTGGAGTATTTTTTGCTTTTATTGGTTTACCTTTTTTAGGTTTAACGTATACTCCTTTCATCTTGGGTAGCATTAATTTTTTAGTCGCTTATTTGTTGTATTTAAAATTAAAAAAGCAACTTAAAAAGCCTGAAAAGTTAAACTTTTGGGCATTAAGTACTTTTCTTTTCATTGTTTTTGGAGTAATAAATGCCAAAAAAGTCGTCAATTTTAGTGAACAAAAGCGTTATGTAGATAAGGTTATTTTTCAAAAACAAACTCCATATCAAAAAATTGTTCTTACCCATTGGAAAAATGATTATTGGCTTTATCTGAACGGTAATACCCAATTAAGTACTTTGGATGAATGGCTTTATCATGAACCCATGACGCATCCCGCAATGAATTTACATCCGAATCCTGAATATATTTTAATTCTTGGAGGTGGGGATGGTTGTTTAGCACGAGAGATTTTGAAATACCCTTCGGTCAAAAAAATTACCCTTGTAGATTTAGATCCTTATGTTACAGATATGGGTAAAAACCACCCTATTTTTGTAGAGCTAAACGAAAATGCTCTAAATAATCCAAAAGTAGAAATTATTAATGGAGATGCTTTTAGCTTTTTAGAAAAGACAAAACATATTTACAATCTCATTTTTACTGATTTTCCCGATCCAAAGACCGTTACTATAAGTAGACTCTTTTCTTTAGAGTTTTATAAACTCTGTTATAAACAATTAGATCCTAACGGTATTATTATTGCTCAATCTGGTAGTCCTTATTATGCTAGTCGCGCTTTTTTCTGTATAGAAAAAACCATAAATTCTGCTCGTTTTAGTACGCTTCCTCTTCATAATCAAATCTTATCTTTGGGTGAGTGGGGTTGGGTTTTAGGAAGTAAAAGTATTGCCCAAAACAAACTCAAAAAAATAACTCAAAATATAAAACTTCCAAGTATAAAAACGCAATGGTTTAATCAGGATGCTCTCAAACAAGTTACTTCTTTTGGCAAACCTTTTAGTGATACAACGGGTTTAGAAATAAATAGTCTACATAATCCTATTCTAACAACTTATTACCGCAAAGGAAATTGGGGTTTGTACTAGATAGTTAAGGATAAAATTTTATCCTCTATTTAAAACCTGCAAGAAAGGCAAAACTATAGCAATACTATAGTTAGCTTAGAAGTCTTTATTCTTAATATCAATGAGTTATATCTCCTAAAATCCTTTTTTCAAATGGCATGACTATATCTATTTTGAATATTTTTCTATAAGTCTGACCATAAGGTCATTAAGAAATTCGACTTCATAGTCACCCACACTGGCTTCTAAGTGATCATTTCCTATTCCACTATCATTTGTAATAAAAACATAAGTACCATTGGTGGATATAGCAAAAAAGCGCATCAAAAATTCACTTTCTTTATCAATGCCGCTTGCCGTGATTGGAATTAGTTTTATACCTTGTTTGGCAAATGTTTTTATAGAATTATGCAGTTCTTGTATAACTTCAGGTTCATAATGGGGTGGTGCATCTAAAAGTAGAAATGCAATTCTGGTTTTTGCTGTTTCTGACCATTGCAACTCTGTCAGGGCAGTATTTAAAGCGGTATGAACAGCTTCAGGAAAATCACCTCCTCCATTTGCGCTTTGATTTTGAATAAAGGCAAGAGTTGAATTAGCCTCATTTGTAAAACCAGAATGTTTTACAACATAGTCATCTCCTTGATCTCGATAAAAAACTGTTGATGTCAGAATATTTAAAATGGAATTACTGCTTTGTACCCTTTGAATAACATTACCAAGGTCATTTTTTAGAAACTCTAGCTCATCAGCCATTGAACCTGTTGCATCAACAATAAAAGCTAATTCAATTTGATTAAATTCATCCTGAACTAGATCAATCTGAAACTCATTGGTTCCTTCTTCTGCAAATATTAACGGTTCAACAACCTGTAAATTGTTGATAAATAAGGTTATATTGTTTAAATCAACAGCAATACTTTTATCGAATAAACCAACCCATAATTCTGCTTTCCCAAAATTATCGGTTCTACTTTCCCAAATTATATTTCCATTTTCTTTTAATTCTACTTTGACATTTGCCACAGGACTATTTCCAGTTTTAACTAAAACAGAAATTCTATTATTGGTGTATATTGTCCAATAATCGGATTTATCTGCATAATCTTGACCCCCTATTAAGTTATTCCAAAATGTCCAATTATCTAAATCATTCCATTCTCCAGCAGTTATTAAGCCAGAAGAATCTTGAGAATTTCCAGTATTATTTCCTTCTCCTATAGTAGTTTCCGTACCTTCAGAAAATGTTGCATCACCTGTTATTGCATCGGTAGCTAGTAATGATTCTTCTGGAGAAATAGATGAGTCGCTATTATCATCATTACAATTCCAAATTAATAGCAATACGGCTAGACAGAGTATTTGATTTATCTTTTTCATTGAAACTTATTTTAAATGTAGAAAATAGTATTACAATAATTACGAAAAAAAGTAAAGAAGATCTAAATATAGGACAAAATTTTTTATAAAACTCAGTTTTTTTAATATTAAGTATTTAATTATCAAATTACTATGTTGTATTTATTCGATATAAAAATTTATATCATTTTTTATATTGTAATACATTGATAATTAATTTCTTAAAAACACTTTTTTATACTTATATCCTATACTTAGAAAAAAGAAAAAAAATATTTTTTAAAACGCTAATAATTGTGTAACTTTATGATAATAAGCTATTTCAAAATGAATTTGATTTCACTACCAATATATGAAGTTGTTTACAAATTCATATTTTATTTAATATATTGATTTTTAGATAGTTGTAGTTTTAAAATCCAATCTTAATTTTATAAGAATAAGATAATTAAAACTGAATAAATTCTAATCTATTAAGCACTTTTAAAGAATACATTTTTTTTAAATTTGATTATCAGAGACTTTAGTTTTCAAGTTTTAAAAAATTACGTTTAATAGCCCGAAATAATTATCTAAATTAAAAATAGTGTTGTACTCATAAATTATTGATAATAAATTTTTTAATTTGTAAACAATTTCATACTTCATTTGGTATAGCTCTGCTATTATTATCTCAAAAATACCACAATATCAATGAGTTAAATTTTATAAAAATCCTTTTTTCAAGTGATTTGACTATATTCAATAGTTAATTTGTGGAAAATGAACTTATAATTCAAAACTCAATTATTTATTTAGGTACTAAATGGGCAAAAGGTATTATGATTTCCTCTAAAGATACCCCACCATGATGATAATTATTTTTGAATAAATTAGCATAGTTACTATATTCGTTATTGCTGTAGACAAAATAATTATTGTTTTTTGCAAATAAATAAGATACTAAATTTGTCTCTTGAGGCAAGCGGTAGTCTTTAGGATTTTTGACCCAAATACCATCTTTTTCATTAAATTGGATATTATTACTAATCTTATATCTTAAAGCTTTATTATCTTGCTTTGTACCAACAATTTTGCATGGCGTTTTTACCCTTATGGTTCCGTGGTCAGTTGTAATAATAACTTGTACTTTTTTATTTGCTAATTGTTTGAGAAGGTCAAAAAGGTAAGAATGTTTGAACCAAGAAACCGTTAAAGATCGATAAGCTGACTCATCAGGTGCTAATTCTTCTAAAAAATTATTGGCTTTGTTTGAACTATGCGATAAAATATCTACAAAATTATATATCATGATGTTGAGATCATTATTCAACAAATTATTCACCCTGTTTACCATTTTATTTCCAAATTCATGATTAATAATTTTATGGTAACTGTATTTGAGATTTATCCTATATTTTTTAAGTTGATTTTCTAAAAGAGTAGTTTCATAGAGATTTCGACTGGTCATTTTTTCGGAGTTGAAAAAAATATGTGGAAAAGCCTTACTAATTTCATCGGCTGTTTGACCAGCAAAAATAGCATTTCGACAAAAAACAGTGCTTGTTGGCAAAATTGAAAAATAAGTGCTGTCCTCTACGGTTGTGAAATAATCATTTAAAATAGGACTTATGGCTTTCCATTGATCTAAGCGTAAATTATCTATTAAGATAAAAAAAGTTGATTTTTGAGAATCTAAAACTGGAAATACTTTTTTGGATAATAGTTTATGAGAAAGTAGAGGTGTTTGCTCATCGGGTTTCTCTTTTAACCAGTTTGAATAATTGTCCTCTATAAATTTGGAAAAAGCCAAATTTGCTTCGTCTTTTTGATATTGTAAAACATCTAACATACCTTCATTATTGATTTTATTGATTTCTATATCCCAATAAATCAAAGTGTTGTAAATATTTTCCCAGTTTTTATAGGTTAAATTCCCGTTCAGAGAAGCTGAAATACTCTGAAATTCTTGTTGATATCGGTGACTGGTTTGTTCAAAGATAAGTCGTCTTTTTTCAAATATTTTTTTTAATGTTAGTAAAATCTGATTTGGATTAATAGGTTTTATCAGATAATCTTCTATTTTTGAGGCTATAGCTTCTTCCATCAAAGATTCCTCTTCTATTTTTGTGACCATAACTATAGGTAAGTTGGGTTTGATAACATTGATGTTTTTTAGGGTTTCTATACCACTTATACCCGGCATGTGCGCATCCAAAAATACAATATCAAAGTGCTTTTTTTTGATAAGTTCTATGCCATCTTCGCCACTGATGACTGTATCAACTTCATAATCTTTTTTTGTTAAAAATAAGATATAAGGCTTTAACATATCAACTTCATCATCAATCCAAAGGATTTTATACTTTTGCATATGAAATTATTTAATTCTGATTAAAATATTTTTTATAAATAGTAGAAAAAAATAAATTTGTTAAACCAGTTAAGTTAAAAAATTAACTGTTTGGCTATCAATATATTAAATAAAATTATGAAAATTTTAATAACTCTATATTTTTTATATAGGATACAATTTTATTCAAATCTTCTTCTATGTGTCCATCGTTTCTAACGATAAAATGGGCATCTTTTTTATGAGGTAAAACATATTTTTTATATATAGGTTGGGCGTGGTGTTCAAAACGGTAGTTGATTTCTTTTAAGCTATAGCCTCTTTCTGCTTGATCTCTTAAAGTCCTTTGTTTTAGTCGGGTGCGTGCATCAAGGTCTATAAAAACTTTAAGATCTATTTTTTCAAAAATTGGCTTAAAGTTAAAGATTAAAATACCTTCTACTAAAAGAATTGGTTTTGGTTTTTCATGAATAACAACAGTTTTACTTTCCTTATTATTATAAAAACACTTTTCAATTTTAATTGTTTTTCCTTTATATAAATTGCAAAAATTATCAAATAAAAGATTTTGGTTTAAGGCTGTAAATACATCAAAATTAAGATAACCCAAAGAATCTTTTATTTGCTTAAAACGAGGCTTATAATGATCATCTTGCATGATTTTACAAACATTTTCTTTTCCCAAAGCTTTTTCTAAATGTCTTAAGAAATAGGTCTTTCCGCTTCCACTGCCCCCACAAATACCTATACAGTATTTTGGACTTTTATTCATATACACTACCTTTTTATTGATCAATTTTTAATTTATGCCTAAAAAATAATTTGTTAAAGGAATCATTAAATGACCAAAATTGATAAAAAGAATCAACAACAATATATTATTTAATGAACATCAACACATATAAAACCTCCAAAAATCCTTTTTTTCAAATGGAATGACTATATATAGCCCACAATACAATCTTATAACCCAATGATTCCAACTTCTTGTTTATCAACTACAAGGTCATAGCCTTTGGTTATAATAATGTCGTTTTCTTTTAAACCTTCACCGATTAAGGTTTGATTATTATAAGTGCTTATAGGAGAAATATGTTTTTTATGAACAATATAGTCGTCTTTTTGATCCTTCTCAACAATATAAATAAATTGTTTTCCATCAGTTGCCTGCAAAATGACATTACTGGGAACAACAAGTCCTTTTTCTTGATTAAAATCTTTTATTTTCAAAGCAGCTACCATATTGGGTTTAAGCAAACTATTTTTATTTTTGCATTTCAAAAATATCTTAAAACTTCTATTATTTGGATTAATAAATTGTCCAATATGTTTTATTGGGAGTTGTTCTTGATAGTTTAAATGAGGTAAAACAACGGTTACTAAATCATTTTTATGTACTTTGTCGATATAAGTTTCGGAAATTTCAGCTGTAATTTCTACCAAATCTAAGTTAACAATACGTAAAAGTGCTAAACTTGGATGAGCTATTTCACCTTGATTCATAAAAATTTCATCAACAATACCGGATATGGGTGATCTAACTGTAGCCTTTGCAAGTTGACTTTCTAAAGATTTTAAATTTCTTTCAAGACGTTCTTTTTGGTTTTTCGCTTCTAAATATTGAATTTCGGTGCTTACTTTTTGTTTCCACAGGCGCTCTTGTTTATTGAAAACGGTAGTCGCAAATTCTAAACTTGTTTTTACCTCATCTATATTTTTTCTTAATATTTCAGTATCTAATTGAAATAATTTTTGTCCTTTTCTAACCTTATTGCCTTCGCTAACATAATTTCTAACGATAGCGCCACTAGTTTCAGGATTTATAACAATATTTTTATCTGCGGTGACACTGCCTTGTACTTCTATATAATGGCTAAAATCTGTGTAGGAAATTTGTTCAACATAAACTTTTTTTAAAAATTGTTGACTACTATCATTAAGACTTTCAAGTTTTATTGCCTTTTCCAACTCAGAAGCCTGTGTTTTTAGATCTAAAATTTGCTGTTTTATTTTATCAAGCAAAACTTTTTTATCTTGATCTGCTTCTGAGTGACTACCTGAACAGGCATTGAAAAAAATAATAAAAACAAATAAAAACACATTTTTTTTTATCAAGAAATTCATATCTTTAAGATTATTTTTGCTGTTGTTCATTATTTTAAATAAAACCTTTATTTCATTGTCCCAAAGATATAAAAAAGATATTACTTATTAGTTCCTAGGTTTAAAATCATCGTCTTAAAAAATCTATTTGAATTTTAAAGACAAATAGATTTTATTCGTAACTTATTCATTTACAATTAAAAAAAATAATGGCTTCTATAAAAAATATCTTAAAAGATTTAACTCATCTTGAAGTAAGTACCATAGTAAAAGATCATACTATTGGAGCGCACATGCCTAATAATAATAGGGTTTTATTATTGGATATTGCTGATTTGTATCGTTTATTACTAAAAAAATATGACCTAAGTTGTGTAGAACTCCAGCCTTCTAATTTACCTCATTTATACCGTTCAAAATGGCGTTATGGAGGTGAATATTCTTTTAGGGAAATTAAAATTATGACTGCTAGAGGTATAGAAATTATTGAAAAAAAACTTTTAAAAATAATTTCCGAAGAAGAAAAAAAAGAACTTAACAAACACCTTAGTCTGTTAAGTCGTTTGCACCGACAAAGTGCCAATATCATTAATATGTTTAAGGCTAGAAAATCTAATTACATCACTCCAGAAACACAAAATCAAGAAGGCTATGCCAGCCAAGCAAACTTCCAAACAAAACAAGGCACAGATATTTATATCTCTCAAATAGATAGTAAAATATGGAATAATGACTTATCAATAACAGATATTCATAGGATTGAAGATCTTGATTTAGACGGAGAAGAATTAAACCTTATTCAAAAAACTTGGAGCCTTGGCACTGAAGAAATACTTCTAAAAACGACTATCCAAATAGATGGTGATTTAATGACCTATATGACCAAAGATTTTCTAAACTATGAGCCTAATAAGCAAAAAATCCTCCTTCATATCCATAATAACTCTTTACTTTCAGCTACTAAAATGTGGAACAGCCTCTTAATTGCCTTGAAAACATTAGGAACAGACTTAGTTTCTCAAGTTTTTTCAAAAAAGAAAGCCAAATAAGAATTCATAAAAATAATAATTTTATTTAGTTGATTATCAATTTAATTCAAGTTTAATAACTAAAGACATATAAAATTTATAGAAATTTTTACAGTATTATTTTTTTTTTAATATTTTATCATTAGGTCATCATTTTTAATTTCTATTTATTATTTCTTCACGATTTGGCCCTATAGAAATAAAATTTATAGGCACTTTAACATAATCTTCTATTAATTTTAAATATTCTATAAATTCTTGGGGAAGATTGTTATAATTCAAACCTTTTAAGTCACAATTCCAACCTTTAATCTGTTTATAAACTGGCTTTTTGACAAGATCTAAATCAAAAGGAACTTGATCTGTAATTTCTCCATTGATAAGTTCATAATGAGTACAAATAGAAATTTCTTTAAAAGTGTTTAACACATCAACTTTAGTTATAATTAATTCAGTGACTCCATTTAAAATAACGGCATATTTAAGTAATGGTAAATCCAACCAGCCACATCGACGCGGTCTACCTGTTGTAGCACCAAATTCATTACCAATAGTTTGCATTTTTTTTCCTTCACTGCCTTGTAATTCTGTCGGAAAAGGACCGCTACCAACTCTAGTGATATAGCTTTTAAAAAGTCCTAAGATATTTTTAATATTTTTTGGAGAGGTACCCAAGCCTAATCCTACCGAAGAACTCATTGTGTTAGAACTTGTTACATATGGATAAGTTCCAAAATCCACATCTAATAAGCTGCCTTGAGCGCCTTCAGCTAATATATTTTTATTCTCTTCAATATATATGTTTATAGTGTATTCACTTTCAATAAGATTTAAGGTTTTTATATAGGCAGCCGCATCAAAAAAATCTTGTTCTTGTTTTCTAAATATTTGATTATCATAAATATTAATGCCCATAAGTTGTTGATGTTGTCTAACAATATTTTCATATTTAGTCATGAATTTTGGAAGTAGTAAATCACCTACTCTTAAACCTTGACGGCTAATTTTATCGGTATAAGCGGGGCCAATACCCCGTAAAGTAGACCCTATTTTACGATTTCCTTTTTGATTTTCGTAAAATTGATCTAAAAGGCAGTGTGATGGCAAGACTAAATGGGCTTTTTTAGCTATAAATAAATTGTCTTTGTTCCAACATCCATTAGTTTTTAACTCTTCTATTTCTTTTTTTAAAGAAACCAAATCTAAGACCATGCCATTTCCAATAATATTTTTGATGTTTTTTCTAAAAATCCCTGAAGGTATTTGGTGTAAAACATATTTCTTGCCTCGGAAATAAAGTGTATGTCCTGCATTTGGACCACCCTGAAAACGAGCAATAATGTCATATTTTGGTGCTAAATAATCAATAATTTTACCTTTACCTTCATCGCCCCACTGTAATCCTAATAATATATCCATTAAATATTAACCTTGAATAATAAAAAAATGTTAATTTAATTTTTTGTAGCTTTAAACTAATTAAGTAGAAGAATTAAATTTAGATATTCTTTTTTAATTTTTCTATGTTTTCTAAAAATCATAGTCTAATTTTTTAAATTTATAATGAATCAAATTATAGACTATTCTCAAATTTAGTGACCTGACTGACAAAAAATAAAGCAATTCATGAATAAATTGAGTTTTCTCGCTAATATTAAGCATTTTTTTGGAAAAATAATCTTATTTCTTATACTTATAGCTTTAGGACAGGGTTTATTTTTTTGTCAAAAAGACATACCTGCTTATAAAAAAAGACAAAAGAAATTTAAAATTAAACCAGGTAAGCCATTGCCTTGTCCTTGCGATCATCAACCTTAAAAATGGTGTATAATTTGAAAATGAATTAATTTAATAATTTAGGGAAACTTAATTGCAGTAGTTTGAAATATTTTTCTAACTTATTGATTACCATTTTATTTTTAATATTTTAATTTAAATAACTCCTAATTATTGAGATGAGTTAATTTAAAAAAGTTTATGATTTGTGGAAGAATGGAAGTAGATTATTTGGTAATTGGTTCTGGAGTAGCAGGACTTTCTTATGCTTTACAACTTGCAAAATATGATTTAAGTAAAAAAATTGTTGTGTTAACCAAAGCAACAAAAGATGAATCTAATACTAAGTATGCTCAAGGTGGAATTGCTGCGGTATTGGATAACCAAAAAGATTCTTTTAAAAGTCATGTTCAAGATACTTTGAAGGCTGGTGATGGTTTATGTAAAACCAAAGTTGTTGAAATAGTTGTCGAAAAAGGACCGCAGTGTATTAAAGATATGATTAATATGGGTACTAACTTTGATAAAAATCAAAAAGGACAACTTGATTTAGTACAAGAAGGAGGACATTCTGCCTATCGTATTGCTCATTACAAAGATATTACAGGTTTTGAAATTTTACGAGTTCTATTTAAAGAAATCGCAAACTATCCTAATTTAACCTTGTTGTCTGATTGTTTGGCTATTGATTTGATTGTAAAGGAAAATATTTGCTATGGTTTGTATGTTTTTGACAATACTCATAAGTCTATATTCAAAATATTGGCTCAAAAGACATTAATGGCTACAGGTGGCCTAGGGCAAATATATGCTTATACTACTAATCCGACTATAGCCACAGGAGATGGCATTGCTATGGCAAAAAGGGCTGGTGCTAAGATTACGGGCATGGAATTTATTCAATTTCATCCAACAGTATTATATAGTACTCAAAAACAGACTGTTGCTTTTCTTATTTCCGAAGCAGTACGAGGACATAACGCTATTTTGAGAAATCATGAAGGCGAAGCCTTTATGCATCGATATGATGAACGCAAAGAATTAGCTTCTCGAGATATTGTTGCTCGTGCTATCAACAACGAAATGAGAAAACATAAAACTTCTCATGTTTTGTTAGATTGTAAACATTTGGAAATCAAAGATTTTATAAGTCATTTTCCCAATATTTATGAAAAATGTTTATTATTAGGTATTAATATTCAAAAAGATTATATTCCTGTAGCACCTGCTGCCCATTATCTCTGTGGAGGAATAGAAGTTAATACCAATGGACAAACATCTATTAAAAATATGTATGCCTGTGGAGAGTGTGCTTATACCGGTTTGCACGGGGCTAATCGTTTGGCTTCAAATTCTTTATTGGAAGCGGTTGTTTTTGCAAATAATTGTTTTGAACATACTGTAAAAAATACAGCTGATAAACCCTTACCCATAAATTATGAAAATAGCAAAAAATATGTTTATGTAGAAACTGAAGGAAACTTAGAAGAAATTAAAAGTTTAAAAATGCAAATTCAGGAACTTATGACTTCTAAAATCGCAGTAGTTCGAAATACAAAAGATCTAAAAAAATCTTTAGATCAACTTGAGAAAATAAAAAAAAAGATCCAAAAAAACTACGATTTTTATGCGGTTCATCCCAAACTTAATGAATTAAAAAATATACTTACCACATCTATCTTAGTTGTAGAACACTCCATCAAAAGAAAAATCAATAAAGGCAGTTTTTATAATGAAGATTTTGAAAAAAAATAGAAGAATATTAGGACTTATATTAAAAAATCTTTTTTTCAAGTGACGCAACTATAAATTACAAACCTTTTAAAAATAAGATTTTAGTTCTCAAATTTTTAATTACTTATCAAACCTTGTGAATTAGTTTTGATAAGGCTACCCATAAAAGTTGTTCCTAAAACTAAACTACCGCCTATAATATATTCCTCACGGCTATTTTGAAATATCGTCAAAGCACTTTGCCGCTCTCCACCCAAATTAACTTTCCAATCTTCATTAAATTGTTTGTCATATTTGGTAAGCCTGACAAGTTTACTATTTAAAATAAGATTTCTAATATCAAAAGTTTGTTCGATAGAAAATATAAAATTAGATTCTATATCAAGAGCTATAACAATTAAACCCCCATCTTCAGTAGTATTAATACCTGTAGCTAATACATTATTTTCATTTGGGTAAATGGTAGTTTTAAAGTTCACAGTTCCCCTTTCATCAAGCTGTATTAATTGAGATTTAAACGTATTGTCTACTATTTTTGTATAAACTATATTGATAAAACCATTATTATCTATAGTTATAGAAGTTTGTCTAGCAAGTGCTTGACTATCTATATTAAAGTTATTTCTAATATTACCATCTGAATTAATAATCGTCAAATTTAGATTGCTTTCAAACTGGTTGGCAGTAAGATTAAAGTTTTTAATGGCAAAGCTGGTAAAGCCAAAATCCCCGCTTGACAAAGAAAAAATATGGCTTGCTAAGTTTGAAACAGCATTTCTAATACCATATTCTCTTTGCCATAAAATAGTCCCTTCAGCATTTATACGCATTATAAGTATAGACGAACTTTGTTCTGATAATGCTCTATTTATTAATAGTATTAAACCATTATCACTACTAGATGTTAAGCCTATAGCAATATCATTAACATTAGGTGATTCATAAGTATATGTTTGAAGAATATCAAGCTGAGCATTAAAAAAAGAGACCCAAATATCAGAAAATTGACCGTTTAGAGTTGTGCCTACACCTGCAAAATTTCCAGATAGAGGGACCACAGCTTTTAGTTCTGTTGATTTATTATTAATATTAAATACTTTCTGCCCAATCTGATTACCTGATTCATCAACTGAAATAATTATAGCATTTGCTCTATTTGAGTTTGAAGTAGTAATTATGTTATTGCTATCAAAAGATAAAGTTGAACCTATTGCTAAATATCCTCCATTTGGGTTTTCTATGGCTTCGTAGATAAAATCATCTTGGCTTTGTCCAAATATTTTAAAAAAAGACTGCTCTTTTCCAAATTTAATATCTTCATAACATCCTGTTATTCCAATTATTAAAAATAAATATACATTATATTTCATAACTATTTTACTTTTTTTAATTTAGGATTATAAAATAAATAGGTATAACGAAAAGATATTTGGAATTGGTTAAGTAAAAAATCATCATCTACATGTCCATACACATAAAGTAAATCTTGCAATTCATCTGCTCTAAAATACCGTCTATTAGGTCGGACAACATTATTTAAGCCAAACTTATAATTTATTATAAATTGTAAATACGATTTTTTCAATTTATAATTTATACCCAAACGTACTATTCCTTCATAATTCCAAGACTTTCTCTGCATAAGGTTATCAAAATTTCGAAGGTTAAGAGATGATACTGTATTGTCTAAAAAAGTGCGCTGAACATCTAAGAGACTACTGCTTATAAGAAAATAAACTCCTCCTCCAAGACCAGCTGTAAAATTTAGTTTAGAATATTTTGTTCCTGCTTTAAATGGGTTAAAATAATAATTCCATAATAATGGCAAATCAAGAGTTTGGAAATTACTTCTATAAACTAAAGTTGAAAAACCAGTTTGTTCGTTAAAATTAAAAATATCTTGACTTACAGAAAAACCTCTTTGATTGTAATGAGGTTCAAAATTAAGACTGGATTTTCCTTTAGAAAGCCATAGATAAAAAGCTAAGCCCCCACCTAAACCATTTAAACTACCGGAATAATTAGGTTCATTAATATCATTACCAATAGCATAAGAAGATAGTAAAACAGAAGAAGTATAGCTAAGATTATAAAAAATAGATAGCCCAAAAATAGGATAAGTTCGAAATTCTAAATATAATCTTCTAAATTCAATAGGATCTTGAGATGCTAATTTATATTCAGGATTATTGTTTAAAAAAATCTTCATATAAATTCTGGCTCGATCAAAATTATCTATGTATATATAGTTGAGGACTAATAATTTTAAAATTTTAACTTTTATTTGAAAATCTAAAGTCTTTAATTGACTGCAAGCCTCTATATTTTCAATAGACTCTTGAAAAAGTCCATTTTTATATAAAGATTTGGATTCTTCGTAAAGCTGGCTACATTGGGTATTATTATTTTGTTCCTGAATCTGATAAGCCTGAAGTTTTGGGCATAACAATAAAAAGAAAAAAAGAATAACAAATAAATCATTAATATATAGGAAAGCTATAAATTTCATTTTCAATAAATTAAGTTGATACTTTACCAATAATAAAACGTAATAAAAAAAATAGTATAAACTGATATCATTATTGTTCCCCCTTGGTTTTACAACAATAACATTTTCAGAAATTGATTGCGAGGTCTGTCCCTATTTCCTAATTTGTTGAGTCTATAGAACAAATTATAGGGCGAAAAGTTAAGAATTTCAACGCTATACAAATTTTTAAAAAAACAGAAAACCCTTATAAAGCTAATAATAAAAAAGTTTGGAATCATTTACAAGGCGATAACAAAATTAAACGTTAGGGGAAGAGTACTCCATGAAGTTAGGCTATAGGGCAAGTCAAAAAGGATAGCTGAGCGCGTAAAACATATGTTATAGTCATCTCAAATAGAAAAATAATTTTTTAAATCTAAGTGATTGACAATGAGGAAATAGTCTTTCCTCATTTTTAATAGCAAGGCTATAAACTTTATAAAAAAACGCTTTATTTATTTTTTTTCTTATGTTGTTTTTGTACCCTTTTTGTTTCTTCTTGTTCTTGGAGCATTTTTTGAAGCCTACTTTGCCATTTTCCTTTTTTACCACTAGGGTTTTTATCTTTATAACTATCTAATTTTTCTCTAATTTTATCTTCATCAACTATTCTACGAATGAATAATTGTTGGGCAATAGTTATCATATTAGAAACAAAATAGTAGTAAGTTAAACCTGCTGAAAAAGTATTAAAAACAAATAGCATAATAACCGGAAATATATACCCCATATTTTTCATGAAAGCAGGTCCTGAAGTATTCATCGGAGTCATTTGGTTGTTGTAATAAGTATATACTAATTGAGATATAGTAAATAAAAGCGTGAAGAGACTTACCGTCATTCCATAGCCTGGAATATCAAAAGGTAAAGTAGCAATACTATCAAAAGTGGATAAATCATCTGCCCATAAAAAACTTTTTTGACGCAATTGAATAGCATTAGGAAAAAAATTAAACAAGGCTAAAAAAATAGGTGCTTGAGCTAAAACAGGAATACAACCACTTAAAGGATTTACTCCAAATTTGGAATAAATTTTCATTTGTTCCTTCTGAATCTTTTGAGTATCCTTACCATATTTTGCTTTTAAAGCATCTAATTCTGGCTTTAAAACCCGAGTTTTAGCCATACTTTTATAAGACTGGTAAGTTAATGGGAAAAGAATGCTTTTGACTATAAAAACTAGAATTAAAATTATTAACCCATAATTATCAAAGAATTTTTCCAAGAAACTAAAAATAGGCATTATTAAGTAAAGACTTATAGGCTCAAAAATTACCCAACCAAGTTCTACATTTTTTTCGTAGTCTTTAGCAATTTTTTTACAAACATAATATTGGTTTGGTCCAAAGTAAAAATTAAGCCCTTTTTCTGGTTCTAATACTGTGGTAGAAATTTCAGCTTCTTTAACAATATCTTTTATATTATTATTTTGAAGCTTAAGAACAGTATTTTCAAGTTTACCTTCAGGTAAAATTCCTGTATTAAAAAACTTTTGTTTTACAGATAACCATTGTAAATCTGCACCTAATGTTTTTTCGTCATTTGCAGTTTTACTCAAATAATCAAAGCCATCTTCTGTTAAATAATAATTAATTGTGGTATTGGGTGCCAATTGCTTAGAAGTTTTTTCTAATTGTTTAATTTTTTGTTTCCAAGATAAATAGATAGCTTTATCTTTTATGAGACTCTCCAAACCAGATATTTCTAACTTATATGAGACTTTAAAACCTTTTTCTTCTAAACTATAGGTACGCTTAATATAAGCTTGAGTAGAATCATCTGTTAAAATAAAGATTACCTTATTGGATTTTTTTTCAACTTCATAATAAAGTGTATTTAAGTCTACTTGCCCATATTTCAACGTTTCAACAAACTCTTGGGTTTGTAAAGATGATTTATCTAATAATACTAAAGGTTCTTTTTTATGGGTAATAAATTTTTTTAATAAAACTCGATTAATAGAACCTCCGAGCGTGTTAAAAGTAATTTGAAGATCTTTATTTTCTAAAATGACAGAATCACCAAGCGCATCAGAAGAAATTTGAAATATATCTCGTTTTATTTGTTCTTTTTGAGCAGTAGAATCTATAGCTTCTTTAAGGGTTTTTACTACAACTTCGGAGCTAATTTCAGATTTTTGAGAATCAAAACTATCTGTTTGGGTAATAGTATCCTGATTAATGATTTGAGTGGCTTCAATTGTCTTAGGATCAGGTGAAAAAAAATAAACATAACCCGCAAAAATAGCTACTAATAAAATAATACCTGTAAGTTGATTCTTATCCATTTAATTAGTTTATAAATTGAAATTTTAGTTTCAAAATTATAGTTTGAATATATTAAAAGATGCAAAGATAACAATAAATGAATAATGAATTTGAAATATATTTTTTATAGGTACCTTTTTTTACCTATTAAAAATATGGTATTTAATTTTTCCAAATTTTTAAAAGTTTTTGCAATAAAATAATTCGAATTCAAATTATACTGAATTTAAATTATAACTTTTAATATAATCATTAACCAAAGCTTTTTGAGTTTCATCTTGACTAAGTTGATTTTTTAAGATTTTTTCAGCAATTTCTAAAGATAAAATCGCGACTTGAGATTTAATATCTTTTATAGCCGATTTTTTTTCATTCTCTATGGCATTCAAAGCTTCTTCCATCATATTATCTTGTTGGGTTTTGGTTTCATGTTTAGCTTTATTAATCATTGCATTAGCAACTTCTTTAGCATCTTTCAAAATTTGTTCTCTCTTTTGTCTGGATTCTTTTTCCATTCTTGTTATTCTTTCTTGCAATTGACCAACTTCTTGACGAGCCATTTTAGCTTCTTTTAGGCTTTCATTAATTTGATTTTCTCTATTTTTAAGCGCTTTGGCAATAGGTTTAAAAGCTGTTTTACTTAAAATGAATAATACTATCAAAAATAAAATAGCAGTCCAAAAAATCAAACCGAAACCAGGTGTTATTATTTCCATGAGTTAAACTAAAATTAAATTTTTCAACAATAAAAATGAACAGGTAATTAAATTATTATAATGATTAAGTTCTAATACTTATTAGAATATAAATATAGCCCTAAGTATTAATTTAAAAAAAACTCAAATATAGTAGGTTTTTTTTTGTGTTTTAATTTACTTTACATCAGAATTTTAATCTATCCAAATATTTTTTATCTAAATATAATTAACCTAACATGAGAAATCAAACATTTTTTATCAGTATAGTTTTATTTTTTTTATTTAGTTTTTTTAATAACTCTAACCTTTTTGCTCAAGATAATCAAGTTATTCACTCTAAAAAATCATCTCATTTAGGACAAAGAAAACAAAAACTAATTGAGAATCTTGGAATAGAACCTAAAGATACTGCAGCTTTTTTTGAACTTTTTAGAGCATATAAAGCTGCTAAAAAAGTTAATAAGCAAGATCTAAAAAAAAATATAAAAAACCTTCGTTCTAAAGAAGATAATCAACTTTCTGAAATTTTTGATGAGATTAAAGCGCTTAAAGCCGAAAGTTTAGATATTAATAATGATTATTTTGAAAAATTTAAAAATATCTTGACCTTGAGACAAATGAGTGTTTTAATATATGAAATTTACGAACTAAAGCAAAGATATATAAAAATGTCTAAAAAATAGCAAATTTTGGACTATCTATTAAACCCTTTTAGGTTTTTCTTATGAAATATTTAAAAACTTCATAGATTCTTTGTCTGCATTTTGTAAAATTATAGAATGAACAGAGAATTTATTTATATAGTCACCTCAAATAGAAAAAGGATTTTTTAGGTATCGAGAATGAGAAAATCTTTATTTTTAAATAGTAAGACTATAAATTAAGTTAAAGATGCTAAAAAACTCTACCGTATTAATACTTGGAGCAAATGGTTTACTTGGAAATGCTCTTAAAAAATTACTTTCTAAAAGAAAATTTAAAAATCTTCTAACCCCCAGAAGTAGAGACTTAAATCTTCTTAATCAAGAAAACATCACAAATTATTTACAAAAAAAACAACCCAAGTTCATATTTATGTGTGCAGGACTTGTGGGTGGAATTTTGGGTAATAAAACTAATCAAGCTGATTTTATATATCAAAATACAATAATGATTTTGAATTTGCTTGAAAGTATTAAGATTCTAAAAATCAAACCTAAACTTCTTTATACAGGTTCTACCTGCATTTATCCTAATACGATAAGTCGTCCTATTCGAGAAGATGATTTTTTATCAGGAAAATTAGAAAAAACAAATATAGGTTATGCACTTGCTAAAATAACTGGTATAGTTGCTTGTCAAAAATATACAGAACAGTATGGTATTCAAACAATTTCTTGTATGCCAACCAATTTATATGGTATTGGCGATAACTATAATTTACAAACAGGTCATTTTTTAGCTGCTTTAATCAAGAAATTTGTAATAGCTAAAAAACAAGGCTTAAAAACAATAGAATTTTGGGGTACAGGAATAGCTAAAAGAGAAGCTTTATTTAATGAAGATTGTGCTGACGTTCTTATTTATCTCATGAAAAACTATACTTCAAGTGACCATGTAAACATAGGTACTGGTTTTGATTATTCTGTAAAAGAGTATGTTGAATTGATGAAAGATATAGTACAATTTAAGGGCACAATTAGTTGGGATAAAACAAAACCCAATGGTACACTAAAGAAACAAACTAATATTGACCAATTAAAAAGGATTTACCCCGATTTTAGACCTATTCTTTTTGAAGAAGGAGTAAGAAAAATTTTAAATGACAAACAAGAGGTAAAAAGAATTTTGGCTTAATTATTTGGGTATTTAAATTGTTTTTTCTTCACTACTATATACTTTTACAAAAATTTGTAAAGTAGGTCGTTAAGATTATGTTTGTCATTTTAGTTCTTGCTAAAAATATATCAATTATCCCACTCTGCGAATTTAAAGACAAAGTCTCAAATTAAGTAAGAGGCGGACGCCATTGGTGAGCGTATAGCTAAGAAAGTTAAAAGCAAAGGTTTTTACGCGTTAAAATCTGTGTTGATAAGCAAACGTTTTATTTATATAGTTCTGGCTCATACGACAAAATCGGTTGATAAATTTGTTTATTTTATAACTGATAAAGTGTTAATTGAATCAAAAATACCTATATGGCTAATTCTTAGAGCGTGTTTAGTTTTTATTTTTATAGTATAAAAAATTGATAATAAATTATTTAATCATATTTTTTGGTTTTTGTCTTTATACAGTAAAATATAATAAGTAGCTGATAATAAGATAATTGAAATTTTAGAAATGGGATAAAAAAAACCAATTTTTTTATCTATTACTATTTGACTATCAACAAACTAAAAAACTAAACATGTTCTTAGACTTTCTATATCGAGCCTCTGATGGTATTTTAAAAATACTATGCAAAATATTTGTCTGAAAATCTTTTTTTGTTATCATTGTTTCTACAATGGACATGGGTATAATTTATTTAGTTAAACAATTTGAAATCAAATGTTTGAAAATTTACCCATGTTTTTTATTTTTCCAAATTTATTTTTAAACAACTTCTTTATTTTACGAAAAAGTTAGGTAAGAGTATTTTTTTCGTAAATTCGCTTTCAATTTTTAGGATAGTCATTAATAATAGTATAGTATTAAGATATAGAAATGAAGATTAAGCAATATATATATATAGTTTTAAGCATAACTTTCTTTTTATTAAGCAGTTGTAGTATTTATTCAAAAGGAAATGATACAGGCGTAGAGTATGCACCCCAGATGTATCATACTATTCCTTATGAACCTCTTACTCAAATTACAGAAGAAGGTATTCCTTCGGGATTTTTAGAAAAATATTATTATGTTCCTAATTCAAGCCCTTATAATGATTACAAAGGTAAAAAGAATATGAATAGTCGGCTTCCTGTAGCTCATACTATAGCTCGACAAAATTATGGATCAATAAGGAAAGATACTTTTTTAACCTATAGTATTCCGCCGGATAGCGTAGATTTAGCCTCGAAAGTGCTAAAAAATCCTCTTGTTGTTACAGATGAACTTTTAGAAGAAGGCAAACATTTATATATCAATTTTTGTTCTCCTTGCCATGGTGCTGAAGGCAAAGGAGATGGAAAAGTAGGTGCTGTTTATCAAGGTGTAGCTAACCTTACATCAAGAGCATACAATACTTTAACAGAAGGACATATTTTTCATGTCATTACACATGGACGAAATAGAATGTGGCCTCACAAATCACTTATTAGTCCAGAAGATAGATGGAAAATTGTGAGTCATGTAAAAAAGATTCAGACAGGAGAATAGGTTGTGTTTAGTATTTCAATCAAATAGTCAAATTTCTTAAAAAAAGATATATTTTCATTGTCAATAAGTTAAAAATAGCTCTAAAAATCCTTTTTTAAAGTAACATGATGCCCCGAATTGAAACTTTATCTTGATTATTCTATCGAAAATTTATGAAAGTAGCTTACCGCATTGCTCAAGCCTTAAAAAACACAACAGCAAAAGGTTTTTTACTAGTTATCAATAGAATTGGAACTGTGACTGTAGCTTTAGGCTTAGCTACTGTGCTGTTATCATTTATGATTTTTAGCGGCTTTCAAGAACATATTCGTGAAAAGTTATTTGTTTTTTCAGGTCATTTATCGCTTACTCAATATAATATAATAAAAGGGGCTATTAACGCATCCATTAGCCAGGATACCCATATTATAAATCACCTCCAATCATTTACTCAAGTTAAAAATATTTATACTTATAGCTTCAAAAATGCACTTCTTCAAAGTGAAGAAGGTTTTTCAGGCGCTTTGTTAAAAGGTGTGCCAGTTGATTCCTCTTATCCTGTTCTTAAAAATATTATAAAAACTGGTCGTTTTTTGAAGCCTAATTTCAAAGAACCCAAAAAATATTTGCATGAAATAGTTGTTAGTCAAAAATTAGCTAATCAACTTGGCTTAGAACTTGGCCACATAGTTAAGGTTTTTTTTATGGATAAAAAACCACGTATGCGAAAATTAAAAGTTATCGGCATTTATCAAACTTATATTGAAGAATATGATAAAGTTATGGCTTTTGTAGATAATAAATTAATTAGCCGTTTAAATAACTGGGGTGATAGCTTAGTAGGTGGATATGAAATTTATTTAAAAGATTTTAATACTTTGGACCAAACCTATAAAGCTATTAACAGTCAATTGGATTATAAACACCAGCTTCTAAAAATAACAGATAAGGCTTCTCATTATTTTGAGTGGTTTAATGTATTAGGAAAAAATGTTTATATTCTACTCATTATTATTTTGATAGTTGTATTTTTTAATAATATAGCTGTTATATCAATTTTGAGCATAAATCTTACACAAACAATTGGTTTATTAAAGGCATTAGGTAGCAGAAGCTGGATGATTCAACAAATATTCTTCTTTATCGGTGGTCGTCTAATTCTGAAAGGAATTATTATTGGTAATCTTTTGGCTTTAGGCTTGGGGTTTTTCCAAAAATATACTCAATTCATTACTTTAGATCCTCAAAATTATTTTCTAAAAACCGTACCTATTAATATTGATTTTCAAAATATTATATTTATAAATATTTTCATGTCAACGGTTTTAGCACTGACTCTTTTACTTTCTACTTTGATCATTTTAACCATTAGACCTATCCAAGCCTTACGGTTTGCCTAAAAATACGCTTAGTCTTTACATTACTATTTGGTATTAACAAGTAAAATATTATTCTCAGGAAACCCTTGAGTTTCCCATTCAACAATGACTCGTTGGGATTGAATGCTATTAACATCTTTGCCAATATATTTGGGTTCTATAGGAAGATGTCGGCTATATTTTCTATCTACTAAAACTAAAAGTTCTACCTGTTTAGGTCTTCCAAAGGCTAGCATAGCTCTTAAAGCTGCCTGAATACTTCTGCCCGTATAAAGAACATCATCTATAAGAATGATAGATTTATTTTCAATAACGAAATCAATTTTTGTGGCACTAGGTTTTAAAAGGTAAGAGTTTCTCCTAAAATCATCTCTATAAAAGGTAATATCTAAATAACCGAGCGGCAAACTAATATCTGTTATAACTTTAATTTCTTCTTGAATGTATTGAGCTAAAAAAATTCCTCTTGGCTGTAAACCAATTAAGGCAACTTGTTCAAACGTATGGTAGTTTTCTACAATTTCTTGACACAATCTACTGATAGTCAGTTTTATATTATTAGATCCAAACAGTTGTACTTTAGCCATGCTGTTCTATAAAGTTTAGTTAAAAACAATGATTTGAATAAATATCAGTGAAATTATTAATTCCATGTAATATTTTATGACAATTTTCAGATTCTATCTGTTTTAAATTTTCAATAGTATAAAATTTTAAATCTTCCAATATATTAATATTTAACTCTGGTTCTACACCTTTTACTAATTTCCCTGATTGTTGTTTTACCAGAAATAAAAACTCCAAGGCATGAAAAGGTTTTTCGATAAATTCAATAAAACCGATTCGTTTTTCAATTTTTATTATTAAGCCTGTTTCTTCAAAAAATTCTCTATGTAATGTATTTTTTAAATATTCTCCATAAAGAACACCTCCACCTGGAGGGGATAAAAGAAAATCTTTACCTAAACCTTTATGTTTCACTAATAGAATTGCATTATTTTTTATTAATAAACCCATGACCCGTACCCTAAGGCGATTGCCAAAAACATTTACTAATTCTTTATTCATACGATTAGACTTGAACTATTTTGATAATCAATAAGATATAATTTTTATATTCGTAAATAGAAACATTCATTTCCAGTATCAATAAGCTAAAACCTCCAAAAATGTTTTTTAAAATAGACTTTATCTAACAAGCATATTATTGATTATCAATAATTTGTATTTTAACCTTTTCAATTTATAAAGATCTGATTACAAGGCTTTTATTCATTTTTTACTCTAAAATTTCAACCCAAGTTCTTTTGCTTTTTGAAAATGTTTTTTGGCTTTTTTATTTTGTTCAAGGTCTGCTAATAATAGCCCATAATTGTAATGGGCTTCGGCAAAGCTTGAGTTCATTTCTAAAGCCAGTTTATAATGTTTTTCGGCTTCCCCATTTTGTCCAAGGTTTCGTAATAATAGCCCATAATTGTTATGGGCTTTTGCATATTTTGGATTAATTTGGAGAGCCGCTTTATACTGATTTTCGGCTTCGGCATTTCGACCAAGGTTTGCTAATAAATTCCCATAATTGTAATGGGTTTCTGCTAATTTTGGATTGATTTGGAGAGCCGCTTTAAAATGTTCTTCCGCTTCGACATTCCGCTCAAGTCCGGTTAATAAATTCCCGTAATTGGAGTGGGCTATTGCATATTTTGGATTAATTTGGAGAGCCGATTTATACTGATTTTCAGCTTCGACATTTCGACCAAGGTTTGCTAATAAATTCCCGTAATTGGAGTGGGCTAGTGCGTATTTTGGATTAATTTGGAGAGCCGATTTATACTGATTTTCAGCTTCGGCATTTCGACCAAGATTGGCTAATAAAGTTCCATAATTGGAATGGGCTGGCGCAAATTTTGGATTAATTTGGAGAGCCGATTTATACTGATTTTCAGCTTCGGCATTTCGACCAAGATTGGCTAATAAAGTTCCATAATTGGAATGGGCTGGCGCAAATTTTGGATTGATTTGGAGAGCCGCTTTATACTGGTTTTCAGCTTCAGCATTTCGACCAAGATTGGCTAATAAAAGTCCATAATTAAAGTGGGCTATTGCGTCTTTTGGATTAATTTGGAGAGCCGCTTTATACTGGTTTTCAGCTTCAGCATTTCGACCAAGATTGGCTAATAAAAGTCCATAATTAAAGTGGGCTATTGCGTCTTTTGGATTAATTTGGAGAGCCGCTTTATACTGGTTTTCAGCTTCAGCATTTCGACCAAGATTGGCTAATAAAAGTCCATAATTAGAGTGGGCTATTGCGTCTTTTGGATTAATTTGGAGAGCCGCTTTATACTGATTTTCAGCTTCTTGCCAATTATCTAATAAATAATGATTAACTCCCAAATGAAAATAAACGTATTCATCTTTTGTTTTTATTTGTTGAAATAGATCAACAGCTTTTTGATAGCTTTGAGCCTCTTGGGCTTTTATCGCCAATATAAAAAAGAGAATATCATCGATATTATTCTGCAAATAACCTTCGGAGATTTGGGAAAGTTGGGAAAGAACACCGGATTCTTCGCCTTGGATTTTATGGGAAGGAAGGTATTGGTTTCCAATAATTTTGTAGGCTATACGGGCTTTAGCCTCTTTGCCGAAATAACTTGAAAATAAAACGATATTGGCTTCATATTCTTCGCCAAGGGTTTGGGCAGCTTTAAAGGTTATGGCGCTATCGCCTTGGGCAACTTTTAAGTCTATATCAAGATTTTCATCATCTCGTTTTGTTATAAAACGGTCTTCTAAAGTCTCAAAAAAGTTGCTGCCATCTTGCTGATAAATTTTGGTTGGGACTAAAAGGATGTTAAAGTTGTTGTCATTTGAAAAGGGGCGTATTTTTTTGGTTTTAGTTCTAAAAAGATATTTCCAAAATAGAAAAATTGAAAGCCCTATTATGACCAATATGATCCATTGTTTGTCATCGGGAACTGTTAAAAATGCCGCAACAATTCCTACAATCGCCGCGATAATTCCCCAGATACTACTTTTTACATCTAAATTTTTCATAAAAAAAGAATTTAGAATATTTTATGGCAAAGCTATTTTATTTTGCGAAACGGTCTGTTTCAAAATGAATAAATTAGAAGCCTAAAAAATCTTTTTTAAAGTAATTTGAGTATAATGATCATTTTCAAAACCAATAAGTTATAATTTTTATATCCTTTCTTTTTTCTTTATTTTATTAAACAAAGAAAACCCTAATTATTTTAATTAGGGTTTCATTCATTTCATACTTAGGCTTTGTTTCTTACTTTTGTTAGATACCAAACATTTGGTTTGGTGGCTATTTCGTCTAACACATGATAGGCTCTTCCTTCTATTTCTTGTTCCATGAGGGTTCTAACCTGACTTTTAGGGTCGTTAATATCCCCAAAGGTCAAGGCATCACTTGGGCAGGCTGAAGAACAAGCCGTAGTAACTTCGCCGTCTTTGACTTTACGTTTTTCTAAACGGGCATTTAATTTTCCTGCTTGTATTCTTTGGACACACATAGAACATTTTTCCATAACCCCCCGCGAACGTACTGTAACATCTGGATTTAAGACCATCTTACCCAAATAATTATTCAAATGGTAATCAAACTCATCGTTGGTATGGTATTTAAACCAGTTGAAACGCCTAACTTTATAAGGGCAGTTGTTGGCACAATACTTTGTACCTACGCAGCGGTTGTAAGTCATCTGATTAAGTCCTTCAGAACTATGGGTTGTAGCTGCGACAGGACACACCGTTTCACAGGGTGCATTGTTACAATGTTGACACATCATAGGTTGAAAAACAACTTCGGGGTTTTCGGTTGCTTTTTCCATTTCGGAAAAAGATGCTGCATTTTCGGTACTACTATAATAGCGATCTATCCGCATCCAGTGCATTTCTCTTCGATTAATCACCTCTTGTTTTCCCACAACAGGCACGTTATTTTCCAAACTACAAGCCGATACGCAAGCCCCACAACCCGTACAACTGTTTAAATCAACAACCATAGCCCAATGGTGATTGGCGTATACGTGTCTTTGGGCTTCTTCAGGATGACTGGCTAGCCAATTCTCGGAACTTTGAGCCTTTTGTTCTTTTTCATTTCCTAAACCCCAAATCGAAACATCTTTTGTGGATTTGGGTCTTCCACCAGCAACAACATGTGGTTTAAAACGACCGGCTTCGGGATTGCTTTGATAAGCAGCTAAAGTTGTTTCTTGAACAATACTTTCCCTTTCCATAATGGTATGATGGGTCTGAGTTTGAGCAATGTCAAGCGAACGTCCTGTATTTTCTATATTAATATTTTTAGAAGAACGGTTGATAATCGTATTATTTTGAAGTTCTGTAAAAGCGAAGGCATTAACACCATCAGCTTCTTCAGCGACCTTGCCAGCTTGTTCATGATTTCGTCCATAACCCATTTTAATGGCAATTGTATTATTAGCCAAACCGGGTTGAACCAGAATAGGTAGTTCGATGCTTGTATCTCCTACTGTTACCTTAGCCATTTGGGTTGTAGTTTCTACAACTTTTACCCCTAAGTCTTTACCCATTTTTTGAGATACTGCGACATAATTTCCCCAACACACACGTGTAATTGGATCTGGTGTCTCTTGTAAAATTGGGTTATTGGCAGCCTCTCCTGTGCCGATTAAGCTATTGGAATAAATGTATAACTCTATAGATTCAGAATCAGGCTTATAAAACTGATTTAATTTTTTAGCAATGAGTGTCATATCAAAAATTTCTTGAGAATCATTTGAAATTAATTCTTGGTTTAAACTCACATAGCCTTCGGGAACTTCTAATTCTATAAGCCCATCATGAAGGCTTTTTTTCCAAAAATAGTCAAAGTCAGATGCTTCCTTTTGGAGAGGGTGTATGTTTTCTTTCCAAAAACTTTTCAAAAAATCATAATAGTTACTTTTGATGCCAGCCCAGTTCAATAAACTTTGCTGAACTTGACGGGTTTCAAATATTGGAGATATGGTTGGCTGGCAAAGCGCAAATAAACCCGGTTTGGCTTCGGCGTCGTTCCAAGATTCTAGATAATGGCTATCGGGTGCATGATATGTACAAAGCGAAGCTGTTTCATCTAAGCGATCTGATGTAGAAATTGTTAAATCTACATTCTGCAATGCTTCAACAAGATCGTTTTTCAAAGTATGGTTATAAATAGGATTGGCATTATAGAATAAAACCCCGCCAATTTCTTTATTTTTTAATCTTTCAACAAAATTAACAAATTTTTCATCGTTGCCTTGTTTTTGAAAAGATGACTTTTTTAAGTCTATTGTAGATCCATAGTTAGTTAGAATTTCGTTAATTCTATTGATCAGAATCTGAATATTCACATCATTTGTACCAGAAACGACTAAAGATTGTCCTTTTGAAGCTAAAAGTTTTTGGGCAGCTTTTTCTAAATTAGGAACATTTATATCTTTTATTTCAAGTGTTTTAGCTCCGACATATTGAGCCAATAAATTGTACAGTTTCCCAATAATTAGACCTTCTTGACTGGGCTTTATGGGTGTTCTAAAATCAGCTTTTGCACCTGTAATTGTTAGCATAGTCTCAAATTGAAAATGTTGAGACATATCTTTTTTATCCTTGCCAACTTTACGGGTTTTGGCATACTGAACTGTATGCTCTATTGAAGAAAGCCATCCACCTAAAAAATCAGCATTAAAACTAACTATCGTTTTGGCTTGGTCAAAAGCATAAGATGGAATACTGTTTTGATTATGGGTTATTTGATGCGCTTTTTTTATAGAATAAAAAGATTCAGGATCATACGTAACTACTTCAGTATTGGGATAACGCGATTTAAAATCAGTAATAAGTTTTTGAGTACTAGGGCTTAAAAGGGTATTGCAAACGATAACAAAAGGTTTCCCTGTTTGATTAAGCGTTTCTAACTGTTGACTGATTTCTTTATCTAAGGTTTCCCAGTCTATTTTCTGACGTTTTTTAGTAGGGTTTTTACTTTTTTCTAAATCATAAAGCGATAATACAGAGGTATTTACTCTGGCATTTGTTTTACCTCGAGTCATGAAAGAATTGGTATTACCTTCCACAAAAATAGGTCGTCCTTCTCTTGTTTTAACCAAAACAGGACAAAATTCTCCGTTTTCCGTGAAAACAGAAGCATAATAATTGGGAATACCCGGATCAATTTCTTCGGGTTTATTCAAATAAGGGATTGCATGTCGAACAGGGGTTTCACAAGATGCTAAAGTTACAGCAGCTACTCCAAATCCCATAAGTTTTAGGAAATCTCTACGGCTAGTTTCAGGAGTACCACTACCAGAATTGTCTCCAAAAACATCTTTGATAGGTAATTGATTGGAAAATTCCTTTTCGGCATTTTTTAAAAAATTAGGATCTTGAGCCAGTTCTTCTAAGCCCTTCCAATAAACCTTCGTTTTTAATTGCTTATCCATTTATTTTAATGATGAATGATAAAATATAAATTTTGAATTACAGGTTATGAATACCTAATAACACACAAATTACAAGTTCTTTTAAGACTATTTTATTTTATTTAAATTCTTTTTTGTATCAATGTTCTATGTAGTACTACATAAATGATGCTATTTACTTTTGTCTTTCTATATCTACTATTGTTTCAAAAAATAGTTTAAATGTCTAAATAAAGCCTCTTAAAAAAAATTGTTATATCTTGCAAAATAACTTATTTTGGACTATTTTCTCAATTTTAGCACTACTTGTGTAGCAACACACTACCAAAAAAAGAAAAAAAACTACTTTATTTCAATTTTAACTGCAGTCATCAATATTTTGGATTCTTTAGTTGAATGATTTTGAAAATCTGTTCACTTTTTACAAATTGTTCCGAAGTATTAAAACTAAATATATATTTCTATTCTTAACAAGAACATGGTTTATGAAAGGTATTATTTTAGCAGGAGGTTCTGGAACAAGATTATATCCGCTTACTTTAGTTTGTTCAAAACAATTATTGCCTATTTATGATAAACCCATGATTTATTATCCGCTTTCTGTTTTGATGCTAGCGGGAATTCGGGATATTTTAATTATTTCTACCTCTCTCGATTTACCCCGGTTTAAATCTTTATTAGGTGACGGAAGTCAGTTGGGCTGTTGTTTTAGTTATGCAGAGCAAGACAAACCTCAAGGATTAGCACAAGCCTTCTTAATTGGAGAAAAATTTATTGCTCAAGATAAGGTAGCTCTTATTTTGGGAGATAATATTTTTTATGGACAAGGCTTAAGTAGACTCTTTCAAAAAAATATAACTATTTCTGGAGCAAGTATTTTTGCATATCATGTTAATGATCCAGAACGATATGGGGTCGTTAGTTTTGATACGAATAAAATAGCCACTTATATTGAAGAAAAACCTCGCTCACCTCGGTCAAATTATGCTGTAACAGGGTTATATTTTTATGATAATCAAGTTGTTGAAATTGCTAAAACTATTCAACCTTCTCAAAGAGGAGAATATGAGATTACCGATATAAATAAAGTTTATTTAAGCATGAGAAAACTAAAAGTTAATATTTTAAATAGAGGAATGACTTGGTTAGATACAGGAACTTTCAAAAGTCTTTCCGAAGCATCTCTTTTTGTGCAACTTACTGAAGAAAGACAAGGGTTAAAAATAGGTTGTATAGAAGAAGTTGCCTATAATATGGGTTTTATTTCTCAAGACGAACTTTTGACATTAGCAAAACCTTTGCAAAAAAGTGGTTACGGAGATTATTTAATCAAACAAATTAATAGTTATTAAGTTTATTTATAAGGCTATTGCTGTATGAAAGTTGTTGGTTTTACCTTTATTAGAAATGCTATAAAATACGATTATCCTATTATAGAGGCAATTTCTTCAATATTACCGCTTTGTCATGAGGTCATTGTAGCGGTAGGAAATTCTGAAGATAATACTTTAGAACTTATAAAAAATATAGATAAAGATAAAATTACAATACTTCCAACTATTTGGGATGATAATTTACGATTTAATGGGCAAGTTTTAGCTGAAGAAACAAATAAAGCCTTTCGGGCTATTTCTAAAAAATATGATTGGGCTTTTTATATACAAGGCGATGAAGTTTTGCATGAAAAATACTTGCCTATTCTTAGAAAAGAAATGTTTAAATGGAAAGATGACATTAAAGTAGACGGGTTACTTTTCAACTATCTTCATTTTTATGCTTCTTTTGATTATATAGCAAGCACCTACAATTGGTATAAAAAAGAAATACGAATCATAAAAAACAATAAAGCCATTTATTCTTATAAAGATGCTCAAGGTTTTCGTAAAGAAAACAATAAAAAATTAAAAGTAAAACTTATAGATGCTTATATTTATCATTATGGCTGGGTAAAAATGCCCAAGCTCATGCAAGAAAAACAATTAAACTTCAATAAATATTGGCATGATGATAAATGGATAGAAAACAATATACAAAAAGGGGATGTTTTTGATTATTTCCAAATTGTAAATGTACTTAAAAAATTTCAAGGCACACATCCTAAATATATGCAAAAGCGTATTAGAGATAAAAATTGGACTTTTGAATATGACTTATCGTTTAATAAATATAGCTATAAGGATAAGATAAAATTATTTTTTGAAAAGTACTTTAATTATATCCCTTGGGAGTATCGAAATTATAAAATTATATAATTTCAAATTATAGAATCATTTTTTTTATAATTAAATGTATAAAAATGAATTGTTTAATTGTAGATGATGACAAAACTTGTCGCCTTATAGTCAAAGATTTTATTAGTAAGACGGAAGGTCTTAATTTATCTGAGGAATGTGAAAATGCCTTAGATGCCTATACCGTTTTAAAAAATGGAAATATAGATTTAGTCTTTTTGGATATAAAAATGCCAAAAATGACAGGTATGGATTTAGTCGAAATATTAAAAGAACAGCTACCTCAAATTATTTTTATTACCAGTACAAAAGATTATGCTATAGAGGCTTTTGACTACGGTCTGACAGATTATATCTTAAAGCCCATTACTTATAAGCGTTTTCTTAGTTCAGTTGAAAAAGCTAAAAATAATTTGAATAACAATATTTTAGATAGCAAATCTCCAAATGATATTTATGTCAAAACAAATAATAAAATTGTGCGTCTAAAATTTCAAACCATCATGCACATAGAAGCTTGTGCAGATTATGTTTTAATTTATGTAGAAAATAATCAACAAAAATATATGGTTTATTCAACTATGAAAGGCATGGAAAAAAAACTCCCCAACAATTTTATTCGTATTCACCGTTCTTTTATCGTTAATACCGATAAAATTCAGAGTATAAAGGACATGAGCGTAGTTATCAATCAACAAGTTTTACCTGTTGGGGCTTCTTATAAAAAAGATTTTTTAAAAAAATTAAACTATTTGAAGTAATACTCTAATTAGAAACTATTGAAACTTATACTATTGCATGACAATCTAACAATAGAATTAATCTATTTTATTTCTTGACAAAGTTCTATAAGCACACCAGAAGTTTTCTTGGGATGTAAGAAACAAATACGTTTATTATCAGCCCCATTTTTGGGTGTAGAAATTATTATAAAACCTTTTTCGACCAATCTTTTTACTTCTTTTTCAATATTTTCTACCTCAAAAGCTACATGATGTAAACCTTGTTTATGTTTTCCAAGGTATTTAGCAATAGGACTTTCAGGATTTGTTGCTTCCAATAATTCTATCTTGGTTTCTGCTACTTGATAGAATAAAGTCTTGACTTCTTCGGTTTTGACTTCTTCGGTTTTATAAGATTCTTTTCCTAATAGGGCATCAAAAACCAGCCTACTTTCTTCAAGATTATCTACAGCTATACCAATATGTTCAACTTTTTTTAACATGCTTGGTTAAAAATTAATAATTGGGAATTTTTAAATATACACTAGTGAAAACCGATAAATTAATCTAAAACTATAAATGCTTTATAATATAATTACTCAGTTTTTTTGGCTGCCTTTTCTTCAGCAAATTGTTTTTTTATAGCTTGCACATCAACATTAAATAAAACTGGTTTAGCATTTAATCTTTTGATAGTTATATTTTTCATTTTACCTCTTAATCGGTTGGTACGTTCTTTTTTAGTAAACTTCATAACTTTTTAGGAATAAATTAATCTAAAATAATAAAAAAAAAGAAAAATAGAAGAGCAAATATAACATTCCTTTTTTACATTATTGGCTTTCCTTTTTTTCATTTTATACTCTTTCTATTTATTTTTTCGGAAATATAAATAAAATCTTCTACGCTTAAATCTTCTGCTCGTTTATCTAAAAGGATTAAATCCTTTTCTTCTTTCAAAATTGATAGGTAAGGTTTTAGGTTATTCTTTAGTTTTTTACGTTTGTGTCTAAAACTTGTTTTAATCATATTCTTAAAAAACTTGTTAGAACAAGCCAAATTGGTTTTTGTATTTCTTTTTAATCGAATAACTATAGAGTCTACTTTAGGCGGTGGATTAAAAACCTCTGGAGGTACAATATATAAGTATTCTATTTCATAGTAAGTTTGAAACAAAACACTTAGTACGCCTCTGATACGGTTTCCTTCTTTTGACACTATACGTAAACCAACTTCTTTTTGAACCATGCAAACAATCTCTCTTACTATATCTATGTGTTCAAATAGTTTAAAAAAAATAGGGGCAGAGATTTGGTAGGGAAAATTGCCTATAATTCCAATAGGTTGTTTACCTAATTGTTTTAAATCAAACTTTAAAAAATCTTCTTCTAAAAACTGATGATTTTTAAAATCAAAATGTGCTTTTAGATACTTAATAGCTTCTTTATCAATTTCAAAAGTTAAAAGTTTAAAGTCTTTTCGAAGAACTAAAAATTGAGTTAAAACACCCGTTCCTGTGCCAATTTCTAAAAGGAGTTTATAATTTTGAGATGAAAGAGCATTCACAATTTCTTCTGCCAAAATTAAATCTGTTAAAAAATGCTGTCCAATTTTAGGCTTTGGTTTTACATAAATAGTATGCATAGTTTAGTATCTTATTGGGTAATATGTCAATTTCTTAATTAAAAGTCATATCCTAATGAAAAATGAACTTGGTAATTTTCGCCATCATCTCTTGATTGATTTTGGGGTCGCCAAGCCAAATCAAGTTTAATATAATAGCCTAATAAATAAGTTCTTAATCCCATCCCATAACTTATTAATATAGGATCTCTATAAGTAAAAACATCAATATCAAATCCACCAGAAGAAACATTTGTTTCAGTGATAAGGCTCTGGCTACTAAAAAATAGCCCTGTATCCCAAACTGTACCTGCATCGAGAAAACCAACAAGTTGAAACTCTCTAAAAAACCGAGAACTAATATGGCTTCTATACAGATAAGATATAATAGGAATGCGTAATTCGATATTGGTTAACAAATAATTACGTCCAAATATTTCTGCAGGGTTATAGCCTCTTAAATTGTTGACAAAATTGGTAAATAGAAGCTGTCCTCCTCTAATATTTGAAATTGGATTATTAGGATCGCTAGTATCAGCACTTCTAAAGAGTTCATTTCGTTCTCCTCCTAATAGATATTTATGATTTGTGTTGCCAATGTATCTTCCAGCCGTTATCCGACTAGCTAAAGTAATGTTATGGTTGATGCGGTAATAATATCGTCCATCCAAATCTAAGTTTCCTAAATTTATATTTTCATTACCAAGAGTATAATAATGTTCATAAGTAAATTTTAATTTGAAACCCTCTAAAGTATTGGCATTAAAGGTAAGTGCATTATCATATAAATATTCAAATCTATAACCTGCATAAGAAGTTTTTACTTGTTCAGAAATAATACTTGCTCCTTGTCCTGTATTTTGGGTTGAATTCGTGATCATAAAAAAAGGATTGAAATTAAAACTACCGGCAATACTATAAGGATAACTGAAACCAAATTCCAATTTATTACCATAAATTTGACTTAAATCAGAATTTTGTAATGTGCTGTTATTGTTTCTAATATTTTGTTGTTCGTATCGGATAGCAAAATCAATATGCTTTTTTAAATAAAGGTACTCTAAAGCTAAATTACTGTTTCTTAAATTAGTAAGTCCAAAATATTTAAAATTGATTTTATGGTTTTCAAAGATATCTGTTGTATATAATTCTGTTAGAATAGAAAAACCTCTAATTGGATCACTAAAAGGCGATATTGTAATTCTATCAAGAGCAAACTCAGGCTCATATAACTTTGAAGAAGATATGGTTTTTCCTTCTAAAGAGGACTCATTAAGCGGAATAACACCTCTAATATTAGGTTTAGGAGATTTTAATTTAGGTTTAATATTCTTACTAGCTTTCAGTCGTTCCAAAAATGCTTGGCGGCCAGATTTTGAAAAATAATCATACCTATAAACCCTATTTTCTTTCAAATTATCTACTTGTTTAAGAACATTAGGAGGTAAATAATTAAAAATATAATTATTAGGATCTATTTCGGTAATTAAAGAATCATTGGGGATAACTTCATAATAATCAAGATCTTGAAGTGGAATTTGAGGCGTTGGGTTTTTATTAGAAGTTTTATTTATTTTTTTTGTTTTTGTATTCAATATTTTTTTAGCTTCATGACCTTTTTCGCGTATTGCTTTTACTTTTTTTAAGACTGATAGATTACTAAGGTCTTGACGTTTAGTTTGAGGGGTGAAAATATTATCGGAAAAATTAAAATTCTCAATCACATAAATATGATCTTTATTGCCAATTGTAAAAACTAAATATAAACTGTTTTTTAAAACAGCATAGGTTTTTATACTTTCCTTATAATGCGTGAGTTGAATGATACTACTATCTTCAAAATTATATTTATATAAATTCATAATACCTGTTTGATCACTTAAATATAAGATTTCTTTTTCATTCAGGCGTTTGGGCTGGATATTGACATTTAAGAAACGGGTCAGAATTTCTACTTTTCCTTGTCCAGGTCTTTTTTGAGTTATGTCTGGAGTAAAAATAAATAGGTTATAAATATTTTTAAAAAGTTCAGGATATTTTTGGTATATCGAATCTTTCGTTTTTATAGGGCGATTTGAACTAAAAACAATTTGGTTTTTTTCGTTATTTAAAAAAATAGGGTCTATATCGTCAAAATCATCGTTAGTGAGTTTGTATAGCTTACGATCTTTATATAGATATTGGTAAATATTGCTTTTGCTATTAATCTCACCACTAATCACAAACTCGTTTCCATTGGGGTGAATTTCAAAATTTTCGATATTACTCAATAACCTAAAATAACGGTCATCTTTTTTATTTCTTTTTACATTAATACTATAAAAATAATTTCTCTCTTTATGTAGGGTAAAAACACCGAGTTTTTCAGTTTCTCGCCAGAAAATTAAAGGCATTGTATTATTAATTTCTTGATTAACAACTTGGTAAGATGATCTAATTACAGTTTTTTTTTTCTTTTTTTCAATATTGTAGAGTTTGACTTTTAAAGCACCTTTCCTATTTTGAGCAACAGCTAAATATTTTCCATCTGGGCTAATAGATAAATCACTGTAATGAACTTTTCCAAAAGATTTAAAAAGTTGTTGTTTTTTTGAAGGAAAAATATATTGTTTATTTACCATATTATAAGATTTGCGGTAAAAATTTTCTATTTCTTGGATGAGTTTTTTATATTTAATTCTTAGTTGAAGAGATAAACTTTTTCTTTCATCTTTAGTAATACGGGTCAGATTTAGAATATTCGATATTTTATCCTCTCCATATTTTATTCCAATATAGTTCCATATAGCTTGTCCAATAAGTTCCGCATCTCTATTTTCCAAATGATGTAAATTTTGAAAATAGTTCTTATCAAGTGCATAACGCAAATAGTCATCCATTTCAAGTGTCCAGCCTTCTGAAATATATTTTACAGCACCTGATAAAAACCAAGGTTGTAAAGAAATAATAAGTGCATTTTTTAGAGCATCTTTAAAACTTTCTCCATAAATCATACTGAAAATTAATTTATCCGTGATACTTTTAGTCAATTTATTTTCAAAACTTTCACGGTGTCCTGTATAAGATATTTCTATTTCGGAACGCACAAAATTAGTTTGTCCTTTTCGATCGAAATCTTGGTAATTAATTCCTATATTACTTTGTTGTAGATCATTAGTATTGGCATAGATTAATATTGTTATTTTTTTGAATGGAAAATAACCGATTGTATTGCAAATTCTTTCTATGTGTGCTTCGGCATAATCAGCAGAAAAACGCGCTATTTCATAGCCTGCATCATAATAATAGAAGATAAAATTTTGAGATTCCACATAACGCCATTCCTTTTTAGTGTATTGAAGGCGATTTTTACCAAATGTTGGTCTACTGTTAAATTGTCCTTTGAGTGGCAAGGTCATGAGTAAACCAATTAGAATAAAGGTATATTTTAATATCTGCATATTAGAAATCAATAGTTTAATGACTTTTTAATAAATTGGTTATAAGTTATTTATATGTAATAACTTGAGTTGTTGATGACTGTCTTAATCCATAAAGTACCTTTGAAAAGTATATCCATCATCTTTTCTTTAATTAAAGATTCTTTGAAACATCATTATCTGTTCTGAAGTCCGGCACCCTATGTCGTGTAGTCAATATCGACAAATTATTGAAAACTCAGACGACTATTAACTTGGTCTTCTAATTCCAAATCACTTAAGTTATAAAGCTATTTTAAAAAAAGCATCTTGGCTTTGGTTAATTGAGTTGTGGTGCGGGGCACCTTTTTTGCTTACTAGTTTTATCAATGACTCAAATTCTTTGGTTTTTAAAATAGCTTCCCAGTCGACAAAATTATTTATTTTTTTTAATTTGAAGCTTAGACAACTTACTTTTCGGCTTCGGTTTAGTTCAAGGTCTAAAAAACTTGTCTGATGCATTACTTATAGTTAAATGAAAAAAGTTACAAAATAAATATCATTGCTACAACTTCTAAAACCCTTTTTTTTGCTACCTTTTGCAAAGGTTTCGAAAACATGTATTTTCGCTAACTTATTTAAAGATTTCTATATTTGAATCATTGGGCAAAGGCGCAATGATAGCTGATTGAGTCGTAGTAAATGAAGCACCTAAATCTTCTCCATTTAACACAATAGTATGGTTACGGTTATAAACAATTGAACCATCTGTGTAGAATAGTAAATTTCCATGGGCATCTGAAATAACGGCAGTGCCTTCCGATGTATTTATAGCACTATTTGTTAAAGCTATAGGCGGGGGGTCAGTATTAAAATTAACACCTGCCATCCTTCCAAAATACCATATATTTTCTTGTTTTTGGGCGTAAACAGAAGATATGAGATATAAAAAAAGTAGAGTACTTATTTGTTTCGTTAGATTCTATGTGTAAATTTTTTTTTTAGAAATTTATCAAATTTTAAAAAATTTAATTTTCAATATTTTGTATTTTTTATTGAAATAGATAATCAAGCGCAAAAGCTAAATATAGTCTTATAATAATATAAATTTTACTAAGTACAGGACAAAAGTTTTATCAAAAATAATATAAGCCAAAATTAAGAAGTAGAAAATCAATATTTTTTATTAGCTTTGACTATTAAATTATTATTTAACAATCTGACCACAATCTGACCACATTTTATTATGTATCTAAAGACAATCAAATATCTATGGTTTAGTTTTATAGGTGGCTTTTTATTTTTTATGCTTCTTCTGGTATCTATTAATGGCAATTGGTTTAATCTTTACGGGAAAATGCCAGATCTTAAAGAATTAGAAAACCCTTATACAAGTTGGGCTTCTGAAGTTTGGTCAGAAGATGGCGTTTTATTAGGAAAATATTACCGCGAAAATAGACGCTCTATAAATTATGACGACCTATCTCCAAATCTTATCCAAGCTTTGTTAGCTACTGAAGATATTCGTTTTTATGAACATAGTGGAATAGATTTAAAAGGGACCCTTTCAATTTTTTATTATTTAATGTTAGGAAAGAGACGCGGTTCCAGTACAATAACTCAACAGCTTGCTCGTAATTTATTCAAATCTCGGGAAAGTATTTATGACGGTTATTTTAGTAGAGTTGCGTTTTTAAAACTAATTATCACAAAGCTAAAAGATTGGATTTTAACAGTTCGTATAGAACGGTCTTATACTAAAAAAGAAATTTTAACACTTTATTTTAATACTGTAGATTTTGGAAGTAATTCTTTTGGAATTAAAGTAGCTTCAAAGACTTTTTTTAAAACTACACCCGATAAACTTGATGTTTTACAGGCTTCCACTTTGGTGGGACTTTTAAAAGCGCCTTCTTACTATAGTCCTGTTTATGAACCGGAAAATTCTTTAAGGCGTAGGAACACCGTTTTAAAACAACAAAAAAAATATGGCTTTTTAACCAAACAAGATTTTGATAGTTTAAAACAATCGCCTTTAAACCTTCTTTATAGGCAGGTGGATAGTCACAATCGAGGTTTAGGAACCTATTTTCGTCAAGAAGTTAGTAAAAAAGTTTCTGCCTGGGCAAAAGATAGAGGCATTGATATTTACGCCGATGGTATTAAAATATATACAACTTTAAATTCTAAAATGCAACAATATGCTGAAAGCGCTTTAAAAAGTCATATAGCTAAACAACAAAAAATATTTTTTAAACATTGGGAAGGTCGCAATCCTTGGGTTAAATTAAAAAATGGACGTTATGTAGAAATCAAAAATTTTCTAATTGATGCTATGAAAAGAACTGATTATTATAGGAGCTTATTTAAACAGTACAAGGGCAATCAAGAAAAAATATGGGCAATTTTAAATAAACCTGTTAAAATGAAGGTTTTTGCTTGGGATAAGCAAGGTTTTGAAAAAGATACTCTATTAAGTCCTTTAGATTCATTACGCTATAATAAACATTTTTTACACGGAGGCCTCTTAAGTATGGACCCCCATACAGGTTATATTAAGGCTTGGGTTGGTGGTATCAATCATAAATATTTCAAATATGACCATATCCGACAAGGGCATAGACAACCAGGATCTACTTTTAAACCTATTATTTATGCGGCAGCTATAGAAGAGAAAGGTTTTCATCCTTGTTTTCAAGTTTTAGATGCACCTATTTCTTTTGAAATTGATGGGAAAATATGGACTCCCAGAAATAGCAGCAGGTACACAGGAAATATGTATACCCTTAGACAGGCTATTGCCCAATCAATTAATACTGTCGCTGCTTATCTTATTCAAACCATTACCCCAGAACGTGCTGTTTATTACGCTAAAAATAAGTTTCAAATTCAAAGTCCTTTAGAAGCCGTACCATCACTTTGTTTAGGAACAAGTGATGTTTCTTTATTTGAATTAGTACCAGCTTATGCTATATTTGCTAATAAAGGCGTTTGGACAGAACCCATTTTTATAACCCACATAGAAGATAAACATGGCAATTTATTGGAAAGATTTATTCCCAAAAAGATAGAATCCTTAAATGAAAGTACCGCCTACACCATGACCTATATGCTTAGAGGAACAAGTGAAGAACGTAATGGAACAGCTTTAGGGTTATGGCGTTATGAATTTATGAGGGGCAATCAAATAGCCGCTAAGACAGGTACAACTTCTAATTATTCAGATGCTTGGTTTATTGGGGCAACTAAAGATTTGGTGACAGGTGTTTGGATCGGCGCAGAAGATAGAAGTGTTCATTTTAGAAGCTTAACCTATGGACAAGGTGCGCGTTTGGCTATGCCAGCTTTTGCAGACTATACCGAAATGGTCTTTGCTGATTCAACTTTAAATTATACAAGAGGCGTATTTCAAAAACCTGAACGCGGACTTAATATAGAACTTAGTTGCCAAGAATATCAACAAAATAGACCCGAGAACTTAGATGACAACCTTAAAGATTTAGACGATATTTTATAAATAATTGGGTAATTTTTCAAAAAGTTAAAAATATAAATATTTGATTATCAATATATTAATAAAAACTTATCAAACTATTGATAGGTTTTTATATTAATTTAATAATTAGGCTTGAATTATTTGTATTCAAACCTATTATTAGAGTTAACTTATATAAAAAAAAGATTTTTGAAATATTTAATTCATTCATATTAAGATAACTTTATCATCTTATTTTTAATAGTAAGGCTATAGTTTTTTAATTGACCTTATGTACTATTTTTTTGCATGGGTAAAAGTTATAAAATATAAATAATTGAAAACCAACTATTTTAAAATTACTAAAATCGCTATCAGTTTTTATAACATAGAGTCTGTTTTTTTATTAACTTACTATTCTAATATTATTTTTGGTTTTATATTTATTTTTTTAATTACTCAAATTTAAAAGTTATATGGAAAATCAATACATGAACATGGAAACACTCAAATTTATGCTTTACGAAGTGTTTCATTTAGAAGAATTATTAAGGCAGGAGCGTTTTTTGGAACATACTAAAAGTACAACAGATATTTATTTAGATACTATTAAAGATTTTTCTGATAGAGAAGCTTATCCTATTTTTCGAGAAATGGATGAGAAACCTGCTATTTATAAAAATACTTCTATAGAAGTTCATCCATTTATTAAGATTCTATGTGAAAAATCGGAAGAATTGGCGTTAATAGGTTCTACTTTTGATTACGACGATGGAGGGTTACAATTACCGGCTATAATTTATTCAGCTGCCTATTTTATTATAGATTGTGCTAATAATAATATTTCGGGTTATTCTGGTTTAACTTCTGGTGCAGCGGAATTAATCCTCGAATTTGGCAGCCAAGATTTAAAAGATAAATATGTACCTAATATGCTTTCAGGAAAATGGGGAGGTACGATGTGTTTAACAGAACCCCAAGCTGGTAGTTCTTTATCAGATATATTAACCAGTGCAGTACCAAAAAATGATGGTTCTTATACTATAACGGGACAAAAAATATTTATCTCTGGAGGCGATCATCAATATTGCCCAAACTTTATCCACTTAGTATTGGCTAGAATAAAAGGTGCGCCAGCAGGTGTAAAAGGAATTTCTTTGTTTGTGGTTCCTCAAAAAAGACTAAAAGAAAATGGCGAACTCGAAGATAATGACGTTATAACAGCAGCAGATTTTCAAAAAATGGGCCAAAGAGGTTATTGTACAACTCATCTTATTTTTGGAGAAAATGAAAACACGCAAGGCTGGTTAGTTGGAGAAGCGCATCAAGGGTTAAAATACATGTTTTTAATGATGAATGGGGCAAGAATAGCCGTTGGTAGGAGTGCTGTTTCTATTGCTACTGCTGCCTATCATGCTTCTTTAAACTATGCAAAAGAACGTGTACAAGGCCGAAAAATCAACAATAAAGGAACTAAAAATCCAAATGAAGAACCTATAAAAATTATAGAACACCCGGATGTAAAACGACTTTTAACCAATCAAAAAGCCATTTCCGAAGGCACTTTAAGTCTTGTTTTACAGGCTTCTTTGTATTCAGATTTAAAAACAACTTCCGAGGGCGAAGAAAAAAAGAAATACGATTTGCTTTTGGGCCTAGTCACCCCTATTGTTAAAGCGTATTCAACAGAAAAAGCAATTTTATCGGTCAGCGATGGCTTGCAAATCTTGGGTGGTTATGGTTTTTGTAATGATTTTGTTTTACAACAGTATTATAGAGATATTCGAATTATGACCCTTTATGAGGGTACAACGGGTATTCAATCCTTAGATCTGTTGGGCAGAAAAATACCCGCTAGTAACCAAAAAGCTTTGCATTTATTGGCTTCAGAAATTAAAGAAAGTATATCAAAAGCGCGTCAATATGAAGAATTACACCCTTATATCAGTCAGTTAGAAAAAAAATTAACCTTGAATAAAACTATTTTAAAACACTTATTCACTTATGCTTTACAAGGAAATTATCAGGCTTTCTTGGCAGATTCAAGCCTGTATATGGATTTCTTAGGAACTATCGTTATTGCTTGGCAATGGTTAAAGATAGCAACTACTGCTCAGAAAGCCCTCTCAACAAATACACTCAACAACAGACCAAAATCATTTTATGAAAGTAAAGTGTACACAATGAAATTCTTTTTTAGGTATGAATTGGCTAAAACAACTGGGTTAGCTGAAATATTAAAAAATAAAGAATTATTGACGACTTCGGAATCTTCAGAACTTATTCAGTAACCTAACTTTGAAAGTTTAAGAGCGCTAGGCTACTTTTGGAAAAGTTTGATTTAAAACAACAAATTATTCGTGAGAAATAAATTTTTGAACTAAACTATTAAATAAACTTAAAAGAATATGTCGTCTATTAGTATTTTATCTCTCGACGGTGGCGGTGTAAAGGGTATATTATCGGGTCTTATTTTGCGTTATCTGGAAGAAAAAATACAAGAAAAGGAAGGCAAAAATATTCGTTTATCGGATTATTTTGATTTTATGGCCGGTACAAGTACAGGGGGATTATTAATTTCTGGACTTTTAGTACCAAATGCAGAGGGACGCCCAAAATATACCACTCAAGAAGTTTTAGATTTTTATTTAAAAGAAAGTAAAAGAATATTTTCACGATCTTCAAAATACCGTTTTAAATCTATGGGAGGACTTTTAAATGATAAATTTGACTCCAAAACTTTAGAAGAGGTATTAAAACATTATTTGGGTGAGGTATATTTAAATGAACTTTTAAAACCCTGTCTTTTAACAACTTATGATATTATTAATAGAAAAGCTTTATTTTTTAACAGTGTAAAGGCAAAGGGTGATATTAGCAATTTTAAAATTCGAGACATTATCCGAGCTGCTTCAGCAGCACCAAGCTATTTTGAACCTGCTCGTATAAAATCTGTTTTTGGAACACCTTATACACTTATTGATGGGGGAGTTTTTGCCAGTAATCCGGGTATGTGTGCTTATGCTGAAGCCAGGTCTTTGGATTTTGCCCATATTTTTAATAACCCTGAAAAACCAACTTACCCAGGTGTTAAGGATATGTTATTCATATCTATAGGAACAGGAAAGAATAATACGTATCACCAATATGAAAAATTTAAAAATAAAGGCTTAATTAATTGGATAAGACCAATTATAGACATTATGTTATCAAGTAATTCAGGTACTGTTCATTATCAATTGAAACAAATGTTTAGTACTGTGGAAAAAGGGGAATCAAAAGGCTATTTTCGGCTTCAACCACCTTTATTAAATGGAAGAAGCACTATTGACGATGCTTCAAGTGAGAATTTACATGCTTTATATGAAGATGGATTAAGTTTTATTGCTAATAATATAGAAAAGTTTGATACAATCATTGATAAAATAATTAAAAATAAAAGTTAATTTTTAGATAATAACATAACAGCATTGGTATTGGTATTTGATTACTATAGTGATGTCATTTAAAAAAAGGATTTTTTAAAGGTTTAACTCAATTAAAAATGATAATGATTTCTATACATCATTTTTAATTGAAAGAAATACCTAAAAACTTTTATTTTAAAGCTTCAACAATAGTATTAACATTAGATTTAACCATACCTATATAATTATCTGCTGGTGTGTATTTAGTACCTAAAGCATCTGAAAATAGCTTTCCCCCAGAGACAACTTCATACCCTCTATCTTCGCAGCCTGTAATAACAGCTTCTATAGATTTACTCGAAACAGATGTTTCAGTAAAAATGGATCTAATTTTTCTTTTAATAACCAAATTTACCACGGTTGTAATGTCTTTAAGTCCAAAATCATCTAAAGTAGATATACCTTGTAAACCTTTAACTTCAATGCCATAAGCATTTCCAAAATAATAAAAGGCATCATGAGAAGTTATAAGTAAACGTTTGGAAGGAGGAATTAAGTTAATTTGTTCCCTTATAAGTGTATCTAAAGAGGTTAAGTTTTCAAGGTAATTAGTCAAGTATTTATTTAAAATGGTATCTTTATCTGGATATAATTTAATTAAACAATTTCCTGCGTAAGCAATACCTTTAGCCCACATATTAACATCAAACCATATATGTGGATCAAAGGTATTTTTAGATAGACGACGAAGTGTCTTTTGATCAATCCCATCACTAATAGCAAAAGTAGACTGTTTATAGCTTGAGTCATTGTTAGCTTGAGTTTGTATTTTTTGAAAAATTTGAGCCATCTTACCTTCAAGGTGCAAACCATTATGAAAAATAACATCAGCTTTTTTCAACTTTTGAAGATCCTTTGGAGTGGCTTTATAAATATGAGGGTCAATACCAGGTCCCATTAAAGCTATAATTTCAAAACTGCTATCAACTATATTTTTAATTCCATCGGCAATAATACTTGTTGTACAGACAATTAATATTTTTTTTTTAGATTTTTCTGTTTCTTTTTTCTGTTCCTGACAAGCAGACAATGAAATAGTAGAAATAATAAAAAATAGTAGAAAATAACTTTGAGAATAGGATTTAAACATGATTTATATAACTTAAATATGTGATGATCAATAATAAGGATTTAAATATTTGATTTTCAAAATTATTATTTGTCTTTACGTTTACTGGTATACATTAAAATATCTTTTTCTTTTTTTGTTAGGTTAGCATAACCCGATTTAGATATTTTATCAAGAATAGCATCTATTTCTTGCTGATTATAGAAATGATGAGCTCTTTTAGGTTTATAAGACGGTTTAGGTGATGATGTAGAAGTAAAATTAACATCTTTTTCAATATCATTTTTTTTATTTTTTATGATTTTGAAGCGCGGTTTTTTTTGAATAGGATATTTAAATTGTTGCAACCATGAGAAAAATTTAAAAATCGGACTACCTAAGTCTCGCCCTCTTTGGAGTTCTTTTATAAATATAAAACCCATTAAAGCACCTCCAAGATGGGCTAAATTCCCGCCTGCATTACTTCCTTTTATAGCGAAAAACGAAATAAGTACATAAAAAAGAGCGATATAACTAATCTTGACAGGTCCCAAAAACAAAAGATAAATTTTATAGCTAGGTCGTAAGGTTGCTGCACCTACAACTATGGCATAAACCCCAGCAGAAGCACCTAATAATCGAGAGCTTTCACTGTTATAAACAGATACTAAGTTATAAATAAGTAAATAAACTAAACCACCTGCAATACCTCCCCATATATAAATAGATAAAAGTTTTTTACCACCTATTAGGTCACTTAAGATTCGTCCAAACCAATAAATAAAAAGCATATTAAATAGAATATGGAAGAACCCTTGGTGCGTAAAAAAATAAGTTATTAGGGTCCAAGGTCTAATAATAAAATGGTTTAAATCAGCAGGTAATAAAAAACTTTCATCAAATAAGTAAAACAGTAAACTATTTTCTGTCTGACCTGAAAAAAAACTAAATAATTGGACAATTTGATACAAAATAAAAACAGAAACATTGATGGCAATGATACGAAAACCATAATTATCCGATTTTATCCAAGAATTTTTAAAGTCTTGTTTTAAGCTATTCATAATTATTTAGAGTAAAAAATGTTTTAAATAGAAATAAACTATAACAAGAGTTTCTTTTTCTTTATCTGTAATTTGTAGTAAACCCATACTCGCTGTTGGAAAAGAGAAGTTTAAGATATAATCTTTATCTGGCTGTAGTGGTTTAATATTAACAAAGCGATGGTCCGATGTGATGATGTTTTGTTCTACATCAAACTGCTTATTGATACTTTTTAGAATAAAACGATTTGTAACTTTAGCTGTCTTTAATTCATCTTTTTTTATTTTAAAAGGAATAGTAACTTTTTCGAGTACAGTTTTTGAAAGCATAGCATTAACATGAATGGTGTTAATAGCACTAAAAGGCAAAAACCCCTCTGACAACCATACTTTTTGGGTAATTGTATTTTCTATCTGACTTAAAACTTGAATACTTTCGTAACCTTTTTCTTTTGCATAACCAATAATATAACGCATAATATCGGTAAAAATATGATGTCGTCTATAATGTGTATTTACACCGTATAAAACACCTTTTACATATTTATTGTTTTCGAATTTAAAAGTTGCAAAGCCAATATATTCACCTTCTAAACTAACAATAAAACAGTGTTTTTTTGAATCCCCAACAGCATAACTATTGATCCAATCTTGGTAGCCAATAAGTACCAATTTATTATTAAAAATTGGATTATTTCTATAATGATTGCTGTGAGTACCAAAACTTTCAGAAACCATTTTATTTAGTTCTGTATGATGTTCAGGAAGTGCCCGAATAAAATTTAAATTTTCATTACTAAGGGCTTTAGGCTGATGCTCTTTGAGATCTAAATTATATTGAATCAAGGTATCAGCAACCATGAAAGGCATACTTATTTTGATCAAGCTATCAATACTATATAAATTTTTACTTGGAATACGAATAATAGCTGTATCAACTTGATTCTTAATTATTTGATCTCTGATACGTTCACCATCTAAAATATTAGCATGCATCCTATAAATTTCCAAACCAAAACGGTGACTATCTATAGGTGAGTATTCTAAAAACTCTTTATTTTTAATATCTGTTGTTAACATATAAAACCTTGTTTTATAAATTTTTAAACTATATTAGATATAGTAAAATAGGACTATTTTTATATCTAATTTTCATCTAATATTTTTACTGATTCTTCTTTTTCAATTTACAGATTATTTACTGAACAAGTATAGCAAAGCTATTTTATTTTTCGAAACGTTAAGTTTCAATACCAATAGGTTAGAATCCCAAAAACTCTCTTTTTCAAGCAATCTGAGTATAATAGCTATAGCCATCTTAAATAGAAAAGGAATTTTATAGCTAACTAAGTTATTGACAATGAGAAAATATCCTCTCTTTATATTTAATAGCAAGGCTATAGTAGTTTAAAAAGGCAAATCGTCGTCAGGATTTGAAGAAGTATTTTCAGATTCAGAAGCTGCTGATTGAGAATCTGATTTTCTAGCGTTAGAATCTATATTTCCTGTTTGGGACGAAGGGTTTCCATCACCATATGCCGGTTCTGAAGGTGGAGGTGGTACTCCATAACTACCGCTACCAGAACCACTGCGACCACCTAACATAATCATATTCCAACCACGAACTTCTGAAAAATTTTTAGTTATACCATCTTGTTCGTAAGAACGATAAGTCATTTTACCTTCTATATATACAGGACTTCCTTTCTTTAAATATTTTTCGGCTACATCTGTTAAACCACCCCAAAGAACAACATTATGCCACTGCGTTTCGTCGGTCTTTTCATTTGTATTTTTATTGAAGTAAGTCTCAGTAGTGGCTAAGGTAAACCTTGCATAAGCCACACCACTTTCTAAATGACGCACTTCAGGATCTTTACCCAAATGACCTATTAGTATAATTTTATTAACACCTCTCATAATTAAGCAACTTTAAATGATTCAAATAATAATGAATTTGTAAATTAGTCTTAATACAAAAAAACAAGTTTTAAATTTTAATATCAACTAATATTATGTATTTTTCTTGATAAATTTACGTAACCTTAATTTTTAACTTTAATGTTAACAAAAATATCAACCCTTGCCTTTCATTTTTACTTTTATCTTTTTTACTTTTATCTTTTTTTATTTTTAGGTATCTCTTGTACCCTAAAAACAGAAACTGAAAATACGAATGTCATAAAAGTTTCGGGTAAAATAATTAATCCTAAAGATAACAGCTTTGTTTTTATATATCTACTAAATGGTAGTCAACAAGAACAAGTTGTCAAAATAATGCCGGATACAGAAGGTTATTTTGAAACAAATCTACAAGTAAGCATGCCTACTTTTTTCAAAATTAATTTTTATAATAATCAAGAAAATGTATTTATTGCTTTTGACAAAGATATCGAAATAGAAGCTGATGGTAATCAACATAATGGTTTTTTTGAAATTAAAAATTCGGTTGAAAATAAACGTCTTGCTGACTGGAATAAGTTAAGTTTTCAATTAAGTGTTGAAGAATATCGACTTTTATCACTTGATAATTCAAATAGTCAAGATTTTGAAAATGGAAATTTGAATGAAGAAACCTTTGATTTTTTATCCAGAAAAGAAGATTTAGTGATTCGTTTTATCGATAGTGCTTTGGAAAATAAATCCATAGTTAGTCTTTTGGCTATTAGTCTTCTAGATATAAATGATTATTTATCTGTTTATGAAAAAGTATTATTTACTTTAGGTGAGCACTATCCCGATATGCCCGCTCTAAAAACTTTATCAAAACGTATTAATGCCATAAAAGAATTAGCTATAGGACGCATACCTCCTAATATCCAACTTCTTAATCCAGAAAATAAATCGATTAATTTATATCAATTAAAAAATAAATATGTGTTGATAGATTTTTGGGCTTCATGGTGTATACCTTGTCGCCAACAAAATCCAGATTTATTAGCTTTATATGAACTTTTTAAAAGTCAAGATTTTGAAATTTTTGGGGTTTCTCTCGACGATAATAAACAAGCATGGTTAAAAGCTATCAAAAAAGATAAATTACCATGGCTACAAGGTTCTGATTTAAAAGGATGGCAATCTGAATTAGCAGAAACTTATCAAATTAGTTTTATTCCTAATAATTTATTACTCAACAAAAAAGGAGAGATTATAGCTAAAAATATAAGTATAAATGAATTAAAATTAACTTTAACGGATATCTTTTTAAATTAACTTTCACCTGTGGATATAGTAAACGCTTTAGAACATTTTTTTAAATATTTACAAATAGAAAAACAATATAGCATTCATACGCTTAAAGCTTACAGACAAGATTTGGAGCATTATTTTGTTTTTTTTACAAAAAGAAAAAAAGAAGAATGGTCTAAAATTTATATTCATGAAATAAAACTACAAGATTTAAAATTGTGGCTCGTAAATTTAAAAAAACAAAAGTATAAACACACGACTTTAAATCGAAAAATTGCAACCTTAAGGGCTTTCTTCAATTTTCTAACTTCCAAACATATACACTCTGAAAACCCAAGCCAAAAGCTTCAAGTTTTTAAAACAGACCAAGGTCTTTCAGAATACATTAGTCAAGAAGCCCTTCTTAAATGTATCGCAAAATTAGAAATAGCAGCTGACTTTGAATCTTTAAGAAATCAGTTAATTCTAGAAATATTATATGGCACAGGTATTCGTAGCCAAGAACTTATTAATTTAAAAATTAAAGATTTAGATTTAAATAGAAGTCTCATACAAATTCAAGGTAAAGGAAAAAAAATGCGACTTATTCCTATATATAATCGTCTTAAAAGATTGATTACCACCTATTTAGATTATTGTAAAAATATGTCTAAAGAAGATTATTTATTAATTACAAAAAAAGGAAAACCTTTGTACAGAATGTTAGTTAATAGAGTCTTAAATAAACTTTTATACGAAGTCAATGTGGAACAAAAAAGTGCTCATACTCTACGCCATACTTTTGCAACTCATTTACTCAATAATCATGCAGAATTAAATTATATTAAAGAATTATTAGGGCATGAGAGTTTGGCAGCCACCCAAATATACACCCATAATGATATTTCCAATATGAAAAAAGCCATTCAAAATAATTTAGAAAACTTTAAAAATAAGGTTTAACTTTTCAATACTTCGGTAAATTTTCAAATTTTTAGAGCTTTATGACCCTAAAAAACCATAAAACACTTATAATCAAATCTTTATAAATTGAAAGGGTTAAAATACAAATTGTTGATTATCAATAATTTATATAAAATTATAATTTTTTACCGAAGTATTAACTTTTAATTCTTCTGTTTTTTTCTTAAGTATAGGACAAAACTTTTCATAAAACAATCATTTTATAGTCATGTCAATTGAAAAAAGGATTTTTAGAGGGTTTAAAACTCATTAATAATAAAAATAAATAGACTCTATGTACTAATTTTTTTGTACGGGATAAAAAATACGAAAACATAAATTATTAAAAATTAAATATTTAAAAATATATAAAATTTTACAACATAGAGTCTAAGAAACTGTTTAAGTTTTTTTAACTTGTTTATAATAAGCAAATTATAAAATTTAAGTTTTTCTGAAAATTCTTTGAATTTGATCTAAAATCTCGTTTTAGCCATAATAATGACTTGTAAAAGCTAGTTATTGAATAAAATTTGGCAGTTTTTCTGAAAATTTGATCATACTCATTTTTAAATTTAAACAGTTTCTAATATTTCTGAGATAATAATAGCATTACTATAAGATTATAAATTTGGTTATCAAAGAAATAAATCATCAAAGTAGTTGTTTAATCATGCATTGTTCTTTTCAGCTTATTTCTTGAATAGTTATCCTCCATTTTTTTCAATGATAAATTGCTTTTGCCAAAAATGTTAACCCTTTCTCCCCAATTGTATAATTTCTTGGACTCGTTTTTCAGAAATAGTAAGTGATTTTGAGATAATATCTATTGAAATTCCATTCTTATAAAGTCCGAATACAGCTTCTATTTCTTTTTTTTCTCTGCCTATTTCTATACCTTCGGCTTTGCCTTCGGCTTTGCCTTCGGCTTTGCCTTCGGCTTTGCCTTCGGCTTTGCCTTCGGCTCTGCCTTCGGCTCTGCCTTCGGCTCTGCCTTCGGCTTTGCCTTCGGCTCTGCCTTCGGCTTTTTCTTTCTTTAAACTTCTACGCTTATAAGCTACAATACCCCTCTCCCGACTAACCCCATCCCAGTATTTATCGTAGGCTTCTAACTCTGCCTCACTGAAACTGGACTCTTCTAAAATATCCAAAGCCTTACGCGTGTGCTCATCTTCAATTAAAGCAAGAGGTATATCTTGAGTGCCGTCTTTGATCTCTGTCAAAAATCTAAGCCATAAAATATGCATCTTTTTCTCAGAAATACTCTGAGCTTTAAAATTAGGCAACTCTATAAATATCATCTCTATACCTTCAATTTTCTCTTCGGGTTTATCCACTCTTAGGGTAGCATAATGATGATAATAATCCTTGGATCTGCTAAAGGTATCAGCAATTAAGCTTAAAGTATAAACAGGCATCAGTGTTTCATAAAGTTGTCCTCTTTTTATTTGTCTGGAATAAGCTTTGGTCGTATTATACAAAACCCGGTGTTTAAAATCTGATGTCCATTCATTTTGCATTTCTACAATAAATTGGCGTTTGTGATTGTCAGTGCATTTCACATCAACTATAGAATTCTTGGCAGTTGGCTGGCTGGGCACCTGCTCAGGCGAAAGATAACTAATACTTTTGATGAACTGGCCTTCTTGAAAAGGTAATAAGGCATTTAAAAAACTGATTAATAAATCCTTATGTTCACCAAATATTTTTTTAAAGGTTAAATCATTCTTGGGATCTAAATATTTCATTGGACAAGTTGATTAATGTTCAAAGGATAATTTAAACTATCTCAATTTTAGAAATCTATACTAAGCAATTTTTTTAAATGAATACTAAACTCTATGTACTACTTTTAGAATTTTCTTATAATAAAAACAACTTAAGAGTTAACTTATTGATAATAGAAAGTTTATAAAATAAAACTTAAAGGTTATATGTGATTTTTTAAATTAAAAATATATTAAAAATCACATATTTATAGTCTTTATAAGAAAAACTCTATGTATTATTTTTCTTACAGAAGATAAAAATCTTAAAATATAAATTATTGAAAATCAAATCTTGTTAAAAAACTTTACAACAATATAAACTCTATTTAAAAAAGAAATTTTATATTTTTCTATCGTGTGAAATAATATTTTAATTAAATAGACAAATGAAAAGATTAATATTTGGTATTGAAGTAACAATACTTCAGTAAAAAATTATAATTTTATATAAATTATTGATAATCAATAATTTATATTTTAACCCTTTCAATTTATAAAGATTTGATTATAAGTATTTTATGATTTTTTAAGATCATAAAATTCTAAAAATTTGAAAATTTACCGAAGTATTGAAGTAATAAAGTTGTACCTTAATTAAAAATATATTAAACAAATTAGTATTAAATGATGAAAATATATAATTATTTTATTATCATATCTTTAGGTTTAAATATTCTTAACCTTAATATTTTTGCTCAAGATAAGAATGCTCAAGATAAAAAGAAACTTTTTTTTAATAAAGTTAAAAAACTGTCTACTGAAAAAACTGTTTTACGTCCTAATACTATTAATTTTCATACTATTAATAAATCTTATTATATTGATAAAAAACAACTTTCCCAAATAAAATTATATGAAAACCAACAAGATGAAGATAATTTATTTTCTGCTCTTTATCATTATATAGAAAACTTTAGTGTAGAAAATTTTAGTTCTAATGGAGACATGTTGTTAATTTGGAAATTAGCCCGTTTATCGGAGTACAAAAATTTTAAAGGTCTTAGTAGAGATTTATATCGTCTTATTATTAAACACCATCGCGACTCATTGTCTTCAGCATTAAAAAAATACCAAAACATTATTAATTTTAGAGAACCAAATTATACAGATATTAGCTATTATTATGAATTGGTTGGGAAAATAAAGGCTGTTGATACTATTCATGTACCTAAAGATATTATGCTCGATATGGGCGAAGAGATTAATTCACCTTTTCCTGATTATGGTTTAACAATTGGGCACAATGATAACATTATGTATTTTTCTTCTGAAAGAATACCAGAGTCTATTGATAACCTTTTAGGTTTTAAACAAAAAACAGATGAAAATTTATACGTCTCTTACCGTTTAGATGATGGTTATTGGTCAGAGGCTAAACCATTAGAGGAACTAAATACCAGATATAAGGAAGGCTCTCCTTCTATAAGTGAAGATGGTAATATTTTAGTTTTTACCCGTTGTCATACCCAAGAAAGTTTTGGTAATTGTGATTTATATATTTGTTATTGGCAAGAAGATAATACCGAAGAAGGGGGCTATTGGTTAGAAGCTCAAAATATGGGAGCTATCATTAATAGTTATGCTTGGGATTCACATCCTGCCCTTGTAGATTTGGGCGATACATTATTCTTATATTTTGCTTCGGATAGACGAGGTGGTTTTGGTGGAACAGATATATATTATTCTTATTTGGATAAAAATGACCCCCAAAAACCTAAATGGACAAAAGTTAAAAATTTAGGACCTTATATTAACAGCCAATTTAATGAAGTTAGTCCTTTTATTAATAAAAGTTATAAAAATGTATTGTATTTTAGTTCAGATGCTCAACTTATTAATTTTGGAGATTTTGATATTTTTAAAACCTTTAAAGTTAATGGAAAATGGATAGAACCTAAGAATGTAGGTCCTTTAGTTAACGGAAAAGGAAGTGAATTTTACTTCACTATAGACAGTCGCTCTTTACAGCTATTTTATGCCCGTTCTGAAAAAGATGATATCGAAAACTTAGATCTACATTCCTTTCATTTACCTATGGAAGCTAAACCCAATAATATTATCAGATTTTCTGGTCGGGTTGTAGAACCAGTAACAGGTGAAGTTTTTACAGGAAAAGTTAGTATTATTGATTTAGATGAAGGTACTCCGGTGGCTCCAAGATACTTGAAAAAAGATGCTGCTTTTGAGTTCGAACTTATTAATCAAAGAAATTATTTATTGGTGGTAGAAGGTTTGAATTTTTTTCGAGTTGAAAAAGACTTTTTTTTAGATGGAGATACCGAACTAGATATAGAAGTAAATAGTATTAAAAGAAGTATTACCTTTCAGTCTATTGATTTTAAAAAAGGTAAAAGTGATATACTAGCTCAAATGGAAAATAATCTTCATACGATTATTGATTTTTTAAACGATCATGATGATTATTATTTAGAAGTTATAGGTCACACAGATTCCGATGGCGATGTTCTTTTAAATCTTAAACTTTCACAAGAACGAGCAAAAAATATTAAGATTTATCTCTTAAAATATGGAGGGTTTAAAGAAGACAGAATTATTTCAAATGGCTTAGGCAATACTAAACCGCTTATAAAACTAGCTAAAACAGAAGAAGAAAAAAAACTAAACAGACGAGTTGAATTTAATATTATACATAAACGCTTTTGGAGATATTAAAGATAACTTTTTATTATTTACAATATAAAACTATGATAATCAAATTTTTATAATAAAATGTTTTTTGTTTTTTATATTCATAAGTAACTGATAATATGGGTAGATAGGGTCTTGCCTTGCTGTTAAAAATAAGAAAAGCCTATTCATAGTTACGGTTAAAATCCAAATAAAATTGGTTTTTTTTCTGTTTGAGACACTATAAGAGCTTATTTAAATATCCTTATTTTATCTGCTTAAAATCATGTTTATTATTCCTAAACGTATACTTATTTCACGAACTGATAATATTGGGGATGTAGTTTTAACCTTACCTTTATTGGGTTATTTAAAAAGTATAGCTAAAGATACTACAATAGGTTTTATCGCTAAAAATTATGTTAAAGATGTTTTAAAAAATTGCCTATTCGTTAATGAAATTATTTCCAAAGAAGACCTTTTAAAAGATCCAAAACAGCTAAAAGAGTTTAACGCAGAAGTTATTTTATTTATTTTTCCTGACAAAGAAATAGCTAAAATAGCTAAAATAGCTAAAATTCCTTTAAGAATAGGGACTAGTCATCGGTTTTTTCATTGGTTATATTTAAATAAGCGCATTAATTTTACGCGTAAAAAATCGAGTCTGCATGAAGCTCAGCTTAATTTTAAATTACTTGAAGGATTAAATATAAAAAAAAAACCTAATCTTCAGGAATTAAGCCAATATTATGGCTTTAAAGTAGATAATCCTTCTCTAAAACTTCAGGATCTCATAATACCCAATAAGTTTAACCTTATCATTCATCCAAAGTCTAAAGGCAGTGCACGAGAATGGAATTTAAAATATTATTTTACTTTGGTAAAAAAACTACATCCATCAAGATTTCATGTTTTTATCACAGGTACAAAAATCGAAGAACAGGCTGTCCTTCATGATCTACCAGAATTAGTTAATCTACCTCAAGTTACAAATTTGATGGGATTTTTTTCATTAACCGAACTTATGCAATTTATTTCGATAAGTGATGGTTTAATTGCTTGTAGTACAGGACCTTTACATCTTTCTGCTGCCTTAGGAAAATTGACAATAGGTATTTTCCCTCCCATGAAGCCTATCGATCCAAGTCGTTGGAAAGCTATTGGTAAACAGGCGCATTATCTCTGTATAAATAAGGTTTGCTCTTTATGTAAAAAAACCTCTAATTGCTTATGTATTAATGAAATTTTGCCTAATGATGTTTTTAATTTTATCGAAAAATATTTTCCTAATTAAATTCAAAACATCTAAATATATTTGTTTCTTATTTAAATTAATAGTACTGCAGTCATAAATGTATAAAGGGCTTTCTTATAAACAATTTATGCTCCTAAGCCACTGCAAAAGTTTAGAAAACTTGTCTTGAAATAACTGGATCTGAGCAAGCATATTTTTAGTGTTTGTCTTCTTTAGAAGTTTAATTATCAGGGTTCTGCATACAGATAAAACCCCGGTCATCGCCTTTTCTTTAGTTCTTAATTGATCCTCTTTGTAATAGAGCTATAATCAAACTAAGCAACACAAAGGCAAAGTCCAGCTTCTTACCTCTATTATCCCTTAAATCTAAACCTGAATAATTTTGTATTTTCCGATAAAATGATGTTACTTGCATCTTGTGAGTGTAGATTTATATGAATGTTACGATTAAATAAACATAAATATACACTATTTTACACGCACATTTTTTTTATAAGAAAACCCTTACTTAATATAGAATATAGCAAAACATTTTGTAATCCCTAATCTAAGACTTTCTATCTCGAACTTCTGATGGTGTTTTAGAAATATGAGACAAAATATTTGACTGAAAGTCTTTTTTTGTTATCATTGTTTCTACAATGGACATTGGGTATGATTTGGTTAGTGAAATAATTGGAAATTAAATGCTTGCAAATTTACCCATGTTTTTTATTTTCCAAATTTATTTTTAAATAACTTCATATAGTCATCTCAAATAGAAAAAAGATTTTTTAGATATTATAAGTTATTGACAATAAGAAAATACGCTCTCTTTATTATCAAATACTAAGGCTATAAAGACTATTAAAATATTCATTATCATATACACTATACTTAAATCATGAAATTCAAATATAATTTTTTTTATCTATTGATGCTTTTTATCTCATTAGCTTGTGAAGAAGTTATCCAATTAGATATTCCATTAAGTCAAGAAACTGTAATAGTAATAGATGCTATTTTAAATAATTCAAGTATGCCCCAAACTATTATTTTAACTCAGTCTAGTGATTTATTAGATATAGGCTCTATACCTGTTGTTAATAATGCTTCAGTAAGCGTTATAAATTTAACTAATGATAACATATTTATCTTTTCTGAAGAAGAAAATTCAGGTAAATATACATGGTTACCAAATGAAAATGAACCTGATAGCCTTGGCTTAGTGGGTGATGAATTTGTCTTAAATATTACAATTGAAGAAGATAATTATTCAGCTTTTAGTCAAATAAAAAGAACAACAACGGTAGACAGTTTTGATTTTAAAACATCTAAAGATTTTTTTACAGGAGGAGTATTTGAAGGCGAATATGAAGTTGAGTTTTTTGCTACAGACCCTGAAGGAGAAGGTGATACTTATTGGGTCAGAACTTATAGAAATGAAGAGTTTGAATTTGATCCAAATGAAATAGTTGTTACTTATGATGCAAGTTTTAATCCCGGAGGTAGTTTTGATGGGAATTTATTTATCCCTCCTATTAGAATGATTCCAGAAATATTTGTAGACGGAGATTCCGTTGAAGTAGAACTGTATTCCATTACCAATGAAACTTTTTTATTTTTAACTCAAATTTCTGAACAAAGTCAAGCTACTCAAGGTTTATTTGCAGTACCCATTGCTAATGTATTGACCAATATTTTTAAAGTAGATTCCAATGGTGGTGTCCAAGCTACTGGTTTTTTTGCTGTTTGTGGACGCACAACTAATACTTTTATTGTTGATTCTGATAAGCTCAATAATTGAATTTATAAAATTATTGTTTAACCTTAATTATATTTTTATGATTACTACCATCAAGAAAATTAGCTTTTTTGGTCTATTTTTTTTAGTTAATACAATTTTAGCCCAATCTTCTCAATATAAATTTAGTGGTTATATTCGTGATGCCAAAAATGGAGAAGATCTTATCGGTGCTACTGTGTATGTTAAAGAAATCGAAAATGGTACCACTACAAATATTTATGGCTTTTACTCTTTGACACTTCCTAAAGGAGTTTATAATATTGTTATTCAATATGTTGGATATTCAAAACAGGAATTCCAACTTACTTTAGATAATAATATTCAAAAAAATATAGAACTTAGTAATGAAAAGTTTCTTGAAGAAATTATAGTCAGAGAAGAAAAAGAAGATCAGAATCTTTTAGAACTAAATACAGGTACGAATCAATTAAGTATCCAAACATTAAAAAGTTTACCTGCTTTATTAGGTGAAGTTGACGTGATTAGAGGTTTAACACTTTTACCAGGTGTTACAACTGTTGGTGAGGGTGCTACAGGCTTTAATGTACGTGGAGGACGTATCGGAGAAAACTTGATATTACTTGATGATGCACCGGTATATAACAGTGCTCATCTTTTGGGTTTTTTTTCAATTTTTAATCCTGATGCTGTTAAAGATGTTAAACTTTATAAAGCAGGGATACCAGCTCGATATGGCGGTAGAGCATCTTCTGTTTTAGATGTTAGAATGAAAGAAGGAAATAATAAAGCCTTGAATGTCAAAGGAGGAATAGGTACTGTTTTTAGTCGTTTTTCGGTAGAAGCACCTATTGTTGAAGATAAAGCTTCTTTTATCTTAGCTGGTAGACGCTCTTATATAGATATACTTTTGGCACCATTTTTAAATAATAATTTGAGTGATTTAAAGATTAACTATTATGATTTAACAGCTAAAGTTAATTATGCACCTTCGGACAAAAACAGGTTATTTATTTCCAGTTATTTTGGACGCGATATAAATTCTGTTCCAAATGCTTTTAAAGCGACCTGGGGTAATCAAACAGCTACATTTCGTTGGAATCATATTTTTAATAATAATCTTTTTAGCAACTTAGTTTTTTATTACAGTAACTTTACATACGAATTAGGTTTTGGTAGCGGAGAAAACACATTTGATTGGAATGCCGATATCATCAACTATGGTTCTAAGTTTACTTTTGATTATTATTTAAGTACTAAAACTCTTTTCAATTTTGGAGTAGAAAGTATTTATTACATTTTTAAACCCGGTTCTACTTCTGCAGTAAATGCGGGTGAAAACAGTGTTTCTATGTTGCCACGTCAGTACGCACTTGAATCGGGTATTTATTTTAGTAGTGAACAAAAAATAACCAATACTATTGATTTAAGTTATGGTTTGAGATATTCATTATATAACTATTTAGGTGCCGGCACAGTCTATGAGTACAAAGATACTGAAGATGGTGTACGGGATAGTTTAGTCAGCACCGGCCAAGCCAGTAGAGGTCAATCAATTGCCTTCTACAAAAACTTTGAACCTCGTATACTTTTAAATTTTCGATTAAACCTACGTAGCTCAATTAAGTTAAGTTACGATCGTACTGCACAATACATTCATTTGCTTTCCAATACCGCAGCATCTACCCCATTGGATATTTGGCGTTCTAGTACCAATAATATTGAACCTGAAATAGTTGATCAATATTCAATTGGTTACTTTTATAACTTTTCTAATAATAGTATTCAAACTTCTGTACAAATTTATAATAAAGAATTTAAAAATGTTGTCGAATATATTAATGGAGCAAGTTTACTTTTAAATACTTTGATAGAAGCTGATCTTTTTTCTGTTAAAGGACGTGCTTATGGTTTGGAATTACTTGTAGAAAAGAAAAAAGGCAAATGGCAAGGCTGGTTAGCGTATACTTTGAGTAGAACGGAATTAAAAACACCTGCTTTTAATCAAAATAATTGGTACCCAACCCGCTATGATCAAACGCATAATTTAACTATTGTATCATTTTATGATATTAACGATCGTATCCGTTTAAGTGGAACTTTTACTTATATCTCTGGAACTCCTACAACTATACCAACTAATCGTGTACAAATACAAGGCTTTACCTTGCCTTATTCACCTGAAAATGTTCGTAATAACTATAGAATAGAACCCTACCACAGACTTGATTTTGGTGTAGAAGTTCATCGAAAAAAATTGAACCGTAAAGGTGTAAAACCTAAAAATGATGGCTTTTGGGTACTTTCTCTTTATAATATTTACCTTAGGAAAAATCCCTATTCTGTGTATTTAAATAATACAGATCAAGGTCTAGCTAAAGAGAATTTAACAGCTACAAAATTAAGCATATTGGCAACGATTATCCCATCTATAAGCTATAATTTTAACTTTTAAGACATTTTGTCTGTTTTTGTTAAAATTATAAAACAAAAACAGACAAAATGTCTTGTTTTTGTTAACAAAAACAATTGGTATTTTAATTGTATAATTATAGAGGCAGAGCAGATGAGATTTTTAAAATTGATGCTCACTAGATTACTTAATTTTTTAACTTTAACTTAAATACTAATTATATCATGAGTTTAATCAAACGACGCCCATATAGTCCTTTTAGTTTTATAGATGGATTCTTTAACCATTCTTTTCCAAATTTCTTAGATACAGAATTGGAATCTAATTATCCCGCTAACATTAAGGAAGAAGATAATAACTTTACAATAGAGTTAGCCGTTCCTGGTGTTAAAAAAGATGATTTTAAAATCTCGGTAGATAATCAAATTTTATCCATTTCTTTGAAAGATAAAAAAGAAAATGAACGTAAAGATGAAACGAACAACTATACACATAAAGAATTTAATTACCAATATCTTAACAGGCAATTTACATTATCAAAAAATGTAGATTTGGATAACATAAAAGCCGAATATATAGACGGTATTTTATCGTTAAGTTTACCTAAACAAGACCTTGTCGATACGAAAAAATACGTAGAGGTTAATTAAATTTGTTGAGTCAGTTTCTAATTCTATACTTCTTTTATAATCAGGTTACTTGAAAAAAAGAGTTTTTCGGATTCTAACCTATTGGTATTGAAACTTAACGTTTTGCAAAATAAAATGGCTTTGCTATAATAGGTCTTCAGGTTGTCTGTGTATCTGTCCTTTGGATTTGGTTAATCCCTTCCAAAGGACTTTTTTGGGTTTGGTGTAGCCTTTTTATGTCCTTAGAAATTAGATTATATATGCATATGATGCTATTGATAATGATAGCCTATGGCAAATTTATCAAAAAAAGTTTACCTAAACTAAAATTTGAAGTATTGACTAACTTTAAAACGTTGAACAAATAATATTTATTAGTCCAATATATTTTTATTTTTACCAAAGGGCTTTTATGAAAATTAAAGAAGTTGAGTTTATAACTAGTAGTGCTAATCTTCAACAGTGTCCAAAATCTGATTATCCTGAATATGCTTTTGTAGGACGCTCTAATGTCGGTAAGTCTTCACTTATCAATGCCTTAGCTAATAAGAAAAAATTGGCTAAAACATCTGGTCAACCGGGTAAAACTCAGCTTATCAATCATTTTCTGGTCGATAAATCTTGGTATTTAGTTGATTTACCGGGTTATGGCTGGGCAAAAGTAAGTAAAAAACTGCGTAAAGGTTTTATAAGTCTTTTACAGGCTTATTTATATAAACGAGAGCCTCTGATATGTGTGTTTGTTTTAATAGATTCTCGCTTACCAGAGAATGCTAATGATATTTTATTTTTGAATGACTTAGCTAAAAATCAAATCCCTTTGAGTATTATATTTACAAAAACAGATAAAATTTCCAAACACGAACTTGAAAATAACTTTGAAAAATTTAAAACCCATCGTTTAAAAGTTTGGCAATATTTACCAGACTGTTTTTTTACTTCATCATTAAAAAAAACAGGTATGCAAAATGTTGTTAACTATATTGAAAGTGTTAATATCAAACTTGTTGATAATAAAAAAAAATAGATAGGAATGAAATATTACTTGATAGCTGGGGAAAATTCTGGAGATTTGCATGCTGCCAATCTGATGAAAGCCTTGAAACAGGAAGACCCAACTATTAAATTTAGATACATTGGAGGTGAAAGAATGAAAAAGGCTGATGGAGCTGATACAGATGTCAAAAAAGGGCTTTTTTTGGATATTAAAAAGTTGAGTATTATGGGTATTTGGGATGTTTTAAAACATATTTTTACTTTAAGAGCCTATATCAAAGCAACTAAAGATGATATATTGGATTATTGTCCCGATATACTTATTTTAGTTGACTTTGCGGGTTTTAATTTACGTATAGCTAAGTTTGCTAAAAAGCAAAAAATTAAAATTATTTATTACATTTCTCCAAAAATTTGGGCTTGGCAGGAGAGTCGAGTTTATAAAATAAAACGCTGGGTTGACAAAATGTATGTTATTTTGCCTTTTGAACCTGCTTTTTATGCCCGTCATGATTATTCTGTAAACTATTTGGGTAATCCTTTGGTTGATTCGGTCAAAAAATTCAAAGAAACAGATACTTATAAATTCAAAAGTGAAAATCCTAAAAAGATAATTGCTTTGTTACCGGGTAGTCGTAAGCAAGAAGTTTTACTTATATTACCTGTTATGTTAGATGTTGTGAAGCGTTTAAAACATGACTATAATTTTATTGTAGCTGGTGTAAAAAGTGTTCCAAAACTCTATTATAAAGAAGTTAAAAACTTAGGTTTAAGAATTGTATGGGATCAAAGTTATAAGTTGTTAAATCAATCTTTTATGGCTTTAGTAACTTCAGGAACAGCTACCTTAGAAACAGCTATTTTTGGAGTTCCACAAGTTGTTTGTTATAAAACAAGTGTTCTAAATTATTGGGTTTTTAAACAACTTATAAAGGTGCCTTATATTTCCTTAGTTAATTTGATTGCAGAAAAAGAAGTTGTTAAAGAACTTATTCAACAGGAATGTAATTCTGATAATATTTATCTAAACCTATTAAAACTTATAAAAACAAGAGAACGTATTTTAGAGGACTATAAAATGATTAATCAAGAATTAGGAGAATTTGGCGTTTCTCTTAGAATTGCGAAAAATATAATAAAAACGATGTCTTCTCAATAATTTAGAAATTTTTTTACTATATTGATTATCACTATAGTATGTTTTTAAGACTTTTAAAACCTTCAAGTTTTGATTATCAAATATTTATAATTTCTGTAATATATGACTATTCTTACCACAAGTTTTGAAGGTGTATATGAAATAGAATGCCCCATTTATAAAGATTCAAGAGGTTGGTTTTATGAAAGTTACCGCCAAGATAACTTTCATAAAATAACAGGAAAAAATATCTCTTTTGTTCAAGATAATCAATCTTTTTCTCAATATGGAACTCTTAGAGGTATGCATTTTCAGAAAGAACCTTATGGACAAGCTAAATTAATCCGTGTTTTGAAAGGAAAGGTGCAAGATGTTATTATAGATCTTAGACCAGAGTCCATAACTTATCAAAAATACCTTTCTGTTGTACTTTCTGAAGAAAATAAAAAACAACTTTTTGTGCCGCGTGGGTTTGCGCATGGTTTTTTGGTTATTTCAGATTTTGCTGAAGTCCTATATAAGTGCGATAATTTTTATACTAAAAAAGCAGAAAGTGGAATACATTATAACGATTCTAAAATTGGTATAGATTGGTTATTAGAGGAAAGTAAACTTATACTATCAGAAAAAGATAAAGCCTATCCTTATTTGGCATAGGTTTTTAAAAAATATTTATAGTACCAGACACTAATAGAAGGCTTTGAATAACCTGTATTTCTCCAAAATTAAAAAAATATAATTAGTTGATTTTCTTATACTTATATTTTTTTCTAAAATTGAAAAATGAATTTTAAAAGGTTATGCAAAGGGTTCTAATAAATTATAGAATAAATTCATTTGACTGGCTTGCCTTTTGTTTTTTTTATAAAAGAAACTATAATTAAATAATTCCTTTTATTATACTTCTTTTTAAACTATTAGTGTCGGGAGCTATATTTTAAAATCAATCTTTATTTTACTTCTTGCATTTGTCTAATTTGTTTCAAAAGTAGTTTTTTAGGCATAAATGGAATTAATGTGATCATTATTTTTTGTCCAAATGTAAGTCCTGAAATAACATCGAGTTTACCTTTTAACATGCCCTTATACCCATCTAATGCAACACTTCTTGGGGAAAAAGTATTTTTAAAAACTTGGGTTTTATCCATATCTGAAACTTTAGCAAATTCTGTTTCTGTAGCACCTGGCATAAGATTAGTTACCGTGATATTGGTATCATATAATTCTTCAGCAATAGCATTAGAAAAAAATTGAACGTATGATTTTGTAGCATAATAAACAGCTTGGAGCGGTCCTGGCATATAGCTTGCCGTTGAACCCACATTAAGAATTTTTCCTGAATTTTTTTCTATAAAATCCGGCAAAAATAATCTACAAAAACGGGTTAAAGTATTTATATTAAGTTGAAGCATGTCTTCATCTTTTTGCCAATCTCTTTCATGAAATTTTCCTCTTCCTCCAAATCCTGCATTATTAATCAAATAATCAATTCCAATGTTTTCTTTTTTTAATTCATCATAAATTTCTTGAGAAGAGTTAGGATCTATAAGATCTTTTACTATAACTTTAACTAAAACCTTGTATGTTTTTTCTAATTCTTTTTTTAACTCATTAAGAGCATCTTTCCTACGAGCAATAATTACTAAATCTCCTCCTTTTTCAGCATGAATTTTGGCAAGTTCTTTACCAATTCCAGAACTTGCTCCTGTAATAAGTGCAACTTTTTTCATAATATTTATTTTAATTAGACGGTAATGTAAAAAATATGACTTAAAAATATTTTATTAGCCCTTATGTGCTACTTTTAAAAAAAATATTAAAATATAAACTAAATTGTTAAAAGCCAAATGTTTTAAAATCTTTAAAAACTCTATAGATTTTACAATTTTTATAAAAAACCTAGCTCTAATTTAGCTTCTTCTGACATCATATTCATCTCGTAAGGTGGATCAAAAGTTAATTCTACCTCCACGTCATTAATTTCTTCCATAGCTTTGACTTTTGTTTTTACATCATTAGGAATCTGTTCGGCAGAAGGACAATTCGGAGAAGTAAGAGTCATAAGAATATTGATATTATTAATAGGATATACTGTAATATCATATATTAATCCTAACTCATAAATGTCAACAGGAATTTCAGGATCATAAATCGTTTTTATGGTCTGAATAATTTTTTCTTTTAAAACAGTTTCTTCCATTTTTATAAATTTATTAAAAACTACTTTCTACTAACTATTTTGGTTCTAAAATTAAGACTTTATTTTTAAATTATAGTAAAACAATTAATATAATGGAAATATTTTTAAAACATATAATTTTTTTTTATTAGATTGAAAATCAAATATTTATTAATTTTTACTACATAGAGTCTAATAAAATAAATTAGGATTTATATTTTTTTTATCTTTGTAAAACATTTAACTTTGGGGCTTTAAAAGCCAGAAAAAGTAACTTTATTATAACCTTATTTTAAAAAAAATATAAATAATGGGGCTGACCGGTTTTGACAGGATGACGTATTTCTATACATAAGCATGTGTGGTGATTTGAAGTTTAACACCACTAAATCCCTAACTTCAATTTATAATCGGCGAAACTAACTACGCCATGGCAGCCTAATTTAAGGCTTAATGTAAATATATTTACTGCCATTGCTCTTTTTGCTTTATTTTTACTGTTTTATAAAGTAAATGTAATAGAGTATCAACCTCTTAAAACCGTAAAAAATGTGGTATAAAAAATCTAAAAGTGCGTTTTTGCTATTTTTTCAACTTTTGGGCATACTTTTTATAATTGCATTTAAAATCAATCTTTAAAAAAAGAGATAAACATGTAGAAAGTATGTGATTTAGCTTCTTGGACCAGGGTTCGAATCCCTGCAGCTCCACTCCCCTATTTTCTTAATGCCACCTTAATAAGTGGCATTAACTTTTTAACAGAGATTTTTAATTAATATCTATTCTGTAAGTACTGGCACATCTGCCTCAAAATATATATTTTCTAAGGCTTTATCTCCATTTGGAAATGCAGAGTTTTCTGCAAAATCAACAGCATCAAGAATATGTTTTCTAATACTTTTGTCTATAGTTTTAAGTTCTTCTTCGGTAGCAAATTTTTTCTCTATAATTGTAGCCTTAACTTGTTGAATAGGGTCTTGATTTTGATATTCTTGGAGTTCTTCTTTAGTACGATATTTTGCTGGATCAGACATCGAATGTCCTTTATAGCGATAAGTTCGGAATTCTAGAAGAATAGGACCTTCGCCTTTTTTAATTTGCTTAGCAGCTTTATCTACAGCTAAATGCACTTCCTCTACCTGCATAGCATCAACAGGTTCAGAGACCATATCATAACTCTGGCCTATTTTATAGAGTTCTTGAACATTTGAAGTTCGTTCTACAGATGTTCCCATCGCATAACCATTATTTTCAATAATAAATATAACAGGTAATTTCCATAACATAGCCATGTTAAATGTTTCATGAACAGAACCTTGTCTAATAGCTCCATCTCCTAAAAAACAAATACACAGATTTTTTGTACCTTTATATTTTTCAGCAAAAGCTAAACCAGCACCTAAAGGAATTTGTCCGCCCACAATACCATGTCCACCTACAAAATTTACTTTTTTATCAAAAAGGTGCATAGACCCACCATTACCTTTTGAACAGCCTGTTTCTTTTCCAAATAATTCTGCCATTAATCTTTTTGGTTCCGAACCTAAAACTAAAGGATGCCCATGGTCTCTGTAAGCTGTTATCCATTTATCGCCTTTTTCTAAAGCACTTTTAGCACCTGAAGCACAGGCCTCTTGTCCAATATATAAATGACAAAAACCTTTAATTTTTTGCTGCCCATAAAGCTGTCCTGCTTTTTCTTCAAAGCGACGAATAAGTAACATTGACCTATACCATTTTAAATACTGGTCTTTTGAAAAATTATATTTTTTTGCATTTTTCATAGTATAAAATTATAATTGGATGAAATTAATACTTACTTAAATGATATTAAAACTTTCTTATAAAAAAAATAGTATGAGAGTTATAATATTGATAATAAAAGATTTGTAAAACAAAACTTAGAAATTATATATGGTTTCTAAGTTAAAAAACTATTTAAAATCAAATACTTAAAGTTTTTATAAGAAAACCTTATTAATAATGTTTATCAGTCGCTCCATTTGAAAAAGGATTTTTGAAGGTTTGAACATGTTAATTTTGAAACTAACCGTTTCCAAGATACTAGCTATCTTAATTATTTAATTTTCTTCTGGAGTATCATCACTTTCAGGTTTTATAATATTTAATTCTTCTAATATATCGTCGCTATAATTATGTTTTGGATCGCTGTAAATAATAAAAAAATCAACAGATTTATCGAATAGAAATTGGATTTTTCTACGTTTAGCCACTTTTTCTATTGCTTTATAAACCTGATCTTGAATAGGACTTACCAATTCTTGACGTTTATTAAATAATAACCCTTTATGCCCAAATATTGTATTTTGATAGTCTCGTAATTCTTGTTCTAATTGTTCTATATTAGCTTTTTTTTCAGCTTTTAAAATATCATCTAATAATATAGCTTCAGCTTCATACTCTCTTTGAGCCTTAATAAAATCTTGTTTTTTAGTATTAATTTGAGTTTGCCAAGCCTCGACTAGTTTATCTAATTCTTTTTCAGCTTTTTGATATTCAGGCATTTGATCTAATATATATTCTGAATCTATGTATCCAAACTTTTGAGCTTGTACATAAAAACCTCCTAAAACTAAACAAGCGAATAGACAAATATGTCTAAAATCAACTAATAAACTTATATTCATTATGTTAATATATTAATAAAGCCTTAGTGCTATTATAAAAAATAGAATGATATGATTTATCAATTATTAATTATGGTCATGTTACTTTAAGAAAAGATTTTTAAGGTTTATTTATCATTGGTACTAAAAATAAATGTTTCTGGTATAATAATAGCATTACTATAAATTATTTCTCAAGTTATTTTTTATCTAATTTTTAAAATTATAACTAAAAATGTTTTGCAATATAGAGTTTATTGTAAAATAAGGATTTTCTTTTTAAGAGTTAAATATATCTTCAAAATCATAATCCTCTTTTTTAATTATAATATCCGCTTTAGTTGGTGTTTCAAAAGGATCAGAAATACCTGTGAACTGTTTTATTTTTCCTTCCCTTGCTAATTTATATAAGCCTTTTACATCTCGCTGTTCGCATATTTCTAAAGGTGTATCAACCCATATTTCAACATATTTACCACCTATGCGTTCTATTAGTTTTCGGTTGGCAAGTCTATCATCATCATAAGGTGCAATATTAGCACATAAAACTGTAGCACCATGTTTTACAAGTTCACTGGCAACATAACCAATACGTCTCACATTTTTAGATCGATCCTCTTTAGAAAATCCCAAGCCTTTAGTTAAATTTTGCCTAACAATATCTCCGTCTAAAATAGTAATTTCAAGAGCAGGATCATTTTCTAAAAGTTTGATTTTTAATTTATTAGCAATAGTTGTTTTTCCACTTCCAGACAAGCCAATAAAATAATAACAAGTTCCTCGCTTCTTGATAGAGCGCCTTAAAATAGAAACAACTTGGGGATAACTAAACCATTCTGGAATTTCTTCTCGATTAATTAAACGTTTCCTAACCTCTGTTCCAGAGAGCTGTAAAACCTTATCCTCTTTAGAAATTTCATCAATAGGTTGATAAGTGTGTTTGCTTTCATTAAAAACAATCATTTTACTGATTACAGGTTTAATACCAATTTCTGTAGCATATTTAGCTAATAATTCCTGAGCATCATAAGGACCATAAAAGTTTTGACCTTCTTTTGTTTTAAAACTAGGTCCTGCATGATCACGCCCTACAACAAAATGGGTACAGCCATAATTTTTTCTAATTAAAGCATGTAAACATGCTTCTCGTGGACCTGCCATACGCATTGCTAAAGGCAATAAGCCTAAAAGAACCTGATTGTTTTGATAGTATTTTAATAACTCCTTATAACAATATACTCGGGTGTGATAGTCAATATCAACACTTTGGGTTTCACCGACAATAGGGTTTAAAAAAAGTTTAGCATTTTTTTCACCTGTTTTTTTTAAAGCATATTTTGTAAGCTCAAAATGCGCACGGTGCATGGGATTACGAGTTTGAAAACCGACAATAGTTTTCCATCCTAATTTTTTAAAATGGGCTTTACTTTCTTTAGGTGTTAAACGAAGTCCTTTAAAATCATAGTGACGAATACTATTTATTTTTGTTAGAATTCCTGAAATATAGACTTTATCTTTGTGGTTTTGTTTATAATTAACAAAAGGGTGATTTGTATCAGTTGTGCCGTATGCTTTTGCACATTCGAAATTTATATCAGGTTTATATATTTCATTAACTTCTAGTTCAGCTAAAGGATAGTTCGTTTGATCAACTAATTTGACTTTTTCATCTAAACGCACTTGATCTTCGCGAACAGCTAAGTTAACAGGTAAAGGAAAGAAATTACCATTTTTTAAATGTAGATTTTGACAAACATTTTCCCAGTCTTCTTGATTCATAAAACTAGTCAAAGGTGCAAAATAACCATCTATAATACACTCCAAATCGCATAGCGTCTTTTCATCTAATACTATTGTACTCATTGTAAAGATTTAATTAAATAGATTAAAGGGTTGTGATAAAAAGTTAAATTTTTAATATTATTTTTGTTTCTTATAGCACTAAAAGATGATTTTTAAAATTATCTTATGACTTTTTATAACAATACCAATTTATTTTGCAAAATATTCTGTTTCAATATAAATTAGTTAAAATTCTAAAAAACCCTTTTTTCAAGTGACATGATTATAATAAAAAAAAACACCAAATATAAACTTAATTAAATTAAATATCAAATTACGAATTATTATTATAGATTCAATTTTTAATTTATTTATTATGAACCGTTTACTGCCAATTATCTTAATAGTTATATTGAGTTTTAGTTTTTCGCCCCAAGAAGTCAAAATAGATGTTATAGATATTCCTGAATTAAAAATTTTATTAGCTGATAAAAGTCAACCTTATCATGTCATTAACTTTTGGGCAACTTGGTGTAAGCCTTGTATTCAAGAATTGCCTCATTTTGAAAAAATGCGACTCGAATATGCTTCTAAAGGTATACGTTTTAGTTTAATCTCTTTAGATTTTAAAGATCAGTTAGACAGTAAAGTAAAATTTTTTATTGCTAAAAAAGGCTATACTCATTTTAAACATTATTTAATGGGGGAGAGTGATACTAATGCTTGGATAGATTTTGTATCAAAAGATTGGCAAGGTGAAATTCCTGCTACTTTATTTATCAACCATAAAAAACATACAAAGGTTTTTCAATCTGGCTCCTATAGTGAAAGTAGCTTACGAAAAACCATTGAAAAAATGATAAGATAAATGATTTAAACTCAAGAATTAAAACATGAAATGGTTGGTACAATGTAGGGAACTGACTTCTGGAGTTTTTCCTTTAGATGCTTGGGATTATGGCTTCTGGTTATGTTCGTCTTGATGCTATCTATCGATAAACTGTATTATATTATATGGAAGTCTGGGATGATCAAAAAATGTTGGCACTTTGTTTAATCGATCTTGCCCAAGGTTATCAGCGTCGCTTGGGTACTTTGACCGATCTTAATTTTATTCTAAATTGTTGTAAAACTGCCCTTAAATATTACCCTAATTATATTAATGCCTTAGTGTTACAAGCTGAAACTAAGACCCAACAATTTGAAACCTTAATATCCAATTCCGAAGCTAAATCTTCTCGATCCCATTTACTTTTTAGCAAATTAACTAAACTTTATACGCATATTCGTAATTTTGGCTACCGTGCCATACCAAAGGCTATGTACTTAAAATGGTTAGTTTCTTTAAAAGAATAAGAAGAAATTTATAAAAATGATAAAATTGATTATTAGTGCTAGTTAGAAATTAGAAAATATTAATAAATTGATTAAATTCTAAACCTTTTGAAAATCAAATATTTTTAATTTTTATAAGAAAACCTTATAATATTGATTGCATTATTAAAATTAGGTGTTCTATGCTTCATTGTATGCAAATTCATAGGTCCTTTTTTACTACACCAGTATCCAGTCTAATTTTTAAAAAAGGATAGGAGAGAAAAAAATATTAATGTGGTATCTTGTACCTTAATCAAACCGTCCTTCCTATCCCTGTATTTTATAATCTTAACCCTCAGAATTACTACTTTCTTACTCTCATTAGTTATCACTTTCTCTACTTTCTCTAAGTGAATTCAAGCAAATGTTGGTGTCAAGAATCAGTGGTATTTAGAACTATTTTTTTAACTAGCTCCTTTCCTTTTTATCTTTTACAGAGGATTTAATAATATAAAGGGGGCGTTTTTTGACTTGATAAAATATTCTCAAAACATACTGACCAATAACCCCTAAACTAAGCAACTGAACTCCACAAAATAAAGTAATCAAAGCAATTATAGCTGTAAAGCCAATTGGGACATTTCCGATAAATATTTTTTTTATTAAAACTTCAATTAAATATAAAAACCCAATCACTGTAGATGCCAAACCCAAATAACTAATCAATTTTATAGGAAAAGCACTAAAATTAAAAATACCCATATAGCCCAATTGCAGCAATTTTTTAAAAGAATACTTCGATTTTCCACTTTGTCTTTCATTTCTATCGTACTTAATACCAGCTTGTTTAAATCCTATCCAACTTCTCATACCTCGAATATAGCGCTGCTCTTCAGGCATTTCATTAAGGATATCTACAATCTTACGGCTTAAAAAAGCACAATCCCCACTATCTACTGGAATATCAATATAAGCAATCGTCCTCATCAACCTATAAAAAAGCCAATAACCTAATCTTTTAATCTTGCTTTCTTTTCGTTTCTGCCGCACAGCATAAACTACATCATAACCTTCCAAATATTTTTTAAAAAAATCTGGTAAAAGCTCTGGAGGATCTTGTAAATCACCATCGATAACCATAACCCCTTTTGTACCTCTTGCTTCGGAAAGTCCGGCACTTAAAGCCAATTGATGTCCATAATTTCTGGATAAAGCTAAAACATGATAACGCGGATCCGAAAAAGCCACTGATTTGATCAGATTAAGCGTATTATCCCGACTTCCATCGTCTACAAGTACAACTTCTACATCCATATTGATTGTATCCATAACTCCGTTAAGTCTTTTAAGCAACGTAGGTATCATAGATTCCTCATTATAAAGCGGAATAACAAAAGAAATGTCTATCATTTTTTTTATTTTCTATAACTATTTTTTATAATTTGAATTAAGGGTAGTGTTAATATTTGAGTGATAAAAGTTGTTTAAAAATCAGTTTTTAATTTAATATATTGATTTTTAAATGGTCAAAACGTAAAATATGAGTCTTAATTTTATAAGAATAAAATAATTAAAGTTGGATAAAGTCCAATCTATTAAGTATTTTTAAAGAATACATTTTTTCAATATTTTTATAATCAAAGGCTTTTATTTTCGAATTTTAGTAAATCATGTTTATATAGCCTGAAATAATTATCTGAATTAAAACTATTTTATATCTATAAATAGTTGATTATCAAATTTTTAAACAACTTCATAGCATTGCTAAGTTAAAGAAGTAAAACTATTCATTTGAAAAGGTTGTATAAAAAATCTCTAATTTAGAAGTTGAAAGATCAATTTGAACTTGATTTAAAGATTGTTGGGTACTAAAACCAGATAGTGGAGCAAAACTAAAATAAGAAGGGAAAATAATTAAACCGTTATCAGGTCTTCTCTTTGATGCTATTTCATGAATATAATTAAAAATTGATACAGATAGATACAATCGGCTATTAGTATTGTAAATTAGAGTGCTCGGGAAAGCTGAAGTAAACTGCCGTAGTAAACTATCTAAATTATTATCATTAATAGCGATTTGATTGGTTTGGTTAGGATCTGCATAACCTATATAAAAAAATTCAGGTGGGCTGATACTAAAATTATTATTATCTGCAATATTTAATTTTAAATTCGATTCATTAATTTGTATCTTACTGTTTTGCCCTAAATTTTGAAATTCAGGAAAAGTTATTTTAAGCCCTATACCTAAGCCAACTCGTAAATAGCCTATTCCATTTAGATTTTCCATTGGAATTTCATCTTGAGTTTCTAAAAGAGATAAAGGTGTGTTTGTAAAGTCGCTTTCTATATTCATGAAACGCTGTCCAAGAATTATCGAAGATGCTAAAGCGATAGTATCTATATCTTCACGATGATAATATATCCCTATAAAAGCATTATTTAAGACCTCTAAAATTAAATTAGTTTCTTCATTTTCAGCTTGAATGCTTATACCTGATACTATATCCTCTAACTCGCTTTGTTCTAAAATATCTGAAAGCTCAGAAAACAATAAATTGCCTAAATCATTTTCTAAATTTACTCTGATACTATTATTGTCATTAGTAGAAGCATCAAAGGTAAAACCGGCGATAGGTTGTGCACTTAAATCTGTAATTTTTTCATCGGAATAATATTGATTACCATTGGTTAGTGTGTCATTAAGGGTATAAATATTAAAATTTTGAGGCAGAAGTGTATCTCCATAAAAATCAGTAATAGTAATAACTAAAACTAAAGAATCATAAATATAGGTATTTGTTGTGTCAGGAAAAGTCAAATTTGATGCAAACAAATTAGAGTACAGTATAGCTTGAGTTGTACCAAAAACTGGATCGGCTTGTCTACCAAAGAAAAGAGCAGATGTATTAGTTGTATTAATAGAGTCTAAACGTATGACTGAAGCATTAATATCAAAGTTAGTATCTTTTGTCTCAATAACAGAACCATCTATAAAATTAAGCCCCAAATTATTAGGTTCATCACAGGCTTGTATTAATATATTTATAGCAATAAATAAAATAAGTAAAAAAGCATTTTGAATTTGCTTTTGGGCTTCTAAATTAGCTTTGTTTGAGTAATGATTGATAAATTTCCCAATAACTTTCTTCATAGTTTTCGTTAGGTGCAATAGTCTGAATATCTGCAAGGTCAGTATTTTCTGTTACAATATTTTCAACAACTTTATTTGAGTAAAAAACTTTATCTGAATATTTAGCTCCTATATTTATCAAAGTGAAATAATCAAATATATCAAGTTTTGAAATTTTCTTTAAATCTTTATTTATAATACTTTGAGACTGAGTTTTAAATATGTTGTTATTTATTTTATCATCAAAATAAGTATTATAAATTGTAAAAATAACTTTTGAATCCTTAAAAATTGGATCATCTTTGTAATTTGTTTTCAAATAAAGAGGAATAAGAGAAGAAAACCAGTCATTACAGTGAATAATATTTGGTTCCCAGCCTAGTTTTTTGACAGTTTCTAATACACCACGACAGAAAAATATCAATCTTTCATCGTTATCGCTATAAAAGGCATCAGTGTTGTCTCGATAAATGCCTTTACGGCTAAAATAGTCATCATTATCTATAAAATAAACCTGTAGTTTAGCTTGAGGAATATTACTAACTTTTATTGTTAATGGTTTATCTTCTCTGCCTATTGGAATATTAACACCTGACAGGCGGACAACTTCATGCAGACGATTTTGACGTTCTTTGATTACTCCAAAACGAGGCACTAATATTCGAATTTCAACCTTTTTATTTTTCATAGATGTCAGTAGCTTATAAATATATTTTGCTACTTCGCTTGTGTCTAAAAAAGGCGAAATTTCACTAGAAACATATAATATTTTTGGCGTTGTAATATCGTTAGGACGAGACGGAAGCATAATTAATGAAAAATAATTAATGAAATGATTAAATGAGTCTTTTATATAGTCACGTCACTTGAAAAAAGGATTTTTAGGGGGTTTATAAGTTCATTGGTATTGAAAATAAATGTTTCTGAGATAAAAAATACCATAAAGAAAAATATGAGTTAGTAAAACATGAAATGTTTAACTAACTATAGCTATGATGCTACTAAAAATATTGAGAAAATATTTCGTCAACATCAATGAATTAAATACTTGAAAAATCCTTTTTTAATATAAGTTTCGCTATAATTGACCAGTTTTCAAATAAAAAATTATATAAAAATCGGAAATTATTTTAATTGCCTAAGCCCTACAAATGTAATGAAAAAAATAAATTTAATAGGTTTAAGTGTTAAATCATTTTAGAATCTTGTTTTGCAGACATTAAAAAATTAATAAGTTTTTCAAAATCTTTGTCGCTGTAAGCAGGAAAATTTGCTATTCTAAAGGTTGTATTTTTTAAATGACCATATCCATTTCCCAACTGTATACCAACTTTAATGGCTTTCTTTTTTAAATCATTAATAAATAATTTATCATCTTCAAAAATTAAAACCGTATCAGAACGTACACTACTATTTATGATAAATGGTTTATATCTATTTTTAATTAAGGTTCTATTTACTTCTTTTGCCCGTTCTTTTAAAATTTTATTGGTAAGGGTAATGTCTGGTCGTTTTTCCAATACTTTTTTTAAAAGAAAAATCCCTAAAGTATTTGGTGTATATGGGGTTTGATAGGTTCTTATGTGTTTAATAAGAGCAGGTAAATTATTATAGTGTTTTTTATGATTTAGTTTTTCAGCTTCTAAAATAGCACGAGGTGAGCAAACCATAATACCCAACCCTGGTGGCAAACCAAAACATTTTTGTACTGAAGCAAAAAATACATCTCCAACTCGCCAGTCAATTTCATTACCACCCATATAAGAGGTTGCATCTACAAAAATCAAACAGGGGTCAATACGCGTTTTAATTTTTCGGATAAGTTTATTTTTGACTTGGGTTCCATTAGAGGTTTCGTTTTGAGTAAGACAAATAATAGGTTTTAGGTTTTTAAATTTTAAAATAGCATTAATACTCACGATTTTTTGAGCTGATAATCTTAATTGAGCAGCATTTGGTGCTAATTGACATCGGTAGCTATACCACTTTTCTCCAAAGGCGCCTGTTGTAACATGTAGACTAAAGTGTTCTATAAATGCTTGAGATAGTATTTCCCAACATTCTGTGGCAGAACCTGTAAAGACAATTTTATAGTCTTTAGGAATATTTAATTTAGCTTTTAATAAGTCGATGGTTTTTTTTACTAAAACCATAAATTCAGAAGAACGGTGCTGCAAACTTAATATACCCAAATCATAAGCCTCTTGTAAAAAAACATTAATATTAGGGTCGACTTTAGAAGGTCCTGGGAAAAACGTAAGTAAGGACATAGTTTACTGTTTTTTTAATTAGGTTAGAGCGATAATTACGAATTAGAAAAACTATAATCTTGAAAATCAATATTTAAATTACAAATATCTGACTATCAATATATTACAAAAAGTTATCAAACTATCGAAAAACAAAACGAACTCAGAGTACACTAAGTTTAAATTTAGTATACTCTATATGTTTTATACTCAGGTTATTTGAAAAAGAGAGTTTTTCGGATTCTAACCTATTGGTATTGAAACTTAATGTTTCGCAAAATAAAATAGCTTTGCTATAAATAGTAGGAGATAGTTATAATCATCTCAAATAGAAAAAAGGTTTTTTGTGAAGTTTTAACATGTTAAATTTTGAAAATGAACCTTTCCTAAACAAAAATAACATTGTTATAGAAATTAAGCAACTTTTATACTTTTTAAATAGCTTAGGTTATGGTAGCAGGAAATTCACCTGTAACAGTTATGCCGGAACTTCTTGCTGTTCCTGCTATTATTTTCATGGCACTTTCAATTTTCATAGCATTAAGTTCTTTTATTTTTTCTTCGGCTATAACTCTAATATCACCCCATGTTACACTGGCAACTTTTTGTCTATTACATTCGGGAGATCCTTTTTGAATATTTGCGGCTTGCATAAGTAAAACTGCTGCTGGAGGTGTTTTTACAATAAAAGAGAAACTCCTATCGTTGTACACAGATACCACTACAGGCAATACCACCCCTTTTTTATCTTGGGTTTGCGCATTAAATTGCTTACAAAAATCGGCAATATTAATACCTTTACTACCTAACATAGGGCCTATAGGAGGTGCTGGTTTTGCCTCTCCACCTTTTACTTGTAATTTAACTGTACCTGTAATTGTTTTAGCCATCTATATTTAATTAATTTAATTATAAAGTATGAATAAACTATGAAAATCAATATATTAACAATAAACTGGACTACTTTTAAAAAAATAACGACTTAGAAGATCTAAACTATTAGTTTTTAATATGAAAACCTTGAAAGTTAAAATATTTGATTCTCTGTCTATTATTTAATAAAAATAGTGTATAATATTTGTTCCTATTCTTGTATTGAAAGTTCCTCAAGACATAATGAAACAACTTCTTGCAAATTTTTGTGTAATTGATCTAAAGTCTCTGCTTCTGTATGTGCTCCCTGTAAACGAGGAACATAACCAAAATATAATCCCGTTTCAGTGTCTTTTTCTATATATGCTGTAAAATTGTAATTTTTCATATTCTAAATATACAAAATTGAGTTAAGTATTTGATTATAAATCTCAAAATTTTCCAGAAATATAAAATTTATTGCTTATTTATTTTCTTTTTCTTCTTTAAACTTGTCAACTTGGTTGTAATTAAGCTCTACAGGAGCGGTTCTTCCAAAAATTTTGACCATAACATTTAATTTCTTTTTTTCATCAAAAACTTCTTCTACTGTGCCAATCATGTCACTAAAAGGTCCATCAATAATTTTGACAGTTTCTGAAACTGAAAAGGTCTCTTCATATTTAATTTCTTCATGAGTTTCCTGAAGACGCCCTAAAATTCGATTGACTTCCTCTTGACGAAGTGGTATTGGCTTGGCACCTATACTTTTATCTTCCACATTCAAAAAGTGAATAACATTAGGTATATTAACAATTGTATGAATGACTTCACCATGTTCTAAATTAGCATGTATGAGCATATAGCCCGGAAAAAAACTTTTTTCTACAGCTATTTTCTTCGTCTTATTATCCTTACTTCTACGGACTTGATAGACCTTTTCAGAAGGAATAACTATTTCATTTACATAATTATCTAATTTATGGAATTTTAATTCTTTTTCCATATGTTCTTTGATTTTGCGTTCTTTTCCAGTGATGGCTCTTAATACATACCACTTAAATTCATTATTCTCTTCCATTATTTGGTCAAACTTAAGTACAAAGTATTATAAAATGCTATAGATACTATCTAATATAGTTCTAAAAATAAAATCTATTAACCCAATGACCAAAGCAAAAATTGTAGCAGCAATTAAAACTAATACGGCTGTTTTTTGAAGGTCTTTCCATTTTGTCCATGTTACATTATGCAACATTTCGTTGTAAGAGTCCTTTACAAAACTTATAATTTTCTTCATTTGAAAGTAAAATGTATTGTCTACCTACTTCTATACTAACGATTTCTATGTGTTTTTTATATAATAAAAAGCACGGGCGGAGAGACTCGAACTCCCGACTTACGGTTTTGGAGACCGTCGCTCTACCAAACTGAGCTACGCCCGTCTTTAACTTTTTTAAGTATTAATTTACAAATATATTATAAAAAAGCAAGTTTAGGATAAAATAGATAAAAATTATGCTATTGGGTTATGAATTCTATATTGTTATAGCCTTGCTATTAAACAGTAAAGCTATAATCAAAATAGCTATAATTTTTAAGTTTTAATAGTTTAAATAAATTAAATTTTCAGTATCATTAAATTTTGAAATTCCTATTTCAAAAAATTCATTCGGTCAGTATTAGATTTTGTGTACTACTTTTTTTACACGAGGCAAAAACTTTAAATTATTGAAAATCAAATATTTAAAAACTACTGTGCTATTTTTATTTTGGAAATGGTCATTTGAAGCGACTATAAAATCACTAAAAAATTTTACAACATTAGGGTCTATTAAATTTTAAAATTATGACAGATAATGAATTACCTAACCAACTTGAACAAGGATTTGAATATGCCAAAGAAGGATACATATATTTGAAAAATAATGATTTAACTAAACCTCTTTCCAAAGCCTACAAATCTATTATATCTTTTTTTAACAGGATTTTTCCGAAAAAAAATATAGAAAAAGCCCTAAACGATTCATCTTCAAATATTGAAGATTTCAAAAAAGAAGCTCTAATTATTCTTAAACAAAATAAAAACATGGAAAAACAGCTAAAAGATTTAAAATCTAAAATTGAAAAATTGAAAAAGACCCAAAAGAAACCAAAGATTAAATATAATATCGAAGGTAGTATTAAGCCAACAATTATAGACAAAAACAAAGGCGATATATATATTAGCTAATTATTAATTAGTTTAAGTATTTGAAAAACAGCTTATTAAAAAACTTCTTTTAATGACTAAATTGAAAGCAAGTATTTTTAATTTATTGTTATATAGTTATCTCAAATAGAAAAAGGATTTTTTAGATATCTAAATCATTGATCATGAGAATAAATATTTCTGAGATAATAAGAGCACTGCTATAATCAAATTATATTACAAACTTAGACAATAAAACGTATGCCTAATAAATATAATATGCGTGATAGCTATAAGCCAATCGTCATAGATAACGCTGAAAATGTTTTTATTAACAATTCCGATGACTCTACTTCCACCTTAAAACCACTTGATGATTTTCTGGAATATCAAAAGAAAAAAGAAAAAGACAAAATTGATTATAAAGATTATTTAAAACAGGCTCAACTTCCTTATGTGAGTAGAAATGATTTTTCCAAAACAAGAGAAACAACTCCAGAATGCTTTCTAACCGAAAATCAAATTGTAGACGATTTAGTCAATAATTCTGATTATAATGGTTTGGTTATTAAGGGACAAGGGGGTATCGGAAAAACACGTCTAATGTATGAAGTAGCTAAAATTCTTCCAAAAGAACATGGCTATAAAGCTTATGTTGTATCACGCTCTATTGCAGTAGGGCATCTTGAACGGTTTTTATCTAAGAAAAAAAAAGAAAAACAAACTAAATATTTATTTGTTTTTGATTATTTAGAGGAGTTTCAAAGAGAAATTCTTGAGGATTTTATTATGGTTGCTAAAAACGATAGAATCCGAATATTAGCCAATTGTAGAAATACATACAACTCAAATAGTTTTACGCATTATATAAAAATACAATGCATAAATAATGATGATGCAATAGAAGAAGAGTACAGAAGATATACCACCAAAAAAATTATAAATCCAATTATCACACCGCTTCTGGAACATAAAAACCAGATTTTTTATAAATTAAAACCTTCCTTTGCCGTATTTATCCGCTTTCTTTTTGATATCAAAAAAACAGAAAGTGATTTATTGGATTTTAAAGATTTTAAAGAATGGCTCCAAAAACGATTTAAAGCTAATTTAAAGCTCCAAGATAATGAAAGTTTAAAAGACTATATAAAGCCACTTCTCTTATTGCCTATATATCAAAACCATCATGATAAATTCCATGAAAACTCCAATTCTATTAGGGCTTTTCAGAACAAATACCCATTTATTGGAGATCTTATTGAAAATGGATGGTTAGAAAAATTTCATAATGAAGACTTTACATGTTTAGATACTGTTCACGATACCATAAAAGATGAATTGTTTCTGGATTATTTAACAAATTCCAAAAAGTCATTAACCAATGAATTAATCAATTTATTAGAATTTAACCAAGAAAGTTTGTTTAAAAACTTGGAATCTAACTTTTTTAGAGCTTTTGAAAGAATATCGGATAACGAAATTTTTGCGGACAATAAGTTTGATTTTGATACTTTTTTTTCAAAAGAACTTTTTCAAGACCCTGGCTTTGAACTTAATACCTCCTCCTTATTCAGCCTGAGTATTACCCATTTAATTGATGAGGAAAGACGTTTTGAAATTTTTGAAGAGCAAAAAAAAGCCTTTGAAGCAATTACAACAAACATGCTGTTTGGCTGGTCTCTTCAAAACGCGATAAATCAATACACAAAATCTGAAAAAAAGAACCTCTTACCCAAAAATCTGGGAAGTCTGGTGGATAATTGGTTCGATAATAATAAAAAAAAACTCTTTGATGAAAAAGAATTAGCAGAACGCTTTATTTCTACTTCTATAAAGTTATTTCCAAAAAACGAAAAAATCAAAAAATACCTCTTAAAGTATGTTAAAAAAGCGGAGAAAAAGAATACAGAATTGGGAAGCTTTATTCTTAAAATCTACTTAAATTCTTTTACAGATGTTGATACGATTCAACCTCATGTCTTTAACTATCTCGAAAAAAATGATCAAAATGAAGAAGCCCGATTTGTCCTATCGGCTTGGCTAAACAATAAAAAAACAGAACTAAACGAAAACATCACAAAACACGTTCTTAACTATCTCGAAAAAAATGATCAAAATGATGAAGCCCAATTTGTCCTATCGGCTTGGCTAAACAATAAAAAAACAGAACTAAACGAAAACATCAAAAAACACGTTCTTAACTATCTCGAAAAAAATGATCAAAATGAAGAAGCCCGATTTGTCCTATCGGCTTGGCTAAACAATAAAAAAACAGAACTAAACGAAAACATCACAAAACACGTTCTTAACTATCTCGAAAAAAATGATCAAAATGATGAAGCCCAATTTGTCCTATCGGCTTGGCTAAACAATAAAAAAACAGAACTAAACGAAAACATCACAAAAACATATAGAAACATATCTTAAATACCATATCACCGAAGAAAACGTAAATCTAAATGCTCGCTATGTCTTATCGGCTTGGCTCAGATGCGGTAACAATTCCATAGCCGGAATGAATACTCTGGTAGAAACCTATTTAGAACATCATATTGACCAGCATTCAAGTTTCTTTATTTACAGCTCTTGGAAAGCTTGGATAAAAAGAATTAAAGAAAGCCCAATATAGTTCTTTGAAAAAAAGATTTTTGGAGCTTTTTACTATATTTTTTATTAGTCAAGTAAAACGAATTATTTACTTACTTTTTTAATTTAATATTAATATTTACGCCTCCTACAAGCTCTTTTGTTTGCCCTATAGTTGCATAATTTATTTTTGGAGCTATACGAACTTGTTCATTAACCTCTACCGAAAGGTGAGCCGTGACAGCTGCATCGGCAATACCGACAAAATACCAAATAACCGATAATATAGTATAGTATTCTCGATCTCTTCTGCGCCTATCTCTTAAACTTTCGAGACCTGTCTGGGTGGCATTTGTCAAGCTGGGATTAACATCACCAGGATTAGTATTAGGGTCATGATCATTTTGATAGAATAACGCATTACGTGCTTCTACATATTGGTCATGATTGCTTTTTGCTGTCCCTATTAAAATGCCCCATACCATATAGAATAAAGGGATTTTCCAATACGTTTTATTTAAAGCTTGCCCTAAGCCCGGTAAAACTGCAGAAGCCGTAGCCCGTTTAGTAGCTGTAGAAAGGTGAAACTGGTTATTTTTTAAATTTAAAGGCGCATCGGAATGTAAAAAATTAGGAATACTATCTAAATTAGAAATTTTTGACTGGCCATTCGAAATAAAAACAGTCACTACTAGGAAAACAGAAAAAAAAGAACGGACTATTAAACACATAATATAAAATTACGATTTTTTTGATTGTTTAAATTATATCAAAAACTCGGCAAAACTTGAAAATAGAAGCCTATTATAGCTATACTATTTTTATTAATGAGTAAACCCCCTAAAAGTTCTTTTTTCAAGTGACGTGAGTATATAAAAATACCAAACTAAATTTAAACATAAAAAATATCTGGCAAAATGTATAGTTTTTTTCAAAAAAGCTAATAAATTTTACAATAAACGTTTATATAGTCGCTCCATTTGAAAAAAAGATTTTAGAACTTTTAACCCCGTGTTAATTTTGAAAATAACCGTTTACAAGATAAAAATAGTATTGCTATTGGATATTTAAAATACCGATATAAAATTTTGACTTTTTTATAATTCTAATATTAAAAGTGAATTTACAACATAGCACAGTTGCTATTTTAAATTATAATGGCAAAAAGTATTTAGAAAAGTTTTTACCTAAAGTTCTTGCTTTGAGTAGGAACGCTCAAATTGTAATTATAGATAACGGTTCGTTAGATGATTCTGTTGCTTTTGTAAAAGAAAATTATCGTACTGTTCAGATTGTAGAATTGGGGGAAAATTACGGCTTTTGTGGAGGATACAATCGGGGTTTAGCAAATATTGAAGCCAAATATTATATCTTACTCAACTCAGATGTAGAAGTTACTTCCGATTGGTTAATGCCTTTAATTCAACTATTAGAAAAAAACCCTCATGTTGCTGCATGTCAACCTAAAATAAAGAGTTATTATCAAAAAGATTTTTTTGAATATGCAGGTGCTGCAGGTGGTTATATAGACCTTTTAGGTTATCCTTTAACACGTGGAAGAATTATGAAAACTATAGAAAAAGACTTAGGACAATATGATAATGAAAAGGTTATTTTTTGGGCAACAGGCGCTTGTTTAGCTATTCGTGCTAATTTATATAAAAAAGTGGGAGGATTGGATGAGTTATTTTTTGCCCACATGGAAGAAATAGATTTGGCTTGGCGACTCCAAAATTGCGGATACTCTATTGTTTATACACCTAAAAGTCAAGTTTATCATGTAGGTGGTGGGACTTTAAACCCAGATAGTCCTCGAAAAATATATTTTAATTTTAGAAATAATCTTATCTTACTTCTCAAAAATTTACCTTTCAAACAAATTATCTTCATATTGCCTATCCGCTTGATTTTAGACGGAATAGCTGGTATAGCTTTCTTGTTTCAAGGGAATTGGAAGTATTGTTTAGCAATTGTAAAAGCCCATTTTAGTTTTTATAGTTTTTTTTTTAAAATCCTTAAAAGAAAAGAAAAAAAACTGCCGGCTTTTCAAAAATTAAAAGGTGTATATAAAAAATCTATTGTCTGGGCTTATTTTATAAAAAGAAAAAAGAAATTTTCAGATTTATTTTAAAAAAGTTAACAAATAAAAATATAAATTTACAGTATTTTCATGAAATCAATATTAAAAAATATACAGATTAAAAATTAGAATTATGAATGAAAATACAGGTTTAATACTGGCTATTGTATCGAGTATTTTGGGCTTTGTTTTGACCGATGTTGATTTACTTTTTGCCGTGATTATGAAAGGTTTTGGTATTGTTTTATTGGCACTAACTATAGTTCTTCAAATTAAAAAATACTTTGTTTATAGCTCTACTAAGAAGCAAGAAATGGAAGCCAAGAAGCAAGAAATGGAAGCTAAAAAGAAAGAAATGGAAGCCAAAGATTTAGAAATTGAGAAATCGAAAATTGAACTGGAACAATTAAGGGCTAAAAATAAATTAGAATCGTAAGATTTTTTATTTCTTCGAAGGAATGGCAAGTATGTTTTTATCCTTATAGCAATACTATTTTTATTTGAGAAAGGTTCATTTTCAACATCAAGAAATTAAACCTTCCAAAAATCTTTTTTCAAGTGAAGTGACTATATAATTAGAAAAACAAACCTCTAAATTTTAATTTATCAATTAAGTGATTTCAAAATAATGTTAGATATTTTAATTAAAAATATCACTTTTATAGAGGCTCAGCAAGACGAAAAGAAATCATTAGATATTGGTATTAAAAAAGGTAAAATAGCATTTATCAAAAATAGCTCTATAAATGATAACGACCCAGAAGCAAAACATGTCATTCATCAAGACGGTTTACATGCCTCTATTGGTTGGTTTGACATAGGAGCTCATTTGAACGATCCCGGTCATGAACAAAAAGATACTATTTATACTCTAAATAAATCGGCTTTAAAAGGTGGTTTCACTGATATTCTTCTTTTACCAGAAACTATCCCTATTGCTGATAACCCTCAAGTATTGCAAGCCCTTTCTCAAAATCTAAAAACTATTCAAATAAATACACATCTTATAGCAAACTGCCAAAAAGATAAAAATTTAAGTCAAATTTTAAGCATGTCTGAAGCAGGCGCTAAAGCTTTTACCTTTGGTTTAGCACCTTTTAATAATTTATCTTTGCTATGTACAACTTTAAATTATCTTAAAACTTTTGATGGACTTTTGATCTATTATCCACATACTTATCCACTTTTATCAAATGGACAAATGCATGAAGGTAAAACCAGTACCTTATTGGGATTGGAAGGTTTACCAGCTATTGCTGAGAAAATGGCTATAGACCAAATAGTGAGTCTATCGGAATATTTTGGCACAAAAGTTCATATTGCCTACATATCTACAAAAGAAAGTTTAAGAAGTATTGAATATGCTAAAGAGAAAGGTATAGCTGTTACTTGTGGTCTTGCTGCTCATCAATTTGCCTTTTCTGCTGAAGACTTAATAAGTTATGACAGCAATCTTAAAGTAAATCCACCTTTCAGAAACCAAGAAGATTTAGAAGATATACGCTCTGCTCTTGATACCGAAATTATAGATGTCATTTCTTCAGCTCATGCACCTCAAGATATTGATAATAAACGAGTAGAATTCGCATTAGCTGAATTTGGAATATTGGGTTTAGAAACTGCTTTTAGCCTTGTTAATACTTTAAAAAAAAGAACACCTCTTTCGAAAATAATTAATAAATTAACTTACCAACCGCGTAAAATTTTAAATTTACCAGTGCCAAAATTAGCAGTAGGGGAATGGGCATCTTTTACGCTTTTCAATCCTGATATAGAATGGACATTTAAACCAGAAGATATTGGTTCTCTATCTAAAAATACCCCTTTTGTAGGCTATACTTTTAGAGGAAAACCATTGGGAGTTATTAACAGAGATTACTATTATTTGGATGATGAATTAAAGCTAAAAAATTAGGATCGAGAAAAAATACTCTAAATTCAAACCAAATTATCCAGCTTAAAAGTTCTTTTTTGGGTTCTATATGATAATAAGAATAAATACCTGTTTAGTTGCGCGGGAGCTTGAAAGCCTTTTTATTAGCAAAAGAGGACAAAATGTGGTCTATCTCTCATCTGAGTAAAAAGTTAGGATTTACTGAGATGACTGTGCGTTCTTGGTTCAAAAGGTACAAATCGAAAGGGTTCGATGCCGCCCTTCAAATTCGCTCTTCTGCTAATCACCCAAACATTTTTTCACAGGAAATGCAAAAGAGTATAGAAAAAAACTAAACGATGTCAAGACCACAATCACTTCCTATGTAGAGCTTAAACTACTCATAGAAGAAGAATTCAATACGGATGTGAGATTATAGAACATTAGCTAACTTTTGTCTTCACCGCTTGAAAAGTCAGTTAAAAGTAGCGTGTAAAAGCCACATTAACAAGGATAAAAAAAGGTGGCGAAATTTAAAAGATGAAGACTTAGCTAAGGCTATGGATAAAGCTAAAAAAGAATACTAAAAAGGGCATTATGAATCTGTTGATTTTGTTTTTTCAAAACGAAAGCCGTTCTGGTTTAATCACACGTATTAACAGTTAGGGGCGTTAAATCTGTGGGTACTCATCAGAACGACTATACATATCATTGGTTGTGGGGTGCTTTTTCTTTTCTAACGGGATCTAATTAGTCGTCCCTTAAAAAAGGTTTTATATTCTAATGTTTAAGGATTTTTTAGGTTCATCCATTTTTGAAAATTAAAAGCTGCGCAGGCCATTATACCATTGACTACATCGCCTATCTTACCTTTCAAGTAGTTTAAACCCATCCGAAAATCTTGCTTCAGGTGACCGATAATAGGCTCTATACCAGCTCGTAATCTAAAATGATTTCGCTTTTTAGAACGCATATAGGCACTGTCTTTTTTCTTCGGATTACCAGGTATATGAACCTCAATACCTTCTAATTTTGCACCCCGATACCCCCTATCACAATAAATTGCATCAAGTTTGGAAACATTAATGGAATCATGATTACTTAGCAGTTTGTTCAAGCTATGCCCATCATATTCATTCCCGCAATAAGCGCCCGATACAATAATGCCTCTGCTACGATTCCACAAAAGTCCAAATTTACTCCCAAACTCATAGCGCACCGACGCCTTCCCTTTAGCAATACAAAAAATAGTATCTTCGTGCAGGCTATAACGCTTATTTTTACTGGGTCGTTCTTGTTTCAAAACCTCGTTATATTTCTCTAAATCACTGGTATATGCATCTAACTTGCCTGCCAATAGAAGTTTTCTTGTCAAATCCCGAACAAGAATACCAGTTATTTGTTTCAAAATCTTTGCCGCCTCTAAGGCCTTTGCCTTTCGTTTAGGATGTTGCCGGTTGTGTTGAGCTTGTAAAAGCTTCATAGACTTTTTTTAAACGTGTTTTTTAATTGTACGCCAGCTTGCTTGGCTATTTTACCACAATTATCAATAATCTTTTTCTGTAATTTTGAATCTGTGGGAAACGTAATATTTTTCTTTTGAACGGTCGTATCGGCATAGACCACTTGCTCTTTTTTGTCAAGTTTAGGAGACCCATGAACGCGAATAGAAGCCTCTAAAATCACCTGTACGCCCTCCTCACCAATACGCTTACGAAAGTGAACAAGCTGACTCGAAGTGCAAGGCTTTTCAAGACTATGATACTGATAACCAGAAAAATACTGATAGTATATGTTTTCTCGCCATTGCTTATTAACGAGTTTTTCATCGCTTAAATTTCGAACAGATTTCAAAATGAGTAAGCTAGCCATAAGTCGAATGGAATGGCTGGGTCTACCTGTACTAGAATAGTAAATAGCAAGTTTATCCTCTATAAATTTCCAGTCAATAGCATCAGATAATTGACACAATTCATGGTTGAGATTGAGGATGTCTTTGAGGGCTTGTTGATGGGAAGAACCTTTGTTAGACTGAAGAGAACCTAGCATAAAATCACCGTTTTGATGTTGAAAAATGAGCAAAATATAAAAAAAAATAATTATAAGTCTTTAGTAAACACTAAATTAAATCAAAATAGCAATTCGTGAAAACTATTAAAATATAAATTGTTTATAATCAAATAGTTATGTTATCCCATTTTTTTAAATACGCTATATAGCAATTCGTTAAAGAGTTCTTAAGGGATGACTAATTATAGTATGTATACATATAGTACAGATAAACTATTTTTTATCAAGCATTTAGAAACGATTAGCGAAGATAATCCTAAGCATTTGAATCTAGTGGTTATTGATAATGCGGCATTCTATTCTCTTAAAGATATGAAGTTGCCGTCTACTATTTTTTTAATTCGCTTGCCAGCTTACAGTCCGGAATTCAATCCTGATGAGCGGGTTTGGCATTATTTGAAAGCCCAAATAGCTATGACGATTTTTGACAGTGGAAAATATTCTGGAAAATATAGTTAAAAAGCTTGATAATAAGATAATTAAATTACTAATTGCTTACGATTTATATAAAAAATATTTTAACGTATTTTCAAATGTGTAATGGTATAAGGCTATATTTTTTCTGAAAATAAAAAAACCTGCCTCTGATAGAGACAGGTTAAAGGAACATAATAAAATTTATTATTTATATATGATGCTTTTATTGTAAGGCTTCTTTAAACCTTTCATTGTTAAAATATTTAGCAAATTCTAAATCACTAACAGCACGAGTTTTTAAGTCAGCATCTAAAGTAGCTGCTTTTTTAAGATTAGTGAATAAGTCTTCAACATTATCTGTACGAGCAGAAGAAATAGCTTTCCCATAATAAGCTAAAGCCAATTGATCATCAGCTTCAATAGCTTTATCAAAAAACTCAATAGCGGTTTGAAAGTCGCTAGCTTCTTTTTCAAGACTGCCTTTTAATAAATGGGTTAATGCTCTGTCATAATGTGTTACGGCATCTTCACCAGCAGAAGATAAATTATCAATTGCATCAGCATAATTGGCTTTAGTGATAGCCTCATAGCCTTTGATAAACTTAATAGTTTTATCAACGTTTTCGCCTTTGGCCTCTTCACCTAATTTTTCTAATGTTAATAAAGCTTCACCTAAGTTTCCTTTAAACATTTGAATACCTGCTAGGTTAGCAAGTGCTTCAGCTGTTGCTTCTTTAGCAAGTGCACTATCTAATGCTGTTTGGGCTTGCTCTATCCATTCATCTCTTTTAGAAGCATCAACTTCTTTTTGAGCTTTTTTCAAATAGTAGGCTCCAAGGTTATTAAAAGATGCTGCATCAGCAATATGTTTAGTACAGGCGGTATAAAGTTTGATTTTTTGATCTAAACCTTCAGCTTCAGTAACTAATTTATCGGCAGCATAAAAGAATAATTCATTACCAAGTGTATCAAAAGAGACAGCCGTATCTCCATTAGCAATTTGATTAGCTAAAGTATAAATTTCGGCATCGCTTAATTTATCTTTAACTTTTACCAATTCTAATTGAGCATTTCTAAGTTTAGGATAAATACTCCTAACTACTTTTCTATAGCTTTTTTCTTTTCTTAAAGCTAATTCCTTAGAAATAAAATCGCCAGGCCCGTTAATAATAGAAACTAACTTTTCTTTGTCTTCTTCAGAAATATCAGCATAATTAGCTAAAGAATCTTGGAATGCGCTCCAGTCTTCAACAACTGGTTTAATGACAAATTCGGTTGCTTTAGTTTCTTCTGTTGTTGCAGCTGCTGAATCTTCTTCTTCAGTTTCATCTTTACTATAATCTAAATTTTCTATTAATTTAGTATAGTAATCTTGCATAGTTTCAGGTCTATCAGAAGCTAATTTTGTATTAATTTCCGTTGACCCTTCAGGTGAATGCGCGCCTACAATATTAACTTTTCTGACAATATATTGAGAACTTGCATAATCTTCTAAAAAATCGCCTCTTCCACTTCTAATTTCTTTTCTTTGCAGATTAGAGCGTCCTTTTTGAAAATAGAAATTTACATAATCAGATTCATATTCTTCGGCATTTACATGCTTAGAATGGAAAACACTGACATAATAAGTTGGTAATACCAAACGAGAAGTTGTAATAAGTCCATTCCCTATAGGTGGCAAATCAGATGCTACTACAGATTTTTTACCTTTTTGCAAAGTAATTTGAGTAGTAACATTTCCATTAGTCATCCCTTCTTTATAAGCAAAAGAATAAGATTCAGAGATACTAGCGGGCTTTGATGTACCTTTTGGGTATTTATCCCCATCAAAGATAGTCTCACCAATTTTAGTCGTACTATCATTGGCTTCTTTGTAAAAGACTTCAGCTGTAACTTTTCTACCAGGTTTTAAAAACTTGGCTGCTTTTTCTGGTAAGGTTGCTGACAAGACAAAATTAATTGAATCGCCATGCACTTCCAAAGGTAAAGGTGCTATCTTGGGTTGAGCCTCTTGCATAAGCTGCTCTATTTGTTTGGGATTACATCCAATAGCCAACAATACACCCATGAAAAAAATCAAAAATTTAAACATCAATTGCTTCATTTTATAAAATATTTTAAAAAGAGATTATAGATTAGGAATTTATATAAATAATTATACCTTAATTTTTGCAATTTTAGTAAAATAATTTAAATAAACGAACTCAAATATTAAAAGTTATATGTTTTTTTATGAATTATTAAGTTGATAATTAGAAAATAAATATCTTTTAATATTTACAATATTACAAAATAGACTCTACTTTTAGGTTATTTAAACCTATAATTATTATTTCTGATAAAACTTACTCAAATATCTTTATATAGAGATTTTTTGGACAATTGTTTTGATCAAAATATTTTTTTCAATTGTAGAAATACGATGTGCCAATAATTCTGGGGTATCGTCTATATAAACAGGGCAACTTTCTTGAATTATTATTTTTTTGTCTTTATCTTGAATACCCACAAGAAAGCTTGTAGCACCAGAAACTTTATCACCTGATTTTAAAACAGCTTTATGAATATCTATTCCTATTTTATTAATACTTTGATAATTAGGTAGTATAGTAGGGTATAGTCCGATAATTTTATCTTCCCATTTTTTGCAAAAAAAAGAAGGTACTGCCATGAAGAAATCTATCATAATGATAAAATTTACTTTATGACTTAAAAAATTTTCATTTACTTTTTCAAAGAAATTGTTTTGTTTTCCTTGAAGTAAATAAGCAGGAATATCATTTTGCTTAGCTCGCTCAAGAGCAAAACAAGAAGAGTCTGATATAACAGAGACAATTTTATAATTCTGTTCTTTTTTTTTTTTATTATCTATGATATCACTAAGCAAATACCCACTTCCAGAAATTAAAACTCCAATATTTTTCATTTATATATTTTTATATATGCGGTTGTGAAAACATTATCCCAAGATTTAATCAAATATACTAAATTCAAGTTTTATAAATTGATTATAAGCCAAATATATTTTTATTTAACGATTGGAGTACGTTTATTTTGTCTTTTTGGTTAATTAAAAATGATATATTATTACTACTTGCTCCCGATGATACCATTTTAACAGATATATTGTTAATAGAACTAAAAATTTTAGATTCTATGCCAATAACATCTTTTATCTGTTGTCCAACTATACATATAATAGTGCGGTTATGAGTAACTTCAACTTCTCCCAAATCCTCTAATTCCTTAACGATAGTTTTTAGGTTTTTAGTATTATCTATAGTTAGAGATATAGTAATTTCAGATGTTGTTATCATATCTATAGAAGTCTTATATTTTTTAAAAATATCAAATAAAGCACTCAAAAAACCATAAGCTAGCAACATTCTGCTAGATCGGATTCTGATAACTGTAATATTGTCTTTAGCGGCAATGGCTTTTATTTTGCCTTTTAAAGGTTGTAATTGATTGGCATCATCAGATATACAAGTTCCTTTGGATTCCGGTTTTAAAGTATTTAAAAGTCGTACAGGGATATTAGCTTGTTGAGCAGGTAAAATACAAGTTGGGTGTAATATTTTTGCTCCAAAATAGGCTAATTCGGCTGCCTCGACAAAAGAAAGATAATGTACTGGCATTGTTTTTTTTACAATTCTTGGGTCATTATTGTGCATACCGTCAATATCAGTCCAAATTTGAATTTCAGATGCTTTAATAGCAGCTCCAACTAAACAAGCGGTATAATCACTCCCTCCTCTTCCCAAATTATCAATTTCTCCTTGTTTATTCAAACAAATATAGCCTTGTATAATGTATGTATAGTCAACTTTTTGCTTATTTTTTAATATGGTGCATAGAGTTTTTGTTAAAAAAGTTAAATCGGGTTCATTTTGTTGATCAGTTTTCATAATTTCAAAAGATGAAATTAAGTTGGTTGAAATATTTATGCTTTCAAAATAGAATTGCATTAAGTTAGTTGAAAGAATCTCTCCTTGAACTAATATTATTTTTTCTGTCTTAGAATAGACTTCGTCAGAATGAAATAAGGATTCAATAAAATGAAAAGTTTTATCAACAAATTTAGTGGCTTTTTCCTTGTAAGTATCGGTATAGTATAGTTTTTCTATATAGTTGTAATAGTGTTTTTTAAATTGTTCTAAAATAAAATGAGCAAACTTAAAGTCTTGAATTTTTATGGCTTTATTAATGCGTTCTAAAGTATTTGTTGTTTGAGAAATTGCTGAAAGAACTACTATTTTATCACTCTTATCAGCGGTAATTAAGTTTACTACTCTTTGCATCCTTTCTGGGCTAGCTATAGAAGTACCTCCAAATTTTAAAACCTTCATTTTTATAGTTAACTTATTTATTAAGAACTATTTATATATTAGCAAAAAAACTAATGTAGAATTGTAATATTATTAATTTTAGATACTCCAAATGTTTTTATTTCTCCAAAAGAACCATCTGTATCTAAAATTTCATACATATTTTTAGAAATGACACTGGCAATATGTTCAGTTGGTAAGTCATTGGCTTCAAGCCCAAAAGGATCTTCTATTTCTTCAGAAATAACTTCAATACCTACCAAAGCATAGCTCATTAGCACAACTGCTAAAGCCGTTAAATAACCAAATATATTAATAAGTCCAAAAGGTAAAACAATAATATAGATGACTATAAATAATTTGATAAAACTGTTATGCGAAAAAGGAATAGGCGTTTTTTGTATCCTTTCACATGCTCCTAAAACATCTATAAAACCTTGAGTAACAACTTTTAAATTTCGTTTATCAATTTCTCCTATTTTTTTATTTTTAAATAAATTTTCTATTTCATCAATTATAAAAGTGCAAATAATTAAAGGTTTGTGTAGGGCAGATACTAACTTACTATGTTCTTGTTTGTTAAGAGAAATTAATTCTGAAACGTTAGATTTTTCGCGTAAATGGCTAGATAAAGCGCGGCAGAAATTGGAGATATGATCGGCAAAAAATTTACGTTTTTTTGAGTCTTTTTTATCTATCAAAGCATTTAAAAATAAGGCTAAAGTTCGACAATCATTGACAAGTTTGCCCAATTGCTTTCTGCCTTCCCACCATTTATTATAAGAACTATTCACTCTAAAAACTAAAAAAAAAGATAAAATAAAACCCAATAAAGACACATAAAAAGTATCTATAAAAAAAAGAGTATCATAGATATGAAAAGCAGTAAGAGATAAAGAATAAAAAAAAGTAATTACTAAAGCAGCAGAAAGTTTTTTGAGGTTATAACTTTTCCTAAACATGATGAACATTTGAGGAAGAAAAGCTATCCATTTTTTACCATCGTATTGAATCATAAATTTATAAACCAATAAAAAATTTTAAATATATAAATAATTTAACTAAGTTTTATCACCCCCTTTTTTAATGACAAATATATATCAATTATTTTAAAATCAATAGTTCATACTATTATATGGCTTATTTTACTGAAATTTACTATCTTAGCGGATTAGTATAAATTTAATTATTTGTTTATAGTCAATGATTTATACCTATACTAAATAGTTTAAAAATATAAAATGATGTATCTGTTCTCAACTTAAAGTTAAAAAAGTATCTAATGTTATGATAATGAGGAGGCTTAAGAGCCTTTTTACTTAGTCAAGAAAGGCAAAATGAAGTTTTTATTTTACGTTATACCCATTTCATTTTAGTTTGGGAAAGACACAAAATTATAAACAGTTGGTTTTAAATTAGTTGTTAACCATGATAAACTTAAGTTTTTGCAATCATAGATCAAATAAGTATAATTAAATAACCTGATTTTTGACATAAGAGTCTATTATAACCTTTTTATTTTTGAGCGTTTATAAAAAAATTGATATATGATTAAAGTAACTATAAAAGTTATGGCAGTACTTCCTAAAGCCTGTAAGGCAATCTTAAAAAATAAAGATATTTCTTTCGTTTCTATAAGAAAGAGAATAAGATGATGTAAAAATATGAATCCAAAGGAATAGGTAGCATATTCAGCACTATTTCGGTCTGGCAGTAAAAATCGTTGTCTACTTTCATATTTATTATTTAAAAATGGTATACTGATGTGATACAGGTAAGCCCAAAGTACACAAGTAGCCGCATGTATTCCAAGACTATTGTAAAAAATATCTATTATTAGTCCTAGAAAAAAGCTCAGAAGTAATAAGAGGACTTTATTGATTTCAAAAGGTAAGAAAAAAATAAAACCAATATATACAAAACAAAAAATATTGGCAAATAGAGTGTCTTTAAAAATAAGTGTTTGAAGCAGAATAAAAATAACAAATTCTATAATTTTTTTTAAAAAAACATTCACTTTTTATAAATCTATTTTGGTACGAAAAAAAATAGTGTTTTCTATATAACCTGCCAAAATATCGCCTTTTTTTACTTCCCCAACCCCAGCGGGTGTACCTGTAAAAATAATATCGCCTACCTCAAGAGTCATATATTGAGATACAAAACTTAAAATAGTATCAAAATTAAAAATCATGAGACCTGTATTGCCTTTTTGTTTTAAATCATTATTTATAAGTAATGAAAAATTAATATTATTCAAATCTTGAAAGGTTTTTTTAGATACAAACTGCGAAATAACTGCAGCTTTATCGAATCCTTTTGCCAAATCCCAAGGTAAGCCTTTAGCTTTAAGTTTATCTTGAATGTCTCTTGCTGTAAAATCTATGCCTAAACCAATTTCTTGGTAATATTCAGATGCTGTTTCTTTGGAAATATTTTTTCCTTTTCGAAGGATTTTAAGTAATATTTCAACCTCATAATGAATTTTTTGGCTAAAATGAGGTAAAATAAAAGTATCTCCTTTTGGTAAAATAGCACTTTTAGGTTTTAAAAAAATGACAGGTTCTTTAGGCTTTTCATTTTCTAACTCTTTTATATGTTCTACATAGTTTCTGCCCACACAAATAATTTTCATAGTTAATAATTTACTTCGTTATAAAAAAAATATTATATATCTGATTGTATTTAACTATCTCTTTAAGATACAATTACATGCAAAAGATGCAAGAAACGATATTTTATCAACAATTGCAAATTTGTTTAGATTTAAGAGGTAATATAGCCTTACTATTTAAGAATACGGCAGAGAGTATATTCCTAATTATTTATTAATAACTTAAAAATCTAAAAAATCCTTTTCCTATTTCAGACAATTATAAAGGTCAAAAACTAGACTTTCTTATAAAAAATAGTATAAGAACTAATTTGTTGATAATAAAAGTTTTATAAAATAAAAATTTATATAGAAACTTCAAATTATAAATATTATAAAAACCAGATAGTTATAGTTTTTATAATATCTAATTGTTGAATATTAAGATTGGTTGACTATAAAGGGCTTTCTTATAAAAAAAATGTGCGTGTAAAATAGTGTATATTTATGTTTATTTAATCGCAACATTCATATAAATCTACACTCACAAGATGCAAGTAACATCATTTTATCGGCAAATACAAAATTATTCAGGTTTAGATTTAAGGGATAATAGAGGTAAGAAGCTGGACTTTGCCTTTGTGTTGCTTAGTTTGATTATAGCTCTATTACGTGGTCGAGATGCTACGCTTTCTGGTATTCAGCGAGGGATGCAAAATACTAACGAAGCCTTGTGTTCTTTTTTAGGCCTTGATAATAAACGTGTTATATCACGTTCTTATCTCCCATTTTTTTAAAAACAATAGCTTTGGAGCCTTTGGAAGCCCTGCTGTTTAAAAATTTTGGTCTTGAGCTAAAATCGGAAGAGCGCGCATAGTTTGCTGACGATGGGCAAGAATTGAGGGCTAGTATTAAAAAAGGGGATAAGCGTGGAGAGGCTTTAGTACAATTGGTCAAACACTCAGACAGAGAGGTTTTGGCTCAAGGCTATTACAATGGTAAAAAAGAAAGTGAGCAGCCCTGTCTCCAAAACTTGCTCGAAGAAACGAAAGCCAGTTTTTAATCGGTTTGAAAGCCAATCAAAAAGAATTATTGGCGGCTATGAGCGGCTATGTGAAGCGATTAAAGCCTGTTAATCAAGAAATTACATTTAATAAAGGGCATGGAGGTATAGAAAAAAGAGAGTATAAGCATTATGCTATTTCGGGTCAATGTGTTGATAGCCCTTGGCGAACAAGTGGCTTTAAGAGTCTTTTTAAGGTGAAGCGTTGGCGTTTTGATTTAACTGGTGTTGAACAATCTTGCCAGGTATCTTATTCTATTTCTAACGGAGGTTTTGATAAAAACGAAGATTATTTTTCGGCTATTCGGGAGCATTGGTCAGTAGAGACCAATAATCAATTAAGAACTAAAGAAAAGGCGGTGACCGGGGTTTTATCTGTATGCAGAACCCTGGTAATTAAACTTCTAAAGAAGACAAACACTAAAAATATGCTTGCTCAGATCCAGTTATTTCAAGACAAGTTTTCTAAACTTTTGCACTGGCTTAGGAGCATAAATTGTTTATAAGAAAGCCCTTTGTATACTATATTTCTAAAATTTATTCAATTTTTGGAGTATATTTAATACTTTTATAATTGCAAATTATTTCGGCAACATTTCCGCACTATTGCTAGCTTAATAAATATATTTTTTTATATTGAGCCTTTTTTTAACTTAGCAGATATTTATTCCTAAGATGACCAATGTTCAAATTAACCCCATTATTTTCGTTTATTCTTCTTTACTTTGCCTTATTACAGATCAGGTTTTAGACTATTAGAAAAAGATTGAGAATAAGGGTTTAAACGTTTTATTTTCAATTCAAAATAAGATAACTCCCCAAATTCGTGATTAAAAATATGGTTAATATAACTTTCCCAGATAAGAAAATAAATATATTTCCTAAAGGTATAAATCCTTTGGAGATAGCTAAAAGCATAAGTGATGGTTTAGCCAGACAAGTTTTGGGTGCTAAAATTAATGGAATATTTTGGGATTTGAATCGCCCCATTTCTCAAGATGCTACTATAGAGCTTTTGACATGGAAAAATGAAGAAGGAAAAAAAGTTTTTTGGCATTCTTCAGCGCATTTACTTGCCGAAGCCTTGGAGTCTTTTTACCCAGGAATTAAATTTGGTATAGGACCTGCTGTAGAACACGGTTTCTACTATGATATAGATTTTGGGACACATACTTTTTCGGCTGATCATTTTGAAAAAATAGAAAAAAAAATGAAAGAATTAGCTCAAGAAAAAAACCCTTATATCCGTAAAGAAATTAGCAAAAAAGAAGCTATTGCCTACTTTGAAAAAAAAGCCGATCCCTATAAATTGGAACTTCTAAAAGATTTGGAAGACGGAGAAATAACATTTTATCAGCAAGGAAATTTTATCGATCTTTGTAAAGGCATACATATACCCCATACGGGATGGATTAAAGCTATTAAGTTAACAAATGTCTCGGCAGCTTATTGGCGTGGAAATCAAGAAAACAAACAACTTACCCGTATCTATGGAATTACTTTTCCAAAAGCTAAAGACTTAAAAGACTACATAACTTTTTTGGAAGAATCTCAAAAAAGAGATCACCGACGGCTTGGAAAACAGCTTGAATTATTTACGTTTTCTCAAAAAGTGGGTTTGGGTCTACCTTTATGGTTACCTAAAGGCACAATTATTAGACAACAGTTGGAGTCTTTTTTACAAAAAGCTCAAAAAAATGCAGGTTATCAACCTGTTATGACCCCTCATATCGGCGGAAAAAAATTGTATGAAACTTCTGGACATTATGAAAAATATAAAAATGATTCTTTCCAGCCAATTCAAACACCTCATGAAGATGAGGAATTTTTGCTCAAACCGATGAATTGTCCACATCACTGTGAAATTTATAAGCACAAACAACGCTCGTATAAAGATTTACCTTTACGATTTTCAGAATTTGGCACCGTTTACCGTTATGAACAAAGTGGAGAATTGCACGGCTTAACTCGTGTGAGAGGTTTTACTCAAGATGATGCTCATATTTTTTGTAGTCCGAATCAGGTCAAAACAGAATTTATCAAAGTTATAGATCTTGTACTTTATGTATTTGAAAACTTAGGATTTAAAAATTTTACGGCTCAAATTTCTTTAAGAGATCCTGAAAATAAAACAGCTTACATTGGAGAAGATAAATTATGGGATAAAGCTGAAAATGAGATTAAACAAGCTGCTAAAGAAAAAGGACTTCATACCATTGTCGTACTTGGAGAAGCTGCTTTTTATGGTCCAAAATTAGATTTTATGGTTAATGATGTACTTGGCAGACAATGGCAACTCGGAACCATTCAAGTGGATTATCAATTACCCCAGCGTTTTAATTTAGAATATATCGATAAAAACAATACACGCAGTCGTCCTGTTATGATTCATAGAGCCCCTTTTGGATCTATGGAACGTTTTTTAGCCATTCTTTTGGAAAATTGTAATGGTGAATTGCCTTTATGGCTTATGCCTGTTCAGGTTATTATTTTACCAATTTCTCAAAAATATGAAGATTATGTCCAAAATATTAATACCAAACTTCAATCTAAAGATATTCGAGTTGAAGTTGATAATAGGGCTGAAACAATAGGTAAAAAAATTAGAGATGCAGAACTCCAAAAAATTCCTTATATGTTGATTGTAGGAGAAAAAGAGTTTGATAATCAAACTGTTAGTGTTAGAAAAAAAGGAAAAGGAATGATTGGAGACAAAACACTTGCAGAGTTTATATTCTTTTTTCAAGAGCAATTAGAAGTGTCTATTTAAAATAATTGAGCAATTTTTTATATCTTAAAATAATAAAAAAAAATGTATAATTTTTTAAGTATTATAGTTTAATAATTTGATTTTCAGTATTTTAATTTTTTTCATTCTTAATTATTGATAAAAAGTTTACTATGAAAATAAGATTTGCTAAAGAAAATGATTTAAAACAGATTATAGTATTATGTGGAAAACATGCTTTATTCGAAAAGACCGAATACAATCCAAAAAATAAAGCTGAATTATTAGCTAAGCATTTATTTAATTCTTCAAATACTATAAAATGTTTAGTTGTTGAATTAAATAATGACATACTAGGTTACGCTACATTTATCAAACAGTTTTCTACTTGGGATGCTAATTTTTATATTTATCTCGATTGTTTATATTTAGAAGAAAATATAAGAAGTCAAGGAGTGGGGAGGCAATTAATGAATCAAATTAAAACATACGCACAATCTCAAAATTGTGATTCTATTCAATGGCAAACACCTGATTTTAACAAAAGAGCTATTAACTTTTACAATAAAATAGGCGGAGTATCTAAAGCTAAAGAAAGATTTACGTGGAATATATAGTCGATCCATCTTGAAAAAGAATTTTTATTTAATTTATTTTGAAAATAACCTTTTCTAATAGAAAAAGCTAAAAAACGTGCTTCTGAAATTGAAAAAAATTATCCTTCCTACAAATTGTATATTTATAAAGGTAGAAAAGGACTTTTTGCTCTATGCCTAGATGGACAATTATCAAAAAGAGAAGCAAATTCAAAATTAGAATATGCTAAGAGCAATATTGCATTGGATGCTTTCATACGCAAAAAACCGACTTGGAAAACTAAAGATAATTTATATTAAAATGACAGTTCAAGAAATAAAACAGCAACTTTTAATCTATCAAAAGGCAGATAAAAGAATGTTTGTATCCTCTTCTTTTCAAACCCATAGTATTCCGCTTTTACATTTACTCAGCCGGATAGATGTTTCTATTGATGTTTTATTTATTAATACAGGTTACCATTTTCCCGAAACACTTACTTTTAGAGATGAAGTAGCTGCTTTTTTGGGTTTAAAAGTGATTGATGTTTATTCTCATGTCCCTAAAAGCCAACAAAAAGATGTTAATGGACAACTCTACTTTGTGAGCGATCCGGACTATTGTTGCTTTTTAAATAAAACTCAGCCTTTGGATTCGTATCTTAGGGAATATGATATTTGGATAAATGGGGTGAGGCGCTCCCAAACTAATGTACGTAAAAATATGCAAATGGAACAGTCTGCTCCGCATAATTCTGTAAGATTTCATCCGATGCTCGAGTGGACTGCTAAGCAGATTTATGATTATAGGAAATTGTATAATCTTCCAAAACACCCACTTGACCAACAAGGTTATCAAAGTATTGGTTGTTTGCCTTGTACTCGAAAATTTGATCTCAACGACGAACGTTCTGCCCGGTGGTTTGGTATGAATAAAATGGAATGTGGATTACATACAGAATTGTTAACTAAACAATAGCAACTCATTTATTTTTTATTTCTCAAATAAATATTGCGATTTTCAAATTTTTATAGTGTCATAGTCATCTCAAATAGAAATTTATAAGAAAACTCTATTTAACTAATAATTATTTATATTTCGTAGTTAAAAAATTGATAAAAAGAATTGAATATTTATCTTAATATTAGGGAGTTTTTGCCAGTTTTGAGAGACTATTTTAGTTTTTTTTACAACTTTAACGGATACAATGTCACTTAAAACAAAAATTTTAAGTGGTATAACTTATTGATATTAAATATTTCATAGAATTTCTATATTAACAATCAACTAAAGTAAGAATTTCTACTGTTTTAACCATAAGATTAATGTCCAATAAATTTTATTTAATAAACTTATAACCAAATAATTATAATCTTACATTCGTGTAATTTGTCTGTAAACCAAATATTTTTCCAATATGATTTTTTTTTTCAATATTCTCCAAATATTTTCCGATACAAGTCAGGAAACGTTCAATAATGATGAACTTTTAAACCAAGTTCAAGAAACGGTAAATCTGATAGATATAGCTACAAAAGGCGGTTGGATTATGCTTATTTTGTTGGTTTTATCTATTCTGGCTATTTATATTTTTACTACCCGGCTTATGCTTTTGGGAAACGCTCAAAAAAATCCCGAAGAAATGATGCGTGAAGTTAAGAAAATGATAAAAAAATCGGACTTAGAAGCTGCTAAAGTAATATGCAGAAAAGCAGATACACCGACATCTCGAATGATTGAATCGGGCTTAAACAACATCGGAAATAATTCCATTCAAGCTATTGAAGCAGCCATAGAAAATAAAGGTAAAATAGAAGTCCACGGTCTAGAAAAAAATATTTCCATTTTAGCCACTATCTCTGGAGCAGCACCTATGATTGGTTTTTTTGGAACTGTACTCGGTATGATTCAGGCATTTATAGCTATAGCACAAGAAGAAGGATCTGTTAGTCCTAAACTCTTATCCTCAGGCATCTATGAAGCTATGGTAACCACAGCAGGTGGACTTTTCGTGGGTATTATCGCCTATATAGGTTATAATTATATTGTAAGACAAATCAGTAATGTGGTTCATAAGATGGAAATTGCATCTAATGAATTTATGAACCTATTGCAAAATCCAGAATAACAATAATGAAAAATTAAGAAAATTAAAATTTACCTATCAATTTTGGTAGTATTGCAGAAAATTTATGACTTCTTTTATATCGGCATCATAAGTAGATGTTACCAATCTTTCCATGAAAATAATGGTTTTAAAATTGTTAATACCTAGTTTTACCGATAATTTTTCCTTCCTTCGAATAAGATTTCCATAAACCTACTCTTTGATTATTTTTATATCTGCCCTTTGTTTTTAGACTAGCATCTGGATAATATTCAAAATAACTTCCATTTTTTAAAGCATCTTTCAAACGGACTTCTTCTTTGACCTGTCCGTTATCATAAAAAGTTTGTTGACGTTTGGCGGTAAAATCTTCAGGTAAAATGTTTTCTATATCAACAACCTCATCTTGACTTAATGCTTTTTGAGATATATAAAAAGAATCTAAAGGCATCAGTTGATTAGGGTTTACTTGTGAGGCTTGTCTAAGATCGGACTGGTCGATTTGAGTTAAATTTTTAACTGCATTAATATCTTGGTATTGAATGGAAAAATTAGTTTTAAAAAGATCATTATCATGAACCATTTGGAAACCAATATTCTGAAAACAAAGTATATAGTCTTTATTTTTTTGAATATTCTGCCAAGTTGGTGGACTTGTCCATTTTCCTAAACTATTGTATAAATTTGGGGTATGGGTGTATAAAAAAAGTTGACTTTTAGGCTTAAAACGTTTAAAAAAAGATCTAAAATTTTGAGAATTTTTTAAAGTCTGTTTGGCATCGTATTGATCTATAATTTGTTTAATGGTGTAAGGATGATTGGAAAAAATAACATAATCGTTAATATAAGTTAGGTAGGGTTTATCAAATTTGTTAAATAACTTTCCTAAAAAAAGCTTAAAAAAACCTTTAATAGCTAAAAATTGAATTTGATAACCTTTATAATTGATGCCCTTAAAAGCTAATGGTGTTCTTTTACGGACTTGTTTACCAATATAGCCTAATTTTTCTTCGGCCAACCGTCTACTTTTTGCTTTAAGAATAAGAGCATATTGATTTTTGGCTAATTCTTTAGAAGGTGGCAATTGAATAAAAGCAATTTCTTCACCTATCCAGTCGATAAAATGTTCTTCGATCGAAATATCTAAAAAACCTTCAATACGTGTTTTATTTTTGTTGTAAGTCTTATATTTTTTGGCATTTTTTTGAAGGTCTTTTTCCAGAGCTTTAAAAAAATCTTTATAGTTATCAAAAGCCATACTCAAATAAAAAGATGTACTTTTAGGAATAACTGAAGGCGCTTTTATTTTTCCTTTTCCAACTTTTTTAAAAAGTTTTAAATACGAAAATATACTGTCATGAATATTAGTGTATCCTTTAGAAAGCAACAAGTTGTCATCTTTAAAATTAAAACCTAAACCCGAAAAAGCGATTTGTTCATCTAAGCCTTTTAAATTATTAATATCTTTAGGAGTTAGATATAAACTTAGAAAATCCGATAGGTAGGTATAGTTAAAATAGAAATTAAAAAGAACATTGGACTTGGTATTCTGATTAATTTGAATAAAATCTTCATCTTTAGTTAAACTTGGATTTGTAATTTCTTGAAGGGCAGATTCTATAATATTTTTTTTGAAAGAAACAGCTAGTAAATTTTTTATAAATGATAAGTAAGTAGTTTCTTGGGTCTGTTTATTACGAATTTCTAAAATATCTTCTTGTTCAAATTTTCTATTTATAATTTCATAATCATCGCTCAAAAATAAGCCTAAATAATTCTTTGTGATTTCCAATTTTGAAATAGCCCCTATATCTAAAACAAATAAAAAATCATATTGCTTGGAATTATAAAAATGGCTTGAAATTGAAAGTTTTCTATCGCCAAGTAATTTAAATAAGAATTCATTTTTATCAATAATGTCTGTAAGTTTATCAGTATCTTTAGTCAATTCTCTAAAGTAGGCTTGAGTAGAAAGGTGTTGCCAAATTTGATGTTTGCTAATGGTCTTCCAAGTATCAATAGGGTCATTGGTCTCTAAAAAATAAATAGCATCCGAAGATACTAAATCAAGAGGTTCTAATCTATCTTTTAAATCCGAAAACCCATAATAGTAAACAGTTGTTCCTAATCCTATTAAAAATAAAAAGATAAGTAGTGTAGACCTTTTCATATTGGGTAATTTTTTAGACTATTCGAAAATCAAAGTAAATGGGGTCTTAATGTGAAAAATAATAAAGCATATCCATTTTTTAAACACTAACAAGTTTTTATCTTTGCAAAGATATTCAAATTAAAAAAGCACTACTGAAAAGTAGCAATAAAAAATACGAGGATACTTATATTTCATAATTTGTTAATCGGTTATTTTCATTTTCAAATTATCAATTCATTTCATTTTTCAAATTGTTTCTTAGGTTTTTAATATAAATTTCAAAAAATGTCTGTATCCATTCTTTCAAAGCGTTATGCACTATCTATTTTTAATTTAGCCAAAGCAGAAGGTCATTTAGAAAATATTAAACAAGATGTTTTACTTTTAAAAAGCGTTTTATCCGAAAATAGAAACATTGTTTTACTGCTTGAAAGTCCAATTATTAAAGCAAATAAAAAAATTAGCATTTTATCGGCTATTTTCAAAGATAAGGTAAGTCCCATCACTATGCTTTTTATGGAATTGGTTTGCAGGAAAGGTCGCGAAAAAGTCTTACAGCAAATTACGGATGCTTTTATAAACTATTATCATGAAGCCTATAATATTCAAGAAGCTACAGTAACGACCCCTTTTGTCAGCGATTCAGTTTTAGACCAAGAGTTTGCCCATTTAGTTACTAAAATAAGCAATAAAAAACCAATCTTGCATAAGAAAATAAATCCTGAACTTATAGGCGGTTTTATTTTAGAAGTTGGAGACAAACGTTTGAATTGTTCTATCAAAAATGAATTGGCTAAGGTCAAAAAAACTTTGGTAGAAGATTAAAAAATGCGATGGTGATGAAGCCAAATGTTTTAAAAGTTACTTCGCTAAATATTTTTCATTGTTAAACCGCTAACCCTAAAAACATATCAGAAAATCAAAATTGTATTCATTTTTATAATACCCAATCAAATTATATAGTATGATTCCTAAAATATTTAAGAGAGCTATTAATCATTTTACAGTTAAAACTATTGAAAGTGAATATTTGAATTGGTTATCGTTTGCTAATGCAGGAATGCTCAATCGGGGGAATATTTACTGTTTTAATTATGCGATTCAAAATCTTCCTTCCGATAATCCAATAATTGAAATAGGTTCTTTTTGTGGATTATCAACAAATGTAATAGCCTATTTGCTAAAAAAATACAATAAGCAAAATAAGATTATTACATCTGATAAATGGATTTTCGAAGGTGCCGAAACCAATCCATATCTTCCAAATTCTGATATATCCCATTCGGATTATAGAAAATTTGTGATTGAAACATTCAAAAAAAATATCGAATTTTTTAGTAAGGGTAATTTACCTTTTCCCATCGAAGTTTTTTCGGATGATTTTTTTACACTTTGGCAGTCAGAAAAAATGGTTAAGGATATCTTTAATAGAGACATTAAGCTTGGTGGTGGGATCAGTTTCGCATATATTGATGGAAATCACACCTATGACTATTCAAAAAGAGATTTTGAAAATACATCAAAATTCCTTGATAAAGGCGGCTTTATTCTATTTGATGATAGTGCTGATCACACCCATTTTGGGTGTGCAAAACTTATGAAAGAATTATTAAAAGATAAGACTTACAAATTAGTCATGAAAAATCCCAATTATTTATTTAAAAAAATTAGGTAGCTGATAAAAATCCTAAAAATAGTTTTAGAGTTATAAACTGGTTATCAGAAATTTAAATCCCTCAAGGTTTTTAAAAACCTTGAGGGAAGTATTTACTTATTACAAAATCTTAATTATCATAACGCCAAACATCATTATAATTAGGGGGATCGTTACCAATACTACCGCCTAACACCCAAATGGTATTGTCAAAAACTACAGATGTATGATTTCTTCTTGCTCCCCACTCTGCCGCACCACCAACTTGATTCCAAGTAGAACCATCGCTACTGGACCAAACATCATTCAAAGCATTGGTGTTGTTCCCTCCACCTATGATCCAAATTTTGTTATCAAAAATGACAGATGTATGCCCTCTTCTTGCTGCCCATTCTGAAGAAGTATTAACCGAAGACCAATTAGCTCCATTACTGCTAGACCAAACATCATTTAGATCATTACCATCTTCATTGCCACCTATAATCCACATTTTATTATTATAAATAACAGATGTATGTCCTCCCCTTATTGTCCACTCTGAAGAGTCATTAGCCTGATTCCAAGTAGAGCCATCACTGCTGGACCAAACATCATTCAAATCAGGAGTAGCCGAGTTGCCCCTACTACCGCCTAGTATCCAAATTTTATTATTATAAATGACTGAAGAAGATAAATACCGCGATATCCAATTGGCAGAAGCATCAACTCGATTCCAATTGGAACTGTCGCTACTGGACCAAACATCATTAAAATGATTAGTCAATGGATTTGTTCCATTTAATCCAGCCATAACCCATATTTTATTATCAAAAACAACTGAAGTATGATTTGACCTTGCTGGCCAATTAGCCAAAGAAGTATCTTGAATCCAAGTGACCCCATCGTTACTAGACCAAACATCGTTTAAATAACTACCGTTGTAGCCGCCTATGACCCACATTTTATTATCAAAAACGACAGAACTATGATTTCGTCTTCCTACCCATCCTGGATTTGCCGTTACACGTGTCCAAGTTCCTACATTTTCAACTCCAATATTAAAACGTCTTTCCACAGTTTCGCCACTACTATCAGTACTTTGAACTCGAATAGTGTATGAAGGTATAGAATCGTAATCAACAGTAGAAGTAATGTAAAGACTATCGGCAGAAATATAAAATTGACTATTGTCATTATCACCAAATCCACTAACCAAACTATACGTATGTACATCATCGGCATTAGCATCAATGGTGCTCAAAATCCCGACAAAAGCTCCATAAGGTTGATTTTCCAAAACAGTTGTATCTGATAATAAAATACCAGTTGGTAATGTATTAAAAACCACCTGAATACTATCATTTTCTGTATCGATAATAATAGGTTCATCACCGCAAGAACAACTCACTGTCAATTCACCATCAAGAGTTAGGTAAAAATAAATCACATTAACAACCCCTTCTACAAGGTCATAATCAATGCTAAAAGATTTACCATTGCCTGAAAGTGCAAAAGTCACCTCTTCGGTTAAACCTAAATTGCCAGCAAAGCCGTAATGGGTTGAATCTTCAGGATAATCAAATGCTGAAGTTGCTCCACTGGGATGCCTGACCTCAATATCAAAACCATTGCCACCAAGCGCGTCTACTAAAGTGTCCTGAAAGGTAAATACAAAAGGAATATTTTCCAATTGCCAATCACAAGTCAGGTCTATATTGCCTTGATTAGTAATAACTATAGAATCCTCATAACGCAAAGATATTTCTTGCGATAAATCTTCAGGTGGATAATAATAAGTCATTTCCAATTCATAAGCTCCCGGCTCTAACTCAAAAGTATGTATTTCATCAGAAACGGTTGAGCTATACACAGTATCTAAACCTTGAAAAACCCGAATCTGACCTTCTTTTCGAGAAAAGAAAATTTCAGTTTTGGCACCCACAGCTCCGATAGTTGTTCGCAAATTTCCTACAGAATTTCGGGTAAAACTATTCGGCACCGTTATGGTCACTTGGGCTACTCCGTTTGAAAACGGATCTATATCACTAAACTCTTTTTTACAAGAGATTAGTACGAAAAAAAATAATAAAAAAAAGGAAAGGTTAAATTTCATAATTATAAAAATTAAGCGTTACAAAACATTAAATCCATCTTGAAAATGGCATTTTCTGTTTCAAGAAAAATCAATTAATCTGTATTTTTAAATCTAAAAAAAACAGAATCTACTTTTAGTTTTCAAAGATGGTGAAAATATATTATAAAATATAATAAGCCAGATATACAAAAAGAATACCAAAACAAATAGTTGGTCTAATTTTTTTTTAAAAAAATGGAAATAATTTTGCGGAGAGTTAAAATATTGATAGTGTTTCAGGAAGTATAATAATATAGAAAAACTAATAATCAACAAGTTATAATTTTAAAAACTGGAGGAAAAATAATCTAAAAAATAATCTAAAAAATAATTTTTTAGATTAATATAAATTGATTATCTATCAATAACATATGATCATATTGTTTAGGGCATCTCCTAAATTAAGTATTTGGTTATGAAACAATTAGTTTTTATATTGTTTTTTTTCAAAAATAATCTTATTAATCTAAAAAATAGTTTCTAATGTCTCGAAAATATAAGCCCATTCAATCAGGTCGATGCATTTCTGAAAACGAAATACGGCTCAGTAAAATAAGCCAGCAAGGTGACCCATTAGAACGTTTGAATAAAGTCATTAACTGGAACTTGTTTCTGCCACCTAGAAAAATTATACGCCAATCGCTTAGTGGAAGCTGGTCCTAAGTCCTATTCCCTTCTTTTGATGTTTAAAATTCTCATCCTCCAACGCTATGACAATATTAGCGATGACCAAATGGAATATCAAATACTTGACCGCTTAAGTTTTACCCGTTTTTTAGGTATTTCGGGTTCTGGTGATGTGCCGGACGCCAAAACTATCTGGCGTTTTCGGGATAATTTGATAAAAATGCAGTTGACTAAAAAGCTATTTGAGGTTTTCGGAGATTATTTGGAAGAGGCGAAGCTGATAGCCCATAAGGGCAAATTGCTTGATACCAGTTTTATCAATGCCCCTTGTTCAAGGTAATACGAAGGAGGAAAACAAAACAGTCAAGGCTGGGGATGTTCCTGCGAACTGGAAAGATGATTTGAACAAATTGATACAAAAAGATTTAGATCCCACTTGGACTAAGAAAGGCAAGCGTAATTATTATGGTTACAAAAATCACATAAAAGTAGATAAGCTCTCCAAGCTTATTAGCAAAAGTGAGGTCACCAGTGCCTGCGTTCACGACTCACAGGTTTCTGGCTTCTTTAGTTGATAGCTCAGATAGCGAGCAGGGTCTCCGGGCAGATTCGGCTTATGTTGGTCAAGAGAAAGAGAAAGTATTAGATAATGATCATATAATCAATCAAATAGTGGAGCGGGCATACAAAAATAAGCCTTTGACAGAGAAGCAAAAGAAATGAATAAACAGAAATCTAAGCTTCGGGCGCGTGTTGAGCCTGTCTTCGGATTTATGTCTACCTCTATGCGGGGGCTTTTTTTAAAATCTATTGGGTTAGAGCGAGCTCAAGGCTTCGGAACTTTAGTTAATTTGACCTATAATCTTTGGCGTTATGAGCAAATCAAAAGTTTAAAATTGGATGTCAAATGGGCAAAAAACTAGGCTTACTGAGCTCAAATTGTAATTATATAAATATTTAACTTATTGGTAATAAATAATATATGTAAAATTTTTAAAATTAATTTTTTCAAAAATTACAAAGTATTATGAGAGATGCCCGCTAGTGTTAATATTTGAGTGATATATTATAGTTAAGAATAAAGTAAAGAGTGAAGCAAAAGTGGTTATTTTCAGATTTAGAAAAAGAAAGAGTCTTTCTTACAAATCTTCCTATGTCGTTGTCTTAGTACTGATAAAAGGCGCATAAATCCGCAATTTTTAGAAGATTAAGACTGTTTTTCTATTCGCTTACCATTTTTGAGTACATTGGCAAGAAGAACAGTCCGGACACTTAATAATTTTAGCATTTTTTTTAAACTAAACCATTTTACACCTATAATAAAAATTTTATATCCCGCAAAATAATGTAATATTAGGTGTTTTTTTCAATTTTACCATTACTTGTGTAACACTACCTTAGTTTATGTAAAAAAATATTAATTGAGGGAATATTTTTTGCTATTTTTTTAACATTCTAAATGAACTAAAAAAGTCAGAAACTTAGAAGTTGTTTAAAAATTAAATAATTTTAATAGGTTGGTAACCAATTATTTCAGGTTATTAAACGTGATTTACTAAAACTCAAAAATAAAAGCCTTTGATTATAAAAGTATTGAAAAAATGCATTCTTTAAAAAGACTTAATAGATTGGACTTTATCCAATTTGAATTATCCTATTTCTATATAATTAAGATTGGTATTTTACATTATAACTATTTAAAAACCAATATTTTAAATTAAAAAAAACAGTTTGTAAACAACTTTATACTATTATGAGTTGATTGATAAAATAATTTAAAAATATAGATAAAAAACATGACAAAATATAGTTTAATCACTGCTTTAATAGGCTGTCTATTGATATTTGATTCTTTCAGTCAAAATTTTACTATTATCAATGGGGTAGTAAAAGATTATGTATCAAGTGAAACAATACCTTTTGTTAATATTTATTTTAAAGGTACAACTTTAGGAACGACCAGTAATATAGATGGAACTTTTTATCTTAAAACTAAAGAAAAATATGATACCATAGTGGTTTCTTTTGTAGGCTATAAAACTATTTTTTTAGCTGTAAAACTAAGAGAGACTCAAACATTAAATATTGAATTAGAAGAAGATAATAAAATTTTAGATATTATAGAAATTCATTATGACAGAAAAAATAAATATAAGAATCCTGCTTGGGACGTTATGCGAGGATTTCTACACCACCGAAAAAATAATGATAAATACAAGTTAAAGGCTTATGAATTTGACAATTACACGCAAACCCAAATTTATGGAGCTCAATTTTCTAAAGGCTTATTAAAAACCAAGTTTATATCAAAAATGTTAGAGGTAACTCAATTTTTTGATTCTTTAAAGGACGATTCTGGAAAGCCTTTATTGCCTTTATTCTACTCTGAAAGTGCCAGCAAAGTATATTACCGTAATAATCCTTCACGACTTTATGAAAAAATTAATAAAACCAATTTTAAAGGTATTTTTATACAAGAACAAGGTGGCATCAGTACTTTTTTAGGAAATACCTATCAAGAGTATAATTTTTATAAAAATACAGTGTCTATTTTCCAAAAGGAATTTATTTCTCCTTTAAGTGCTAATTGGCGTTTATATTATAACTATGTTTTAGAGAGCGACGCAGATACTCTTGAAGGTATACCTTGTTATCGATTGCGTTATTTTTCAAAAGAATCTCAAAACCTAACTTTTAAAGGTAAAATATGGATTAGTAAAAAAGAGTTTGCTCTCAAAAGAATAGAAGCCGAAACAGAAAAAAAGATTAATGTTAATTTTATCGAGAAAGTTGCTATTAAAATAAACTTCAAACCTATTCCTTTCAATCTTCAATCTCAAAAATATGGTTGGCTTCCTCAAACAAGTACCGTAGAAGTTTATGTTGGCGAAATATTGGAAAAGTTTGGAAAATTATGGATCAAATACAATGTAATCAATGATAAATTTATTATTAATAATCCTTATCCTGTAAACTTTTACAAAAGTGCTATAGATGTAGCTGATGATGCCGGAGAAAAAGATAAAGATTTTTGGAAAAAGAAACATAATTCTATTAAAGATACAATTATCCATAATGGAATAGGTAATTTAATAGAAATTATAGATAGTTTGGAAAACACAAAAGTTGTCAAACGAAGAGAGCCTCATGTTCTTGCTATTAACACAGGTTATTATTCCGTTGGAAAAATAGACCTCGGTCCCTATCCTTACATTTATGCTTATAATAACATAGAAGGACATAGGTTTTTTTTGGGCGGGAAAACAAGTGGTAAGCTAACCAATAAATTTACCTTTAGTGGTTATGTGGCTTATGGTACAGGCGATAAAACCTTAAAATATAATGCTAATATACGTTATATTCCTTCGGTAAAACCTTGGCTGGTTTTAAATGTTTCTCATCAAAAAGATATAGAACAAATTAGTCTTTATATAGACCGGTTCAACACAGGTGTTTTATTCAATGGTTTTGATAATACAGGTTTTAATCCAACTCCTTTTTTCTATGCCAGCAATCGTTTTGGAACGCTTAAGAGACCATTTAAACAAGAAATTACCCAATTTTGGACTCAACTTGCCGTTGCCCGGAATTTTTTCCAAACAGTAGCTATACGCCATAGACAACTTACGCCTCTTTTCCCCTTTGAATATCCCAATAATGAGGGCATTCAAAACAAGGTTAATGTTACTGAGCTTGTTTTAGAAAGTCGTTTATCGTTTAAAGAAAATTGGGTTTTTAATAAAGTCCAAAATGCGTATAGTTCTTTAGGCACCCGGAAACCTATTTTTTTACTGCGTTATACAACAACACTTAATACGCTTCTAAATAACAATGCTTCTTACCGCAAAATAGATTTTACCTTTCGACACAGCACCTTAACAAACATGGGACGTTTAACCTATCAGTTTAATTTGGGTTACTATTTTGATCCTGTGCCTTATTTACTTATTGAATCGCACTTAGGGAACCCTTCTTATATTTTTAATGCTTCTTCTTTCAATTTATTAAATATTTTTGAATATTCAAGCGATAGGTATGTTACTCTTCTTTTTCGCAATAACTTCGATGGTCTTTTACTCAATACTATCCCTTTATTTAAACGTTTAAAATGGCGATCTTTGATTGGAGTTAGGGCTATTTATGGGACTATTAGTCAAGCAACTAAAGATTTAGTTTTAACCCAAACCCAAAATGGTGAACCTATCCCACCTGTTCTAGGCTTAGATAAAATACCTTATATAGAAGCTCATTTTGCCATTCATAATATTTTTAAACTTTTAAGAGTAGATTTTATAAGCCGTTTAACCTATCGCGATACAAATTCCAGTAATTTTATGATTAAAGGTAGTATTCAACTGAGTTTGTAATTATTATTAATGCTAAAGAATAAAAGTTAAACTATTTAAAAACAATGAATTAATAAAAAATATGAAGTTAAACCTTTGTATCCCGATAGGTTTTATATCGATTAATTGGAACTGTAAAAAATTTAAACAGAACTTACAAAACCTCTTTATCTCAGAAATGTTCGCTTTCAATAAAGTACTATAATACATTAACGCAAATACGAAAAAAGCAATGTCTTTATGCAGTTTATGATATAGAAAAAGAATTGAATATTGGAAGGCAATAATTTAGTAAAAAAGCCTTACTTTAAAAAGCAAGGCTTAATTTCATTTTTTTAATTTTTTATAGTGCAAAGATAACTAAAATATTACATTCTAAAAAATAATAACACTATTTTTTTTTATTTATCATAAAAAATATTAAATACAACTTATAGTTTTTCTTTACTCTTGACTTCAGTATTTAATACCTGACCCAAATATTGAGACTGCCTAATTTTTACAATTATTTTAAACAATTAGTGTCGAAAGTATTTTTATAAAAAATTTATTTTCAAATTTCTAATTCATCATTCATCCTTTCCAACTGCTTTTTAGTGTTACAGTTCGGTTAAAGCATGTTTCCTTAGTATCCCAGCAAAAATAACCCAAGCGTTCAAATTGATAGGGTGTATTTTTTGAGGCATCTTGAAGACTGGGTTCGGCTTTGGCTTGACTTATTTTTTTAGAATTAGGATTGATAAAATCTAAGAAATTTGCTTTTTTGCCAACCTCAGAATCGTTAAATAACCTGTCATATAAAATAATATTGATGTCTTTAGCATGCATTTTGGAAACCCAATGAATAGTTCCTTTAACCTTAATGCCGCTCTTATCTTGACCACTTCGACTTTCAGGATAATAATGACAACGTAAAAAAATAATATCACCTTGTTCATTTTTTTCTACCCCGACACACTTAATAATATAAGCATATTTTAGACGAACATAACCGTCGGGTCTAAGTCGGAAATATTTTCTTGGCGCTTCTTCAAGAAAATCATCTTTTTCAATATAAAGTTCTCTGGAAAAAGGCAGCTGCCGTCCTAAGTCTTCTGGGTCACCTGGGCGATTAATGCCTTGGACTTTTTCAGTTTGTCCTTCGGGGTAATTTTCTATAATAACTTTTAAAGGGTTCAAGACAACAAGTCTACGTTGAGCAACTTTATTGAGGTGTTCTCTTAAATAAAATTCCAATAAATCTATTTCTATCACATTATCCCGCTTAGCAATACCAATGGCATGGGCAAAATTCCGTATAGCTTCAGATGTATAACCTCTTCTGCGTAAGCCTGAAAGCGTAGGTAAACGAGGGTCGTCCCAACTGGAAACATAGTTTTTTTCTACCAATAAAGCCAACTTCCGTTTACTCAAAACAGTATAGGTTAAATTTAAACGAGCAAATTCAATTTGTTGAGGATGATAGAGGTTCAAACTTTTTATAATCCAATCATAAAGAGGACGATGAACCTCAAATTCCAAAGTACAAAGGGAGTGGGTAATTTTTTCGATAGAATCAGAAAGACAATGCGCAAAATCATACATCGGGTAAATATACCAGTTCTTATGTAATCGAAAATGTTTTTGTTTTTTTATTCTATATAGAATAGGGTCGCGCAAGTGCATGTTGGTAGAAGTCATATCAATTTTAGCTCTAAGGACCTTTTCACCTTCCTGAAAATGACCTAAATACATAGCTTGAAATAAATCTAAATTTGTTTCAATAGACCTCTTACGGTAAGGACTTTCTATACCAGCTTTTTGGGGTATACCTCTCATCTGGGCTATTTCTTCAAAAGAAGAATCATCAACAAAGGCTAATCCTTGTTTAATCAATTCAATAGCAAGTTTATAAAATTTCTGAAAATAATCGGAAGCATAATACTCTCTTTTTTGCCAGTCGAAACCAAGCCATTTAATATCTTCTTTGATACCTTCGACATAGTTATGTTTTTCTTTAGTAGGGTTAGTATCATCAAAACGCAAGTTGCATTTACCTGAGTATTTTTCGGCAGTTTCAAAATTTAGACATATAGATTTAGCATGTCCGATATGCAAATAACCATTAGGTTCTGGTGGAAATCGAGTGTGTACGCGGTCGTCTTTTTGGGTAATATCTTTTTCTATTTTTTCTTCAATAAAATTCATGTATTTTTTTGTTTAAGCAGTAATAATTAAGAACTTGAGTTAAGGGTTTTATTTATAAAAAATATGATTATCAATCAAGAAATATAGAAAAGTTAAATTTCTTTCATATACTTTCACCATTTATCTTTCATCAAATTTAGGCTTTATAATTGCTCCATTTGTAAAAAGTTTTTTGGAGGTTTTAATGTGTTGATTTTGAAACTTAACTTTTCCCAAATAAAAGCAGCATTGCTATCAAATATATTTTCCAAATACCCTAACCTTTCTATAAAGATTCAAGGCTTTTTTTATAAATTACTGTGATTTTTTTTACATTCTTAAATAAACCCTCATCTTATTTTTTAGTTTTACTAAACTTAAAATAGAAGTGTTTATTTACACCCATTAGACTTTTCTAAAAAAAGTCAATTCAAAACAGGGGCAAAAAAAGACAATCAAAAAAATAAAATTGCTGGGATATTCTTATTAGATAATTTTTATAGCAAAGCTATTTTATTTTGCGAAATGTTAAGTTTCAATACCAATAGGTTAGAATCCGGGAAACTCTCTTTTTCAAGTAACCTGAGTATAAACCATCTTCCTCCTATGCCTTTTCTGCCTTTTTGAAACTTTATCAACAATATATTTTTTTAAATTAATTTTGGTTTTATTGGGATTTTTTATCCTATTTTTTCTGAAATAATGTAAGGTTTTGTTCTTTCATTTTATTTTTCTGATTATGTAGTGAAGGTAAAGAATAAAACTTTGATTTTAAATAAATTGGAGCATTATCAATTTCTTCAATTTTGTTAGGAATAGAATAATATTGACTTAAATGATCCCAATCTTTATTCCTTAAAGTTATTACTTGATTGAGGTAAAAACTAACCCAATAATTTCCTAATTTTGAATGACCTGTTTCTTGTAAAAGTTTATGTTCAGTGATATTGGTATAGTTGACATCTAATTCAAAACCAATAAATTGCCTTCCAAGTCGTTTAGCAGCTAAAGCTGTTGTACCAGCACCACTAAAAGGATCTAAGATAATATCTCCTTCATCTGAAGCCATTAAAATGATTCTTTCCAATAAATGTATAGGTAGCTGGCAAGGATGCTTATCTCTATATTTATTATGTTTTACTCTATGTATATCTGTCCAAACGTCAGAAATTAAGGGACCATAAGGGTGTAACATTTTCTTTTTCCCACCATAATCTTTAGACAGAATTTTTGATTTTCGGGAGCGCTGATGTGGATAGCGTATTTCATTGAATTTCAATTGTTTATTATCTTTTGCATAAAATAAAATTCCATAATGGGCAGGTTGTAATATTTTTCCCATTGGTGCTGTAGGTGCATTCCAGCTGATCCAATGTTTGAAATCGGCTTGTTTGTTTAGAAATGAGGTGTAATAAGTTAGCCATTTAGGAATATTATGCAAAAAAATACTTCCAGTTGGTTTTGTGATACGTACCATTTCGGTAATCCAATGTTCAGACCAATCCAAATAATCTTGAATTTTTAAATGATCTTTATAACTATTATAGCCTTTTTTTAGATTAAAAGGTGGATCTGCAAAAGTAACATCTATTGAATTATCGGAAACCGTTTTTAAAAGTTCTAAACAATCACCTTGAACGATTCTATTCAGATATTTTTTGATCATTTTAAGATGGTGTTTAGAAAATTAATGAATCTTTTTATTTCAGTTTTTTCAAAAGTAAATACATCATCGTATGCTGATACCATACGTTTTAAATCACCTTTTCGAACATACCAACCTATTCCGTCTATAAAACCAATAAATTTTGAAGTAGGATAATATTTGGTAATTAAAGATTTAATTTGATGTTCTGTTTTTGACTTATCTCCTTGACCAGACGAAGTTGTTACTAAAAAAGAGCTTTCTATAATAATTTTAGGATTGGCTTTATTGGGGATAATAAAATCCATCTTTCATTTGCTAAACCTGTTAGAGCCAGTAACACTCTTAGACCATTCTCTCTTTGTTTTAAGAGATTTATGAATATCTTTTTATTAAGACCGTTTGTTTCCACTTGATTTTTAATGACCAATAGAGTTTCACATAAAGAATTTATATGACTTTCATATTTTTCCTGAAAAACTGGACTATAGAAATAAAAAGTATTTTTTTTATAACGGTCTGAAACTTTATGTTATTGGTAGTCATAATTTTGTATATATTAAAAAAGTAATTACTGGTTTTCAGTTTACAAGAGGGATAAACCTTACCTTTCCAACAGCACATATCCTCTTATACTTTGAATGGGATTTTCCGAAGTTCTGTCTTCATAAGTTATAACCCATTCATAAGTACCTACAGAAAGTTCTGCACCTGTATTAAACCGTGTTCCATTCCACCAATCTTGATCATTTAAGTTGGATAGGTTAAATTCTGATTCTATATCCTTAGTATAAACAACATTTTGCCAACGATCATATATGGTCATTTTAAAGTTGCGAAGGTAATAGCCAAAAACTGAAAAATTGTCATTAAGTCCATCGCCATTAGGTGTAAAAATGTCGGGGACATAAAGTAAAGTAGGACATAGATTATTGACTATAAGAATTGTTGTGTCCGAACCACAAGAAGCGCCTAAACTTGTTGTTAAAATACTTGTATAAATTCCTGGCGAAGAAATACTAATATTTTGACTATTAGAAATAACATTTCCTATACTATCTAACCAAATAACATTTCGTTGAACCCCTGGATAATTAATATAGAATCTATTAATTACCGGTAAAAATGTATAACTGGTAATGTCTGGAATACTTAAATTTGGTTGAAAACAAACAGCCGTATCTATCACATTGGCTATTCCGTTTCCTCTAAATACAACTTCAATACTATCAAGATAACTGCAATTCCCTGCTGTTATCATAACGCTATAATATCCTGGTGATCCAACTTCTATAGTTGGTGTTGTATCTCCTGTTTGCCAAACAAAAGTAACCTCTCCTGATGTAGAAATAGCCGACCTTGTACCAATAGTTGCTAAGTCACCTAAACAAGCGATATTAAATTGAGTCAAATTAACAACATCTATAGGTTCATAAAGTATTGTAATTGTTTGTCTATCTTGACAAATTCCATCATCAACCAAAAGTTCTATTTGAATAGGATAAGGCATAAAATCTTCTCTATAAGGAATTATAATACTACTCTCTAAACCTTGTTGAAGAATGATATCTGGGGTTTCAATATTTAATTTTGTCCAAGTATAGGTAACTGTTCTGCCTAAATGAGTTGGATCAAAACCTGATAAAATAACAGAATCTTCAGGGCAATAAATAATTGGCAATTCGGTAGTAGAAATACTGGCATTTAATTCTGGTAAAACCTGTACTCTAATAGTATCAAAAGTTGGTTCACAAAGTGTTCCATTTTCCGTTCTTACACTTATAAAAAATAAGCCTGTATTGGAAGGTATAAAAGTAATTGAAGAGCTTAGCTCTCCCGTACTCCATACATAATTTATTCCTCCTTCGGCATCTAAAGTTAAAGTATTATTGAGACATATAGTAGTATCATTTTGAATGATATTAGCTTGAGAGTTTCTTTCAAAACAAACTCTAACGGTATCTTTGGTTTCACAACTTAAAGCACTTGGAAATATTACCGTTACTTCATACAAAAAGCAAGTATAATCTCCATGTGTAGCAAAATTCTAAATCTAAAATAGCATCATTATCAATAATTTGATTGTCATTAATTCTTCTCCAAGTATATTGAGTAGTTACGGAATGTCCAGGATCAAAAGCTGAAAGCCTTAAGGTCTCTGTTTCGCATAAAGTTGTGTCATCTGGTAGATTAATGATAGGTTGTATCATTGAGCTTGCTATAAAGTTTAATTCGCTAAAACAACCTGTTATTGGGTCAGTTACTCTTAAAAAATAATTTCCATCTTGAGTAATTTCTGCTAATCTGTTAACAGAAATAGTATCCATTCCACGCAACCATAAATAATTTTGATTTAATGGAAGTTGATCACCTAAGACAGTTGAAGGTAAACAAAAAATAACATTAGCTGGAATACCTTGTATGATAGGTAATGGGTTATAGGTTAAATTATAAAAAGCTGTATCACTACAAGTTGTACTATCATCAATGACGACCAAGCGGTACATTTGTTCTATATTAACTTGTATACTCGATAAAATACCTATTAGTACACCTGTTTCGTCTGTCCATTCATAACGTACATTTGGAGTATGTCCTGCTGTATTAGCTGATAAAAAAGTAAGATTACCAATACAATTACCCAGAGGATTCACTTGAATTTGAGCAACAGGTGGAACATGAACAATTACATAAGCCGAATCCATATATGTACAACCACTGGCCGTATTGGTTGTCATTAAAGTATAATAACCTTCTAAGGTTGGAGTTATTGATTCATTCATAGTTGTATCATCTGCCGGATCTATCCACATATGAGTTATATCCAAAACACCTGCTAAAGGTGAAGTTATAAGTGATGCAGGTAAACAACCTAAAAAAGTATCAGCCAAAGTAAATATAGGTAAGGGATTAAATATTACTCGAGCGGTATCTAAAACGGTACAACGCGTATTTGGTAAATTCAAATCAGTTATCTGAACAGTATAAAGATTAGAAGCTGATGGATTAAAAACAACTAAAGTATCAGCTGTGGCCCCCGGAATAATAACACCATCACGGTACCAAATATAATTGACTAGTGGGCTTGAAACAGAAGTTCGCAAAAGCTGCTGTCCTTCATCATCACAAAAAGTTAAAGCATCAATCACCGTATCAGTACCAAATAATATCTCAACAGTTGGTATATCATTAAAAAAGACTTCTATTGTATCGGTATCTTCACAACCTTCTTGACTTCCAACAGTAACATAATAACTTCCTGGATTTGTAACTGTAAAAGCCGTATCACTACTTCCATCTTGCCATAAGTAAGTTTGAAAAGGACCTGGATACAACAGCAAATTATCATTTGTACAAATTATAGTATCATTTCCTAAATTAATATTAGGCATCATATTTACAACTACTAATACGGTATCCCTATCTATACAGCCACTAAAATCATCTGTTTTTTCAATAATAATTTCAAAAGGTGAGTTAAGTATAGCAAAAGTGCGGGTTAATGAAAAAAGAGTATCGGTAGCGGGTTGTAATGTGCCATTGATAAACCATTGGTAACTAAAGTCGGCATAACTTTCTGGTGTTGGTAATATAAATTTATTATCACTAACGGTAACGGTTGTACCTTGACAAATGTTTATAGTATCTTGGATAATATTAGCTTCAACATCTGGAGATTGAATAACTTGTCTATGTATAGCTAATATTTTACCTGTTACTGAAGATTCTGTAATTCTGTACAAAGTATAGGTACCACTTCGATCTGGTTGTATAGTAGGATTAGGAATATTACGATCAGAAAGACAACAAACACCTTCAAAATCTATCCATGTAAAATTTGAATTCCCGCCAGGGTTATTAAAAGGTTGTCCTATAATAGTCGTATTATCTAAACAAACAATAGCTGTATCAACAGTAAAATTAAAATTATAAACCGCCGTACTGGTTTGGCATAAACAATTTAAAGTATTCGTTCTATCTAAAGTTGCTGTTAGGGTACCTGTATTTGAAAGTTCGTCTAATAAAGTTGTTAAATTTGTTGTTAAATGAAAACTATCCATACTTTGTATCACTTCTCCAATATCTGCAATATCTATTCCTGTACTACCACTTGACAAATTAACGTTATAGCCTGTTTGGTCTAAACTCGAAATATTATTTAATGTAACCTGAATGGTTTGCCCTGTTTGATCAATATTGGTTATACATAAATTATTTAATTCAAGTGTTGGGCGGTTTATAGCAATGATATTTTGAGCTGTATCTAAAGAAAGTCGTCCATCTGGACAAAATAAGCCAGATCCCGGACAAGTCATATTTTGAGTAATATAACTTTCGGCATCATAAACATGGGTCTGACAAAGCTCGCTAGCATTTTGTCCAGCCTGAGTCATAAACTCTAAAATATTTGTAGCAATAGTAAATATTGTATATGTTTCAGGGGGAATTCCCCAAATCAACTCTCTACCAACTATATTTGGTTCTCCCCAAGCAGCTGAAGCACTCATAGGTACATAAGTAACCCCTAAAGGCAAAGTAATGCTTAAAGAATCGGTAATATTAGTAGTGCCACCATTAAATAAACCTTGGGTCTGTACTTCTGTCCTTACCTCAAAAGTACCTGAACAAGCTGGTGTTTCTTGGACATTGATAAATAAATTTGACTCATAATCTCTTAAATAAACTTCTCTGGTTTCGAAAATAACTTGATTAGATGATGTTGGCATACAAAATTGAAAATACTCTAAAGAGCCTTCTAAATTATTTCCAGAAATAAAATCACAATTTAGAAATGTTTCAATGCCTACTCTTAAAGTTGCGCCTGCCTCAATTCCATTAACACCAATATCGGTAAGAATCGAATCAAGATATATAATCAGAGTATCTACACCAGCGCCACTTATTGTACGAATTCCACCTGCAGGGTCGTTTACAGCACGAGTCAAAGGAAGTATACCCAAAGTTGTAAAACCTGTAGGTGTAAAAGTAACATTATTTCCTATGCCAAAACCGTTATTTAGTGGTAGTCTTATTATAACATTATTAGATATACTCTGAGATATATTTTCTACATTAAGCTCTATCAATGGTTCATCACAAAAATCCACTATATCAGCAGTTCGTATATCTGTTATAGTCAAAATTGACCCTGTCGAAATATTTTGGCTTATGCTATCTATGACACAAGGTGCTAAAGGGTCTTGATTATCTCTGGCGATAGTACCTGTTAAAATATCTTCCATAGCATTGCAACGAAAACGAATATTAGCTGTCATTTGTGAGTCAAAACAAGCATTAGCAGAACCATATACCCTATATTCTTTGACTCCTCCCAAACCACAATCGCCTATATTAATTGGATAGTATGTTGTTAAATCAGCTGTTAAGCGCCCTATACCGCAGCCAGCAGGTGAACTTATATCTACAATACTATCAATAGTTATACGGTTATCGGTAGCAATATCTAGCCAAAACTGAGTAGCATCAGTATTATAGCTGTTAAGAACTGGATTAACAATTCTAAGATTCCAAAAAAATTGTTCCTGTCCATATTCTAAACTGCTAGTATTAATGTCCAAATTGGCAGGATAATTTGTATTTAACGTTTGGGTCAAAGTACTTTCAAAATCATCGGTTACCCCATTAAGATTTAAAATTCCTGTTGTTGTTGTAAGATAGCCCCAATTGATTGGTTCTATAAATGAAGCGGCACAATTATAAGGAAATGTTCCTGTTAATATCAGATCATTACCAATAATATCAGCCGAATCAAAGATTCCATTTTCAAATAAAGTACGAAGTCCTAAAGAACCATCTCCAGCTATACTAAAATTTTGCATATCTCCATCTAACTCTACAATTAAAGAATCTAAGACAAAAGGATCTATGGTCAGACGATCAATATCAATTCGATCATAGCTAAAAATATTTCGCCTTTCACAACCAAAAGGGTTGTCGGGTAAAAGACCTCCATTCCACCGGACAAAAAAAGTACTACCATAATAACGGTTATCACATAATTGACGGGATGTACCAGGAGGTGTAATAGGTGCCTGTACCAGTTCAAAATTGATAATGTTGGGTCCATTTAAAATAGTAAAATTATTAAAATAGGGGAGATTAAGGTTTGTGGCATAGATTGTTTGGAGATGACTTAACGGCAAATCTTCATTTCTTAATACCAAATAATCAATTGTTAAAATCACCGTATCACCTTCATCAAAAGTAAAACCTATAGGCAAAGCACAACCATTGCCCAGCAAAGAATCTACATGCAAAATAAACTCATAGCCAGATTGAGTCGATGTACCTGAAAATTCTATATCATTATATTGAATATTAGTACAGAAATAACTTGTACCTGAACTGGAATCTTTAATTTCTAAATTAAAAATTCGGGGTTCTAAAAAATCTCTACTATTTACAAAGTTTCCAGTATTAAAAATGTTACCTTCTCTAAAAAAAATAGCGCTATAGGCTTCTTGATTTCCATCGGTTTCTATCCGCATGGCTGTTACTGTTCTAAAAGTATCATTTCTGACAAGCAAAAAAGAATCCGGTGAACAACCTATAGGAAAGTCTCCAATATTTAATCTGAAAGCTTCATGACTAATCTGGGTAGAAGGTGCTGGATTACAAATTGTAAAATCGAAATCTTCTGCATTTAAACGATTCAAAAAACTTCGAGATAGGTTACCTTCAACATCTAAAATGATAGGGTAATTGCAATTAGGGGTTGTAGAATTAGGAATAACGTTTAGGTCACGTATAAAAAAATCTTCATTTGAATGATCTGTACTATCCAAACAATCCGGTACCAAACCACCTATACAAATTTGCGAATTGCTTAAACTAACATTATCAGGATAGTCTGTAAAGAAAATAAAACGTCCTGTTTCAGCATTATAGCTTGTACTATCAGCATCTATATTTACACCACTATTTAAACGTATTTGAGGAAGTGTTATCCTATTCCATAATAGCCAATTAGGCAGTACACAATCAAAAACTAAACGAGGATTTGTTTGTTCAATATTCAAATTATCAGTTATAGATATGCATATTTCACCGACATTAGAAGTTTCCATTAGATTAACATCATCAACAAGATAATTAGTGATGGTAAATACTTGATTGATAAAAAGATCATCAGATTCTATAGAAATATTAGTAGTATTACCTATAAGACAGTTTATTTGATAGGACATTTGAAAGCTCCAATCATTGAATATTAGTGGGCATTCACTCACCATACCAACCCATTCAACTCGTAAAGTATCACCAGGTGCAATATTTGGAGGAAAGATTAAACCATTGTAAGTGATTGGAACACCTGATAAAGTCGTATTACCTAATGCGTCAAAACTCGCATTAGCTATAGAATTTCTAGCCGAATCAGTGCCCATATTTCGAAATGTCAAAGAATAAGTTATTGATTGCGCATTACTAATGGTATCTATTGAGCTAGAATTGGAAATAAGTATAAATTCCGCCTGTGGCCGTAGTATAGTTATAGTAGACATGTTAGGCACACTATTAATAATAGTTCCATCGCAAATAGATGATACATTGGTTGTTACATTGCAAGAAACGCCTGCAACAGTTGCTAAAGTTAGGGTATCGACAAAAGTTGCACCTGACAAAACAGGTTCATTAATATAAGTACGAGAAGTAATTGCCTGACCTTGGCAATTTACATTTATCGTAAAACTGTCTATAGTTTCTATGCTTATATTTTGAATAGTTATTTCTACATCTTGGCTGTCACATAAAGTCATACCAATAACACCAACATTTATAACTTGAAAACCGTTAGTAGCCGTTACTCTTTTTGCTTCAGAAGTAAAAGTAAATAGAGAAAAAAACAGTAAATATAAAGTGATAAACGATGTAAATAATTTCATTTTTCTATGATTGATAATTTAAGTCCACGTATTTTGAAAAATCTTGTTTTAGATTTTATTATATAATAACAAGTTTTATGATAACAAGTTTTTTATTAATTTAATAGGTATTTTAGTAATATCAATTTCTATTCCATAATTGACAATTAATCCTTTATGATCTACAATTTATAAAAAGCATTTCTGTTGATTTTCTTATGTTTAATATTCTTTTTAAAATTGAAAATTGAATTTTAGAAGATTATACAAAGCAATACTTCGGTAAATTTTATAACAAATTGATTATAATATAATTAAATTTATTTTTTTTATTTAATACTTTGATAATCAAATAACAATATATGTATGGTATTTTTATTATTTAATTTATTGAAAATAAGACAATTAAACTTTCAAAGTGTGCGTTTTTTTATCCAAATATTAATTTTAATCAAGTACAGATTTCACTAAAGTTGCTAAAAAATAGATATTTTAGTCAATTTTTAAAATATAAATAATTGATTATCAGTAAAATATATAGTAAAAAATTTCTTAAATATCGCTTAAAATAGTTCCGAAGTATTGTTTTACTAAAGTTGCTAAAAAATAAATTAAATATTTATTTTTTATAAATTAAATAATTGATTATCAGAATAATATAAAATAAAAAAATTTCTTAAATATCGTTTAAAATAGTTCCGAAGTATTGACAAAGGATTAGACTCTATGCACTAATTTTTTTGAATGGGATAAAATGCACAAAATGTATTTTATTGAAAACCAAATATTTCAAAACATCTAAAATCACCAAAAAATTTTACAACATAAAGTCTATTCTATTAAAAAAAAATAGTTTATTAACTTTTGTTTATTTTATTATAACTTTCGCTATCTTAAAAGATAATGTCTTCAAAAGTCTTATTGTGTTATTATAATCTGCTTCTTTAAAATCTATCAATGTAAATCGGTTAATAATTTTCTTATAAATATTTGGTTTTCAATTAAAAAACAAATTATACGTTTTTAAAATGTATTCTAACTTTATGCTTTGAAGATGAAAAAAATGTTTACATAAGATTTGTCAGAAAACCATAATTTATTTTACTATATTAGACATTATGTTGTAAAATTTTTTAGAGATTTTAGAGATTTTTAAGTGTTTGATTTTCAATATACTACATAATTTTATTCTTTCAGATTTACTAGTTTATACAAAAAATGATAACGAATAACGAATAAACATCGTATAAATATTTGGTTTTCAAATTAATGAAGAGAAATTAAACCTTTTAAAAACGAGATAAAAAAATAGTTTATTTAATATTTTATATCTTCATATTCTTATAAGCAAAAAATTTAGTACTCTTCTATGCTTTATAGGTCTTAGCTGCCATTTTTTAAATTTTAAACTTTATTTATCATGAAAAAAATCACTTTTTTTATACTCATTTTTTCCTTTTTTACAGCAAAAGCGCAAGTTAATACGCAAGATTCTTTAGCTTTATTAGCTTTATACAACAGTACTAACGGTGCTAACTGGAAGACCACCTGGAATTTAAACAATCCTGTTAGCAGCTGGCATGGAGTAGATACAGCAAATGGGCGAGTTGTAAAGCTTAATTTGTTTTTTAATAATCTCAATGGTTCCATTCCGTCGGAGTTGGGCAATCTAAGTGCTTTAACAAATTTAAATTTATTTTCCGATGACCTTACAGGTTCCATTCCACCGGAGTTGGGCAATCTAACTGCTTTAACAAATTTAAATTTATCTCTCAATGACCTTACAGGTTCCATTCCACCGGAGTTGGGCAATCTAACTGCTTTAACAAATTTAAGTTTATTTTCCAATGACCTTACAGGTTCCATTCCACCGGAGTTGGGCAATCTAACTGCTTTAACAACTTTAGACTTAGATATCAATCAACTTATAGGTTCCATTCCGTCGGAGTTAGGCAATCTAACTGCTTTAACAAGATTAGATTTAGATCAGAATCAACTTACGAATTCCATTCCGTCGGAGTTAGGCAATCTAACTGCTTTAACAACTTTAGAATTAAATGACAATCAATTTACAGGTTCCATTCCACCGGAGTTGGGCAATCTAACTGCTTTAACAACTTTAGAATTAAATGACAATCAATTTACAGGTTCCATTCCACCGGAGTTGGGTAATCTAACTGCTTTAACAAATTTAGAATTAAATGACAATCAATTTACAGGTTCCATTCCACCGGAGTTGGGTAATCTAATTGCTTTAACAAATTTAAATTTAAATGACAATCAATTTACAGATTTACCGGATTTATCACATATAACAAGCTTAAATGGAGATGCTGATTTTCAGGTTCAAAATAATTTTTTAGATTTTGAAGATATACAGCCAAATTTGGCTAACTTGGTTTCTGCTTCTAATTATTCGCCTCAAGGACCGGTAAGAGAAGGGGATTTTTATTCTAATCCTATAGGTACAGATATAGTGCTTTCGGTTGCAGTCAATGGTACCGGGAATGTATACCAATGGTTTTTTAATGATGTAGCTATAGCAGGAGAAAATAATTCTAGTCTAAACTTAACCAACATACAAGAAGCCGATTTTGGTTCTTACTATTGTCAGATTAGCAATCCCAATGTACCGGGTCTTACTCTGAGGTCTTTGTCCGATATTATTGGCAATCCCTTTTCAAGCGATATAGTATCATCAGATTTTTTCATTCTCTTAAATCTATACAACAGCACTGATGGAGCTGGTTGGAATACAACTTGGGATTTATTACTATCTCCAACAAACTGGGGCGGGATAACATTAGAAAATCAAAGAGTAGTAGCTATTGATTTGGCTAATAATAACTTATTGGGAACATTAGCTTCTGATTTAGGTCTTTTAGATAGTTTGCAAACTTTAGACTTAAGCACTAATGAGCTGAGTGGCGTCCTTCCGGCAGAACTCGGCAATTTAGCTGCTTTAACAAGATTAGAATTAGATAGCAATCAATTTACAGGTTCCATTCCATCGGAGTTGGGCAATTTATCTGCTTTAACAACTTTAGACTTAGGCAATAATGAGTTGAGTGGCGTCCTTCCGACGGAACTCGGCAATTTAGCTGCTTTAACAACTTTAGATTTAGGAAATAATGAGTTGAGTGGCGCTCTGCCTAATACATTAGCTAACTTGACTAACTTACTTAATTTAAAACTGGAAAACAATGCTTTTACCGGTCTATCTGATTTAACTGCCTTAACTCAACTTGTTGTTTTTAGTGTTCAAAATAATTTTTTAGATTTTGGAGACATAGAACCCAATCGGGCTAATTTAGGTTCTGCTTCTAATTATTCGCCTCAAAAACCGGTAAGAGAAGGCGAAAACTATACTTTGCCAAGTGGGTCAAATTTAATGCTTTCTGTCGATGTAGGCGGTACAGGAAATCGTTATCAATGGTTTTACAACAGTAATTTTATAGCTAATCCTAGTAATTCCAGCCTTGATTTAATGGACCTTCAAGCTGAAGAATCCGGTCTTTATTATTGTGAGATTAGCAATCCCAATGTACCGAGTTTGATTTTAACTTCTTCAGCAGATACTTTAACGGTAGTACCTAATGCAGCTCCGACAGGCATAGCCCTTTCGAACAACAGCATAGAAGAAAACTTAGCTATAGGAACTTTAATAGGTCTTTTTTCCACAACAGACGCTAATCCAACTGATAAGCATACCTATACAATTTCTGATAACACCAATTTTCAAATCAGTGCGGATAGTTTATACGCTAATATTTCCTTTGATTATGAAACAATAGAAAGCTATAATTTAACAGTAACAAGTACAGATTTAGGAGGGTTAACCTATTCTGATGATTTGATTATTAGCATTATAGATGGTGATGATGGTGGTTTGGTAACAGGTATTGAGGATGTTTTTACTCAAACTGAAACCGTATTGTATCCGAATCCAAGCACAAATTTTTTACATATAAGGGGCTTGAAAAAGATAGGGGTCGTGGAACTTCTATTTTATAACCTTCAAGGTCAAATAGTAAAGGAATACAGTGAGATTCAAGATGTTTATGATGTTAGCGATTTGCCTAAGGGTTTCTATATAGCGCTTATCAAAACGTTAAATTTTGAAAAAACCATTAATTTTATTATCAACTAAATTTATAATATTAGACTCTATGTACTAATTTTTTTGTAGATATAAAATATACAACATGTATTTTATATCTACAATTACCAAAAAATTTTACAACATAGAGTTTATTATAATTCCTAATTGTATGATTAGAAAAATTAGTTTATTTCTTATACTATTATTTTCATCTTCAGCTTTATATAGTCAAGATTTTTCTGATACAGAAGGGGAAATCGAAGAAGAAAATTCGGATGAAAGTAATCTTAGTTATGCTTTGACGGGTTGGTATAATACAGGTAAAGGTCTCCGGTTTTATTCGCCTAATGAAGACTATAGTATGATTATCACTGGGTATATACAACCTTATTATGAACTATTTACAGGTAAAGATACGTTGGGTAACCGTTATATTCAGTCTAGATATAGAATACATAGAGCCAGAGTAAAAATAAGTGGTAAAAGTGAACGCTTAAAACTAGCTTATCGTCTAAGTTTTGACTTGGGCAGACAAAATATAGTTGGAGATACCACTGACGGCAGCGATGATATTAATCGTTTTTTTTGGGATGCTTTTATAACCTATAGACCTTTTCGGTATACCAGAATACATTTTGGACAAAAGGCCCCGCGAACAAACTATCGAGAATTTCCCATGACTTCTAATAAAATTCAATTTGTTGAAAGAAGCCGTATAGTCTCTTTATTTTCAGTTTTTAGAGATATTGGATTATTTATAGATCGAAGGGATAAAATTTATAGAAATTTATATATTAAGTCTTATTTAGAAATTACGTCTGGAGAAGGCCAAAATAGTTTTACCAATTATGGCGGATTAAAATATGGAGGACGTCTAGATATTTTACCTTTAGGCTTGTTTAAAGGTGGTGAATTTAATGGGGTTGATATGCTTAGAGAGTGGACACCTAAATTAGTATTGGGGCTTTCTTATACATATAATGATGGTATCTCCAGCAGAAATGGAAATGCCAGAGCAGAAGCAGAGCGATTTTTTTATACCGATTCTATTGGAAATCAAGTTTTGCCTGATTATCAAAAGATAGTTGCAGATTTTTTATTCAAATATAAAGGATTGACACTTTTAGGAACATATGCAAAAACTAAAGCAACACTTTCTTCAAAAATCACAGAAGATGAAGCCACAGTCAGAGGGCGTTTAAATTTAGGAGAAATTTGGAATATCCAAATAGGTTATTTATTTAAAAGCAATTGGTCTGTAGACCTTAGGTATACTCAAATTAATGATTTGATACAACATGATACAGCTGGTAGTATCAAAGCTGAAAGTGAAACTTTTTTAAATGCAGGTATTTACAATAGACCTAAATATTATACGTTTGGTCTTACCAAATATCTGAAAAAATATGCCACTAAAATCCAAGCATCTGTAACTTATAATACTGTAAATGTGACTACAGAAGGTGATATCAGACTTTATAGCAATAGTAGTTTTTCCGGAGGTCAAAATATAGATGTCGCTATCCCTGACGAATGGACAATGCGACTTATTTTTTCTTTTGCCTTTTAAAAATCATAAAAAGATTTTATTTTCTTAGAACGATAGTTCAAAACTAAAATCTAATGTTATTAAGTTCATTTCACCCTTGAGGTTTAACTCATTAAAATTGTTTAATAATTAGATCAATTAATTATTTAGAATTTTTATAAAAAAACGCTTTTACCTATTCATCAGAAAAAAACTCTTTTACTTTATCAAAGAAAGATCGGTGTTCATGTTTGTCAGGTTGGGGTTTAAAATTAGGAGAATCTGCTAGTTTTCTAAGAATCTCCTTTTCTTCGTTTGAAAGTTTTACAGGGACCCAAACATTAACATGAACAAGTTGGTCGCCTTGATTATAGCTATTAATTTCTTTTATTCCTTTACCTCTTAACCTCAAAATTTTGCCATTTTGAATGCCTGACTGGATAGAAATACGAACATTACCATCTACGGTTGGAATTTTTTGTTCCGTTCCTAAGGCAGCATCAGTAAAACTAATATATAGGTCGTAATGCAAGTTATTTCCTTCCCGTTTTAATAATTTATCTTCTATTTCTTGAATAAGAATTAATAAATCACCGGGCCTACCACCTAAACGTGCTGCATTTCCTTTTCCATTCATCGAAAGTTGCATACCATCAGTAACACCTGCAGGAATTTTAATATCTATAACATCTTCTTTTAAAATCCGTCCTTCGCCTTTGCAAGGTGAACATTTAGCCGTTATTCTTCGTCCAGATCCGGAACATGCCGAGCATATCGTTCTTGTAACCATCCGTCCCAACATCGTATTACTAACTTTATTAACTTGTCCAGCACCGCCACAAGTAACACATGATTGAAAAGCATTGCTATTTTTAGCTCCTGATCCACTGCAAGTATCACAAGCAATATAATGTTTAACTTTTAAATTTTTTTGAACACCCTTAGCAATTTCTTTGAGGTTTAATTTTAGGCGTATACGCAGATTATCTCCCTTATTTACGGATTGAAAATTATTGCCTCCTGACCCTCTCATATCTCCAAAAATATCTCCAAATCCACTGTCTCCAAAAATATCTTTTATGTTTGAAAAGATATCATCCATGTTCATGTTAAATCCTCCTCCGTCTTGCCCCAGCCCTTGGTGTCCATATCGATCATAGCGTTGTTTTTTTTGAGAGTTGCTCAAAACATCATAAGCTTCTGCGGCTTCTTTAAAACGATCTTCAGAGGTTTTATTATCTGGATTTCTATCCGGGTGGTATTTAATAGCTAACTTCCGATAAGCCTTTTTGATTTCTTCTGGACTAGAATTTTTGGAAACTCCTAAAACTGTGTAATAATCTTTTTTAGACATGTCTATTAAATGTAATGAATGATAAACAATTAAATGAAGGAACTTAAAATAGTTTAATTTAAGTTCCAATAATAACTTTACTATAACGAATGACCTTATCATTAAGCATATAGCCTTTTTCAATTTCTTCTATGACCTTGCCTGAAAGTTCTGGTTTTGGAGCTGGTATTTGATTAATAGCTTCTTGTTTGTCTACATCAAAATCTTCACCTACAGGGTCTTCTATTTCTTTTAAACCAGTTTTTTCCAAATTATTAAACAGTTTTTGATGAATCAATCGAAAACCTTCTTCCTTATCTTCTACACTTGTAGCTCTTTTTATATCAATAGTTTTCAATGCTCTTTGAAAATCATCTAATATAGGTAGTAGATTTAAAATTAAATTTTCATTTGCTCTTTGAATAATATCTAATTTTTCTTTGCTAGTTCTTTTTCGATAGTTGTCAAATTCGGAATATAAACGTAAATACTTAGCTTTTAATTCTTCAATTTCTGCTTTAAACTTAACTTCTATATTTTCTTCTTTTTGAACATTTAGTTCTTTTTTTTCTGCTGTATTTTCTTCTTCTTGAACATTTATTTTTTCAACACCCTCGAGGTCTAACTCATTTTTAGAAGTATTTTCTTCTTCTTTTTCTACTTCTCTATTAGGCGTTTTTTTAGATTCTGCTGTAGATTCCATAATTTAGGCTATAAATAAGATATTGTAAATAATAATAATTTTAGAGGTCATTTTGGGTATATATCACCAATTGACATGGATTTAAATATGTCAATTAATTTGCCAAATATAAATTTAAGACAAAATGTCTACCTCTTAAACCTGAAATAATTTATAATTATTGAGCAAATTTTAAGGTCTGTATGAAAATATTTTGTTTTTTTGAAGTTTAAATATAATTTTTTAAACTAAAAAAAATTTGTGTTATGGCAATAATGATAACAGATGAATGTATCAATTGTGGTGCCTGCGAGCCAGAATGCCCTAATACCGCTATTTACGAAGGTGGGGTTGAATGGGATTTTGCTGAAGGTACAAACCTTACCGAAGCAAAGCTAAACGGAAAAACAATAGGTGCCTCAGAAAATCAAGCACCTGTTTCGGAAGACTTTTTTTATATTGTTTCGGATAAATGTACAGAATGTGTTGGTTTTCATGAAGAACCTCAGTGTGCTGCTGTTTGTCCTGTAGATTGTTGTGTTCCAAATCCAGATAAAGTAGAAAGTGAAGAGCTATTGACAGAGAAACAAAAATATTTACACCAAGAAAATTAGAAAGTGCACATTTTAACCTATCTATAGAAAAGCTATTTTAATTTTTTGAAACGTTCAACTTCAACGTCAATAAGTTATAAACCTAAAAAAAAAATTCCAAGTAATGCGAGTATAATTTTACAGACTAAATTCAACTTTTAATTATTCTTTTTAATATAAAAATGGGGCAAAAATTTAATTTAGACGAAAAATTTATTTTTTCAAAAAAACTCAAAAAAACCATTATTACTATTGGTATTATTGGCGTTTTAATTTTTGGTTTAGGGTTATTATTAGATAGTTTATCCGATCATCATGAAAAAAACCATGGTGATAATCCTGTTTTAGTACACGTTGAAGAAGATGTAGAAATTCATAAAGGCGACACTCATGAAGTAAATGCCCATACAGACAATAGTTCTACTGGTCATGATGGTTATTCTCTACTTAAACGTGTTAAAGTTAATCTATGGGTTAATAGTGTTTTTTTTACAGGCTTAGCTCTGGCGGCTTTCTTTTTCTTTGCAGTTCAATATGTAGCTATGTCTGGTTGGCCTACGGTTTTAGTACGTATTCCAATGGCTTTTGGAAACTATTTGCCCATGGCTTTTTTCCTTACAGGGCTTATTTTTTTCTTCTCATACCATGATATTTTTCATTGGTCTCATCATGGTATTTCCAATCCAGAATCTTCTAATTATGATCCCATTATTGCAGGAAAATCAGGGTTTTTAAACTTACCTTTCTTCTCTTTTCGCTTGATTGCTTTCTTTTCTATTTGGATACTTTTCTATTATATGATCACCAAAACAGCTTTAAAAGAAGACCTATTAGGCGGAAATAAATTATTTAGAAAATTAATTAGATTATCCATCGGTTTTATTATCTTTTTTGCCCTTTCGACCTCTATGGCAGCTTGGGATTGGGTTATGTCTATTGATACCCACTGGTATAGTACTATGATTGGCTGGTATGCCTTTGCGAGTTGGTTTGTGGCAGCTTTGGCAGCAATTACATTGCTAGTGGTTTATTTAAAATCTATTGGTTATTTGGCTTTTGTCAATGAAAATCATCTTCATGATTTAGGAAAATTTGTATTTGCCTTTAGTATTTTTTGGACTTATATTTGGTTTTCTCAATACCTTTTAATTTACTATGCTAATATTCCAGAAGAAACAGTTTATTTTTACGAACGTATGGAAAATAGTTTTTATTTCAAAATTTTGATTGTGATTCTTTTAAGCAACTTTTTTTTTCCTTTTCTAGTTTTAATGACCAGAGATGCCAAACGAAAAATTGTACTTTTAAAAATTGTTTGTGTAGTGGTAATATTTGGGCATTGGCTTGACTTTTTCCTCATGATAATGCCGGGAACAATGCGGGAAAATGGAAATTTTGGATTTGTGGAAATTGGTTTAGCTATGGTATTTTTGGCATTATTTATATTTATTATTTTAAACAAATTAGCTAAACATAATATTGTACCTAAAAACCATCCGATGCTTCAAGAAAGTTTAAATCATCATACCTAAAAAAATACTTACTCTATTTAAGATATTATGGAAACCGAAGAAATGCTGAGTCAATCAGGTTTTACCTCAACTCAAATTGAAGGTTTAGTAAAAATTATCAATCAGAATCAATCAGAAAAAAAAGACTATAATCCTCTTTTTTATGACTGGCAGCAATTAGCCAATAAAGAAGATCTAAAAACTACTGCCTTAGAACTTAAAAAAGACATAGAACAACTTAGAAAAGACACAGAACAACTTAGAAATGAAAATAATAAAATAAAAAAAGAAATAGGAGAGGTTAAACTTGAAATTAGAAATGTGGAGTTAAGGTTGCAAGAGGAAATTAATAAAGTGCAACTTGAAATCAAAAATGTAGAATCAAAACTACAAAAAGAAATTAATAAAGTGCAACTTGAAATCAAAAATGCAGAATCGCGACTACAACTTGAAATCAAAAATGCAGAATCGCGACTACAACTTGAAATCAAAAATGCAGAATCGCGACTACAACTTGAAATCAAAAATGTAGAATCAAAACTACAACTTGAAATCAAAAATGTAGAATCAAAACTACAAAAAGAAATTAATAAAGTGCAACTTGAAATCAAAAATGTGGAATTAAGGCTGCAGAGAGAAATTCAAAAATCCACTAATAAATTTACTACCCGACTGATATTTTTCTTTAGTCCAATGTATGCCGCTCTTATTTTTTATTTTATCAAAGAAATTTTAAAAATTATTTAAAAACCTATATATTCCACAAAGTTAAATATTTCTTTAGCATAAATTTTATATGTAATAGACTCTATGTACTATTTTTTTTACATAGTATCAAAGCCTTAGAATATAGATTATTAACTGGTGTTACTCAAAACAAGTAATTTAAAAGTTTTCAAGGTCATTTTAATATTTTTATCAATATCTACTGAAATATTGAAAATCAAAATACAAGTCTATTAAATAAAATACCTCCATTTTTTCACTTTTACTTTCTTAAAAAATGAATAAGGAAAAAGAAGAATTCTATATTGGTTACTTGCCAAAAGCCCCAAAGCAGATTGCTAATGTTATAAAAATAACTATTCTTTTACTAGGTCTATTTATAGTTGTTATGGCTTTTATGCTTTCTAAAAGTCAAAAAGGCTTTGTTAATTCTCAATTTGAATTTGGAAAACCAACCCAAGTTGAAGGTATTTTACACCTTAAACCAGTACCTTTTTTACGGGTTGTGAGTGGAAAAGATTTTGAAGGTAATGTTCATTTTCAATCTATTTTATTGGTAGACTTTGGAAAATTTGGAGCCGATAGTTTAATTCAACAGGGTGAATTAGACAACAAATGGGTAAAATTAGAAGGCGCTTTAATTTATTATGATGGCGTTACTATGATGGAATTAAGTACTAAACAAAAAGCCTTTATAAAAAGTAAGGAAGTGCCTGCTGATTTAAAAAAATATGATTTTAACCCAAGCAAGAATCTGGGGAGTATGACTATACAGGGTGAAATTGTCGATCCAAAATGCTATTTTGGGGTTATGAAACCCGGCTATGGAAAACCCCATAGGTCTTGCGCTGTGCGTTGTATATCTGGCGGAATTCCACCAGCCTTAGTAAGCCGTCAAGAAAATGAAAACCACTATTTTATCTTACTTGGCAAAAATAACCAACCTATCAACAAAGATATTTTGAAGTATGTCGGTGATTTTGTCGAAATAAATGGGCGACTTAGCCAATTTGACAACTGGACAATTATCCATGTCGACCCAAATACCCAAATTACTAAACTAGCAACAGGAAATATACTTCAGTAAAGATGGCAAAATGCTTTTTATGGTTGCTTCATTTATAGTCATGATACTTGAAAAAAGGATTTTTAGAGGTTTAACTCGTTGATTTTGAAAATGACTGTTTTTTAGATAAAAATAGTTTTACTATAGAAGATAATTTAATAATAATTTGAATTTATGGCTACATTGACAACCTCACTTGAAAGTGCAACTCAGAAAAAGATAGACCACTGGCTTAAAAAACTAGTATGGGTTATTAATGAGGAATCACCAAATAGAAACTTTTTTATCGAAAGGAAAATATGTATTAAGTGTTGTAGATGAAGATGGTTATACCTTGAAAAAGCGAATAGAAATATTATTGGTTAATCGTCCTTTTTCCATTAAAAAATAATAATCCATTAATCTTTTTTTTAGGTCTTCACTGCATTTAAGATTCTTATAGAAGGTATGAGCTTGAAGCCGGCACGTTTTTAAAAACTTGACCTGCTCCATATTGGAAATATCATCATAAAAGTCCTTTAAGAAATCTAAATTATGATTCATGTTTATTTTCTTTTAAGCGCTTAAATTGATTCATAAATTTTTTATAATAGTTATCTTCTTTACCTCTGACCATACCCAGAAATAAAATTTTACCTTCTAAAATAGCTTGGAAAGGCGGAATAGGTTTATTCTTTTTGGCTTTTTTTTCTCGGAGATAGTATTAGGAAAATTTACTTTCACAATATGGAAGTCTTTTTTTTTCCAATTATTCAGCATAGCCCTGACTTTTTTAATGTAGTTTTTTGTTAGGTTCAGTTTTTTATTGACCACAACACCCGTTACTTCTTGAGGCTGAGTAGATCGTTGAAGACGGGTTTTCTTAGCGTTAATTCTAAAGCCTTGTTGTTGAATAATTTCTTTAAGGTCTTTTACAAAATTTCCTTTTTCAAATTTATTTTGATTGCTCGAAAAAGTTATGTCATCAACATATCTCGAATAATAGCAACGATAATGTTTAGCCAAATCGACCAAAAGCCTATCCAAACTTTGACATACTGCATTGATCAAAAGAGGTGAAGTGGGTGCCCTTTGGGGCAATATTTTTTTAAAACAAGTCAAATGGGCTATTAAATGTGCCAATTCAAGAGAAACGTAAAAAGGATCCAATTGAAAAACAGCTTTTATACGTCCATAATGCACGGTTGGGAAAAAGTCTTGAATATCAATATTGTAGACATATTTTTTGCCAATATGTTTTTCAGCATTTGTAAGGATATTTCTTTTTTTTACAAAACCATTTGCCGAAGATCGGGGTACAAAAAATAGGCTTAGAATGATATTGAATTGTTTTTGAACGTGTTTTAAAAAAGGAAAAGGCGTAGAAATCGTTCGCGATCCACCTGTTTTTTTAGGAATTTTAAAGTGAATGTATTTTTCATCCCGTTTAGCTGTATAGTAAGCCAATTGTTTAGATGATATTGATGTATAGTTAGTTTGGAGGATCTCATTTTGACAACGAAGCACAAAATTTATCAAGTCAGTCAAATCATTTATAGATTTACCATCTTGTAAGAGTATTTCAATTTTTCTAATTTGATTTTCTGTAAAATCCATACCCCTTAGAACTAAAATTATATAGCACTATAAAAATACAAATAATTGAAAACCACATAATTAAAGACATAAAATTTTAATAATTCTAAAAGTAACCCTGTGAGGATTTTTTCAATTTTGTAGACAAAATTGAAATATCATTAAACTATAATTAATATCATTAAATTATATTTCTCCAAAAGAATTAACCGTCAGGAAAACATAGCGTAGCACCATGCGAATAGTATTAATCCAAACACAGGGTATTTTTTCAAAGATAAGTATTTCTAGCAAAAAAATAGAACTTAGGTCTATTGTTAATTTTTTGAAAAAAGAACAAACAAATGACAAGAAACCAAGCAGAATCGAAACTTCAAATTACTTTTAACCTACCAAGATTTTATGCCTATGCAAAAGTGATAAACACAGGTTAAACACAAGAGCCTATACAAACAATATAGGCAAAACCAATTATCTAAGAGCGCTGGAATAATATGCTAAGACAACGCATAGGAAGATTTGTAAGAAAGACTCTTTCTTTTTCTCAATCTGAAGATAACCACTAAATTTAATTATTGAATGGTATTAGATAGGGTTCTTAATTATTTTTTGCCTTTAGCTTCTCTCATATAATTTCTATTTTGACCTTTATTATTCTGTTTTTGTTTATATAATTCAAAGCGAGAAGACAGTATTTTTTTGGGAAAATGATTATTACTTTCATTTATATCTGCTGTTTCTCTGTAGGGATCTAAAGAAAATTGTTTGACTGCCTTATCAGTAACAAAAACTTTTGTAATTATTTGGTCATTAAGTTTCCAAACTTCTGCGGGTAAATAATTTATTGCCTTAGTATCGTCTTCAAAAGTCATTTCTAAAATAATAGGCGAAACCAAACCACCTTTATTTTCAAAAGAAAGTTCATAGAAAAATTTGTTTTTATAGGTTTTTATAAACTCTTTATCCTCTTTGCCCATTTGACTTGTATATTTTTGATAGTTCGAAATATCTGTTGGATAAACGCCATATTTATCATATTCATTATAAAAATCTTTCAAATGAGGTTTTAGCTCCATGATAGATTTATAAGCTATTTGGTTTCTTTTGTCTGAAATATAAGGTCTTTTTTCTTTTTCTTCTTTTGCAAGTTTTTTGCTTTTAATTTGTGGTTCCTTAGTATCAAGGGTTATTTCTTTGACATCTGAAATAGCTAAATCTACAGGGTCAGTAGTATAAAACCAGCCTCTCCAAAACCAATCCAAATCTATACCTGAGGCATCTTCCATAGTTCTAAAGAAATCAGCTGGATTGGGATGTTTGAAAGCCCAGCGTTTTGCATATTCTTTAAAGGCATAGTCAAAAAGTTTTCTGCCCATAACTGTTTCTCTCAAAATATTTAATGCAGTAGACGGTTTTCCATACGCGTTATTTCCAAATTGTAAAATAGATTCCGAATTGGTCATAATAGGGCGCATATTATCTTTTTCACTTCGCATATAATCAATAATTTTATAAGCAGGTCCCCTACGGGAAGGATAGTTTTTATCCCAAGATTGTTCAGTTAAATATTGTAAAAAAGTATTTAAGCCTTCATCTAACCAAGTCCATTGACGCTCATCGGAATTGATAATCATTGGAAAAAAGTTATGTCCAATTTCATGAATGACTACGCTGATCATTCGATGTTTAACGGCAGGTGAATAGGTTCCGTCTGGATCTGGCCTGCCAGGATTAAAACATATCATCGGATATTCCATACCTATTTTTTTGCCATGAACAGAAATTGCCGTTGGATAAGGATAATTAATGGTATAATAGGAATAGCTTTCCAACGTATGGGCAACAACTTCAGTAGAGTATTTACCCCAAAGCGGATTAGCTTCTTTAGGATATAAAGACATGGCCAATACATTATTACTTCCAATTTTTACATTCATAGCATCCCAAATATATTTTCTTGAACTTGTCCATGCAAAATCCCGTACATTTTTGGCTTCAAAAATCCAAGTTTTTTGATTTTTAGAGTGTTTTTTTTCTTTCTTTTCAACCTCTTCTTGACTAACAATAACAATGGGTTTAGTACTTTTTTGAGCTAATTTATATTGAGTTAAGGCTTGAATATTAAGAATTTCTTCGGCATTTTTTAAAATCCCAGTAGCCGCTACAACATGATCAGAAGGCACAGTAATAGCAACTTTATAGTCTCCAAACGTTAAAGCAAATTCACCTCTTCCTAAAAATTGTTTGTGCTGCCAACCGTTTACGTCATCATAAACTGCCATACGAGGAAACCACTGAGCAATAATATACATGTAGTTTTTATCTTCTTCAAAGTACTCATAACCAGATCGTCCTCCCATAGCCAAACGGTCATGAATATTATAGTGCCAATCCACTTGAAAACCAAATGTTTCTCCTTTTTTAAGGCTTTTAGGTAAAGTTATCCTCATCATTGTTTTATTAATTGTATAGTTTAGAGCCTCACCTTTAGAATTTTTAACAGCTGTAATTTTAAAGCCACCGTCAAAACTATTTTCTAAGACCTCACGATTGAGATATTTTAAACTAGCTTTATAATTTTTATCAGATAAGCTGGAAGTTTTTGATTTGTAAGTATCTGAATTTTTAGCCCGTACATTTTGGTCTAGTTGAAGCCATATATAACGCAAAGCATCGGGAGAATTATTTGTATATTGAATTGTTTCTGTACCGATGATAGTTTGTTTTTCATCATTTAAAGTGACTTTAATATCATAATCTGCATTTTGTTGCCAATATGCATAGCCGGGCGATCCTGAACCTGTTCTATATACATTTGGAGTTGGCAATAAAGGATCTAATTGTTCAAACTTACTTTCATTATAAAAAAACTGGGCTTGAATATCTTGATAAAAAAAACATAGAATTAAAAGAAAAAAATAAGTCGTATATTTCATCTTAATATATTGATTATAAGTAGTAAAAATAATTAGAAATTAAAAAAGTTAAAATATTAAAAATTAGTTGTTTATAGCAGCACTCAAAAAATTTAATTTTTTGAAATGGCAAGCAATATTACTATCAATACTTCGGTAAATTTTTAGAATTTTATGACCTTAAAAAATCATAAAATACTTATAATCAGATTTTTATAAATTGAAAAAGTTAAAATATAAATTATTGATTATCAATAATTTGTATAAAATTATAATTTTTTACCGAAGTATTGATTATGATATTTTGAAACGAACACCCAAAGCCTTTAAACTAAACGATAGACGCTTCACTATTTTCCTATTACACTTACCTCAAGCCCAAGAAACAATTTCACCTGTCTGACGACAATACGCATAAAGCAAACAATATTTCTGACCTTTCTTTTTTTCATAAGACCAAAGCTCATCAACTTCATAGACTGCCATAAAAATGCTGCTTGGGCTAGATCTCAACTGATGTATTTGGTAAAAATAGATAAAACTTTTTTAGGACTAATATCTTTAATTCAGAAATATCTCTAATACCTACTCATCTAACAAGCATATGCTTAACACGTTCCTCTATACCTTTTTGACAGCCTCTATAACTCAGCTCGTGAGGAACTATAAACTGGCGTTAACAGGTTTTACACTGATAATTTTGCTTGTTCATTTTATTTATTTCATTTTTTCTTATATCTTCGCCATCATATTTGAAACATTTTAAGGTTATTTTTATAGTCATTTTGTTTTGAGTTTTTTTTAATAAAAGAACAAATTTAACTTTAAATGCTTCAATATCAAAATTGTTTTTTCGAGTCATATTTTCTGTGATACTGCCCAAATATAAACTTATTCATAAATCAAAGGCTAAAGTTCATATTTGGTTGGCGTGGCAAGAATCATCAGGCACACCAATGGGATTGGCAATAACTAAAAAATACCTTAAAATAGACTACAAAATGTGTGAAGTCTTTATAAAATGGATCAATCAGTTATACAAGTAATTTAATTGTCAAGTAAAATTAAAAATTCGTGTTTAATGGTTTAACTTTGGCGAAAGTTTAAAATCCAAAAATTCATTATTAACCCTATTTATAAATACTTAATGTGTTATGGCTAAAAAATCAAGGAACCGTATTCAAGTTATTTTAGAATGTACTGAACATAAAAAAACAGGTTTACCTGGTACTTCTCGTTATGTTACGACAAAAAACAAAAAAAATACAACTGAAAGAATAGCTCTAAGTAAATACAATTCAGTTTTAAAGCGTTATACTTTACATAAAGAAATTAAATAATTTTATTTATATAATTACATCTTATTCTTTAATTCATAATTTTTAAATATCATAATCATGGCTAAAAAAGTTATTTCAACTCTAAAAGATAGAAGCAAACTTAAATATGTCAAATTTATTAAATCTGTTAAATCAGATCAAACAGGTCATTATTCTTTTAAGTCAGAGATTCTACCGGAAAACCAAATTGACAAATTAATTGCTGAATTTGAAAAAAAAGGTAAGTAAAATTTTTTCTTGTTTTATAAGATTGCTTTGAACATTTTAGAGGTCTCATCTAAATAAGTATTTTAAATGGGACCTCTATAATAGTTTTGGTTTCAGAGTTTTTTTCTTTTAGGCATCATCATTTATTTTAATTTTTATACCTACATAAAAATTTCTACCCGGATTGGATATTTCTAATTTTTTAAATCTGGAAAGATGATCTATATAGTCATTGTTTAAGGCGTTTTTTATACCCATATCAATCCCTATAATTGCATTTTTAGTTAGAATTTCGAAATTTAGACCTATATTAATAAGGTTATAATTAGGTGTTCTGGTTTCAAAAACAGATATTCTATTCTGTTCAAATTTATGAATATGTTGGATAAATATAGTTTTTAATTGAAACTTACCTTTTTGGGAAACTTCTGCTTTTATCTTAGAATTAATTTTTGTTTGAGGTATAAGCGGAAGAGCATTTCCATTATTATCTTCTGCTATAACACTTGAAAGATTACTTTCAAAATGGAGCCAATGAATAGCATGTGGATGATAATGAAAACCAACTTCTCCTCCATATAAAGAAGCATCTGTTTGTAAATAATCAAAAACAGGGTTTTCTTCTATAAAAATTTCTGTGGGTGAAAGAAATATATAATTTTTAATAGTATTATAAAAAGGGTTTAAAGCAAAACTAAAATGTTCACCTCGGTGTTCAAAAGAAAAATCTATTTGGGTTGCACTTTCTTCCTTAAGATTCATATTTCCTCTCTCATAACGATTTGTGCCTTCATGAACCCCATCAGATAGTAGTTCAGACGTATTGGGAGCTCTATAACCACTTGAAACATTAATACGTAAAGTCGACTTTTTGAAATTGTAAACTGCACCACTAGAAAAAGTTAATCCATTATACGTATTGTTAAAGGCAGAAATAGATTGCTCAGGTGTTGCTATTGCTTTGGTATCAATTAAACGAGTATCGCTTCTCAATCCAGCTTGTAATTGCAATCTATTAAAATTGAAATTTACTAACCCAAATGCCCCAAAATCTGTCACTTGAGCATCTGGAATTAAAAACTCTTCACCAGAATTTTCATTATTTTGGGAAAGCCCTTGTACCCCAACAGTAAAACTCAAATAATCTTTGTAGGTTGGAGAAGCCCATCTTAAATTATATAAAAAGGTATTTAAGGTTAAACCCAAAGCCGGCTCATCTTTATCATCTTCAAACTCTCTACGATAATTATTGGTATAACCTACAATTAGGCTCAGTTTTGAAGCTCCTGTAAAAAAAATATTTTCAAGGCTTATATTATGGTTATCAATAGACTGAAAAGGTAGAACAAAGTTTCTTTCGGTTGAGCTACCCAAACTATCTTCTTCGGCAATCGCATAATTGTTTTGAAGGTAGCTGTATTTTAAATTCACTATCCAGTTATTTGTATTAAAACCAAATGCGCTTTTAATATTTTTTTCATCAAACCGGGTATTAAATACACGTTCAGCATTTGGTACTTGATAATCTGCATGTGAAGAATAACTTCCAAATACATTCAATTTAAGTTTGTGTTTATTAATTTTTATACCAACATTATTTATACTACCTAGACTATTAGACAAAAATTGAGTTTGTCCAAATCCTGTAATTTTATTAATCTTTGCATAGCGTTCTTCAATAAAATAAAGCACACCACCTAAAGCATCCGAACCATAAAGTACCGAAGCAGGACCTTTTATGACTTCAACCCGTTCTATACCTAATGCGCCAACACCTAAACCATGTTCATCTCCAAATTGTTGATTTTCAACTCTTATACCTTGTACATAAGTTACAATTCTATTTCCAGATAAACCTCTAATAACGGGTTTACCTATACCTACACCAGTAGTATTTTGTTCTACACCAGGTATATCACTAATAGCCTCTGCTAAAGTTGCTGGTGAATTCTGTTGTAACTCTTGGACCGTTCTATACTCAACATGGGTGCTATTTTCTTCCTGTAATCTTCCTGTTGATTCAGAAATAACTATTTCATTTAATTGATAATGAGTCTTTTCAAGGTAAAATATTTTTTCAGATACAGCATCTATATTAACTGTTTCACTGATAGTAGTATAACCAGGAAGTGAAATTACAATACTTTTTTGAGCATGGTGGTCAAGTTTAAAAACTCCATTTTCGTCAGCAGTAATTCCTGTGTTTAAGTCTACAAAATATATTTTAGCAAAAGAAATTGGTTTTTGAGTATCTTTATCCACAATTTTTCCTTCAAATGATTGGCTGTAGGATGTAAAGAATACACACATTATTAATACTAGAACTACATTTATTTTCATATTCTTAGAAAAGTTAAAATTAAAAAATTAGAATTATTAAACCGCAATATAGTTCTTAACATACATTATTATGCAACACTGTTGCGTTTTTTTAGTATGGAATAAAATTTTTTTTATTATCTATGACTTTTTTACCACTTTAAACACAAATTGTAGCGATGGATTTGTTTGTCTATGCGCTTAGTATTTTTAGTATATTGAAAGGAGAATCAGGTAGGGGATTTATACTCAGATTACTTGAAAAAGAGAGTTTTCCGGATTCTAACCTATTGGTATTGAAACTTAACGTTTCGCAAAATAAAATAGCTTTGCTATAACTGGTTAAATTTACTCTTCCGATAATATTTCTATCTGTTTCTTCAACGTATAGCCATCTTCATCTACAACACTTAATACATATTTTCCTTTTGATAAAAAAGTTTCTATTTGGTGGTCTTGTTCGGTCTTTCCAATATATTGGTTATCAATATGCCAATACACTTTTTTGGCAGAATTTTGATGGGCCAATTCAAAAATAATTTTTCCATTTTTCCCATCTAAATATTTGGGAATAAATATCTTGGTGTTTTTATAAGGATAAATAAACTGCATTTGAGCATTTAAAGTATTGGGTTGACAACCTTGAGCATAATCTGGTAAAAGGTCATAATTGGGCTTTTGTTTTTTAAAATAATAAGCCATAACAGGTGGTAAAATAAACCAACTTTTGGCTGTCATATCAGAAACGGGTGAACAGGTATTGTTGACTTGTTCGCCTTTACTATTTAAAAATATTTTTTTATGATAAAAACAAGTTTCCAAGTTTAGGCTTCCTTTTGGGACATTAATTTCTTGATGATTTGGGCATAGATTATTAGGTTTTAATCCACTTTCTTTACAAATTTTTAGAGTACTCATACTTATATCATCAGATATATTAAAGTCCGTATATTCGGAAGTATTGTGGTCTAACTGTTTAAAAATATCAAATAAAATAGGGCCCGCTGTTAGCCCTCCGACTAATCCAGCTCTGCCTTCACCATCTGCATTTCCAACCCAAACACCTACTAAATAATCATTTGAATATCCGATTGCCCAAGCATCTCGAAAACCAATACTGGTACCTGTTTTCCAAGCTATTTTTTTTGAAGATTCGAAATATTGCCAAGCTACGCTTGTATTGGGTCTATTAACTTCAAATAAGGTTTGAGTGGTAAGCCAAGCAGCAGATATTGAAATAGGATAATTTATTTTTTTAGGTTTAGATATTTTATTTTGGAAGTAAGTAATTTCAGTATGTTTTTTTTTTTCTATGCTCGTTTGATAAAAATGATGATAAGCATTTACAAGTTTCCAAAGTGATGTTTCTAACCCGCCTAAAATTAAAGTTAAACCATAGTAATCAGGATTTGGGTTTAAGTCCTTTTTAAAACCTAACAAATTTAGCTTATGGTGAAATTTATGATGATTGTATTTATTTAAAAGGTGTACAAAAGGAATATTCAAAGATTCTATAAGGGCTTGTTCGGCGCTTACTGCTCCGTAATAGTTTGTTGAAAAATTTTTGGGAATGAAATCATCAAAAAAAGTTGGGTAATCAGGTAATAAGGTCTTTGAGGTTATGAGTCCTTCATCTAAAGCTAATGCAAATAAAAAAGGTTTTAATAAAGAACCTGTGCTTCTTTTGGCTTGAATAATATCGACTTGAGAACTATTTTCATCTTTCATACCAACATTACCAACATAAGCTAAGACTTTTCCTGAATGGTTGTCTATGACTAAGGCACAAATATTTTGAATGCCATTAAATTTAAGTAGACGATGGTATCTTTCAAGATTACTTCGGACATTTTGTTGAATATGGTTTTTTAAACTTGTATTTATGCGTTTTCCGCGTTTGCCTTTTTTTATTAAATCGAATAGTAGATGAGGTGCTAAGTTAGGTAGTGGGGCGGGGTGTTCTGGAATATTTTCTAAAATGGATAATTTATATGTTTCCTGATTAATAATTCCACGTTTAAAGAGTTTTTTGAGAAGTCGGTTTCGTTTTTGAAATAAGTCATTAACATTTTTACCAGGGTAAATAAGACCGGGTTGATTTGGCAAAACTGCTAACATAGCGCTTTCAGCCCAAGATAAGTGCTGAGGCGAAGTGCCAAAATAACGCCAAGCAGCAGTTTCTAAACCTACAATATTGCTTCCAAATGGGGCATGAGTAGCATATAAACGTAAAATTTTACGTTTTGAATAAGTTAGTTCTAAACGAGCAGATAAATACATTTCGATGAGTTTTTGATAAATATTGCGCGGTTTGTTTTGTCGAGATAGTCTTATAACTTGCATACTTAGAGTTGAAGCACCGCTCACAATTTTTTGAGCAAAAATATTTTGATTTAAAGCCCTTAAAATGGCTATAGGATTAATACCAAAATGGTAATAAAAATACCTGTCTTCAAAATTAATGAGACAGGTTTTAAACTTCAAAGGCACAGAATCTATTTCTGGGAAACGCCACTGTTGATCGGAAGCTGTAATTGCCCCTAATAAGTTATGATTGGAATCAAAAACAACTGTGGAATGGGTAGTTTTGAAAATTGGGGAAGGTAAACTGAACCAATATAGAACTAAGAAAATCAGCCCAACGACAGAAAAAATAAAGGTTTGGTGAATAGTTTTCATGACTATTTTTTTTGCCGTAGAAAAAATGTATATTTAAAATTCGGAATCGATATAAGTAAATTTATCGCTTATAGTAACATTAACCTGTTCTTTACGCTTGACAAGCGTCTGCAATGTTTGAAAATTTTGGCTTCCTACAGCGCTTCCCTTATTACCTTTTATACTAACTATACCATTTCTTTGTAATCTTAATCTTTGGGTATCAGTTGGGCTTGATCAAAACTTAGAATAAAACCAATAAACAAAAGGCCAATTATCTTTTTCATATCTACAGATTTGATAACGAAATTAATAGAAAAAGTAAAGTTTTAGCTCTAAATTAAATATTTTTATTGATAACTTTATTACTTTTGATAAAAAATATAGCACTGCTATTTTTATCTCAGAAATGGTCATTTTCAATACTAATGAGTTAAACCACTTAAAAGTCCTTTTTTCTGGTGACATGACTATAATTGCAAGCTCTTAACTTTTTTTTTAAATTAAAATTGATATGCTATCAATAATTATCAGACTAAGCCTTGTCAGTTTATTGGGCTTGGGCTTTTTATTTCCGGCTTTTGCCCAGTATCGCTTAGACGAATTAAAAGCCCATTATGCTAAAGTTCTCAAGCAGCAATCCAAACGCGATCGCTTAGGAGATAAAATATACCGTAAGTCGCGTGAAATGCTTCCTAAGCCATCCATTCGCTACGATTTATCAAGTAGTCAATATTCGCGTCGGCTGCCAGATATTATTGTCAAGCCTTCACTGAATTGGTCAAGATGAGTAGCGATTCGACTTATTCATATTCGGTGCGGAGGGTACTCTTTGTCGTAGAAGATACTTTTTGTGGAGGCTTAACGAATTATGCTGCTTACCTCTGTTATCTAAGCAATAAATATGTCCGGCTTTTGATAGTAAAAATAGAAGAAATGGGGCATGACTCTAACGATAATGTTGCCAAAAACATGATGCTATTTCGTTTATTTTCCGATACTATTCGCCTTAACTATAAAAACAAAGTAGCTGAACACATTTCTTTCTGTTATGATTTTGACGATTTTTATTCCGAAAAGGACTGGACTAAAACATTTGTAGAAAAATTGATTCGTACAGGTAAGGGGCAATGCCATTCTATGCCTTTGCTCTATCTGATTTTAGCTGAGGAAATTGGGGCAGAAGCCTATTTGGCCTATTCACCTCAACATAGCTATATCAAATTTCAAGATGCTAAAGGAAAATGGATAAATGCAGAATTGACCATGGGTATTTTGACCACCAATGCCTATATTTTCCAATCGGGATACGTCAAAGCTGAAGCCTTACAAAATGAAATTTATATGCACCCAATGAAAAAAAAACTTGTTATCAAGTTTCATACATGATTTATCCAAAGGCTATCTCTTTCAATTTGGTTATGATGGATTTGTAGAATAGATGCTAAATAAAGCCTTGGAACTATATCCTAAAAATAGACTTTAATTATTTTGATAATCAATATATTATGTAATTTTGATTTTTTGGCATTAAATTTAATGAAAAAAACTAATATAGTATAAATATTTGATTATCAGCTTAATAAATATAAATTAAAAATATATGTATACTCTAAATTTTACTTGATCTCTTTGAAAAACCTTTAAACTTTCACTATAATATCATTTTTTATAAGTTGTTAATTAACAACTTATTATAAAAACAACTTTTTTATTTGATTGATTATCAAATCCGGGCAAGTCTAATATTTTTGTTCATTTGACAAACTGCACTATAATTTGAGACGTTTTTTGTATAAATGGAATCGGATAGATGGTATAGAGTTCGAAATTGAGTCTTATCCTAAAGCCAAAGCCTTTTTAGAAGTCATTCATAAACAAAAAGATTTTATCGATCAATTGGGCTATAAGACATGCCGCGTGAGATTTATGAGCGTTGGCTTGAATTGGTCAATGAGACAAAAAGTCAACAGAAAGGTGAGGCGATTCTTAGGTATAAATAATTTACAAAATTTGCCAGGCTATTAAATTATTGATATTGTGTTATGGAAGAAAAAAGTCCAGATAATCAAGATATTATAACAAGTATTTTAAAAATTACCAAAATATATTTTCAATTACTTCAATTAGAAATGAAAGGTAATTTTTTATTTTTATTGCTAAAAATACTTACTTTTGGTGCTTTGTTTATATGTATTATTTTTTGTATCTGTCTTTTATTTATTATAGGATTAGTTCTAATTTTTTATAAATGGATAGGATTAGGGCTTTTAAGCAGTTTATTTTCTACCTTTATCTTATTGGTATTAAGTTTGGTTTTTATATTTAAGAAAATTAAAAACTGAAAAAGATGAATTTAAACGCTTCAGTATGAAAAGTATTTTTTTTTAATTCTATAATAATAGGAGTAAAGTTTTAAAAACAAAAAAAATAGCTGACTATTTTATCAGATCAAATATATTCATTTTAAGATTATTAGTAATCAAAATTTAAAAATTGTAAATTTGAGTATACTCCTTAAAATCATATAAAACCAGATTTTAACTTTAAATCTATATTTTCTTTCCAATATAGTTAAGTTGGAATAAAATATAGGTAACTCAAAATTCCTATAATTAAGACTAAATCAGCCTTCTTTTACAAGATATAGAATTTTATAAATTATTAACTGCTTTATCTGTTTCAAACATTACAATTTCAATTGCTCTCATTGGTGTGATTGGGTAATTAAAATGTTTTGAAATAGTGCTGTGCAATACGCTATAATCTTTAGTTCTCTCTATTTCTTGTAGTTTTTCCAAATACGCCAAATAAGTTGCTGGTTCACCAATTCCATATTGAGATCTCTTTCCAGTGCAGTATCTAAAAATTCTGCTGTCCCAAATTGCATATTTATTTGGATTGATAAAATGCAAAAGCTTTGAAGTTCCTACTAATGAATTATTAACACAACTCTTAATTATTTCAAGTTTTGCCTTATCAAGTAAGTGTCCATTTTTTACATTATTCAATAAAGGAATAACCCTATCGGCATTTTTTATATCTAATCGGAGAATCGTCGGCATCCAACCGTAAACAAAATGGCTTGCAATTACTAAATGATGCTGTTTAATTTGGTCAATTGATTCGAAGTATTTTAAAAACTCAGGATATGACTTAATATAAGAATTACTATCTGCTAAAATAAGTTTTTGGGCATCAGATTTTATTTTTTCAAAATTTAAGTTTTTCATATTGGATTTGAATTATCTTACACAATCAATAAAATATAATTTTTATTACAAACTTATAATTGTTTTTTAATCAGAATATTATAAAAATTTTTAAAAAAAATACTTGTATTCATCATATCTAAAAAAATTAATTCATAAATCCAATTCCTGTATGAACACACTTTCTAGTTGCCAAACTTTAGCTACCTCTATAAGCGTATAAAACTCTAACTCTGTAATAAATCCTTTTTGTTTATGAAATTTTAAGCTTTTGTTTAAAAGCTGTAAAAGCATATCTCTATTCAAATAGTGCATGTGATCGTATAAATATTTTAAACTTCTTTGGTAGGCAGTAAAAATATTTTGAGCCATGAATTTTGACACCCATATTTGATTTTTAGACTTTGTGTCTTTTAAAAAAATTGTTTGTAATAACGTTTTTTCCTGATCAGTAATGCCATAACTGGACAGACTAATTGCTATTAGAAGTAAATATAGACGTTCTTTCACATTTGAGTTATAGCAAAGCTATTTTATTTTTCGAAACGTTAAGTTTCAATACCAATAGGTTAGAATCTGAAAAACTCTCTTTTTCAAGCAATCTGAGTATAAATAAATTAAATTGACAAGCCTCTATTTATCTAATCGATGACTTCAACCTTAGGATGCTTTTTTAAATCAAAATTAAAATAGTTTTTAGGGAGTTTATTATTTTTTACAAAATTGGTAACGCTGTAATCATAACGGGTTTCGTTTCCCTTTTCAAAAATTTGCCAAGAAATAATAACATTTGTTTTTTTAGAAATAAATACTTTAATTTTAAAATAATTAACCTTTTTAAGATTTATAGGAATAAGGTCTACAATATTACAATGTTGGTGTTTAACCTTTTTTTCACCTACTTTAAAATATTTAAAATCTTTTTTATAAATAGCATAAATTCGAGCTGGATTTTGAAGTGCATTATCCTCTTTATCTTTGCTATCACTAATATAAACTTCGTTAAATTCCTTATTATAATTCCAGTTTTTAGAACCATTATTGTAAATTTCTTGCTCATCTAAAATAATTTTATATTTATTTTTGGAAACGATAATTTCTCCTTTATATGAATCAAGTACTTTATTGTCGACAACATCTACAACTTTTTGTTGAAAGTGGGCTTTAAAATTATCCATACTCGAATAATTTTTATACATATTATTCAATATTTTTTCAGCCAATGGGTCATTTGTTTGAGCTAAAATAACAGGTGTTAATAAAGCTAAAAAACTAATATATAATAAGTTAAATAGATTTTTCATTCTAAATTTTTAAATACACAAAAAAATAATCAATTACTCTATAAAGCTAAAGTACTTATTAAGTAAAAATAAAAAATAATTTATATCATAATTTTCAAATATTCTTTAATAACGCTTCCAATGCTTGTTCATCTTGTACTAAAACTTGTCTGGCTTTACTGCCTTCAAATTGCCCTACAACACCTGCAGCTTCAAGCTGATCAATAATACGTCCGGCTCGATTGTATCCCAGTTTTAATTTTCTTTGAATTAAAGAAGTACTACCCTGCTGATGTAAAATAACTAAACGGGCTGCATCCAAAAACAAACTGTCTTTTTCATCTATTTGCGTTATTGAGTTTTCAGGTTCTGCTTCAAAAGTTGGGAGCATATATACATTTGGAAAGCTTTGTTGTTCAGCGATGTGATTGCATAAAATTTCTACTTCAAGTGTTTCAACGAAAGGACACTGTAAACGTATAAGATCGGAATTCATAGACAAAAGCATATCGCCCATACCGATAAGCTGATCAGCTCCATTGCCATCTAAAATGGTTCTCGAATCTATTTTTGAACTGACTTTAAAGGCCAAACGAGCTGGGAAGTTAGCTTTTATAATACCTGTAATAACATCTACAGAAGGTCGCTGAGTAGCAACAATAAGATGTATACCTATAGCACGAGCAAGTTGGGCTAAACGTGCAATAGGGTATTCAACTTCTTTACCAGATGTCATCATTAAATCAGCTAATTCATCAATAATAACCACAATAAAAGGTAAAAAACGATGTCCTTTATTTGGATTTAATCTACGCTGACAAAATTTTGTGTTGTATTCTTTAATATTCCTTGTATTAGCTCTTTTCAAAAGATTATACCGGTTTTCCATTTCTACACAAAGCGATTTTAAAACATCTACAATCTTTTGTGGTTCGGTTAAAATAGGATCTTCAGCATCAGGAAGAGCAGCTAAATAATGTTTTTCTATTTGATTAAAAAGTGAAAGTTCTACTTTCTTAGGATCTATAAGAACAAATTTCACATAGGCAGGATGAATTTTATATAAAATTGATGATAAAGCTACATTTATAAAAACAGATTTACCTTGCCCAGTAGCACCAGCAACAAGTAAATGAGGCATTTTAGTCAAATCAACAATATGTACTTTATTTTGAATAGTTTTACCCAAAATAATTGGTATTGTGTAGTCCGTCTCTTTAAAATCATCACTTTCAAGGACATTTTTTAAAGACACAATTTGACGTTTTGTGTTTGGAATTTCTATACCTATTGTTCCTTTGCCTGGCATTGGGGCTATCATTCTGATTCCTAAGGCAGCTAAGTTTAAGGCTATATCATTTTCAAGACTTTTAATACGTGCAATCTTAACGCCTTCATCGGGCACAATTTCATAAAGAGTTACTGTGGGACCAATAGTTGCTCTAATAGATTTAATATTTATTTTGAATTGTTTTAAAGTATTAACAATATTATTTTTATTGGATTCTAACTCTTCTCTTGTAATTTTTATTTTATTAATTTGCCTACTAATTAATAAATTTGTTGAAGGAAATTCATATAAACTGAGATCTAAAGTTGGATCCCAGATATCCGTCCCTTCAGGTTGTATCAGCTCGTCACTTTCTTCTTCTTTCTCTTCTTTCAAATTTGAATTAGAACTAAAATTTAGGTTTGAGTTGTTCAAGTTTTGAGATTGAGGCGATACCTCTATATTTTGAGGTTGTAAATTTTTTAATCCTTCAAAAGGTAAAACAGAACCTTGTGTTGCTTCTACAGGTAAAGCATTAGACTTTGAAGAAAGAGGTAAAATTTGAGAACTGGTATTTTGGGTATTTTTAAGATCGTCAGTTTTTGTTTTTGTCCGAAATAAATTTGAAATAAAAGTAAATTTGGAGGTTTGAACTCCAAAAGATAATGCTGATTCAGAATTATTTGAAAAATTATTCGAAGATGTAGAGGATGGCTTATTGATAAATGATTTTTTATAAAAATTTATAAGAAAAATAACCATAGAAATAAGTAAAAAAAAAGGTGTACCCAGTTTGATAAGATGATTAAAAAACATGGCAATCAAGAAACCAATATAACCACATAAAAAGAAAAGTTGGCTATTTTGCTCACTTATTAAAGCTATATAGCCTAATAATATACTAAGCCAAAAAGTTATAAATAAATTAAAATAAAAAAAACGTCTTATATTACATAAACGCTGTCCTGCAAGGATATACCAAGCCTTGCAAAAAAGCAGAGGTACAAATAAAACTACCGAAAAACCAATACCTTTATAAATAAAAAAATAGGCAGTCATAGCACCTACCAAACCAAGCCAATTTCTTACATTTTCATGAGCACCTGCCAAAGAAAAATTACCCATATCTTGAATAATACTTTGATCAGCTTGTCCAACAAATAAATAAGAAAGAAAAGAAAAAAAGAGGAAAAAACTTATGAAGAGTAACAATAGCCCGACCGTAAAGCGAAATTGTTTATTTGTTTTGTATAAACCAAATAAACCTTTAAACACTTGAAGGAGACTTTTAGATTTAGTTTTTTTTTTTGTACTTCTACTCCTTGCTTGTTTAGTATTTTTAGCTTTAGCCATGCGATGATAAATAGTGTGATATAATTTTAAAGTTTCCAAAAGTCCTAATATAGTTAATTCTTATTGAAAAATGATTTTTAAATATTTAAGTCTTTGATAATAATACATATATCATAAAACTTATTGTATTTTCTACCATTCTAGGTCTTTAAAACCCGCCTACAATAAAGCGTAGATAAAATAACCATAAGTGCTTAGTTGTTTTCTTATTCCTCTTAAGAAATAATTTCACCCATCTGTAAAAAGACAAATATAGCTCTATATGTTTCAATATCAAAAGTATTTTTTTAAATCAAACTTTCTATAATACCACAAAACTAACTATTTGGCTTTATTGTTTTATTATCTTTTCAAGTAAAGATATGATATCTTGATAAGAATTTGGAAGAAACCAATGAATTTCATTATCTTTTCTGAACCATGTATTTTGTCGTTTGGCATAGCGGCGAGTATTTTGTTTAATATATTCTATTGTTTCATGATACGTTATTTTTTTGTCAAAGAAATCAAAAAATTCTTTATAACCTACTGTTTGTAAAGCTCGTAAATTTCTATATATATAAAGTTTTTGAGCTTCTTTTTCTAAACCCATCTCTAACATGTCATCAACCCGTCGATTAATCTTTATATATAATTCAGATTTTGGTATATTAAGCCCGATTTTAATAATTTTGTAAGAAGTTTTGTTTTTATGAGTTTTAGGAGATAAATAAGTTGACATAGGCTGTCGGATTAAAGAAATAATTTCTATTGCTCTTATAAGACGACGAGAATTTTGAATATCAATCTTTTGATAATACGTTTTATCTAGTTTTTCTAAGGTTTTTTGTAAAAAAGTGATGCCTTTTTTTTGAAATTCATTTTCTATGTTTTCACGGAGATGTTTATCTTGAGGGAAATTATCTAAATCACCAGTTAAAGCATTGATATATAGACCAGATCCTCCAACACCTATTAATATATTTTTTTGTTTAAAATAGTCTTCACAAAAAGCGCTTGCTTCTTTACCATATTTTCCTGCTGAATAATATTCATGTATATGTTTATGATTTATAAAATGATGAGGCACTGTTTGTAAAATAGTTGAATTGGGTTTGGCAGTACCGATAGTCATTTCTTTATAAACTTGACGAGAGTCTATATTTAAAACATCTGTTTCAAAATAGTTTGCCAAAGCAAGGCTCAAAGCAGTTTTACCTGTTGCCGTAGCACCTAGAACAATAATTAAATAGTTCATTTACAAATTAAAGGGTCTAAATATTTCAAGACTATTTATTTAAAGATAGAAAGATTTATTTATTTTCTGAATCAATTTCTCTTTCACTTCAATACAAAAGTGTTTAAGAATTTTATCCATTTCTTTTTGATTGTAGATATTAAGCTGTCTTCTTTTACAGGACTTCGTCATTTAGAAAACGACAGATGGGTTTTTCATTTGTTCCATCATATAGTTTCTTAACATGCGTTCCTTAACTTGGTAAACCGTGGTATTCCAAGTTTTATACCATTAATGATTTAAATTTACTATATTATAAAATTTTATAATTTAGCCAGAACTATCATGCCAAAAACTATCAGTTTAGAAGTCAAAGAGAGTGTTAAAGACTTAAAGTCTCACCTAAGAAAAGCCCATAGCAATTTAGAACGTGGTCGTATTCAAGCCTTTTTACTAGTCAAAGAAGAAAAGAAAAAATATATTTCTCATATTTCTCGTAAGTTAGGTTTTACAGACAAGACCGTGTCTGCTTGGTTCAAAAAATATGAATCAGAGGGCTTTAAATCAGCCATTAAGATTCGCATGGGTGCTAATCATAAAAGTGTCTTTTCAGCAGAGATGCAAAAAAGTATAAAGGATAAATTAGAGAACGTTGAGACAACAATTAGCTCTTATGTGGAATTAAAATCATTTATAGACAAAGAGTTTAGTACAGATGTAAATTACGGAACCTTATCTGATTTTTGCCGTCGGCGTTTTGGTTCTAAGCTGAAGGTATCGCGTAAAAACTGAATCCTGCTGAGCGGGTTTGGCCTTATTTGAAGGACAAAATAGCTATGAAGATTTTTGAGAATGCCAAACATTTGGAGGATGTTTTGGAAAATACAGTTAAAAACTTTGATAATAAGATAATTAAATCACTAATCAGTTATGATTTGTACAAAAAATGTTTTCACGTATTTTCAAATGTATAATGGTATAATATTGATTAAAAAATTAATGAAAAAAAATATAACTATGCCCCGAAGACTGTTCCGTTCCCGATAGGCTTTGGTAGCTTTTTCTTTAGTCGCCTCATCAACTCATTATAATTTTAATACACCTCCAAAATCACAATCTTTGCATTTACTCTTGGGATGACCTGAACCATTTTTTATTAAGTTATCAAAGCCGCAGTGACGACATTTAAGCCTTTTATCTATCATTTTTTATCGTTTAAACTATGTTGTATGTCCTAAAAAAATAAAAATAGTAAAAAACCTCTTATATTTACACTACCATCACATTTGGGGGCATTTTAGGGTTATTTCTATCGTTATTTTATCTTATTTGAGTCAAAGAAATGAAAAAACTTAACTCTAAATGTCCCACTATTAAAAGTATTTTCTTAAATTATATTTTCTACACCACCACCTGATATTTTAATAAAATTAAACCTTTGCTATTCAGATAAAACTATACACTCTATACCAATAGGTGTTTTTAAAGAACTTACTACAGAACAGTATTTATCTAAAACTTTTTGAGCGACATTCTGAAGTTCTTGAAGACTAGTATCTGGAGAAATAAGCGTATATTTGCAGTGAATGTGGGTAAAATATTTAGGGTGTTTATCTTTACGTTTCCCTTTGACTTCAACTTGAAAATCTATAACAGTCTTCCTTTTTTTCTTTAAGATAATAACAGTATCAACGGCTGAGCAAGCACCTACTCCTGATAAAAGCAATTGAGTAGGAGTCATACCACTTCGCCCTTCTTTACTCATGTCTATCCTAATTTTGTTGCCTTCTTCATCAGAGGCCAAATAAACTAAATCTGATTTATAGTTAACTTGAATTTTCATATCCTATCGTTTAATTAATTTTATAAAATATCCGCTTGTTAAAGCACTTATTCCGCCCAATAAGCCACCTATTAAACCAGTTAATAAAGATAATAAAGGGGTTGATAAACCGAATAAAACAGCTAAGCGGCGGCTTAAAATGTACTGATTCGTATAATCAATATAAAAAGCATAGCTATACCAAAGAACAAAAATTGCCAAAAAAGCAGTTAAAAAATTTATAATTGGACGATTTTTTACAATTAAAGGAATTCCAAAAGTAGGGATTACAATACTCCACCAAGGTAAAACAAAACCAAGTAATAAAGCTGATAGTAGTATTGAAATAAAGGTTACAAAAAAATTCATTTTCTAACAGTCTATAGTTCGGAAATTTCTTATTATAATTATATGGATTATTAACTTTTTATAATTTTTAAAATTTTATTTTAAGATAGTTACTTTTCAGTATTTCATTTTTGGATCCATGCCAAAAAGTCAAATCTTAAAGATCATTGATTTTTTATAAAAACTAAAATATTGACTTATATATTTTAAAAATGATTAAAAAATAGTTTTTAGAACTTAGAGTGAGAGTGTGTCTATTTTTTATTTTTATGATATAAAAATTTGATAACAAATTGCTTAATAATATCTTTTTAGTTTTTTTATATAGTAAAATATAAGGCATTTCAGTATCCATTATTTCTGAAGCCTTAAAACTTTCTAAAAAGCGAGTTCAAGAAATTATAAAATCGAGGCACAAGCGTTGACTTTTTTTGATACAAATGGACTTCATTTTGAATAGCCACTTCCTTGGTTTCTAAATATTGAAAATCAATTAATTATAGTTTTTTAATAGTTTTAATAGTTATTAATAGTTACCCGACTTAAATTTTTGCCCTTATAAGCTAAAAGGGTTATTTTTTTGGTATCTGCTTGGGTAAATAGTATAGTATCTTGATTTAGAGGTTTACAAAGAGTCGTCCCATTTAAATAAATTATGTTAATAATGCTTTGTGTTTGGCTTTTCAATATAATAGTATATATATTATTTGGAAGTTTCTGAAATCCGACATATTTTTGATCCTTTACCTTTTGACTCAAAAAAACTTCTCCATTCTTATTTAAAAAGTCAACTTGATTCTCTTTTTGTCTGGTAAAAATAAAGGATTCATGATAAGTATGAACCAGAGAGAATGTTTTATCAGCACTTAAATTATCCCGTTTTAAAATTTTACCTTTAAGATTAAAAGTAATTTCTTCTTTTTCTTGATTAATAATATTAATGTAGTTTTCACTTAAAGCAGTATCTTTTTTATGTATAAAAGACGGGATTAAGGTAGTATGAAAAACCAAAGGAAAACCTTCGTAGGTATGACCTGATTTTGAATTAATATAGTGTATTTGCCCATTGTTTAAAGCAATTAAATAACCTTTTTCTTGATTGTTTATATTTTTAATTTTATAAAAGAAAAGTATCGGTTGGTTCATGGTTAAAGGTGACCACTTAGGTAATAATTGACCCTGTCGATTAAACTTATAGATACTTCCATATTGATCTATAGCCCCAAAAGTTAAATCTAAGTCTCGATCGATAAAGGTCTTTTTAATTTGCACAAACGGTGATAAAGTCAAAGGAAAATAATTGATATTATGACCCAAATGATTAACAAGGTATAACCTATTGCCGGCACCAAAAAAGTAGTTGTTTTTTTGTCCATAAGTTACTAAATGAGGTTTTGAAATAGCTTTTTTAAGCGCTAAAGACCATTCTATATGTCCATTTTGATCTATAAGATAAAGTCGGAAACTAATATCTTGAACGAGTATTTTTTTTGTTTCTTCTATCCAATAAATAGCACCTCTTAGATTATTTTTAAATTGGTTTTGGATTATTTGTTTATCAAAATCAGCTTGTTGTTTAATTTTATCTCCAAAACTATAGGAAATAAAAGCATAATCTAAAACAGTGTCTACATACAATTTCCCATAACTGTTCGAAAAATTAAAAAATGGATTAAATCCATTTTCGATAAAATTTATGGTCTTTTCTCGACAGGTCTTTTCTCTATTCTCAACAAGCAAATAACCCAATTGATTGAATTGTTCTAAAAAAGGGGAAATAAATTTTAAGTTCTCTTTTTTTAGACTCAATAAAAATTTACCATTTTTATTGTCTTCTATTTTAAATTTTAAATAGTCAAATTCAGAGGATTGTGCAGTACAAAATAAAGAGGTTAATTTCTCAACATTAATATATAAAGTTCTGGGATTATTTATAGTATTATCCAATATTTTTTTTACTCTTTTTTTCCAACTATAATCGCTTAAATTCCTCATATTACGGATACTTTTTTCTATTAAAATATCAGAAGAAGAGCAAATAATATAGTTTGAGGTATAAAAAAAACTAAAGATTTGGTTCGTTTTTTTTATATGAATAGACCATATAGTATAATTTTTATATCTTCTTTTTTTGAAAACTTTAGAATGAAATAAAAAATCTTCAAATTCTATTTTTAAATCTTCATAAGGCAATACACCAAAAAAATGACCTCGTTCGGGGTTTTGCCAAAAGAACAAAATCTCTACTTTTTTTTTGAAAAGAACAGTTGAAAAAAAAGTATCTATGGCGTTTATTTCTGCATAAACATTAGAATAATAAGTCTTGTAAATATTAGATAAGCAATCTACGTTTTCTAATTGAACAATACCAATAGGTTTTTGAGGAAAGTAATCCAAACGCCCGAGAGAGTGTCCTAATTCATCAAAAAGGAAAAGAAAACATTCTACAATAATCACAAAGATGACTATAGTATAGCCCCAGTTTTGTCGTTTATTCAAAATGAAGAGGTTGTATAATTTCTTTTTTAGTTCAAATAATGGTTTAAAATGATCGTTTTTTCAGTAATCAAAAATTCTTTTCAAATCAAATTCGAGGCTTGGAAATAATACCGATTTTAACCTGTTATCTTCAGTAAGTGGCTTTAAACCAATGTATTTATCTTCTTTATTCAATATATATATAGTTATGCTTTTTTGCACAGGGCAAACTATCCAATACTCTTTTACTTTTGCTTCTTGGTAAAGGTCAAATTTGTAATTAAGGTCTGTTTTTGAAGTTCTTGGCGATAATATTTCCACTACTAAATCGGGTGCATCAATAGCACCTCGATCATCGGTTTTACTATCATCACAAATAATACATAAATCGGGCTGTACAACTGTATAGGTTTTGTCTCCTTTTGGAATGGGCAAACGAACATCAAAAGGAGCCGCATAGACCTTACAAGGCTTATTTTCAAGGTAATTACCTATTTTTATACTCAAGAACATTGAAATTCCTTGATGCTTTTTCATAGGCGCCGCCATCTTAAAAACTTTGCCTTTGATAAGCTCGACCCGCTCTTCAAATTTCCAAGTTAAATAATCGGTATAAGTGTATAGTTTATCAAGATTCAGTTGACTAAGTTGAGTAATTTCCATAATTTTGAGTTTATACTATCAAATGGATTCTATGTGCTGGTATCTTACTTACAAATAATGATTTAAAATAGTTTCTTTTTTTGAGGTATTAAGGTATTTTTTTCTTCTAAATCAGTGATATTGTTTTCAATTTTTTCGATTTTAGAAACGATTTCTTGCTGTTTTGTAAGTGAAGGAAACGGGATTTTAATTTTCTGAATTCTATCAATAGAAGCTCGTTTATTTCTTGAAAACTCCGATTTATTTCCTTCCTTGTTTAAAGCATAAGCCAAGTATCTTTCATTAAATTTTTGATTTTTTATTCTTAAGATTCCGCAATGGTCAGTTGGATAAAAAGGCTTATTTTTTGGAACACAGGTTACCATCCAATCACCATCTATACCCCATAACACAGATGGGACATCGAAATTTGAAATTAAAAGATAATTAGTATATCCAAATACTTCAAAAACATTCGCACTAAACACAGGAAATTTCCCATTTTTGATGAGGTCATTTTTTAAAACTCTTTTACCAATAGTGATATCAAAAATATCATTATCATTTAATCGAATCGAATCATTAGTTTGCATGTATAAAGTAGAGAAGAGAACATCCACTTCTTTTTTCATTTCTTCAATTTCTTTCTCTATTTTCTCTTCTTCTTTTTCTATAATCTCAATTTCAGAAACTATTTTTTCCTGGATGTCTATGGGGGGAAGAGGGATTTTTAGATCTTTTATGTAATCTTGCGAAATATTTTTAATAGAAATGCCTTCAAAACCTTGAGCTAACAAATAAATATTATTATTTATCAGTTCATAAATATATTTTATTAAAACGGCTGAATTTTTTGATTTAATGACGTACGAGTGCTGACCTGTTGAGAATTGTTTGCTGATATGAATATTGGGAATACCACCATCTCCTATAATCAAGCATTCTTCTTGAAAATCGGCAATATCTATAAATTTATCTTGGGTTGCTCTAGAGGTAAAAAATGGATATTTGCCTATTTCTTTGCCCTCACTTGCTGACCTTTTAGATTTTGGAAGAAAACTAAACATCTCTGCCAATTTAACTAATTCCCACCTACTTTTTATTTCCACTTTTTTTTTTACCCCAAGCGAAATGGTTTTTTCAAAATAGGCTGAGTCAAAAGTCATTAAATCTCTAAGATTTTGATAATTTATTTTGTCTTCCAAATTATCGGCTATGGTTAAATTCAATTCACCTTTGAAGGCTTTGTAAATATAGGTACTAGCTTTTTCTGGATTGGACTTGGTGTTTAAATCATATAATTGGGTGCAATCGTCAATAGTTATAGCTGTGCCGTCAGTTTTTTTGCCTCTCCGTATGGGGTGTATACCTTCACTTCCTCTACGCTGGCTAAACTCATAACCAAGAAAATGCTTTTCGGTTTTTTTATCTCTATTTTTTATTAAAACTAATTTTTGAGGATAAGCCAGAATAAAATAGCGTAATTTTTCCTGCTCCAAAGCCAAAATAGAATTCCATTTTTCTTTTTCATTTTTAGCTTTTCGTTTTTGGATATAGTCTTTATAAATTTCATGATTTTTTATTTTTTCATTTGGCTCTTTTTGAATTAAGCTTTTATAATCTTCAAAATCAATTGTTTTCCAAACATAAGAAATATATTTTTGTAAAGGTTCTTCTAAGCCATTTATGGTAATGTCTTGAAAATCCGTCAGAAGTTTTTTTATAGATTCTGCAATGTTCCAAGTATCTAAATTATTTCGACGTCTTAAAAATAAAATTACGGTGTTGGTGCCTGTTGCCATAAAGGTATTTGCTCCCATTTCTACTATCGCCAGAATATCAAAATACATTAAGAGTATTTCTCTGGCTTGGGTATAAATACCGGAATTACTCAAAATGCTACTGGGCAAAATAATGCCCGCCAGTCCACCGTCCTTTAAAAGTTGTTTGGTACGTTCAATAAATAAACACTCTATTTCGCTACTTTGGTCGGTGAGTCGTTTGTATAAACCGAAGCCTTTTTTGGCTTTTTTTTCATCCATTAATCCTTTAAAAGCCGAAACAGAATAAGGCGGATTTGAAATGACAATATCAAACTGTTTATTATCTTGAGGAAAGGTTTTATCATTTTTGGTCAGTAAATCTTTAAATTCCTTAGCGCTGGAAAAATCTCCTAAGCCATCGCCATGGATAACTTTTGCTAAGCCATCGCCATGCAAATAACAACTGACTTTAGCCGTTTTTACCAAACGATAGTCTTTTTCAATGCCATACACATAATCATCAGCCCAATCAAATTGGTCGTTTTTCCATTTTTTTAGGGTTTTTTGGGTAATGAGATTGTATTTAGTTTCGTCTAAGGTATCGATATATTGTTGGATTTCTTCCATCGATTCAGTAAGAAAATGTCCACTTCCTGATGCATAATCGATGATAAAAGGCAGTAAATCATTTCGGTTGCCTTGTGCTATTTTTTGGCTCGTGAGATCTTGAAAAGGTAAACTTTTTATAATAAAACGGGCTATGGGAACAGGTGTAAAAAATTGACCGGACTCTTGTTTTAATCCAGTGGTTAAAAGCAATTCAAAAAAATCACTTAAAAATTGTTGCCTATAATTATAACGCAATCGATAAGTTTGCAAAAGTTCTACCACTTCCTTTACCACTTTGGCATTTTCTTGAAACGAATCATCATCATAGACTTCTTTTATAGCAAATTCATTATTTTTTTTGAGTCTTATTTCGGTCAAAATTTTCTGAAAGTCTTTTTTATATTTTTCGTCCACCTGCTTAAATCGTTTGTTAAATTCTGCATCACTGACATCAGTGACCTGTTTTTCCAACAGTTCTTTCATGCCTTTATTATAAAGGTCAGTCAATCTTTTTTGAAAAGAAATATGGTCATCTTGTCCTTCAAGCCATTGAAAGTCCAATTCTTCATCCTCGTTTTTAGAATATTCATCTACAATTTTGCACAGGAATAAAGTAAAAATTTTATTAAAAGCATTTGGCTTATCCGAGACCACATTATGCCGAAGAATTTCCAAAAAGCGATTGAAAATAAAACTGCTGTCTTCTTGTCTTAATTCATTTAAATCCTGTTTGACAAGGGCTTTACTTTGAAAGTCATAAACAGGCGCCCAACTTTCAAAGACGCCATTAGATTTCGGGAGTTTGTTCCAACGGTCATAAAAATCCTTTACATTTCCTGCTTGTCTGTAATCCTCTTCAATTTTGATAATTTCATTTCTGTATTTTAGAGTTTCTGCCTCCAAATCAGACGTGTAAAGCATTAAAATTTGGGCTTTATTATCTTGCTGGAAATATGTAAATAATTGACCTCCATTTTTTTTTAACATTTTAAATGCCTTATCAAACTCTGTTCCCCAAGTTTTACATTCTATCATTAAGTGCGCCTCTCCGTTATGGGTTACCAAAATATCGAGTCGTCCGCTTGTGCCGTGTCCTGTTTGCCAAGTTTTTTCTAAAGTAATGGTTTCTGGTTTATAGCCTTTCTCCAAAAGTCTATTAACACATTCTAAAACTACCCAATTTTCAGGTTGAGAAAAAATTTGAATAGCTTGATGGTCAATTCCTATTTTGTCTCCAAAGCAAAAATTTTCTTTCTCGATATCTATTTCTATGGTATAATTATCATGTTTACCATATTTTTTTTTGACTATGCCTTTAGCATTTTCTTTAAGAGTAAACCCTAATTGTTCAAGGAGTCTTTTATTTTTCATAACTTATATGATTTTGTACCTCAAATAGTTTAGGCTATTGGCGTAAATTGTCAATAGTTTAAAAATACAGATTTGGAATTATTTCAGCAATGAAAACTCTCAATTAAAACAAACTGATTACAATTATTATATATATTACAAATATAAATAGAAATGTAATTTATTGTTACATTTTTGTAAAAATGAAGCTATTATGTTTAATTTCTTTTGAGAAAAAGGATAAAGTTTCACAGTTTTTTTACAGAAAAATAAAATTACTTCTGAAAACAATTATTTTTAGAATTTAGGTTAGTGAATGTCGCAAAATTTTATTATAATTTTAAAATATGGTAAACTATCAAAGTTTTGAGTTACCCAATGGGCTGCGTTTGATTGTTCATGAAGATAATAGTTTTCCTGTAGCTGTTTTCAATATCCTTTATGATGTTGGGGCAAAAGATGAAAATCCTGAAAAAACAGGTTTTGCTCATCTTTTTGAGCATTTAATGTTTGGAGGTTCTAAACATATTGATAATTTTGATGTCCCTTTGGAAAAGGTAGGTGGAGATTCTAATGCCTTCACCAACCAAGATATTACCAATTATTATAATATTTTACCTGCCGAAAATATAGAAACTGCTTTTTGGTTAGAATCAGATAGAATGCTTGAACTATCGTTTAAAGAAGAGGTCTTAGAAGTCCAACGTAAAGTTGTCATAGAGGAATTTAAACAAAATTACTTAAATCAGCCTTATGGAGACCTTTGGCTTAAATTTTTACCTCTTTGCTATAAAATTCACCCTTACCGTTGGGATACAATTGGAAAAGATATTAGCCATATAGAACAAGTAACGTCAAAAGATGTTAAAGATTTTTTCTACAAACATTATCGTCCTAATCATGCCATTTTAGTTGTTTCAGGCCGGGTAAATGCTGATGAAATTTATGCTATGACTAAAAAATGGTTTGCCGATATACCACCTTCTAAATTTCCATATCACAGAAATCTTCCAAAAGAAGCTCCTCAGATTGCTAAACGAACACTTGAAATAGCAAAGCCTGTTCCTTCTAATCTTATTGTAAAAAGTTATCATACTTGTGATAGACATTGTGAAGCTTACTATTCAAATTTGTTGTTATCCAATATATTAGGAAGAGGAAACACAAGTATACTTTATAAAAAACTAGTTGAAGATAAAAAAATATTTACCTCTATTGGCAGTTTTACAACAGATAATATAGATGAAGGCTTATTGGTTATTGATGGTCGTTTAGCTAAAAATATCACTTTTGAACAAGCCGAAGAAGCTATCGATACAGAACTAAATAAAATACTACAAGAAGGCATAAAAAAAAAGGAACTTACCAAAGTCAAAAATCATCAACTAACTGATTCTATCTATAAAAAATTAAAGTTGCTGTATAAGAGTATGGATTTAGCTTATTTTACCTTACTTGGAAACACAGAACTTATTAATACATTATCTTCTAAAATAGAACAAGTTACACCTGAAGAAGTACATTATAATGCAAAAAATATTTTAAAATCTGAAAATTCCAATGCTTTATATTATCGGTCTGTTCCACGACAGAATTAGTAATAATATATAGCCCTGCTATTAACAAATAAGGAGAAAATATTTTCTCATTGTCAATGATTTAAATACCTAAAAAATCTTTTTTCTATTTGAGATGATTATATTTATTTTTCTATAAAAAAATAAATTTTTAGTTTATAAATAGTTTATTTTTCTGAACTTGTTTTAGAGCGATCATAAGAATTTAGTATTTTTAAATTACTGATTAGATTAGAAAAATTATTCAAGGTAATTGAATAATTATCTTTTTATTTTTGGGAAAAGATACAAACAAAACTCCTATTTTTATAATTCAATTATTGATACATTAAAAATTATAATGCAATGAACAAAAAAAAGAGAGTACTGCTTATTATCATTTTTATTATTCTGCTTGTTGCAATCTTATTTATTGTTAGATTTTTTTATATAAATATAAGAACAGATGTGTCATACTTGAAAACAACAGTGGAATTGTTAGAAGAAAAAAACAACAAAATTGATAGTTTGAATAATGAGATTTTAGTTTTACAAGATAATTTAATTAAAAATAAAAGTTTGAGTTTTAAAGAAAAAGAAGACTTATACAAAAAATTAGTAGAACTTAATACAGAAAAAGAAAAAGAAAAAAATATATATCAAAAAAAAATAAATGATTTTGAAACTAAGTTAAATGATTTTGAAGAAAAAACTAAATTGAATCAATTATTTAAAATGAATAGTAATGAGGAATATAAAACAGAAATTGATAACCTAAAAACAGAAATTAAAGAACTTGAAAATCAAATAGATAATCTCAAAAAAATGAATGCTCAAAAAAATAGTGTAAAAGAAAAAAAGGAAGATTCTAAACAAAAAGTAATACAAAATAATTATAATTGGGAAATGCCTTATCCAAAGTACACTTATCCTTTAAATAACCAACAAAAAAACACTTTAAATATGATAATTAAAAGGGTAGAATCTTTAGAAACAGAAGATTATAATTTATTAATTGAAGGGCACAGCCCTAAAATTAATGATTCGGAACGAAAAAATGAATCAATATCAAATAGCATTAGCTTGGCAGTAAAAGAATACTTAATTAGGCAAGGTATTAACAAAAATAATATACGAGTTTCTACTTTGGGAGCAACTCAGCTCAAAATAAAATCAAAAGGAAGAAGTGTTGTTAATGCTCGTGTAGAGATAACTTTGGAATTGATAAAATAGCTTTCTTGCTAACATATTATATACATTGTTGTAATTATATCATTTGAAAAAGGAGTTTAAGGAATTTAGCTTATTAGTATTGAGAATCAATATTTTAATATAATAATAGTAATGAAATTATAAAAGCCTATTAAGAGAGAGTTGTTTAAGTTTAACCAAAAACAGCCTAATATACAGTTATCTGTTGTTTTTCGGGTTTAAAAAAGGGGGATACCAAATTCTAAACCCGAAGATGAATAAATTAAATAGTAGATTTTATCTATGTTGATGAACATTTAAACAAGACTGTAATGTTTTACGAGCAATATGAATCCTATTTTTTACTGTACCAATAGGAGTACCTAAACTTTTAGAAATCTCGTGATATTTATAGCCTTGATAATACATTATAAAAGGTTCTGCATATACATCTTTTATTTTATTTAAAGCATCTTGAATGTCATCTGATAAAAAATTACTATAGGCATGATTAATTATAGAAAAATTTCCAGAATTAATATAATAGGCATTGTCAGTATTATCCACTACGGTTTTACGCTTAGAAAGACGCTGACTATTGGTTATAAACGTATTTTTCATAATGGTAAATAACCAAGCTTTTAAATTCGTACCTTCAGAAAATTTACTCTGATTGGTAAGCGCTTTTACCAATGTATCTTGAACAAGATCCGCAGAAACTTCGCTATCTTTTGTCAAATACATGGCAAAATTTTTCAAATTACCAATCATATTGGTAATTTCAACAGTAATAGGTGGTATTTGTACACTCATAATAACTAAAATGTAATTATATAATAATTTATATCTAAAGATAAAGTTTCGTTATTAGTAATAATTCTCATCTACAAAACTAAGAATACTTTATATAATATTATGCATCTATTGGAAAAAATATTGAACAAAATGCAACTTAACGTTATTTGTTTTTTAGTGTACCTTGTAAGTTTTTATCTTAACAGCAATTCATTTGGACAAATAGGGCATATTCCACAAGAAATCCTAACTTACCATGATAAAGACAAAAAAATTATTAAAGAACATTTTTATTATATTAATAATGATTTAGAACAAAAACATGGTAAATACGTACTTTATTTTCCAAGTTCAAAAAGTATATATATTGAAGCTTTTTATCAAAAAGGGAAATTAAATGGCTTATACAAAGAGTATTATGAAGATTCGGGAATAAAAACAGTCTACAATTATCAAAATGGACTCAAAGAAGGTATATATAAAAAGTTTTATGAGACAGGTCAAGTAGAGGTTTTATGTCATTATAAAGCCGATAAAATAGTTGGAGAAATGCAACGCTTTTATCGGGATAATAGTCTAAAAGCTAAATTAAACTTTGAAGATGGTAAACGAAAAGATACCATGTGGGTTTATTATCCGATAGGACATTTACAACAATATTATATTTTTAAAGAGGATTTGCGAAATGGAGCTTTTGCCATTTATGATGAATCTAAGCATTTGATTCAAAAAGGTATTTATAAAAACGATAAACTTGAAGGTGAAGTTATGAGTTTTTACCCTAACCAAAATATTAGAAAAAGAGTTACTTTTAAAGCTGACACTATACATGGTAAAATGGAAATTTACTATCCAGATAAAACACTAAAAGAAGAAACCTATTATGAAAAAAACCTTAAACAAGGCAGTAGCAGACAATATTACCCAAATGGACTAAAAAAAGTAGAAACTTATTATGAAAAAAACCTATTGGCTAAAGAGCATATTATATATTATTCCAATGGACAGGTTAAGCGTTTATTACTTATCGATCAAATTGGTGGAGAAACAGGCAGTTTCAAAACATATGATAGTCTAGGTTATTTGGAAAGCGAAGGACATTTATTAAATGGAACTTTGCACGCAGAAAATAAAGCCTACTTCCCAGATGGAAAGATCATGCATAAGTTTAATTATGAAAAAGGCAAAAAAAAAGGCATTAATATAACGTATTATCCTAACGGGGATCAAAGAAAAGTAGAAAAAGAAATTGGAAGAAATTATTTTGAAATTACTAATTTTCAACCTAACAATATTCTTGTTGCAACAACTTACTTTAAACATGAAAAAGCAGTCGGAACATGGAAATATTTTTTTGAAACAGGTGGAATAAAACAAAGCGAAAATTATAAAAATGGAATTTTAGTAGGAGAACAAATTATGTACTACCTTTCTAAAATAGGAACTTCTTTAATAAAACAACGTTTCTTTTATATCAATGGAAAAAAAGAAGGTATTTCTACTATATATTACAAATCTGGAAATTGTAAATCTGAAATTAGCTATGAAAAAAATAGTATAAAAGGGCTTGTTAAAAATTATTATGAATCTGGAAAAATAAAAAGTATGGGCAATCAATATAGAAATAGAAAAACTGGACGATGGCAATATTTTGATTCAAATGAAAAACTTATTAAAGAAGAAATGTATCGCGGCGGGGTTATAGTAAAAAAAGTAAATTATACAAATGATTAAAAATTAGTTTTTTTATTAAGTAGCTAAATTTTTGATTTAAAGAACAGGCGTTATTTTGAGTAAATATTATCAATTTAATTCTCTTTTTAACTTAATTTAAAATCAGAAAATTTGATTTTAAATTAAGATTTTTTATTTAATAGAACATACTTTATTAATTAAACATATTAAAATATTAATTATAATGCATTTAAAAAAAATATTATTTATTCTAATCGCAACTAGTGTAATTACTCCACTGGCTTTAGCTGGTCCTGGTTGGACCCAACCCAAAGGAAAAGGTTTTTTCTTATTAAGAGAAAATATCATTTTAGCCGAAAACTTCTATAATGACAAAGGTAAAGTAGACCCTATTATGACATCAGGTATATTTATCAGCGAATTTTACGGAGAATACGGTTTATTTAAAAGACTGACTTTAGGAGCCTATGTTCCTTTTGTATTCCATTCTATTGTTAATGGTAGAGAATTTACCAGCGGAGCACCAAAAGAACCAGGCTTAGAAGCAACTGATTTTGGAGACCTCGATTTTTTTCTGCGTCTTGGATTGATTCAAAATAGCCCTTTTGTTGCCTCGTTATCATTGAATTTAGGATTCCCTACTGGACAAAGTGATAGTATTCCAGCTTCTGGAGATGGTGAGTTTAATCAACTTGTAAAATTAGAACTGGGTTATGGTTTCCAAAAATTACCTCTTTTTGCAAACCTTGAGTTTGGTTTTAATAATCGAACGAATAGTTTTTCAGATGAACTTCGTTTAAATGCACAGGTTGGTTATACATTTGGAAAAAACTTGCTTATTCTTTTGAAAAGTCGGAATATATGGTCACTTAATAATGGTGATGATACAAACATTTCTGGCGGAGGTATATTTTCAAATAATATTGAATTTACCAGTTTTGGACCAGAAGTATTGTTGTTTAATGTCTTTGGAAGGTTTGGACTATTAGCTAATTTCTTTGGCGCTTTTAGGGGTGCTAATGTATTGGCTGCACCTAGTTTTTCGTTAGGTGTTTTTCTAGATACATCCAGGTAAAAACTTTTTTCATTATTAAAACTACATAAATATTTAAATCTAAATACAGGATACAACTTTTTATAAAACTCAGTTTTTTTTTAATATTAAGTATTTTTTTATGCTTATGTCCTGTATTTAGGAATTTAATACCAAACAAAAAAATATTCTATAACTTACTAATTTTTGTTTTTCAGTAACTTAGTAAATAGTCATAATTTTTTATTTCATTGATTTTTAGTATTTTATTTTCAAACTATTGCATACCAAAAGTTCGAAAATAAATTCATTCCTTTTATTTATTAAAAATAATTACTATGAAAACTTTTTTTATATATACTATTCTACTTTCCGTTTTAAGTTTAACTATAAATTGCGAAGGTCCAGTAGGACCTACTGGACCTTCTGGACAATCAGGTCCTGATGGAACAAATGGACAGGATTTAACAACTAATTTTATTAGTGCTGTATATGCTATGTCTAATAATATTAATGGTAATACGGTAGTAGCTTTTGGAAGGCGTTCTGACGGTAGTTTAACAGAAATAGGCACTACAATTACAGGTGGAAATGGAGCTATTTTAGATGCAGGCGAAGGCTTAGATCCACTTATATCTTCTTTCTCACTTTACAAAATTATTTTAAACGATCAAAGATTTATATTAGCCGTAAACGCAGGTAGTAATTCTATTAGTGCTTTAAGAGTTAATCAAGATTATAGTTTAACACTTACTGATATGAAAGAAACTTTAGGAGAAAACCCTATTAGTATTGCTGTAGTAAATAATACTATCTATGTGGCACATACAAATGGCGTAATTTCGAGATCGGTTTTTGGAGATTCTACTTTTTCGACTTTTTCTATTGAAAGCACAGAAATAAATCGTCGCTTATCCTGCATACGTACTTCGGAGGATGCTAGTTATATAGTAATTTCTGTTTTAAATACGGGAAGAACAGGACTTAATAATACAACTGAATCTATAATCATGTATCCACTTAATACTGATGGCACTTTTAATATTTTAGGTAGAAATGCAGCAACTTCAACAGGTGGACCAGATAACAATGCAAGTGGTTTAAGCGGATACAACAGTATTGACAATCCAGGTAGAAACTTTCCAACGGTAATTGGTCTTAGTATAGCACAAACAAATGGAAAAACTTTTGCTTTAGCTATAGAAGCCAGAGAAATACAAGCTGATGGAGATGCCCCAGAAGGTATTTTTTTACAAGCAGGTTCTATCACATCCTATGAAATTACAGATGGAGGTATAACTCCTATTTCAGTAGATGTCATTACTGATGCTGATACAGTAGGAGTAGATCCTGGACAAAGAACAACTTGTTGGAGTGCTTTTTCTGTTGATTTTAAGTATTTATGGACAAGTAATAGTTTTGAGTCATCTATTTCAACTTTTGAGTTTGATACTCTCACAGGCGAAGTAACACTTTTAAGAGAATTAGAAGTTGATAACTTAGGTATTTTCCCATCAACAAATCCCAACAACCCTTTTGATCAAACTGAAGGATTTATTGATTGTCATGTAAGTTCTGATGGAGATTATTATTTTCAACTACATGGTCTAACTGGTCGTATAAGCGTTTATAGAATTGGAAATGGAGGGACTTTAACTTTTCTCCAAGAGATTGGTGGTTTACCACAAAGATTTTCACAAGGTATCATTTCTTTATAAAGGCTTATAAATATTTAATTATTTCTAATAGACTCTAATATACTATTTTTTTGCATAATATAAAAATATATAAATTACTAAAAACCAAATATTTAAAAATACATAAAACTTCTAAAAAATTTTACAACATATAGTTTATTATTTAATAAAACCTATTTAAATACCTACTATTACATTTAAGATACTTTTTAATTTTATTGAACGTTTAGGATTAAGAGTATAGAAAATTATTTTTCAAATATGAACTTGGCTTATTTATTGCGTAAAAAGTCACGCATATAATAATTGTAGGTTTAGGTTACCATTTTTATGAAAACTTAGGTATCCTAAATATTAAAAGTAATATATTTCATTAGAGTTATATTATTAAAAATCTTAGATTTGTATTTAAATCTAAGATACTAATTTAAAGAGTATTTACTTAGTTACAAAATCATTTTTCATATTCATTCGTGATATATTATTGAGTTTTTTATCCATATAATCGGTCATATTCTTAATAAACTACTTATTTACAGCAATTTTAAAAAATGTCAAGTTAGAATTTTTATAATTTCATTTTTATCCTACTATTTTGATGATAAATAATAAATTTAATGTAGTATCTTACTTTTTTATTAAAACAAAATTTGATATGTATCAATGTGCAAAGCATCTATTCATTGGTTTTTTAGTTTTCTTTTGTTTATGTTTTAGTTTAAAAGCTCAAGTTGACGGAAGTATAATTATTAATAGAGGATCATCTTTCACCAATAGCCGACTTGTTAATTTAGTCATTATAAGTAGAGGTGCAAAAGAAATGCTAATTAGTAATAATGGTAGTTTTATTGGGCGCCAATGGGAGCCTTATAAGCAAGTACGAAATAATTGGAAATTAACTCAAAGTGATGGAATTAAAACCGTCTATATAAAATTTAGAGGCGCTAGTGGTGAAATTTCTGAAATTTCATCAGCTCAAATAGGTTTGGATACAGAGCCGCCTGAAAACATAGATTTTAATATTAATGGAGGAAAGCCTTATACTAATAATAAAAATCGTTTGGTACTTTTAAGATTTGAAGGTGAGAATATTTATAAAATGCGCGTTAGCCAAAATAATATTTTTCATAACTCTGCTTGGACAACTTTTTCTGAAGCTCGGAAATGGAGGCTAAGTGGTGCCGAAGGTACCAAAAGCGTTTATGTTCAATATATGGATAGAGCAGGTAACAAAAGCCCTATTTTAGAAGATAAAATAATATTAGATTATACACCTCCTTCAAAATGTAAAGTCTCTATTAATAGAGATGTTAAATATACAAATAAACGAACTGTAAACTTATTTTTGCAAGCGGACCAAGCTACACAAATGATTGTTAAAGGATGGGATGAATGGATGCCTTATAAATCCCAAATAAGTTACGATTTGCCAGGTTCGGAGGGCTTGAAAAGAATTTATGTTAAGTTTAGAGATGATGCGGGCAATACTTCTAATATTGTGCATGATGATATTATTTTTGATATGACTCCCCCAACTAATATAGTTGTAGAAATAAATAATGGTTCTAGTTATATCAATGATTATAGAAAAAGCCAAGTTTATATTTTATGTCAAGGTGCTAATTTCATGATGGTTAGCAATTATTCTGATTTTAGAAATAGTTATTGGGAAAAATATAAACCTCTTTTACCAGAATGGTCTCTGATTGAAGGCGAAGGAGAAAGAAATATTTATGTTAAACTTAAAGATTTTGCTGGTAATGAATCTGAAATTTATTCTGATAAGATTATAATAGATCCCAATCCTCCGGAAAATGCAAGTGTCAGAATAATAGCTCCTAATTCTATTTATGATGAAGAAACACAAATAACTTATATAAATCAAGAAGTAGAACATGTTAACTTGGAGATTAAGGGTGATGCTGCTACCTATGCTCTTATTAGCAATGATCAAAATTTTTTTGGGGCTTCTTGGCAAGCCTATACGCCTATTGTTAAAGATTGGAAATTACAAAAAGATGAAAATGGCTTAAGACGAGTTTTTGTGAAGCTACGTGACGAAGCAGGTAACCAAACAAAAATATTTTTTGATCAGGTTGTCATCGATATAGATCCACCCTTAGATTGTAAAATTAGTATAGATAATCATGCCGAATATTGTACTAATAAAGAACTTAATGTAACACTTAGTCTATTTGCTAGAGGTGCTAAATACATGAAAATTAGTAATGAACCAAACTTTGAAAATTCCGAATGGTTACCATATACACATACTATAAAATGGAAATTAGAAGGAAATGATGGACTTAAATCAGTGTTTGTAAAATATAAAGATATTGCTGAAAATAAATCTGAACCTATTCAAGATGATATTATTTTGGATACAAAACCACCTTATGATACTAAAATTACAATTAATAAAGGAGAGAAAACAACAAATCATTATGATAGAACAGTTCTAATGAAACTTAGAGCCAAAGATGCTATAGTTATGAGAGTCTCTAATGAACCAAACTTTAAAACAAGTCGTTGGATGGCATATTCTGAGCTTAATTTTAAATGGCAATTACCTAATGAAGACGGAGACCACCATGTATATGCTCAATTTAGAGATGAAGCAGGCAATATTAGCCCAACTATTAATAGTAAAATTACTTTAGATCGTTCTCCTCCCATTTATCCTTCTGTAGTTATAAATGATGGTGAAGTTACAACAAATAATAAGAATAAAGATGTTATATTAACTTTAAAAGCTTTTCAAGCAGTTGAAATGAGGATCAGTAACATATACGATTTAAGACACAGTAGTAATTGGATACCTTTTCAAGAAAATTATAAATGGAAATTAGTTGGTGGAGATGGTTTAAAGACTGTATATGCTCAATTTAAAGATTCTATTGGTAATTTTTCACGTATAGTTTTTGATAGAATTGGTATAGATCGTAGAGCACCTACTAGTGGTAAAATTTCTATTAATCATAAGGCTCAATTTACTACTAATGTTAACGGAGTTGTTAATTTAGACATTTACGTTAGAGGCGCTACTGAAATGATGATTAGTAATGATATAACTTTTAAAAATGCTAAATGGCAACCTTATCAACATTTTTTATACAATTGGTATTTAGATGGTGATGATGGAAAAAAAACTGTATATATTCGTTTTAGAGATGATTCAGGAAATGAAACTGAACCTACTAGTGCTTCTATTATTTTAGATCGGCAAGAGCCTATAAATACCAAAATAGCTATTAACAAAGGAGCAAAGTATATAACAAACCCAAATAGAATAGTTAACCTTGATATAGTTGCTGAAGGTGCTACTGAAATGCTTATTACAAATTCATCATATTTGAAAAGTAAGCGTTGGGAGGCTTATAAGCCTACCAAATCTTGGGTACTTTTAGATAAGGAAGGTAAAAAAACAGTTTATGCTCAATTTCGGGACGAAGCAGGAAATACTTCAGACATAACAGAATCATCTATAATATTAGATACAGAACCTCCAAAGGGTTTACATGTCATCATAAATGATGGGAAAAAAGTAACTTATCACACTAGTGTAAACTTAAGCATTTTAGCTGAAAATGCTGATTATATGAGAATTGGTAGAGATTCTAATTTTTCTGGGGTGGAATGGGAACCTTATAGAGAAATAAAAGAATGGGAATTACTGGAAAGAGACGGTTTGCAACGTGTATATGTTTCTTTCAAAGATAAAGCCGAAAATGTAAGTACTTTTATTTTTGGTCAAATAACATATAGTTCTACAAAATAAAATATACTCTTTAAGTCTATTTTTAAAAAGTTATAAATTCTAAAAATAGACTTGCCCGGATTTGATAATCAATCAAATAAAAAAGTTATTTTTATAAAAAATTGTTAATTAAAAACTTATAAAAAAAGATATTATAATGAAAGTTTAGAGGTTTTTCAAAGAGATCAAGTAAAATTTAGATAATAAATATATTTTTAATTTATATTTATTATCTTGATAATCAAATATTTATACTATGTTAGTTTTTTTCATTAAATTCAATACCAAAAAACCAAAATTACATAGCATATTGATTATCAAAATAATTCAAGTCTAATAGTTTTGATATGATCGATCAATCACATTACAAAAAAATATGTTTAAATAAACAAACTAATATTTGTAACTAACTATATTTGTAGAAAGATATTGATAGAAGATAATTTAATCCTTATATCTAAAAAAATAAGAGTTCGGTATAATTTTTGCCCTATTTATCCGTTTGAAAATAATAAAAGTCATTTTGTATTATCACAAATTCAGTTTATTCAATTAAAAAATAAAAATTAGGTTATGATTAGTGAAAAAATCAAAACTTTTACTTCTTTTTCGGTTCCTTTTTGCTTAGCCTTATTACTGGTTTATTCTAGTTGTACCATACGAGGTATTGGTAATCCCACAGCCAGTAATCCAGGTAAAAAAAGCACAAAAACTGGACAAGAATACAATGGTAAAGACGAAACTTCTTTTGAAGTACGCCCCTATTTTGGTCAGCCTAAAGGACCTGATTTAAAGTATGTAGAAGGTGGAAGAGTTATCCTTGGGTCTTTTGAGGAAGATGTTGTTAATACAAGAGACAATATAGAAAGAACTGTTACTGTTTCCTCCTTCTTTATGGATGAAACCGAAGTAGCCAATATCCATTGGTTAGAATATATGTTTTTTGCACGTGATTCAGGGATAGAGTATTATAATGAAACTATCCCTGATACAACTGTCTGGGCTGCAGAGTTGGCATATAATGATCCTTATATAGAACATTATTTGAGATATCCCGGTTTTAGATATTTTCCTGTTGTTGGAGTTACTTGGAAACAGGCTAAAAATTATACTATTTGGCGTACTACTGTTGTTAATAAAGTTCTTGTTTATCAAGATGGTACTGACGAAGAAGTTGCTGCCATTGAAAATGGAGGAAAAATACCTTTAGAAAGTGGTATTATTGTCCCAAATTATCGGCTACCTTCAGAAGCAGAATGGGAATATGCAGCTCAAGCACTAATTGGAGTTCAAGAAATTGACGAATTACATTCTCATAGAAGACTTTATCCTTGGGATGGACATAGTTTAAGAAATCCTTATGGTGAGACAAGAGGACGTTTTCTTGCTAATTTTAAACGAGGACGTGGTGATTATGCCGGTATTGCAGGTAGCTTAAATGATGGTGCCATGATTACCAGTTATATTTATGATTATCCACCTAATGACTATGGTTTATACAATATGGCTGGTAATGTTAGTGAATGGGTTGAAGATATTTATAGACCACTTTCTTATCAAGATTTTTCCGACCTTAATCCTATTAGAAACAGTGGTTTTTTAGATGATAGGGATTGGAATTATGTTTATGACAAAACAAATTATACAACTTTTATAGATAACCATCTTAGAGTTTATAAAGGTGGTTCTTGGAAAGATGTTGCTTATTGGCTTACGCCAGGTACAAGACGTTACTTAGAAGAAGATTCAGCTACCGCAACAGTAGGCTTCAGATGTGCTATGACTTTCACTGATTATTAAAGATTTTTAGATAGAATAGAAGATCAATCTAAAATATTAAAGGAGGGTATATACCCTCCTTTATTTTTATAAAATTAATAATATATTAGACTTATAACACTAATGATTTAAATTTACTATATTGTTAGATTTAAGATTTAAATATCATGCCCAAAATGATCGATCGGTTTAAAGATCAAAGAAAGTATTAGATAGTCTTACACAAGTAATGATAAAATTGAAAAGATATCTAAAATTAGGTTATTTTGCAAGTTAAAAATTTTCATTCTAAAGATAAAATAGTTTAAAAAAATGACTTGGATTCCTCAATGTCCAGCGTGCTCATCCTGCTAATGTATCAAAAATAGTAAGCGCAGAGGAAAGCAGGTATACCTCTGCAAATCCTTCCGGAGACTGTTAAATTACACAAGGTTTTTGTTTATTTTCAGAATAATTAGTTGTCCCTTAAAAACTTTTAACGAATTGATACATAGTCATCCCTTAAAAACTTTTTAACTATTTGATAGATAGGATATTTAAAGAAAGAGAAATAAGATAACTATTTGATTATAAACAGTTTGTGTTTCAACAGTTTTCACGACTTGATATTTCAAGTTAATTTAGTGTTTATTAAAGACTTATGGTTAAGTTTGCTCTATATTTTGTTCATTTTTTACCCTCAAAACGGTGATTTTATGCTAGGTTCTCTTCAGTCTAACCAACGATTCCCTGATCAACAAGCCCTTAAAGACATACTCAATCTCAACCATGAATTGTGTCAATTATCTGATGCTATTGACTGTAAATTTATAGAGGATAAACTTGCTATTTTCTATTCTAGTACAGGCAGACCGAGCCATTCGATTCGCCTTATGGCTAGCCTGCTCATTTTGAAATCTGTGCGTAATTTAAGCGATGAAAAACTCGTTAATAAGCAATGGCGAGAAAATATATACTATCAGTATTTTTCTGGTTATCAGTATCATAGTCTTGAAAAGCCTTGCACTTCGAGTCAGCTTGTTCATTGTTCACTTTCGTAAGCGTATTGGTGAGGAGAGCGTACAGGTGATTTTAGAGGCTTCTATCCAAGTCCACGAGGATCAGGGGTCCTATTGACACCCCACAGAATATTTAAGGGGTGTATTGGGGGTTGAAAATAAGATAACTATCAATTAGCTAGTTTATTTTTTTCAATGCCTTTGCCAATATTTTCAAACCGGGCAAAGGCTGACATTTAGTGGGACGAAAGCCTACTAAGCAACCAAGAAGGACACAGAACTCCTGAATACTTGGCAAATTAGTCAGGTCATAGCTCACATTAGATGCTATCTTTTTTACCTCACTATATCGGTAAAGTATCTCATAATCAATTGGGTTCACTCCAAAGCTGTATATATCCATATCGGGATCGTTTTCGGCATAATAACGCAATTTTAAAGCATTTAAACATGCGATAGAATATGCACTAATAGCATTTTTAAGTTGCTTAGATTAAGCCATTTAGATGTCTTCTATACGCGCAGCACCGCTTTTTAAAAGATAATGAAAACGTTCTATAAGTCAACATTTTAAATAGTAAGATACAACTAAGAGGGCGTCCTCTAAACGCTCAATTTTTAAATTGGTTAAGAGTTTTTCCAGTCCACAGGATCGATGCCTTCAGACGCCTCTATTTCTCTGACTCTAACTGCATAGACTGGGTAAGCTGCCTCCCTTTTTTTAAAGGCTTTGGGATGGAAAGCTACTCGATGGAAATACACGTCCAGTTTGGCTTCCGGTTTATCCACTCTTAAAGTGGCATAATGATGATAATAATCTTGAGAATCGCTGAAGGTATCAGCGATTAAGCTTAAGGTATAAACAGGCATCAGGGTTTCATAAAGCTGTCCCCTTTTAATCTGTCTGTAATAGGTATCAATGGTATCATATAAAATACGGTGTTTGAATTCTGATATCCACACGCTTTGTATTTGTACGATAAACTGTTGCTCTTGATTATCTTGACATATTACCTCAATTATGGTGTATTTATATCTTTGGAGGTTAGGCTTCTGCTCAAGAGAAAAATGGTGAACACTTTCAACGACCTGACCTTCTTTCAAAGGCAATAGGGCATTTAAAAAGCTCATCAATAAATCTTTGTGTTCTCCAAAGATTTTTTTAAAGGTTAAATCAGCCTTAGAATCTAAATATTTCATTTAATCGTTAGAATTAATTTTTTAAAAAAACACAATACTACTTTTCAGAAATCATATTAAGCAATTTTATTAAAAAGCACCTAATAAACAATGATTAATGAATAATGTAAAGTGATTAATGATTTTTCATAAACCGATAATTTTCATAATCCACAGCTGTCAAGTCTTTAAAGACCTGACAGCTGTAGCCCAAGGTTTAACTCCCTTTTCCCCTTACTCCTCATAATACCAAACATCATTTAAATAATTAAAATTGCTCTTTGCTCCCCCTATTACCCAAATTTTATTATCAAAAACTACGGAAGTAAAACCACTACGAGATCCCCACGGTACTGAAGTGGCTTCTTCCACCCAATTAACCCCATCACTACTTGAATATATATAATCATTTCCTAACACCCAAATTTTGTTATTATACACAACTGAAGCCTCAAGAGTTCTTGTTGGCCAGGGTGTTGAAGAGGTCTCTTGTGTCCATGTACTATTAATACCATCGGTTGACCACACATCGCTATAAGTTAAATTGGGTAAATCAGAAAAGTTATTCCCTCCTATCACCCATAGCCTACCATTAAAAACTACTGAAGTATGCTCATCCCTTGCTGGCCAAGCATTATCGTAATTTTGACTATAAGAGCCATGTCCGCTAGTTGTCCAAACATCTGCGAAAGTGGGAGCTACACCTGGTCCTGATGGATTTCTTCCTACTCCTCCTATTACTAAAATTTTATTACTAAAAATATTTGAAGTGTGGTTGTATCTGGCTTCCCATGGTGCCGCAGAACTAACTTCAACCCAATGGGAACCGTTACCACTATACCACACATCATTTTTCGCACTTCCGTCGTATCCTCCCAATACATACATCCTATCATTAAAAACGACTGAAGTATGGACACTCCTTTCAGACCAATCCGCAGAAGCATCTATTTGTTCCCAATCTATCCCATCTGAACTACACCATACATCATTGTATCTACTAGCAGTACTAGTTACGTCATCATAAAAAAGACCACCTAGTACCCACATTTTATTATTAAAAATAACTGAAGTGTGATCAATTCTTTCCGCCCAGCCTGTAGAAGAAGTTGCCAATAGCCATCCACTTATATGATTAATGGTAATTGTAAAGTTTTTGTCAAATGTTCCTCCTTTACCATCATCAGTTCTAATTTGTATTGTATAGCTGTTTTTAGAATCATAGTCAAAAACAGCATTGCCCATTAATTGATTATCAGTGATAATAAAACTATCTTGATGAGAAAGCAAAGTATAATTATGAGTATCGCCTATATCATTGTCTCCAATAGTGGTTAGAGTTCCAATTAATGTATTTTCAGCCTGTTTCTCTAAAATAGTTGTGTTAGTGATAGCAATGTCTGTAGGTGATTCATTCAAATTTTTTATTTGGATAGTAAAAAATTTTTGTGCTAACATACCTTCATTTTCATCTTTTCCTTGAATTCGTATTGAATAGCTATTTTTGGTTTCGTAATCAAAAACAGCCGCGGCTTTTAAGCGATTGCCTTCTATGCTAAAATGGCTGTTGTCAGTATCGCCAGTGCCGAAAACCAAACTGTAGGTATAGGTATTTACCTCATCATCTCCTTCTACGCTTAAGATACCTATTTCTGTGCCAATGGGTTGATTTTCCGAAACGGTTATATCGGTTAAAACTAATACTCCCAAAGTATTGGTGCCTGACGAGCTTACGCATGTACCGCCGCAAGCCAGCACGGTTACATTTTTAGCCCCACCTTCTAATTGACCACCATCGTCGGCAGCAGCCGTAACTTGAATAGTTGCTCTATTCCATTCTCCTTGCTCAAGCCTTTCTCTATCTATAGTTACGGTGATTTGACTTTCATTCGTTCCGACAATTTTTCCGCTAGTGCTTTGAAAATTAACTATCCAATCCACCGATTCGGATACCGTCCAAGTTAGATTCTGTTGCCCCGTATTCTTAATGGCAAAAGCCAAACTGTTGTCATTTTCGCCAAAATTTAATTCGGCAGGTGCTATTTCTAAGCGGGCAGGCGATAATACAGGCGCCTCATCACAATTCAGCGCCATATTCAAGGTCACTGTTATCAATACAACTAAAGGCAGTATTTTTGCCCAAAAAGAAAACTTATTTTTCATAATAAAATAGTTAGAATAATGATTAATATGAAATTAAAAAAATATATAACTAATTGGTTTTTAGTATTTTAAAACCAGATAGGTTTAAAAGCCTTTTGGTTCTCCCTTAGCGCACAAGTCCCAGCGGCATAGTATGCGCATAATCGCCTGTAATAACAGGTGTTTGTGCATTTCTGGTAAATTTAATGACTTCTTTTCGGGTGTAGTCAAAGCATTCGGTTATCGAAATAATTTTATCTTTATTATAATCAGCATGTCCGCTTAAGCCTTTTATAAAAAAATAACTAAATGCACCTTGTCTTTTACCTTGAATTTCCAACGAATATTCTTCGCCTTTAGAAGACAGTATAAAAGCTGAGCCTTTTTGAGTCTGGTTTAAGGTTTCGTAAAATAGCTGAGTTGTTTCCAAAGACTTAATGGTTTTATCGCCAGAATGTAAGGCTTTAGAGGCGTTACAAACATAAATTTCTTGAGTCTGAGGGTTAGGCTGATGAATGGCTAAATTTCCTGAGTGGCAAGCATCTATAATGCAAAGAGTCAATTTGGCTTTGCTAGTTTTGAGTTGCTCGCCAATAAATTGGTGGCTCACCAGTCCCAGTCCGGTGCTGGGCGTAAAATTTTCAGCTAAAAGTGCATCTGGTGAGCCATGCCCTGAAAAATAAAATAAAAAAGCGTCCTCTGGTCCAGCTTGTCTAAGCATTTTTACAAAGGCTTTTTTAATAGTGGTGCTGTGGGCTTTTTCGTCTATAAGCAAAATAATTTGATTATCTGGCAAGGCTCCGCCTTCGGGACTTTTTAAAAAGGCATATATTCTGTAAGCATCGTCATCGCAATAATTAAGTCTAGCCCCTTTATCTCGATAGTCTGCCACACCAACCACAACAGCCCAAGTTTTAAAGGTTTTTACATTAATTTGCTGGGTAAGATTCAAATTTTCTTGCCTAAGCCGATTTATTTCGGTTTGAAGTTTGGCAATTTGGATTTCAGACCCTCTTTCTTCAGCAGCGGCTAATTCATTTTCCAAGTGGTCTACTTCTTGTTGAGCCGAAAGGCTTTGTTTGTTTGGCTTACCATGAAACTTATTAAAAGCCTCTTGCTTTCTGCGCTCATAATTGCTTAACGCTTTCTTTTTAGCATGAAAATATTTTTTAGACCAATTCTGTTTCACAGACCAATTTTTATATTCTGTATTTTTTCCTTTTTGCCAGAGTTTATAGCTTTGCCCAAAACCGGAATAAAAAACTGATAAGACTGAAATAAAAATGAGAACTTTCATAAGTGAATAGGATAAAATGATTAATTTGTTGATTTTCAATAAAATAAACTTAATAAATCTGTCGGGTTTGAAACTTACATGACTTCAAAAATTTAGCTTCAAACCAACTTTATCAGCTTGGGCAAAGAACTCCAATTTTCGCGGCTGATAAGCGTACACATTTGACCGCATGGCGCTGGCTTGAATGATATTACCGACATAAAACACCAAGCCAACAATACCAATAAGATTTCGAGTGTCTTCCCAGCGCGCCGCTCTATCGGTATGAGTGCGCTTGAGGCTTAGATTAGAGGTTTGGTTGGAAAGTCTAATGTTGTTGCTGCGTTGGGATTCTGCATAAATAACCCCAGCAATACTTGTTCCTACGCCAATAGAAAATACAAATCCCGAAACAGGTTTTTCGTTATAAAACTGCCCCCATCCGGGCAATAAAGCCGAACGCCAAATAAAAGGACCATTCGTCACAAAACCTTGACCAGCAAGCCTAAAACTTAATACTATCAATAAACTACAAAAAAATAGACGCATCATTATCTTTTTTAAATTTAAAATTAAAATATATAATTAATTGATTTTTAAGGTTTCCAAACCTACGAGGTTTTAAAAACCTCGTAGGTTTTCGAAATCTCTAAGCCCGAAAGGTTTTTTCAGTTTAAACTTTTGGTTTTTAATAAGGCAAATCTACCTCCAATTGTTTTATTCCTATTTGGCGATGATAGTCTATAAAAGCAACTTCGCCCCCAAACCAAGCGAATACCTCTTTGCGATTCAGCTTGCTATTTTTGTTAGAAACATAAGAATAATAAGATGAATAGGCCCAGTCTATAGCTTCCTTAACAAAGCCATGATGCACCGCATTATTATGAATATAAGCTATCAAACGCGTGTAATAAGAATCATTATCAACTAATTTGCGTTCGAGACTTTCTAAAAATAATCTCCCTTTTCGATCATATTTTTTGTTAAACGCTTTAGTATAGGCATTTAGCCAATTGGAAAATTGTTTGCTGTTTAAACCTGCGAGGTTTTTAAAACCTCGTAGGTTTGTTAAACCTTGCGGGTTTGTTAGGTTTTTTTTCAAACCTTGAGGGTTTCCCCATCGCAAACTTTTATAATAATTTCCCAAAACCTTTTCTTCTTTCAGCCGCAACAAAAAATGAAAATGATTGGGCAACAAGCAATAGGCAAAGGTATCGGCAATAGGATAAATATACTGGGCATACCTTTGCAAAAAATACCGATAATTTTCAGGACAACGAAAAATATTTTCATTTCCGTTGCCGTGATTATAAACGTGGTAAGTTTTACCTGCCAAAAAAGGAATCCGTTTGTTGCCCATAAATTTTAAAATTAAAAAAATTTCCAAACCCTTAAGGGTTTAAACATATCAAAACCTCGTAGGTTTTTAAAACCTACGAGGTTTAACCCCCACTTCCCCCTTACTCCCCATAATACCAAATGTCATCTAAAACATTGTTCCTCCAAACCTACGAGGTTTTTAAAACCTCGTAGGTTTAAATAGCTTATTTTCAACATCTCCAAACCCTCAAAGTTTTTAAAACCTTGAGGGTTTTCCTAACAAACCTCTCAGGTTTTTAAAACCTACGAGGTTTCCTAGGTTTTCCCTCACTCCCCATAATACCAAATGTCATCTAAAACATTGTTCCTCTAAACCTACGAGGTTTTAAAAACCTCGTAGGTTTAAATAGCTTATTTTCAACATCTCCAAACCCTCAAAGTTTTTAAAACCTTGAGGGTTTTCCTAACAAACCTCGTAGGTTTTAAAAACCTACGAGGTTTAACCCCCACTTCCCCCTTACTCCCCATAATACCAAATGTCATCTAAAACATTGTTCCTCCAAACCTACGAGGTTTTTAAAACCTCGTAGGTTTAAATAGCTTATTTTCAACTTTTCCAAACCTCGTAGGTTTTAAAAACCTACGAGGTTTAACCCCCACTTCCCCCTTACTCCCCATAATACCAAACGTTATTTAAAACATTATCCCTCCAAACCTACGAGGTTTCAAAAAACCTCGTAGGTTTAAGTAGCTAATTTTCAATATTTTTAAACCCGGGTTTACCAGAATGGGCTTTGGGTTAGCAGGGCTTTAGGCTAAAGCCTTTTAGCCCTGCCACCCCAAAGCCCTTTTTTATTTTTTTTTTGACCTAAAAAAGAAAAACTAAACGAAAACCGTTGTCGTAGTCCCTGCTGGATGGGTTGATGTAGCCCCGATACGATAAACGACAATACTCGCCGTCATTGCTCCAACCGCCCCCACGTAAAACACGAAAAGAACCACTGCTAGGGCCCGTAGGGTTTGTCTGAGCAGTGCTGCCGTATGAACCATACCAATCCTGACACCACTCCCACACATTACCAGTCATATCGTAAAGCCCCAACTCATTAGGCGCCTTTGTGCCAACAGGATGAGTCCGAATCCCATTAAAATTGCTTTGCCCAGTACTGTTGCTGTTGCTGCTGTACCAAGCCACATCGCCAACTGTATTGCTGCCGCTAAACTGGTAGTTTTGGCTTGAAGTGCCACCGCGGGCAGCAAATTCCCACTCAGCTTCTGTCGGCAAACGACCACCCGCCCACTTCGCAAAGGCATTCGCCCCAAACCAAGATACCTCTATCATCGGATAATTATCCAAACCGCTTTCCACCAAAAAGGTGCCCCCACTATAATAAAGCATGCAATTCGAACCGTTGATGTCCACATATTCCACCGTGCCGTATTGGGGATCGTTATAAGACCCTGTACTGCTCACGCCGCCTAAAGCATTTAAAAAAGCAGCGTACTGAGCATTCGTAATCTCATATTGGCTCAGCTTAAAAGAAGAAACGGTCACCGTATGCAAGGGCGATTCATCTGAATCACAACTGTGCCCATTGATATCATCTCTTCCGGTTTTGCAGCCCCTTTCAAAAGTGCCGCCTGATACGGTTACCTTGGCAATATTTTCAATGATGTTGAGGACATCCGTAATAGTAATCGTAACACTTTTTTCATAGTTTTCTCCGCCACCGTCGGTGCTGCGGATACGGATGCTGTAGCTATTTTTGGCTTCAAAATCAAAAACAGCAGAGCTTCGTAAACTTGTTCCGCTGATATTAAAACTGCTGTTGTCCGTGCTTCCGGTGCCGCTAACTAAACTATACGTGTGGGTATTTCCGGCATCGGGGTCGCTGGTTGTCAGGTTGCCCACAACTGTATTGGCAACAAGATTTTCGGCAATGCTGCTGTTGCTCAGGGTGATATTGGTCGGGGCTTCGTTTAGGTCGGTTACTGAAATGGTAAAAGCCATTTCTATCGCGTCATTGGTGCCCAAATTGGTACTGCGGACGCGTATGCTGTAACTACTTTTTGTTTCAAAATTAAAAACGGTGCTATTACGCAATTCGTTGTTAATAAGTTGGAAATTGCCGTTGTTGTCGCTTCCCGTTCCGCTGACCAAACTATAGGCAAAGGTGCCTCCGCCTGTGGTGCTGAAGGTGCCTATATTGCTGTTCGCGGCTCGATTTTCAACGATAGACGCATTCGATAACAAGATGGTCGGAATCGTTTCGTTCAGGTCGGTGACGGTAATGGTAAAGACTTTGGCAAAAACTTGGTTTTCGCTGTCTCGCGTTTCTATACGGATGCTGTGGCTATTTTTGCTCTCATGGTCAAAGCTAGTCGATGTGCGCAGCTGATTGGCATTAATATTAAAATTGCTGTTGTCTGTGCTTCCGGTGCCGCTAACCAAACTGTAGCTGTGGCTGTCGCCAGCCAGCATCGGGGTCATTGCTGGTCAAAGTGCCTATTACGGTGTTGCCGGGTTGGTTTTCAGCAATGGTATTATTACTCAAAGTCATATCAGTGGGCGGATTATTGATAGCGCCTTGGCTTGCGCTAGTAAAACTCACCTCGCTACTATAACTTGTCCCTGCGCCGTTAATGGCATAAGCCCGAATATAATAAGTTGTACTGGCACTTAAATTAGTCAAGGGACTTGAAAATGTGCCTGTTTCGGTTTTTGCCCCCAGAGTGCTTTGGAAGGTAGTGCCGTCGGTGATGTCTGGATTGGGCGAGGTATGCCAAACGTGTCCGTGCTGCGTGATAGCGCCCGAGCCGATAGCATTGATAAAACCTTTAGCTACTGCGTTGGCTGTCTCTAGCCCCGATATATCGCTTCTGGACATACTCAGCGCAGGTGGTGAAGGTTTATGGGCTTTCACCGTTACATTTTTGGCACCGCCTTCCAAAGCCGAGCCATCATCGGCAACTGCGGTCACCTGAATAGACCCCGTATTATCGCCCGGTGAAAGACGGTCACGGTCTATGGTTACGGTGATTTGGCTTTCGCCAGTACCCGTAATTTTTCCTGTAGTACTTTGAAAATCGCTTATCCAATCCACCGATTCGGATACCGTCCAAGTGAGATTCTGTTGCCCCGTATTCTTAATGGCAAAAGCCAAGCTGTTGTCATTTTCGCCAAAGTCCAATTCGGCAGGGGCTATTTCCAAGCGGGCAGGCGATAATACTGGCGCCTCATCACAATTCAGCGCCGTATTTAAAGTCGCTGCTATCAATACACATAAAGGCAATAGTTTTGCCCAGAAAGAGAGTTTATTTTTCATGAAACTTATGTTTGTTTAAATAGTATATATATAAATAATTGGTTTTTAACTATTCCAAACCTCGTAGGTTTTAAAACCTACGAGGTTTTCTGAAAAACAAAAAAAGAATTAAAAAAAGGAAAAACCAACTAAATGTTTGGAATCCAAAGAAAAATTGTTTGGATTCCAAAAATATGCTGGGTCATAGCCATGCTATTTATATCTTTAAAATGCTCATTTTCAATATAAATACGTTAAAATCTCCAAAAATTCTATTTTTTCCACCCCACTCAAGGTTTTTAAAAAACTTTGAGGGTTTGAGAGTTTCCAGTTATCAAAATTGGTTTTCAAAAACAAAAAAAATTAAAAATATCAGGATTAAAAAACGTAAAAAGGCGTTGGAACACAACAGTACACTCTGGGGACAATTCAGAACATAATAGTACACTTTTAGAACATCTTTGAACTGTTTTTTTAACTTGGTGGATAATTTTTTTTACCCAAAAGATATTTTTTATGGCGAGGCTATTTTATTTTTGCGAAACGTTATAGCCATGCTATTTTATTTCAGAAAACAGACGTTTTCACAATCAGTGAATTAAAATCTCTAAAAATCCCTTTTTAATTTGAAGTGACTATAGAATCCAAAAAAATCTTTTTTCAAATAACTTGATCACTAAACTATGCTGTTAATCAGCTAACAATGCAGTAAATTAATGATAACTCTCAATACACCTATTGTATTTGGCGTAGGTATTTTTAATTTATTTGATGCCTTTGAACCAGAAATTTTGTGTGGTGTTTATTGTAGTTATACCGTGCCAGAAGGATTACCTTTTTGTAATATGATCGTTTTAAATAGGGTGCCAAGCGAAAAAAAACGGACTCGCCCGTTCGATTTGCAAAACCTGAAAAATTGCCAGAAGAAATAATTCGATATATCCGTAAAAATGGGCTACGTTTTGAATTGCAGCGGCAAATTCATTTTGATAAAAAAGATTTAAATCATGAACAATCCAGCTCTATTCATTTTTTTAATGCTATGCAGCAACTGGATTATAAGGGTTGATTGATTTATTTTTTGAAAAAGCGTGTTATCAACTTATAGTTAAAAAAATAGGAAACGAGCTGAAAACTATTTTAGTTTAGCCAAACAGTTTGGCTTAGATAATCATTGTAAACAAGAATTTAATAAATTAAAAAAATGAGATTTATATAACGATAGTTCAATAAATTTTGTTAATACTTTGATAGTAAATTGTTTATATTTTAACTTTAAAAAAATTGTAGGTCTTTCCAAAAATTGCTGAACTATTAGGATTTTAAAAAATTAAATAATTGGTTATCAATATTATAAATTTAATACTTTATCATTATTCATCGTGAGTATCGTTCAAGAAGAAAATAAACGGATTATTATAGCCTATAAAAGGTTATTAAAAACAGTCAACGAAACTATTGGAGTTCAACCTAAAGAAAATATTTTAAGAAAAGCTTTTGAGGTTGCTGTAGATGCTCATAAAAACCAAAGACGCAAAAGTGGAGAGCCGTACATTTTACATCCCATTGAGGTAGCAAGGTTAATTTTAAGCGAAATGAAACTTCACGACTTTACTTCTGTGATAGCAGCTTTACTGCATGACGTTGTCGAAGATAATGAAGATTATACCATTGAATATATAAATAAACACTTTGGACCAGAAATAGCCCAAATGGTTTCATCTTTGACAAAAATAAAACGTCTTAGTAGAAATGCGTTTAGTCAACTTCGTTCTCGAAATGTTGATATGAATTTAACAAGAGCAGACCTTACGGGTGGCAATCAACTGCTTTTATTAAAAACTATTGTTCAAGACCCGCGTATTATTTTGATCAAGTTTGCCGATAGGTTACACAACATGCGTACTATACAACAACTCAATGATTTGAAAAGAAAACGAATCATTGCCGAAACCGAAATTTTTTATATCGCCTTAGCCTACCGTTTAGGATTATATAAAGTTAAGTCAGAACTAGAAGATATTGCTTTTCATTATTCTTATCCCGATGAATATGCTCATATTGAAAATAGTCTAAAAACAAAATTTAAACATCAAGAAAGTTTTATAGAAGAATTTAAAAAAGAATTTAAAAATATTTTAGAGTCTTTGAATCTGAGAAATATAGAAATTACAGGACGTTTAAAAAATATATATTCTATTTATAAAAAAATAAAACGCAAAAAAGTAAGTATTAATGAAATTTACGATTATTACGCTATTCGGATTGTTTTTGATTGTAAACAAGAAGAAGAAATTAATCTCTGTACTCAAATTTTTAAAATTATTAACAATACGTACAAAAACAGTAAAAAACGCCATAGAAACTGGCTTGTAGAAACCCGAAGCAATAATTATCAAGCTATTCATACAACTATTTTCCACAAAGAAGCCAAAAACTGGATAGAAGTTCAAATTCGTACTAAGCGTATGCATGAGATGGCTGAATATGGTTTAGCAGCGCATTGGAATTATAAAAATGTTAAACTTTACCCACCTAACTTAGCGTCTGCTTTTTCTGATGATAAGTTAGAAAAATGGTTTGAACATATTCGAAAAGCCTTAACTGACAAAGATTATGGCGATAAAAATTGGAATGAAATTTCAGCCCGTTTGTCCAAAGATTTTTTTGGCGTAACGATTACAGTTTTTACTGCTCAAGGTCAACAACAGGTTTTGCCCAAAGATGCTACTGTATTGGATTTTGCTTTTCATGTTAATAAAGATAAGGCTTTAAAATGCTTAGCAGCTAAAGTGAACTATGAAATAAAAGAAAAAGGATACCCCTTAAAAAATGGTGATATTGTAGAATTTTTAGATTCAGATAGTGTTCAAGTTGACCAAGATTGGTTAATATTGGTTACAACAGATAAAGCTAAGTATCTTATTTCTAAACATTTAGATATTGTTAGACAAAAAATGATTGTTAATGGCAAAGATATACTCAAAAAAATACTTGAGGAAAACAAATTGCCTTATAACGAGAAACTCATAAAACATTTTTATCAAAACGTATATGATAATGAAGAAGATTTTTTGTGCGACTTAGGTATGAAAAAAGTACCTGATTTATCTTTTGAACTGGGCTTGAACGATACTTTAAAGCCTAAAATTATTGATGAAAAGCCAAACGAACAAGGTGATATCATATTTATTGGAGGGCAAGATAAAAAGCGTTTAGCTGATTGTTGTAAACCGCTGTTAGGCGATGATATTGTGGGTATTCGTAGAAACATAACTTCAAAAGATAATCTTGAAGTTCATCGAACAACATGTTTATCGGTCAAAAATGTTTTGGGTATGCATAAAAATGCTTTGGTAAAAGTAAAATGGCAAAAGGCAGATGGCGTAAATGAAACTTGTATTTATATCCACGGACTTGAAAAAAAAGGATTAATTGGAAATATAGCTCAAAAACTCAACTATGAATCTAATTTTAATATTAACGGCTTATTTATTAGTTTAGATAAGTCGGGTGCCTATTTTAGTGCCATTTTAAGTGTAGATGTTCAAAATGCCAAAATATTAGAACGTATTTTAAGGGAAATTAAAACTGTAGAAGGCGTCCGAGAAGCCAGACGCATAGAAGATGAATACCACTTCAAAATGAAAAAAGATTTTAGCGGTAAATTATTACAACTCTTAGAAAATAGTTTATAATCAGGTATTTCTGCATAAAATTAGGATGGCATAAAAAACTAAAAATCTTTTTTTCAAGTAGCATGACTATATAACTATCCAAGTTTTGATTTTCCTTTAGTGGGTATAAAATTTTTTAGATATAAAGGTTGAAAATAAGATAAATCAACAAAATCTTGCTTTTTATATTTTTCTAAACCCAACTTACCTAAATATTTAGCTTGTGGATAGATATTTTCAATACTAAACAGCTCCTTATCTTTATATTGAGTTTGACATTTTTTAGCACCTGAACCAAAAAGTATAATTTGAAAATTATTGTTTTGATTTTGGATAAAATTTTTAAATATATCACTCTTTAAATCAATAAGTTTTGTTTTAAAAACGAGTTTCAAATCTGGCCTATAAGCAGCCACATAAACCATCGTTTTACGAGCATCTAAAATAGGCATTAAGATAAATTTAGTATTGGTATTTTTAACTAAAAGTACATTGAGATAATGATAAATTTGACAAGTCATAACCTTTAATGTATCAAGACTAATAAGTGGAATATTGTTAGCAAAACAAAGTCCTTTAGCTGTAGCTGTCCCAATTCGTAAACCTGTATAAGAACCTGGACCAGAGGATAAAAAAACTGCTTTTAAAGCCTTAGTTGTGATATTTAAATATTCTAAAGCCTTGATAATTAAAGTAAAAAGATGACTATTTTGGTTCTTAACCAAAAGTATTTCCTTATATATTAAAAGGTTTTCACCTTCATACACTGCTACCGAACAAATATTCCCCGATGTTTCTAAACCCAAATAATAATTCTTTTCTAAAAGATGTTGATTGGTTTTCATGATATATAAGCAGAGATAGTAGCCCTACTAAGAAAAAAATACAATAAGGAGTCTTTAATAAAATTAGAATTATAAGAAGTAAACCTAAGTTTATAGTTTTTAAATTTTGACTATTAATAATCTTGAAATGAGCATATTTAACCTAATTAAACAGTCAACTATTTTTTTGTTTTTATGATATTACTCATATTCAATTTTTTTATAAAATTGTTAAAATATTAACTCAAATGAAATAATCGTTACTCATTTATTTATAAATAAAAGTTATTTGGTTAATTAGGATTTAATTTTCTATAATTTGTTTTTTAGAAAAAAATTGATTTAATCGTTTAAAATTAGAAATAACTTGTTTGATAAAATGGCTAATAGAAATTTTTATGTTGTTCTAATTTTTTCATTTTTTTTTACTTTTAAAGGTAAAAGCCAAACGGGGAAAAATGAAAAAGTAGATAGCTTAAAAAAAGAAGTACCACTTTCAGTTATTAAACGTTTTGAATTATATGAGCGTCCCTATTATGGTAATCATTCATTTAAAACATTTAGCCGTTCTAAATTTTTATTATTACCTAAGCAAAAAATAGATTTCTTTTTAGATAAATCCGGTCAATTTATGCAAATTACCGATAAAATTAATGATTTTGAATACACTCCATCTATTCGTATTCCTTATAGCGAATTTAAAAAAAATGAATTCAGGGCTATAGACAGAGCCTACTGGTCTTCAATAAATTTGAAAAAAGAACAAGAAGAAGGCCAATTGTTAGAAAAAGCAGGTCGCTTACCTCGTATTCCCTTGGGAAAAGCAGCAGGACTATTTGGAGGAAGTTTTATAGATTTAAAAGCTAATGTAAGCGGTACATTTGATTTAGGAGCAAGGTTTTCACGTTTAGATAATCCTCAAATTCCTATTAATCAACGTACCCAAATTAATATTCAACCCGACTTTCAATTTAAAGCCGGGGTAGATGGTACGGTTGGAAAACGACTTTCTATAGGATTTGGTTTCGATTCTAAACCTTACAATTTATTAACTCAAACTAAAGTTAAATTTGATTACACCTTACCGGATCATACTATTTTACAAAATATTGAATTATTTAATACCTCTTTCAATCCTAAAAACTCACTTATACCGGGTAGTCAAAATCTTTTAGGTGGAAGGGTTAATTTACGATTTGGGAAATTGCATATAGACGCTCTGGGTGGATTAAAACGAGGTGCTTCTAACATTGCCCATTTTAAAAAAGGAGCTAATATACAAAATATTAATATTAAAGCCGATAGGTATATTTATAACCGTTATTTCTTTTTAGGTTATTTTTTTAGAAATAACTATGAATCTTCTTTACAAACTTTACCAATTGTTAATTCTAATATTCAAATTACACGTTTAGAAGTTTATATTACAAATAGAAGCAATAACAGTCAGGATCTTAGAAATATTGCTTCCTTTTTAGACCTTGCAGAAGTAGAACCTTTTAATCCGCGTTGGCAAGCTCAACCAGACCCAACAAATAATAATGCTAATGATAATTCTCGAAATACGTTATTTTCCGAACTTCAAAATATAAACCGTAATGTGCAAGAAATAACTGGAGATTTAGAAAATAATAATTTAGTAGAAGGTATTGATTTTGAAATTTTGACAGCTGCTCGCAAACTTGAACCTAATGAGTATTACTTTCATAAAGAGTTGGGTTATATTGGCTTACGCCAACCCATCAGTGATGATGAAGTTTTAGCCGTTGCTTATGAATATACTTTTAATGGGCAACGCTTTCAGGTCGGCGAACTCACCGAAAATTATCAAGATATTGAGGATAATGAGGTTATTTTTCTCAAAATGCTAAGACCTTCCAGCATTCAAACAGAAATTCCAACTTGGGATTTGATGATGAAAAATGTATATAGTTTAGGTGTAAACCAAATTAATGAAGAGGGTTTTAGATTACAAGTGATTTATAAAGATGATGCAACAGGGCAAGATAGACCAATTATAACCGAAGGTATTAATACACGTAATCAACCACTTGTCCAACTTTTAAACGCAGATCAACTTAATTCAAAATTAGACCCCCAACCAGACGGAAATTTTGACTTTGTTGAAGGCGTAACTATTGAAAGTCAGTACGGAATTTTAATTTTTCCAGCTTTAGAACCTTTTGGCAGCTCTTTAGAAAACTTATTTGCATCATCTGAACAAAGTCTTGTTAATCGTTATGTTTTTAATGACCTTTATAATTTGACTCAAATTGATGCTCAACAAAATACAACTAAAAATAAATTTGCTTTTATTGGAAATATACAAGGTGCTCCCAGTAATGTTTTGTTTATTAATACGCCAAATCTTGCAGAAAATTCAGTAAAAGTACGCATTGGTAATACGGTTTTAGTTGAAAATAGAGATTATACCGTTAACTATTTATCCAAAACAGTTACTATCAACAATATAGGTTTACTCAATACCGACGAAACTATTACTGTAGAATATGAACAAGGTGATGTTTTTTCAGTTAGAAATAGAACTTTACTAGGTTTTGAAGCTAGCTATAATTTAACTGATGAGATTTCTTTTTCAGGAACTTTTTTACACTTATCAGAACGTCCAACTATTTCAACAACTAGAGTAAGTATTGGTAATGAGCCTATTAAAAATACAGTTATAGGTCTAAAAGGTAACTATACTTCTGAATCTTTACTACTGACAAAAATTGTAGATAAACTCCCTTTTGTGAGCACAAAAGCTATTTCTAAGTTTAGTATACAGGGTGAAGCCGCACAGCTTATACCAGGTTTAGGAAGTTTAGCAGGTAATACCAAAGGTGTTTCTTATATTGATGATTTTGAAACTATAGAAAAGATTATTCCACTTTCTTCAGTATCTAATTGGAAATATGCTTCAACGCCTATTCGTTTTTTAGAAACTTTGCCTCTAAATATGCAAAATGCTTTGCCAAGAAATTATAGACGGGCTAAATTAAGTTGGTATAGTATAGATAATAGTTTTTATCAAAATAATTTGGGATCCTTTGTACAAAATCAAAGCCTAAATCATTATGACCGTAGAGTTTTAAGCACAGAGGTTTTCCCTTTAAAATCTATTAATAATAGTGCTAATTCTTTTGCTTTTCTCCAAACATTTGATATTGCTTACTATCCAGAAGAACGCGGCGTTTACAACTATAATCCCAATTTAAATCCTGATAACACTTTACCAAATCCTGAAAATAATTTTGGCTCTATTGCCTTTGGTATTACTGGCGATAATGTAGATTTTGATAAACAAAATATTCAGTACATTGAATTTTGGCTTTTAAACCCATTTTTAACCGGAGGAAACGGAAGAGTTGAAGAGGAAAATAACAATACAGGAGGAACAGTTTTTTTTAATCTTGGTAATATTTCTGAAGATTTTATCCCCGACGGACAGCATCTTTTTGAAAATGGCTTAAATCAAGATCCTATTTCTTCAGATGCTGTTTGGGGACGTGTACCAAATCAGCCATTTATAATAAATGGCTTTGGAACCCAACCCCGTAACGTACAAGATTTAGGATTTGATGGTCTCAATAATGAAGAAGAAAGAATTTTTTTTGCTAGTCGTTTTTTAGACTTATTACCCCCTCAAAATAATCAACTTGTTTTTGAAGATCCATCAGCAGATGACTTTTTACATTTTAACGATCCTGTTTTTGACGGGGAAGAAAGAATTGTTGCCCGTTATAAAAATTTTAGAGGTGTAGAAAACAACTCCATAGAAAATACCGTTCTTAGTTCTACTATTTTACCTGATAATGAAGATATTAATAATGATAATACGATTAATAGTATAGAAAGTTACTTTGAATATCGTTTGGATTTAAGACCTGACATGCAAGTTGGAGATCCGTATATTGTAGACAAAATAGATAATGAAATTGACGGAGAACTGGTTACTTGGTATCAAGTTCGAATTCCTATTAGGGATCCTAAAAGAGCTGTTATTAATAATTTAGATGGGTTTAAGAATATCCGTTTTATGCGGCTATATTTAACCAATTGGCAACAGCCTGTTGTTTTAAGAATATCTAATTTTCAGATTGCAGGAACGTTTTGGCGCGAATATGAAGAAAGTTTAATAACACCCGGCTTGGGTTTAGATAATGATAATTTTGGAGATACCGATTTTACGGTTTCTACTGTAAATATTGAAGAAAATGGAAGTGGAGATTCTCAAAATGCTGTACCTTATAACTTACCGCCTGACTTTGTACGGGATCCAGATCCAAATACACCTTTATCAAATGGTATTAGTAATCTAAAAAATGAACAGTCTCTTCAATTTGATATTCAAAATTTAGGCTATAATGATTCCCGTGCAGCTTTCCGAAACTTATCTTTAGATTTAATTAATTATGGACGTTTAAGGTTAGAAATACATGCACATAGTTCAGATATTCAAACGCAAAATGGAGACTTTACTGCTTTTATCAGAATAGGTACAGATCCTAATGAAAATTATTATGAAATTTCTATTCCTCTGACTCTGACACCTTTAAATACAACTTTTGATGAGCGAGAACGCCTCTGGCCCGAAGAAAATCAAATTAATCTTGCTTTTGATGAGCTTTTTCAGGTTAAATCTATACGCGATAGACAAAATTTTTCTGAGGTATTACCTTTTAGTATTGCTTCTGATAAATATACGATTACCTTAAAAGGTAGACCAGATTTAAGTGCCGCACAAGTTGTTTTTTTAGGTATTCGGAATGATGCTAATGATAATCAAGATCATGATATTACTGTTTGGTTTAATGAATTGAGAGTAAGTGACTTTAATACTCAAGGTGGTGGAGCTTTTAATGTTTTAAGCACTATTCAATTGGCTGATTTTGCTAATGTTAATGCCAATATTAGCTATCGCGGGACAGGTTATGGAAGTGTTCAGAGTAAGCCTAATCAACGCCAAAGAAGCGATCAGTTACGTTATGAAATTAATGCAAACATCAATGTTGATAAGATTGGGCTTGATAGGCTGGGTATAAAACTACCCGTTTATTTAAGCTATTCAGAGACAACAACTAAACCTTTTTTTGATCCTCAAGATAAAGATGTGCCTTTATCTATTGCCTTGGAAACCTTACCCGAATCAGAACAAAATGCTTATCAAACTAATGCCGAAAGTAGAGCAGTAAAAAGAAGCATTAGCATTCCAAATTTTTCAAAAACTAAAAGACCAAATGCTAAAAAATATATTTGGGATATTGAAAACTTAAGTTTAAATGCTGCTTATTCAGATGAAAAACGTTCCGATACACTTATACAATCTTACTATAGTCAAAATATGCAAGCTGGAGCTGTCTATAATTTTAAATTTAAAACTATTTCCATAGAACCATTTAAGAAAAAAGACAAAAAGAGGGATAAAAATAAAGATGGAAGACAAAATTCCAGTTCAGCTAATATACCAACACCTCGTAATGTGCGAAAATCTGACCCATTAGCATTCATTAAAAATTTCAACTTTTCTCTACTACCCAGTAGTGTGCGGGTTTCAGGAAATTTAAATCGTCAATATGAAGAAGTATTTTATCGTGGTGATAATTTAGCCAATGAACTTCAGTTTTTAGAACCTCTTTTTAGAAAACAGTTTACTTTTGACAGAGATTATCAATTGGTATGGAATTTTACTAAAAATTTCAAGTTTAATTACAATGCTTTAACCAATGCCATTATTGATGAACCTTTTGGAGCTTTAGATACTCAAGAAAAAATAGATTCTGTGCTAGATAATTTGAAAGATTTTGGCAGAATTAAAAACTTCTCTCAAAAAGCAAAATTTGCTTATGTTTTTCCAGCTAATACTTTACCTTATTTAGATTTAATAAACAATCCTTCTTTTTCTTATGATATTGATTATGCATGGCGTTCGGCTCGCTTAGGTCAGGAAGAAATTTTTGGACATTCTATAGAAAATAGTCGAAATTTTAATGTAAGTACTGGTTTAGATATTAAAAAATTATATGCTAAATCAAGTTGGTTAAATCAAAAAATTACCAAAAAACTCTATCAAGATAAATCCAGACCAGATTATTTAAATTCCCCGACTAACCAAAAAATTATAAAGCTTAAAGCCAAATTTAAAATCTTAACCGAACAAGCTGCTGTTTTACGAAAAAGACAGGAAAAAATAGAGAGTAATTATACCCAAGCACTTGAAATACTTAAAGCCGATAGTATATATGACCAAGAGCGTTTGAAAAAAAATAATGCTATTTTTAAACTAAAAAGAGATAAGTTGCAAAATCAAAGACAAGAAATCACTAAAAAACAGCAAGAAATACGCAAAGATATTCAAACTTATACAAACAAACTCAATGAAATGCGACGCAATAAAGTCGTACCTCAAAATTATACAGGTCTCAAAATTTTGCTTAGAACATTAACCGGTCTAAAAAGTATAAATTTTAAATACAACAGAAAAGAAAGTACGTTTCTACCGGGTTATGTTTTAAGACCTAAATTTTTAGGTTTTGATGAAACTTGGCAAGCGCCCGGTTTAGATTTTATACTTGGCAATCAAAATAGAGATATTTTACTTAGAGCCGAGCAAAGTGGTTGGTTATTAAAAAATTCCCAACAGATACAACCTTTTACACAACGTTTACAAGAAAGTTATACTTTATCGGCAAAATTTAATATTCTAAATGATTTAAAAATTGATGTCTCTTTTCAAAAACAACGTGGTGCTACTTATAATGAAGTATTTCGTTATGATTCGCTTGATAATACCTTTAATTCCCAATCCCCTTTTCGAAATGGGAATTATCAAATTTCTTATGGTTTGTATGAAGGGTTCTTAGACCCTAAAAATAGCTTAGAACTTTTACAGAATTTTAGTAATTATTTGCCTGTTATTCAATCTCGTAGAATAGAAGAACATCCTCAAAACTTTGAATATGACACTATTTCCCAAGACGTCCTTATACCGGCTTTTATTGCAGCTTATAACCAAAAAGACCCAAATACCATTTCTTTAACTAATTTTCCTACTTTACCTTTACCCAATTGGAAAATAAACTATGAAGGTCTGGGAAAAATACCATTTATTAAACAGTTGTTCAAAAACTTTAGCCTTGAACACAATTACTCTTCAACTTTTGAAATAGGGGCTTATCGTTCGTCCTTACTTTATTTGGCAGAAGCTGTTAATTTAGGCATTCAGGAACAAAACTTTATTGCTCCCATTTTTAATGACAGCACAGGTCAGTTGACACCAGTGGTTATTTTAGACGCCGTAATTATTAATGAACAGTTTGCGCCTTTGATAGGCTTTAATGCTACAACTTTAAATAACTTAAAATTTGGATTCAAGTATGGAAAAGGGCGCACTTTGACTTTAAATTTAAATAATGTCCAGATTACCGAAGTCAATAACAGCGATTATTCATTTATGTTTTCATTTTCAAAAAAACGCTTTCTTTTACCTTTTAAAATACAAGGGCGTAGTACAACTTTGCCTAATTTATTGACTTTTAATCTCAATGCAACTGTACGAGATACTGAAACAGTTCAACATATCGAACAGGATGGTTTTTTTATCAGTAATACCACGAATGGTTCTTTAAATTTTCAAGTTCGAGGTACTTTAAACTATCAATTTATTCCAAAAAATCAAAATGGTTTTACTTTAGATGGTGGTCTATATGTAGAAAGAATGGTCATTAGACCCAGTGTTCAAAATATTAACTTTCCAAGATTCAATACTTCGGTAGGGCTTCTATTTAAGGTTTTGTTTACCCAGTAAAAATATTGGTTTATTTATCGCAGTTTGCTAACTTTGATAAAGTTTAAAAGTAAAAATTAGCAAATTAAATTTGTAAAAGCAATTAAAAAATTTATCCAAATATTAAGTTTTGTATCTCACCAATAAAGATATTTTCAAGACCAAACTATTAATACTTGGAGCCGGTGAAAGTGGTTGCGGTGCTGCTTTACTTGCCCAACAAAAAGGGTATTCTGTTTTTGTTTCTGACAAATCCAAAATCAAGTCGTTTTATCGTGAACAACTTGTCAAAAATAAAATCTCTTTTGAAGAAGGAAAACACCAAAAAGTCTATCAAAGTGACTGGGATTTAATTATTAAAAGCCCTGGTATTCCACCATTTATACCTATCCTTAAATCTGCCAAGCAAAAAGGTATTCCTATTATTGATGAAATAGAATTTACCTTTGCTTTCTGTACAGGAAAAATAATTGCTATCACAGGTACAAATGGAAAAACAACCACAACACGCCTTATTTATCATATTCTAAAATCAGTTGGCAAAAAGGTGGGGATTTGTGGAAATATAGGTAAAAGTTTTGCCTTAACACTTCTTAAAAATCCTTCTTTAGATTATTATATTTTGGAAGCCAGTAGCTTCCAGCTTGAAAATACTATTCATTTCAAACCCTATATCGCCATATTACTAAATATCAGTCCTGACCATTTAGATCGATATGACGATATCAACGGGTATATCAAGGCAAAAATGAAGGTGGCTCAAAATATAAACAATTTAGATACATTTATTTACAATCAAGATGATCTATACATTGCGAAAGCTGTAGAAAAAGACAATCTTAACTATTCGATACCTTTTTCAACCCAATATTTTCAAAGAAAATTAAAAATTTATTTTAATAAGCAGACTTTTATAGTAGATAGCTTACCCTTGGTGGGTAGGCATAATGCTTTAAACTTAACAGCGGCTATTCTTACCAATTTGAAATTAGGGATACGTCTTTTTGAAATTAAAAAAGCTCTGAAAACATTTAAAAATATTGCTCATCGTTTGGAAGTGGTACGTACAATTAAAGGTATTTCCTTTATTAATGATTCCAAAGCCACAAATATAGATGCTGTTTACTACGCTTTAGAGGCTTATAAAAATATTATTTGGTTGGTCGGAGGGGTTGATAAAGGCAATGATTATAATTTATTAAAAAAATACATCGTTGAACATGTGAAATGTATCATTTGTTTAGGAAAAAATAACAAACTTTTAATGCAAAAACTCTTTATTTTTCAGAAGCCTATTTTTGATACAAAAACCATAGAAAAAGCTATTTTTGTCGCTTATAAACAAGGATGTAAAGGTGATACTGTACTCCTTTCCCCGGCTTGTTCTAGCTTTGATTTATTTCAAAATTATCAACATCGAGGTGATGCCTTTAAAAAAGTTGTTTTAGATTTAAAAAATTAATTAATATATAGCCTTGTTATTAAGAATAAAGGAAAAGAACTTTCTTATAGCAAAGCTATTTTATTTTGCGAAACGTTAAGTTTCAATACCAATAGGTTAAAATCCAAAAAACGCTCTTTTTCAAGCAATCTGAGTATAATATCAAAAAACTCAATACTTAAAAATCTTTTTTCAATATAAGTTTCACTATAAAAATATCTTTAGGCTAAGGGATGACATTCATTAATAACTTTTCGAAGATGACTAATATCGATATGGGTATAAATTTCAGTTGTCTGAATGTTGCTATGGCCTAAGAGTTGTTGAATAATCCGAAGATTTGTACCATTTTCTAAAAGATGGGTAGCAAGGCTATGGCGAAAGGTATGCGGACTTATATTTTTATGTAGTCCAGCCTCAAGAACTTGTTTTTTAACCACATTAAAAACCGCAACCCGGCTCATTTTTTTTCCCAAACGGCTTAAAAATAAATAATTATCATTTTTTGCTTTTGCCTTAATTGCCTTTCTAAGTAGTTGATAATCTTCTAACTGTTCTAAGACTATATCTTTTAAAGGAATATAGCGTTCTTTATTGCCTTTTCCCCAAGCCTTTAAAACCATTTCTTCAGTATTAATATCTTTAAATTTGATATTTATCAATTCACTGACTCGCAAGCCCGTATAATATAATAGGATTATGATGGTATAATTTCTCATAGATTCATATTTGAGAATAGATTTTTGACTTAACAGTTTTTTCATTTCTTCAGGACTTAAGACAGCTGGAAGTTGACGGGTCGTTTTGGGATAGGTAAAATAAGCCATTGGATTTTGAGTTTTATCATCTTTGCTTTCTAAAAAATTGTAAAATGCTTTTAAGCCAGCTATTAAACGTGCTTGGCTGGTATCAGCTATGCCTATTTCATGTAAAACGTCTATAAAATGAGTAATATGTTCGGGTTTGAGATCAAGAGGATTTAATTTGGGGTAGTGAAGAGTAATAAATTCTGCCAATCTAAAAGTATCCCTTTGATAAGCCTCAACGGTATTTTCACTAACTCCTCGCCCTAAACGGAGATAAACTGTAAACTCCTCAATTAGTAGTCTCCAAGAAATAAGATTCTCTGACATTTTTTAATACAAAAGTTGCTAGCGTTTGTTACATAAGGTTTTCTTATAAAAAATCTAAATATTTGGTTTTCAAAATATTTATAACATAAAGACTGAGCTGTTTAATTTGTTACTTTTTCGGATCTATTTCCCGTTTTTTTATGTCCTAACTTTTTTGAATGAAATCTAATTTTATAGCAAAGCTATTTTATTTTGCGAAACGTTAAGTTTAAATACCAATAGGTTAGAATCCGAAAAACTCTCTTTTTCAAATAGCTTGAATATATTAAAAAAGTTAACCTCCAGAGCTTAATTTTATAATTTCTTGAACCCGCTTTTCAGAAAGTTCTAATGCTTCAGAAATAATAGATATTGAAACGCCTTTTTTATAAAATCCGAGCACAGCTTCCATTTCTTTTTTTTCAATTCCTTTTTCAATTCCTTTTTCAATTCCTTTTTCAAGACCTTTTTCAAGACCTTTTTCAAGACCTGCTATTTGTCCTCTTTGGAACAATGGGTGTTTTACAATATCAAAAGTAATAGGCATAGTATCAATAATTTTAGAAAGTAAATCAGTTAGCTGAGGACGTAGCCCAGATAATAAGAACAAACGGTGTAAGTTTTCTCTAAATTCATGGTCAGAGGAACTAAGTTCTTCCAATTGACCAATAGTCCTTTTTAAAATAACTTCTTTTTTGTTTTCGTCTATAGCACATAGAGGAGCGATAAGCGCTAATTTTGAAGGCTTTACCGATAATAAGGTATGCGCATCTATAGTTGATAAATCGATCAAATCAAAACCCCGATAAACCTTATTGGCATCCAATTGCGTCAACATCCTAGCTTTTTTAGTCCCCAGATAGATAACTACATGACGTATAGGCAAGTTGTATTTTTTTACCAAAAAGCCGTGGTATTCTCCGATACGGTTGAGCATCTTTGGCTCATTTTTGCTTTGAAATTCTATATGAAGCAGTTTTTGCCCAGTGGGCGTTTTAATTTCACAAAGAAAATCTACTTCTCGCTTGACAAGCAAAGTTTTATGGATTTGAGGATCTAAAATTTTAGAGTCTAAAATTTTAATATTCAATTGCTTAATAAGGAGTGGAAAGAAAAAATCTTTGATGTTTTCTTTGAAAAGCCAATCGAAGCGACTATCTCTTGGGATTTCTTTATCCCTTTTTTCTTTGTTTTTTTTCTCTATCATATTCTTTTTATAGCAAAGCTATTTTATTTTGCGAAACGTTAAGTTTCAATACCAATAGGTTAGAATCCAAAAAACTCTCTTTTTCAAATAGCTTGAATATATTAAGAAAGTTAACCTCCAGAGCTTAATTTTATAATTTCTTGAACCCGCTTTTCAGAAAGTTCTAATGCTTCAGAAATAATAGATATTGAAACGCCTTTTTTATAAAATCCGAGCACAGCTTCCATTTCTTTTTTTTCAATTCCTTTTTCAATTCCTTTTTCAATTCCTTTTTCAAGACCTGCTATTTGTCCTCTTTGGAACAATGGGTGTTTTACAATATCAAAAGTAATAGGCATAGTATCAATAATTTTAGAAAGTAAATCAGTTAGCTGAGGACGTAGCCCAGATAATAAGAACAAACGGTGTAAGTTTTCTCTAAATTCATGGTCAGAGGAACTAAGTTCTTCCAATTGACCAATAGTCCTTTTTAAAATAACTTCTTTTTTGTTTTCGTCTATAGCACATAGAGGAGCGATAAGCGCTAATTTTGAAGGCTTTACCGATAATAAGGTATGCGCATCTATAGTTGATAAATCGATCAAATCAAAACCCCGATAAACCTTATTGGCATCCAATTGCGTCAACATACTAGCTTTTTTAGTCCCCAGATAGATAACTACATGACGTATAGGCAAGTTGTATTTTTTTACCAAAAAGCCGTGGTATTCTCCGATACGGTTGAGCATCTTTGGCTCATTTTTGCTTTGAAATTCTATATGAAGCAGTTTTTGCCCAGTGGGCGTTTTAATTTCACAAAGAAAATCTACTTCTCGCTTGACAAGCAAAGTTTTATGGATTTGAGGATCTAAAATTTTAGAGTCTAAAATTTTAATATTCAATTGCTTAATAAGGAGTGGAAAGAAAAAATCTTTGATGTTTTCTTTGAAAAGCCAATCGAAGCGACTATCTCTTGGGATTTCTTTATCCCTTTTTTCTTTGTTTTTTTTCTCTATCATATTCTTTTTATAGCAAAGCTATTTTATTTTGCGAAACGTTAAGTTTCAATACCAATAGGTTAGAATCCAAAAAACTCTCTTTTTCAAATAGCTTGAATATATTAAGAAAGTTAACCTCCAGAGCTTAATTTTATAATTTCTTGAACCCGCTTTTCAGAAAGTTCTAATGCTTCAGAAATAATAGATATTGAAACGCCTTTTTTATAAAATCCGAGCACAGCTTCCATTTCTTTTTTTTCAATTCCTTTTTCAATTCCTTTTTCAATTCCTTTTTCAAGACCTGCTATTTGTCCTCTTTGGAACAATGGGTGTTTTACAATATCAAAAGTAATAGGCATAGTATCAATAATTTTAGAAAGTAAATCAGTTAGCTGAGGACGTAGCCCAGATAATAAGAACAAACGGTGTAAGTTTTCTCTAAATTCATGGTCAGAGGAACTAAGTTCTTCCAATTGACCAATAGTCCTTTTTAAAATAACTTCTTTTTTGTTTTCGTCTATAGCACATAGAGGAGCGATAAGCGCTAATTTTGAAGGCTTTACCGATAATAAGGTATGCGCATCTATAGTTGATAAATCGATCAAATCAAAACCCCGATAAACCTTATTGGCATCCAATTGCGTCAACATACTAGCTTTTTTAGTCCCCAGATAGATAACTACATGACGTATAGGCAAGTTGTATTTTTTTACCAAAAAGCCGTGGTATTCTCCGATACGGTTGAGCATCTTTGGCTCATTTTTGCTTTGAAATTCTATATGAAGCAGTTTTTGCCCAGTGGGCGTTTTAATTTCACAAAGAAAATCTACTTCTCGCTTGACAAGCAAAGTTTTATGGATTTGAGGATCTAAAATTTTAGAGTCTAAAATTTTAATATTCAATTGCTTAATAAGGAGTGGAAAGAAAAAATCTTTGATGTTTTCTTTGAAAAGCCAATCGAAGCGACTATCTCTTGGGATTTCTTTATCCCTTTTTTCTTTGTTTTTTTTCTCTATCATATTCTTTTTATAGCAAAGCTATTTTATTTTGCGAAACGTTAAGTTTCAATACCAATAGGTTAGAATCCAAAAAACTCTCTTTTTCAAATAGCTTGAATATATTAAGAAAGTTAACCTCCAGAGCTTAATTTTATAATTTCTTGAACCCGCTTTTCAGAAAGTTCTAATGCTTCAGAAATAATAGATATTGAAACGCCTTTTTTATAAAATCCGAGCACAGCTTCCATTTCTTTTTTTTCAATTCCTTTTTCAATTCCTTTTTCAAGACCTGCTATTTGTCCTCTTTGGAACAATGGGTGTTTTACAATATCAAAAGTAATAGGCATAGTATCAATAATTTTAGAAAGTAAATCAGTTAGCTGAGGACGTAGCCCAGATAATAAGAACAAACGGTGTAAGTTTTCTCTAAATTCATGGTCAGAGGAACTAAGTTCTTCCAATTGACCAATAGTCCTTTTTAAAATAACTTCTTTTTTGTTTTCGTCTATAGCACATAAAGGAACGATAAGCGCTAATTTTGAAGGCTTTACCGATAATAAGGTATGCGCATCTATAGTTGATAAATCGATCAAATCAAAACCACGATAAACCTTATTGGCATCCAATTGCGTCAACATCCTAGCTTTTTTAGTCCCCAGATAGATAACTACATGACGTATAGGCAAGTTGTATTTTTTTACCAAAAAGCCATGGTATTCTCCGATACGGTTGAGCATCTTTGGCTCATTTTTGCTTTGAAATTCTATATGAAGCAGTTTTTGCCCAGTGGGCGTTTTAATTTCACAAAGAAAATCTACTTCTCGCTTGACAAGCAAAGTTTTATGGATTTGAGGATCTAAAATTTTAGAGTCTAAAATTTTAATATTCAATTGCTTAATAAGGAGTGGAAAGAAAAAATCTTTGATGTTTTCTTTGAAAAGCCAATCGAAGCGACTATCTCTTGGGATTTCTTTATCCCTTTTTTCTTTGTTTTTTTTCTCTATCATATTCTTTTTATAGCAAAGCTATTTTATTTTGCGAAACGTTAAGTTTCAATACCAATAGGTTAGAATCCAAAAAACTCTCTTTTTCAAATAGCTTGAATATATTAAGAAAGTTAACCTCCAGAGCTTAATTTTATAATTTCTTGAACCCGCTTTTCAGAAAGTTCTAATGCTTCAGAAATAATAGATATTGAAACGCCTTTTTTATAAAATCCGAGCACAGCTTCCATTTCTTTTTTTTCAATTCCTTTTTCAATTCCTTTTTCAATTCCTTTTTCAATTCCTTTTTCAATTCCTTTTTCAATTCCTTTTTCAAGACCTGCTATTTGTCCTCTTTGGAACAATGGGTGTTTTACAATATCAAAAGTAATAGGCATAGTATCAATAATTTTAGAAAGTAAATCAGTTAGCTGAGGACGTAGCCCAGATAATAAGAACAAACGGTGTAAGTTTTCTCTAAATTCATGGTCAGAGGAACTAAGTTCTTCCAATTGACCAATAGTCCTTTTTAAAATAACTTCTTTTTTGTTTTCGTCTATAGCACATAAAGGAACGATAAGCGCTAATTTTGAAGGCTTTACCGATAATAAGGTATGCGCATCTATAGTTGATAAATCGATCAAATCAAAACCCCGATAAACCTTATTGGCATCCAATTGCGTCAACATCCTAGCTTTTTTAGTCCCCAGATAGATAACTACATGACGTATAGGCAAGTTGTATTTTTTTACCAAAAAGCCATGGTATTCTCCGATACGGTTGAGCATCTTTGGCTCATTTTTGCTTTGAAATTCTATATGAAGCAGTTTTTGCCCAGTGGGCGTTTTAATTTCACAAAGAAAATCTACTTCTCGCTTGACAAGCAAAGTTTTATGGATTTGAGGATCTAAAATTTTAGAGTCTAAAATTTTAATATTCAATTGCTTAATAAGGAGTGGAAAGAAAAAATCTTTGATGTTTTCTTTGAAAAGCCAATCGAAGCGACTATCTCTTGGGATTTCTTTATCCCTTTTTTCTTTGTTTTTTTTCTCTATCATATTCTTTTTATAGCAAAGCTATTTTATTTTGCGAAACGTTAAGTTTCAATACCAATAGGTTAGAATCCGAAAAACTCTCTTTTTCAAGTAAGCTGAGTATAAGTACTTTTAATAGTAAAAATGGTAGACCTTATAACATTTTGCTATATTTATAGGATTTTAGAAATTCAGTTGTATTTCTGTCTAAATTATAAATTTAAAAAGCAATATAGTACAAAAATATTTTCATTTTTGTTTCATTTCCTTTATAAATAATTTTTAACTTATATATTATGTTGAGATAAGCATAAAGCTCTAATTCTAATTAATCACCATTCATAGTTTGTTTTATAAACAAACTAAATAAGTTTTTATTAATATTTTAATTTATACCATTAATGATTTAAACTTACTATATTACGAGATTTTAGATTTACGCTATAAATATCATGCCAAAAACTATCAATTTAGAAGTCAAAGAGAGTGTTAAAGACTTAAAGTCTCACCTAAGAAAAGCCCATAGCAATTTAGAACGTGGTCGTATTCAAGCCTTTTTACTAGTCAAAGAAGAAAAGAAAAAATATATTTCTCATATTTCTCGTAAGTTAGGTTTTACAGACAAGACCGTGTCTGCTTGGTTCAAAAAATATGAATCAGAGGGCTTTAAATCAGCCATTAAGGTTCGCATGGGTGCTAATCATAAAAGTGTCTTTTCAGCAGAGATGCAAAAAAGTATAAAGGATAAATTAGAGAACGTTGAGACAACAATTAGCTCTTATGTGGAATTAAAATCATTTATAGACAAAGAGTTTAGTACAGATGTAAATTACGGAACCTTATCAGATTTTTGTCGTCGTCGCTTTGGTTCTAAACTAAAAGTATCTCGTAAAAGTCATGTCAAAAAGGCTAAAAAAAGGTAGAGAAATTTAAGAATGAAGACTTGCCCAAAGCTATGAAGGAGGCTAAAAAGAAATACGAAAAAGGAAATTATGACTGTGTTGACTTGCTTTTTCAAGATGAGAGCCGTTTTGCTTTGATTACGCGTCGCTCTCGGGTACTCACAGAGGAGGTTAAGCCTGTTGGCAATCATCAGCACGACTATACCTATCGTTGGTTATGGGGTGCTTTTTCTTTTCTAAGGGGACATAACTATAGTATGTACAGGTGTAGCACAGATAAGTTGTTTTTTATCAAGCATTTAGAGACAATTAGCCAAGATAATCCTAAGCGTTTGAATCTAGTGGTTATTGATAATGCGGGGTTCCCTTAAAGATATGACGTTTCCGTCCAATATTTTTTTAATTCTTTTTTGCTTTTCAGAAAACCCGCAAGGTTTGGAATAGTTAAAACCCAATTAATTATATATATTTTTATTTAAATAAATTATAAGTCTCATGAAAAACAAACTCTCTTTCTGGGCAAAAGTATTGCCTTTAATTGTATTGATAACAGCGACCTTGAACACGGCGTTAAATTGTGATGAAGACGGGGTAGTCTTATCGCCTGCCCGCTTGGAAATAGCCCCCGCTGAATTGGACTTTGGCGAAAATGACAACAGCTTAGCTTTTGCTGTTAAGAATACGGGGCAACAGAATCTAACTTGGACGGTATCCGAATCGGTGGATTGGATAAGCGATTTTCAAAGTACTACAGGAAAAATTACGGGTACTGGCGAAAGCCAAATCACCGTAACTATAGACCGAGACCGTCTTTCGCCCGGCGATAATACGGGGTCTATTCAGGTGACCGCAGCCGCCGATGATGGCTCTGCTTTGGAAGGCGGTGCCAAAAATGTAACCGTGAAAGCCCATAAACCTTCGCCACCTGAGGTGAGCATGTCTAACAATGACATATCGGGAATAGGCTCAGCAGATGCGGTGGCCAGGGGCTTGATCGATAATATTGGTTCTGGAAATATCACGCAGCACGGACACGTCTGGGATACTTTCCCAACGCCGGACATCAACACAGAAAGCGTTTCAAAAACCAGTCTTGGAGAAAAAACTGAAACAGGCACCTTCACAAGTCCATTGGCGAATTTGAATCCCAACGCCACTTATTACATTCGAGCTTATGCCATCAACAGCGCAGGAATAACGTATAGCAACGAAGTAACTTTTAGCACAGCTGACAACAATGCCTCTACAAATATAGTTTTGAGCAACGCCGCAATTCAGGAAAACCAAGCCAGCAATACCGTTATAGGTGTTTTGAGTACTAGCGACTCCGATGCTGGCGACAGCCACAGCTACAATTTGGTCAGCGGAACAGGAAGCACAGATAATAACAGTTTCAATATTAACAGCAACCAGCTACGCTCTTCTAATATTTTTGATTTTGAAACAAAAAATACTTACAGCATCCGTATCCGAAGCACCAATTTGGGCACCAATGATATGGTGGAAGCGGCTTTTAGCATTTCAGTAACCGACGTCAACGAAGCCCCGACCAATATCACCCTGAGCAACAGCACTATTTCCGAAAATCTGATTGCCAATACAGTTGTGGGCAACCTGATGACCAGCGATCCCGATGCCGGCGATACGCATACGTATAGTTTAGTTAGCGGCAGCGGAAGCACAGACAACAGCAGTTTTAACATCAGCGGGACAGCTTTACAAAGCTCTACCTCTTTTGATTATGAAGCCAAAAATAGTTACAGCATCCGTATCCGAAGCACCGATTTGGGCACCAATGATATGGTGGAAACAGCTTTTAGCATTTCAGTAACCGACGTCAACGAAGCCCCGACCAATATCACCCTGAGCAATAGTACCATTGCCGAAAATCTTGTTGCCAATACAGTTGTGGGCAACCTGACGACCAGCGACCCCGATGCCGGCGATACCCACACGTATAGTTTGGTTAGCGGCAGCGGAAGCACGGACAACAGCAGTTTTAACATCAGCGGAACAAGTTTACGAAGCTCTGCTGTTTTTGATTTTGAAGCCAAAAATAGCTACAGCATCCGTATCCGCAGCACCGACGGTGGCGGAGAAAACTATGAAAAAAGTGTTACGATTACTATTACGGATGTTCTTGATGTCAACGGCATTAGCGTGGTCAGTGTATTAGTATCAGGAGGCACTTTTGAAAGAGGTTGCAAAAGCGGAAGAGATGATATCAATGGGCACAGTTGTCATTCTGATGAAAGTCCCTTACACAGCGTGACGGTTTCTTCTTTTAAGCTGAGTCAATACGAAATTACCAATGCCCAGTATGCTGCCTTTTTAAACGCCTTGGGCGGAGTGAGTTCCAGCGGCAGCTATGCTGATCCCGATTTTGGCACTGTAACTTATGCGGATATCGATGATTCGGATTGCATGCTTTATTATAGTGGGGGCACCTTTTTGGTGGAAAGTGGTTTGGACAATTATCCGATGATAGAGGTATCTTGGTTTGGGGCGAATGCCTTTGCAAAGTGGGCGGGTGGTCGTTTGCCGACGGAGGCCGAGTGGGAATTTGCTGCCCGCGGGGGTACTTCAAGCCAAAATTATCAGTTTAGCGGCAGCAACACGGTTGGCGATGTGGCTTGGTACAGCAGCAACAGCAATAGCACTGGGCAAAGCAATTTTGATGGGGTTCGGACTCATCCTGTTGGCACGAAGGCGCCTAATGAGTTGGGTCTTTACGATATAACTGGTAATGTGTGGGAGTGGTGTCAGGATTGGTCTGGTTCATACAGCAGTACTGCTCAGACCAACCCTACGGGACCTAGCAGCGGTTCTAAGCGTGTGCTGCGGGGCAGTTCTTGGGACTTTAACGCCACTGATTCGCGGGTGGCTAATCGTTTCAACGGCACCCCGTCCAGCACTTTCAACTACAGCGGTTTTCGGGTTTATTTCCCTTAGTTCTGAAAAAGGCGGAAGCCTATTGTTGAGCTAAAACCCGGAGGAAACCTCATAGGTTTTTAAAACCTACGAGGTTTGTTAGGAAAACCCTCAAGGTTTTTTAAAACCTTGAGGGTTTAAAAATATTGAAAATCAGTTAATTATATATTTTTATTTAAATAAATTATAAGTCTCATGAAAAACAGACTCTCTTTCTGGGCAAAAGTATTGCCTTTAGTTATATTAATAGCGGCAACCTTGAACACTGCTCTGAATTGTGATGATGGCGGGGTGGTCTTATCGCCTGCCCGCTTGGAAATAGCCCCTGCTGAATTGGACTTTGGCGAAAATGACAACAGCTTAGCTTTTGCTGTTAAGAATACGGGGCAACAGAATCTAACTTGGACGGTATCCGAATCGGTGGATTGGATAAGCGATTTTCAAAGTACTACAGGAAAAATTACGGGTACTGGCGAAAGCCAAATCACCGTAACTATCGATAGAGACCGTCTTTCGCCCGGAGACAATACGGGGTCTATTCAAGTGACCGCAGCTGCCGATGATGGCTCTGCTTTGGAAGGCGGTGCCAAAAATGTAACCGTGAAAGCCCATAAACCTTCGCCACCTGAGGTGAGCATGTCTAACAATGACATATCGGGAATAGGCTCAGCAGATGCGGTGGCCAGGGGCTTGATCGATAATATTGGTTCTGGAAATATCACGCAGCACGGACACGTTTGGGATACCTCTCCAAATCCAGACCTCAGCGATGGAAGCCTTTCAAAGACCACCCTCGGTGAAAAAACCGAAACAGGCACCTTCACAAGTCCATTGGCGAATTTGAATCCCAACGCCACTTATTACATTCGAGCTTATGCCATCAACAGCGCAGGAATAACGTATAGCAACGAAGTAACTTTTAGCACAGCTGACAACAATGCCTCTACAAATATAGTTTTGAGCAACGCCGCAATTCAGGAAAACCAAGCCAGCAATACCGTTATAGGTGTTTTGAGTACTAGCGACTCCGATGCTGGCGACAGCCACAGCTACAGTTTGGTCAGCGGAACAGGAAGCACAGATAATAACAGTTTCAATATTAACAGCAACCAGCTACGCTCTTCTAATATTTTTGATTTTGAGACTAAAAACAGCTACAGCATACGCGTCCGCAGCACCAATTTGGGTACTAACGACATGACACTAGAAGAGGCTTTTACCATCTCGGTAACCGATGTAAACGAAGCCCCGACCAATATCACCTTGAGCAACAGCACCATTGCCGAAAACCTTATTACCAATACAACGATTGGTACTTTAACAAGCAGCGACCCCGATGCTGGCGATACCCACACCTACAGTTTGGTTTCTGGAACAGGAAGCACGGATAACAGCAATTTTAATATTAATGCCAATCAGCTGCGCACATCGACTAGCTTTGACCATGAGAGCAAAAATAGCCACAGCATCCGTATAGAAACGCGAGACAGCGAAAACCAAGTTTTTGCCAAAGTGTTTACCATCACTGTCACCGATGTAAACGAAGCCCCGACCAATATCACCTTGAGCAACAGTACTATTGCCGAAAACCTTGTTACCAATACAACGATTGGTACTTTAACAAGCAGCGACCCCGATGCCGGAAATATCCACACGTATAGTTTAGTTAGCGGCACGGGAAGCACGGATAACAGCAATTTTAATATTAATGCCAATCAGCTGCGCACATCGACTAGCTTTGACCATGAGAGCAAAAATAGCCACAGCATCCGTATAGAAACGCGCGAAAGACAGCGAAAACCAAGTTTTTGCCAAAGTGTTTACCATCACTGTCACCGATGTAAACGAAGCCCCGACCAATATCACCTTGAGCAACAGCACTATTGCCGAAAACCTTATTACCAATACAACGATTGGTACTTTAACAAGCAGCGACCCCGATGCCGGAGATACCCACACGTATAGTTTAGTTAGCGGAACGGGAAGCACTGACAACGCCAGTTTTAACATCAGCGGAATAGCCTTACGAAGCTCTGCTGTTTTTGATTTTGAAACCAAAAATACTTACAGCATCCGTATCCGCAGCACCGACGGCAGCGGCGCAAACTATGAAAAAAGTTTTACGATTACTATTACGGATGTCCCCAACATCATTGAAAATATTGCGAAGGTAACCGTATCAGGCGGCACTTTTGAAAAGGGTTGCAAAAGCGGAAGAGATGATATCAATGGGCACAGTTGTCATTCTGATGAAAGTCCCTTACACAGCGTGACGGTCTCTTCTTTTAAGCTGAGCCAATATGAGATTACCAATGCCCAGTATGCTGCCTTTTTAAACGCCTTGGGTGGCGTGAGTTCCAGCGGCAACTACAACGACCCCGACTATGGCACGGTGACTTATGTGGATATCCACGATTCGGATTGCATGCTTTATCACAGTGGGGGCACCTTTTTGGTGGAAAGTGGTTTGGACAATTATCCGATGATAGAGGTATCTTGGTATGGGGCGAATGCCTTTGCAAAGTGGGCGGGTGGTCGTTTGCCGACAGAGGCGGAGTGGGAATTTGCTGCCCGCGGGGGTACTTCAAGCCAAAATTATCAGTTTAGCGGCAGCAACACGGTTGGCGATGTGACTTGGTACAGCAGCAACAGCAGTAGCACTGGGCAAAGCAATTTTGATGGGGTTCGGACTCATCCTGTTGGCACGAAGGCGCCTAATGAGTTGGGGCTTTACGATATGTCTGGTAATGTGTGGGAGTGGTGTCAGGATTGGTATGCTTCATACAGCAGTACTGCTCAGACCAACCCTACGGGCCCTAGCAGTGGTTCTTCTCGTCTGCTGCGGGGCGGTTCTTGGAACTCTAATGCCTCTAATTCGCGGGTGGCTTATCGCCTCAACGACGGCCCGTCCTTCACGTACTTCAACGGCGGTTTTCGGGTTTATTTCCCTTAGTTCTGAAAAAGGCTTAAGCCTATTGTTGAGCTAAAGCCCGGAGGAAACCTCGTAGGTTTTTAAAACCTACGAGGTTTGTTAGGAAAACCCTCAAGGTTTTCAAAACCTTTAGGGTTTAAAAGTATTGAAAATTAGTTATTTAAACCTATGAGGTTTTTTGAAACCTCATAGGTTTGGAGGGATATTGTTTTAAATAACGTTTGGTATTATGGGGAGTAAGGGGAAATCTCGTAGGTTTTTAAAACCTATTGACACCCCACAGAAAAAAACATATTGAAAAAAGGTCAATTTTTGCTATTTTGTTTTATTTTCTTAACCACCTTGAACCTTATAAGTTATGCGTACAAATTATGAAAACCGGGATTTAAACGCTACTTTTGGGGACTCACGTTTAGACAAACATTTTGAAATCATAACCGGACAATTGAGTCAAAATTTATCAGATAGTATTACGGAAAGCACCTTAAAATTAGCATCTATCAAAATCACCTATCGTTTTTTTCATAATAGACAAGTCACACCTGAAAAGATGTTACATTATCATCAAAAGTACTATCGGCAAAGTCTGGACGTTCAGTCATCAAAAGCAAAGGATTCAAAAAAACCTATTCGGGTCTTACACCTCAGCGATACCACGGAATTAGACTATACCTCTAAAAAATCAAAGGCTAATTTGGGCCCTCTCAATTTTAAGAATCGCATTTATTGTTATATAAAAGTTTATTAATAAGTGATTTAAATATTCCTATAGGCCTTTTAGATCTAAAGCTATCACATACTGTAGCGATGACGATTTTACCCAGAGTGAAAGTCAAAATCGTCGGGCTGCTTTCAGCAAAAGAGAAAGAGAGTTATCGCTGGATAGAGCACTTTTTTAGAGAACAAAACTTGGCAGAGACCATAGATAATTTAGAAATTGTCTATGTCGCTGATCGAGAGGCTGATAATATAGCTCTTTTCCAAGAATTTAAACATCCACGAAGCTATTTTGTTATTCGTTCCAATCATAATCGCCGGTTGAAAGGCAAATCGATCAAGTTATACCATTAATGATTTAAACTTACTATATTACGAGATTTTAGATTTACGCTATAAATATCATGCCAAAAACTATCAGTTTAGAAGTCAAAGAGAGTGTTAAAGACTTAAAGTCTCACCTAAGAAAAGCCCACAGCAATTTAGAACGTGGTCGTATTCAAGCCTTTTTACTAGTCAAAGAAGAAAAGAAAAAATATATTTCTCATATTTCTCGTAAGTTAGGTTTTACAGACAAGACCGTGTCTGCTTGGTTCAAAAAATATGAATCAGAGGGCTTTAAATCAGCCATTAAGGTTCGCATGGGTGCTAATCATAAAAGTGTCTTTTCAGCAGAGATGCAAAAAAGTATAAAGGATAAATTAGAGAACGTTGAGACAACAATTAGCTCTTATGTGGAATTAAAATCATTTATAGATAAGGAGTTTTCTTCAGATGTAAATTACGGAACCTTATCAGATTTTTGTCGTCGTCGCTTTGGTTCTAAACTAAAAGTATCTCGTAAAAGTCATATTAATAAGGACAAAAAAAAGGTAGCAGAGTTTAAAGAAAAGGGTTTGCCAGAAGCTATGAATAAGGCTAAAAAAGAATACGAAAAAGGAAATTATGACTGTGTTGACTTGCTTTTTCAAGATGAGAGCCGTTTTGGTTTGATTACGCGTCGCTTTCAGGTACTAACAGAGGAGGTTAAGCCTGTTGGCAATCATCAGCACGACTATACATAATATTTGGAGGATGTTCTGGAAAATATAATTAAAAACCTTGATAATAAGATAATTAAATCACTAATTGCTTATGATTTGTACAAAAAATCTTTTAACGTATTTTCAAATCAGTAATGGTATTACCTTATTTTCAACCCCCAATATTCTCATTAAATATTCTGTGGGGTGTCAATAGGTTTTCAAAAACCTCATGGGTTTAAGGCACTTTTTCAATATAAAAAAAATGTTAATCATTATCAAAGTCTGAAAAAGGATATAAAAAGCCAATAAAATAAGACTTATCGGAGTGAATAGTATAGTGTTTACCTTTTCCATCGTTGCAGTTTATGGTAATTCGAAATTTGTGAATAAGGTTATCACAGCTGCCGTCTCCGGTAATTTTGAGGGTGATATGACTGAATTTTTGAGATGCTAATTCTATAAATGTTTCAATTGGGTAATGGTGCTTATTATCGGAAAATGTAATTTCATGACGCTTTTCTAAGGCTTTGGGTTTCCAAACACTATATGTAGTCGTATGCTCATCTATAGCATAGGTAGCTATGATTTCAATATTAATACCATCGATAAATAACTCCGCATCACTCTGATTATGAACATTAAAGCGAATAGTTAGACTTTGATTGGCCAAAGTTGTACGAACGGCTTCCCTTGGTCTAACACTTTGAATTTTATCGCTATAAAGCCTTCCATATTTTCCGTTTATATCTTCACCAGTGATACTATCTATGGCAAAAGTCCAAGGCTTTGACGAATAAATAAACTGGTGATTTGAAAGAGTATTGGTATGATAGGCTAACATGTCACCTGCTTCCTTTTGCGTTCCAGAAAGTTTAGGGCTTATAGAGGCTGCCATAGTCTGCTTATGCTCCGACTCTTTCTGAGTCTTATTGTCTGTTTCAAGAAATTCGCCCAGTACAAATTCAGGTTTAAAGGCAATATTTTCCAAATCTTTCATGACCGTTTTAACTTTTTCAACTTTATTTTTCATCATGACATACTTTTTCAACAAGTCCAATTGAAAAAAACCAGCTAGCCCAATAACCAAAAAAATAGCCGAATATAAAACAGGGTATCGTTTGATTTTTCCAAGTAATATTAAATAAAACCCATAAATTTTAAATCGGGTAGAATTTTCATGTTCAGATTCTTGAAAAACTTTAAAAGACTCAAAATTATTGGGAGAAATATCAAAAATGACAGCTATAAAATTTAAAGTATCTTTCCGGGGAATGGTATCATGTTTGATAAAATTAGCTATACTTTTTATTTTATTTTTTAGTCCTTCTTCTTTTTTTAAGCGCTCAATTTTGCCTTGTCTTTCTGAATCTTTTAAATCAAAAAAGGTGGATAAAGCGTCAGTTTTAGACTTATTCTTATCTTCTATTAGCCTGATAAAATATTTGTGTAAGTCAGTAAGGGTGGGAGAAAAATTATTTTCCGATGCCATTTTCCAGTCTTTTGGTTTTTTGAGATGGCTTTTTATATAAGACGCGTAAGCAATTTTTTGATTGTCTGTTTCTAATTTTTTCATCTAATTCTTAATTATCTATTGATTTTAGACCGTAATCTTTGGATTCCAAAGGATTTTAGTTTGGATTCCAAGAAAAAATTTGATTTTTTATTTTCAATACACTTCTTTTGCCTCTGTAATAGCTGATAAATAGTTCGATTAGGGCTATTTTTCAAACGATTTCAAATTTACCATTTTTTTTATTAAACTTAATAATTGTACTCATGAAAAGTTTTTTGATTGTCATATTTTTAGGATTGTCGCTGGTTTTACAAGCCCAGAAAGGCGATAAAGTCATCAGTGCCCAGAAGGGCAAAAAACCCGTCTGGGCTAAGCGGGTAGAAAAAGGGACTCGTTTTGTCGGTAGACCCATAAGGGGATTTAGAGGCAAAAAACAAGCAGGCTATGATAAAGCCAAAAAGTCCTTTTTCTTTGTTGCCAGCGCTGAAGCTAAATCGCCTCCTTATGAAAGAAACGATGTAGGCGATTTAACCAAATTAAGAGCTGCCAGTCAGTTTGCCGAAAGCATTTGCACCGAACTTTCCAATAGCTTGGAAGAATATACTGCTATTGCTGCAGATGAAAAAGACGCTGGATTTAAGCGTCTAACCCAACTCAGCACAAAAGCCAAGTTTTCGGGTTTCTTGTTGCAAAATGAATATTGGCAATTGATAGAGCGGGATAATACCAAATATTATGTCGTCTATCAGCTGTATTCCATAGACAAAGAAAAGGTGAAACGCCTGTTGAAAAGCGTTGCCGATAAAGTTGGTGTACCCGAAGAACTAGCTGCCAAAACAGAACAAAGGCTTGATAAAACCGAAGACATTGACGGTAATTTGGGTGATATTGAGCTTGATTAATTAATTTTCCAAACCTCGTAGGTTTTGAAAACCTGCGAGGTTTGGAGATATTGTTTAAACCCTCAAGGTTTGAAAAACCTGCGAGGTTTGGAGATATTGTTTAAACCCTCAAGGTTTGAAAAACCTGCGAGGTTTGGAGATATTGTTTAAACCCTCAAGGTTTGAAAAACCTGCGAGGTTTGGAGATATTGTTTAAACCCTCAAGGTTTGAAAAACCTGCGAGGTTTGGAGATATTGTTTAAACCCTCAAGGTTTGAAAAACCTGCGAGGTTTGGAGATATTGTTTAAACCCTCAAGGTTTGAAAAACCTGCGAGGTTTGGAGATATTGAAAATCAACTATTTAAACCTACGAGGTTTTTTGAAACCTCGTAGGTTTGGATATTTAAACACTTTTTATTTTAAATTATTTTACCCTATGAAAATTAACCATTTACAACTCTTATTTCTATTTTTGTTTTTCATTCATTTTGGGCTTGGGGCGCAAAAGCCGCCGAAGTGGATAACAAAAACACCGGTGTCCAAAACGGGCAAAAATTTGTATTTTACAGGCTCCGGCTTGAGTAAAGAAGATGCTATTTTAGCCGCTTATGCCACTATGGCAAGTACTTATGGTGAAAATACCTATGGAGGAAATATTAAATCTGAAGTTAAAATTAAGGGCGAAAGCCGGAAAAACACTCTGACCAAAGAACAGCAAATCACCCATTTAAAAAATAAGTACGATGTCAAGCCGGTAGATAGTTATTTCGACGGCAAAACCTACTATGTGCTTATTGGGGTTAAAAAAACGTTTTAAAAATTTCGAAAACCCTCAAGGTTTGAAAACCTCGTGGGTTTTAAAAACCCACGAGGTTTGGAGGTGTTGAAAATAAGCTGTTTAAACCCACGAGGTTTCAAAAAACCTCATGGGTTTATAAGCGTTAAAAACCAATTATTTATATTTTTTTAATTTCATATTAATCATTATTCTAATTATTTTATCATGAAAAATAAATTTTCTTTCTGGGCAAAACTATTGCCTTTATGTGTATTGATAGCAGCGACTTTGAATACGGCGCTGAATTGTGATGAGGCGCCAGTATTATCACCTGCTCGTTTAGAAATAGCCCCTGCCGAATTAAATTTTGGCGAAAATGACAACAGCTTGGCTTTTGCCATTAAAAACACAGGGCAACAGAATCTCACTTGGACGGTATCCGAATCAGTGGATTGGATAACGGATTTTCAAAGCACTAGCGGAAAAATTACGGGGACTGGCGAAAGCCAAATTACCGTAACTATCGATAGAGACCGCCTTTCGCCCGGAGACAATACGGGGTCTATTCAAGTAACAACTGCCGCTGATGATGGCTCTGCTTTGGAAGGCGGCGCCAAAAATGTAACCGTTAAAGCCCATAAGTCTTCACCTCCTGTGGTGAGTATGTCCGACAATGACATATCGGGCATAGGCTCAGCAGATGCGGTGGCCAGGGGCTTGATCGATAATATTGGATCGGGAAATATCAGCCAGCATGGTCATGTCTGGAATACTTCCCCAAACCCAGACCTCAGCGACGGCAGCGCCTCCCGAAGCAGCCTCGGTGAAAAAACCGAAGCAGGCACCTTCACGAGTCCACTGGCAAATTTGAACCCCAACGCCACTTACTATATACGCGCTTATGCCACCAACAGCGTAGGAACAACATATAGTAATGAGGTGGATTTTAGCACATCTGGCAACAATACCCCTACAAATATGGTTTTGAGCAATGCCCTAATTCAGGAAAATCAGCCCAGCAATACCCTAATAGGTACTTTGAGTACTAGCGACGCCGACGCTGGCGATAGCCACAGCTACAGTTTAGTTTCTGGAACAGGAAGCACGAATAATGGCAATTTTAATATCAACAACAATCAGCTACGCTCTTCTAATGCTTTTGATTTTGAAACTAAAAGCAGCTACAGCATACGCGTAGAAACCAGCGATAGTAAAGGTGGATTTTATGCCAAAATTTTTACTATCGCCATTGGAGATGCCAATGATGCCCCCAGCAACCTCAGCCTAAGCGCCACCAGCCTCGACGAAAACCAACCCAGCAATACCGTTATAGGTGTTTTGAGTACCAGCGACTCCGATGCTGGAGACAGCCACAGCTACAGTTTGGTCAGCGGCACCGGAAGTACGGATAATAACAGTTTCAATATTAACAGCAATCAGCTGCGTTCTTCTAATATTTTTGATTTTGAAACGAAAAGCAGTTACAGCATACGCATACAGACCAGCGACAACGCGAATGAGGTTTTTACAAAAGTCTTTAACATCAGCATTGGAAATTTGAGCGAAACTAGCCCAACGATTTTATTGTCCAATGTTTCTGTACTTGAAAACCAAGCCGCCAACACGAGCATAGGCACCTTCAGCACCACAGGCGGCGGCACCTTTGCCTATAGTTTGGTGAGCGGCACCGGAAGCACGGATAACGGCAATTTCCAACTCATTAACAACGAATTGCGTAATAGCACCATTTTTGATTTTGAGACCAAAAACAGCCACAGCATACGCGTCCGCAGTACCAATTTGGGTAATAATGCTGTGATAGAACAGGTTTTTAGCGTTTCGGTGACTGATGTAAACGAAGCCCCGACCAATATCACCCTGAGCAACAGCACCATTGCCGAAAATCTTGTTGCCAATACAGTTGTGGGCAACCTGACAACCAGCGACCCCGATGCCGGCAATACCCACACGTATAGTTTGGTTAGCGGAAGCGGAAGCACGGATAACAGCAGTTTTAACCTTAATGGTACGAGTTTACGAAGCGCTGCTGTTTTTGATTTTGAAGCCAAAAATAGTTATAGCATCCGTATCCGCAGCACCGACGGCAGCGGCGCAAGCTATGAAAAAAGTTTTACAATAATGGTGAGCGATATACTCCCTACTTGGCATCAAGCCACCGCTTCAGCAGATTGGACAAGAAGAAATCTAGTCATACTTCCGTGGTTTTTGATAATAAAATTTGGGTGATGGGGGGAGACGGGAATGGCTAGCTTCCGAAGTTAATGACGTTTGGGTTTCTTCAGATGGCAGCAGCTGGACGCAAGATTGACGCCACCGCAGATTGGCGAACCAGGAAGACGGGATCATACTTCCGTGGTTTTTGAGAATAAAATTTGGGTAATGGGGGGATATTGATGGTGGCCCTCAGAAATGATGCTTGGTCCTCTTCAGACGGCAGCAGCATGGACACAGGTGGACGCTTCCGCGGGTTGGACAGGAAAAGATACCTGCATACTTCCGTGGTTTTTGATAATAAAATCTGGGTGATGGGCGGAATAATTAATGGTAATTTTGTAAGCAATGACGTTTGGGCCTCTTCAAATGGCAGCAGCTGGACGCAGGTCGACTGCCTCAGCAGATTGGACAGGAAGATGGGCGCATACTTCCGTGGTTTTTGATAATAAAATTTGGGTGATGGGCGGAGTTAATGTTGATGGTAATTTTAGAAAAAATGACGTTTGGGCCTCTTCAAATGGCAGCAGCTGGACGCAGGTCGACGCCTCCGCGGACTGGACAGAAAGGTAGTGATCATACTTCCGTGGTTTTTGATAATAAAATTTGGGTGATGGGGGGAGTATGATGGTGATTGGTATTAATAGATTTAATGACGTTTGGTCTTCTTCGGATGGCAGTAGCTTGGACGCAGGTGGATGCCTCCGCGGACTGGACAGCAAGAAGTGGTCATACTTCCGTGGTTTTTGACAATAAAATTTGGGTGATGGGCGGAATAATTAATGGTAATTTTGTAAGCAATGACGTTTGGTATTATGGGGAGTAAGGGGGGAGAGGAAACCTCGCAGGTTTTAAAAACCTGCGAGGTTTGTTAGGAAAACCCTCAAGGTTTTTTGAAACCTTGAGGGTTTGGAAGATTTGAAAGTCAGCTGTTTAAACCTACTAGGTTTTAAAAACCTCGTAGGTTTAGAGGAACAATGTTTTAGATGACATTTGATATTATGGGGAGTAAGGGAAAACCTAGGAAACCTCGTGGGTTTTAAAAACCCACGAGGTTTGTTAGGAAAACCCTCAAGGTTTTTTGAAACCTTTAGGGTTTGGAAGATTTGAAAGTCAGCTGTTTAAACCTACGAGGTTTTAAAAACCTCGTAGGTTTGGAGGGACAATGTTTTAGATGACATTTGGTATTATGAGGAGTAAGGGGGGAGAGGAAACCTCTCAGGTTTTAAAAACCTTGAGAGGTTTGTTAGGAAAACCCTCAAGGTTTTTTGAAACCTTGAGGGTTTGGAAAGGTTAGAAAATCAGCTATTTAAACCTACGAAGTTTTTAAAACCTCGTAGATTTAGAGGAACAATGTTTTAGATGACATTTGGTATTATGAGGAGTAAGGGGGGAGAGGAAACCTCGCAGGTTTTAAAAACCTGCGAGGTTTGGAAATGTTGAAAATCAGATATTTAAACCTACGAGGTTTTTAAAACCTCGTAGGTTTAGAGGAACAATGTTTTAGATGACATTTGGTATTATGAGGAGTAAGGGGGGAGAGGAAACCTCTCAGGTTTTAAAAACCTGAGAGGTTTGGAGATGTTGAAAATCAGATATTTAAACCTACGAGGTTTTTAAAACCTCGTAGGTTTGGAGGGACAATGTTTTAGATGACATTTGGTATTATGAGGAGTAAGGGGGGAGAGGAAACCTCTCAGGTTTTTAAAACCTGAGAGGTTTGTTAGGAAAACCCTCAAGGTTTTTTGAAACCTTGAGGGTTTGGAAAGGTTAGAAAATCAGCTATTTAAACCTACAAGGTTTTAAAAACCTCGTAGGTTTGGAGGGACAATGTTTTAGATGACATTTGGTATTATGAGGAGTAAGGGGGGAGAGGAAACCTCATAGGTTTAAAAAACCTGAGAGGTTTGTTAGGAAAACCCTCAAGGTTTTTTGAAACCTTGAGGGTTTGGAAAGGTTAGAAAATCAGCTATTTAAACCTCGTAGGTTTTAAAAACCTCGTAGGTTTGGAGGGACAATGTTTTAGATGACATTTGATATTATGGGGAGTGAGGGAAAACCTAGGAAACCTTGTGGGTTTTTAAAACCCACGAGGTTTGTTAGGAAAACCCTCAAGGTTTTTTAAAACCTTGAGGGTTTGGAATATTTGAAAATCAGCTGTTTAAACCTACGAGGTTTTTAAAACCTCGTAGGTTTGGAGGGACAATGTTTTAGATGACATTTGGTATTATGAGGAGTAAGGGGGGAGAGGAAACCTCGCAGGTTTTTAAAACCTGAGAGGTTTGTTAGGAAAACCCTCAAGGTTTTTTGAAACCTTGAGGGTTTGGAAAGGTTAGAAAATCAGCTATTTAAACCTCGTAGGTTTTAAAAACCTCGTAGGTTTGGAGGGACAATGTTTTAGATGACATTTGGTATTATGGGGAGTAAGGGGGAAGTGGGGGTTAAACCTCGTAGGTTTTAAAAACCTACGAGGTTTGTTAGGAAAACCCTCAAGGTTTTAAAAACTTTGAGGGTTTGGAAAGGTTAGAAAATCAGATGTTTAAACCTACGAGGTTTTAAAAACCTCGTAGGTTTGGAGGGACAATGTTTTAGATGACATTTGGTATTATGAGGAGTAAGGGGGGAGAGGAAACCTCTCAGGTTTTTAAAACCTGAGAGGTTTGTTAGGAAAACCCTCAAGGTTTTTTGAAACCTTTAGGGTTTGGAAAGGTTAGAAAATCAGCTATTTAAACCTCGTAGGTTTTAAAAACCTCGTAGGTTTGGAGGGACAATGTTTTAGATGACATTTGGTATTATGGGGAGTAAGGGAAAACCTAGGAAACCTCGTAGGTTTAAAAAACCTACGAGGTTTGGAAAAGTTTAAACCTTTGAAGGTTTAAAAATACTAAAAACCAATTAGTTATATATTTTTTTAATTTCATATTAATCATTAATCTAACTATTTTATCATGAAAAATAAACTCTCTTTCTGGGCAAAAGTATTGCCTTTAGTTATATTAATAGCGGCAACCTTGAACACTGCTCTGAATTGTGATGATGGCGGGGTGGTCTTATCGCCTGCCCGCTTGGAAATAGCCCCTGCTGAATTGGACTTTGGCGAAAATGACAATAGTTTAGCTTTTGCTGTTAAGAATACGGGACAACAGAATTTGACTTGGACGGTATTCGAATCGGTGGATTGGATAAGCGATTTTCAAAATACGACAGGAAAAATTACGGGTACTGGCGAAAGCCAAATCACCGTAACTATAGACCGAGACCGTCTTTCGCCCGGCGATAATACGGGGTCTATTCAGGTGACCGCAGCCGCCGATGATGGCTCTGCTTTGGAAGGCGGAGCCAAAAATGTAACCGTGAAAGCCCATAAACCTTCGCCACCTGAGGTGAGCATGTCTGATAATGACATATCGGGCATAGGCTCAGCAGATGCGGTAGCAAGGGGCTTGATCGACAATATTGGCTCAGGAAATATCACGCAGCACGGACACGTTTGGAATACCTCTCCAAATCCAGACCTCAGCGACGGAAGCCTTTCAAAGACCACCCTCGGTGTTAAAACCGAAACAGGCACCTTCACAAGTCCATTGGCGAATTTGAATCCCAACGCCACTTATTACATTCGAGCTTATGCCATCAACAGCGCAGGAATAACGTATAGCAACGAAGTAACTTTTAGCACAGCTGACAACAATGCCTCTACAAATATAGTTTTGAGCAACGCCGCAATTCAGGAAAACCAAGCCAGCAATACCGTTATAGGTGTTTTGAGTACTAGCGACCCCGATGCCGGCGATACCCACACCTACAGTTTGGTTTCTGGAACAGGAAGCACGGATAATAACAGTTTCAATATTAACAGCAACCAGCTACGCTCTTCTAATATTTTTGATTTTGAGACTAAAAACAGCTACAGCATACGCGTCCGCAGTACCAATTTGGGCACCAATGACGCGATAGAACAGGCTTTTACCATTTCAGTAACCGACCTAAACGAAGCCCCGACCAATATCACCCTGAGCAATAGTACCATTGCCGAAAACCAACCCAGTAATACCATAGTAGGCACTTTGACCAGCAGCGACCCCGATGCCGGCGATACCCACACCTACAATTTGGTTTCCGGAACAGGAAGCACGGATAACAGCAATTTTAATATCAGCGGAACAAGTTTACGAAGCTCTGCTGTTTTTGATTTTGAAGCCAAAAATAGCTACAGCATCCGTATCCGCAGCACCGACGGCAATGGCGAAAACTATGAAAAAAGTTTTACGATTACTATTACGGATGTCCTCAACATCATTGAAAATATTGCCAAGGTAACCGTATCAGGCGGCACCTTTGAAAGGGGTTGCAAAAGCGGAAGAGATGATATCAATGGGCATAGTTGTGATTCAGATGAATCGCCCTTGCATACGGTGACGGTTTCTTCTTTTAAGCTGAGTCAATACGAAATTACTAATGCCGAGTACGCTGCCTTTTTAAACGATTTAGGCGGAGTGAGTTCCAGCGGCAGCTATGCTGATCCCGATTTTGGCACTGTAACTTATGCGGATATCGATGATTCGGATTGCATGCTTTATTATAGTGGGGGCACCTTTTTGGTGGAAAGTGGTTTGGACAATTATCCGATGATAGAGGTATCTTGGTATGGGGCGAATGCCTTTGCAAAGTGGGCGGGTGGTCGTTTGCCGACGGAGGCGGAGTGGGAATTTGCTGCCCGCGGCGGTACTTCAAGCCAAAATTATCAATTTAGCGGCAGCAACACGGTGGGCAATGTGGCTTGGTATAGTGATAACATCATTAGCACTGGTCAAAGCAATTTTGATGGTGTGCAGACTCATCCTGTTGGCACGAAGGCGCCTAATGAGTTGGGGCTTTACGATATGTCTGGTAATGTGTGGGAGTGGTGTCAGGATTGGTATGCTTCATACAGCAGCACTGCTCAGACAAACCCTATGGGACCTAGCAGCGGTTCTAATCGTCTGGTGCGGGGCGGTTCTTGGAGCAATAACGCCCCTGTTTCGCGGGTGGCTGATCGCAGCAACGCCCCCCCGTCCGACACGTACTTCAACACTGGATTTTGGGTTTTTTTCCATTAGTTCTGAAAAAGGCTTAAGCCTATTGTTGAGCTAAAGCCCGGAGGAAACCTCATAGGTTTTTAAAACCTACGAGGTTTGGAGGTGTTAATTAAACCCGCAAGGTTTTTAAAACCTACGAGGTTTGTTTGGAAATTTTTTTAATTTTAAAATTTATGGGCAACAAACGGATTCCTTTTTTGGCAGGTAAAACTTACCACGTTTATAATCACGGCAATGGAAATGAAAATATTTTTCGTTGTCCTGAAAATTATCGGTATTTTTTGCAAAGGTATGCCCAGTATATTTATCCTATCGCCGATACCTTTGCCTATTGCCTGCTGCCCAATCATTTTCATTTTTTGTTGCGGCTGAAAGAAGAAAAGGTTTTGGGAAATTATTATAAAAGTTTGCGATGGGGAAACCCGCAAGGTTTTAAAAAAAACCTAACAAACCTACGAGGTTTTAAAAACCTCGTAGGTTTAAACAGCAAACAGTTTTCCAACTGGTTAAATGCCTATACTAAAGCGTTTAACAAAAAATATGATCGAAAAGGGAGATTATTTTTAGAAAGTCTCGAACGCAAATTAGTCGATAATGATTCTTATTACACATGTTTGGTAACTTATATTCATAATAATGCGGTGCATCATGGCTTTGTTAAGGAAGCTATAGACTGGGCCTATTCATCTTATTATTCTTATGTTTCTAACAAGAATAGCAAGCTGAATCGCAAAGAGGTATTTACTTGGTTTGGCGATAAAAGGGCTTTTGTAGATTATCATCGCCAATCGGAACTAAAACAATGGGAGGTGGATTTGCCTTATTAAAAATCAAAAGTTTAACCTAAAAAACCTCGCAGGTGGGCTGTTTAATTTGAGGGCTACAGCTGTCAGGTCTTAAAGACCTGACAGCTGTGAGTCAATTAAAAAAAAAGGTGTTCATTTTTCTTGGACTTTTTAAAAAAATTGCTTAGTATATGGTTCTAAAATTGAGATAGTTTAATTGGTTTTTGATGATTAATCGGCTTATCGAATGAAATATTTAGATCCTAAGAATGATTTGACCTTTAAAAAAATATCAGACCATGCTTGAACACCATAAATATATTAATCCACTTACGGATTTTGGTTTTAAAAAATTAGGTGGTGTTATACAAAATATGATGTCAAATTTTACACCTGCCCGTTATTGATATAAAAGAAAGCTAACATCTGGCTTTGCGATGATTAGACTTCTTTTTAGAAAAGCAACAGGTTCTACGAACTAAACGGCTGATTCGATGACGCAGACAACAATTATTACCCGCTATACCCTTTGTAAAACATTTGCCTATCAAATGCTTACAATCTTCAAAGCCCCCTTTAAATGCCTCCCAGTTATCGGTACAAACTTCTTTGAAACCAACACCAAGAGCCTTTAAACTAGACCATAGACGCTGCACTGTTTTGCGATCACGCTTGCCCCAAGCCCAAGAAACTATCTCGCCAATCTGACGACAATACGCATCAATCAACCAGTATTTCTGCCCCTTATTTTTCACATAAGACCAAAGCTCATCAACCTCTAAGCTAGCATAAAAACGTTGTTTGGGCTTGATAGAAACCGTGGTATTGGCAAGAATAGATAAAACTTTTTTAGGACTAATACCTTCTAATTCAGAAATATCCCTAATACCTACTCGTCTGACAAGCATATGTTTAACCCGCTCAGTTATTCCTTTTTGACACCCTCGATAACTCAGCTCCTGAGGAGCTATAAACTGCCGACCGCAGCTTTTACACTCATAATTTTGCTTCTTCCATTTTTTCTTATATCTTTCCCTTCGCATTTGGGGCATTTTAGGGTTATTTCTATCGTCATTTTGTCTTATTTGGGTGAAACAAATGAACAAATTTAACTCTAAATGTCTCAATATCAAAAATATTTCCTTAAATCATACTTTCTACAACAACACCAACATTTTTAATATATTCAGTATCAAACCCGGGCAAGTCTATTATATTTAGGCATTTTTGTAAAAAATGGGAGAGCTTGTAAATATACACTTTTTTTACAACATAGAGTCTAATAAAAAAAAATATTTTTTTATACTATAACTGTCCCAATTCTTAAAATATAATTTTTATAATTTACAAAAAATTATTAATCAATATACTATGAAAGTGGCTTTATCGATTCAATAAAATAATTTCAAATGAATCAACAGTACAATCAAAATAAAATAGCGTGGCTATAGTATTATTATAATTTTCTAATTAAGGTCAAACCATCTTCAATAGGCATAATTATTTTTTCAACACGTTCATCTTCAGCTACAAAAGTATTAAAATCATGAAGACTTTGCGTTATTTTATCATTTTGACGTAAATAGTTATCTGCTACTTTTCCTCTCCATAAAACATTATCAGCTAAAATGACTCCACCTTTTCTAATCTTTAACATGAGCATTTTATAATAGTTCAGATAATTCTTTTTATCAGCATCGATATAAACAAGATCAAAAACCAAATTTAACGTTGGAATAATATCTAAAGCTTTACCATGATGAAAACAAATATTTGAGCTATACTCTGAATTAGCAATATAATTTTCCCTTATCTCTTTATAAGATAGATTATTATCTATACTGTGTGTAATGCCTTCTTTAGCAAGTCCTTCAGATAAACATAAAGTTGAATAACCTGTAAAAGTTCCTAATTCTAAAATGTATTTTGGACTTATTATTTTGGAAATTAAACTTAACAAACGACCTTGCCATGCACTCGTCAACATGTTTGGTGCTTGAGTTTTTAGATAGGTCTCTTTTGATAAACTATAAAGAAAACTTGAAGTCTTAGAGCTGTGGGTTATAGCATATGATTTAACAGTTGGAGAAATCATGTTATCTTTTTAAATGGTCTATAAATGAAACTATACTTGTTTTTTTTCGTATTTCTTAGTTATTCTAATTTTTAATAATACATTTTTATAGTTATAAAAAATTACCTTATGAAATATATAAATATGTACACATTTAAAAAATATAAGTTACCTTCTCTTCGTCTTTTTTTAAAATTATCAGTAAGGTATTATTTTTACTTTATTTATGTTCTTAATATTATATAAAGACAAAAATTGCCTTTGGAATTATTATTTTTTGAAAATAAATAAATAAAATTAAAATATAAATTTAATGCAAAGCACAGACACGTTAGAAGATATTTTAAAACAAAATAATAAAGACAAATTAAATAATATTTTTAAAGGTATGCATGCAATGGATATATCTTTAATGCTTAATAATTTAGATTTAAAAATTTTAAACCCTGTTTTTTCTATGTTAGAAAAACCTTTAGCTTCTGAAGTCATCAAAAATTTCGAAGCGCCTATCCGACAAAGTTTATTAAAAACTTTTTCTTCCAAACGTATTGCCCTACTCATAGAACTTTTAGATTCTGATGACATCATAGATATTTTAAAAGAATTAGATAATAAACGACAAAAAGAAGTACTTGACTACTTTCAAAACTCAAGTAGAATAACAGAATTAAATAATATTTTAAATTATAAAGATGATAGCGCAGGTAGATTAATGGCTACCGAATTAATAAAAATAAATATTAATTGGCAAGTTCATGGATGTATTCAAGAAATTAGAAGACAAGGTAAAAAAGTCAATAAAGTTTATTCTATATATGTTGTAGATGACTATAACCGATTGCTTGGAACAGTATCTTTAAAAAAAATTATTTCCACCGAAGATACTGCTACCGTCAAAGATATATATGATCCAAATACAATAAAAATAAAAAACTTTGCTTCTAAAGATTTGGTAGCTGATTTAATGCGGCGTTATGATTTAGAATCTTTGCCTGTAGTCAATAAAAAAGGTACTCTCTTGGGACGAATTACTATAGATGATACGGTGGATATTATTACTGAAAAAGCTGAAGAAATTCAACAAATAATGTCTGGTATTTCCAAAGATGTAGAACATGAAGATACAATTTGGCGGGTTTGTACTGCTCGATTGCCTTGGTTAATTATTGGCGTATTTGGGGGATTATTAGGAGCAAAATTTATAGGTTTTTTTGAAATGGATCTAATAGAAATTCCGGCTATGGCTTTTTTTATACCTTTAATCACAGCAACAGGTGGTAATGTTGGTATGCAATCATCTACTTTAGTAGTTCAAGGCTTAGCTAATGGTAACGAATATTTGAATAGATTATTTTCAGGATTTCCCAAAATTATAGCTATATCCATCATTAATGCTCTGATCATTTCTTTACTCGTTTTTGCTTTTAGTATCGTTTTTATAAATTATAGTATCAGTTTTATCGTTTCTATTTCTCTTTTTTTTGTAGTTGTTGCTTCTTCTTTAGTCGGTACATTAACACCACTGATACTCCACCGTTTAAATATTAATCCTGCCTTAGCTTCAGGTCCCTTTATCACTACCCTTAATGACTTGGTTGGGTTGGCACTTTATTTCATGATAGCCAGAATTTTATTAGTTTTATTTATGTGATTCTATTTTACAATTCTAAAATCTACTGTATGATTTGAAAATTTGAGGAAACTTAATTTAGAAACCTATTTTTTGAAAAGTTACTAAACACCTTCTAAAACAAATTAACAATAACATCAAAAACTACTCATATTTATACATTATAGTTATCCACATTTATTAAAAGGTTATCCACATAATGTTTATTTTTATTCACATTTAATTCACAAAATTCTTTAATTATCCACATAATAAAGCATTTTTAAATATTGATGTGGATAAACATTGTTTTATTAACAAACAATTAGCAGTTATTAACAAGTTATCCACAATCCTTATTTCGTTTAAAAATTAACTTTAATTGCTTATTTAATCGATCTAAATTGTAAATTTTTATACATATAGTTTTTTGTTTAGAAAAGGTATCTATTTAAAGTCTTTTTTTTATCATTTGAAAATCACTGGTTTTTAAAATACCAATTTTTTAACCTTACATAACAAAATAATCTTTACCAATAACTTACAAAAAAAATAAAATTTTGTTATTTTTTACGGTTATTAGCCATTAAATTAAACAGCTACTTTTTACTCTAAAAGTTTTAATAACAAAAAAGGATAAGTTTTTTGTTTTAAAAATAAACTTATCCACTTATTAACATCCTTGAAGAAGATAGTTTTAATTAATTTAAGTTTTTTAATTTTCTTTCTATGTTATTTCAAAATGTGAATAACTAAATAATATAAATGCCGTTTTAAAAATGCATATATACTTTTTATTAAAATAAATAGGGCTTTCTATATCTATATCAATGAATTAAATACCTAAAAATCCATTTACAATATTAACAGACTATAAAACGATGAAAAATTTTAAAAATATTGATATTGTTGAAAAACAAGGTTTTCTTATAATTAAACTTGATAGAAGTAAAGTTAACGCTATTAATCTAGATTTAATTGAAGATTTAAGTACTGTTTGGAATCAGATAGTTAGAAATGATAATTATCGGGGTGTTGTTTTGACAGGACAGCAAGGGTATTTTAGTGCAGGTTTAGATCTTTTTGAATTGCTAGATAAATCCAAAAAAGAGATTAAATATGTTTGGTCTCAATTTTTAACCCTTCAACAGAACCTACTTATTTATCCAAAACCTTTTATTTGTGCTGTCTCAGGCTATGCACTTGGCGCTGGTTGCATGTTGGCTTCTTGTGCCGATTATAGAATTATGGCCAGAGGCGAAAGACATAAAATTGGAATGCCTGAAGTATTAATGAACCTTTATATGCCAGATATGTGGCACGAGTTATACAGTTATTGGCTTGGAGGGTCAGCAAAAGCTTTGGATTACCTATTTAATAGTCGTTTATTTTTAGCCGAAGAAGCTTTGAAAGTCGGCTTGGTAAATCAGGTCTGTGAACTTGAAGATATTAATGATAAAAGTGAGAAGGTCATGACTCGTTGGTTAAAAAGTAGTGATTTTGTTTTACAAAAAACGAAATTTACGTTAAGAAAAAAACTCTTAGAAAAAGTTAAAATTAATCCCATAGAGGTTGCCGAGGCAATTACTCAAGATTGGGATAATCCAGAAACAACAGCAGCGATTAAAAATTTTGTAACTATGAGAAAGCAAAAAAAAACATATCTTTAAGAACTAAGAAAATCAAGGAGTTATACTCAGGTTACTTGAAAAAGAGAGTTTTTTGGATTCTAACCTATTGGTATTGAAACTTAACGTTTCGCAAAATAAAATAGCTTTTCTATAATATATAAAGAATTAAAACTATAAAATAGACTAAAAAATCCCCTTTTTTATTTAAATGACTATAAAGTCTAATGTTAAAATTTTTAATATACTCTCTTTTTTTACTTGTAAGTCTTTTTACTTTTCAATGTAAGTCTAAAAAGTTTTTAGGCTCTTCAGATTCTAATGATGAAATTAGAGTTAATTATTTGAAAAAGACATCAAAAATAGCCTTTGAAGACGCTGAAAATCCAAAACAGAACCTTAAAATAGAACAAAAAATAGATTTTGATAAACTCATTTATCGTTTTGAAGGTTATTTTGAAAATAAAGAAATTGAACGAATTAAAACTTTTTTTGAAAAAAGTTTGATCAATACAATAGACTTTATTCAAAATTTTACTCAAAAAAAAATAGAACAAAACTTGACTATTGTTATTTATGAATCGATAGAAAAAAAGACTTTAAAAACCAAAAATCCTCAGTCAAATCATTTTGACTTTAAAACTAAAACTTTTTATACAACTTCAAATGCTTATACGCTTTTAAAAGAAGAAGAAGGGATTCAATCTTTATTTTTAAAATTGTTATTGGAAAAGCCTTACTACAAGTCATTTGAAGAAGGTTTAGCAACTTATTTAACCCCTAACTGGCAAGCAGAGGGCTTTTATTTTTGGGCAAAGCAATTTATAGAAGCAGATTATCCTTTTTCTTTTAAAATACTGCTTAATGATGCGTTGTACTTGGCGCATTCTGATTATATACGTAAGAGTTATGCAGCCCTTTGGGTAGCTTATTTGATAGAACAATATGGTAAAACTACTTTTTTAACGTATTATAGTCAAAATCAGCCTTTTGAAGAATTTTTTGATTTTAAATATATACTTAAAAATTATCGATCTGCTAAAAATCAAAATCATATTAATAAAAATCTTATAAAGAAACTTCCATTTTTAAAAGGTTTTAATTTTGCTCATGAAGGTTACCAAGTTTACAATGGATATATGGGGCATTTAATACTGCCTTCTCTTGATAGGTTAAAAAACCTTAATGTCAATACAATAGCCATAGTACCTTACACGTATATGGCTAATCCTGAAAAACCAACACCTTTAAAAATTCCTAAAGAGCCGGGTGCTGAAAATGACCAAAGTGTCTTATTCACTAATTTTATGGCAAAAGAAAAAGGTTTTATCACTATGTTAAAACCTCAAATATGGCTAAGAAATAGCTGGCCTGGCGATATAGAAATGAAGAGTTCTGAAGATTGGAAAACATTTTTTGACTATTATAGACGTTGGATATTGCATTATGCTTTTATAAGTCAAAAACATGAAATAGATTTATTTTGTATTGGGGTAGAAATGACAAAAGTTGCTGTTGAACATCCAGACTTTTGGCGAAAGCTCATTAAAGATGTCCAAAAAATTTACAAAGGAAAAATTACATACGCAGCTAATTGGTATAAGGCTTTTGAATATGTTGAGTTTTGGAATATGTTAGATTATGTTTCTATAAATTTTTATTTTCCTTTGAGTCAAGAAGCTAACCCAACTAAAACAACATTAAAAAAGAATTTTATAAAATATTATGCAAATTTACAAATCATTGCTCAACGTTATAAAAAACCACTTTTATTTACTGAAATTGGTTTTAGAAGTTCAGAAACACCTTGGATAAACCCTCATGCTGTTCCCAAAAATGGATTATATAGCCCTGATAATCAATCTTTATGTTATGAAACTGTTTTGGAAGTTTTGCAAGAACAAAACAATTATGCAGGTATTTATTGGTGGAAATGGCCTTCTTATTTAGAGTATAGCCAGCACAGATTATTGAGTTTTACACCTTGTCAAAAACCAGCTGAAAAAATTATTTCAGAGGCATTTAAATAAACTATTATAACTTTAATAAAATGATAATTAAAGATTTCAAACCCTTTGTTGGAAAACATTGCGAAACAACAGCAACAGGAAGTTTGTTGAATCAAATAGGAATAGAACTTTCTGAGCCAATGTTATTTGGAATTGGAGAAGGCTTAAGTTATGGAGTGTTTAATTTTAAGTCGATGCCATTTCCATTTATTGGAGGTCGTCCACGTTCCGGCGAAATTACTGAAAAAATATGTAAACATTTAAAATTAGATTTACAGGTTAAAGAAACATCTTCTGTTAAAAAAGCGTGGCAAAACGTCCAAATTGAAATTGAACGTACTAAATCAGTGGGTCTACAACTGGATTGCTATCATTTAGAATATTTTAAAAATAAAATTCATTTTGCTGGGCATTACGCTTGTATATAAAATAAAAAGTTTTATCATAAAAACTTATCTCCTTAAATTATCATAAAAATTTAGAAAATATATTTTGAAATAGTTGAATCTAAACAATTATAGTTTTAATATTTGTCTTTTTAAATCTTAATTATCAATATTTTACATACAAATAAAACTTTAGTTACTTCTGACTCATTATATTATTTCATAATTATATTTACTCAAATAATAATAAAATAATTGATTGATTATCAATTTATAAATATTCTACCAGATAACTTCTCCTAATCCTTGTCGAATCAACTCTATATTATTGTTTAAACAGTTTACTATTGTAGAAGGTTCATTTTTTCCAACTCCTCCATCTATAACTAAATCTACTTGTTTTTTATAGGTCTCAAAAATATCAAAAGGATCGGTATAATAATTAAGGATTTCATCATCATTTTTTATTGAAGTATTGATAAGAGGATTGCCTAATTGTTTGCAGATTAAATTAATGATATTATTGTTTGGGATTCTGATGCCAATTTCTTTTTTCTTTTTACTCAACATTTTAGGAACATGTGAACTGGCAGGTAAAATAAATGTATAAGGACCTGGAAGACATTGATTCATAACTCTAAATGTTGGTTTATCTATTTTTGCATAGTAGCTTAAATTAGATAAATCTTTGCAGATAAGTGATAGTTTTAATTTATCAGATTTAATACCTTTCAGTTGAGAAATTCGTTCTATGGCTTTTTTATTTTTAAAATCACAACCCAATCCGTATATGGTATCTGTAGGATAGATAACAATTCCACCACTATTTAAACAACTAATAACAGTATTTATTTTTCGTGTTCCCGGATTATTGGGATTGATTTTAAGCAAGTCTGCTTTCATTTGTTATTACAATTAGAATAATTTATATCAAAAGATTAAAATAGTTTTTATTTCTAAACACAAAATTAATTATAGATTTATTTTTAATAAGCCCAGTAGTTTTGGTAAAAATATAATCAATCCGATTAATAAAGCATTTAAGGCACTTAGAAATACAGCAGCAGCAGATAAATAGACTCTATGCACTAATTTTTTTGCATGGTATAAAATGCACAAAATGTATTTTATTGAAAACCAAATATTTCAAAATATCTAAAATCACCAAAAAATTTTACAACATAAAGTCTAATCTTTAATTTTTTTTATTAAATTATGTTTTTGGAGTGACATAAAGTCTGCTATATTTTCAATTGCTGAGTTTATTACTTCAATTGTAATAACAAAGCCTATACAAAAAATAATACTAATCCACTCAAAAATAGATAGTTTTAAAATAAAGCTAAAGACAATAACAGAACATGAAATCAATAAATGTATTCTTGAATTGTGTTCCTCTTGGATTAAATTTTTAAACCATTAAAAGCAAATTTAAAACTTTGTAATCTTTTTAAAACTGAAAACTTTTGTCGTTTCATTAAATTATTTTATACTCCAAAAATGATTTTTAATTTCATTACAAAGTTTTAAAGATTAATTTAATTTTTAGTTTCTATGCCAATTAGCAATACGTAAAATATCGGCAAAGACACCGGCAGATGTTACTTCAGAACCTGCTCCAGCACCCTTGATAATTAGAGGAAAATCATTATATCTTTCTGTTTTAAAAAGAAAAATATTATCACTACCTTTTACATTAAAGAAGGGGTGTTTAGCATTTATAGTTTGCAAAGAAACTTTAGCTTTACCTTCTTCAAAAGTAGCAATGACACTATATTTTTTATTTTCCTTTTCAACTTGTATTAACTTTTGTTTAAAAATAGGGTCATACTGGCTTAAGGTATTTAAAAAGTCATTTACATTTTCTATAGAAAGGTATTTTTTTGGAATGAAAGGTTCTATGTCAATGTCTTCCAATTCTAATTGCGCTCCACATTCTCGAGCTAAAATTAAAATTTTACGAGCTACATCAATCAAGCCTAAATCTACTCGAGGATCTGGTTCGGTTAATCCATTTTCTTTAGCGCTTTTTACAACTTTGGAGAGCGGATTATTAGAACTAACATGATTAAAAATATAATTTAACGTTCCAGATAAAATGGCTTCTATTTTTAAAACCTTATCGCCACTATTTATTAGATCCTGAATAGTACTTACAATAGGTAGTCCGGCTCCTACATTTGTTTCATATAAAAAAGGAATACCCCGTTTAGCAACTATATTTTTTAATTTTTTGTAAAAAGTATAATCCATAGAACAAGCAACTTTATTGGGAGTAACAATAGAAATACTTTTGTTCAATATTTGGGTATATTTTGGAATAGGTCGGCTACTGGCTGTACAATCAACAAAAATGGAGTTTCGCAAATTGTACTCTATCATTTCATTGGTAAAAGCATCTAAATCGGCTACTTTATCTGTTTCATCTAAATATTTAAGAGCTTTTGAAAGAAGTATACTTTCAAAAGCTATCAACATTTTTCTCGAATTAATCAATCCAACTAAACGTATTTCTAAATGCTGTTCTTGCAAAAGTTTTTTTTGAGCTTGAATAAGTTGTTTGATCAAAGTTTTGGCAATTTGTCCGGATCCGACTATAAATAAATTAATTTGTTTGGTATCGGAAAGGAAAAAGGCTTCATGAATAAGATTTAAAGATTTTCTTTCATCTTGTTTTTTAACAACAAAAGAAATATTCATTTCTGAAGAACCTTGAGCTATGGCTAAAACATTAACCCCACTTTTTCCTAAGGCTTTAAAGAGGGTGCCTGCTACTCCGGGAATTTCTCGCATATTGCTACCTACAATAGCTATAATTATTAAATTTGTAACAATATTTACTTTATTAATTTGTTGGTTTCTGATTTCTTTATGAAATTCTTTTTCAAGTATTTGGCTTGCTCTTTCTGAAATATCTGTTTTAACAGCTACAGTTATAGAGTGTTCAGAAGATGCTTGCGAAATAAGGATAATATTAATATTGTGTTCACTCAAAACGGAAAACATTCGGTTGGCGCTTCCAGTAACACCAACAATACCAGAACCTGATAAGGTAACTAAAGCTATATCTTGCATACTTGAAATACCTTTTATCTTTTGGGGGGTATTAGAAATGCTTTCATTGACAAGTGTGCCGTGATGGGAAGGGTTAAAAGTGTTTTTGATAAGTATAGGGATATTTTTTTTGTACACAGGTTGAACTGTTTTGGCATGCAAGATTTTAGCACCAAAATAAGACATTTCTATGGCTTCTAGATAATTAATATGTTTAAGTGTAAGGGCTTTTTTAACTTTTTTAGGATCAGCAGTCATAATTCCATTGACGTCAGTCCATATTTCAAGTTTTTCAGCGCCTAAGGAAGCAGCTAAAATAGATGCTGTATAATCAGACCCTCCTCTTCCTAAAGTAGTAGTTTTTTTTTTTAGATTATTGGCTATAAAACCTGTAATAATATGAACAGTATTCAAGTTTCTTTCAAAATAAGATTTAATCTTTAAATTTGTCTGTTCAAAATCCACTAAAGAATCCTTATAATTATCATTGGTAAAAATAATTTCTCGGCTGTCGGTAAAAGTACTTGGAATGTTTTCTTCCTGATAAGCATGACTAATGATATAGGCAGATAGACGTTCTCCAAAAGAAGAGATATAAGCATTTGTTTTAGGACTCAATTCTTGAATCAGAAATACACCTTGTAAAATATCTGAAAGGTCATTAAACAAAAACTTTACATTAGCTAAAACGCCACTTTGTCTTTTTGGGTCTATTAAATTTTTAACCATTTGCAAATGTCTTTCTTCAAGGGCTTTTAGAATCGCTTTATATTCCACATCATTTTGTAAAGCAAAGTTTGCCATCTCTAAAAGTTTATTGGTTACACCTCCAAAGGCAGATACTACTACGATAACAGGACGGTTTTTTAGCCGTTCTTTAGTTATCTCTATAGTTTTTAAAATTGAATCTGCTGTTGCCAAAGAAGTACCTCCAAATTTTAATACGTACATATTTTTTAAATATTGAATAATGAAGTGGTTATTACTAAAAGACTAAATAAGCATGTTTTGCAAATAAAAAACAATTATTATTCATTTTCTATATTTTTATTATATTTGTCCTGTTTCAAAAAGATAAAATGACAAACCTTTTAATTTAATAATTGTATCTAAAAGATTAAAAATCAATTGAATAAGATAGTTTATTATTTAAAATATTAAAGAACACATAAAATTTTAGAATAGAGCTAAATCTACAAAGATTAATCAAAATATAATAAGAAAATATTTAGTACATTGTCATATCTCTATCTAACTATCAATTTATTTTCCATTAGTATTCCTTTGCTTCTAAGCTTTCAAACAGCTTTTGGAAAAATTTATCTTAAATGGAAAAGTATTTTTTTATCTATATCAATAACAAGTATTTTTTTTTTGATTTGGGATATTCTATTTAGTTACTGGGGAGTGTGGGGTTTTAATAGTCATTATATTTTAGGTTATTATCTTTTTCATTTGCCTTTGGAGGAGTATTTGTTTTTTATTTGTATCCCCTATGCCTGTTTATTTACCTATATACAGTTTAAAAAATTTAATTTTTCCTTTTTTAATAAAAAAATAAGTAAATATATAACTCAAATACTAACTATCATAGTTTTTGTATTAGCCTGCTCTTTTTTCTATAAAAATTACACTTTCTCAGTTTCTACATTTTCATTTATTTTTTTGGTTTTTTATCAGAAAAAAACACGATCAGATTTATCTTTTTTTTACACAGCTTATGCCATTATACTTATTCCTTTTTTACTGGTTAATGGTTTACTAACAGGTATAGCTACAGAAAATCCTATTGTTTGGTATAATGATATAGAAAATTTAGGCTTACGTATAACTACTATTCCTATTGAGGATTTTTTATATTATTATTTACTTTTTATTATTAATGTTACTTTATATGATTATTTCGAAAGGAAAAAAATAATGCCACAATTTCATTAATACTATTCTTATATAAGAAACAATCATTTTAAATTCTTTTTTTTAACTATTAATGTTCCACGTGGAACATTAGAGAAGGATTCTATCTTTTTTATTGGTTTGTTGTTAGGTTTCATAAGGTTGTTGTGTGCTTACAGCTTGTTTAATTTTCAAATTTAGTATTTTAGTTCTAAACTCATCAGGTTTTAGTTTAAAAATGGTCTCATCTAATTCAAACCATTTTTCAACGGCATTAAAAGGGGTTTTTACATTGAGTTCTCGTCTAAGGCTTCCATGTCTTCTATAAAGATTATAATGGATTAAAAAGTTGGTTAAATCCCTATTCATTTCTTGTAAAGAATTATACTTCACCCTTTTAACAGTTTTTTCTTTTATAATAGCATTCGCCTTTTCTACCATTCCATTCGTTTTGGGCGTAAAAGGCTTGGTACATCGGTGGGCTATATCATTTTCTTTGCAAACAAGGTCTAATTGACTTGGTTTGGTACAGTACTTGCCTGTTTTGTCCTTGATCAAATGATTGCTAAACTCAAGACCATTATCGGTTAAAACATGAGTAATACCAAAAGGAAAAAACGCTAAACAAGCTAGCATAAAATCTTTTGCGTAAACACTTGTTTTGGCGTCATATATCTTGTAATACAAGGTTCTTGTAGCCCTATCTATAGCAACAAAAAGGTAATACTTCTTGCCTTCTATTTTTGGCAAATAAGTAACATCTATATGCAGGTATCCCGGATCATACTCTTTGAACTGCTTAGCTTTTTCTTTTTCTTTCCGAGGTACTCTATTAACGCCCTCTCTAACGAAGGTTCTGTAGACGGCACTTCTTATCTTTAGGGGGGTCTTCTGGATTTAAGACTTCCGTAATTTCATCCAAGGACAACCAAGTTAAAGTTCTTATTTTCAATGCTATAATCCCATTCATTTCATTCAAAGAATACTTTATAGTGTGCGGACGCGAACTTTTATCCTCAAAGTTAGTTCTATTTTTCCACTTCCTTATTGTGTTCTCTGAGACACCGTGATGTTCTGACAACTTAGAACAAGCTAAATTACTTTTGGATATTTCAGAACGTAGACGTATATTTGTCGTCGCGTTAGAGTGATAAGTTTGTTTCATTGTTGTTTATTTTAAAAATTTGTTTATATAGTCAATAATAAACAAACTGTCATTCTTTCTACTAAAGAAAAAGAAAAATACCCAACAACGTAGTGCAACTAATCAATTTACATTAAAATCATAAAATAACCTTTTTATAACATACGAATCAGCAAAAATACAGAATATATCCCTAAAAAACCCGTTTTTCACCTCATTAAACCTATATAAATCAATGATTTATAAATGCCGAAAACAATTAAAACGTTTTAAAACATGTTAAAACAACAACAAAGAAAAAATTTTTGATTTTGTTGTTATTAAAAATCAAAAAAAATACTCGTAGCTTATATGGCAAAAAAGAAAAATTTACTTTTTTTAATAGAATTTTATAAAATTTGGAGTAGATCAAAATTATTTTATAGTAAGGATAAAATTTTTTCGCGAAAAAATTTACCTTTAAAAAGCATCCTATAATTTGTTTATTTGATTTTGAAGAAAAAAATAGCCTCGTCTTGTAAAGTCAAGCGGGGCTAATACCATTAATGATTTAAACTTACTATATTACGAGATTTTAGATTTACGCTATAAATATCATGCCAAAAACTATCAGTTTAGAATTTACAAACAAGACCGTGTCTGCTTGGTTCAAAAAAGTATGAATCAGAGGGCTTTAAATCAGCCATTAAGGTTCGCATGGGTGCTAATCATAAAAGTGTCTTTTCAGAAGAGATGCAAAAAAGTATAAAGGATAAATTAGAGAACCTTGAGACAACAATTAGCTCTTATGTGGAATTAAAATCATTTATAGACAAAGAGTTTAGTACAGATGTGAATTATGGAACCTTATCTGATTTTTGCCGTCGGCGTTTTGGTGCTAAGCTGAAAGTATCGCGTAAAAGTCATATTAATAAGGACAAAAAAAAGGTAGCAGAGTTTAAAGAAAAGGGTTTGCCACAAGCTATAAATAAGGCTAAAAAAGAATACGAAAAAGGAAATTATGACTGCGACGGCTCAGGGTGTTAAGCCTGTTGGTGGTCATCAGCACGACTATACCTATCGTTGGTTATGGGGTGCTTTTTCTTTTCTAACGGGACGTAACTATAGTATGTACACGTGTAGTACAGATAAGTTGTTTTTTATCAATCATTTAGAGACTATTAGCGAAGATAATCCTAAGCGTTTGAATCTAGTGGTTATTGATAATGCGGGATTCCACTCCCTTAAAGATATCCTGAAGTTGGCGTCCAATATTTTTTTAATTCGCTTGCCTGCTTATAGTCCGGAACTCAATCCTGATGAGCGGGTTTGGCGTTATTTGAAGGACAAAATAGCTATGAAGATTTTTGAGAGTGCGAAGCATTTGGAGGATACGCTGGAAAATATAGTTAAAAATATTGATAATAAGATAATTAAATCACTAATCAGTTATGATCTGTACAAAAAATATTTTCACGTATTTTCAAATGTATAATGGTATAAAAATAGGTAGTGTTGTAGAAAATATGATTTAAAAAAGTAGTTTTGATATTGAGACATTTAGAGTTATATTTGTTCATTTGTTTCACTCAAATAAGACAATATGACCATAGAAATAACCCTAAAATGCCCCAAATGTGACAGCGAAGATATAAGAAAAAATGGCATAAACAAATTAAAGAAGCAAAATTATCACTGTACAAACTGCGGACGTCAGTTTATAGCTCCTCACGAATTAAGGTATCGAGGCTGCCAAAAGGGCATAGAAGAACGGGTCAAACATATGCTTGTTAGAAAGGTAGGCATTAGGGATATTGCTGAATTAGAAGGTATTAGTCCTAAAAAAGTTTTATCTATTCTTTCCAATGCGGAGGTCACAATTCAACCCAAACAGTATTCTTATGAAACTTTAGAAGTTGATGAGCTTTGGTCTTATGTGAAAAAGAAAGGTCAGAAATATTGCTTGCTTTATGCGTATTGTCGTCAAAGTGGTGAAATTGTTTCTTGGGCTTGGGGCAAGCGTGATAGAAAAACGGTGAAGCGTTTATGGTCTAATTTAAAGGCTCTTGGTATTACTATTAAGCGTATTTGTACGGATAATTGGGAGGCATTTAAAGATGTCTTTCAAGGTTGTAAGCACTTGATAGGCAAATATTTTACTAAAGGTATAGAGGGTAACAATTGTCGTCTGCGTCACCGAATCAGCCGTTTAGTTCGCAGAACCTGCTGTTTTTCTAAAAAAAAGTCTAATCATCGTAAAGCCTGTGAATTAGCTTTCTTTTATATTAATAACGGGTATGTGTAAAATATATCATCATATTTTGTACAACACCACCTCAATTTTTGCCAAAACTCTTGCCCACACCTCCCCAAATAGTCTAAATAACTTGTCTATGTAATCAAAGTATGTTAAATTGCAAACATACCGTTTTATTATACCATTGTATGAAAGTAGGCTATGCTCGGGTCAGCACTAAAGACCAAGACTTATCCTTGCAATTGGACAAATTGCAAGAGGTAGGATGCGAAAAACTGTATCAAGAAAAAATCAGTGGCAAAAGCAAAGACCGTCCCCAGCTGATAGAATTATTGGCATATCTACGTTCGGGTGATACGGTGGTTGTTTGGAAACTTGATAGGCTTGGTCGTTCACTCAAAGACCTCATCGATTTAGTGAATACCATTCAAGAAAAAGGGGCTTATTTTCAAAGTCTTAACGATAACATCGATACAAACACGGCAGGGGGTAAATTGATATTCCATATTTTTGCTTCTTTGTCAGAGTTTGAAAGAGAGGTTATTCGCGAACGTACTAAGGCGGGTTTATTGTCTGCACGGGCGAGGGGATGCAAAGGCGGTCGACCTCGAGGGCTATCTGAGGAAGCCCAAAAAACGGCTATGGTTGCTGAGACCTTGTACAAAGAGAAACAGCTTTCGGTCAAAGAGATTTGTCAAAAGCTCTCTATTGCTAAGGGTACTTTTTATAAATATTTGAGAGATAGAGGGGTAAAAATTAAGTAGCTATATGTAGCTATATGTTGTGAACTTCAAAGCAGGTTTTTTTGGAAACGGTACGTTTTATAACCTTGATACTGCGAAGTAATTTTGTTACATTATTTTTGAATTATTTATACCTAAACTTTTTTACTATGATTATTGGAGACCACATCATGGTAGACCCCGAAATGTTAGGGGGGACACCAGTACTGAATGGCACACGTATTCCAGTCCAAACGTTATTAGATCATGTAGAACATGGTGCTATTGAAGATTTTTTAACAGATTTTCCACCTGTTACCAGAGAGCAAGTTAATGCAGTTTTAAAACTTGTAAATCAAGAGGAACATGCTACGAATAACCCTGTTGTTTCATGAAAATTTTATTGGATCATAATGTTGCTGGGCGTCTTAGGCATGATCTTTCAGAATTTAACGTTTTTTCGGCTCGTTACATGGGTTGGGATAAAAAAAGGAATGGAGACCTTTTAAAATTAATGCTTGAAAATGATTTTGATGTTTTGATCACCCGAGACACGAAAATGGAAAATCAGCAGAACTTTGAAACATACCCAATTCCTGTGATTCTTTTAAATACCCGTCTCAATATGTATCGTTACTTAAAAGCTGTTTTGCCAGAGCTTAAGGAAGCCTTACAGGGAGAATTGAAAGCGGGGGTAATGAAAATTCCTGAAGAAATAAGTGATAAAATGGCTTAAATGGTATTTAGATTTTTAAATTTGCGAGAAACGAGGGGTAAAAATTAGGTAACTATATTAGAAAACCTAAAACTATGAATGTTTAGGTGGTTTTTCCTCTGGTACTCTGGTAACTCCTGCCTTTAAATTGCTCCTTAATAAGCGAATAATTTGAGGTGCTAACGGTTTTAAATCTCGGTAATAAAGAAAATGAGTATTAAACAAAATAACAGGTATTGGGTAGGTTTCAAAATTTTGTTGGTGTTCCATCCCTTTATCACCTGTAATCAGAATATCGAAGCTTTCTCGAAGCATTGAAACTAAAAGAACCCCATTTTTCTGACTGTCCCAGCCCATATCTTGGACAGTGAAAACTTCAAAATCTGAAAGGTCACGTTTCAATTTTTTTGGTAAGTTTTCGTCAAGTAAAATCTTCATATAGTAAAATATCAATGATTAAGCTGGCTTGTTTTGAGTGAAATTGAGAAAATTATTGTCCATAACCAATTGACGAGCTATGGCAATTACTTTTAAAGCCTGCTCCCTACTTACTGATGGAAAATCCTCTAAAAATTCTTCCAAAGGTATGCCGTTTTCCAAATGGTCAAATAAGGTTTTGATATGAACTCTTGTGCCTTTAAAGACAGGGACACCCGACATGATTTCAGGGTCAATATTTATGACATCTTGGATAATTCGAGCTTCCATAATATAAAAAGTTAAAAGTTAATGATGATCAAATACTAAAATTTGAGTAAATAAATATCAAAGTGTAAAAAGTATAGAATTTTACAGGTTTGTTGTCAATTTTAGGGATTTTTGTATTTATAAAAAGCCTTAATTTTAAAAATCAAGGCTTTTGGGTAAAAAATATTAAACTATATTTTTGAGTATAGCTTGTATCTGCTTTCTCAATATTGGAATATCATTTTGGATTATATCCCATATGACTTTAGGGCTTACACCAAAATATTCATGGTATGACTATATTACTTAAATCAATAATAGACCTCCAATTTATATTTGAATATTGAGATTGTAACTCATCAGAAAGATGGTTACTTGATTCACCTACAATACATAAAGAATACGATATTGATGAAGATATGATGATATTGTTCTTGTGATCCTCATAAGTTTTGACTTCCTGCTTACATTTTTCTATGTTTTCTATAGCATCTAAAATGTGTTGCAGTCTAATTTTATCTCCTAATTTACGCTCTTTCATAAATCAATATCGCTGTCTTTGGTAGCTTCACCTCTGGCGTGCGAGCCAAAGAGATAGGCTTTTTTGACAGGTTGGGTTTTTAAAAAATCGATTAGTACCTGATATTTTGATAAATCGATCTTGGTTGTGACTTCCATAATGTTTTAAATGTGTTTTAAAATGAATAATTATATTGATACATATTTTGGTTTGGCGTTTTCTTTTTTTCTAAAAAACATCGTTTATGGTGTTTTAAAAACTCATCGGGCATGAGAATGGTAAAATAATTGACTATTTTGACCCATTCCTGCCTTAAATCCTGCTTATCTTGTTTAGATAAATTATCCAAAAGAAACACCTTCTTTTGATTACGTTTATTGATATAAACTTGCCACCAAAAAATGCCTTGATAAGTCTTGGCATAATGTTGAATATCATCGACCAAATCTTGTATTTCTTGACTGGTAAACAATGCCTTCACATTTGGGGTAACTATCACTTCGCCATCAAAGCAATAATTGCCATTTTCAAAATCGGGTTCTTCGTGTACCCATGTAAAATCAGGCGAAAAACATGTACTCATTATCGTTTTTTTAAAGTTCAGTAAATATTTAATAATGAGTATATTATATAGCAATAAGCTGTTTGTCTTCAAGCCTCTTGTTCGGTTTTTGAAAGGGATTTATTGAGGCACTTTTATGACTCCATTTTTGGGCTTATTTTTCAAAATTTCTATAATTTCAGGGATAAGCGGTTTTATAGATGTATAAACCAAAAATCGAGTGTTAAGTAAAATTACAGGTATAGGATATTTGTTGAAATTCTGTTGATGCTGCATGCTCTTATCTCCTGTAATCAATGCTTCAAAGTGGGTTTCAAGCATTGCCTTGAGTAACTCTCCATTTTCTTTTCCTTTCCATTTCATGTCCTTAACCGAGAAAACTTTAAAGAAGCTATCAAAGTCTTTTTTGATGCCTTCGTGTACATTTTCATCAAGTAATATTTTCATACGATCCTGCTTAAATATTATGAGATGGTGTAATTTTTTTTTGGGCTAATTGAACAATACCGATTGCCTGCTCTCGTGTAACTGTTGGAAAACCTTCTAAAAATTCTTCTATCGAGAGATTATTTTCGATATGGTCAAAGAGGATTTTAAGTGGTACTCTTGTTCCATTAAAAACAGGTGTTCCCCCTAATACATTGGGGTTTACTTCTACAAATTGTTGTAAATCATTATATTCTTTCATATCTAAAGGGTATTTATTTTCAGTATATTTAAAAAATAGTTGTAGTACAATTAAAAAGAGGTATTATCAATATATCATCGTCATAATTTCCTCCATACTTAGCTTGTTAGGCTTGCTATCCTGATGAATATGAGGATACATAACGGCTTTAACATGCTGTCCATTCTTAGAGAGTTTTTCTTCCAAAGATTTTGTACCTGCCCTACCCGCTTTGTCATTGTCTAAAAAAAGTACGGTGTTTTTAGAGAGTGTTTTGAGTAGGTCAATTTGCGTATTGCTCGCCATATTACCCATAATGGCAACGACATTATGAAGCCCTTGTTGCCAGAGATACATTGCCGAGTAAAAGCCTTCTACAACGATAATAAATTTTGGATTTTGAGCTTTGACTCGGTGGTAGTTAAACAACTCGATAGACTTATTAAAATAGAATTTCCATTGTTTGGTTTCAAGATTTTGTCCAGCGTAGCCTATGCGTTGTTCCTGTGTGTTGTGCATAGGTATAGCGATGTGGTCTTTTAGCGTTCCAATAAGAGCCTGTCCAATGTCAAAAAAGCGGATGGTTTTATCGGTAAGTTTTTTGGTTTTGGCGAGATAAGGGACATTTCTTTTGAGGTCAATGTGCAAATTTTTAGGTTGATTGCTTAGAGTTGGTGTATTTGGCTTTAAAACGCTCTTAGCGGGCTTTAAATTGGTTTGGTTGTGTTCTACCCTACCAAAGAGGTTTTTGAGCTGTATAGCGGCTTTTAGGGCGTCTCTGGTCTTATCTAATCCTGTCATGTCGCAGTAGAAGTCTATACAGCCTTCGCCTGCTCCGCAGTGCGTATGGCAGATATAGAGATTGTGGGTGGTTTTTATGGCAAAACTTCCACTATTGCCGTCTCCTGCGTGTTTTGGGAAGGGGCAGTTTCCGTGTAGTTGTTCGCCTTTTTCAGTTAATTCAAGGTGGAAATGCTTGACGAGGTCTTGGAGGCTTATTTGGGATTTAAGGGCTTTAAAGTCAATGCTGTGCTTCATTTTAAAGATTTGGAATAATAAGGTTATTGAGTTCTTCTAATTCAGCTTTAAGGCTTTCAACTTGAGGTTTATATTTTTTGTTTATGTCTTTGAAATACTTGGGGTATTGGTTTTGAATAGTGAGCGAACAAAGGGCGTTGAGCATAGGATTGTCCTTCAAGTTTTCTATTGGCGATAGTTTGAGGTCTATGCTTACAAATGTTTTATTTTTTTGTTCTTCTATGGCTTTCTCAATTGCTCCGCTATGCTCTTTGTCTATAGTTTCAATAATGGTATCTTTTTCTTTTTCCCATTGTTTGTTGAGGTTGTAGAGTTGGTCTTCAGTGACTATTTTTCTTTGTTTTCGTTGGTTGTTGAGGCGTATTTTTTGTTTTCGTTTTTCTTGTTGTTGGGTTTTAGGGTCTTTAAAGTTTTGTTTGAGGGCTGTTCTGAGGAAACCTGCGGGGTTTTCTATTTTATTTTGCTTTTGTTTGCTTGTTAGGATTTGGATTTTTTCTTGCATGTATTTGGCGAGGTCTTTATCGGGGAATGCTTCGGAGGCGTATTTTAACAGGTTTTGAGCGTCTTTCTTTGTTATGCCTATGTTTGTAATGGTTTGTATTATTTCTTCGTTATTTGGGCTATTTTTGGCTATTTTTGCTATATTTTTGTCTTCTTCAAAGATGGAGGTTTGATTTCTGTTCGGTTCTGGCAGGACTTTTGGGGTAGTTTCAGTGATCGGTTCTTTGTTTTCGTTTGTGTGAATAATGAACTCTACAGCCATAACTTTTCTTTTTTGTCTGATTTCTATGAAGTTAAGGCAAATATCAGTTTTTTCTTTAAGTTCCTTTTCAGCTGGTAATATTACCCTTCTTTTAAAGTCTCCATAGAGGCGATACTGGTTATCATTAAGTTTCAATATTTGCTTGAGTTCTTCAATTTTAAATGTTCGTCGTCCTAATTTTTGATATTGTTTGAGGAGTTCATAAATTCTTATAGAAAAACCACTTCTAAGATAGGCAATATTTTCATATTTATAGGCGGTAAAATTCCTTTTCAGTCTTAGTAAATAAGGTTTGAGAAATGGTGATATTTCGTAGGTAATGTGTCCGTCATTATTAACGATAGAAACATCATTGATAAGATTAACAATGTGAGTTTGATCTTTTTCTACGATTTCTATTACAGTTTCTTTAAGGGATTTTATGATTTGTTTAAAATCACCGTATATGGTTCCCCACTTTGTTTCTTTAGGGTTAATAAGGTCTTTTAATTCATTTATATGGATACTATGTGTTTTAAAATCACTGTCATCAGGTTCTATCATAGAGATCATATACAAAAAAACTTTTTGTTCACGGAGGGTCATTTTGTAGTTTGCTTCTACAAGACGATTATATTTGATAATCAGTCTTTTATTTCTTTTTTTAGCCCTAATTTTTGATTCACTTATATAATTCATATGTGTTAGGTTTCATAAGGTTGTTGTGTGCTTACAGCTTGTTTAATTTTCAAATTTAGTATTTTAGTTCTAAACTCATCAGGTTTTAGTTTAAAAATGGTCTCATCTAATTCAAACCATTTTTCAACGGCATTAAAAGGGGTTTTTACATTGAGTTCTCGTCTAAGGCTTCCATGTCTTCTATAAAGATTATAATGGATTAAAAAGTTGGTTAAATCCCTATTCATTTCTTGTAAAGAATTATACTTCACCCTTTTAACAGTTTTTTCTTTTATAATAGCATTCGCCTTTTCTACCATTCCATTCGTTTTGGGCGTAAAAGGCTTGGTACATCGGTGGGCTATATCATTTTCTTTGCAAACAAGGTCTAATTGACTTGGTTTGGTACAGTACTTGCCTGTTTTGTCCTTGATCAAATGATTGCTAAACTCAAGACCATTATCGGTTAAAACATGAGTAATACCAAAAGGAAAAAACGCTAAACAAGCTAGCATAAAATCTTTTGCGTAAACACTTGTTTTGGCGTCATATATCTTGTAATACAAGGTTCTTGTAGCCCTATCTATAGCAACAAAAAGGTAATACTTTTTGCCTTGTATTTTTGGCAAATAAGTAACATCTATATGCAGGTATCCCGGATCATACTCTTTGAACTGCTTAGCTTTTTCTTTTTCTTTCCGAGGTACTCTATTAACGCCCTCTCTAACGAAGGTTCTGTAGACGGCACTTCTTATCTTTAGGGGGGCTTCTGGATTTAAGACTTCCGTAATTTCATCCAAGGACAACCAAGTTAAAGTTCTTATCTTCAATGCTATAACCCTATTCATTTCATTCAAAGAATACGTTATAGTCTGCGGACGCGAACTTTTATCCTCAAAGTTAGTTCTATTTTTCCACTTCCTTATTGTGTTCTCTGAGACACCGTGATGTTCTGACAACTTAGAACAAGCTAAATTACTTTTGGATATTTCAGAACGTAGACGTATATTTGTCGTCGCGTTAGAGTGATAAGTTTGTTTCATTGTTGTTTATTTTAAAAATTTGTTTATATAGTCAATAATAAACAAACTGTCATTCTTTCTACTAAAGAAAAAGAAAAATACCCAACAACGTAGTGCAACTAATCAGTTTGTATTATAGCTTAATTGTTCCACGTGGAACAATTAAAAACCATTTCAACTTATTATTGCCTTAGCTTCTTTCAAAACTTCTTTTAAGTTGCTTTTGTTTTTTCCTCCAGCAATAGCTAAAAATGTTTGACCTCCACCTTTACCATCTATTTGTTTAGCCAACTGATTGATAATTTTATTGGCATTATAGCCTTTTTTTTGCATATCGTCAGATAAGACAACTAATACGTAAGGTTTCTCTTTAATTATGGTTACTAAAACTCCAAAAAAACATTCTTTTAGTTGTTTTCTTAATTCAAATGCCAATAGTCTGAGGTGTTCTGTTTTTTCAATTTCAATATTCTCAAACAAAGTTATTATGGTATTATAAGGTTTAGTTTTTTTGTATAGATTATCTACAAGTCGTTTTAGATTGTTTTGCTCAAGTTTTTTGATTATTTTTTCATACTCATTGTTTTGTTTCAAAGTTTTTACAACTTGAAATTCAATATCTTTTGGATTTTTATAATGTTGCCTTATATTATTTAAAACCTGAAGATTTAAGTCTACATAATCTATAGCTTTTTGAGCAGTAAAAGCCTCTATTCTGCGGACACCTGCGGCTACAGAACTTTCTGAAATGATTTTAAAAAACCCAATTTGATGGGTGTTTTCAACATGAGTACCTCCACAAAGTTCAATAGAAAAGTTTTTGTCAAATGTTATAACCCTTACTTTATTACCATACTTTTCACCAAACAAAGCCATGGCACCTCTATTTTGAGCCTCTTTAAAAGCCAAATCCCTTTCTTCTTCTAAGGCAATTCCCAAACGAATTTTTTCATTAACCAAATTATTTATAGTTTTAATTTGGCTTTCATTAATTTTTTCAAAATGGGAAAAATCAAAACGTAAGCTATGTTCATCTACTAAAGAGCCTTTTTGTTCCACATGTTTACCCAAAACTTGACGTAAAGCCGCATGCAATAAGTGAGTAGCACTATGATTAAACGTTGTCAATTTTCGTTTTTGTGTATTTACAAAACAAGAAATTTGTTCGTTCAAAACTTTTGGTAAAACATTTACATAGTGTATAATTAAATCATTTTCTTTTCTTGTATTTAAAACGTGTATTTTTTCTCCAGCAACCAAAAAATAGCCTTTATCACCTATTTGACCACCACTCTCGGGGTAAAAAGGTGTTTTGTCTAAGACAATTTGATAATCAGTCTTGTTTTTTAAACTCATTTCACGAACCCTCACTATATTCGCTTTGGTGCTTAAAGAATCATATCCAATAAACTCTATTTTAGTATCTTTCCTTAAAATTTTCCAATCACCAGTGCTTACTTTAGCGTCTTGTCTTGAACGTTCTTTTTGATTATCCATACATATTTTAAAGCCTTTTATATCTACTTTAAAACCCTGTTCTCTAGCTATTAATTCCGTTAAATCAAAAGGAAAACCAAAAGTATCATAAAGTTTAAAGGCTATATTACCACCCAATAAAGTTTCTTTATTCTTTTTTAAATTTTTAAGAACCTCATTAATCAGATTTAATCCTTTCTCTAAAGTGTTTAAAAAGTTACGTTCTTCTTCTTTAATAACTTTCATGATAAACTCTGTTTGATCTCCTATTTCTGGAAAAACATTTGTAAACTGAGTCTTTAAAATAGGAACCAATTCATGTAGAAAAGGCTCTTTAATATTTAAAAATGTGTAAGCGTAACGTACTGCCCGTCTCAAAATGCGTCTGATCACATAACCTGCCTTGTTATTAGAAGGCAATTGACCATCAGCAATAGCAAAACTTATAGCCCTGATGTGATCTGAAAGAACCCTTATAGCTACATCTGTTTTTTGATTTTTTCCATAAGAAATACCAGTTTTTTTTGAAATATGTCGAATAAGAGGCTGGAAAAGATCAGTATCATAATTGCTCTTTTGAGCTTGGATAGCCATGATAATACGTTCAAGTCCCATGCCTGTATCAATATGCTTTTTAGGTAGACTCTCTATACTTCCATTTGAGGTTCTATTATATTGAATAAAAACCAGATTCCAAATTTCAATAACCAATGGATGATCTTGATTAACCAAATTTTTACCGTCTATTTTTTCTCTTTCCTTTTGCGAACGCAGGTCAACATGAATTTCAGAACAAGGTCCACAAGGACCTATTTCTCCCATCTCCCAAAAATTATCTTTTTTCGAAGCAAAAAGTATCCGTTCTTCAGGCAAAAATTTTTTCCAATAATCCCAAGCCTCTTGATCAACATCCACATTGTCTATTTTATCACCTTCAAATACAGTAACATATAAACGGTCTTTTTCCAACTTATAAATTTCTGTTAAAAGCTCCCAAGCCCAAGCAATTGCTTCTTTTTTAAAGTAATCTCCAAAAGACCAATTTCCCAACATTTCAAACATCGTGTGATGATAAGTATCAAAACCCACATCTTCCAAATCATTGTGTTTACCTGAAACACGTAAACATTTTTGAGTATCTGTTATACGTGGATAATCTGATGTTTTCGTTCCTAGAAAATAATCTTTAAACTGATTCATACCCGCGTTTGTGAACATTAAAGTCGGATCATCTTTAATAACCAAAGGTGCAGAAGGAACATGATGATGATTTTTGGAAATAAAAAAATCTAAAAAAGCAGATCTAATTTCTTGAGAAGTCATTGTTAAAATGGATGATAAGTAAATCTATAATTTATAACTTAATAAAATCAACGGTTATTTTTTGCATTTAAAAACCTTATTAAGGCTATAGTAATGCTATTTTATACAGAAAATCAGCAAGTCACTTCACTTAAAAACCCTTTTCCATGTGAGGAGACTATAACTATTCTTTTAGTTTTAAGAATTTTTCTTTATGCTTGTATTCTCTATTTTCATCAACACAAACTAGTCCTTTTTTAATTAGGTGGGCATTCAAAAAAGTTCTATTTTTTAAGTACATATAGACTAACAAATTATTTTCATCATCATGTTTTGCCACATCAAATTTTAAAAAAACCTGTTGTTTTTTAGTTTTTAGAGCTAAGAAATCAATCGCTTTATTTTCTGTCTTTTCTATTTTTCTAATTCCAATTAACCGAACGGTTGAGTCATCATCCAACTTAATAAGTTCTGGGCTAATGATATGTTTGATGCGGTAATAAACTTCTCTTTTGGGACTGTCCTTATCTATTTTTGAACCGAATTGTTGTTTTTTAGGATCTGTTTTCTTATCTAATTGGTGAAAATCTTTAAAAATATAAGGCAGTTTTTTAATTTTTTCCTCAAAGGCAGTTTTTTGATGATGAGTATGAAAAAATAACTTAGAAGGCTGTAATTCTGGTGTTAAAACTCCGAGTTTTTTTTCCATGAAAGGTTTAAAAGTAGAATTTATTTCAAAGCCAACCGAATTTCTATTCAGTTTTTTGGCGGCTAATGCCGTCGTTCCACTGCCCAAAAAAGGATCCAATACTGTTTCTCCTGTAAAAGAAAACATTTTTATCAATCTATGGGGTAATTCTTCCGGAAACATAGCGATATGCCCTTCTTGCTTGGCACCTCCAAAATGCCAATGGCCCGAAAAATAAGTTTTCCAGTCTTCCTTGGTCATATTAGAAGATTTCTTCTTTTCGGTGTCCGGTTTTAGAGGTGTTCCTAATTTTTTGAATAACAAAATAAACTCATAATCTATTGACAGAATTCCATTTCTAGGATAGGGATAACTACCCATTAATGAGGCTCCTCCTGTCGTATTAGTTGTGGCCTTTTTTTGCCAAATAATAGCCCCCATATAATCAAAACCAATACATTCGCAAAACTTAATAATTTCACTTCTAATTGGAATAACTTTATAACGTCCATAATAGACAGATCTAGCAAATTGATCCCCAATATTAATACAAAGGCGACAACCATTTTCGAGTACTCTATAGCATTCCTGCCAGACCAAGTTTAAATTATTAATATACGATTCATAGCTCTGATGGTAACCAATTTGATTTTTTGAACCATAATCTTTTAATTGCCAGTATGGAGGTGAGGTAATAGCCAATTGAACAGATGAATCATTCAAAAAACTCATCTCGCGACTATCTCCAAAAACTATATCATGTCGAGTCCCCATTTATTTATTACTCTCAGTAAAATGATTCATTAATTTATAGCAGTGCTATTTTTATATAAAAAACGGTCATTTTCATAATCAGTAAGTTAAAATCTAAAAAAAGTTTTTTTAGTCATGCTAATATAGTAGTATGCTTAACTCTAATACAGAAACTGTCCTTTATTTTCTTGCATAAGTTTAAAATCTTTTTGAGTCATGAGTTTAACCAAATCAATAAATTTGGTTTTAGGCTGCCAATTCAAGTTTTTTTTTGCCTTAGAAGCATCACCCAAAAGCAAGTCTACTTCTGTGGGTCTAAAATATTTAGGATTGACCTTGATGATACTTTTTTTTGTTTTTTTGTCTATTCCAACTTCATTCAACCCTTTACCTTTCCATTCAATTTCCATATCAAGTTCCTTGGCACTAAGCTCTATAAATGATCGCACCGTATGGGTTTCGCCTGTTGCTATGACGTAATCTTCGGGTTTTTCTTGTTGAAGCATTAACCACATGCACTCCACATATTCTTTGGCATAGCCCCAATCTCTCTTTGCATCTAAGTTACCAATTTCTAAAATATCTTGATAGCCCAATTTAATTTTTGATAAACCAATGGTTACTTTGCGAGAGATAAAATTAAAACCTCTGCGCTCACTTTCATGATTAAATAATATTCCGTTACAAGCAAAAAGATTATAGGCTTCGCGATAGTTTTTTATGATCCAAAAACCATATAATTTGGCAACCCCATAAGGACTCCTTGGATAAAAAGGTGTTTTTTCATTTTGGGGAGTTTCTTCAACTTTACCGTATAATTCTGAAGTCGAAGCCTGATAAAGTTTTATTTTTCTATGTTGGGCATAATTTTTTATGATTTCCAAAATTTTTAGAGTCCCTAAAGCATCTATATTTGCGGTAATCTCTGGAATTTCAAATGATATTTTTACATGACTTTGAGCGGCTAAGTTATAAATTTCTTCTGGCTGAATTTTATGAATTAAATTCGTCAGACTAATAGAATCTGTAATATCTCCATAATGCAAAAATAATGTATGGTTATAAATAGTTTCATCTCTAAATAAATGATCAATACGCCAAGTATTTATAGAACTTGCACGTCTAATAATACCATGTACTTCGTAACCTTTTTCTAACAAAAAATCAACTAGATAAGAACCATCTTGCCCTGTTATACCTGTTATGAGTGCTTTTTTTTGTTCTGACATTGGGATTTACTTAGCTTACTAATTATATTATATAGATAAGACAAAGGTATAATTTTTATTCTTAATATCAATAAGTTAAACATCCTAAAAATCATTTTTTAAGAGAGCTAACCATAAAATATAAAACCCATAAGGTACCTTATGGGTTTTATATTTAACTGTAACAATACTCAATTCTATTTTTATTTTCAAAATTAATAAACTGAAGGTTTCAAAAATTATTTTTAAAAGCAAAACAATTATAATGAGGTATTTAATTTAATAATTTCTAATTTTTCTTTATTTATTTTTATAAATATTCCCCTCTTTCATGACAAAGTTTACATCTTCAAGTGTTTTTATTTGTTCCAAAGGGTTTTCTTTAACTGCAATAATATCGGCAAAGAATCCTTCTTTTAACTCGCCTATTTCCAACTTGAGTATGTTAGCATTAGTAAGAGTTGCACTTTGAAGAGCTTCTAAGGCCGTCATACCTGACTCTATCATATATTGAAATTCTTTGGCATTTTCACCATGTGGAAAAACACCCGCGTCTGTACCAAAAGCTATTTTTACCCCTTTTTTATGGGCTTTAGCAAAGGTTTTTTTAATTTGAGGACCAACAGCAAGCGCCTTAGGTACAACAATATCTGGATAATAACCTTTTATTTTAGCCTGCTTTGCCACAAACTCTCCGGCTGAAATAGTTGGTACATAGTAAGCGCCTTTTTCTTTCATTAAAGTCATGACTTCTTCGGTCATATAAGTGCCATGTTCTATAGTAGTTACCCCTGCTAAAACAGCTCGTTTCATACCATCAGCCCCATGGGCATGGGCAGCTACATGCATATCATAGTCTTTTGCAGTATTGATAATGGCTTCCAATTCTTTTTGAGAAAACTGAGGGTTAGCTCCATTTTTTGCTAAGCTTAAAACACCACCTGTAGCTGTTATTTTTATCATATCTGCCCCATTTTTATAACGCTGACGAACAGCTTTTTTACAAGCATCTACTCCATTAGCTACACCTTCATAAGGGCCTGGGTCACCCATCAAACTTTTTTTAAATCCATTGCTAGGATCGGCATGACCACCTGTAGTGGCTATAGCTTTTCCTGCGGTAATAATTCTTGGACCTTCTATATAACCGTTGTCTATCGCCTTACGCAAAGCAATATTTACACCTGTACCTCCTAAATCCCTTACAGTTGTAAAACCAGCTAATAAAGTTCTCTTAGCATATTTTGTGGATATAAACGCCACATCAGCATCGTTCAAAACAAAACGATTTGTATAAGCAGTGGGACTTGTTTCGCTTTCGATATGTACATGAAAATCTATCAAACCGGGCAAAATATACTTATCTTTTAAATTGATAATTTGGATATTTTCTCCATCAGAAGTATACCCTTTTTTAAGAGCTTTAATCTTTTTACCTTCAACAACAATCGTCATGTCTTTTAATATTTTTCCAGACCGAATATCCAAAATATGACCACAATGCAAATGTGTTTCAGAAGTATTATTTTGGGCTTGAACAGGTAAAAAAAAAGCAAAAAAAAGGAATAAAAAAAAGGAATAAATCTTTATCATTATTAATAAATTGTTAAGTTGTGAATAGAAAAATAACAAAATTTTTAGTTTTTTTCTAAATTTAGAAATAGTTTTCTTAAACCAATAGTTTGGAACATTTTTTTAATATATCCATAATTAGATTTTTATATTTTATTTTGATTAACTAATTGATTTTTAGTATTTTATATCTCCTGTTTTATATTTCCTAATTATTTTTTACTGGATATGAAAACCTATTATGATATTTTAGGCATTTCTAAACAAGCTGATAAGACTGTTATTAGAAAAGCATTTAAGCACTTGGTTTTAATTTATCATCCTGATACAAATAAATCTCCAGAAGCTGAAGAGCGTTTTAAAGAAATTAATGAAGCCTATCAAATTTTATCTAACTCTTCCAAACGTTGGTATTATGATTTTTATACCGAAGAAAATAACCAATTGAGTGAATATGCTCCCATCTCAGAATCAGAATCATCTTCCTATAAACAACCATCTGAATATTATAAAGAAAAAATAAAAAAATCTTTTTTAAAACGTCTAATAAATGACACTTATAAGAGCATTACTTTCCAAAAAAATGCACCTCAATATCCAATTTCTATTATTCTTATATTTATTTTTGGGGTTGCAGTTTTTAGTTCTATTTTCTTGTTATTCAATAAATCTATACACCAATTAGAACAGGTAGAGCATAATATAGCCATTGGAAGTTATGAAGATGTAGAACAAATTTTAAAAGATATTTATAATAGAGGTATATACACCAGCAAGGTTTTTTATTATAAAAGCTTACTGGCTTTTGAAAGAGATAAAGACTACGAAAGTGCTCTATTATACATTGAAAATGCTATAAGACGAAGTAAGAACTATAATATTGATTACCATTTGTTGAAAGCAAAAATTAGCACCTTTACCAAGAATCATTTTTATAAAATACCACATGAAATACTACCGATATTAAAAAAAGATCCCGATCATCCAGAGGCTAATTTATATTTTGGAGAATATTATTTATATTATAAATTTGATTATTCATCAGCGCTTTCATGTTTTAAAAAAGCCTTAATAGATAAGGAATTAGCTCCACAGCCTCGTATTAATTATGCTATCACTTTGAAAAAACAAAAAAAATATTTAGAAGCCTTTAAAGCTTTTAAAGAGGCAGAAAGCAGCTTAATCAATAAGGATAAAACCGAGGATTTAGCTATTATCTATTATTATATGGCTGATCTTCACTTGATTCAAAAAGATACAGCAAAGTCTTGTGACTATTGGAAAAAATCCCAAAATTTTGCCACTATAGATTTAGTAGATTATAATATAAAACGGTTTTGTTCAAACTAATTTAAAATTATAATCATTATATTTTAAAAAAGGGTTTTTTGGAGTTTAACTCATTGATACAATGAATGCTTCTTAGATAATAATACCATTGTTATCATACTATACTTACCTAATATTGTTTCAGATTTGGGTCAATTTCATCAATCCAAGCTAAAATACCACCTTTTAAATTATAGAGGTTATCAAAGCCATGTTGTTGCTCTAAATAAGCAATAGCATTTGCACTTCGTTTTCCACTTCTACAATGCACAATAACTTTTTTGTCTTTAGCAATACGTTCTACATTATCAGGTACAGTTGTTAAAGGGATAAGTTCTCCGTTAATTTGAACAATATCGTATTCTTTCTGCTCACGCACATCGATAAGTTGAAAGTCTTCTTGGTTATCCAACATCTTTTTAAGTTCTTTAACAGTAATATGTTTCATTAAATAATTGATATTAAAATGTCTAAATTGATTAATATTTTTTCACATTCATAAAGTCTGCAAAATCTTTAAGAGTTTAAAGTTTATGGTTTAAGTACAGGACAAAACTTTTCATAAAAAATAGTTTTAGGTTTAAATTTTGATTATCAATTGTATTTTAAAAACTATTAACTTAACCAAAAAATAAAGTTAAAAAATTGTGCAATAGCTTTTAAATTAAAAATATATTGAAAACCAAATAGTTATAGTTTTTACAAGAAAATCCTATCTTAAATGCATTTGTTGAAAAAGATAGTTTTGAATATTTTGCATTGCTAAAATGATGATTTGAGGTAAATCATATCTAAAAATATTGAAAAAATAAATTCTAAACCACATCATTTTAGTTTTTATAAAATATATTTTTAATATTTATACCTTTTTTAAGTAACGTAATCGTATAGTTCACACTTTTATACAAAAAAACAGCGAAATGAAAAAATATTTTCAAGGGTTTAGTTTACTTCTAATTGTATTATTTTTTTCAGATCTAAGCTTTGCTCAAAAAGTTAGAAAAACAGGTATAGGAATAGCAGAAGTAGCTGGTAACATTAGTGAAATAGAAGCTCAAAAAATAGCTCAGAGAAAAGCAAGAGAAAATGCTATCAGCCAATTAGGTTCTTTCTTTATTAGTGAAACTATTTTGCTTAGTTTTTCAAGTCAAGGTATTAGCGAACTTACTGTGCGTTCTTTTATGGATGAAATACGTGCTACCCATTTGAGTTTAGTAGGACAAGAGAAAATGCAACGCTATGTCGAAGAAGATAAGGTAAAATATAAAGCCTTAGCAACTTATGAATTTGATGAAAACCGTTTTGAAAAACAGGTGCAGCAATATTTAAAAACTCTTCAACGCTCCGAACTTAACGATGAATTAAAAAATATAGAAAAATTAGCCCAAAAACTAAAACAACCTAACTTGTCTATTGCTGAATATACTAAAGTAAAAACTGAAATCCAAAATTTAAAAGGAAAAGTTAATAATCTGTACATCAACAGACAAATTATTGGAAAATTAGATGATGATGTGACCAAGAAATTAGAACGCTTAGATTTATACCTTGAAATATTAGATAACTATCTTGGTAGAGGCTTTATAGAACCGTACTTATCGGGTATAAGTATTGAGCCTTTTGATATTAAAAATAAACAACACTATAAAATTCAAATTACCATTTCTTATGAAGTTTTGGTCAATGAAGAACTTTTAGCTCATTACTTTCGCTTACCAAAAGTTTTAGAGGCTATTGTTCCTGACTACTACCAAAAGAATATTGCTAGCATGGACAAAAAATACCCTTATTATACTTTAAGAAGTGTGTATAAAAATCAAGGTAATTTTCGCAAACCCCTTTATGTTTTGAATGAACCTATTATGGCTTTTTCAAAAACACCGCGATTGCGTTTTGATATTATTAATGATAGAGGTAAAAAAATTACCAGTATTTATGAGAATATAAAAGTCAATGAAAAGGGAAAAGTTACTGTAACCATCAGTAGAAAAGCATTGGGAAAAAGTGATAATTACGAAGTCATTATGAGTAAATATTGGAAGGACTAATTTTTCAAATGACGCGACTATATTATGAAAACTAATACAGTAATTTCAATTTATCTTCTAACTAAAAAAGATCTAAAAGATGAAAAAACTAAACACGCTCTAAGCAAAATAAGAGAATTAAATAAGTATTTGAAACCCCTTTAAAATTTATTAACATTTGAGTTATTTACTTATAATTATTGGCTTACTATTGATACTATGATATTTATGACTCCTTTTAATACGATCCTTATTTTTTTACTTTTTGTCGGCGGTGTTGATACTATTTATAAAAAAAATCAACTGTTAGAAAAAGCTGAGAAAGCTCTAAAAAGTAAAAATTATGTAGAGGCAAAAGCCTATTATACAACCTTGATTAATGATCTTGGGTCAGAAGAAGATTATATTAAACTTAATTTGGCACATACTTACTTTTATATTGAAAAGGAAGAAAAACCCGCTGTCTTCAAATCAGCTCAAAAGTATTACTCAGATTTAACTTTATCTGATAATTCTAAAATTGCTTCTATTGCATATAATCAATTAGGACTTATTCAAATTCAAATAACTGAAAATGAAGAAAATAAAAACTCAGGTAATGTAGCTCTAGAATCTTTTAAAGAAGCTTTGAAAAAAAATCCAAATAATGACTTAGCTCGTTACAATTATGAAATTCTCATTCGGCAAGAAGGACAAAACCAACAAAACCAAGATGATAAAAATGAAGAACAAAATGAAGAGAAAAAAGAGGAACAAAAAGAAAATGAAGAACAACAGCAGGATCAACAAGAAACCAAGCCCGATGACAAGAAACTATCAAAAGAACAAGCAGAGGCTATTTTAAAAACTTTAGATAAAAAAAATGCAGATTACCTCAACCAAAAGCGTTTTAAACCTAAAAATCGGAACAAAAAAAAGAAAGATTGGTAAGGAGTTAGTTATTTTTAATTTTAGAAATAGGCATTTTTTTGATTCTTTTTTGATGTCTACCACCCTCAAAATCAGTGTTTAAAAAAATGCTTACCATCAATAAAATAGTACTTAAATCTACAAAACGAGCAGGAAGACAGAGTAAATTTGTATTGTTGTGTTTTCGAGCCATTGATACAATTTCTTCATTCCAAGCTAGCGCAGCCCGTACATTTTGATATTTATTAGCCGTCATAACCATACCATTGCCACTACCACAAATCAAAATTCCACGATTTGACCCTGTATTAACGTGTTGAGCAACTTGATGGGCATAGTCTGGATAATCGACTGAATGGGTATTATATGTTCCTACATCTTCAGGTTTATAACCTTTTTTTTCTAAATATTTAATGATTTCTTGTTTGGCAGGAAAGCCAGCATGGTCTGAACCAATGTAAAGTATATTTGAAGTATTAATAGCCATTATATTTTTATAATTCTTGTGCTTCTTCTAAATTATTTTTTCTAAGTATTATAAAAATACTTATTAATAAGAATAAACAAAGATAAGGTAAAAAACTTTCTATACCAGAAACTATATGTTCTTCGGAAAAACTGGTTTCTGATAGATCTATTTTGAAAAAATAAATTAAAGTTAAGGTTAGTCCATTAAAAAGAAAATGCATAATCATAGGAATAAGCAAATTAGATGTATACAGAAAAACATATCCTAATAATATACCTAAAAATAAACGCGGTAAAAGTAAATAGATTTGAAGATGTAAAGAGGCAAAAATTAATGAAGTTATGAAAATAGCCACATGAACGTTAATTATTTTACACAAATAACCTTGTAAGCTACCTCGAAACAAAATTTCTTCACTTATTGCAGGTATTACAGCTATGACGAGAAAGGTTAACAAAAAGTCGCTTAAATTTGTTATATTTATAATATATTCATAAACATTTTCTATTTTATCATTAAGCTCTCGAAAATAGAGTTCTAAGTTTTTTGGTAAAACAATTGCTTCATTCCATTCGGCTAAGCTACTTATTAAAGGTATGGATATCAGAATACACAGCAAGCCTAAAATTAAGTTTAGTTGGCTTTTTTCTTTTTTAACAAACCAAAAACCTAACCGTTTTTTTTCAACAGCATATAAGACGATTAAAGGTGCTAAACCAAAGCTTAATAAATTATTAAAGCCCTGAGTCAATAAATATAACCAACGATAATGTGTTAAAGATTCAGGATTATTGAAAAGAAGATTAAATTTTTGAACATCAAAACCTAATATAAACAATGCAATACCAGGTACAATTATAGAAATCAAAAAAAATAATAATAAAGCCAATAAAATAAGATAAAGTAGATTTTTAAAGGCAGTTTTTTTGGACTTTTTGTACATACTTAATTTTTGATGTCTGAAATAATTAAAATATTAGGTAAGTTCGAGTTTTTTCAAAAAAAATGATATAATTGGCATTATAGTCAAATTCTTTTAAAAGGATTCTACCCAATACTAAAATTTGTTGAAGTCAATCATGATTCATACGTTATACCGTCATTTTATATTAAGTTCAGGTGTTTGTATTGATAGTCGTCAGATTCGAAAAAATCAATTGTTTTTTGCCTTAAAAACGAAAACCTCAGATGGACATTTTTATATTCAAAAGGCTTTAGAAGCGGGGGCAAAATATTGTATTATTGATAATCCGAATTATACTTCTACCAAATGTATTCTTGTCAATAATGTTTTAAAAACATTACAAAAATTAGCTCAACATCATCGTAAATCTTATCCTATTCCTTTGATTGCTTTAACAGGAACAAATGGAAAAACAACTACAAAAGAATTACTTTTTAGAGTTTTATCACTTTCATATAACTGTGTTGCTACTCAAAATAATTTTAATAATCATATTGGTGTACCTTTAACTCTGTTAAGTATAAAACCTAATACAGAATTAGTTATTGTGGAAATGGGTGCTAATCATATTGGAGAAATTGCAGAACTTTGTTCAATAGCTTGTCCTAATTTTGGTTTAATTACCAATATTAATAAAGCTCATTTAAAAGGCTTTGGCAGTATAGAAGGGGTTAAAAAAGCTAAAACAGAACTTTATGATTATATAGAAATGACCGGAGGGAAGGTTTTTATAAATACCCAGCAAAAAAAATTGGTAAATATTTCTAAACAAAAGAAAAACCTAAAAACTATTTATTATGGCAATGAAGCCAACTATTTAACTAGCCAACCTTTTTTGACTTATCAAATGAAAAATAAAACATACTCTTGTCATTTAGTAGGTCGTTATAACTTTGAAAATATTTTGGCAGCCTTAGTCATTGCAAATTATTTTAAAATACCGTTAAGTCAAGCTAACAAGCAAATAGAATCTTACAAGCCTCAAAACAACCGTTCTCAATGGGTTGAAAAAAATACATATACTTATATCTTAGATGCCTATAATGCTAATCCAGCTTCTATGAGTGAAGCTATTAAGAGTTTTAAAACATTGGAAAAGAAAAAAAAAGCTATTATATTAGGCGATATGTTTGAGTTGGGCAAATATTCTTTTGAAGAACATCAAAATATTGTACAAAAATTAACTGAATTAAAATTTGAAAACTGTTTTTTCTGTGGTAAATATTTTTATGAAGCTAAATCTGATTTAAAAGGTTATCATTTTTTTAAAACTACCAAAGACTTAGTGGTTTACTTAGCCAAATATACTTTTGAACCCTATACTTGTTTTCTAATAAAAGGATCAAGAGCTATGCACCTAGAGTGCTTAATTCATGAAAAGATTATCTGAGTTTTAACAATATTTAATCGCTTAATTCAAGAGATTATTTATGTTTCACAATAGGCGATGGATTTTTGAAATTATTCATTTTCTAATTATTTGAATATAGCTTTCGAATCAATTTTAAAATTAACACGATGAAACTAATACGTTTTGATTGGGCAATCAAAAGACTGTTACGTCAAAAAGCGAATTATAACATTTTAGAAGGTTTTTTATCTGAACTTTTTAAGATAGATGTTACGATAGATAATATTTTAGAAAGTGAAAGCAATAAAGAAAGCAAGGGCGATAAGTCTAATCGGGTTGATATTTTGGTCAAAACGGAATCTGGGGAAATTATGATCGTTGAGATTCAAAATAATCCGGAAATAGATTATTTTCATCGTATGGTTTATGGGGCTTCTAAACTTGTAACTGAGTATATTGAGATGGGTGATCATTATGGGAAGGTTAAAAAAGTGTGTTCTATTAATATTGTTTATTTTGATTTAGGACAAGGCAGTGATTATATTTATAGATATATTGGTCAATTTATTGGTGATCGTCAAAAGGATATTTTAGGAGCTTCCTTAAAGCAACAAAAGGACTATAATATTCAAACGGTTGCTGATATTTTTCCACGTTATATCATTATTAAAGCGAATAATTTTGATGATATTGCTGAAAACACCTTAGATGAGTGGATTTATTTTTTAAAAAACAGTGAGACGAAGCCCAAATTTACAGCCAAAGGTTTAAAAGCGGCTTCAAAAGTATTAGATGAGAGTCGCTTGACTGCGGTTGAGCGGAAACGTTATGAGTATGATAATCATTTGCGTCGTATAGCTTTTAGTGAGCTATATACGGCTTTGTCTAGTGGAGAAGAGCGAGGTATCAAAAAAGGAAAAGCCCAAGGTCTTAAAGAAGGTATAGAAAAAGGTATAGAAAAAGGAAAAATAGAGTCAGTACTTGGGTTTTATAATAATGGAATTTCAATAGATATCATCTCAAAATCGCTTAATATTTCAAAAGAAGAAATTCAAGAGATTATTTATGTTTCACAATAGGCGATGGATTTTTGAAATTATTCATTTTCTAATTATTTGAAATATAGCTTTCGAATCAATTTTAAAATTAACACGATGAAACTAATACGTTTTGATTGGGCAATCAAAAGACTGTTACGTCAAAAAGCGAATTATAACATTTTAGAAGGTTTTTTATCTGAACTTTTTAAGATAGATGTTACGATAGATAACATTTTAGAAAGTGAAAGCAATAAAGAAAGCAAGGGCGATAAGTCTAATCGGGTTGATATTTTGGTCAAAACGGAATCTGGGGAAATTATGATCGTTGAGATTCAAAATAATCCGGAAATAGATTATTTTCATCGTATGGTTTATGGGGCTTCTAAACTTGTAACTGAGTATATTGAGATGGGTGATCATTATGGGAAGGTTAAAAAAGTGTGTTCTATTAATATTGTTTATTTTGATTTAGGACAAGGTAGTGATTATATTTATAGATATGTTGGTCAATTTATTGGTGATCGTCAAAAGGATATTTTAGGAGCTTCCTTAAAGCAACAAAAGGACTATAATATTCAAACGGTTGCTGATATTTTTCCACGTTATATCATTATTAAAGCGAATAATTTTGATGATATTGCTGAAAACACCTTAGATGAGTGGATTTATTTTTTAAAAAACAGTGAGACGAAGCCCAAATTTACAGCCAAAGGTTTAAAAGCGGCTTCAAAAGTATTAGATGAGAGTCGCTTGACTGCGGTTGAGCGGAAACGTTATGAGTATGATAATCATTTGCGTCGTATAGCTTTTAGTGAGCTATATACGGCTTTGTCTAGTGGAGAAGAGCGAGGTATCAAAAAAGGAAAAGCCCAAGGTCTTAAAGAAGGTATAGAAAAAGGTATAGAAAAAGGTATAGAAAAAGGAAAAATAGAGTCAGTACTTGGGTTTTATAATAATGGAATTTCAATAGATATCATCTCAAAATCGCTTAATATTTCAAAAAAAGAAATTCAAGAGATTATTTATGTTTCACAATAGGCGATGGATTTTTGAAATTATTCATTTTTCTTAATCATTTATTTATGTGTAGAATCATATTTTTCGTAGTTGTTATAGTGTTTACTACCCAATTGTATGCTCAAAATTTAGATAGCGGTTTAGTCGTGCATTATCCTTTTGAAAATAACTTAGACGATACGGTAGGAGGACTTGATGGCAACAGTATTAATGGGACAGTTTCGTATGTATCAGGTATTTCAGGAATGGCTTTACAGATGCCCAACACCATTACACCTGTAAACGATAACCACAGAGTAGAAGTAACTCCATGGCAGCCGGGAGATAGTTCTTTTACAGTTTCAGGATGGATATATGTTGGAGAGTCTGAACTCTATCCTTTTTTAACAAGTCCAAGGGGACCTTTAATCACTTACCAAGAGGGAGATTTTACACATGGTTTTAGTTTGGGAGTTAGTGTAACTGGAGGGGAAGGATCTATGGGTGTGGGCTTAAGAGCAACAGGTTCGATTTCCGGAGTATCATCAACATGTTTTGATTATGGACGTTGGGTACATTCAGTTTTTACGCTCAATAGAAATACAGGTGTTCTAACCTTATTTATCGATGGTAATGAAGTAGACAATGGGGCATTTAACGAAACAATAGTACCAACCACAGGACTTATTGGAGGATATGACTTTATGTTTGCACGAAATGGGCATACTAGATATGTTACTTCTGCTTCTAGGCTTGATGAAATTAGAATATATAATCGTGCCTTAACACCCACAGAAATAGAAGCATTATATATTTCAGGAAATACAAATACAATATCTACGACCATTTGTTCTGGTGAAACCTATACATTTGGTAGTCAAATATTGACAACTTCAGGAACCTACACTGAAACATATACAACGATAGGCGGTTGTGACTCGGTAGTAACTTTGAATTTAACCGTTTCACCGGTTGTTACCAATAGCCTTTTAGTAGATATTTGTTCTGGCGAAACTTATATTTTTGGTACCCAAACCTTAAGCGATTCGGGTAGATATATAGAAACTTTTAATGGAAGTAATTGTGATTCTATTGTTTCATTAGCTTTGACCGTTTCAAATTGTGAACCCTCTTCTTCATGCATTAGTAATATTCAAAATGTGCTTACCCCTAACGGAGATGGTATAAATGATTTATGGGTCATTGATAATATAGATTCCTATCCTAATAATAAAGTTTCTGTTTATAATTTATGGGGAAATATTGTGTTTGAGATGTCTGATTATACTAACAATTGGAATTGTATCGATGGAAATGGAAACCGTTTACCTGTGGGAAATTATCTTTATTATATAGATATAGATAGTGATTGTCCACCAATAAAAGGAAGTTTAACAATAACTTACTAAAGGTTAAGTTTTTATTAGAAAATATGTACTGTTTTTAAATTAAAACTATGATTATGAAATATTTAACTATTTTTTTGATTATCTACCTTCATATATCTCCAATATTTTGTCAACAGGTTTTACCAGGTTATTCTCAATATATTACCAATCATTTACTCATCAATCCAGCTGTTGCTGGTACCAATGGTTCTAACTTAAAATTAGGTTGGCGGGGGATATTTGGTTTTGAGAATGCACCTCAAAACATATATATTTCTGGAGGTATTGAATTAGGACGATCAGGTGGTTTAGGTTTTATAATTACAGATGACCGGGGTGGTATTCTTCAATATAATTCTGCTCAGTTGGGTTATGCCTATAATTTCCAAATAGGCGGAACAAGGGATAATCCAACCCATTTGGCTTTAGGTTTACAGGCACAAGTGTTCAGAAATACTTTAAATACAACTAAAATTAACGCTGCTTTAGAAGATCCACTTATACAAAATATAAATGACAAACTTAACTATAATGGATCAGTTGGATTTTGGCTTTACAGTTCTAAGTTTTATGCAGGATTTTCATGGTTAAATATTGATTCTAAGAATCAAATAGCGCCAAATGCAAATTACCCATTAACTCATATTTTTCTTACTTATGGTTATAAGTTTAGTATAGGTCAAGAGGATAACATAATTAATTTTACACCTTCAGTTTTAGGCAGAATTGTCTATACAGGTTACCAAAACCAAAATATTCAAACGTTTAGACAGTTAGATATAAATTTATTATTTGATTATAACAATATCGTATGGGTTGATTTTTCTTATAGAACAAGTGGGCAACTTTCTATTACAACCGGGATCAATTTTTCAAAAATAGATATAGCATATACATATAACTATATCGATAATAGTATTGCTTTCAATGGTATACATGAGGTTGTTTTAGGGTTACATTGGTTAAATGCTAAAAATAGAAGAAAAAAATTGTCTTGTAATTTTTATCGATAATTTTATAGTTTTCAAAATTTTATTTTTAATTTTGAATCTACTGGGTCTATAAAAACTCAATATTTTTATTTATAAAAAAAGAATAGTTTGAATATGCAAGCGAAATTAGATTTATCGAAAATTGTATTTGATACTCTGGGGCCAAAAGACTATTTTAGACAGGTATTTACCAAAAAACAAATTTACCTTCACCATACCGTATCTCATCCCAGCCCTGTTAATGATATTGCAAGTTGGCGTGCCTCTAGCTATCCAATAGCTACGTGTGTAGTTGTTGCTGGTCAACCTTATTCCAATGAAAATTATTACAAAGATGGTACTATTTATCAATGTTTTTCATCTAAATATTGGGCTTATCATTTGGCTTCTCACTTTAGTGGAAATCAAATTCCTGAAAAATATAAAAAACGAAGCATTACACGAGAACTTGAAAAAGCAGCTATAGGTATAGAACTTTGTAATGCAGGTTATTTAGAATGGAAAAATGGAAAATTTTACTCTACCTTCGGAAAACAAATACCCGAAAATCAAGTAGTAGAATACACCGATAATTATCGCGAGAAACGTTTTTATCATAAGTATACCTTAGCTCAAATTGAAACCTTGCGCCAATTGTTGGTGTTTTTTTGTAAACGCTATGACATACCTACAACATACCAAGAAGATATGTGGGATATTAGCGAAACTGCTTTACAAGGTACGCCTGGTATATTTACTCACACAAGTGTTCGGTCGGATAAAACAGACTGTCATCCCCAGCCAGAATTAGTTAAAATGTTAATGGAACTTTCCAAACAAGAAGATGAGGATAAAGAACAAATTATAGCAAAAAATGAGTCTTCGGATAATGAAAAAGGAGAAAGCTAAGAGCGTGTTTAGTTTTTTTAATTTATTGATAATCAAAATTTTAAAGCACTAGCTCCGATTATTTCAAGGTTTTTTGGATTTTGAATATATGCAATTAAATGTGTATTTTCTTTTTTTACATGACTAGGTATAGCTATATTAACTCCACCTTTACCATTTTCATGAAGCATTAAAGTTTTAAAAGTTCTAACAACATAGCTATAATTTAAAACTTTATTTTTATTTTCTCCGCGCTTAATATCAACTTTTAAATTATTCTCTACAAGAGCTATATTTAATTTCATACCTTGATAATCGCCTTTTAACTCATAGACTATTTTATAATTTTGATTTTGAGAAGATACGATTGCTAAATCAATATTTGCATGGGCTGGTTTTTGAAGGGCTTCTTCTATATATTTTGATATAAGATGCGATTGGCTACCTACACATTCTTGACTACCATTAATAATTAGTTGAGGTGTATAGATGCTTCTAAGACGAAAACTTGAGCCGTACAAACGTTGTCTATTATCAGCTAATGATGTGCTAAAAATATCTTCCCATCCTAAATAATTCCAATAGGTCACATGGAAAGCCAAAGAAAACACATTTTTGTCATTTTCTCTTTTTTGAGTGATAGTTTGTAAAAGCTTTTCTGCGCTTGGACAGCTTGAACAACCTTGAGAAGTAAATAATTCTAAAACTGCTATAGGCTTGCTAGTGTAAGTATATTTCTCAATTTTTTTTAAGGTTGTTTGCTGTTTCAAAATAGCCCATCCAACGAAACAGACTAATAATAATACGAATAAAAAGAGGTATTTTTTTATCATTTTTAAGAATATTATATTGTTATAATGAAGTAATTGCATAGTAATAGCTGGTTCTACTCTAACAAAATTTCATCAAATATAATTGCTTAAATACCAATCTAAATATTTTTTTTTGGTAGCTGAGCTAAAATAGTCTTTCCAGCCTTTGTTTTTTGATTAAGTTTAACCAAAATATTGGTACCAAGTGGTAAAAAAATATCAACTCGGGATCCAAATTTTATAAACCCAAATTCTTCACCTTGTGTGAGAGTTTGCTCTGGCTGAATATAATACTTTATTCTTCGGGCTACTGCACCTGCAATTTGGCGAATAAGGACTTTATGATTTGAGTAAGAATGTTTTAAAACCATAGTTGTTCGTTCATTTTCTTCGCTTGACTTAGGATGCCAAGCAACCCAATATTTGCCTTTATGATATTTAAAATATTGGACTATTCCATCAACAGGGCTTCTATTAACATGTATATTTAAAGGTGACATGAAAATAGAAATTAGTAAACAGTCGCGTTTTAAATATTCTTTTTCCATAGTTTCTTCAATTACAACTATTTTGCCTTCTGCAGGTGCTAAAATATATTCTGAATCGGGATAAATAGAGACATAAGGGTTTCTAAAAAAATAGAAACAAAATCCTAAAAAAGTAATAGATATTAGACTGATTACCAAACTTATAACTGTATTTTCAATTAATAGAAATGTAAATATCAAAATAATTAAAATACTTAAAGTAAAAGTAATCAAAATTGATCGTCCTTCTTTGTGGATTAAACTCATAAAAAATATTTAAAGTAAGGAGTTAACAATATCTTCTATACTAATATTTTCAGCTTCAGCTTTAAAGTTTTTGACCAATCGATGTCTTAAAACAGGAATTGCTACGGCTTGCACTTCTTCTATATCAGGAGAATATTTTCCATTTAAAAGTGCTCGACATTTAGCGGCAAGTATAAGAGCTTGAGAAGCTCTGGGTCCTGCGCCCCAATCCAAATATTGTTTGGTATACTCATTGGCTAAAGGTGTATTTGGTCTGGTTTTATGTATCAAAGAAACAGCATATTCTATAACATTATCAACCACAGGAACTTTACGAATGAGTTGTTGAAAAAATAAAATTTGCTCTTTACTAATTATAATTGGTAATTGATAATCATGCATTTGAGTTGTAGCTTTGACAATATTAACCTCTTCATTATAACTTGGATAATCAACGAAAATATTAAACATAAAACGGTCTAATTGGGCTTCTGGTAAAGGATAAGTACCTTCTTGCTCTATAGGATTTTGAGTTGCTAAGACAAAAAAAGGCTTATCTAATTTAAAAGAGCGGTTTGCTACTGTGATAGATTTTTCTTGCATCGCCTCCAAAAGTGCCGATTGAGTCTTAGGTGGTGTTCTATTAATTTCATCTGCTAAAATGATGTTAGCAAAAATAGGTCCTTTATTAAATTGAAAATGACGAGATTCATTTAAAGTTTCAGCACCTAAAATATCTGAAGGCATTAGATCTGGGGTAAACTGTATTCTATTAAATTTTAAACCTAAAATAGAAGCTACTGTCTGAATAATTAAAGTTTTAGCCAAACCAGGGACTCCAACCAAAAGGCAATGGCCTTGACAAAGGATAGCAGTAAAAATCAAATCAATAACAGATTCTTGTCCAATAATAACTTTCCCGATTTCTTTTTTTGTATTCGAGTATAGCTTATTTAATTCATTTGCAGCTTCTTGATCTGACTCAAATATTAAACTCATCTTTTTAAAATTCAAATTTTAAATTCCTATAAATGTTATACTTATCTAATTCGCAAGATACTTTTTAAAAAATATGCCTTTTCTTAGCAAAAGTAAAATTTTCTATAATCTATTAAATTACTTGTTTGTAGAATATTTAATTTTATGCTGTTTTTAAGATTGGAAACGGTCATCTTCAAAACGGAGTGATTATAAATCAACTAAGCAAATATACAGATTTGCTTAAACAATAAATGAATTTATAACTAAAAAAATAAAAAATGTTTAGAGCGTGTCTAGTTTTTGTTTTGATTTTGAAAAGGGCGTCAAATTTTGTATTGTAGTAATTTTATTTAATTATTTGCTCTATGAAAAAGAAACACGTTTCTAAACAAAAAAAACATATGGGCATCTCCTAAATTAAGTATTTGGTTATGAAACAATTAGTTTTTATATTGTTTTTTTTCAAAAATAATCACTGATGTCTCAAAAATATAAGCCCATTCAATCAGGTCGATGTATTCCTGAAATTGAAACACGCTTGAACAAAATAAGCCAGCAAGGCGACCCATTAGAACGCTTGAATAAAGTCATTAACTGGAACTTGTTTTGCCGCCCCTAGAAAAATTATACGCCAATCGCTTAGTGGAAGCCGGCTCTAAGCCCTATTCCCTTCTTTTGATGTTTAAAATTCTCATTCTCCAACGCTATGACAATATTAGCGATGACCAAACGGAATATCAAATACTTGACCGCTTAAGTTTTACCCGTTTTTTAGGTATTTCGGGTTCTGGTGATGTGCCGGACGCCAAAACTATCTGGCGTTTTCGGGATAATTTGATAAAATGCAGTTGGCTAAAAAGCTATTTGAGGTTTTCGGAGATTACTTGGAAGAGGCGAATCTGATAACCCATAAGGGCAAATTGCTTGATGCCAGTTTTATCAATGCGCCTATTCAAGGTAACACGAAGGCGAAAAACAAAACGGTCAAGGCTGGGGATATTCCTGAGAACTGGCAAAATGATTCGAACAAATTGAGACAAAAAGATTTAGATGCCACTTGGACTAAGAAAGGCAAACAAAGTTACTATGCTTATAAAACTCATATCAAAGTGGATAAGGTTTCAAAGCTGATTATCAAGGGCGAGGTCAGCACTGCGAGTGTCCACGATTCTCAACTGTTGGAGTCTTTGCTTGATAATTCAGATAGTGACCAAAGCCTCTGGGCAGATTCGGATTATATTGGTCAAGATCAAGAGAAAGCATTAGATAACGATCACATAATCAATCAAGTAATTCGGGGGCTTTCTTTAAAATCTATTGGGCTATAGCGAGCTAAAGGCTTCGGCACTTTAGTTAATTTGACCCATAATCTTTGGCGTTATGAGCAAATTAAAAGTTTAAAGTTGGATGCAAAATGGGCAAAAAACTAGGCTTACTAAGCTCAAATTGTAACTATATAAATATTTAATTTGTTGATAATAAATAATATATATAAAATTATTAAAACTAATTTTTTTTCAAAAATTACAGAGTATTATGAGAGATGCCCTTAACTATAACAGTACCTGACACAAATAAATAAAAATTAGATTGGTTTTTAGGATAGATTGGCATAGTTTTATATCATTCTAACTTGTATCATTAAAATGTTGATTTTGAATTTCTAAACGTTCTAAAGTCAAAAAACCTATTTGTATCAATGAATAATTTAGTTTTTTTGAACCCAGAAGATGCCATAGTAATTTATCCTTAGTGCAAACCCAAGTGCCAATCAATAAAACACAGATATAAGCTAAAGCCATAACAATAATCAAATTGTCCAAATGCTTGGGTTTTTCAATTTGGCTCTTTTGTGAATGAAAGCCTTTAGTTTTCATATCCCTAAAAAGCATCTCCGTTTTATAGCGTTTTGCATAACTAGAAGAAGCCCAGTGCCCATCATCCATATTTGTTATCAAATAAGTCAGCTTTCGCTTTTTGTTGGCACGGCTTATCAGCAAGTTATCCTTACACCCATTTCTATCCTTAACATCAGAAATAAAAATCGGATTATTACTTGCATCCGTATCAATATCACGGGGCTGAAAAGGTTCAGCATAGTGATTATAAAAAACTCTATTACAACTTGTCCGACTCACAAATAGGCAGTTATTTTTCTCCAAAAAAGATCGGAAATTTGAACCGTCAAATTCCCCATCGCCCAGTAAAACAACGCGACTGCTTATAGTTAAACCTTTTAAAGCCCGAAGGGCCTTAGCCATCAGTTCAATGGGTCTATCTTCTTTAAAATTCCCTTTGGTCCCAGATTCTGAAAGCCAAACGAGTAGAATGACTTTATCCTTATATAAAAAACTGACTATGAGAGTTTTATTTTTTCCTGCATGCGTTCCGTCCATAAGTAAATAGATCTTTTCTCGGTCTTTATAAAAAGGTGCAAAAAACTATAAAAACGGCAAATAATTATCTTCTGGCCTAATCCATTTACTTGAAAGGAACCTTTCTATATTTCTTAAAACACTCATAATTCCATTTGAAGAGTCTATTTTAGACGCTATTTTAAGATCATGACAATGCTTAGCTTGACTCATAGCTTGTCTAAGTTCGAGTATTTTTTTGTCTATTTTGAAAACTCTTACTATCTTGGCTATTCCAAGCCCATTTCAGGCATTCTTGGATGGGTTTTTTTCTTTTTTCATAAAAGGAACTCTAATCATTTAGTTCCTTTTTTCCAAACTTTTAGCTTATTTTAATTTTAAACTATTGATAATAAAAGTTTTAATTGAAAAAATAAAACTATACCAAACTCAAAATTTATTTGTGTCGGGTACTATATAACTATATTTACTTTTGTCCTTAACTATTTTTTAAACAAGAAATATAAACATAATGAAACAAATAACTACTCTACTTTTTTTATACCTGATATCTTCTGTTTATGCCCAAAAACAAGAAAATATATGGTATTTTGGAGGAATGGCTGGTGTTAGTTTTAATACTGATCCACCTACTGCTTTAATAGATGGTGCTATTAACACATCCGAAGGCGTTGCTGTTATTTCAGACGCTCAGGGAAATTTACTGTTTTATACAGATGGTTTAGTTGTTTATAACCGTAACCATACTCTTATGTTGAATGGAGGATTTTTACGTGGCTCTTCTACTACGACTCAATCAGCTACTATTATTCCTTTGCCCAATAATTCAAATATATATTATATTTTTTCATTGGCTCCTCATGGCGAGCGACGTGGTTTGCAACAGGCAATTGTTGATATGAGAGGTGATGGCGGGCTTGGAGAAATCACAACTAAATATATTCAATTAGAAGAGTATTCTACTGAAAAAATAACAAGTGTTTACCATGAAAATGGAATAGATATCTGGGTACTTACCCATGGCTTTGAATATGATACTTTCAATATCTATTCTATAACTTCAAATGGTATTGCTACTCCGATTAGACAAAAGATAGGTTCAGATCATTCAAATAGTAATTCCCGCGCTTCAGCCATTGGATATATGAAATTTTCACCAAATGGAAATCGTTTAGCTGTGGCAGTTTGGCCCAGTAATTTTATTGAAATTTTTGATTTTAATAGATCTACAGGAGTGCTCTCTAATCCTATTCGAATAAATACAATTAGAGGAAGTATGCCATATGAACCTTATGGGCTTGAATTCTCTCCGAATGGACAACTGCTTTACGTAACGGAAACAAATGCTCGTCAAAATCTAGGTAATATAGTTCAGTATAATCTTGAAGTAAGTGATATAGAAAACACAGCAATACTCATTAAAACCTTCGGTATAATTGGACTTGATATTAATAAGCCAGGTGCTTTACAATTAGCATCTGATCGAAAAATATATTTCACACTTTTTGACTATGACCATTTAAGTGTTATCACGAATCCAAATGCCTTAGGTACATCTATAAATATTGATACAAATGCAATTTACTTAGAAGGTAATGTTGCATATTTTGGACTTCCCGGTTTTATAAGAGGTTTTACAGCCACTATTAATATTACAAACATTTGTATAAATGATTTTATCCAATTTGAAATTACAAGTAGTCTATCAGTAACAAATGCTGTATGGGATTTTGGAGATGGAACACCGACAGTCAATGAATTAACTCCTAAACATACCTATTTGCATCCAGGTAATTATGAAGTAAAGGTAGATTTAATATTTTCAAATGGAGCAAATCAAACTTTAACTCAAACAATACAACTTGATGATGTCCTTATTAATTTCCCTGATTTCTCTGATATTTGTGTCAATTCAGATCCTTTAGTTTTAAATCAAGCAACCCCTACGGGAGGGACTTATTCAGGATTTGGAGTTGATTCAAATTTAGGAACATTTAATCCTCAAATTACTGGTATAGGTAGCTTTCCCATTGATTATACTTATACAAATCTTGATGGTTGTATTGGCACTAAACAACAAATGATTAATGTAGTTATTCCATCCCTTTCTCTAACTTTAGACCCAAACCGAACCGATACAGTTTGTTTATTGGATTCACCGATTGATTTAAATTTTATAAACCCTATTGGAGGGACTTATTCTGGGATAGGCGTGGTTGGTAATCAGTTTTTTCCAAATCAAGCCGGGGTAGGCATACACAATTTAACATATACTGTTATTAGTAATTGTGAAGGAACAAAACTCAATTTTGATATAAATGTAGTAAAACCATTTAATATTAATATTGAACTTAATAGTACTCGCAATTCTTGTGATGAAAGACCTTCTTTTACATTTAAAAATAGGACGGTTGGATCAACTTCACATTTATGGGATTTTGGAAATGGTATTACGAGTACCGAAAAAGAAGTTACTCATAACTATACCAAAAATGGGGCATATACCATTCGATATATAGCTAGTAATAATAGTTGTCAAAAGGATACTTCTTTTCAAGTTATTGTTGATAAAGCGTTTAATGTTAATGCCTTTTCATCTAATCAAGATGGCATTAATGAAACATTTGATTTGGGTTTAACTGCTGAAGGTTGGTCTTTAGTAATTTATAACCGTTGGAGTAATATGGTTTATAAAAGCGATAATTATCAAAATGATTGGTCGGGTGATGATTATCCTTCCGGTGTTTATTATTATTTACTCACTTCTCCTGAAGGTAATACCTGTCGCGGATGGGTAACAGTTTTAAAATGACTATTAAATTTCATTCACTGAAGTTGTTTAAAAATTAATTTTCAAATTTAAAAAAGACAGGTAAATAGACTAAGTTAAAGAGTTTGTTTCGGGTAGGTTTGGATTATTTAGTGGAGCAGATTTTACATGATCGTGAGTTTATACACCTAGCTAAGTTAATAGTTTTTCAAAAGTAAACTACTGATAATCAAACAATAAAACTTAAAATCACTTTTTTATCAAAACTTTTGTCCTGTACTTAGGGATTTTATATATTTGATTTTTAATAATGTATGTTTTCGTATTTTTTATCCCGTACAAAAAAATTAGTACATAGAGTCTATTTATTTTTATTATTAATGAGTTTGAAATTCTTGTAATTTTCAAAAAACATAACTATAATAAAAGGTAAATATAAGCTAAGGAGATCAGAATTCAATAGTTCGGTAAACTTTTATTTTACAAGAAATCTTTAAATAAGTTAGCAAAAATACATGTTTTCATATTTTAACAACTATACGTCCTCTAATTTCACTTTTTAATATTTTATCAAAATACTCAAGACAATTGTCTAAATCCGTATCAATAGCTATTAAATCTAAATTACTGGGTTTCCATTTTGTAGCCAATTTTTTCCAAAGTAATTTTCGAAGAGACATAGGATATGTTGCTGAATCAATGCCTAATAGATTGACTCCATTTAAGATAAATGGGAAAACAGTCGTTTCCAATATATGCCCACCTACATTTCCACATGTTGCAATACTACCTTCTTTTTGACAACATTTAATAAGTGTATTAAGAACATTACCACCGACAGTATCAATAGCACCAGCCCATTTTTGTTTTAATAGAGGTCGTTTACTTTGATCATCTATATCCTTTCGTGGAAAAATTTTATTAGCACCAAGTTGCTTTAAATAGTCATAAGAATTTCTTTTTCCTGTTGCTGCAAAAACTTGAAAACCAAGTTTTTGCAAGAGTATGAGTGCGATGCTGCCAACCCCTCCTGTTGCTCCACTAACAACAACAGGTCCCGATTCAGGATTTTGCCCTATTCTTATTAATTTTTCAATACCAATAGCTGCTGTCAAGCCAGCTGTTCCAATAATCATACTTTCTCGAAAAGAGAGTTCTTTGGGTTTAGTAATAACCCAGCTGGCTGGAACAGAGATATATTCTGAAAAACCTCCAAATGTATTCATACCCAAATCATAGCTTGTCACAATGACTTCATCACCTTTTTTAAAATTAACATTTTTAGAAGTTTCAACAACACCTGCTGCATCAATTCCGGGTGTATGGGGATATTGACGTGTTACGCCCTTATTACCACTTGCTGAAAGGGCATCTTTATAATTTAAACCAGTATAAACTACTTTAATTAAAACATCATGGGCTTTAAGTTCAGATAAAGGACGTGTTACAATTGATTTTATATATTCTTGAGAAGAACTTTCCGATATAATAAGTGCTTTATATGTCTGCATAGCAATAATAATTAGAAGTTATAAGAGTTAAAATACTAAAGACCAGTTTATTAAATTAAAAAAACTATAAATTATTAATATGTTAAAAAAATTACTGTACTTTTGTAATTTCTACAAATTAGTTAGAAATCTTCTTCTAAAGAAAAACGAGGTTTAGTATCGCCATTGCTGTTTCCCACTACTCCGGCTTTTTGATATTCAGATACTCGTTTTTCAAAGAAATTAGTTTTACCTTCTAAAGAAATGAGTTCCATAAAATCGAATGGATTGCTTGCTTGGTAAAGTTTAGGACAGTTTAAAATAACCAACAAACGGTCAGCTACAAATTCAATATATTGTTTCATTAATTCAGAATTCATACCGATGAGTTTTACAGGTAAAGATTCGGTAATAAATTCTTTTTCAATATCTACAGAATCTTGAATAATGGTATGAATTTGCTCAACAGGTAATTTATTAACAATATGCTTATTATAAAGTAAACAAGCAAAATCACAGTGCATCCCTTCGTCTCTGGATATAAATTCATTGGAAGAGCTAAGTCCTGGCATTAGTCCTCTTTTTTTCAACCAAAAAATAGAACAAAAACTACCTGAAAAAAAAATTCCTTCCACAGCAGCAAAAGCAATTAAACGCTCTTGAAAAGAACCTTTATCAATCCAACGCAAAGCCCAATCTGCTTTTTTTTTAACACAATCCATTGTTTCTATCGCTCGGAAAAGTTTATCTTTTTTCTGTGGATTTTTGACATAAGTATCGATTAATAATGAATAAACTTCTGAATGAATATTCTCTATGGCTATTTGAAAGCCATAAAAAAACTTCGCTTCAGTATATTGAACCTCGCTGACAAAATTTTCGGCTAAGTTTTCATTAACAATACCATCGCTGGCGGCAAAAAATGCTAACACATGAGAAATAAAATGTTTTTCCCCGTCATTAAGGTTTTCCCAATCTTTAAGATCTTGAGAAAAATCTAATTCTTCAGCAGTCCAAAAACTCGCTTCTGCTTGTTTGTAAAATGCCCATATATCTTGGTGTTCTATTGGAAAAAGAACAAAACGATTGTCATTTTCTTTTAAGATAGGTTCTTCTTGATTCATAAAAAGTATTGATTAAGTTATATTTGCTTAATATATTTGTGATGTGTATATCTATGTAAACTTATATAGTCGCTTCATTTAAAAAAAAAGATTTTTGGAGGTTTTAACGTGTTGATTTTGAAAATAACCGAAAAATAGCATTGCTATATTGAAAAATAATTTTAAAAAATTTAATTTATTCTTATGTTTGCCCAAGTCAGCGAAAAGGGTTAAATTTAGAAAAATAGAAGGATAAAGAGAACGAATTAGGAAGGGTATATTGATACCGGTATTAATGTTTTTTCGTCTATCCTTTTTCAAAAATTAAGTTGAATACCGGCACAAATAATAGGTCATAGAACCTGTACAATGAAGCCAAGACCAACTAGTTTTATCAGCCAAAAAAATTGATTAGCTTTTGCAAATGTAGATAACAATGAGCAATATTACAAATTATATAAAGGGCTTTCTTATATAAAAACCGTATAAAGAATTAATTTATTGATAATAAAAGATTTATAAAATAAAATTAAAAATCAATTGAAAATCAAATAATTATAGTCTTTATAAGAAAGTTTTTAAATGATATAGGTTTAGATATTTCAAAATTAGATTTTTACGTCTATACCAAAGAGACTAAAAAAGTGTAAAAATGGGTATATTTTGGAAATTTTAACACACTAATTTTTTCAAAACAAACAAAATTAAACGTTATTTTATTTAAATTTTAACCACAGTTATCTATTCTTTTTTAATACTTTCAATTTCTTCATGAGAATACTTGATACCTTTTATTAAAGAAGCGCTGAAGCCTCTAAATTCCATTTCGTTTAAACCTGCTATGGTACAACCTTTCGGTGTTGTTACTTTGTCTATTTCTTTTTCAGGATGAGTTTCTTTTTCTAAAAGCAAGGATGATGCACCTTTAACTACTTGAGAGACAATTTTTTGTGATGTTTGAGCATCGAAACCAATTTGAATACCGCCTTGTGAAGCAGCACGAATAAAACGCATGGTATAAGCTATACCACAAGCACCTAAAACAGTTGCTGCATCCATAAGTTTTTCATCTATTAAAATACTTGTACCTAAAGTATCAAAAAGAGAAATTATACTATCTTGTTGAGAAATATCAGCATTCAAGCTGCTCATGCAAGTCATTGATTCAGCAATAGCAATAGCTGTATTAGGCATAGCTCTAAATATAGATACTTGTCCTCCAAAACATGTTTTGAGTTTTTGTAAAGAAAATCCAGTTACTACCGAAACAACAGTTATCATTTTCTGTAAAACAACAGATTTAATTTCATTAATAATATCCACAATTTGGTAAGGTTTAACGGCTAATATGATAATATCCGAACCTTCAACAGCTTCTTTATTGTGTTTAGTAATCCGGATATCCTGTGATTCTAAATATTTTATTTTATGAATTTTACGCCTTGTAACAACAATATTTTCAGCTTTAGTCCATTGTTTTTTTACAACTCCTTCGGCAATAGCTGTTCCTAAATTACCTCCACCTATAATACATATTTTTTTATTCATCTTATCTTTTAAAATGTAAATTATTGTAAATCAAACTATTTTTGTACAAAACTTTTCATAAAAAATAGTTTTATAGCGAGGCTATTTTTTGGTTATTTTCGCAATTAAGACGTTAAAAATTCCAAAAATCCTTTTTCAAATAGAATGACTATAAATATTTTTAAATATTTGATTTTTAATAATTTATATTTTAAGGTTTTTATTTTGTGTAAAAAAAAGAATGCATAAAATCTATTGTAATTTATAACTTTGTTTTTATAATTTCTTCTATTACATCAGGATTTAATAAAGTAGACGTATCACCAAAGTTGTTATCCCCAGAAGCAATTTTTCGGAGAATACGTCTCATTATTTTTCCAGATCTGGTTTTAGGTAAATTAGTAACAATTTGAATTTTATCGGGTTTAGCTATAGGTCCAATAATGTTATTAACCATAGTAATAATATCTTTTTTAAGGTCTGTTTCACTAGAGTTACTGCTCTGAGCAATAGCAAAAGCATAAATACCTTGTCCTTTAATATCATGAGGATAACCTACAACAGCAGATTCAAAGACTTTAGGTTCTTGGTTAATGGCATTTTCTATTTCAGCTGTTCCTAGTCTGTGTCCTGAAACATTAATAACATCATCAACTCGTCCTAAAATTCGATAATACCCTTCTTCATCTCGTTTACAACCATCACCTGTAAAATAATAACCTTTATAGGTTGAAAAATAGGTCTGTTTACAGCGTTCATGATCGCCATAAATTGTTCTTAAAATTGAGGGCCATGGAAATTTTATACATAAGTTGCCTTCCACATTATTACCTTTTAATTCATGTCCGTCATGATCTACTATTATAGGCTGAATGCCTGGTAAGGGTAAAGTAGCATAAGTTGGTTTTGTAGGCGTAATACCTGCCAAAGGTGAAATCATCATTCCTCCGGTTTCTGTTTGCCACCAAGTATCTACAATAGGACATTTGCCTTTTCCTACATAAGTATGATACCATTTCCACGCTTCTTCATTAATAGGTTCTCCGACAGTACCAATTACTTTTAATGAACTTAGATCATATTTTGTAACGTAATCTGTGCCTTGTACCATTAAGGCTCTAATAGCTGTTGGAGCTGTATAAAATTGATTGATTTTATATTTTTCTATAACAGACCAAAAACGTCCAGCATCGGGATAAGTTGGTATACCTTCAAATAATACAGTTGTAGCACCGGCCAACAAAGGGCCATATATTATATATGAATGTCCTGTTACCCAACCAATATCAGCACTGCACCAAAAAGTATCATTTTCATTATATTGAAAAACATTTTGAAAAGTATCTTTAATATAAACCATATAACCAGCTATGCTGTGAAGTATACCTTTAGGTTTTCCTGTCGAACCAGAAGTATATAGTATGAAAAGTGGGTCTTCTGAATCCATAATTTCTGACTTATTGTCATTATCAACTTTAAGTAATTCTTCATGATACCATATATCTCTACCATTTTTCATATTAACCGGACTACCTGTTCTTTGTATAGTCAAACAAGTTTTGACACTTGAACATTTTTCGAGTGCTTTATCTACAATAGATTTTAAAGGTGTTTCTTTTTTGCCTCGATAGGAAAAATCAGCTGTAATAACTATTTTTGCCTTGGCATTTTGGATGCGACTGGCTAATGATTCAGCAGAAAAACCCGCAAAAACAACTGAATGAATAGCACCTACTCTAGCACAAGCTAAAACAGAAAAAGCCAATTCAGGTAACATTGGCATATAAATACAAACTCTATCGCCTTTTTTGATACCATTGGATTTTAAAATATTAGCAAACTTACAAACCTTTTCATGTACTTCTAGGTAGGTAAATGTCTGTTGTTTTTCATCAGGGTTATTAGGTTCCCAAATAATAGCCGTTTTTTGACTTCTTTCAAATAAATGACGATCTAAACAATTTTCAGTAATATTTAACTTTCCACCCTTAAACCAGTTAACATGATAATCTTCAAAATTCCATTCCAAAATGGTATCCCATTTTTTATGCCAAAAAAAATCTTCAGCTTTTTCTTGCCAATATGATTCAGGATCGGTTACACTTTTACGGTAAGCAACTAAATAATCTTCAAGAGTTCTAATAGTGGTCATGAGTTAGTTATTTTAAACAATGTGATTAGTAAATTTAGAGGCAAGTATTTTTTCAGATAGATTGGCGATTCTATAAACATTTACCAAACTTCTGATACTTTTAAAATATAATTTAAAAAGTGCAAAATTAAAAACTTGCACTTTTTAGAAAAGTATAATAGTAGACTTGTCTGGATTTGATAATCAATCAAATAAAAAAGTTATTTTTATAAAAAATTGTTAATTAACAACATATAAAAAATGATATTATAGTGAAAGTTTAAAGGTTTTTCAAAAAGATCAAGTAAAATTATTTTTTACTTGTAAAATTTAGCATATAAATATATTTTTAACTTATATTTATTAAGTTGATAATCAAATATTTATACCATATTAGTTTTTTTTATTAAATCCAATGCCAAAAAATCAAAATTACATAATTGATTATCAAAATAATTCAAGTCTATTTAAGAAGAAATACTTCCACCTTCACCTTTGGGTACCCTTATCTTTTCAACCATTCTTTGAACTTTCTGTGGAGGTGGTGGAGTCAAGCGAGACACGACTAATGAAACAACTACATTAACCATCATAGCTACCGTTCCAAAACCTTCTGGAGATATTCCAAACCACCATTCAGATTTATTAGGGACTTCCCCAACAAACCAACCTAATTTGTATACCGCCATATAAGAAAACATCAATATGATACCTATTACCATACCAGATATAGCACCTTCACGGTTCATACGTTTATCGAAGATACCCAAAATAATGGCAGGGAAAAAAGAGGCTGCTGCTAAACCAAAAGCCAAAGCAACGGTAGCAGCTACAAACCCAGGTGGATTGATACCAAAATACCCTGCAACAATCACGGCAAAGACAGCACCTAATCTTGCCCACATTAACTCTCCTTTCTCACTAAGATTGGGATTAATTTGTTTCTTTATGAGATCATGAGAAATTGCCGTAGAAATGACCAGCAAAAGACCTGCTGCAGTTGATAACGCAGCAGCTAGCCCACCGGCAGCAACTAAAGCAATAACCCAGTTGGGTAAATTAGCAATTTCTGGATTTGCTAATACCATGATGTCTCTGTCTACATATAATTCATTTTCACTATCCAAATTTGAATTTTCAACTAAGCGTTCTCCACTAGCGCCGCGTTCTTCGGTAAATTTAGGTTTACCACTAAGCGCCTTACCATTACTATACTGTATTTTTCCATCTTCATTTTTATCTGACCATGCTAAAAGTCCTGTAGTTTCCCATTTTTTGAACCACTCAGGCACTAATGAATACTCCTTATTACTAACCGTATTAATAAGGTTTGTACGTGCAAAAGCAGCTATAGCTGGTGCTGTAGTATAAAGAATAGCTATAAAAACCAAAGCCCATCCTGCTGATTTTCGAGCATCTTTTACCTTAGGGACTGTAAAAAAACGAACAATAACATGCGGTAAGCCTGCTGTTCCAACCATTAAGGCAAAGGTTATGGCAAAGACATCTACCATTGATTTTGTTCCAGAGGTATATTCTGAAAACCCTAACTCAGTGTGTAATTGATCTAATTTTTGAAGAAGATAGGTACCATCAGTTATTGTTCCTCCAAAGCCTAATTGGGGTATAATATTACCTGTTAAAGCAAAAGAGATAAAAAAGGCAGGTAACATGTAGGCAAATATTAAGACACAATATTGAGCGACTTGAGTATATGTAATTCCTTTCATTCCACCTAATACTGCATAAAAGAATACGATAAGTACGCCAATAATTACGCCTACTTCAATAGGTACTTCTAAGAAACGAGAAAAAACGACCCCAACTCCTCGCATTTGACCAGCAACGTAAGTAAATGAAACTACTATAGCACATACAACCGCTACCGTTCTACCTATATTATTGGAGTAATAGCGATCTCCTATAAAATCTGGAACGGTAAACTTACCAAATTTTCGAAGATAGGGTGCTAGCAATAAAGCTAACAAAACGTAGCCTCCTGTCCATCCCATGAGATATACTGAACCATCATAGCCACTAAAAGAAATGAGACCGGCCATGGATATAAATGAAGCGGCAGACATCCAATCAGCAGCTGTTGCCATTCCATTGGTTAAAGGGTTAATATTACCTCCTGCGACATAAAACTCTTTGGTAGAGCTTGCTCTAGACCAGATAGCAATACCGATATATAAGGCAAAAGTAAGCCCTACTATTATAAAAGTCCATATTTGAACACTCATATTGATTATTTTATTATAAAATGAATTAAAATATTATAAATAAGAAAATGGAAAAGTTAATCTTCATCTACTCCATACTCTTTATCCAGTTTACTCATCCAGTTAACATAGACAAAAATAAGAGCAACAAATATATAAATAGAGCCTTGTTGGGCGAACCAAAAACCTAGTTTAAAGCCACCTATATGGATGGTGTTAAGTATATCAACTAAAAAAATTCCGAATACATAAGAGACTACAAACCAAATAGATAATAAAATAGTTAAATAGCGTATATTTTTACGCCAATAGTTATGTAAGTTATTGTTAGACATTTGTTTTAAATTTAAATGAAGTTAAGAATATAAATTGCCACTCAAGCTATTTAAAAATTAGTATTTAAGTAATTTTTAATATATTGAATATCAAATATTTATAAAAATATATGCATCTGAAGTTTAAAAATGCTTGTAGATTCTGAACCTTCTGTACCTCTGCTGCCTGAAGCATATTCGGCTGTAAGTTTAGCATGATGTCCGTTTATAAAATAATTAAGACCTGCAGTAAATTCAGCACTATTATTAGGAGTAGATGCCACATCAGCGGTATGATAGGTGACATAAGGCATAAGTTTAGCTGACCTAAAAAGTACACCTATTTGTCCATAAAAGATAGAACCGCCCCCTGGTACTAAACCTCCACTTGCGAAATTATCATCACCTCCGTAACTAAAGTTATAAAAAGCACCCAAAGCGTTAATAGCAATATTGTCACTAAGAGGAGCATCATAAAATAAGTCGACAGCAAAATGACTAACAGCGCTTCTAGTGGCATTATCTAAGGTAGTACCGATAGCCAAGGCATTAGGTTGCGTAAAGAAACCCGCTCCTAAACTTAATACCTTCTTTTTACCTAAATATGTACCAACTAAATAAGGCAGCTTATCTGATTCTTTATCCAAAAAATCAAACTTAAAATAACCTGCAATATTCCAGCTACCAACTCCTCTACCTGTTACTTGATAAGAAGGAATAGTAGAGTTAAGAGTACCCTGATTAGCCCGCGCATTATTTAAAGAAATACGATATCCAAATTTACCCAAACTACCCTTAGCATAAATACCTAAATGACGGGCAAATTGATCACTTTGGGTAATCGTTGCCCAAGGGAAAAGACGCACGTCAGAAGTACCTTGACCAGGATTATCTAAAGTCATCATATTAAGAGTACTTTGGTTGGTTAAGCGTGAAATTCCATTCCAATAATGAAGCCCAGAACCGACATAAAGTTTTTTATTAATAATTTGGAACTCACCCCAGGCATCATGAAGAAATAATAAACTTCTATTATTTGCTGTTTGGCTGTTGGGGTTAGCTGTGATGTTAGAAGCACTTAAGCTATTTAATCCCCAATGTGTGAGTATCAAAAATTTTGGTGAAATTTGAGCAAATGCCAAAAAACGAGATCGTCTTATTGAAAATGCAGGACCATTTTGATCAGAGCGACCTTCCAGCCAAAGTTGATGCCAAGTAATAAAGCGAATATACTTTTTACCGTCATCAGTCAGTTTCAATGTTAGAGGTTTATAAGAGTGGTCAACACTCTTCTCTTCATTTACTTCTTGAGCTTTTAGAGACAGATTTAGGCTTATAATGCCTATGAATAAAATAAAAATGTAATATTTGTTTCTTTTCATAAGATTAAAAATTTGGAATATATACAGAAATGGGTAGTGTTACATAAGTAATAATAAAGTTGAGAAAACACGCCAAAATAAATTATTTTGCAAAATATAAAAGTTTTCACTCTATAGTGGTAAAATAGCTTTACAAAAATAACAACAATTTTTAAGAGCGTGTTTAGTTTTTTATTTTAATTTTGAAAAGAGCGTCAAATTTCATAAAAGAGCATTTTTATTTTCACTTTAAATGGTGCTAGCGCTTTATGGAAAAGAAACACGTTTCTAAACAAAAGAAACATAATGCTATAGATGACGCCCTATGGACAAAGATAGAAAGATATTTTCCTCATGCCAAACAACAAGAGAAAAAATAAATAAAAAGATGTTTTTAATGCTTGCTTATTCATAGTCAGGACAGGTATACAAGGGCGCAATTTACCCGAAAAATATCCGTCCTATAATCTCGTTTTTTTTCATTTTAGCAAATGGAAACAGTCTGGTATTTGGGATAAGTTACTATTACAACTTGTTAAGCATGAGCCTAATAATGATGGCAGAAATGATCAAGCCAGTCGTATAGTTATGGATAGTCAACGTGTTAAACAGACTAGTTTTATTACAAAAGATATAGGCATAGATGGTGGTAAAAAAGTGAAGGGTAGAAAACGGCATATAGCCGTCGATAGTTTGGGTCTGCCGGTAGGTATATCTATTACTGCCGCTAACACATATGATAGTAAAGAAGGTGTAAACTTACTCGACAAGCTACGCGGACGTATAAAAGAAAAGACTTTATTTTGCGTTGATAAGAGTTATCGGGGTGATTTTGTCAAGGCGGTGGATTCTTTAAATTGTCCTATTGATGTTGGTCAGCCACCTCCTTCAGAGTTTGGTTTTGTACCCAGAAAGGGGCGCTGGCAAGTAGAGCGGAGTTTTGCTTGGTTAAATTTTTACCGTAGATTGAGTAAAGATTACGAAAAAACTGTAGAATTAGCTTTAGCATTCATTCAAATAGTATTTATTAACATCCTTTTGAACAGAATAAGGGTAAATAAAAACTAAACACGCTCTTAGGTGAGTTTGGCATAAGAGAATAGTAATTCTAATGGTTAAATTTTATAAATATTAAAAAATCAAAAACTTATGTTTTTACAATTAAAAATAGAATGATTTTTAAAGGTTTTTTTTATGAGAATATTTCAAAAACTAGACTAAAAAAACATATTAAATTGAGGACATTTTTCCTCAATTTAATGTTTATAATACCTCTTTTCCAATTTTTTAAATAAAAAACTTATATCGAATTCACGTTATTTAGGTCTTTAAACTATTTTTTGGGACAATATAAATATATAGAGACAAAAACAAATAGCATTACTTATGCAACACTATTTTTTTATAAGATTCATACAAATGAGGTCTTTTTAGTTTAGTTTGTTCTAAAGCTTGTTTGTGCTGCCATTCTTCAATAGCCTTAGGGTTACCCGACAATAATACTTCAGGAATCAACCATTTTTTATATATTTGAGGGCGTGTGTAAGTTGGTGCTGCAATTAAGCCATCTTGAAAAGAATCATTTAAAGCAGATTCACTATTGGATAAAACTCCAGGTATAAGTCGCACCAAACTATCGACAAGACTAACAGCTGCTATTTCACCTCCTGAAAGTACATAGTCACCAATGCTAATTTCTTTAGTTACTAAGTGATCTCTAATACGTTGATCTATACCTTTATAATGCCCACAGAGCAATATTAAATTTGAAAAACAAACCAACCGATTTGCCATCTTTTGGTTATAAAGTTCACCATCTGGGCTTAGGTAAATCACCTCATCATAGTCGCGTTTTTTCTTTAAAGAACTTATACAATTATCTACAGGTTCTATCATCAATACCATTCCAGCATCAAAACCATAGCTATAATCATCTATTTTTTTATGCTTCCCAAGCCCGTAAGATCGTAAATCATGAATAACAATTTTAATTAGTCTTTTACTCTGGGCTATTTTGATTATAGAATGTTGAAAAGGACTTTCTAATAATTCTGGTACTGCACTGATAATATCTATTCTCATATATAAAACTATAAACTATGAATTACGAAGTTATAGCAATGCTATTTTTATTTTAGAAACGATCATTTTTAGTATCAACAAGTTAAAACTTCCAAAAGTCTTTTTTCAAGTGATGTAACTATAATACCATGTTATTTTTCTTCACTCAAACAGTCTTGCAAAGCTTCTTGCCATGTTCTAATTTGAAGATTAAACTCATTTTTAATTTTTTTCTTACTTAAAACGCTATATTTAGCCCGTTTTGCTGGAGTTGGATAATCTTTTGTGAAAATCGGTATTACTTTTATGTCTAAATTTTTTGTTTCAAAAATTGCCTTAGCGAAATCATACCAAGAGCAAAAACCTTCATTACTAAAATGATAAATTCCTTTTTTATTTATTTTACCATTATTTTTATCTATTTGAATGATGATAGTACAAATAAAATGAGCAAGATCTTTAACGAATGTTGGGGTTCCAATTTGATCAGAGACAACTTTTAGATGTTTGTTTTTAGATGCTAACCTTAACATAGTTGTCAGAAAATTATGACCTTGTAAACTATACAACCAAGATGTTCTAATAATTAAAGTTCTTTCAGGATAGCATTCCAAGGCTAATTTTTCCCCCAAATATTTACTTTCTCCATATTTATTAATAGGTTTAGGAAGTGTTTTTTCGCTATAAGGATTAAGGCTTTTTCCATCAAAAACATAATCAGTTGAAATATGAATAAGTTGGGTATTCAATATTTTACAATATTTTGCCAAATAGCTAACTCCTAAAGCATTTACCATAATGGCTTCTTCTTCGGCTTTTTCACACTTATCAACAGCAGTATAAGCCGCAGTATTAATACATATGTCCGGCTTGTATACGTTTAAATTTTGATAAACAGCTTTTTCATCACTGATATTTAAATCTGTTTTGCTTTTAAAATACCAATTATAAGGTAAAGTTGTTGAACAGTTTTTAAGGCTTAAAGCCAATTGTCCACCTTGACCTGTTACTAATATTTTCATGAATAGTCTTTATTTAAATCCTATTTTTTGTATCTCTGACTATTTGTTTGATCTCCTAATTTCTAATTATAGAACAAAATGACCATAGAAATGGACCTTAAGATGCTCTAAATGCCCAAGCGAAGATATAACAAAAAAAGGCGTAATACAAAGGCAATAAGCATAATGATCGATGTCAAATTTGCCAAACTACAAGACTTAGAAAATTACAATTATTTTATTATCAGCTTATTAAAAATATTTTCTAAGCTGTTGAACTAAAACTTTACCCTAAAAACAAAGCCAAAATAAACAGATCTTTTTTGATATAAATCATAATTAATAATTTGACTGTAATCATAATTATAAATAGGATTCTGTTCATTTTTGATGTTTAATAAATTTGCCAAAGTCACAAAAGCAATGACTTCCCAGTTTTCAAAGTAAAAAATTTTACTAGCATTTAAGCTAAGGTTATGATAATTATCATATTGACTCATCATATCGAAAGAAAAAATAGGTTCATACACAGTCAAATCTTCTCGAAAAAAAGAAGATAATATAGGTGCGTAATACAAGCCCGGTCGGTGAATATAGTTGATATTGATAGAAAAAAGACGGAAATTAGTATAAGCCAAACTGCTTTTAAGAAAATAATAAAAAAGAGTTAGGTGCTTCCGGATAGAGAGCAAAGAAAAAAAGTGGGATAGTATCTTGAGCCTGAAAATCAGTCAATTCATAACTTGAACCTGCTTGAAACGTTATATTATTTTTAAACAAGTATTTGTAATTAGCCGATCCATAGAGCTGAAATTGTTGACTTTTGTAAGTGGAATTTCCAAAATTATAGTTGGATTGCCTTATATCTGTTCGAATATCTAAGGTAAAAACCTGTCTTTTTTTTTGATAACCATAATTTAAAATGGTAAAATTTCGGGTGTTGCTGCTTGAGGATAAGGCTTCATAATTAAAACTATTGGTTTTTATATCTGAATTTTCATCGATAAAATAACTATACATATTAAAAGAGGAATAGGTATTTACCGTTTTGTGGAAATTCAAGCCTAAGTCTTGCGTTTTAAAATTGTCTATAAAGTCAAAAGCCTCAGCATTAAGCCCTGTATAGAGTTTTGAAAACTGGTAATTGCCATAGAATTGAATAAAATCAGTATTTCGTTTTTTTGATAATTTTAAGGATGTTAGAAAACCGAGACTAGCTAAACTAAGCGAAAATTGGCTTTGGCTTTTTTCCAATTCATCTATAGTTTCTAACTCAACTAAACCGCCTGTAGAATTGCCATATACCAAAGGGGGGTTGCTGGCATAGACAATTTGATTTTTAATAAGTTCTGTATTAAAAAGGCTAAAAAAGCCCAGTCCATTGATTTGAGCGCTTCGCACCGGATTATAGATAGGTGTTCGGTTTAAAACAACTCTTGACCGTCCAGACGAACTGCCTCGAAGCTCTGGATTAGCCGTTTCACCTGTGTTGGTAGAAGATGGTAAGATGGTGATAGCTCGTAGAGGATCTGCATTGGCAACAGGATTGGTATAAATTTCTAACCTAGAGATTTTAATAGCCGAAAACTCTTCAGCAATAACTCGTCTAGCTTTGATAGTTATTTCGGACAAAAGAGCTTCATTTTCCTGTAGAATAACCAATAATGATTTTGAAAAATTGATGTGTTCAAAGGCAATAGTCTGAATTTGATAGCCAATGAAAGAAACCACAAGACTATCAAATTCATTTTCAACAGGAAAACGAAAATAGCCTTCGAAATCGCTGATCGTCCCCTTTTGGCTGCCCTTTGGATAAATATTCGCCGCAAAAATAGGCTCGCCTTTTTGATTTTTAACGTAACCTTCTAAGGTATTTTGAGCGTAAATAATAGGAATAAACAGAATAATAAAAATGCTGATTTTTGCCATTTGGAATAAAAAAATTATATATTAGAAACTTAATAAATTATTTTTTCAATTGAATTTTTAGAATTATGGCTTATGGTATAAAACCCCGATATTGGGCTGGTGGATACCACTGGGATAAAAACAACAGATTTGATGAATTTATTGAGAACGGTTTTTGGGAAATGGGAATAGACGATGAACCTCAGCGGAGGCAAATATTTATGCAACGATTTAATAAAATCCAAATTGGCGATTTTTTTATTTTGAAATCTCATATTAAAAAAGGAAATTGTATTAATATCCGAGCTTTGGGTATCGTGCTTAGTAAATCCAGTGAGCAAATCAAAGTAAATATTAAATGGCTAAAGCAGGTCAATGATTTTCGGCCTGAAGGCTACTATCCACCAAACCCTTGGTGTAACCGGTTAGTAGCAATAGAAGATGATGAAAAAATAAAAGCAATATTTGAAGCTGAATTTAAAAATGAAAGTGCTGACAAAGCAAGCAAAGATTCTGATCCATTTGCGTTTTGGTATCACCCCGACGAAGACATTTATCAAGATTATTTGAAATAAATAGAAAACTATTTTAATTATTTGTCTACCAATTGTTTCGCCAGTTGATTAATTTGATAATCATCGGGATAGTGTTTTGTGGCTTCTTTAAAATATTTTTTAGCCAAATCGTATTGTTGTTTTTTAATATACAAGCGAATCAAATACAAATAAACTTCATTCTTTCCCCAACTAGGCAAGTAAGGATTTTCCACGGCTTGTGCCTCCAAGTCAACAGCTTTTACAAAATACATTTCGGCTTTTTTGCCGCCACCATATCTTTCAGGTGTAAAAAAATCATTGGTCCCCAAAACAAGATAAGCTCGTATATTTTTGGAATTAATTTCCAAAGACTTTTCAGCATTCTTTTTAATTTTTGAACTGTATATGCCCGCAGCAGGTCCCGATTTAAACTGAATAGCAAAGTTTTGAAGATAACCCAACAGGGCATAATCCTCATCGTTCTTGTTATTTTTATCTTCTAAAAGATCGATACCCTGATTAACGGCTTTTTTACTATTTTTTTTATCGCTATTTTTGATATAAACTATAGCTTTCTTAAAATAGATATAAGCCATCCAATATGTACCCAAACCTTTACTTTGAGGGTTTGGGTTGTTTTTAAGTTGGTCATAAATTTTATCCAAATAAGCCATATCATCAGTAGATATACTTTTTATAAAAGCCTGTTCTATACTGATTTCTATATGATTAAAAACCGAATCCTGTACTAAGGCATAATTTTCAGTTTCTCCTTCTTGTTTAGCCGCGCAAGCCCAAAAAGAAACCAAAACAACAAGACTAATAACGTTTAAAATCTTCATGATAAATTGTATTTTATAAAAAATGAGCTAAAAATAAACCAAGTAGAAAAATGAAGAAACCATACCAATGAAAATCTGTAATTTGATTTTATAATATTACCCAGTATAGTTAAATCGGAGTAAAAAGGATTGGTTTCTAAAATAAGTTGAAAAATGAAAGCAAAATATATAGGCGTATAACTTAATAATTCAGAGCAATAACAAATTAAGAATAAAGTTAACGTGCTCATTAAGCCTGCCGCCAAATATAGTATTTTATTTATAAGTGTTTTAGGATTTTCTATAGCCACATAAGGATGAGGGAAAAAACCTACACTATCTATCTTAGCACAGATTAGTTTTGCCATAACAATATGAGCCAATTCATGCATTAATAATAATATAAACATACTTAAAGCAACACCAATAATTATAGACATAAGCCACTAGCGTTTAATTTTATATCTTTCAAAAATATAAGAAAATATTCCTAAAGGGATTATAAACCAAAATAATACAATAAACCAATTCAAATCAAGATAGCCTCGCATGATCGTTAAAATTGGATTAAAAGGCAAATAATTAGCTATGGTGCCAAGAGTGCTATTCAATTGAGAAGTGGGATAAAAAGCATCGCTAGTGAATAAAAATCCAAAATATAAAATATTGACTAAGCCTTTTTCTCCACCTTTATTTCGTAAGTCAACAAAATGAATGCACAAACCTAAGAAAGCATATATGACCATGCCCATAGCAGCTCCTAAAAACAACAGATAAAGATTATAATCCAATGGATTGAGTTTGAAAACAACGACACTAATAAGAATGAGAAGCATTATTTCCAAAAATACAATCATCAATCTGCTCAGAGCCAGTGAAAAAATATAGAGCGTAATAGGAATTGGAAACTTATTAATGTATTTGATAAAACCCGATCGATAATAATCTTTTAAAACAGAACCTATAACAAAAAGTCCATCAGTAGCTACGGTCATGCAAATGACACCTGTAAGCAAGGAATAAACATAATCTTGACCATTATTGCCCCATAGAAAACTAAAAACGGTGAAAATCAATACTGGGAAAAAAACGGTAAAAAAAAGAGACTGCTTGATTCTCAAAGAAATTAGAATATTATAAAAGGTATTCCATAAGAGAAATTTAACTTTTTGCATGATAGTTACTAAAATAAGGAAATGGATTTTTAAGTATTATAATATACTGATTATAAGCAAATTGATTTTTTTATTTAAAAATAGCTATGCTATATTTTTTGGGATTAAAAGTTGATAAACATCTTCTAATTTTTTGTCTTGTACGGAATAATTGGATGTTATACTGCTTACTTTTTCTATTAATGGTTTTTCTTGATTGATCTTTGGAAAAATAAAATATTGATTATCAGTAATATAATAATTGTTTTGTTCAAGGAATAGACGTGGTAAATTGACTTGTTTAGAAATAATGATTTTTTTCCCTTTGATGGCCTCTTTTTTTTCTGACGACAGCATTCCAATTTTTTTTCCTTTGTATAGAAAAATGATGGTGTCAGCATAATTTTGGGCTTCATCCCAATTGTGCGTTGTAAAAAATGTGGTTCGATTGGTTTTAAAAATCAGAGTCTTCCAAATATTTTCTCGGATAATAGGATCAAGTTCTGCCATGGGTTCATCCATAATGAGCAATTTTGGGTTATGAAATAGAGCAACAAACAAAGCTACTTTTTTACGTTCACCTCTTGATAGCTTGGAAAAGAGTTTATCCATAAATAGATGCAATTCCAAGCATTCCATAAGTTCGGAATGATTTTTATAATCTTGATTATACCCCAAGCCAAATAAGTGCAAGGTTTCTTTAACCTTCAACATAGGATAAAAAGGAATAAAATCGTATAACACGCTTATATCGGTTTTGTTAGCTTTTATAGATTTACCGGATAGATAAATTATCTTTCCTGAAGTTGGTCTTAAATCACCCGTTATAATATCGATAAGAGTAGATTTACCACTTCCATTTTTTCCCAACAAGCAGGTCGATCCATTTGATTCTATATCAAAGGTAATATCATCTAAGAGAATAGTTTTGTCAACCTTATAACTAATCCCATCTAAGCGCAGTAGTTTTTCTATTTTCATAGTTTATTTGCCAAAAATTAAAATATTTTGGACTGTTTCAAAAACACCGTCCAAATTCAAGAGTTCATTTATCCGTTCATCTAAATAGCCACCTACCATACAAGAACCTAAACCTAAAGCATGAAAAATAAGACTCATATTTTGAGCCACAAAACCCGATTCATGCAACATGAACCTATAGGCTCTGTCTCCGTATTTAATTTTCAAACGCTCGTACAAGCCTGTAGTAATTATCATACCTGCTGAATGTTCTATGTTTAAATGGCTTCTTCTTCGGCTTTTTCACACTTATCAACAGCAGTATAAGCCGCAGTATTAATACATATGTCCGGCTTGTATACGTTTAAATTTTGATAAACAGCTTTTTCATCACTGATATTTAAATCTGTTTTGCTTTTAAAATACCAATTATAAGGTAAAGTTGTTGAACAGTTTTTAAGGCTTAAAGCCAGTTGTCCACCTTGACCTGTTACTAATATTTTCATGAATAGTCTTTATTTAAGTCCTATTTTTTGTATCGCTGCCTATTTGTTTGATCTCCTAATTTCTAATTATAGAACAAAATGACCCTAGAAATGGACCTTAAGATGCCTTAAATGCCAAAGCGAAGATATAACAAAAAAGGCATAATACAAAGGCAATAAGCATAATGATCGATGTCAAATTTGCCAAACTACAAGACTTAAAAGACGGAAAGCCAAATTACTTTTAAGAAAGCAATCTAAATCGTTAATGTCTCGGCTTTTTTTGCTATTTTCAATTGATAAAGAACGGTACAAAAACCGCCTTCATCAATGAGCATACTTTTGCTTGGATGGCTGGCTTTAAAAACATTCTCATACGTTTTGATGTATTAATGCTCAAATCTTACATTAATGAATAATAGCAGGTGGTCTTTTTGTGCCTTCAGGATAAGGCTGCGGATTTAACCAAATTTGGTTATCTTTTATAGCCACATCATAAGTTTCAACTTTTTCGGTAAAAGGTGCTGGTGAACAACCATCTTGAGGTCGATACTGATAACCATGCCAAGGGCAAGTAATGCAACCATCTATAATTTTGCCTTCTCCTAAAGGTCCATTTTGGTGTTTACAGGCATTATTTACAGCTGAAAATTTATTATCATATTTAAAAATAGCAATACTTCTGTTCTGATAAGTTATTATTTTAGCTCTATTTTCAGCAATACTATTGATATTTCCAACTAAAATCCAACCGTCTTGCCTCAATTTTTTTTGACCTTGTCCAAAAGAATCTTCTTTCTTAGTTTTGAGAGATGCTAAGATGTGTAAGGTTGTAATACAAACCATACCAATACCCAATATAGTTGCAAAAATAGGTGATATCTCTAATTGTAGAATTCCTAACATGATATGCATAATTAAAAGTGCATAGGCCAAATAAACTAGCATATGTAAAATTTTCCATATTTTGGGATTTAAATTTTTCAGCCAAAAGTCATGACTAGAAAAAGCCATAATCATCAAAATTAATAAAACGGAAAACCCTAAAGTTTGAAAGGGGAAATTAGTCAAAGAAGTGTAGTTGGTATTTGATATAAAGAGAGAAACCAAAGCTGGTATATCTCCAAAACCATGGAAATAAATAATACTGAACCCCCCATGCACTAAAGCCCAAAAAAACATAGAAACGCCCAAATGTCGGCGATTATAAAGTAGAGGTAAAAATACTTTGTTCAAACGAGCTAAAGGCCCTATCATCAAAATAATATGAAGCATAACAGTAGCAATAGTTGCCGTTGCCCGAATAACCAAAATTTGAGGAGAAATATCTGGATGAAAAATCAAGTTAAAACCAACAAAGCAACAAAGATACATGAGCGAAAACAATAATATAATCAAATCATATATTCGCTTTTGTCTGTTCCATAAAATAGCTGAATAATTAACACTCATAACTTAACATTTAAAATTTCTATAGTTTTATTTCTAATATTATCGTAAATAATGATTGTTGAAGGTAAAGATATATCAGCAGATGTTAATGAAAAAATAGTCTCTTCTTTATTGCTTACATACCCAAGGAAAACAGATTGTTCAATGTCTTTTTTTGATATATTTTCTGGTTCTAAGGCATAAGCACTTATAAAATAAACCCCTAATGTCGGTGAAGCCAAAGATTGATTACTCTTTAATACCAATTGTTTAATACTGTCATCTGAACTACTCAAAATAGTATATTGGAAAGTAGATTTTGTGTTAGATAATATTTTTTTTTCCAGATGTATAGAACCTAATATCTTAGATTCATTTTTTGGATTATTTAGTTGAGGTATAGCTAAGTGGGCTATAATAAAAAATATAGGCAAAATAAAAGCCAATAAGAACCAAACTTGTTGATGACGTTTTCTAAGAATAGGTATCATTTTAATTAAGAACTATAGAATTGGAAATGAAATAAATAAAAAACAAACTATTTTGCTTTTAACCACTTTTTTAGTAAAATAGGCCAAAATAATAAGGTACCTGGAAGAATAATAATTTTAAAAAACACAGTTGTATTTTTGGCAGATTCATCTATTTTATCAAAACCTTTATAAATTAGAAAACAGTACAGAGCAAAACCTGTAATAATATAGAATAACATGAAAACAAGTACGAAATAAACTAGTGCTATCATGGTCTTTTGTAAAGTTTAAACTAAATAAATTGGTTTTAGATTATTGATTTAAATTTTAGGACAAATATACAAATTATTAATATAAGGTTAAAAAACACTTTAAAAAAACCAAAAAAGATGCTTTATAAATCTTAATAAATTAGTCTCTAAATATTTGATTTGGAAAAGTAATTATGCTTTCATAATTATTTTCTCCAATAGCTGCTAATCCAAAGAGGAAATTATCTATAACGATACCTTTGAGTATGTATTCTGAAATATCACCTACATAGCGACTATTATCCCAAGTTGGTGATGTTGTATTTCGCCAATAAATTTTATACCCTTTGGCACCTTCTACTTTATCCCATTTAAATTTAACAGAAGGCTCTACAATACCACCAATAGCCAAATTTTTAGGTGATGGCGGGGCCATTGCTAAGCTAGCTAAACTAATGGCATTAACAGCGCTAAGTTTTTTAGCATAGCCAAAATTAACATGTTCAAAAGTATCCCCATAGGGTATTTCGTTTTCTATCCTAATATCCTGATGTTGTTGAGTATAATTTTCATGAGCTTCCATAATCCTTATACCTGCAAAACCAACATCATTGAATGGGCGATGGTGACCACCACGTCCAAAACGATCTAATCTATAGATCATTATAGGATTCATTTCAGGCATATAACTTTTAGTAGTACGATGGATATAACGGGCTAATTGTCGCGAAATCCCATCTACTTCACCTCCATAAAAACGACGCATTTTTCGCTGTTCCTCTGTTTCTGTGGGAGGGACAGGTTCTGAAAAAATGCGAAATGTTCGGTTATCAATAACACCATCAACGCCTTTTATATTTCCAATCATATCGTTATTAAGTACACCGATAATAGTCCATTCTTTTTTTTGGGCATAATGAGCCAAACCTTTGCCTCCAAAAAGACCTTGTTCTTCTCCTGACAAACCAACATAAATAATGCTACTCTTAAATTTATATTTTGAAAGTACCCTAGCTACCTCTATAGTTCCAGCCATGCCTGAAGCGTTGTCATTGGCACCAGGTGAATCGGATGTAAAATCATTCGGATTAGATACGCGAGAATCAATATCTCCACTCATGATGATATAATGATTAGGATAAGTAGTACCGCGTTGAATAGCAACAACATTAACAATCCAAACATCTTTTATAATACGTTTGCCTGTACCCTTAGGTACAAAATCACTTTGATAAAATACTTCGAGACAATCGTTACAATCAGATGAAATTTTATCAAATTCAGATTTAATCCAACGTCTGGCAGCTCCAATTCCTCGGGTTTTAGAAACTGTATCGCTAAGTGTATGGCGTGTGCCAAAATCGGCTAGTGCTTTAATGTCTTTTTTTATGCGTTCAGCCGAAATAGAATCAATAATAGCATATAACTTTGGATCAATTTGGGCAAAAACTTTTAAAATAAAAAAAAATAAGATACATGTTAATATAATTTTTTTCATAATAGACTTAATATAATTTTATTGTTTGGGATTTTAATTTAGTGTAGAGATGATATTTTATCCCGCAAAATAACGTAATATTAGGTATTTTTTTCAATTTCATCATTACTTGTGTATGACTACCCTAATGTTACACCAATTATTATACTTTAAACTATGAAAAACAAAAGTATTGATAAAAGTACGTAACAAGAGTTATTAGTACAATTATCAATCTTATATTTTTTGATTTTTGGCATTAATCACTTTAATCTCAATTAACATAATGACTTTATTTGCTTATATTACGTGGAGTGTAGATAGACTCGCTTTGTCTTTAGGCTTTTTTAATGTTTATTGGTATAGTCTGCTTTTTGTGGTAGCTTTTTTATTTGGGCAATATTTTCTAATTCGTATTTTTAAACAAGAAGGTAGGAAAGGACAAGATGCTGAATCTTTAATCCTATATACTATTATTGGAACTATAATAGGAGCCCGTTTGGGACATTGTTTATTTTATCAACCCGGTTTTTATTTATCTAACCCGCTCGAGATACTTTATGTTTGGAAAGGTGGATTAGCTAGTCATGGAGCAGCAATTGGTATTTTGATTTCTACTTATTTATATGTTAAAAAGAAAGAAAAAACGGATAAGTTATGGCGAAGGACTAAGAAAAACTATCTATGGGTTATGGATAGAGGTGTTATTGTAGTAGCCAGTGGTGGTGCATTAGTACGCTTGGGAAACTTGATGAATTCAGAAATTATTGGTAAGGTTACAAATGTTCCATGGGCTTTTATATTCACTGCAGTAGACCAGCAACCTCGTCATCCTACTCAAATATATGAATCTTTATCATACCTTTTGATATTTTTTATCCTGCTTATTATCTATAATAAAAGAAAAGCTAAAACACCGAGAGGTAGAGTTTTTGGACCTTTTTTAATTTTATTGTTTTCTGCTCGCTTTTTCTTAGAGTTTTTTAAAGAAAATCAAGTTAATTTTGAAACTAATCTAACGCTTAACATGGGACAGTTGTTAAGTATACCTTTAGTTCTACTTGGTATTATAATATTAAGCAAATCTATTTATTTAGATAAAAAAGTTGATTAAACTTAAACCTGTTTTGAAAAGTTAATTCTATAAATTAATTTTTTAGGATTATTTTAGTACTATAGAAAAACTAGCAACCAATTATTTAATAGTATGATTTTAATTTTTTTCTCTAAAGTATAACATCTAAAATTATTAGGTATTAGCTTCTATATCTATTTTATAATCAGTAAACTAAAAAACTAAATACGGTCTAAAGGTTGTATATAAGTTTTTATTACCAACAAGTTGATTTTTATAAAATAGTTAGATAAATATTTTCATAATCAAATATTTATGGTTTTTAATTCTTATAATTTAGCCAATTGGTTTTTAGTATTTTAACTTTCATAATTTCTAACTCTTAATTACAAGAAAACTTTATATAGATTTAGACTCATATTTCTTTAAAGTAATATAATGCGATCAATAAAAGCGCTGAATACGTATTTAATATTGAAAAGTATTTTTTTGCCTTTTTTTAAATCTCAAAATGACAAGATATTAATAATTCGTTTGTTATTTTTCTTGATTTTTTGTTTTAGTAATATTGAAAGTATATATTCTCAATATTATGAATATGAGTTTAAAAGCGGCTTTATTTATCAGTTTTCACGCTATACAACTTGGTCTAAATTAAATAGTAGTAAAAAAACATTTGAAATAGGAATACTTGGAGAAAATCCTTTAGGTGCTTACATTTATAGAGTTACAAATAACCGCACTATACATGGTAAAAATATTGTTATTAAACATTCGTCTTCTGTTAACCAATTAAAAACTTGTCAAGTTATTTTTATTAGCAAATCTGAAGAATATACTATTAAAGAAACTATTGATAAAATTAATAGTTTTAAAAATAAATATAATAATATTCTAACTATAGGTGATGGTATTAAAGATTTTTGTAAAAATGGAGGTATGATCAATTTTGTTGAAAAAGATAATAATAAATATTTTTTCAACGTCAATATTGATGCCATTAATAAAAATAATTTAATTCTCAATTCCAAAGTATTAAAAATAGCTAATAAAGTTATTACCAATGGCGGAAATTAAAACTAATTTCTTAACTCATTTTTCATATTCTAATTCACTAAAGAATAAACTGACTTCTATTGTTATGGCAGTCAGTATAATTTCAGTATTAATATGTATGAGTCTTTTTGTGGTATATGATTTCTATTATTATAAACAACACTTAACTAATAATATAGTTATCTTGGCTAAACTAATAGGCTCTAACAATCAGGTTGCTATGTCTTTTAGGGCTTATGAATCTGTGCAAGAAGATTTAGTCACTGCTTTGCGCTATCAAGAACATATTATAAAAGGTTACATCTATAATGAAGATAAGAATCTTGTAGCTTTTTATGATAAAGAAGTTATTTTATCCTATAATCAGCAATCAATTGCTGAAATTTTAGAACTGTATAAAAATTATACAATAATAGATAATGGATTGGAGAATCAAAAGATTAAAAATATATTTTCCGAAGGTGATATTACTAACTTTTCTTTTTTTGATAACTATGCTGATTTTATTATCCATTTTAGAAATACTGACGATTCTGACTCTTATTTTGTATATTTAAGTATAGATTTAAACGACATTTACGGCAGATATCTAAAGTATGGTGTTTTTATTTTATTTATTTTTGCTTGTTGTGTTGTAATTTCTTTTTTCCTTTCTATCAAACTACAAGGTGCCATAACATCACCCATATTAAGGTTAGTTCAAACTGCCAAAAAAGTATCTTATACTAAAGACTATTCTCTTAGAATAATAGAAGAGGGACAAGATGAAATTAAAATGTTGATGAGGAGTTTTAATAATATGTTGACTCAAATAGAAAAACAAAATGAAGATTTAGTATTTGCTAAAGAACAAGCAGAATATTCTTCTAAAGCTAAACAAATTTTTTTAGCTAATATGAGTCATGAAATAAGAACACCCATGAATGGCATTATTGGAACAACAGAGTTGCTAATGGACACCGCTTTAAATGATGAACAGATCAAATACGTCAATGTTATTAACTATTCAGCTGATAATTTATTAGTTATCATCAATGATATATTGGATTTATCAAAAATAGAGTTGGGTAAAATTACCTTTAAAGAAGATATTATAGAGCCTCGTAAGGTTATCAATAATATTATAGCTAGCTTAGAGACAAAGTTTGAAGCAAAACAACTTAAAATTTCTGTTAATTTATCTTCTGATATGCCTCAAAAGTTTATAGGCGATCCTGTTAGATTTAACCAAATCATTTTAAATTTATTTAATAATGCTGTCAAGTTTACAGAAGAAGGTAATATAGAAATCGGGGGAAAAGTACTAACTAATACTAAAAATAATCACTTACTACGATTTTTTGTAAAGGATACCGGAATTGGAATTCCTGAAAATGAAAAAAAGATCATTTTTAATATTTTTACTCAATTGCATAATATTACAACTAGACACTATGGAGGAACAGGGTTAGGATTATCTATATCTAAAAAAATAGTGGAATTGCAAAAAGGGAAAATTATATTTTGAAAGTAAAGTGGGAAAAGGAAGCACTTTCTTTTTTGAAATTACATTTAAAAAATGGAAAAAAGAAGAAGATATAAAAAACCTTTTAGGCAAAATAACCTTTAAAGATTTTTACAATCAAGATAAAATGATACTACTAGCCGAAGATAATACTGTTAACCAATTGTTAGTAGTAAACTTGTTAAATAAATGGAAAATTGGCGTGGAAACTGCTGATAATGGTCAAGAAGCCTTAGATATGTTGAATAAAAAAAAATACGATTTAATTCTTATGGATGTTCAAATGCCTAAAATGGATGGCTATCAAACTACGGAATACATCAGAAACTTACACGATGAAACATTGAAAAATACACCTATTATTGCCATGACTGCTTCAGCATTTAAAGATGATATAGATAAATGCATTTCAATAGGAATGAATGATTTTATATCGAAACCTTTTAAGAAAGAAACTCTGTATCATAAAATTTCTCTCTTATTAAAATAAATATAAGATGTTTAGAGATCAAAAAACTCACATTCTTTTTTTATAAAAAAAAAACATTATATAAATTAATTTGATTGATAATAAAAGATTTGTAAAACTAAATTTAAAAATTATATATAATCTTTAAGTTAAAAAAATATTGGAAATCAAATATTTAGAGTTTTTATAGGAAAAGTATATTCATAGCTATTAGCTATCCATGTTAGAGTTTTATGTACTCATTTTTTTTGGATAAAATGAAAATTTTAAACTATAAATAATTGATAATTAAATATTTTAAAGTTTTTATAAAATAAAATGTATTATGTTTAAAAAAAATACTATTTCATATTATTCATTTAATACTATTTTTTTGTTAATTACCCTTAATTTTAAATAAAATAAAAAAAAGATATATTAAACAAGATAATTATTTAACTGTTGTTTACTAAGCTAAGTTGCAATTTGATACCTAAGTATTTTCAAATTATGGTTTAGCCAAAGCCTATTGATTAAATGACAATAGGTAATGTTATTGTTGCTTTACTTAAAAGAAATTAAAATCTAAAAAAGTAAAAATCTAAATATATTTAATCTATTATTTTATAAACCTTGTTATTCTTAAGTATAATAAATTAAATTAATAAGTTGATTACTAAATATTTAAAATATTCATTTTTAATATATTATTTTTTTACATTATATAAATTGCAAAAAGCATATAAACTATAGCTACTTTTTATATAAATTTAGATTTTGAAAGAGAATAATTATTATAAATTATTATATACAGAGAATTTATATCATTTTTTTCATTTTTTGGAGTTATTTTTGTAAGAGGTAGTAGGTTATCAAAATAAATTGGACGATATTTTTAACTGAAACTTTAATTTTAAATTGTAACAAACCTATGAAGCGTTTAGTCTTTTTAAGTAAAATAAACATTTTTATATTATTCATGATATTGACTCAAAGTTGTGGTCTCTTATCTCGTGGATATAATGATAAAGGGGAACTTAGAGGTATTCCTGATAGAGAAAGTTTCATTCAAACTATACCCTATGGTATGACTTATATACCACCAGGTACATTTCATATGGGGCAAGCAGATGAAGATATCACCTCATCTAAGATTAATCTTAATAAACAGTTGACAATCAGCTCTTTTTATATGGATGAAACAGAAATTACCAATAATGAATATCGTCAGTTTATTAATTATTTTTTAGAAGAAAATACTGATTTTTCTGATGAGTTTGAAGGGCAAGAAGTTCTTACTGAGGAAGAAGTATATGCTCGTTTATACCCAGATACAAGTGTTTGGATTAAAGATTTTTCACATCACTTAGGAGATCCATTAGCTCGTTATTATTGGTCACACCCCGCTTATGACGATTATCCTGTGGTAGGTGTTGATTGGTTAGCTGCTCAAGAGTTTTGTAAGTGGCGGACAGAATACATAAATATTTATCGCGAGGAAAAAGGTCTATTTCCATTACCTGATTTTAGGTTGCCTTCTGAAGCTGAATGGGAATATGCAGCACGAGGAGGTCGAGATATGGCTAAGTATCCGTGGGGAGGCCCTTATATAAGAAATGCTAGCGGTTGTTTACTTGCTAATTTAAAACCAGTAAGAGGAAATTACTTTGATGATGGTTTTTCTTATACAGCCCCAGTTGGTGCTTTTTTACCAAATGATTATGGTTTATTTGATATGTCTGGAAATATTGCCGAATGGTGTTTAGATGCTTTTCATAAAGCAAGTTATCCCATTGTTTGGGATTTAAATCCTGTTTATATAGACGGGAACGAACCTAGAAAAGTTGTACGTGGAGGATCTTGGAAAGATATACCTTTTTATACTGAAACAGGTACTAGAACTTTTGAATATGAAGACACTTCCAGATCTTTTATTGGTTTTAGATGTGTTATGACCTATTTAGGACGTTCATCAGGTACAGAATTTGGCTTATAATATATTTTATATTTAAATATATATTTTGTCTTTTAAAATAAAAACTATAACTTGGTTTTTAAAAAGGCAAATCTTATATTTTTATAGCTGTTTTATACTCAGTTTCTATTTTTTCTTTACTACTTTTAAAAATTTTAATTAAAATAATAAGATGAGAGAAGAATCAAAATTAGCTCGTTTTTATAGAGTTGTTATACCTAAACTAACTAGTTTAGGCGCTTCCATAGTTGTGCTTGGAGCCTTGTTTAAAATTCAACACCTACCTGGTGCAGGTCTTTTTCTAGGGATTGGATTGATAACAGAGTCTATTATTTTCTTTATAGGTACTTTTGAGCCTGCTGCCCCATTTGATCCACATTATGAATGGGAAAAAGTACATCCTGAATTAGAGTCTGGTCAGGCTAAAAAACGAGATAGTAAAGGTAAAGGGCTACTAGCTTTAGGAGCTATAGATAAAATGTTAATAGAAAGCAATTTAGATGTTGATACTATGAAAAAATTTGGTCAAGGTATGCTCAAACTTGAGTCAACAGCATCTCAGATGAAAGATGTTGGTAATGCTGTTTCTGCTTCTAATACATATGCAAAATCTTTACAAAATGCAAGTGGTTCAGTAGCTAAATTTAGTAAAACTTTAGATGATAGTGGAAAATCATTTAGTGCTTTATCTTCTATGCAAAAATGTTACTAAAAGTTTTCAAGATTATGCTAAAGAAGTGAATACAAATTCAGAAGAAATGAAAAAGTCTGCTAAAAGTTTAGGCACTCTAAATGCTATCTATGAAATGGAATTGAAAAATACTCAAAGCCATTTACAAAGTATGAATAAATATTATGGTAGTTTACGATCTGCCATGGAAAGTATGGGAACAGTAAGTAGTGATGCTCAATTAATTGGTAAAGAAATGGGCAAATTATCAGGTAACCTTTCTACACTTAACAAAGTGTATGGAAATATGTTATCTGCAATGAAATCCTAAATATTTTTTTTAATTAAACATTAACTAATTTAAAATTATGGCTGGTGCAGGAACACCGAGGCAAAGAATGATCAATATGATGTATCTTGTCCTCACAGCATTATTGGCTCTACAAGTTAGTAATTCCGTATTGTCAAAATTCTATCTTATAGATGAGAGTTTGAAACATTCTACAGAAATTACTCGCAGACAAAATAATGGTCGTATAGAATCTATAGGAAAACAGGTTGAAAAAAATGGAAATAAGCCTGAAGATTTAAGAGTATTGAATGATGCTAAGGAAGTTATAGCATCTTCTCAAGAAATATATGAATATATTGATGAATTAATTGAGAAGATTACTGTCAAAACAGGAGGATTGGATTCAGAAACAGGGCGATTTATAAACGAAGCTGATTATGATATTCAAATGTCATTTATGCTTCCAGATCCTCAAGGTAAGGGTGGTGATGCTGTTCAATTAAAAAAAGATCTTGATGCTTATGTAGATGAATTAAATGCTATAGTAGATTCTGTTGATATAAAATATATAGCTTTAGATGCTAAAGATTATGATAAATTTAAGAACGATCCTGATCAAAAGAATAAGGATTTTGCTGCATTAAATTTTGATCATACGCCTACAGTAGCAGCTATAGCTGTCTTAGATGAGTTCAAAGCGCAGGTTGCTCAATCAGAAGCAAAGGCTTTGGAAGTATTAGCTACAAAGGTAGGTGCAAAACTTCTAAAGTTTGATAAAATTATTGCTGTAGCAAGTGCAGCTTCAAAATCTGTAGCATCAGGAACCGATTACGAGGCAGTTATGTTTTTAGCTGCATCATCAAGCACTGCTAAAACAGATATGACTTATAATGGCAAGTCCATCCCTATAGATGAAGAAGGTAGAGGTGTTATTAAATTTAGAGCAAGTGCTCCTTCTTATGATAGATACGGAAAATATAATACTCAATGGAAAGGCACTATAGCTCTTAAAGGAACTGGTAACGATACTACTTTAGAGGTAATTGAAGAATATACAGTTGTTAAACCTGTAATTCAAATTCAATCTGCTTCTGTTCAAGCTCTTTATTTAAATTGTGGTAATAAATTACAAATTAATGTTCCCGCTTTAGGTGCTTTTTATAATCCAAGTTTTTCAGCTTCAGGTGGTGATATTATTAGAAGTGGAAAACCCGGTTCTATAACTATTGTGCCTAGCAGATCGAAAGTAACTTTAACCGTAAATAATTCTGGAAGCAGAATAGGTACAGAAGTTTTTAGAGTTCGTAGGATTCCTAAGCCTACTATTGTTCCATACAGAGGTTCAAGACCAGTGGATTTAAAAAATGGTATTTCAAAGAATTCATTAACTAAAATAACAATGAGGGCTATTCCTGATGAAAGTTTTGCCGAGTTTTTGCCTCAAGATGCCCGCTATAGCGTTACAAAATGGGATGCCACTCTAGCTAGAGGTAAGAGAGCAATAGCTCAAAAAACACTTTCTAGCTCTAATTTTTCTGTACCAAGCAGATGGAGAGAAGAAGCTAGAGAAGGCGATAGAATTATTGTAGAAATAAAGAAAGTCAAACGTAAAAATTTTAGAAATAGCTTAGAAACAGTAAACTTAGGTGGGTTAACTATATTTACTATTCCTATTAACTAAAAATCGGATAAATAGTATGGTATTATAAAATTTATATATACCATACTATTATATCATTATATTTTTTAAACTATTCCATTAAGTACTATTTCAATTTAGATAAAATATTGCAAAATATTTTATCCATCGAGGAAGTATTTTTATTTCATAATAAACTTGATATAAGACTATGAAACGAACACTCTCATTTAGACTAAAAAATATTATTATATTATTTTTTTCAATCATATTTATCACAAATGTTTCAGCACAAGAAATAGGAGACAATAGCTACAATTATAATTCTTTGCGCCCAATAAGAAAAGGTGATATCATGTACATGAAAACTGTTTGGACTAGAATTGATTTAAGGCAAAAAATTAATGAACCTTTTTTTGCTAAAAACTTAGAAATAATTAGGACTATAATAAATGCTGTAAAAGCAGGTGTACTACGTCCATATACTAGCGATTCTTTAGTCAGTAGAATGTCGCTTAAACAATTTTCTGAAAATTTAAAAGTGCCTGGTGCTGATATCATAGATGATGGGGTAGGAGACTTATCGCTTGATTCAGATTTTGGAGGAGAATTTGAAGGAGCTGATGATTCAGATTTTGATGATTTTGGAATAGAAGGAGAATCTGAAATAGAAGAAGTTATTGAGTTTTTGCCAAGCCAAATTTATACTTTTCAAATTAAAAATGATATAATCTTTGATAAGAAAAGATCTCGTATATATAACGATTTACAAAGTATTGAATTAATTATTCCTGCAGATGAAAACCCACTTGGAATTGATAAAACTATAGCTGTTTTTTCTTTTAAAGAGTTGGTAGAAAATGTATTTATAGATAATCCTAATGCTCTATGGGTTAATACCAAAAATGATAATGCACACCTTAATTTACTAGATGCTTTTGATCTTGCATTACAATATGGACATATTACAAAATATTCTAACCCAAGAGATGATCTAATAGAAGATATTTATTCTGATCCTAAATTAGTATTGGTTAAATCACTTGAATATGAATATGGTTTAGTAGATTATGAATCAGTTCTTTGGGAACAGTAATATTAAAAAACTTAATATTTAGAGCCTCAAAAATTAGAAGTAATATTAATTTTTGAGGCTTTTTTAATTATAAAATATTTGAGAATACTCCATAGATAACATGATTAATACTAACCGCCTTTATTTAATTGGTATGCCTGGATCTGGTAAAACTACAATAGGAAATTTATTATCTCAAAAATTAAATTTGACCTTTATAGATTTAGATGCTGTTATTCTTAAAAACCATACAAACTTTAATTCTATCAATGAGATATTTGAAATAAAAGGTGAAAATTTTTTTAGACAAATAGAAAAAAAAAACTTACGTTTAATATCAAACGATAGTTGTATATTAATCGCTACAGGAGGAGGAACACCTTGTTTTTTTGATAATATTGATTTTATGCTTTCTTCTGGACTTACTGTATTTTTAAATCCAGATTTATATATTCTTCATGCTTATATCGTTCAAGAGAAAAAAAAACGCCCCTTATTTAAAAATAAAACAGATGATGAATTATATTATGATTTGAAAAAAATGTATAAAAAAAGATTACGTTTCTACAATAAAGCCCATATTGTTATTAATCCTATCTATTTTCAACAAACATTTCTTTTATAACAGTTAAATTAAAAAAGGGGGGCGAGGATATGGTAGTATTGTACGAGAAATGATAAAATTAAACTCACCAAGATGAGTTATTCTATTGACAACCCACAGAATATTTAAGGGGCGTATTGGGGGTTGAAAATAAGGTAACTATCAATTAGCCAGTTTATTTTTTTCAATGCCTTTCCCAATATTTTCAAACCGGGAAAAGGCTGATATTTAGTGGGACGAAAGCCTACTAAGCGACCAAGAAGGACATAGAACTCCTGAATACTTGGCAAATTAGTCGGGTCATAGCTCACATTAGATGCTATCTTTTTTACCTCACTATATCGGTAAAGTATCTCATAATCAATTGAGTTCACTCCAAAGCTGTATACGTCCATATCGGGATCGTTTTCGGCATAGTAACGCAATTTGAAAGCATTTAAACATGCGATAGAATACGCACTAATAGCATTTTTAAATTGTTTAGGTTGAGCCATTTGGAGATCTTCTATACGCGCAGCACCGCTTTTTAAAAGATAATGAAAACGTTCTATAAGCCAACATTTTAAATAGTAAGATACAACTAAGAGGGCCGTCCTCTAAACGCTCAATTTTTAAATTGGTCAAGAGTTTCCAGTCCACAGGATCGATGCCTTCAGGCGCCTCTATTTCCTTGACTCTAACTGCATAGACTGGGCAAGATGCCTCCATTTTTTTAAAAGACTTGGGATGAAAAGCTACTGGATGAAAATACACGTTCAGTTTGGCTTGACTCCGACCTTCTTTAGCATCAACGATTTCAGTTGTATAGGTTCCTGCTACTTTCTGTTTATCTAAATAGTTATCCCTTAAAAAAGGTTTTGCCTTTTAATTTTTAAGTATTTTTTAGGTTCATCCATTTTTGAAAATTAAAAGCTGTGCAAGCCATTGTAGCATTGACTACATCAGCTATCTTACCTTTCAAATAGTTCAAGCCCATACGAAAATCTTGCTTTAAGTGACTGATAATAGGTTCTATACCAGATCTTAATCTAAAATAATTTCGCTTTTTAGAACGCATATAGGCACTGTCTTTTTTCTTCGGATTACCAGGTATATGAACCTCAATACCTTCTAATTTTGCACCCCGATACCCCTTATCACAATAAATGGCATCAAGTTTGGAAACATGAATAGAATCATGATTACTTAGCAGTTTTTTCAAGCTATGCCCATCATATTCATTAGACTTGAATATAGTTTATAATCAATGTTTTAAGTAGTTTTTAAAATTAGCAATACCTCCTGAAAGTAAAACTAAATCGTCAAGAAGTCGCTTATTTCTTATTCTAACAACTTGATGAATCAAGCGACAATTTTTCATCTGACCAATAGAAGGTTCCACATCCACGTGACTTGAAGAAAGCGCTTTGTTATGCGCTTTCTCTTCTTCCAATAACTCATTGCACTCACCTTTCTTTTTACGTTTCCTTTTATGAGGAATATGAACTTTAAGACACTTATAATCAGATTCTATACCCTGAAAACCTAAATCAACTTCTAATTCTAATTTCTCAAAACAAGAACTTTCAGGAGGAAATTCTGACTTTAGAAGGGCATAATTGTGTGTCTTACCACAATATAATTTGCTGATATACAGTATTTTATTTTTAGTATCTTTGACCACTAGTCCTTTACGCATATGCCGTTTTTTTTGCCACTATAGTGCTCTTTTTCTGCCTTATTATCTTTAGGATGCTGTATATTTATTTCGGTAACATCTATTTTTAAACGCTTATGCTCATTCAAAAACTCTACTAAGTTATATTACTTATCAAACTCTCTTTCAGGAAGTTGATGACATAATTCTAAGCATTTTTTCAAAATTTTAACGCCTCGTTTAAAGTTACTTTCCGCTGTTGATTGACCAAAGCCAAAAACTAAAGCATTTACATCATAGGTCGTTGGGTTTTTTAAAACAAAAAGAACAAAAAATAAGAAGTCTTCGTAAGTAGAAAAGACAAACTTTTTAGTCAAATTCGCTTGTGCCTTTTCTATACTAACTCCATAAAGTTTCATATAGGCTGATTTAAAATGAGGTAACAAAGCCTTAAATTGCTCTTTGTCCATACCGGTTGCAGCAGGCCACTCTCGTAGATTTCTCAAATTTTTTACTGATAAAGCCATTATTTATAATATATTTGTTGTCAAACACTTATAAATATAAACATTTTTAATATATTCAGTATCAAATCCGGGCAAGTCTACTATAAAATTTTATATTTAATTATTTTCATTAATTATTTTAGGCACATGTTCAACAACATGAATCTGAATAAGCGTTGCCATTTTTACAATATGTCCAGCTTCTGGAAATTGTCCAACAATTTGTCCAATTTTTTGATATTTATTTTGAGCTTTTACATATTCAATATTACCAATTTGCAACCCTAAGCCTAATAAAATAACTTCCACTTCATCTAAAGGTATGCCTATTAAATTAGGCATTTGAATATTTTGTTCTCCAAGTCCATCCCCTAAAACTAGGTCAATAACTGAGCCTTTTTTAATCGTATAAGTAGATAAAATGTCTTTATCATTAATTTCACGACCATCAATGATTACTTTTAAGACAGCATTTTTTGCTAAATCTGGTACATAAGTTGTTTTACCAACAAATAAACCTTTTGCTTCTAATAATAATTTTGCATTTTTTAAGGAACTGTATAAAATATTAGGAACGCCTATCTTTGGAGATATATTAGTATTGATAGTTAGATAAATTTTTCGATTGGTCTTAACTTGTTGAAGAGCCGGAGGGTTTTGTCTCACAATAGTTCCCATAGGATTTCTACCATCGTAAACAGTGTCAATAATCTCATGGCGTAATCCTAAATCATTAAGCAAAGTTATTCCTTTGTCCAAAGGTTGATTTACTAATATTGGTATTGTAAGTGTTTTAGCATGCTTTGTTATATTAGGTAAATAGCTGTAAAATATATAGCTAGTGACACAAAATACAATTAATACTAAGAGAATAGCATTTAACAACAAGGACCGCTGAGTATCTTGACGAAAAAGACGAAAAAGGTAGGTCTTGATATTCTCTATAATATCATTAGTTATTTTATTCATAGTTTTAAATAGCAATACTTCGGTAAAAAATCACAATTAATTGGTTTTGAGGGTTATATGGTATATTTAAGATGTAACTATCTCATTAACAATTAGTTTTTACTCACCTTGTAGATGACTTTTCCTTTCTGCCTTAAGCCGCTTCAGGTACTTTTAGCGGACTTTTAGCTCTTTTTAGACCAAAATTAAGCAATTCCTCACGCTTTGCCTCTTTTTGTAGCAAACTTTGGTCAAGCTCAAAGATGCTAAAAATATGTTCGGATAACAAAAGATGCCAATGAGCCATCTTCACATCCGACATCGAAAAACCCGCAGCTAAATCCCGACCCAATAGATGCACCTGCTCAAGTTGAGCTATATTAACACTGCTCAAAGACATGTTTGTATGATGATCAATCTTCTGCTCATCGCGACATTCAAACTCATTTAATCCTGCGTGTTGCTTAGTATCTCGAAACAAAAACTCTATTTGAAAACGCAAGCGATAGTAACTTACAATTTTAGAAGCCGATAATTCTAAATCTGTTGAACAGAATAGCCTATACGCTATAACTTTACCTTCTTTATTCACTTTCTCTACATAAGCTACTTTTAATTTCTTTTTCAAACTTTTACGCCATAAGATGCAGCTATATATCCGATGATAATCGTGCAAACTAGCTAGTTCAAATCGTTTTTTATCAATATTTTTGACTTTTACTTTACCATCGTATACTTTTGGACGCCCTCGCCTGCCCGTTGGCTCACCCTCGTGCAAGTAGTACAAATCAGCATCTTGACGTAATCGGGTAACTACTTGCAAACCCATTTTATGAACTTCATTTATAAACTTTTCTTTAGCAAAGTAAGCATCCACACAGAGATAGTTTGAAAGCTCAAGCAGCTTGGCTGAACACTCAACTATCAAATGGGCATAATACGTTACCAAAGAGGACGCCTTGAGCTCATTGCTATTCTGAAGTGTTTTTAAATCAGGCGTTTGAATACTTTCTAAATGAGAACCTCTTTTTTTGCCAGTGGCCACGCAAGCTAAGCTAGCGAGTTTCAATCCCCTCTGAACTGACCCGGAACATCCCGACCAAAACTTATCTAAACCCTAGGTTTTGTAACCTGATTTTTTCAAAAAACAAAGGTCGAACACAAGAATTAACTCCTTGAAATTCATATATTTAACAACTTCTTTATTGAATTTCAAAAAATCAAAAACCTTCTTAAAATGAGTCCGATACGTTTTATCGATAAATTCACCATAACGACCTAATTGAGAAAAGTTTATACGATCTTTTAAACCCAAAAATAAAAATAGAGTTGATAAAAAAACTTTTCTATAACATTTGTTTAAGTCTGGCATTTTGTCTAATATAGCCTTCAAGAGACGTTCCGTCTCGGGGGCTAATTTTTCTTTTGATTTCATATTTCTAAAGATAAATCTTTAGCCCCTTTTTTTGATTTTTAAGGTGAAAATTTACCGAAGTATTGATAAAGTTATAAAAATAGATTATAATTTAATGATAAATAGTCAATTTTCTGGGGGAAATATTAATGATAAAATTGACTGTTTTAAGAAAATTTTACATTTAGGCATCTATTCAAATGCTCATTGTGGTGGTTTTTTAAATTTTTATAAGTTAAAAGGCAATAAAAATAATGAATATGTCATATTTTATGGAGTTAATGAAATATCTATTTCTCATTATAGGGCTTTCTTATAAAAAAATGTGAGCGTAAAATAATGTAATATTTACGTTTATTTACTCATATTATTTAATATAAATCTACACTCACAAGATGCAAGTAACAACATTTTATCAACAAATACAAGATTGTATAGATCTAGACTTAAGAGATAATAGAGGCAAGAAATTAGACTTTGCCTTCGTGCTACTTAGTTTAATTATAGCTCTACTGCGTGGTCAAGATGCTACGCTTTCCGGTATTCTACGAAGTATGAAAAATACTGGTAAAGCCTTATGTTCTTTTTTAGGCATTGATAATAAAAATGTTATATCTCATTCCTATCTACCTATTTTTTTAAAAACGATAGCTTTGGAGCCTTTGGAAGACCTGCTATTTAAAAATTTTGGTTTTGAACTAAAATTTAAAGAACAGGCTTGGTAGGCTGGCGATGGTAAAGAATTTCGGGCTAGTATTCAAAAAGGGGATAAACGTGGGGAGGCTTTAGTACAATTACTCAAACACTTGGACAGAGAGGTTGTGGCTCAAGGATATTACACTGGTAAAAAAGAAAGTGAGCAGGGGAGTTTTCAAAATTTGCTAGAAAAAACCCTGGTGTGAGCAATCTTGCGAAGTATCTTATTCTATTTCTAACGAAGGCTTTGATAAAAAGGAGGACTATTTTTTGGCTATGCGGGGGCATTAGTCAGTAGAAACCAATAACCATATTCGCTATGTTAAGCTTAAAAGAGGATCAATTAAGGACTAAAGAAAAGGCAGTGACTAGGCTTTTATCTGTATGCAAAACCTTGGTAATTAAATTTTTAAAGAAAACCAACACAAATAATATACTTGCTCAAATTTACTTATTTCAAGATAACTTTTCTAAATTTTTACAATGGCTTAGGAGTATAAATTTTTTATAAAAAAGCCCTTTATAGTTTTAAGCAGAAAAAACCTTTTTTATACAAAACTTGAAACAATACAAACTAAACCAAAATACCTAAAACTTATGTCGAACTCATATTATTTTTAAACAGAATTGATCCACATTTAAGGCTTTTTTATCATTTTTTTTAATTTTTAAGATTACACAGATTTGTTTTGAGTACACTTTGTCTATTTATTTCTAAATTATATCCCCATTATTGTTTATTTTTCTTAACTCGAAAACTTATTTAGCTGAATTTTCTGATATGGCTTAATTCTAAAATCTAAAAAACTTGTTTAGTGCATAATATTAAACTTAAATTTAGTTTTAAATAGCTTATTATAAGTAACTTAAAAAACAATTGTCATTTTTTTTGAAAACTTTTGGAAAGTTTATTATTATATATACTTTCTATCTATAGCTGCTTGAATAAGGGCTCTAAAAAGGGGATGAGGTGCTTCGACTCGGCTTTTAAATTCAGGGTGATATTGAGTACAAATATAAAATGGGTGATTCGTGAGTTCCATAATTTCAACTAATTCTGTTTCAGGGTTTCTGCCAGATGCTTTAAATCCACTTTTCTCGAACTGCTCTAAATAATCGTTATTAAATTCATAACGATGACGATGACGTTCTTTAATATTGGTTTTTTGATAAATTTTAAAAGCTAAAGAATCCGGTTTTATTATACATTTATAAGCCCCAAGTCGCATTGTGCCGCCTTTTTTAGTAATTTTTTTTTGGGATTCAAGAATATGGATAACAGGGTTTTCAGGATTTTTTTTCATTTCAGAAGAATAAACATCTCTGAGATTCAGAACATGGCGTCCATATTCAATAACAGCACATTGTAAGCCTAAACAAATACCTAAAAAAGGTATTTTTCTTTCTCTTAAGTAACGGGCTGCCTTAATCTTTCCTTCTATACCTCTATCTCCAAAGCCTGGTGCTATAATAACAGCTTGAAATTTTTCCAAAATTTGTTCAGAACTATTTTTTTCTAATTCTTCCGAAGAAATTAAGGTTAAATTAACTTTACATTCAATAGAAGCACCTGCCTGAATTAAGGCTTCTATAATAGATTTGTAGGAATCAGGCAGTTTTACATACTTTCCAACAAGAGCGATGTCTATTTCATAGATTGGATTTTTTAGTTTTCCTAAAAAATCTTTCCATTTTTTTAGATTTAATTCTACTATTTTAGATAGATTCAGACTATCTAAAACAATATTATCTAACTGTTCTTTTCGCATCAAAATAGGAACGTCATAAATTGTATCGGCATCGACAGAAGAAATAACTTTGTGAATAGGAACGTTACAAAACAAAGAAATTTTTGATTTTACGTCGAGAGGTAAACTATACTCCGAGCGACAAACAATTATATTAGGATTAATACCAGCTCCGGAAAGAAAACGGATAGAGTGTTGAGTTGGCTTAGTTTTAAGCTCTTGAGTAGCTTTTAAATAAGGTATTAAAGTAAGATGAATCACTAAGAAATTTTCTTGTCCAATTTCCCATTGTACTTGTCTAATAGCTTCTATAAAAGGTAATGATTCTATATCTCCAATAGAGCCTCCAATTTCAGTAATAATAATATCATACTGTTTTTTTTTACCTATCTTATAGATATGAGATTTGATTTGGTCAGTAATATGAGGAATAACTTGGACAGTTTTACCCAAATATTTACCTTCTCGTTCTTTACTAATAACTTCGTGATATATTTGACCTGTAGTAACATTATTATCTTTAGAAAGCGAGATATTTAAAAAGCGTTCATAGTGTCCCAAATCTAAATCTGTTTCAGCACCGTCATCAGTTACATAACATTCACCATGTTCGTAAGGATTCATTGTGCCCGGGTCTATATTGATATAGGGGTCAAATTTTTGGATACTAACCTTGTAGTTATGAGCTTGTAAAAGTTTTGCTAAAGAGGCAGCTAAAATACCCTTTCCCAAGGATGATGCTACACCCCCTGTAACAAAAATATATTTAACTTTTTTCATATTGTCAACCAAAAGGTATCAAAAATTTTATAAAATAAGATCCAAATAAATTAAAATATTAAAACATAAAACTCATATATACAATATTGGGGAAGTCTGAGTTTTTCTATAATTAATAGTCTAATAAATGTTGTAATAAATTGATTCTAAAAACCAAAAGACAAATATAACTCTTAATTGTTTCAAAATTAAAAGTGTTTTTTAATCATAAATTGTTAAGTTTCATAAGGTTGTTGTGTGCTTACAGCTTGTTTAATTTTCAAATTTAGTATTTTAGTTCTAAATTCATCAGGTTTCAGTTTAAAAATGGTCTTATCTAATTCAAACCATTTTTCAACCGCATTAAAAGGGGTTTTTACATTGAGTTCTCGTCTAAGGAAGCAAGCAAAAATAACTTGGGGTCTTTTTAAAAAATTTATGTCTGACCTCATCGTTGTCAAAGTACCTATATATCTTGATATACAGGTATTTTGAAGATTTTCATGGTGAATGGAATTATATTATTTTACCAAATTTAAGGGATTTTATTTTTGCTTATAGCCTTAGGGTTAAAAAAAATCTAAAATGGCTGAAAAATGACAGTTTTTTAGGTAAAAATACTATGGCTATCAACAATACTACTTTTCGAAAATCATGTTAAGCAATTTCGTTAGAAAAGCAAAAAAAATAAAGACCTTTTTTAAACACATTAAACCTTGAGGGTTTTCCTAACAAACCTCGCAGGTTTTTAAAACCTACGAGGTTTCCTCTCCCCCCTCTTACTCCCCATAATACCAAACGTCATTTAAGTTATTACTACCGTCATATCCCCCTATCACCCAAAGTTTATTATCAAAAACTACGGAAGTGTGAAAACCTCTTTCTGTCCAATCTGCGGAAGCGTCGACCTGTGTCCACGTGCTACCATCTGAGGAAGACCAAATGTCATTTTCATAGTTAGCCTATTACTACCAAATCCGCCCATCACCCAAATTTTATTATCAAAAACCACGGAAGTTGGCGTCCATCTTCCTAACCAGCCAGCAGAAGCAATGGTTTTAGTTTGAGTCCAAGCACCACCATTGTAAGAAGACCAAACATCATCTGCATAAGTTATTGCAGTCCGCCCTGTTCCTATTAATATTCTACCACCCATTATCCAAATTTTATTATCAAAAACTACCGAAGTGTGAACTTCTCTTCCTGTCCAGTCGGCTGAAGTATTAACCTGTGTCCAAGTACTGCCATTTGAAGATGACCAGACATCATTTAATATGTTACCATCATATCCCCCCATTACCCAAATTTTATTATCAAAAACCACGGAAGTGTGATTACTTCTCTCTGTCCAGTCGGCTGAAGCGTCTACCTGTGTCCAGCTGCTGCCGTTTGAAGACGACCAAACGTCATTTCTACAGTTAACATCATTTCCGCCCATGACCCAAATTTTATTATCAAAAACCACGGAAGTGTGATTACTTCTCTCTGTCCAATCCGCTGAGGCGTCCACCTGTGTCCAAGTACTGCCGTTTGAAGATGACCAAACGTCATTTCTACTGCTACCATCCCATCCACCCATTACCCAGATTTTATTATCAAAAACTACGGAAGTATGAATCGTTCTTGCTGTCCAAGCTGCGGAAGCAGTGGCTTGAGTCCAACGGGGATCCCATACATTTATAACATTAATGCTCAAAATCTCATCAATAATTATTTCGCTATCTCTTGCCCTCACCCGTATTGAATAGCTATTTTTGGTTTCGTAATCAAAGGCAGCCGCGGCTTTTAAGCGATTGCCTTCTATGCTAAAATGGCTGTTGTCGGTATCACCCGTGCCAAAAACCAAGCTATAAGTATGGGTGTCCACTTCATCATCGTCTTCTACGCTCAAGATGCCTATTTCTGTACCAACGGGTTCATTTTCTGAAATATTGGCATTGTTAATCAAAACTCTGGAGTTATTCATAGAGCCATCTCCGGGCGTACTAAAACTTACCTCATTACTGTAACTTGTTCCTGAACTGTTGATAGCATAAGCCCGAATGTAATAGCTTGTATTGGCATTCAAATTAGTCAAAGGACTTGAAAACTTGCCTGTTTCGGTTTTCTCTCCGAGGCTACTTTTCGATATGCTCCCATCGCTGAGGTCTGGATTGGGAGACGTATGCCAAACGTGTCCGTGCTGGCTGATGTTTCCCGAGCCAAGATTATCTATCAAGGCTTTGGCGACCACATTAGCCGAGCCTAAACCGGAGATGTCATTGCTGGACATACTCAACGCAGGTGGCGAAGGTTTTTGCACTTTCACAGTTACATTTTTAGCCCCGCCTTCCAAAGCTGATCCATCATCGGCAGCTGCGGTCACCTGAATAGACCCCGTATTATCGCCGGGCGAAAGACGGTCTCGGTCTATAGTTACGGTGATTTGGCTTTCACCAGTCCCCGTAATTTTGCCCGTCGTATTTTGAAAATTGACGATCCAATCCACTGATTCGGATACCGTCCAAGTGAGATTCTGTTGCCCCGTATTTTTAATGGCAAAAGCCAAGCTATTGTTATTTTCGCCAAAGTCCAATTCGGCAGGGGCTATTTCCAAGCGGGCGGGTGATAACACCGCATCATCTTCGCAATTTAACGCGGTGGTCAATAGCAGTAAAACCACACCAAAAGCAAAACCAAAGTGTTTGGTTCTTTTCCAAAAAACCGGTACTATTAATATTTTTTTCATTTTAAGTCTATAAATTTATGTAGAAAAACAATTACTTTTGTTATAGTGGCAAATTTCTATAAGTTTTTAGTATAAAATAGTATATATCGGTGTAATATTTCCAAAATTATGAATAATATATTAGAGAATGTCGGGCATAAAATTAAGAAATTACGGGAGTTTAAAGATTTGAGTCAGGGCTATATTGCTCAAGAATTGGGGGTTTCGCAAGCCCAATACAGCCGCTTGGAAAAAGGAGAAAGCAAGCTCAAAGAAGAACAATTGGAAAAAATAGCTAAAATACTGAAAACCACTGTAAAAGAAATTCAAGACTTTGAATTTTATGGCGATAAATTGCCAACTTTTAATCATAGTGGAAGCGGAGATGCTTGTTCCTTTAATAAGAACGTAAACTACTACCAGATTGATCCAAGTTTGGATAAGTTATACAAAGAGCATATCGCCTTATTAAAAGAGGCTTTAAAAACGAAAGATGAAGCCATTGAGGATTTAAAAAAAGAAAATGAAAAATTGAGAATGAAGGATAAATGAAAATACAACAAATCTATTTTTATTTTAGAAAATATCATTTTCGTAACCAATGAGTTAAAACTTTTATAAATTCTTTTTTCAAGTGATATAGTTGCACTAAAAAACGTAAAAAAATAAATATTTTAGAAACCCTTTTCAATGTTTACTATAATTTAAACATCTTAAATCCAAATTATTATGACAGATCAAGAATTAAAAGATTTAGCTGTCGCAAATCTTGTAGCCATCAAAGAATTACGAGAGTTTCAAAAAGAGACTATTAAAGAAAGGAAAGAAACAGATAGGCTAATAAAAGAAACTGCTAAAGAAATGGAAGCAACAGACCGGCAAATGAAAGCCGTTGCTCAAAAGTTAGATACACTTGGCACTCGATATGGGAATTTATCTAATAATATCGGTTCAGTTGCCGAAAACTTCTTTTTTTCGGGATTGGAAGCTAGCAAACAAATTGCTTCCATACCTTTAGGCAAAATAGATCGAAATGTTAAGTGTTGGAATAATGAGTATGATATTGTGGGAGTCAATGGAGAATCTGTAGTGTTGGTATCGGTCAAGCATATTTTTAGAAAATATCAAGTTGAAAAATTTATAGCCAAAGAGTTAAAACAGTTTGTCAAAGATTTTCCAAGATATAAAAAACATAAAATTTATGGTGCTGTGGCAGGTATGGATATTGAAAAAGAGGCTGTAGAAGAAGCTATAAAATCAGGGGTTTTTGTGTTAACGCAAGCAGGGAAAAATATAAAAGTTTTAAACGCCAAAACCTTTAAACCTAAAGCCATATAAGTTTGGAAAATACAACAAATATGTTTTTATTTTAGAAAATATTATTTTCGTAACCAATGAGTTAAAACTTTTATAAATTCTTTTTTTGGTAATGCCGTCATGGTGGACTTTTTATTTTATAATCATGAATGATCATTTAGATAGCAAAAGCAACAGCCTAAAATATGTGGGTGGTGTTATACAAAATATGATGGCAAATTTTATAGATAACCATTATTAGTATAAAAGAAAGCTAATATCTGACTTTACGATGATTAGACATCTTTTTAAAAAAACAACAGGTCTGATGAACTAAACAGCTGATTCGATGATACAGACAACAATTATTACCTTCTATATCCTTTGTAAAATAGTTGCCTATCAAATGTGCTTAGAATCTTCAAAGCCCCCTTTGAACGCCTCCCATTTGTTATCCCTACAAACTCGTTTGAAATAAATACCCAAAACCTTTGCAACTATACTATAAATGCTCTACTGTTTTCTTATCATGCTTGCCCCAAGTCCAAGAAACAATCTCACCTGTCTAACGATAATACGCATAAAGCAAGTAATATTTCCACCCTTTCTTTTTTTTACATAAGACCAAAGCTCATCAACTTATAGGCTATCATAAAAATTTGGTTATCAATTTATTAAAATTATTTAATTCAACTTTTAAGTAAAATAAATATAGCTCTAAATGTCTCAATATCAAAAATATTTTCTTAAATTATATTTTACTACAACACTACCGTTATTTTAAATAATTATACCTTTCATCAAAATAAAGCATTTGCTCTACAAAATTGTCAGGGATTAAAATCTTGACATCTATAATTTCTCCATTTTCTTCAACAGCCTCCAATTGAGGTTGTATAAATCCATAATAAGGCGAAGTTTCCAAATTTTCATATCGTGCTAAGACTTCTTTATGTAAAGCTGTATCTACTTGTACACCATAATTTTCAATTAAGGACTTGGCACCTTCAAAATCACCTTCTGATTTAATCGTTTGAATCATATTTAAAAGTTTTCCAAATAAAACTCTTACCTTTTGATAATCCTTAATAACAAAATAAGTTTTGCCATTTTCTTGTATTTTTTTAATAGATTCATCGGCTTGGGCTTTTTCAAAAACCCATTGAGCAATAAATTGGCGATTCCTCATGTGATCTTCTTCTATAAGTTGTCCAAGTTCTAATCGCCTCAGCTGTAGCATTAATCCATTTCGAATATATTGATCATATGCCGTTTTTCCAACATCTAAAGTCGTCATAACACCAATATCTATTAATTTCTGATCCAATAAATAGTATAAGGCAATTAAATCGGCACGTGCTTCTTCCATAGTGCTGGCATAATTTTTAAGTGTGATCGCAGGTTCTTGAACCCCATCTTTTAATTTTCCTGAAGCATGTCCAATAACTTCATGCATATCAGTATGTAATTTTCCAGCTAAAACAGCATGGGTTAAATAACGTTCTTTTTCTTCTTTAGAATAAGCAAATTCATTGATACTACTACCTCCACTAGCCTGTGTATAAGCATTTTTAATATTATCTAAAGAAACTGATTTTGAACCGTGAGTTGATCGTATCCAATTAGAGTTTGGTAAATTTACACCTATTGGCGTCGAAGGAGATGAAGCACCTGTTTCCATAACCACAGTAATAACTTTAGCAGAAATACCTTTCACTTCTGATTTCTTATAAGCATCTGGAATAGATGAATTTTTTTCAAACCATTGAGCTTCAGCTGATATTTTATTAATACGTTCTGAAGCTTCTAAGTCTGTAATTTGTAAAATACCTTCGTAATACCCTTTATAACCCAAAGGATCTGCATAAACTTCTATAAAACCATTAATGTAATCTATGTAAGTTTCATTATCTTCTACCCAGACAATATTATAGTTATCCCAAGTTGTTAAATCTCCTGTGCGATAAAAACTAATTAAAAGTTCAAAACCTTCTTTTTGTTTAGGATTTGTTGCCACAGTAGTTGCTTTTTCAAGCCAAAATATCACTTGTTCTAAAGCTTTTGAATATAAACCGGGCAAGCCACTTGGATGATAATCTTTACCTACGCACCACACCAGCTCAATAATATCACCGGTCTCTGGTTGTTTATCACTTGTTCCATCAGCAAAACGATAAGCATGTTTAATTTCACTGCTTACCTTAACCAATTTTCCGTTTAAACCAAAAAGAGGTGGGTTAGGTTTGGAACCATGTTGATTTAAAGCAACTTTATAAAAATCTTCAGCTTCTTTTTGGCTAACAGCTTCATAATAGTTAGTTGCTGAAGTTTTTAATAAATCTAGCCCTGCTGTTTTATTTACCCTTTTATTATCAATATCTGGAGAAAAAATAGGTATTTCTAATAAAGTAAATAAGTCATCTATAGTTTGATTTTCTTGGAGTGGAAAAGTAGCATCGTCTGTATTTTTAAGCAAATACTTAAAATAATCAGGTGTAAATTCAGGTAATATTTTTGTCTCTGCATAATGGTGGTGAATTCCGTTAGAAAACCAAAAACGTTTAGTATATGTCATAAAGGTTTCCCATTCAGGTGTATTTTTATCGCCTGAATAATGTTTAATTATTTCATCTAAGACTTTCCTAATCAATAAATTATGTTTATAATTTTGATCGTAATATATATCCCTTCCACTCATAAAAGCTTGGGATAGATAATACAATAGTTTTTTTTGTTTTAAATCAAGTTTATCAAACCCTGGTACTTCATATTTCAGAATTCCAATATCAGCAAACCTATCTAAAACATGGTTGTTTTTAAGAGGTGTATTTAAAGAAGAATCATTTTTATTTTTACAATAAAATCCTAAAAACAAAAAAGTTATAATGAGTAAATAGTTAATATATTTTTTCATAAGATTGATTTATTTAGTTAAAAAATAGTTTAAAGTCATAAAAAAAGATAAATAAGATTATACAAGTTTAGCTATTAATACTTATAAATTGTTCTATATCAGAGGTTTTTCCTAAAACAACTAAAATATCTGTTGGTTGGATAATAGTATTTACATCAATTTGGGGTAAAATATGACGAACTTCTATCCTTTCTTGTTCAACAATTTCTTCATAGACTCGTTTCACAGCAATAAGTTTAATAGAATAAGTAGATTGAAATTCAGATTGGGCAACAGTCCGATAAGCTATTTTAAGAGGTACTTGAATTTCAACAATAATATGGTTGTCGGTTAAATGAAGAATACCTTGGAAAGTCGGGTTCATTAAGTTTTCAGCTATATTTTTACTAATTTCTTCTTCCAAGGAAATAATTTCTTGAACACCTAATTTACTCAAAATAATTTTTTGTTCTTCAGAAACGGCTCTTGCAATAATACGTTTTATATTTATTTCTAATAAATTTACGGTAGTTAATAAAAGACTTTCCATGTTTTCTCCAATAGCCACAAATACAGAATCCATTTGCTCAATATTTTGAGAACGCAAGGCTCTAATATTAGTAGAATCTAAAGCAACAGCATAAGCTACTTCACTTTTGATAGCTTCAATTTTATCTAAACTTCTATCTATAGCTAAAACGTCAGCCCCTCGTTTTGTTAATTCTTTAGCAACCCTCATGCCAAATTGACCTAAACCAATAACTGTTATTTTTTCAGACATTTTGTTTTTCGATCAAATAATCAAGTAGTTATATAATCGTTATTTTTTTTGAGTCTATAAAGTCTATATTAGAAATTATATTTTTTATTCTACTTTTTTATAAAAAAATAACGATTATTAAATAAGTAACCAAAATTAACAAAAAAGAATAATAATAAACAACACTAACATTTAATAATAATATTAGTTTTTAGTTTTATTTGAAAATTTAAAATTAGTTTGCATTAATTATACTAATTTTAAGCAGCTTAATGTATAAAGTATTAAGGAAAAATATTCGACAATTAAAAATTAATCAAAACAAAATTAGATTGAATTTTTTATCTAAATGTAACTGATGGTTCTTATAAAGGAGATTTTATTGCTCATTATGGCTTTTGCTTTATTAATATATTCTGCAGAATTGCTTTTAAAAGGTGCAACTCAAATAGCCCTACGTCTGAAAGTATCTGTTTTACTAATAGGAATGACTATTGTCGCTTTCGGAACATCTTTGCCCGAACTATTAATATCTTTACAATCTAATATGAGAGGTGAAGGTGACTTTATCGTTAGTAATATTATAGGTAGTAATATGTCTAACATATTACTAGTGTTGGGTTTTAGTGTGGTTTTTAAAAAAATACGTATTAAACAATCAACTTTATTTCATGATATTCCTTTTTCAATATTTATTACTATTCTCCTAGGAATAATGATAAATATCCATTTAGTCCAAACAAATTATTTATTTCCTTATGTATTAGATAGGATTGAGGGTGTATTACTTATTATTCTTTTTCTTTATTTTACTCAAAAGTTATGGTATACATTACAAAAAAATTCAAGCAAAAACATAGTAAAAACTCCTAATGATACAACTCAAAAACCTACTTTATCTTTATTAAAGTGTACTATTTTAGTCATTTTAGGCTTCTTAGGACTTTTTTTTGGAGGGCAGCTTGTCATCAATAATTGTATTATAATTGTAGAACTATATGGATTAAGTAAGGGGTTTGTAGGTTTAAGTATAATAGCTTTAGGTACATCTTTGCCTGAATTATTAACCTCTATTTATGCAGCAATTAATAAGAATGAAGATATAGCTGTAGGCAATGTTATTGGATCTAATATATTTAATATTTTATGGGTTTTGGGAATAACAGCTACAGTTCATCCTGTTAAATATTACGATGACTTAAATTTAGACATTATTATATTAATTGTTGTTAATATAATAATATTTTTATTGATATACCTCTTTAAGAAATCACTTAATCGTTTTATAGGGATTTTTCTTATTTTAAGTTATATAGTCTATATTTACTTCAACTATCTTCGCTTTCATGATATTATTTAATTTAATACTTCGGTAAATTTTTAGAGTTTCATGATTTTTTAAGATCATAAAACTCTTATAATCAAATTTTTATAAATTGAAAGAACTAAAATATAAATTATAATTTTTTTATAATTTTTTACCGAAGTATTTAATTTATATTACTGAATATAAATTAAACTATACTAATTTAGCTTTTTTCATGTAACTATCCACCTACCTTAAATAGATATTTCATTCTAAATTTATAATTAAATTATAACCAATCATTTATAAATTTTTATAATCTAAAAAAATGAGTCAACAAAAAACCTTAGAACTATGTAATTGCTTGCAGATCAATAAGTTACATATTATGTAAAAAAATAAATAAATAGTCATTTTTTTAGGCGACTATAATCTATGTTGTAAAGTTTTATATGGATTTTATATATTTTTAAATATTTGATTTTTAATAACTTATATTTTCATATTTTTTATCCCGTGCAAAGAAATTAGTATATAGAGTCTATTTTATAATAGACTTTCCCGGATTTGATACTGAATATATTAAAAATATTTATATTTGTAAGTATTTGACAACAAATATATTATAAATAATGGCTTTATCAGTAAAAAATTTGAGAAATCTACGAGAGTGGCCTGCTGCAACCGGTATGGACAAAGAGCAATTTAAGGCTTTGTTACCTCATTTTAAATCAGCCTATATGAAACTTTATGGAGTTAGCATAGAACAAGCACAAGCGAATTTGAATAAAAAATTTGTCTTTTCTACTTATAAAGACTTCTTAATAAAACTTAACACATAACAAAGCACTTTCTTCGAGTCGAGTAGAACATTCTATTGGTCAGATGAAAAATTGTCGCTTGATTCATCAAGTTGTTAGAATAAGAGATAGACAACTTCTTGACGATTTAGTTTTACTTTCAGGAGGTATTGCTAATTTTAAAAACTATTTAAAATATTGACTATAAATTAAATTCAAGTCTAATAAAAAATATTTAGAGTTTATCAATATATCTGTGTCTTGCAAAGATAACTCATCCTAATTGACAACCCCACAGAAAAAAATATTAGAAAATAAGATAGAAGATTTTAGTTAATAACCTAACGCCTGAACGTATTAAATCATTAATTCGGTATCCTTTGTACAAAAAAATTATGCCAGTAATATTAAATGTATAATGGTATAACTTGTGTAACACTACCTAATTTTACTTTTTATTTTATTCTTCCTATTTTTTCAATACCTTTGTTTACATTAGGTTTGGGGTATTTTAATAGTTATTTCTATGATCATTTTATATAAACATAGTTTAGGTAAAACGGAAAATTTAATTCTAAATACCTCAATATCAAAAATATCTTTTTAAATCATATTTTCTGAAACACCACCCAGTTTTTTTAATATATTCATGAACAATTTATTTTTTTGGAAAACATGGAAAAAAGCCTATCAGATTATCTTTTATTGTCTAATGGCTCTGGTTCTCTTTTTTATAGGTACAAGTATATGGGCTTCTTACTTAGATGATAGTTTTGCAATTACTTGGTCTACTTTAGGTAATTTTGAAATACTTCCCCTTATTTTAGACAATTTTCAAGATGATCTATTTAACTTTTCCATACCTGCCGATAGTTATATTTTTATAGAAAAATTTCTATCTAATGAAATAGAAGTTTCTTTACTCATTCATATCACCCACCTTTTAACTTTAGCCTTAGCTATAATCTTTATAAGTGCTGCAGTTTCCGAGTTTAAAAAAATTGCTTATTTTATAGGTCTGGGTTTATTATTTTTCTTCTTTAGCGGGTTAAATTTAGAAAATTTAGGTTTATTGACTTACAACCAATTGATCAATTTTTCTTCTCTTTTTGGTTATTTACCTTATTTTGACAAAGGGCTATTAATAGCTGTTATTTTGGTTTATGGTTTAACAACCTATTATTTCAAAAACTACTCTCCTCAAACTAGTTACTTACGTAGATTATCTATTTTTACAACTTATACCAGCTTACTTGCTGTTCTAATCTTTACATATACCCCTCATCAAGACCCTTATTTATACCTCACAAGTTATGGGACCTTTATACCTTTAATTGCCATGATACTTATTTGTTTATTATCTGGTTATGAAATTGTTAGAGGATTTGTATATATTATTACAAAACATAATAATGCATCTTCTGGAAAAAGTTTATGGCATTTGCTATTAATTTGGGCTATCTATTTTAGTAATCTTATTTTGCTTTATCTTTCTGAAGTAAAGCACAAAAATATAGAAATTTATTACATCCCTTATACGGTTATTTTAGGTTTATCTCTTTGCCTATCGGTGTGGGGTTTAAAGGCTTTGGCTCGGAATTATCGTTCTTACATGGCATATATGCCTACAGCTCTATTTTCATATTTGAGCCTAGTTATTTTAGCTTTAAGTGGTTTGCTATTAGCTTATGCAAATGCTAATGATCCACTTATTCAATCTTATAAAGAAGTGATTATATATCTTTTTCTGGGACTTAGTTTTAGTTTTATAGTCTATGTTCTTGTCAATTTTTATAAAGAATTAACTTTAAATCAGAAGGTTTATAATATACTTTTTAGAGGTAATATCATTCCTTTACCAGCTATCTGGGCACTGGGTCCTATTGTTATACTTTGTTACTCAATTTTTAATAATACAGATTTATTTGTTCAACAAAAAATATGGGGAGCTTATTATAATAATTTAGGATTTGCCCATTATCATAACAATAATACTATTTTAGCTAAACAATATTATAATTTAGCCAATCAATATATTCCTGCCAACCAACATGCTACTTATAGTTTGGGTATGATGGCGCGCAAAGAACATAAAGATGGAGCAGCTCAATATTTTTTTGAAAAAATAAAACATATACGACCTTCTGTTCATAGTATTATTCAAGTTTCTGATATTTTAAACAAACAAGAAAAGTATTTTGAATCTATTTTTGCTCTTGATTATGGCGCAAAAGAATTTGAATATAATCCTCAAATCCATAATAATTTGGCTGTACTTTATAGTAAAATTAATATCCCAGATAGTACTTTTTCCCATTTTTATAAAGGTCAAAAATATAGTAACCATCCTGTAATTTTGGCTAATACATTTGCCTTATGGGTTAAATATGATACATTTAATACCGATATAGCCGATTTATATAAAGAATCTAATGATATTCATATTAATGCTAATCGATTAGCCTATTTGAATAAATGGAAAAAATATAATGATGAGCATACTTTTTTACTCAATATAAAAGTAGATAGTATTTTAGATGCTCAACAATTTTGCTATTTATACAACTATATCTATAACCATATTGAAAACTTAGATTCTACCATTTATAATTATACTTTGAAATTGTTAAAAAATTATGATAACCAACCCTATTGGGCTTACCTCAATTATGGATTAGGGCTTTTTCATTATAAAAATCAAAATTATAGACAGGCTTTTTATCATTTAGAGCAGGCTTCTCTTCACGCCAGCCATTATGGGAGCAAATACTTTAATATTTTGGGTTTATGGTATTTATCCTTCCAAAAATACTCAGAAGCAGAAAACTATTTTAACAAATCACTTCAACGTGGAAATGAAGAAAGTCGTTTTAATCTTGCTTTTTGTCTAACGCAAATGGGAAGAATCAAAGATGCTTTAAAACATTGGAAAATTTTGAATGAAAAAGGAAATGAACGAATGAAGCCTTTGGCGAAAAGAATGTTAAAAATTTTTGATTATCAAAATTTTAACCTTAGTGAATTCCTTGATAATGATGACTTTTTAAAATTTCATTATTTGATATTTTCAAATCAAAATGATAACGATCCCGTTAGGATTAAAGTTTTTGAAAGTTTAAAACTCGAAGATTTAAAAGCCCGTGTTTTACTTCATGATCTTAAGTTACATATAAAAGAAAATGCTCAAGATAAAGTCAATAATCTCTTTGAAAAAATACCGCAATATACTTTGACACAAGAAACTAAAGAAGATTTTATTTTAACACAACTTTTTTATTTTTTAGATAATGATCTTTTTCCTAATACTATTAAAACAATTTTAAATCAAATAAATTTAACTAAACAACAGCAAGGTTGGCAATCTTATTTTTTAGCTATTAATTATATAAATCAGCAAAAAATTACTGAAGCTATACCTTTGTTAAACAAAACAATATCTATGCTACCATTTGAAGATAGACCTTACTTAACTTTAATAAATGTTTATAAAACTTTGGGGGATTTGGATAAAGCTTATGCTATTTCTTTAGACGCTATTAAAATTAATCCAAAAAATAAACCTTTATTGATAAATTATTTTCAAAATTGTTTAAGTATGAATTATTTAGATTTTGCTGAGGAAGCCCTTGAAGAATTAAAATTTTATGTTTCTGAAGTGGAATATAAAAAACTTTTAAAAGATTATACAATTTATAGGCAAAAAATTGTAGATTTTTAAAGATATATAATTACAAGGTTTTCTTATAAAAGCTCTAAGTATCTGGTTTTAACAATTTTTTATCTTATAAGATTTTTACAACATTTAAAAAAATAAAAAACTGATTATCAGTACTTTATATATTTATATTTTTAGACTATGCAAAAGTCTTAAATTAAAACAGATTATTTATTCAACATTTAAAACTAAAATCAAGTTGTGAACATTTGCATGAATATTGGATAGTATTGTTAATTTCATAAGATATTCTTTACCTATCTTTTTCGTCTAGTCGTACTTGAACTTTTATTCGTGCTCCTTTGACGATTTGAAGAAGGGGCATTTGTTCTCCGCAACTGGGTTGAAGAAGAACGGTTTTTATAAGTAGGTCTATGAGAAATATTTGTTTTTTGAGTTTTTCTATTAATGGTTTGTCGTCTGGACCGGCTGTTACCAGAGTTTCTATTTTTTAGCTTTGAGTTTGAAATTGTACTTTTTACACCTCGGCGCGGACGCGCAGTATTGGCATATCTGACCCGATTAGTTCTAACTTCTCTTACCGGAGTTATATAAGGGTTATAATAATTACAATAGTTATAAATATAGGGATTAAACCGTTGATAAAAAGGATTGTAACCAAAAGTATATGCTAATGGTAAATTAGAAAATCCAAATAATAGGCTTATACTATTCGTATAAAAAAAATTGATGTTATTATACCTCAACGCCTGATTATTATATGGATTAAACCATGAATTTGTATAACCAGGGTTATAATAATTAAAGTTACTCCTGTACGTATTTAGCACAGGAGGAGAAGAAATTAGAGGTTCATAGTAAACAAAAGAAGTAGGCGAAAGCGTTTCTCCGCTTTTAAATTCAGGATTGATAAATTTGTTAACAGGTACATTTTTTTCAATATTATCTTCGAAACTAGCCTGAATAATTTTAGGTTTGTCCGTTTCGAAAAAATACATATCATCCCATTCTTCTTGAGCTTGTGCATGAGAGATGAAACAAAATAAAGGTAGCAGCAGAAAAGATCTTATCTTTATCATGATATTAAGTTGTTTTCTTTAGAAATATTGATTATCAGATATTTATAATAATTGACTGTTGTGGTTTAATTCACTGGTTGTTAGTATTTTAAATTTATTAATTCTTACTAATAAAACCTATATATATCTTAAAAGGTTTGGTTTCTTTTTAATTTTTTTTTAATGTTAAACCAATGGTTCGGTGAATTTTAAAGATACTAAAGTTATTTTAATTAGCTTTATATTGTATCTTAGTATATTTAAAAAAATTAGTTCAATGCTTTATAGATTTTCAAAATTTTACCGCACATTATGTTTCAAATGGTTCTTATTTTAAGTATTCTTGTTATTATCAATATTTTACTCACTCTTTTTAAGAAATCTAAAGTTGGATTAGATAGCCATTTAGGTGCAATTCCAGACGCCATTTTAAAATTTTCAACAACTTTAGAACGGATAGAAAAATTTACTAAAGAGGAGTTCCAAAGTAATAGAATAGAAACCAATAGTCTTTCAAAAAGTAATCGAGATGAATTAAGCCAATCGTTAAACCATTTTAGTCAAGAACTTAGCAAAAATATTGAAAAATTAAATATTTTATTTAAAGAAAAATTTAGCGAACAAAATGATTTGCAAAAAAAAAATACAGATAGTTTTAATAGTGCTTTAGAAAGAAGATTTGATGGTTTTGCCAAATACCAGCAAGAAATTAATAGGCAAACCTCCAATAATATTGTGGTGTTAAAAGATGTTGTTGAAAAACAATTAAAATCTATTCAAGAAGATAACAGCAAACAGTTGGATGAAATGCGAAAAACAGTTGATGAAAAGCTTCAAAGAAGTTTAAACTATCGTATTAATCAATCTTTTGAAACTGTTGGAAAACAGCTAAATGCTGTTCAGCAAGGGCTTGGCGAAATGAAAAATTTGGCTCAAGATGTTGGTGGGCTTAAAAAAGTGTTAAGTAATGTCAAGATACGAGGTAATATCGGTGAAACCCAATTATCTATGTTGCTTGAACAAATACTTGCTCCGGATCAATACGAAGCTAATGTTAAAACAAACCCTAATACAGGACTAGTTGTAGAATTTGCTATTAAACTTCCAGGTAGAGATAATAGTAAATCTAAGGTTTGGTTGCCTATAGATGCTAAATTTCCAAAAGATGTTTACGAAAAAGTCATAGAAGTTTATGAAATAGGAGATCCAAGCCAAGTACTTATAGCTCAAAAAAATATGGAAAATACGATTAAAAAAATGGCAAAAGATATTCATGAAAAATACATAGAACCACCCTATACAACCGATTTTGGAATTATGTTTTTACCTTTTGAAAATATTTATGCTGAAGTTGTAAGAAATACATCTCTTCTTGAGCAGCTCCAAAGAGAATATCAAATTATTGTTACAGGACCAACAACATTAGCTGCTATTCTAAATAGTCTCCAAATGGGATTTAGGACTTTAGCTATTCAAAAAAGAAGCAGTGAAGTTTGGCGAGTATTAGCAGGTGTAAAAAAGGAATTTGAAACTTTTGGAGGTATGATGCAAAAAGCCCAAAAAAATATTCAAACAGGCTTAGGACAGCTAGATGAAGTGATGGGTAAAAGAACAAGAGCTATTCAAAAACAACTCCAAAATGTTGAAACCTTAACCACTAATCCAGATCAATCTTTATTGGATACTCATGAAGACTAATTAAAACTAACTATTAGAGATCAATGGTTCGGTAAATTTTATAACAAATTGAAAATCAATGCCTAAAACCCACGAGGTTTTAAAAACCTCGTGGGTTTAGTACCTTGAAAATCAACAATTTAAATATAAACAATTTTGAAGGTGCACCTTATTGTTGCAAAATTTACCGAACTATTGAGAGATAACAAATTGATATTTATAACCTAAATTTTTTGAACGAGACAAAAACCTGTAATAAATTGGCTTCTATTATTTTAATTCCTATTATTCTTAATTTTTAATTATTGTGTCCATCTACCAAAAGATAACAAAAATAAGTTCAAAGTATATCGGAAAACATAAACTTATCAGATATGGATTTAACTTATCACCAATGTATAGGCGAAGTACGGCAAGAATTATAAATGTATCAAAAGATTTATTAAAAGTAAAAATTAAACTGCCTATCAGTTATAAAAATATAAATTATGTAAACTCTATTTTTGGAGGAAGTATGTTTGCTGCTGTAGACCCAATTCCTATGGTCCAATTAATGAATATTTTAGGAGATAGTTATATTATTTGGGATAAATCTGCAGAAGTTTTCTTTAAACGGCCAGCCAGAGAAAACCTTTATGCCGATTTTGTTTACACCTTAAATGAACTTGATGAGATAAAAGATAAAATTAAACATAAAAAAGAAATTGAAATCATAAAAACGACCTTACTAACCAATAAAGATCAGTCTAAAACCTACTGCGAAGTTAGAAAAACAATTTATATTGCTGACAAATCTTACTATAAAAAGAAAAGGAAAAATGTATAGCCAACAAAGTATTTAATAGCTTAAATAGTCCTAATTACTATAGTGTTATTGTTGAAAAAAGATGTTTCATATTTATAAAAAAGAAATTAACAGTTTTTTAGATTCTTTTATCGCTTATGTGGTCATGATTATTTTTTTGGTTAGCTTAGGCTTATTTGTATGGGTTTTTCGGCAAACTAATATTTTGGATTATGGTTATGCGGATTTGGATACTTTTTTTAACATCTGTCCTTATGTTTTCATGTTTCTTATTCCCGCCATTTGCATGCGAACTTTTGCCGAAGAATATAAAACAGGTACAATAGAGCTTCTTTTAACCCAACCTACCAAAATGCGATCCATTGTCTTGGGAAAATATTTAGCCAATCTAACCCTTAGTCTACTCTGTCTTTTACCTACAATAGTTTATTGTGGAGTTATCTACTATCTTGGTACGCCTCAAGGCAATTTAGATCAACCTGCTATTGCTGCTTCTTATATCGGCTTGATTCTATTGGCTTCTGCTTTTACTTCTATCGGTTGTTTTAGTTCTATTCTTTCAACTAACCAAGTTATTTCTTTTGTTTTGGCTTTATTTATCAGTTATATCTTTTATGATGGCATAACTTACATGTCTCAAATTAATATTTGGTCTAATTGGGGTTTTATTATTGGGCAGTGGGGCATTGATTATCACTATAATTTTATCAATAAAGGCGTTCTTGCCTCTAATCATATTTTTTATTTTATTGCTTTTAATTTTCTGTTTTTATATTTTACGTATAAAAAATTAGGACAGTTAACCTAAGTAAATTATTGAAAAATTTTTGATGGTCTATCAGAAAGTATGATTATATAGAAAAATTTATAATCAATTGTTTAATTATAAATTTCTGATTTTTTTCTATAGCAAAGCTATTTTATTTTGCGAAACGTTAAGTTTCAATACCAATAGGTTAGAATCCGAAAAACTCTCTTTTTCAAGTAATCTGAGTATAATAAGTATATGATCTATAAAGTTTTGAAATTTTTAGATAAAATATCTGTTTATATATTTGATAGTCAATATTTTAAATTAAATAATTGCTAATAAGGTTTTAACTATAAAAAACTGATAATTAATACTTTATAGTTTTAAAAATCGGAGGAAAAATAATTATTTTTCCATTATAAATTGATTATCAATAAAGTATATTATCATACTTCCTGCAACAACACCCTATTTATAGTTTTAATTATTAACAATCCAAAAAAATCTGTTATTTGGGGTTTTAATTATCATGAGTAGGTCATTTAGTTTCTCTATTAAAAAACTAATAGCCAATATTTTATAAATATTCTACTTTCTCAATAATAAACTATTTTTTAGATCAAACACCCAAATATGTCTACTTTGAATTATCCACCAGATTTAAAAGAATTATCCGAATCTCCGAATCCATCAAATGTCGAAAATTTATATCAAACATGGTTTTTAGACTATGCATCTTATGTTATTTTAGAGCGAGCAGTTCCAAAAATAGAAGATGGCTTGAAACCTGTACAGCGTCGTATTTTACATGCCTTAAAAGAGATAGACGATGGGCGTTTTAATAAAGTTGCCAATGTCATCGGAAGCACTATGCAATACCATCCCCACGGCGATGCAGCTATTTATGAAGCTGTGGTTAACTTAGGACAAAAAAATTTACTTTTAGAAACCCAAGGCAACTGGGGTGATATTAATACAGGAGATAAGGCAGCAGCAGCCCGATACATAGAAGTACGCTTATCTAAGTTTGCTCATGCTGTTTTATACAATCCACAAACTACTGTCTGGCAACTTTCTTACGATGGTAGAAAAAAAGAACCCCTTAGTTTTCCTTCAAAATTTCCTGTTTTATTGGTGCAAGGAGCAGAGGGAATTGCTGTAGGTTTATCTACAAAAATAGTCCCTCATAATTTTTGCGAAGTTGCTAAAGCTAGTATAAAATACCTTAAAAATAAACCTTTTAATATTTTACCCGATTTTCCTACAGGAGGCATTGCCGATTGTTCTAATTATAAAGGTGGCGTTAAAGGTTCTAAAATTAGGGTAAGGGCAAAAATAAAAATTGTTAGTCCTAAAATCATTACTATAGAGGAAATACCTTTTGGTACAACAACCGAACAACTTATTCAATCTATTCTTAAAGCCAATGACTTAGGTAAAATAAAAATTAAAAAAATTTCTAATAATACTGCTGAACATGTTTCTATAGAAATTGATCTTGTCCCCGGGCAAAAACCTGAAACATTGATAAACGCTTTATATGCTTTTACGAATTGCGAGCATTCTATTTCGCCTAATAATTGCATTATTATTAATAATAAGCCTCACTTTTTAAGTATTGATGAAATTTTAAAAATTTGTACCGAGCAAACCAAAACATTACTTCAAAAAGAACTTCTAATTCAAAAAAATAATTTATTAGAAAACTTGTTTTTTACTAGCTTAGAACAAATTTTTATAGAGAAGAAAATTTATAGAAGAATTGAAAATGCGTTATCTTGGGAAGAAGTTTTAACACTTATAGAAAGAGGCTTAAAGCCTCATGTTAAAAATTTATATCGAGAAGTTACCCGAGATGACATTACTAAACTCACCGAAATTAAAATTAAACGAATTTCTAAATACGATAGTTTCAAAGCTGATACCTTAGTCAAAGAGTTAGAAACTAAATTAGATGAAACAAACCATCATCTTAATCACTTAATTCAGTTTACTATAAACTTTTACACTAAGATACTCAAAAATTTTGGAAAACTTCATCCAAGGAAAACAGTTTTAGAAACCTTTAGTAATATTATAGCTCAGGAAGTTGTAGCTAATAATACCAAATTATTTTTTAATAAAAAGTCTGGATTTATAGGCTATGGATTGAAAAAAGAAGAGTTTGTAAAAAACTGTTCCGATATAGATGAAGTACTTGTTTTTATTAAAAAAGGAATTTTTATTGTAGTTTTGATTGGAGAAAAAGTATTTGTAGACAGAGATATTTTACATATCGATATTTTTAACCGGAATAAGTCAGACAAAATTTATAATTTAATTTATTTAGATGGAGAAACAGGGCATTCCAGAGTCAAAAAGTTTGAAATACAGGGTATCATAAGAGATAAACGCTATATGATTAGCACAGAACATCCGAAAAGTAAGATTTTATATTTACAGGTTCAAGAACAAGATGCTCCAGCACCAGTTGTTGATATACTATTAAGTGAATCTTGTACTGCTCGTAATAAATCTATTATTTATGATTTTAAAAACTTAGATCTTAAAGGCAGGGGTATTAAAGGCAACCTATTGACTAAATATCCCATTAAACGTATAAAAAATATTTCTAAAAAACAGATTCAACAAATTAAAACTACTTTAGTATAGTTTGACAAAAAGAAGAAAAATAGTAGAGGCATATCACTTGAAAAAGGTTTTGGAAAAGTCTAACGCATTGATTTTAAAAATGAATTTTTCCAAAATAAAATAGTATGCTGTAAAATTTAATACCCTTTTTAAAAAGGTCTATCGTATTTTCGGTTTCTTTTTTTATAAGCTGGTGGGCTAGGTCCTTGCAAAAATGGACGACAAGAAGAACTTATGAATCTATATGTAAATCCAAGTGTAAAGGTGTAATAAGTATCTTTACCTTGAAAGTTACTTTGCCGAATCTTATTAAAATCATCATCAAAAGTACTAGTTTTAAAATTATCTAATTCATCACTAAAACTATTAATAGTTGAAAATTCTGCATATAAATTAAATTTATCATTAAGTCGATATTTTAAACCTAAGCCATAGACTAAGGTAAAACTGCTATTCACAGGAATAATATCATCACTTTCATTACTGGGTGTTGTTGTCCTAAATGCTGATAAACCTATACCCGTATGAAAATAAGGGCTAATTGGGGGTTTTGGTTTTTTGACATTAAAATTAAGAAAATAATATTCTAAGCTAACTTGATTATCAAATAGTTTAGATCTAAAAAAATAATCATTTTCTGATCCAGAAATGGGTAATATAGTTTCCTGATTTTGAATATTTAAATGGGTATAACTCAAATTAAACCGCAAACTTAAATAGGCTGTTAAGTTATATTTAAAAGTCCCTTGAATACTATATGAAGTATTTTTTAATTTTGGAATTGGTGTAAAATCACCTCTATAGTTAGAAACGCCTAAACCTCCACCTAACTCAACTCGTTGTCCAAAACTATTAAAAGTAATGAATAGCCATAAAATAAAGAGGTATCTTTTTTTCATTTGCTTTATTTAAGAAAAATAACTTAATAAACTCTTAGTTTTTACTTTTATAGTTATACCATTTGAAATATTGCTATAGAAGTGTAAAAGCGTAAACATTTATTTAAAAAGTAAATCGCTTACGCCCCTTAATAACATACTTAAGTTAAGCAGTTTCTGAAGTTAATTTAGCACCTATATATTCCCTATTGAGACGAGCAATATGAGTCAATGATATTTCTTTTGGACATTCTGCTGAACAAGCACCCGTATTTGTACAAGCACCAAAACCTTCAGCATCCATAGCAGCAACCATATTTTCAGATCTCGCTTTTCTTTCTACTTTTCCTTGAGGTAATAAAGCCAGTTGAGAGACTTTAGCAGATACAAAAAGCATAGCAGAAGCATTTTTACAGGCTGCTACACAAGCACCACAACCAATACAAGCAGCTGCATCCATAGCTTCTTCTGAAGTATGTTGTGATATTGGTATTTCATTAGCATCGGGGGTACCACCTGTTCCAACACTGACATAACCTCCTGATTGTAAGATTCTATCAAAAGACGATCTATCAACAACTAAATCTTTAATAACCTTAAAAGGTTTAGCCCGCCAAGGTTCTACTGTAATAGTTTCTCCATCTTTAAAACTACGCATATGGAGCTGGCAAGTCGTGATACCATCTTTGGGACCATGAGGCCTGCCATTAATATACATGCTACACATACCACAAATACCTTCCCGACAATCATGATCAAAATGAATGCCTTCTTTACCTTTTCGTTCTAAATTATCGTTCAGAACGTCAAATACTTCCAAAAAAGAAAGATCATCTGAAATATTATTAAGTGGATAAGTCTCAAATTTACCTTTGGAATTAGCGTTAGCTTGTCGCCATACTTTTAGTTTAATATTCATAATAGATATTTTTATTACGATTGAAATATATCAAAATATTTTTTGTATAATTTTTTAATAATTAGGAACTACAAATTACAAGAATTGTATAAAATGCTAAAAATAAAATAGTTAAATATATATAACTTTAAGTTATAAATATTTTATACTATAAATGAATCAAAAAATTTTCCAAACCATAGACTTATAAAAGTATAAAAAAAAATAAACTTCTAAATTAAATCTCTATAAATTTAATAATTTATAAGGTTATAATAACTTAGATTAATTTGTAAGAATTTAATTATCAAATATTTATGGTTTTTTAAAATTTGCATATTAATTTAACTAATACAAGTGTTTTAATTTTCATAATTCGTAATTCAATTACTGGATGGGTATTAATTGTTTTTTTTATAAAATAAAGTGTACTTTTGCGGTCTTAAAAAATCTTTAATATTTGATATGAAAATTAGAAATATAGCTATTATAGCTCATGTTGACCACGGCAAAACGACTTTAGTCGACAAAATTATCGACCAAGCAAAAATAATAGATGATCGCAAGAAAAGAGTAGATCTTTTATTAGACAATAATGATTTAGAACGAGAAAGAGGAATTACTATCCTTTCCAAAAATGTCTCTATTCAATATAAGGGTACAAAAATTAATGTTATAGATACACCCGGTCACGCTGACTTTGGCGGTGAGGTAGAGCGGGTCTTAAAAATGGCTGATGGGGTACTATTATTAGTAGATGCCTTTGAAGGTCCTATGCCTCAAACAAGATTTGTATTATCAAAAGCTATAGAACTTGGCTTAACCCCAATCGTTGTTATCAATAAAGTTGACAAAGAAAATTGTTCTCCTGATATTGTTCAAGAAAAAGTATTTGATTTGATGTTTGCTTTAAATGCAAGCGAAGAGCAACTGGATTTTACAACAATATATGGTTCGGCAAAACATAACTGGATGGGTACAGATTGGAAAAGACCGACTACCAATATTTTACCTTTGTTAGATGCAGTTTTAGATTCAGTTCCAGAATCGCCATATAATGAAGGAACACCCCAAATGCAGATTACCTCATTAGATTTTTCTGCTTTTACAGGTAGAATTGCTATCGGTCGTATTTTCCGAGGCAGTTTAGAAGTTAATAAAGAGTATACTCTTTGCAAAGTTGATGGAATAAGAAAAAAAGTACGTATCAAAGAATTACATGTATTTGAAGGAATGGGCAAAGCTCAAGTTGACAAAGTACCTTGTGGCGATATTTGTGCTGTTACTGGCATTGAAGGATTTGAAATTGGTGATACCCTTGCTGATATAGAAAATCCGGAAGAGTTGCCAAGGATCAAAGTAGACCAACCAACTATGAGTATGTTATTTACAATCAATAATTCGCCTTTTTTTGGCAAAGAAGGAAAATATGTAACTTCACGTCACATAAGAAATCGTTTATTTAAAGAAACAGAAAAAAATCTGGCTTTACGTGTTGAACTCACCGATTCAGAGGATAAATTTAATGTTTTTGGTCGTGGTGTGTTGCATTTATCTGTCCTGATAGAAACTATGCGTAGAGAAGGTTATGAATTTCAAATAGGTCGTCCTGAGGTTATTATAAAAGAGATAAAAGGCAAAAAGTGCGAACCTTTTGAAATACTTATTATTGATGTACCCGAAGAGGTTGCTTCAAAAGCCATTAGTTTAGTTTCTTTACGTAAAGGCGATTTACTCATGATAGAACCAAAGGGAGACTTACAACATTTAGAGTTTAATATTCCTTCAAGAGGCTTAATCGGATTACGAAATAAAATTTTAACAGCAACAGCTGGTCAAGCGATCATAAACCATAGATTTCATAAATATGCCCCGTATAAAGGCGATTTTACCAAAGAAGAAAAAGGCGCTATTATTTCTTCAGCTTCTGGGAAAGCGACAGCTTATGCGATTGATCGTTTACAAGATAGAGGACGTTTTTTTATTGATCCCAATCAAGAAATCTATATCGGTCAGGTGGTTGGAGAAAATAATAAATCTGATGATATAGGTGTAAATCTAATTAAAGGAAAGAAATTAAGCAATGTTCGAGCAGCAGGAACAGATGAAGGTGCTAAAATTTTTCCAAAAGTTAATTTTTCTCTTGAAGAGTGTATGGAATATCTTCGTGAAAATGAATACTTGGAAGTCACACCTAAAAACCTTAGAATGCGTAAAATGCTTTTTAAAGCCTAATTAGAAAAAACTCTTTTTCAATATTTTCAAATCATATAGATGGCTTATTCAATTTGTTCTTCTATATTGGCTTACTTCATGATTTTTTATAGTCCATTAATTTTTTAAAATTTGCAACGACACCCGAAAGTAAATTAAAATCATCAAGTAATATGACTCTAAAAATATTTAAATCTACCGAATTAATTTAATCTCTAATTTATATTTTGAACCTATTTTAATTATTATTATGGGAAATCAACATTTATCAAAAAGACTATCAGCCTTGGCGCCTTCTCAAACCTTGGTTATGGCGGCAAAGGCAAGAGAATTAGAAAATAAAGGTATACAAGTTATCAAGTTAAATTTGGGAGAACCAGACTTTTTAACGCCAAAACATATAACAGAAGCAGGGAAAAAAGCCATAGATGAAGGGTATTTTTCCTACTCGCCAGTACCGGGCTATTTACCACTTAGACAAGCTATTGTAAATAAACTTAAACGGGATAATGGGCTTGACTATACCCCGGAAAATATTGTTTGTTCTACAGGAGCAAAACATTCTTTGGCTAATGTATTTTATAGTATAGTAGACCCGGGAGATGAGGTTATTATTTTTTCGCCCTATTGGGTTAGTTATTTAGGACAAACAACTTTGGTAGAAGGAAAACCAGTTATTGTAAAAGGTGCTATTGAAAATGATTTTAAAGTTAATGCCGAACAATTAGAAAAGGCTATTACTCCTAAAACAAAGGTTGTTATTTATTCCTCTCCTTGTAATCCAACAGGTAGTCTATATAATAGGGCAGAGTTAGAGGCATTAGCGAAAGTAATAGAAAAATATCCTAATATATATGTTATTTCTGATGAAATTTATGAATACATTAATTTTTATGGCAAACATGAGAGCATTGCTCAATTTGAAAATATAAAAGACAGAGTCATAGTTGTCAATGGTTTATCCAAAGGTTTTGCTATGACAGGTTGGCGTTTAGGCTATATTGCCGCAGCAACTTGGATAGCTAAGGCATGTATTAAATTCCAAGGGCAATTTACTTCGGGTACTTCATCAATTACCCAAAGAGCTGCTATAACAGCTTTAAGTGACGATCTTGATGCCTGTCATGACATGAGAGATGCTTTTAAAAAACGTAGAGATTTGGTTTTATCTTTGATAAGAAAAATAAAAGGAGTTAAAACCAATGTGCCTCAAGGTGCTTTTTATCTTTTTCCTGATGTATCTTATTTTTTTGGAAAATCTTATCAAAATCAAACTATTGAAAATAGCTATGATTTATGTATGTATCTTTTAAACGAAGCTCATGTTTCTCTTGTAGATGGAGGGGCTTTTGGAGAGCCTAAATGTATGCGTATTTCGTTTGCCGCTTCAGAAGATGATTTAAAAACAGCTATGGATCGTATAGAAAAGGCGCTTAATAGACTGACATAACTATTAAAATAAATTTTTATACCTATGAGATTATTTTAATCTCATAGGTAACTTACGAGTAAAATTATTCCCAATCTCCAAGCCATTTTCCCAGTCCTTTCTTTTGTTTTGAGTCTAATTTTTCTGGATCATCTAAGTGGAGTGTATATGTCTTGAAAAGTGTTTTTTTGAAAGGTATATCAATTGTTAAAATATTTTGTCCTCTACTGATCAAAATCCGCATATTTTTACCATCTTCTTGGTTTTCTAAATAGTCAAAAAAGAAATCTTTATCACAACGTAAACCATTGATAGCTATAATTTCATCATTAACATTAAGTCCAAAATTATAAGCTGGTGTGGTGCTTTTTATATTTTTAATTATTAAGTGTCCGTATTTTTCTTTTAGAGTTAAACCTAAATCAGATTTATAAGTTTTAGTTTCAACAAAGTTGACTCCGACTGATTCAAAAAGATCTTTGTAATCGAGAGGTTGAGTGTTATAAATAAAATTATCGATAAATTCAGTTAAATCTGTGCCGGCAATTTTTTCAGCTGCTTTTTTAAATTCTTCAGGCGTAAAACCTCTTTTTTCTGTTTCAACATATTTTTGGTACAGATAGCGTAATAGGTCATCCAAATTATTTTTACCTTTTGTATTTTTGATGATTGTAAGATCTAAAAGTAAGGTCAAAATACTGCCTTTCAAATAATAAGATATGGTCGTATTGTTTGAGTTTTCATTTCTTCGATAATATTTTATCCAAGCATCAAAGCTAGCTTCTGCAACAGACTGGACAGCTTGACCCGGTGTATTTTCTAAATTCGTAATATCATGACCAAGTAAACTCAAATAATTATCAGAGGAAATAAGTTGACTTCTTTTTAATAGTAAATTATCGTAGTAAGACGTAAAACCTTCGGCTATCCAAAGTTGGGTGGTATAATTTTCTTTATTATAATCAAAAGGTCCCAAAGGCTTTGGACGTAATCTTTTAACATTCCAAAGATGAAAATATTCATGAGCTACCAAGCCTAACCAATTTTGATAAGCAGTTTTGTTATTATAAGAAAAGCCTTTGTATATTAGGCTTGTAGAATATAAATGTTCCAAACCGCCACGCGAATTTGGTGTATTCAATAAAATAAATAAATACTTATCGCAGGGATGTTTTCCAAATACTTTAACAGCTTCTTCTACAATTAGTTGAATATCTTTTACCGCCTTTGCCAAATCTAAATTGTGCTTTCCATATATGGCTAAAGTATGCGGAATACCAGCAGCATCAAAATTTAGTTCTTCATGATTACCAATTTCTATTGGACTATCAACGAGTATATCATAGTTTTTACTTTTTCGTTTCCATTTATCATCTCCTACTACATCTAAAGTTGTGCTAATAACTTTCCAGTTTTTGTAGGGATTAATATTTAGAGTAAGAGGCATATCTTCCAAACCCTCAACATACAAACAAATAGAAGCCGGATTTAAATAAGCATGGCTATCGTCTATGAAAGATGTTCTGACTGTAAGTTCATAGGCATAAACTTGATAGTCAATTTTGTAATCCGAATTGCCTTTAGGATCAAGTAGCCAAGTATTTTTATCTACTTTTTCAATTGTCAAAGGCGTATTATTAGAATCGAAAGCCCTCACGCGATCTATATGACGAGCATATTCTCGAATAAGATACGAACCCGGCGTCCAAGTGGGGAGTTTGAAATAAACTTTATCTTTTGAATAATTTTCGACGTTTAAACTAACCCGAACGTAATGGGTATGAGGTTCAGGAAAATCCAAAGTATATGTTAGGCTTTGGGCTTCTGAAAAATAATGTATCATACTTATTATAAAGACATAAAAAAGAAAATAAAAATATTTATACATTGGTCTATTTTAAAAATTCAAACTTAGTAATATTATGAATAAAAAGGTTTTATAACAATTCTATTTTTATATATGAAATGGAAACTTTAAAAACCAATAGGTTAAAACCTCCAAAAATCTTTTTTCAGGTAACATGACCATAGAGAGTAAATATAAAAAATTTATGTTAATCATGAAATACTTAAAACACTTATTTTCAATAAACAAAATAATTTTATCTTTGAGCCATAGAATTATAATCATTATTCAATTAAAAATGAACCTTGATGTCGACAGCCCCGAAACTCCCAGCCCCCAACTTTGAAGAAAGCGGCGTTAGAGAAGAAATAATTACCCCCATTTTAAAAGCCCTCAATTACAAAACCTTAGGTAGAAATAGAATCCTAAGGGAAAAGGCTTTGAAACACCCTGTAGTACAAGTAGGTTCTAAAAATAGGAAATTAACCAGCTATCCCGATTATCTTTTGGAAGTAAATAGTAAATACGCATGGGTTCTAGATGCTAAAGCGCCCAAAGCCGATATTAAAACAGGAAAACACGTTGAGCAAGCCTATTTTTATGCTATCCACCCCGAAATCCGAGTCAATTATTATGGACTTTGCAACGGAAAGGAGTTTATTTTATTCCATATTTCCGATCAAAAACCCTGTCTTTATTTTCAAATTGCAGAAATAGAAAGTTATTGGGACACTTTAAACCAAAAGCTCAGCCCAGATGCTTTTGTACAAGCTGATGTTTTGGAAAGCCAAAAAAGAAAGGAAAAAATCAATGAACCCGCTGCCAAACCTTTTGACTATATGGCTCTAAAATTACCTGAAGAACTTAAAAAAGTGAGAAAACAAGCAGCCAAACGTCATTTTGGACCCCATGGCTATTTTACCCGCCAGTCTTGGGATGTTGTCCAAATGTATATTCAACATTTTACCAAAAAAGGTGATTTGGTTTTAGATTCTTTCGGTGGTTCAGGCGTCACTGCAATAGAAGCCCTTATGACCCAACGAAAAGCTATTCATATAGATTTGAATCCATTATCTGTCTTTATGGCAAAAACCCTTATTGAACCTGTAAGTTTTGCAGAAATAGAACGCGAATTTGATAAAATTCATGATAACTACATGAAAAATTGTCCCAAAACAGAAACGGAAATTCAAAATGCTTTAAAAAAATATCCCTACCCCAAAGATATTCTACTGACAAAAAATACTGGGGTTGATAATGTACACCAACTATTTAGCAAAAAACAATTAGCACAACTAGCTTTCTTAAAGCATCTTATTTTAAAAATAAGAAATGATGCCATTAAAAATTCTTTACTTATTTCATTTTCAAGCGCTTTGAATAAAATCAATTTAACTTATCATCCGTCTAGATCAAGAGGAGATAATGCAGGAAATTCTTCGATGTTCATTTATTATTCTTATAGGATAGCAAAAAATTCTCCAGATTTAGATTTACTTCAAGTTTTTGAGACTAAATACAAACGGATGTTGGCGGCTAAAAAAGAAATGGCTGTAGCGATTACGGAAAAGACAATTCAAAATGCTGAAATTTATCAAGGCGATGCCAGTAATTTGGCTAAAATTAAGTCCCAAAGTGTCGATTATATCTATACCGATCCACCTTATGGAAGTAAGATTGCCTATTTGGATTTATCGACAATGTGGAATGCTTGGCTGGATTTTCCTGTAAGCCAAAGCGACCGGGAAAAGGAAGCCATAGAAGGTGGTTCTTTGAATAAAAGTTCTGATGATTATGGTGCGCTGCTTTCGCAGAGTATTCGGGAAATGTACCGGGTTTTAAAATATGACCGCTGGATGAGTTTTGTTTTTGCTCATAAAGATCCTAAGTATTGGCATTTGATCATAAAATCAGCTGAAAATGTGGGTTTTGAATATGCAGGTGCCGTTAAGCAAAGCAACGGTCAATCAAGTTTTAAGAAAAGGCAAAATCCTTTTTCAGTATTATCCGGACAATTAATTATTAATTTTAAGAAGGTTAAAACTCCTCAAAGCATTCAGAAAGCAAAACTTGGAGCTGAAACCTATCACCTGATTATTGAAACCATAGAATCGGTTATTGCCGAAAATAATGGAGCCACTCTCGAACAAATTAATGATAAGCTGATAATCACAGGCTTAGAGCTTGGTTTTTTAGATATTTTAAGTAAAGAATATAAAGATTTGACCCCCGTTTTAGCCGATCATTTCAATTACAACTCAAGTTTACAAACCTATCATATCAAGTCCAATAAAAAGTTTAAAAGTAATATTCCGCTTGATTTGCGCATTCGTTATTTTTTGCTGTCTTATCTTAGGCGAAAGGAAAGAGAAAATGCTTATCCGACCAGTGATGCCCTTATTTTGGATTTGATGCCTCTTTTAAAAAATGGTATCACCCCTGAAGATCAAACAATTCTAAATGTTTTAGAAAGCATAGCCGAACAAACCAAATCTAAAACTTGGCGCCTAAAACCCGAAGGACAAAGGCAATTATTCAAAGAGAAATAAGATACTAGTCATATCGCTCAAAAAAAGAGTTTTATGTACTCCAGTACTTCCTTTATCCCATTGACATATTTCCGAGCCGCATAGATATCATCGCCTTCCGGAAAATCCAAGAAAACCGCATAAGTTTCTGTGTCCTGATTATTGCACATTGCCCAGATGCAGCTGGACCTGGCTGGGTATCTGATTTTCCCACCATGCTCATATACTGGATAGTACAAAAAAAAAATGATAAAATTTATAAATATTTTGAAAACCCTTGAGAGTTTAACCTATTTTTATGAAAAACTAATCATTCTCATTCTGGAAAATTGATTATTAGATAAATATTTTGTAAGCTACTTAAAGTCGTTCTAAGTCGTGATTTAGAAGAGATTATTTCTGATTTAGGTTAAATCTAACAGGATTACTTGCTCCTTGTTTTTTATAATCTCTTATGGATTTGGTTAAATAATAGTCTTTCACTTTCTCCTCTATGTTATCGTCTTTTGTAAATCTATATCTTGTGGTGTTTTCTCCGGTGTACCACTTCTTTACCTTAAAAACGCCAACTATTTGTCCCAAGTACTCAGCCAATACATATTTGACAGTCTTTATTCTGTGTGAAGCAATAACCCAATCTCCTTTTACAGCCTTATAAATGTCCTCAATAGATCCTCCTTTCGGGTATTCTTTGTTAATATTTATGATTACGACAGGATGTTTTAATTCTGTTAACTTAGGAGGGTTATATTGTCTATGAATTTCTTCACTAGTTTTCAAACCAAAATGATCACTAGCATAACCCGCATTTACATTAGTGAGCTTTTGATTTTGATGACGTAATAAATCTATCAAAGCGGCTTCAACTATCAAAGCTTCTTGTTTGGTTAACGAATGTCTAATAATGATATGCTCAACTTTCTCATCACCAATTTTTTTAATATGATCTATTTTTTCTGTCTCTTTAATTCCGTTTTTATTTTCTTTTTCGTGTTGAAAAACCCTATTGCCTTGTCCATAACCTATATAGAATATTTTCTTCGTTTCAGGATCTTGTAAGCCATAAACATAATAGTTCAAATCGGTAAAAATTTGTGGATTAAATTCTTTCATAACAATTTTTTAAAATTAGAAAAATGTAGGAATACGCTTTAAATCTTCTTCAGAATAGGGCGAATATACAATAAAGTTGTAACACAATGATATAAAAAATTAATATTATCCACCTTCCTCTTCAATAATCTTTTTAATATCATTAAGTTTCATTAGACCTTCTATGGGGGTTAGGATGTTGAGATCTAGGGTTGAGAGTAATTTCTTAATATTTTTGTAGGCTTTGGGTCCGCCTTCAAAAAGTTGAAGTTGATAGTTTTCTTCGGATTCTTTTTGGGAAGGATTTAATGGGTTAATGGGCATTTTTTCCAAAATAGGTAAGATTTCTTTTGCTCTTTCAACCACTAATTTCGGAATGCCTGCCATTTGAGCTACATTAATACCAAAGCTATGCTGACTGCCGCCAGAGACTAATTTTCTCAAAAAAACAATTTTATCCTTAATTTGTCTGACCGAAACATTGTAGTTTTTTACTCGATCCAAATGGTGAGTTAACTCGTTAAGTTCATGATAGTGGGTAGCAAATAAAGTTTTGGGTTGAATCGTAGGATGGTTGTGCAGATATTCTATAATTGCCCAAGCGATAGAAATACCATCGAAAGTGCTTGTACCTCTTCCAATTTCATCCATTAAAAGTAGACTATCTTTGGTAATATTATTTAAAATAGTAGCTGTTTCGAACATTTCTACCATAAAGGTTGATTCACCTTTGGAAAGATTATCAGAAGCGCCTACACGAGTAAATAGTTTATCTATAATGGATATATCGGCACTTTCAGCTGGTACAAAAGATCCCATTTGCGCCATCAAGACGATTAAGCCAACCTGTCGCAATAAAGCTGATTTTCCAGCCATGTTTGGACCTGTAATGACCCATATCTGCTCTTTAGTTGGATCCAATTGAATGTCATTCGGAATAAAACTTTCGCCCACTAAGTCTAATTGCTGTTCAATCACAGGATGCCGTCCATTTTTTATCGTTAGAAATCCTTTTTGATTAAAAGTCGGTCTACAGTATTGATAGTTCGAAGCTACACTTGCCAAAGCACAAAAACAATCCACAGTAGCTAACAGTTGGGTCGTTTGTTGGATAGGTACTAAATATTCTGACGCAATGGTCAAAATCTCCTCAAAATATTTTTGCTCTAAAAGAATAATTTCCTCTTCAGCATTTAAAATTTTATTTTCGTATTCTTTGAGTTCTTGGGTAATATACCTTTCGGCATTAACCAAAGTCTGTTTCCTAATCCACTCATAAGGTACTTTGTCTTTATGGGCGTTGGTGACTTCTAAATAGTAACCAAAAACTTTGTTGTAACTAATTTTTAAGGAAGAAATACCTGTTTTTTCTCGTTCCTTTTTAACAATAGTTTCTAAATAATCTTTTCCCGAAAAAGCAATACTTCTAAATTCGTCTAACTCGGCATTAATACCTTTTCGAATAACATTGCCTTGTCCAAGGGTTGTCGGTTCTTCATGAATATATTTTTCTATTTGAACAATCAAATTTTCACAGCTATTGAGGCGTTCTGCGAGTCCTTGAATGCTACTACTTTCTGATTTTGATAGACTACTTTTGATTTTTTGAGTATATTCCAAAGTACTTTTGAGATTCCAAAGTTGACGAGGTGTGATTCGTTTGATAGATACTTTAGCAATTAATCGTTCTAAATCGCCAATGTGCTTGAGTAAGTCGATGATTTCTTGATGTAAGTCCACGTGTTTAATAAAATAATCAACTTTATCGAGTCTATTCTCTATGGCAACAGGGTTTTTTAAGGGTAAAACGACCCATTTTCTTAGTTTTCTCGATCCCATAGGTGTGACGCAATGGTCTAGAATCTTAATTAAAGGCGTGCCTTCTTCATGCTGGGTTTCGATAAGTTCGAGATTACGAACTGTGAATTTTTCCAACCATACATAATCACTTTGACTAATTTTACTTATCTTATTGATGTGCGCCGTTTTTTCAGCTCCATGTTCAGTAAAATCAAGATAATGCAAAATAGCACCTGCAGCAATAATGCCCAGATTTAAGTTTTCTATCCCAAAGCCTTTTAAAGTTGTCGTTTTAAAATGTTTGTTTAGTTTTTCTTCAGCAAAATTTTGGGTAAAAACCCAGTCTTCTAATTCAAAACTTAAATGGTCATCTAGATAATTATTCAAATTTGATTTACACTTCTGGTTATAAACAATTTCAGAAGGCTTAAATGCTTGTAATAAATTATCTATATGGGTAAAATCACCTTGAGTTGTTAAAAATTCACCAGTAGAAATATCCAGTAAAGCTAACCCTACGCTACTTTTTTCTTTATTTTTTTCATAATGTAAGGCTGCTAAATAATTATTCGTTTTGGTATTTAAGAGGGTTTCTTTAAAAGAAATACCCGGCGTAACAATTTCGGTGATCCCTCTTTTTACCAATCCTTTAGCATATTTCGGATCTTCAAGTTGCTCACAAATAGCCACTCGTAAACCAGCTTTAACCAGTCTGGGCAAATAGGTATCCAAAGCATGATGTGGAAATCCTGCTAAAGCAACTTCTGAAGCACTTCCATTGGCTCTTTTCGTCAAAGTAATATCTAAAATCTGACTCGCTTTGATAGCATCTTCAGAAAATGTTTCATAAAAATCACCTACTCTAAAAAGCATCAATGTATCCGGATACTTCGCTTTCATTGTATTATATTGACGCATAAGAGGTGTTTCTTTCCGTTTTTTCGGCATATTGCTAACTGAGTATTTTTATCTTTGAATTGTTTAAATGACTAAAAACTTAAAATTAAAAAACTTAAAATTAAAATTGCTTATCATTGCAAATCAAATTTTAGACAAACGATCCAAACAGCAACGGTTTTCTATTTTTGGCTTAACTATTTAACAAAAAAATAGGCAACACTAGAAAATGACTTTAGGGGTTTATATGAAATTAAGTAATAAATTGGGGTTTAATATTATCCATGCAATACAAAGACAAATTATTCACAGGCGATAGTCTCCCTATTTTATCAAATATAGAAGATGATTCCGTTGATTTGGTAATTACTTCTCCACCTTACTTTCAACAACGAGATTACGGAAATGATCATGTTGATATTGGAAGTGAAAAAACAGAAGAGGAGTACCTTAATAATCTGCTTCAAGTTTTTTTTGAATGTGTGAGAGTCACTAAGCCGACAGGAACGGTTGTTTATAATTTGGGAGATAAATATGTGAATGGGGGGTTATGTTTAATTCCTTATAAATTTGCTCTTGAGGCTATTAATAGCAAAAAAGTATTTCTAATAAATGAACTGACTTGGTCAAAACTGAATCCCACACCAAGACAGGATAAAAAAAAACTCGTTCAAACAACTGAACCTTTTTTTATATTTGCAAAGTCAAAAGATTATTGTTTTAATCTTGATAACTATTTGCAACACTTTGATGAATTAAATAAAAGAAATAACGGAAATACAAATATAAAAATTGGTCAAAAGTATTTTTATTTAATAGATAAATCTGATTTAAATGAGCAGGAAAAAAATGAAGCTAAAAAAGAGCTCTATAAAACCATTGAATTGGTAAAATCGGATCAAATTCATAGCTTTAGAATGAAAATTAGGGGTTTGCATAAACTTCCATATGGTGGACAAGCAGGAGGACGCAATGATCAAATTAACCAAAATGGATTTACAATAATTAAAATTACCGGTAATAAACTTAAAAAGGATATTATTGAAAGTCCTGTGGAAGCCGCTAAAAATAATAGCCACCCAGCTGTTTACCCACAGTACATTATACAAGAACTTATAAAGTTATTGACCAAACAAAATGATGTCGTTTTAGATCCTTTTAATGGTAGCGGTACTACCTGCATTGCGGCTAAAAAACTGAATAGACATTATATTGGAATTGATATTAATCCTAAATATATTGAGTTAGCTAAAGAACGCATTGAAAAAGCAAATCCTAATATTGAATTATTTATATGAGAGAAAATCAGCTATTAGAAACAATTTATACAAGAGCTAATAAGTTAGTAAAAACAAAACAGCCGGACTATTTTAACAAAATAATTGTAGATGATATTAACGCATTAGTAACCCACATAGAAAAAAACAAATCATTAGTCTCGGCAGTTGCAACCAGTCTGTTGAAAAAAATAATCAATCCCAAGCAAGATGTAAGACTGCATCGAACAGATTTTAAAAATGGTTATTCAGCTCGGAGCTTAGATACAAAATTTGTCAGCCCTTTTTTTAAAAAATATTTTCCGAAGTATGCCAATAAAGAAAGTGCATTTTTAACTCTAACCACAAGAGAAAAAATAAAATGGACTATAAATGAAGGAAAATCTTTAAAAATTAGAAATAAAGAACTTAAACACAGTTTTTTAAATATTTTTAATGAAATAGAAGTTAAAAATAAAGACCCTCAACATTATTTAGACTATTTATTTAGTCAACTCATAAAATTGTCGTCCCGAGAACGATCTATTCTAAAAACTGGGGCTGCCCAGTCTAAAAATATTGCAATATTGAACATCGATATCATAGTAAAAATGATGCAAAAACATTTTTCATTGAAATTAAGTTCAAGACTACCTGTTATCGCAATTTATTCTATTTATCAGATGCTTATGCCAACTTTAAAGAGATATAAGAATAAAAAGCTACTATCATTACAAGTACATACTTCGTCGGATAAGCATGGATTTGGAGACATTGAGATATATACTAAAAATAATAAACCTTTTGAAATAGTTGAAATTAAACACAACATACCCATAAATGAATACCAGATTTTTGACATTATGAAAAAAATAGATGTTGATAGATATTACTTGCTAACAACCTATGAAACAGGATTTAAAAATGTAGATATTGAAGAACAGATTAAGAGGCTAATTATAAAAATTAAACAAGAAAAAAATGTAGATATTATTCCTAATGGGATTGTAACAACTCTAAAATACTATTTGCGTTTTGTTGATGATTATAAACATTTTATTGAAACTTACACTAATAATCTAATTCAGGATGCTAAAAATTCAACGGAAGTGAAAACATTTCACATAGAGGAATGGACAAATATCATGAGAAATAATTTTATATAAATTGCATATAGAGTATATAGTTTTTCATCTAAGTTATTTTGAGTTAAATGATTATTTGTTTTGATTCAAAGTTTTTTATAAAATTTAATTGTGTTTTTCATTTATGAATGATCTGAAGAGAGAAAAGAAGATAAAAATTAATAGATCCAATTTAAAGCACCTACTGGGTATATATCACTTTATATTACCTTATAAGCGATACTTTATACTTGGTTTGATTTGTTTGTTTTTTTCAAACCTGACCTTGTTGGCTTTCCCTTATTTTACAGGTCAGCTTGTGGATAGTTCTACCGATGGCATAGGTTTATACAATATTAACAGTATAGCTTTTTTGTTATTTGGCTTATTAGCTTTGCAGGGAATACTATCTTTTTTTAGAATTTTTCTTTTTGCCCAAGTTAGTGAAAAGAGTATGGCTGACATGCGTAGTCATTTGTACAAAAAATATTTATACCTACCATTAAGTTTTTATGACCAAAATAGAATAGGGGCACTTTTAAGTCGGATTACCTCTGATGTTACTATTTTACAAGATACTTTTTCGCTGAATTTAGCAGAGTTTATTCGGCAAGTTATTTTACTCATCGCTGGTATCGTTGTAATTTCTATCACCACGCCTCGTTTGACTCTATTCATGATAGCCATTTTTCCTGTCATTATTTTAGTAGCTATTATATTAGGGCGTTTTATAAAAAAAATTACTAAAGCCAGACAAAGCATGTTAGCCGAAGCTAATGTAGTAGTTGAAGAAACTATGCAATCTATTTCGAGTGTTAAAGCCTTCACCAACGAGACTTTTGAATTAAAAAGATATGGTTTAAAACTTCAATCTGTTGTTAAAATGGCTTTGAAAGCCGCTAAATTTAGAGGCTTATTTGCTTCCTTTGTCATATTTGCCCTCTTTGGAAGTATTATTCTTGTACTTTGGTACGGAGCAAAGCTAATCCAAGAAAACCGTTTAACCGTAGGCGAACTAACTTCTTTTATTATTTATATGATGTTCATTGGTGGTTCGGTAGCAGGTTTAGGTGATATTTATGGTATGCTTCAAAAAGCACTTGGTGCTTCTGAACGGATTCTCCAAATTTTTAACCAAGCCGATGAAGAAAATGATTTAATCTTAAATTCTGAAACACCAAGAATTTCAAAAATTGAAAATATTATTTTTAAAGATGTTTATTTTGCTTATCCAACTCGAAAAGATGCCGAAGTAATTAAAGGGATTAACATTGATGTTAAAGGTGGTCAAAAAATAGCTTTTGTCGGACACAGCGGCGGCGGAAAAAGTACCTTAATACAACTCTTACTTCGTTTTTACAAGCCTTCAAAAGGGCATATTCATATCAATGACCACGATTCAAAAAAATATGATCTCAAGCATTATAGAGATCAAATTGGTTACGTGTCTCAAGAAATTATCCTTTTTGGTGGTACTATCAAAGAAAATATTTTATACGGTAATCCAGAAGCCAGCGAATCTATGTTATGGGCGGCTATTGAACAAGCCAACGCTTTAGAATTTATCAACGCTTTTCCAGAAGGACTGGACACTTTGGTCGGAGAACGTGGAATCAAACTTTCGGGAGGACAAAAACAACGTATTGCTATAGCAAGAACAATTTTGAAAGACCCCAAAATACTGATTTTAGACGAAGCAACAAGTTCTTTAGATGCACAATCTGAACAAAATATTCAAGGTGCTCTTCATGAACTCATGAAAGATAAAACAACAATCATTATTGCTCACCGACTTTCAACCATCCGACAGGTCGATAAAATATACGTTATAGACAATGGAGAAATAAAAGAAGAGGGCACTCCTGAGGACTTATTGAAAGATGAGGAAGGTATTTATCGCAATTTAGTCAAAATCCAAATGGATTATGCTCCATTTGACTAAAAAAAATTAGTATATAGCGTCTAATAAAAATAAATCTTTCCCAGATAAAAATAACATTGCTTATCTTTTCGAATTTTTCAACTTTTAGCTGTAGAATCGCATTTTCAGCAATTATTTTTTTATAATCTTCCATATATTTGTTGTCAAATACTTACAAATATAAACATTTATAATATATTCAGTATCAAATCCGGTCAAGTCTATTAGAAACCTTTGAATAAGCTATTAGTAATTCTTCAAGTTTTGATATTATATTTTTTTTTAAATTTTGAGCTAAAAAAAGTTCTATTCATACGTTATTTTCAGTCTTTTTGGTCCTTTTTAAGGACAATTTAAATTCAGAAGACCACTTCAGGTGGACTTCTCCCTCTAACCTACTGTTTTTCTTGTAAGAAGATAATTGGCTCTAAAGATATTATACAATATACAGTTAAAATCAAAGCGTAAAGCATTTCTATCCCTTGTTTTAGCCACAGCTTTTTGATAAGCTAAACGTGCTTTTAGATAAGCAAAAGGATGCTCAACTTGATTTCTTACCCTCGACTTTTTCTTATTGCGCTTTTTTTGACTTGACGATAGCTTTTTACTTCGACTCGCCTTGTCCAAGATACCATAATAAACTCCTTTTTGACCTGCCTTCCTTTTATCCAATTGATTCGCATAGGCTTTGTTAGCAAAAATAGCGTGCTCATCACCGCTTAATAGATTGGTCTGTTGGGTCGAATCGTGAGGGCGCGTAGAAGTGAATTGACGCTTAGGAATGAGTTTTGAACCGACATCTACTCAAATATGTCCTTTGTATCCGAAGTAGTTTTTACCACCTTTCACACTTGCATCAGCATCTGTGTCTATCTGGCTTGATGGTTTCTCTTCGAGTTCTTTTCGACGTTCTTTGCTCAGAGGTCTTCTACTTGATTGAATTAGAGTCGCGTCTACACAAGTGCCTTTTTTGAGAAGCAATCCATTCTTTTCTATGGATGCTAAAATGAGGTTAAAGCATTTGTCTAATAGATTTTCTTTGATCAAATTTTCTTTAAAGCGCCAGATGGTGGTAAAATCGGGAATGAATGTTGAAAAGCCAATATCGGCAAATTTTTGAAAGCTAAAGCGGTCATTGACTTAGTCTTTCTAACTCGGGGTCGCTGAGGTTGTAGAGGTGTTGTAAAAAGACCATTTTTAGCTTCGTCAATAAACTGTGATGTGATGTCTCTCCAATCGGCTTGCCTGTTTTATTGATAACCTGAATAACTTTTAAAAGGGAATCTCAGTCTACTAAATTGTTTATTTTTTCTAATTTGAGACTTAGACGACTTACTTTTCGGCTTCGGTTTAGTTCAAGGTCTAAAAAACTTGTCTGATGCATTACTTATAGTTAAAATGACAAAGGTTAATAATTTAATTATAAGAAAGTTACAAAATAAATATCATTTCTAAAACTTCTAAAACCCTTTTTTTGCTAGCTTTTGCAAAGGTTTTGTTTAGAATAACAAAAAAATACAGGGCTATGGGTTATTATAAAGCGGATGGATTTTTAGTTATTAAAATTTTAGATCATCAATAGGCTTGATATTTAATGGAAAATATCGTATAATAAATTGAAAATAAAAGGCTTAAAGTTTTCAAAATTCTTCCTAATTCAACATTTTTAAAAAAATAAGCCTAAAATGTTCTGAACCGCTAATTTAATTACAACTGGGTACGACTCCTTTAAGACTCATTAGAGTGTAGGCAGTTTCGTATCCAATTTTATGCGCTGTCCATGTTTTCCATTCACTAGAGCTTTGGTTAGTTGGTTCATCTCCTAAAACACAATCACCTGTTAATAATGTATACATGTAGGCTGCAATTGCTATGTTTAAGTTGCTGTGCATATGCCAGCCGTCACTGTATGCAGATTGTGAAGGAACAGCTTCTCTAAGCTGGGCAAATAGCGTGCGAATAGGTATTGCACGTCCATTTGGCAATTCTGAAAACCTAACCATGTAGAGTGCAGCACCTAAATCTGTACCATTAGTAAATTGGTTATAACGTTGATCTAATCCATACAGCATAGAAACATTACCATGGTTACCATTGTCTTGTATTGGAAATCCTAATGAAAAATCAAATTTAGTAGGATCAACATTATAGCGCTTACTCTCTTCAAAGTTGGTATTTGCTCTTCCGTAATTAAAGTTAATAGGGGCTGTTCCATTTTTCACAAGAGTTCGGTTTGATTGTCCAATTACCGATTGTAAACCATTTAAAATACCATTTTCAGAACTTGTTCCCGTATGATTGTAATTCAATACGTTATCATCAATATCGCAACTTTTAAATGGAGAAATAAAAGAGCGTTCACCTGTATACTGAATATTATTTGCTTCATTAGTTTTAGTCGTCATTGCTACTTCAGCAATTTCATCATCGTATTCGTAATCAGAAGAGGCCGCACTTTTATTAAAAATTTGAGCATAAATAGATGCCGCAGCCAAATATGCCCCATTAGGCGTAGGATAATTAGTATTTGAACTTTGTTCTGTTCGTTTTTCTGATGGTAATGCTTCCCAGGCCTGTCCAGATGGAATGGTTTCAATAGCTACTTTTGCAGCATCAGCTACGCGGTGAGTATGCTCAGAAAAATGATCAATAGAAGCTGTTAGTATTTCACTTCTAGGCCATACCATTAAAAGTAAAGGTTTAGCTCCCCCTTCTGCTATTTTTTCAGCAATTTTATTAACTCCTAACGCATAATATCCCGGTAATTTCGCTACTATATACGGATCAGCCGCTATAACAACATAATCCCATGTGTGTGTGCCTCCCCCAGCTAAATTATTTAGTCTTGCCGCCTGATCGTCTGGCCAATAATAATATTGCATTAATGAATGACAAGAATAATTTGCATCGAAAAGAGTTCCAGATTGTCCTAAACCATAAGTAACTGTCTTGCTTCTATAAATATCTTCAAAAGAAATATTTACCTCTAAATCAATTGCGATATCTTGTGATAAAATATTTTCTAATTCCATCGCTATATTATCCGGGACAAATGCACTGGAATTACCTTCAATTGATCGACTTGTTCCAATCACTAAAATATTAAGCTCACCATCATTGTTAATGTCTGCTATAACTTCATCTATATCATTTACCTTAATAACAAAGGTTTTTTGAAATGTACCTCCCTGTCCATCATCAGTTTGAATACGTATATTTAGCAAAGAATCAGTTTCGTAGTCCAAAATGCCAGAGACAAACAATGAATCGTTGGAAAGGGAAAAAAAACTATTATCATCATCTCCATTTCCAGAGGCAAAAGTATAGCTGTGTATATCACTAGCATCTGCATCTGTTGTAGTTAAAAGACCGATCAAAGTGCCTAGCAAAGCGTTTTCATTTATAGCTGTATTTGATAAAGCAATAGCAATCGGCGAAGTATTTACATCTCCATTTTCCAGGTCTATATTATTGATAGTAATGGTAAAATTTTGAACAAATATACCACCATTGCTATCGTCGGTTTGAACGCGAATACTATAACTGTTTTTAGTTTCAAAATCAAAGACAACAGCACTGAGTAAATTAGTACCGCTTATCGTAAAGCTAATGTTATCTTCCGAGCCATCTCCTTCTACTAAGGTATAAATATGAGTATCAATAGTGTCTAAATCAATAGTACTAAAGGTACCAATTTGTGCACCTGATTCTTGATTTTCTGCAACTGAAGTACTACTGATAGTAAGCGCCGTTGGTGGATTATTAATGTTAGAAGGATTGGGAATATTTTCTCTACTACAATTGCTCAAGCTACTTAAAGTAGCTAATACAAAAATAATATAAAAATAATGCGGCAAGAACATTAACTTTCTCATATACAATGAAGTAATTAATTATAAATAAAAAATGGTGATAAAAAAAACAATGATCGTTTCTAATACTATGTACTTTCAAATATAATACCAAACAGATAAGTATAGGCATCTTTTAAGGAGAGAACAACTCAAAAAAGCATTTGTTTCTAAACTTAAATGAAATTATTAAGTCCTATAAAACAATAAAATATGAGTTAATAGCAATGCTATTTTTATATGAGAAGTTCATTTTTAATATCAATAAGTTAAACTATTTAAAAATCTTTTTTAAATGATGTAACTATAAACAATTTATTGAGTACATCTTGATTAAAAATAAATGGAATTTTCCTTAATTTTTGTTTTTTATAGTGTAGTTTCATTAACTTTATTACTGCTTTTCAATTTCTTTATTTAAACCTTTAGTAATAGAAAACTTTGAATAATCTATATTTTTCCAAAATTAAAAACTATAATTAGTTGATTTTCTTTGATTTTTAAGGTTATAACATAATTTAATAATTCATAATTAAGCCATGACCAATATACCAATTTTAGCTGATTTAGTTGCTCAAGGCAAACCAATAGATATTTTATTTTGGGTTGGCTGTGCCGGCAGTTTTGACACTAGATATAGAAAAGTAACCCGTGCTTTTGCCAAAATTTTGAATCACCTAAACATTAATTTTGCTGTTTTAGGTAAAGAAGAATCATGTACAGGCGATCCAGCTCGTCGGGCTGGAAATGAATTTCTCTTTCAAGTTCAAGCCATTAGCAATATAGAAATTTTAAATGCTTATGAAATTAAGACAATAATTACAACTTGCCCCCACTGTTTTCATACTTTAAAAAATGAATATCCCAGCTTAGGTGGAAACTATGAAGTTATTCACCATACTACTTTTTTGGAACAACTTTTAAATGAAGGACGTTTAAAACTTAAAACTCATGAGCATGGGGAAACAATGACCTACCATGACTCTTGTTATATGGGACGTTATAATCGCGTTTATCAAGCCCCTCGTCACTTACTAAAAGCCCTTAAAAATGATTTGATAGAAATAGAATCAAATAAAAAACAAGGATTATGTTGTGGAGCAGGTGGTGGACAAATGTTTAAAGATGCAGAAAAAGGCAAAAAAGAAATTAATATCGAAAGAGTAGAACAAGCTATTAAAACCAAAACGTCTACCATTGCTGTTAATTGTCCTTTTTGTATGACTATGTTAAGCGATGGAATCAAGTTCAAAAACAAGGAAGACAAAATAAAAATCCTTGATCTTGCAGAATTATTGGCAAAATCTTTAGACTAGTTTGGTTGCTATAAGAGTAGGTACACAAGTAATGCCGCTCTATATTATATTGATTCAAAAAATATTAAATGTCGAATTAAATCATTCTATATCCCACAAAATAATGTAATGTTAGGTATTTTTTTCAATTTTATCAACTTGTATAACACTAGCCAATTTAGGTTAAAATCTCATAAAATATTGATAAAACTAAATTTAAAAACTATGTATAATTTTTAAATTGTCAAACTATTGAAAATCAAATCTTTCAATTGTTTTGACCCTTCACCTGTTGCCCCAGAAATAAAACAATAAGGTATATCTAACTTTTTGAAATTATCTATGTTAAGTTTATCTCTATCTTCAGGTGAGATAATATCCAGTTTATTTAAAGCGATTAAGCGTGGTTTATAGAGTAATTCTTTATTAAAATATTCTAATTCTTTGATAAGTGTTTGGTAAGTTAGCCAAATGTCCTGATCGTTTAAATCAATAACAAAAAGCAAAACTGCATTCCTTTCTATATGCTGTAAAAATTGGATTCCCAACCCTTTACCTGTCGAAGCCCCTTCAATAATACCTGGTATATCCGCCATTGTAAATGAATAAGGCAATTTATATGGTACAACACCTAAGTTTGGGATTAAGGTTGTAAAAGGATAATCAGCAATTTTGGGTTTAGCTTTAGAAAGGTGCGCCAGCAGCGTTGATTTTCCTGCATTTGGGAAACCAACTAAACCTACATCTGCTAAGAGTTTTAGCTCTAAAATGAGATCTTTTTCTACACCTTCTCCTCCGGGTTGGGCGTACAGAGGACTTCGTTTTTGAGGTGTTGCAAAATGGTAGTTTCCTTTTCCACCTATTCCGCCTTCAAATATAGTAATAGATTGATTATGAGTAGTAATTTCAGTTAATAAGTTTTCATTTTCGTCTTTGACTTGAACACCTAAAGGAACTTCTATAACTACGTCATTGCCATTTTTTCCTGTTTTTTTTGCTTTGCTACCATTTTCTCCTTTTCCTGCTTTAAAATGCCTTTTATACCGCAAGTGCCATAGAGTCCATAAATTAGAATTTCCTTTCAAAATAATATTACCACCTTTACCACCATCGCCTCCGTTGGGACCTCCTTTTGGCACATGTTTTTCTCGTCTAAAATGCACACTGCCATCCCCTCCTGATCCAGAAAAACAAAAAATTTTTATTTTATCAATAAACCGCATAAAGTAGTTTTTAATTGAAGGGCATCTCCTAAATTAAGTATTTGGTTATGAAACAATTAGTTTTTATATTGGTTTTTTTTTCAAAAATAATCATTTTAATCTAAAAAATAGTTTCTAATGTCTCGAAAATATAAACCCATCAAGTCAGGTCGACCCATTCCTGAAATTGAAACACGCTTGAACAAAATAAGCCAGCAAGGCGACCGATGTTCCTATGAACTGGCAAAATGATTCGAATAAATTGATACAAAAGGATTTAGATGCCACTTGGACTAAGAAAGGCAAGCGTAATTATTATGGTTACAAAAATCACATAAAAGTAGATAAGCTCTCCAAGCTTATTAGCAAAAGTGAGGTCACCAGTGCCTGCGTTCACGACTCACAGGTTCTGGCTTCTTTAGTTGATAGCTCAGATAGCGAGCAGGGTCTCCGGGCAGATTCGGCTTATGTTGGTCAAGAGCAAGAGAAAGCATTAGATAACGAGCACACAATCAATCAAGTAATTCGGGGGCTTTCTTTAAAATCTATTGGGCTATAGCGAGCTAAAGGCTTCGGCACTTTAGTTAATTTGACCTATAATCTTTGGCGTTATGAGCAAATTAAAAGTTTAAAATTGGATGCAAAATGGGCAAAAAACTAGGCTTACTGAGCTCAAATTGCAATTATATTAATATTTAACTAATTGATAGTGAATAATATACATAAAATTATTAAAACTATTTTTTTTCAAAAATTACAAAGTATTATAAGAGATCCCCTTTACACCACTTTATATTTACTTAAAGCATCTATAATTTTTAATTTTAATCCCTCATTAAAGTCATCTTCTGCTAATATTGAAGTAATTATTTCTTTCAATAATTCTTTGTCAATTTTATTATCTGCTACATATACTGCAATATTTTCCATTTCAACGATAAATTTATCAATACAATAGTCAGCACCATTAATTTCTAATAAATAAGCACCTAGATCGATAGAAGTTCTTTTGTTACCGTCGTTAAATACGTGGAATTTATTTACCGAGAAGACAAGATGGGTAAGTTTATCTTCAAATTCGGGATAGTAAAGGTCATTTTGAATATGTTCTAAAATACTTTCCAGTTTTCCTATTTCTATTATTCCGGCATGTCCTCCGGAATTTTCTATTATAAAATCATGAGCACGAATTGCATGCTCAATATCAAAGTAAGCATATTTACTCATTATCTATCTTTTAGTCTTTTAAATACATCAATATTGTTTAAGATTCGTTTTTTCAAATCCATACTTTTTTCCCCAAGGAACTTATCAAATTCTTCTGTTGAAAGATCAGTAATATAGTTTTTAAGTTTTTCGTGAAAGGCATCCCTAAAAGCCATATCTCTACTGGCCATTAAGCCTCTAGCTTTTTCTCTTAAAGGTTTGTATATCTGATTGGTTAAATCTTCAAATTGTTCAAATAGAGCATTGGCTTCCCATAAGTTTAATTTCTTACCTGTTTTTTGAACATTTTTTTTTAAGAAATCAGCAAATCCATTTTCATAGCTTGAAATCAAATCTAAAACTTCCGAATACATTGTAGGTCTAATGCTTTCTTTATTATTTAGTTTTAAAATCTGACGATAGTTTTTAGCATTTTCTTTAAAGATACTTGTATAGACTTTATTGGTCAATTGAGCATATTTGAATTTATTAGATTCAATATAAGTATCTAATGCTTTTGTAAATTCCTGTCTATAATTATGTTCTCTTATAGCACTGGATAAAAACTCTTTGTCTCTTTGATTGATATATTTTGTGCTTCCTCCAAGCTTTTGATTAATAGAATCAATAACAATGTTTAAAATAAAGGCGCGTAGTAATTTTGCTTTTTCACTTTCGGTTAAAAGCATGCCTATATTTAGGAAAGCGCGAAATGTAAATATGCCAAGAGAAGGTATTTTCTGTATTGATTCATCCATGTTAGCGACATTTATGTCTCTAACATAGGCTATTTTAAATTTTTTGAGTCTCTGATTCTTCAAAACTTCATAGCCAGATTCTTCAATTTCAGATGCATTCTTTTTAATATATCTATCCACCGTTCTTTCGTCTATCTCAAAGAATTCAGCAACCTGTTTTTTTGTAAATCTGTATTTATTTTCAAATAAAACACCCGGAAAAGAAATTTCCTTGTAAATTAATTCTAAAGCATAGCTATTATTGAGAATATTCTTTCTATGTAAATCGGATGTTGTCAAATCTTTGCTCATGTTGTCACGTTTTTATTTTTTTAAAAAAGCATTTACCTTCATTGTATTTATTTAATCATTTGTGTTTTTAGTTTTTATATTTATCGCCAATTTTAAGAATAGTTATCTCTTTCTTAGGAATCTTTAAGCCGTTATCTTCTACTAAGTGAAGCCCTATCTTAAATGCCCAACTAAAAGCTATGGGCATCTCCTAAATTAAGTATTTGGTTATAAAATAATTAGTTTTTATATTGTTTTTTTTCAGAAATAATCCTATTAATCTAAAAAATAGTCACTGATAGTCTCAAAAATATAAGCCCATTGAATCAGGTCGATGCATTTCTGAAAACGAAATACGGCTCAGTAAAATAAGCCAGGAAGGTGACCCATTAGAACGCTTGAATAAAGTCATTCATTGGAACTTGTTTCTGCCCTCTAGAAAAATTATATGCCAATCGCTTAGTAGAAACCGGTACTAAGCCCTATTCCCTTCTTTTGATGTTTAAAATTCTCATTCTCCAATGCTATGACAATATTAGCGATGACCAAACGGAATATCAAATACTTGACCGCTTAAGTTTTACCCATTTTTTAGGTATTTCGGGTTCTGGTGATGTGCCGGAAGCCAAAACTATCTGGCGTTTTCGGGATAATTTGATAAAAGTGCAGTTGGCTGAAAAGCTATTTGAGGTTTTCGGAGATTATTTGGAAGAGGCAAACCTGATAGCCTATAAGGGCAAATTGCTTGATGCCAGTTTTATCAATGCGCCTATTCAAGGTAACACGAAGGCGAAAAACAAAACGGTTAAGGCTGGGGATGCTCCTACGAACTGGAAAAATGATTCGAACAAATTGAGACAAAAAGATTTAGATGCCACTTGGACTAAGAAAGGCAAACAAAGTTACTATGCTTATAAAACTCATATCAAAGTGGATAAGGTTTCAAAGCTGATTATCAAGGGCGAGGTCAGCACTGCGAGTGTCCACGATTCTCAACTGTTGGAGGTCTTTGATTGATAGTTCAGAGCTTACTGAGCCCAAATTGCAACTATATTAATATTTAACTTGTTGGTAGTAAATAATATATATAAAATTATTAAAACTAATTTTTTTTCAAAAATTACAGAGTATTATGAGAGATGCCCTTCTATATACAGCATTTCTTATCTTCTGCAGCTCCAATGGATTTATAGTCTCTGTAATTTCATCTAATCCCCAGTAAGCCATAGACCTAAGGCTAAAAGAAATTGCTCTTTCTAATTCACTTAAAGTATACTTAATCCTATTAGGACGCGAACTTTTATCGGTCAATTTTATTCTGTTTTTCCATTTTTTGATGGTGTTTACGGATACCTGATAATAACAAATGATCACTCATTTCTTACTCTATATTGCTACAACTTTTCTGGTAAGTAGAAAGAAAACTTAGAACAACGTAGTGCAACTAAACATTAGACTTGCCCGGATTTGATAATCAATCAAATAAAAAAGTTATTTTTATAAAAAATTGTTAATTAACAACATATAAAAAACGATATTATAGTGAAAGTTTAAAGGTTTTTCAAAGAGATCAAGTAAAATTATTTTTTACTTGTAAAATTTAGAGTATACGTATATTGTTAATTTATATTTATTAAGTTGATAATCAAATATTTATACCGCGTTAGTTTTTTTCATTAAATTTAATGCCAAAAAACCAAAATTACATAATATATTGATTATCAAAATAATTCAAATCTATTGATACATTGGCAGGAGGAATAGACTATACATTGAGAAATCTAAGCCATTTTTTTATAACTATTTTACCTTTAGAATGAAAATTTTTTAACTTGCAAAATAACCTAATTTTAGATATTTTTAGCCCTTTGCATCATTCGATGTAATAAAAATTTGATTATCAGTATTTGATAAATTTTTTACAAAAATATTAATTGCTTGATTATAAAATAGTTATAAAAAACAGTTTTATGATTTTTATGCTCATAAGTCATTGATAATGTATATGAAAAGCTCTTATTTTATTGATTTTATCATTACTTGTGTACCATTACCAATAATTTTAAATGAAAAAAAATAAGATTGGTGTCCTCTTGGTTAATTTAGGTACGCCTTTAAGTCCTAAAACAAGCGATGTTAGGCGTTATTTACGTCAGTTTTTAATGGACAGACGAGTTATAGATATTCCATTTTTAAATCGTTTTTTACTTATTAATGGTATTATTGCCCCTTTTAGATCGCCAAAATCTGCTAAAGAATATAAGAAACTATGGACTTCGAAAGGTTCGCCTTTGCTCTTTCATGGTGTAGGTTTAAAAGAAAAGCTCCAAAAATCTTTAGACAGTAACTATACAGTTTATTTGGCGATGCGCTATCAAAGTCCGTCTATTAAGTCTGTTCTTGAAAACATGCAAACCAAAAAATTTGAAAAAATTATTATAATACCTTTATTTCCTCAATATGCTTCAGCTTCTACAGGTTCTGTTCAAGAGGCTGTTATGAAATATATATCCAAATGGTTACTTATTCCAACTTTAGTTTTTATTAATCAATTTTCCAATCATCCCAGTTTTATAAAGGCTTTTGTGGAAATAGGAAAACCTTATTTTCAGAAACAAAATTATGATCATGTATTATTTAGTTATCATGGTTTACCAGAAAGACAATTAAAAAAAGCTGATAGCGCTTGCAAAGCCCGAGATTGTTGTCATACTTATACGAATAGAAATCGACTTTGCTATAGAGCTCAATGTTTTGCTACAACAGAAGCTCTGACCAAAAGCCTTAGTATTAAAGAAGGTCAATATACAACTTGTTTTCAATCCCGTTTAGGAAAAACACCTTGGATACAACCTTATACTGATGAAATCCTTCAAGAATTAGCTAAAAAAGGTATAAAAAAACTATTGGTTTTTTCCCCTTCTTTTATTGCCGATTGTCTTGAAACAACTATTGAAATTGGGGAAACTTATAAAACTCAATTTGAAAGTTTATTTTTTGATAATCAATTAACTATGGTAGAAAGTCTTAACAGCAATGCTATTTGGGTAGAAGCATTAAAGGATATTATAACAAAATTAAAACTTTGATAATCAATTTATTAGATTATAAAAATTGAAAAATTATAATAAAAAATTTATAGGTTTTTATACTCATAAGTGATTATGGTTTAAGTATTTAAAAAATCAGTTCTATATGATAATAAGAGTAAAAATCTCAAAAAATAAAAATTTTTCAAAGTTATATTAGGCTTAATAAATTAATTTTTAATAAAAACTTAAAAATTAGGTTACTCCCTAAATCATATAGAGCCTAAAATTTACGAACTGTTATTTTTAGTATCATCAATGATCGCTATTAATTTTTCTATATCTTTAGAATCATTAAACAGATGTAAAGAGATTCTTAAATAATCACCTCTTAAGGATATGTAGATATTATTTTTTTCTAAATTGTGCTTTAAGAGATCTAAATTTATTGAATTTGGCAATTTTAAAGGAAATAAATGATAGGAAAAATAATTTTTGTTTTCAAAAACTACTCCAGAATCTTGTAGATAATTAATGAGTGGTTGTCCTAAATTTTTACAGTAGTTTTGAATAGATTGAGGTTTCCAAAGATTAATTTGTTTTAAGGCTTCATGAAGCATAGGCATCAAGATAAAGTTACTGGTTTCACCGACATTATATTTTCCTGCATGAGATTGGTAAGTCGTTTCATAATTAGTCAAGTTTTTCATATTTACTGAATGGATTCGGTTAAGCCAAGATTCTTCTAAAGGAATCCCATTTTCAAATTTATCGCTTATATAAGCCACTGATAAAGAATAAGGACCTAATAAGCATTTATAACTAGCACAAACCAAAGCATCTATTTTACAGGATTGTATATCTATATCTAATGCTCCGACTGATTGAGTTCCATCTACAACAAAAGTTGTCCCAACTTGTTGACATTTTTCTCCAATACGCTTTAAATCAAACTTTAGCCCATTCATCCAATGGATTGAAGAAATCATAACGATCGAAGTTTCTTTATCGATATTATTTAGAATCTTTTCGGTCCAATTTTCTCCAATCCTTTCTAAATGATTGTCAGGGGCTATAACTATGAGTTCATTTTTATTGATCTGACACCATCTTTTTAAAGAAAGATAAATACTAGGAAATTCATCTTTAATGGTAAGAGCTTTTTTCCCCGGCTGGGTTTTTGTGTTTTTTAAAAGTGTGCTAAAGCCATAAGAGGCTGAGGGAATTATAGCAACATTTAAAGAATTACAATTAACTAATTCACCAAAGCTTTCTTTAACTTTTTGACTTCCTTCAAAAAAATCTTTTTCAAAAATATCTGCTGGGTTACGTTCTCTAATTAACGCTTTAATAGCAACTTCTTCGGCGGATTTTAGTAATGGGGCTTTAAAAGCACAATTAAGATAATGTATATCTGGTCTTAAACTGAAGAGATTCTTTTGACAATTCATGTTGATTTTTTTAATAATTTAGATAGATCTAAACAGAAGACAAATAGTTAATACATACAAATTTATATAGTTTTACTTAGCATTTAGATAATATTTCTAATCCAAAACATAAGGCTATTAATATCAATATTAAAAAACTGTTCTAAAATAGTCATAGTAATGATGATTAATAAGATTGGAATACAGGTATACTTTAAGGTTATCGTTAAATACAAAAGCATAAAATTATTAGCTTTTTCATTTGAACTAAATTTGATTGCTCTAAGAAATCCAATATTTTTCCAAATATAAATCGTAAAAATAGCTACTAAAAGACCACCTAAAGGCAAAAGTATATTAACCACAGTACCTGCTAAAAAACTCATAAAATCGATAGTTTTTCCTGCATTTTGAATAAAATTGGAAAAAAATGGAGAAGTACCATTGGCAACTATTGAAGGAATACCCAAGATAAGAGTTATAGTACTGACAGCAATAACAGACTTTTTTCTCGAAAATTTATGTTCGTCAATAAGATAGGATACAGGGGCTTCTAAAAGAGAAACCGTAGATGTTAAGGCAGCAAAAGAAAGTAAGACGAAAAAAATAATACCAATAATTTGTCCTGTTCCACCTAAGGTTTTAAAGATTAGTGGTAAAGTTTTAAAAATTAAACCAGGTCCACCTTCTACATCAGTTAAATTACCTTTATAAACAAAACCCAATAAAGAAAATATCATTAGGCCGGCTATAAAAGCAATAAAAACATCGGATAAGGTGATTAAAGCAGCTGATTTTGGGATGTTAGCATTTTTTTTAAGGTAGCTACCATACGTGATTAGGGTCCCCATACCTAATGATAATGAAAAAAAGGCTTGTCCTAAGGCACTATAAATAACTTGAAAATTGATTTTTGAAAAATCTGGTATAAGATAACCTTTAATGCCAATAAAAGCATAAGGCAAGGTGAGCCCATAAGCAATTAATAGTAAGATTATTAGAACCAGAGCTGGCATTATAATTTTAGATGCCAATTCTATACCATTTTTAACACCTCTAAAAACAATATAAGATGTTATAAACATAAAAATTATTGAATAGAGTGCTACAACAGGGATATTATTTACAAATTTTGAAAAATTATTGCCTATTTCAAAATTTCCTTCTATCATTTCAACAAAATAGCCAAGCGACCAACCTGCTACAACATTATAGAATGATAAAACGATAACACTACCAAATACCCCTAAAACACCTATTATTCCCCATTTTTTAGAGCTTAAGGCAATAAAAGCACCCACAGGGTTTTTACGAGTAAATCGTCCTATAGATATTTCTGCTACTAAAACAGGATAACAAAAAATAAAACAAAAAAAGAGATAGATAACAACAAAGGCAGCTCCTCCACCTTTTGTTGCTTCAAAAGGAAATTTCCAAATATTTCCTAAACCTACAGCAGACCCTGCAGCTGCTAATACAAATCCAATAGAGCTAGAAAAACCACCTCTTGATGCCATAATTTAATATTGAATGTATAAAACCTTATTTTATTGATTTTTCAAAGATAAGGTTTTTCAAAATAAAAATATAGAGTTTTTATTTATTTTCTTAAACTCTATATTTAGGTAATTTTACTTGTATTATTTGAACCCACATTCTTATAAAAGTGCTATAAGTTACTATTTTTCAATAATTTGTCCTGTTCCACCTAATTTATTCTATTTCTTTAGGAAATTTTCTTTTTACTTTTGATCTTGTTTTGGGTTTATAGCTGGGGTATTTAGTATCTCGTGCAAAAAGAGCTAAAAAGCGTTCAAAAAAACTGAGGCGATTGTTTTGGCCGATCAAAGGATACTGTTTATTATTGTATTTATTACCTCTTACAACCACAACACCTAAAGCCGCATGTTTGTGTTCTTTTTGAACATAGCAATCAACTATAGGACAAAGTTTTTTGAAAGGAATAAGAGTAATACCGAGTCGTAAACCAGCTTCAAAATGATGGACATTATTGATAGGATTAGAGATAAAAGAGGTTTGTTCCGGTGGTGTTAAAGCTAATTGTTCAAGATTATTAAGTTCTAACCTCGGCAAAAAAGTATATTTTAGATAGGGTGAAATACTAATTTTATCCGATATATAAAAATCATAACCAAAACCTATACCATAACCAAATTTGGTGCTTTTATTCATGATAGTACCTAATGTAGTTGTATCATTACCACTTAATTGATTTGCAAAATTATGTTTAAAGTTTCCATCACCTTTATAAGTATTATAAGAAAAAGAAGCTTCTATAAAAAAACAACGCCTAAAATCCAAATCAAAAATTTGAGTAAAAGGGGTAAATTGAAATAAATAAACATGCACAGCTAACTGGGCATAAGAATAACTAAGGGAAAATTCACTTTCAGTAATATTAATTCTATTGAGTTCAGTGCCAAATTTTTTATATCCTGTACTTAGTTCAGCATCGAGACCTTCAAAAAAAGTATAAGCTAAAAAAGCATTAATATGGTAGCCATTAGCGGGATTTGAAGAAAGAATTAAAGGTACATCTCGGTTAGCTAAAATGACCGAAGGTGTTAAAGTAGAAAACCATTCTTTACTAGCCTGTCGGGTGTAGAGACCTCCAACACCTAGTCTAAGCTTATGACTTTGAGCTTCAGTAATAAAAACAAAAAAAAGTAAAAATAAAAAAGTGTAATACTTCATTCTATCTAATATATAAATCAAAAAATTAGTTGTTCCTTATTGTTCTTTTAACGCCTATAATTAAAGCAGATACACCAAAAGGAAATTTTATATTTTTAGTTAAAAAAAATTGCTCAGTTTTAAAAAAATAAAACAAAAATCTATTAACCAAACCATTAGCTTTAAACTTTTCAAAATCTGAACCTGAACTTTCTTTATTAGTATTAATTTTTAGAAACTTACCTATTCTTCTTGCTAAAAAAATAGGCAAAAATAAAAAAGTATTAAAATAGCTTTTATAAACTATTTCAAAATTTTTAAGAGAAATAAGATTAGAAAGTTCTTTAAGAGTATACCTTCTAAAATGGTGGTTAACAACATCATGATGACTCCATAAAAAATAAAAAGCAGGTACAGTTAAATAAACTATCCCTTGCTTTTTCAAAACTCTATAAATTTCTTCAACTGCTAAAGCATCATTTTCTATATGTTCTATAACATCAAAGGCACACACTAAATCAAAACTATGGTTTTCAAAAGGTAAATCTGTTAAAGATGCGTTGATAACTTCTATCTGAAGTTTTTGTTTCAGGAATGTACAACATTTTTTATCGTATTCTAAGGAAGTAACTGTTCCATATTTTTCTAACATGGTTGTTGTGGCACCTGTGGCGACACCTGCGTTCAATATTTTTAACTTTTGGTTATTAGAGCGAAGTATTTTTTTCTTAAGTAAAGATTCTAAAATTTCGAGACGTGCCTTAAACCACCAATGAGACCTTTCTAATTGATAATATTCCTTATAATATAATTCATTCATTTAATTAGAGAGTAAATATTTTTCAAAAAATTAAGACCGCGATTATAGTTACGTCACTTGAAAAAAGGATTTTTAAGTAATTCATTAAATTGCCTAAAAATCCAAATCAAATTGGGCTTTTTTCTTTTTTTTCAAAAAATCAACTTCATATTTTCCAATTATTATTGTATGAAATGCTATTTTTTACCAATATTTGTAAGTTATAGCAAAGCTATTTTATTTTGCGAAACGTTAAGTTTCAATACCAATAGGTTAGAATTCGAAAAACTCTCTTTTTCAAGCAATCTGAGTATATATCTTGCTATTCCAGTTCTGCTAAAATTTTATTAATTTGATCGATACGTTCTTTATCTTTTATTTTTTGTTTTATCTTTATAAAGTATTGTTTCGCTAAATCATTATTTTTAAGAGATTTATATGTATTTGCTAAATAATAATAAATATTAATATCGCTACTGTCTAAAGCAATATATTTAGTGAAATAGTCTACGGCTTTTTCAAGTTGATTGGACTGTAGAGCTAAGACACCCATACTATTTAAGGCTAATAAGTTATTGGGTTCTTGATTTAAAACTTCTCTTATAAGCATTATACCTTGCATAGGCGTTGAACTTGGCACGTAAGTTAGACCCAATTTAACTTTTCCATCTAAATAAGTTGTATCTTCTTGTAGTACTTTTTTTAAATACTTTTGGGCTTTTTCTTGAAAAATATTCAACCTATTTTGATCTATAGCAAAATTAAAAGCCTGAAAATAAAGATTTGCAGTGCTTAATAAATGAGTTGTGTTTGGTTTTAAAATATACAATTTTTCCATATAAAAAGCAGCACTATCGTATTTTTTTTCTCTTTCAAAAATATTGGACAGCTCTAAATAGAGCGTACGTGATTGAGACGGGTTACTGACTATTTGTTGTTTTAAGGAATCAACCTCTCGATCAATAGCAATATTGGTTGTTGAGTGATTAAAACCTTGAAACTCATTTGTATCTGGAGTGGTATTATTAAGCTGTTTATCACTTACTAAAGTTGTTGGCAGTAAAAATAAGAAGATAGTTAAACTGCTCACAACAAAGATGACAATAACTTGTTCTTTATTAAACATTATGGATATTTTTTAGGCAATTTTTTTATGGTTTCTTCAATTCACTAATCTGCTTGATCAAAAAAAGGTCTCTTAATTTTTGATATAAGTCCATCAATGTGTTCAAACAAATGGGGCTTAATTGGTTTACAGTCTAATAATTACTTCATTTGAAAAAAGAACAACTAAAGGTTGTATGAAATATACAGAATTGTGTACAAAAAACTTCACGAAAATTTACTACACTTCCGTGAAGTAGCGAACAAACAATTTAAAACGATCTAGGTCAATTCTAAATATATATTTTGCTAAATCTAATTTTCTTTTTCAGATTTTGCATAGGCTTCCTTAACTTTATCACTATTTTTGATCAAGTTAACAAATACTTTGGCAGGCTTAAAAACAGGTACATAGCGTTCTGGTATAGTCATTTGTTCTTTTTTGGTGATGTTTCGACCTATCTTTTGAGCTCTTTTTTTATTTGTGAAACTTCCAAAACCTCTGATATAAATGTTATTACCCTCTGCCATTTCGTCTTTTATAACATCAAAAAAGGTTGTTAAAACATTACTAACCAACTCTTTATTTTTGCTATCTATTTTTTTGGCCACACTGGCTATTAATTGAGCTTTTGTCACTGCTACTTTAATTTTAAATGATAAAATAATATAATACACAAAATATGTAAAGTGCTTGCAAATTAAGTAGATAACAACTAAAAAACCAATTTTATTTAACTTTTTATTTTAAAAGATTTTATTTAGGTATTTCTTTTTTATAGAAAAAACCTTTATTCTATACTATTGGCTAAAGTTATTATTTTATTTATTTTTAATTTTTAAGTTGTTTATTATAAACTAATTATATAAAAATTTATTGCCTGATTAAACAATATATGAGTCATAAAAGTATAAAACTTAACCTTCCAGAGTATACTTATAAAGCTATATATAAAGATGAGAAGACTTATATCTTTGATTTTATTCGTAAAAAATATGTTTTGTTATCAGATGAAGAATGGGTCAGACAACACCTTATTAATTTTTTAAAGCTCAAAGGTTATCCTATTGGCTTGATTCAAGTGGAAAAGAAACTAATTGTTAAAAGATTAACAAAACGCATAGATATTTTAGTCTACAATCGACAGCTTCATCCATTTCTCTTGGTAGAGACTAAAAGTCATAGAAATAAACTCGATGAAAAAACATTTTTTCAGATTTCCCGATATAACTTGGCTTTGAAAGTACCTTTTTTAATGTTAAGTAATGGTATTCAACATTTTATATATAAAGTAGATTACAAAAACCAAACTTATATTCCGTTGGAGAAATTGCCAGCTTTTAATTCTTCTGTTTAATAGTTGCTCTATTTGAAAAAAGGAGTTTTAAAGGGTTTAACGAATTAATTTTGAAAATGATGGTTTCTGAGATAAAATAGAATTGCTAAATTAATGATTATCAATAATTTATGTTTTAAAATATTGATCTATTGAAAAAGATAATATATAGAATTTATTAAAAAATAAAGAATAAAATACTTTTAAGTATTTGATTTCCAAAATTTAACTTGTCATTATTTTACTAATATTATTGATTTTTTCAATCGTTTTTTTATAAAAAACGTTAATGGGTTTTAAAATTTTCTATATTTACTTTTTATTTATTTTTGGATTAAGATTAAGTAGATAATTAGTCATTATATATTTTTATAAGATGATTTTAAAAAAATATTTTATTATTTCATTATTGGTTAGCCTAATTAGTTTTCTTAATTTCAACTTGATGGCCCAAGAAATACCGACAGGAGAAGGTGTTGTGACCACAGGAAAGGAATTATTTGATGGAAATTGTAAGCAATGTCATCAGATAAATAAAAAAGTTGTTGGCCCTCAGTTAGCAAATGTTTATAAAAGGCAAAATATAGCTTGGTTAATTAATTTTATCAAATATCCTCAAAAAGTTATAGAAAGTGGAGATGCTTATGCCGTTGGTCTGTATAAAGAATACAAGCAATACATGCCCAACCATGACTTTTTTTCAGATGAAGAAATTCTTTCCATTCTTGCCTATATAAAAGCTGAAACCGAAAACCCTACTACACCCGTAGTCAGTTTAGATCCTTTGCAAGAAAACCAAGAAACCAATTCCGCTAATAATCCACTTTTTACCGCTATAATTATTGGACTTACGTTTATATTAGCAGTTTTTGTGCTTATCTTAATCATTTTAAGTGCTACCTTAACCAATTATCTTAAAAAAGAAAAAGATTTATCGCAAGAAAATATAGAATTTGTTAATCAAAGATTTAATTTTAAAAAATTTATTACAAGTTCTGGTTTTGTAGGTTTAGTAACATTTATTCTTTTAGCCGCGTTTACTCAAGCAACTTTAGAAGGCTTATATACTGTAGGAGTTCAGCAAGGTTATGCTCCGGATCAGCCTATTCCTTTTTCTCATAAACTCCATGCAGGTTTCTATGAAATTCCTTGTCAATATTGTCATACTACTGTAGAAAAAAGTAAAAATGCCAATATTCCTTCGGCTAATATTTGTATGAACTGTCATAATACTATAAGAACAACTTCTCCAAATATTCAAAAAATTTATCAAGCCATAGAAAACAATGAGCCTATCCAATGGGTTAGGGTACATAATCTGCCTGATTTAGCTTATTTTAATCATTCTCAACACGTTAAAGTTGCTGGTTTAGAATGTGAAACCTGTCATGGTGATATTAAAAATATGGAAATTGTCCAACAACATTCGTTATTAACAATGGGCTGGTGTGTAGATTGTCATAGAAATACGGTTGTTGAACATGCTAAAGACAATGATTATTATAGTCGTTTAGTGGAGATGCACGAAAATACAACTAAAAAGGAAGCTTTAGTTGTAGAAGATATTGGCGGACTGGAATGTTCTAAATGTCATTATTAAAAGTTTAAAACAAATGCATTTGGTTAAAACTATTTTATTTAAGAAACTGTAGTTTTTAAAATTATAGCAAAGCTATTTTATTTTGCGAAACGTTAAGTTTCAATACCAATAAGGTTAGAATCCGAAAAACTCTCTTTTTCAAGCAATCTGAGTATAATAAGAAAGTATCCCCTCTTTATTTTTAATAGCAAAACTATAGCTTAAGTCTGGTTTTAACGTAGACCACAACTGAGAGAAATATTGAAATATCAGCAATTCTTACTTTAAAGTATTTGCTAATGTCTTAATATTTAATGTATTCTACCTATTAAAAGCAGCTTTAATAATATGTTCTTGTTCTTCTTTATGTTTTCGAATATAACCTGTAGATGGAGAAGATGCTGGCTTTCTAGAGACTAGTTGTAAGGCTATTTTTTGGTCAAAATAGGTACGCTTTAAATAAGTCCAATAGCCCATATTAACAGGTTCTTCTTGTACCCAAATTAACTTTTCAAGATTTTTATACGCATCTAATAAATGATTAAGTTGTTTTGTAGGAAAAGGGTGGAGTTGTTCAATTCTAATAATAGCAACATTTTCATGACCTGCATTTTCCTTTTCTTCTAACAGTTGATAATATATTTTTCCTGTACAAAGTAAAACTTTTTTAACATGGTCAGACATTTTAATAGTCTTATCTGGATAAATCTCTTGAAATTTAGTATTATCTAAAAAATCAACTTTTGGGGATACACACCTCGGATGTCGTAATAAAACTTTTGGAGTCAAGATAATACAAGGTTTTCGGAATGTCCAAGCTAATTGTCTACGTAATAAATGAAATAGATTAGCAGGTGTGGTAACATTGGCTACTATCATGTTATAATCAGCACAAAGTTGCAAAAAACGCTCTGGTCTGGCGCTAGAATGCTCAGGACCTTGCCCTTCAAAGCCATGAGGCAGCATTAAAATTAATCCTGACATACGCTGCCATTTAGTTTCACTTGAAACAATAAATTGATCAATAACAATTTGAGCACCATTAACAAAATCACCAAATTGAGCTTCCCATATCACTAAAGTATGTGGATCTGCACTGGAATAACCATATTCAAAACCCATAACTCCGTATTCTGACAATAAAGAATTATAGATATTAAACTTATTTTCTTTGCCTACTAATTTGCTCAAAGGATAGTAAGACTTATTAGTTAGTTTATCTACAATTTTAGCATGTCGATGAGAAAAAGTACCTCTTTCTACATCTTGTCCACTGATTCGTATGCTTTTGTTGTCTAATAATACTGATCCATAAGCTAAGTTTTCAGCTGTTCCCCAGTCCAATAATTCAGTTTCAAAAAACATTTTTTTTCTGTTTTTAAATAACCTATCAATTTGACGGAGAGCATTAAAACCTTTTGGAATAGTTGTTAATACATTGGCTATTTGATTGTAATTGCCTTCGGTTATGCCTGTTATGGGTGAAGTATCAAAATCTGTTGCTTTAGAGCGTCGCATTTTTTTCCATGACCCATCGGAACGCTGGCGTTTATAAGGCAACTCAGCACCAGATCGAACTTCTTTTAAAATTCTATCTAATTTATGCATAAATACTTTTTTAATATCTTTCAAAAAAGTATCATCAACAACCTTCTCTTTTAAAAGTTTATCAAAATAAATATCTCTAACATTTTTATGTTTATCTATGATACTATATTGTTTTGGTTGAGTAAAGCGCGGTTCATCCGATTCGTTATGCCCATATTTACGGTAACCAATAATATCGACAAAAACATCTCGATGATACAGTTGTCTAAATTCGACAGCTAATTTAATAGCAAAAATAACTGCTTCGGGATCATCGGCATTTACATGAAGTTCTGGTGCTTCTACCAAAGATGATAGATCAGTGCTGTACAAACTGGAACGGGCTTCGTCTACATCTGTAGTAAATCCAACTTGATTATTTAGTATAAGGTGTATAGTCCCTCCAACTTGGTAAGCATTTAAACGAGACATTTGAACAGCTTCATAAACAATTCCTTGTCCAGAAACAGCCGCATCGCCATGTATTAAAACAGGAATAATTTTATCATAATCTTTATTATGGTGATTGTCTAATCTTGCCCTGACGTTGCCCATAACCACCGTAGTAACCGTTTCAAGGTGGGATGGATTGCTAGCTAAGTTTAAAAGTACTGTTTTACCACTACTAGATTTAAAATCTGAAGTATATCCTAAATGATATTTAACATCGCCTGCTCCTAAACTTTCATTCATTTCAACTTTTCCTTCAAACTCTCCAAAAATATACCTGTAAGACTTACCCATTACATTAGCTAAAACATTTAAGCGCCCGCGATGCGCCATACCGATAAAAACTTCTTCCAAACCATACTTAACACCTTCATTGATTAAAGCATCAAAAGCGGGAATAAAAACTTCTAATCCTTCCAAAGAAAATCGTTTTTGACCTATATATTTGGCGTGTAAAAAATGTTCAAAACTAACAGCATGATTAAGTCTTATTAATATATTTCTTTTTTCATCGTTTGTCAAAGTAAATTTGAAAAAATCTTGTTCTACTTTTTTTATAAACCAATCTAAAATATCGGCTTCCCGGATGGCTGTAAATTCATAACCAATAGAACCCGTATATATTTTTTTGAGACGTTCTAAAATTTGTTTTAAAGATCCAGTTTTTAAACCAATGGTTTTACCCGCATGAAAAACTTTATCTAAATCGCGATCAGACAAGTTGAAATCTTTTAAATCTAAATGAGGTTGATGATCCTTATAAAGGTTTAAAGGGTTATTTTTGGCTAATAGATGCCCTCTACTTCGATACATAGATATTAAAGACCGTACAGCAACTTCTTTTTCAAGAACCTCATCATCCATTATAGGAGCAGAATCATTTGATTCTCCATGTGTATTTGCAAAATCAAAACCTTCAAAAAATCTAGCCCATGTTTTATCTATTGAATTAGGATCAGATTTATAGTGTTGATATAAACTATCTATATAATTGACATCAGCATTTGATATATAGGAATAAGCACTCATTGGTATTAACTTAATAACTATGGTTAAAGTAAAATGACACAATAAATTACGATTAAAAATTTAAATTTTATTCTTTATAATATCAAATTTCTCAATTTAATATTAATGCATGTAGTAATTTTTTTTAATTGTTTGATTATAAACAATTTATATTTTGAAGATAGCAATGCTATTTTATTTAGGGAAACGGACGTTTTCAAAATTAATGAATTAAAACCTCTAAAAATCCTTTTTTTCAATTGACATGACTATTTTTTTATAAGAAAACCCCTAATATTTGGTATAAGTTTTTGCCAAAAATTACCAATTTTTATTTAATATCTTATATAGAATTCAGGTTAAATTAAAATTTCCAAAAATTTTTTTTCAATCATAGTTTTCTTATAAAAACTCTATATATTTGATTTTCAAAAGATTTAGAATTTAAAGGTTTTGTACAAATTTTAAATTATAATTTATAAAACTTTTATTATCAATAAATTAGTTGTTATATTGTTTTTTTTTACAAAAACTCTTAATTATTGTTAATGAATAATTGCTAGTTTTCCCAAAAAATGTTGAGTGTTATTGATATCATTAACAAAAATAAAATAAATACCTGTTTTGGGTTTAAAACCATTGTATATAAAACCATTCCAACTTATTTTTCCTCCTTTAGATCGACCTTGCCAAACTAAATTGCCTTGAATGTCGGTAATACGCAAGTCGCTGTTGTCTACTAAACCTGATATAGTTATAAAACCTTCATAATTAGGTGGCACAGGGTTAGGAAAAATTTTTACATTTTCAAAATTTGACGCTGGGTTTTCTGAATCGCTTTGAAAAGACACTATACCTTTATCTGTACTAATAAACACTTCACCACTTAGACCATTAATGGCAATATCATGAATAGTATTAGAAAGTAAAAAGCTGTTTTCGGTGCTATAGTGTTTTATAAGTACATCCACATCAGAATTAAATAAGAATAAACCTTGTTCTGTTCCGATCCATTTTCTATTGCCCCCATCTACAGATAAGGCATTAATTTTTATACCATTCAAAACAGGAGCACCATCAATAGTCGGGATAAAAGGACTTATATCAAAAATATTATTTTCTAAGTCTTCAAAACTTTGGAAAGCTGCTAAACCATTATTTGTAGCTAACCAAATAGCATTGTCTCTATCGATAACCAAATCATTAATTTCATTATCGGCAAAATTATCAAAAGGTCTTAAAAGTTGGCTATTAAAAGGGTCTTTGAAAAAGATAAGTCCTCTATCACTTGCTAACCACTTTTGATCAAATACATCTATCACTAATTTATAAATATCAGCTTGTTGATTTAGATTAACCGGTATAAAAGAGGCATTATTCCTTTTTAAGAATAAGATTGTTTGACTGTTAGTATCTGGTCTTAAACTACTTATCCAAGTTTCTAAATTTGGACTTAAAGCTATGTCGGTTAAGCGGTAATTTTCAAAATTATTAGCGGTATGTTCAAAACTTAAATTTGTTTTATCAAAACGCCAAAGGCCATCTTCAGCTGTTAAAAGATGAAAAATATTGGCTTCTGAACTTTGACTTAAACCTGTTAGTTTTGAATGATTTAAAATAGATGAATAGCCATTGTTATCAAGCCTATGGCTATAATTTTTCCAAACTTCATTTTGAAAAATAGAAAGACTTGAAAAATTCTGTTCTTCTGTAAATGAAGAAATAGAAAATAGTTGATTATCAATAATAAAAAGTCTATCCGAGTAGGGTGAAAATGGACTATATAAGATTACTGATTTTTGGATTTGATTGTTTTCAATGGCAAACAAACCTTGTTTATCACCAACCCAAAGTTTTTGATCAGCTGTTTTTAAACAAGAAAGTGGTGAAGCATTAGGATAGGAAATACTTGTAAAAATTAAACTTAAATCACTGAAAATTAAACCTGTATCTATACTAATAATCAGCACCTGAGCATCTGAATAAATATGATTGACAGTCGTATTATTTAAATCCAATACTATTATTTCTTGACCGTCTTGCCATAAAAAAATGCCTAATCCTTTTCTTGCATAAATGAGTTCATTATTAAAAACAGTAAATTGGGTAATTGGATTTTGATTATGGGAAAGTAGTCTTTGCCAATTGTTAAAATCATTTGGAATATTATTTGGAGCCAAAGACACTACATTAATACCTTCATTACTAAGGGTATAAAGTGCGTTTTGGCTTGAAACACTTGAAAAAATAGGAACACTTTCTCCGCTTTGACCTAAATTTTCATATATATCTATTAATCTCAAGTTTGATAAATCGAGTAAGGCTATTCCGTTGTTTGTTGAAATAAAAGCTGTATCGCCTTTTAGGCTAATATGATAAATTTTATTTTGATTATTTGTATTTAATAAAGTGCGAATATTAGTAATCAAATCTTCGCTTATAACATCAATATTTCCATTTTCATAGCCAATAATAAGACTCTGGTGTTTCTGAGAAAATAGTAGCCCACCTATATTTGTGTCGCTCAACCCGAATATGTTGTCTAACAGAACTGTTTTGTCATTGAGATAATCATATTTGAAAAGTCCATTAGCCGTGGCTGCATATATAGCCGTAGAAGATTGGGTAAGTTCTCTAACTTGAAAATAAGATAAATGGGTTCGCCAAGCAAAAGTGGGTAAATTTTGTTGGGTAAAGGTATTAAAATGGATACCTAAATGAATAAGGAACAATAGGCAAGCATTTTTTTTATTAATATATTGATTATAAAACACTTATAATTTTTTATAGTATAAATAATTGATTTTCTGGTGCTCTAATTTCTATAATTTACCATTTTTAATTTTTAGTTTTATTTATAGAAATACTCTTTTTATCTTAAAAATATTCAATATCAATAAATTAAATTTCTTAAAAAATCCTTTTTTGATTATTGGTTTACAAAATTTTACCTTCTGATGTTTTAACCCGGTAGTTTACTTTCATTTTTCCTTTTATAACCTTATTTAGTTTAGTTTTTATAATATTACGCTTTGATATGGGTAAGTAGTCAATAAATAATTTTCCGTTTATATGGTCATATTCATGTTGGATGATTCGGGCTTCCATACCATTAAAACTATCTGTATACTCTTGACCTTTTTGATCATAGTATTTAATTTTAATGTTGGGGTGTCTGGTTATATGAGCATTAATATTAGGAATACTCAAACACCCTTCTTTATAATCCCATTTTTGACCATATTCTTCGATTATAGTTGGATTGATAAATACTTTTTTGAACGCAGCTAAATTTTTACCGATTAGGCGGGTGTTATCAACGACAAAAAGTCTAAGGTCAAAACCTACTTGAGGAGCTGCTAAACCTATCCCTTCGGCTTTTTGCATCGTTTCAAACATATTGTCAATTAGTTCTGATAAATTTAGAGTTGAATATAGAGAATGTTTTAACTTAACCACTTGACAGCGTTTTCTCAAAATGCTGGCACCATAAAGATATATAGGAAGTATCATAAATAATTAGGAATTTAAACACCTATCTTTTTATTGTTTGATTAGAGGTTCTATATTTTTATATTAATTAGTTGATTTTCAAAATTATAAATATAAAAAACCCCAATTTTTTATTCGTAATTATTGACAAATATAATTAGCTAATTTAAAAAATTCTTTTACTTGCAAGTTCTTTTAATGATTGGTAAAACGTTTATTATTTTTTCCTAATTCGTGATTCCTAATTTTCCCCAAAAATAAGTATGCAGAAAGACAATAACATTACTAGAAATTTTGGATTAAGCAATATAGCTTTAAATAATAGGGTGAGTATATTTATTATTACTTCAATGGTTATTTTATTTGGCTTAGTTTCATATATTACTGTACCCAAAGAACAATTTCCTGAAATTATTTTGCCACTAGTTTATGTTACAACTACTTATCCGGGTAATTCTCCTGCTGATATAGAAAGTTTGATTACGCGTCCTTTGGAAAAAGAGCTTAAATCGGTAAAAGGGGTTAAGAATATTAATTCTTCTTCTTTACCAGATGCTTCTATTATTATCGTTGAGTTTAACGAAGATGTTGAAACTCAACAAGCATCTTTAGATACTAAAGATGCTGTTGATAAAGCAAAAAAAGATCTTCCTAATGATTTGGAAAAAGACCCGCTTGTAGAGGCTTTAGACTTATCTGAAATACCAATTGTTTTGATCCATTTATCAGGTGATTTTGAAATAGAACAACTAAAAAAATATGCAGAGTTTTTGGAAGATAAAATAGAAGCTTTAGCAGAAGTAGCCAAGGTTGATATTGCTGGTTCGGTAGAAAAAGAAATTCAGATTAATGTAGACATTTATAAAATGTATGCTACAGGTCTATCTTTTTCAGATATAGAAAGTGCAATTTCTTCAGAAAATATTACCCTTTCTGCTGGTGATGTTCAAATTGGAAATATTAAGCGTTCTTTACGGGTTTTTGGAGAATTTAGAGATATAGAAGAATTAAAAAATATTATTGTCAGTGCCGAAGAAGGAAATATTATTTATTTAAGAGATGTAGCAGAAGTAAAAGATAGCTATGAAGAACGCAGTGACTACTCACGTCTTATAGAAGGTAGTAAATTAGCCACAAAAACAAGTGAAAATGTTGTTTCGTTAATCGTTAAGAAAAAAAGTGGAGAAAATCTTATCAATGCCTCTGTTAAAATTGATCAGCTTTTAAACCGTGTTAAAACAGGTATATTGCCTAAGGGACTTAGTATTGTTTTAACAGAAGATCAATCCGTTAATGTTAAGCGTAGTATAGATAATTTGGAAAATAGTATTATTTCAGGTGTTATTCTTGTGGTTTTAATTTTGCTCTTTTTCATGGGGCTTAGAAATGCACTTTTAGTCGGAATTGCTATTCCACTTTCTATGTTTATGTCTTTCATGACCATAGAATTATTAGGATATACCATGAATATTGTTATCTTATTTGGTTTAATTTTAGCTCTTGGTATGTTGGTTGATAATGGTATTGTGGTTGTAGAAAATATTTATCGACTTAGGGAATCAGGTTACGATAGATTAAAAGCAGCCAAAGAGGGTATTGGAGAAGTAGCGGTACCTATCATTACTTCAACAGCTACAACTTTAGCAGCTTTTTTGCCTCTTGCCTTTTGGGGAGGGCTCGTAGGTGAATTCATGAAATATTTACCCATTACCCTTATTATTGTTTTAGCCTCTTCGCTTTTTGTTGGTATTGTTATTAATCCTGTTTTTTCTTTTGTCTTTATGAAAGTTTCTGAAGGTTCTAAGCAACCTAATAGAAAAAAATACCTTATCATAGCTGCTGTTAATCTAATACTTGCCATAGTTTCTTTATTTGCATTTTCTACTTATGCCTTTACCAATTTATTTATCTGCCTGTTTGTTTTCTTTTTCCTAAATGCAACTATCTTAAGAAAGGTAACATATTGGTTTTCAGTAAAACCATTAGTTTTTGTAGAAAAGTTATACCTAAAATTTCTAAACTATGTTTTAAACAAAAAACGACCTTATTTAACCTTTGTATTTACTTTTTTACTCTTAGTATTAAGCCTGTTTATTTTTGCAAACTCCGATACAAACACAGTTTTTTTTCCTGAAAATGAACCTGAATATGCCTATATTTTAATAGAAACTCCTATAGGTAGTGATGTTGATTATACCAATCAAGTGACTCAAGAAGTGGAAAATAAACTTTATGATATGCTCTATCCTTATCAAGATATTGTAAAATCTGTGGTTATTAATGTAGGTTCTAATACCGTATTACCAAGCGAAAGTCTGAATAGTCAGTCGTCCGGAAAGACTTCTAATAAAAGTAAAATAACGATAACCTTTGTACCTTTTGAAGAACGAGGCGAGGTACTTAGTAGTGTGGTTCTTAAAAATATTGGAAATGAGCTTAAAAATATACCGGGTATTAAAATAGTTACGGATAAACAATCCGATGGTCCTCCTGTAGGAAAAGCTATTAATTTGGAATTCACAGGTGAAGATTATATTACTCTAATCGAGCAAACCCAAAAAATCAAACATTTAATTGATGAAGCCAATTTACCGGGTATAGATGGTTTAACTATAGAACTTGAAACTGGTAAGCCTGAACTTCTTTTGAAAATTGATCGAGCTAAAATTCGTCAAATTGAAATTTCTACTGGACAAATTGCCTCTGCGTTAAGAACAGCACTATATGGTAAGGAAATTTCAAAGTTTAAAAGTGGCGAAGATGAATACCCTATTCAACTTCGTTTTGCAGAACCCTATCGTTATGACGTTGCTCAACTTTTAGAACAAAAAATCACTTTTCGAGATAAGATGAATAAAATTAGACAAGTGCCTATTTCTTCTATTGCCTCTATAGAATATACCAATACCTTTGGGGCTATCAAACGAAAAGATTTAAAGCGCTTAATCACTTTGAGTTCAAATGTTTTAAAAGGTTATAATGCTAATGCACTCATCGCAAATATTAAACAAATTATAGCTAATAATCCATTGCCACCAGGTTATGATGTTAAATTTACAGGCGAACAAGAGGAACAAGCTAAAACATTGGCATTCTTAATAAAAGCCTTAGCTATAGCTGTTTCATCTATATTTCTGATTTTAGTATCTCAGTTTAACTCTATAATTAAACCATTTATTATTATAGGCTCAGTAATTTTTAGTTTAGTAGGCGTTTTATTGGGTATTGTTTTTTTTAATATGGAATTTGTCATTGTTATGACCGGTGTAGGAATCATTTCTTTGGCAGGTGTTGTAGTCAATAATTCTATAGTGCTTATAGACTATATAGATTTGACCCGAAAAAGAAAACAAGCTGAGCTAGGTCTTAAAAGTAATGAACGGCTGCCAAAACATGTTTTCATAGAATGTTTAATTGAAGGTGGCAGTATTCGTCTACGTCCCGTATTGTTGACAGCCATAACAACTGTTTTAGGCTTAATACCTTTAGCAACAGGTTTAAACATTGATTTTTTTGGTTTATTTTCAAATTATAACCCTCATTTTTTCATTGGAGGTGATAATGCTAATTTATGGGGGCCTATGGCTTGGACTGTGATTTTTGGTTTGGTTTTCGCCACTTTCTTAACCTTAATTGTTGTACCCGTTATGTATTTTATAACTGATAGAATTAGTTTAAAATTTACTCAGATATTTGGTTAAAAAATATCTGACAGAATTGCTATTTTATTTTGGGAAATAGTCTTTTTCAATCAATGTAAATGTATTAGACCTTCTAAAAATCCTTTTTTTTTAAGCGATATGGCTATAAAAAATGAAATATTTTATAACCGTAGTAAAAGCTGTGCCTATTCCTTGTTGCTAGATGTTAGCGGTAATAAGAAAATAAAAAAATAAGTTTAAAGAACGGGCCAAACATATGCTTGTTTAGAAAAGTAAGCATTAGTTATATTGCTGAATTAGAATGTATTAGTCCTATAAAAGCTTTATCTATTCTTACCAATGCGGAGTTTACAATTAAACCCAAGCAGCGTTCTTATGAGACTTTAGAAGTTGATGAACTTTGGTCTTATGTTAAGAAAAATAGTGCTTGCTTTATGCATACTGCCCTGAGGCTGGTGAGATAGTTTCTTGGTCTTAGGAGAAGCATAATAGAAAATTTAAAGCACTTAGTATTACGTAGTAAGCATATTTGTACGGGTAATTGGGGAGGTATTTAAAGAGATCTTTGAAGGTTGTAAGCAACTTGTATTAGCTTTCTTTTATATTAAATAACGGTTATGTAGAAAATTTGACATCATATTTTCTACAATACCACCACAATTTTTTATTTGATTGATTATCAAATTCGGGCAAGTTTAATCATAAGGAGATTTTCAAAACTTTACTTTTAGTAAACAACGCCAATAATTACGTTCCTCATCGGATTCTTGAGGTAATTCTGAAATTATAAATGTTTTAGCATATTTAAAATATAAGCTTGCGTATTTATTTAATTTTAGAGAAATAACAGTGTATAATCTACTACCCAAGCCATTAAAAGAAGGAAAACTAAAGGCATATAAAATATCACTTTCATAAATAAATTGACGAGTATTGAAATTATCAGTATCAAAAAAATGAACTGTCCCATTAATCTTTAGTTTTTTATATTTTAAAATAAGACTTTGAGAAAGAAGATAACCATAGCTCAAGTTTGAATGATTAATATGATTATGTGAAATTTGAATTCTGGTTTTCCATTTCAATAAAGGTTTATTAGTAAACTCTAAATGAAGACGAATTTGCCCGAGGTAAGTATTTTCAAGAAGAGGAAGTGCTGAATTAGATGGGTCGTTTTTATCTTGCTGTCCGTGTCTGAAACGATACTGGAAATAGAAATAGTGTTTTTTATTTTTGTATTGGCCACGTAGTAAAAAATCATAACCTTTGCTAGATATGCTAGCTTGAGTAGTTAACCAAGGAAATCTAAAAATATCAATATAACCATTAAATAATATTTGTTTTGATAACTTTAAACGAAAACCTAAATAGTTTCCAATTTCATTGTTTGGACTTGTGCGTTCAGAAAAGGTCCGAGCATAAAAAGCGGTATAAAATGGACTATAATTTCTATATAATAGACTTATATCTAAATACTTAGATAATGCTAAAATAATACTTCCTTTAAAAGTAATTGCTTTATTTACTGGATTTATTGCCCATTCAGTGCCAAGAGTTACATTTTGCCAAATGGAGAAAAAATTTAATCCTAGGTTGGTTAGATATCTTCCTTGAAAATTGGTTATATTCGAGCTATTCAAGTTGAGGCTATCAGATAGTTTAACATATGTTAGAGTCTGTCCCAAAGAAAACCAACGATTTTTATAACTGATATGATAGCCAACTAAGTTTTCTTTTAATTTATTTTTATTATTAAGTTCAGATATAGTACGGTGTAAACCTGATATATTACGGTTTTTATCAAGTCTTTGGTTGCTATAAAAAAAAATAGTATTTATATTTTTAAAACTCATATTAGTAGCAATACCTCTGAAAAACCCAGATTCAGTAGTAGCTGTGTAAGGTCTTAACCCACTAGTCACTTTTAAAACACTTAAAATACTTTGACTACTTTTACCAATAAAAAACCCATTTCCTAAAATTAGTCCTTGCCCAATATTAAGCGTATAATCACCAACAATAATTTTTTTAAAGGGGCCTATGTTATATTTTAAAAGATGAAAAGATTGAAAATCTAGTAAACTAAAATTATTTTTCTGATTGCTAAGTAACTTTTCACCTATATCTTTTTCTAAAGTAAAACCCAAACTAAAATCATTCTTAATTTGGTTTTTATAACGAATATAAAGGCGGTATGGAGAACCTAAATAATTGTTTCCAAGAAGATTACTGCTAATTCGGTCATAACGTAATAATAAGATATGATTTTTAGATTTCAAAAACCGTTCTTTCAAAGACCTATTAGTGACAGAGTTTGTATTCTTATCTAATAAAACAAAAGGTAGCAAATTTTGAATTGTTTGAAAATCAAAACTTTTGATACTTTGAAGTTCATAAATTGAAATTAGTTTACCATAAAGGTTTAAATGTTCAAAGAATTTAGCAATTTGATTTTCAGAAAGAACACCTAATTTTCTAAGCTCTTCTGGACTTGTCTGATTAAGATATAAAGGTTCACTGTAATATTGTAAAACTTGTTCATAATTATCAGAATTATTTTGAAAACGGTAAAAAAGATCTTCCGAATCAGGTTGGATACTTTGAGAAAGACCAGATAAAAGAGGGCATAAGCAAAAAATAATTATTAATGCTTTATTTCTTAGAACTTGCATGAATTCAGTTATTTAACTTAAAACTTCCGAAATCAACTAATAGAAATTATTGGGTTTATATATATAATATTGATTTACAAAGTTTTAAAATTTTTGTATTATCCTATAGAAATTTTCCCTATTCCAGTCTTTTGCTAATACATTTTCACTGGCTAAATGTGTTTCTGTTTTAGACCCAATGAATCGAAACAAATACCTAAAATGTCTTTTAGACATTTTATCAATTTTATTTAGAATCAGTTTTCGATCATCGTTAATATTTTAAAAATTTATAAAACTGAAAATTACCAAAAAAATAGGTTTGAAAGGTGCAAAATTAGTATTTGTGGCTATTCAGATTAGGTTAAAGTTTACAAATGAAAAATGAACTTCCAAAACAGAGATAACAAAAAACTACTCAAGTAAAATTAAAACATTTATTTATTTTTATCCCGATATTTAGCTTTTAGCTTAGTCTTATATAATTTTTCCACTTTCTCAATTTTTGGCTTAACAACATAAAGACAATAAGGCTGCGACTTATTATTATCGTAATAATCCTGGTGATATTTTTCAGCTGAATAAAAAACGGTTAAAGGGACTACTTGAGTTACAATTGGATTTGTAAATTTTTTAGAATCTTTTAATTGAGCAATAGCTTGTTGAACCTGCGATTTTTGTTCAGTATTAGCATATAAAATAATAGAACGATATTGAGTACCAACATCATTGCCTTGGCGATTTAAAGTTGTTGGATCATGGACTGTCCAAAATACATCTAAAATTTCTTGTAATGAAATTATAGTAGGGTCAAAAATAATCTTAACTACTTCAGCATGTCCTGTAACTCCAGAACAAACAGCTTCGTAAGAAGGATTTTTAACTTTTCCTCCTGCATAACCTGAAACAACTTTTTTAATTCCTTTAAGGCGTTCATAAGCACCTTCTACACACCAAAAGCAACCACCGCCTAAAATGATAAAGTCTAAATTAGAATTTAAAACTTCTTTCTGTATCATAGCTTTTTCAATTAATTTTACCGGACGATCTTTTTTATTTGAAGTACAACTGCTTATTAAAAATATTAATAAAATAACAGAGAATAAATAGATTTTTTGCATGTTTAACTTTATTTTTTTTAAAATAGAGTAGTTGTGTAAAAAAGTATTGTAACTTTTTAACAACAACTATGAATTATTTTTTTTATTAAAATTTTAAAAATCAATGAACTGTATATAAAAAAACTATAAATATCTAATTACCAATAGATTAAATAGAATTTCAAATTATTTCTTTCTTTTATTTTTTTATTTAACTTGATTCTATAACACGTTTATTTTGAGACTGAATATCTCTTGCATTATTGCCTTGTATTTTTTTCAAACGTTCTATTTGTTCTTTAGAAACCTTGTGTATTTTTTTATAAACACACCATTTAACACCTTCAGTATAAGGGGGTGTTGTAAGAGAACCTTGATAAAAATAATACATACTATCTTCAGATGTAAAAACATCTTTAATATCAATAACATTAACTAAGTCTTCATTTTCAGATAAAAAAGGCGTTGTATTTAAAAACTCATCTACTGTCGGATTGGCTTCTCCTTCTTCAAATAAGAGACCAATAACCAAATATTTATTACTATCTTCTGGAGAAATATGAACAATATGAAGTTCTAAAGGAAACCGTTGGTCATCTAATAAATGTTCAGAAGGCGTATGAAAATGAAACTGTTTAAGTTCATAAATAATATTATCAAAGTCAAGATTACCACCACTGTCATAATCTACCTTTATGGTGCGACCAGATTTATGAATATGCTCTTTAGGTTTTGCATAATGAAAATGAATCATATGATGTCCTTCTTTGGTCATGAAAGACTTAATATTAATTGGCGATTGCATTCTATCTCTATCATGACAAAACCAGGTATGTTGATGTTTATTACCTGAAGTAAAAATATCTGTTTGTGTATTCTCCTTTTTACTTTGCTTACAGCTAAAGATTCCCAGTAATATTACCAGAATTTTAAAAAATGAAATACAATTTAGCGAGTAAATATTTTTCATTATTATATATAGTTTAATAAGGTAGTTTTAATTAGGGTAAAAATAAAAAAATAGTTTTAGATTTTTAAATTCTTTGGACTCTTTTTTAATTTTTTCAGTCCTGAGTAAATTATGAAAATTACTCTTTAATATAATGTATTTTTGAGTTTATAATTTTTAAAACCAATGAGTTAAACCTTCCAAAAACCCTTTTTTAAAAGGGACATGACTATAATAATTATATTATAGTTTTTGAGTCCATGTCGCATCTAAGTTCCGTTGTATTAACTTAACATGAGTCCGATATAAATTTTTTATTTAAAAAATTGAAAATGAGGTATTATAAATACAAGATTGAGAAAAAATACCCTTAAATTAATACGTTTTTAGACTATACTTTTTAAAATATTTTCATAAAAAACCCTTTAAAAATCATTCTATTTTTAGCTTTAAAAACATAAATTTTTGATTTTCAAATAGTTGTATATTTTTATAAAATTCAGATTAACTTATTTTTTTTATATGAATCTTAATTTCAAGAATGAATTATCCTTTTTTAATAGGCTTATATTTTTGGGACGTAGCAACTATCTTTTAGGTTAAAAAAACTATTTTTGAAAAAAAACAGAATAAAAATTAATAATTTTGTTATCAAATCTTTAATTAAAGATATACCTTTAAAAACTACATATAGTTTTTGTACAAAACATTTATTATCAACAAATTAAATCATATACTATTTTTTTATAAAAACTCATATAATAATATTTATTTTTTTTATCTAAACATGTTCTTAGCTATTGATAAATGGAAATCCAAGAAAGTGAAATCAGCCGTTTAGCTTCGAAATATATCAATAATACGGGACGGCATATTTTCCTAACAGGTCGAGCTGGCACAGGGAAAACCACCTTTTTAAAAGAACTTCTAAAATATACGCTAAAAAAAAATATAGTTGTAGCGCCTACAGGTGTGGCAGCTATTAATGCCAGTGGTGTAACTATTCATTCTCAATTTCAATTGCCATTTTCTTGTTTTGTGCCCGATAATGGTTTCATGATTGATGAGGAGTTAATAGGACGAGTAAATACCCCTAAAACACTTTTGAATAATTTCCAGATGAATAGGTCCAAACGTAAAATTTTAAAAGATATAGAACTTCTCATCATCGATGAAGTGAGTATGGTAAGGTCAGATATTTTGGACTCCATAGATACAATATTACGCAGTGTGCGTAGAAACCCAAATGTACCTTTCGGAGGATTACAAGTCCTTTTTATTGGTGATTTATTACAGCTTCAGCCTGTTATTAGACCTCATGAATGGCAAATATTAGAACCATATTACCAAAATATTTATTTCTTTTCAGCCAAAGTCTTACAAAATGATGCGCCTATATATATTGAATTGGACAAAATCTATCGCCAATCCGATAAAACATTTATTTCTATTCTTAATAATTTGCGTAGTAATAAGCTAACTGAAGAAGACCGACAGATTTTAAATAGTTATGTTTCTGATGAAACTAATTATTTCCAAGACCAAAATTATATTTTTTTAACAACCCATAATAGGAAAGCCAATACCATCAATAACAATAAATTAAATAGTTTAAATACCTCTTCTTTTACCTTTAAAGCCATTGTTAAAGATGATTTCCCTGACAGCATGTATCCTATTGAATCTGAAATAGTTCTTAAAGAAGAAACTCAAGTTATGTTTGTTAAAAACGATTATTCGGGTGAAAATCGATATTTTAATGGAAAAATTGGAAAAATCACAAGAATTACCAAAGATGAAATCATTGTGGGTTTTGATGATGAGAGCCAAGAGGTAGAAGTAGAATATTTTACTTGGGAAAACAAAAAATACAGTCTTAATCCAACCAACGGTGAAATCGAAGATGATATCAAAGGCAGTTTCACTCAAATTCCTCTTAGATTGGCTTGGGCAATTACTATTCATAAAAGTCAAGGGCTAACTTTTCAAAAAGCAATTATTGATCTTTCCGATACCTTTGCCCCAGGTCAAATGTATGTCGCTTTATCTCGTTTAACTGGCTTAGATGGTCTGGTTTTAGCTAATCCCATTCCAAGCCTTAATTTAAATATAGATAAAAATATTATTAACTTTCATGAAACAAAATCAGAAATTAAAGACCTTGACAATGAATTTATAAATGAGTGCTACCTTTTTTTATTAACCAGTACAGAACGTGGTTTTAATTTTGAAGAAGAGGGTTCTGAATTTCAAAAATTTATATATTCTTTCAATAAAGATGAAAAAAAATCGCTCAAACAACAGGATTTAGCTTGGGCAAAAAATCTTTTTAAAAACTTTCAAGATCTAAAAAAAGTGAGTCTTAGTTTTAAAAATCAAATTAACCGAATTATAAATCTTAAAAACTTTAAAACTGTTTTACCGCAACGCACTCAAGCAGCTCAAGGCTATTTTTTGCCTTTGCTCAAAGATATTTTGAAACATTTGAAGCAAAAAATAGAAGACTTAAAAAACAAAAAAGGGGTAAAAGAATATGTAAAAGAACTCATAGACCTCAGCAATCTTTTTGAAATTAAAATTAATACCATTCAAAAAACAGTTTCTATCATAGAGGCTGCCGCCAAAGATCAAACTATTTTGAGAAGTGAAGCCAAAAAACCGGTTAGGGCTGTAAAATCAAATCGATATAAAGCAAAAAATAGTTCAACAAATAAAATACCTACCCATGCCATTTCTTTTGAACTCTACAAACAAGGCAAATCCATAGAGGAAATCGCAAAAAAACGCGGTTTAGTAAAGGGAACTATTGAAGGACATGTTATAAAATGGTTAAGAGAAGATTGGGTTTCGTATGATTCATTTCTTTGCGAAGAAGATGCTGCCGATATTATAGAAACTGCGATTCAACTAGATACTGAAGATTTTAAAACTTTACGAGAGCATTATAATAACCGTTTTAGTTATTTTCAATTACGCGTAGCTATGCATGTCCAAGAACATGGGGCATAGGTGTATTTTCAAGTTTTTTTAGTACCAAAGTTGTTTACAAATTAAAAAATTTAAAAACATTTATTATCAATAATTTATGAGTACAACACTATTTTTAATTCAGATAATTATTTCAGGCTATTAAATGTAATTTGTTATAGCTTCTTTAAAATCAAAGTCTCTGATAATCAGATTATTAAAAAAATGTATTCTTTAAAAATTCTGAATAAATTAGAATTTATCCAGTTTTAATTATCTTATTCTTATAAAATCAAGATTGGATTTTAAAACTATAACTATATCAAAACCAATATATTAAATAAAAAATGAATTATTAAATAACTTCAAAGCCTAATTTAAAAAATATTTTCCAAAATTAAAGGTACTTTTGACGAAGTCCTGTTAAATTCTATGTTGTAAAATTTTTAATCATTTATTTTTAGTATTTTACATTTCATAATTGTTAAACTTTTCAAATTTAATTTTAAAAATATGAAGTTTTCAATAACATATTTATCTCTTCTTCTTTTTTTGCTAGTAACTTGTCAAAAAAAAGAAAAAGTAAATCAAGCAACAGAGCTATCAAACAAACAAGGTCTTGATGTTCATAGTTATGCTCGGTCAGATGAGGCTGTCGTTAAACATATTGATTTAAATATAGAAGTTGATTTTGATAGGAAAATTATTTACGGTACAGCTAAGTTAAGCATAGAACAAAAAAAAGGCTTAGCTTTATTTTTAGACACTAAAGACTTGATTATTAAATCTGTTAAAATTAATGAAAAGGAAACACCTTTTAAACTTCACCCCAAAGATTTGATTTTAGGCTCCGCCTTAGAAATAGAATTAAAAGAAAATACAAAAATTGTTAGCATAGTATATGAGACTTCGCCTAATGCATCTGCTTTGCAATGGTTAAATCCAGAACAAACCTTTTCAGGAAAATCGCCTTTTTTGTTCACTCAATCTCAACCAATATTAGCTCGTTCTTGGATTCCTTGCCAAGATAGCCCTGGTATTCGTTTCACTTATCAAGCAAAGGTAAAAGTACCTGAAAATCTTTTGGCACTCATGAGTGCTTCAAACCCAAATCTTAAAAGTTCAGATGGATTATATGAATTTAGTATGGACTTACCAATTCCTGCTTATTTAATGGCTTTAGCCGTTGGAGATTTGGTTTTTGGTGAAATTGGAGAACAAACAGGTGTTTATGCAGATCCGGATCTTTTGGAAAAAAGCCACTATGAGTTTGGAGATATGCAAGCTATGTTAGAAGCATCTGAAAATCTTTATGGTCAATACCATTGGAATAGATATGATGTTCTTGTTTTACCACCCAGTTTCCCTTTTGGAGGTATGGAAAATCCTCGGTTAACTTTTGCTACACCTACAATTTTAGCGGGTGATAGGTCATTAACAGCACTTATTGCTCATGAACTTGCCCATTCTTGGTCTGGAAATCTGGTTACTAATGCCACATGGAGCGACTTTTGGCTTAATGAAGGCTTTACAACTTATTTTGAAATTCGTATTATGGAGGCAGTTTATGGAAAAGACATAGCTGATATGTTGGTAAAAATTAGTTATGATGGACTTTTGAAAGTCATAAAAGAAATGGAAAGCGTAAACCCTAATGATACTAAGCTAAAAATTGATCTTACAGGCAGAGATCCAGAGGAGGGCATCACGGCTATTCCATACGATAAGGGCATGTTATTTTTAAAAATGTTAGAAGAAAATTTAGGGCGTCAAAAATGGGATTCTTTTTTAAATCAATATTTTGAAAAATTTAGCTTTCAGTCTATTACTACAGAATATTTTTTGGCTTTTCTCAAAGAAAAATGTTTTACTTCAGAGGATAATAATTGGCAAGATTGGCAAATTGAAACTTGGGTTTATGGAACTGGTTTACCTTCTAATTGCCCTCAAGTTATCACTCAAAGGTTTGAAGAAGTTGAAGAACTTGCTAGGGTATTTTTAGAGGATAAAACTATTGATACCTCCAAAACAAACGATTGGGTTTATCAACAATGGATACATTTTTTGAATGTTCTTGAAGATGATTTAACAAAAGAAGACATGGCACTTTTAGATAATGCTTTTCACTTTACTAAAAGTGGGAATAGTGAAATTTTATTTAAATGGTTGCATTTATCAACAAATAAAAGTTATGAGCCAGCTTTTAATACTTTAAAATCTTTTTTGGCAAATGTAGGACGGACAAAATTTGTTTTACCTCTTTACAAAGCGATGTTTGAAAATCCAGATATGGATAATATGGCTGAAGAACTTTATCAAAAAAACAAATATAAGTACCATTACCTAACAACTTCAGCGATTGATAAAATTGGGTTTTAACTTCATGTTTTTTATACTATAGCCTTGCTATTATACTCAGATTGCTTGAAAAAGAGAGTTTTTTTTTCTATTTGAGATGACTATAAATGAAACAATTTAAACAATTAACATCAACTTGTGTACCACTTCCGATAGAAAATGTGGATACAGACCAAATTATTCCAGCTCGTTTTTTAAAAGCAATTTCACGAAAAGGCTTCGGGAAAAACTTATTTCGAGATTGGCGTTATGATCAAAATAATAACCCGATCGAAAATTTTGTTTTAAATAATAAACTGTATAGTGGTAAAATCTTGGTTGTAGGTAAAAACTTTGGTTGTGGCTCTAGTAGAGAGCATGCGGCTTGGGCAATAGAAGATTATGGTTTTCGAGTTGTTATTTCTAGCTTTTTTGCCGATATTTTCAAAAATAATGCCCTTAACAATGGCATTTTGCCTATTCAAATATCTCAGTTTTTTTTGAATACTATTTTTGAAAATATATTTAAAAATCCTAAAACGGGCTTAAAAGTAAACCTTAATAATCAAGAAATCGAATTGGAATCTACCCAACAAAAAGAAACTTTTGAAATTAATGGTCATAAAAAAATATGTCTTCTAAAAGGTTATGATGATATTGATTATATTTTGAATATAAAAAATAAAATTCTTGATTATGAAAAAAATAAATTGGTATAGCATTAAGCAATTATAGCCTTGCTATCTAAAAATAAGGATAAGATACTTTTTTAGTATCAATAACTTAAATAGTTAAAAAATAAATATGTTAGAAACATTGAAAAAAAGAAATTCAATTAGTCTCAGAAAAATTAAGAGAAGTATAAGTTATAAACTTGACTTCTTGAAGAAATTATTAGTTTATAGTCTTGTCACTTGAAAAAAGGATTTTTAGGGCTTTAATTCATTGATAATCAAAATAAATTTTTCTGAGATAAAAATAGCATAAACCTCAAAATTTTATAGCATTATTTTTAAATAGGCTTATGCAATGGATTCTATTATTTAGTCAAATTTCTAAAAACATCTTCTAAACTGGTTTCTATCAAACTCATTTCCAATAGATACCATTTGTTTTGAACACAGCTATCAAATATAGATTTTTGCGATTTTTGTTTGGCTTTGCTTTTAATTCTAAGCTTAGATACCAACCCTTCAGTATCTAAAAGAGTAACTTTTTCTACAGTTGCTAAGAGTTCTAATTTTTCTTTCAGTTCTTCGGGATTATTAGCTTCTATTTTGATATTTATAAGTTCTTGTCCTTGTGCTTGTTCTTGTAATTCATTAGAATGGCCATCAGCGACCAATTTTCCTCGATTAATGATTAAAATTCTATCGCAAGTTGCTTCTACTTCTGAAAGAATATGCGAACTCATAATAACAGTTTTAGATTTTCCAATAGCTCTAATTAATTTTCGAATTTCAACAATTTGGTTGGGATCTAAACCTGCCGTAGGCTCATCTAAAATGAGTATATCCGGATTATGAATAAGGGCTTGAGCTAAACCCACACGTTGTCTATAGCCTTTGGAAAGTTCATTGATCTTTTTATAGCGCTCTGCTTGTAAGCCACAAGTATCTATCATTTCTTTTATTCGCGTGGTAACATTATCTTTAGCAATACCTTGAATAGTACTACAAAAATGGAGATAATCAACAATAGCCATGTCGGTATAAAGTGGATTATTTTCGGGTAGATACCCTATTCTTTTTTTTATTTCTTTGGAGTTTATGCCAACTTTTAAATCATCTAAATATATGTTTCCAGAATTTGGTGCTATATAAGATGTGAGCATACGCATAGTGGTACTTTTACCCGCTCCATTGGGTCCTAAAAAGCCAACAATTTCACCCGTTTTAATTTCAAAAGAAATGTTGTTAACAGCAGCTTGACTCCCATATTTTTTAGTCAAATTTTCAACAATTATACTCATGATACTGATTCTATTAAATTTCTAAATAATTTAAAATGGTAAATAAAAATATTTTTTCATGATTAGTAAAATGCAATTTAAAAAAATCTACTATTGTACTAATTACAAATTATGAAAACTTTTTATGCAGATTGTAACAAAAGCTCTAAACTTTTTTCAAGAATTTCTCCCATATTTTTACACTGCAGAAAATTTTTATTTTTATAGTGATTTTTCAAATCTTGTCTCAAGGAAATAATATTTTCTATGGGTGCTATAGTATCTCTTTTCATGACATAGAGGAGGTGTTTTAAAATAAGCATATTTTTTTTACAACGGTTTACCATTAAAACTCTCTCTTCTTTTTGATATTGTCTGACAATAGCTGGAGTCATCCTACCATAACCCAATTCAATGATTGGTGTATTTTGTTTAAAATACTGGGGCATATAAACTGATTTTCGTTTTTCATAGCACTGTTGATCAAAATCTATAGCCCTGATTCTGTAGTCTACTTCTTCAAAATCGGGTGTAATATCAATTACAAAATTATTAGAATGCATATCTCCTAAAAGACGTACAAAACAACGTTCCGTAAATTTTACAAACTCTTTGGCTACACGAGTTTTATTAAGATTTTTATCATCTAAATAATTTTTGATAAATTGCTCGCCTGGTACACCTGCTATATGTTCTTCTATAACGGTTTGTTCATGAACAAAATAACTCACCAAATTTGGAGAAAGTATATCTTCTAATTCTAAACCATAAATGCGAGAAGCATCTGCATTTTTAATATAAAAATAATCAAAATTATCATTAATTTTATTCACTATTCGAATACGAAAAGGACGTGTATTTCCATAAACACACCAATCAATACGATCGATATATAAATGTTCAATGACCGACATATCACCGTCAGCTTTTAGCAGCGCATAAATTTTTTTGAGACTCATATAAATGTGAGTCATATCATCTTGATTATAAAAAACAGTCTTCCAAAGGGTATCTTCACCTTCAGCATCATAAAGGGAAATACTATTCTCAACCCGTAATAAATCTTGATAATGAATCGGAATTTTGGAATGTCGATTATAACGCAGTAAAAACTTTTCCAATGGTTTGGAAATAAAATACGTTTTTTTTTTCTTAGAAATATTTGCCATTTAATTTCTTATATAATCACTCCATTTGAAAAAAAGATTTTTGGAGGTTTAGAAAAAGACCATTTTTTAAATATAAAATAGCATTGCCATAGCTTTGATTTCAATGACTTTTCTAAAATGAATCTAAACTGTAGGCATAATAGCCATAAAATGAATACTATGCTTATTGATAATGCTTCTTTTCATTCAATTAAAGATCTTGACTTACCGGATAACATTTATCTTTTCAACTTGCCTGTCTACATTCCGGAACGTAATCTTTATGAATGTATTTGATAGTTTAAAAAAACATAAAAATTGGAAAAACCTTATAAGATTTAGTCAATAAATTAATATCTGAACATATTTAATCCTTAATTTGTTATCCTTTATACTGTACAAAAAATTTATACCAGTAATTTCAAATAAATGTATTCTTAGATCTGATTTTATCAGCTAATTGATTGGAATAACAATGTTTAGCTTTGACCATAGCTTTAACTCTATCTGTGATCTTTTTTTGTCTATTGAGCATTTTTTTTTAGCTTGCAACACCCAAAACTTGTTTAGACATACTTAAATCGGGTTTTTTGAGTTTTTTCATAATTGGAAATTAAGAAAACCAAAATACTATAGTTAAACTCTATGCACTATTTTTTGCACAAAATAAAAACTTTAAAATATTAAGTTGTTAAAAATCAAATATTTAAAAATCTCTAAAAAAAAATTATAATATAGAGCCTACTGAAAATCAGTTTATTAAATCACAAGATTTTAAAAACATAACTGCTTAACTACTTATCATTTAATAATGGGAAATCTATCAAATAAAAAAATTATTCTTGGTATATCAGGAAGTATATCTGCTTATAAATCAGTATTTTTAGTTCGTTTATTAAAACAAGAAGGTGCAGAAGTTAAAGTCGTTATGACCGAAGCAGCAAAAGATTTTATTTCTCCATTAACTTTATCAACATTAAGTGAAAATACAGTATTGTCTAGTTTTACTACAATTGAAGGAGATTGGCACAGTCATGTTAAATTAGGTATATGGGCGGATTTAATCTTAATAGCTCCTGCTAGCGCTCATACTTTAGCAAAAATGGTCAATGGACTATGTGATAATTTATTAATGGCAATCTATTTATCTGCCAGATGTCCTATATGGGTCGCACCAGCTATGGACCTTGATATGTATGGGCATATTACTACAAAAAGTAATCTTAAAAACCTTGAAAATCATAATGTTTCAATTATAGATTGTGAAGAAGGTGAGCTTGCCAGTGGTTTAATTGGAAAAGGACGTTTAGCCGAACCTGAACATATCATAAAAAAGGTAGAAGATTTTTTTAATCCTATAAAACCTTTAAAAGGTAAAAAGGTACTTTTAACTGCAGGTCCTACTCATGAACCTATCGATCCTGTTCGTTTTATAACAAATGCTTCATCAGGAAAAATGGGCTATGCTTTAGCTAACGAATTTCATAAACAAGGAGCAGAAGTCAGACTAATTAGTGGACCTATCGCTTTATCTTTTCAACTTCCTAAAACAATTGAAATTAGCAAAGTTTCTTCGGCAGAAGACATGTATAAAGAAACTTTAAATTATTATTCAAATACTGATATTGCTGTTTTTGCTGCTGCTGTAGCTGATTATACTCCTTGTGAAGTTTCTAATCAAAAGATTAAAAAGAAATCTGATATAATGACCATTCAGTTTAAAAAAAATATAGATATTGCTAAAGAAATGGGAATAATTAAACAAAAACATCAAATTAATATCGGTTTTGCCCTCGAGACCAATGACGAAAAGAAGAATGCTTTAAAAAAATTGAATGCAAAAAACTTTGATGCTATAGTATTAAACTCTTTAAAAGAAAAAGGTGCTGGCTTTGGTTATGATACAAATATTGTAACTATTATTGATAAAAATAAAGAACAAGCCTTTCCTCTAAAAAGTAAAATGGAGGTTGCTAAAGATATAGTACAGTATGTATGTAATTTGAAAAATTGGAAAAAAGAGATTTGAGAAGTGTAAAAATTATTGTTATACTCTTTAAATTAAAAAATTATGTCCGGTCATAGTAAATGGTCTACTATTAAGCATAAAAAAGAGGCTAAAGATGCCAAACGGGGTAAACTATTTACCAAATTGCTTAAAGAAATTAGTATATCTGTAAAAATGGGAGGCAAGGACCCGAGCGCCAACCCTCGTTTACGTATGGCTATCCAAAATGCTAAAGGAGCAAACTTACCTAAAGATAATATAACACGTGCTATAAAAAAAGCATCAGGTGCTGATGGAACAGTCTACCAAGAAACTACTTATGAAGGCTACGGTATAAATGGAGTAGGCGTATTTATTGAATGCCAAACAGATAATATTAATAGAACTGTAGCAGCGGTACGAAATATATTTACTAAATCTGGTGGAAGCCTTGGTAAAAAAGGAACTTTGGAATTTATTTTTGATCGAAAAGGTGTTTTTTATTTTGAAAGACCTCAAAATAAATCTTTAGATGATTTGGAATTGGAACTTATAGACACCGGTGCAGAAGAAATTGAAGAAATTGGAAAAGAAATTATTGTTATTGTAGATATGAATAATTTTTATACCATGCAGGTTAAATTAGAATCTTTAAATATAGAAATCAAATCTTCCAACTTAGAACGTATTCCAAAAACAACTGTTGAACTTAATGAAAATGATCAATTTAAAATTTTAAAAATGATAGATAAGCTGGAAGATTGTGAAGACGTTCAAAAAATATATCATAACATGACAATAAACGAAGAATAAATTAATAACCAATAATTTCTTTAATGTTTTTTAGTTTTTTTATATTTCAATAGTCTGGACTATAAAATATTTATAATGTTAGATTTTATGTATTAATTGATTTATTATCAGAATTTTAATTTTTTTAATTTACGATTTATAATATTTATTTAAAATAGTTGTATTATATTTTGGAAATATTATTTGATATTTAACTATTTTTAAATCAAAAAATTCTAAACTTTACTATTTTTTCAAAATTTTGATTTTTACAACTCTAAACTTTTAATGTAGTGGAAGAAAATACAAGGCAAGATAGAGAGGAACTTTTTTCAAAAAGAGTCGTAGCTGGTAACCGTACAACTTACTTTTTTGATGTTAAAGAATCTCGTAATGGAGACTATTATCTCACCATAACAGAGAGTACTCGTATGCGAGACCAAGATGGTAATTTTTCTTATAAAAAACACAGAATTTTTTTACATAGGGAAAGTTTTGGAAAATTTGCACGTTCCTTAAAAGAATCGATGGATTTTATCAAACAAACTATGGACGAAGTAGATTTTAGTGAGTATGAAAATGAGAATTATAAACCACCTTCTAATTTCAATGGTGATTCTCAAAATGAGAATGACGAACAAGTAAATTGGTAAAATTTTTATGTTTTTATATAATAATTCTTCGATTTTAGAATAAAATTTAATTCATAATCAGAAGAATAGTATTCTGTTTTTACTATCAGTTTTAGTTCTCTAAATTCTAATGAATAATTTAGTTGTTATTACGGGTGCCACACATGGTATTGGTAAAGCTCTTGTGGAATACTTTGCCTCTAATGCTTATGATATAGTAACTTGTTCAAGACAAGAAGAAGAATTAAAAAATCTTCAAAAAAATATTAAAAAGCAATTTGGACAAACGCTTTATTATAAAGTTTCTGATCTTTCTAAAAAGAAAGAAGTGATGGTTTTTGCTAACTTTGTTAAAAACATAGAAAAACCTGTAGATGTACTTATTAATAATGCAGGTATATTTTTACCTTCAGAATTGAGTAATAATAAAGATGATAATTTAGAAATTCTTATCAATACTAACTTATACAGTGCGTATTATCTTACGCGTGCTTTATTACCTCTTATACGTACTAAAAAAGGTATAATCTTTAATATTTGCTCAGTAGCAAGTTTGATAGCTTATAAAGGTGGGGCTGCTTATGCCATTAGCAAACATGCTTTATTAGGGTTTTCAAAGTCATTAAGAGAAGAATTAAAACTTCAAGGTATTCGGGTAACTTCTGTTTTACCAGGTGCCACATATACAAGAAGTTGGGCTGAAAGTGCTTTGCCAGAAGAACGGTTTATACCCGTAGAAGACATTGCTAAAACTATTTATACAATTTCAACGCTATCCCCTAGGACAGTTGTGGAAGACATAGTATTACGCCCTCAAAAAGGTGATATTTAAGTTGTATAACAATATTCTATATTTATTTGGTAAAAAAGTGCATATTCAAATTTGTATGTTTATTTAAATCCGGCGCTACATTAAGTACACCTGAAATATAGGTAAGTTATTTTTTATCAAATATTTATAAACCATTAGTGCAGATAGTCTACAGCGTTTGAATTTGGTGGTCCTTGGTAATTCAGATTTCCATTTGACAATATTATACCATTTCCTTTCCGGTTTATAGTCCTAAGTTGAACCCTATTGAGCGAATTTGATGATATTTGAAAGACTAAGTAGGTGTGCAGATTTTTGACAATGTAAAGCATTTAGAAGATATAATAGAAAGTATATTTCAAAAACTTGATAATAAGTTCATTAAATCCTTAATTGGCTATGACCTCTATAAAAAAATCTCTATATTTTCAAATGTATAATGGTATTATTACCTGTTTGAAAAAGTATCTGTTTGATAACTATTAGTATTTATGTTTGATAAAAAATCAAATTTATTTTCTAAAAAGAAAGTCCATCCCAATAGTTCATTTAAATCTATATCTAAACGCTTAAATCAATACATTGCCCAAGCAGGTATTTGTTCTCGTCGTCAAGCTGATATTTTGATCAAAAATGGACTAATTGAAGTTAACAATGAAATAATCAAAGAAATGGGATTTCAAGTAACTTCTAAAGATAAAGTTGTTTATAAAGATAAAGTTTTGTCGGCAGAATCAAAGGTTTATATTTTGCTAAATAAACCACGAGGCTTTATCACTACAGTTAAAGACGAAAAAAATAGAAGAACAGTTTTAGATTTATTACAAAATCATTTTAAAGAGCGCCTATACCCCATAGGCCGTCTTGATAAAAATACAACAGGTTTATTGCTTTTAACCAATGATGGAGAATTTAGTCGCCAATTGAGCCATCCTTCTTCTGAAGTTCAAAAAATATATCGAGTCGTTTTAGATAAACCTTTATCAGAAAGTGATTTTGAAGCTATTATTTATAAAACCTTCGAATTAGAAGATGGCGAAATTCCTTTTGATGGTATTAATAGAATTGAAAAAAACAAAAATGCTCTTGATGTATCTTTACATTCCGGAAGAAACAGAATAGTACGTAGGGTTTTCGAATATTTAGGTTATGAGGTTGTTCGTTTAGACCGTATTGTTTATAGTATTTTAACAAAAAAAGGGCTTAAAGTCGGTAGATGGAGAGAACTTAAAGATATGGAAATTATAAAGCTAAAGCATTTAAAAAGAATAAAATAGTTTTAATTAGAAACTTTTTTAGTGTTTTAATTTTCTTAATTCTTAAATTATTGTAATATCTAAAAAACTTTAGATTTTCCTTAAAGTGTTTATAAAAGAAAGCAAAATATATAAAATAATAATATCAACAGCCCCTGCATAATGTTTTATGATAACGATTGGCGCTATACTTAATAAAAAAATATATCTGAGGATATTATCTTTAAATTTAAAAGTTTTAAATTTAAAAGCAAAAAGTCTTACAGGGATTATCAGCAACAAAGCCATGACTAAACTCAATCCAATAAGAATAACAGGATTATTAAACAATGAATCAAAAGCTTGGTTATCAATAATGATGTGTACAATCCCACCCCAGAAAAGTGCATGAGCAGGTGTTGGTAGCCCTTTGAAAGATGATTCTTGGCTATTGTCAATATTAAAAACAGCTAAACGATAAGCTGATAATAATGTCATGATATAAACAACATAAATAATGGGAGTGGTATAGTTTAATTCTTTTTCTAGTAAATTAAAAATTAAGACACTTGGTAACAAGCCAAAAGATATTAAATCGGCTAAAGAATCTAGTTCTTTCCCTACAGCAGAATGAGCTTTTAAAAGTCTAGCTACAAAACCATCAAAGAAATCAAAACCAGCTGAGATAAGTATACAATAAGAGGCTTCTATTAGTTGGCCCTTAAAAGCTAACGTAATCCCAACAGCTCCAAAAAATAAATTACATAAAGTTAGAAAGTTTGGAATAAATTGACACAATCGGACCATTAAAATAATAAATAGTGATATGAATTAGATACTAAAAATAGTTTTATTCTACCGGTTAATTTGAAACTTGTGTATAAGTTTCAAAAAAATTGATAAAAACTCTAAAATTAGATACTAAAATTTCTAAATTACAATTTCTAATAGAATAATTCGTCATTTTACAACATACTAATAAATCTATATTTATGTCTATTTGGAGTAATTTAATTAAAGGATCTGGTGCTCAGTTGGTTAAAGAAACCTCTCGGCTTATTGATGGGCTTTCTACAACGGATGAAGAAAAACTTACTGCTAAAAATGAATTGCTTAATCTGGTTTCTAATACTTTGTCAAGACTTAATGACCAACAGAAAGATGTGCTTATCACAGAGTTAAAAGGAAATTGGCTTCAAAGAAGCTGGAGACCTATCACTATGCTCATTTTTACTTTGTTGATTGTTATAGGTGCTTTTTATCCTATACCTTATCTTGAAAACGATTCTAAATTCTGGACTTTACTTGAAATTGGTTTAGGAGGCTATGTGATTGGTAGATCTATAGAAAAAGTTGTTCCTCAAATTGTTAACCAAAGTAATGTTGCACTTCTAAATAAAAAAGATCGTAAAGCTTTTCTAAATCAAGAAGATGTGCAATAAACTTGATTTAACTTGATTATCAATATATTATATAATTTTATTTTTAAGATTTATTAGTTTAGTGAAGCATGATAACAAATTAATAACTTATAAATATTTGATTTTCAGTTTAGTTTAAGTCTAATAAACGAGCCATTTTTTAGGTAAATTATTACAGTTTTATATCGATACTTTTATACTCAAATTACTTAAAAAAAAGATTTTTTAGGCTTCTAATTCATTCATTTTGAAACAGAATGTTTTGCAAACTAAAATAGCTTTGCTATAAATATAAAATTTGTTATACCTTTGCTTCTGTATTTGCCATTTTAAAAAAAGATTAATGTATTTGTTCTTATTAAAAAAATAAAAAGGCAGACACAACTCTAAAATACTCAGTATCAAAATTATTTTTAATATTATATATTTAATAAAGTCTTTTTTTTGATGCATTCCCGTTATGTAAAACTTAGACAAACTTAGACAATTTGCTGTTTACTTCCTGTTTCTCTGGACTTCCTAAAGCCGAAGCCTTAGGTTGTATCAGTCCTCCACAGGCAGAAGCGGGGTAACTCTCCGCCAGTTTTTCCAAATTTAAACTTGCGTTTAAATCGCGGTCGATAGAAATTTGGCAATTTTGGCAATTATAGACACGCTCCGAAAGTTTTAAAGTTCCTTTCTTATTTCCACAATTAGAACATAATTTACTACTGGGATAAAAGCGGTTGGCCAATTTCAAAGTCGAGCCATACCATTTGCTTTTGTACTCTAATTGCCTTTTAAATTCATAAAACCCACCGTCTAAAATGGCACTTGCTAAACGGTGATTTTTTACCATACCCGCGACGTTTAAGTCTTCTATGACTATGTGACTGTGGTTCTTAGCCAAATAGCTTGTGAGTTTATGTAAAGCATCTTTGCGTATGCAAGCAATTTTATAATGAATTTGAGCAACTTTTGTTTGCTGTTTATAGTAGTTGTTAGATTGTATTTTTTTGCCTTTGACAAAACGTTTGGATAGAACACGTTGGGCAATTTTTAGCTTTCGTTTATAGGTTTTGTATGGTCTTTTGTTTTCAAAGATTTTGCCATCCGAAAGGGTAGCCAGTGTTTTGATACCGAGATCGACGCCAACGGCTTCGCGTGTTTTTGGCGTTGCTTTTGGTTCGTGAGGCACTAAAAAACTTACAAACCAATGCTTTGCGTGACGCGCAATAGTTACATTTTTAATGTTGTCTAATTCCACTTGCTCAGAAAGACGAACCCAGCCAAAGCGAGGAAGTTTAATTTTGCCCTTTCTCGAAACAATTTTACCCTCTAAATAAAAATTATTGTGTTGTCCTTTTTTCTTAAAGCGCGGATGCTTGCCTATTTTTTTAAAAAAGCGTTTGTAAGCTGTACCTAAATCGCGTAGAGCTTGTTGAGGTGCACATTTACTCACTTCGTAATACCAAGGATATATACTTTTGACCTCTTTAACCAGTTTTTTATGCAAGTCAATAGCAGACAGATGGGCTTCTTTGTTTTTATAGGCTTTTTGGCAAGTTTCAAGTCCCCAATTGTAAGCGTGTCGCGCAACGCCAGCGTGTTTAAAGGCTAAAGTTTCTTGTTTGTTGTTCAAATTCAAACGTACTTTTAAACTTTTCATAGCCTATTTTAGTTCTTTAGCAACTTCTTTTAAACTATCTACAATTTTCTTGTTTTTATGACTGCGACTGCCATATAAACGAGCTGAAAAGACAGTAATTATTTCTAAAACATCTTGAGCCAAATCTTCTTCAAAGCTATTGCCTTGACTTCTGTTAATGATGATAACTTCCACATTAAAATATTCACAAAGCGTAAAAATAAATTCCGAACCAAAACGTAAAAGCCTATCTTTATGCGTAATCACTAATCTATCAACCTGATAAGAGCAAATTAATTTAATCAAGCGAATTAGGCCGCGCTTTTTATAGTTTAAACCAGAACCTAAATCATCAATAACTTCAAAATTATAGCCATTTTTTCCACAGTACGATTCCAAAACAAGTATTTGCCTTTTCAAATCTTCTTTTTGGTCGTGTGAACTTACTCGGGCATAGGCTATTGTTAGTGATTTGTCTTTTTTATTTCCTATGAGGTCATTAATTTCAAAACGGCGATGTCCACCTTTCGTACGAAAGGCTTGAATTTTGCCCGCTTGTTCCCATCGATGAATCGTTTTGGTACTAACGCCTAATAATTCAGAGGCTTCTTTAATGCTTATCATAACTCAAATATAGATAAATAACCTGTAAAACCAATTAAATGTCTATAAATATACAGAAATGTCTAAATATTTTGAGGCAGTTTCAAACCCTGTAATGATGTTTCTGAGATAAAATAGCATTACTATCGTATTAATGGTCTTCTGCAGTAGCTAAACCAATGAATAAGGCAGACAATAAAGTAAAAATATAGGCTTGTAAGGCGGCGACAAATAATTCTAAAAAAGTCATCACAATCACACCTAAGCCAACAGGCAAACCAACTAAGGCATTTTTGAAAATAAATATAAAGCTAATTAAACTTAAGATGACGATATGCCCTGCGGTAATATTGGCAAAAAGCCGTATCATTAGAGCAAAAGGTTTCGTGATAATACCAATAATTTCTACAGGTACCATAATGGGTAAGAGCCATAATGGAACGCCTGGAGGCATAAAAATATGTCCCCAATAGTTTTTGTTACCTGAAAAGTTTGTAACTAACATGGTAAAAACAGCTAATGTAAAGGTAAAAGCGATATTTCCCGAAGCATTGGCTCCAGTAGGTATTAATCCTAAAAGATTATTAAGCCATATGAAGAAAAAAAGACATAATAGAAAAGGGAAATATTTTTCGTATTTTTTCTTTCCAATATTGGGAATGGCAATATCATCTCTAATAAAAACAATAAGACTTTCAAATAGGTTTTGGAAGCCGCTGGGCGCTTGGTCTTTTTGTTTTTTATAGCTACTAGCTACTTTGGCAAACAATAGTATTAAAATAAGAACAGCTAACATCATAGAGGCTACATTTTTTGTAATTGATATATCCACAATGGATTTGTGTTCTGTATCTATAATATGTCCGTGACTAAGTTTAAGATTATAGCTTCCTTTTTTTACTAAGCCATTTGGAGCATGGTGAAAAGCTGCTGACGAAAAACAAAGTAATCCATCATCGGTATATAGAATAATAGGTAAAGGAATACTAATGTCATGTTTCTCTCCTTTATCATCTTTATAGCTAAAAAGATGCCAGCCGTAATCATCTAAAATATGGTGGACAATGAGGTCAGTAGCACTAAAACCTTCCTTTTCTTGAGACAAATCTTCATGATTTTCAGATGTTTTATCTGAACTAGTTAATTCTGTTCCTATGATATCTTTTGAATTACTTTCTTTTTCAGATGGTGAATTTGCCAAAACGAATAAATGGACAAATAGAAGAACAGTACTTATAAAAACTAAATGTAAATATTTCATTTTATTAATTTGAATACAACAATAGCGAAGATTTGTTTATTGTGATTATATAGTCATCTCAAAAATCCCTTTTTTCAAATGACATGACTATAATTATTTGAAAAGTTTTTATAGTTTTAAAATTAAAAGTAGAACGACATTGTCTTGTGTTTTAGTACAGGTGTCAAGTTTGTTCTATTTCCTTTTTTATCCAACTTGAGTTGTGCTTTTTGAAAAATCTCCCAAATTTAATTACAAAAAAATAATTTTTGATTATTTAATCAAAGAAAAAATCCTTGACCAACGGATTCCTCCATCAAATATACCTTTATTTAAGTTTTTTGAAAACCAAACTACAAAACCTTTTCCGATAATATGGTTTTCAGGAATAAAGCCCCAGTATCTCGAATCCAAAGAATTATGCCTGTTATCACCCATAGCAAAGTAATAATTATATTTGAAGGTATAAACTTTAACTATTTTATTATCTATATACAGTTTACCATCTTTAAAGACAGGTGTTTTATTATCTTCATAATACAAAATTATATTTTCATATATGGGAAAATTTTGAGCGGTTATTTTAATTTTATCCCCTTTTTTAGGTATGTAGACAGGTCCAAAATCATCAATCGACCAACCTTTATTGCCCAAAACTTGAAAACCTTCATGAGGATTGATAACTCTAATAATCGTATCGACAAAATCTAACCGTTCAAATTTTTGAGCTTGCTTATCAGTTAAACTGGTAATATATCCATCGCCTATACGCATAATATCAGTTATATTATGACGATCCAAAAACCGGTTACTTAGATCCTTTTGACAGACTATTTTATAGCTAAACTTCGCTTCTTGGGGAAAAGGGACAGCTTTTCCGTTTACATAAACAACTTGTTTTTTTATAGCAATACTATCTCCGGGAATACCAATACAACGCTTAATATAACTGGTTTTAAGATCGGCAGGAACAAAAGGTTTAGATAGGTCTACTTCGGAGCTGGGAAAAGGATTTCTAGGCTCAGGGTCTGTTATTTCAGCAGGATAATTAAAAACAATAACATCATTATTTTTTATTTTTTGAAATCCGGGTAGCCTCAAATAAGGCAATTTAATCCAATCCAAGTAACTTTTATTGAAAGACCCCCATATATACTTGTCTGTTAAAGGCAATTGAAGTGGTGTAATTGGCAAACGCGCTCCATAATTAATTTTGCTAACAATGACAAAATCGCCTGCTAACAAACTGTCTTCCATTGAACCTGTAGGAATACGGTAAGGCGTAAAAATAGCCCAACGAACAATAACAGCCACCGTAACTCCAAAAATTAAATCATATAGAAAAGAACGTAATTTATTTTTTTGGCTTTTTGGAGCAGCCTTTCTTTTTTTTAAGCGCATTATAGTGAAGTAAATGAGAATTATAAAAATTACAATATTGAAAATAAAATGGCATTGTTATATAAACAATTATTTTAATTTGACAAAAGTACTATTTTTATCACCACCTCCGTTAAGTTGGGGATGTTGTTTTCTACCCAGATGTTCTGCTTCATCTTTGACCTTTTCAAAAATGTAGTTGTGTAACTCGGCATAGCTGATGCTGGTATTTTTGTCTGTATCGGCGTTGCCGTTGTGGAGCCCTTCTAAAAAATAATAGGTCAACAAGCCGTGTGCCTGACTTTTGTGCCAACTGGCAAATTGCTTAGAAGCCGTAGCCGATATGATCAAGGTATTCGGGGCTCTATTGATATTGACTTTCGAATACAGAGTCAGGGCGGACATGTCCTCAACCACTTGGGCTGAGCCTGTTTTTCCCGAAAAACAAACGTCTAAGACCACCGTCTTTTTGCCCGCTTTCATTTTAGTTAAATTATTCATGAGCCAATTGTGAGGGTAAGCCGTTTCTTCTAAATTGTTTATCAGTCCATCTTTTGGAAAAAAGTAGGCTTCGCCGTTTTGAGCGGGTGTGCCGTGTCCGGAGATAAAAATAAACACCTCTTCATTCTCTTTATCGGCAAAAGAAGCGAGCTTGCCTTCCGTTGTTTTGCCGCCAAAAAATTTTATAAAATCGCTGCGGCTGGCATTTTCTTTATAAAAAATATTGCGATCTTCAAAGCCCAAGCTCAAAAGATATTTTTTGACCATGCGGGCATCGTTGATGGCATAATCCACAGGAGCGGTGCCATCGTTGTCATACGCTCTTGTGCCGATGACCACGGCATAGGCATTGGGCTTTGCCGCTGACTTGGGCAAATTGACTCTGAGATTATAGCGCTCCTCGCCCGCCGTTTCCTCACTTTTGATGACTTCCGCCAATTCGATGTGGGTACTCAAGTGGCTGGTGTTTAAGGTGGTGCTTCCAGCAATGTTGATGTCGCGAACCACATCTTGCGGCTCTACATAATTAGGCTCTTTGCTTTTATCGTAAGAAAAGTTTTTTTGCAAAGCCTTATGATAAACGTCCATCGTTTTAAGCTGCCAACCCGCCTCGGTGAGAATAAACGCAGGATTTTTGAAAAGCAACTTGCCCGCTGCGCTGCTTTTAAATGACCTAGCTACAGATATGGGAACCCTAAGATTAAAAGCCTCCAAGCCGATAAGCTTAATGCGAAACGTTTCGTTATCGGCATCGTAGACCAAATCGTTATAGCTATTCCATTCGACATGATCGATCTGTTTTTGATGATAGGCTTGAAAAATTAGCTTAGCCTGCTTTTTTTGATGGCTTTTAAGGTCTTTTTCCAAAGCCGTTTTGCGTTTTTTGAGCTCATAGTTCAAGAGATTCTCTTTGCTTGGCAATTGCAAAATACGCTGGTTGTATTCATCGGTGGTTTCAAACTCGTCTTTTTTAGACCAAACTTCGAGTTTGGTTTTTTCGCTTTTAAACCAACTGTTTAATTCACTTTGTTTCTTTTGGCTATAGCTGGCGAGCTGAGCCGCGAGCGTTTCTTGGATGGCATCTTTTGCCGAAAGTTTTCCATTTTTATAAGCCATAGTAATATCGCGTTCTATCTTATCTTTAATAGTCAACTCTCCTGCTTTCACCAGCCAAAAATCCTCTTTGCCGGCGCCTTTGCTCCAAGTATATCCCCCTAAGGCATAGCCCCCATCGGCAGTTTGAACCAGAGAGTTAGCCCAATCCGAATTACTTCCTCCGAAGGTTTTATCCCAGATTTTGTTTCCGCGGGCATCGGTTTTTACGAGCCAAAAATCCCAAGAGCCGGCGCCTTTGCTTAGGGTATATCCCCCTAAGGCATAGCCCCCATCGGCAGTTTGAACCAAAGCATTAGCCCAATCCCAATCACTTCCTCCGAAGGTTTTATCCCAGATTTTGTTTCCGCGGGCATCGGTTTTTACGAGCCAAAAATCGTAATTGCCGGCGCCTTTGCTTAGGGTATATCCCCCTAAGGCATAGCCCCCATCGGCAGTTTGAACCAAAGCATTAGCCCAATCCCAATCACTTCCTCCGAAGGTTTTATCCCATTGTTTGTTTCCGCGGGCATCGGTTTTTACGAGCCAAAAATCGTATCCGCCGGCGCCTTTGCTTAGGGTATATCCCCCTAAGGCATAGCCCCCATCGGCAGTTTGAACCAAAGCATTAGCCCAATCCCAATCACTTCTTCCGAAGGTTTTATCCCAGATTTTGTTTCCGTTTGCATCGGTTTTTACGAGCCAAAAATCGCGAGAGCCGGCGCCTTTGCTGTAGGTATATCCCCCTAAGGCATAGCCCCCATCGGAAGTTTGAACCAGAGACCAAGCCTTATCTTCTTCACTTCCTCCGAAGGTTTTATCCCATTGTTTGTTTCCGCGGGCATCGGTTTTTACGAGCCAAAAATCGCCAGAGCCGGCGCCTTTGCTTTTGGTATATCCCCCTAAGGCATAGCCCCCATCGGCAGTTTGAACCAGAGAGTTAGCCACATCATAATTACTTCCTCCGAAGGTTTTATCCCAGATTTTGTTTCCGCGGGCATCGGTTTTTACGAGCCAAAAATCGGAATAGCCGGCGCCTTTGCTGTAGGTATATCCCCCTAAGGCATAGCCCCCATCGGCAGTTTGAACCAGAGACAAAGCCCCATCATACGAACTTCCTCCGAAGGTTTTATCCCATTCTAATTCGGGGGGGGCTTGGGCAAATAAGCGGTTAGTGATTAATGAACAATGGAGAATGAAGAATATAATAGTGAATAATGAAGAGGGATTAATGAAAATTTTTTTAAATATGAACGATGAATTATGAACTTTTTTAAGCATCATTTTTAAATTTTAAAAAGGTTGTAAAAATATTGGATGGGTTTTTAGAAAATACATTGAAAATAAAATATTTAAACCTACGAGGTTTTTAAAAACCTCGTAGGTTAGGCTGTTTAATCTATTGCTTTTTTTGGCTTTTTTCGTGATTTTTACGTCCCATCTTTTTTTAAATAAAGCCCATTTTTATCAAAAAAGTCAGCGCTTGCGCCCTAATTTTATAATTTCTTGAACGCGTTTTTCAGAAATATTTAGGGCTTTAGCGATGATAGGAGATGAAATATTTTCTTTGTACAATCCAAGTACCGATTCTATTTCTTTTTTTTCAATACCTTCGGCTCTGCCTTTTTCAATGCCTTCGGCTCTGCCTTTTTCAATTCCTTTTTCAATTCCTCTTTCAATTCCTTTTTCTATATGCTCTTCCTCAAGTGATAAACCCATAGAAATATCGTCCCAGTATCTATCATAGACTTCTAATTCTTGTGGAGTAAAACTAGACTCCTCAAGGATTTCAGAAGCCTTGCCAATTTCGGGATGATTTTTTAGATCCTCGGAGATTTTACTCGCCCCATCCCTTATCTCCGTTAAAAAACGAAGCCATAAAATCATTATTTTTTTATCCGATAAGCTAATGGGTTTAAACTTGCGTAATTCAATAAAGACTACCTCTATAAATTTTAGCTTATCTTCGGGATGCCTATAGTGGGTCATAGGATAATAATGGTAATAATCTTCATAATCAGTAAAATTAGAGTTGACTAAACTCAAGGCATAGACGGGCATTAATTTCATGTACTGGCTACCTCGCTTTATTTGAGAGGAATAGGCCTTGGCGGCATTCAAATAAGTGCGTAATCGAAAACTTTCTGACCAGTACCCTTGCATTTCAACAATGAATTGCCGCTTCTTATTATCTTTACATTTTACGTCTACAGTTGTGTTTTTTTTATCCGGACTACGTGGGACTTGCTCAGCAGATAAATATTCTAAACTCGTAATCACTTGTCCTGCCTCTAAAGGCAAAAGGGCATTCAAAAAACTGATTAACAAATCGGGATGGTCTCTAAAAATCTTTTTAAAGGTTAAATCATTTTTGGGGTCTAAATATTTCATTCGATAAGCCGATTAATGATCAGAAACTAACTAAACTATCTAAATTTTAAAACTCTATACTAAGCAATTTTTTTAAAAACCCCAAGAAAAACAAAAACCTTTTTTTAATTGACTCACAGCTGTCAGGTCGACCTGACAGCCGTAGCCCTCAAATTAAACAGCCACCTGCGGGGTTTGAGGTAAAAATTTGCCGAAGCATTGTTCTAAAAAACCCAACTTTAATAATATTCCAAAACCCGCTCTGTAATTCCTATCGGTGTTTCCACTTCATTTTTAACTTTAAATTCCGTCTTTTTTATCCAGTTGCCTTTGGAATCATAGTTGAAAATTTGGCTTTTTGAATCTCTATAAGAACGTGTTTAGTCCCTTGGTCTGTTTTAATTTTAGCTGAAAAATCAAGTCTATAAACAGCGATATTCTTCAGAATTTCCATTTTGGCATCCTCTTTTTCAGAGCTAAGAGTCGTGGCATACTCTTGAGGTTCAAAATGGAGTTCTAAGATGGTTAAACCTGTAATTTTGGATATGAGTAATTTGGCTATTTTACTATCATCCATTAGATACTTAAAAACAACATCATATATAGGGTTGGCGATATAAATCATAAAATTGGAAGAATTTTAAATATTTTATTATCAATATATTAAAAACTTGTAAACTATTAATTTATAAAAACCCACTATTTCAAGCTATTAAATGTATCAATTACGTGAGACTTATCTTTTAAAAGCTGGGCTTTTAATTCGGTAATTGAGGAAAATTTTTGTTCGTCTCTTATCTTTTTTATAAATTGAATATCAATATTTTGATTGTAAATATTTTGATTAAAATTAAAAATATTTACTTCTATTGATAAATTTCCATCTTTCTGAACGGTTGGTTTATGACCAATATTTAACATTCCGTCATAAGTTTTTCTTTCATGACTTACTTGAACAGCATAACTTCCTATTTTGGGAATTATTTTTTTTTGGTTTTCTATCAATAAATTAGCTGTAGGGTAATTTATTTTATGCCCCATACCATTGCCTTTAATAACTTTTCCTGATAAAGAAAAATGATAACCTAAAAGTTGATTGGCTAAATCTATATTTCCATTAATCAATGCTTTACGTATAGATGTAGAATTAATTTTAGTACCATCCATTTTTTGTTGATTGACTTGTTTAAAACTAAAAGTGTACTCATTTTGGTGTTCCTTTAAATAGTTAAAAGAACCTTCTTGATTTTTCCCAAAATGATGATTGTAACCAATTATAAAAGTATGAACTCCTAATTTATTTATTAAAATATTTTTAATAAAGTCCTTGGCTGTTAGTTTAGAAAACTTTTTATCAAAAAAAATATTTATTAAATAATCTATTCCAAAGTTTGCTATCCTGCTGTGCTTCTCTTGATAAGTATTGAGTAAAAAAAATGAACTGTCAGGATAAAGAACATGACGCGGGTGTGGTGAAAATGTTAACACAACACTCTGTTTTTTTTTTTTTTTTGCTTCATTTTTGAGTTGTGTCAATATTTTTTGATGTCCCAAATGCACTCCATCAAAAGCACCGGTTGTAACAACTGTATTTTCTAAAGCCTCAAAACTATCTAAACCATACAGAAGCTTCATGATAAGTTATACTACTTGATAAATTAAAATCTTTATTAAATTAAAAATAACATGTAATATTAGAAAAAATAAATAATTTGAATAGTAAATTTGGAATGTATTAAAACTAATCATTAGAAATTAAGAGTTACAAATTAGGAATTAAGAAAATATAATCGTGCAGATCAGTTTTTTAATTTACAAAATCTAAAATTACAACTCTTTTATATATAATTAATTATAAACATATTTTGAATTATCGTAATTTAAATACCAAAGGTTATGGGCATCTGGAAAGTTAACATTAATGCAGAAACATATAGCTTAGAAAAACGTACAACGCATTTAAAAGAAGAACTATATATTGATAATGTGATTTCTGAAAAGGTTGATATTCAGAAAATTAATCCTTACTTATTCCATATATTATTGAAAGACAATTCTTTTAATATTCGTATTTTGAAACAAGATAAAATAGCTAAAACTTTTGAAGTTATGATCAACACTAAAATTGTAACTATAGCTTTAAAAGATTCTACAGATTTGCTTTTAGAACGCCTTAATTTACAAAACTGTTCATCTATAAATACAGATAAAACGCTTAAAGCACCGATGCCTGGTTTGGTATTGGAAATAGCTGTGAAGGCAGGTGATAAAGTGATAAAAGGACAAAAGTTGATTATTCTTGAAGCAATGAAAATGGAAAATGTACTTGAAGCCTCCAAAGAAGGTATAATTAAAATAATTCATATAGAAAAAAATACTAATGTCGAAAAAAATGCGGAGCTGATAACTTTTGCCTAAATGTTAAAATCATATTATCATAAAATAAGGATAGAAGCTGGTTTAGATGAAGTTGGAAGAGGTTGTTTGGCAGGACCTGTAGTGGTTGCTGCTGTTATTTTACCCAAAGATTTTGAATGTAAAAAATTAAAAGATTCAAAACGATGTAGCCCTAAACTTAGAGAAGAATTAGCTGGAAGTATTCGTCAAAAGGCGGTATCTTATGCTGTTGAATTTGGGACAATTCAAGAAATTGATAGTTTAAACATTTCAAATGCAACTTTTCTAGCTATGGATAGAGCAGTACTTAAACTAATACCACCACCCCAGCATTTACTAGTTGATGGTCATTATTTTAGAACTCAAAATACTATCTCATATACCCCAATTGTCAAAGGCGATAATCTTTATGCAAATATTGCAGCGGCTTCTATTTTGGCTAAAACGTCCCGTGATAATTATATGAAAATCCTTTCATACCGTTACCCAAATTATAAATGGCAAAATAATAAAGGTTACCCTACACCCGAACATAAAAAAGCCATAAATACTTGGGGTAGAACAAACTATCATCGCAAACATTATCGAGTTAACTAATAGTTAAGAAGTATGAATAACGAATAAATACTTTAGTGTTCTTTTTAAGATAGTTGATTAATTTTTAGGATTTTATACTTCATACTTTCTAATTACTAACAATGCGATTAGTAATTTTTTCTATAATTTGATGAAAACTGCTATCAATAATAGAAAAATTAAGTTCTTTTTTAGCTGAATAAATAAAAGCTAAAGCAGAGATAGTAGAAGTTATATTTTTTGAGTAGAGGATATGTTTTTTAGTTCTGTAAGCTTCTCGAATTCTCCGTTTAAGTTTATTACGCTGAACGGACTTAGGAATCTTTTTTTTGGATACAGAAATTAGTATGGGTATAAAATCTCGACTTGCAGGTGTCTTGTCAAATAGGACTACAACTTTAAAAGGGTATAAAAAAAAAGTTATATCTGGTTTTTTAAAAAGTTGTTCAATTAAACTCTTTTGACATAACCTTTCTTTTTTTGAAAAACCATACTTTTTTTTACTCATCAGAAACGGTTAACCTTTTTCTACCTTTGGCTCTTCTGCGAGCAAGAATATTTCTTCCAGATGCTGTTTTCATACGTTCTCTAAAACCATGTTTATTTTTTCTTTTGCGTAAAGACGGTTGAAATGTTCTTTTCATCGTTTTTTTAAATAATTTAAATATAATTTACTGCTCAGAATACACCTTTATATATATAATCAGGGTGGAAGGCAAAAATAGCTATATATTTTTTTAATATATAATTTTCTTAGTTCTTTTTTTGCAAAAAATCTTTTAGTTTTGGAAGTTATATAAAAAAAATCCTTTATTATATTTCTATTAACTTAGATCTAAATTTAAAATTTAACTATCTATTAATCAATAATATATAAATTTAATAAAATGAAAAAAATCCTGTTTTTACTATTTTGTATTTTGGTGTATTCAAATGTGTTTTCCCAAAAAAATTACTTGCCCGGTTATATTATCAATAATGAAAAAGATACTATTAAAGGCTATATAAATTACAGAAATTGGAATATTAATCCTAAAAAAATATCTTTTCGTGGCACAAATAAAAAAAGACTATTGTTTATAAGGCTGATGAGATAAAGGCTTTCCATGTTGCTGATGAAATTTATATTAGCGCTATTATAGACCGTGAAATTACTTCTTTAGAAAGGATAGAAACGAATCATCTCACTTTTTTCTCAGATTTATCAATAAAGCGAGATACTGTTTTTCTCCAAACATTGTTTACAGGAAGCAAAAATTTGTACTTTCATAGAAGTAAAGAAGGAAGAGATAATTTTTATATCAAAAAAGACAGTAATATTGTTTTATTGCCTCATAAAAAATATCTATATAAAGATCCTGAAAATCAAAAGATTTACTTACGAGAAGTTAATATTTACATTACTGATTTGAAACATTACTTATCGGATTGTAAATTTGTTTGGCAAAGAAGAAATAAAATAGAATATAACAAGGAAAGCCTCCAAAACCTTTTTAAAGGTTATTATGAATGTATATTTAAACAACCTGAATTTGAAAAGAAAAAAGAAAAGACATGGTTTGACTATGGGCTTGTAGGTGGAGTAACATCAACAACTTTAAAGTTTACAGGTAATAGTATTTTTTATAGAGATCTTAGCAGTTTTGATTTCTCTTATTCTTTGAATCCCACTTTGGGCTTCTTTTTAAAAATAATCCCTCCACGTAGTTTTCGGCGTTGGTCTTTGTATAATGAATTAGCCTTTAAACGCTATAAGGTTAGTAACAATCCAGGCGGTACTATAACTCTTATTGCAAGCCTACCAGGATTTGGTATCAATACAATTGCCCAAGATCAGATTTATATTGGTAATATAATGCGGTATAAGTTTTTTAGACGACAAAGTATTTTTTATTTTGGATATGGTTTTTCTCAAAATCTTACAATTGGTAAAATAAATACAAATACTACAATAAATAGGAATACTCAAGTTACTACAGTAATAGAGGCAGTTCCAAGTATAAAAAATTACCAAATAGGATTTATCTGTGAATTAGGAGTAAAATTCAAACATTTTGGTCTTAACTTTCGATATGAAAGACAAGAGCGTATTTCAAATATTATTGAGTTGCCTTCAAGAACTCTTATATATTCTTTTTTATTGATGTACCAAATTAATAAATTCAAAAAGTAGAAAAGTCATAGTTTTTAGTGATGTTGTAAACAATAGGGGTTTATCTCTCAATAACAGGTTGTTTAATTTAATAGATATGGTTTAAAATTACTACTTTGGGTTTCATAAAGAAGGTATCCTATCTATTTAGACCTTTGCACCATTCAATGTAATAAAAATTTGATTATCAGCGTTTTATAAAAAAAATAATTACTTGATTATAAAATAGTTATAAAATAATCTTTAATACTTTTGTCCTATACTTAGATAAATAATATTGTTATAGCCTGGCTATTAAGAATAAGGAGAGAATATTTTCTCATCGCCAATGATTTAAATATCTAAAGAATCCTTTTTCTACTTTATTCTATTTCAGATGACTATATAACTTTCAATTATTTATTTTCCGAAGATACCATTTAAGCGTAATTTCCAAGCCTTTTTCAAAAGGGGTTTGTGGCGTCCAAGAGAGGTGTTTGGTTATTTTGCTATGGTCTATGGCATAGCGTCTGTCGTGACCTGCCCTATCTTCCACAAAATCAATATAGCTTTCGTATTTATGGTCTTTTTCCAAAGGTTTTAACCGATCTAAGAGTCTGCAAATTTTTACGGCAATATCGATATTTTTGATTTCAGTATCTCCGCCTATGGCATAGGTTTCTCCAAGCCCGCCTTCATGAAAAACCAAATCTATAGCTTTGCAATGGTCTTCGACAAAAAGCCAATCTCTAATATTACTGCCGTCCCCATAAATAGGAATCGGTTTTTGGGCAAGTGCCTTGCGTATGATAGTGGGAATAAGTTTTTCGGGATGTTGGTGAGGTCCATAATTATTGGAACAATTGCTTATTACCGTCTGAAGTCCGTATGTCTTTGTATACGCTCTAACCAACATGTCGGCAGAAGCTTTAGAAGCGCTGTAAGGGCTATTTGGGGCATAGGGGGTCTCTTCGGTAAAAAACCCAGTTTGTCCTAAAGAACCGTAAACTTCATCGGTAGAAATATGATGAAAACGTGCTTGAGTATATTCGGATTTTCGTTGAAAAGGTTGCGCTAACCAGTATTTTCGAGCTGTTTCTAAAAGATTAAATGTCCCGCCGATATTCGTATCTATAAAAGGTTTGGGGCCTGAGATTGAATTATCCACATGAGATTCTGCGGCAAAATGAATAATACCTTGTATAGAATAATTTTGAAAAATAGAATCTATATTTTGAAGTGTATTAATATCTTTATTGACAAATACATAACGCTCACTATCTTCAACTTCTTTTAAATAATTCCTATTGGCAGCATAGGTTAATATATCGATATTAATAACCTTACAGTTCTGATATTTTTTGAGTAAGTAATTTATAAAATTAGAGCCTATAAATCCTGCGCCGCCTGTGATTAAAATACATTTTTCCATCTCGATAATTACAAATGAACAATTTACAAAATATTAAAATTAAAAATACAGTGGTATAGCAATGCTATTTTTATCTCAGAAATGGGCATTTTCGAAATCAAGATGTTAAATTCTTTCAAAAATCCTTTTCCTATTTGAAAAGACTATATTAAAACAATTATTTGGACTTTATATAAAAAAAAGATTTTTAAGAGGTTTATGTTAATACTCTTCTTGGGTTTTTAAGGTCATTTCAATTTTATTAATACGCGAGGTGTGCATAGATAAAATTTTGAAAATACAATCATTATTTTCTATAGTATCATTAATTTTAGGTAGGTTTTTATGGATAGCAATAAAGTAGCCACCTAGTGTTTCATAATCGCCTTCGGGTAGAGAAAAAGGTAATTTTTCGTTAAGCGCTGAAATTTTATATCGCGCACTAACATGGTAGGTATTTTTGTCTTTTTGTTTCAAATCCAATTGGTCAAAATAATCGTGTTCATCATTTATTTCACCTATAATCGCTTCGACAATATCTTCTAAAGTGATAATTCCTGCTGTTCCTCCAAATTCATCGACGACTAGGGCTAGACTTTTTTTATTATTTGTAAAAGTGGTTATGACATTATGTAACCAACTGCTTTCAGTAACTATCATGATGTCATTGAGCATATCACCGATGATTTCTGGTTTTTTAAAAAAATCCAATACATGACAATAACCAATTATACTTTCTATATTTTCTCTATAAACTAAAATTCGAGATTTTCCTGTTTTAATAAATACTTTTTTTGTTTCTTCTATAGAAGTATTATAGTTTACAGCTACGATTTCGTTGCGAGGAATCATACAATTTCTGACTTTTAAAGACGTAAAATCAATGATTTTTTGAAAGATTTTTTTATCCAATATTGTATCCTCTTTTTGATTTTCAGCTAAAGATTGAAAGGAAGCGGTATGGTCATTTTCATCAACAGTATCCACATTATTTAAAAAACTACCCAAATCTTGAACGCTTAAAGTAGATTGTTTTTGTTCGGATATACCCATCTGTTTTTTATATTTAAAAAGCAGAATATTAGTGAGTTTTGTTACAACCCAAGATAGAGGATAGAGAATGTAATAACATAATTTTATGGGGATACTCAAAAGAAGTAAGAGTCTGCGTGGATTGGTTAATGAAATACTCTTAGGTATAAATTCAGCACTTACTAAAACTATCAAAGTTGATATAGAGGTACTGATTAGGAGGCTGACTATTCTTTTTAAACCAGAAAAACTATTTAGTATCAAATAACTATCTAACCAATTAAGTATAGAAGGGTCAAAAGTTTTAGCCATAAAACTACTATATATAACTAAGCTAATTGTATTGCCAATTAATATAGTAGTTATAAAAAAGTCAGAGTTTTGAAAAAAAGGTATTATGAGTTGAGCATAAAAATTGCTTTTTTCTTCTACCTTAATCGATAATTTATTTACTGACAAAAAAGCTATTTCTATAGATGAAAAAATAGCTGATAAAGACAACGCTAAAACAATAACAACGTAATTAGTCATATAGACTTAAGGTACAGCAGAATCAGGAGAGTAATAATATTTTTATTATGTAGTCACTTCACTTGAAAAAAGATTTTGGAAGGTTTAACTTATTGATTTTGAATATAAATCTTTCCAAAATAAAAATAGCATTGCTATATCCACTTAAAGTTTAAAATAAAAAGCTTTTTTAAAGTCTGAACGCTCACTTAAAAGAATATGGTTCATCATGAAATTGTTTAGAGTTTTGTTAAAGTCTAACCGTTTTAAAGCAAATATATTGCCTCAATTAAATATATAATGAAAAACAGGCATATTTTTACGCATATTTGTAAAATTAGAATACACCATTTCGTAAGTCATGGATTTTTTTAAACCATAAAGAACGGTATCGTTTATTTCTTAATAATGTATAATGATTATCGCTTAGAATTGTTTTTGTTTTTAGAAATGTAAACTGAAGACTGGTACCATAAATCCAAATTTCTTTTTTTTCTTTTAAAATAATATTTAAAGGTTTTCCAAACACAATATAAATCATACCTTTATCTGTTTTCCAACCTGCCTTAAAAGTTGTATAGTTTTCATTGGCATAGCGTACTCTCTGGAAAAAAGATTTCATAAAATATCTTGCTTTTTCTAAATCACCTTTGCTCATTTGCCATAAAAAATTATCAAGTTCTTTTTTTTTATTTTTGCTATGGACTAGGGCTTGTTTTTCTTGATTATTAGATACATATATCAGAGGATCGATAATATCGTTTATTTTTTTTAAACTTGGAAAAGATTGATCTACAACTCTAAAGCTAAATCCTATAGTATTGATTGTATCTTTTTGAACAAAATAAAGTTCAGGTTTTAAAAAACGTACATATTCGTTAGTAGAAATAGTGAATAAACTATCAAAATCAATATTTTTTTTAGCCAGCTGATTCGATTCTACATAGGGTGGAGGCGGAAAATAAAAGATATGTTTAAAACGGTAAACATAAAGATTTATTTTTTCAGGATTAGAAAATAAAACTTCTTCATTAACTTTTATATAATTAATGTTAGAAGAAGACTTTTGTTTTTTTTCAAGACGAATATTAAGCCGGTTATCATGACTTATAGAATCTGTTTGGGCTTGTAAATTTAAAAACAGGAAAATTTTACAAGTTAAAAAAATAACAAGAATACTTAAAAATTTTAAAAACATGTTTTTAATGATAAATTGAATTATAAAGGATGATTTAATTTTATTAACTTCCTGATTATTTAGATATAATAATCCTATAGCAAAGCTATTTTATTTTGCGAAACGTTAAGTTTCAATACCAATAGGTTAGAATCCCAAAAACTCTTTTTTTCAAGTAATCTGAGTATAAGACAAATATTTTTCTAACTAAAAAAATGGTTGTGAGAAGACATTTAATCTTTTTTATTTTATGCTTTTTTGGGTTTTCTAATCTTTTTAGTCAGTCTTTTACTTACTTAAAAGCAGTGGCACGTCCCGGTGAAACGGTATACTCCTTTTTAGATTGGTATGCTTTGGAAAGTTCTACTTGTAATATTGAGCAATTTAAAAAAATTAATAAACTTTCCTCGGCTATTCATCTTAAAAGTAACCAGGTTTATTTGCTGCCTATTTATGTTTGTACTTATAACGGTAAAAGTATTCGCTCTACTATCAACATAAAAGATTATGACAAAGCAGTTGATATTAAAGATTATAATGAAGAAGTTAAAAAGAATGGTCTACGCGTAAATCATTATGAGACCAGCCGAATTCTATGGGTACCTTTTGACGCTTTAAATTGCCCAAAATCCAAATTACCTTTACGAGGTCGATATGCTATTTTTGGAAAAGGACAAGAAAAAGTATATTTGAAAAGTCAAAGTTTAGCAGGTGCTGTCTTTTATATTATATCTGGACACGGTGGTCCCGATCCGGGTACTATTGGTAAAAGAAATAAACAAAATCTTTGCGAAGACGAATATGCATATGATATAGCTCTGCGTTTGGCTAAAAATCTGCTTGCTCATAAGGCTACAGCCTATTTAATAGTACGTGACGAAAATGACGGCATCCGAAATCAAACTATTCTAGTTTGTGATAAAGATGAATATTATTGGAATAATGTTCCTATTTCTTCCGCACAGCTGGAACGCCTAAAAAAAAGAACAGATATTGTAAATAAATTATACTCAGATAATAAAAATAAAAATGTTTATTACCAAAGACTTTTAAGTATACATATAGATTCTTATGGACGTGATGTAAATAAAGACATGTATTTTAATTATAAAACAGATGATTCTAAAAGCAAAAATCTGGCAAATGCTCTTCAAACAACGATTCAGAGTAAATATAAAAAACATCAAAAGAATCGAATATATTCGGGTAATACCTCAGAACGTAGCCTTTATATTCTTGATAATAGTAATGTGGCAAGTGTATTGATGGAATTAGGAAATATTAAAAATACAGAAGATCAAATTCGGCTAATATTACCGGCTAACCGTCAGGCTATAGCTGATTGGCTTTGTGAAGGCTTAATAAAAGATTTTAAGAATAATAAATAGGAAATATAAAGTATAAATTACGAAGTATGAGATTTAAACATCAATCTTTTATAAAATGGTTTTTATCTCTTTTTTATAAAAAAACCTTATTAAATTAACTACAACTCAATGACTCATTCAAAATATGATTGTTTTACTTTCTCCGGCTAAAAACCTTAATTTTGATTGCGCTTATAAAGGAAAAATAAGCGAACCTCTATTTTTAGATGAAGTATCTAAAATCTTAACACCTTTACAAAAAATGGAAATAAAAGACTTAGAAAAACTCATGAAAATCAGTCCTAAATTAGCTACAGATAATTATAAGCGTTTTCAAAATTTTGTATTTCCAGCCGATAATAACACTCATTATCCAGCTATTTTTTTATATGCGGGACAAGTTTACCAAACTTTACAAGCTGCTTCTTTATCAAAAAATGCTTTGGATTTTGCTCAAGATCATCTTCGTATTCTTTCAGGTTTATATGGGTTTTTAAAACCTTTGGATAATATCCAACCTTACCGTTTAGAGATGAAAACAAGACTTTCAATTGGTGAATATAAAAACTTATATGCTTTTTGGAAAGAAAAACTAACCCAGAAGCTCAATAATGAGCTTAGCCAACAGAAAAATCAATTGGTTATTAATTTAAGTTCAGATGAATATTTCAAAGCTATTGATCCTAAAAAAATTAATGGAAAAATAATAACCATAACATTTAAAACATTTAAAAATGGTGTTTATAAAAGTATCATGAGTTATTTGAAAATAGCAAGGGGACTAATGACAAGACATATTCTTGAAAATAAAATAACAAAATTAGAAGACATTAAACTTTTTGCACAAAACAATTATTCTTATAATCCTGATCTTAGCATAGAAGCTAATAATTACTGGGTTTTTACCAATAAAAATCCTTTTTCAAGTGATGTATATGGTAAATTATAAATTAAAATACTCTATATAGGTTTTTAGATCTTTATCTCCTCTTCCTGATAAACTGATAACCACAGTCTCATTTGGGGCTATTTTCAATTTTTCTAGGTATGCTAAAGCATGAGCACTTTCAATAGCTGGAATGATACCTTCTAATTGTATACATTTTTGGGCTGCTTTCATAGCTTCAGAATCGGTTATAGGAAAATATTGAGCTTGTTGAGTTTTATGTAAATAGGCATGTAAAGGTCCTATACCCGGATAATCTAAGCCTGCTGATATTGAATAAGGTTCTATGACCTGTCCATCTTTTGTTTGCATAACCAAAGAACGACTCGCGTGTAAAATACCTTCTGTTCCAAGGCGTGTTGTTGCTGCGCTTTTTCCTGTGTCTATTCCTTTGCCTGCTGCTTCAAGTCCGATAAGTTGAGTTTTAGCATCTGAAAAATGATAAAAAATACCTGCTGCATTGCTGCCGCCACCTACACATGCCAAAAGATAATCGGGTTCCTCATGACCTGTTTCAGCTTTTAATTGCCAGCGTAATTCTTTACTTATAATTGATTGAAAGCGAGTTACCATATCAGGATAAGGATGAGGACCAACCACAGAACCAATAATATAATGTGTATCGTAAGGGTTATTTATCCAATCTCTAATCGCATCATTAGTAGCATCTTTTAGGGTTTGGCTACCCGATACAGATTCAATGACAGTAGCACCTAAAAGCTTCATGCATTGCACATTTGAACTTTGACGTTTTACGTCAATTTTGCCCATATACACTACACATTTTAAATTTAATAATGCACAAACCGTTGCTGTAGCTAGCCCATGCTGTCCTGCACCTGTTTCGGCAATAATGCGTTTTTTACCCAAATGGTTAGCCAGCAAAGCCTGCCCAATAGTATTATTAATCTTATGAGCACCTGTATGGTTAAGGTCTTCACGTTTTAGATATACGTTTGTATTAAAATGGGATGATAAGCGCTTAGCGTAATACAAAGGAGAAGGACGACCGACATAATCTTTTAAAAGTTTATTAAATTTTTTTTGAAAATCAGAGTTTTGAATAATATCTAAATATTGATTTTGAAGTTCTTGAACATTAGCGTACAACATTTCAGGAACATAAGCACCACCAAAATCTCCATAAAACCCTTTTTCATTTGGTATAAACATAATTGGTATAAAAACTGAATTATTGAATTGTTGATAAAATTTATAGGCATTTGTATTTATTTTACAAACTTAATAAAATCTTGGAAACTAAGGAGATGGCATAGGCTTATCTTTATAGCCTTGCTATTAAAAATAAGGAAAGAATATTTTCTCATTGTCAATGACTTCAATATCTAAAAATCTTTTTTCTATTTTAGAAGACTATACTCATTCTATTTGATTTATTTAGAGGTTTTAATTTTTAGTAGTATAAATACAAGAGTGATTTATTTTTTAATGCTTAAATGTCGATGTTAAAATTTGCCATCCTATTTTCTATAACACCACCCATTTTTAATTTCTATTTTAAATATAAGGTTTTTAAATATAAGGTTTTTAAATTATATTTGGCTTGAATATTGTCTTATAGTCTTCTTATTCTAAATTTTAGCATCCTAAGCTAAAAGATCTTGTCTACCAACTTATTAAAGTTTGGTTAATTTTACTTGCATGAAGTAGAAAGTATCGTATTTTAATTACAATATAAATAAATTTATGAATGTTTTATTAGGGCTGAAGGAATATTTTAAGAATATATCCAAAATTGAATATGAAGGTAAAGAATCAGATAACCCTCTGGCTTATAGATGGTACGATAAGAATAAAATTATTTCAGGTAAAACCATGGAAGAACATTTTAAATTTGCTATTTCATATTGGCATATTTTTAATGGTATAGGTTCAGATTTTTTTAGTCAAGGGTCTCAATTGCTTCCTTGGTTGACCAACAGCAATATTTATGAACAAGCAAAAGACAAAGCAGATGCTGCTTTTGAATTTATAACAAAGCTTGATATACCTTATTTTTGTTTTCATGATTATGACCTTATTAATGAAGGAAATACACTACGTGAATCGGAAAGACGACTCGAACATATTACTGACTACATCAAAGAAAAACAAAAGGATTCAGGAGTAAAAATATTATGGGGAGCTGCTAACTTATCTTTGAACAAACGTTATGTAAATGGCGCAGCTACAAATCCTAATTTTAAAATTTTAACTTATGCTGCTGCTCAAGTAAAAATGGCAATAGATACTACTATAAAACTTGGTGGTCAAAATTATGTGTTTTGGGGTGGTTGTGAAGGTTATAATACAATTTTAAATACTAATATAAAAAAGGAGTTAAATCATTTAGCTCGTTTTTATCATATGGTAAAAGATTATGCCAGAAAACAAGGTTTTAAAGGCAACTTTTTTATAAAAACTAAGCCTGAGCTAACTTTTAAACACCAACATGAATTTGATGCTTCTACGACTATTAATTTTCTTAGAGAGTATGACTTATTAGATGATTTTAAGTTAGTTATAGAAGCTAACCATACCATATCAGCCCGGAATACTTTTAAACATGAACTTCAAATAGCTGCTAATGCTAACGTTTTAGGAAGTATAAATGCTAATAGAGGAAATTGGCAAAATGAATGGAATATTCATCAGTTCCCTAATAATTTACATGAACTTATCCAAGCTATGTTAATTATTTTGGAAAACGATGGTTTTAAAGGCGGTGGCATTAACTTTGAAGCAAAATTAAGAAGAAACGCTACTGATTTAGATGATCTTTTCCATGCCCATATTGGTGCAATAGATGTTTTTGCAAGAGCCTTAATTGTTGCTAATCATATTTTAACTGAATCAGACTACTCAAAATTGCGGGAAAAACGTTATGCTTCTTTTGACGATCCTGAAGCTCAAAAATTTGAAAATGGACTTCTCGAACTAAGCAGATTGGTTAAATTAGCAAAAACTTATGGAGAAGATACAACACTCGAAAGTGGAAAACAGGAGTATATGGAAAATCTTCTTAATCGATATATATAATAGTAGCTCTAAGTATACTACCCTAAGTTGCTCTCAAACTTTCAAAAATTTTGAGGGTTTTTATATTGATAACCAATAATTTATATATTTATAATATAAATTCATTCCAACCTTATAATCTAAATAAAATGTTTGATCATCTGATCTATTACCCAAATATTCAAAATACTATTTTATTAGATAAAAAACAAAGTCATTATTTTTTAAATGTTTTACGCTTAAAAGTGGGTTCTACAATTTATTTAATTGACGGTTCAGGAAAATATTATAAAGGTCAATTAACCAGTATCCAATCTAAACAGATAAAAGTAACTATTTTAGAGACTTTAAAATCTCAAGCTAAAGATGAACATTTTATCCATTTAGCTATTGCACCACCCAAATCTGCAGACCGTTTGGCTTGGCTGGTAGAAAAAACAGCTGAATTAGGTATCCATCAAATTACATTTTTACAGACTAAATTTAGCCAGCGGCATAAGATTGATTTAGACCGTTTATATCGAAAGACAATAGCAGCAAGCCAACAAGCCTTACGAGCCAGCTTACCAACACTAACTTTTAGTGATTCTTTTTCTTTTTTTATTCATAATTTAAAGACTCATGACCAAAAGTTTATAGCTATAGTGCGAAAAAACCAACCCAGCATACCTTTGCTCCAATTAGCTAAAACCAAAAAAAAGTATTGTATTTTAATAGGGCCAGAAGGTGGTTTTGAAGATGGTGAAATTAAAATGGCCTTAGAACACGATTTTAAACCTATTGCTTTGGGAAGTAACCGACTGAGAACAGAAACTGCAGCTATAAGCGTTTGTGGAGCTTTACACTTTATTAATAATTAGGAAAATAAAAATTATTAACTTATCCTACCATAACATGTCCTTCGGGATAGGCAAAGGTATTATTTGATATTCTTCGACTTAGAGCTAAAGCTAAAGTTAAGGTACCAACCCTGCCAATATACATAGAAAGAATAATGATAATTTTGCTAAAATTATTGAGTTCTGATGTGATTCCCATACTTAATCCCGCTGTGGCAAAAGCTGAAATTTGTTCAAAGGCAATTTGTATAAGATTAATATTAGAATTATTACTTTCCGATATGGTTAGGATAAAAATACCCATTAGATTATATGTTGTGGCAAAAATCAAAATAGAATAGGCTTTATAAATAGTATCTTGTAAAATACTGCGTCTATGAATAACAACATTCTTGAAACCTTGAATATTATTAATAGCTGAACTGATAATAATATAAAAAGTAGAACACTTAATACCGCCTCCTGTGGATCCTGGTGCTGCTCCAATAAACATTAAAAACATACATAAAATAAGGGTCGGTATTTTTAGAGTTGTAAAATCGATGGAATTAAAACCAGCGGTACGGGTTGTTACTGATTGGAAAAAAGAAATATTTAAGGCTTCTATGATTGTACCATACGAAAGTTGTTCAAATTCTAAAAACATAAATCCAACAGTACCTAAAAAAATTAAAAACCCACTAGAGTACATGGCTACACGGGTGCTTAATTTCCATTGACTTGGACGAGATAGAGAGACTATTTTTTTGGATGATATTTTGAATAAATCTTCTAAAGTTCCAAAACCTATTCCACCTAAAATGATTAGACTAGCGATGATGAGCTGAAAACTATACATTTTTCGGATATTAATATCCATGTTAAGTTGTTTGAAAATCTTTCCATCCGATAAAGTAGACGTATATAAACTATCACTAAAAAGGCTAAACCCTGCGTTGCAAAAAGCCGATATAGCATGGAAAATAGAATAAAAACTTTTTTGCCCTATAGTATTAAAATCAAGTTCTTTATCCCAAGAAAAGAAAATAGCTACTGATCCGATAAACTCAATAAAAACAGTGATTATAATAATTTTTTTTAGAAGTTCTCTTGCCGAAATCAAAGATTCGCTACTCAATACATTTTGAATGACCGATTGTTGTTTAAGACCTACATTCTTGATCAAAAAAGTAGCAAAAAAAGTGGCAAAAGACACAATACCAATACCCCCCAATTGAATGAGTATTAAAATGATTAACTGGCCTTTTAGGGTAAAATAAAGCCCTGTATCCCAAACGGTTAAACCTGTCACACAAGAAGCACTTACAGAGGTAAATAAGGCATCTATAAAAGGCATAGATTGAGCACCTGAAGTCATAGCCGGTAACAATAATAAGCCTGTTCCAGAGCCGATAAGAACAGCAAAGCTAAGGATAAAAAGGATAGAAGGATTACCACTTTTAGCTGCTAAGACAGTATTTGTTAGTTTAATAGAATCTAAAGTGATATAGATTAGTAAATAAATCGTTAAGGTAAATTGATAGACAAGAATAGTATCTGTTTCTTTCCAAAAGAGATCAATAATAAATAAGCTAGGATCAAATTTTAAAAAATAAGTTGTAAAAGCGCTGCTAAAAATGAAAAAGCTTAAAAAGCCTTCCAATTTTGTTTTTTGTAAATATTCAGTTCTTTTAAAAGCAAATAACCAGCGAATAAGAAAACTTAAAGCAAAAATACCCAGAAGATAATGAAAATAACCAACTGCTTTTAAAAACTCGGAGGCGGATAGATAAAAACCATATCGATAAATCAGGAAAGATAGCGAACAAATTAAAGCAATAATACCAACTAAATTAGCAACAAAAAGTCCTTTTTTTTGCCATTTATAAATGATATTATTAAGTAACTCTAAAGTTGTTTGCTTAATCACTTTAATTATGAATTACAAATTGTAGAAAAATTTTTAACCCTAAAGGTACATAAAGGAATTATTTTTATAGCAATAGAGTCTATATTCTATTTTTTTGCATGGAGTAAAAACCATAAAATGTAAATCATTGAAAATCAAACATTTAAAAATAGATAAACTCTTTAAAAAATTTTACAACATCAAGTCTAATGCTATTATCTATCTCAGAAAGATTTATCTTCATTATCTTATCAATCAATTAAACCCCTTAAAAATCCTTTTTCAAGTGACATGTATGACTATAGAGTTCTTTAAAACTGCCAAGTCTCCGCTTTTTTTAACCATGTTTTTTGATCATAATCTAAATTATAAGGATTGGCAAGTGTAAAAATATGATCTTCTATCCGATAAACTAAAACTAGCCTATCTTTTCTTTTTGTTTCAAAAGCCAGACCAGACCAGCTTACTTTTGAGTTATGCTCTTTTGCAGATTCCTGTCTATATTCAACTGGTTTGGCTTTTTTATCTGAATACCAAGCCTCATAAATATGACGAGCATTGGCCGGAACATAAAATTTATACGTTGTATTTTGCCAAAGTTTTTTGGCGTTCACATCGTAAAAGTAAACTTGACTTTTTAGAGAACCATTCAAATACAAAGATTTCATATCTTTTAAACCTCTAATTTTTTCAAATTCAAAACGGCAAAAGTCCATGTTTTTCTCTAAGTATAGAGGCAGTACATAAAAACTATCTCTAAACCGTTTATAATCATTAATATTTTTATTTTTAGATATTAAAGTATTAATTTGGCTGTGGTTTTTATTTTTTTCTTCTAAAAAAATGAGATATGTAGAATTGCTAAAGATATAATAATACTTGTCTATTTTTTTGAGATTTGATTTTATATAGACTTTATAGGCATGATCAAATTTTTTAATCCATTTATTGCTACTCTCCAAAGTATCTATATGTTTTTCTTCATAATAACCAGCTTGAAGAATTTTTTTGGAAAAATATAAAGCTAAATCATAATCTTGTCCCTTTTTAATTTTAAAGACGGTTAAAACCCATTTTTTATTTTTTAGCTCATCAAAATAATGAATATGAAGCCCATGATCTATTATCTTTTGGATGGTATGCTTATAAATACCTCTGGGCAAATCTATATTTTTTAAGGTTTTTCTATAAAAACGATTATTTAAAGTCGAAAAATTTTTAAAAAGTAAAACCTTGTCAAGATTATAATTCTTAATATAAGGTATGTGGTTTAAAGTTGAATCTAAACCTGAAAACAATTGAGGCTGACTTGTTAGTCTTTGTTGGGTGCTAAAGGTATCTGTTTTTATTTGGTATGCTTTAAGGGTGCGGTAATCGTGTATTAATAATTCTTTGAATCCAAATTTATCTTCATAACCAATTTTAGCTCCTAAACATGTTTCAAAACTTTTGTAGCCTTCCGAAAAAACATGATGCCATATACCTTGTGTATCAATTCTGGTTGTTAATAAAATAGGTGAAATAATTTTATTTTTTAGCGTTCTATAAATACTATCAGCTTCATAAAAGCTGCGACTTTTATAGAGTTCTAAAATAAAAGGTTTAGCCTTTTTTAAAGTTTTTTTTTGCTTGCAAGCACTGAGAAATAGAAAAAAAAAGAGCAAGGAAAAAAAGGCAACTTTTTGGGAAAATATTTTACTAAACATGATTATATAGTCAACTTCTATTGAAAAAGATTTTTAAGTATTTTAAGCTATATACAGGACATTAGTACAAAAAAGTATTTAAAAAAAAATAATTATTGATGTTTTATAATATAAAAAATGATATTAAATTTTTATATTGAACAATTAAAACATAATAATTTGATAATTAAATATTTAATATTAAAAAACCAAGTTTTATAAAAAGTTTTCTTCTATATTTAAATCATTCACAATGAAAATATATTCTCTCTTTATATTTAAGAGCAAGGCTAATTAGAGATGCCCCATAAAAAACTAATTCATCAAAGCCGCCACGCCAGGTAAGGTTTTTCCCTCTATAAACTCTAGTAAAGCTCCACCACCGGTGGATATATAAGATATTGAATTGGCTAACCCTGTTTGTTTTATAGCTGAAACAGTATCACCGCCTCCAATTAAAGAAAATACCGCTCCTGATCCAGCTTGAGTTCTTTTAGCAACACTTTTAGCAATAGTTAAAGTACCTTTTGCGCCTTCTGGGCGTTCAAAAATGCCCATCGGACCATTCCATAAAAGTGTATTACTTTCAGAAATACATGTTGAAAAAGTTTGACAAGCTTTCTCAGCAATATCTATACCCATCCAACCTTTTTCAATAGCATCGTTGTTGCTAGTTTTATATTCTTCTGTTCCTAATTTTTGAACTATAGAATCTATAGGTAAAAGAATTTTTACACCTTTAGATTTGGCTTTTTCCATAATTCTTAAAGCTAAATCAACTTTATCAGCTTCTACCAAAGAATCGCCTACTTTTCCACCTTTGGCTTTGAAAAAGGTATAAGCCATAGCCCCTCCGATAAGCAAATTATTGACCTTGTCTACTAAAGATTCTAAAACTAAAATTTTATCCGATATTTTTGCTCCACCGACTATAGCCGTAAAAGGCGATACAGGATTATTAAGTATTTTATTTAGACTATTTAATTCGGCTTCTAGGAGTAGACCACAAACTTTTTCTTTAACAAAATTGGCGATAGTGGTCGTTGAGGCATGAGCGCGGTGAGCTGAACCAAAAGCATCATTAACATATATATCAGCATGATGACTTAAAGCCTTTGCAAAATCTCTATTGCCTTCGGTTTCTTGGGCATAAAAACGCACATTTTCTAATAAAAGAATTTCACCTGCCTTCAAATTTTTGGAGGCTTCATAAGATTTTGTAGAGATACAATCTGAAGCAAATTGAACAGGACGTTTTAATTTGATGCTTAAATAAGTTTGAATTGGAGCAAGGGAATACTTTGGTATGATTTTTCCTTTAGGTCTACCCAAATGAGACATAATAATTAATTTTCCTCCTTTTTCTAAAATATATTCTAAAGTAGGAAGAGCATAATCTATGCGTGTGCTGTCTTGGATTTCTAACGTTTTTTTGTCTATAGGAACATTAAAATCTACTCGTACCAAGACTTTTTTATTAAAAAAACTACAATCTTTTAAAAATTTCATAACTATAAAATGTTAAGTTGATAATTAGTTTATAACTTTAAAGATTTCAAAAATATAAAATACTAAAGACTTATTTATTTTATTTGGCCTATTTAGGTATTTTTTCATTTTTTTCCTTAATTATATTAAATTATGGCATCTAAGTTTTCAAAATTCCAAAGCTGTACGTATATTGCTTTAATTCTTTTTATTTTAAATGTTTCTGGAAAATGTAGGGATGAACCCTTATCTGAAACCAATTTACCTCCAACAGCTCTAATCTTAAGTAATTTAACTGTTTCTGAAAACCAACCTGTCGCTAGCCAAGTAGGCATTTTTAGCACAACCGATTCCGATGTTGACGATACCCATACGTATAGTTTAGTAAATGGTGAAGGCGATAGCGGTAATAATAGTTTTGTAATAGACGGTATAAATCTGAATACCAATGCTATTTTTGATTTTGAAGTCCAAAATACGTATTCTATTCGAGTGCAAACAGATGATGGTAATGATGGTGGAATTTTTCAGATGATTTTTATAATAACCGTGGCTGATATAGCTGAAGTTAATACCCCGACTACAACTATTTTAAGCAATGCTTCGGTTAATGAAAATGCAGCTATTGGAACAAATATTGGATTTTTAACAACTACAGGTGGAAATCTAAATGATGATTATACTTATGCCTTAGTATCAGGGGATGGCGATGAGCGGTAATAATAGTTTTGTAATAGACGGTATAAATCTGAATACCAATGCTATTTTTGATTTTGAAGTCCAAAATACGTATTCTATTCGAGTGCAAACAGATGATGGTAATGATGGTGGAATTTTTCAGATGATTTTTATAATAACCGTGGCTGATATAGCTGAAGTTAATACCCCGACTACAACTATTTTAAGCAATGCTTCGGTTAATGAAAATGCAGCTATTGGAACAAATATTGGATTTTTAACAACTACAGGTGAAAATCTAAATGATGATTATACTTATGCCTTAGTATCAGGGGATGGCGATGATGGTAATAATAGTGTTCTCCTTTCTGGAGATACTCTTAAAGTAGCTGCCATATTTGATTACGAGCAAAAAGTATCATATAATATCAGAATACGAAGTACTCCTACCAGTGGTGCTAGCTTTGAACAAACGTTTACTATTCTTATTAATAATCTGACTGGGTGGTCTTTAGCAACTGATAATTCTGGATGGGCTGGTAATAGTCACCATGGTTCTGTAGTATTTGATAATAAAATATGGGCTATGGGAGGCTATACTATTACAAACAATGTTTGGTCTTCGAATGTTGATGGGCTAACTTGGACGAAAATAACTGATTCGGCTGATTGGAATGCTAGAGTCTCTTATACTTCTGTTGTATTTGATAACAAAATATGGATTACTGGAGGATTTAATGGTTCTAATGGATTAAATGATGTATGGTACAGTCCTGATGGACTAACTTGGACAGAAGCAAATGCAGCGGCTGATTGGACTGCTAGATGGAGAAATACTTCTGTTGTGTTTAATAATAAAATATGGGTTATAGGAGGAACTATTTCTACTAGTATCTTAAAGAATGATATATGGTCTAGTTCTGACGGAATAACTTGGACAGAAGTAAACGCATCAGCTAGTTGGGAAGCTAGAACATCCCATACTTCTGTTGTGTTTGATAATAAAATATGGGTTATAGGCGGAGAAAACTTTTCTACTGCTTTTAATGATATCTGGTCTAGTTCTGATGGAATAACTTGGACAGAAGTAAACACATCTGCTAGTTGGGAAGCTAGAAGGGGACATCAATCTGTAGTATTTGATAATAAAATATGGATTATAGGAGGATTTGACTTCAGTTCAGAATTTTTTGATGCTTTAAATGATGTATGGTCCAGTGCTGACGGGGTGACTTGGAATAATGAAGCGCCAGGCCCTTCTAGCTGGACAGGAGGTGGTAAATGTGTTATTTTTAATAATAAGATTTGGCGAATAGGAGGATATGAATTGATAAATGATCTATGGTGTTATGATTTATAATCTTATTAATAAGGTCATCAAGCTTTGGTTTGATGACCTGTTATAGTTCATTAATTTGAATTGTTTTGATAATAAAGACTCTAAAAAAATACTGATATAAATATTTTTTTAGAGTCTTTTCTATTTAAAAATAAAGAGAGTCTATTTTTTATATTATAAATGGCTTAAGTACTTAAAAAATCCTTTTTCAATATAATATAAATTCCCTATACAATTTTTTCCGATCAATAATTTTATCTAATATTGCTTCTATGAGGCTTTTTACCTCGCTAAAAGTTGTTTTTTTTTCTGCTTCTAAAGTATTTGAATGTAAATATCTTATGATTAATTTAGTATAAAATTTATCAAATTATTGTAACATTAATAAAATCAATTTACTTTGAATATGGAAAACCAAGACTATAACATTTTGCTTTATTATTGTTATACACCTATTTATAGCCCTAAAACATTTCGGTTAAACCATCATCTTTTTTGTCTATCTCTTAATTTAAGAGGCAGAATAATTATAGCTTCTGAAGGTATTAATGGGACAATATCAGGCTTAAAAAATGACTGTCAAAAATATATGACAGCACTAAAGCAAGATAAACGTTTCAATAATTTAGAGTTTAAGGTAGAACAAAGTCATAAGCATGTTTTTCAAAAACTAAATGTTCGTTACAAAAAAGAAATTGTAAACTCTGGCTTAGTAGATTTAAAGCCTCACCAACAAACAGGACAATATCTTTCTACTGAAGCATTTAAAAATATAAAAGACAAAGAAGATACTATACTTTTAGATGTCAGATCAAATTATGAACATCAGCTTGGAAAATTTAAAAATGCTAAAACTCTTAATATTAACCATTTTAGAGAATTTCCAGAAAAGATAAAAGACTTAGAACCTTATAAAGATAAAAAAATTATTACGTATTGTACAGGAGGTGTAAAATGTGAAAAAGCTAGTGCTTTTCTACTAGAAAACGGTTTTCAAAATGTTTATCAACTTCACGGAGGCATTATTAAATATGGTATAGAGGAAACAGGAAAAGATTTTGAAGGTAGCTGTTATGTATTTGACGATAGAATAAATATAAATATTAATCAATCCAATCCCACAATTATATCAACATGTGGTGTGTGTGGTCAAAAAAGCAAGCGAATGGCAAATTGTGCTAACCCAATTTGTAATAAACATAGCATTATTTGTCAACCTTGTGCTATTAAAATGGATGGTGCTTGTTCAGAAACCTGTAAAAATAGCCCTAATAAAAGACCTTATAATGATAAAGGATTTTATCCTAAAACAATGAATGGCTACAATCCGAATAAATGTTCCAAAAGATAGAGGATAAAAAAATAATAGCTTATACTTCAATTTAAATGACTCAAATTTATTAGTACATTGAAGATCAACCAGTTTTATAAAAATAATAACTATTTGACTAATTGGTAATTAATGAGTTTATCAAACTTTTATTTATAAAAAAGCCTTGCTATGCTATACTTTTTAGTTTTTGCGATCCCTTTTAGTTTGACTATTTATTATTTAGTTCGACGGATGTTTTTATTAAGAAAAAAATTTATAGAGACATATGATATGGTTATGGATTTGGCAAAAAATGAAAATTTTGTTATTGATAAAGAAATATTAAACTTGCCAACAGATTTAATTATAACAGATTCTATTATAAAAAAATTAGAATGGAGTCTGAGACCTATAGAACAAAGATTAGATATAAATTTTGTTTTTATTTCTAATACAGCCTACGATAAAAAACAAAAGCTAATCAAAATACAAAATAAAATTCAAAAAATTCAAAAAATTTTAGCCCGATAATCGTAAATAATAAGAAAAATATGATCTTTTTATAAACCATAAATATTTGATTTTCAATTACTATTTTTAAAAAATAGTTTTGTTATAAATTATTGAATATATCCAAACTCTTTTAGGGTGCTGTTTTTTTCCCGCCATTTAGGTATAACTTTTACTTCGAGATGAAGAAAAATTTTTTTTTTCAAAAAATTCCTTAAATCTTTTCGTGCAGCTATGGAAACAGCCTTTATCATTCTAGCACCTTTGCCTACAACTATATGTTTTTGGGTTTCTCTTTCGACAATGATTCGTCCTGTAATATGGATTATATCTTTTTCACTTTTGAAAGAATCGATCACAACTTCAGAACAATAAGGAATTTCTTTTTGATAGATAAGCAGTATTTTTTCTCTGATAATTTCAGAAATAAAAAATCGTAAAGGTCTATCTGTTAAGACATCTTTATCATAATAAGGTGGGTGAAGAGGTAATTTTTGTTTAATAAGTTCTTGAAGTTTTAAAAGCCCTAAACCCAATAAAGCACTTAAAACAATAATTTCATGTTGGGGAACTTTTTTTTCAAAAAAAGCAACTTGTTTTAAAATATCTTCAGGATTTCCTAAGTCAATTTTATTGATAACAAGGATAATGGGTAAATTAATTTGTTTAATATGTTCTAAAATATCCTCGGGGTTTTCAAAAACTGTTGTCATATAAATAACCACCTCTAAATCTTTAAGACTTTCGCGTACAAAAGCCATCATTTGACGCTGTAAGGAATATTGAGGTTTTTTAATAATGCCGGGTGTATCAATAAATATAATTTGACTGTTTTTTTCATTAACAATACCAAGAATATTATGACGAGTGGTTTGGGCTTTAGGCGTAATAATAGATAACTTTTCACCTAAAACTTTTTCCATTAATGTAGATTTTCCAGCATTTGCTAAACCAATAATACCAACAAAACCAGCATAATGAGGCTCTTCTTTTGAAGACATATTTTTAGAGATAAATTAAGTTTAGACTATTTTTATAATTTATTAAGTTGATTATCACTATTTTAATTTTTTTTTGTTTTTAATTACTGAAATTTAGAAGTTGGGTTAAAAATTATATTTTATGTAAAAGTACAAAGCATTATTTCCAATTTTATTAAAAGAATATTCTAACCTAAGCACAAAATCATAATATGTGACAAAATCAAGCCCAAAACCTGCACCTAATAAAGGCTTATTAATTGAGTTTAAATTTGATATGTCAGGATCTGGATGATAGCCATAACCAAAATTAAGATATGTTTTCAAATAAATGGCAAAAGGCAAAGTGCTAAAATGCTTTGGCAAAATTTTAATAGGTCTTAAATTAAAAGTCGTTCCAAAAAGTTTAAAAAATAAATTTGTTTTAAAAACGCCATAATGATAAGCTTCTATATTATTTAAGTCATAAGCAGCTACGATATTGGCATTACTATAGCCCAAGCCACGCCTCAAATTAAAAGGAATAGCTCGCCCAAAATTATTATAAAATAAAAAAGAGTAATTAAAAATTAGGCGTTTTGTGAAAGATAAGTAATGAGCAAATCGAATTCTTGTTTTTAATATATCCACATCTTTAAATATATTTAAACCCAGCTTTTCAAAATTAAAAGAAAAATAAAGACCTTTGGTAGGAAAGGCCTGAATATCCCGATAGTCATAAACAAAATCATAAGATATTTTCAAATATCTTTGGGTATTTTGATCGCCATTTTTGAAAAAAGCACTATTTAATACTAAAACAGTATCTCTAACCTTATTGTAATAGTAGCCTAAACGAAGACCTTGATTAATATAAAAACGAGAACGTTTATTAAGACTAAATTGAACATAACGGTTTTGAATAACTTGAGAACTATCTTCTAAAAAATTAATAAAATTGTCTCGATTAGTATAACCCACATTATTGCTTTCTTGATAAGAAAATTGAAAAGAACTCCCCCATACCTGTTTTTTATCTAAGAAAGGAATTGAATACTCTAAGGCAATTTTTTTTAAAAAACCTAATTGAAGAATTAGAAAAACTTTTTGTTTACGTCCTATAAAATTATTCCAGTTGAGTTTAAGTCCATAATTTACTCGGTTTAGATTAGCACCGTATCTTGAAATCCATTGATTGATATTATTGTCATTTAGTTCTAAAATAGGCACAGGCCAAACGTACCAACGCTCTAATAAATCAATGTCTACTTTAATAGTATCTTTGGCTATAGGATTATAGTTGACATTAACAGTAACAAATAAGCTGGTATTATAAATATTATTGGTGACTTCAGTTAATATTTTATCAAGCTCTATGACTCTTATTTTATCCCCTTTTTTAAACCTTAATTCCCGTAATATTATTTTATCTTGAGTAATTTTGTTGCCTTTGATGATTATATTGGCTACATAGACACTATCTTTAGAGGCAGTATCTATAGGCATATTATTTCTTTTTTTAGGCTTGTAAGACTTTATTTTGGGAGCTTTGTCATATTTATGTTTGGCTTGTCTGCCATTTTTTAGAGGCAATTGAGCTGACCCAAAATAGGGCATAATACATAAACAAACAAACCATAAATACTTTATATGCGCAACATTCAAAATCTATTTATTTCTTAAACGGGTAAAATTCTTGTTCTGCGTGAGGAAAACAATAGCAATCATATAGCCTTGCTATTAATAATAATAAGGAGAGAAAATTTTCTCATTATCAATGACTTAAATACTTAAAAAACCTTTTTTCTATTTGAGATGATTATAAAATAATTTCAAATCAAGTAAATAATTGCATTTTAAAAGAAAATTGAATTAATTTGGATTTGAAAACCAAATCGCCAAACTTAATTAAAAATAACTCATTCATATAATTATCTATTTTAAACTTAAATAAATATAAACTACCTTATGGCTTTTACTTTACCTAAACTACCATATGCTTATAATGCTTTAGAGCCCTATTTTGATGCTAAAACTATGGAAATTCACTATAGTAAACATCATAATGCCTATGTTTCTAAATTAAATGCTGCAACTCAAAGTAATAATTTAGAAGATTTGATGAAAAATGTAAGCCAACACGGCACTGCTGTGCGAAATAATGGAGGTGGTCATTTTAATCATAGTCTTTTTTGGTCTATTTTATCACCGAATGGAGGCGGAACGCCGAATGATACTTTATCAGAAGCTATCAATTTAGCTTTTGGGTCTTTTGATAAGTTTAAAGAAACATTTAATCAGGCGGCTGCAACCCGTTTTGGATCTGGATGGGCTTGGTTAGGTGTTAAAAGTGATAAAACGTTATGTATTTGTTCAACACCCAATCAAGATAACCCGTTAATGGATGTCGTTGAATGTCCTTGTACGCCTATTTTGGGCTTAGATGTTTGGGAACACGCTTATTATTTAAAATATCAAAATAGACGTCCTGATTATATTCAGGCTTTTTGGAATATTGTAGATTGGCAAGCTGTTCAAAAACGTTTTTCTGATGTATAAATTCTTTTAAAAAGCCAAGGGGAAACCCTTGGCTTATAAGACACTATCCCATAAAGTGTGTAAGTTTAAAAATTACAGGGCTTAGGTTTTCTTTAAATTCTGACCCTTTCTTCAAAAATAATTAAGAACTGATTGAGAATAATTCCCCAATTTCTGATGGGTAAGTTCCATTTTTTTGTTGCCTCCCTTAAGGCCAAATATACCGATTTTTTTACAGCATCATCGCTGGGAAAAGACAATTTGTTTTTGGTGTATTTTCTTATTTTCCCGTTTAGATTTTCGATAAGGTTCGTGGTGTATATAATTTTCCTTATTTCTAAAGGGAACTCAAAGAAAACGGTGAGGTCGTCCCAATTGTCTCTCCAACTCTTAATGGCATAGCCCTATTTACTTTCCCATTTGGCTGCAAAGTCCTCTAAAGCAGCTTCTTCAGCTTGTTTAGTAGGGACATTATAAATATTTTTCATGTCCTTAGTAAAGGCTTTTTTATCTCTCCACTGGATTTTAAGTCGGTAAGAACCGTCATCCAAAAGGAGGCACATTCATTTTTACCTAGCCAAGATCCTAAAACCTCTTTTTTGCCGTCTCTGCCCAAGCCTACAGTTATATAAATCGTTTTATTTGTTACTTTTGAACCCTCGCAAACCTTAAAAACAATACCATCCATCCAAACGATTAAATAGACCGGCTCTAAGGGACGATTTTGCCAAGCAATGATGTCCTTAGTAACTGTCCGTTATTCTTGAAATAGTGCTCGTGGAAACATCAAAATTGTATATTTCTCGTATTTGTTCCTCTATATCACTGTTAGTCATCCCTTTGGAATAAAGAGATACAATGACATTTTCAAGACCATCGACCATAGTTTGCCGTTTGGGAATAAGCATAGGATTAAAACTAGCGTCTCTATCGCGGGGTACCTCTATTTGACTTTCTCCAAAACTACTCCGAATAGTTTTTTTGTTTGTACCGTTACGAGTATTGTTTGTAAGCGTTTTTTGGTGCTTGTCATAACCCAAATGACTGTCAAACTCGCCTTCAAGCATTTTTTCAATGCCCCGCTTTTGAAGCCCTTTTAAAAAATCGTTTAATTCTTCGCCAGATGAAAATTGTTGGACCATTTCATCAAAACTTTTCAAGGACTCATCCATAATAATACTGTGTTAAAGTTAATAAAATTTAAAGTTAGAAAAATAGATAATTTCACCCCCTCTTTTTTTTAACTTACACAGTTCGTTGGATAGTGCCGATTTCCACTTGTACTTTCTGCATTGTTCGGTTGAGGTACCCCATCAGGATTATTCATTGTGTAGCTGCTTTCTGTAAATGTTAACCTAAAATTAGAAATAGATTTAGAAATATTATTGGAAAGTACGTTGCTAATGCGCCAGGTTTTTGAAAGTAATTGGGTATTGGTTGGCTGAGGGTTTCTTCCGCCACAGTCACCAGCCATTGATACGATTAAAATTAAAAAAATAAAAGTAAATATCTTTGGATTGTTCATCTCTTATTGAAATTAAATTATTGATAATAAATAAAATAACTTTTGGAAAGTACATGACTTTCCAAAAGTTCATGAAATAGATTTTAGTTTTTAATCAAATTAATGGTTCTGCCTTTACCATCGGAGCTAATTTTAACCACATAAAGCCCAGAAGGTAAATTACTTATATCATAAGTATTTCGGCGTTGGTTATAGTTTTTCATCAGCACCCCGGATATATTGTAAATTTCAATTTTAACATCTCCTAATCTATTCAAACCGCCAATTTTTAAATAACCACTATTAGGATTGGGATATAAGGTGATAGGATTATTGGGATCTTCTGGCAGAGGTGGAAGGGCGGTGATGGTGTTATCTGTTTCGTCATCAGTAATTTTAATGGTAAAATCTTTTTCATAAAAACCACCTTGATTATCACTGACTCTAAGGTGAATAAAGTAATCTTTTTTCACTTCAAAATCGGAAACAACTGAAATTTTTAAGGCTTTATCATCAATATAAAAATAGATATTATCTGTACTGTTCTCACCTTTTACAAGACTATATGTATGGGTATCTTCTTCATCGGCATCTTGATGACTAAGCATGCCTACAGTCTGCCCCTCAATATTACCTTCTTTAATACTATCTTTACTTAAAATAATATTGGTAGGTAACTGATTAGGAATAGAACTATTTTCAAATAAAGCAAAACTCAGTATATTTTCTTCTGGAAATTGATCTTCATAAACTCCAAAAATACTATCATAGTTAGAAACCAATAAACTATTGGAACGACTAAAATCTTGATTAAGATAAATTACATTTTGAAAAATACCAGTATTACTTCCTGTTTCATTAAGTGAAACTATTATTCCATTAGGGTCAGCTTTACTATATAAATGAATCTGCTTTGTTTCAACCAATTTATTATTTTCGTTGGCATCTGGATCTATAACCTGAATAACAGGGCGACTTTCTAAACCTAAATAACGATGATCATTAAAATTAATGATAGCTTCGCTGGAACTTGGGTTTTGAACATTAAATTCAATACTTAGAGTGTCAAAGCCTTCCGCATTATCAGTAACGACAATGCTAACGGTATGATCGCCACTTTGTTCTAAATTAGGAGTCCAATTCAATGTATTTCCTAATAATAGTAGCCCTTCTGGTGATTCGATTAAAGAAAATGTTAAGACATCGCCATCAATATCGTAAGCAGATAAAGTTTGTTCATGATATAGACCTGCTTTTAATTTTTGCTGTGTTATATTTTGGACATGAAAATAGGGAGGATTGTTGACGCCAGAATTTTTAAAAACTACTTCGACAACATTTGAGTTTTTTGATCTATTCAAAGCTGTATCTACAGCAAGCACAGTAAAATAATGGTTTCGACCGGGGCTAATAGCCTTGAAATTAAACGTAGTATCATAAACGCTATAAACCTGTTCAGAAGATAAATTTAACGTATCCAAACCATAGTAGAGCAAATAATTCAGCATTGTATCAGGTAAGGCTTGCCAAGTTAGTACAATGCTGGAATCCGTAAGAGAAGCTGCTAAACCTTGGGGTTGATCCACAACATACGGTTTTGATATAATGAAAGGCTCTGAATAATAAACAATTGAAGGTATATTACTAGTATCTTCTATGATACCATAAATGTAATAATTTCCATTTGTCAGTTCCGAATAATCCCAAGTCACCGAATCTAAAGGTGAATCTTCGGAAATATCTAAAGCTATGAAATTGCCATCGGCATGGTCATTATCATCATCGTAATACCAAGAAATTTGAGCGTTCCCGTCTTTATAATCGTCTTGCCATTTTATTTTCAAACGATTATTTTTCAAATTTTCAATAGTATCAATGATTAAAGAAGGACCAAACCCTGTGCCAACCAAATCAAGTTGGTAGGTTTCACTACCCGAAATATGAACTGTATAGGTGCCAAGTATTGGTTGTTTTATAATAGCAAATGTTTCATTTGATTCGCTGTGAGGTCCTATGATAACATTTGTTTCGTCTTCGTTACCGCTTGTAGCAATTTGACCAGTTGGCAAAGTCAAGCAAATTTCTGGTGATTCTGTTTCGCCCTCAACCCTCAAGACGGCTACGGTATAACTTTTATCCAAAATAAAATCTTGATCTGTGCTTATTTCACCTCGTAGATTACGACCGTCCTTTTTGAGTATAAGACTTTTACCATTCAAATGATCTTTTTGATTTTCAAATGTATCATTCTCAAAAGTATGGATTAAGGTTTTTCTTAAATTATTTAAATCGCTATCAAAGGCTTCTTTGTTAAGAAGTTTAAAGTTTTCACCTATTCTAAAATCGATATAATTATTTCCAAACAAACTTTTCTTTAATTCAGCTTCTAAAACGATGGGATGTTCTTCTAAAAAGGGAAACGTTAACTTGGTTGCGAGGGTCTTGTTGTAAAGAAAGCCCTCTACCGAAGTCTCAGGCTCGTACACATCGGGTAAATTTACGCCATGAATCTCTCTATGAACCATATCAATAGCATTAACGCATATATTGTTCTTAGGTTTTGTAAACCTAAGTCCTAATTTTGAATAACCCAATACCAAATAATCATCATTAGACTTTTTCTTAATACCAAACTTCAGCGTTCCCGATAAAAAATTAGGTTGGCCTGGGGCGTCAAAGTTAAGGTTACCTTCTACTTTAAAAGAACCGGGTTCAACGGTAATCTTTCCACTGGCTAAGGGTTGGGTCAAGAGTTCAAACTCACCAAAAGCGCTGAATCTTGGTGCAAAACTGTATTCAACCCCTACATTTTTAAAAGCAACTACATCTAAGTTGCCAATAGGGTCGATATTGACCGAGGCTCCAATAGTTAAAGGTGGACTGGGGTGCTGAACAATATTTTTAAGCCATAAATTGCCTTGGGTCAGTTCAAAACCTGTGCTTCCCAGAGGTATGCCGGGCATAACCCCCACACCTACCGAAATCGTGTTGAGTCCTCCGTTTTTAATACCTATATCAGCCGTTAAATTAAGGTCTTTTTTTAGAAGTTTAAAACTCAAATCAGCACCTCCGCCAAAACAGTTTTCCAAAGTGTTGAACTCCGCATAGGCATTGTTTAGCGTCACAGACGTTTTTGGGATTCTAATATTATTTAGGTCAAAACGTCCTACAACATCAAACCCATTTGTTTTTGTAATTTGAATGGGATCTACCGTTAAAGAGGCATTAGGTCCATATTGTTTATCTCCTAAAACCACATCAGCACCCATCGCTATGCCATCGGGTATTAGACGGATATAATTGACTTTTAAAGGCAATGCAGCCAATTTAAAACCCACTATATAATTGGCAATAGGGTTTAAAATATCGCTTGCAACAGAAAAATTAAATGAACCATTATATAAAGAAATACGTCCTCCAAAGATACCTTTATTGGGTATCCCTTCTAAAAATATTTCGCCATTGCCTTGAACCCTTAAAGTATTTGTATTTAAGACAATCTGTTCTGAAAATTTGATACAATTATTGGCATTAATATTGCCCTGTAAAGTATACACCCCACTCGAACTTTCCACAATATTATCAGCTGTAAAAATAAAATCGCCGATTTGAACACTGGTGATGCTTGGAATACTTCCTTGTTGATTCACCTGAATAATTCTATCATTAACTCCGCTTCCAGATACTGTGATAGTTCCGTTTCTTTCGGATGTTCCAGAATTGGCAGCTATAGTCACATTTACCGTCCTATTATTACTACCACTTGTGGGACTCACAGTTATCCAAGATTTATTTGAACTTACAGTCCAAGAGACATTAGAAGCAATAGTAAAACTTGTATTTGTTCCGCTACTGTTGACATTTGAAATGCTTGATGTGCTTGGGTTTAGGTGAGGGGTAATCGGTACGGTATAATTAAAACTATATTCTTGGTTTGACGTAGATGGAAGATCATGTTCGTCTTTAATTTCTATTTTGTAATAATAGGTGCCGGTACTGTTGAATAAACTGCTATACGGAACATCAATGGCTGATTTACCGGTAGAGGTATTGATAGTATAATATTGATTACCAGTATTTTGTAGACTACCGTATGAAGCCCCAACATCTTCATACCAACTAACATAGTTCCCCCCCAATTTTCTAAAATGAACCCTAACATTCTTCACATTATCACCGTCACTGTCATTTGTTTTGAAACTCCCCGATAGTGTATTTCCCGACTGACTTAATGATATATTTGTTATAAAAGGTGGATTATTAACAGGGGCAGCTCCGGATTGTCTTACTGTCACCGTTTTGGTTATTCCTCCGCCGCTGACTGTGATCGTTGCTGTTCTTTGGGAAGTACCTGTATTAGTGTTATAATTTGCCGTCAGAGTATTCCCACTTAGGCTTGTACTTAACCAATCTGCATTATCGTTTATATTTATTTGAGAACTTGATAAATTGGTAGTCATGGCAAAACTTGTACTTCCTGAACCGCTTAAAACATCTTTATTTGAAGGGGAAATGGTTAAGATAGGATCAGGCGCCTGAACGGTAAAACTACCATAAACAGCTGACGCTTGTTTATTCACACTTTGACCATCGTCAAAAACATATTTGACATTCCAAGTGCCAACATCAGATGGATCAGTAAAGGTTTTAGTTCCGCTGTAATATCTGCCACTTATGTAGGATGAATAACTTGCTCCTGTCAAATTTACTCTATGGTCATCATCATCCTTATAGTCTGCAGCCGTAGATTTTTTATAAAAAACTCTGGCACCGCTTCCATTTGCGGGCGGATGATTATCGGCATCTCGATATAAAACCCTAAATGTAACGGCATTTCCCAAAGTTACCGGATCGGGTGATTCAGTGTTGTTAGATAATACGGGGGCATTGTTGCTACTACCTGTCGTAAAACTGTAAGTGCTGGAATAGGAAGTCTGCGTTCCGTTACAATTGGCTTTTACTCTGAATTCATAAGTAGTATTTTCTTGTAAAGAACTGACATCGTAGTAACTGCTACTACCTGGAAAATACTCTATTGGGTTGCCTCCTTGCGGACTGAAATCCACTATATAACTAGTTGCACTAGTCACCGTAGCCCAGTCTAAACGCGCAGAAGAAGTCGTTATATTGGTAACATTTAAGCTAGTAGGGGTATTGCAAGGTGTGGCATTCGTTTGAAAACTTTGGACACTACTCCATGAACTCTCTAAACCACTACTGCAATTAGACTTTACTCTAAATTCATAGGTTTTACTTGAAAATAAATTAGAAATGTCTAAGTAAGTATTTGATGTAGATTCAACGGGTGCAATTTCCCAGTTAGTTCCAAATTGCCTATACCAAACGTCATAATTAATTGCCCCACTAGCTGCATTCCATCTCAATCTTGCCGAATTGGAAGTGATACTTGTAGGCGTCTGAGTAGTCGGAATATCACAGGACGGGGCATTTACCCAAAATGTATACGGGGTGCCATGTACTCCTCCCGCTATATTGTTTTGATCATCCCTGAATACAAACTGATACGTTCCATTCGCTGGGTTTGTGCCAATAGGTATATTTAAAGAATAGGTAAAAACACTCCCGTTCGTATATGTATTATCAGAAGAATTCATATTGACACTACTAAATGCCGACTGCCCCGGTAATTTATACTGCAATTTATAAAGATTAGGTGGGTCATTATCTTGGTCGGTATAAGTGACCCGAAAGGTTACAGAATTACCAGCAACCACAGTACTAGGACTCGCTGAAGGACTGGATAAGACCGGCGCATAGTTATCGGGAATAGGTTGAAAATAACGATAGCTACTATAAATAAATTCGCTGCCTCTTGTAGCTTGAATGCGCCATCTGTACCATCTATCAGTTCTAAAAGTGACACTTGTATTAGATGAATACTGGACGGTACCACTGCTTGCCGTTCCTCTATTGCTGTTGATAATCACACCAAAACCACTTTGGCTATTTGAGCTGCTTTCCTCAACCAATATGCTGTAATCTATATCGCTACCGCTGTTATTTCTATTCCAATAAAAAGTCATTTGGTTAGTCGCAAGTAGATTACTTGGATAACTGGCTGGAGAAGTTAATGTAGGAATAACGAGAGGTGGTGGAGCATCATGATGAATATAAACACTAAACTGCTGATTCCAATTCCCTTCATCCGATTCTATGGCTAACTTAAACGTAATATTTCCTTCAGGCGTGTTACTGGCAATGTCAAAATCAAAGTCAGAATCACACCACACTTTTTGATTAGGGGCTATATCATCCCAATATTCGATATCATCAGTTATCTCTATGTAAGGGCTAGAGGTTGACAATGTGGCTTTTATACCACTAGCATTTCCTGAGCCAATATTGTAAAGTTTAACATCTAAATCTATTCTTTCATCTGGTTCGGCCATACCATTGTCGTTTCCAGAACCTCCACCAGTACCGTCTTTGACTAAATGGTCACTGTAGACAAGGCTTGGACTTCCTCCTCCGCCAGTAGGGCATGAACCACTTGTTGTTGTGATGACAATTGGCCCGGCATTGTGGGTTTGTCCATTGATTTGAACTGTTGCGTAATAACTTACTGAATTTCCGGAATAAAAATCACCTTGAAAGTAATAGTTTCCATTGGTAGTTCCTGTGGAATTATTAGCGTAAAGAAATACATTTTCTACGGTGCTACCACTAGGGCTATCTCTGCGAATGGATATGGATAGATGATTACTATAAGTGCTTCCATTCTTTGTTCTAACTTCAAATTTTGTTCTTTTAGAGTCACAAGAGAAATCGTTTACCCTAACTTCAATATTAGAATTTGAATATCCACCAACCCAACTCTGTGGCGAATGGGAGTAGGATTGCCCCAACCCTTGGAGACACCCCCCTAAGAATAAAATTAAAATCAAATATTTACTTTTCATAATTCCAAAATAATTTTAAGTGAAAAGATATAATTATATATAAATAGCTGGTTTTCAGTTTTTTTAAACCCTCAATATTTTTAAAAGTCTTGAGGGTTTAAAAACTTTAATCTACCAATCTAAAAATACTGAATAAAGTACTACTAGTGCCTGAAAAATCACTCTTAGTGCCTGCAATAACGTAAACATTTCCAGAAATAGAAACTGTAGCCAGTGATTTTACCCCGTTTAAATCTCCATTTGCCGTTCTACCTAAATCAAACAAACTTCCGCCACTTTGATGGAAAGAATTAAAACCTACATCATTATATCCAGCTCCAAATACGTATGTTCTATGCGTAGATGCTGTGGCAACGGTACTGGCATCAGCAAGGGAACCAGTAACAACACTTTGACTGCCAAAGCCACCATTATTAGCAATTGAGATTGTGGTAATAGCATTCTCAGATTCAGCAGCGACATGTAAATAAGTAGCATTACTGACAACTGTAGTCACAATTGAAACAGGGTTATTCAATTTAGATGTGTGAGTGTCCTCTATGGTTTCAATATGTTGAAGAGTACCATCACTATTAATAGAAAAACTGTTTATGGCATCGTCAGTTTCTCCTGTGACAAATAGATAAGTAGTACCGCCTATAACAGCACTAACAATATCCGAAGCCCCTTCTAAACCTAACTGATTGCTACCACTTTCAGTATCGTTTATAACATCAACGTAACTAAAAGAGCCATTAGCTAAAAGTTTAAAAATAGTGATAGCATTATCTTTTCCACCGGTAATGTATAAATAGGTCGTTCCATTTACAGTAACCGTTGTGGAAGCAGTGGGTTTATCTAATCCATAATTTACATTATCATCATCATCAATAATAAATGGATTGACTAACGAACCACTGCTATTAATTGTGAAATAAACGTGTTCATCATCTCCTTCTTCCGTTACGTGCAAATAGGTGTTACCGTTGAATTCAACAAGATTTAAAGAACTGGGATCATTTAATTCTTGTGAACCATATTCATGTGTTGTGCCTATAAAAGTTGCACGACCATCATTTCCCATGGAAAAAATATTGATTTTATTCTGGTTATCATCAGCTACATATAAGTAAGTTACTCCATTAACCACAGTCGTAACCATATCGGTAATATCACTTAATCCGTTGTTGTTATCACTTATGGTTTGGACATGTTCTAACGAAAAATTAATGTCACCAACTAAAACCTGTATAGTTGCACTGGCGGTATTGTTTCTTGCATCTCTAACTTCCACAGTTAAATCGTAACTTGATATTGTTTCATAATCCAAATTTCCGTTTAAGATTAATATACCTGTGCTTGAATTAATGGTAAAAAGATTTCCAGAATTACCACCAGTTATACCAAAAGTCGTTATTCCGACATTATCACTTGCTTGTACCGTTCCAATTTCAGTTCCCACACTTGCGTTTTCTTGAACGCTAAAAGTCTGATCAGAAATTGTTGGAGGAGTATTATCAACAGCTTGCCCACCGTCTGTAATAACCCAATTATTAGGTGCGTTTGTCAGTATACTACGAGCTGCTGTTACTTCTGCACTCGCACTGTATTGACTGTTACCACCATGAAAGCTAACCCCACTTTGAAGTGTTAACCCAGACCAACCAATCAATAAAGAATCATAATTGGCTGTGGAAAGGGTAATATGTTGAAACATATTTGACATATTGCTAACATTAGATATATCCCAATTACCAATGTCTTGATTGAAAGATGAGGCAGCACCACCACTGCGAAAAAACATACCATTCATGCTGGTCACATTAGACACATCCCAATTACCAATATCTTGATTAAAAGATGAGGCATTTACAAACATATTCGATGTAGTGCTAACATTGGACACATCCCAATCGCCGATATCTTGATTGAAAGATGAGGCACCATTAAACATACTTGACATATTGGTCACATTACTCACATCCCAATTACCAATATCTTGGTTAAAAGATGAGGCATTCAAAAACATGTACCGCATACTCGTTACATTGCTCACCTCCCAACTATCAATACTTTGGTTAAAAGACGAAGCATTTCGAAACATAGCATACATACTAGTTACGTTCGAAAGATCTGGAACGTCACTGGCATTAGATGTTAGATTGGCACAACCTGTAAAAGCAGATTCCATAGATTGCCATTCAATGTCGCCCCACTGTTCTATACTCAATATTTTAGTGGAATTATCACCTATAGAAGGGCTGGGATTATTAAAGTAAATTCTCGAAAAATCACCCGAAATTTCAACGGTAAAGGTATCCGCAGTAGCATAGCTATGGCTGGCATTTCCTGTTAATCCAGATTCGGTAGTGCCATCGCCCCAGTCTATTGAATAATTATAACCAGTTCCTGTCGTTGGAATGGTAATGCTTTCGTTGGCAGAAGTCGTTCTCCAAGTTGTGATGAAAGGACGAGAATCTGCAGTAAAAACTACAGGAATATCAGTCGTATCATTGCCGATATCAATACTAATATCTATAAAATCAACACTTAATTCGCCATTATCAATGTAAAACCTAAGCGTATTAATTCTATTTTCTCTCATAGAAAAATCAGTACTGAAGTTTTCTCCATTTCCAGAAATAGCAAAATTGACATCATAAGGCGGATCCAAATTTCCAATAAAGCCATAATACGATTCGCCTGGAGAATACGTATGGGTTTTGGTATCACCGCTTGGATGGGTTAAAGTTATGTTAAAACCATTGCCTAAGGCATCAACTATATTATCATCAAACATTAAATAATATGGGATATTTTTCAGATGACTTGGTACCCAATCTACTGTAATCATACTATTTTGATCAGCTTCGACGATAAAAGTTTCTTCTAAAAATAAAGAAACTTCATCTTGAATGTTATCAGGGGGATTAAACCTATTTACCCGCAAGGTATAATCTCCCGGCTGCAAATCAATATTAATAGTAGAATCTTCTCCAAGTTTTTGCTGACTCACTTGATTATTATCGGCATCTAGTATTTCAAGTTTTATACTATCCCTCGAAAAACTAATGCTACTTGCACCAACAGTTGTACGTAGATTATTACCATTATAGGAAATACCATCAGCAACTCTTATCGTAATTTGGCTTTTTTCTTGATTTTTCTGAGGAACCAAATCGTTATCACTCAGACCTTTATTACAACTTGCTAAAAGGGCTAAAGAACCCATCAACAGCATAAAAAATGTATTTTTCATAATTATATAAACCTTAAATTAAAGAAGAATCAATTTTAAAACTTTATTCAAAACTAAATAGCCTTCATAGAATTCTGGATTCCAGAAGGTCTGATTTAAGCGTTTCTGTACAAAGGTTCTAAAATGAATTCTTACGAAAGGTTTAACTTTGTCCTTGTTTAATTGAGCTGGGTATAGTTTACTTTAAAAGGGGTATTTTATTGTTCAATTGGGTTCCTAGTCTGTCGATTCTTTGCTGTAATGGGTTTTAGAGAGGAGGTAGAGGCTTCTGATCGTTATAGAAATTTCTAATTTTTGTGGCTTTATCTCTAGAGAGTGGCAAAGGCAATCGTTTATTGTTATAGTCCTTCAGTATTATATGAGCTTCTCTTTTTTTATAAAGAATAGATTTACGAGGGTTCATTTTCAAAATTTTATACATGTTGACAACATACAGCCTATGAATCCTAAGAAGAGGATGATTAGGAACACAATTTACATCACCAACCTTACCAAATTGTTCATCCAGAGTGGATTTTCTAATTGCATTAAAAGGCTCATCTTGCAAATCAGTAAAAACAGAAGGGAAATCAAAACCTTGTTTTTTCTTAACATAGATTATATTTGTAAAACAAATACTATGTTTTTCATGATTTATAACTTCTAGGCTTCCTCCACTGGGGAGATGGATATTATAGCGTTTTTTTTCAACATCTGTTAAAAATTTTTCAATTTTTAACAGTGGTATATCCATATTAAAAAATTCGCTCTTAATAAATTTATCCACCCAATGAGCCAATGGACTTTCATTTTCATATTTATTGTAATAATGATCATCATCACCTCTACCTGTCAACAGTATGATAGGTATAACCTTTTTTTTATGCAACTGCTTGGCTATATCAATACCCCCATACCTGTGTTGTTTTAAGTCAATGTCCAATAAAGCCCAGTCAAAATCTTCCTTCAGAATTAATTTTTCAGCGTCTTCTTTCGTCTGACATGGAACACAATTATAACCTTTCTCTTCTAATTTTTCTTTAATGGTTTCTAGATGAAGAGAGTCATCTTCTACCAATAAGACTTTTTTAAACTTCATAATTTATCCAAGTTTTTTTTATAAATATTTTCCAATGGGTGCCATTACTGGTATCTAACTGGAATTGTTTTTCGCTTAGATCTTCAATGACATATTCTATCCATTTTAAGCCCCTTCCTGTACCTATAGGCTTAACCTCTTTGTCAAAACCTTTACCATTATCTTTAAAGGTTAACAATAAGTTATTAGAATCAAAATCTTGCAGTTTAATTTTTAAGATTGGATTTTTGATGCCTTCAAAAGCGTATTTATAAGCGTTATCACAAAACTCAATTACAAGAAATAAAATTTTGATACCTATTTTGTATTCCGTATATAAATCCATGATGTCAAGATCAAGCCAGTCTTGTTTTATTTTAGAATGCTCTAAATATTTACTTATGACTGAGGACACATGAATATTCTTTAAGGTATCTGATGTTCCTAATATTTTATTTATTTCTAAAATGCTTTTACAAGCCTTTTTTATAAAATCAGATTCTACATCTTTATCGGCTTTATTCTTATCTCCAAATATAATTATTGCTGAAATAGCGTTATCAATAGCATGTCTATAAGTGTCGCCTAATTCTTTCTGTAATTTTTGTTTTTCTTCTGCTAACGTTTTCTTCTCTTCTAATGATATTTTCTGTTTCCTATATAAATAAACACGACCAATGGCTGCAAAGACTATCAATGATGCAGACATGATTGATAAATTTTTGATAAAACGCTCTTTATCAGAGATAATTTTTTGGATTTCTAAATCTTTTTCGGCTTGTATTTTTTCTTGTTCTATTTTTTCGGTTTCGTATTTTTCTTCTATTTCAACGATGGCATCTGCTTTATTTTCCAATTGAAGAGAATCCTTGAGGCTGATATATTCATCTTTAAAATAGATGGATTTTATATAATTCTTCTGTTTTTGGAAAGCCAAAGATAAATGTTGATAAACTTCTAATCGCAAAATTCTATTGTCTCCTTTTCCTTTACAAAATTCAAGACTCTTTTTAAGATATAATATTGCTTTTTTTGTTTTATCCAATTTTAAGTAAATATATCCTAAATGTTTATAAGAATATGCATAATCATGTTTTGAATTAATATTTTCATGTAAGTCCAATACTTTAAACTGGTAATCAAGGGCTAAATCATATTTTTTTTGATTCAAATAAATCAGCGAAATATTTTGATAGCTTATAGATAGGCCTTGCCTATCTTTAAACTTTTGGTTGTAGTGGCTAGCTTTTCTAAAATATTCCATAGCTTTCGCATTTTTTCCAAGGTTTTTGTAAACAATGCCAAAGTTATTGTAAATGGCTCCCATTTTGTGTTTAATTTGTTCATTTTTTATAATATTTAAAGCATGCCCTAGATAATTTTTGGCTTTTGCAAAATCCTCGTCTGAATTATAGACATTCCCTATATGCATTAATATACTCGCTTGTTGCGCTACATTTTTCATCTGTTCGGCCATCCTTAAGGCTTTAAAAGCGTATTCTAAACTATTTTTTAGTGCTCCTTTCCTGCTGCAAGCTATAGAGATATTGTTATACACAATGGAATGGTAAGCGCTGTCCAGCAAATGAAAATTTTTTACCACTTTAGTATAAAATACAATGGCACTATCATATTTACTTTGTTGTAGTAAAATGCTTCCAAGAGTATTATAACGTTTAATGAGATTAATACTATCACCTTCATTTTTATACAAATTGATGGCTCTCCAAATGTACGACATGGCTGAATCATATAAGTTTACCCTATTGTACCTTTGGGCCTTGAGCGAATAGTATGCAGAAATCCCTTTTTTGTAGTTGCTACTAAGCGAATAAGTCTTGATTTTATTGATATGGTAATCAGCACTATCTATTGACTCTCTAAAAAATAGGTTGGCGAGTTGAATATGAATCTTAACTTTTAAAGTATCTCCCTCTGCTGTTCGGAGTCTATTTCTCAAACTATCAATTTTTCCACTTTGCCCCAGCGCAAAAAGCTGAAAACCGAGTATTACTAATAAGGTATATAAAAGTTTCATTTGTAATTATTTATATGATAAAAAAAATTAATTATAAATTAGAGCTATGATTGATACAGTCATATCAATTGAAAAAAGAATTTTTAGAGGTTTTAAAGATAATGAAAATGAATTTTCCTGAGATAATAGTAGCATTACTATATAAAATTAAATATTTGACTATAATTCTATTGAGTCTTAATTATTTAATATTTGGTATAAAAACTTATCTCATTTTTATATTATAAAATACTGAAAATCACTAAACTTTGTTTATTCAAAACTGATTATACGCTCTATAAGACTTCCAAAATAATTTCCTAAATAGACATCATAAGAATTGCTTCCCAAACAAGATAGATCAAAAGGTTCTATCAAAATATTACCTTTTTCCATTTCTTCTAAAATCGCGGAATCTGAAAGTATTATATTTTTTTAGACGTTTTGATGATATTATTTTAAAAGATTTTAATTTGTCGCTAGACAATTCCCAATATTCTGGTTTAAATGTTCTGTTTTCTTCTTTTGCTTGTTCCATTCCAAAATAAGTTCTAAAATAATTGAAAATACGCATTTTATTTTGTACTAATTCTTCGCTAAAATCAGCTTCAATTTCTTTTGCGCAAGCAGCATATTTTTTATAACATTCAAATGCAGGATTATATTTTTCTTGATTGGCAATTTCTAATAATAATGTTTCTAAATCACCTTCACTTTTATTATTCGGAAATAAAAATATTTCAAAATCAATTTCTAACTCTTTTTTTATATTTTCTAAATATTTTGTTCTCTCTTTATTTCCTCTGTGATTTTTATGCGAATTATCAGCATTTTGAATAACTAGTATTTTATATCCTTGATCAATATATCTTGTTAATTTTTGCGAATGCTTTTCTATTTTCGTATAACCTCCTATTACTTCTATCTTAATAGAACTTTCTGTATTTTTTAACACTTTTTCCTTGGGTTCATTTTGTTCTATACTCAAATTTTTGTCTAAGAATTTCAAATAATCTCTAACAAAAGGGGCATCTGCTTTTCCTTCAACCAAGATCAAATATTTTTGCATTTGTCAAAATTTTTAGAAAAATTAGATAATTTCAAAAAAATGTAACTTGCCAAGTCATTAAACTTAATAATGTAAAAATAAGGGGGCTTCAAGACATTGGCAACTAATACCATTAATGATTTAAACTTACTATATTACGAGATTTTAGATTTACGCTATAAATATCATGCCAAAAACTATCAGTTTAGAAGTCAAAGAGAGTGTTAAAGACTTAAAGTCTCAGCTAAGAAAAGCCCACAGCAATTTAGAACGTGGTCGTATTCAAGCCTTTTTACTAGTCAAAGAAGAAAAGAAAAAATATATTTCTCATATTTCTCGTAAGTTAGGTTTTACAGACAAGACCGTGTCTGCTTAGTTCAAAAAATATGAATCAGAGGGCTTTAAATCAGCCATTAAGGTTCGCATGGGTGCTAATCATAAAAGTGTCTTTTCAGCAGAGATGCAAAAAAGTATAAAGGATAAATTAGAGAACGTTGAGACAACAATTAGCTCTTATGTGGAATTAAAATCATTTAGAGACAAAGAGTTTAGTACAGATGTGCATTATGGAACCTTATCTGATTTTTGCCGTCGGCGTTTTGGTTCTAAGCTGAAGGTATCGCGTAAAAGTCATATTAATAAGGACAAAAAAAAGGTAGCAGAGTTTAAAGAAAAGGGTTTGCCAGAAGCTATGAATAAGGCTAAAAAAGAATACGAAAAAGGAAATTATGACTGTGTTGACTTGCTTTTTCAAGATGAGAGCCGTTTTGCTTTGATTACACGTCGCTCTCGGGTCCTAACGGCTCGGGGTGTTAAGCCTGTTGGTGGTCATCAGCACGACTATACATATCGTTGGTTATGGGGTGCTTTTTCTTTTCTAACGGGATGTAATTATAGTATGTACACGTGTAGTACAGATAAGTTGTTTTTTATCAATCATTTATAGACTATTAGCGAAGATAATCTTAAGCGTTTGAATCTAGTGGTTATTGATAATGCGGGGTTCCCTTAAAGATATGAAGTTGGCGTCCAATATTTTTTTAATTCGCTTGCCTGCTTATAGTCCGGAACTCAATCCTGCTGAGCGGGTTTGGCGTTATTTGAAAGACAAAATAGCTATGAAGATTTTTGAGAATGCCAAATATTTGGAGGATGTTTTGGAAAATACAGTTAAAAACCTTGATAATAAGATAATTAAATCACTAATCAGTTATGATTTGTACAAAAAATGTTTTCACGTATTTTCAAATGTATAATGGTATACGTTACTCCAATGATTTTGACAGCAAACGCTGGGTCGTTCTGCTAGGCGACGTATCGGTAGCAGGTACCAAAATATGATTTGAAAATGCGTTATAAAGGTCAACGCATTGGTATTGAAAGTAACCATTATTTAAGTTATTGATTTTCAAAGTACTAAACTCATGAGGTTTTTAAAAACCTCGTGAGTTTAAGTCGCTTATTTCAATTTTTTATAACGTTAACAAAGAGCCATTTTTAATTTATCATTCATCATTAATCATTGAAACATGCGTTATATCTTTTTTTTACTTTTTATTTTTATGTACTGGCAGGGTCATAGCCAAAGCATTACGGCTAGGAACCGCTTAAGTTTACGGAATATTATCGAAAATTATTGCCAAAATTTAGAAAATTGGGCGAAAACAGGCGATATCAAGCACCGCGTAGCTTTAGAGGATATGTTCATCGATAAAGAAAATCAAGTGTATAACGATGTGGGCAGATACGCAGGTAGCAATCCTAAAACCCTCAACCTGACCAGCTATTTGAGTTCGATAAGGCAAAAGCGGCCCAATTTAAAGTTAAGCCACGACCTCAAAGCCCTCAAGGGGGCAAAGGTTTATACTTTAAGAAATAGCCAAGGTTCTTTTGTTATTATTCCAGTGACCAAATGGGTGAATAGGGTCAAAACAACCAATTATTTTATCTTGAACTTGGACAAGAAGAAGATCAATAATATTTGGAGCTATTTACCTTCTGGGGCAGTTTTAGATGAACGAGATGAGCCATCACCACCGCCACCGCCCGACTTGGTGGAAATGGTTTATGTGCAAGGCGGCACCTTCACTATGGGCTGTACCAGCGAGCAAAGCGATTGCTATGATAATGAAAAACCAGTCCACCGCGTAACCGTTTCTTCTTTTTATATGAGTAAATATGAGGTTACGCAGAAACTCTGGCGTGAAGTGATGGGCAGCGACCCACCTGAATTAAGATTTCAAGGTTGCGACAACTGCCCCGTAGAGCGCGTGTCGTGGAACGATATACAAACTTTTATCAAAAAACTCAATCAAAAGACAGGCAAAAACTACCGCTTGCCCATCGAGGCGGAGTGGGAGTTTGCAGCGCGAGGGGGCAATAAGAGTAAGGGCTATAAGTATGCAGGCTCCAATACTATAGACGCTGTGGCTTGGTATTTTAAAAATAGCGATTCTAAAACGCATCCTGTAGGTCAAAAGCGGCCGAATGAGTTGGGGCTTTACGATATGTCGGGTAATGTATATGAATGGTGCAGCGATTGGTACGGTTCGTACAGTAAGGGTACTCAGACGAATCCTATAGGTCCCAGTAGCGACACCCATAGAGTTCTACGTGGGGGCTGTTGGGGCAGTGACGGCGAGCATTGTCGTTTTTCGTATCGGAGCAACAACTACCCATCCTACAGGAGCCACAGCCACGGTTTTCGTTTAGTTTTTCTTTTTAAGGTCAAATAAAAAAAAAAAAAGAGGGCGGCTTGGCAGGGCAAAAGGCGTTAGCCTAAAGCCCTGCTAAGCCAAAGCCCGATGGCATTTGGCGGAACCGGTCGGAATACCAATTGTGAACTAAAAAATCATTAATCACGTTATAGTCACTTCACTTGAAAAAAGGATTTTTAAGCGATTTAACGCGTTTTTTTTTTAACTTTACGTTAAATTTATAGCAAAGCTATTTTTATTTTAGAAGTGATCATTTTCAAAACCAAGGAATTATACCCACAAAAATCTTTTTTCAAGTAACATACCTATAATTGTATATTTTCAATTTAATAATCAATTTTCTATGGCTTTAAAAAAATATATTATTAAGACTAAGCATGTTAAGTTTATAAATGATTTATTAACACCTGTAAATCTATATTTAAAGATTAGGGCTTATTATGCCAATTCCATTCTTCTAGAAACCAAAGATTATAGTGGTAAAAAACATAAAAGAACCTACATTTGTTTTTCGCCAGTAGCTAAATTTCAAGTAGAAAATAAAAGTATTAAAATACAATACCCTGGTGAAGTTCAAAACAGTATTCCAATAAAAAAAAATAATGATTTAGTAGATTGTTTCAATATTTTCATATCAAGTTTTATGCCTGATGATGGCATTATGGAAAGAGGTATATTGAATAACAGTCTCTTTGGCTATATGTCTTATGAAGCTATTCAATATTTTGAAAATATTAATATAAAACCCAATACCTCTTCCAATTCTATTCCCGAATTTTACTATTTGGCTTTTCATTATGTTTTAGTTTTAAATCATATGAATGATGAGATTTTTTTATATCAACATGATTATGCAGGTATAAAACCAAAAGATAGTCTAGATAAAGTTTTAAATATCATACAAGGAAATTTATTTCCAACCTATCCTTTTAAGACTGAAGGAAATGAAAAAGTAAATTGTACAGATAATCAGTATATAGAAATGGTTAAAAAAGGGAAAACACATTGTAAACGAGGGGATGTTTTCCAAGTAGTACTTTCTCGTTGTTTTTCAAGAGGGTTTCAAGGTGATGACTTCAATGTTTACAGGGCTTTACGTTCCATAAACCCTTCACCTTATCTGTATTACTTTGATTTTGGAAACTTTAAACTTTTTGGTTCTTCTCCAGAAACTCAGCTTTTCATTGAAAAAGAAAAGGCACTTCTTTACCCTATTGCGGGGACTTTTAAAAGAACAGGGAACGAACAATTGGATCGTTTAAAAGCGCAACAACTTCTTGAAGATGTTAAAGAAAATGCAGAGCATAGCATGTTAGTCGATTTAGCCCGCAATGATTTAAGCGTATTTGCTTCGAATGTGACGGTTGAAAAATTTCGAGAAATTCAGTATTTTTCCTATGTCATTCATTTGGTTTCTGAAATTTCTGGAAAAATTGATAAAAAAGATATTCTTAACTTAATTACCCATACCTTTCCCGCAGGAACTTTATCAGGAGCACCAAAATATAAAGCTATGGAACTCATTGATAAATATGAACCAACTCCTCGAAGTTATTATGGGGGTGCTGTGGGTATGCTTGGTTTTGATGGTTCTTTTAACCATTGTATTATGATTCGCTCTTTTCTTTCCAAAAATAACACGTTATATTATCAAGCAGGTGCTGGAATAGTAGCTTTATCAGAACCTAAAAAAGAACTTGAAGAAGTCAATAATAAACTAAGAGCTTTAGTTAAAGCCATTAATATTGCTGAAACAATTTGAAAATAAAAGTTACTGAAATAAATGCTTCAAGAAACTATTAAGAATAGGACAATATTTTGCAAAGATAATCTCGATATCTTACAAAATATCAATTCCAATACTATTGATTTGATTTATTTAGATCCCCCTTTTAATAAAAAAAAAGTGTTTACTGCTCCAATTGGAAGCAGTGCAGAGGGAGCAAGTTTCAAAGATTATTTTCGCGAAGAGGATCTTAAAGATGAATGGCTTCAAACGATTAAAGAAGACCATATAGAATTATATAATTTTTTAAATGGTATTAAAAACATAAGCAGTAACAAGCACTATCTTTACAACTATTGTTATCTGGCTTATATGGCGATACGTTTGATAGAAATGTATAGAATTTTAAAAGATACAGGTAGTCTTTATTTCCATTGTGACCCAACAATGAGTCATTATATTAAGTTACTTATGGATATTATCTTTGGAGAAAAAAATTTTAGAAATGAAGTCTCCTGGGGATACAGGACACAAGGTGTAAGCAAAAAGTGGTGGCCAAGGAAACATGATATCATATTCATGTATTCTAAAAGTAATACCTACACCTACAATTCTCTTATGGAAAGGCAATATTATACTAAACCTTTTAGGCATACCAGCACCGATAAACAAGATAGATATTATATAGATACTTACGTCAGAGATATTTGGGATCATGATAAAACTAAACCTACAATTAGTCAATCGCCAGAACGTACAGGTTACCCCACCCAAAAACCTCTCGCTTTACTCGAAAGAATCATAAAAGCCAGCAGCAATAAAAATGATATCGTCCTAGACCCTTTCTGTGGTTGTGCTACAACCTGCGTTGCCGCTGAAAAACTAAAGCGCCAATGGATAGGCATAGACGTTTCTGTCACAGCTTATGAACTCGTTAAAAAGCGCTTAGCTAAAGAAATAAAAGGTGAAAATGAAAACGGACAAAGAGACCTTTTAAACTATGAAAAAGAAGTTTATTACACAACCACTGCTCCAAAACGAACCGATATTCAAGAAAAAAATCATTTGATCAAAAAATATGTTTATGTGATCTCAAATCCTGCATTTGTGAATATGTATAAAGTAGGAATAGCAAGCAATTGCCAAGCCCGATTAAACAGTTATCAAACTTCTGATCCAAATAGAGGCTATCATCTACAATATAAAAAACATACTCATTTATTCAGATCTATAGAAAAACATATACACACTACATTTGACAATCAACACGAATGGGTGAGAGGACAATTAGAAGATATTATACAAGCAATTGAAAAGTATAGAAATTAGAAATCAAGGCGTTAAGCTATGAGATTTAAAACATATAAGTATTTAAAATCAATATTTTAATAAAAGTTACTGAAATAAATGCTTCAAGAAACTATTAAGAATAGAACAATATTTTGCAAAGATAATCTCGATATCTTACAAAATATCAATTCCAATACTATTGATTTGATTTATTTAGATCCCCCTTTTAATAAAAAAAAAGTGTTTACTGCTCCAATTGGAAGCAGTGCTGAAGGAGCAAGTTTCAAAGATTATTTTCGCGAAGAAGACCTTAAAGATGAATGGCTTCAAACGATTAAAGAAGATCATATAGAATTATATAATTTTTTAAATGGTATTAAAAACATAAGCAGTAACAAGCACTATCTTTACAACTATTGCTATCTGGCTTATATGGCGATACGTTTGATAGAAATGTATAGAATTTTAAAAGATACAGGAAGCCTTTATTTTCATTGCGATCCAACAATGAGTCACTATATTAAACTCCTTATGGATATTATTTTTTGGGAAAAGAATTTTAGAAATGAAGTTGTGTGGCATTATTCTGATGGAACGAATCCTAAAAAAGATTTTAAAAGGAAACATGACACTATTTTTAGATATTCTAAAAGTGAAAATTATTTTTTTAATCAAATCAAAATAGAAGCTTTAAACAAAAAAAGATACAATAAAATAGAAGATGATACAGGAAGAAAATATTTTGAAGATACACACCATGGTAGATACAAACGTTATTATTTGGATGATGGGCGAAGGTTGGAAGACATATGGACTTATTTACAAGATGGTAAATTTAGGCAACTCAACAGTCAATCAAAAGAACGTACAGGTTACCCCACCCAAAAACCCCTCGCTTTACTCGAAAGAATCATAAAAGCCAGCAGCAATAAAAATGATATCGTCCTAGACCCTTTCTGTGGTTGTGCTACAACCTGCGTCGCCGCTGAAAAACTAAAGCGCCAATGGATAGGCATAGACGTTTCGGTCACAGCTTACGAACTCGTTAAAAAGCGCTTAGCTAAAGAAATAAAAGGTGAAGAAGAAAACGGACAAAGAGACCTTTTAAACTATGAAAAAGAAGTTTATTACACAACTACTTCTCCAAACCGAACCGATATTCAAGAAAAAAATCATTTGACCAAAAAATATGTTTATGTGATCTCAAATCCTGCATTTGTGAATATGTATAAAGTAGGAATAGCAAGCAATTGCCAAGCCCGATTAAACAGTTATCAAACTTCTGATCCAAATAGAGGCTATCATCTACAATATAAAAAACATACTCATTTATTCAGATCTATAGAAAAACATATACACACTACATTTGACAATCAACACGAATGGGTGAGAGGACAATTAGAAGATATTATACAAGCAATTGAAAAGTATAGAAATTAAAAATCAAGGCGTTAAGCTATGAGATTTAAAACATATAAGTATTTAAAATCAATATTTTAATAAAAATCACTGAAATAAATGCTTCAAGAAACTATTAAGAATAGGACAATATTTTGCAAAGATAATCTCGATATCTTACAAAATATCAATTCCAATACTATTGATTTGATTTATTTAGATCCCCCTTTTAATAAAAAAAAAGTGTTTACTGCTCCAATTGGAAGCAGTGCTGAAGGAGCAAGTTTCAAAGATTATTTTCGCGAAGAGGACCTTAAAGATGAATGGCTTCAAACGATTAAAGAAGATCATATAGAATTATATAATTTTTTAAATGGTATTAAAAACATAAGCAGTAACAAGCACTATCTTTACAACTATTGCTATCTGGCTTATATGGCAATACGTTTGATAGAAATGTATAGAATTTTAAAAGATACGGGTAGTCTTTATTTTCATTGCGATCCAACAATGAGCCATTATATTAAACTCCTTATGGATATTATTTTTGGGGAAAAGAATTTTAGAAATGAAGTTGTGTGGTGTTATAAGGGAGCATCAGAAGCCAAAAAGTCTTTTCCTAAAAAACATGATGTCATATTTTATTACTCTAAAGGCAAACAAGCTAATTTTAATTATAATTCAATAAGAATACCTTACCAAAATAATAATGTTAAGCCAGCAAGATGGAAAGATGGAACTCATGAAAAAAATCCACTAGGAACAAAATGTTTAGATTGGTTTTCTGATATACCTTCTTTTATGACTGCTTCTCAATCAAAAGAACGCATCGGCTATCCCACCCAAAAACCTCTCGCTTTACTCGAAAGAATTATAAAAGCCAGCAGCAATAAAAACGATGTTGTTTTAGACCCTTTCTGTGGTTGTGCTACAACCTGCGTTGCCGCTGAAAAACTAAAGCGCCAATGGATAGGCATAGACGTTTCGGTCACAGCTTACGAACTCGTTAAAAAGCGCTTAGCTAAAGAAATAAAAGGTGAAGAAGAAAACGGACAAAGAGACCTTTTAAACTATGAAAAAGAAGTTTATTACACAACTACTTCTCCAAACCGAACCGATATTCAAAAAAAGCATCATTTAATCAAAAAATATGTTTATGTGATCTCAAATCCTGCATTTGTCAATATGTATAAAGTAGGAATAGCAAGCAATTGCCAAGCCCGATTAAACAGTTATCAAACTTCTGATCCAAATAGAGGCTATCATCTACAATATAAAAAACATACTCATTTATTCAGATCTATAGAAAAACATATACACACTACATTTGACAATCAACACGAATGGGTAAGAGGACAATTAGAAGATATTATACAAGCAATTGAAAAGTATAGAAATTAGAAATCAAGGCATTAAACTATTTAAATTATGAATTTTAAAACATATCAGTATTTAAAATCAATATTTTAATAAAAGTTACTGAAATAAATGCTTCAAGAAACTATTAAGAATAGAACAATATTTTGCAAAGATAATCTCGATATCTTACAAAATATCAATTCCAATACTATTGATTTGATTTATTTAGATCCCCCTTTTAATAAAAAAAAAGTGTTTACTGCTCCAATTGGAAGCAGTGCTGAAGGAGCAAGTTTTAAAGATTATTTTCGCGAAGAGGACCTTAAAGATGAATGGCTTCAAACGATTAAAGAAGATCATATAGAATTATATAATTTTTTAAATGGTATTAAAAACATAAGCAGTAACAAGCACTATCTTTACAACTATTGCTATCTGGCTTATATGGCGATACGTTTGATAGAAATGTATAGAATTTTAAAAGATACAGGAAGCCTTTATTTTCATTGCGATCCAACCATGAGTCATTATATTAAACTCCTTATGGATATTATTTTTGGGGAAAAGAATTTTAGAAATGAAGTTGTGTGGTACTATAGAAGATGGACAGCAAGCAGTAAAGATTTCCAGCGATACCACGATATCATTTTTAGATACTGTAAAAGTAGTAATTTTGTTTTTAACCCTATTTATATTCAATCAGCAAACGAAGAAAAAGGAAGAAAAGAAGGCTATAAAAGAAATGAACAAGGTGATCTAATAAGAATCCAGTCAATAAGAGGTAAAAAATGGGAGATAAAAAAAGATGTTAGAGGTGTAAAAAGCGGTGATGTTTTCCAAATATCATTTATTCATCCATCAGCAAAAGAACGTACAGGTTACCCCACCCAAAAACCTCTCGCTTTACTCGAAAGAATTATAAAAGCCAGCAGCAATAAAAACGATGTTGTTTTAGACCCTTTCTGTGGTTGTGCTACAACCTGCGTCGCCGCTGAAAAACTAAAGCGCCAATGGATAGGCATAGACGTTTCGGTCACAGCTTACGAACTCGTTAAAAAGCGCTTAGCTAAAGAAATAAAAGGTGAAGAAGAAAACGGACAAAGAGACCTTTTAAACTATGAAAAAGAAGTTTATTACACAACTACTTCTCCAAACCGAACCGATATTCAAAAAAAGCATCATTTAATCAAAAAATATGTTTATGTGATCTCAAATCCTGCATTTGTGAATATGTATAAAGTAGGAATAGCAAGCAATTGCCAAGCCCGATTAAACAGTTATCAAACTTCTGATCCAAATAGAGGCTATCATCTACAATATAAAAAACATACTCATTTATTCAGATCTATAGAAAAACATATACACACTACATTTGACAATCAACACGAATGGGTGAGAGGACAATTAGAAGATATTATACAAGCAATTGAAAAGTATAGAAATTAAAAATCAACGCATTAAACTATTTAAATTATGAATTTTAAAACATATAAGTATTTAATATCAATATTTTAATAAAAATTACTGAAATAAATGCTTCAAGAAACTATTAAGAATAGGACAATATTTTGCAAAGATAATCTCGATATCTTACAAAATATCAATTCCAATACTATTGATTTGATTTATTTAGATCCCCCTTTTAATAAAAAAAAAGTGTTTACTGCTCCAATTGGAAGCAGTGCTGAAGGAGCAAGTTTTAAAGATTATTTTCGCGAAGAGGATCTTAAAGATGAATGGCTTCAAACGATTAAAGAAGATCATATAGAATTATATAATTTTTTAAATGGTATTAAAAACATAAGTAGTAACAAGCACTATCTTTACAACTATTGCTATCTGGCTTATATGGCGATACGTTTGATAGAAATGCATAGAATTTTAAAAGATACGGGTAGTCTTTATTTTCATTGCGATCCAACAATGAGTCATTATATTAAATTACTTATGGATATTATTTTTGGGGAAAAGAATTTTAGAAATGAAATCACATGGAAAAGAGTTTATAGCAATCAAAAAGGAAGTCAGCATAGACCAAAACAATGGGGAAGTAATACTGATATTATCTTTTTTTACGTAAAATCAGAAAATGCAAACTTAGATCCATATAAAAAACTAACTGAAGAAGAAATTTTTAAATTATTCCCTCATATAGAGAAAGATGGGCGAAGATATAATATAACAAGTAGTGATTGGTTTAGTAGGCCAACTATGGGACCAAGACCCAACTTATGCTATACATATAAAGGCGTTACTAATCCACATCCGTCAGGATGGCGGGTATCAAAAGAAAAATTAATCGAATTGGATAAAAATGGTTATGTCATATGGAGAAAAAATAAAAGACCTTTAAGAAAATTGTATGCTGACGAATATAAAGGATATGTCTATGGAAATATATGGATTGATATTAAACCCGTTATAGGAAATCAAAGAATAGGCTACCCCACCCAAAAACCTCTCGCTTTACTCGAAAGAATTATAAAAGCCAGCAGCAATAAAAACGATGTTGTTTTAGACCCTTTCTGTGGTTGTGCTACAACCTGCGTTGCCGCTGAAAAACTAAAGCGCCAATGGATAGGCATAGACGTTTCGGTCACAGCTTACGAACTCGTTAAAAAGCGCTTAGCTAAAGAAATAAAAGGTGAAGAAGAAAACGGACAAAGAGACCTTTTAAACTATGAAAAAGAAGTTTATTACACAACTACTTCTCCAAACCGAACCGATATTCAAGAAAAAAATCATTTGACCAAAAAATATGTTTATGTGATCTCAAATCCTGCATTTGTCAATATGTATAAAGTAGGAATAGCAAGCAATTGCCAAGCCCGATTAAACAGTTATCAAACTTCTGATCCAAATAGAGGCTATCATCTACAATATAAAAAACATACTCATTTATTCAGATCTATAGAAAAACATATACACACTACATTTGACAATCAACACGAATGGGTGAGAGGACAATTAGAAGATATTATACAAGCAATTGAAAAGTATAGAAATTAAAAATCAACGCATTAAACTATTTAAATTATGAATTTTAAAACATATAAGTATTTAATATCAATATTTTAATAAAAATTACTGAAATAAATGCTTCAAGAAACTATTAAGAATAGGACAATATTTTGCAAAGATAATCTCGATATCTTACAAAATATCAATTCCAATACTATTGATTTGATTTATTTAGATCCCCCTTTTAATAAAAAAAAAGTGTTTACTGCTCCAATTGGAAGCAGTGCTGAAGGAGCAAGTTTTAAAGATTATTTTCGCGAAGAGGATCTTAAAGATGAATGGCTTCAAACGATTAAAGAAGATCATATAGAATTATATAATTTTTTAAATGGTATTAAAAACATAAGTAGTAACAAGCACTATCTTTACAACTATTGCTATCTGGCTTATATGGCGATACGTTTGATAGAAATGCATAGAATTTTAAAAGATACGGGTAGTCTTTATTTTCATTGCGATCCCACCATGAGTCATTATATTAAATTACTTATGGATATTATCTTTGGAGAAAAAAATTTTAGAAATGAAATTGTGTGGAATTATGGTAAATGGAGTAATCTTTCCAATTATTTTCAACGCAACCATGATATTATTTTTTTCTACGCCAAAACTGAACATTATATTTTTAAACCTATATATGTCCAAAAAAGATCCAATAATATATATCATACGAACATTGTCAAAGGTAAAGGGCAACTGCTTATTTACAACAAAAACGAAATTCTTGAGGCTATAATTGAAAAATACAAACGTAAAGGCTATAAACCTATTTATGTTGAAAATAAAGGAGTAGCTGAAAATGATACATGGACATATTTAAGACATGAAAAAATAAATATTTTAAACAGTCAATCAAAAGAACGTACAGGTTACCCCACCCAAAAACCTCTCGCTTTACTCGAAAGAATCATAAAAGCCAGCAGCAATAAAAATGATATCGTCCTAGACCCTTTCTGTGGTTGTGCTACAACCTGCGTTGCCGCTGAAAAACTAAAGCGCCAATGGATAGGCATAGACGTTTCTGTCACAGCTTATGAACTCGTTAAAAAGCGCTTAGCTAAAGAAATAAAAGGTGAAGAAGAAAACGGACAAAGAGACCTTTTAAACTATGAAAAAGAAGTTTATTACACAACCACTGCTCCAAAACGAACCGATATTCAAGAAAAAAATCATTTGATCAAAAAATATGTTTATGTGATCTCAAATCCTGCATTTGTTAATATGTATAAAGTAGGAATAGCAAGCAATTGCCAAGCCCGATTAAACAGTTATCAAACTTCTGATCCAAATAGAGGTTATCATCTACAATATAAAAAACATACTCATTTATTCAGATCTATAGAAAAACATATACACACTACATTTGACAATCAACACGAATGGGTAAGAGGACAATTAGAAGATATTATACAAGCAATTGAAAAGTATAGAAATTAGAAATCAAGGCGTTAAGCTATGAGATTTAAAACATATAAGTATTTAAAATCAATATTTTAATAAAAATTACTGAAATAAATGCTTCAAGAAACTATTAAGAATAGAACAATATTTTGCAAGGATAATCTTGATATCTTACAAAATATCAATTCCAATACCATGATCGTGTTACACAAGTAATGATAAAATTGAGAAAACAGGCTAAAATAAGTTATTTTGCGAGATATAAATTATTAAGAATGCTTTAATTGAACGTATGAGTTACAGGGCAATTTCTATAGTTTTTTCGGTTAGCCTGACTTAGCTTTTACATTTTGCCTCAGAGGTCTTTAAAAGCGTGTATAGTTTTTATTTTTATGGTATAAAAAACTGATAATAAATTAGACTGGAAAATCTAAAGCCAATACGAATCCTATACGTTTCGTTGCCCATTTTTCTTGCTTTTAGAAGAAAGGGGAGGCATTAAACTCCTGAGGTTGATGGTCACCTCTTCTTCGTCAATGACGATCATATCAGTTACTACCTCCACAATCTCTCGCTTCTTCTCAAGGGCATACGCATCCCAAGACGCATATATCTGCTCAGCCTCTTCCGCCAAATACGCATTCACCTCCGATTGATTCTTCAGCGAAGCCACCTCTCCCTCAAGACGCATTATCTCACGTTTCAGCTCCTTAGAACGCTCAAAAGGTTCCCTATGGTAATCCGAAAATGCCTCAGTTGGTATGTGCCCTCCGTATGCCTTTGGATATAGGGTCGGAGAGCCAACGCTTGATCGTCGCATCACTGAAGCGTTTATCGGTTCTGGTGCGATAGCCACGTTCATTTAAAATAGCCGCCACTCGCTTCTTCCGTTTGGTATCAATAAAGAGTTCAAAGACCAGTTTACGTACTTCTGCTTCTTCCTCATGAAGCACAAGGCTATCGCCTTTCCATCGAAAGCCATATGGAGCTATTCCCCCCATATGCTTACCCGCCTTTGCTCTCTGAAGAACTGAAGCCTTGACCCGTGAAGCTATTTCCTCCTGCTCCCATTCAGCCATCGCTGAAATGATGGTGTAAAAGAGTCTGCCTGCAGGGCTTCGCGTATCAATGTTTTCAAAGATAGAAACCAGATCGGCATGGTGTTCCTGAAAGAAATCGGAGAATTCGAGGAGCTGTTTGGTATTGCGTGCCAGCCTTGCAATCTTGGAAAAAATGAGGGCTGAGATATGTCCTCTCTGAATGTCATAGAGCATCCTCTGGGCTTCGGGATGTTCCATTACTGATTTACCGGATACGCCGGATAGGTTATAGACTTCCCGCACGGTCCAGTTTCGGGATTCGGCGTACATTTTCGCTCTCTCTTCGTGGTGTTTGGGGGAGTCGCCTTCGGCTTGCTCTTCCGTGCTTACCCTCACCCAAATACCGACATATTTTTGAGCCATGATATAGTGTAATTGGTTAGTAAATTGTTAATTTATAATGAAGTACGAAGGTGCAAAAAAGGGCAATACATTGCAAGTATTTGTTGCTTTTTGTTGCACTTTTTTTCGAAAAAATAGGGTGTTTATTGCCCCTTATTTTTTACTTTTGTCTCTTGGGTTTGGGTTCCGTGTCATAGGGAGGACTTGACTAAAAGTCCAACATGAGCGACAATAGGGAAAATCTATTGTTCATTTTAAAATTTAAGAGCGTATATGAAATCAAAAATCTATCTTGATAATTCGGTGTTTGGAGGTTATTATGACCTTGAGTTCAAAAAGCCCACAAGGATTCTGTTTTCTCAGATTGAAGAAGGGAAGTTTGAAGTGTATATTTCGGATACCCTTGACAGAGAGTTGCGTCGTGCGCCTAAGCACGTGCAAAATGTTTTAGGAAAAATACCTAATAACTGCCTTATAAGAGTTACATCAAATAAGAAAGTGGATACTTTAGCACTTGAATATATCAAAAACGAGATCATTACAGATACACATTTTGATGACACTATGCATATTGCTACAGCAGCTGTTTTTAACGTATCTATGTTGATAAGTTGGAATTTCAAGCATATTGTAAATTCGTATCGTATACCTCTGTATAATAAAGTAAACAAAGACTTGGGATACAACGAAATTCAAATTGTGAGTCCTCCTTCAATTATTTATTAATTTTTTTTTATCAAAATACCATTATGAAAGAAGTAAAATTAAGTCCCTCTTCTGGGGTCACAGAAGATGATAACTTTAGCATTGATGCCGTTAAAATGAAAAACGACATTCAAGCCCAAATTCGTGAAGACCTTAACGGTGATTTCAGTATAGAAAACCGGAGAGAATTTGACAAAAAAATGATCAGGGAAGGGAAAAGTCTTCTTTACAAAAGTGTAGAAGAATACGAAGAGCTATGTCGAATAGCAGATGCAAAGTCAAAAATATAATATTAACCAACAAGAGACACTATCCCATAAAGTGTGTAAGTTTGAAAATTACAGGGCTTAGGTTTTCTTTGTCCAAGCCGTTTTATCTACTGATGCGTTTATTTTCTATACACTTGTTTTTCTATTTTTTTCTTGCTTATCTATAATTTCGTATTCTCTTTTACCTTTAGGATTCAACAATATTTTTAAAAATCATTATGCAAAGGTCTTACAATATGAAAAACGCTGGGAAATAGAAGTTTTTTTTAAATACAATGAAGACCATTGGTTTTAATTTTGAAGATATAAACCTAAAAAAGACGAAAAAATTAGAACCGACTTAGAAATAGGTCTATAAAACATAAAATAAAAAGATTACCAGCAACTTATTCAAAGGTTTCTAATAAGCGATGCCTATAAAATATATACCTTTGTATTAACTAAATAACTTAAATTATTTTTAATGCTTATCTATTTAAATGAAATATAAAAGAGTACTTTTAAAATTAAGCGGTGAGGTTTTAATGGGGAATGGGATGTCCGGTTTAGATGCTAATTATTTAAATTATTTTGCTTTGGAGATTAGAAAAGTTATAGAAAAAGGGGTACAGTTAGCTATAGTTATAGGCGGCGGAAATATTTTTAGAGGTAGAGAATCAGAAAAAATAGGTATAGAAAAAGTTCAAGCTGATTACATGGGTATGATAGGCACAGTGATAAATGGTCTGGCTTTACAGAGTACCTTAGAACAAAGAAATATTGACACGCGTTTGATGTCTTCAATTCAAATGGATCAGGTTTGTGAACCTTATATTCGTAGGCGTGCCATTCGGCATCTTGAAAGAAATAGAGTGGTTATTTTATCAGGTGGAATGGGTAATCCTTGTGTCACAACTGATTCGGCAGCTAGCTGGAAAGCTTTTGAACTTAATGTTGATATACTTTTGAAAGGTACTCGTGTTGATGGTATTTATTCAGCTGATCCGGAGAAAGATAAAAAAGCAATTAAATATGATAAAATCTCTTTTCAAGAAGCACTTTTAAAAGATCTAAACATTATGGATCTTACCGCTTTTACTTTTTCCAAAGAACATAATGTACCTATCATTGTTTTTAATATTAATAAAAAAGATAACTTATTTAATATCGTGAAAGGTAAACCTATCGGAACAGTTGTCAGTAATTAAATAATAAAGCAAATTATTCAAATTATTGCTATGTATAGCAATGCTATTTTATTTCGGGAAACAGACGTTTTCAAAATCAACGAATTAAAAACTTTCAAATTTTTCAATTGACATGACTATAATAGAAAGTATCATGGTAGAAAAGCATATAATATTAAATTACGACCTTGGTCTTAAAGGAGACTATAATGGACTATACTCATTTTTAGATAATCTCAACGCAATTGAAATTGGGAATTCTAGCGCTGCTTTTGAAATGAAGTTTTCAGAAGATGATTTTAATACTATATTTCATGAACTTCGAGAAAAATTAAAAGAGGGCATTAATATTGAAAAAACAGATCGTATTTATGTGATCATAATAGTTAAGGCTAATGTGCGTGGAGGGTTTTTATTTGGACAAAGAAAAAGAGCCATGTGGAAAGGATATGGTGTAAAAACATCACAAGATTTCGACAATTTTTAATTTTATGCAATACATACTCACGGATACTTGTTATTGGTTAGGGCTTGTAGATAATAGAGATCAACACCATAAGAAATCATTGGATATTAATGATCTAATTAAGGATAATTATACTATTGTGTTCCCTTTTCCATGTTTTTATGAAATAATAAGAACAAAGTTTGTCAAGGATAAGCTAAAATTATCAGCTTTGGAAAACCATTTGAAAAGTAGCAAGATTGAATATGTAGATGATGCAGAATATAAAGATAAAGCGCTTTCTAAAGTTTATGAGTTAAATAAGAAATCATACATTTCCCACAGTTTGACTGATGCGGTAATTCGAGAAATGCTGGGTGATATTAATCTGAGAATTGGTTATCTGGTAACCTACAATGTGAAAGATTTTTACGATATATGTAGTAAAAGAAATATTGAGATATTGAATGAATGATATGTGCAAACGATAGCAATCCTATTTTATTTTACAAAACGTTCTATTTCAAAATGAATAAATTAGAAGCCTAAAAAATCTTTTTTTTTAAGTAATTTGGGTATAATAGGATCGTAATAAGTTTTTTAAAAAGATAATGGAAAAAATTAGAATACAACAAAAAGAAGGAAAAATATTTGCCCCCCTAAAGGATAAATGGTTAATAGAAACACCCGAAGAGCTTGTAAGACAAAACTATATTTGTAAACTCGCCAATGAATACGGCTATTTATTGACTCAAATGACCCAAGAGATGAAGTTGACCAGCTCAAAAAGGGGTACAGGAAGCGCCAGAGCAGACATCATTATTTGGTTATCAGAAAAAGAAAAAAAGAAAAAAAAACACCCTTAATTATTGTAGAATGCAAGGCTCAAAATATTACAATTAGAGAGGAAGATTATTTTCAAGGACAAAACTATGCTTACTTTTCGGGAGCTAAGTTTTTCGTTACCACTAACGAAAAAGAAACTAAATACTTTCAAGTTATACATGGCATAGTTCCTAAGCAATTGGGAAATGAGATCATCGGAATTCCAAAAGCAACGGATTTAAAAGATAACAAAAAAATAGAAAAACTTTTAAATGCAACAAAAGCGTTTGAACGAGATGAGTTTGCCAAACTTCTGTTTGCTTGCCATAATATCATACGAAATAATGATAAATATTCGCCCGAAATGGCATTCGATGAAATATCTAAAATTCTCTTTATTAAAATTTGGTATGAAAGGAGGCAAGACAGAGGTAGAATATTTTCACTTGAGAAGTTCAGAGAACTGAAAAAATCCAACGACGAAATTGCCGTAGAAAATGACAAACCTTTTTATCAAAAAATTTTTGAAAATGTAAAAAAAGATTACGCCACCCAAGACCTATTTGATAAGAACGATGTCATCAAACTTAGGGAAAATAGTATCGAATCTATTATCCAAAAATTGGAAAAATATAATCTTTCTGATACGTCTGACGATGTTAAGGGAATAGCTTTTGAAGAATTTTTAGGTAAAACGTTTAGAGGTGAATTGGGTCAATTTTTTACCCCAAGAACACTGGTAGACTTTATGGTAGAAGTCCTCGATCCAAAAGAAATGGAAATAATATGTGACCCATGTTGTGGTAGTGGAGGTTTTTTGATAAAAGCTTTTGAATATGTGCGTGAACGTATAGAAAAAGAAATACAACAAGAAAAAGAGAAAATCAAACAACGCTATTTTAACAAAAATTTTGAACAAGCATCAGAAAAAGAAAAAAACCAAATAACTCAAAAAGTTAATCAGCTTTTATCTAAACTCAATGAAGAACTTAACCCATCTAACCAAGAATCAAGGTTATACAAATTAAGTTTTTGGAGTATTTATGGAACTGATGCCAACCCACGAATGGCAAGAACGGCAAAAATGAACATGATTATGCACGGAGACGGACATGGAGGCGTACACCATAATGATGGATTGCTTAATATAAACGGCATTTTTGAAAACCGTTTTGATGTCATTTTAACGAATCCCCCATTTGGTGCAAGAGTTGCTAAAGACCAAAAAATAACCGAAGAAGATAAATATACAGACCAAGGAAAAATTAACTATTACACAGAACGATACGGAAATGAATACAAACAAGCTCTAAAGCAAGTTACTGAAAATGTCGATCAGCCGCTGCTGGGGTTATACGACACAGGTTCATTCAGCAGTCTAACAGAAACCCTCTTTATGGAACGTTGTCTTAGATTGCTTAAACCCGGAGGTAGAATGGGTATTGTATTGCCCGAAGGCGTCTTAAATAATTCAGGAGGAATGCAAAAAGTAAGAAATTATTTTGAAGGAAAAGCTAAAATAATACTTATCGTTTCTATTCCTCAAGAGGTCTTTATTGCCTCCGGTGCAACCGTGAAACCAAGCCTCCTATTCTTAAAAAAACTCACTGAAAAAGAAGAAAACCAATACAAAACTGTTTTGAAAAAAGTATCCGAAAACCAAGAAAATTCGTTTAAATCAAAATATCATGAACTTAATGAGCAGATTAAGCACTGGGAAGAAAAAATAAAAATAGAAAAGGATAAAGAAAAAATTAAACCTTTAAGAGAGGGTTTAAAAAAGATAAAAAAAGAAGTCCAAACCAAAAAAAAACAATTGAATATAGAAAAAGAAGCTGCAATTAGAAAAGAGGTCAAACAAAAGTTGGATTATCAAGTACCTATTTGCGAAATCAAAAAAGCAGGAATAGACAGTAAAGGCGCCAAAATAGATAATCATCTAGTGCCTCTACTTGAAGAATACACCACTTACCGCAAAGAAAATGATCTTTGGCAAGAAAAAAATTACACCATTAATTACGATTTTATCGAAGACGAACTAAAGCGAAATACGCTACTTAATAAACCATTTGCCAAAGAGACTAAAAAAAAAAGCCTAATTTTTGAGCTTTTAAAATTTATACCTTTGAGCGAATTGGGGCTTTGGGATGTAAAAAGGTATTTAAGAAAACAATTAAGTTTCAATTACCCTACAGTAACCATTTCAGAGGTGGCAAGAAAAAATAAAAATCCTATCTCTGTTGAAAATGAAAAAAAATACAAAAGAGTAACTGTAAAATTAAAAGGAAAAGGTGCAGTGTTAAGGGATATAAAACTCGGGAAAGAAATTAAAACCAAGTCTCAATTTTTAATAAAAAGTGGACAATTTATTTTTTCAAAAATAGATGCGAGAAATGGGGCTTTTGGAATTGTAACAAAAGCATTAGATCAGTCAATCATTACAAATAGTTTTTCTGTTTACGATTTGCATGAAAAAAAGATTGATTTAAGTTATCTTCAGCTAATAACTTCTACAAGTTATTTTAAAAAACTTTGTGAAGAAAAAAGTAGTGGAACAACAGGAAGAAGAAATATAAGTGATAATGATTTTGTATCTTTTCAAATCCCCCTCCCCAGCTTACCCGAACAACAAACCATTTTAGAAAGATATAAGCAAAAAGTAAAAGAAGCGGAAAGGTTGGAAAAGGAAATAGGTGGGTTTGAAGAAGAATATGAAAACGCATTATTTGATTTTTTGGGAGTTTCCAAAATACCAACAAAGTATAGTGTAAGCTCATTAAATTTTGTAAATTTTTCGAATACTTCTCGTTGGGGCTGTCAGTATTTACTTAATTATGAACAAAGTAAAAAACTTCTTGAAACAATAAAGTATCCCCATCAACTGCTTTCAAACCTTGTATCACTCAATCCCCAAACAAATTTTTTCAACTTAGTTCATAAAGAAAAAATTTCGTTTTTGCCAATGGAATGCGTAAGTGACTTATATGGAGAAGTGATTGAATACAGAGATGGTGACGTAAAAAGTTCGAGAGGATACACAAAGTTTAAACAGGGGGATTTGCTTTGGAGTAAAATCACACCTTGTATGCAAAATGGGAAAAGTTGCATTGTTAAAAACTTAGAAAATAGTTTTGGATATGGATCAACCGAATTTCATATAATAAGAGAAAAAAAAGACAGCAAAATTGATTTACAGTTTTTATACCATTTGTTAAGAACTAAATATGTTCTAACAAATGCTACTTTTCATTTTACCGGTTCTGCTGGACAACAAAGGGTCCCGATTGAGTTTCTTGCAAATTTGAATATCCCCCTCCCTCCCATCGACAAACAAAATGAAATCGTTCAAGATTTGGATAAAATGCTAGCAGAAAGAAAAACGAAAGAAGCTAAAGCCCAAAGTCTACGCCAACAAGCAATACAGGAATTTGAACAGACAATTTTTAGTCAATAATTCATAATTATTATAAAAAAGGTATGACCGACTATTTCAATATTATTGCCTCTGCTTATCGAGATTATGCCAATTATTTATTCAAAGAAATAACATTTCAAACACTACCTTGGTGGCACAATTATTTTTATTGGCTTCTGGTTATTTCTCTTTTTTTCTTTGGCTTGGAATGGCTAAAACCTTGGCATCAAAAACAAAGAAAATTTAGAAAAGATTTTTGGCTGGATTGCTTTTATATGGTTTTCAATTTTTTTCTATTTTCTTTGATCATTTTTAATGCTGCCTCAACCGTTGTCGTTAGCTTACTTCAGGATTTCCTAAAACTTTTTGGCATTCAAAATTTGCTTGCTTTAGAAATTCAAAACCTAGCTCTTTTTTGGTATTTTCTCATTGGGTTTGTAGTCCGCGATTTTATACAATGGTGGGTACACCGACTCTTACATCGCAGTTCATTTTTATGGCGTTTTCATAAAGTGCATCATTCGGTACAAGAAATGGGCTTTGCCGCTCATTTACGCTACCATTGGGTAGAAACAATCGTCTACCGTTCAATAGAATATATACCTTTAGCCTTACTGGGAATCGGATTAAAAGATTTTTTTATTATCCATATTTTTACCCTTGCTATTGGTCATTTCAACCATTCTAATTTTAAAATTAATATGGGTATTTTAAAATATATTTTCAATAATCCTCAAATGCATATTTGGCATCATGCCAAGGATTTACCGTCAGAAAAAAAATATGGCGTAAATTTTGGATTAAGTTTGAGCCTATGGGATTACATTTTCAAAACCAACTATATTCCTTTCAAGGGGCAGGATATTCCGTTGGGTTTTAAAAATATCGATAAATATCCTAAAAGTTTTATCAAACAGAATATTTTTGCTTTTTCGTCAAAGTTTAAAAAATAGCTGTTTTTTTGAAAAAGATTTTTTTAACGCAATAGCAATTAAAATATAATAATTTGAGAATTAAATTTTTTATATTCTAAAACTAGAAAAAATGCAAGTAATAACCCGATTAAAACTTAAAGTGAAAATTGCTGTTTTTTTATAAGAAAACCCTTTAACGATTATAACTTCGCATGCGTGATGACTATTTAGATGCCAATTCCAAAGACCAATCTTTGGAAGAAAAAGATATAGAACGCCATTTGAGACCTAAACGCTTTGATGATTTTACGGGACAATCTCAAAATTTAGAAAACTTAAAAATTTTTGTTCAAGCCGCTAGAAAACGCTCAGAAGCTTTAGACCATCTTCTTTTTCATGGGCCGCCGGGTCTGGGAAAAACGACTCTTTCGCATATTATTGCCAATGAAATGCAAGTCCAAATAAAAATTACTTCGGGACCTGTTTTGGAAAAACCAAGTGACCTTGCTGGGCTATTAACAAATTTAGAAAAAAATGATGTTTTATTTATAGATGAAATACATCGATTAAATCCTGTGATAGAAGAATATTTATATTCTGCTATGGAAGATTATGTTATTGATATTATTTTGGATACAGGACCAAATGCTCGCAGTATTCAAATTTCTTTAAATCCATTTACCTTAGTAGGTGCAACCACGCGTTCCGGTATGCTTACAGCACCTTTACGTGCCAGATTTGGCATTAATCTAAGACTTAATTATTATACAACTCAAGAATTAATAAAAATTGTTAAGCGTTCTACATTATTATTAAAATCTGAAATTACCGATTCGGCTGCCGAGGAAATTGCTAAAAGAAGTAGAGGTACACCGCGTATAGCCAATAACTTACTCCGACGCACTCGTGATTTTGCCGATGTAAAAGGGGATGGTATTATTAATCAAGCTATTGCAGAATTTGCCCTAAATGCCCTTCATGTAGACAAATTAGGTCTAGATGAAATGGATAATAAAATATTAAAAACCATTATTAATAATTTCAAAGGAGGACCTGTTGGGCTTTCTACTATAGCAACTGCTTGTAGTGAAGACAAGGAAACTATAGAAGAAGTTTATGAACCTTTTTTGATTCAAGAAGGCTTTATTAAACGAACTTTACGGGGCAGAGAAGCCACTCAAAAAGCCTATTTACACCTCAATATTTCAACTAAAGACTCCTCAGATTTATTTAAGCCTATAGGAAGAGAAAAGTAACATTTATATTTAAAAAAAACTATTTATAGTCGCTCCATTTGAAAAAAGGATTTTTGAAAATTATCTACAATTTACTGTGGGCACCATCACAGTACGGTTGATTTCTGGTATGTTTACAGGTGCAAAATGCCACCCGTTTTTTAGATTTTATATCGATCTTATAAGGCATAAAATTAGTGCCTTTATGGGCTCCGTCACAATACGGTTGGTTTTGACTTTTTCCACAAGTACACCACCAATAAGTGCCTGCTTCTACTTCAAGAATGAGAGGAGTCTTTTGAGAAATAGTTGGTCTTTTCATAATGAGTACTTATTTAAAATAAAGGCCTTGGTTTATTATAAGTCATTTAAAGATAGCTTTTTAAAGTTATTGAATTCATTTTAGTTTATACATATAGTAAAATATTTATTATCAACAACTTATGAATTTATATGCATAAAATAAAAAATTGGTAAATGCAATTGTGTATAATTGCATTTATTTTTTAGGTCATAGCATAAGATTAAACTGATTAAATATTTTCTAATTTCTAATTATAGTCAACTCACTTGAAAAAAGGATTTTTAAAGGGTTTAACGAATTGGTTTTGAAAATGACGGTTTCCGAGATAAAATAGCATTGCTATAAATTCAAAGTACGGAGTATAAAAAGATATTAAAAATAGTAGTTTTTTTGTTGTAAACTATAGTAAAGTCAGATTATATAAATTTAGACTATTTAGAAATAAGTTATTAAAGATTAATATTTAAGTAAATAATTAGAATAGAACATAATGACATTTGAAAATCTCAATATTATTGCCCCTATATTAAAAGCGCTTAAAGATAAAAATTATACAGAACCTACCCTAATACAAGAAAAGGCTATTCCGCTTATTCTGAAAAAAAATGACATAATGGGCTCTGCTCAAACGGGAACAGGAAAAACCGCAGCCTTTGCTATTCCAATTATTCAAATTATTGAAAATGAAAATGGTAATAGAAAAAGAAAACCTCAAATCAGAACATTGATTATAACGCCAACACGAGAATTAGCCATTCAAATAGACGATAATATTAGACGTTATTCAAGGTATACAGGAATACGCCATGCCGTTATCTTTGGAGGTGTAAACCAGATTAATCAAGTTAGAAAGTTAAGACGAGGCGTGCATATACTTGTTGCTACGCCGGGAAGGTTACTAGATTTAATTGACCAAGGTATTATAAGCTTAGCCAGAATAAAGGAATTTGTGCTTGATGAAGCAGATACTATGTTTGATATGGGATTTATTCATGACATTAAAAAAGTTTTAAGAATGCTTCCTGAAGATAAACAATCGTTATTTTTTTCGGCTACAATGCCAAGAAATATTATAGACCTTGCACGAAAAATTTTAAAAAATCCTGAAAAAATTATAATAAGTCCAGATTCTTCAACTGCTGAAACCGTTCAACAGTACGTTTATTATACAAATAGAAGTAGTAAGAAAGATTTACTAATTCATATACTCCAAAATTTAGAAAGGGAGCGGGTTTTATTATTTTCTAAAACAAAACATGGAGCAGATAAGATAACAGAGCATTTAAAAAGAAATAAAGTAAAATCCGCAGCAATACATGGTAATAAACCTCAGCGACAAAGGCAACGGGTTTTAAAACAATTTAAAGATGATGAAATTAGAGTTTTAGTTGCCACTGATATTGCCGCTAGAGGTATCGATATTGATAAATTAAAATATGTTATTAATTACGATATACCCAATGTCACCGACTCTTATATTCATAGAATTGGCAGGTCTGGACGAGCAGGAGAACAAGGAAATGCCATATCTATTTCTGAACCTGAAGAAAATTATTATATAAAAGATATTGAAAGATCGATAAATAAAAAGATAACCGTTATTGCTGATAACCCTTATCCTCAAACAGAAAAACCAAAACAACAACAAGGAAAAGGGTCACGGAATAGAGAACGGTCACGAAGGGGCGCTTATCGTCAAGGAAACCCCAATACTTATAGCAGTAGAAATAGAGATTATAGGAGTGGAAATAGAAGCTATAATGATCGGGATAATCAGGATTATAGAAATGGAAACAGAAGCTATAATGATCGGGATAATCAGGATTATAGAAATGGAAACAGAAGCTATAATGATCGGGATAATCAGGATTATAGAAATGGAAATAGAAGCTATAATGATCGAGATAATCAAGGAGATCGAAATTATAAAGGTAGAAAGAATAATAAACCAAGAAGGCCTTTTAAATCAAAACCTTCTGTTAGACCAACTTCTTCAAAATCTTATAAATCAAAGAAATATTAAATTTGATTGAAATTTTTATTAGACTGAACATGCCATATTTTATCTTATTTTTAAAAGGTCTTATTATTGGTTTAGCCAATGTTGTTCCTGGTGTTTCAGGAGGTACCATGGCTTTATTATTGGGTATTTATGAAAAATTAATAGAGCAACTTAAAGCCTTAAATTTTAAAATGTTAAAACTACTCATCAAAGGCAATTTTAAAACCGTATCCCAACATATAGATTTTAGCTTTTTGATTTTTATTTTTATAGGTCTTGGGTTTAGTGTTATTGGTATCTCCAAACTATTGGAATGGTTATACACCAATTACCGCGTCCTAACTTTAGCCTTCTTTTTTGGCTTGGTAGCTGCTTCGGTTGGCTCGGTAAGCAAAAGTGTATCACCTTGGACATGGAAAAATACCTCTTTTGTTGTTGTTGGCACACTCATAGGAGCTTGGATTGTAACTTTAAACCCTAATACCCCCAATCCCAATACTATATATATATTTCTTTGTGGAATAATTGCCATTATCAGTATGATTTTACCCGGTTTGTCGGGGTCTTTTATTTTATTGGTTATGGGGAATTATTTCTTGATTTTAAAAGCCCTTAATCATTTGGATTTTTCCATTCTCATACCTTTTATAGCTGGCTGTGCCGTCGGTTTGATTTCTTTTAGTCATTTTCTTTCTTGGCTTCTGAAAAATTATAAAAATCAAACCTTATCTTTTTTAATAGGATTTATAGTTGCTTCATTATTAGTACTTTGGCCTTGGTCAAAAACCCTTATTTCTAGTAAAATCATAGGTGATAAAACTAAAGATGTGATCACTGGTTATGATTATTATTTACCTATCTTAGGACAAGAATTATTTTTGGCTACTATCGTTTCTGGTATTGCATTTTTGCTTATTATTTTTGGAGAAAAATTTATACATATCAACGATAAACGGTAAAATATAAGTGCATTTTTTTAATTTAAAAAATTGATTTTAAGTATATTAACTTTTATATTTTATCCTTATTAATGGACTATTATTTAAAAAAAATAACCCTTCTAAACTTCAAAAACTATAAGGAAAAACACTTTACTTTTGATAAGGCAATAAACTATATCACTGGTCTGAACGGTTCGGGGAAAACGAGTCTTTTAGATGCTATTTATTACCTTTGTATGACCAAAAGTGCTTTATTTGGAGATGCTTATAGTGTTAATTACAGCAGTTCTTTTTTCTCGCTTAAAGGTGTTTTTATAAAAAATGAAAAACCGTTTGATATTTTTTGCAGCTTTGAAAATAGACAAAAAAAAGTCATAAAACTTAATGATAAAGTACATAACCGTTTGGCAGACCATATTGGTCTTTTTCCTTGTGTGATTGTATTGCCAAATGAAGCTAATTTGATACAAGGTTCTTCCAGAGAACGCCAACAGTTCATAGATGTTATTCTATGTCAGACTAATAAACGGTATTGTCAAAAGCTCATTGACTACAATAAAGTTTTAAAACAACGCAATCAGGCCCTTAAATCTTTTGCAGAAAAAGGACATACAGACATTGTTTTACTAGATAGTCTAGATCAATTACTTTTGCCGCTTGGAACATATATTTTTACATGTAGGCAGGCTTTTATTGACGGTTTTAAAATCAAACTTCAAACATACTTTAATTATTTAGCTCCTGAAAAAGAAAGTATAAATCTTCAATATTCCAGTCACCTTAATGAATTGGATTTTGAATCTATTTTAAAAAAAAACAGACCAAAAGATATGACTTTTTGTCGCACCCATTTTGGAGTTCATAAAGATGATTTTCTTTTTTATCTCAATAATAAAATACTTAAATATTACGGTTCTCAAGGACAACAAAAAACCTATATTTTAGCCTTAAAAATCGCACATTACCAATTTATTTTTGAACAAAAAAACCTAAAACCCATCTTACTTTTAGATGATATTTTTGATAAAATAGATCGCCATCGTCATGCCAAATTATTGGAACTCATCAATAAAAAAGGACAGGTTTTTATTACCGATACAACGAGTTCATTTCATGAAAATTTGAATCCATATAGGATTAGTTTGGAAGAAAATAAAACAGGTTTTTAATTGGATTAAGTAGTTATTTTAAAGAAAGTATAGGCTTTTATTAGAAGGAGATTTACCTAATTAATTGAAAATGACTATTTTTGAGATAAAAAATAGCATTCCTATTAAAAAGTGTTGCGGTTATTTTTAGTTTCTAAAAATAACTGTAAAATAATTGTAGCACTAATGCGATCAATATTGCCTTTATAACTTCGATATTTTTTCTTTTTACCACCTAGTACCATCGTTTGAACAGCAATTTTAGAAGTAAATCTTTCATCTTGTAACGCAATAGAAAGTTCAGGAAAAGTGATCTGTAATTTTTTATGAAAGTTAAGAGTTGCTTGAGTAGAGTGGGTTGGATTATTTTGTAAATTTTTAGGCAAACCCAGCACTATTTCTACCACATCATTATCTTTTATATATTTTTGAATAAAAGGTAATAATTCTTCTGTTTCCAAAGCTATTAATCCTTGGGCAATAATTTGGTTAGGGTCAGAAACAGCTAATCCAACTCTTTTTAAGCCATAATCAATTGCTATGATTCTGCCGTTTCTTTTTCTTGTCCTTAATTTTTTCTTTAGCATGACTATAACCATCAAAAAGTTTAGATATTTCTTTCACGTCATCAGAAAAATTCATTTTACCTCCAGTAATTCGACTAATATGTTTAGAAATAAGTTTGTCATCAACTTGAACATCTTTATTCCAAGTAGAATAAAAGTACTTCATTAAACGCCCTATTCTAATAAAAGTATCTTTACGTTCTGCTGCATCTTCAATTTTTAAAGCCTCTTTAATAACCATCTCCATATTCATACCATATTGCTTAAAACTAATTCTATTGCTTTTATGATGCATTCGTTGAAATTCCGTGGTTGGTTTGGAAGTTGTCACGATAATTTCTTCTGGAAAGTCTATATCTAAATTATATTGAGCTATCAGTAGAAGATGATCCCAAAACTTTTGAATATCTTCTTGTTGATTCATGTTCGGCTTTAGTTGTTTCATTAAGTTGATTAATATAATTGTTAAACGTGTTCGTTCCGTTTTATCAGGTTCTTTTTTAATATAATCAACTATTTTTTGAATATTCCTTCCATATTCTTTTAAAAAAACAGGACCTCGGGCAGTATTATACTTCATAAACTTTATTTACGTGTAAAAAATTAGTATTAGCACTCCAATTAAAATGCTAAAAAAATGATGTTTTTGTATAGAAACCAAAGTAGCTTGCTTGAATATAATTAGTATCAAAGATGTTAAATCTTGTGCTAAAAGGGGATCTATTGTTTTTCAAAATGTTATGATAAATAGGTAATTATCATAACATCAAACAATATTTTATAAATTGCAATGGACCTTACATAGCCTTACTATTAAAAATACAGAGAGAATTTTTCTCATTGTCAATGACTTAAATATTTAAAAAATCCTTTTTCTATTTAGGATGGCTATAATCCAAAATATCAAAAGTTCTATTCAATATATTTTTTGTCTAAAATTATATATAAATTGTTATTTATAACAATACTTTTATTGTTTTAGAAGTGTTTAGTCTCAATATCAATAAGTTAAAATTCTTAAAAATTCTTTTTTCAAGTGACATAACTTAGAGTACCTTTCCAAAATTAAGTTAAAAAAGTAACTACTCCATTAGTTAAACTGTAATAAGCAGGTAAGATTTGAAGTTTTTCTGCAACTTTATTTTTAATAATGGCAGAACGTCCTATTATTTCTTGAACAGTAAGTTCAGCATTTTTTTTAACTACAGCATTGACTTCTGAACTATTAACTTGTCTACAAGCAGGTAAAATATGAGTTAATAAATGATTCAAATTATAACCGTTGTCTTGGGCACCAAGTGCTGCTGTTACGGCACCGCAGTTTTCATGCCCCATAACTACAACTAAGTTAACGCCTAAATGAGCAACAGCGTATTCTATACTGGCTACTGTTGAAGTATTAGCGACATTACCCGCTACTCGAATTGTAAATAAATCACCTAAACCAACATCAAAAACTAATTCAGGTACAACTCGACTATCTGCACAACTTAAAATGATAGCAAAAGGATTTTGACCACTAATAAGCTCATTCCTTCGTTCTATATTTTGGTGTGATCTTTTTAAATTACTTTTAACAAAATTAGAATTACCTAATTGTAATTTTTTTAAAGCAACCTGAGACGGTAAATTATGTGCCACTATATTTATATAAAATGTTAATTATAAGTTTAATAGAAATTAGTTCAAATTTTTGAATTTGAGTTAGTATTTTTGCAGCATCAAGATTGGAGCCTGTACAATTTCATTATGTAATTTACAAAATATATAAATTTGATGAAATTGACTGATGCTTTTATTTTAACTCCAAAGATACTATAAAAAAATATAAAGTTATATAGACTAAGGACTATACTTGTCATTATATAAATATTAATCAAAGAAAAGATTAATATTGTTACTTTGCATATATAGCCATGCCACTTGAAAAAAGGATTTTTAGGGTTTTTAACTCATTTAATAAAAAATAAAAAGATATTATTCTTCTGATTATCAATGACTTGTTTTAACTTACACATATATCTTATTAGTAATACAAATATCAAACAACTAAAATGCTATAATCATTAATCTTGTGTAATAGTTTAAAAAAAACCATATTTTTTTGACAATTAAAATTAATACTTTGTAGAATTTGTTTTTTTGCATTGGTTATAAATTAGTTGTAGTGTTAAAAAAATAAATTGTAGACATACTAAATAAATTATGCTTTTTTTCCCTTCGGCTAAGATAAATGTAGGTTTAAAAATTCTGAATAAACGTTATGATAATTATCATAATTTAGAAAGTCTATTTTTACCAATAAAATGGTATGATGTGCTTGAAATTATACCTCAAAAAACGTTTAAATTCATGAATTCAGGACTTCCCATCCAAATACCTAACAAAGAAGATAATATTTCTGTAAAGGTTTTTAAGTATCTTCAAAATAATTATCAAATCCCCAATTTTTATATTCACCTTCATAAAAATATACCTATTGGTAGCGGTTTAGGCGGTGGGTCTGCTGATGGAACTTTTTCTTTATTGGCTTTAAATGAACTTGCTAAATTAAATATATCTGCTGAAAAACTACTCCAAATCTCGACATCATTAGGTAGTGATTGTGCTTTTTTTATATCTAATAAACCCCAAATGGCAAAAGGGCGGGGCGATATTTTAAGTCCTCATATTTTTAGTAAAACCCAAGAAAAATACCTAAAAAAACTACATGTACTCGTTGTATTTCCTAATATTTCGATTCATACAGCTTGGGCTTTCAAAAATTTAATAAAGAAAAAAACAACTCTATCTTTAGAAGAAGGATTAAGTCAGCCTATTCAGGAATGGAAACATCATATTTACAATGATTTTGAGCCTATCATTTTTAAAACTTATCCCGAACTTAAGAATATAAAAAACCGATTGTACGAACAAGGTGCTATATACGCCAGTTTAAGCGGAAGTGGATCGGCTTTATATGGTTTTTTTGAGAAGGCTATTGAATTACCTTTTTCAAAATACTTAACTTGGCAAGGTCAATTTGAATTTTAATTGACTGATTTTATAATAAATTAAAATTATATGCCCTTGTTCTAGTGATCTCAAATTTGATCCCCAATCATGTTGTACTCACGTTATTTGTAAAAAAAGATTTTAAATAATTATTTTTTCAAGGCTTTTATTTCCATTTCTAAAGTTTTGATTTTCTTGTCTTTAGATGCTATATCATTTTTTAACAAAGCGATATGGTCTTGATACAGTTTATCTAGCTTCGGATCGATTTGGTAACAATGGACATTATTATTCCCCCCTCCGATAATATTTGTACCTGTATTCGTACTGAAAACGGGGTATCTCCCATTGGCTTCAAAGGCTTTAATGCCATCTACCGTGGTTTCTAAGAGTTTGGCAATTCTTTCAAGTTGTTGAGAATCTAATGTTCGCTCCCCTTTTTCTATACGGCTGTAATGGGACTGGGAAATACCCAATTGCTCAGCCATATAATCTTGACTTACATCTTTAAATTCCCTTAACTTTCTAACCTTAGAACCAATATCTTTGGGTATGTCATTCATAAAATAAATTATTTTAGATTTAGCATAAATTATGCTATGATTAATAGGATTTTTTTGAAATAAGTACGGAAACTTGGGTTTTTAATTAATTTATGTTTTTCAAATTTAATCAATTTTTATCATGAAAAAAATAATTTTAGGTTTGGTTTTTTTGAGTTGGGTTTTGGCGGGATGTAAGGAGGAGGAGGATAATGTTGTTTTGGACATGAATACAAGTGCATTTTTAACCAGCCAAGAAGAAGTAGAGGCATTTGGAGCAAATAACTATACTGAAGTAGGCAATTTAAATATACATTCTTCATGGTTTGGAGAAACCATAGTGTCTTTATCAGCCTTAAGCAGCATTACACAAATAAATGGTAGCTTATCAATTTCTGGTGATTCTTTGACGTCTTTAGCTGGCTTAGAAAACTTAACTTCAATAGGAGGGGGTTTAGACATTACTAATAATAATCTGACTTCTATAGACTTAAATAATCTAACTTCAGTAGGAGGAAATTTACTTATTTGGTCAAGTAGCCTGGCCTCTTTAGACTTAGAAAACTTGACATCAATAGGGGAGTATTTATTCATTGTTAGTAATGACCTGACTTCTATAGACTTGAATAATCTAATCTCAATAGGAGGAAATTCAAATATTACTAGTAATGTTTTAGCTTCTATAGGCTTAAATAATTTGACTTCATTAGGAGGGGATTTAGACATACATGGTAATGATCTTACTTCTTTGGACTTAAATAATCTGACCTCAATAGGAGGAGATTTAGACATTACTAGTAGTAATCTGACGTCAATAGACTTAAATAATCTGATATCAATAGGAGGAGATTTAAAAATTAGTTATAGTAATAGTATAACTAATTTATCTGGTTTAAAAAATCTGACCTCGATAAGAGGAATAATCAGAATTACAAATAACGCTAATTTGACTTCTTTATCTGGTTTAGAAAATATTAGATCGGTGGATTCTGTGATTATTCAAGAAAACAGTCGATTAACCTCTTTGGAAGGTTTAAATAATTTGACTTTAATAAGAGGCATTTTAGCAATTTCTGAAAATGATCGGTTAAGAACTTTAAATTTAAACAATTTAGCTGAGATCGAGGGAAATATACGGATTTACGGGAATAACCGTTTAAATTCTCTATCGGATCTGGGAAATCTTACCACAGTAGGGGGTGACTTTAGTTTAGTTATCAATGATGTTTTACTTTCCTTATCGGGTTTGGAAAAACTTAGTAGCATTGGTGGAAAATTAGATTTAGATTGCAATACTTCGTTAACCGATTTTTGTGGTATCCAATCTCTTATTTCAAATAATGGTTTGGCTGGCGATTATACCGTTAAGGGCAATGCGACAAATCCTACCATAGAGGAAATTAAAGCCTTGACTTGTAATTAATTTCTTAAGGGAAACCTCGTAGGTTTTAAAAACCTACGAGGTTTGGATATGTTGAAAATTAGATATTTAAACCTTGAGGGTTTAATATGTTTAAAATAAATAGATTATGTTATTAATTTATGGGACATATAACAGAGCCAAAAGGAATTGACTTCTTGATTAAAAGTCCTCCCTTAACTCAAAAAGAACGAAAAGCGTTAAGCAAGTTCATAAAAATACCAATACTTCGGTAAAAAGTTATAAATAATTGATTTTGGTGCCTAATATGGTTGCCAAAAATGGACTCATAACAAATTGCCAGAACAGGTAAAAAATTCTTGTTTCTATGTTCAAAATCTTCTAAATAAACGGCTTGAGTAGTATAATTTTTAGAAGGAAAATGTAAAAAGTTAAAACCTTTTGGCACAATTTCTTGAAAAGGGATATGACAGCAATGCTATTTTATTTTGCGAGATGTCCGGTTTCAATATAAATGAATTAAAATTCTAAAAAATCCTTTTTCAAGTGATGTGACTATATTTACTAAAATAAAAAAGACATTTCTATAGTATTGATATTCACTACTTTAAAACTGTTTTACCTTTAGAATGAAAATTTTTAACTTGCAAAATAACCTAGTTTTAGATATTTTCTTAATTTTATCATTACTTGTGTAAACTAAGTAACAATTAAACGTTCTTTATTTCTATAAACTCCTGAACTCAACCTCTCAGCAACACTATCGAAGGCTTCAAGTGTTTTTTCTACATCGGCTTTTGTATGTGAAGCTGTTGGGATCAAACGAAGCATAATAACATTTTTAGGTACAACAGGATAGACAACCACAGAGCAAAAAATATTACAGTTTTCTCGTAAATCTTGGGTCAAATAAACCACTTCATTAAGATCTATTTCTAAAGAATTTTTCCCTCCACTAAATAATACCGGTGTTACTGGTGTTTGGGTGCTGCTTAAGGTATAACCTCTACTAAGCAAGCCATTTTGTAAAATACGTGCAATTTCCCAAAGTTTGGCTTTTAATTCTGGGCAAGTTTGAAGCATTTCCAAACGTTTTATACCGCTTTCTACAAAAACAGAAGGTAATGTTTTTGCAAATATTTGAGAACGTGTATTATATCTTAAATATTCTATAACTTGTTTATTGCTTGAAGCAAAAGCACCTATACTTGCCATTGCTTTTGCGAAGGTAGAGAAATAAACATCTATTTTGTCCATAACACCTTGGTGTTCATGTGTTCCTGCACCAGTTTTACCCATTACCCCAAAACCATGAGCATCATCAAGGAGAATTCTAAAATTATATTTTTGTTTCAATTCTACAATTTCTTGTAAGTTTCCCATTTCACCCAACATTCCAAAAACTCCTTCGGTAATAAGTAGAATAGCACCTCCTGTTTTTTTAGTGAGTTGCGTAGCTCTTTGAAGTTGCTGTTGACAGCTTTCTATAGTATTATGATTATAAACAAAGCGTTTACCCAGATGCATACGCAAACCATCTATGATACAAGCGTGACACTCTGAATCATAAACTGCTACATCTTTACGATCTAATAAGGCATCTATTATTGACATAATACCTTGATAGCCATAATTTAAAACAATAGTATCTTCTTTTTTAACAAAATGGCTTAAATGATCTTCAAAAGTTTCTATTAAATCAGAATTGCCTGACATCATACGAGAGCCCATAGGATAAGCAAGTCCATATTTTTTAGCTGCTTTTTCGTCAAAATCCCTAATAACTGGGTGATTAGCCAAACCTAAGTAATCATTTAAACTCCAATTTAAGACTTTTTTCCCATTAAAAGTCATGTGAGGTCCAATGCTTCCTTTTAATTTTGGAAAGGCGTAATAGCCATGTGCAGTTTTAGAATGTTTGCCTAAAGGACCCCTATCTAGTAAAAGTTTATCAAATAAATCCATTTTTAATGATTAAATAATACAATTGTAAAAAGTCATTGATTTTAGTTTAAAACAGTGGCTAATACTGCTTCGTATTTTTGCAACTTACCGTTGTTAAATAATTTTAAGCCATCATCGTTATTTAGTTGAATATCAGGACATTTTATAGCTCCAGTACAATGGTATCTTGCCTCACATCTTAGCTCTATTTTACGTTGTAAAACGGGATTTGAAAGTTCTATAATATGACCTCTATATGGGCTTTTAAAAGGTACAAAAGCAACACCTTGACTTGTAACATTTCCAGGAAACCCAGCATAAATTGTATCTATTTTATATTGAAAAGGGCCTTGCCTAAGCTCTTGCATTTTTCTAATTTCTTGACTCAATCTATGACTTAAATCAAGATCTTTTAAAGCTATAGTGAGTTCAAAATCATTAAGATCATAAACTTGATGTTTTTGCCTTAGCCAACTTAAAGTCCCTGATTTGGAAAAGTTTTTGCTGAACAGTTTTTCCAAAAAAATTTCATGATCAATCTTATCGGCTTCCAAATTAAGATTCAAATTTAAATGACCATAACCAATCTGAATATTTGTTTTCTTTAAAGAACTTTGAAAACCATAATTTACCAATAAAACACCTATTGTAAATCCAAATAAAAGTACAATAATGTATTTAATAAAATTTGGTATATGAATATCAGGCATAACTAAATTTAGCTAAAGAACACGGCAAAATTATTTAATTTTATCCGAATATATGATAGTTTCATTGAAAAATAAAAGGTTTTATTTTTCAATTTATAGCAGTGTTATTATTATTTCAGAAATGTTCATTGTTAATATCAATGACTTAAATATCTAAAAATCCTTTTTCAAATGATGTAGCATAAATATACTATTAATTTAAAGTTATAACTATTTTAAATATTTTGATTCAAGAGGTTAATAGAGCAATACTATTTTTATAGAGGTATTTAAATTATTGACAATAAAAAACATTCTCTCTTTATTATTTAATAGCAAGGCTATGGTAATTAAGAAAATTATAATTTTGAAAATTAATATGTTAAACGATAGAATCATAAATATTTAATTATCAATATATTAAAAATATTTACTAAACTATTGTATAAATAAAAAGAAACATCAAATAAATTTTATTTTAATTTCAGTTTTTCACATGTTGCTATATAAATAATCAATGATTTTTAAGCTAGCACCCTGATGACTATCTAAATATTTTTTAATTTGACTGGCAATTAAGTTTCTTAATTTAGCTTCTGTATATAGTTTATATACTCTTTTTTTAAATTCTTTTTTATTAGAAACTTCAAAAAAAGAGTTGTTAGCTACTAAATCAATAATTTCATTAAATTTTTGAAATTTTGGACCAACTATAACAGGTATATAATAACTGGCAGGTTCTAAAGTATTATGTAAACCTTTTCCAAATCCTCCGCCTATATAAGCAAAATCAGCATAAGCATAAAGTGACGATAGTAAGCCAATATTATCAATCAACAAAATATCACAATTTATCAAAAAATCAATTTGTTGATTTGATTTAGTTGAAAAAAATGAAAAATCTGTTTCGGAATACTTGATTGTTTTTTTATTCTTAAAAAAAGCAGTTATTTTTTTTAAATTAGAAGACGAAATATCATGAGGAGCAATAATAATTTTTAAAACCTTATCAAAAGTATTTAAAGTTGAAGCGATAACTTTTAAATCGCTTTCCCATACACTTCCTAATATAAGAGTTGGTTTATTTTGACAAAATAATTTTACATTATTTAAAGATTTCTTTGTTTTTTTAATTTGTAAAACATTATCTATTCGGGTATCTCCGGCTACAAAACAATTATCAACATTATATTGATTTAAAAGGCTTTTAGAGTCATTATCTTGCACAAAAATATAATCAATTTTTCTTAGAATATTTAAAAAAACTGCTCCATAAGTTTTAAAAAAAATAAAGTTTTTTTTAAATACAGCTGAAACAAGAAATACTTTACAAGATGATTCGGTTAATAACTTTAAATGATTAAGCCAAAATTCATATTTTATAAGGAAAAAAAGAGAAGGTTTAACTAAATCGATAAATTGGCTTGCCTTTCGATGGCTATCATGAGACATATAAGCTACAAAATCAGCATGGATGTAGTTTTTTTGAATATCATAACCACTTGAAGAATAAAATGTTAATAAAATTTTATACGTTTTAAAATTTTTTCTAAAATTTTCTATAAGAGGCCGAGCCTGTTCAAATTCTCCCAAAGAGGCACAATGAAACCATGCTATAGAATAATTATGTTGATAAAGATTTTTTGATAATTCTGAATAGCTTAGTACCCTACCCTCATATAGTTTTTTAGCTTTATAATTAAAAAAATGAGCGCTATAAAGAAGTATTTCATATAAATAAATGAACAGATTGTACAAAAAACCAGTCATATTTATAGCTATACTATTAAAGATAAGGAGAGAATATCTTTTCATTATCAACCAATGACTTTAAATATTTAAAAAATCCTTTTTCTATTTGAAATGGCTATAATCTAAGACTTCAAAGTGTCATAATATCTTTTTCTTTCTCTTCGACAATATTTCCAATTTGAGCTATAGCAGTATTGGTTAATTTTTGAACCTCTTGTTCGTTGTCTTTAACTAAGTCTTCAGGAGTACCTTTTTTTTGAAGTTTTTTTAAACCATCATTAGCATCTTTTCGAATATTTCGAACACCTATTTTTGCCTCTTCACCTTTTTGTCTAATTTGTTTAGCCAATTCTTTCCGTCTTTCTTCAGTAATTTGAGGAAAAGTTAGCACAATAGAATCGCCATTATTTTGAGGGTTAGCTCCTAAGTCACTATCTCTAAGTATTTTTTCGATCTCAGATATTAAATCTTTCTCCCACGGATTAATACTCAACGTTCGGGCATCCATGCTGTTAATAGATGCGGTTTGACTAATTGGGGTCAGATTACCGTAGTAATCAATCTTTATATCGTCAAGTATACTTGATGTAATTCTACCTGCTCTTATTTTTGTCAGTTGCTGTTTTAAAAAAGCATTATTTTTTTGCATTTTATCTTCAACATCTTCCAATAATATTAAAATTTCCTCTTCCATTGATATTTTATAGTTAAATAGTAAAATAAAATGATGATCTAATTTGTTTAATCTTAAGAAAATCTTTAATTATCTAACAAGCCTAAAAAAACTATGCTATAAATTACCAATAGTTCATAAACTGTTATAACTTAATTTTTTAAACTAAAGGAAATTAGGGGGTGACTCACTTAAATATAAATAATAAATATGATTATAATTAAGATAGCACAAAAATACATGAATTAAATGATTTAATTCTAATATTAGGAAAAAAAATTAAGAACTAGCTAAGTTTAGGAATCCTATACAATTTAGCTTTCGATCAGTCATACACATAAATAAACCCAAGTTGATTCTTTTTGCTTCTAATAAAAGTTCAAAACTTATATAGTTTTAAAGTCTTGTAATAGTTCTGTTTAGCTCTAAGATGTATAAAGGCTAATGATAATTTTACTTTTTAGAAGTTTAGAAGTGTTATTATCATTTTTTGTAATATCTTTGAAACCGGACCTAATGCAATAAAATATTTTATAGCATTATTATTATCTTCATTTTTAAAGAATTATATGCTAAAAATAATATCATACTTTTTAAAATACCACCTAAAAAAAATAATAGAAACAATTTATTTTAACCAAACATCAACAACTTAGTAGTTTTTTATATATGAAAAAAATAAATTTACAATTTGGATTTTTAGTTTTACTAATTGTTTTATTGGCTTTAAGTCGTATGCTACCTCATCCACTTAATTTTTCACCTTTAGTAGCTATGGGACTTTTTGGAGCAGCTCATTTTGCAAAACGTTGGCAGGCTTTTTTAATTCCTATCGTCGCGGCTTGGGCAAGCGATTTATTTATTAATAATGTACTTTACAGTCAATATTATCCAACTTTTGTTTGGTTTTATGAAGGTTTTTATTGGCAGTATGGGACATATTTACTTATTATTTTATTAGGTACTTGGTATTTTAAAAATAATATATCTATTCCCAAAGTTTTGGGCGGGGTTTTTGGATCAGGGCTTATTTTTTATCTTTTTTCTAATTTTGGAGTTTGGCTAACCACAACTCTTTACCCACTCAATTTTTCAGGTTTAATAATTTGTTATACAGCAGGTTTACCTTTTTATAAAAGCACATTAGCAGGTGATTTATTCTATTCCACACTCTTATTTGGGAGCTATTATTTAATCCAACGTTTTTTTCCTTTTTTCAGATTGAAACACATACATTATGTTTGAGATCTAGGATACATAACAAAATTTTTTACAAAGCCTATTTTTGAATATCATCTAATTTATACAATATGAATAATATTAAGTATTCTTTTTTTTTCCTTTTTTCAATATTTTTTTTACAAGCCTAAGATATTGATTATAAAGGGTTTGAAAATATTACTACGCTGGGTGTTGCAACAGGTTTGAACGGAGATGTTTATGTCTCTGGACGATTTACTGGTCAAATTACACTTGCTGGTCGAATTCTAAATGCTTCAGGAACAGATATTTTTGTTTTAAAATTGAATTCTCAAGGTCAAGAACTTTGGGTTGTACAAGGTGGCACTCAAGCTGATGCTCGTATTACGGTTGACGCTGGCGCTAGTCTTTATGTCATGGGGCAGTTTCCACCTGGAGGTGTAGGAGAGACACTCCCTTTTAATGACCGTTTTGGTACTGAACAAACATTAACTTTTCAATATAGTATACGTGAAGACTTATTTTACTGGAAGTTAGATTCGGCGGGTAGACATGTTTATTTGAGGCGTTTGGGGAGTTTACAAAGTAATGAGAGTTTAGGCTACTTGACTGCTAAAGATACTTTCATATATTTCTCTATTTTTACAGGGATAGTATCGAGATATCGAGCAATACCAATTGGGCTACAGGAAGATTAAATTCTGATTCTCTTGAAATTTCATAAAGAAATTAATGTTAACCTTCGTATGAAATCTTACATATTAGGAGAGCAAGGTAGTTCTTGGGATGTAGATGGTATACAACTATGTTGGGATATCGGAATAAATTATAATCAAGGTGTAATTCCTTCAAATCCAACAGACATCAATATATCTAATAGTAGTTTAGCTGAAAATCAGCCTATTGGTACTTTTATAGGACTTTTAACCGCCACTGATCCGGATACACAAAATGGATTTACCTATACGGTTTCCGATAATCAAAATTTCAGAATTAGTCAAGATTCTTTATATTCTAATGTGATTTTTGATTTTGAAAGCCAGTCTAGTTATTCTATTGATATAACAGTAACTGACCCAGACAGCCAGAGTTATTCTAAAAGTTTTAACATTACCATTACAGATATTGATGAAAACCAAACGGTTACAGCTTTACCAAATAATATCTTAAATCAAGAATTTATTTTATTTCCAAATCCAGCAACAGAAAGTATTAGAATAGAAGGTTTTACAAATCAAAATTTCAGTTTTGAAATCTTGACTGTTCTTGGAGAAGTTGTCAAAAAATATAATAGTCCTCAGAATAAATATGATGTAAGTGACCTACCTAGTGGAATTTATGTCGTAGTTATAAGATATGAAAATGAAATTGTTGAGACTATAAAATTTATTATAAACTAGGGTTTTTCTGATAATGAGTAGAGTAGCTTGATTATTGTATTCAGGCTACTCAAAAAAAATAATATTGCTATATCAATCAAGAGCTGGGGCTATCTTTATGGTTATAAGCCTGAATAATTTCTTTGATAATTGGATGACGAACAACATCGGTATTATCAAAAAGTACGGTCTTTATGCCTTTAATAGATTTTAAAATGCGGATGGCTTCCATGAGTCCAGATTGTTTCTGTTGGGGAAGGTCGATTTGAGAAATATCACCTGTAACAACTGTTTTTGAATGTTGTCCAATTCGAGTTAAAAACATTTTCATTTGTCCTTGGGTTGTGTTTTGGGCTTCATCTAAAATGATAAAGGCTTGTTTTAAGGTTCTTCCACGCATATAAGCCAAAGGGGCTATATCAATAATTTTTTGTTCGAGATAATATTTTAGTCTTTCGCTTGGAATCATTTCACATAAAGCATCATAGATAGGCTGAAGATAAGGATTTACTTTTTCACTCACATCACCGGGTAAAAAACCTAAATGTTCTCCTGTTTCAATAATTGGGCGAGTGATAATAATTTTCTTTACTTGCTTATTTTTCAAAGCCTTTACCGCTAAGGCAACCGCTACAAAAGTTTTTCCCGTACCAGCAGGACCAACAGCAAAACAAATAGCATTATTACTAACTGCTTCTATAAGTTGAATATGGTTTTTAGTTTTGGCGCTAATGGGTTTTCCATAGATGTTGTAAATAATTAATGTATCAGAATTAAATGGAATAGATAATATTTTATTCGGCTGACTAATATACGTTTTTACCGTTTCAAGATCAATACTTTTATTTTTTTGATAATAGATTATCAAAGCATTAAGTATTTTATTTATTTTTTCTATCTCTTCGTAAGTGCCTAGCAACTTAATTTGACTACCCCGTACAATAATTTTGGTTTGAGGGAAGGCTTCACATATCATGTTGATATGGATATTATTAGCACCAAAAAAATCTATTAAAGAAATATTTTCTAAGTCAACTATTTTTTGATTCAATGAATTTAGATTAGTTCGTTATTAAAAAAACTCATTTTATTTAATATGGTCAAGACAAAAAAAGGATTTTTGTCTTGATTTAGAAATTTGTATTAGCTTATTATAAGCAAGTTAAAAAATAATTATCATTTTTTTCAATTTTTTTGAAGGCTTTTCAAAAGTTTTTATAAGTTCATGAAAAAGTATAAGTTATTGAAAAATGAATACATTTTTATATACAGCAATGCTATTATTATTTCAGAAAATTGATTTTCAATATTTAATAATACCTCTAAAATCCTTTTTTAAGCAAAAGCTAAACTATTAAAAATCAATTTAATAATTCATTATGAAACCTTATTTTTCCAGTTTTTATATTTTATAATTTCTTTTCTAACAAAATTTAAAGATATATTAAAAACAGCAGCGTCATCAATATAACCCACAAATGGAATAAAATCGGGCAGAGCATCAAAAGGGTTCAAAATATATAATAAAGTTGCGCCAATAGCTGCGATACTATGCCATGGTATAGCCTTATATTTTCCTTGATAGTAATCTTTTAACATTGAAAATAGAAGCCTAAAATCTTCTATATATGTAGTCAATCTACTCTGATTGGTAAATTTTAATTCTAGTTTACCAACCTTATCAATAATTTTATTTATATCATTAGGGGTAAATTGTTTTTGTCTTTTATGATATAATTTTTGGGCTTTTTCCTTTGAAAAACTTTTTATTATTCTCATTAAAATTTGTTTTATAGCTGTTGCATTTGAAAAAGAATTTTTGGAGGTTTTGGGTATTGATTTTAAAAATGATCGTTTCCCAGATGATATTGCTATATCTCTTTGTCAGAACTTTTAAAAACTGCTTCTATAATATGTTTTGTTTGATAACCTGCTTCATTATAAAGTTCGTTTTGGCTACCATGTTCAAAAACTTTATCCGGTATTCCGAGTCTTCTGATTGGCAAATAAAAATTATTGTCAGAGGCAAACTCTAAAATAGCTGTTCCAAAACCACCCATTAAACAGCCATCTTCAAGAGTTATAATTTTTTTATATTTTGTAAAAATAGCAGTCAAAAGCGTTTTGTCTAATGGTTTAACAAAGCGCATATTGTATACAGAAGGATAGATATTTTTCTTATTTAAAATAGGGATAGATTCTAAGGCTTTATTACCTATACTTCCTATGGTTAAAATAGCTATATCTTTTCCTTTTATAAGTTGTTTTCCTGTTCCTATAGGAATTTTTTCAAAAGGAGTTTTCCAATCAACCATGACTCCTTGTCCACGTGGATAACGAATAGTAAATGGATGAGTTTGCTCGTCTAATTGAGCTGTATACATTAAATTTCTAAGTTCTTGTTCATTAATAGGTGAACTCACAATCATGTTCGGCAAACAACGCATATAAGCCAAATCATAAGTGCCATGGTGAGTAGCTCCATCAGCACCTGCAAAACCAGCTCTATCCAGACAAAAAATGACCTTTAAATTTTGAATACAAACATCATGAATAACTTGGTCATAAGCACGTTGCATAAAACTGGAATAAATATTACAATAAGGTATTAAACCATTGGCTGCCATACCTGCAGAGACGGTAACAGCATGCTGTTCGGCAATGCCTACATCAATAGCCCTATTTGGCATAGCTTTCATCATGATATTTAAGGAAGAACCACTCGGCATAGCTGGGGTGATACCCATAATTTTATCATTCTTGTTGGCTAACTCCAAGATAGTTTCTCCAAAAACAACTTGGTATTTAGGGGCTTGAGGCACTATATGACTAGGTTTATAAATAGTACCTGTTTTTACATCAAATTTTCCCGGTGCATGCCATTGAGTTTGATTTTGTTCAGCATGTTTAAACCCTTTCCCTTTTACTGTGATACAATGTAAAAGTTTAGGCGCATTAATCTTTTGAAGATCACCGATAACTTTTACTAAATTTTTAACATCATGTCCATTAACGGGTCCAAAATAACGCAGATTCATAGCTTCAAAAAGATTACTACTTTTTACCAAAGTACTTTTTACTAAATTTTCCATACGAGAAGCTAGATGTTGGAATTGTTTTCCATGCTTTTTAAAATTTTCTAGTATCTCCCAAACTTCATCTCTAAGCTTGTTATAAAAAGGGGAAACTGTTATTTTTGTTAGGTAATTTTTGAGTGCTCCCACATTGGGGTCTATTGACATACAGTTATCATTGAGTATAATTAAAATATTTGAATCGCTGACACCAGCATGATTCATAGCTTCAAAAGCCATACCTGCTGTCATCGCACCGTCTCCAATAACTGCAACATGTTGTTTATCTTCTTTTTTATATTTAGAAGCCAAAGCCATTCCTAAAGCTGCAGAAATAGAAGTAGATGAATGCCCAACTCCAAAAGCATCATATTTACTTTCAGCCCGTCGTGGAAAACCAGAAAGTCCTTTATATACCCGATTGGTATGAAAATATTTTCGCCTACCTGTCAATATTTTATGCCCATAAGCTTGATGTCCTACATCCCAAACCAAAAAATCTTCTGGCGTATTAAGCATATAATGCAAAGCCACTGTTAATTCTATAACCCCTAAACTTGCTCCAAAATGTCCTCCATGTATGGAAACTTGGTTAATAATAAAATCTCTTAAATTTTGACATAAACTGGGTAACTGGTCTTTGGAAAGTTGCCTTAAATCTTTAGGATATTGAATTTGACTTAGTAGATTACCAGCTAAAAATGATGTGGGATATTCTGACATTGGAATATTAAATATATTATGTCTGTGATTTCTAAACATTCAAATCATGAATTTAATACAATTTTTTATAGCCTTTTTATTAAAAAAAGACAAAAAAAGTCCTTAATATCAATGAACTAAATACTTTTAAATTTTTTTCAATATAGGTTCACTTAGAATTTTAAATTTTTATTCATATGTTTTACTTTTTTTCTAAATTTTTAATCTTTACTCTACGTCCTATTAATTGGCTATTTGTCGCTTTTTTATTCTTAGTAATAAAAAAAACAGCTAAGCGTAAAATATTTTTGCTGCTGTTAATTTTAATCTATTTCAGTCATAATCAATTTATAAGCAGAAATTTATATCACTTGTGGTCATATAAGCCTATAGCATATGAAAATCTGAAAAAAAGCTATAAAGTAGGAATTTTATTGGGTGGTGTTATTGAAAAAAAACCTCACCAAATCCAAAATTCTAAACTTTATGTAGATAATTACAGTGAACGAATTTTTAGAACCATAGAACTATATAAAAAAAAACATATTGATAAAATTCTTATCACTGGACAATCTCAATCCCTATTATACGGTCAATATTTTGAATCTCAAAATATTAAAGATTTTTTATTATTAATAGAAATACCAGAAAATGATATTTTTATTGAAACCCAAGCTCGTAATACTCATGAAAATGCTTTATATTCAGCAAAACTGCTTAAAAAAATGAATATAAGTTTTAAAGATTGCCTTTTAATTACTTCTTCGTTTCATATGCGCCGGGCAGAAGCTTGTTTTAATAAAATTGGATGTAAGATAGATGTTTTTCCCACAGATTATAAAGACTTAAATACAAGTATACATTTCTGGGAATACCCAAAAGCATTCTTTGTATTAACATCCCAATCTGCTTCAAATATATACCTTGTTTTGCACGAAATTATTGGCTATTGGGTTTATTATTTGAAAGGGTATATCTAAATTGTTAGACTTTTTAATGAATGCGGTCTGGGCGTAGACTTAAATTATTTATAATTTGAGTCTCTATTTCTAACCATTCTTTCCAACGTTTATTCACTACTTTGATATCGTCATAATGACGAGCTAATTGAATAAATGTTGTGTAGTGTTTGGCTTCGGAGACCATTAAATTATGATAAAAAACTTTTAATTCTTCATCAATCAACTCTTGAGATAAGATTTTAAACCGTTCGCAGCTTCTTGCTTCTATTAAAGCACAAAGCAATAGCCTATCGGTAAGCCGTTTTTTTTCTCCTATTCCTTTTCTAACATGGGGCATTAGCTGATTAACATAAATATCTTTATGTTGTTTTCCTAATTTATAACCTCTTTTTTTTAATTGTTCTAAAACTAGTTCAAAATGTGTCCACTCTTCTTTGACAATTGGAGTCAATGTTGAGACAAGACGTTCTTTATCTGGATACAAAATGATTAAAGATATACAAGTGGAAGCTGCTTTTTGCTCGCAATACGCATGGTCAACCAAAATATCTTCTATCTTTTTTTCAACTATATTAACCCAACGCGGGTCAGTAGCTAATTTTAAATGAAGCATATTATTCTTGTAATAAGTAAAGTCAATAATTTGGCAAATTTTTAAAAAATTGATTATAAATTACTTATATATATGTAGTTTATTTAATTTATCGTTAATCAAATATTTAAATAAATATCTAAGAGCGTGAATAGTTTGAAATTATTTAGGCTAAAAATTGGCTAGGGCATCTCCTAAATTAAGTATTTGGTTATGAAATAATTAGTTTTTATATTGTTTTTTTTCAAAAATAATCATTTTAATCTAAAAAATAGCTTCTAATGTCTCGAAAATATAAACCCATCAAGTCAGGTCGACCCATTCCTGAAATTGAAACACGCTTGAACAAAATAAGCCAGCAAGGCGACCGATGTTCCTATGAACTGGCAAAGATGATTCGAATAAATTGATACAAAAAGATTTAGATGTCTACTTGGACTAAGAAAGGCAAGCGTAATTATTATGGTTACAAAAATCACATAAAAGTAGATAAGCTCTCCAAGCTTATTAGCAAAAGTGAGGTCACCAGTGCCTGCGTTCACGACTCACAGGTTTCTGACTTCTTTAGTTGATAGCTCAGATAGCGAGCAGGGTCTCCGGGCAGATTCGGCCTTGGTCAAGAGCAAGAGAAAGTATTAGATAACGAGCACACAATCAATCAAGTAATTCAGGGGCTTTCTTTAAAATCTATTGGGCTAGAGCGAGCTAAAGGCTTCGGAACTTTAGTTAATTTGACCTATAATCTTTGGCGTTATGAGCAAATCAAAAGTTTAAAATTGGATGCAAAATGGGCAAAAACTAGGCTTACTGAGCTCAAATTGTAACTATATAAATATTTAAATTATTGATAATAAATAATATATGTAAAATTTTTAAAATTAATTTTTTTTCAAAAATTACAAAGTATTATGAGAGATGTCCTGAAAAATAAGAATGGATTTAGAAATTTTTATATAAAAAATCATTAATTCAAAATAGCTACTATCCTTAAAGGTGAACCACTTCCTCCTTTAATCTTCATGGGTAAAGCAATTATTTCAAATTCTTTTGAAGGCAATTGATCGAGATTCGTAAGGTTTTCAAAAGCAGGAATATTATGAGATAGTAATATTACATGAGTTTCAAAATTTTGGGATTGTCCATAATCAATACTTGGTGTATCAATTCCTATAGCATTTATATTACGATTATCAACTAACCATTGAGCTGCTTCAGGAGAAAGTCCAGGAAAGTGTAAAAGTTTAACCGCTTCTTGACCGCGTTTATCGGTTCCAAGATATTTTATTTTATCGGGATAATATTTTGAAAAACCTGTCTCTAACAAGACAATACTTCCATCAGGAATGCGGGTATTTTCTTTTTTTTCCCAAGCTATAATATCATCAATAGTAATTTGATAATCATGATTATTCATGACTTTCGAAGAAATATCAATCTTTATAGCAATTCCTATTAATTTTTCAAGTGGTATTTCATCTACACTTTGTCCATTTTTTGAAAAATGAATTGGAGCATCTATATGTGTACCTCCGTGTTCTGCGGTCGAGAAATTATTAGCCGAATAGTAATATCCTTTATCTGTTTGTCCGTTATAAACAGTATCTAATTCAAATTCTTTTGAAGTTACCCAATAAACTGTTTCTTTGGAATACACATGCGATAAATCTATGATTTTACTCTTAGAAATATAGTTTTGACTTGACGTTAAGACATTTTGCCTTGAGGTATGTCCTTTATCACATTTTATAAATAATAAAGAAGTTAATACGATACTATAAAAACTAATATTCATAATTTTTTAAAGAATTGGTTAATTTGAGAAACTATTGTGCTATAGTCTTGTTATTAAATGAGGAAAGAAAACTGCCTTATTATCAATGAATTAAATATTTGAAAAATCATTTTTTACCACTATAAGTCTAAAATTTTAAAAACGTGCGCATGAGAAGACTCGAACTTCCACGAGCAAAAAGCCCACTAGCCCCTCAAGCTAGCGCGTCTACCAATTCCGCCACATGCGCAAATATAAAATTTGTGTAATATATAGAGGATTTCAAAAATAGAAAATATACTGACAAATTGAAAAAAAACTATGATGTTTTCTTAAACCGGAATAATTTTACTTTAGTTTTTAAAGGAATGTTGTCTAAAAAATTGTAATAAAGTAGTTGTTTTATATAAAAAAAGTTAAATTTGCAGAACTATAATGTGGTGACGTAGCTCAGTCGGTAGAGCATCGGACTGAAAATCCGTGTGTCGGTGGTTCGAATCCACTCGTCACCACACATATTATACTCAGACTACTTGAAAAAAAGAGTTTTTCAGATTCTAACCTATTGGTATTGAAACTTAACGTTTCGCAAAATAAAATAACTTTGCTATAAAAGCCACTATTTATATATTTAATCCTCTAAATTATCATCCAAAAGTATCTCATCTTCTTCTTGTATTTGTTCTTCTCTTTTTCTTTTCTTTTTTCTTTTTTTCTTAAATAATTTTGAAAAAAAGCCACTTTTTTGTTTTTCAAGAATATTCTCTTCACTATTTTCTTCTAACTCTTCCTCGTTTTCTTCTAACTTTTCTTCATCTTGTTGATATTTTAAATCTAAAAAACTGGTTAGTTGATCCGTATATTTGATTTCATAAAAGGCTTGCTCTATATTTTTTTGAGGTAAAATGAGAAGACTATCATTTTGCTTTTCTTCTTTACTAAAAACAGTTGGATATTGTTCTTTTATAATAAGTTCTAAAAGTTCTTCATCACTTAAAACTATGCTGATACTATCATCTGCTAAGGTATCGTTAGAAGCAGTAAGAATAGGATAACGAGGGTTAGCACGTATAATTTTTGGCTTGTTGCCTTGTAGATGTGAATAGTTTTTAAAAACGACTCCTACAATATTTTTTCTTTTTTTTACTAAACCATTGTATTTAAGACTATTGCTTTTAAAAAACTCATCTTCTCTCGGCATACTATCTTCTTGACTTAAATAAGAAAAAAAAACTTCATCTTGTTTGGTATGTGCTTTTTGAAAAGGTGAATCATACGCAGGTACTAAATAATTACTTTGATAGGCAGAACAAAGCTTCGGAACACAGGCTGTATAGTTTAAAAAAATAAATAAAAAAACTGTAACAATTAAAAAACTATTTTGAAGATTTTTCATATAAATCGGTATTGTTTACTGCTAATTTAAACATGCGGTCAGAATGTACTATATTCTAAATGCAAAAATTATACAACTAAAACGAATATTACTATCTCTATATTTTTTTTGAAATAAAATTTAAAAGTCTTTAGTTTAGTTTTACCAAAGTTATACCTCGATTTAAAATATTTGAAGCATCATATATTTCAAAATTTTTAACATCTTTATGATCTTTTAAATAGTCGTGAATTTCTTTACTTAAAATTTGATTCCCAATGCCATGTATAAATGATATTTCTTTCATACTTGTAGAAATTGCTTCGGCAAGTTTGGTCTTAAAAACTTCTATTTGAATATCTTTAATTTCTGAAACCGATAAAAATTGGTACTCTTTTTCTAATTTTTCTATATGTAAGTCAACAATATCATTTGGTTTTTTTACATTATAAATTGACTTCTTTGTATTGGCTTTTCCTTCTAACCATATTTTTTGAAGATTTTTAGCAAGTTCTGTTTCCGATTTATTTTCACTCAATTCAAATATATAGCCTTGTCGATTTAATAACGGAATTGTAAGTTTATTACTTTGTTTTAATTTATTAATTAAGAGGGTAATTGTTTTTTTTTGCAAAGTTGGCAGAATGTTAGATTTTTCAAAGATAAAAAAGTAGTGAGCTATAAGTTTTTGTTTTTTTACTAATTTAAGATTTGGAGATAATTTTTGATAAGTTTTTGGTTTTAACAATCCATAATAAATAGGTTTAAATAAATTGTTTTCAACATAAAAAAGGGAAATTAAAACTGGATAAAGTGTATTATTGAGGATATAAAAATTTTCTTCAGACGTTTTTTCATATACTAAAGCTAATATCTTTTTTTGGATACAAAGGTTGGGAAACTTAGTTATTGTTTTGGGTTTATTAATTTGGGAATTCTTAAAAGAAGCTTTGGTTAAATCATTTGTGTTTTCTTCCTTTTTAAGAGTATCTCCAACAAGTACAAGGTCTTGCTTGGGAATCTCAAAAAATAAACTCTCTACTTTAATTTTTACAAGCTTTAAGTTTATAAACTCAACAATATATCCAAGAATATCAGTTTGTTTAATTTTTACTTTATCTCCAATGTTCATGATATTCTTATATCAGAAAATTTTGATCTTTTTTTTATAGCAAAATTGTTTTTATTTGAAAAATATCTGTTTACAATGAATTAAATCTTTTAAAAGCCTTTTTTTCAAATGAAAAAACTTTAAACTGATTCCAAAGATATTAAAAAAATGATAGAGGTTAGTAAAAATAGGGGTTAAGGTAAAAAATTTGAAATTATACGTAGCTAAAAAAAAACAAAAATTGTTCTTGTTTTTCTAAAAAATAAAAGCGACCTTCGCCAAATAATTATAACTGACTCAATTTGGAAGTTATTTTAATGCCCTCTTCCTAAATTGATCAACTTTTTAATTAATTTTTTAAAATTCCAAATTTCTTAACCTTTTTATTTTTAAAATAATGAAAAAATCAATATATATATATATATCAACTCTTCAAAACGGTTTCTACTGTTATGATTCTCTTGGTTTTAAGTCAATGTAAAACCCCAATAAAAGAGCTTGATTTAGATAACTCGAATCAAGTAGCTTTAGAAGAATTAGAGGTGGAATCTCCACCCGTTGAGACCAGCGAAGATGCGGTCAGTGGCGAATCTAAGCCTATCGTTTTGGGCAAGCAGCTTGAAAATCCGTATTTGGTCGAAACGATGCAAAAAGCTTATGCCAAAATACAAGCGACAGGTAAAACAACAACGAGTCCCAATTTTCAAATTACCACCACGGACTTGTATGTGCGTTTTTTACCCAAGGATACCGCGCAATACGATTTGTTGCAAGCCGATACCACGCTAGAATTGTTCGATCATCCTTTGGATTTTGAAATCGAGCAAGTCGGTGATTACTACCAAGACCCGAGTTTGCCCGATAGCGGCATTACTTGGCAATATACGGTGGTTAAACCGGATTATGTTTTCCCCGAAAACGTTGAATATGAAATTTTAGCCGAGTTATTTTTGCCTGAGTCAGCAGAAGGCGAAGAACATGACCATAATGAGGCAAGCGAATGCAATCATACATCGCACCTTAGGTTGACTGGAGGTGCTAATTTACTTGATGCCTTGGAAGACGAAGCCCTTCGTTTAACTAATAATTGGGAAGAACCGTATTACCTTAAAAATGCCCACTGCCGCAGACGTTGCTGGACACCCAGAGGACGCATTCGGGTAAGGGGACGCGATGGTGGTGTAAACAGGGGGTGGTTACCCGTGGTTGGCGTTAAAGTACGGGCAAGGCGTTGGTTTGATTATCACGTTGGTTATACCAATGCCAACGGTTTTTTTAGCCTGCGCGCCTTCAGGCGTGGAAGACGAGCTAATTACAGCATTTCTTTCAAAAACCGCAATGCTAAAATAAGCTCTTGGGGTGGCTTCCAAACCTATCACAACGGACCCAAAAGGCAGGGTGATTGGAATGTTGATTTTGAGTTTGGGCGAAATTCCAAAGGCTGGGTACGGGCTACCTTGATCAATGCCGCCAGAGAATATGAGGTGCAGCGTCTACGAACGGGTATTTATCCCCCTTGGAGCGATACGCGTCCGCATGTCAACCAAATTAATATTCGGGCTATTTTTAGCAGAGGCACAGGTAATTTATTTTCCATCAGAGCCAATAGGATTAAGATATGGACACTATTTGATAATGGTGCTGCCAAAGAAACCGATGATTTATATGCGGTTACTTTTCATGAATTGGGGCATCAGTCGCATCTTAAATATTGGGGCTGGATGTTTTTGGCCAAAAGAATACTCAGGGAAAGCTATGCCGAGTTTATAGAGTTTTATTTCACAAGAGCCTATTACCCCAATCATCCTTCGGTTGCAGGTAGGCGAAGTATTCCCAATCAAGATGCCAATAGAATAAGAGCCTCAACCCAATCCGCTTATACCCAGCTTTTTGTCGATTTAATGGATAATACTAATCAAAGGTTGACATTACCGGGTAATAGTCGTGTAGCAGGCAATTATGCAGACGATAGAGTGCAGGGCTATACTTTTTTTCAAATTCAGCGGGCTTTAACAGGAGCTAAAAGGCTTGAACACATCCGGGATAATCTGAGGAACATGTTTGATAATCCTGCCGAACGCGATGGCTCTTTAAATGCCTTTTTTAATTTTTATCTTCAATTTCAAAATTAGAGAGGCATGAAAGTAATAACAGTTAATATATTTATTGTCCTTTTCATTTGGGCTTGTAATCTTGACAATCGTATTAGCGCCGAGTATTCAATAGCACGGATAATTATAAATGGTACGGATCATACGGTCAAATTGAACATGTATACTAGTAGAGGTGAAGTTGATGATATTATGTTAATATTAAATCCTATCGATTCGGCTGTCTTTGATGCGGATTGTACGACAACAGGCAATACTACACACTGTTCAACAAATGGAGTTTTTGCCGTTTTTGCTGAAAGTCTTGAAGACTCAGTGCATGTCATTTTTGATGATAAAAAAATTATCCGCTGTACCGGGTATTATGTGTCAGGTACGCCAATGTGTTTTGGTTCCGATACACTTGATAGGAATATCATATGGGCAGAAGGCTATATTGTAGAAGGCTTGGGTACTTCTCAAGAAACCTATACCTACACCATCACTGAAGAAGACTACGAAAACGCTAAACCCATAGAAAACTAAATATTTACAAGCCAAGGGGTAACTCTTGGCTTTTTAAAGAATAGAAAAATGAAAATGCAACAAGCAGTTAAACATTCAAGACGGCTGGAACATATCCGAGATAATCTGAGGAATATGTTTGATAATCCCGCTGAACGCGATGGCTCTTTAGATGCTCTTTTTAATTTCTATCTTCAATTTCAAAATTAGAGAGCTATGAAAAAGAGGTTTAATCTGGCTTTGTTAATTATATTTTTTTTCGCGTATTCTTGTGGGGAACCGGATAGTATGAGTAGTTTTAAATTTACCACACTGATAGTTAACGATAGTAATCACAATATAGAGTTTATGATATTTGGTAAAGAAACTTCCTATCAAGGAGAAACTATTAATATAAAGAAAAGTATTGTTATTAGCTCAAAAGATACTTTAAAATTTGAAGGTTTTTGTTCTAATACTATATTTTCTGGATCAGGTTGCGATGTAGGCTACTACAACTTTTTTGAAGGTAGAGTCGGAGAATTTGATGATTCTGCCTATATAGTATTTGACAATGATAAGGTTCTAAAATTTTATTATTATGGTACTTTTGATATGAATTTATGCCCAAATATATTATTAGGCATCTCCGGTCCTAATTGTGGTTATCTCCATGAAAAAGTAGGAGAAACAGAAGAAAGAAATACCTACACCATTACCGAAGAAGACTACGAAAACGCTAAACCCATAGAAAACTAAATATTTACAAGCCAAGGGGTAACTCTTGGCTTTTTAAAGAATAGAAAAATTAAAATGCAACAAGCAGTTAAATATTCAAGGCGGCTTGAACATATCCGGGATAACCTGCGGAATATGTTTGATAATCCCGCTGAACGCGATGGCTCTTTAAATGCTCTTTTTAATTTTTATCTTCAATTTCAAAATTAAAGAGCTATGAAAAAAATATTAGTCCATGTATTCATCATTCTTTTAGCTTGTTCTTGTGGCGAGAATCGTATTAGCGCCGAGTATTCAATAGCACGGATAATTATAAATGGTACGGATCATACAGTCAAACTAAACATATATACTAGCAGCGGTGATGTCGACGATGTCATGCTCATATTAAACCCTCTCGATTCAGCTGTCTTTGATGCAGGTTGTATAGTAGTAGGTGGAGATGTACTTTGTTCAGAAAATGGAGTTTTTGACGTTTATGCCAGCAGTCTTGAAGATTCAGTGCATGTCATTTTTGATGATAAAAAAATTATCCGCTGTACCGGGTATTATGTGTCAGGTACGCCAATATGTTTTGGTTCCGATACACTTGATAGGAATATCATATGGCGAGGAGAAGGCTATGTTGTAGAAGGATCGGGTACTTCTCAAGAAACCTATACCTACACCATCACCGAGGAAGATTATAAAAATGCTGAACCCATAGAAAATTAATGATTTATGAGCCAAGGGGAAACCCTTGGCTTTTTAAAGAATAGAAAAATGAAAATGCAAGAAGTGGCTAAACATTCAAGGCGGCTGGAACATATCCGGGATAATCTAAGAAACCTTTTTAATAATCCCGCTGAACGCGATGGCTCTTTAGATGCGCTCTTTAATTTCTATCTTCAATTTCAAAATTAGAGAGACATGAAAAAGAGGTTTAATCTGGCTTTGTTAATTATATTTTTTTTCGCGTATTCTTGTGGGGAACCGGATAGTATGAGTAGTTTTAAATTTACCACACTGATAGTTAACGATAGTAATCACAATATAGAGTTTATGATATTTGGTAAAGAAACTTCCTATCAAGGAGAAACTATTAATATAAAGAAAAGTATTGTTATTAGCTCAAAAGATACTTTAAAATTTGAAGGTTTTTGTTCTAATACTATATTTTCTGGATCAGGTTGCGATGTAGGCTACTACAACTTTTTTGAAGGTAGAGTCGGAGAATTTGATGATTCTGCCTATATAGTATTTGACAATGATAAGGTTCTAAAATTTTATTATTATGGTACTTTTGATATGAATTTATGCCCAAATATATTATTAGGCATCTCCGGTCCTAATTGTGGTTATCTCCATGAAAAAGTAGGAGAAACAGAAGAAAGAAATACCTACACCATTACCGAAGAAGACTACGAAAACGCTAAACCCATAGAAAATTAATGATTTATGAGCCAAGGGGAAACCCTTGGCTTTTTAAAGAATAGAAAAATGAAAATGCAAGAAGTGGCTAAGTGTTCGCGGAGACTCGAACATATCCGAGATAATCTGAGGAACATGTTTGATAATCCCGCTGAACGCGATGGCTCTTTAGATGCTCTTTTTAATTTCTATCTTCAATTTCAAAATTAGAGAGGCATGAAAGTAATAACAGTTAATATATTTATTGTCCTTTTCATTTGGGCTTGTAATCTTGACAATCGTATTAGCGCCGAGTATTCAATAGCACGGATAATTATAAATGGTACGGATCATACGGTCAAATTGAACATGTATACTCGTGAAGGTGAGGTTGACGATGTCATGCTCACATTAAATCCTCTCGATTCGGCTGTCTTTGATGCGGGTTGTACGGCAAGCGGCGGCAATACAACCTGTTCAAAAAATGGAGTTTTTGACGTTTATGCCAGCAGTCTTGAAGACTCAGTACATGTTATTTTTGATGGTGAGAAGATTTTGCGCTGTACGGGGTATTATGTGTCAGGTACGCCAATGTGTTTTGGTTCCGATACACTTGATAGGAATATCATATGGCGAGGAGAAGGCTATGTTGTAGAAGGATCGGGTACTTCTCAAGAAACCTATACCTACACCATCACCGAGGAAGATTATAAAAATGCTGAACCCATAGAAAATTAATGATTTATGAGCCAAGGGGAAACCCTTGGCTTTTTAAAAAATATAGACATGAAAATGCAAGAAGTGGCTAAGTGTTCGCGGAGACCCGAATACATCCGGGATAATCTTAGAAACATGTTTAACAACCCTGCTGAACGCGATGGCTCTTTAAATGCTCTTTTTAATTTTTATCTTCAATTTCAAAATTAAAGAGCTATGAAAAAAATATTAGTCCATGTATTCATCATTCTTTTAGCTTGTTCTTGTGGCGAGAATCGTATTAGTGCCCGGTATTCAATAGCACGGATAATTATAAATGGTACGGATCATACAGTCAAATTGAACATGTATACTAGTAGAGGTGAAGTTGATGATATTATGTTAATATTAAATCCTATCGATTCGGCTGTCTTTGATGCGGATTGTACGACAACAGGCAATACTACACACTGTTCAACAAATGGAGTTTTTGACGTTTATGCCAGCAGTTTTGAAGACTCAGTGCATGTCATTTTTGATGGCAAAAAGATTTTGCGTTATTATAGCACTGAAATAGGGAGAAATATAATAAACAGATCACAGGCAGAAGGCTATATTGTAGAAGGGCAAGGCACATCTCTTCGAACCTATACCTACACCATCACCGAGGAAGACTACGAAAACGCTAAACCCATAGAAAACTAAATATTTACAAGCCAAGGGGTAACTCTTGGCTTTTTAAAGAATAGAAAAATTAAAATGCAACAAGCAGTTAAATATTCAAGGCGGCTTGAACATATCCGGGATAACCTGCGGAATATGTTTGATAATCCCGCTGAACGCGATGGCTCTTTAAATGCTCTTTTTAATTTTTATCTTCAATTTCAAAATTAAAGAGCTATGAAAAAAATATTAGTCCATGTATTCATCATTCTTTTAGCTTGTTCTTGTGGCGAGAATCGTATTAGCGCCGAGTATTCAATAGCACGGATAATTATAAATGGTACGGATCATACAGTCAAACTAAACATATATACTAGCAGCGGTGATGTCGACGATGTCATGCTCATATTAAACCCTCTCGATTCAGCTGTCTTTGATGCAGGTTGTATAGTAGTAGGTGGAGATGTACTTTGTTCAGAAAATGGAGTTTTTGACGTTTATGCCAGCAGTCTTGAAGATTCAGTGCATGTCATTTTTGATGATAAAAAAATTATCCGCTGTACCGGGTATTATGTGTCAGGTACGCCAATATGTTTTGGTTCCGATACACTTGATAGGAATATCATATGGCGAGAAGGCTATATTGTAGAAGGGCAAGGCACATCTCTTCGAACCTATACCTACACCATCACTGAAGAAGATTATGAAAACGCTAAACCCATAGAAAATTAATGATTTATGAGCCAAGGGGAAACCCTTGGCTTTTTAAAAAATATAGACATGAAAATGCAAGAAGTGGCTAAGTGTTCGCGGAGACCCGAATACATCCGGGATAATCTGAGGAACATGTTTGATAATCCTGCTGAACGCGATGGCTCTTTAAATGCTCTTTTTAATTTTTATCTTCAATTTCAAAATTAGAGAAGTATGAAAAAAATATTAGTCCATGTATTCATCATTCTTTTAGCTTGTTCTTGTGGCGAGAATCGTATTAGCGCCGAGTATTCAATAGCACGGATAATTATAAATGGTACGGATCATACGGTCAAATTGAACATGTATACTCGTGAAGGTGAGGTTGACGATGTCATGCTCACATTAAATCCTCTCGATTCGGCTGTCTTTGATGCGGATTGTGCGGCAAGCGGCGGCGATACACGCTGTTCAACAAATGGAGTTTTTGACGTTTATGCCAGCAGGCTTGAAGATTCAGTACATGTTATTTTTGATGATAAAAAAATTATCCGCTGTACCGGGTATTATGTGTCAGGTACGCCAATGTGTTTTGGTTCCGATACACTTGATAGGAATATCATATGGCGAGGAGAAGGCTATGTTGTAGAAGGATCGGGTACTTCTCAAGAAACCTATACCTACACCATCACCGAGGAAGATTATAAAAATGCTGAACCCATAGAAAATTAATGATTTACAAGCCAAGGGGTAACTCTTGGCTTTTTAAAGAATAGAAAAATTAAAATGCAACAAGCAGTTAAATATTCAAGGCGGCTTGAACATATCCGGGATAACCTGCGGAATATGTTTGATAATCCCGCCGAACGCGATGGCTCTTTAAATGCCCTCTTTAATTTCTATCTTCAATTTCAAAATTAAAGAGCTATGAAAAAAAGGTTTATGATTTTGGGCCTTCTAGTTTTAACAGCTTGCCCACTGGATAGTCGTATATCCAGCAGATGGCAATTTACCCACAATGTAGTTAATAGCAGCGGACAAAATGTAAGAATAATTTTGCGTTTTGGTATCAGAGAAAATGTATTGATAAAACACACTTTTAATATCTCTTCAATGGATACACTTATTACCACAGGTGATTGTTATGCAGCAGGAGGCGACACGCGTTGTTCTTCTAACTCAAATTTTGTAGGCGAAAGTGGTTCTGTTACACCGCCAGCCGATTCTGTAGATATTATATTTGGAGAGTCAAAGATTCGAAGGTTCTATAATAGGCTTATTATCAATTATACTGTTAATGACAGTTGTAAAAATAATATATTATTGAATTGTACCTATGATATGCAAGGGCTAGGGACTTCGCATGAAATCTTCACCTACACCATCACCGAGGAAGACTACGAAAACGCTAAACCCATAGAAAACTAAATATTTACAAGCCAAGGGGAAACCCTTGGCTTTTTAAAGAATATAGGAATGAAAATTCAAGAAGTGGCTAAGTGTTCGCGGAGACTCGAACATATCCGGGATAATCTGAGGAACATGTTTGATAATCCTGCTGAACGCGATGGCTCTTTAAATGCTCTTTTTAATTTTTATCTTCAATTTCAAAATTAGAGAAGTATGAAAAAAATATTAGTCCATGTATTCATCATTCTTTTAGCTTGTTCTTGTGGCGAGAATCGTATTAGCGCCGAGTATTCAATAGTACGGATAATTATAAATGGTACGGATCATACAGTCAAATTGAACATGTATACTAGTAGAGGTGAAGTTGATGATATTATGTTAATATTAAATCCTATCGATTCGGCTGTCTTTGATGCGGATTGTGCGGCAAGCGGCGGCGATACACGCTGTTCAACAAATGGAGTTTTTGACGTTTATGCCAGCAGGCTTGAAGATTCAGTACATGTTATTTTTGATGATAAAAAAATTATCCGCTGTACGGGGTATTATGTGTCAGGTACGCCAATGTGTTTTGGTTCCGATACACTTGATAGGAATATCATATGGCGAGGAGAAGGCTATGTTGTAGAAGGATCGGGTACTTCTCAAGAAACCTATACCTACACCATCACCGAGGAAGATTATAAAAATGCTGAACCCATAGAAAATTAATGATTTATGAGCCAAGGGGAAACCCTTGGCTTTTTAAAGAATAGAAAAATGAAAATGCAAGAAGTGGCTAAGTGTTCGCGGAGACTCGAACATATCCGAGATAATCTTAGAAACCTTTTTAATAATCCCGCTGAACGCGATGGCTCTTTAAATGCCCTCTTTAATTTTTATCTTCAATTTCAAAATTAGAGAGACATGAAAAAGAGTTTTATAATTTTGGGCTTGTTAGTTCTAACAGTTTGCTCACTGGACACTCGTGTATCCAGCAGATGGCGGTTTACCCACAATATAGTTAACAACAGTGGGCAAGATGTAAGAATAGTTTTGTATTTCACAAGTATAGCTATTACAAATGTATCTACATATCAATATACTCTTAATATCTCTTCGATGGACACGCTTATTTCTGTAGGTGATTGTTATGTACAAGGAGGTGACATGCGTTGTTCTTCTAACTCAAATTTTGTAGACGAAAGTGGTTCTGTTACACCGCCAGCCGATTCTGTAGATATTATATTTGGAGAGTCAAAGATTCGAAGGTTCTATAATAGGCTTATTATCAATTATACTGTTAATGACAGTTGTAAAAATAATATATTATTGAATTGTACCTATGATATGCAAGGGCTAGGGACTTCGCATGAAATCTTCACCTACACCATCACCGAGGAAGACTACGAAAACGCTAAACCCATAGAAAACTAAATATTTACAAGCCAAGGGGTAACTCTTGGCTTTTTAAAGAATAGAAAAATTAAAATGCAACAAGCAGTTAAATATTCAAGGCGGCTTGAACATATCCGGGATAACCTGCGGAATATGTTTGATAATCCCGCCGAACGCGATGGCTCTTTAAATGCCCTCTTTAATTTCTATCTTCAATTTCAAAATTAAAGAGCTATGAAAAAAAGGTTTATGATTTTGGGCCTTCTAGTTTTAACAGCTTGCCCACTGGATAGTCGTATATCCAGCAGATGGCAATTTACCCACAATGTAGTTAATAGCAGCGGACAAAATGTAAGAATAATTTTGCGTTTTGGTATCAGAGAAAATGTATTGATAAAACACACTTTTAATATCTCTTCAATGGATACACTTATTACCACAGGTGATTGTTATGCAGCAGGAGGCGACACGCGTTGTTCTTCTAACTCAAATTTTGTAGGCGAAAGTGGTTCTGTTACACCGCCAGCCGATTCTGTAGATATTATATTTGGAGAGTCAAAGATTCGAAGGTTCTATAATAGGCTTATTATCAATTATACTGTTAATGACAGTTGTAAAAATAATATATTATTGAATTGTACCTATGATATGCAAGGGCTAGGGACTTCGCATGAAATCTTCACCTACACCATCACCGAGGAAGACTACGAAAACGCTAAACCCATAGAAAACTAAATATTTACAAGCCAAGGGGAAACCCTTGGCTTTTTAAAGAATATAGGAATGAAAATTCAAGAAGTGGCTAAGTGTTCGCGGAGACTCGAACATATCCGGGATAATCTGAGGAACATGTTTGATAATCCTGCTGAACGCGATGGCTCTTTAAATGCTCTTTTTAATTTTTATCTTCAATTTCAAAATTAGAGAAGTATGAAAAAAATATTAGTCCATGTATTCATCATTCTTTTAGCTTGTTCTTGTGGCGAGAATCGTATTAGCGCCGAGTATTCAATAGCACGGATAATTATAAATGGTACGGATCATACGGTCAAATTGAACATGTATACTCGTGAAGGTGAGGTTGACGATGTCATGCTCACATTAAATCCTCTCGATTCGGCTGTCTTTGATGCGGATTGTGCGGCAAGCGGCGGCGATACAGACTGTTCAACAAATGGAGTTTTTGACGTTTATGCCAGCAGTTTTGAAGACTCAGTGCATGTCATTTTTGATGGCAAAAAGATTTTGCGTTATTATAGCACTGAAATAGGGAGAAATATAATAAACAGATCACAGGCAGAAGGCTATATTGTAGAAGGGCAAGGCACATCTCTTCGAACCTATACCTACACCATCACCGAAGAAGACTACGAAAACGCTAAACCCATAGAAAACTAAATATTTATAAGCCAAGGGGCAACTCTTGGCTTTTTAAAGAATAGAGACATGAAAATGCAACAAGCAGTTAAACATTCAAGACGGCTGGAAAATATCCGGGATAATCTAAGAAACCTTTTTAATAATCCCGCTGAAGGCGATGGCTCTTTAAATGCTCTTTTTAATTTTTATCTTCAATTTCAAAATTAAAGAGCTATGAAAAAAATATTAGTCCATGTATTCATCATTCTTTTAGCTTGTTCTTGTGGCGAGAATCGTATTAGCGCCGAGTATTCAATAGCACGGATAATTATAAATGGTACGGATCATACAGTCAAACTAAACATGTATACTAGCAGCGGTGATGTCGACGATGTCATGCTCATATTAAACCCTCTCGATTCAGCTGTCTTTGATGCGGGTTGTACGGCAAGCGGCGGCAATACAACCTGTTCAAAAAATGGAGTTTTTGACGTTTATGCCAGCAGTCTTGAAGATTCAGTGCATGTCATTTTTGATGATAAAAAAATTATCCGCTGTACCGGGTATTATGTGTCAGGTACGCCAATATGTTTTGGTTCCGATACACTTGATAGGAATATCATATGGCGAGAAGGCTATATTGTAGAAGGATCGGGTACTTCTCAAGAAACCTACACCTACACCATCACCGAGGAAGACTACGAAAACGCTAAACCCATAGAAAATTAATGATTTATGAGCCAAGGGGAAACCCTTGGCTTTTTAAAGAATAGAAAAATGAAAATGCAAGAAGTGGCTAAGTGTTCGCGGAGATCCGAATACATCCGGGATAATCTGAGGAACATGTTTGATAATCCTGCTGAACGCGATGGCTCTTTAAATGCTCTTTTTAATTTTTATCTTCAATTTCAAAATTAAAGAGCTATGAAAAAAATATTAGTCCATGTATTCATCATTCTTTTAGCTTGTTCTTGTGGCGAGAATCGTATTAGTGCCCGGTATTCAATAGCACGGATAATTATAAATGGTACGGATCATACGGTCAAACTAAACATGTATACTAGCAGCGGTGATGTCGACGATGTCATGCTCATATTAAACCCTCTCGATTCAGCTGTCTTTGATGCAGGTTGTACAGTAGTAGGTGGAGATGTACTTTGTTCAGAAAATGGAGTTTTTGACGTTTATGCCAGCAGTCTTGAAGATTCAGTGCATGTCATTTTTGATGATAAAAAAATTATCCGCTGTACCGGGTATTATGTGTCAGGTACGCCAATATGTTTTGGTTCCGATACACTTGATAGGAATATCATATGGCGAGGAGAAGGCTATGTTGTAGAAGGATCGGGTACTTCTCAAGAAACCTATACCTACACCATCACCGAGGAAGACTACGAAAACGCTGAACCCATAGAAAATTAATGATTTATGAGCCAAGGGGAAACCCTTGGCTTTTTTAAAGAATAGAAAAATGAAAATACAGCAGGCAGTTAAACATTCAAGGCGGCTTGAACACGTCAAGGACTATTTACGTAATAATTATTTTAATGCTGGCGAAGGCGAACCTTTAACCACTCTTTTTGACTTTTATATTAACATCCAATACAATGATTAAGACAAAACAAAGTATCTTTTTCATTATACTGATGGCTGTATTAAATTGTTGTAGAGTGGAAAAGGCTGAAGACCTTAACATTACTTTCAGTCGACGTATTGTTAATAACAGCGGGCATGAAGTAGAACTAAAGGTGTATAATGAGCGGGGAACCGCAGTTGATGAGCAAATTGAGATAAATGATACATTTAGATTAGATGGTTCTTGTACTTTTAATGCAGCTACTAGCAATAGGTGTGATAAAGGTTATTATGATTTTGGAAGTTTTCGAGATGATTCAGCTAATATAATTTTTGATAATATGCGCTGTCAGAAGTTTTATTATGTAGATCCATTTAATACTGGTACATGTCCAAGGAATATACTTCCTCTAGGAGGATATAATTGTGGATACTCTCATATTGAGAGTTTAAATATTTCTCATGAAATATTAGCTTACACCATCATCGAAGAAGATTATGAAAACGCTGAATTAATAGAAAATTAATGATTTATGATCCAAGGGCTAGCTCTTGGCTTTTTAAAAAATAGAGACATGAAAATAAAAGTATTGATTAAACTCGAACACATCCGGGATAATCTGAGGAACATGTTTGATAATCCTGCCGAACGCGATGGCTCTTTAAATGCCCTTTTTAATTTTTATCTTCAATTTCAAAATTAGAGAGGCATGAAAGTAATAACAGTTAATATATTTATTGTCCTTTTCATTTGGGCTTGTAATCTTGACAATCGTATTAGCGCCGAGTATTCAATAGCACGGATAATTATAAATGGTACGGATCATACGGTCAAACTAAACATGTATACTAGTAGAGGTGAGGTTGACGATGTCATGCTCACATTAAACCCTCTCGATTCAGCTGTCTTTGATGCAGGTTGTACAGTAGTAGGTGGAGATGTACTTTGTTCAGAAAATGGAGTTTTTTCTGTTTATGCCAGAAGTCTTGAAGATTCAGTACATGTCATTTTTGATGATAAAAAAATTATCCGCTGTACCGGGTATTATGTGTCAGGTACGCCAATATGTTTTGGTTCCGATACACTTGATAGGAATATCATATGGCGAGAAGGCTATATTGTAGAAGGGCAAGGCACATCTCTTCGAACCTATACCTACACCATCACTGAAGAAGACTACGAAAACGCTAAACCCATAGAAAATTAATGATTTATGAGCCAAGGGGAAACCCTTGGCTTTTTAAAGAATAGAAAAATGAAAATGCAAGAAGTGGCTAAGTGTTCGCGGAGACTCGAACATATCCGTGATAATCTGAGGAACATGTTTGATAATCCTGCCGAACGCGATGGCTCTTTAAATGCCCTTTTTAATTTTTATCTTCAATTTCAAAATTAGAGAGGCATGAAAGTAATAACAGTTAATATATTTATTGTCCTTTTCATTTGGGCTTGTAATCTTGACAATCGTATTAGCGCCGAGTATTCAATAGCACGGATAATTATAAATGGTACGGATCATACGGTCAAATTGAACATGTATACTCGTGAAGGTGAGGTTGACGATGTCATGCTCACATTAAATCCTCTCGATTCGGCTGTCTTTGATGCGGGTTGTACGGCAAGCGGCGGCAATACAACCTGTTCAAAAAATGGAGTTTTTGACGTTTATGCCAGCAGTCTTGAAGACTCAGTACATGTTATTTTTGATGGTGAGAAGATTTTGCGTTATTACAGGACTGAAATAGGGAGAAATATAATAAACAGATCACAGGCAGAAGGCTATATTGTAGAAGGATCGGGTACTTCTCAAGAAACCTATACCTACACCATCACCGAAGAAGATTATAAAAACGCTAAACCCATAGAAAATTAATGATTTATGAGCCAAGGGAAAACCCTTGGCTTTTTAAAGAATAGAAAAATGAAAATGCAACAAGTGGCTAAGTGTTCGCGGAGACCCGAACACATTCGTGACAATCTTAGAAACATGTTTAACAACCCTGCTGAACGCGATGGTTCTTTAAATGCTCTTTTTAATTTTTATCTTCAATTTCAAAATTAGAGAGACATGAAAAAGAGTTTTATAATTTTGGGCTTGTTAGTCTTAATAGGTTGCTCAGAGAATCGGATATCAAGAGAATGGCAATTCACCCATAATGTAGCTAATAGGAGTGGAAAAGATATAAGAATAATTTTGTATTTTACGAGTATAACTATTACACAAGTATCTACATATCAATATACTTTTAATATTTCTTCAATGGATACGCTTATTACTACAGGTGATTGTCTTGCAGCGGGAGGCCATGGTCTTTGTTCTTCTAACTCAAATTTTGTAGGCGAAAGTGGTTCTGTTACACCGCCAGCCGATTCTGTAGATATTATATTTGGAGAGTCAAAGATTCGAAGGTTCTATAATAGGCTTATTATCAATTATACTGTTAATGACAGTTGTAAAAATAATATATTATTGAATTGTGCCTATGACATGGAAGGGCTAGGGACTTCACATGAAACCTTTACCTACACCATCACCGAAGAAGACTACGAAAATGCTGAACCCATAGAAAACTAAATATTTATAAGCCAAGGGGCAACTCTTGGCTTTTTAAAGAATAGAGACATGAAAATAAAAGTATTGATTAAACTCGAACACATTCGTGACAATCTTAGAAACCTTTTTAATAATCCCGCTGAACGCGATGGCTCTTTAGATGATCTTTTTAATTTTTATCTTCAATTTCAAAATTAAAGAGTTATGAAAAAGAAGTTTATGATTTTGGGCTTGTTAGTTCTAACAGTTTGCTCACTGGACACTCGTGTATCCAGCAGATGGCGGTTTACCCACAATATAGTTAACAACAGTGGGCAAGATGTAAGAATAGTTTTGTATTTTATGTTTTCCAATGAAAGTTTTTTCAGAGCTTCTTTTGGTATAGAGCAGTATTATCACCACATAAAAAGTCAAGCAATTGCTTTTAGGAAGGCGGTTGCACGTTCTTCCAATAAAGGCTATTCAACAGTAATCAATTGTAAAGGTGAAATAAAAGCACTGAAAAAATACAGCGATAAAGGGTTTATCAAAACCAGTTTTAATGTCAATAATTACCAAACATTTTATAGTCGTTATGGAGATTTTATTGGTTATTTATCACTTATTTACCTGTTAATAAGTATTTTAAATGATTTTTTAGAAAAAAGATATTCAAAGAATGGCTGTCAATAAACTTTTAAGACCTAATGCAATGGTAATAAGAATGACAAAAAAAGCCAATACATTTGTGAGTTTTAAATTGGTATATTGCTTCATAATTTTTTTATCATTCATAATCCAGACCAAAAATATAGCTATAATCGGCAAGAGTAAGCCATTAGCCATTTGGGAAAAAAGGATAACCGATGTAGGTTTAAAATTTAGAGATGAAAAAATAATACCTATTACCAAAACAAATATCCATATAAAACGAAATTTTATAGATGTTAAATTACTTTTCCAGCCTAATAGTTCAGAAGTTGCGAAAGCGGCAGCAAGAGGCGCTGTGATAGACGATGAAAGACCTGCAGCAAAAAAACCAAAAGCGATAAATAGTTGAGATCCATCATGCCCAAGCAAGGGTGCTAAAGCAAAGTTCAAACTGTCGACTCCTTCCAATGAGATTCCAAAATTTTGTTCTTTTGCCTGCAGAACTGCCGCGGCGCTAATGGCAATTGCCATAGTTATAAGTCCACCCAGACTTACGGAAATTAGGGTATCCCATCTTGAAGTAGTTAAATTATCGGTACTTGTCCATTTTTTTTGAACAGTGGCGGCGTGTAAAAATAAATTATAGGGTACCACTGTTGTACCGATTAATGCCAAGACCATCATGGCACTATCTTTTGGCAACGAAAATTGAAAAAATTGTCTGAAAACCTCCCATAAATTAGGTTTTAAAACGACAAGAGCAGTTAAAAAAACTAAACTCATAAGCCCGACCAAAACAATAAGTACCCTCTCAATAATTTTATATTTCCCTGTAAATAAGAGCAAAAAAGTCAAAAAACCTATCGGCAAAATAAGAGGATTAAAATTATTCGAAAAGTTAAAATAAGATCCAAAACCCAAAGCTGCGCCTGTAATATTTCCTGCTTCGTACGCTGAGTTTCCAATTAAAATAGCAGAAATGATTAGAAGGCTCCCCATAATTTTTAGAATAGGAGAACGGGTTTTAACCCGCAAGGCTTGACCAATGCCTATCCTTGCTACCAAGCCCAACCGGGCTGCCATCTCTTGTAAAATGAAGGTAGCTATGACCGAAAATACAATTGCCCATAAAAGTGTATATCCAAAAGTACTGCCCGCTAAAGTTGCTGTTGTGATTGTACCAGGACCAATAAAAGCAGCGGCAACAATAGCCCCAGGACCTATATGTTTAATTTTCTTTAAAATAATCATTTTTAGAGGTGGTTAGAGCAGTAATTTATAATATTTAAACTCTATTTCTAATCTATTTTTAGATTATTAATTTCTAAATTACCTTTTGTACGATTTGTAAAATTATCAGAATCATAATTTTTATGTTCAAAACGAATGGATACCAATTTAAAGATTTCAGTTGAAGGCAATACATTTTTGATAGTAACAAAGGCTTTTATTGGAATATTTGTTGGAACTTTATTAGAAATAGAGTAACGACCAGACTTTTCTCCTATACCTGCATTTTTAGCAGATAACTCGTTGCCTTTAAAATCATATGCCTTACTATAACTAACATCTATCTGAATTTCTTTATGAACTTGCTCATGGGAAATTAGGAAATTAATTTTTACGGTTTGTTCATCAGGTGAACCTTTAACAGATGTAATTTTTATATCGATTAAATCGCTAAAAGATTTGATCTTTGTTTCTGGATTATTTAAACCTATTCCCAACTGAGCTTTTAACATTTTATTTTCCTTTTTAAGAGCTTCACAATCTAATTGAGCTTGAGATACATGAACTGAGAACAAAATAAAAATAGTAATAATAATAGTTTTAAACTTCATAAAAATGTCAATAAAGATAAAATTAGTTAGTAAAATAAATTGAAAGAGAACGTTTTACAAAATAAAATAGTATTGTTATACTTCCAAACCAAAACAAAAAAAAATTTATTTCAAAGAAACATTTTTTTATATTGATATTTTTTGATAATATATTTATCTAAAAATAAGCATTAAGAATTATAAATTTAAATAATTAAAACCTAATTATTTATAGTAGATCCGTTTGAAAAAAAGATTTTTGGAGGTTTTAATTTATTGATTTTGAAAACTAATATTTCTAAGATAAAAATAGCCTTGCTATAAATTTTAAGAAATCCTTAACCAACTTACCCCTTTTTCTCTTAATTTTTTTTGGTGGAGTTGTTGTTTGAGGAGTTTATTTGCGGGATTTTCTAAATTGGTATCTTTAGATAAAATGGCTTGAGCTGCCCCGCGGGCAAGTTCTAAAATGTTATGGTCTTTTGATAAATCTGCAAATTTTAAAGTAACCAAACCGCTTTGTTCTTTTCCGAGTAAATTACCAGGACCACGAAGTTTTAAATCTGCATCAGCAATTTTAAATCCATCAGTTGTTTCAACCATGGTATGAAGTCGAGTTTTGCCTTCTCGGCTTATTTTATAATCGCTCATCAAAAAACAATAGGATTGATGGGTACTTCTGCCGACTCTGCCGCGCAACTGGTGCAACTGAGACAAGCCAAACCGTTCTGCATTTTCTATCAACATGACATTGGCATTAGGTATATTAATACCGACCTCTATTACCGTTGTAGCAACCATAATTTTGGTTTCACCTTTACTAAAACGCTCCATCTCATAATCTTTTTCTTTTCCATTCATTCTACCGTGTACAATACTTATCGGCATCTTTGGAAAAGCGCGTTGTATATTCTCATAACCTTGAGTAACATCTTTATAATCAAAATGCTCTGATTCTTCTACTAAAGGATAAACAATATAAGCTTGTCTGCCTGCGGCGATTTGTTTTTTCAAAAAGCCCCATACTGCCAAACGATTTGATTCATATTTGAGATAGGTTTGTATAGGCTTACGTCCTGGCGGTAGTTGGTCGATGATGGACACATCTAAATCGCCATAAAAAGTCATAGCAAGTGTGCGTGGGATAGGTGTCGCTGTCATGATAAGGACATGGGGATAAGGCTTTTGCTGTTTTTGCCAAAGTTTACCCCGTTGAGCAACTCCAAAACGATGTTGTTCGTCAATGACACACAAACCTAATCGATCAAATATGACAGGTTCTTCAACTAAGGCATGTGTACCCACAATAATATTAATAAAGCCTCGTCTAAGTTCTTCTAACAAAACCCTCCGTTCCCGTTTGAGCGTAGAGCCTGTGAGTTTAGCCACTTGAAGTCCCATTTTTTTGGCAAGAGATAGAAGGGTAGCATAATGTTGTTCAGCCAAAATTTCAGTTGGTGCCATTAAAGCACATTGGGTTTTTTCAGCTATGGCTATTAACATAACAATAAAAGCAACAATTGTTTTCCCGCTGCCTACATCGCCTTGTAAAAGACGATTCATTTGTTTAGCGCTAGCTAAATCTTGATATATTTCATGAATAACTCTTTTTTGGGCGTTTGTGAGTTTAAAACCTAAATGCTCGTGATAAAATTTTTTCAGCAATTCGGTATTTTTAAAATAAAAACTTTCAAATTGAGGTATACGCTCTTCTCGGTGTTGCAAAATTTCCATTTGCATATAAAAAAGTTCTTCGAATTTTAACCGTTTAAGAGCTTGATCTAAGCGTTTTTGATTTTCAGGAAAATGAACTTGTTCAATAGCTTCTTTTCGATTTAAAAGTTTATATTTTAAAATAATGTTTTGAGGCAATGTTTCAGTAATGGCATCTTGGACTTTTTCAAAAGCCAATTTTTGAAGGGTTTGAATACCTCTACTATCAAGTCCTGATTTTTTGAGCATTTCGGTGGAATGATAAATACCGACCAAGCCATGTTTTTGGGAGTTAAAAATTTCTAATTCTTGAATCTCTGGATGCACAATCTGATATACATTATTATATTCGGTCATTTTTCCCCAGATAGCATATTCTTTGTTAGGCTTCACTTTTTGGCTAACCCATTCAAAGCTTCTGAACCAAGATAGTGTTATAAAGCCCGTTCCATCGGTAAAAGTGGCTTTTAAAAATTGGCGTCGTCCTGAAATCATTTGCAATTTGGTGATCCGTCCTTTAAGTAAAACTTGAGACTGTATCATTAAGTCTATATCATCAATTTTACTAACCTCGCTTCTATCTTCATACCGAAAAGGGCAATACTCTAATAAGTCGGAGAAGGTAAAAATATTAAGTTCTTTATTTAATAATTGAGCTCTTTTTTCACCTACTTTTTTTAAATAAATAACTTCTGTTGATAACATATTTTTTCAAATTATTAGTTGTAAATTTTGAAAATCAAACTGTTAAAGTAATTAATTATTTTTTATGAACAATAATTACGAATTGCAAAATTGGTTTGAACAAAAATCCTTTTGCAAATAAAGTGACTATAAAAACTCAAAAAATTTATTATAATTATCTAATAATCAAACAATTAAATATTTTATTAAACTTATTAGAAATTGATGTCAAAATAACCTATTTTTGTTTAGCTCTGACATTATAGGAACTAAACTAAGATTGTGGATGGCGATATCTAAAGTCTAATATCATTAACAACTTTTCAGATAACGTTCTGTTTTTTTAATTTAGCCTTTTTTTTAATTTAAGTTAAACATACAATCAAACACTTATAAACTTAATCATGGCTTCTAAACAATTACCTTTATTTGACAAAATATGGAATCAACATATTGTTGATAGTGCTGAAGATTATGCTGATATTATTTATATTGATAGTCATTTCATTCATGAAGTTACCTCTCCGCAGGCTTTTGATGGATTAAGAAATCGGAAATTACCAGTTTTTAGACCTAAAAAAACATTTGCAACTGCAGACCATAACGTGCCAACTCTGAATCAACATTTGCCCATTCAAGAACCCTTATCACGAAAACAGGTTGAAACCTTACGTCAAAATTGTAAAGATTTTTCTTTAAACCTTTATGATTTGAATAATCCCAAACAGGGCATTGTTCATGTCATAGGTCCTGAACTCGGCATTACCCAACCGGGAATGACTATCGTATGTGGAGATAGCCATACCTCTACACATGGTGCTTTTGGTGCAATTGCTTTTGGGATAGGTACCAGTGAGGTGGAACAAGTCTTAGCGACCCAATGTATTTTACAGACCAAACCCAAAACCATGAGAATTGAAATAAATGGAAAATTGGAAAAAGGGGTCTATGCCAAAGATATTATTTTATACATTATCAGTCAATTAACAGCTTCAGGAGCTACAGGCTATTTTGTGGAATATACTGGTACATGCATCAAAAACCTTTCTATGGAAGCCCGTATGACTATATGTAATATGAGTATAGAAATGGGTGCAAGAGGTGGTTTAATAGCGCCAGACCAATTAACTTTTGATTATATTAAAGGACGATTATATGCTCCTAAAAACAATGCATGGACTAAAAAACTCAATTATTGGCAAACACTTTACAGCGATAAAGGCGCTATCTTTGACCAAAATTATACTTTTCAAGCAGAAGATATTGAACCCATGTTAACTTATGGAACAAATCCAGGTATGGGTATAGGGGTAAGCAAAAATATACCTTCTCAAGAAAGGTTCAAAGAAGGTAACAAAAATTTTACAAAATCTTTAGCATATATGAATTTTAAAGCCGGTCAATCGTTAATTGGTCTAAAAGTAGATTATGTTTTTATAGGTAGCTGTACCAATGCCCGTATAGAAGATTTAAGAATTGTTGCTAATTTTGTGAAAGGAAAACAAAAAGCTGATAACGTTCATGTCTGGGTTGTACCAGGCTCTAAACAAGTTGAAAAAAATGCAAAAAAAGAAGGTATAGATAAGATTTTAAAAGATGCAGGTTTTGAACTTAGAGAACCCGGATGTTCAGCCTGTTTAGGAATGAATGAAGATAAAGTGCCTTCTGGGAAATACTGTATATCAACTTCTAATCGAAACTTTCAAGGTAGACAAGGACCGGGTGCCCGAACTCTATTAGCCAGTCCTGTTATGGCAGCAGCAGCAGCTATAGAAGGTAAAATTGTAGATGTCAGAAATTATATGTAATGATAAACTATTACCTAATCTAAAGTATACGGTAAAAATTTATCTACAGGCTTACCAAAAGCATACAATTCCTTAACTATCCTAGAACTGATATAGGCATATTCAGGAGATGTGATAAGGAATATGGTTTCTAATCCATTAAAAATATACTTATTAACTTGAGATATAGTATTTTCATATTCAAAGTCAGTTGTATTTCTTAACCCTCGTATTATAAAGTTTGCCTTATTTTCTTCTGCAAAAGAAGCTGTTAAAGTTTTATAAATTTTAACCTCTACATTATTAATTTCCTTAAAAGATTCTTCTATTTTAGCTTTCATGATTTCTATACCAAAAAAACGCTTTTTATTTGGATTTTCACCCATAGCAATAATTATTTTATCAAATAAAAAAGTACTTCTTAAAACAACATCTTGGTGCCCTTTTGTAAAAGGGTCAAAAGAACCCGGAAAAATAGCTATACGTTTTTTTTGCATATCCCTATAAGATAAGTAAAATAGTATGTTAGTATATTTTAAATTAAAATATCTAAGATATAATAAAATTAAATAATATAGTACTGATAAATTTTATATTTTCGCTAGAGGGTTACAATGTAAAATACCAATCTTAATTTTATATGAATTTGTAAACTTAATTTAATGAGCAATATGTTAAAACAATACTTCGGAACTATTTTAGGCGATATTTAAGAAATTTTTTACTATATATTTTACTGATAATCAATTATTTATATTTTAAGAATTGACTAAAATATCTATTTTTTAGCAACTTTAGTGAAATCTGTACTTGATTAAAATTAATATTTGGATAAAAAAACTCACACTTTGAAAGTTTAATTATCTTATTCTCAATAAATTAAATAATAAAAATACCACACATATATTGTTATTTGATAATTATTTGATTATCAAAGTATTATATAAAAAAATAAATTTAATTATTTAATAATCAATTTATTATAAAATTTACCGAAGTATTGTTAAAATGGAGTTTAAAGAAGAAGTAAAAAAAGAGTTTAGAGGTTTTCAAAAAATAATTTGTGCTGATTTGGAAGAGTTGGATGGTAAAAGTATCTTTATTGAAGATTTTTGGCAAAGACCAGGAGGAGGAGGAGGTTTTTCACGAACTATCATAAAAGGAAAAGTATTTGAAAAGGGGGGGGTTAACTTTTCGGCTGTACATGGTAAAACACCTCCAAAAATAATAAAAGCTTTAAAGCTAAAACAATCTGATTTTTTTGCTACTGGTTTATCTATCGTTCTGCATCCTGAAAATCCAATGATACCAATCATTCATTGTAATGTGCGTTTTTTTCAGATGGATAATGGTATTTCTTGGTTTGGAGGCGGAATAGACCTAACACCTCATTATATAGATAAAGCTCAAGCCAAATTTTTTCACCAAAAGCTTAAAGCAACTTGTGATAAACATGATAAGTCCTACTACCCATTATTTAAAAAACAGGCAGATAACTATTTTTTTATCAAACATAGGAATGAAACAAGAGGTATAGGCGGTATTTTTTTCGATAGACTCTGCCAAACAGAAAAACGTAAACTTAGACAACACTTTGATTTTGTTAAAGATGTAGTTAAAACTTTTATACCTTGCTATACGCCATTAGTCCTTCAAAATCAAAAGAAAAAATATGGAGAAAAAGAAAAAATATGGCAACACTTACGAAGGGGACGTTACGTTGAATTTAATTTGGTTTATGATAAAGGGACTAAATTTGGTCTTGATACCGATGGTAGAACAGAATCTATATTGATGAGCCTACCACCTTTAGCAAGTTGGGAATACAACTATAAAGCTAAAAGCGGCTCCAAAGAATCACATACTTTAGCACTTCTCAAACGGGATGTTAATTGGATAAATACAGTAGTATAGATTTTATATTCAGCTTACTTGAAAAAGAGAGTTTTTTGGATTCTAACCTGTTGGTATGGAAACTTAATGTTTCGCAAAATAAAATAGCTTTGCTATATATATTTTGTTTTCAGTATTAGACTCTATATTCTATTTTTTTGCATAGAGCAAAAATCATAAAATATAAATTATTTAAAACCAAATATTTAAAAATCAATAAAATCTATTAAAGAAAAAATATTAAACTATTTTTAAAATAAAATACCTTGTGGAAATTCTAAATTTAGAAAATAACCAAATAGAAGTAAAATTATAATTCCTGAAAATGTTAAAATACTTGTTTTTAGCCAGCCTATTTTGGCTTTTATTGTAAAAAAAACAATAAAAAATAAAGCATTCGCAAGCACAAAACCAATAATTAAACTCAAAGTATAAAAGCTAGCTATCCAAAGAATGGGCTCGAACCAACTTGCTTTAAAAACTCCTTTTTCTATGGCTTGTTCTGCATCAAAAGCAGCAGGATTATTTTTATTTTAAAAGTGATAATCCTGCTCCTAAAACATTAGCTATCGCTAAAGACCATATAATTGTATAGGTTAAGTTTATAATTATAAGAATGTTTCAAACAATAGCTATTCTAATAGCTTAATTATTAATGGTTTAAAAAATTTTAGGTTGAAAATTTGAAGCATTAATGACAGAAGATGAACTGCCTGTAGCTTTGATTACGTATAAACCGTTCTTTTGAGCATAAATAGGACTTTGTTCATCTGCTTTTAAAAAAGCAATTCCGCCCAAAATGGTATTATTTTTATATCTGGGCAGTAATGTTTTGGCTTGTTTTAACTTATCTATAAATTCTTTAACATGTTTAACTCGAAGAGTTGTTTTAACTTCTACAATAACAATTTCATGACCATTATGGGCGATAAGGTCAAATTCATAATTTTGGTCATTTCGGCAGCCTGCTATTCTTGAAGAAACATCATAGAGATTTAATCCTCTTGAATTCAAAAGTTTAATTAGATCACCCTCTACTAAGGATTCAATGAGTTTCCCCCACTGACTGGTAAATAGACTTTCAAGTTGATTCATTTTTTTATCCCTTTGTTTTCTTTCTTGTTTTCTTTCTATTCTTTCTTTTTCTCTTTCGAGTGCTTGTTTCTTCTCTTTTTCATTGAGTTCTTGAATTAACCGCAACGCTCTATCAGCTGTTTTATTTGTTTCAGCAATCATGTTTAAAACATCTTGATGCGTTAATTGTGCTTTTGCCATTGTTCTTGAATTTAATTATGAGGTTATATTTAATCCAACTTCTTTATAATTTCCAACATTTTAACCACTTTATCTTTTAGGACATTTTCAAAATCTTCGCTGTGAAAATAGATTTCTTTTAGAGTGTCAAAATTTTCCCAGTCATTATAACCGTCAAAAGGGGCCGAAGCTATCCAATTGTCAATTGCTTTTAAAGGTTTATCAAATTTATCTCTAAATAGATCATTTATTTTCTTTTTCAATTCGGCATCAATAATTGGTTCATCATCTTTATCTATTGGGGCAAGAAAACCGTATCTTATATTTTTACTACTTTTAGACATACCGGAGGCAAAGCAAATCCATTCGATGCCTTTTCCTCGCATTTCTTCATTAAAAAAGTGAAAACGAGGATGACCTTTGTCGATAGTGAGGAGGTTTAAGACTTTTAAATCAGAATTTTTTGTGATTTTTTTTATGATTGGAATTACTTTATTTTCAATGATGTATTTTTGTAATTCTCGAGAAACATTATCAATCGCTTGAAAAGCCTCATAGTTGGATGGATTTTCCAATATTTTGTCTATTAGTTCGATATTCATATCAGAATTAATATTTTGGTTGGTTAATTTTTTGATCAAATTGATGTATTGGGTAAGGGTTTCCCTTAGGGTGGGATTATTTACAGCTTCTTTTTTGCACTTTTCCAACCAAGATATAATATCATCTCGATAGGAAATGGGAATATAATTTGTATCCTTTGCTGATTCTTGTTCGCTCTTGCTTGTATCTAAAGTTAGAAACAATAGTTTACCTTTAGGAAAAGCCTTACGGTATCGCAAAAGTTGATTGGGTTGTTCAGGTGCATGAATCTTGTTTTCTATAACTATTGCATTTTCATCTGAATTATTTTCCTGTATAAGAATATCGATGCGTCCATCTTTAACTTTTTTTTCTATAAATATTTGGCAATTTGTGGTATCAAAGTTAAAATGAGAATCTGTCTTATTTAAGGGTTCGATAAATAATTTCAAAAATGTATCTTTAAGTTCATGTACTCCTCTGGGATTGAGCAACTCAGCTAAAAGTCTAGAATGCGTTCTTACTTCATCATATTCAATTTTTAGAATAGAAAAAATATTGAATTTCCCTCCATATGCTTCGTTGAGTCTTTAGTAACTTTTACTAATTGTACGAACCTGACCAAGAAATTGTTCAATATTTTTAATATCCTTCATATTTCTTGTCTAGTTTTCTTCCACATGTTTGCTTCTATATCTTTGGAACCATATAATAACACCCAATATCATGAAAGCTCCGACAGGCGAAGACATGAGCTGATTGTTAAGGTAAGGTATATTTAGTGTTTGAAAAACCTTGAATCCAAAAATAGAACCACTCCCAAAAAACTCTCTGAAAAAAGCAATAACTAAAATAACCCAGGCATATCCTAAAGCACTTCCAAAGCCATCTAATATGGAATCATAAGGTTTATTGCCCATAGCAAATGCTTCCAAACGTCCCATAATGATACAATTTGTAATAATTAAGCCAACATAAACCCCAACGACTTTTGAAACGTCGTAAAAGTAAGCCCTTAAAACCAAATCTACTAGGGCTACTAAAGAAGCGACAACAGCCAACTGAACTATAATACGAATACGGTCAGGAATATAATTTCTAATTAGAGAGATGAGTAAGTTGGAACAAACTGTTACAAAAACAACAGCAATCGCCATAACTAATGTAGGTTCTAATTTAATAGTTACCGCTAGAGCTGAACAAATACCCAAAATTTGAATTGTAATTGGGTTACTATCAGTAAAAGGATCGGATATAATTTTTTTCCTTCTTTTTGAAAATAAAGCTTCCTGATTTTTAACTTTTACCTTCTCTATCGCTTCTGCCATGATTACGAATAAAACTATGAATTATAAATAGAATAAAAAAAGACTCACATTCACTAAACTTTCTGATTTTATTTTAAAATTTAGAATAAAATAACCCAAAATCCATTGAAATTAAACCTCCAGCAATTATAGCAATACTATTTTTATGTGAGAAAGATTTATTTTCAATATCAATAAAATAAGTTAAACTTTCCAAAAATCCTTTTTTCAAGTGAAGTGACTATAGTTTATAGTTGATATTTTTCACAAAAGTACATAATTTATTGAAATCATATTATATTTTTGAGAGCCTTTTTCTTCTATCATTTTTACATCATAAAAACTATATATAAAGATAAATAAGATACTTACTATTTCAACTATTCTACATGATAGTATAAAATATTTAGATTTTAAATTAAAGCCTTATTTTCAGTACATAATATCAAAATCATCTATTGGAAATACAGTAGTATTTGACATTAAATTTTCCACAGATTAAGAATGGAGAATCTAACAATGCTGATATTTTAACTTGTAAATACGAAGTTATGGGCATTCGGTATTTTTTATTGTTTTATTTAGGTAAAAAGAAGAGAGAAAGTAATTGTCCAACTAAGTGATGCTGTCATATTAGATTTGATGCGTCTTTTAAAAAATGGTATAACCTCGGAAGATAAACTATTTTAGAGGTTCTGGAGAGTACAGCCGAACGAACTGAATCAAAAACTTGACGCTTAAAGCCCGAAGGACAAAGGGAACTATTTGAAAAAATAAGGACATATAGTATACTCTATGTACTCATTTTTTTGCACAGGATATAAAAACACAAAAACATAAACTATTAAAAATCAAATATTTAAAAACATATAAAATTTTACAACATAGAGTCTATTGTCAGTATAGCAATGCTATTTTTATCAGAGATGCCTATAAATAGGTTAACTTTCTTTAAGATATTAAAAATCAAATCATTATATTTTTAATTGATTTTCAATGTTTTTAATTAGATTTGACTTTTATGATCTATTGCTTTTTCATAAGATTCTTTATAATATTTTATCATTTTTGACCAATCGTATTGAATTGATGTATTTTCAACTTTATTGCGTAGATTGATTCTTTCTCGTCTATTTAGGGTACTAATTTCAAAAAGCTGATCGGTAAGCATTTGAATAGAGTCTTCAAGACTTTTGTTTAGTCTTTCTACGATATAAATACCTTCTCTATCTTCTATTTTGTTAGAAACATAATTTCCGAATCCTGTTAAATCGCTGGTAATACTCGGAATGCCCATTGCCGTACACTCTAAAGGGGTATAGCCCCAGGGTTCATAATAGCTTGGAAAAATGCCTAAATGGCATCCTCTAACAAATTGCGTATATTCTATTCCAAAAAGTGGGTTAACGTATGAAAGAAAATCTGGGTGGTAAATGATTTTGACCTTATCCTCTTCTTTATTTATAAGTTGTGTTCTGCGTAAATCGTTTAAAATAGGATCTTTATCATCATTGATAAGATTATGAGTAACTACAGAAGGAAGACGAGATATTTCCCATGATTGTAAAGTTCGCTTAAGCTTTAAAAAATTATACTGGCTGATAAAATCTTTAAAATTAATAGAATCTATATTCTGACGAGAAGTAGCATGCTTAAACAATTTTTCTTCTATCTCTTCAGCTATTTCTTTACACGTTTGCACAACTTCAAACATCACAGCTCTTGACTGCATAACTTCAGAGTTAAAAGAATGATAAGGTGCTTTAGTAATAAAGAACATAACAACATTAACATCTGAATTCGTTTGTTTAAGTCGATAATTTAACCGAGATAGTGCCTCAATAATCAAATCAAATCCTTTATTTCTATATTCATAACGGCCAGAAGTAAAAAAATATAATGTTTTATCTAAATCAAAATGATAGCTTGGAAAAAAATGTCCTGTTACAAATTCATTGATTTTATTTTTGTATTTTAAATGAAGATTTTGAAATTGGTGTACAGCTTCAAATCGTTTAATACTCAATCCATTGGGTGTAATTACATCAACTTTTCTACCGAGTAAATATTTGCATTCATGAGCTGTAACATCACTTACGGTAGTAAAAATATGAGCGCCATGAGCAGCAGCCCGTTCAATTCTTACAGCAGTATCTATATTAAAATGTTGAGCTTCATTAATCCAATCATAAAATTTTAAATGGCTGTAAAAATTAGGATCATGCATAGCTAAATAACGTCCCAATAAAGTTGCATGAGTTGTAAAGACTACAGCCAATTTCATATTTAAACGACGAATGATAGGAATAGCCAAACCTGCTAACCATTCATGAAAATGGGTAATACATTCATTATTAGGGTTATGTTTGCAAAATGAGCTAAATAATTCCCCAAGCATAAAACCAAAAATTATAGCTTTATCTAATAAATCATCTGAAGAAGGTGAAGCAATATCATGGTGTTTCCACACACTATATTTGATTTCATCTAGTCTGTGGTAACAACTGTTAGGATCTAGCAAAATAGCTGATGGTTTTCCATCAACAGTCCAACTGCCAAAATGAATTTTATAACCATTCGATTCCATATCTGCCAAAGCGGGTTTCCAAATATCTGGTGTATCATTGGTATAGTCAAAATTTCGAATAGCTTGTTCATGGATATATGGACCAACTAAAATATAATTATCTCTTCCCCATGTTTTTATCATCTCAGGTGCTTTAGAGCGTAAAACAGTATAGATACCACCTTGTTGATTGCAAACTTCCCAGCTTATTTCTACAATTAAAGTATTTTTTACCTTTTTTTTACCCATTTTTTACCATTTTAAAATTATACTTTGAACGGTTTAGGTTTCAAAATATATTAAATATTAAAGATATTATCAGTGAACTTTTAATCCTGCGCCGCAGTTTAGAATATTCTTATTAAGAAACTTTTTAAATTTAAGGGCATAATAATCATTATTTCTTATTCAAGTTTTGAGCTGTATTTATGATTAAAAAGATATGGTGGTGTTGTAGAAAATATGATTTAAAAAAATAGTTTTGATATTAAGGCATTTAACTTATATTTGTTTCTTTTACTTTAATCAAATTAGAACAAAATAACCCTAAAATGCCCCAAATGTGACAGCCAAGATATAAGAAAAAATGGCATAAACAAATTAAAGAAGCAAAATTAGCACTGTATAAACTGGGGAAGTCAATTTATAGCTCCTCAGGCACTAAGCTAGCAAGGTTGCTAAAAGGATATAAAAGAACGGATCAAACATATGCTTGTTAGGAAAGCAGAAATTAGATATATGTTGATGAATTAGAAGGTATTAGCCTATAAAAATTTTATCTATTCTTGTCAATGCGGAGTTTACAGTTAAACCCAAGCAGCGTTCTTATGAGACTTTAGAAGTTGATGAGTTTTGGTCTTATGTTAAGAAAAAGAAAAAAATAGTGCTGGACATGTTGTTTTTCTAAAAGAAATCCAATCATCGCAAAGCCAGATGTTAGCTTTCTTTTATATTAATAATGGTTATGTATAAAATTTGACATCATATTTTCTACAACACCACCAAAAAACATTTCTATAAAATTTGCCAAAGAATTGGATTTTTATATCTCAAATAGAAAAAGAATCTTTTAGATATTTAAATCATTGAAAAAGAGAAAATATCCTTTCTTTAATTTTAATAGCAAGGCTATAGCATAGGTTCTAATTTTTTTCACCTAAGTAAAGATGACAAATACCAAATGACAGAGATAAAGCTCTGGTATTTTTGAATCCAGCATCTTTTAGATAGTCGAGAAAAACTTCTGATTTGGGAAAAGAATCTATAGACTTAGGTAAATAAATATAAGCTTCTTGACTTTTACTAATCATTTTTCCTATTCTATAAACAATATAATAGTTATAAATATGATAAAATTGACGAAAGGGAAAATGAGTTGGTTGGCTAAGTTCTAAAATAGCACAAATACCACCATAGTCTAAAACTCTATACATATTTTGTAAACCAAGTTGGTAGTCTTCAAAATTTCTAACTCCAAAGCCACAAGTTATGGCTTGGAAATAGTTATCAGGAAAAGATAAATTCAAAGCATTAGCTAAGGCAAACTCAACCTTATTTTTTTTTTGTTTCTTTATTGCTTTTTTCTCAGCTATTTCCAACATATTTTTAGTAATGTCAATACCTATAACCTTATTGGGTTTTAAACTTAAGCAGGAAAAAGCTAAATCTCCAGTTCCTGTGGCAATATCTAATATTCTTTTAGGCTTATAAGAACGTATTTCTTTAACTACTTTTCGTCGCCATATTTTATCAATACCAAAGCTAAGGATGTGATTTAAAGAATCATAATGCTTGGCTATTTTGTTGAACATTTTTATAACTTGCCGTTTTTTTGAACTTTTATCGTTTTGATAAGGTAAAATTTTCATGAATTTTTAGAATAAATCTTATGTTGAAAAAGAATTTTTTAGGTATTAAAATCATTGATATTAAGGAAATTTTATCTCCTTATATTTAAAAAAGCAAATCTATAAACTAAAACTGGTATGGTAAAAATTTTAAATTGTATATTGCTGTTAGCAACTTTCATTTATTTTTTCTCTTATTTTTTAGGTATTTAATTCATTAACAACAAGAAACCATTCTCTTTTTATTAAAAATAAAAAGATTATAAGTACTATACATTAGGTCCAGCCTGTTTTATACTATTAGCAACATCATATTTTTTAAAATTTTTGACAAAAGATCGGGCCACCTGTTTAACTCTTTTTTTATAAGTTTCTTGATCTGCCCATGTTTTTTGAGGAATTAATAATTTCGTTTCTACACCATTTATTTTTTTGGGTACATATAAATTTAAAACATCTATATAATCTGTTGAGCAGTTATCTAATTCGTTTTTTAAAATGCTTTTTAAAATAGCTCTGGTGGTTGGTATATCAAAACGTTTGCCAATTCCATGTGGTCCTCCTGTCCAGCCTGTATTAACCATAAAAACTTTAGAATCAAAACTTTTTATTCTTTCCATTAATAAATTGGCATATACATTTGCTGGTCTGGGGAAGAAAGGTGAACCAAAACAAGTGCTAAATGTAGAGGTTATTTCATTCCCAGCTCCCACTTCTGTACTACCAACCAAGGCGGTATAGCCGCTCAAAAAATGATAGGCTGCTGCTTCTTTTGATAAGCAAGAAACAGGTGGAATAACACCATTTAAATCGCAAGTCAGAAATATAATATGCTTAGGTTCACCAGCAGAATTAGCTAAAGCTCTTTTATTCACATGGCTTAAAGGGTAAGCAGCTCTAGTATTTGCGGTTAAGGATATATCGGTATAGTTGGCTATTCTTGTTTCTGAATCAATAACAACATTTTCTAAAACTGTTCCAAAACGTATGGCATTCCAAATAATAGGCTCATTTTTATGACATAAATCAATACATTTTGCATAACAACCACCTTCAAGATTAAAAACTGAGCCTTCTGTCCAAGCATGTTCGTCATCGCCTATTAAATACCGTTCAGAATCAGCTGATAGTGTTGTTTTTCCCGTTCCGGATAAACCAAAAAATAAAGCTACATCTCCGTTTTCCCCTACATTGGAAGAGCAATGCATGGGTAAAATAGATTCGTCAGGTAAGACAAAATTTTGGACGGCAAACATTGATTTTTTTATTTCTCCGGCATAATGCATACCTGCCAGTAGTATTTTGCATTCAGTAAAGTTTATAATTACACAGCCTTCTGAATTTGTACCATCTCGGTCTGGTTGGCATTCAAAAGCCGGAGCGTGGAGTATTTGCCAAGCTATTTTATTTTTTGGATTATAAACATCAGGTTCTATAAACATAATTTGAGCAAATAAGGTATGCCAAGCTGTTTGGGTTTTGACCTCAACAGGTATATAATAGTCTTTACTAGCACCAACATGAAAATGAGAGACAAATTGATCATGTTTGTGGATATGAGCATCCACTAAATCCCAAAGTCTAGCAAACTTATTAGCTGGGAAGGGCTGATTAATAATCCCCCAATCAACTGTAGATGCCGTCAAGTTATCATTAACAATGAACCTATCCTTCGGAGAGCGACCTGTTCTTTTTCCTGTTTTAAATACCATAGCACCTGTAGAACTTAGTTGGCCTTCTTCTCTAATTATGGCTTGTTCTATTAACTGAGCAAAAGTTAAGTTTTTATAAATCATAATTAAGTTGCTTAATTTTTTAATTATAAATATTATAGTACAAGACTATTTAAGAGTATGTTTTATAACCTTATGAAAGTTGTTTTAAATTTTTGGCAATTTGAAAATGATTTTATTAAGGCTATTTTTATCTCAGAAACCTTTTTAATTGATAATGAGAAAAAGTAATCTCCTTATTTTTAATAATAAGGCTATTTTTGCAATAATAGTCGAGGGTAGAATATTTTTTTGATTGTAGAGACATAGAGGCAATTAATTTTGGGCAATCGAATAAGGTGCTAACATACTTTCCTCGTGCTATTTTTATTATAATATATGTTGAAAAACTATAAGTGGGTCCTATAGGATTCGAACCTATGACCCCCTGCTTGTAAGGCAGGTGCTCTAAACCAACTGAGCTAAGAACCCATATTTTGCTTTTTATCTTGTCCTTATCCGACTAAAGCCAAAGTTATATGTTTTTTTCAGAAACTACAAACTATTATTAAATTTTTAGTTTCAGAAACTACTAACCTTTTCTAATTAGTTTTATATTGAAAAAAATTAAGTTTTTAATTCATTGGTATTGAAGTAATATTATCTTTTTAGGTGATGTTGTATAAAATATGATGGCAAATTTTATACATAACCGTTATTAATATAAAAGAAAGCTAATATCTAGCTTTACGATGATTAAATTTCTTTTTAGAAAAACAACTCAACTTTTAAGCTATCATAAAAATGTTGACTGGGCTTGATTTCAACTGGCGTATTGGCAAGATAGATAAGATTTTTTTAGGACTAATATTTTAGTTTTGAGGCTTATATATAGGACTTTATTTTTAATTGATAATAATTCCAGATTCTAAAATTGTTTAAAAAACATTGTGGAGTTTAAGCATAACCCCAATAATAGCTATCCCTAAGCCAGACAAAAAACTAATGAGCCAAACGATAATTTGATTCCGACTTTTTACAATTTCTTTTCCTTGTTCTTGGATTTTAAGTTCTAGTTTTTTTCCTTGTTCTTGAATTTTAAGTTCTAGTTGTTTTCCTTGTTCTTGAATTTTAAGTTCCAGAGTTTTGATCTCTTTGATTAATTTAAGTTCAGAATCTTTAAATTCGTTTCGAACAATTTCTATTTCTTTTCGAATAACTTCTATTTCTTTTCGAACAACTTCTATTTCTTGTTTGAGTTGCCATTTCGTAATTTCCAGATCTTTTTTATGGGCGAGTTCTTCCCAATTGAGAAAGTGATGTTCCGATTTAGTCGATCCATTTAATCTGGCTTTTAGGTCGTCAATAAAACGATTTTGTTTTTCAAAAACTTGATTTAAAAAATGGGATTGTTGAACCGTGAAACCCGCTTGCTCTAAAGTATTTTGATCCATAAGAACTGTATTTTTTATAAATCTTTAAGTAGTTGGTATAGTTATGTCACTTGAAAAAAAGGATTTTTAGAAGGTTTAACTCATTGGTATTGAAAATGAAAAATTTCTGGGATAAAAATAGCATTGCTGTACTATTAATGTTTTAAAGGCCAGCCTTCTACACCTTTTTCTTTTTGAAAATTGAAGGCTTCTTGTTTAGTGGTAAAAGCTCCACCCCAATAAATTCTATATTTTCCTTCTTTAGCTATTATTCCTATATTTGAATAACCTTCTTTTTGATAAATTGCAAGTCCTTCTTCTGCCTTAGATTGACTGGTAAAGCTAGCTATGATAAGATAATAACTTTTGATTGTTTGCTTATTATTAACAGCAACATCTGATTGTGTTTTTGATTTTGGCAAACTCTGTTTTGGTTGCTTTATTCTATCTTTATGAGACTGCCTGGTATTTTTTTTAAGTACTTCTTCAGGAGTAGTACTTTTTTGAAAAACATCTTTATTTTCTATAGGTTCACTTTGAATCTTAACAGTATCTATAAAAGGATTTAGGTTTCTTGATGTGGTATCCAAAGATTCAGAAATCCTATTTTGAGATGTATCTATTGGCTTTAAAAGTGTAGTTTGTTTTTCTTCATTACTTTGACTGGGGATAATATCATGATAATTGGTATAAATAACCCAACTAATAATACCCGATAAAATAAGTAAGGGCACTATAATTAGCCAAACCAAAAAATTGCTAGAGCTTTGATTTTGGGTTTTATTAGAAATAATATTAATCATTTCATCTCCATCTTTTTGATAGTCATTATATGTATTATAAGGAATAGAGGAAAATCCAAAACTATTATCCCAAACTTCACTATGAACATTAGATGATTTAAATACTAAGTCTTCATTTTTTAAAATAAAAGTACCAATATTTTCAATAATAACTTCACTTTCGGTATTGCGTTTTAAAGCGTTAATGTTTCTATTAATATCAACAGTAAAGTACTCTATATCATTACGAATAGAAATTAAGTTTGCGTTTTCTTTTCGAGCAATTTGTTGACAAAAATCATCATAGATACTTTCATCAAAGTTCGGATCGAAAGTAACCGTTTTTTTTGGAGGTTCTATACGTTCTTTTGAAAAAAAAGCTGCTTTGTTTTCTATCTTAAAAGTTCCAATATTTGGCAAAGAAATAGTGCCTTTTGAAAGCAAATAGCTTTTTATATATTTTTCTAATTCCATATTATAGTCATGTCACTTGAAAAAAGGATTTTGAAGGTTTTAAATCTATTGGTTTTGAAAACTGACCATTTCAAAATAAAATAGCATTGCTATCAAAATAGTTGATATTTTTTGCTGTACAACAAAAGTAATTTATTTAACATACCTTACCAAACTTTTCCATAATCTTCCCACTTTCAAGATTTTTGAATATAAGATTTATAGTCGCGTCACTTGAAAAAAGGATTTTTAGCACTTTTAATGTGTTGATAATGAAAATGGATATTTCCTAAATAAAAATAGCCTTGCTAAATAATTTTTCAAATTATTAGAATACTATGATTGATAATTTTACTTTTTATTTTATTCTTGCCATTTTTTACTATAGTTTCAGGCTCTTATCATAAGTATTACAAGTGAACCAAAAAACATATACCTTCAAAGAGCCATGCAGATAAGTTAGGATATAACTTATAAAATTATTAAGTACTCTAATAATCGTAAAAAGTAAAAATAAACTATGGATTTAAAATGGGTTTTCAGGGGAATTGGAATTTTTATAATTCAACAAATTGCTTCTCTTTGCATGGCAAAGGAATAATGTAGAACATTGTTGGTGTGGTTATTTTGTAAGATATAAATTCATAGTTTGTAAATAAAATAAAACTCATCACTTTTATTAAAATAAATGTCCCAATCTACTTCAACTATTTCTTTTAGAATTATTTAATATCTGAACGCCCCACACTAAAATAAGAAAACCCCAAGTCTCTCATCATTTTTATGGAATAGATATTCCTACCATCAAAAATAACAGGGTTTTTGAGTAAATCTTTTATTTTTTTAAAATTTGGATTTCTAAAAATACCCCATTCTGTACAGATAATTAAAGCATCTGCCCCTTCTAAAATATCGTAACTGTTTTCTCCATAAGCGTCTATTTTTTCTGCATATATTTTTTTAACATTATCAGAGGCTTCTTCATCAAAAACTCTTAGCCTACATCCTTGCCCTAAAAGATAATCTATAAGATGTAAAGCTGGAGCCTCTCTTATATCATCAGTATCAGGCTTAAACGATAAGCCCCATACAGCAAATGTTTTATTTTTTAAATCGCTTTGGAAAAAGAGTTCAATTTTTTGGATGAACCTAGAAATTTGTGCTTTATTAACTTCCATGACAGCTTTTAAAATTCTAAAATTGTACTTTTTTTGGCTAGCCATGTAAGCTAAAGCTTGTATATCTTTAGGAAAACAGCTTCCTCCATAACCTATTCCTGAAAATAAAAACTTATTTCCTATTCTTTTATCACTTCCCAGACCAGCCCTTACATCATCTACATCTGCGCCTAAATCTTCACATAAATTCGCAATTTCATTCATAAAACTAATACGCGTAGCTAAATAAGAGTTAGCAGCATATTTTATCATTTCTGCAGAACGCTCTGTAACACAATATATAGGGTTACCTTGGCGAACAAAGGGGGCATATAGCTTTTTCATGATTTTTTGAGCTCTAAGACTTGAAGTACCAATGATAATTCTATCGGGTTTTAAAAAGTCTTGTATTGCTACACCTTCTCTAAGAAATTCAGGGTTTGAAACAACATCAAAATCAGAAGTTGCCTTTTTAGCAATTTCTGATTTTACTTTATCAGCAGTTCCCACTGGTACAGTGCTTTTGTCAACATAAACTTTATAACTATTCGTTAATGTTCCCAGCTCTGTAGCTACCTTTAAAATATGAGATAAGTCAGCTGCTCCATCTTCGCCGGGTGGGGTTGGTAAGGCTAAAAATATAACTTCAGCAAAAGAAACCGCTTTTGCTAAATCATTGGTAAACATCAAGCGTTTAGCTTTAATATTACGCTTAAAAATATTTTCTAAACCCGGTTCATATATTGTTAATCGAGCATTATTCAATTTAGATAACTTATCATTATCATTATCAACACAAATAACTTGATTGCCTGTTTCTGAAAAACAAGTACCAGCAACTAAGCCCACATAACCTGTCCCTATTACTGCAATATTCATGAAAAAAATAATTGTCTATAAAGGTTTAAAAAAATAGTAAACGTTTAATAATATAATAAATTAGTTTTTGAAATAACGCTAATATAATTAGAAGTCTTATTATTTTAAATATTTCAATATAATTTTAAACCTTAAGCCTTTTTTATTTGGCTATACTTCTGTGAAAGTGGGTTTTAAATTTTAAAAGTTTACTGAGTTGATCACCTATAAAAAACCTGCTACCTTCACTAAAAGAAGCTATTGTAAAAATTTAAGATCAATAAAAACATCTTCTTTAATTAAGGTGAAGTATGGTATTTTTGTTTAAAAGAGTAGTCATCACACTTCGTCAAATTTTTGGAAATAGTCATCTCAAATTTCTAAATGTAAAATGTTTTCTGATTATCTCTAAGTAATAAGACTATTGTATAAATCATGAATTAATAATTTTGTTCAAAAAAAAATATTATATTAGGCTTATTATTTATACTTTGTATTTCATAATTAATTTATAATGAATATTTTAGTTTGTATTACTCATGTTCCGGATACTATGTCTCGTATTGCGTTTACTGAAAATAACACGCAATTTGATAAGGTAGGTGTCCAGTATATCATAGGACCTTATGATGATTATGCTTTGGCCCGAGCAGTAGAATTAAAACAGGCTTTAAATGGAAATATCACTGTTTTAAATGTTGGGCAAGCAGAAACGGAACAAAGCTTAAGAAAGGCTTTAGCTATCGGAGCTGATGAGGCTATACGAGTTAATTCTTTTCCAAAAGACGCCTTTTTTGTAGCTAAGCAAATTGCTAAAATTGCTAAGGAAAAAAACTATGATCTTATTCTAATGGGCAGAGAATCAATAGACTTTAATGGGGGACAAGTACATGGTATGGTCGGAGAATTATTGAATATACCTTCTCTTTCACCTGTAATGACTTTAGATATTCAAGATGGTAAAGCTAAATTATCTCGAGAAATAGAAGGTGGTAAAGTATATATGGAAGCCGAACTTCCTTTAGTACTTGGTTGTCAAGAGCCGATAGCAGAATGGAAAATCCCAAATATGAGAAGTATCATGGCAGCTCGAAGAAAACCTCTACAAGTTGTTGAGCCTACTGAAGATATATCAGCTACTATAATAGAAAATTATGAACTTCCTTCAGTTAAGAGTAGTGTTAAAATGATAGATGCCAATAATATAGAAGAATTAGTTAACTTATTAAAAAATGAAGCAAAAGTTATATAAAATTATGTCAGCATTAGTATTTATAGAATTAGAAGAAAAAAAAGCTAAAAAGTCATCGTTGGAAGCTGTAAGCTATGCCAAAGATTTGACTGATGATATTAGTGCGCTTGTTTTTGGAAATTTAGAAGCATCTCAAACAGATAGTATTGGCGCTGCAGGTGCTTCAAAGATTTTACATGTTAGCGATCAAAAATTAGCCGTCCCTAATATTATGGCTTATGCTTCTGTTTTGGCAGAAGTTATGAATACCCAAGGTTATGATACTTTAGTCTTGGCTAAGAGTTCTCTTGCAGATCCTGTTTCGGCTCGGGTTTCTATAAAAACAGGAGCCTCATTAGTAGCTAACGTTGGAGAATTACCCTCTAATAATTTCTTTAAAACAAGTATTTATACAGGTAAAGCATTTGCCAATGTAAAACTGAATGGGAATAAGCGAATTGTTTTACTTAAAAAAAATGCTGTAGAAATAAAAACAAATGGTCCTAAAGCAAGTATAAGCACCTTTTGCCCGACTCTGAAAGAGAGTGATTTTAAGGTAAAAATTATTTCTACTGAAAAAACAACAGGTCAAGTCTTACTTCCTGAAGCTGATATTGTCGTTTCAGCAGGTAGAGGTTTAAAAGCACCAGAAAACTGGACTATGATTGAAGATTTAGCTCAACTATTAGGTGCAGCTACAGCTTGTAGTAAGCCTGTTTCAGATATGGATTGGAGACCACATCATGAACATGTGGGACAGACAGGTATTAAAGTTAGTCCAACCTTATATATAGCTATCGGAATATCAGGTGCTATTCAACATTTAGCAGGCGTTAATTCTTCTAAATATATTGTTGTTATTAACAAAGATCCTGAAGCACCGTTTTTTAAGGCTGCTGATTATGGAATTGTTGGAGACGCTTTTAAGATTATACCTAAACTTATTGAAATTTTGAAAGCTTAGAAAAAATAGATCTAAGATATAAATAATTTAAAAGAAAGAGTGACAGAATAATGAAACACTATAACGTTTTTCAAAAAACTGTATAAGTGTAAATAATAAATAGATGCTTGCTATAGATTTAAAAAAGGACAAAAAAGTATATTTTGCTTCTGACTTTCATTTAGGTTATCCTAACTTTAAAGTTTCTCGTGCCAGAGAAGATTTGATAATTAAATGGCTTAATTCGATAGAAGATGATGCAGAAATAATTTGTTTTTTAGGCGATCTATTTGATTTTTGGTATGAATACTATTCAGTAGTTCCTAAAGGTTTTATTCGTTTTCAGGCTAAAGTTGCAGACTTGGTAGAAAAAGGAATTAAAGTCTTTTTTTTTACAGGAAATCATGATTTATGGATGAAAACCTATTTTCAACAAGAATTAGGTGTAGAGGTTTACTTTGAACCTAAAACGCTTATTATTAATGGACTTAAACTTTTTATTGGTCATGGTGATGGACTAGGCACAGGGGATATTGCTTATAAATTATTAAAGCGCTATATTTTTACAAATAAAGCGCTTCAGTTTATATTTAGATGTATACACCCTACTATAGGTATCTATTTAGCTAATAGTTGGTCTAACCATGGCAAAAAACGTAAAAGAATCTTTGATTCCGATCAAGATATTATTTATTTGTACTGTAATGAGCTACAAAAAAAACAGTACCACAACTATTATATTTTTGGGCATACACACCAAAGTAGTGTGATGCCTGTCGATTCTCTCAGCTATTATATTAACTTAGGAACTTGGTTAAAGAAACCTTATTACGCTGTTTTTAATGGTGACAGGGTTTCCCTATGCGTGTTTAATAATGGTTTCGATTAAATTATCCGGCGCTGGAAGAGTTATTTCATCCAAACTATCTTTTATATTTAATAATGTGTAAAGTTGGTTTTCCAAATATCTATCTTCAAATATGTTTTGCTCTACCTCTTTAACCTTATCAGGTTGCAATTCTAAGTAAACATAATTAAGTATATCAATAGGAAATAACTCTTGCATAATTTTTATCAATTTTATCAAACTCTTTTTTCAAATTAATAAGTGCATACCTCATCCGTCCAATAGCAGTATTAATACTAACATTTGTTGAAGCGGCAATTTCTTGAAAACTCATCTTCATATAGTGTCGCATGATTAATACATCTCTTTGGTTATCTGGAAGTTGCTGCACAAAATTACGTAATTTATTAATAGTATCTTGTTTTATTTTGGCTTCAAAAGGATCATGAATACAATCTTGAGTTTCTAAAGCCTTAATATTTGATTCCAAAGGTACATCAGAATATTTTTTTTGCCTTCTAATATGATCTATAGCTAAGTTATGAGCGATACGACCCATCCAAGGCGCAAACTTACCCTTTTCATCATACTTCTTTCTTTTTAAAAACTTAATTGTTTTAATAAAAGTTTCTTGAAAGATATCTTCAGCAATTTCTCTATTTTTAACAATAAAAAAAATAGCCGTATAAAGCTTATTTTTATGTCTAGTAATTAGAATTTCCAAGGCGGTATTATCTTGTTCGTCCTGGTATTTTTTTATTAGAACCGAATCATCTAATAATTTATATGCTTTAACATTCATAATTCTTAACGTTTATTTTAATGAATAATTGTCTTTAATAATATGATATATGAAATTAATAATTTCATTACAATATTATAAAAAAATAAAGTTAAGGTAATTTTTAGCGCTAACTATACATCTGACTACACAGGGTGTTTATCGTAAAAAAAACTTAGTTTATCAAAAAAAGTCTTTTTAGAGGTTCTTTTGAAGGAAAATCGTAGAAAAAATATAGAATAACCTATATAAAAAAGCACTTATTTTACTCAAATAAGCCACATCAGAAAAGTAAACATTATTTTAAAATGTTTTAATTATATTATGTAGAAAATAACATTATTTTATATTTCTATCATGAAACTAATCAGGTTGTGCTCTCTTTTAAGGTTTAGTTTTTTTCTAAGCCTATAACGACTGGCTTCTACGGCTCGAAAAGATGTGTTTAATATTTGGGCTATTTCTTTAGAAGACAAATTCATCTTTAATAAGGCTGCTAAACGAAGTTCATTAGGTGTTAAAGCTTTGTCTATATTTTGAAGTTTATCAAAAAAATCTTTGTGAACATGATTAAAATGTGTCAAAAAACTGCCCCATTCTTCATCGGCATCTATTTCAAATTTGACTTTTGAGATAATGCTTTTAATTTGTTCACATATTTCTTGGGTATCGTTTATTTTTTTTAAATTTTTTAAGTCGCCCAAAATACCTTTTAGGAGTTGGTTATTATGAGCAATATGGGCTGCAGAAGTTATGAGCTGTCGGTTTTTACCTTCAAGTTTAGCTTCTAATTTTTCTTTTTCAAGCTCAGCAATAGTAGTTTCTGCTTTTTTTGCTATAGTTTTAATCTTCTCATCTTTTTTGGCAAGCTCTTGTCTTTGAACAGTTTTTAGATAAGATCGCTCTACTTTATATTTTCTAACTATAAAATAAATAATTTGCCAAAAAAGATAAATAGAAATTATAATATAGATGGTGTAAGCCCAAATAGACTTATAGAAAGGGGCTTTTATTATAAATGTGTAAGATTCTGCTGCAAGGATAGTACCAAAAGAATTTTTAGTACGAAAATGAAAAGTATACTTTCCTTCAGGTAGGTGTAGGTATTCTTTTGTTGAATTAGGTGTCCATTTAGACCATTGTTCTTGAAAACCTTCTAATAAATACTGAAAGTAAGTCTCTTGGTCATTAATATAAAAAGGGTAGCTCATTTCAAAACTAATATTATTAAAGGTATAAGGAAAAATATTGCTTGAATTTCCAAGATTTTTTGAATAATTGTGCGTAAATAATAAAGAATCACCTTTTGGAAGATGAATAGATACAGAACGAAGGAAAGGCACAATGTTAGGGTTATTATTACGAATCTTAAAATTAGAGTTATAGGTAATAAAACCTTCTTTAGCAGTTAAATAGATTGTATTTTTTTCTTCATGTTGAAATATGTCAAAAAAAATTTCGGTTAAGCGATGCGTAATATTTCTAAAAATTGTATGATCACTCTTATAAGTACCTTGTGTATTTTCATAAATGCGTCCGAAAGTATTTTGTCCAAGGAAAAAAATATCCCCATTATAAGTCTCTTTAAGGTAGGTTATTTTTTGATTACCTGAAAATAAATTGTTTAAATTAGGATAAATCTCAAAATTTTCTTTCTTCTTATTATATATATAGATACCATTTTTAGAAGTAACAATGATTTTCTGGTTAATTAAAAAAATATCATTGAGCCTGTCATCAGCCAAACCATCTTTTTTACCAAATATTTTAATTTCTTTAAATCTTTTTAAATCTTCGCTTAATTTAAGCCTAAAAACACCTATATAACCATTTGACATCCATATATAACCATCATCGTCCTGAAAAAAAATTCTTGAAGACTCATCGATTCCTTCTATTTTCCATTTTAGGGTGATTTTTTTATCATTGAGCTCATAAAGAAAAAAACCTTGATATGTTCCTTCAAGGGCAAAAGTTGACTTTCTAAGTTTTTTAGTTTTTAATGATTCAAATTTCCAGCTCCCATTAGAAGTTCGTAGAGGTATTAAGTCGTTATCTTTAAACCAAAAAGCACCTTCATGCTTACTTATTAAAATATGATTTTTAATTTTTCTAACTTTCCACACATGACCTTCGAAATGCTTATTCACAGAATTATCATCAAGATTTGCTATAATCAACTTTTTATTTGTTCCTAAGAAAAGATTATTTTTATCAACTAAGGCGCTGTAGCCTGTTTCATTTAAGTTAAATTGTTGTTTAATTACTCTAAAAGGACTATTAATTTGAATTTGACTAATTGTATTTGTTGTTAATAACCAGATATTATAATAAGTATCTTGAAATATTTTAGATATAGTTTCATTTTTTAACCCTGTTTTTTGGTTGACATGATTTAATATATTACCCTGATTATCAATAATAAAAATCCCATTATAACTTGTTCCTATAGCGTATTGATTGGCTTGTTTAAGAGCTAAGGTTGAATAAATAATATTTTTTTTAAACGTGTGGTTACTTTTCCATTCTACAGGTTGAAATTCTCCATCATCAAAATAGAAAAATCCATTATTATAGGTTGCGATAAGCAGTTGATGTGACCTATGGGGTAAAATAGCAGATATTTCCTTGGTGGCTAAAAAAGTATTTTTATCTGTAAGTGCTATCCATTTTTTTTCACTATACTGATATAATTGATCATCTTTAGCAATAAAAATTTTACCTTTTATATAGGTTATGTATCCGAATGAATTTTCTTGAGAATTAAAAACTGTTATATCATCATTTTTAGGATTATAATGGAATAATTTTTTAAAAGTGCGAAAGAATACACCTTCCTCTGTTATAAGAATTTGCCAAACATCATCAAATTGGCGTTCTATATCATTTAAATTTTTTGTTAAAGAATAATAAGTTAAATGTCCTGTTTCGTTAGGTTCGAAGTATCCAAATTCCCGCTGGCTACCAACATAGATTCGTTCTTTGGCAATAGCCAGAGAGCGGATGCTTGTTTTATCGTGGTTCTCATAAATTCTCCACTTTTTACCGTCGTATTCTAACAGCCCGCCTTCATTGCCAAAGTACATGATACCTGCCGAATTTTGCTTGATATCCCAATTTTGACTCGAAGCCTTATAGTCTAAATAAGAGTAATTATTAATAAAAAAATTATTTAGATTTTTAGACTGTCCTAAAGTATTAAAACATATAAAAAAAATAATAAAACGCATATTTTGATTTTTGAGTATTAATATTGTAGTAGTGTGAGTTATTGTGCAAATATGTGAGTTATTTAATATTTGGAAATTAGAAAGTTATGAACGATTAACACTATATTGCGTGAGTTTCTAATTTATATAAAACATTAGTGAATAAGATATTTATTATTTAAACTTTAATTCAAAGCGATTTTCATAAATAGAATTTATAATTAAAATGCTTTCTATTATAACTATAATTTTATAGTCGTATAGTTCTAAAATTGAATTTTTTATTAGAAATTAGACTAAACCCCTTAAATTTAATTAAATTAAATATTTAAATAGTATTTTTAACAGTGTAATATTAAAATTAAATAATTATTTATTAGAGTATGAATGTACGAATTATTAGTCAAATAATCCTATTATTTTTTGTTTTTCTACTCTTTCCAGAGTTAAAAGCTCAACAGAGCCTTTCGGGAAAGGTTATAGATAAAGAAACGGGAGAGGCACTACCTGGTGTTAATGTTGTGATCAAAGGCACGTCTATAGGCAGCGTTACAGATTTAGACGGAAATTATAAACTTGCTGTCGGAGATCGGGCTGACACGGTAATTTTGGTTTTTACCTACGTTGGTTATAAAAGTGTGGAAGTTACTTTAGGTAGTCAAAGCACTATAGATATAGCTTTAGAAAGTGAAGAGGATTTATTAGATGAAATTGTAGTTGTTGGATACGGGATAGAGAAGCGAAAAGTTTCTACTGCGGCTACTTCTTTGGTAAAAGCTGAAAGTATAGAAAAGTTACCAATATTAAGGACGGAGCAGGCTTTACAAGGACAAGTAGCAGGTGTGAGTGTTTCTCAAAATTCAGGTGCCCCCGGATCAAATTTAAGTGTTCTGATTAGAGGGGTTAACTCTTTTGGAAATACGCAACCTTTATTTGTGGTGGATGGTGTACCCACAGGAGGTATAGACTTTTTAGCGCCCGATGATATAGAACGGATTGATGTACTTAAAGATGGAGCTTCTGCTGCTATATACGGAATACTTGGTGCCTCTAATGGAGTTGTTTTGATCACAACAAAAAAAGGAAAAAAAGATCGCTTTGACGTTAACTATTCTGGTTATTATGGTATTCAAGAACAACAAAGAAAAGTAGAATTGTTAAACGGATCTCAATATAATGAATTATACAGTTTTGGAACTCCCTTAGCACTTGGAAGATCAGAAAGTTTTGATACCGACTGGCAAGAAGCAATCATCGGACAAGCTCCAATTACCAACCATAATCTTACTCTTTCTGGTGGTAAAGACAATGATACTTATTTATTTGGATTAAATTACTACGATCAATTTGGGATTGTTGGAGCAGGTTCTGCTTTAGATAAATCCCAAAATGAGAAGTCCCGGCACAAACGAATCACTTTTCGTTCTAACGCAAGTGTACAACTCAACAAACGTATGAGTTTGACTGTTAATCTGCAATTAGGGTATAGCCAAAATAGAACTTTACCTCAAAATCAAGACTTTGGTTCAATCATACCACTTATTTTAAATTCCTCACCTGCTGTTCCAATTTATGATGTAGACCAATTTGATAATAATGGTATGCTTGTATATGAAGGTAGCGGAGATCCTTTTTTTGATACAAGGGTAAACCCAGATTTAAGTAATCCTGTATCTCGAATTTTAAATCACAACCAAAAATACAACCGATTCAGAACCTTTGATAATATCAGCTTTAATTATGAAATTATAGATGGGTTAAAATTCTTTGTCAATGGAAATTTAGATTTTTCTGAGGATAATCAGCAAATATTTACGCCAAGATATAGTTTTATATCCCAAGGCCAATCGCTTGATAACAGGATAGCTAATTCTTTTACAGAACAACGTTTTCGATTTTTCAACAGGACAGTACAATCCACCTTTTCCTATGAAAGACAGATACAGGATCACTTTTTTAAAGTATTAGTAGGCTATGCTGCCCATGAAGCTAATTATGAAGAATTAAATGCAGGGAATAATTCTATTGCTATCAATAATTTTGATGGGGCTAACTTAGGTTTAGGGCAAGGTACCATTGAGGATCAAACAAATGGTAATGCTATAACCGAATACACTCGCTTATCGTATTTTGCAAGATTGAGTTATAATTACAAGGAACGCTATTCATTTACATCTAATTTTAGAATAGATGGCTCATCTCGCTTAGGATCTGAAAATAGATATGGAACTTTCCTTTCTGCCTCATCAGCTTGGATCATTTCTGAAGAAAACTTTTTTCAAGAAGCCTCTTTTGCTGTTAATGATATTGTTAGTTTTGCAAAATTACGTTTAAGTACTGCGGTAATAGGAAATGACAATATCCCTGAATATGGCTTTGTAACCCAAGTTAACTCAGGATTCCCATATGTTTTTGGACCTGGTACTGGCGAAAATCAAATACAAGGGGCTTCTGCTGGGGTTGTAGCTAATGAAGAGATTTCTTTTGAACGAACACTTCACTACGATGCTGGTTTGGAGCTGGGTTTTTTTAATAATCGCTTGTATGTCAATACAGATGTTTTTTATAAAGAAGGCCGAGATCTGTTGGTTGAAAATACACCTGTTCCACCTCAGTTGGGTTTAACAGGACCCACAACCAATTTGGCAACTGTATCTAACCAGGGTGTAGAGGTAGAAGTTAAATATCAGGGAGAATACAGAGATTTTAAGTACAGCGTTTCAGGAAACTTTACCTATATAAAAAATGAAGTACTTGATGTCGACTTGCCCGGTGAACAATCAGAATCTTTTTTCATATCTGCTGGTAACCTTTTTCATCTTACAGGAAACAATGCCGTGTCAAGGACTCAAATTGAATCGCCTATAGCTGCATTTTTTGGCTATGAAACCCTCGGCATTTTCCAAGATGTTTTTGAAGTAAGAGACTATGTAGATGCAGAGGGAAATCAAATTCAAGAAAATGCTCAGCCGGGTGATTTTAAATTTAGAGATGTCAATGGAGATGGAATGATTACCCCAGAAGGTGATGTAACCATGATAGGTAAGCCAACTCCAGACTTTCTATTTGGAATGACTATTAACCTAAGTTATAAAAATTTTGATTTTTCTGTCCTTGCTCAAGGAAGTGCAGGTAATGATGTATATAGAGGCTATGCAGGTTATGGTTTTGGACCGTTTAATCCTTCTATTGAAGTCTTGGAGGCTTGGAATGGTTCGGGTACTTCTAATACCGTTCCTGCTCTTTCAAGTAATCCTGCCACTCAGTTACTTAATCCTAATAACCGATCCAATTCAGACTATTTTGTTGAAGATGCTTCTTTCCTAAAAATACGAAATATTCAATTGGGTTATAGTATACCTTCAAAAATATTGGATAGGGCTAAAATCAAAGGTTTACGCTTTCATATAGCTGTTCAAAACGCTTTTACCTTTACCAAGTATAGTGGCTTAGATCCTGAAGTAGGATCTGATTTTGGGGATAATGGAAGATCACTGGCTATTGGAATAGACAGAGGTTTTTATCCCGCTGCCCGCACGTATATTTTTGGTTTAAAACTTAACTTGTAGCATACACAACATTTTAGTTTATTCTTGTAATTAAATAAAAAATTAAATTAACATGAAAAAAAGTCTTTTTTTTATCCTTATTCTTTTACTGGCGACCTGTCAGGATGATTTTATAGATAGGCAACCCATTACCTCTATTACTAGTTCTAATTTTTTCCAAACAGAAGCTGATGCATTATCAGCAGTAGTCGCTATTTACGATGTTTTGCAGTTTGAATTTGACGGAAGTGACGTGGCGCTTACTTCCGTACCCAGTGAATCGTATGTTTCTGCTGGTCTTTACCACTTGGGCGATTTTGTGTCTGATGACGTTTTGAAAGGTGGAAATAGTGATGCTGACCTTCAAGATGTATTTTTATTTAGCAACTTTGAAGGGAATAGTGCTTCAGGTTCAGTGTTGGCAGTTTGGAATACCAATTATCAAGGTATAGCTCGATCAAATTTTGCAATAGAAGGGATTACTCCACTAGATGAAAGTATCTTTTCAAGTCCTGAGTTAAAAGCTCGTTTTATTGCCGAAGCCCGCTTTTTACGTGCTTTTTATTACTTTAATCTGGTTAAAGTTTTTGGAGGTGTTGTTTTGTTTAGGCAAACGCCGGTCCCCTCTGAATACAACAGCCCTAGGAGCAGTGTAGAAGAGTGTTGGACCTTTATAGAAAATGAGTTAAGCGAATCAGCTGCAGATTTACCCCGTAAATCTGAATTAACATTAGATAGTTACGGACGCGTTACTTGGGGAGCAGCCATGAGTTTTTTGGCAAGATCGCATTTATACCAACAAGACTATGCCGCTGCTAAAACAGCTGCTCAAGCTGTTATCAACTCAGGGGAGTATAGTTTAATAGATAATTACCAAACTGTTTTTGAAGTTGCAGGAGAACATGGAGATGGTTCTATTTTTGAAGTTAATTTTTCAAGTGAACTTTCTCCGGGTGGATGGCCTCCAAACACAAGCCAAGGTACTATTTTGCATACTTGGTTTAGATGTCGAGGTACTTGTGCAGGAGCTGACATAGGTTGGTCCTTTGGAATTCCCACTCAAGATTTATACGATGAGTTTGAAATAAATGATGCCCGCCGTGGAGCCACAATTATAGCCGATGGAGATGTGGTTTATGGACAAACAGCTACTACAAGTCATGCTTATACTCTCCAAATTAGTCCAAACGGCTATCATAACCGTAAATTTAGACTTCGACCAGAAGAAGAACCCAGAGCTATAGGGGTAGCCGGTGATCCTCAAAATGCCGCAGCACCCATTAATTTGCGTCTCATGCGTTATGCCGATGTTTTATTGGTCTATGCCGAAGCTTCTGCTCGCACTGGAGATGAAGCCGGTGCTTTAGACGCTTTGAATCAGGTTCGAACCCGAGCGAGAAACTTTGCCGTATTGCAAAATCCAAGTTTAGCTGGAAATAATACCGTATTGCCCGATAGAACGTCTAACGGAGAGCAACTTATCGATGATATATTGCATGAACGCCGAGTAGAATTGGCTATGGAAGGGCATCGCTTTTTTGATCTGGCAAGAAGACCAAATGGGGCAGGTTCTACGATGAGAGCTTTTGGAAAAACAAATTTTGATGATGGGGTTCATAACCTTTTTCCAATACCTATCTCTGCTATTAACACTACTGGAGGTGCTGTTGTTCAAAATCCTGGTTACTAAAAGAATTGGATTTTTTGATAATTCTTTGAAAATATTGTTTAACTTCCAAAAAAAATAATTTGGAATGATTATACGTATATAATTTTTTATAAAATTCAAAACCAAATCTTTAAAATATAATTATTAACCCAAAATAATTGATTAGTGGATAATTGTATACCTTTTGAATTTTAAACTGTATACTTTTAAGATTCTATCCATTGCCCACTATCAATTTAACTTCTATTTCTTAAAACTTGGAAAACTGACTTTATATTTTATTAATTAATCTAAATTAAGTTTTATTTATTATGCATAAATTTATTCATGTTTTATCGACGCTATTTTGTTTGTCGTTGCTAATGCTGGCTGGTAGTTGTAAAGATGACCCTGTAACTCCTGCTGCTACTAATCCGGAGGCTGGTTTTACATTTACCGCTGATTTTTTAGAAGTTACTTTTACAAATACATCCACTAACGCGACTAGTTATAGTTGGGATTTTGGAGATGGTGCAACACCCGCTACATCTACTTCAGAAGGACCTGTAACAGTCACTTATGCCGCTGCCGGAACTTATCAAGTTTCTTTGCAGGCTACCGGTGCTTCAGGTACTACACCAAATACATTCACTGTGCAAGTTACTGTTGAGGCGGTACCACCAACTGTCACCAATGCAAGTTTTACGGTTGAGGTTGATACTTTAACGGCTATTTTTACGAATACCTCTGAAAATGCGACCAGTTACAGTTGGGATTTTGGCGTAGAGGGAATAGATACTGATGTATCTACTGATGAAAGCCCAACCTATACTTATCCCGCCACTGGTACTTATGAGGTTATTTTGATAGCTACAGGTGCTAATAATTCTGATTCGGATACCATGCAAGTTGAAGTTACCGGGGCTGCTGCAGAACTTACAGGATTGGACTCGTTAAAAGAATTATTAGCAGGAACAACCAACAAAAAATGGATTTTACAACGTTCTGGAACGGCTTTAGGTGTCGGACCAAACCGAGATGATAATGAATGGTTTGCTTTGAGTGGTGCTGATTTAGGCAACAGACCTTGTGTTCTTGATGATGAATATGTTTTTTATACTGATGGCAGGTTTAAAAATGATACAAAAGGTACAGCTTGGGTGAGTGGTAGTACTGGTACGGTTCCTGCATGGAGTGCATCTAGTGTTGGAGTTGAAACATGTCATGACGAAACAGAAGCAGGATTATTTACAAGTGCTAACGGAGTAGATTTTAGTGCTTATGCCAACGGAGGATCTTATACTTTTGAAGTGGATAGCACGGATGACGGAACGCTTACTGTAAAATTATTAGGTGCTGGTGCATATATTGGTTTATTGGATAGGAATAACACAGGGAATTTGGGACCAGATGGACCTGTACCAACTGAACTTAACTTTGATGTTTCTGGTATGGCAGATGGCGAAAGTATAGATTCAATTATTTTGAGTATACCTATAAATGGTGGTGGGGATGGCTATTGGAATTACTATCTCGTAAGCTACGCCAATGATGCTGATATCCCAGATGTACCCAGTGCTGAACCAAGTGCAAGTTTTACTTCTGCTGCGGATATGACCAATGATCTAATGTATACTTTTACCAATACATCTACAAATGCTACGAGTTACAGTTGGGATTTTGGAGATGGTACGGGTACATCTACCGATGAAAACCCAACTTATACGTATGCCGCTGCAGGTAGCTATGATGTTGAATTAACAGCTACCGGTGCTTCAGGTACTACGCCTAGCATTTTTACTGTGACTGTCCTAGCAGGTACTCCACCCATCACATCAGGTACCATTTTTGATTTTGAATCTGCTGATCAGGCGCCTTCATTTACAAGTTTTGGAGCTGGAGGTGATGCTAGCAATGCCAGTACTATAACTGTCAGTAAGGTTGTTAATTCATCTAAAACTGCTCCTAATGTATCTGACTCAGCTTATCAAATTGCGCAAGATGCCATGGTACGACCTTGGGCTGGTATCTCAAATGACTTAGGAAATGTTATAAGTTTTGATGGTTCTGATTCAACTTTTTCAATTTCTGTTTATACAGGAGATTCACCAGTGGGAGCAGAAGTTAGATTAAAATTCGAACAAGTTGGAACGTCTGCTAATAGTATAGAGGCTTGGGATACCATTAGTGCTCAAAATACTTGGGAGGTTTTGACATTTGATTTTCGTGCTGCCAATTCTGACAAAACACTAAAAGGTGATCATGGTGTTATTTCTAATGTTTATGGTTTGATGGCTTTATTTTTTGATTTTCAACCTGGACATGATGATCTTAAACCAAATGCTTCAACTTGGCTTTTTGATGATATTGAATTAAATTCTAATTAGTAATTTTTCTAATGCTTTTACCTGCCAAGCCTTATTTTAGCTTGGTAGGTTTTTTTTATAAACCCTTAAAAAAACTTTGTATTTAGGCTGTTTAATTTATGAAATATTGCTTCAAATAAGTTGCTCCAATTTAAAAGGTATAGGTTTTTTTGTTATTTAAAAGAAAATATTTACTATGTGTTTTATGTCTCTGTTAGTTTGTCACTTGAAAAAAGAATTTTTAGAGGCTTTAATACATTGGTTTTGAAAATAATATAGCACTGCTATAAAAAAGATATGACGGAGAAAAAGAACAAAGAAAAAAGGAATCAAGAAACCCAAAGACATAGTCGCTTCGATTGGCTTTTCAAAGAAAACATCAAAGATTTTTTCTTTCCACTTCTTACTAAGCAATTGAATATTAAAATTTTGGATTCTAAAATTTTAGATCCCCAAATTCATAAAACTTTGCTTGTCAAGCGAGAAGTAGATTTTCTTTGTGAAATTAAAACGCCCACTGGGCAAAAACTGCTTCATATAGAATTTCAAAGCAAAAATGAGCCAAAGATGCTCAACCGTATCGGAGAATACCACGGCTTTTTGGTAAAAAAATACAATTTGCCTATACATCATGTGGTTATTTACTTGGGGGCTAAAAAAGCTAGGATGTTGACGCAATTGGATACCAATAAGGTTTATCGTGGTTTTGATTTGATCGATTTATCGACTATAGATGCGCATACCTTGTTATCGGTAAAGCCTTCAAAATTAGCGCTTATCGTTCCTCTATGTGCTATAGACGAAAACAAAAAAGAAGCTATTTTAAAAAGGACTATTGGTCAATTGGAAGAACTTAGTTCTTCTGATCATGAATTTAGAGAAAACTTACACCGTTTGTTTTTATTGTCTGGGTTACGTCCTCAGTTAACTGATTTACTTTCTAAAATTATTGATACTATGCCTATTACTTTTGATATTGTAAAACACCCATTGTTCCAAAGAGGACAAGTGGCAGGTCTTGAAAAAGGAATTGAAAAAGGAATTGAAAAAGGAATTGAAAAAGGAAAAACAGAAGCTGTGCTCGGATTGCACCAAAAAGGTATTTCAACCATTATTATTGCTGAAGCTTTGGATATTTCTGAAAAAAAAGTTCAAGAAATTATAAAAATGGGGAGCAAGTATTAACTTTTTTGCCTAAAAAGCAGATGTCATTTAAAAAAATTGGAATGTAAATTATCTAATTATTAATAGGTTATTTAGTTTTTAAAACTTGAATTATGTTTAAAAGTTGTTGATTATAAATTTTATTATGGCAAAAAAGTTAGTTCAATTTGATTGGGCAATAAAGCGTTTGCTTCGCGATAAAGCCAATCATTCTATTTTAGAAGGTTTTATCAGCGAACTTTTGAAGTTTGATGTTACTATTAAAGAAATTTTAGATAGCGAAAGCAACCAAGAGACCGTAGATGATAAATTCAATCGCGTAGATATTTTAGTAAAAACAGAGTTGGGGGAATTGATACTTGTTGAAATTCAAACTGATTCTGAGACGGATTATTTTCAGCGTATGCTTTATGGTGCTTCTAAACTTGTGAGCCAATACATTAAATTGGGGCAGGTTTATGGTAGTATCCAAAAAATTTATTCTATTAATATTGTCTATTTCGATTTGGGGCAAGGCAAAGATTATATTTATCGAGGTGAGATTAGTTTTATTGGAGATCATCTGAAGGATCATCTTGAGCCTTCGAAAAGACAATGCGAGAAATATCATATAGAAAGCGTTAGCGATATTTTCCCCAAATATATTATTTTAAAAGTTAACAATTTTAATGATATTTCTGAAACAACTTTAGATGAATGGATTTATTTTTTGAAACATAGTGAAGTTCCTGAAGCTATTAAAGCTAAAGGTTTAGCAAAAGCTAAAAAGAGATTAGCTGAAAGCGCTCTAAACCCCAAAGACCGTGCTGTTTATGTGCGTTATATGGAAAATAGAATGATAGAGAATAGTGTTAAAGAGACGGCTCAAATAGAAGGTTTTGAACAAGGCATTAGAAAAGGAATTGAAAAAGGAATTGAAAAAGGAATTGAAAAAGGAATTGAAAAAGGAATTGAAAAAGGAAAAACAGAAGCTGTGCTCGGATTGCACCAAAAAGGTATTTCAACCATTATTATTGCTGAAGCTTTGGATATTTCTGAAAAAAAAGTTCAAGAAATTATAAATAATGGGAAGAAAAAATAAACTCTAAGAACAAAAAATGAATTATTTTTGGAAATATAAATATTTTTAAAATAAACTCTTAAACGAAAGCATGTAAAATTTAAAAAATAATAGTAATCAATATTTTATATCTATATTTACTTTGGTTTTTTTATATATATTTTAATTTAAAAGTTTTGTCAAACTTTTAAGACTATCTTATTTATGAAACAAAATAATTTGCTTTTACTAGTTTTGGTTTTTTTATCTGCTTGTGGTAAAGGGCAAGATAATAAATCAATTTTTGGATTGAATACAGGTGACCATACATGTGTTTCAGATGTTCATTCAGATACTATAGTAAGCGATGGCTTTAATTTAACCTTTAGAGATGGAAAAGGCTTTAGTGCTTTTACATCCGGCATTAACTCGGCTGTTGTAGATAATCCATACTACACATTAAAAAAAAATACCAGTTGTAAGGTTAATAAATTTGTTAAAAAAGCAGGTGCAGAAACCTGGGGCGGGGCAGCTATCAATTATAGAAATAAATCAGGTGAGTTGATGTCTTTTGATTTTTCTAATGGTAAGGTATTAAGCTTTAATATTTATGTTAACCAACCCGGTATTTTTAGAATTGATTTTGAAGATTTGCCGAGTCCAAATACAACGGCAACAATGATTCAGGAAGTTATTATCCCTCCTGATTCTATAAATAAATGGTTGACTTTATCTTTAGATTTTACCACCGAAATTAATGATGCCATAAGCTATAAAAATTGTCTTATTTATTGGAATAAAGGACTAAAAGGTACTGGTGAAATCTTTTATTTGGACAATATTAGTCAAGGTGTAACTATGCCCGGTGTTCTATTTGATTTTGAAAACTTAGAATCTACACCAACATTTGCAATTTTTGGAGGTGCAGACTTAGGTGATTCTGGTATTACATTAAATCATATTATTAACCCAGTTTCAATTAGTGGTGGAATTAATACCTCGCATAAAATTTTTCAAATTATTCAAGAGCCTGGTATTCATTCATGGGCTGGTATTACAACAACTTTAAAAGGGAATATAGATTTTTCGAGATCTGATACAACTTTTGAAATTATGATCTATACCAATAACGCAGCTATTGGTTCTATTGTGAAATTAAAACTTGAAAATGTTACAAACCCCGCTATTAGTGTAGAATTAGATGCTTTAACAACTGTTCAACATGCTTGGGAGGTATTGACTTTTAATTTTAATAATGAAGATATGTTGTCAGATAGTCTTGGCTATGACGTGACTTCTAATATTTTTAATAGAATGACTCTCTTTTTTGATTTCCAAACAACTGAAACCAAAACAAATGAAACTATGTTTTATTTTGACAATATTACTTTTAAATAATATTATTCTATAGAAGAACCTTAAAATATCTTAGTTTCAAATAACTTATGGTGTTTGGTTTTTATGATTTTAAAAAATTTTATTTACATTATTTATGAAAAAAAGTACTTTTTTGCTGTTATTTCTTTTTTTATTAGCAGCTTGTGGTGGTCAAGATGCTAGTGTTAGGCTTATTGATCCTCCTGAAGATGATGAAGATACAATTACGAACATAAATCCAACAGCAGGGGTTCCTCAGACAAAAGGCGCACGTACATTGGTTTGGAATGATGAATTTAGTAATAATTTTGACTTTTCCAAATGGGAAGTCATGACAGGCGACGGTTCTCAATTTGGAATACCTGGTTGGGGAAACAATGAACAACAATATTATCAACAATCTAATATTAGCGTAGAAGATAGTTCTTTGGTGATCACAGCAAGAGAGCAGTCTCTTGGGGGTAAAGCCTATACTTCCGCTCGAATTAGAACAATAAATAAGGGTGATTGGACTTATGGCTGGTTTGAAGCGCGTATTAAATTACCGGAAGCCCAACAGGGTATGTGGCCTGCCTTTTGGATGCTGCCTAGTTCGACTGGATCAGTTTGGCCGGACGACGGAGAAATAGATATTATGGAATGGGTAGCTAAAGATGCTAATACTATACATGGTACTATTCACTTTAGCAATAATGGTAAAGATCAAAGAGGAGGTACTTTTAGTGCTGGTCAATCTTTTGCCAATACTTGGCATGTTTATGCCATAGAATGGACAGCAACTACAATTACTTGGTATATAGATGATCAAGCCTACTATGCTATTAGTGCAAGTGCTGCGGGTGCTTGGCCTTTTACCCAGCCTTTTCATTTTCTTTTAAATTTAGCAGTTGGAGGTAATTTACCTGGTAATACTGATGCTTCAACTCAATTACCCCAAAGATATGAAGTAGACTATGTTCGAGTTTATCAAAAAGACGGTGAAAACTAAATGGTTTTACAACATTTTTTAATATAATTCTAAACATTATTTTATGATAAAATATAACATTATTTTAACAATATTAATATTGTTATCCATATTATCGATTTCAAATAAATGCGAAGATTCTCCAAATGATCCTAACGATGTTACTGCAGGTTTTACTTATACAGCAAATGCCTTAACTGTTTCTTTTACTAACACCTCTGAAAATGGGACCAGTTATACTTGGGATTTTGGAGTAGATGGGATAGCAACTGACTCTTCTACTATTGAAAATCCAACCTATGTTTATCCTGCTTCAGGAACTTATCTTGTTAGTTTACAAACCACTGGAATTAATGGTTCGAATTCAACCACTGTAGAAATTACTGTTATATCAGATTCAACATCATTGCCATTACCAGTTGGAATGGATAAAGATTTATTGATTCAGTTTCTAACTGGTGGTACAGCAGAATCTGGTTCAAGTAAAAAATGGATTTTATTACGAGATGGAATAGCATTTGGGTTTGGACCAGAACCTGATAATAACCAAAACTGGGCTTTTGGGACTAATGTTCCTTTAGCAGATAGACCTTGTATTCTTGACGATGAATATATTTTTTCAGCTGATGGTACTTTCCAAAACGATACTAAAGGAACTGTATTTTTAGACCATGAAGAGTTTGGTGGTTGGAATGATCTATTAGGTGGGGAACAATGTTATTTAGAGACTGAGATGACTGTTTTTACTACTTCAACTGGAAATGATTATAGTGTTTTTGCCAATGGAGGTGATTATACGTTTACTATAAACAGTAATGAAAATACTCTTGCTCTCTCTGGTTCTGGAGCCTATATAGGCTTACCAAATAAAACCAATAATGGAGATTTAGGACCTGATGGAACCTTACCTACTACTCGAAATTTTCAAATTCTAAATATAGAAGATGGAAATAATATAGATTTGATAACTTTAACTCTTCCAGTCAACGAAGGTGTTGATGGGTATTGGAATTTCTATTTGGTTAGTTATTCAAATGAATCAGATATACCAAAAATACCAATTGTGCCACCGGTAGCAAATTTTGTTTATTTTATAGATGAATCGAATCTGTTAAAGGTTGATTTTACGAATAGATCAGAAAGAGCCATGAGTTTTACTTGGGATTTTGGAGTGGATGGTATTACAACAGATATTTCTACTGAAGAAAATCCAAGCTATACATACCCTAACCAAGGAATATACACGGTTACTTTAGAAGTTACCGGAAATCAAGGTGAAATAGCAACCACCAGTATAATTCTTAATCTTGACTCTACTGCAACTCCTGATAATAAAGGTAATAGGACACTGGTTTGGAGTGATGAATTTACTACAACCTTTGACGAATCAAAATGGGATATACAAGTCGGTGATGGTTGTGTTTTTGGTGTATGTGGTTGGGGCAATAAAGAAGAACAATCTTATCGAAGGGAAAATATTACTGTTGAAAATGGGAATTTAGTTATAACGGCAAAAAGAGAAAATGCTCCTGATGGAAAATCTTATACATCTGCCCGTATAAGAACAGTACGTAAACAGTCTTGGACTTATGGTTGGTTTGAAGCGCGTATTAAATTACCAGAAGCCCAACAGGGTATGTGGCCTGCTTTTTGGATGTTACCTAGTCCAACATTTACATGGCCCCAAGATGGTGAAATTGATATCATGGAATGGATAGCCAGAGATGAAAATACGATACACGGTACTATCCATTACAGCAATAATGGAGAATCTAGCGGTTACGAATCTCAAACAGCCACTTATCGTAATGGTGCCTCTTTTGCAGAAACTTGGCATGTTTATGCAGTGGAGTGGACAGCATCAGAGCTTAAATGGTATATAGATGGTAATCTTTTTAATAGAATCCAAATAGCTGATGTTAACGGTTGGCCCTTTGATCGTCCTTTTCATCTTCTTCTTAACTTAGCGGTCGGTGGAGAATGGCCTGGTTTTACTGATGCTTCAACCCAATTACCTCAAAGGTATGAGGTTGATTATGTCAGAGTATATCAAAAAGATGGGGAAAGTGCTAGTGATTTTTAAATGGATCCAAAACCAAATTTTAAGCAATTTAAAAGATAATTTCGAAAGAAACTATCCTTTAATTATATTATTTTTTTTCATTTCATAATGCAGTTTTTAACTATGAATAATAACAAGAATAAAAAATATAGCGGAAAAAATATAAAAATGCCTAAACAAGATGCTCAAAGTATTATCCCTAAAAGTTTAGCCTTTCATAAGCAAAATTATATTTTGGTTGGTATTAGTTTATGTATTATTATACTTGGTTTTATCATCATGAGTATTGATAAAACAACTTTTGGTTTTGGCTTCTTAGGATTAACGTTAGGACCTATCATTTTACTTTTAGGCTTTCTTACAATTATAGTTGCTATTCTATACAATCCTAACAAGTCTAAATCTTAAACTTACTGCATATTTTAATTTAGTATGAGTTTTTTAGAAGCTTTAATTCTTGGTATTATACAAGGGTTAACCGAATTTTTACCGGTCAGTAGCAGCGGACATTTAGAATTGGCAAAAGCCTTTTTAAATATAAATGTAGAAGAAAATATTATTTTTTCTACTTTGCTTCATTTAGCTACCTCATTAAGTACTGTGTTTATTTTTAGAAAAGATATACTAGCCTTGCTATTTGGTATTTTGAGAGGTAGAAAAAAACAATTAAAAATGGTATTTTTATTAATTTTATCAAGTTTACCTATAGTAATTGTAGGTTTATTTTTTAAAGAAAAGATAGAAATATTTTTCAATGATCCGATTATTTTGGTTTCTATTTGTTTGGCTATTACAGGGATCTTATTGATTTTAACAACTTTTACAACCTCAACATCAAATAAAAAAATATCCATTTTTTCAGCTTTTATCATTGGTATATCTCAAGCTATTGCTATTTTACCGGGTATCTCTCGATCTGGGGCAACTATTGCAACTTCTCTTTTATTAGGTATAAACAGACAAGAAGCCACTCGATTTTCTTTTTTAATGGTTTTAATTCCTATATGGGGTGCCAGTTTAATAGGAATTAAAGATATCTTAGAAAGTCCTGTTCCATTAGTATCTTCTTTGATTAACCCTTTAATAATAGGTTTTGGAGCAGCTTTTTTTGTAGGCTTACTAACCTGCCAGTGGATGATTGCTTTAGTTCAAAAAGGTAAAATCATATATTTTGGTGTTTACTGTTTGATTATAGCTTCTTTATCAATAACATATTATTTTACTTTTTAGGTGTTATAAAATTAAGATTTTTTCATGACTATATGGAAATATTATTTTTGTTATCTATCATCTTAAACTTGATTCTTTCAGGACTAATTTCCGGCGCTGAAGTTGCCTTTTTTTCCTTAAAGCCAGACCAAATAGAAGATTTTAGAAAAAATGATAGAGGTAATGATAAAATTGTATTAGCTTTACTAAGTAATCCTAAAAAACTCCTCGCAAATATATTGATAGTCAATAATCTGTGTAATATTAATATAGTTATTATCACTACTGTTTATATGTGGTCTATAGCAGGAAAAGATAATTATTATATTGTTTTTGTGATGACTCTTATTATTACCGTTATCATTGTTTTTGGAGGTGAAATTATTCCAAAAATTTGGGCAAAAAGTAATAATGTAAGTTTTGCTACGGGCATAGCACCCTTATTAAACTTCTTGTTTTCTATAACTACACCACTGAGTCTAGTTTTAGTTTTCATGAGTAAGCATTTGGAAAAATATCTAAAGAAAGGAAAACCAAAAGTCCATGTAGAATCAGTTTTGAAGGCTGTTGATCTTGTGGTAGAAAATAAAACACCTGATGAAAAAATTCAAGATAAATGGCTAAAACATGCTGTAACTTTTTCTGGTAAAATGGTTGTACAAATCATGACATCCCGTGTACATGTTAAGGCTTTGGATATTCGGACCAAAGATTCCGATGTTATAAAATATATCACCGAATGGGGACATTCTCGTATTCCTGTTTATAACACTACTGCAGATAGAATTGAAGGTATTTTATATGCTAAAGATTTTTTAAAATATATAAACCAAGAACAAAATTTTGAAAATGTTGAGTGGCAAAAACTGGTTCGTAAAGATCCTATATTTGTAACTTATAATAAAAATATAAGAGAATTACTTCAAGATTTCCAATCTAAAAAAACTCATATTGCTATTGCTGTTGATGAGTTTGGTGGTACTTTAGGTTTGGTTACTATGGAGGATATTGTTGAAGAAATTATTGGAGAAATAGAAGATGAATTTCCAGATAATAATGATTTACCTTTTTATAAAAAAGTTAATGACAATACGTTCATTTTTGAAAGTTATACCTCTTTAAATGATTTTTGTAAAACCATGAAAACTCCCACAACCATATTTGACGGATTAAGTAAAGATATAGAATCTTTAGGTGGTTTAATTTTAGAAATTGTAGCCAGCTTACCTAAAGAAGGAGAACGTATATCCTACAAAGATTTTCTTTTTACTATAGAAGCAGCAGATAATAAAAAAATTAGTAAGATAAAAGTCCAAATTATTAAAAGCTTAACGCTTTAGTAACACTAGTTTGGTCAATTTTACTATATTAATCAAATACTTGCAATCTTTAAATCTTATGAAAAAAAGATTTTGGGAAATTTTAACGCGTTGGTATTAAAAATGAATCTTTCCCAGATAAAAATAGCATTGCTATATATAAAACAAGTTTAAGATTTTCTAATATTAGACTTGAATTATTTTGATAATCAATATGCTATGTAATTTTGGTTTTTTGGCATTGAATTTAATGAAAAAAACTAACATAGTATAAATATTTTATTATCAACTTAATAAATATAAATTAAAAATATATTTATATTCTAAATTTTACAAGTAAAAAATAATTTTACTTGATCTCTTTGAAAAACCTCTAAACTTTCACTATAATATCGTTTTTTATAAGTTGTTAATTAACAATTTTTTATAAAAATAACTTTTTTAGTTGATTGATTATCAAATCCGGGCAAGTCTATTAGATATTTGGCAATTTTCCAAATACTTTAAATTTTATGAAAGTTAAAAGACTTAAAACCAATATATAAAAATATATCTAAAACGATTGTCTTTATATAGACTAACTAAAGATCCAAGGAATAAAGGTTTGACTAAATAAAGTCAGTACTAAAATACCAACTATATTTAACCAAATACCTGCTCTTGCCATTTGAGGAATGCGGATATAACCACTAGCAAAGACTATGGCATTAGGCGGCGTTGACATAGGCAACATAAAAGCACAACTGGAAGCCATAGTTATTGGAATAACAGCTAATAATAAAGGAATATCAAAACCTAAAGCTATGCCAGCAACAACAGGTAAAAATACGGCTATTAAAGCAACATTACTCATAACTTCGGTCATAAATAACACAATAGCACTTAGTAATAAAATAATCCATACAGCATTATGATTGGGCAAAGAAGAAACCGCAGATCCTATTAAATCAATAATACCAACTGATTTTAAAGCATTAGCTAAAGCCAAACCACCTCCAAAAAGGAGTAAAATACCCCATGGTAATTTTTCGGCATCTCGCCATTCTAAAATAAAGTTTTGTGTTTGTTTCTTATCGTTGGAGGACGAAAGTGCTGGTATAATAAAAAGAAGCATTGCTCCAATCATAGAAATACCTGCATCACTAAGGTTTAAACTTGGAAGAAAATAGTTTATAGAAGATCTAAAAATCCAAAGAAGTGCTGTGAATACAAAAACAATCAATACCATTTTTTCTTGATAAGTAATCATTCCTAATTTTTTTAATTCTTCATCTATCATAATTTTAGCATCAGGAAAATGCCCTATTTTATTAGGGTACATTATATTGGTAATAAGAAAGTTAGCAATAAAAAGTAAAATTATAGAAAAAGGTAAGCCTACAATCATCCAATTCAAAAAACTAATTTCTATATCATAATTTTCTTTGATAAAACCGACAAAGACAACATTTGGTGGTGTGCCAACAATTGTAGCGATACCACCAATATTTGCCGAGTAAGCTATTGCCAACATCATACTTAGAGCAAAATACTTTTGTTGTTTCGCTTCAATATGTGTTCTTTTTATTAATAAATCTATTACAGAAAGACCTATCGGTAACATCATAACCGTAGTAGCAGTATTACTTATCCACATGCTTAAAAAAGCTGTTGCTAACATAAAACCTAAAATAATACCGTTGGCACTCGTGCCGACAATACGAACAATAGTTAAAGCTATTCGTCGATGTAAATTCCATTTTTGCAGAGCTAAAGCAATTATAAATCCGCCCATAAACAAGAAAATAATTGGGTTAGCATAAGAAGAAGATACTTCTTTGATGTCTAAAACTCCCATCAAGGGAAGTATAATAATTGGCAAAAGAGCTGTTACTGATATAGATACCGCTTCACTTAACCACCAAAAGAGCATTAAAATAGCTAAGCCACCTACTTTTTGAGCGTCTGAATTTAAATGAGGAAAAGGTTCAATAAAAGCACAAATAAAAAATAAAGACAATCCTAAAAGTAAAAAAACAAATTTAAGACCAAATTTATTACTTTTAAATTGAGATAAATATTGGGTAATAAAACGCATATAATTTGGAGATTTTGGAGATTAAATAAAGTGTTTTATTTTAACGATTTACTTTGGGTTTTTTCTAAAACGATAAACATATATTTTCTTTCTTTTTCAAATAAAAAAGGGTCTACAACCGAGATTTCTTTGTTAATTTTTTTATCAATTAAGCCTCTTAATTTTTTGGTAATATAATAAAGTTTAGGTTTTTTAGTTCTAAATTTATTGTATGCCAAAGATTTTAAAGGCAATAAAAAACGCTCAATATACATGTTTATAAAAGAAAGAGTTGGTAAAATATTGGGAGTAATATTTACCTGATAGATAATATGCCAATTAAAATCTTTAGCTTTTTTATAAAATGTATCGAGATGGTGTAGCTTTTGATCGTCTTCTTTTTTAGTCAAGCTAAAATAATCAACAATAATCCATCGGGCTTTTGGAAGTATAATTTCATCCATCTTTTTAAAAGTCTCTTGAAGTTGAAGGTACTGAAACGATTCAGAATTAATTACTGTTCCATATTTTTTGACTGCTTCAAATTTTTCAAATTTTGAAAAATGAACTTTGAAATGCTTGTAACTCCTTTTGATAAAGTTAATTTGATTTGTATTGGGCGTTAAACCTTCAACTTTAAATTGACGATTATATAATAGTAACAATAAACCACCCATCCCACATCCTACATCTAAAATATAATTTTCAGTATCTACAACATAATCTATAATATTTTCAGCATACCTTAGTTGCGCATTTTCAAATGATTTAAAAGATATGTTATCTGGTTTAATCATAATATCTTCAAAATAACCATAATGAAGCATATTATTGGTTAATATTTTTGAATATAGATGCAATTCATTATCATCAGAAGACTTGTCATATTTTATGTTTTTCTTGGCAAATTGATAAGCCTTTAACCATACCAAAGGATTTAAAAATGGATATATATGTTTCATAAAATCTTTTTCTAAAAGTAAATAAATAATAAATTATAAGTATTTCATATAAAACTATTTAAATATAAATTACATTATAGTTTATATCTATTGTTTATCCATATATTAAAAGATTTCCTATTTTGTGCCATATTTATTTTCAAAATAGGAAATCTTTTAAATTTTTCTAAAAACTGCTGATAACATTTTTCAATATGTTTATAATTAAATTTTTTCATTTTGTAACTTGCTCTAATCTTTACCCTGATTAATTTCGAAATAAGTCTGGGTTATGTTTGTGAGACCTAATATTTGAACCAGTAATTTAAAAGAATGGCTATGATTATCTCAGAAAAATTTATTTTCATTCAATGAGTAAAAACCTCTAAAAATCTTTTTTTCAAGCGACATCAATACCCGTAAAACTTTGATTTGATTACTAATTTAAATATACTATTTTAACAAGTCTCTATTACTAATTTTGTTCAGCAATGAGTATCACTAATCCCCTCATATATGGAGCTCCTTGCTTCATAGCCTTAATTATTTTAGAATTATCATACAGTCAAACCCATAGGCGTAAAGATATTTATGTGTGGAAAGATTTATTTTCGAATCTAACCTTTGGAGTTGTTACAGCGGTATTAGCCTCATTTTTTAAGACTGTAGCCGTAATTGTATTTTTTAATTTTGTTTATAATACTTTTAATGTGGAAGTTAATGGTGTCATTACCAATATTATGGGTTGGCAGTCTTTTGGTTATGCTTGGTATGTTTGGTTATTATGTCAGTTAGCAGATGATTTTTCATATTATTGGTTTCATAGAGCAAACCATAAGATTAGATTCTTTTGGGCAGCCCATGTTGTGCATCATTCTTCAAATAGTTTTAATCTCGGCATAGGTATACGCAATGGCTTAGTTACTATTCTTTACAAACCATTATTTTATGTATGGATAGTAGCAATAGGTTTTCCACCTCCAATGTTAATTGTTTGTCTTGGAATAGAAGCTTTATGGCAATTTCAATTGCATACACTTTATATTAAAAAACTTGGCTTTTTAGAAAAAATAATGAATACGCACACTATGCACCAAGTACATCATGCTAAAAATATAGAGTATCTGGATATGAATCACGGAGGTTATCTTAATATTTTTGATAAAATATTTGGAAGTTGGAAAGAATTAGATCCTAATATTAAAATAAAATATGGGGTTACTGTTCCTCCCAATTCTCATCATCCAGTTGAAATATTTGCTCATGAGTATAGAAATATTTGGAATGATATGAAAAAATCCAAAAACTGGTACCATAAATTCATGTATGTTTTTGCCCCCCCAGGATGGAGTCATGATGGTAGTACAATGACATTAAGACAAAAACGAAAAAAGATAGAATTAGAAAAATAGATATGACTAAAAAAAGAAAGTAAAAAGTTTTTTAAAAAGAATTAGATATGATAAGAAGTACCAATATTATAGTTACCTTACTTGAAAAAAGGATTTGTAGAGGTTTGACTACTCATTGCTATTGAATTTGGGAACTTAAAATTATTGATAACAGAAGCATCTTAGTTCAAATGGATTACAGAGAAAAATATGAGATTAATTCTCTATAAAATAAAAAAGATTTTTTAGAATGTCAAAAAACCTAACCTACCTATTATTTATTAGCTTTCTTTGGGGTTCAACACCTCTTTTTGCTCAAAATAGCTATTTTTTTCAAACAGAAGAAGAACTATTTATAAAAGGATTGAATGCTTTTGAACACAAAACTTATGGCCATTCAGCCCATTTATTTGAAAAATATTTAACTCTTACCAATAATTCCGATAGGCGTACCGAAGCAAATTACTATCTTATACTATGTAAAAAAGCCTTAGAACAAGACTCTTTTGAAACAGAACTTATATACTTTATAGAATCAAATCCCAACCATCCTTTAACTACAGAGGCTTATATTGTCTTGGGAAATTATTATTATGAACAAAATAATTATCAAGATGCTATTTTTTATTTAAAAAGGTTCAATATACTATCTGTTAGAAATGAAGAAGATGCCAAAACTCTTTACCGACTGGCTTATGCTTATTTTATAACCAATAACTATGGAAAATCTAAAACACTGTTTAATGTTATTAGCGTTTTGCCTTATGATTATGCTCTTGAAGCCAGTTATTATTTGGCTTATATTTATTGGAAAGAAGAAGCATATAACGATGCCTTACTAAACTTAACTTTTGCTCGTAACAATCCTAAATATAGTAGAGATATCGATGAAATTACTATAGATATTTATTATAAAACCCAACAATACGATACTCTTTTAAACTATATTAAATCTATTGAAACGAAAACAAACCTATTATCTTCAAACATGTATTTACTTATTGGAGAAGCTTATTTTATTAAAGGAATTTATGAAGAAGCCATACAATATTTTCAGCAATATATACTTCAAGTTATTCCTGAACAGGTAGAAAAACAAATTTGGTATCGCTTGGGTTATGCTAATTTTAAAATAGATAACTTCCTAGATGCAACAAATTACCTAAAAAAAGTAGCTAATTTTGAAGATAGTATAGCTCAGAAAGTTTCTTATTTACTAGCAATAATTTACCTCGAACAAGACGAAAAACAACTTGCATTAGCTGCTTTTGATAAGGCTCGTATTTTTAATTTTGATCAAAAAATTCAGAAAGAAAGTGCCTTTTATTTCATTAAAGTTTCTTACGAGTTAGGGAATTATTCTAATGTTATTGCTGAAAGTTATAATTATTTAGCTGATTATAAATTTAGAAATGACGATATTCAGTTTTTTATCACGAATAGTTATTTAAATACGGGTGATTATGCAAAAGCACTTGATTACCTTAATAGTATTGAAAATAGAAGTACAGAACTCAATACTGCTTATCAAATTACGGCTTTCAATAAGGCTACTCAAGATTATCAAGATGGACAGTATGAGGATGCTCTCAATATGTTTAAAGAATCTTTAGCCTTTCCATTAGACCAAGACTTAGTTAATTTATCCTATTATTGGCTGGGTGAAATTTACTTATTGTATGATAAACCTAAACTTGCTTTAGATACTTATCAAAATATTAATCGTTTAAATCTTGTTTACCAAAACGCCCAATATAGTATCGCTTATGCCTATTATTACCTAAGTTTTTATGAACAAGCACAAGAATATTTTTATAATTTTATTAGTGCTACAAATGTTCCCATAGAAAATAAAGTAGACGCATGGATTCGGTTAGGAGATTGTTATTTTATTCAAAAAAATATGAATAACGCCTTATTGGCTTATCGAGAAGCAGAAAAAAAAGAAATTACTAATCATAGTTATATCAATTTTCAAATAGCATCAATTTATAAATATTTAAATAGTAATCAACTTGCTATTCAATATTTTGATAAAGTAATTAATAGCCAAGATGAATCACCTTATGTAGAAAAAGCCTATTACCATAAAGGGATTATGTTTTTTGACCAAGAAAATTATGATTTAGTTGTTAGTACTTATTCAACTTTTATTCAAATGTATGGACAAAGTATTTTATTGCCATATATCTATTCAAAAAGAGCTTTAGCTTATAATTTAGTACAAGCTAATAATTTAGCTATTAAGGATTATAAGTTTATTATTGATAATTATCGGCAACATGTCTTAGCCACTAATGCTATCCAAGCTTTACAAGAAATCCATAACAATGACCACTTTGTGCCTAATCTGATAACCTATATACAAAAATTTAAAGATGCTAATCCTGAAAGTACAGCAACCATAGAAGGTGATTTTATAAAAGCTAAAAAACCTTTTGAAGAAGGAAAGTATAAAAAAGCCATTGAAACCTTAAAATATTTTGTAAAAACCTATAAGTTTAATCATCATTTGAACGAAGCCAATTATAAAATAGCTTATGCTTTTGAAAAATTAGGCAATTTCAAAGAAGCTATTGTTCATTATAATTTGGTTAAGAAAAACTATAAGATTAAAGCAGTTAGAAATACAGCAGATTTATATTATCAATTGGGTCAATACATAAAAGCAATTGATGAATATGCGAAATTAAAAACTATAGCTTTAACAGAACGTTATCTTTTTCAGGCTATAGTCGGTTTAATGAAAAGTTACTACCAAACTGGTAATTATAAGGATAGTCAACACTATAGTCAGCAAATTTTAGACAAAAATCTATCCCAGTATTTTAATGAAGCCTTATTATATCAAGGAAAAATCTTTTTTGCTCTAAAAGATTTTAATAAAGCCATTAGTAATTTTCAAAAAATAACCCAAGTCAATCAAGGTGTTTTAGGAGCAGAATCTCAATATTATATAGGTTGTATTTATAGAGAAAAAGGCGATTACATTAAAAGTACGATAGCTTTTATTAATGTCAAAAAAAATTATGAAGCCTATTTAAAATGGATTTATGAAAGCTATTTATTAATTGCCGAAAACTATATTGATGTAGATGATATTTTTCAAGCAAAAGCAACCTTAAAATCTATTTATGATAATAGTACTGATAAAAATATTAAGACCCAAGCCCAAAACCGTTTAGAAAGTTTGAGAAAAAAAAATATTGATATTAGTACAGAGGTGAGGGATACTCTAAAATAATGACTTCTCTGACATATTTCTATAATTTATGAGTATCGGACACTATGGTTTTTATAAGAAAATTCTATAAAATCAATATACTATTTATAAAACTCACTATTTTTTATTTATTTTTATTGAATGTAATAATTTATTTCTACGATTATTAAAATTAATAATCAGTTTTTATACTTAATGATATAGTCTTGCTATTAAAAATAAAAAGAGAATATTTTCTCATTATTAATGACTTAAAATCCAAAAAATCATTTTCTATTTGAGATGACTCTAATTAAAATTTTATAAAAGCAGAATTCAACAGATAATCCAAAATTTGGGTTTTATTTTTGAAAGATAGGTAAGTTTAAGAAATAAGTCTAATAATGAAAAAAAATGCAGAACGGGTTCGTTTAGAAACAACGATAAAAAATACAAGATGGAAAAAATGGGGACCTTACTTATCAGAACGCCAATGGGGTACCGTACGTGAAGATTATAGCGAACATGGAAATGCATGGGATTATTTTTCTCATGATATGGCAAGATATAGAGCTTATCGTTGGGGTGAAGATGGAATAGGGGGGTTTTCAGATACAAAACAATTTATTTGTATGGCTTTTTCTTTTTGGAACGGTAAAGACCCTATCATTAAAGAGCGTTTATTTGGCTTAACCAATTCCGAAGGCAATCATGGCGAGGATGTCAAAGAACTTTATTATTATTTAGACGCTACTCCAACTCATTCTTATAATAAAATGCTTTATAAATATCCTCAAAAAGCATTTCCTTATAAAGATTTAATCATAACAAGTAAAAACAGAAACAAGCTTGACCAAGAATATGAGCTTATAGATACCGGAATTTTTGACAACAACGAATACTTTGATATTTTTATTGAGTATGTTAAAAAAAATCCTGAAACTATTTTAGTTAAAATTACTGCTCATAATAGAAATAGTATCGCTCAAGATCTTCATGTTATTCCAACAATTTGGTTTAGAAATACTTGGGCTTGGGAAGGTAAAGAAGATTATAAGCCAATTATGATGAGTAATGGCGAAAATCCAATTCTGATAAAACACAAAAGGGTTGGCAGTTATTTTTTATACTACCAAAATAGTCCAACATTATTATTTTGTGATAATGAAACCAATCCAAGCTATTTTGGCAAAGATACAGGAAAAGGAGACTACTATAAAGATGCTATAGATGATTATATTATTCATGATAAAAAAGCTAGTGTTAATCCAGAATTAACAGGAACAAAAGTAGGTTTGGCTTATAAGGAACAAATTGCTGGTCATGGAAAAAAAACATTTAAGTTTTATTTATCTGAGACTATTCAAGAAACCAATCCCTTTGATACTTTCGATGATTATTTTTCAAAATCTTTAGAAGATGCTAATATTTTCTATGCTAATATTCAAAAAAACACCAAAAACGAGGATTTAAAAAATATCCAACGCCAAGCCTATTCAGGTATGCTTTGGAATAAACAGTTTTATTATTATAATGTAGAAGAATGGTTAAAAGGTGATATTAAAACTCATGATATTTCACCCAATCGTCCTCAGAGAAACCAAGGCTGGAAGCATCTATCAAACAGCAATATCCTATCTATGCCAGATAAATGGGAATATCCTTGGTATGCAGCCTGGGATTTAGCTTTTCATTGTATACCTTTAGCCCATTTAGATGCAGCTTTTGCAAAACGGCAAATTTTACTTCTATTGAGAAATTATTATATGCATCCAAACGGTCAAATTCCTGCTTATGAATGGAGTTTTAGTGATGTAAATCCACCTTTACATGCTTGGGCTGCTTGGGAAATTTATACTATAGATAAAAAAAATAATGATGGAATTGGAGATATAGAATTTCTTAGTAAAGTCTTACTCAAGTTATCGATTAATTTTACATGGTGGGCCAATCAAAAAGATACTGATGAAAATAACCTATTTGAAGGTGGTTTTTTAGGCTTAGATAATATTGGTGTTTTTGATAGAAATAACCCCGAAGGTGGCAATATAGAGCAAGCCGATGCAACCAGTTGGATGGCTATGTATGCTTTGAATTTATTATTAATAGCTATAGAAGTATCTCAAAAAGATCATGCTTTTGAAGAGTTGATTTTTAAATTTTTTGAACATTTTTTAGTTATTGCCGAAGCAAACTGTTCAGAACTTTGGGATGATTCAGATAATTTCTTTTATGATTATTATAAAACATCACATGGTGCCTATAAACATAAAGGAGAACCTTTAAGAGTCAGATCGCTCATTGGTATGATACCCCTTTTTGCCACAGAAATATTTCAAAATGATTTATTTTCCATATCCCCTAACCTGGCTAAAAGACTCCGAAATAGCCTTCAACAAAGAAGTTATTTTGCTAAATTAGTCAATAGTTGGTATCAAAAAAGTAAATCAGGAATCTATATCCTCTCCCTGGTTAAGCAATTTCAGATGGAAAAAATACTAGACCGCGCCTTAGATGAAGTTGAGTTTTTATCACCTATAGGTATACGTTCCTTATCTAAATTTCATCAAAACAACCCTTTTATTTTTCATCATAACGGAAGTATTCATAAAATCCATTATGAACCCGGAGAATCACATTCATCTATGTTTGGTGGAAATTCTAATTGGAGAGGACCTATTTGGATACCAATTAATTATTTATTTATAAAATCTTTACTCAAATTTCATGAGTTTTATGGAAATAACTATAAAATAGAATATCCAACTGGTTCCGGAAATAAAATAACCCTTAAAGAAATTGCTTTTAAAATCAGTAAAAAACTTACCAGTATCTTTTTGCCTAATGAAGAAGATTACCGAAAGGTTAATGGAAAAGATTTTAAATTTCAAAACGATCCTTATTTTAAAGAACATATTTTATTTTATGAATATTTTGATGGCGATACAGGAAAGGGACTTGGAGCAAGCCATCAAACCGGATGGACTGGTTTAATTGCCACAATTATTGACCTTTATTACGAATTAAAAAATGAATTGGAAGAATAAAAAGAAGAATAAAGAATCTCTTAATAGGAATGCTATTCTTATCTAAAAAATATTTGTTCTTAATATCAATGAGTTAACCCCCTAAAAATCCTTTTTCAAGTGACCTGACTATCATGAAAGAAAAAGATTGTCTACTCATAATTTTCCAGAAAAATAAAATACTTGGAGAAGTTAAAACCCGTTTGGCTAAAACTATTGGAGATAAAAAGGCTATGTATCTTTATGAACATTTAATTAATTATATAAAAAATGTTGTAAATAACTTATCGGTAGATAAGGCTATATTCTATAATAATTTTATTGACGCCCAAGACAGTTGGAATAATAAAACTTATTTTAAAGAATTACAGTCTTCAGGAGATATAGGCTTAAAAATGAAAAAGGCTTTTGAATGGGGATTCAAAAAAAAATATAAACGCATAGTCCTTATAGGTACAGATTGTTATATGCTTCAAGAAACTATTTTATTAGAAGCTTTTGAGACGCTTAAAACCGTAAATGCAACTATAGGAAAAGCCATAGATGGTGGCTACTATTTGATTGGTATGACGGTTTTTTATCCTTCCATATTTGAAAATAAACAATGGAGTACTGCTCAGGTATATCCTGCTACTATTCAAGATTTTCAAAATAAAAATATAACATTTAGCAAGTTAACAGTACTTCGGGATTTAGATGATTTAAAAGATTTACAATACTTTCAAGATTTATATGATAAAATAATAGAATATAAAAGGTAAAACTTTACTCCTTTAAACTGAACTGAAAATTTTTTTCAAATTCTTTAAGTTTAACCCATTTGTTATAGGTTTGCTAAATAGCATTCCACGCTATCTCTTGTTTACTTACCTTATTATCAGTAGGTAATATTCTCCATTGACAGCCCATTTTTAATTTGTAGAGGATATAGCAAAACATTTTGTAACAGCTAATTTTAGACTTTCTACCACGATCCTAAGATGATCTTTGAGAAATATGAGGCAAAATATTTGTCTCATATTTCTTTTTTATTATCATTAGACTTAAATTATTTTGATAATCAATATACTATGTAATTTTGATTTTTTGGTATTGAATTTAATGAAAAAAACTAATATAGTATAAATATTTGATTATCAACTTAATAAATATAAATTAAAAATATATTTATACTCTAAATTTTATAAGTAAAAAATAATTTTACTTGATCTCTTTGAAAAACCTTTAAACTTTCACTATAATATCATTTTTTATAAGTTGTTAGTTAACAACTTTTTATAAAAATAACTTTTTTATTTGATTGATTATCAAATCCGAGCAAGTCTATTGTTTCTACAATGGAGACATGGGTACAATTTGTTTAGCTAAATACTTGCAAAATTACTCATGTTTTTTATCTCTCCAAATTTACTTTTAAACAACTTCTATATAATAATCAAACTATTATAAAAAGTGTACATTAGTAAAGTCGGGAGCTATAAAAAATATATATCATTTTTTATACTTATATCTTATATTTAGAGTTTTTTGCTTCTAAGCATGCAAAGCCCTCTTACCTGTGGCATCTAAACATGCTTCTTTAATACCTTCGGTAAAAGTGGGATGGGCATGAGACATACGAGCTATGTCTTCAGCAGAGGCTCTGTATTCCATAGCTACGACACCTTCGGCTATCATGTCTGCTGCCCTTGCTCCAATAATATGAATACCCAAAATTTCGTCTGTAGTTTTATGGGCTAAAATTTTAAATACACCATCTGTATCCATAGAAGCTCTTGCCCTACCTAAAGCCCTCATATTAAACTGTCCAACATTATAATCTATTTTTTCCGCCTGCAATTCTTGTTCGGTATAGCCGACTCCAGCCACTTCTGGCCAAGTATACACGACTCCAGGAATAAGTTTATAATTAATATGAGGTTTTTGGCCAGCTAAATGCTCGGCTACAAACACACCTTCTTCTTCGGCTTTATGAGCTAACATAGGACCTTTTATAACATCTCCAATAGCATAAATAGTATCGGCAGTTGTTTTTAAATTGTTATCAACAATAATCTTATTTGCTTTATTTACTTGAACACCAGCATTTTCTAATCCTAAACCTTCTGTATAAGCTTTTCGTCCAACGGCAACTAAACAGTAATCCGTTTCCATATTTTGGATCTTTCCTTGCTGATTTTCAACTTCTAACAAAACTTTATCACCTTTAACAATAGCTTTTTTAACTTTAGATTTAAATTGAAAGTTAAAACCGAGTTTTCTCAATACTTTTTTAAGTTCACGGCTTAACATTTTATCCATAGTAGGAATAAGGCTATCTAAAAATTCAAATACGGTAATTTTTGTCCCTAATCGGGCGTAAACAGAGCCTAATTCCAAGCCAATAACACCTCCGCCAATAATGACCATTTCTTTGGGAATTTCTTTTAAAGTTAAGGCTTCTGTGGAGGTGATAATTCGTTTTTTATCATATTCTATACCGGGTATGAGTATAGGTTTGGAACCTGTTGCAATAATAATTTTGCTTCCGTAAACTTCTTCTTTTTTCCCTACTTTATTTGTTATTAAGATTTTATGTTTATCCAAAAACTGGCCTATGCCCGTATAAGTATCTATTTTATTTTTTTTCATCAAAAAATCAATACCTTGACAAGTCTCTTTAACAACTTTATCTTTTCGGGCTATCATTTGTTTTAAATTAACTTTTAGGTCTTTTATATCAATTCCATGAGTTTTAAATTTTTTTTCAGCATTATGATAATGTTCTGATGAATCCAAAAGAGCTTTTGATGGAATACAACCTACATTAAGACAAGTACCACCTAAAGTTTTATATTTTTCTATTAAGGCAGTTTTAAACCCTAGTTGAGCTGCCCGAATAGCTGATACATATCCACCAGGTCCAGAACCGATAACGACCAAATCGTATTTTGTCATAGGAGGTAATAAATTTTTGGGAAAAGCGATAAATTTGTAAAATGTTCTCTATTTAAAAAAACTATCGTTTACGGTCTATTCTTATAATTTCCTAAATCTTCTTTTCAGAAATGGTAAAGACTTTGGAAATCACAGTTTTTGAAGTGCCTTTTTCACTTCTGCCATTTAAGTTTTAGAAACCTTAATTCTTTGCCGTATAGTTGGAATTTAAGTTTTAAACTCTTTTAATTTTTTAGCTTTTTTCCCATACATCTGTTAATTGAATTATTTTATAATATGTGTATTGCATTGTTAAACATGCACGTTTTATCAACATGGTTAAAAGCCCCAAAAACCCTTTTTTAAAATGGAATGACTATAGCCTTCTAAAGTAGAAAAAAACTTATGGAAACAAAGTTAATTTATTAAGTTTTAAAAAAGTTTATTTTAACCAAAAAACTTAACTACTGAAGTTGTTTTATAATAGGAAAGAGCGTAAATTTATTTTTTAAGATTTCATTTTCTATTTTTATCTTAATAGATGAATAGTTCTTTATTCAATTCTAATTTTGTTTCATATCATGATAGAAACAATTCTTAAGTGGATCAGATCTGTATTTGAGGATGATAACGATAAACTTCAAAAACTTTTCATTCTTTTGGAGGCAGACTTATATAATTCATGATTATAAAACAATTTCTAATTATGAATGCAATTTAAGAGACAAAAAAGTTATTTTTAAGGTTCAAGAATGAAGGAGTAAAAATAAAAGATAGAGTTATAGAACGGATTTTAAAATATTATATGGAAACAGAAAGTAAATAAAAATTAATTTTTAAAGCTATTTGATTAATCAAAAATATGAGAATTGGCATGGGTTATGATGTTCACCGCTTGGTAGAGGGTCGCAAACTATATATAGGTGGCATAGAAATTCCTTCTCAAAAAGGCGGATTAGGTCACTCCGATGCTGATGTACTTATCCATACAATATGTGATGCTTTGTTAGGAGCTATTAATCAACGCGACATAGGTTTTCATTTTCCGGATACAGATGCTAAGTACAAAAATATAGATAGCCGTATATTGCTTCAAAAGGTTATAAAATTGATGAAAAATCTGGATTACGGAATCATTAATATAGATTCTATAGTTTGTCTTGAAAAACCTAAAATATCAAAATTTATGGAAAAAATACAAGAAAGTTTAGCTAATCTGATGAAAATTTCTAAAAATCAAGTATCTATCAAAGCAACAACATCAGAAAATATGGGCTTTATTGGTAAAAACAAAGGCATAAGTGCCCATGCCGTTGTTTTAGTTCAGAAAACAAAAAAAGTTTAGATAGTGTTAATTAAATCGTTCACACTTAAATTAGGTTAAAGATGCAAAATTTTAATTTTTCCCGACTACTTCCTTATATTATAGCTTTAGGATCTTTTTATATTTTGTTAACTGTCTTTTTTTATCCTCAGTTTTTTAATAATAAAACCTTTAAAACTCACGATGTTGGGCAATGGGCAGGTATGGTTAAAAGATCTGTAGACTATAAAAAAACTCATCACGAAGAACCATTATGGAATGATGCTGCCTTTGGAGGTATGCCTGATTATCTAACTAATACAGGTTCCAGTTTTAAACAGTTTCCTTTTACCCACCAAGTGCGGTATCCTATCTCCGGTTTATTCAGATCGCTTAGTTATCCAGGGCTTATGTGGATGTCTTTTTTTTGTTTCTGGATATTAGCACTTTCTTTTCGTGTGAATCCTTACATTGCTTTATTTGGAGCTTTGGGCTTTGGCTTGACAACCTACAATCTGGATATATTACTGGCCGGGCATACCACAAAATTTGCCTGCATTTCTATGACTTGTTTAATCCTAGCAGGATTACGACTTTTTTTTGATAAAAAATATCTATTGGGGGCAATAATTTTCAGTTTTAGTTTATATAATCTGGTAGATTTTGCCCACTATCAAATCATCTATTATGTGGTTTTTATTTGTGGTTTTTTTAGTATAAATGAATTAATATATTACTTAAAAGCCAAAACTTTTCGTCCTATATTTATTTCAACATCTGTCATAGTCCTAATACTTATCTTGGTCCTATCAAGCACAGCTGGTCGTCTCATGTTAAACCAAGAATATATCCTTTATACTACTCGAGGTGCTCAAATTTTAGATGAACCAGTTGATCAAATCAATACAAACTATCAAAATAAAGAAGGACTTGATAAAGAATATGCTTTTACATGGAGTCTCGGGAAAATAGAATCCCTATCTCTTTTATTCCCCCACATGAAGGGTTGGGCAAGCAGTACTAAACTTGGTAAAAACTCCGAATCTCACAAATTTTTAAAAAATAAAGTTGATCGTACAACTCTAAAAAGTTACATGAATAATATTCCATTATACTTTGGCAATCAGCCTTTTGTTGGTGTTTCACCTTATGCAGGTATTGTTTTTATCTTCTTTTTTGTTTTAGCTTTTTTTATTCTTGAAAAGCGACATTTAACATGGATGCTTATTGCTACTATTACCATGCTTTTCTTTGCTTGGGGTAAAAACTTAGCTTGGTTTAATTATTTTATGTTCGATTATTTTCCTGCTTTTAATAAATTTAGAGCTGTCTCTATGGCTGTTAGTATGGTTATTTTAATGATTGTTTTAATAGCAATTTTGGCTTTAGACAAAGTTTATAAAATCTTAAAAAACAAAAAACTAAAGGATGACTTTAAAATAGCTTTTTTTAAAAAAATTAAAAAAAGCTATTTTATTGTTGCTGGTTTAAGCTTACTTGTATTACTAAGCACAGTAACAGCATCTTTTTCAGGACCAAACGATCAACAATTGCTTAAACAAATAGGGGATGCTTTTTTAAATGCTATTCAAGAAGACCGTAAAAATTTACTTCGCTCCGATGCTTGGCAGGTTTTATTAATTACCTCTGTTATTTTTGGATTAATTTATTTTAGTTTAAAAAAGAAAATAAAATTGCATTGGGCTTTCTTAGGAATTGCTTTCATTGGGCTTGTTGAAATGATTCATCAAGGTAAAGAATTCTTTTATCCTGAAAAATTTCAGAAAGATAAATCTGGAATTTTTGAACGTAAAGCTTCGGCTGCTGATCAACTTATTTTGAATGATACTTCTAGCTATAGAGTTATAAACTTAGGTGTTAGTCCTTTTAATGACGGAAGTACCTCTTATTTTCACCGTTCAGTTGGGGGTTATCATCCAGCAAAACTAAGGATTATTAGCGATTTAATCACTCTTAAAATTGGAAAAGAAATCAACGCTTTTGCCCAAGAAGCTCAAAATAATCGATTAGCTTTTCAAGCAATACCTGTGTTGAGTATGTTAAATACAAAGTATATTAAATTTAACGATACCCAACAAGGTATTATAAGAAATCCAAATGCTTTAGGATCAGCTTGGTTTGTAGAAAAAAGAACTGTTTTACCTTCTTCAAATATGGAAATAGAACAACTGAGTTTGGTTGACTTAGCTAAAGAAGCTTTAATAGATGGTTCTGATTTTGATTTATCAAGTCAAGATTATACCGTAGATTCAACTACATCTGTTCGTTTAACTCAGTATTCAACACGACGTTTACGTTTTGAAACTACTAATCATCATGATGGCTTTATAGTCTTTTCTGAAATTTATTATCCTAAAGGTTGGATAGCTAAAATTGACGGTAAACCCACAAAAATATACCGTACAAATTACGCCTTACGTGGTATAGAAGTACCAAAAGGAAATCATAACATTACTATGGATTTTGAACCTAAAATTTATTATAAAGCCCTCGCCATTGATAAATATGGTACTTATACATTTTCAATATTGTGGACTTTATCTGTAGTTATCTTTTTTGCTTTGCTTTACAAAAATAAAAAATAGTTTGGAGATGATACCTTATACACATTATGACTTAGCTTTGAAGGTGATATTTAAGATTATAATCATTCGATCTATTTAAACCCTATAAATTAGTTTTTTATATCAAAACTATGGACATGTTTAGAACCTTTATCCTATTTGGTGTAACACTATTCTTTTGTTTATTGATCGTATTTTGGAGTTTTGAACTTAAAAGCCAACTTATTGATAAAATTGGATATAAAGAAAAAGGAAAAGCTTCTTTCTATTCTAATGATAGAAACGGATTATATACGGTCAGTGGAGAACGCTATAATATGTATGGCTTAACCGCTGGGCATAACCATATCGCTTTCAATAGTCTTGTAAAAATTAAAAATTTAAAAAATAATAAAGAAGTTATTGTTAGAATCAATGATCGACTGTATACTAAATCGCGAATTATTGATTTAACTTATGCAGCAGCAAAACTATTAGATATGGTAGAAGCTAAAACAACAGATGTTATTTTAGAAATTGTTGGTAAAGATAAAGAAGAAATTTATATGACAGCTTCTGAAAATAGTAAAAAAACTTCCAAAATAAGTCAAATAGGTTTTTCATCTGATTTTTTAAAAATTTTCCAACCTATTAACACATATACTATAATGGGTAAAGTTGTAAATCCTAAAGGTTGGGGTGTACAGATTATGGCTTCTCCTAAAATTGAAACAGTATTTAAAAAGGCTAAATATATAGAATCTCTATCTTTTAAACATGTTTTCATACAAGTAGGCTGGAGCAATAAACTAAAATCTTATCGTTTGATTTTGGGGCGCTTTAAAACACCGAAACAAGCTCAAATTCTTGTAGACTTTCTAAAACAAACCAAACTAAATCCTATTGTAAAACCACATTTCTAACTATTTCTCAAATAACAAACACCAACTATGATTTACATTAATAATTCTTCTGGTTTTCGACTGAATATCTTTCTTGGATTGATACTCTTGTTATCATTTGATCATTATGCTCAAAGTTCAAATAATGAAGCGGCTTTTTTTAAAAATGCCAATCATTTTTTTGAACAAAATGTTGCAAACGGCTTAGTTAAATATAAAGCTATCAAAGCTTCTCCCAAAGCTCTAAATGCTTTGGTCAAACAAATTGCAAATTTTGATTTAAAATCTAAATCTAAGCAAGAAATAAAAGCTTTTTATATTAATGCTTATAATATTTTGACTATAAATGAGATTGTTAAAAATTATCCTATTCGTTCTCCTAAAGCAATACCAGGACTTTGGGATAAAAAGAAGCATTCGGTATCTGGACAAAGTTTAACACTAAACGATATAGAAAATGTCAAATTACGAAAGCAATATAAAGATCCTCGTCTTCATTTTGTTTTAGTTTGTGCAGCTAAAGGTTGTCCAGAGATTGTCAATTTTGCCTATATTTCTAGTAAGTTAGAGCTTCAACTTACAAGGCAAACTCGAAAAAATATTAATAACCCCCGTTTTATCCGTATTAATGATAAAACAAAAGTTGTTAGTATATCTGAAATCTTCCAATGGTACAAAGATGATTTTGCATCTAATAATGACACCTATAAAGATTATATAACACGTTTTAGTCTTATGAATATTGAAGGCTATACTTTTAATTTTTATAAATATGATTGGACTCTAAACGATCATAAATAAATTTATAATAAAAGGCGAATTTGTTGATAAGTTTACATCTATATATTCGCCTTTTTATTGTGTTTATAACAGAAATCTGTAAATATATAAAGTAGTGGATAAAATATTTGCTTTTCTATTTTTTCTTTTTCTTGCTGTAAATTTAAAATTGGTAATAAAATAGGACTTATTCTTGAGAGGGTAGATAAAATTGAAATATATGCTCTGATACAAGGAAAAACGATTGCAAGAGCATTTAAATGAAGCCTTTGCAAAAGGTAGCAAAAAAAAGGGTTTTAGAAGTTGTAGCAATGATATTTATTTTGTAACTTTCTTATAATTAAATTATTAACCTTTGTCATTTTAATTATAAGTAATGCATCAGACAAGTTTTTTAGACCTTGAACTAAACCGAAGCCGAAAAGTAAGTCGTCTAAGTCTCAAATTAGAAAAAATAAATGATTTAGTAAACACATCCTCTTGGTTCTCGATGCCTGTTATAGTGGCTTGGCTACTTATCAATTGTCAGCAGCCCCCTCACCCTACATACCTACAAAAGAAAACTACTTAAAAGAATTACCAAATTACACAACCCGTAAAGCTCTAACCTCAGGCGAAGGTACTATAAAAAATGACGGTTTGTCTATTTTTACCGAAGCCTTAATAGCGGTATTGAAAAACCCAGAAATAAAAAGCCCTGGTGTCTTGACTTATAAGCAATTGATGCAACAACTCTTAAGAAAATATGAAGACTTAAAACAAGGTAAATTTCATGAAGATGACCAGCCAGATGGTAACTTTCTTTTTATTAGAAAAAACCGTTAATATTAAACTATGAATGATAAACTTTAATGGTTTGTATATATTTTATATATTGATAATTAAATGGTTGTAATTTTTAAATCTTGTATTTTAACATATTAATTTTTTTAAGTATTTTAATTTTTTAAATTCCTAATTATTGCCTATAAATCATGAAATTTAATTTCTTTCTTTATTTTGTTATGTTAGTTTTTTTCTGTCAGGCTCAGATTATTCCTGATACAATTAAAGAACAAGGTATAAAAGATATAAAGATTATACCGGTGTTTACTACTTATACAACTTTAATGCTAAAGAGTCTTGTTTCAAAGCCTTACAAAAGTGTTAAACGCATAAAAAAAGTTAAGCATATTAAGGTTCTGATAGTCATAATCACTTTTATCAGTTTGCCTGTTTACATTTTATCTATGTCATTGATCATTATTTTAGCCGCCCAAGGTAAGATAGAAAGCGCCAAACTTCAAATATATGTAGGAGGAGTAGAAATAGGTTTTGGGGCTTATATAGGTGCGATTATTTCAACCTTATTTATTGAAAAAAGATAAGAGAATTAAACTATAAAATATTGATTTTGAAAATGATCATTTCTTGGATAAAATAGTTTTGTGCAAATTTATGATTATTTAAACCATGAAGCATATTTGGTATAATTACCGGCTATTCTAGTGAGCATATCTTTATTTTTTTGATTAAGTTTCCGTATCTTTTTGGCTGGTGTACCTGCATATAAATAGCCTGATTCCACAACTGTATTTTCTAAAACGACGGCTCCTGCCGCTACAAAAGCCTCCTTTTCAACAACAGCATGATCCATAATTATAGCCCCCATACCCACCAAACTATCATCTTCTAAGGTACAACCATGAACCAGAGCCGCATGACCTATTGAAACTCTGTTGCCAATGTGTGTAGACGCTGTTTGATAAGTTCCATGAATGATAGCCCCATCTTGTATGTTAGCTTGGTCTCCAATGATAATTTTGTTTACATCACCCCGTATGACGGCATTAAACCATACTGTGCATGCATTGCCTAAAACAACTTCTCCGACTAAAGTAGCATTTGGTGCTAAAAAACAATTTTCACCAAATACAGGTGAAATGCCTTTAACAGATAAAATAAGCGCCATTGTGATTACGAATTAAGTAAAAAATAATAAATATAGTTATCTCACTTGTAAAAGGGACTTTAAAGAAATCTAATATATTGGTAGTGAAAGAGATCATTTCTCACAATAAAACAACATTGCTATCTATAGCTTTTTTTATTCTATTTTGGGTTTCTATTTTACCCAAGTAAACCATAACGTCTAAAGCATTTGGTCCTGAGGTTTGCCCTGTTATAGTTAACCGAAGTCCTTGCATGAGCTGTCCTCTTTTAACCTGATCATCATTATTAGCCTTTGTAAGATCATTTTGTATTGACTCTTTATTCCAAGTTTCTGAAGAATCTATTTGAGAAATAAAGTTTTCTAACACCTTGACTAAATTGACCTTCCAGCATTTTTTAGCTAATTTTTTATCATAAGAATTTGGTGGATAGAATAGATAATTTCCCTGTTCAAAAATATCTTCTATAAAAGTGATCCTATCCTTCATGAAATCAATAATTTCTATAGCCTTATTAATTTCTATCTGAATATTTTTCTTTTTAAGAATTTCGTTAAGTTGATTGGCTAAATAAGAACTGTCTTTTTGACGTAAATAATGGCTATTAAACCATTTTGCCTTTTCAATATCAAAGCGCACTCCAGATTTATTAATACCTTTAAAATCAAAGTTTTCTATGAGTTCTGACAGTGAAAATATTTCTTTTTCATTTTTTGGATTCCAACCTAAAAGTGCCAAAAAATTAATAAGTGCCTCTGGAAAATAACCGTATTCTTTAAATCCTTTAATGACTTGTGTTTCATTTTCTTTATTTTTTTCTTTCCAAATTATGGGGAATATAGGCATGTCAAATTTTTGGCTATCCCTTTTACTTAACTTTCCCTTACCTGCTGGTTTTAACAGCAAGGGCAAATGGGCAAAAAAAGGTATATCTTTTTGCCAACCAAAGGCTTCATATAATAGAACATGTAGAGGAGTAGAAGATAACCATTCTTCGCCTCGAATAACATGGCTAATTTTCATTAACATATCATCTACAACATTGGCTAAATGATATGTCGGCATACCATCGGATTTTAGTAAAACTTTGTCGTCTAGAGATGCAGTGTTCACCACTACTTTTCCTCTTATCAAATCATTAACTACGACATTTTGATTTTCAGGTATTTTAAAGCGAATAACGTATTTTTGTTTGTTTTTAAGTTTTTCTTCTAATGCTTCGGTTGATAAGGTTAAACTATTTTTCATCTTCAAACGATTTGAAAAATTATATTGAGTTTGAGAAGATTCTTTACGTAGATTATCAAGGTCTTCCGAAGTATCAAAGGCATAATAGGCTTTGCCATTTTTAATTAATAATTGGGCATGATCCTGATAAAGGTCCTTGCGTTCTGATTGGCGATAAGGTGCATAAAGACCTTCTTTCCAAGGACTCTCATCTGCATCTATTCCCAACCAAGTCAATGATTCTTTAATGTAAGATTCGGCTTCAGGCACATAACGTGTTTGATCTGTATCTTCAAGACGAAGGATAAATTGTCCTTTATGACGTTTTGCTATAAAATAATTGAAAAGTGCAGTTCTGATGCCTCCAATGTGTAGAGGACCAGTCGGGCTAGGTGCAAAACGAACTCGTGTTGGTTTTTGAGTCAAATTTTTTTGGATTAAAAACTTTAGAATAACATATTTAAGTACTAGGGTTTGGTTTATTTTTTTAATACAGTTTGATTATTGTATTTTAATTAATTGGGTTTCAATTTTTAATTATAAAGTCCTCGCCCTGTCTTGATCAGTAATTTTGTTTCCTGCATATGATTATGATAAGCATCTAAAATACCATTTATAAATAGACCACTTTTAGGTGTACTGTATTTTTTGGCGATTTCTATATACTCATTAATAGTAACTTTTACAGGAATATTAGGGCAATGGAGTAATTCAGTCATTGCCATATTCAACAAAATTTTATCGTTTTTAGTCAGTCTATTTAAAGCCCATTTATGACTTTGTTCGGAAATATATTTTACATTTTCTTTTTCACTGGCAATAGATTTATAAAAAAGTATATCTATAAATTCTTTGTCTTCAATATCTTCAGAAATATCTTTAAATATATCGAGTTCATTATGGGTTGATAGTTTTTTTTTCAAAAATCCCATCAAAATAAGTTGATTTTCTTTCCAACATAAATCTGATTCTTCCAAATGTAAATACAATGGTTTATCTTTTTTTAACAAAAATTTAAATAGAGATTTTGCTTGTTGTACACTTTTAGAAAGTTCAGTTGTCTTATCTTCGATAAAACTTTTAAAAACAGGTTGATTTTTTAAATCTTTAAAACTCAGATTAATTAATTCTTGATCAAAAGTATGAATAAGATTATTTTGGTAGGTATGAAGATCTTGATTTTGAAAAAGATAGATTGAAAAAGGTTGTTTTTTAAAATTTGAAAACTCTAAAAAGTTCTGTTTTATTTGATCGGAAACATAGTTATTATTTATAGTTTCTTTGTAAATATTATCAACTTTATTAGCTAAAAGTTTAAAGAAAATAAATAGCTTCCTGTAGGTTTCAAAAATAGATTTATAACTTGTCACAAAGGTTTTATAAATAGCTTGACTACTTAATCTATTGTTATTCTTTAAATTAACAAAAACTATATCAAGGTGTTTTTGGATTTTGGATTCTAAATAAGGTTTTGATTCTTGATCCTCCTTTAACATATCTTCAAAGTAATTTATGGCTTTCTCTTTTTCTATTTTTATGGCTTCTTTTTGGTCAAAACCTTGAGTAACTTTTTTATTTATAAAGAAAGCCTCGATTTCATTTTTGGCTTTTTGGAGATTAGCTTGTCTATGACAGTGTAAGGCATAAAGATTTTGAAATACTTTTACTCGTAAAATACGTCTGCTTAACATATTGAATAATGTGAGTTCGATATAATTTTTTAATATATTTATAATAAATTATTTATAAGTAAACAATATTTTCAATTCAGATAATCATTTCACGCTATTAAGTGTAATTTAATAAAACCTTAAAATTAAAGTATTAAAAAAATGCGTTTTTTGAAAATGCTTAATTTGTTGAATACTGTCCAATTTTAATTATCTTATTTTTGTAAAATTAAGATTGTATTTTAAAGCTATAACTATTTTAAATTTTTAAGTTATTATTATACTCAGATTGATTGAAAAAGAGAGTTTTTCGAATTCTAACCTATTGGTATTGAAATTTAACGTTTCGCAAAATAAAATAGCTTTGCTATACTACCTATTAAATTATTGAAAAGGTTTTTATATGAACTTTGTCAAGTTTAGTGTTTGGATTTTTTGTCAAATTAAATTCCTAAATTTTTATATTTTTAAAATAGCCTGATCTAAATCAAATATTAAATCTTCAATATCTTCAATACCAACACTTAGTCGTATCAAAGAATCTAATAGTCCTATTTTTTCTCGCTGGGTTTTTGGAATACTACCATGGGTCATACTTGCAGGGTGTTCAGCTAAAGATTCTACGCCTCCCAAAGATTCTGCCAAAGCAAAAATTTTTAGATTTTTCAAAAAGTTTGTAGCAACTTCTAATTTGTCATTTTTAAAGGTAAAAGAAAGCATACCTCCAAACTGTCCATTCATTTGTTTTTTGGCAATCTCATGATTAAGATGACTCTCTAAGCCCGGGTAATATACTTTTGCAATTTTAGAGTGATTTTGAAGATATTTGGCTACTTTCATACCATTTTGGCAATGTCTTTCCATTCTTACATTTAGGGTTTTAATACCTCTTAAAGTTAAAAAACAATCTTGAGGACCGGGTACAGCTCCACAAGCATTTTGAATAAATGCTAAACGTTCTTCAACTTCAGAATCATTGGTTAAAGCAACCCCCATAACAACATCAGAATGGCCGGCTAAATATTTAGTGATAGAGTGTACTACAATATTTGCTCCTAAATTGAGTGGTCTTTGAATGAATGGGCTAGCAAAAGTATTATCAACTACAAAGGTAATATCATTAGCCTTGCATATTTTAGCTAAATGTTTTATATTAATAATGCGCATAAGTGGATTGGTAGGTGTTTCTAACCAAAGCATTTTAGTTTCTTTATCAATATATTGATTAATATCAGTTTGCATATCAACAAACTCAAATTTTAGACCATACTGAGTAAAAATTCGGGTAAAAATTCGATAAGTTCCACCATATAAATCACTATTAGCTAAAATTTTATCACCTGATTTGAGTAATTTTAAAACCGCATCAATAGCCGCCATTCCAGAGGCAAAACAACGCGCATATTTTGCCTCTTCTAAACTCGATAAATTGGTTTCTAAAACACTACGTGTAGGATTTTGAGTTCGTGCATACTCATAGCCTTTATGAATAGTAGGCGCACTTTGAACATAAGTACTTGTCTGAAAAATAGGAGTCATGATAGCGCCTGTATTTGGTTCTGGTTGAATACCAGCGTGAATAACTTGAGTGCCGAACTTCATGAGTATAAAAATATTTGAATGAACTAATAATTATTATGATGATGGTTTCTTAAAATAACTTTTTTCAAATACAATGACTAAGCTTTTACTTTACATTATCAAAACTACAAAATTATGTTTAATTTATCCATTTTATAAACACAAAAAATAGTTTTTCTTAGAAAACTACAAAATTAGAATTGTCCAATAGTTAGGTTTTTTTTTAATTGTGGTTTTTATATATTACTTCATTAGACTCTATGTACTAATTTTTTTTCAGCATACGAAAATATAAATTAGTATAAAATTTTATAACAACATAGAGTCTATTGATTTTCAAAATTAATTCTTAATTGTTGAATAGACTATTTCGATTCTAAATATAGAAAAAAATAAAGTTTTTAAGATTAAAAATAACGAAAATATAAAGTATTTGTTACGTATAGATAGAAATATTTTATATTATATAATATGCTGAAAATAAACATATTATATATTAAATTAAAAAAAATATTTTTTTGGAATGGTTATTGTTTATAATTTATCTAAAAGACATATTATAATTTTATTAAGGCTTAATTTCTTAACTAATATAAATATTTGATAAATTATGAAGAAACGAATATGCAGAAAATTACTTTTCCCTATAGTAATTGTATTGATAATATCCTCATTTTTATATGGACAACAAAAAAGCCCATATACCCAATATGATGTTAATCTCATGTATACTAATCCAGCTTATACAGGTTCTCAGGGTGGTTTGAGTATTGCAGGTTTATTTCGTCATCAATGGATAGGTGCACAAGATCTTAATGGAGCACCTACTACATATACACTTATGGCAGATGTCCCTTTTAGTGATTATAAAATGGGGGTTGGCGGATCTATTACTTATGATCAGATTGGCCCTTTTCAAAACATGATTATTAATGGTAGTTATTCTTATAAGTTTGAGTTTGGTGGCAGTCTATTGGCTAAACGTGGAAGGCGAAAATCAAGACGGTTTAAAAGAAAAAATATTGCTGAAACCAATTATATAGCCTTGGGTTTAGACATTTCTGTAATGAACTTAAAGGCTGATATGAATTCACTTCTGATATTTGATCCAGATGATGCTTCTTTCACTAATAATAAACTCAATACTTTTATTCCCAATTTTGGTTTGGGTTTTGCGGTAAAGACAGGTTTATTTTATGGAGGAGTATCAGCTTCTAATATTTTAGCTCAGTCTTTTGATAAAAATAATCCTTTATCATTAGCAAAAACTCGGGTTAATTTATACGGAAATTTTGGTTTAACATTAGCATTTAGTGAATCTTTTACACTCTTACCATCTGTTTTATTAAGATTTATAGAATCGAATCCTTTACAACTTAATGCATATTTAAAATTTAATTTATTAGATAGGGTTTATTTTGGTATTATTTACCGTTCTCTTAACCAAGTAAGTTTTACAGGCCAAGTTGTTGTTAAAGAGGGTATTACTATTGGATATGCTCATGATTTAGCAACTTCTGACTTAGAAAGAACCTATCACTATGGTTCTCATGAATTTAGTATTCGCTATACTAAAGGAGATTTTAAAAGTGCTAGTAAAAAAAGAAAAACGCTTACACCTAAATTTAGGAGGTAGAAGGTATAATACCATATCTATATTCGAAAATATAGATATTAGATACCAATATTTTATATTTTTAAATTGAAAATTAGTTAATTATATTTTTTTATTGTTCTGATAGCAACATTATTTTTATCTTGGAAACGGTTATTTTCAAAATTAATAAGTTAAACCATCTGAAAATCCTTTTTTTTAAGTGAAGTGACTATCAAAATATATTTAAATATCTTAAAATTATTGATTATTAATCATATAAGGATAAGTATAATCGATAGGTGGATTAAAGGTCTCTTTAATTGTTCTTGGGCTAACCCAACGTAATAGATTATACATACTGCCTGCTTTATCATTTGTACCTGATGCCCTACTGCCTCCAAAAGGCTGCTGTCCTACAACAGCTCCTGTGGGTTTATCATTAATGTAGAAATTACCAGCTGCATATTTTAATTTTTGGGTTGCATGCTCAATAGTATAACGATCTTCGGCAAAGATACTTCCTGTTAAGGCGTAAGGTGAAGTTTGATCGACTAATTTTAAAGTTTCTTCAAATTTTTCGGTTTCATAAATATAAATTGTGAGTACAGGACCAAAAATTTCATTACATAAAGTTGAATATTGATTGTCAAAAGCTTGAATTACTGTAGGTTCTATAAAATAACCTTCACTTTTATCATAACCTCCACCGACAAGAATTTTGGCAACATTAGATTTTTTAGCGTCTTCGATATAGTGTACTATGCGATCAAAAGATGCTTCACTAATAACAGCACCCATAAAGTTACTAAAATCTTCAGGGTTACCCATTTTAATAGTAGATACTTGTTGAAGAAGCTCAACTTTGACTTCTTTCCATAAATTTTGAGGAATATAAACCCTTGAAGCAGCAGAACATTTTTGTCCCTGATATTCAAAAGCACCACGTACCATAGCAGTAACTAAACTTTTAACATGAGCAGAAGGGTGGGCAAGGATAAAATCTTTTCCACCTGTTTCTCCAACTAAACGAGGGTAATTTTTAAAATTATCAAGTTTTTTGGCAATTGTTTTCCATAAGTCTTTAAAAACCGTAGTGCTACCTGTAAAGTGAATACCTGCAAACTCAGAATGAGCAAAAATAACATCATTAGTCATTTCAGGAGGTGTATAAATTAAGTTAACAACGCCATCTGGTAAACCCGCCTCTTTCATGATGTCCATCATTAACCAAGCTGAATAAATTTGTTTATCTGAAGGTTTCCATACAACAGCATTACCCATAAGTACAGGTGCCAAAGCTAAATTGGCAGCTATAGATGTAAAATTAAAAGGTGTAATGGCATAAATAAAACCTTCTAAAGGTCGATATTCTAATCGATTTAAAACATCTTCCGTGGAAATAGGCTGATTCTTGTAAATTTGAGTTATGAAGTAAACATTAAATCGTAAAAAATCAATGAGTTCACAAGCAGCATCTATTTCAGCTTGGAAAACAGTTTTTGATTGAGCTAAAATAGTTAAAGCATTAATATCTTGTCTGTATTTAGTAGCAATAAGATAAGCGGCTTTTAAAAATATGCTTGCTCGTTCTTGCCAGTCTATTGCCATCCAACTTGATTTAGCCCATAAAGCCGCATTGATAGCTTGACTAACATGTTGTTTATCGCCTTCATAATAAAGACCTAAAGGTTTTTTATGATCATGGGGAGAATAAATTTCAAAAGTATTTTCAGTATCTACCCATTTATTACCTATCTTCATTTTTATATATTGAAAAGAATCTTTATAGTATTTAATTCTACTTTTCAATAATTTACGTTCTGGTGAATCTGGTAAATAATTTAATATAGGTTCGTTACTAGGAATATTCATATTGCTCTAAACTTTACTTAAATATCTTTAAATATATTTTTTGTTAATTATTTGTTAAGATAGAATAATTATTGATAATATAAATAAAGTATTATTAATTTTAAATGTTAAATATAAAGTTTTAACACTATACTTTTTTGTTTAGATAATTGTTAAGTTACTAAAATATAGTATAAAATTTGAAACCAATATTTTAATCTATCATAGTTAAGTTCTAAAAGTTTAAGATTTAGATAAACTACAAATTACAAGACTGTTTTATAAAAAATATAAGTATTAGATTTTTATAAGTATTTTATTATCAATAGATTAATTATAAAGATATAGATCTTTATAAAGTTATTGATAAATAAATCTAATTTAGATGGTTTAGATATAATAGTAAGTAGTTCTACTTTTTTAAAAGACATAATTTAATCATGAAAAAAAAATATTTATTTTCATTTCTACTAATTAGTATTATATTTAACAGCTGGTCTCAATATCATACAAGTCTGTACAGCTTATTAAAGCATCCTCATAGGGTACAAATTAACCCTGCTTTTAGCATGCCATATAAACTTTTTATAGATATTCCTGTTATCGGAGATTTAGGTGCTGATTTGAAATTACCTTTATCTTATAATTCTATTGTTCAAACTTCTGCTGAAGGAAAGGTTATATCTCTGAACAACATAGAAGATAATTTAGGACAAAAGAATTTTTTTTCTATTAATTCTGAAATTAATTTGTTTGGAGTGTATTTATCTATTGATAGGCTCAATCTTTTTATATATAATCAAATTATTTTTGATGCTAACACAATTTTTTCAAAAGAATTTATAAGTATACTAGCTTTAGGTAATAGAAGATCTGATTTTTTTGGAAAAACTGCAGAATTTAGATTTAGTGTTAATTCTAGTTTATATGACGTAACTACTTTGGGGGCTTCTTATGAAATTATAGAAGGATTAAGAATTGGGGCAGCAATAAAACTCTATTTAGGTTTGGGTAATATTTCTACAATACCAAACAGTGGTATAAATATAACAACCTCTGTAGATGAAAATTTTCCAATTACTGTAGCAGGACAAGGTGCTATTCGGATAAATGGCATTTTTTCATCAATTTTTGATGATAATAACACTATTTCTTTTGCACCGAATATAGGTTTTGGATTAGATTTAGGGTTAACGTATCAAATACAACCTCAATTAACTTTTGAAGCCTCTATAACTGATTTGAACTATATTACTTGGTCGAAAGAGTTAACAATTTATGAGTTAACATCAGAAAATGGATATTTCTTTGATGGTGTCGATATAACACAAAATATAAAAGACAGAGATTTAAATATCAACATTGATATATTTGATACACTTTCCGAGATTTTTTCAACAACAAAGAATACTGAAAGTGCTGAAAGTTATTCTGGTTTTGTGCGTCCAGCTATTTTATCATTAGGTTTAAGGTATGAATTACCATACAATATAACGCTTGGGGGAGTTTTGAGGGGAAGACGTCTTTTAAATACTTTTGATTATTCTTTTTCGCTTTATGGACATAAATATTTCGGTTCTATTTTAGGAATTTCAGCTAGTTATGCTCTAGAAAGAAATAATTTTTTCAATTTTGGTTTAGGTATGACTATTGATGCAGGAGGTAGAGGTGGATCTCAATTTCACCTTATGACAGATAATATTAGTGCTTTTTTTTTACCTCTAAGCGCTAAGCAATTTAATCTACGTCTTGGTTTTAATGTTTATTTTAAACACAAAGAAGGAAGAGGGAGTAGAGGTTCTGTTGGGCGCTCAGGAAAAGGTAGAAAAGGAAGCTATGGGGCTTATTATTCAAGAGATAAAGGATTTCAAAGCTTAGATATAGATTATATTAAGAGGAGAAAAGATAAGAGTTTAGATAAAGATCACGAATTTGATAAAGATAAAAAAAGAAAATAACTATTTGTATATCTTGAATATTAAATAACCCAAAACAAAACGTTTATTTTAAATAATTGATAATAAAAGGATTAACAAAATAATTATTTAGATATTACAAATTGATTATCAAGAATTTATATCACCCTATTTTGTATAATACTACCTAAATTTATATATATTTATAATAAATTGATTGTGAAATATTTAATAATATTAATATTATTTGTTTTTTATTCAACTGTATTATTGGCTCAAGAAAGTGTAAAAGAGGCTGATATGGAAAAATCTAAAACTCATACAGGATTTATTACTTTTGATCCTTTGACGCCTACATTAAACCCATTGCCAAGATGGCGAATGGGTTATAATCAATATTTTGGCAATAAATATGGAATTGGTTTAGAAATTGGCTATGGAAATAAAAATCTAACTTTTCAATATCCTCTTTTAACAGGTTATATGGGGCTACAATACAACCTTTGGGAAATTAGACCTAAAGTATATCGATATCTTGATTTGCATAATAAAGTATCTTGGTATATTGCAGTGGAGTTTTTTTTTATAAATCATAATGATATTTATGAAAATGACGAATATTACTTTGAAAATTTAAATAAGGGTATTGGTTATGATAGAGTTCATTATAATCGAAAAAAATATGGGGTTCACATTATAAATGGAAAGGTATTTAACATAAGTTCTATAGGTAAAGTAAATCTATATTATGGTATTGGATTTAGAATTAGAGATATACACTTTTCTGAAGCTGTTAATCCAAGAACTGTAGAAAAACATTGGGAATTAGGACCAATTGAAGCTATTTCTGGAGGAAATATTCAAAGAGATGAAGGCTCACATGTTAGTATTAATTTTTCGTTAGGCTTTAATATACTTTTTAAAGTAAAAAATTAATCTTTAATAGGTTTATAAAAAAGAAAAATAGATCGTACACGATATGATAATAAAAAGTAAAGTAGTAGACCATTGCTGTAGTGTTAATCAATTAGTTGAAATTATATATACTCATTTGATCTAGGATTGCAAAAACTTAAGTTTATCATGGTTAACAACTAATTTAAAACCAACTGTTTATAATTTTGTGTCTTTCCCAAACCAAAATGAAATGGGTATAATAATATTTTTAGATTTTTTACAAACGGATATAGTTTTATTTGTTTTGATATCATAAAATATTATTTTAATATGTTTAAACATATCATAAAATTTCTGTAAATTTTTATAGAAGAGATTTCATAGACTCTATGCACTATTTTTTTACATGAAACAAAAGTTTTAAAATATAAATTTTTGATAATCAAATATCTAAAAAATTTTACAACATAGATTCTAATAATTAAAAATATTAAGGAAAAAATTTGAAGTATTATTAAAAACTGCAGTTTTTTCCTTAAACCGCTTTACCACCTGTTTCACCTGTCCTAATTCGGATACAATCTTCTAAAGGAAGAATAAAGATCTTTCCTTCACCAGCACCTTCTGATGAATTATCATCGAAGGATTTAACAGCATTACTAATGGCATCACAAGTTGTTTTTACAAATTCATCATTAACAGCTATTTCGAGACGAATTTTTGGTTGAAGATTAGGGACATATTTTCTACCTCTATAAATCTCTATTTTTTCTTGTCTCCCATGTCCAGAGGCACGTGACGTAGTTAATCGAATTATATCAGCTTCTACTAAATGCTCATGAACTTTTTCTAAATGAGTTTCTTTGATAAGGGCTATAATTAATTTCATAATATTGGTAAAAAATGAATATAAAAATTGAAATTAGGAGTTTAACATACCATAACCTTGTTCACTGTGACAAACATCATCTATGCCTCTCATTTCACAATGTAGTTTAGAACGAAAGCCAAATGTTTTATCTACGATAAGTAATAAAATATAAGTAAGAATAGCGGAATAAGCAATAGCAATTCCTACAGCAAGTAATTGAATACCAAATTGTTGAATATTTGACCAACTCCCATCAATTGTTGAAGCTGCTGCATCGGCTAACCATGTATCCCTGATAAAAAAAGAAAGCAATAAAGCGCCAGCTATACCACCTACACCATGTATACCAAAAACATCTAAAGTATCGTCATAACCTAGTTTTTGCTTAACTATAATAGCTAAATAACAAAATAGAGAAGCTAAAAGTCCTAAAATAATAGCACCTATAGGCTGGACAACACCAGCAGCAGGTGTTATAGCAACTAAGCCTGCAAGTATACCACTAGCTAAACCTAAAGAAGTAGCTTTTCCATGATGTATGCCTTCGATAATCATCCAAGCAATAGCTCCGGAAGCTGCTGCAATTTGGGTCATTGTTAGGGCTCGAGCTGCATCTAAACCACTTGATAAACTACTTCCAGCATTAAATCCAAACCAGCCAACCCATAATAAACCAACACCTAACATAGTCATAGACAAATTACTAGGCCTGAAAACTTGTTTAGGGTATCCGCGTCTTGGACCTATATAAATAGCAGATACTAAACCTGCAACTCCTGCTGAAATATGAACTACTGTACCTCCAGCAAAATCGATAGCACCATTAGCGCCAAGATTAAATAAAAAACCATCTTCAGCCCAGACCCAATGACATAATGGATTGTAAACTATTATTCCCCAAAGTGCTATAAATAAACAATAACTTCTAAAGTATACCCTTTCTGCAAAAGCACCTGCAATAAGGGCTGGGGTAATAATAGCAAATTTACCCTGAAACATAGCAAATACATATTCTGGAATTCCATTAGATGTAATAGCAGAATCTATACCTTTTAAGAAAACATAGTCACTATTCCAACCGAACCATCCACCCAATATATTAGATCCAAAAGCCATACTATAGCCAAAAGCAATCCATAAAAGTGTCATTATTCCCATAGCTACAAAGCTGTGCATCATCGTACTAAGCACATTTTTTGCACGTACAAGTCCAGCATAAAATATAGCCAAACCAGGCACCATAAGTAAGACTAAAGCAGTTGAAATAAGCATCCAAGCGCTTGCTCCTGTATCTATAATGGGTTCTGTCGTTATTACTTCATCAACTCCAAATACTTCTCCACTTAATAAAAAAATGGAAACAATAGCCATTATACTTAAAATACTTTTATACATCTTTTTAGATTGAGTTTAACTTTATAATCAAAATAATTAAAATAAAAAACATATTATTAATCAAAAAAGGCAAAAATATATTTTTATTATAGTAATTACAAATTAGTAATAATAAAATAGCCCTATTAATTTATAAATAGTGTTATTTATGTTTATAATAGATAAAAAAAGACCCTATTATTTTAATTTTAAATTATTTTGATGACGGGTTTTGTCTCTTTTAGCTTTAGTGATAAGATTATTTTGAAAGGCTTCTGTTAAATTTATGTCTGTTTGGTTAGCTATACAAAATATTACAAATAAAACATCTGCCAATTCTTCTCCCAAATCCTTGTTTTCATCACTTTTTTTAAAAGATTGCTCTCCATATTTTCGAACTATAATTCGGGCAACTTCACCAACCTCTTCAGTAAGTATTGCCATATTAGTCAATTCATTATAATAACGCACACCATTTGATTTTATCCATTGGTCAACAGACTTTTGGAGTTGTTCTAAATTCATATAATATTTTCTATATTTAGATTATGATTAAAATATTAAACATACTATTCTTAGATTATTTAACCGTTTTAATCTAATTTTTTTTTAATCTACAGAGGATTTAGAAAGATATGAAGACCCATGTTTTGAAAAGTTATTAAATTTTTTATGTTTATCGAAACGTATTAACTTTTTAAGTTCCTAACTATTGGATATTATAGTTATTCCATTTGAAAAAAAGATTTTTGAAAAGGACTATTTTTATCTTAAAAATAGTATTGATCTGTATAATAATACTTGGGTAAGTTTTATAATAAGTTGATTATACAACTACTATATATTATAATTTATTTAATTTATTGATAATCAGATAACTAAATTTTTAAAATATGAGTTTTTTCATTTAATATTAATAAAATATAGATTTTATTAAAAATGCTAAAAAATAAATATTATGACTCAAAATTATAAATTAAATATTTGGTTATCAAATAAATGTACATATTAAAAATTATTAAAAACTACTTTAAGTAGTTCCTAACCATTGTGGATAAGGCTAAGTATTAAATTTAATTTTGCTAACTTAGCAGGTTAATATTTAAACTTTTAACAAATTTTTAGAACAACGAGATATTTTAAACTAGTAAAAAATGGCTGCATTTACCATGTTGATACAATTTATTATAGGTCTTATGATTATTGTAGGTATTCATGAATTTGGACACCTTTTAATGGCAAAATTATTTAAGATGCGAGTTGATAGATATATGATAGGATTTCCTCCAAAGGTTTTTACTTTTACTTATAAAGGGACAGAATATGGTTTAGGAATGATACCATTAGGAGGTTTTGTATCTATTGCAGGTATGATAGATGAATCTTTCGATACTAAACACACAAGTACAGAACCTAAGCCTTGGGAATATCGATCAAAACCTGCTTGGCAAAGGTTTGTGGTCATTTTAGGTGGTATAATCTTTAATGTCATAACAGGTATTGCTATCTATATTCTACTGACCTATTATGTACCAAAAGTCTACTATTCTATCGAAGAAATTAATAAACATGGTATAGAAGTATCAAAACTAGCTGAAGATGTGGGTTTTAAAAGAGGAGATAAGATTATAAAAATAAATAATAAGCCTGTTATAGAATCCGAAGATATTATAAATTTTGATGTATTGATTCAAAAAAATGCTACTTATACTATACTTAGACATGGAGTTGAAAAAGTCATTATTCTTCCAGATAATTTCCTTAGCCTTTATAATGAAGCAAAAAAAGAACCCTTTATTAGTTATTTAATGCCTTTTGAAGTACAAGAGGCTATGGAAAATAGTTCAGCAGAAGAAGTAGGATTAAAAGAAAAAGATAAAATAATTAGTATTAATGGACAAGAAGTTGTTTATTATCAAGACTTGTCTCCTGTTTTAGAAAAATATAAAGGTGAGCAAATTAATATGACTATTCTTCGAGGGCAGGATACTTTAAAATTAGAACCTACTGTTAACATAGAAGGCAAATTAGGTGTTTATGTCAATATGTTATTGGCATATAAAACAAAACACTATGACTTCTCTACTTCTATTCCTTTGGGTATTAAAAAGGCTTTTGTCGTTGTTTTTCAACAAGTTAAAGGTTTCTCAAAAATTTTTAAAGGTGAGATATCAGCTAGGAATAGTGTTATGAGTCCTATCGGTATTGCTCAACTCTTTGGAAATTCATGGAATGCCGATCGTTTTTGGAGTTTAATTGCTTTTCTTTCCATGATTTTAGCCTTTATGAATTTATTACCTATTCCTGGTTTAGATGGAGGGCATGCCATATTTCTTGTTTTTGAAATGATTACAGGCAAAAAACCTTCTACTAAAGTCATTATAAATGCTCAAAAAGTTGGTTTTACTCTACTCATCATGCTCATAATTTTTGCTTTTAGTAATGATATTTATAAACTATTTTTATAGATTTAACTCTTATAGCTGTTCTATTTGAATATATGATTACCAATAAATTAAAAAAATATAACTGCTGAATGATTATAAAATATCATGAATGATAGAAAAGAAGTCTTTACCATTGGGCATTCGACCCATCAACTTGATTATTTTCTTGAATTATTACAAGGGCAAAATATTAACTGCGTATTAGACATAAGGAGTATACCTTACAGTAAATACAGTCCGCAATTCAATCAAGATATATTTAAAACTTATTTGCAAAAACATCGTATTAAATATATTCCTTTTAAAGAAGCATTTGGAGCAAGACAGGAAAATGAAAATGTTTTAAATGAAAAAAAACAAGTTGATTTTGAATTATTTAGAAAAACAAACTCATTTATAAAGGGTATAGAAAGATTAAATAATGGGCTTTTTAAAGGATATAGAATTGTACTGATGTGTGCTGAAGGTAACCCATTAGATTGTCATCGATTTTCCATGATTGCCATTTATCTACACCAAACTGGTTTTAATGTCAAACATATTTTAAAAGATAAGACCTTAAAAAGTCATGAAGAATTAGAAAAACAACTCCTTCAACAGTATAAAAAAAAGATGCCTAAACCCTCTTTATTCCAATCAGGTCTTAATGATAAAAATAAGCTAAAAATCGCTTATCGGCTGCATAATAGAGATATTGGATGGATAGCAAATAATTAAGAATTATTTAAATTTAAAATATTAAAAATCAATAAACTAATAGGAAACTTTGAAAAGTTTTAAAGTTTTCCCAAAGTTAAAATTATGGATATTTAGTTATCACTATATATAAAAAAATTACCGCACTACTAAAAGATAAAATGCTATTTAATTATTAAATTCTAAAGAAATGAAACGCAAACCCTTAATCATTTTATTTAGCTTTTTATTGGGGGTACTCTTTGTTTTGGGTTTTATAAAGTGGTTTTTTAGTCTTAATTTTGAAGGCGAAGTAACCATTACAATTTTAACAAGCTCTGAAAAACCTTTTTTAACAGTTGAAACAGTTGAAAAACTCCTTCAAACTCTCATTCATCAACCTGATATCCATACAAATGGAAAAATTCAAATAGAAAAAACGACTCAGCAAAATATTCCCTTACTGCCTAATTTTATTTTAGCTAAAGATTCTGCCTTTATTTTGGATTCCAGTTTTACTGTTACTAATCAAGTTAATTCAAATTCAGATTCTTCTTTAAATGGCAACCTTATTGATTCTAATTTTATAAGATCCAGACAATCAGGTATAAAACGAGATACAGGATCCCCTTTTCTTATTTTAGATACGGGTTTTGAAGTAAAAAACTATACATCAAATATAGAAGAAATTAATGAAAATAAGGTTGAAGAATCAGATAGTCCTAATAATACTATAGCTAATATAAAAATAAAGTCAAAATCTATAACTATAGAAAACTATTTGGATGATACACAATACGATTCGCTTAAAGCTAATGATTTCAAAAATATTAACGTATTAGAACAATCTTTAGCTGACTACCCTTTTATTGAGCGGGTTCAAATTTCAAAAGACTTAATGAATACTATTTCCATTAGCGTTTATGAAAAAAAACCTTTAGCCCGAATAATTACTAGCAAAGGCATCAATGCTTATATAGTTAATGGGGCAGTCGTATCTGAAAAAATTGCTTCATATTATTTACCTCGTATTTTAGTTATTACTGGTCAAGGTGTAGATAAACTCATCGAGCCATCTTTTTGGCAAAGCTCTAAAGGACAGTCATTCTATAAACTTTTAAGTGCTATTGAATCTGATGAATTTCTTAGTTTAATGTTAGGGCAGATTACAATTAATAAAGATTTATATTTAAAATTCTACCCCCAACTTGGTAAACAAGTTCTTCATTTTGGCTATTTAGAAAATTTAGATAAGAAAATAAATAAAATTCATCTTTTATATAATCAAATTATTCCTAAAAAAGGCTGGAAACAATACAAAAACATCATCTTATATTGTGATAATAAGATTATTTGTCGATAAAAATACAAGACAGACAACTAATCAATATTTTTTGGTTTTTTATATATTGATTGATAACGAATAAACTATAAAACTTGATCTTCTTAATTTAGTCGAACCAGAACAAATATAAAATTTTACAACATAGAGCCTATTAAAACAATAAATTTTCTAAAAATAAAAAATACAAGACTTATGCACCTCTTAAGTTTCCATTATGGATTATATTGAAAAACTAAAATCTTAAAAGATTTAATTTATTTTTTTAGTTAAAAGCATAAAATATTAAATATATATTAACCAATACTTTATATTAAAGTTTACTGCTCTAAACAATAAAAAAATACGTATTAAAATATTTTTTTTATTAAAAAAAGCCTTAATAGTTTGGAATGTTAAACTAAATTTTCTATCTTTGCAACTCCAATTCGAACGATAGCAAGTTAAAAACTTGTTAGTTTGAATTAACGTAGACTGAAAAGTCAAAGAAAGTTCTTTGAAAATTTGTAGTAGAGTATTTACTTTAGGATATTTTATAACAACAACTTGTTTATAGTTTTTAGTGAAAGTAACTAAGAGCGTATAGTGGATGCCTTGGCTCTTGATGCCGATGAAGGACGTGTTAAGCTGCGATAAGCTGTGGGGAGGTGCACAAAACTTTTGATCCGCAGATTTCCGAATGGGGAAACCCAGTTTTTTTGAAGAAAAACTATCTCTTTTATTAGAGAAGGGCACTCGGGGAATTGAAACATCTTAGTACCCGAAGGAAAAGAAAATAATTAATGATTTTGGTAGTAGTGGCGAGCGAAACCGAAATAGCCCAAACCATATCGGTATATGCTGATATGGGGTTGTAGGAGTAACGATATTTTTTGAAATGCTGAATTAGAGTATCTCTGGAAAGGATAACCATAGAGCGTGATAGTCGCGTATAAGTAAAGCATGATAAAATAGTTGCCACCTGAGTAGGTGGGGGCAGGTGAAACCCCCTCTGAATTTGCCGGCACCATCCGGTAAGGCTAAATACATCAAGAGACCGATAGTGAACTAGTACCGTGAGGGAAAGGTGAAAAGCACTCTGAATAAGAGGGTTAAAAGATCCTGAAACTGTACGCTTACATTCTGTTGGAGTACATTTTTGTATGACAGCGTACCTTTTGTATAATGGGCCTACAAGTTATCTTATTTGGCAAGGTTAATTCTTTAAGAGATGTAGCCGGAGCGAAAGCAAGTCTGAATAAGGCGTTGAGTCAGATGGGATAGACGCGAAACCCAGTGATCTATCCATGATCAGGTTGAAGTGTGGGTGACACCACATGGAGGACCGAACCAGGAAGCGTTGAAAAGCTTTTGGATGAATTGTGGATAGGGGTGAAAGGCCAATCAAACTGGGCTATAGCTCGTTCTCCCCGAAATGCTTTTAGGAGCAGCCATAAATATAAGTTTATCGGAGGTAGAGCTACCAATTGGACTAGGGGGTGTCAAAACCTGCCAAATCCAGATGAACTCCGAATGCCGTTAAATGTTCTTTATGAGTGAGGGTATAGGTGCTAAGGTCTATATCCGAGAGGGAAACAACCCAGACCGTCAGCTAAGGTCCCCAAGTATATGCTAAGTTGAACAAAGGATGTTCAATCACACAGACAGCCAGGATGTTGGCTTAGAAGCAGCCATACATTTAAAGAGTGCGTAATAGCTCACTGGTCGAGTGGTAGAGCGCCAATAATAATCGGGCATTAAGTATATCACCGAAGCTACGGACTTGTTCTATAAGTCTTAATTTCATATCATTATTTGAAGGCTAATCTATTTATAGGTTTAAATTCTATTTTGAACATGTCTTTTAGATTGATCAAGTGGTAGGGGAGCATTCTAATTTTAGTGAAGATGTTCTGTAAGGAATGTTGGAGAGGTTAGAAGAGAAAATGTAGGCATGAGTAGCGATAAAGTATGTGAAAAACATAACTCACCGAAAAACTAAGGTTTCCTGATAGCACGTTAATCGCTAGAGGGTTAGTCGGCCTCTAAGGAGAAGCCGTTAGGCGTATCCGATGAGAAACAGGTTAATATTCCGTACCTGCTTATGATGTTCCTTATAGGGACGTGGAGATGATAAGTCCGCGTGTATACAGTTTATACGTTAAATGTCTTACGGTGTTTTCATTTTAAGGCAAACAGTACTGAGATACTATTGTTGATCAGATAGAGACTGTAAGATCCACCAAGAAAAGCTATAAGTTAAATCTATGCAGACCGTACCGTAAACCGCCACAGGTAGTTGAGGAGAGTATCCTAAGGTGCTCGGGCTATACACAGCTAAGGAACTAGGCAAAATCGTTCTGTAACTTCGGGAGAAAGAACGCCTAACTCTGCTTCGGTAGAGAAGGCCGCAGTGAAAAGACTCAGGCGACTGTTTAACAAAAACACAGGGCTTTGCAAACTCGTAAGAGAAAGTATAAGGCCTGATACCTGCCCGGTGCTGGAAGGTTAAGGGGGGATGTTAGAGGCAACTCGAAGCATTGAACTGAAGCCCCAGTAAACGGCGGCCGTAACTATAACGGTCCTAAGGTAGCGAAATTCCTTGTCGGGTAAGTTCCGACCCGCACGAATGGTTTAACGACCTGAGTACTGTCTCAGCTGTGTACCCGGCGAAATTGTAGTCGCGGTGAAGATGCCGCGTACCCGCAACGGGACGGAAAGACCCCGGAACCTTTACTACAACTTAACATTGTTACTGCTTCTTACATGTGTAGGATAGGCGGGAGGCGTTGATGATATGTCGCTAGATATATTTTAGCCAACCTTGAAATACCGCCCTTGTATTAATTGGTAACTAATCTTTTAATAAGAGACATTGTTTGGTGGGTAGTTTGACTGGGGTGGTCTCCTCCAAAATAGTATCGGAGGATTTCAAAGGTTCCCTCAGCACGGATGGCAATCGTGCGCAGAGTACAATAGCAAAAGGGAGCTTGACTGTGAGACCTACAAGTCGAGCAGGCAGGAAACTGGGATATAGTGATCCGGTGGTTCCGCATGGAAGGGCCATCGCTCAAAGGATAAAAGGTACTCCGGGGATAACAGGCTGATCTCCCCCAAGAGTTCATATCGACGGGGAGGTTTGGCACCTCGATGTCGGCTCGTCACGTCCTGGGGCTGTAGAAGGTCCCAAGGGTTGGGCTGTTCGCCCATTAAAGTGGCACGCGAGCTGGGTTCAGAACGTCGTGAGACAGTTCGGTCCCTATCTGTTGTGGGCGCTAGAAGTTTGAGAGAAGCTGACTTCAGTACGAGAGGACCTTGTTGGACTGACCTCTGGTGCATCTGTTGTTCTACTGAGAGCATAGCAGAGTAGCTACGTCAGGAAGAGATAAGCACTGAAAGCATCTAAGTGCGAAACTCATCTCAAGATTAAACTTCTTTTAAGGGTCGTCATAGATGATGACGTTGATAGGCTGTAGGTGTAAGTGTTGAAAAGCATTCAGCCGAGCAGTACTAATTGCCCGTAAACTTTCTCTAAAATAAAATATCTCTTTGTAAATACTTACTACTCTTTTCAAAGTTTTTTTTGCCTTTATATTTAATAAAGATATTAAAGATAATGGTGGCTTAGGCGCAGGTGTTCACCTTTACCCATTCCGAACAAAGAAGTTAAACCCTGTAGCGCCGATGGTACTGCCTTAACCGGTGGGAGAGTAGGTAGCCGCCAATTTTTTTTGGTTTTTTCGCTTTAACATTAAAAAAAATATGAGAGGAGCGGGTGAATCTTTCAATATAGCTGATGACTCAAATATATTAGCTATTAGGTCTCCTGAGGAGCATTGCGGAGGCCCCTACAAGGTGATATATAAAAACACTAACAATAGATGGGTTGTTGTGGCCATAGAGTGGGATGGTCAGCCCCGTCTCGGAATAAGATGCTTTTATGGTGGAGGAGGCTCTCCACTTTCCTCAAGCCATGCAACTTGGTTTATAATACCCGAAGAATTAACCAATACCATATTGAATGGACTCACTGTTAACCATAAACTCTTGGATGCTGTTCAAAAATTTCTAGCAGGTGATATGACTGGTGAAAGCTTGTCCGAATCTTGAAAATTATGCAAGATATTCTCATACCTATTTCTGAAGCCTACCGTTATATAGACAATGCTAAAAAAGATTTGACTGAAAATGGTACTGTGGATAACTATGGCTTTTACTCAGATAAAAAGTATATGAAACGGGCTGGCCACACGGCTTATACTGGATTGTTAATTGCCCTTGATTCTTTGATGCCTAAAAAGAAAAAAGGTAGAAAAAATGTAGAAGATTACCGCAAGTTTTTAGGCGGTCAGGATAAAAAAATGCTTAAATTCTTCAATTCAGTTTATGATCAATTGCATTTATCTTGTGGCTATGATGGTGCCTTAAACTATGACATTTTTAAAGCTGGCGTGCAAGATACTAAAGCTATTCTTGAATGGTGTCAACAGTGTTTAAACTCTAAATGAAAAATTTAAACCCTGTAGCGCCGATGGTACTGCTTTAGCCGGTGGGAGAGTATAGCCTCCAATTTTTTGTCCCTAATTTTTACTCAAAGCGATGGCTTTAAGCAAAATGATAATTATTTTCCTGATTATATTTTCCATACATTTTGTAAGCTATACACAAGATAAAAAGCCTAAAGATTTTATCTGCCTTACGAAAAGATAAATACACGCTGAATTTTTACGCTCATCAACACCCCAACTCTACCGCCTATTGAGGAAGCTTACCGCCGCATAGATAATAGACTCTATGTTGTAAAAATTTGAAATATTTGATTTTCAATAATTTATATCTTATGGTTTTTGCCCTCATGCAAAAAAAGTAATATATAGAGTCTAATATTAAAATTTTACTTATCTTGAATTGTAATGATGCCTTAGATTATAAAGTTTTTAGAAGAAGAATAAAAATACGCTAAAATTATAATCGAATGGATTAAACACAGCATAGATTCAAAACATAAAATTTAAGACTCTGTAGCTGCTGATAACATTGTCTTTAAGTTGGTGCTGGCGGGGTAGCAGTAGCCCATCATCTTCTTTCAAATATAGCAAAGCTGTTTTTTTTATCTTAGAAATGATCGTTTTTAAAATAGATGAGCTATCTAAAAGTGCTTTTTTAAATTATATTTTTTATAATGCCACCTCAGAATGAAAATACCGTTAAACGAATTTGAGCAATATATCGATGAAAAAATCCTAAAAAGAGGTTTATCCTATTTTAAAGGAGGGTCAATAGCTGATTTTTTGGAAATTTCAACAGGAGAATATGAGGCTATTGTCTCTGGTACAGAAGAATATACTGTTGGATTAAGAGTTAGTAAGAATATCATTACTAAGCATAATTGTGATTGCCCATATGATATGGGACCAGTTTGTAAACATATTGTAGCTGTAATTTTTCTTCTGCAACATGAATTGGGTTTGAAGTCTCCTAACAATACCAGAAAGATAAAAAAGAAAAAGACAAAATCTATTTCCCTACAAGTTAAAGAGCTATTAAAAACAATATCGCATAAAGAGTTAGTTGAATTTGTTTATGAAAATAGCAAACAAGATAGAATATTCAGAAATTATTTTTTAGTATCATTTAGTCATTTAAATCAAGAGCAATCTAAGGAATCCTATAAGAAACAAATTCATTCTATATTACAAGCAGCGAAAGGAAGAGATGGCTGGATTGATTGGTCAGGGATGAAGCAGGTTGTAAGAGCTATCGAACCTTTTTTAGAAAATGCAAAAAAATATTTAACTAATGGTGATTTTAAAAATGTCTTTTATATCAGTGCAACTTTACTCGAAAAAATGACAGAAGCTCTTGAATGTTCTGAGGACAGTAATGGTGATTTATATTATTTTGCAGAATCAGCAACGGAATTATTAATAACACTCACAAAAGAAAAACTTCCTGAAACACTCAGACAAGAGATATTTAACTACTGTATTTCTTCCTTTAATAAAAAACTATTTAAAGATTGGGATTGGCATTTTGAAATATTCGATATTATTGATGGATTGATTGAAAAAGAAAGTGATGCAGATATAATTATTAACTGTCTAGATACCATAAAAGGAGACTATAGACGAGAAAAAGCACAATCGCGTAAACTGGATTTATTGAGACGTTTTAAAAAAAGCAAGGAGGAAGTGGAAACTTATCTTAACAAAAATATTTCTAATTCATTAATTCGAAAACAGGAAATAGAAAAAGCGTTTATAGCTAAAGACTTTAAAAGAGTAATAAAATTATCAGAAGATGGGATTAAATATAATAAGAAAAATGAACCGGGTTTAGTAATAATTTGGTACAACTGGCTTCTAAAGGTAGCACAGATTCAGAAAAACGCGTTAAAAATTATTGAATACGCAAGACTTTTATTTATTCATGATTTTCACGTTGAACAAGATTATTATCAAATCTTAAAAGAAAATATTGAAGAACAAAAATGGCATCCATTTTTGGAAAATCTTATAAAAGAATTAACACTTAAAAATGGATCGGTTGAATTAATTAGAAAAATTTATATAAAAGAAGAATGGTGGGATAGGTTATTTTTAATGGTCAAACAATGCTGTTCTTTGGAAAGTATTCAACATAATGAACACTATTTGTCAAAAGACTATTCTTCTGAATTGATTGAGCTTTACAGTAAAAGCATTGTGAGTTATATGGATAAATTTGTTGGACGAAATCATTACCAAACTGCCTGTAGATATTTGCGTAGAATGAAAAAACTTGGAGGAGAGGACAAAGTAGACGAATTGATAAAACTTTTTCAAAAGCAATATCCCAAACGCAGTGCATTGATAGATGAATTAAATCGGGTATGAATACGCCACTCAATAATATAATGTACAGTCATGTCACTTGAAAAAAGATTTTTAGAGCTTTTTAACTCATTGATAAGAAAATAAATTTTTCTGAGATAATAATAGCATTGCTATACCACATTTAAAATGATTTATAAGCTTAAAGGTATTGTTTTAACTTTTATAAAGTTTAAAGAAACTTCTATTATCGTTAATATTTATACCGATTTATTTGGTTTGAAAAGTTATATTGTTTCGGGTGTAAGACAAAAAAAAAGTAATAAATTGGCAGTTTATCAACCACTAAGCCTTTTAGAATTAGTAGTTTATAATAAAACTCAAACCAGTATCAACCGTATTAAAGAGAGTAAAATTGCTGTTCCTTATCGCTCTATTCCTTTCTATTTTGATAAGTGCACTATTGGACTTTTTATAACCGAAATTTTAAATAAAATTTTAAAAGAATCAGAGGTTGAAAATTCTCTTTTTGATTTTATTTATAATAGCTTAATAGCTTTTGACCATTTAGAAAAGAATTATTCTAATTTCCATCTTCAGTTTTTACTTAAATTGACTCATCATCTAGGTTTTGGTGTTTATAGTATTGACCATTTACAGTCTAAATATTTGGAAAATATGCCTACAAGTTCAGTTATTTTTTTAGCCCTCTTGAACAAACCTTATTCTGAATATATTAGGATTTCAAAGATTCAACGTCAACATTTAATTGAACAAATCTTAGCTTTTTATCAATATCGTTTCAATAATTTAGATAACTTAAAAAGTTTATCTATTTTAAAAAGTATTTATGCTTAGTATCATTGGAGCTGGTATTTCGGGTTTAACTTTGGCTTACTATTTGAAACAAAAAGGAATAGATTGCCAGATTTTTGAAGCTAAAGACTATTTTGGAGGAAATATCGAAACTCTTGAAACGCCTTATGGATATTTTGAATCAGGTCCAAATACCCTTTTTAGCGATACTGTTAGCCGTAAACTCATCGAAGATTTAGGAATTCAAGAGTCAGTAATTTTACCTTCAATTGGAGCTAAAAACCGTTATATTTTAAAAAATAACCGGTATTATTCTCTGTCTAATAATCCTTTATGGTTTTTTAAAAGTAATTTCTTGAGTTGGAAGAGTAAATTAGATATTTTAAAAGAATTATTTAAAAAGCCTAATCCTTACCAAAAACCTACTGTTGCTGATTTTTTTACATACCGTTTTAATAAGCAAATTACAAATTATTTGGTCAATCCTTTTGTCCGAGGTATCTATGGAGCAAAACCGGAAAATTTAGACATGGAAATGACTTTTCCAAAATTTTTCAATTACGAAAAAAACTATGGTTCGATTTTAAAAGGCTTTTTGAAAGAGAAAAAAAACCTTGAACGCCGTATGACAATAGGTTTTAAAGGTGGTATGAAAACTTTAACTTTAGCTTTAGCTAAAGATTTAACTATTTATTTGAAAGAAAATATAGAATCAATAGAAAAAGAAAAAAGTAACTATATTTTAAAATCATCTCAAGGTATTCATAAAAGTTCGAAGGTTATTTTTGCAAACCCTGCTAACAACAGTGCTCATTTGTTGTCAACTTTATATCCAGAGTTTTCTAAAAGACTTTCCACAATTACATATAGCAGTATTTTATTAGTGCATTTGGTTTTTGATAAGGGTTCAACAAATTTTAATTTTGATGGTTTTGGAGCTTTACATCCTACAAAAGAGGGAAAAATAACAGGTGGGATTATCTGGCGTTCCAGTATTTTTAAAGGCAAAAAAAATTATATTTTATTGACTGCTTTTGTTTTAGACTTTAAAAAGGAAAATAGTTTTGAAAAAGTTTTGGCTTCGGTGAGTCAAGAAATTCAGAATATTTATCAAATCAAATCAAAACCATTAGCTTTGTATCATAAGTTTTGGCAACAGGCTATTCCTGTTTATAACTATGATTTGAAATTTATGAAACAGAATTTAGAAATTTTAGAGCAGGATAATTTATATTTTTGCACCAATTGGTTTGATGGAATCTCTCTTGCAGACTGTATAAAAAAAGCAAAATGTTTAGCTGATAAACTTAGTTTTTTAAAATCATGATAAATCTTATATTAGTTTAATTTTAACTTTTTTACATTTAAAAAAATAGTCTTTTTAAATTTCAATGTGTTATCCTGAAGATTTTGAAAAAAAAATAGAGTTTTCTAAGATAAAAGAAATTCTTATAACTTACTGTCAAAATAGTTTAGCTATTCAATATGTAAAAAATATATTATTTTCAAGTAATTTGACCGTAATAGAAAAATCTTTACATGAAGTTGCCGAATTTACAACTATTATTAAAAGTAATTTAGATTTTCCAAATGATAATTTTTATGACTTTAGCTCTATTTTAAAGCATGTTAGCTTGGATAATCATTTTTTAGAATTAGAAGAATTTGATACTCTTAAAAAAGCCTTAAGAACATTTTTTAAATGTATTTTATTTTTTGAAAGTGAAGCTGGTAAAGATTATCAACACCTAAAAACCCTTATCAAAAATATAGATTTTAATTATAGTCTTTTGAGACGTATAGAATCGGTATTTGATGAAAAAGGACTAATAAAAGATAATGCTTCACCTCAACTTAAAGAAATTAGAAAAAAGATTTACAGTCATAATAAGCACATTAATGATGAAGCTTTTAAATATCTAAAATATTTAAAAAAACAAAATATAAGTTCACCAGAAGCTAATCCTACCATTAGAGAAGCTAGAACAGTTATACCTATTTATTCTGAATTTAAACGCAAAATAAAAGGAATTATACATGGTATTTCTGTAACAGGACAAACAACTTTTATAGAACCCGAAAACCTTATTCATGTCAATAATGAGTCGCATCATCTAAGTGAACAAGAGCGTTTAGAAGTTATTAAAATATTAACTCATTTGACACTACATATCAGAACTTATATACCTGATTTAAAAGAAATTAATGTCTTTTTGGCGAAGATAGATTTTATAAAAGCGAAAGCACGGCTTGCAATAGATTTGAAAGCCGTTAAACCTAATTTGTTGGATAAGACTATTTTAGACTGGAAAAATGCAAAACATCCACTTTTAATGTTGAATAATCCCGACAGTCATGAACAAATAAAAATACAAGGAAATGAAATAAAAATAAAGGATAAACAACGTATTATTCTTATCTCCGGACCTAATGCGGGTGGTAAATCGGTAACTCTAAAAACGGTTGGTTTGATTCAATATATGCTACAATGTGGACTGTTAATACCTGTAGAAGAAAATTCTGTAGCCGGCATTTTTAAACGTTTATTTGTTGATATTGGCGATGAGCAATCTATAGAAAGTAACCTAAGCACTTATAGTTCTCATCTGAAAAATATGAATTATTTTTTAAGGCAAGCAGATGAAGAATGTTTGTGTTTAATAGATGAATTCGGCTCAGGTACAGACCCTCAATTTGGAGGGGCTATCGCTGCAGCTATTTTATCCAAATTAAATCAAAAGAAAACGTACGGTATTTTTAGTACTCATTATACAAACTTGAAATTTTTAGCCGAAGACCTTGAATATGTTTGCAACGGAGCTATGCTCTTCGATGTCCAAAAACTTAGACCTTATTATAAATTATCCATTGGCGAAAGTGGACATTCTTTTGCTTTAGAAATAGCTGAAAAAGTAGGTTTAGAAAAAGATATTATTCAAACAGCCTTATATCATATCGACAAAAAACACATTGATACAGAGCGTCTGTCTTTAAAACTGCAACAAAGAAATAAGACGTTAGAAGAACAAGTTAAAGCATTTAAAGAAAAAGAAATAGCACTTCATGAAAACATAAAGTATTATGACAAACAACTCCTAAATCTTTCTCAAAAACGAGATACTATTTTACAAAATGCCGAAGAAGAAGCTAAGAAAATTCATCATGAAGCGCTTAAAAATTTAAATGACGCGAATCGAAAAATAGAATATACCATTCGAGATATTCGAGAAAAACAAGCCGAAAAAGAACATACTAAAAAGTTAAGAACAGAATTAAAAATAGAAAATCAGATTATTAACGATAAGCTCTCTAAGAGTAAAAAAAGTAATAAAGCAAGATTAAAATATATAACTAATTCGAAGATAGAACCTAAAGATTGGGTAAAACTTAAAGATACAGATATGAGTGGACAGGTAAAAGAAATAGACAAAAATAAAGTTACTGTTTGGATTAATAACATGCAATTAGATGTGGAAAAAAAGACTTTAATTAAAATATCGCCCCCTCAAAAAAGTACTAGTCCTCAACCAGATAAAAGTAATCATTTCCTTTGGTTAGATAAGCAACGCCAGACTTTTAACCGTACTTTAGACCTTAAAGGTTTTTCTCTTACAGATGCAAAAATCCATTTAGAAGAGTATCTAAATGATGCTAAGGTTTTAGAAATTCAGGAATTCACTATTGTGCCGAAATTATCCAATGAATTGAAAAAAATAACCGATAAAGCTTTTTTAAAATATACTTTAAAAGATACTTATATCTCTGGAAAAGGTATGGCAAGTGTTTTAAATGTTAAGTTATAGAAACAATTTTTTATAACATTTTATGACTTTACTTACTCGTTTTACTAACAATTTGAATCGGGTTTTTAAAATAGTTTTCCAGTCGACAAGATTATTTATTTTTTTAATTTGAGGTTTATACGACTGGTTTTTCTACTAAAATTTAGTTCGATATCTGAGAAAGTGGTTTAAGGCATGATAGTAAAGTTAAATTTGAAATAACTTATTATAAGCGAATTAAAAAATAATTATTATTTTAAAAAATATTTTTTTATCTTTTTTACCTTTTTTTTAGACTTTTACAAAGGTTTCTAAAAAAAAAAAATTAATTTTGGGTTTCTTACTTAGTAAAGCTATAAAGGCTTTCTTATAAAAAATCTAAATATTTGATTTTCAAAAGATTTAGATTTTAAAGGTTCTGTATAAACTTTAATTTTTTTATAAAAAATTTTACTATCAATAAATTAGTTGTTACGCTGTTTTTTTTATAGGAAAACCTTGTAATAAACTAAAGATTTAGTCCACTTCAGGATTTAATCTTGTAAATACAGAGAGTTGGCGGAGTGGTTTAACGCTGCAGTCTTGAAAACTGCCGACCTTCAGGGGTCCGGGGGTTCGAATCCCTCACTCTCTGCTTTATATAACAAAGCTATTTTTATCTCAGAAATGGTCATTGGAAATGAAAAATATTCCCTCCTTATTTTTAAAGCAAAGCTATATCACATCTATTGAAAAAGATTAGCTTTTACTTATTATTGTGATTACAAATATTTTTAATATCTCGCTTTAAAACTTGTCCTAATTCTTCAGCTTTAAGATAAGCTTTACAGGCTTCGGAGTGGTTTTTCATGTCTAAAGCAATATCGCCTTTAGTATGATAAATTTCGCCTTCAAGTTCTTTACTTACTTTGGTACATTCATTCATAATAAGTATACTATAATCGATATCTGTAATAGCACTTTTATAATGTTGAATTGCCATAAAAGAAAGCGATCTTCTGTATAAGCTATTTATAAGATTTATTTTACACGCTTCTTTAAAATTACTTTTAGTAATATAGTTTGTATATTCCAAAATAGACTGCCCATAACTTTTATTTAAAAAGTGTAATCTTCCCAAAGCATTATAAACCTTTAAATCTAAATTAATATTCAACTTGTTTAAAAGACTCATATAGTTATAAATCATTTTAATTGTTTTATCTAAGGATTCTTCACTTATGTTATTTCTAAATTTTTGATATTGCTTTGATTTAAAGAAGGTATAAGCTATTCCAAATTCTAAACGTTCATCTTTTAGATTATTTTTTAGAGCCTCTCTATACCATTCATAAGATAAGGCATAGTTGGTATCTTGTTGACATTTTCCTTTAGCATATATTTCAGCCAATTCTATACTGGCACTTGACTTACCATTCCTAAAAGATTTTTTTAACCATCTAATAGCGTTAGTATCATTTAGTTGATTTAGATAATACATACCCAACTTATACTGATCATCTTTATAACCTCGATTGGCTTTATATTTAATAATTTCTAAATCAGAATCTAAAACGTGTTTACTTAGATCGTATTTATTAAGTTTAAGTAAGGATTTTTCTATACCATCATTAGCAGCGCTTAAATACCACTTTATAGCCCAGAAGATATTTTTGTCTTGAGTTAAATTTGTACCAAGCTGATTAGCATACATTTCAGCTAATTCGTATTTAGATAATGAGTGTCCTAAATAAGCTGCTTTTCTAAACCATCTGAAAGCTGTAGTATAGTCTTTAGTGGTTAAATCACCATTTCTATAAATCATACCCAGCTTATACATAGCTTCAGTATGGCGACCTAAAGCTGATTTTTGACAGTAAATAAGGGCTTTAGCAATATCTTTTTTAACATTTTTTCCCTTAATATACAACATATACAATTTATATTGGCTCAAGCTATTTCCTGTATCTGCTGTATAATGTAGATAATCTAAATTATTAGAAGACAAATACTTAGTAATGTCATATGCTTTAAGAATTTCAGCTGATTCTTGAATACCATGGTTTGCTGCTTTCAAGTGGTGAATAATTGCTTGGCGAGTACTTTGGGGAATATATAAACCTTCTTGATAAAAAATAGCTAATTTATAATAAGCTAGCCAATAGTCATTTGCTGCTGCTTTGGAATAATAATTAAAGGCACGTTCGTATTGTTGATCTTCTTCTGAAATTGCTGCAAAGCTATACATATATTCATTATAGCCTTTAGAAGCTAAATAAAGTAGATACGTTTTGTTGATTTCTTCATCTGAAAAATGTAAATTTAATAACGCAATTTCATTTAATTCTAATTCTGCTGTTGCATTACCTACTTTCCAAGCCAATAATAAATATTCAATAGCTTTATGAAGATTTTTGGGTATACCTTCAGCACCATTTTTATATAGTCTGCCCAATGCCAATAGGGCTTTAGCATGATTTTTTTGACTTGCTAATTGATAGTAGTTTTTAGATTGTAGTATATTGTTGTCTACCCCATTTCCATTCTGATATAAAACACCAAGTTCATATTGGGCGCTATCAGAATCTAAAACACTGGCATCCTCAAAGTATTTTATACTTTTTTTTAGGTTTTTTTTAACATCTAACGTACCTTCTTGATATAGCTTAGCTAAAAGATATAAATAATATCCTTTTTGCTGCCCTTCATTTTTTTTGATCAATTCTTTTAATTCATTTTCCGCATGTCTAATTTGACCAAAACCTAAGAAATGAAAACCTATTAAACATGAAAAAAAAAAAGATGATTGATGATTTTGAAAAATGTGTCATGGCTTTTAGGAAATTTAGGATTAATAAATACTATATAAAGCCTACAAGGTTTTTAGAAATCTTGTAGGCTATTTTTATTAAATTAAAAGCAAATTTATGCCGGAAATTAGAGTCCAAATTTAAATGATTAAGTTAAACATTTAATAGTGCGAAGCCAAATAATGAAGATAAGTTTTATTTAAAGCTTCATCTGAAAAAGATAAATTGAGTAGCGGAATTTGATCCAACTCTAATTTTGCAGATGTACTATCTGCCTGCCAAGCCAATAAGAAATATCTAGCTGCTTTATGATGATTCTTTTCTATATAATGAAGTCCATTTTTATATATTCTACCTAAATCTAAAAGGGCTAGAATATGTTCTTTTTGACTTGCTAATTTATAGTGCTTTAGCGCTTCATTCAAATTTGTAATATCTCCTCCATGTCGGTGAAGAAGAGCTAATGCATATTGAGCGCTATCTGAACCTAAAATACTGGCTTCTTCAAAACATTTCATGCTTTTTTTAAGGTTAGGTTCAACCTCTGAAGTTCCAATTTTATACATTTTATCTAAAAGGTATAAATATTCAGATTTTCGTTTGTCTCGAGTCCTTTTGACCAAATTTTTTAATTCACTCTCACTATAATTAGTTTGAGAAAAAGTCAAAAAAGGTATAAGAGCAAATAAAAAAAAGAATTTGTGCAGGTTAAGAAAGAGTATTATTTTTTTCATGACCATTTAAAGTTAAAAATTATCAAAATTTATTTAATTAACACATTTAATTAAGTAATTAAAATTAAAAATATTTAAGTTATAGGAGAGAATAAATCAATAAAATCAATAGTTTCTACCGTTATTTAGCTAACGCATATATTTTATTTATTAATATAATCTCTAAAAAAAATATGGGTTTTTTAGAGGCTAAACTATTGATTTCTAAATACTAAATTTGATTTATTGTGGTATAGAATAAATTTATATATGTTTATTTGTTCTTTGTTCGGTTGTATTTTCTAAACTATTTTGGTCTGTATCGTCTTTTATTGTTTAAAAAAACTGATCATAGATTAATCTTTGTGGGCTTAAGTTTCTGTGCTCAACATGAAAAACTCTGGACATAGCGTTTTCGTTTCCATTGCTTGATTTATCAGAGTAAGAAAATATAAAATTGAAACTCTGACAAGTTTTATTAGAGGTGATAGAAGATAAATCCAAATTTAAGATATGCTTATCCTCTAATTTGCCTTTTTTTCCTTACCAATTGCTTCCTATAAAAATCATCCTTTTGAACCTTGGCTTTTTGCCGTAAAGTTTCGACTTCTTCTATTTCTGCTAGGTTAAAGGCATGTTTTAAAAGGCTGCTAAAGGTATATATATTAGGTTTAATTTCTTGTTTTATCATTTCTTTGTACCATTTTTTACTTTCTTCAAAATTTTGGGCTTTATGGATTAAGGAGTTGAAAGTTACCTCGTTAGGTTGTATTTTTAGGTTTAGCATTTCTTGATAGTAATACTTGCTTTGCTCAAAATTTTGGGCTTTATTGAGCAAGACACTATACATTTTAGTCAAGGGAGCTTGATAATCGTAACTCTTTTTTTCTTCTTCGGTAAATACAGCATTAAAATAATTTCTAACTCTATCCCTTTCTATTTTGGCGTTTTTATAATTTTCGTATTTAAAAATACTTTTTAGATAGGCTTCTTCGGTTATTATTTTTCTGTTGTCATAGTCGTGAACAATAAAATTTAAAGTTTTGCGAGAATCTTCAAGATATTCAATAGCCTTATTCCATCTGCCATGCTTAATTTTTTCTTTTTCTATAGCATATATTTTTTCAAAAGTTCTTTGGACAAGTATTTCATTAAAGTGAAAATTATCATGGTGATAAAGGAGATACATAAATTTTAAAGTCTGTAGTAGGCGGTAGGCATAACTTTTTTTGTCCTTTTTTAAATCTTGGTAACGTTCTTCCATCTTTTTAATAGGCAGAAATAAAGATCCTATATTACGGTCGAATTTATCGGTATCGTTAAGTTGTATGCCTTGTATATTGCTTTTAATTTGGTTTATAAGATTTTTAAGCTGTTTTTTATCTTCTAATTTCTTAAACTCAACGATATTTTTAGGATTACTTGTAGCATCAAAGTGTAATTTATATTTGGAATTTCCATTTATTAAGTTATCGTATTCGGGGCCACGCATACAGGTTGCCAGAATTTTTGTACCATTATTTATACAATACTTCAACAGGTCATCAAAGATTGAAGTTTTAAGATTTTCATACATCCAGTTCACATTTTCAAGAATAAGGATATGCCCCTTTTGGAGGTTTTGCGTTTCAAAGTTGTTAATATTTTCAATTTTACCGGGTATTAAAACGGTTCTTTGCTGGTCAAATTTTTTAAGGTTATGGATTAAAGCTGCCGTTTTGCCCGCCAAAGGATTTCCAATTAGGGTAATAATTTCAGTATCCATATTTAATTGCTCCAATAATTTATCATCTATACCCTCTCTTTCAAAATAAAAACCTGAATCTATAGCTAGTTTATTTTCTCCAATACCATATCTATAAGGTTCTAAATCAGTATATTTTAAATCTTTTATACATTTTGATTTAAAAGACAAAGAATTGCCTTGTTGGGCTTTTCCTATATTTTGGTCTGTATATTCTTCCATAATTTAAAAAATAATTAAAGTTAAAAAAAAATGAATCAAAGAGTTTTTAAATCTTCAAAATCTTCATTTCCAGAAAGTACAGGAAAACGGCACCAACTTTTGGGGTCTAAGTTTCGGTCATCAACATGAAAACTTAGGGCATAGCGTTCACGTTTCCATTGGTTGGTTCTCCAGAGTCGGAAAAACTTTTTTATGCTGCTTTTTAAGTAATTAGGTTCGTATTCTTTTTCCAGGCAGGCAAAACAATCAGCAGGTGATTTTTTTTCTAAAATTGCCAAAGTTTCAATTTTATTTAATAGTTCATAAGGCATTAAGTCTTTTTCGTCGGTTTGTTTTTGATTAAGAGGACGTAGTTCGGCTGTTGGGGTTTGTTGGGTTATCAATTTTAAAATAGGTAGTCGGTGTTTAGGGCTTAGGTTTTCTTTTTCAAGCCAGTTAAGCCATTTTTTTAAAAAATCTTTATCTATACCACCCAGCGGTGCTAAGCCTCCGCTGGTATCACCATCCATAGTGCAATAGCCGACGGCTATTTCGGAGCGGTTACTGGTGGCTAAAAGGAGGCTGTTTTTAAGATTGGCTAATAACCAGACTTGAGGAGAACGCACTCGTGCTTGGATATTTTGTAAAGCTAAATCATTGTTTTTCCAATTCAGTTGATAACCAAGTAGTTGTTCGGCATTTTTAACATAATCTTGGTAAAGACTTTCTATATTAACATTATAAAAATTAGCTGCTAAAGCGTTTGCTAAATTTTCGGCAGCATAAAGGGTTGTTGAACTGCTCTGCTTGCTTGCTTGATAAACTGTAGTGATAATTTTCTGAGTCAAAGCCTCAACATTATCAAGTTTTTGAATGGCTTTAAAATAGCTCAATTTTTTTTTAAATTTTTCTAAACCCAAATCATCAAGGGCTAAAATAATCATAAAATAACAAGCGCATAAAACGGCACTCGAATCCATACCTCCACTTAAGGAAATGGTAAAACCGTGCGTATGACTTTTTCGCATATAATCAAAAAGTCCCAAAGCCAAAGCCCTTAGTAAACTTTCTTCTTTAGACATTGGCAGAGGTATTGAAAAAGTTTGATTTGGAATTTGATCAGAATAGTTAAACTTAAAAAGGACTTTTTCAAGAGCTATGGCATCGCAATATGGCTTATGAGTCATGCGTTGTTGTAGTCTTGTTTTCTCCAAATCGATAAGGGCAGAAGAGATTTGAAAATTTTCAAAAGAAAATGGTTTAGAAAGCATAAGCCACTTACCACCTTGAGCAATAGCAGCAGAACCATCGTATAGCATAGGTCCAGCTTCATTTCCTAAAAGGTTGGTATATAGATAGGTACACTCAAACCTACGGGAACTATCTAAAATATATTGTTGTCTTATGCTTGCTTTTTTAAAACTGAAGTGGCTGGCACTAGGATTTAAAATTAGGTCTATACCTGCTGAATAAAAATAGCTGGCCGGGCGTTGAGCCACCCATGCATCTTCGCAAATCTCAAAACCAATTTTAATGCCATCAATCTCAAAGATAATATTTCCTAATGGATAGCTTTTCCCATCTAAACCTTCATAATTAATTTTTTCAATACTATCTGTACTTTGCCAAGCATTAAACCAACGGCTTTCATAATGTACACCATCATTGGCTAAAAAACGTTTAGCAACAAAGCCACTTATTGCTCCATTTACTACTAAAGCCATGACATTATAGAGCCGATTTTGATGGTTTAAAGGTAAACCTACAGCTAATATTATATTTTGGGTTTGAGGCAGAAGAAGCATTAAACTTTCCCAAGCTTTTTCAGAAACGTAATGGGCATAAAAAGCATCTTCACATCCATACCCTGATAAAGATAATTCAGGTAAACATAGGAGTTCTATCTTCTTTTCTTTTGCATTTTTAATTGCATTTTCTATATTTTTTCGGTTGCCAGTCCAATCCAATGGGGTTTGGTTTAGAGCTGCAGCGCCTATTTTTAATGTTTTCATCAATTTTTTTAGATAAATATACTCACATCACTTGCAAAACAGATTTTATAGATTTATAACTTATTGACATTGAATCTAAAAATTTCACAAAATAAAAGATTTGCTGTAAACGAGATTATTTTAGTGAAGTCATTTGAAAAAAAGTTTTTTGAGGTTTTAGCTTGTGGTATTTTTTTGTTGTTTGACAAAAATAGTCAAATTTACTATATCTTTGTTTTTATTTTTTTTTGAGGTATTTTTAAATTTAGGATCGAATGAAAGATTCTACAACCTAAAAATATTTCAGTGTTATAGTCGTGCCATTTGAAAAAAGGATTTTTAGGAAATTTAATACTTTGGTAATGAAAGAGTTTATTTCCTTAAATAAAATAGCATTGCTATAAAAATAGTTTTTAATTTTATTATTTTATAGAATCATTAAAATGAATTTTTTTAGAAAAATTTCACGGAGACGTCTTAACAAGTCCAGAAAGAGACATCTTCTAAAAACACTTACGTGGCGTATACTTGCCACTACCACAACTTTTACGATTTCTTTCATTTTAACGGGAAGTATAAAAGTCGGTGCAGGAATAGCAGGTATAGAATTTTTTGTAAAAATGATTATTTACTATTATCATGAAAGAATTTGGTTCAAAATAGACATGGACTAAAATGATTTAACCTTAGTCCAAAAAATACTTGATCTAAATTTTTTTGTCTACAAAAAATAACATTTCAAAATATTAACTTTTTTATAATCAAAAAAATCATGACTGAAGAAGAAAAAAAGCAATTGGAATATCTCAAAAAAAAAGAAGGTGAACAGCATACATTATTGCTTGATGAACTTGAAAAATCGCGTAATGAATTAAAAACTGATAAATTAGATATGTCTTATGGCGAAATTATAAGTACCTATGAACGAGGGGACTTAATTATATCTCCAGAATTTCAGAGACATTATCGCTGGAAATCGGATCAAAAAACAAGATTCGTTGAATCTATTTTACTTGGTATCCCTACGCCTCCTATTTTTGTAGCTGAAAATAATGAAGGGCGATGGGAGCTTGTGGATGGTTTACAACGGATATCTACCGTTACATCTTTTCTAGGGGAGCTTAAAATCAAAGAGGAAGACAAAAATAAAAACAATTGGGCTATGGAAGAAGGTGATATCATAAAAAATTTTAGAGGATATAAATTTGAGAGTTTGCCCTATAGACTTCAACTTCATATTAGACGAGCCCCTTGTCGAATCGAAATTATTAAATGGGACAGCGCCTACGATATGCGTTATGAACTTTTTAAGCGGCTCAACACAGGTGGAACACCTTTAACCCAACAAGAAATAAGAAACTGTATTTTTAGAGGGGTAAGTACAAAATTCAATGATTTTTTAAAAAAACTTGCGGATAACAAAAAATTTAAAACTCTGATGGAAATTCCCGAAAAGCAAATTGAGGAATTGTATTTAGAAGAACTGGTGTTGAGATTTGTTTCTATATATCAGAATGAAAAAAATATTAGGATAAGTATGGGACAATACATGACCGAATTCATGAAACAGGCTATTAATAACGAGTTCTTTAGTTATCCCAAATATGAACAGGTATTTGAAGAAACAGTCAACATATTATCAGAATGTGGTTCAAAGATATTTAGGAGCAAAAATAAGGTTTTTAGTACAGGTTATTACGATGTCATTATGCTTGGAATAGCTGAAAACATCAATCAGTATAAGCGCATGCCAACTCATAAACTAATGAAAATAATTGAAAAAGTTTATGAAAATGGAGTGAGACAAAAAATATCAAGGGGAGGTGGTAATAATTCTGTTCAACGCGTCAGAAATAGAATACGAGAAGCAAAAAGAATATTTGGAAGTCTTTAATGTAAAATAGTTTGTGTACCAAATGGACTTCAAAGAACAAATAAAACAGGATATAGAAGAGCGAAATAGTCAATTAGGCATATTAAAGACACTTACATCCGAAATTGATATACCAGAGGCTCGTCGCGATTTCATTATCAAATATTCTCCGGCTATCATATACGCTTTATGGGAAGGTTTTGTTAATAAAAGCTTTAGCTCCTATATAAAAAGGCTTAATGATTTAAAATTAAAGCCCGAAAAGTTAACAATAAATTTGCTTACTTATGCCATTATGGGTGACGATAAATTAAAACTTGACAGAGAACGAAAGAAACCTGAAACCCAAAAAGAATTTGTAAAATATATTCAAGATTATTTGAAAAAAGAAGTAAAGTTTTCTTTGAATATACCTACCAAATCCAATGTCAATTATGAAGTAATCAATAATATACTTGAGAATTTGGATATAAAAAAAATACCTGAAAAAGAATATAAAAAAGATCTGGATAAACTAGTCGAGAAGCGAAATCATGTTGCTCACGGCGATGATTCAAACTCTATTGAAAAAAAAGAAAATATTTTAAACTTTTGCACGCTTATTACCGATTTAATGGATGAAGTATTTAAAAATATAGAAGATGGTTACAACAACCAAACTTACCTAAATCAAACATAAAGAAATAAATGAACTTAGCTCATACCCAAACTTATACTCATAAAGATTTTGATTCTGACCAAGATATTCGTTGGTGTCCTGGATGTGGAGATTATTCCATCTTACGCCAAATGAAAAACGTTTTGGCAGAACTCGCCATTCCAAAGGAAGATCTTGTTTTTATTTCAGGAATAGGTTGTTCAAGCCGGTTTCCTTATTATTTAGATACTTATGGATTGCATAGCATACATGGTCGGGCACCTGCTTTTGCCACAGGCTTAAAATGTACAAATCCTAATTTAAGTATATGGGTTATCACAGGTGATGGAGATGGACTTTCTATAGGTGCTAACCATTTAGCACATACACTTAGACGAAATGTAGCTATTAATATTTTACTTTTTAACAATCAAGTTTATGGTCTAACAAAGGGACAATATTCTCCAACTTCTCCTGAAAAAACCCAAACCAAATCCAGCCCTTACGGCTCATTAGATTACCCTTTTAACCCTAGCACTTTTGCTTTGGGAAGTCAAGCAACTTTTATAGCCCGTTCTGCCGATAGAGATACAAAACATTTACAAAATATTTTAAAAGAAGCTGAAAAACATCGAGGAACATCTTTTGTAGAAATTTATCAAAATTGTAATGTTTTTAATGATGGCGCTTTTGAACTTTATACCAATAAAAAACAAAAAGCGAATAATATTATTTATTTAGAACATGAAAAACCTATGGTTTTTGGAACTAATAGAGATAAAGGTATTTGTATAGAAGGCTTTAAGCCTATTGTAGTAGACTTAAATTCTTCTAACTATAGTCTTGATGATTTATGGATACATGATCAGTATGATCCTTTTAAGGCAGCTCTTTTAACTCATTTTTCCGATATAGATGATTTTTATAAAGTTTTTCCACATCCTTTTGGAATTTTATTTCAAACCAAACGCCCAACTTATAACGACTTAATGTTTGGGCAAATCCAAGAAATTACTAAACTAAAGCAAAGTAATGATTTAGATCAGCTTATTGAAGGTAATCAAACATGGGAAGTAGAATAGTTTGATATATAGTCATCTCAAATAGAAAAAGGATTTTTTAAGAATTTAAGTCATTGATAATAAAAACAAATCTTTCCCAGATTAAAAATAGCATTGCTATCATATTTGCAGCAATACCTCTATTTCTATTTACAAAAAAATCTATGCTAAAAAATAAGATTGAAGTAAAAAGCAAGCAAATTCATTTTTCACCTTTAATCAAAGCTATTGTAGTCATTCCTGTTTTTAAAGAACCCCATATCTTAGAAACCTTGGAATCTTTAAACCAATCAATAAACGAAAATCATTATGGCGTACTCTTGGTTGTCAATTATGGAAAAAATGTGAGCAATACGATTAAAGTATTTAATCAAAAAACAGTAAAAGAACTCTTATCTTGGCAAGAAAAAAAATATAATAATTTAGAAATGATTATATTAACTGCTTTTGATTTAGAAGATAAAGTTTGGGGTGTAGGTCTATCTAGAAAAATAGGACTGGACTTTGCTGCTGCAGAATCTAAAAGTTTGAAAAAAAATCTTCCTTTAATTTGGCTAGATGCTGATTGTATTGTGTCTAAAAATTATTTGACTTATATTTCTAAAACTTTTCAAACCGATAAATTTGACTTAGGGCATCTTTATTTTGAACATGATTTAAAAAAATTGGATGGTAATGAATTAAATTTAGACTTAAAAAAAGGAATTATTTTTTATGAATTATTTTTGAGGTATTATTATCAAAGCCTTAAAGAAACAGGTTATCCTTTTGCTTGTCATACTGTTGGTTCTTGTTTAGTCTGTAGCAGTTATTTTTATCAAAATCAAGGTGGTATGAACATAAAAAAAGCAGGAGAAGATTTTTATTTTATTAATAAAAATATTATTCAAGCTCGCTTTATAAATTTGACCAAAGCAACAGTTTATCCCTCATCTCGCACTTCCGACCGTGTCCCTTTTGGAACAGGAAAAGCCCAAAGCCAATGGCTAAATAAACAAGATAAATTTGGACAAACTTATAACCCACATATCTTTAATAAGCTTAATAAGCTATTTAAGAATTTAGAAACAATTTATCAAGAAAGAGACAAAAATAAAAATACATTTAAAGCTCATTTAAAAACTATTCATGAAGGAGTATATGATTTTTTTGAACAGAAAAATTATGTTGATATTTTTTTGCGTATTAGAAAAGAAAGCAAGGATTATCAACAGTTTGAAAAGAAATTTTTTGGTTGGTTTAATACTTTTAAAATCTTAAAGTTTGTTCACTTTATGCATGGTAAATATTATGAGCCACTTTCTTTGAAAGAAGCTGTTTTAATTTTATTTGAGAAAAAAAAAATAAATAGTCAATCTTCTAAACCTATTGATTTACTGGAGCGTCTAAGAAAAATTGATCGCTTATAGTTACACTATAGTCTTCTCGAATAGAAAAAGGATTTTTTAGATATTTAAGTTGTTGATTATAAAGGTTATGAAGTTTTTTTTTAAATTAGGTTTTAAATTAATGTATTGATTTTTAAATGGCTACAATATAAGGCTTTTATTTTCGCTATCTGAAGACCACTCTTTATAAAGAGTTATAAGACCTTTTGTAGAACTGTCTAAAACACCTTTTTTTGTTTTTTTTAGGTAGTCTAAAATTTCATTGGCTAGTTGTTTACCTAACTCTACACCCCATTGGTCAAAGCTATAAATATTCCAAATAATGCCTTGCACAAAAACTTTATGTTCGTACATAGCTATTAAAGAACCTAATACTTTGGGCGTCAGTTTTTTATAAATAATACTATTAGAAGGTCTATTTCCTTCAAATATTTTATAAGGTAATAAAGTTTTAATTTTTTCATTATCATTCAGTTTTTCTACCAACTCTTCTTCAGCCTCTTGGAGTGTTTTGCCCTGCATGAGTGCTTGAGTTTGAGCTAAAAAATTTGACATTAATATATCATGATGATTTTGGTATTTTGGTTCATCGGCTTTTGCAGAAATCAAAAAATCACAAGGGATCATTTGAGTACCTTGGTGTAAAAGTTGAAAAAAAGAGTGTTGAGCGTTAGTGCCAACGCCTCCCCAAATGATATTGCCCGTGTGGTAGTTTACTTTTTTACCTGTTCTATCAGTACTTTTGCCGTTACTTTCCATACACATTTGTTGCAAATAGTCCGGTAAGTACCGTAAATAATGACTATAAGGCAAAATAGCTTCGGTTTGGCTATTAAAAAAATTTGTATACCATACGTTTAATAAAGCCAGCACGACAGGGATATTTTTTTTGAGCTTAGTATTTTTAAAATGCTCGTCCATAGAGTGCGCACCTTCCAAAAGACATTTAAAATTATTGAAACCTACACTACAAGCTATAGAAAGTCCAATAGAAGAAGCCCATGAAAATCGTCCTCCAACCCAATCCCAGAAAGGGAACATATTATTAGAATCAATACCAAACTTTTCTACTTCCTTTCGGTTCGTAGAAACAGCAACGAAATGTTTTTTTACAGCTTCTTTAGAATCATTTGTCAAGTTTTTAATGGACTCCAAAAACCATGACTTTACGCTATTGGCATTGGTAATTGTTTCTTGGGTTGTAAAGGTTTTAGAAGCGATAATAAAAAGGGTTGTTTCAGGATCCAATTTTTTTAAAACACTTACTAAATTATTACTATCTATATTTGAAATAAAATGGAGCTTGATGTGGTTTTGGTAAGGCTCTAAAGCTCGGGTAATCATGACAGGTGCCAAATCTGAACCCCCTATACCGATGTTAACTATGTTTTTGATTCCTTTATCTGAAAGACCTTTCCAATTTCCTGATTCAACTGCCTTAGAAAACTTTTTTATTTTTTTTAAAACATTTTGAACATCGGACGTAATATCTTGATCGTTGACTTTAAAAAGTTTGTCTTTCGGACTTCTAAGGGCTGTATGTAAAACCGATCTTCCTTCTGTTTCATTGATTGGTTCTCCTGAAAAGTAATTTTCTATAGCTTCGGGTAAACCTACCTTTTCAGCCAATTCTGTTAGTAGATTTAGGGTTGTTTTATTGATGATATTTTTTGAAAAGTCTACAAAAATATCATCAAGCTGAAGACTATACTTTTCAAAACGCTTGTTATCTTGTTCGAAAAGCGTTTTAAGATCAATATTAGAAATATCTTTATGGTGTTTGTTTAATTTTTTCCAAACATTTGTTTGAGAAGGTTTAATTTTAGGTAACATCAATTAATAGTTAGGAATTAAAAAATTTAAAATCAATTAGTTAAATAAATATTAAAAAAATTATAAACGTAAACTTGCCCATTCAATAAGCATTTTGGCATCTTGGATACCTGTTTTAAAGATGGACATATGCAAAGTGCCGTCATATCCGCAATATAAGTGTAAAATGTTATAGGCTTCATTGAATAATTTACCCATTTTTTTATTCTCTTGGGCTAAAAAGTGGTAATAATCTTCTACCCGTCGCCGTCGATTTTTAGTTTTTTCGCCCATCAAGGCATCTAAAACAACTAGCAAGCCAGTATAAACTGTATGCCCAGCCATTTTTATATATTTGTTATCCGAATAAAGACCGTCGTTGTCTACGTGGCCATTTTCTTTTAAAAGTTTTTTGGCATTTTCTATATAGCGGTAAGCTTCTTCTGTGGGTGAGAATGTTATTATTTCCATAAAAATTTGAATTATTAATATTTTGTTACAGTTATAGTCATGCCAGTTGAAAAAGGAATTTTTGAGAACTCCAATACATTGACTATCGCTATGTAAAACTATCAAATTAACTATATAAATTAATGGATAAGTAAGGATTTTTCTATCATTTCTTCACTTTTATCTATACCCATCAAATCTAATATAGTCGGTGCAATATTGGCTAACTTGCCGGAATTTAACTTTCCTTTATAGTTATTATCTAATACAAAACAAGGTACTAAATTGGTAGTATGAGCTGTGTTCGGTGTTCCATCGGCATTAATCATAACGTCAGCATTGCCATGATCAGCGATGACAATGGCGGCATAATTATTTTTTAAAGCAGATTCCACAACTTTTTTTGCACATTTATCGACTGTTTCACAAGCCGTAACAGCAGCTTCAAAAACGCCTGTATGACCTACCATATCAGGGTTGGCAAAATTAAGACATATAAAATCAGCTTGCTTAGCTTCTAACTCGGGTACGATTTTTTGAGTTATAGCCTCTGCACTCATCTCGGGGGCTAGATCGTAAGTAGCAACCTTAGGCGAAGAGCACAAAATTCGTTTTTCATCTTTATAAGGTTTCTCTCTACCGCCAGAAAAAAAGAAAGTTACATGTGGGTATTTTTCTGTTTCAGCGATTCGTATTTGTTGTTTACCGGCTAGACTAAGAACTTCTCCCAAAGTACCTGTTAAATTTTTATTTTCAAAAAGCACTTTTATATTTTTAAAGGTGTTGTCATATTCGGTCATCGTTAGATAATTAATAGGTAGACTTTTCATATGATAATCCGGAAAATCTTTTTGGCTCAAAGCAAGAGATAATTGTCTAGAGCGATCTGTGCGAAAATTAAAACATATCACAACATCATCTTTTTCAATAGTAGCTAAAGGTTTATCAGCATCATCTGTACAAATTAAGGGTTTTAGAAACTCATCAGTTTCATCATTTTCATAAGCCTTTTCCATACTGCTAACAATATTTTTTGTTTGTTGTCCTTTACCTTTAACGAGAGCTTCGTAAGCTAATGCAATTCTTTGCCAACGTTGGTCTCTATCCATAGCATAGTAACGACCCGTAACAGAAGCTAATTCTCCCGTATTATTTTTCATGAAAGATTCTATGTCCTTTATAAATGTTAGACCACTTTTGGGATCAGTATCTCTACCATCAGTGAAAGCATGTAAAAAAACTTTTTTGAGTCCATATTCATGAGCATGAGCTAGTAAACCTTTTAAATGGTTAATATGCGAATGAACACCTCCATCGGAAAGTAGACCCATAAAGTGAACTTTTTTATCTTCTTTTTTAGCATAGTCCAAAGCATTTTTCAATGTTGCTATACTTCCTAAGCGTTCCTCTTGAATTACTTTATCAATTTTAACTAACATTTGATAAACAGTACGTCCTGCACCGATATTTATGTGACCCACTTCGGAATTTCCCATTTGCCCTTCTGGCAAACCTACTGCGAGTCCTGAAGCCTCTAAGGTTGTATGCGGATATTTATGATAAAGGCTGTCTATAAAAGGCGTGTTAGCTTGGTTTATAGCAGAAATTTGAGAATCTTTGCCAAGTCCCCAGCCGTCCAGAATGATAAGTATAACAGGTTTTTTCATAATATCATTAGTAATAATTATTTTTTAAATAGCACTCATATACAGAAGAGAAATAATTTCTAATCTACCGAAACCATCAAATATAGCAATGCTATTGCCATCATTTTTTGTTTTGTCGTTTTCTATATCTAAAAAACCTTTGATTTTCCAATCGCCAACTTCATCCGAAACATATTCGGTTAACCCTTCCGAAAAACTTTTAAATCTATCTAAAAAATCCTTCTTTATATTACTCATTTTTGTTCTCTCATAATAATATTTTTAAAGGAACTTTCTTTTTTTTAAGCATTCTAATAAATACGAATGACTTGTCCATTATCTTTTCCTCTCACACTTCTGACATAACCATTGATGACTTTTTCCATGGGTATAGGATTATAACCGGGAAAATAATCTCTATATTTTTCGGCAGAATCTTCCACCAAACCGGGTGAAACAACATTAACTCGAATATTATTTCTCAATTCTAGAGCAACAGCTTTCACAAAACTATGAATAGCACCATTAACCATTGCAGCGCCGGTAGTTTGAACCACAGGATCATCGCCTAGTATACCTGTGGTTAGCGTGATTGATCCAGATTTATGAAGGTACTTTCTTCCAATTCTTACTAAATTGACCTGTCCCATAAGTTTGTTATTTATACCTAACTCATAATCTGATATTTTCATTTCATCAAAAGGTGCCCATTTAGCTTTTCCTGCTGTAGAAATTAGAGCGTCTAATTTGCCCACCTTCTCAAGTGCTTTTTCTATAGAAATGCTGTCAGAAATGTCTATGTTAATGTCTCCTGTTGTGAGCCCTGCTCTAATAACTTCATGATCTTTGGAAAAATGGGCGGCAACTTTTTTGCCTATTGTTCCCGTACCACCAATAATTAAAATCTTCATAAAGTTTTAATTTAATAAATTGATAAATTTTGTTAAATATAGGAATGGTATTTTTATCTCAGAAACATTTATTATCAATACCAATGAGTTAACCCCCTAAAAATCTTTTTTTCAAGTGGCATGACTATATTTTCAAATATACAAAATTAAATCATGATAGCAATACTATTTTATTTTGGAAAGGTTTATTTTCATTATTGTATATTGACCTATAGTTATTTCTTAAATCATTGGTATAAACCTTTTTTTTCTAAAAAAAATAAAAATCTGCTGAAATAGTACATATAAAATTGGTTATATATACTATTGTATCAGGTAATATAGGTGCTGCTTTCGAAATTTCTAATACCGGTTTTATCAGCCTATCAGCTTTTTTAGATTATGAAACGATAGCTTCTTATACTTTAAAAATAGAGGTTAGAGACGTTAGTGACAATAAGGCAAGTAATGATTTTACTATTAGCGTTAGAGATACTAGTTTTCAACTGCTTAATACATATAATATTAGTGACAATGGAACCTTAGAATTAGATGAGGCTAGAGGTGTAACAGTAGCTGTTATTTCAGAAACCGCTTATCTTTTTGTAGCTAGAGAAATTGATGATGGAATCAGTGTTTTTTCAATTAATTCTGATGGTACCTTGACTTCAGCTGATAATATTAAAAAAAATCCAAGTTTGAACTTGGATGGTACCGTTTCTGTGGCGACAGCTGTTATTTCAGGAACCACCTATCTTTTGACAATTTTTCCTGTTAGGTTTGTTTATGCCATTTTTTACAATATCTTTGCTTCCTTCACATTTGAGGCATTTTAAAGATTATTTTTTATGATCATTTTTTTATAGTCACATCATTTGAAAAAGGATTTTTAAGGGGTTTAATTCATTGATATTAAAGTAAATCATTTTTTATAATTTAACAGTAAGAGTAAATTTTTGTTGGCTCTACTTTTTATTCATATTTCACATTTTAATAACACATCATTCAAACTATGTGGATCAAAATAGTACGTATTATTTTAAGATATCGGCTTGTATTAATTGTGGCTTTAGGGCTTGCTACGGCTTTTATGTTAATTAATGCGAGATATATTCATTTTTCAAGGAATTTTATTCAAGTTGTACCGGATGATGATGCTGACTATATTTATTATCAAAAATTTTACAATATGTTTGGTAAAGATGCAGGTGGTTTAGTAACAATAGGTATTAAAGATCAAAGAATCTATGAATTAGATAATTTTAGAGGTTTACGTACTGTGGTCAATGAAATAGAGAAAATAAAAGGCATTAAAACAGTTTTAAGTTTACCCAATATTTCATATCTAAAAAATAATTCTAAATCTAAACGTTTTGACCTAATTCCCCTTTTTGATGATTTGCCATCTAGTCAGAAAGAACTTGACAGCCTATTAAACTATGCACATACTTTAAAATTTTATAAAGATAAACTATGGAATGTTAATAGTCAAGCTACTATGATTTTTGTCTATATAGAATCTGATATCGTTAATAGCAATAAGCGGATACCTACGGTTAGTAAAATAATTAAGGAAGCGGAACTTTATTCTAAAAAAACAGGTATTCAGTTACACTATTCGGGTTTGCCTTATATCCGGAATATTACAGCTAAAACTGTTGAGAAAGAAATTATTTTATTTGCTGTTTTTTCTTTTTTGATGACCATTTTTACCTTATTCCTCTTTTTTAGAACCTTCACTGCGACTATTTACCCAATGATTTTAGTTGGAATATTGGTCATTTGGGTTTTAGGTACTCTGGGACTGCTTGGTTATGAAGTTACAATATTAACTGGTCTTTTGCCATCGGTATTAATCATTATAGCTATTCCTAACAGCATTTATATGCTTAATAAATACCATCAAGAATTTGTTAAACATAAAAATAAAATCAAGGCTTTAGCTACCATGATACGTAAGATTGGTTTCATTACACTTATTACAAATATGACCACAGCTGTAGGTTTTTTAGTCTTGATTTATACCCAAATACCACCTTTAGTTGAGTTTGGCATTGTTGCTGCCCTTAACATTATGGCAACCTTTATTATTAGTTTAATTTTTATTCCAATTGTTTTTTCATACTTGCCTGCCCCTCAAGACCGACATACCAAACACCTAAATTTTAAATTAACAAATATATTAATTCAAAAATTTGAAAAGATAGTCGTAGTAAAAAAAGGTAGAACAGCAACTTATATCGTCACAGTTATTTTAGTTATTATTGGTTTTATTGGAATATTTAAAATTCATACGGTCAGTCACATGATAGATGATTTGCCGGAAAGTAGTAATGTGAAAAAAGATTCTGAATTTTTTGAAACCAATTTTAAAGGTATTTTGCCTTTTGATATTATTATTGATACTCAAAAAAAGCGAGGGTATAGAAATTTAAAGAATTTAAAATTAATAGCTCAATTAGAAGAAAACCTTAGCCAATTGCCTTATATATCTCCGGGTATTTCTATAGTCACTTTTTTAAAAGCAGCTAATCAGGCCTTTTTTGAAGATTCTGCAAGATACCGCTTACCTAACCAATATGTACAAGGTATTATTTTTAGAAATTTGAAAAATCAGTCCAAAAATAACCAAATTACTTCTATCAATAATTTGGTTGATACTACAGGACAATATATTCGAATAGCTATGCAGGTTGCTGATATTGGTTCAGAAAAAATGAGAACCTTTATTGATGACCAAATTAATCCACTTATTGATTCCACACTTATTGATTCTGATATTAAGGCAAGAGCAACAGGAGGCACTTTTATTTTTTTTAAAGGAAATGATTTTTTAGTCAAAAGTCTTAGAAGCAGTATTTTACTTGCTTTTTTACTCATTTCTTTATTAATGGGTTTAATGTTTAAAAAAATTCGGATTATTGTTATTTCGCTCATTCCTAATCTAGTACCTTTGATTATGACAGCTGGTCTAATGGGTTGGGTTGGTATTCCTCTTAAACCAACTACAGCCTTAGTATTTAGTGTTGCCTTTGGTATTTCGGTAGATGATTCTATTCACTTTTTAGCAAAATATAAACAAGAACTTAAACTGACCAAAAATAACATTTATAAATCTATTAGATTGAGTATCCAAGAGACAGGAAAAAGTATGTTTTATACATCTATTGTCTTGTTCTTTGGTTTTATCATTTTTACAGCATCGGACTTTGGAGGGACAGTTTTATTGGGTTTTCTCAGCTCTATTACTTTATTAGCGGCAATGTTTACAAATCTTATTTTATTGCCTTCTTTACTTTGGTCTTTTCATACTGTTAAAAGATAATTGCAAATATAATTTATTTTGGCGTGTTTTTCCGATTACTTGTGTAACATTACCTTTCTTCTTTATTGTTTGGATTATTTTTCGTCAATAGGATTTTTATAATAAAAAAACTCTATCACAAACTGTATTAAGATGATAATCATCTGAAAATATGTGAGTTAACCTTTTTTATATTTAATAAAGGTTATGTATAGAATTTTTTATCTTATATTTTACAATACCATCAAAAATTATTTTGTATAATAATTTAAAAACCAAGTTTTTAAATTAGGATAAACGCAGTTAGCAACCGGAGAGGTATTACCTGTTTGGCTAATCCAAACCGTTTCAATTCCTAAAGAAATAGCTGGTATTAAATCGGTTTCTTTATCACCAATCATCCAAGATTGAAAAGGATTTATGTTGTATTTAGCGATAGCTTTTTCAAACATTAAACTATTAGGTTTAAAACTTAAAGAATTGCTTTGACTAGGATGAAGAGGTGCAAAATACATATCTGTTAAAACCCCGCCGCAGGCTCTTTGGATATGTTCGAAGCAATTCCATACTTCTTTTTGACTATAAAGTCCTTTTGAAATTCCGCCTTGATTGGTTATTATGATTAATAAATAGCCCATTTGGGATAAGGTTTTTAGAGTTTCTGTTACTCCATCCAAAATTTTAAATTGGTCATCACGGTAGACATAAGCACCAATTTCTTGATTCAATACCCCATCTCGATCTAGAAATATGCAAGGTTTCTTATAAAGTTTTTTGCTCATAAATTACAGAAGTTTATACTATCATTATAGAGTCATGTCACTTGAAAAAAGGATTTTTAGAGTTTTTAACTCATTGATAATCAGCATAAATTTTCTGAGATAATAATAGTATTTCTATAGTTATAAATGTATTAGTTTGAAACTTTTATTTTTTTAAAATATATTTTAGCTGCTTTAACAACTTTTGGTGCTAAATATATGGTAGAAATCATTGTTGGAATACTCATAACAGCAAATGAACCATCAATTAGACTAATGACACCCGTTATAGAAGATATAGCACCTAAAACAATAGTTGCAGAATAAAAGTAATAATAATAGATTGTTTTTTTGCCTGTTAAAAAATGGAAACATTTAGCACCATAATAACCAAAAGAAAACATAGAAGTTATAGCAAAAATAAAAGCACAACCTAAAAGAATATAACCTCCAAAAGGCAAGGCAGCTTCAAAAGCTTGTAAGGTTATATTTATACCGGCTTCTTTAGTTGTTTGCCATTGGTTTGTTATTAAAATAGCTAAAGCTGTACAAGTACATACAATAAGTGTATCAATAGCAGGACCTAACATAGCAACTAAGCCTTCTTTTATTGGTTCATCTGTTTTGGCAGAAGCATGTGCCATAGGGGCTGTACCTAAACCAGCTTCGTTGGAAAAGGCTGCTCGTTTAGCACCTATCAAAATAATACTGCCCACTGCCCCACCTTGAAGTGCTTCTCCAGTAAATGCATCATGAAGAATAAGGTAAATAATATCAGGAATAAGATTTAGGTTCATGATAATAATAGACAAAACAGCAAACATATAAACCACTACCATAAAAGGCACTAAGCGACTGCAGATACTAGCTATGCGCGGTAATCCTCCAAAAATAACCGAACTCACAAAAATAAGTAAAAGAAAGCCGACTAAAAGATTAATAAGTACGACATCGGAGTTTAGCCAATTATTAGGTATAAAAACAAATTCTCGTAAAATAGCTGTAAGTTGATTAGCTTGAAAAATTGGCAAACAACCAATCATACCTGCCAAGCAGAATAAAAATGCCAAAGGTTTCCATTGTTTTCCAAGACCATTAACAATAACATACATTGGTCCACCAGTGGCTAGACCTTGTGCATTTTCGGACCTATAAATGACAGCTAATGAACAGGTAAAAAATTTAGTTGTCATACCAAACAGAGCCGAAACCCACATCCAAAATAAAGCACCGGGGCCACCAATAGCTATTGCCAAAGCAACTCCTGAAATATTACCCATACCTACCGTAGCAGCTAAGGCACTACTAAGCGCTTGAAAATGACTTATTTGACCTTTACTGTCAGAATCTTGGTGCTTACCCAACAAAATCTCTATAGCATGTTTTATATAACGCAATGGTAAAAAACGGCTATAAATACTAAAAAATATCCCGCCACCAATTAAAAGTACTACTAAAGGCGTACCCCACATAAAATTTGAAAACCCAACTATTAATGCACCGATGATGTCTAAAATATGATTCATGTTTAGTTTTTTTAATTGAAAGAGGAGTGCATAGAGTCTATTTATTTCGTATTAAAAATTTCGCCTATATCAAATTCTTCGATATTTGATATGGCTTGTTTAGTCTTTATGTTTTCCATACTGCGTGCTATTTTGTTTTTTTGATTATCCTTGAGGCCTAAGAATTCACTTATAGATTTTATATCAGGGCTTTTTATGCTCATCAAAAATGCTGTTCGGCATAGCTGGGAAAAGTCAAAATCTTTTTGATTAAACTCTTTTATACCTTGAGAGACAAGCATAATAGATACACCTTTCGACCGAGTTTGTCGTAATAATTTTTCAAGTATTTCATGAGATTTCTTTTCTCTAAAAACCTCATGCGCTTCGTCAATGAGTAATACATATCTTAATTGCTTATAATTACCTTCATTAGGTGCATCGTCCATATTCATAAATATGGTGTACAAATAATAAATAATTAAAAATGTGGCTATAAAACGAATATTCTTACTTAAATCAGGAGCAAGACTAAAATAATAATTAGAGTTAATGAAATCTCCGGAAGCCTTATTATCAAATAGATTTATATCTGTAAGTCCTTCGAGTATTTCGCTTAAGGAATCATCTTTATAATCCTCCATTTCACGTACATTGTCCAAAATATCTTGTAATCTTGGGCAAGTATCTTTATATTTTTCAAAGGCATCCGTAGTTGCATCTTTAAGTCGTCGTTTTTGATTTGGCCCAAATTTAGGCACAAAAGCCTCAATAATATCGGTAAATCTTCGAATACCTACTTTTTTATTTTCTTCATTTATAGTATCAATAAATGATAATGGATTAATGGGAAAAGGTTTTTGAGGAGAATGAATTAATGTTGTATTTGTATTTCCAAAAAAAGATTTATAATCAGATGAATCTTTATCATTTTGGGTAAGTCCTTTATAGTCAAGGTATAAAAAATTAATTTGTCCAATAGATTGCATTACAATTCTTTCAAGAATTTTTCTAGAGAAATAGGATTTACCCACTCCAGATTGACCTGCTATTGCTATATGACAATTTGGATATAACAACGTATTATTGGGCGTGAAATAGATTTCTTTTTCGTTATGCTTGCCTATTAATATTTTAATGGCTTTTGAATATCCGGTTTTTGTCTTAAGTGTTGGATAGTTTGTATTTTTAACAAAATCTAAAGAATCGGCATACTTAATATCATCAATACCTTCTTCAATTATTTTCAATAAAAAATCTAGGCCATCTATAGATTCATTCTTTCTAATTTTTTGCATCAGCTCCAAACCATTATCTACGTGCATTTTAATATATTGTCCTATATCATTGTGATCTTTAGAGATTTGGTATTTTTGGCAAATTAGAGCGATATAATACCTTTTGTCTTCATCATTTCCAAAAAATGTACGTTCTTTATATTCTTTCCCATCAGTAGATGGGCTTAAATCTTTCGCCAAGTCCAATTTATAGTTTTTATTTAAAGAATAGGCCAAAGCGATACGTGCAATATGGTTTTGGTTACCCAAATCTGTCCAGCTTGTTAAGTCTTCGACTAATTTTCTATTCTCTATAGAAGTTTTTATTGTAATTTCTTTCATATTAAGGCTATTTTTCAAAAATACTAAATAAATGTTCTTTCGGTTTAATTTCTTCGAAAACAGATGATTGGTTATTTTTATTTTTAATTAAAAAGGTTTTTTGAATATTGGGGAGCAGTACTTGAAATTCTTTCTTATTCATTTCTTTTTCAAGCAGCGGGAAAATGATAACTTGCTTGGATACGTTTGGATAAAAATTTTTGATAATGCTGCTGGCGTGGTCTACATCGAATTTTTGCATAGGCGAATCTATAAATACAGGAAAATCTATTCCTGATTCATCAATAAGCCCTTTTAATAAAGCTGTGGCATACATCTGCTGCTCACCTTTGGATAAAGAATCTTTGTTAATAACAGAGCCTTTATTATTTTTCAAATCAATATCAATTGCCTTGTCTATTATTCCTATTTCTACGTCATCGATAAGGTCTTTTTTATGGAGCAAACCTTGTAAACTTTCTTTGATTCTCCGGGCAAGGGATGCTTTTTTCTCGTTTTTAAATTTAGCAATAAAGTTTTTAATTATTTCAAGTGTTTCTGCAATTTTAGCAGCTTTTTGCTTGTCTTCATTACCTTTTCTGATGCCTTTAGATTTTAGAAATATGTCTTTGTTTATTTCTTTTATAGCTTTATTTTTCTCGTCAATTTCTCTTTTCTTTTGCCCTATTATTTCTTTAATCTTTTCATTTTCTTTTTCCAAAGATTCTTTTCTTTCTCGGTCAGCTTTTGATGTATCATCTTCTTTTTGGGTTGCTGCTTTATTTATTTCGCTACTGATTTTCCTATATTTATTATGGGTTGCAACATACTCATCTCTAATTTTTTTGAATTCAATTCTAAAAGAAGTTTTTAGGCTATTAATAAACTTATCTAATCTATTTTTTTCAAACTCTGAAAAATGATGTATTGGTTTCATGTTACTATCATGAGCAGAGTTTTTAGCACTAAAACTATCATTTAAATGTTTTATTATTATCGGTTTAAGTTTTTCAATAAAAAAATTTTTAACCCCATAAGTAATTATTATATTTTCGGGTTTGGGTAAGCTATCAAGGTCATTAATAATGGCATCGCGTATATCTTCATTTTTATCTTTATCATATTTTCTATTTTCGGCTTCTCTTTCAGCATGGACTTGCTCCAAAACATCTACTAATAAAGAGGCTGAAATAGCAAATGGAATTTTTGTGTAATAATGTGTTAATGCTTCTTTTTTCTTATCTCTTATGTCGCTATATTCTTTTTTCTTTTTTTCTAGATCATTTAACTCATCTGTAGTTATAAAATTCCCTTTTTTTATTAGCTTATGCTGAAGTTGGCTAATAATATCTTTATGCTCTTCATGTTTTTGGTTTAAAACTTTTATATCTCCTTTGAGTATATTTATATTACGATGACTGGTGTTTAATTGAGATTCTAGTTTATTTAATTCTTCTGTTTGTTTATCAGTTTTATTTCCTCTTTTATTTAAATCTAAAAAACAAAACTCCAATGTTTCACGTAAATCTTCATATAGTTTTATACCTAGGGCTTCGGAATAATCGCGGCTTGTTTTAATGCGCTGCTCGTTAGCTTGAGTTTGAGGAAGGGATACAATTTTTTCGGCATCAAAAAAGAAAAATTTTGCTATTTCCTTAGGCATAATAAACTCATTGATAAATAATTCTTTCCCATAATTGCCCTCTGAATTTTTCTCATAATTTTGTATTAATTCATCTTCGTGTCCATCAAGTAATATATCTAATTTTTCTTTTTGTCTTTCCGTATCATAAACCCTTTTTATAGTTAAGGTTTGGCATGGTATTTCAGGAATGTTAACTTCTTTAAAAGTAATTTGGACTGAAAATATAGTCTCCCTTTCTTCTTTTACCTGTGTGTTTAAACTACTATCCATATATTTATAATAGCCTCCATTATTGTTAATCTCTTGCTTATAAATCTCGTCCACTTCCTTCATTTGTTTTCCATATAAACACCAAACAAGTGCCATTAAAAAAGTTGTTTTACCGTAACCATTTTTACCACTTACGATAACGATATTTTCTTTATCACTTACCGATAAGTCAATACAATTATGTCCTTTGTAAATGCTAAAATTGTTTAATTCTACTGATTTTATAATCATGATGCTTGGATAAATTGGTTATATTTTTCTAAAATAGTCTTGTCTATACGCTTATTTGACATAAGCAATTTAGATTTTTGGACTGCTAACAAATTTTTAATCAAATGAAATTGTTTATCATCACCATTACAAGCTGCCAGAAGTATTTCCTCTTCTTTTTTAATTGTTTCGCTATGTTGTTTCATGCTAAAATGTTTATTAAAGACTTGATTATAAAGTTCGGATACTTTAGGTTTAAAAAATAAATCCCGGTACCAAGCTATCTGTATAGCTATTAATTCTTGCGTATTAATAAGTTCAATGTCAATATCTTGTTCGTTTATGGTTTTTTGGGCTTCAAAGACTTTTGTTAGGATTTCTATTCGGTGTTTTAAGTTTACAACACCCATATTATTGATAGCAAAGAGTCCGTTTCGTCTTCTGGGGTCTCGGTTTTCGGTCTTATTGCGTTCAAATTGTATCCAATCTCTTAAATTTTTCAAAGGGATAAGCCATTTTTGTCCATTTTCAATTTGGGCAGATATGGATTTATCCTTAGCCACTACGGTGCATGTCCAACAGCCGAACCGGCTTTGTCCACAAGATTTATGGTCTTTATTGGAAACCATCGTAGGACATTCGTAATCATCAGCGCTGGCATCTGAATAGATTTTAAATAATTCGTGGTTATCAGCCCCCCATGGTGACTCGAAGGTGTTAATAATATACCAAATTTCCTCTAATGCTAATTCTTTAATTGGGGAGTAAACCAATGTATTTCTTTTGATAGGGTGCTTAGTCAAACGCTTTCCTCTAATTTCATGTTTTTTTATGGATTTAGCCCGGCTGGCACTTTCACTTTTTCGGGTCCCTATTAAAACAATGGATTGTTTGTCTTGGGAAACTATGCTATCAATAAATTTGGAAGTAGGTTTAATTTTTAAACGCTCCGTACACCATCGAAATGAATTATTAGGGGCAGGGTAGCCTTTTCCTATCAAATTTAACCAAAAAGAATCTTCTACTTTAGGCTTTGTTATTTTTATCTTGATAGGCATATTATGTTTAATAGCAGCTTGTTCAATTTTCTTTAAAACCTTATTGACATAATTGGTTATGACAGGATTTTCGACCAAAGTATCATTACATACCACCCAAATTTCGCGTCTAAGATATTTTACATCTACATGATTTTTAACTTTCAATAAAGCCATCCAAACCAAAGTAAGCAAGACTGTAGAATCTTTACCTCCACTAAAACCAATAATCCATGGTCTATTTTTATCATTGTCAATATATTGGTCTACTAATTCATCGATGACATAATTTATTTTTTTATTCATGTATTTTGGCTAATTTTTTTACTCGCTCAATTATAGATAAAGCGCCTTTTTGCCTTGTTGGCGATAAATAGTATATTAATTTTGTTTCGGTTAAGATAGTTGGATTAAAATGAAGTATTTGTTTAGCTGTATTTCCATTGACTATAAAGCAAAAGAGAGCAGCTAAACCTTTCGAAATAGGTGCATCAGAATCGGAATAATAATACAAACTATTATTTTTATTTTCTACTTTTAACCAGACATTAGATTGACAGCCCTTTACCAAATGAGATTTTATTTTTTCGTTAGTACTAAGTTGAGGAGTATCATTTGCTATGTCCATGAGATACGTATATTTATCTTCCCAAGAATCAAACATAGAAAAATTATGAATGAGGTCGTTTTGTTTTTCCTTTATACTTTTAATCATAATTTTTTGGTAAATTGAGTATTTTAATACTTTGGTCATTTTACAAAATCTTATCTCACTTTTTGAGTATTCAAATATAAATAGTTTTCATAAATATAAAGAAGTTATGAAAAAAAATAAAAATATAGCTATTGTTTTAGCTGGTGGGCTAGGCCGAAGATTCAGAAATTCAGAACCTAAACAATTTATTCTTTTAGATAAAGTACCAATTTTAGTTCATACCTTAAGAGTTTTTGAAACCTTTTCAAAAATTGATCACATTATCATCGTTTGCCCTAAAGAATTTATTCAAAAAACAGAACAACTTATTCAAAAATATACTGTAAAAAAAGTATTAGCTGTATTAGGAGGTGGTAAAGAGCGTATTTATTCGACTTGGGCGGCTTTAACTTTTTTAAAAAAACAAACTGTTTTATTAGATTTTAAACAAAGTAAATTAGTTGTTCATGATGCTGTTCGTCCATTTATTCATCATGAACAATTAGAAAAAGTCTTTAAGGCATTTAAAAAATATAAAGCCATTACTTTAGCATCTACTTTAACTGACAGCTTATTAGAAATAAATTCCAAAGGTATTGCTAAAAAAATTCCTCAAAGAAAAAACTGGCGGAATATTCAAACGCCACAAGCTTTTTATTTTCAAACTATTTTTAAGGCTTATGAACTAGCACTCCAAGATAAAAATTTTATAGCTACTGATGATTGTGGAGTAGTGAAATACTATTTACCAAAAATACCCATTAAAGTAGTAGATGGCACTATTTATAATATTAAAATTACACATCCACATGATCTTATGTTAGCTGAACATATTTATAATCAATAAATTAATAATTTTTTATATTAAATTGAAAAAATAGTAAATTAGTCTACAAGGTCTATTTGCATGTATTTTGGCATCTTAGAAACAACTAAATCGTAAGAGTCTTTAATCCATCTTTTTATTAGCTTATTTGAAATAGAACCATCTAAAACAATTGTGTTCCAATGTTTTTTATTTAAATGATACCCGGAGCTAATATTTGGATAAGTGGCTCTTAGTTCTATGGCTTTTTCAGGATCGCATTTTAGACTTATTCTGTCTTGGTCTTCCTGCTTTCCTAAGAGGGCAAACATTTTCCCTTTAACCTTATAAACCAAAGTTGTATTATCGAAAGGTTGTTCTTCGCTTACTTGTGCTAGATTTAAACAGTAGCGCTTATAAATAGCTATCATTTTGAATATTTTTCTAACGTTATACTCAGATTACTTGAAAAAGAGAGTTTGTTGGATTCTAACCTATTGGTATTGAAACTTAACGTTTCACAAAATAAAATAGCTTTGCTATAAACGATAATTATCTGAATACCTATATTAATTTTTTTGAGTATTCTAATTTTATAATTCTTAATTAGTGTAGTTATTGTCAGGTTATCATTTATTGTTAAGCACTTCGGTGCCTCCGAGATTTAGTACTTGTTTAGCCAGTTTTTCACCAGCAAACTCAGGTGGATGTACTCTTAAGTCTATATCAGCCCGTAATTGAAAGTAAATATTTCCTTTTAAATCGGCTATACCACCTTCTATACTTAATTTATAATCCTCTATTTTAGCTAAAGCAAAAATAGGTGCACTACAACCACCTCCAAGTTTTTTTAAAAATTCACGTTCTGCACGTATGGCTAATTCTGTTTCTTTGTGGTTAATAATTTGATGAATTAAATCTTTTTTTTTATAGTCTAACTCCATAGATACTTGGACGGCTATACTACCTTGTCCAACTGCTGTGATGAAAAAAGAAGTTGGTAAAGTATAAGTAATAAGATTTTCATAATTAAGTCTTTTAATACCTGCATAAGCCATAACTAAGGCATCTAAATTTTGATTTTTCAATTTGTCAATTCGAGTGTCTACATTGCCGCGTATAGACTTACAAATAAAATGGGGGTAATAGTAATTCATTTGGGCAATTCTTCGTACAGATGAGGTCCCAAGACGAAGAGGTTGATTGAAATCCAATTGCTTCTCCTTTCCACTTAAAGTTATTATCACATCATTGGTTGCTATTCTTTTAGTAAATGCTATAAGTTCAAGGTTACCGGAAAAAGTCGAAGGTAAATCTTTAGCACTATGAACAGCTATATCTATCCGATCAGTTAGCAAATTATCTTCTAATTCTTTTGTAAACAATCCTTTATCTCCAATTTTGGCTAAAGGTTTATCTAAAATTTTATCACCTTTAGTACTAATGATTAAAATCTCTGTTTCTATACCGGCTTGGTTAAGTTTCTTTGCTACATCATGTGTTTGCTGGAGAGCTAATTTACTAGCTCTGCTACCTATTCTAATTTTCATATTTATCATTCAGTCAATAAATTCATCAAATATTGGAAATATAAGCCAAATAATTTCTTAACAAACTAAAAACAATTTGGAAATGGAATTTTAGGGTTCTACTCTATGATAATAAGGGTAAAAGTGTAAATTTAAGATTTTTTTACCCTACTACCAAAATAATATGAATCAAAATAAAATAACCCAATTTTTGACAGATTGACTCAAAGTTAAGTATATGTATCTGTTTATTAGTCATCTCAAATAAAAATAGGATTTTTTAGGTGCTTAAGTCAAAGAAGTATAAACGCGTAGATATTTATCTTTACAGTCACGTCGCTTGAAAAAAGGATTTTATAGAACTTTTAACGTATTGATAATAAAATGGAAGAAAACAACTTTCCTCATGAAGCCTTAACGAAGCAAGTTCTTATTGATAGTCGTCAACTTTCCATGCCTAAAGAAACTATTTTTTTTGCTTTTAAAGGTCATTTTCAAGATGGACACGATTTTATTTTACCTCTTTACCAACAAGGTGTTCGCTGGTTTGTAGGCGAAAAAGAATTACCTAAAAATTATACAGAACGTTTAGATTTTCAGTATATACAAACTAAATCCTGCCTTAAGGCTTTACATTATTTTAGTAGTAAGCGTCGTAAAAACTTTAAATATCCACTTATTGCTATTACTGGAAGCAACGGAAAAACAATAGTTAAGGAATGGTTATACCAAATACTTTCACCGGATTATGAAATTATTAAAAGTCCTAAAAGTTATAATTCTCAACTTGGCGTTCCTTTATCTTTATCTTTAATAGAAGATAAACATAATTTGGGTATTTTTGAAGCAGGTATCTCTAAACCAGAAGAGATGGTCAAGCTTTGGCAAGTTTTAAGACCTACTCTCGGGATTTTTACCAATCTTGGCACTGCTCATGATGCTTTTTTTAAAGATAAAAAGGAAAAACTTACCGAGAAAATAAAATTATTTAAAAATGCCGAAAGTGTTATCTATTGTAAGGATCAAAATTTTGTAGATGAGGTTTTTACAAATCACCATATACCTTCTTTTTCTTGGAGTATTAAAAGTAAAAAAGCTGATTTAAACTTCAAATTATCTTTCGATTTTCAAGAAAATAAAACATTTATTTTTAAAAACCAAAAATCTCCTCCCATAATTTTGCCTTTTACCAATACTACAGCCTTAGAAAATGCTTTTCATTGTATAGCATTCATGACTTACTTAGGATATGAAGATAGTATTATCGCCAAAAGAATTCAAAATTTGAAAGCTCTTGAAAGGCGTTTAAATATAAAATCAGGTCTTAATCATTGTTTGCTTATCGATGATAGCTATAATAATGATTTAGTTGGGTTTAAATTGGCTCTGGATTTTTTATCTCAACAAAAACAAAATAAGAAACAAAGCGTCATTTTTTCTGACATTTTAGAAACAAAACAAATACCTTCTAAACTTTATGCAACTCTTAACAGTTGGTTTTTAAGCAAAAAAATTAATAAAATTATTGGGATTGGACAGCATGTTTTTGAAGAGCAGAAGCAATTTTTGTCGCCAGAATGTTATTTTTTTAAAAATGTAGAATCTTTTATTAAAAGTAAACTTCACTTTCAAGATGAAGCTATTTTAATAAAAGGTGCCAGGGTTTTTAAACTAGAGCGCATTACTCAATTGCTTGAAGCTTCTAAACATCAAACTGAATTGCGTATTAATCTCAATAATCTGTTGCATAATCTTTTGGTTTTTAAATCTTTTTTAAAGCCAACAACTAAAATTATGGTAATGGTAAAAGCTTTTGCGTATGGAAATGGCTTAAAAGAAGTTGCTCATCTACTCCAAAATCAAGGAGTTCATTATTTGGGAGTCGCTTATGTAGATGAGGGAATGAGTTTAAGAAATAGTGGTATTTATATTCCAATTTTGGTAGCTAATCCGGATATAAATGATTTTGAACTTTTTATAAATAAACGCTTAGAGCCTCAAATTTCAAATTTTCAATCTTTACATGCCCTTATTGATGACTTAGAGAAATATCAACCATCTTATAGATTTCCTATACAGCTAAAATTTGATACGGGCATGCACCGTTTGGGGTTTTATGAAAACGATCTTCAAAAACTTATTCCTCTGCTTAAAACCTGTAAATATCTTATTGTTCAAGGTGTTATTTCCCATCTATCAAGTGCCGATTCTGTCAGCCAAGATAGGTATACTTTAAAACAAATTCAAGATTTTAAAAACATAGTTTATATACTAAAAATGGCTCTTGGTTATTCTTTTTTGAGTCATATTCTTAATTCTGCTGGAATTATACGTTTTTCTGATTTTCAAATGGATATGGTTCGTTTGGGTATAGGACTTTATGGAATTTCACCTGTACCTTCTTTTCAAAATCGTTTACAAAATGTAGCTACTCTAAAAAGTTACATTGTTTCGATTAAAATACTTCAGGCTGGTGAAAGCGTGGGCTATTCAGGAAAAGGGGTTTTAAAAAGAACTACTAAACTGGCAACTGTAGCTATTGGTTATGCCGATGGTTTTAAAAGGGCATTTAGTAATAAAAAAGCAGCTGCCTTTCTAAAAAATCGAAAAGTTGATATCATTGGTCATGTTTGTATGGATATGACAATGATAGATGCAACAGATTTGGATATTCAATTGTATGATGAGGTTATTTTTTTTGGAGAAGAACCATCTTGGACAGAACAAGCCTCAAAAGTGGATACTATTCCTTATGAACTAATTAGTCAAATTAATACAAGAGTCAAACGAGTTTTTTATATGGATTAGGTAAGCATAAATAATAAAAGTAAATCAGAATCAAAAAGAGACAAAACCTATTAGCATTACTATTTTTTATAAGAAAGCCTTATTAGATTATATGAAAAAACTCGTTTATGTAAGCCTTGTGAGTATAGGTGATGAAATTTTATACGGTCAAACATTAAATACAAATGCACATTGGCTGGCTAAGGCCTTATCAGATTTATCTTTTAAAATATTGGAAATGATTACCATTTCCGATGCGCCAAAGGCTATTACTTCAACTATTGATAGGTTAATGAAAAGTAGCCATCTGGTTATTTTAACAGGTGGTTTGGGACCGACTAAAGATGATTTAACTAAAAAAACTTTGGCAGATTATTTTGGGGTAGATTTATATTTTGACCAAAGTATTTATGTGCATTTAAAGTCTATATTTAGTGCAAAAAATAGAGATTTAAATGATTTAAATAAGGCACAGGCTTATATGCCTAAAAACTGTACTGTATTACCTAATGCTGTTGGTACAGCAAGTGGAATGTATTTTGAACATAATAAAAAAATACTTATCGCTTTGCCGGGTGTACCTTACGAAATGAAATATCTTTTTGAAAAACAGGTTAAAACCAAAATAATGGACTATTTTTCAAGACCTTATTTAGAACACAAATTTTTTAAAATTATTGGATTACCCGAATCCATTTTAGCCCAAAAATTAAATGATTTTGAAAATAATCTTCCTAAAAATGTTAAATTAGCTTACTTACCTAAAATCAATGAAATAGATCTTCGTTTTACAATTATTTCAGATCAAAATAAAACTATCCAGAGAATATATAACTATTTACACGATGAGTTATACAGACTTATTAATAAGTATATATTCGATAATTCGGATAATAATGTTATCAAATATATCTCCGAACATTTGATACAAGCGAATAAAACTGTTTCGATAGCAGAAAGTTGTACTGGTGGTTATATTGCTCATCAGTTTACAAGTGTGCCTGGTGCTTCAGCTTTTTTTAAAGGTAGCATTACAGCTTATTCCAATAAAATTAAAGAAGATATTTTAGATATTGATAATGAATCCATTTCTAAATGGGGTGCAGTAAGTAAAGAAGTTGTTTTAGAAATGGCAAAATGCGCTTGTCAAAAATTTAAAACAGATTATGCCTTAGCAACTACAGGTATCATGGGACCTGAAGGCGGTACATCAGAAAAACCGATTGGTACAGTTTGGGTCGCTATTGTTGATTCAAAAGGTCATTTTTTTGCTAAACAGATTCGTAGCTATTATGGTATAAGAACTAAAAATATTCATTCTACTTACATCCAAACTATGAAGTTTTTTAAAGATTTTATTTAAGTATAAAACAAGATTTGCCGACCCATTGAGGTATAAAAAATATTTAATTTATCAAATTTGTAAAATCTTCAAATAAATATTCAGAATCGTTTGGTCCTGGTGAGGCTTCCGGATGATACTGAACGCAAAAAGCCTTTTTATTTTTTAAACGAAAACCTTCTATTGTTTTATCATTAAGATTAATATGGGTTATTTCTAAATGAGGATGTTTCTTAACTTGGTCTTCTACAACCCCAAAGCCGTGGTTTTGAGATGTTATTTCACAAAGATTTGTTTGTAAATTTTTCACAGGATGATTAATTCCTCGATGACCATGGTGCATTTTATAGGTTTCTATACCACAGGCTTTAGCAATTATTTGAAGACCTAAGCAAATTCCAAAAAGGGGTTTATTTGCCTTTAAAATCGCCTTTACTGTTTCTACTGCATAAGCCATAGTACCAGGATCACCGGGACCATTTGAAATCATATAACCATCTGGTTTCCAATGTTCCATAACTTCAAAAGAAGTCTTTGCAGGAAAAACTTGACAATAGCAGTTTTTTTGGGTCAAATTTTGAAGAATACTTTTTTTAACCCCTAAATCTAAAACTGCTATACGGTTTGAGCTTTGTTCTGAACCTTCAAAATATGTAGATGTTGTAGTAATTTGAGAAGCTAATTCCAGATTCTTCATTTGAGGAACCTCTTGTATTTTTTGAACTAAAGTTTCAGGAGAAAAGTATTCTGTGCTTATCAAGGCATTCATAGCGCCTTTATTCCTTATATAAATAACCAAAGCCCTTGTATCAATTTCACTAATACCGACAATACCATTATGTTTTAAAAAACTTTCTAAATTATCATCGCTGTTGGCACGGGAATAGGCATGGGAAAAAGATTTGACAACCAAACCTTTAATATGTGGTTTTAAAGATTGATTTTCACTATCTAAAATACCATAATTTCCAATATGTGCACAAGTATTAATGATAATTTGCCCATGATAAGAAGGATCTGTATAAATTTCTTGATACCCTGTCATCCCTGTATTAAAACATATTTCCCCACCTGTCGTCCCTTGTTGTCCAATACTTTTTCCTTTAAAACATGTGCCATCTTCAAGATATAAGATAGCAGGTTTTCTTTTCCAGTTATAAAAAAACATAGAATTAAATAATAGAATTATAAAATATAAAGTTGTTTTCAATAATCTTTGAACCTATTTCAAAGAATTTCAAAAATAAATTTTATTATTAAAACTCATTTTCGGTCTTTTCTTCCTAAAAATACTCCAAAATTTAAGGTTTTAGATTTTGGTATCAACTGAAAGTGCATAGTTTTAAACTAAGGTAATATATTTGTAAAAATATCTATGTCTAAAATTCAACTTTAAAATTAAGTACTGGGATAATGCCAAGAGATTTAATTATTTCTATTTTTTGATCCTCAATATTATAAAATCTATTTTCAATATTAGGTCTGTTGATGACATTTTGTATATCAATAGAAGTAATAAGTGTATACCTGGGCCTATTAAATCTATAATTTGCCTTAAAATCTATTCTAAAATAATCTGGAAGTCTATTCCTAAAAGCCCTATCAAGATGTAAAATCTCTTGGTTTTGGATTTTAGATTGTTCTAAGTCAATAGGAATAAATCGATTACCTCCAGACCAAACCATTTTAACATTAAGGTCAATGATATTTTGTTTTGTCTTTCCTGTATAAAATTCTTTTCCTATTGCTATGTTATAAACATAATTTTTATTAAACCTCGTATTTCTAATAATGTTGTCAAGTCCTTTATATTTAGATTCAAAAAAGGAGGCAGTAAGAAGCAAATAATAGCTATTGGAAAAAAATTTTTCTAAAGTAAACTCTAAACCATAATTATAACCTCTACCCTTATTTACCAAATTAATATTAGAAAATGAGTGATCGTAACTGTTTAGATTAAGAGTAGAAAGTGTACTTCCCTCTTTATTTTCAACAGGGATATTAAAAAGTTCTTGATAATAAATTTCTGTTTTTAGATGAAAATCTTTGGCAAAGCGCCAATCGTGACTCAGCACATTATGAACAGATTGGCTTAAACGTAAGACATCATTAGGCGAAAATAAAAAACTATCCCCTCCTTCATAGACAAAATTAGCTGTAGAGCTAATTGATTTTAAGTTTGTCATATAGACAAACAAAGGCTCTAATCTGCTGTGTAGTCCTAAACCATAAGAGAATACATGATTGTCATGTAGCCATTTGATTCCGAAACGAGGCTCTAAAGCATGGTTATTGTTAAAAAGAAAAGAATTATGATGAAGACCCGTATTAATTTCTAAATTTTCTAAGACTCTAAATTTCCACTGGATATAAGAATGAATAAAATGAGCATTAAGATATTGATCTGTATTTTGCTTTATACGGTCTTGTAAGTTTAAGCCCATTATTTTAATACTAGAACTCAAATTATTGTATATAAAACCTGCCCTAAGGACATGTTTAGCATTAAATTTATGATTAATTAAGGTACTAAAAATAGTAGAACTATTGCCATAATTTTCTAAAAAGAAGTTTTGAGGATTGTAAAAGTTATCAAGAGAATCATAGTTAACAGTATTATGGTTTATGCTATAAGATAAAACTGTTTTTAGGTAAGTGTTTTTATTGATCAAATAAACATGCGATAAACCTAAAACTCCAGTTTTCCCAGATTGAGTTCTTTCTTGCTTATCTAAAAAGCTAGACCATTGGGTAGAATCTTTAATGCTTTGAGTGCCTGCATTACTTAGTCCGCCTATACCAAACAATGAAAAACGGCCTGCTTTTTTAGTTGGTAAATTTATTTTGAAATTAATATCTTGATATTCAGGTATTATAGTAGTATTATTTCCAACCACAATACCTAGTTTATTAATTAACCCTAAAGTGGAATACCGGTAATTGAGCAAGTAAGACGATTCGGATTTTTTAGAAAAAGGACCCTCTAATAAAATTTGCCCGCCTAAGAAACCAAGTTGGGCTGTATACTCTCGTTTACTATTTCCATTCCTTATTCCTAAGTCAAATACACCCGATAAAGCATTGCCATATTCAGCAGGGAAGGCACTTGTAAAAAAATCAGAATTAGCCAATACATCATTACTTAAAATACTAACACCACCGCCAGCACTACCGTTACCTGTGCTGAAATGATTTGGATTTGGTATTTCTACGCCTTCTAAACGCCATAATAAACCTTTTGGAGTGTTTCCTCTAATTACAATTTCATTGCTATTATCAGAAGAAATACTAACACCTGCAAAAGAAGATACTGCTCTGGCAGGGTCAGAAAAACCACCAGCATACCGTCCTGTTTCTTCTGATGTAAATTTTCTTACACTTACAGTAGCCATATCATTAAGCGATTCATATTTATCCTGTTCATTAGCTATAACCGTGACCCCTTCTAAATTTGTAATACTTTGACGTAAATTGATGGTTAAAACAACTTCTTTTTTTGCAGTAACCAATATTTGATCGATTCTAATAGATTCATAGCCTATATAAGAAATTTGTAAATCATGACGACCTAAAGGCACCTTTTCTATCTTAAAATTTCCATCTACATTGGTGATAGCTCCTTTCAAAGGTTCAACATTTAATAAAACTGTGACACCGATAAGAGGAGTTTGAGTATCACCATCTAAAATTTTACCTTTAATCGTTTGCGTTAAAGGTTCAAATCTAAAAGCTGTTGAAACCATGATAAACAAGAGTATCACGCATTTATAGGATAGAGCTAAGGAGTTGGATATATGCATAATTTTTGAATTTAAAATTCAAAATGAAGTTGTTTAAAAATTAAATAATTTGATAACCAATTATTTATAGATAAAAATAATTTTAATTCAGATAATTATTTCAGGCTATTAAACATGATTTATTAAAACTCCAAAATAAAAGCCTTTGATTATAAAAATATTCAAAAAATGTATTCTTTATAAAATACTTAATAGATTGGACTTTACCCAATTTTAATTAGCTTATTTTTATAAAAATAAGACTGGTATTTTACATCATAACTTATTAAAAATCAATATTTTAAATTAAAATTTAATTTTTAAACAACTTTTAAATTTAGATTGTTGAATAGAACATTCAAAAACCTTTAAACCACACTTTATTACACTGACAAAGGATAATATATTATTTTTAATATTTTAAATTATTTGGAAAAATAAAAAATAATTTTGTTTCTTTGCAGGCAGTACAAGATTTGAGGTTTGACAGTTAAATGAGATTTTTAATTTTAAAAACATATTCAAGTTACGGATTTATTCGTTATATAAAATTAAGATTCTTAATGATAATTAGAATATTATTTAAGTTACAGATTTAAACCTTTAAGTTTTTCGTTATTATTACTTTGATATTTTAGATGAATAAAAAACATTATTACTTTGATCAAGAGAGTTGTAGTTATAAACAAGTAAAAACAACTTTTTTGGAAACTTTCCTCAATTTTGGAGGTATTTTAGTTCTCTGTTTATTTTTAGGTTTTGCTTTTTCTTTAGCCTATTCCGCTTATTTCCCTTCTGTCAAAGAGCAGAAACTTGTTAAGGAGAACAAAAACCTTAATGAATCTATCACTTTACTTTCTAAAGATGTTCATCAGTTAGGAGAAATTGTAGAAATTTTAGAAGATCGAGATAATAATATTTATAGAGTTATCTTTGAAGCTGAACCGATTAAAGATAATTTTAGAAATTTAGGTATTGGTGGTGGTGTAAATCCTAAATCTTATGAAGACCTAAGTAATTCCAATAATATTAAAAACATGGAGCAATCTTTGGAAAAGATTAAATATAAACTCTATGTACAAAGTAACTCTTATAATGAATTATTAGACCTTGCTAAAAATAAACAAAAAATTATATCTTCTATTCCAGCTATCCAACCAATAGCTAATAAAGATTTAAGACGTTTAGCTTCAGGTTTTGGAGTTCGTATTCATCCTATATATAAAGTAAGACGTATGCATAAAGGCTGCGATTTTTCAGCCCCAAGCGGTACACCCGTATATGCTACTGGAGATGGGATTGTTATAACAGCAAAACTACGGAGTGGCTATGGTAATTTGATAGAAATAAAACATGGGGCAGGTTATAAAACTCGTTATGCTCATCTTTCTAAATTTTCTGTTAGACGAGGTCAAAAAGTAAAACGGGGGCAAATGATTGGAAAAGTGGGTAGTACAGGTGTTTCTGTAGCACCTCACTTGCATTATGAAGTAGCTTATAATGGTGTAGAAGTTAACCCTATTAATTTTTTTCATAATGATTTGACACCTGAGCAATATGAACAATTGCTTCAAATAGCTTCTGTTGAAAACCAATCATTAGGGTTTTAAAAGTCTTCTAATAGAAAATTAAGTAAGGTATAAAACATAAAAATAATTAGGTCTAAATTTTAGACATGGCTAAACCTTCGGAAAAAGGTTTAAAAAGTTATAAAATAATTAATTTCTATGTATAGCAATACTATTCTATCTCAGAAACGATCATTTTCATTACCAATGAATTAAAATCTCCTAAAAATCCTTTTTTAAAATGATATGCTTATAATTAAAAGGTGTTTTGAGAAAAGTAAATTATCTCCAAAAAAAGTAAGGCAATAACTACTTTCCTTTGATTTTTTCAAAAGTATTCCAAAAAATTGACAATATAAAATTATTTTAAATATATGGATCTGAGTTCTATTTGTCAAGAAATCATAGTTTTAGTCAAAGAGGTAGGTCTTTTTATAGAAGATGAATACAATCATTTTAATTTTAATAAAACTCAGGTCAAAGATGATAGTAGCTTGGTTTCTTACGTTGATATAGAAAGTGAAAAACGTATTGTAAACAGACTAGATAAACTCTTAAAAAATTCAACTTTTGTAACCGAAGAAGCAAGCCCTAAAATGGGTACAACAGATTATCGTTGGTTTATCGATCCATTAGATGGCACCACTAACTTTATTTATGGAATTCCTGTGTTTTGTATCAGCATAGCCCTTGAATATAAAGAAGAACTGGTCTTAGCCGTTATTTATAATCCTATTCAAAAAGTTTGTTTTTCAGCTATTAAAGGAAAAGGGGCTTTTTGCAACGGTCTACCTATGCACATCTCTAAAAGAAAAAAATTATCTGATGGCCTCATAACAACTGGCTTTCCTTATACTTCTTTTGACTATTATGAGGCATATTTAAAAATTCTTGGTGAAATTAATGAAAAGTCAAGAGGAGTAAGGCGTTTAGGATCAGCAGCTTTAGATCTAGCTTATGTAGCTCAAGGTATTTTTGATGCTTTCTATGAATATGGTTTAAAAAGTTGGGATGTTTCAGCAGGTATTTTATTAGTTACCGAATCAGGAGGTCATATTACTGATTTTATGGGAAAGAGCTATAATCATGTATCAGGGAAAAATATTGTAGCTAGCAACCAATATCTTCATTCAGAGTTAATTGGAATTATTAATACCTATATTCCAAATTTATAATTTCCTAATTCTAAGTTATTTCCATTTTTTTTATAAATTAAAAAAAGAGATTTTTTAGTATATAATATACTGATTATGAGTAAAAAAATCTTTTTTTAAGTGGTTTTTTCTAAATAATTACAAATTATTTATAATTTAGAATATTTTAATTTTATTAATTTCTAATTATTGTTCTTTTACAACTAAAAAATAAATATGAAAAAATATAATTTTCTTCTAATCCTACTTTTAATTTTCACTGTTTTTTTTGCTTTTGCTCAAACAAAAGAAGATAAGAATATACAACTTGCCAACCATTATTACCAAAACCAAGACTATAAAAAAGCCATTATTTTTTATGAATCTTTATCGGAACAAAGCAGATATATTCAAGTTATTCATGAACAGTTTTTTAAGGCTTTATTATTTGAAAAAGCCTATAAAACTTGTAAATCTTATTTTAAAAGGGTTTTAAAATGGTTTCCAAATGATCCTCAATACAATATAGATTATGGTGTATATCTTACTAAAATTGGTAAAGAGCAACAGGCTTTAGACTTTTATGACGACTATTTGGAACGTATAAAACTAAAGTCTATTTTTCTTAATCCTACGGGTCAGTATTTTTTTAAATATAAAAGGTATGATTATGCAGAAAAAACATATCTTTTGGGTATAATTATTGACCCTGTCACTTTTGGGTTAGAGTTGGCAGGACTTTACAAACGATTAGCTTATGATAAAAAAGCCATAATAACCTATCTTAATATTTTGGATATAGCTCAAAATGAATTAGAAACAATTGAGGTAGAACTTAATGATTATATCAATACAGAATGGGAAAATGTATTAGAAAAGTCTATATTTCAATACATAAGTAAACAACATCATATTGTTTTTAATCAATTATTAGTTTGGCTTTATACCCAAAAAAAAGATTTCTACAAGGCATTTCTACAAGCTAAAAGTATTGATAAACGCAAAAAATTATCGGGTAATAATTTATTAGAACTTGCTAAACTAACTTTAAATAATAAAGATTATGATATAACAATTGATATTTTAAATTATCTAATTATGAAATATCCCCATGTTACTAAAATCTACTATTTAGCGCGTAAAGAACTTGTCAGAACCCAAGAGTTACAGATTAAAAATACTTTTCCAATAAATAAAGAAAAAGTTATAGCTATTGCAGATGCTTATAAGATTATTATAGCACAAAAAGCAAAACAAAATGGTTCATCAAATGCCCAAATTGCCTTATTTAATACTTTTGAAGAGACAATAGATTTAGCAAAACTATATGCTTTTTATCTTGATAAGAAAGATACTGCTATTCTTCTTTTACAACAGCTTTTGGACATTCGTTTTAAACATTTAAAAAGACCTTTAGCCCTCATGACTTTGGGCGATGTATATGTTTTATCTGGAAAACCTTGGGAAGCAACCTTAGTATACCTAAAAGTACAAGAAGAATATAAAAGCAGTGAAGAGGCTAATTTGGCTAAGCTAAAAAATGCCAAAGTTCACTATTATACAGGTAATTTTAAATTGGCTAAAGGCTATTTAGATATTTTAAAAACGGCTACCAATAGGAAAACGGCTAATGACGCTATTGCCTTATCTATTTTTATAGACGATAACAGCGGCTTAGATACTACAGATATACGCTTAAAACGCTTTACCGAAATAGAACTTTTAGCTTATCAAAATCAATATAAAAAAGCCTTAACAGCTTTTGACCAACTTTTTGAAGACTGCTCTAATCATCCTTTAGGCGATGATATTCTTTGGCAACAGAGTCTTATGTTACGAAAATTAAGTCGTTTTGAAGAAGCTATTAACAAATTACAAATACTATTAGATAAGTATAGAAGTGATGTTTTAGCCGATGAAGCCAACTATACCATTGGCCTTATTTATGAAATAAATCTTAAAGATTATGAAAAGGCTAAAATTTACTATAAACAACAGCTTTTAGATTTTAAAGGAAGCTGGCAAATTGAAGAAGCGAGAGAACGTTATAGAAATTTGGAAGCCAATCAATAATTTTTTTAACTTTTTGATTATAAATAATAAAATTTATAAGGTCATCTATTTTTATTTGATGACCTTATGAAATACTATAAACCATAATACCAGACTTCATCTATATTTGGATCCCCACCTGTTCGCCATATTTTATTATTAAAAACTACAGAACGATGCGATATTCTAGCACCCCATTCGGCTGAGGCAGTTTCTTCTGTCCAAGTTATTCCATCAGTACTGGACCAAACATCATTTAAAGGGTTAGGACTAAAACTTCCTCCTATGACCCATATTTTGTTATCAAAGACTACAGAGCTGTGTCTCATTCTCTCGGACCATCAAGGATTATCGGTTGCCAAACGCCATACAAAATTTGACTCATCAAGAATTAGGATCAGAATCATCGCATTTACCAGAAACAGTTAAAAGTATAAGAATTAAAGAAGCATAAATATAGTTCTGAATTTTCTTTGAGATGGTTATAACTAATTATTCTTCCAAATTAGGTATTTTAATTTTTCCGAAGGCTTTTTCATAATCTAGTTTAGCAATTAATAGATTTAAAAGAGATGAATAATAGTTATTTTGAGATTCTTTATAGCTCGTATGGGCACTAACAATATCAGTACTCGATCCTACACCTTCTCGATAACTCAGTATACTTATATCATATACCTCTTGAGCTAAAATAATATTGTCTTTTTGATTTTGAACATCAAACATAGTATTATTAAAATTTAGAATTGCTTCTTCTTGCTCAAAACGAATTTGTTTTTTGAAAAATTCTTGAGTTAATTCTATTTTTTTATCATCTAATTTTAATTGAGCAACTTTATTTCGCCTTTGCCCCCCATTGCTAATTGGAATAGAGAGTCTAAGCCCCCAATAAGCATAATTATTTGGAGAAAAGTCTGATAGAGTTGCACTTCCTGCATTATAGCCATAAGCTAAATCAAAATATAAACTGGGATAATAACCTGATTTATGTTGTTGAATATCATAATCATTTAATATTCTCTGACTTGTTAAGATTTTATAATCAGTTCTATCAAAATGAAAATCTGAAGCTATAAGTTGAAAGTTTAAAAGAGAAGTTGTATCTATTTCTTCAGTAAGTTTTATAGGCGTCTCTATAGGTTTACCCATCCGAAGTTTTAAAGCATTTTTACTAATTTGAAGTAGATTATCAAGCTTTTTCTGTTCAGTTTTTAAATTATTATAAGAAACTTTTAGACGACTAACATCTACATTTAAAGCATAACCGTTTTTAAAAAGTTCTTCTGTCTGTTTAAGTAGAGTATCTAAATTTTCTAAATTGGCTTTAAAAACTTTACGCTGTTCTTCATTGATAAGTATAGCATAGTAGGCTTTAGTAATATCATAAATAAGCTGTTCTTGGTTTTGTTGTAGTTGCTGTTTTGAATATCTAATAATAGAATTAATGGCTTTTAAACCAATAAAGTAACGAGAATCTACAACAAGTTGGGAAAGTTTAGCAATAACATTTCCATTAAATCTAGTGCCAAATTGGACAGGAACATCAGGTGCATTTGGCTCTACTGTATCTCCACTAAATAATGCAAGCGATTGAGCAGGTAGGTATATATTTTGAATAATAACATTATCTGTAAAACTTGCCTCTATATTAATTTGTGGTAATCCCAGACCAATAATTTCTTTTCGTTGCTTATCTGTTTTTAGAACATCTATTTGAGCATTTTGGACAGAAATCGCATTTTTTAAAGCATAATCTATGCAAGTTTTCAAATCAAGAAACTCTATTTCTGATTGGGCTGTACTAGTAAAAAAGATAAAAATAAAAGATACAAAAAAAAAGAGCTTTGAAATTAATTTTGCAGTTCTAATCATTTTATTTGAGTTAAATTTAGACTATACTCTATAATTTATTTTTATTTTTTTTACCAATTCTAAATTAGAATAATAATATTAGTTTTATTTTATGCCTCTAATACTATAATAACAATACCATTTCATAGTTAATACTTCTTAAATATATAAAAAACAATTAATTGATTATCAATTAAAAAATCAAAATTTTATATCGGTATTTTTAAACTTCGAATGGTATAATATTAATTGATCATTAAGCAACAAAGAGCAAATTTAATTATTTTAAAAATATGATTGTAAGTATTTTTTCTTTTAATATTCCACTGGTTGATATTATTTTAATTTTGGTTTTGCTTTATGGTGGCTATAAAGGTTATCAAAAAGGGCTTGTCATGGAGCTTTTATCTATAGCAATATTGATAGGCACTATTTGGCTTCTTTTTTTCTTTGTGACAAATGGTATAACAGGATTGCAAGGACTAATCGGAACAAAGTTTCATCATGGTATGAACTTTTTTATTTTTTTTTTGGTCTACGTTTTTATTATCATTTTTCTTAATAAAATAGGTCGTTTTCTCCAAAGCAAAATTGATTACTCCATATTAGATGATTTTGATAATTTAGCGGCAGCGGCAGTTAGTGTATTTAAATATGCTGTTTTTTTAAGTGTATTAGTTACATTGTTAAAATATATAGGTTTAGATTTGCCTCCAGAAGCTTTAGAAAATTCTGTTGTGTATAGTAAGTTATTAAGTTTTCAAGCTTGGATGATAAAAACAGCTAGTCATATTTTCCCTTCTATAGCTGAAACAGATAGAGAAATTAAACAATTATTCAGTAAATCTTGATGCCTAAAAAAAATGTTTAGGCAGTGTAACCGTTATATTTGACCAATTTATCCAAAAACTTATCCCCAATTTTAATAGCAACCATAATATCTTCTATGCGAATATATTCATCTTGTTGTTGATATATACCTTTTTGGGTGCGTATAAAAAGCATACAGGTTTTAATATAAGGTGCTAATATAGATATTGATTGATTTTCAAAACTGCTAAGCCGTTTGATATCTATTCCGCTATTTTCTATACAGTCTGCCAACAGACTTGAAAGTTTTGGGTTAGGTAATATAGATTTGTGCTTATTCAAAACATCTATATTGATAGTTGTTTTATAGGTTTTAGCAAGTTTGATAAACTGATTTTTTAAAGTTTCGTAAGCAATTGTTACCAATTTATTATCTTTACTAAAGAGGTTAAAATCAAAGACGATTTTAGTTGTTTGACCTTTTTCTTCTTCTTGCAAAAAATTAATATTATTTATTTTGCTATAAAGCCATTCTCCGCGTCTTTTAATATAATATTCTATATCTTTTATAAATTGAGTAAAAGCATAAAGAAGATAATTTGGGGTATCAATTAGATACATGGCTTGATGCGAATAATTAGGTGTAATGGAAATATGTAAATGAGAGCTGCTATTAATACCTTCAAAAATACCTACTGAAACCATCTCTTTGTCAAGTAGATCAGTATGATCTAAGGCAAATTGAAAATAACACTCTGTATTTTGTACTGAAATCATGTCATGAAGCACAGAAGTTGGGTTACCATAGATTTGAAGTAAAGATTTTAAGGTTTGACCGTTATCATTTTTTTTATTTAACCACTCTAAATTAAATGTTCCTGTTAAACTTCTACAACCTAAATAAGGTATATCAAAATAAGTATTAGCACCGTCAATAAAAGCAATAATTTCTATATGGAAAGGGTAATCTTTATTGTCATCTAATAGTTTCTCTACTAAACTTAAACCCAATAGAATACTAATTATACCGTCATACTTTCCAGCTTTTTCTACAGTATCTGTATATCCTCCAATATACACGTATTTAGCTTCAGGATTATGACTCGTTAAGCGTCCTCTGAGATTACCGATATGATCTGTCCAAACTTCTAAACCAATGGTTTCCATAATTTTTTTTAATGTAACCATGAGTTCTTTTTGGGCTGCTGAAGCTAAAGAACGTTCTAATCTTGTATCTTTATCTGAATATTTATTCAATAGATCAATACGTTTCAATAAAAGTTCACTTCTCTTTTTATAATTCATTTCTTTTTTTATAAAGAACTAGAAAATGACAACATAGAAATGACTGTTTCAGCAAATTCGATACCTTTATTGCCATATTTGCCACCTGATCTATTGCGAGCTTGTTTCATATTTTGAGGTGTTAAGACTCCAAAAATAATAGGTTTATTAAGTTTTAAAGACACTTCTAAAATACCTTTAGCCACAGCGTCACAGATAAAATCAAAATGTTTGGTCTGACCTTGTATAACGCAACCAATACAAATAACTGCATCATTTTTTTTGAGTAAATTTTGAGCCGTAAAAGGCAATTCAAAGGCACCTGGTACATAGTAGCTTTTCAAATTTTCTTTAGAAAACCCCTTTTTAATTAAGGTATCAAAGGCAGATTCATAAAGAGGTTTAGTAATTTCTTGGTAATAATCAGCTATAGCAAAAGCAATTCGCTTTTGAAGAACCACTTGATCTATAACTCTATCTTCTGATGATTTGGAGGTAATAAACATGAGTAAGTAATTTGAATAGTAAAAAAACGATTTAAAACTTATGAAGTTAGTTTTCAACAAATTAAGTCTCTCTTTTTACCATTTTTAGTACATTGGCAGGAGAAACAGATTGGATATTTAAGAATCTGGGTCATTTTTGTAAAACCATTTTATCATTAGAGTGAAAACTTTTCTATTTTTTGAACTAAATTATTTTGGCATGTTTTCTCAATTGTAATATTAGCCATATTTTGTCAAGGTTTGCTTTCAAAAACCTTGACAAAGTTGATCTATGGTGAGACTATATTTTCATACTATTCTATACGCATAAGACTTTCTTCTTCTTGCAAAAGTTTATCTTTGTCTACATCGATAATAGCTCTTTCCACATCTTCTCGGTTGGGTTTTTTGCTATTCCAATACCATGTTACAAAATACCGCACATCGTTGAAGAAAATAATAAAAACAGGGAAAAATAATAAAATAATTAGAGTACCTATTAAAACGCCATACGCTATAGAAGTTGCCATAGGGATTAAAAACTGAGCTTGGAAGCTAGTTTCTTTAATAAGAGGTAAAAGTCCTAAAACAGTGGTAAGTGAGGTAAGCATAATGGGTCTAAACCGATTGATACCAGCTTTAAAAGCCGCTTCTTTTACTTTATAACCTTCTAATAAGTGTCGGTTGTATTTATCTAAAAAAACAACCGCATCATTAATAATGACACCTGAAAGTGCTATCATTCCAAAGATACTCAGCAGAGAAACCGGAATGTTTTCTATACCATGTCCTAAAATTGCTCCTATCCAACCCAAAGGAATCATCATAATGATTAATATAGCCTGATAAAAAGATTTAAAAGTTATCATGATAATGATAAAAATGATAAAAAAAGCTCCTCCTAAATAGAGCATTAATTTTGACATCGTTTCACTACTTGACTCGGATTGTCCACCTAATTCTACTGCAACATCTTCGAAATTAGATTTTATAACTGGTATAATACTAGCCCTAATTTTTTCTACAACAGGTGGGACTTCAGCATCAGGATCAACCATTTGAGCATCGACACTGATAGTCTTAGAAGCATCATAATGTTTTATAGAAGATACACCTCTTGAAATGGTATAATTTGTAAGGTCGGAAAGTTGATATTCTTTTTGAGGACTTTTAATTTTCAAATTTTCTAATTGTCCAAAACTTTCTCTACTCGAATTGGGATAACGTACCCATACTCGAACTTCATCTGAACCTTTTTGAAGACGTTGCACTTCTTCGCCAAAAAAACCTTGTCGAATTTGGCTGGCTATTTCGTTATGGGAAAAACCTAAAAAATAAGCTTGTTTATTGAGTTCTATTTCGAGTTCTCTTTTACCGATACTTACATTGTCTTTAATTTCTTCTATTTCTTCTATTTTACCAAGTTCTACTTTTAGAAAATCTTTGGCTTTTTCAAGAGACGCACTATTTTTACTGGTCAATCTTATATCTATAGGTTTACCCCAACGAGAATTACCACCAACAATGAGCTTTTCAGCTTCAGGGATAGTACCTATTTCATTTTTTATTTTATCGCGTAAATCGAAGCTTGAAATACTACCTTCGTCTAATTCTTTATAAAATACATTGACAGTACCTGCATGACTGCCATTATCTTCACTTGTCGATCCCAACCAAGAAAAAGTGTGTCTAATCGTATTTTGAGTATCGCCTAATTCTAATTTTAGATCATTATTGACTTTCCAAACGGCTTCATCAAATTTGGCTAATGCGGCTTTAACTTTATCTTCCCTGGTACCCGGTTTAAAGGCAACTTCTATTCTAAGGCTTGAAAATTCAATTTTTGGGAAAAAAGTAAATTTAATAACTCCACCACCCAACAAACCGATAACAATAATAAATAAGCTGACAATAAAGCTTAAAGAAAGCCATTTATAACCAATAGTATAGTTCAAGGCTTTTCCAAAAATAGTATCTCTTAGGTAGGCAATCATTTTATCTAAATAATATCTTATTTGCCTATTCCTTTTTTTAGAACGTCTAATATGGGGAAGATTAGAGTTCTTATTTTGCTCATCTTTATGGTATCCAGATTTAAGCACTTTAGCCGAAGCTAAATGAGCAGGCAAGACTAAAAAGGCTTCTAAAAGAGAAAAACCTAAACTAAAAATAACAACAATAGCCATTTCAGCTAAAAAAACAAAGTCGCCTCCGATTAGTATCATTGGTAAAAAAGCTACAATTGTAGTGGTTACAGATGCTGTAACCGCAGGAAAAACCTCTAAAGTACCGTCTATAGCAGCCCGATATGGATTTTTACCTTTTTCAAAATGGGTATAGATATTTTCAGCAATCACAATACCATCGTCAACTAAAATACCAACTACTAAAATCATTCCAAATAAAGAAATCATGTTAATAGTAAAAGTTGGAATAAAAGAAGCTAAAATAAACATACCCAAAAAAGATGCAGGTATGCCCCAAGCAACCCAAAGTGAGAGTCTTAGATTTAAAAAAATACTCAAAGAGATGATAACAAGAATGATACCTAAGCCAAAATTTTCGCTCAGAGTATCTAAACGCTGTTTTAAAAGTTCATAAAAATCAAAAGTTATCTCGAGTTTTATAGCATTATTTTTAGCGTTAAAATCATCGACATATTTAATAACATCTTCAGAAATTTTTACGATATCTTCTTCGCCTAATTTATCTATTCTAAAATAAACAGCAGGTTTAGAATCTAATTTTACCTCAAAAGGCTGATCAACAAATTGTTCTTTAATATTGGCAACATCGCGGAGTAAAATTTTTGACCCATCGTCTTCTGCCCGTAGTATAATTTCACTAATCTTATCAATATCTTCTCGTTTAGCTTTTGATCGGATAAGGACCTCTTCATTTTTGGTTCTTAACGTTCCAGCTGAAAGATCTAAATTATTAGATCGCACAGTAGCAGCAATCTCATTAAAAGTAAACCCGTATTTTAAGAGGGCTTCTTCATTGATTTCTATTGATATTTCTATTTCAGGAAAACCAATAACATTAATTTGAGAAATATTAGGCAATGCTAATAAATCATCTTCTATTTGATCTGCATATTCCTTTAGCACTTTGATATTAACATCGCCACTTAAACCTATCCATTGGCTTGGCTGACGAGGTTTAACTTTATAAATGATAGGCTTTTCAGCACTAACAGGAAAAGAGCTTATCCCATCAACAGCATTTTTAACTTCTGTAAAAACCTCATCAATACTATATTGAGCTAATATTTCAATAGTAATATTAACCCCATTTTCCGAAGAAGTCGAAACCACATTATCTATACCAATAACACTTTCTATAGCTTCTTCAACTTTTTGGGTAATACCTTGTTCTACTTCCTCAGGAGAAGCACCAGGATAAGCCATTTGAATTCTGATATCAGTGGCATCACTCTCAGGAAAATAGGCTTTTTTTGTAGAAAAAAAAGCTACTAAACCCAATATAACCGTAATAGCAATAACGATATTAGCATATATGCCATACTTGATAAAACTTTCAATTATTTTTCTCATATCTTTTATTTAAAAATAGTTAAAAATAGTTTTTAATATATTGATTATAAAATAACTATGATGCTTGTGTTTGAAATATTTAATTATCTTATTTTCAGTATTAAAACTTTCCAAAAATTTTGCAACTATTGGTTTACTTCTATATTATATTTTTTTGACTATCATACCTTCATAAGCATTGATAAGGCTTTCGATAACCAAACTACTCGTACTGTCCAGACCAGAAATAATAACTGTTTCGGGGTTAACTTTGTGAATAATAATATTTTTAATTTTTAAAATACTATCATTTTCTACTATATAAACTTGGTTATTATTAAAAACTGTTTCTCTATTGACCTCTAGAACTTGTTCAAAAGTTTTTGTCTGAATGGATGCTTTTAAATACATGCCTTCATAAACAGGATATTTTGAATTTTGGAAAATAGAAACATATACATCTATAGATTGCGTATTTTGATTAATAACTTTACTGATACGATTAATCCGACCTTTCCATCTGTTTTGAGTAGATTCATCTTGAATATCAACAAAACGACCTATTTCTAACCATTTTATATTTTCAACAGGAATTGATAATTTTAAATCTAAGTCGCTAGTTTCAATTACCTTAGCTATTTGTTTTCCTTGGGAAGCAAAAGAGCCTTCATGAGCATCTACTTGAATAATTGTACCGGAAAAACTGGCTTTTACTGTATATTTTTCTAAATTAACTTCTCTTTGTCGAATGTCATAGTAATTTTTAAAAATATTTTTAGTCACTAAAAAAACTTTTTCTTTTTGTTCTTCTACATTTGGTAACTTAGGTAAAGGGTCTTCTAAATCAATAGTTTGAAAATAGACGTTCCATTTTTGAAAAACGGAAGAAAAATCGACTTTTAAATCTGGTAATATAGCTGCTAAGTCTTTCATAAATGTGCTTTTTAAGGAACGTAAACTTAAAACAGCTTCTCTATTATCTATTTTAAATAAGATTTGTCCTTTTCTAAAATTTTGTCCTTCTTTTAAAGGAACATTTCCTTTTTTTATAATTCCTCCTACTTCTGTAACAACCTCTAAAGGAGAAGCCGAAGTAACACGTCCGAAAACGACAACTTCCGATTTAATATTTTTATAATGAATAGATTGAGTCTTAACATTTTTAATAATTTTAGGCGTTTCTTTGGGCTTTAGTTCTTTTTTTTTGGAAAAAAGAAATTTCATCAAAAATATAGCAGTAACAATCATGATCGGTCCGATAATTATTGTTTTGATTTGGCGAGAAGTCATAATAGTGTAAGGAATTTAATGGAAAAATGTTTCAACAAGTATTAAATAAAATAAAAAAGCATATTAAACTCTATATTCTACTTTTTTTGCACGAAATAAAAATCTTAAAATATAAATTACTAAAAACGAGGTATTTCAATATTTTACAAATTGCTATAAATTTTTACAATTATAGAGTCTATTTTACAAAAAACATAAAAAAAACAAATATAGCAAGGCTATTTTTAGCTTAGAAATAATTAATTTCAAAATTAGCAAATTATGACAATACTATCTTAATTTTGAGGTGTATATACTTAAAAAGAAAATTAAATATTTTGTAATGTCTTATTTTTTATAAATTAATTATACTTATAAATTGTTTTTATTAAAAAAATCATATGGAAACAATTCAGATCAATAAAGAACGCCTTTTATGGTGTTGTAGAGAATTTGGAGAAACTCTAGAAGATGTATTGGAACATTTAAAAATTAGCAATATAAATGGGGAAGGTATTTTTTCTATTCCTCAATTAAAAAAAATAGCCAATTATTTTAAGTATGATATTCTTTTTTTTCTTGAAAAGAAAAATTTTCAAGAAGATAAGGTATATTCTCCTCAATTCAGAACTCTTAGTAGCCAGAAGCCAACTCTATCTGGTCAGGTCAAAAATTTTATAAGACAAACGGAACGGCAAAGGTCCATTTATTTAGGACTTTTAGAAGACTTAGCAATGCCTATAAAAAAATGGTATCCCAAAAACTTGGAGATTAGCAATGACTATCTCTTAAACTTAGACGATTCTAAATTTATGGATTTTTGTCAGCGGGTGCGCTCTTGGCTTGGTATGGAGCCAAATAAAGGTTATTTATTTGAACAATGGCGAAAAGCCTTAGAAAACAAAGGGTTGCTAATCATTCTTAGCAATGGCTATAAAGGCACTTGGCAGTTGCCAAAAGAAGATGCTGTTCGTGCTTTTTCCCTTTATTTTGAAGAAATGCCCATCATAGCTATCAAAAAACAATCTATTGCCTACACGCCCGAAACATTTTCTCTCTTGCACGAATTAGCCCATTTACTTATTCATAAAAGGAGTTTTATTGATAATAGTCGTGATTTTGATAGCCATAAGGTGTATGAAAAAATGGCGAATAAGTTTGCGGCTTGGATATTATTACCGGAATATCTTTTAAATAAAATAGATTATTCTATTCTTAATAAAAAACCTATCCAAGACTATAATTCTTACTTGAGACCTTATGCAAAACAGTGGAACATAAGTGTAGAAGTTATTCTTCGTCGTTTTTTAGATAAAGGTTTGTTAACTCAAAAAAACTATAATCTTTACCGCGAATATCAACAATTGGCAAGTGAAAAATATGCTCAAAAACGATCTGGTGGTCAGCGTCTTCGCGAAAAAGAACCAATTAAAATATTTGGACAGGCTTACGTAAATACTGTTTTAGATGCTTTTAACGCTCAAAAAATTACTTTGCTTAAAGCAAGTCGATATTTGGATAATTTAAAAATCAAATACTTACATAAATTAGAAAAATGAAAAAATATCTTTATTGAGTTCTTTAGTATTGTTTACAAAAATTTAATCCTATGAAATTAGTATTGGAAGTAAAGGATGAAAAAGTGCCTTTTATTTTAGAGGTGCTTCGGAATTTTAAGTTTGTAAAAGAGATAACTCCTCTGTCTGAAAAAGAGGAAATTATAGAAGATATTAAACAAGGGGTTCGGGAATTAAACCTAATTAGGGCAGGGAAAAAACAGGCTAAAGACGCAGAAAAATTTATACATGAATTACAAAATCAAAACCGTTGAGTCTTTTGAGAAAAAGGATTTTTGCCTTACTTTTTTGTATTGAAAACAAGCAATTTTCCTACTTTTTTAACCCCTCAAAAAGTATTTCTCCAATATGATAAGATTTTCTTTGAATGCCATCTTTAATTTGGTGTCTGCAGCTTGTACCATTAGCGACAACTAAAACCTCTTCAGGTGTTTTTTCTAAAGTGGGCAATAAGACCAAATTTGCCACTTTCATAGATAAGTCATAATTTTCTTTTTCATAACCAAAAGAACCTGCCATACCACAACAACCGGATCTAATAAATTGAACCTTATAGTTTTTAAGCAAATTAAGCGATTGCCGAATAGGGGTTAAAGGGGTTAAGGCTTTTTGATAACAATGCACATGAATTTTTAAAGTTTTTGTCTTGTCGGTAAAACTTTCTGGACTAATAGCGCCTTTTTCCAAGGCTTTAGCTAAAAACTCTTCCAATAAAAAACTGCTTTTTGCTAAAGTTTTAGCCTTTTCTTTAAGAGCTGGCTCTATAAGTTCCAAGGCTTCATCTCGAAAAGTTAATAAAGTCGAAGGTTCTATGCCAATCATAGGAGTTTCGGGACAAATAAACCGACTAAGCAATTCTACATTTTTGGAAATCAAATGTTTAGCTTCTTCTAAAAGACCTTTTGAAAGGTATGTTCGACCGCTTTCCAAATGTTTTGGAATGATAACCTCATAACCTAAATGATTGAGTAATTTAATGGTTTTTATACCAATGGCGACATCGTTATAATTCGTAAATTCATCGCAAAACAGGTAAACCTTACCCAACTTTTTGGGCGATTTTGGCAAACAAGAATAGGATTTTTGATACCACTTTCTTAAAGTTGTCTTTGCCAATAAGGGCATAGAGCGTTTGTCAGAAAAGCCAAGTATTTTTTTGAAAGGTTGAGCAAGGCTCTGATTTCCAAAAATAAAATTATACAACTTAGGGGTCTGGGCGGCAAAAGCATTCATCAAACCAAAGTTAGCAATTAACCAAGTTCGTAAAGAGACAGGATTGGTTTTGGACATTTGGTATAAGAATTCGGCTTTCATTTTTGCTATATCCACATTAGATGGACATTCAGATTTACACCCTTTACAAGAAAGGCAAAGTTTCATAACTTCTTTAAGTTCTTGATTATCAAAAGGGTTTTCTCCTTCATTTTTTGTTAAAATACTCCTCAATATATTTGCCCTAGCGCGGGTAGTGTCTTTTTCATTTTTGCTTGCCATGTAACTTGGACACATAGTACCGCCGGTAATTTCAGTTTTTCGGCAGTCCCCCGAACCGTTGCACATTTCGGCAGCCCGTAAAAGTCCTTTTGTAGCTGAAAAATCAAAAAGAGTATCAAAGGTCGGTGTTTCTTGATTTGGGCGGTAACGTAAACCTGTATTCATAGGTGGAGTATTGACGATCTTATTGGGATTAAAAATATTTTGTTTATCCCAAGTTTTTTTTAAATCCTCGTATAAAGCGTAATTGGACTCACCTATCATGAAAGGAATAAATTCGCCTCTAAGTCTGCCATCTCCGTGTTCACCACTCAAAGAGCCTTTATACTTTTTGACCAAAGTGGCAATTTCTTGCGCTATGGTTTTAAAAAGGGCGTTTCCTTGAGGTGTTTTTAAGTTAATAAGCGGCCGCAAATGCAATTCTCCGGAACCCGCATGGGCATAATGCACACAATAGAGATCATATTTTTTTAAAACGCGGTTAAAATCAGCAATGTAAGCGGGTAAATCTTCAACAGTAACACAGGTATCTTCTATTACAGCCACCGGTTTGGTGTCTCCGGGCATGTTGGAAAGTAAACCCAAACCAGCTTTTCGTAACTCCCATACTTTAGAGGCTTTGACTTTTGGAATAATAGGAAAAGCATAACCCAAATCTGTTTTTTTAAACGCTGCTATAAGTTCATGAGCTTGCTTTTCAACTTCTTCATGAGTCTGATGACGTAAATCTACAACTAAAATAGCTTCAGGCTTTCCGTTTACAAAAAAAGCATTTTCTGCTTGTTCTCGGTTATTTTTAGCGCAGGAAATAATATGATGATCGATAAGTTCACAAGCATGAGGCTTAAACTTTAGGGCAATTAAATTAGCCTTTAACGAATCTTGCAGAGAAGCAAAATGGGCACAAACAAGCAAGTGTTCTGGAGGTGGAGTAGAGGAAAGAGCAAGTGTTAATTCGCTTAACAAAGCCAAAGTGCCTTCCGAGCCAGCGATGAGTTTACAAAAATTAAAAGGCTGGTTACTGTTTTTATCAAAAACTTCATTATCCAAAAGTAAGTCGATGGCGTAGCCGGTGTTGCGTCTTGGAATATTAGGTTTTGGAAAAGAAGAACTAATGTTTTTTTGGTTATTTTCATGACTTAATATTTCTAAAATATGCCTGTATAATTTGCCTTCTAAATTTTGAAGTTGGGTTTTTTGAAAAAAGGTTTTTTTATCAATAGCCTCAAAAACTACTTCTGTCCCATCGGATAAAAAGGCTTTAACTTTCAAAAGATGGTCTCTGGTAGAACCATAAACCAGTGAATTAGAGCCACAAGAATTGTTTCCCACCATACCTCCAATCATTGCTCTGTTGGCTGTGGAGGTTTCAGGACCAAAATACAGGTCATGAGGCTTTAAAAAAATAGTCAACTCGTTTCGGATAACGCCGGGTTGTACGGTTACTGTTTTTCCAACTTTATCGAAATGAAGTATTTCGGTCATATAACGGGACATATCCACCACTAAACCCTTACCGACAACTTGTCCTGCTAAGGAGGTACCTGCTGTGCGAGGAATAAGACCAAGCCGATGCGTTTTTGCAAAAAAAACCAATTTTTGTAAATCCGATTCTGTCTTTGGAAAAGCTACGCCAAGCGGCTCTTCTTGGTAAGCCGAAGCATCAGTAGCATAAAGACTCTTATATAAATTATCGGTTTTGATAGAACCTTCTAAGTCCAAAGATTTAAAGTCCATTTTTGAATAAGCAATTTTTTGTAAAAACTTTTTAAAGTGTTATTTGAAATACAGTAAAATAACCATTTAATGGTGGTGTTATACAAAGTATGATGTCAAATTTTACACATGCCCGTTATTGATATAAAAGAAAGCTAACATCTGGCTTTGCAGTGATAATTTTGCTTCTTTAATTTGTTTATGCCATTTTTTCTTATATCTTCGCTGTCACATTTGGGGCATTTTAGGGTTATTTCTATGGTCATATTGTCTTATTTGAGTGAAACAAATGAACAAATATAACTCTAAATGTCTCAATATCAAAACTACTTTTTTAAATCATATTTTCTACAACACCACCAGATCAAATAACTTTAAACAATGATGAAAATATTATATATATATGTTTTTTTGACACTGGTGTTTATATCCTGCGATACCCAAATACCCCAGTTACCTGTTAGTATAGATGCAGATGAAGATGGTGTAAGCGATACATTAGACCTATGTTCCAATACACCTAATGGAGAAAGTGTAAATGCTCAAGGATGTTCAGCAAGTCAAATAGATACAGATGAAGATGGTGTAAGCGATACATTAGACCTATGTTCCAATACACCTAATGGAGAAAGCGTAAATGCTCAAGGATGTTCAGCAAGTCAAATAGATACAGATGAAGATGGTGTAAGCGATACATTAGACCTATGTTCCAATACACCTAATGGAGAAAGCGTAAATGCTCAAGGATGTTCAGCAAGTCAAATAGATACAGATGAAGATGGTGTAAGCGATACATTAGACCTATGTTCCAATACACCTAATGGAGAAAGCGTAAATGCTCAAGGATGTTCAGCAAGTCAACTTTTTGATAGTGACGGAGATGGTGTAAGTGATGCATTTGATAGTTGCATATATACATTTAGCGGTGAAGAAGTAAATGCTCAAGGATGTTCTATATACGATAGCGAAGACTTTGATAATGACGGTATAGTTAATGGTTCAGACTTATGTGAACGAACTTCAGTAGGAGAAAATGTGGATGAGAAAGGATGTACTATAGAAGATAATGAAGATTACGATAATGATGGTGTAATTGTAGGAGCTGACTTTTGTCCTCATACACCAAATGGACAAATTGTCAATGTGCAAGGCTGTGCTAAAACAGTTACAAATGATAAACCTAATGTCTATGCTGTAGATGCCCAGGGATTTTATGGGAACACTCATGGGACAAGAATAAAAAAAACATTCGATTATACAATATCTGATACCTCTTTAGTACATTTTCATTATTATGAAAATCTCAGTCCATTTTATTTTTTTTCAGCCCATGGGAACCCGCCTTATAATAGCGAAGGTATTGACTTGATTAATTATCATGGCTATGTTCAAGCAAATAATCCTAATTTTACAACTATATTTTTTTCTTCTACAAATAGCTCACCTCTGTATCAGAGTGCAACATTATCTTTTTGGGAAGAAATAGATGGTCGTCCATTCTTTAAAACAGCTATAGCCTCTGCGGAATATATTAGAGATTATGGTAAAGCATTAATGATTGTAGCTTTAGAAAATTCTACAGTAGCTCCACAAGGTGATTCTTCAATTGCACATAATAGTGATGAGGACTTTAGAAATTTACCCCTTGCTATTCCCTTGAGTGGTGTCTTAACTGATTATATTGCGCATAAAAAAACGGGTATAGAGAAAGTTATATTTGTAGGTGTATATAATACTGAATTTGATTTTTTTGAGGCAGCTATTACACAAGATGGTGTTTTTAACGAAAATACTATATTTGTTGCTACCCCATCGGTTTCAGAAGTGCCAACTGTTCAACCTACTACATCTCATGCATCACCTGTACTTGCAGCTTATGCCACACAAATATTAAATACCAATGCAAATATGACAGCAGAAGAACTGCGTACTATTTTATTTAGTCTAGCTGTGGAAGAAACTAAAAAGCAACTTTTTAGCATAAACTCTTCAGGAATTGCACAGTATAAACCTTTTACAGGTAAGCTACTGACCAAAGAAGCGGTGGATAACTATGTCCAAAATCATTAAATTAATAGATGATGGCGTTTAAGGTCAATTGTTTATCCTTTAAGTGTGAATTACCATAAAGATAAAACTGCATCTATACAATATACTTTTGAAAGGAAGATTGTTTGGTACTTTCATAATCGATTATGTAGTAAGATTTCTTTATCAAGAACACTATGTAAGATGGCAAACTGTATCGTATGATACATGTTTGCCATATATAGAAATATTGATATCCAATTTTTTATGGAAAATATCCAAAGTACTCTTGAACCTATAATAAAAATCTTAAAACCATATTTATTAACCTTTAAAAGTTTAATAAATCTTAAAGAATAAAAATAAAACGATTGATTTATATATTTTTGTCTTAAAAGATTAAGTTTTCACTATAGCAAAAAATAAAGCTATCAAAATTCATTTTCTCATTTAAATGATTAGTATAACGTTATGAACAGGAATGTAAAATCAGATATTTATTTTATCTTATTAACATTTTTTTTATTCAATGTTTTAAATTTTTCACTCCAAGCCAAACCTATTGTTCGGGTTGCTTCCCAGAAAATAGCACTCAATGAAACTCTACAGTTTATAATAGAATCGAATAAAGAAGTTAGAACTTTGAGTTTTCCTAATATTAAAAACTTTAACAGAGGTTCTGTATCAACATCTACCAATATTAGTGTAATCAATAACCAAATAACCAAGGTTATTCGTATTACTCAAAAGTTTCACCCAACTAAAAAAGGCGTTTTTACTATTCCAGCCTTTAACATAAAAGTAGGTGATGAAAATGTGCCTATTAAAAGTTTTCAAGTTACTGTAGGCGATGCTAAACAACGCACAACTAGGCGTAGACGTTCTTTATTTGATGCTTTTGGAGGAGTTTTTAATGATAATGCCCAGCCTCAAGAATATATAGACATAAAAGCCGATGCTTTTTTTGCCGTAACAACGAACAAAAAAACCATTTATCGCGGAGAGCCATTCACGATTACTATGGCTTTTTATGAAGCTGTCAGTAATAAGGCACCGCTTAATTTTCCAAGAGATTTGGGAAAACAAGTTGGGGATATAAGTAAAAAAATTAAACCTAGCAACTGCTGGGAAGAAAACAGCAATATTTCAAGTGTTAGTCCAAAACTGATTACTCTTAACAATAAAAATTACCGACAATCTATTATTTATCAAAGTACATTTTTTCCACTTACAGATGAAAATATTGATATTAGACAAGTTGGATTGAATATGATTAAATATGATGTGGCAAAGCGAAGATCTTTTTTCGGTAGAAATAGAAAAGAAAATTATAAAACCTTTTATTCAAAACCTATTCATATTAATGTAAAATCTTTACCCGAACATCCACTCAAAGCTATAGCTCCTGTTGGAAATTATGAATTACGTGAAGACGTTGAAAATGGTGCTAAAAATGCGGGAAAATCATTTAGATATAGTTTTAAAATCGCAGGACAAGGCAATATTAGCGCTATTGATAATCCTCAAATTTTTGCTTCTAATCCTGTATCTTTTTATTCAGAAGGTGAAAACACAAATATTACAAGAGAAAGTGGCCAAGTTTATGGAAGTAAATCATTTGATTATTTTATAGAGATTGATGAACCAGGACAGTATGCTTTAGCTGACTATCTTTATTGGATATATTTTAATTTTAGAGAAGAAAAGTATGATACTTTAATTTCTAAAAAAATTATTGATGTAGGTGGGAAAAAACTAAAATACACTTCTACATCTGAAAATAAAGCCAGTTTTGATAAAGAAAGAAGTAAAGAAGAACTTATTTATAAAGCCAATAATATATTATATCATGTTCAAAAATCAAAGTTCGGAACCTATATTTTTAATATCTTGCTTGTCTTATTAACAGCAACTCTAGGTTATTTTTTTATAAGAAATAAAAAATCTTAAGAGGTTGCTAAGAGTGTGTCTATTTTTTATTTTTATGGTAAAAAAACTGATAATAAATTACTTAATAGTATTTTTTTTGGTTTTTTCTTTATACAGTAAAATATAATAAATAGCTGATAATCATTTAATTAAAATTTTAACAATGGGATAAAAAAAAACTGCTTTTTATTTATTACTATTTGATTATCAACAAATTAAAAAAAATAGACAGGCTCTAAAACCTATAAAATTAGGCTTTCCCAAATTTTCAAATTATATAACCCAATATTTTATAAATTGAATAACCCAACTTTAAGATTTTCGCGTTTTTTTCTTTTTATCGCGATCTTCATTAAGTTTAGCTTTAAGTTCTTCTTCTATTTTTTGAAGCATATCTTTATGCTCTTTAAGATAAGCCTTAACATTCTCTCTGCCTTGTCCTATTCTTGTATCTTTATAAGAATACCATGATCCTGCTTTTTTTATAACATTATATTCAGTTGCCATATCTAATATTTCACCAATTCGGGATATACCCTCTCCATAAATAATGTCAAACTCTACGATTCTAAAAGGTGGAGCAACCTTATTTTTTGTTACTTTTACCCGCGTTCTATTGCCCTTAATTTCATCATTACCTTCTTTGATGGCTCCGATTCTACGAATGTCTAAGCGAAGAGAAGAATAATATTTTAAAGCATTTCCCCCAGTAGTTGTTTCTGGATTGCCAAAAGAAATACCTATTTTTTCTCTTAACTGATTGATAAAAATGCAGCAGCAACTTGTTTTGCTGATAATTCCAGTTAGTTTTCTCAAAGCTTGAGACATTAATCTGGCTTGTAAGCCCATTTTGCTATCACCCATATCGCCTTCTAATTCTGCTTTTGGTACAAGAGCCGCCACGGAATCAATAACCACAATATCTATGGCACTAGAACGAATAAGATGTTCGGCAATTTCTAGAGCTTGTTCTCCATAGTCAGGTTGAGAAACCAGTAAATCATCTAAATTAATACCTAGTTTTTCAGCATATATCGCGTCAAAAGCATGTTCAGCATCTACAAAAGAAGCTATGCCCCCCAATTTCTGAACTTGAGCAATAGCATGTAAAGCTAAAGTCGTTTTGCCGGATGATTCTGGTCCATATATTTCAACTACTCGTCCTCTGGGTAGCCCTCCAATTCCTAATGCTATATCTAAGCCAAAGGAACCTGTTGGAATGCTTGATGTGTCAGATACAAACTCGTTATTGAGTCGCATAATCGCACCTTTACCATAAAGTTTATGAATGTTTCCGATGGTCAGATCAATTTGTTTATTTTTATTCTGACGCTCTGTATTTTCTGATGATTTAGAAGTCTTTTTTTCAGCCATGTTAATTAGGTTGGTTAAACATTAGTAATTCAATAGTTTGGTAAATATTTTTAATAGGTCGATTATTAAAAATTTTCAATATTTAATATAGCAACTTAGTTTTCAATATTTTAATTCTAAAAATCATTAAAATTAAAGTATTGAAAATCCTATTTGTTAATCAAATGGCTTAGTAGTTTATGTCTATTTATAATGCCCCTAAATTGATATTTTAAAGAGTTATGTTTTTCATAATTTTATTTTACATTTAATTAGATTAGCCAGATAATTTTCAAAAATTATCTATTTAATAAACTGGTTATTAAAAATTTAATAATTTATCTTTTATCATTTACTTTTCTTCTTTTTTGGTCATGAATTTTTTAACCATATCCTTAATAGGCTTTATAGTATCTTCAAAATCCGTTTTATATTTTGTTTTGACTTGTTCAAAATCATCTTTTATATTTTGTTTTTCTTCTTTAGCCTTATAAAAACCTCTCAGAATATTGTCATATTCACCGCTTCTAACCCAAGAAATAAGTTCTAAAACTCTCAAAACATGAAAAGGGTGGTCATGACCCAAGGCATTTAATATTTTATGAATATTATCAGAAAAAGAATCCGATTGGTTATATTCTTCGGCTTGTTCTATAAAAGCTGATAAATCCATTTGTTTAATTTGTCCACCTCCAGCCATTTTCATAAGCAGTTGGACTGGTATTTCTGGATCCTGAACAGTCAATAAACCTGCTCTATCACAACTTAATTCGCTTTTCCGATTCCACTCCTTTAAAGCTGCAATAATACCACTTAAAATAAGACCACTTAGGGGAATAGTGATAAATAAAGTGGATAAATTAAGCAATATGCTCAAAAGTGTTTTATAAAGTACGTGTCCACTTTTAATATGAGCTAATTCATGACCAATGACGGTGAGTATTTCTTCTTTATTAAAAGCATCTAACAAAGAAGAATTTAATACAATAAAAGGTTTGTTAACCCCTATAGCACCTGCATTAAAAAGTGGGTTTTGGCTAACATATAATTCGGGTATTTTTTCCATATCTAATATTCCACAAGCTTCGAGATGGAGTTGATATATTTTTGAAAACTGTCGTTCACTAACTCTAACCGACGAAGCAAGATGAATAAGGTTTAAAGAACGTTCTGTAGTACTGCCCATAAAGAATTTTATTAATTCATCCATGCCTTTAACCTTTCTTAGCGTTTTCAATGCCAATCTATCAGCAGGATGTTCCCAAACTTCTGAATTAATATTTTTAAAACGAATCCTTTTATTACCTTTTAAGATAATTGTTTTGGTCTTCTCCATGAATTTAAATATTTTTAATTAAATAATTGATTAATTTTTTGATAGGCTTCTGTTAAATACTTTCCTTCCTGAGTAGTATTGATGTAGTAAATATAGGCTTCCAATAAGTTTTTATCTTGAGTTTCTTGCCATAGTATCGATTCTGTTTTGGGTTTAGAAATAAATATATTCTTATCAAAATCACTTTTATTGGGATCTATTTCTAAGTGTTTGAAGTTGTTTTGAGAAAATTTATTTTTTGATATATTTTCTTCTCGAATTTCTGGGATAATTTTATTCGAATCTTCTATATGTATTTTTCTTTCTTTAATATTCCCAACAGTACTGGTTTGTCGGTAAGATTCATTTTTTAGTTTACTTTCTTTCTTAATACTACTCTTATATTTAACTAAATTGGGTACTTTTTTTTCTTCTTTCTGGCGGGCAAGCATTGTTTTGGTTAAATTTTTCATTTTGCTTTGTTTTTCAGCTTCTATTTGACTTTCAAAAGTTTCCAAAATATTTTGAGCTTTTTGAGTATATTTGCTTCTTGGTAATAAATCAATAAAAAAATCATATATGATCGGGTTATCCCATTCAACAACATTTTTCCATAAAATTGCTTCATTAAACTTGGAACCATTTTCGTGTAATTCATTTTCTAATTCCTGTTTAATGGCATAAATATTCTTTTTTTCAGATTCAAGATTTCTATTTTGTTTTTCAGTAAGTTCTTTTTTTATTTTTTCAGTTAAACTCCTTTCAAGATCTTTATAAACTTTAGTTTTATAACTAAGAAAAGATTCGCAAGTTTCTTTTCGCCTACTTAGAATAATACTATTTTCTGGCTTTTTTACTTGTTGGTAATAAAATAAGGCTTTTTTATAATCTTTTTGATAAAAAAACTTATCGCCCTGTTCTATATAGCTGATAAGCCTTAGTTTATTTTCAATCTTTTGAATCTTATTTTTAGCAATTTTATTGGTTTTATCAAAACTTAAAAGTCTCTTATAATTATTAAGAGCAAGTTCATAATTTCCTTGCTCATAGCAATTTTTACCGATATATTCATAAGCCTCTATTACAAAGCGAAAAATATAAGGAAGGGGTAATTCTTTGTAGGCTTGTTTAAAGCTATTTTTTGCTCTTATATATTTTTCTTTTTTAAGTAAGTTTTGTCCTTTTTCTATTAATTTGATAACGCTTATTTTATGATTTATTTCTTGATTAAGCCCATATTGTGATTTTAAATGCGTATAATGTTTAAGTGCTTCTTCCCATTTACCTTGTTCAAACAAAACATCAGCTTCTTTAATATTAGATAATCCTGCTTGATATAAGCTATTAGTAAAAATATCAATTTTAGAAATAGACGTTTCTATCTCAATAGGTTTTGAGCTAAATAGATTTTCTTTTTCAAAAATATCAAAAATATCTTTCAAAGAAACTTCTTTTTTAGGCACAATATTCATAGCAGAAGCTAAGTTTATTTGTAGGTTCTGGGTCAAAGATGGTTGCTTTAGATATTTTTTTTGATCTAATGATGGATCTGATAATAGAAAATAGGTGTTTTGTAAATCATCTTCAAAAAGTAAGAGTTCACGCTGAAAAAACTCTCTAATATCATAATGTTCATCTAAAACATATTCATAAGAAGCATCAAAAATAAAAACTTTTATTTTATTAGGCATTTCCTTAAACATATCACTAATAGTTGAAAAAGAAATGCCATTGAGATGAATATTGCTAAAAGTAGAACTCTGGCTGGTGAGATATATTTGTTGTTTTTTAACAAATACAAAACCTGTATAATAGAAAATAAAAATGTCTTTAGTCTGAGTTGCAAGTTCACTAACTTGCTCAAATAGACCAATATTATCAAAAGTATTTAAAATAGAAGTAATATTCTTTTCGGGAAAAGAAATTTCAGGTGAAATAAGCAAGTTTCTAAAAGTATTTAAATTACTTTCAGCCTGCTCTAAATTGAAAGTTTGTTTACTATCTTTAGGAAGACAGGTATTTCCTATTAAAATAGCTTGACTATGCTTTAATGATAAATGCATAAATTGATATTATCTTAAATATTTACTTTGGGGTTTAAAATACATTTTTTTAACATTACTCATTTGATAGTGAGAAAATTATAAGTAATCATTATTTAAGTTTTTAGCTAATGTAATTCATACATATTCAGTTACAACCTTTTTTATAACATATTTGAAGTCCAAAATATAGTTAAAAAATAAAATATTAAAGAATGATAAAGAAAATTATATAAGCAAATGTTAGGAAGAATAATAATGTCTTTATTATCTATTTACTATTATAAACTTCCTATGGCTTTTATGATACTCTTTTATTGTAAAGGTTAAGCGTATCAATATATAAATTACTAAAAATCAAATATTTAAAAAAATAAAATCTCTATAGATTTTTACAATGTAAAGTCTCATTTATAAGAAAGTTGTTATATTTGCCTCTTATTAGTAATGTTACTCGAAAAAGGATTTTTAGAGCTTTTAGCTCATTAATAATGAAAATGAATTTTTCTGAAATAATAATAGCATCGCTATAAAACTATAGATTTTCAAGATTTTTTATTATTTTACTTTTTTATAAACCTAAACTCCTCTAAAAAAATAAACTATCAAAAAAGCAAATGATGAATTTAGACTATGTGGTCTTCAAAATTGGAGACTATTTAATATATATAATAATTAGGAATTCATAAAACTAAAATAATAAAAACCAATTAGTTAAACTACGCGACTAAAAATTGTATAAGAATTGATTTTCTGGTAATAAAGGCTTTATAAAATAAAAAGATGATTGGAAATCAAATATTTATACTATTTATTATTAAATCTTATGTATATATCGATATTCTATAAAATTTGAACTTCTTTCATAAATTATAGCATTATTTTAGCTATCAAGGTATAGCTTTATAATTTTTCACTATTTTTTGATACATTTTAGCAAAAAAATCTTTTAATATTTATGTGTGGAATAGTAGGTTACTTAGGCAAAGATAATGCCATAGACATTATTTTAAAAAGTCTTAAAACATTAGAATATAGAGGTTATGATAGCTCTGGAATTGCTGTTATTGGCGCTGATGAGACTATTAAATTTTACAAAAAAGAAGGAAAGGTCAAGGCATTAGAAAGTCTTATCAAAAGAGATCATAATACTTGCTCAAGTTATGTAGGTATTGGACATACCCGTTGGGCTACTCATGGAGAACCTAACTATATTAATGCCCATCCACACCTTTCTCCTAATAATAAAATAGCAGTTATTCATAATGGTATTATAGAAAACTATGCATTTATCAAAAAAACATTGATAAAAAAAGGTTATATATTTAAAAGTGATACTGATACCGAGGTTATTCCCTATTTCATAGAATATATATTAGCTACAAATAAAGACTATACTTTAGAAGATGCTATTAGGGTTGTTTTTAAACAAATTATAGGTGCTTATGCTATTATCATTTACTCAGTAGATGAGCCTCGTCGTTTATATGCTTTGCGAAATAGTAGCCCTTTGGTTATAGGGATGACAAAAAATAATGAGTCTTTTTTTGTCTCTTCTGATGCTGTTTCTATTATTCCTTATACGAAAGATGTTATTTATATCAATGATATGGAAATGGCTATTTTAGATGATGAAAATAAAACAATTTCTATCAAATCTTTAAAAAATGGTGCATCTCTAACACCTAACATTCAAACCTTAGATATGGATATTGTTTCTATAGAAAAAAACAGTTTTGAGACTTTCATGATGAAAGAAATTTTTGAACAACCTCAAAGTATTTTAGATTCTATGCGAGGACGTATATCTTTTAAAAATCAACATTTAGTATTAGGTGGTATCAGATCTTATGTAAAAACTTTAGTTGAAGCAAAACGAATTATCATAATAGGCTGTGGTACATCTTGGCATGCTGGGCTTATTGCAGAATATTTAATAGAAGAGTGGGTAAGAATTCCTGTGGAAGTAGAATATGCTTCAGAATTTAGATATAGAAATCCGATTATAGGGCCTGGCGATGTGGTTATTGCAGTTTCTCAGTCCGGTGAAACTGCTGATACGCTTGCTGCTGTTAAATTAGCTAAATCTAAAGGGGCCGTTATTTTAGGGGTTTGTAATGTAGTTGGATCATCTTTAGCGCGTATTTCTCATGCTGGTATTTATACACATGCAGGACCAGAAATAGGGGTAGCAAGTACTAAAGCTTTTTCTACTCAATTAATTGTTCTCTCTATGATGGCTTTATTGATGGCAAAAAAACGAAAAACTTTAGATAAAAAAGATTGGCTAAATCTTTTAAAAGAACTTGAAAGTATACCTCAAAAAATTGAAGTTTGTCTAAATCAATTAGATGAAATAAAAAAAATTGCCTTTGAATACTATGAATCTCAAAACTTTTTATATTTAGGACGTGGTGTAAATTTTCCATTAGCCCTCGAAGGTGCTTTAAAACTTAAAGAAATATCGTATATCCATGCTGAAGGTTATCCTGCTGCCGAAATGAAACACGGACCTATTGCTTTAATAGACCATAATATGCCAAGTGTTTTTATCGCAACAGGTAAATATATCAATAAGGTTATATCTAATATTCAAGAAGTAAAAGCTAGACAAGGAAAAGTTATTGCAATCATAGATGAACAAAATAAAGATATTAGCTCTATTGTCGATCATGTCATTAAGATACCTTCTATAGACGAATCTTTAGTGCCTATAATTGCTGTTGTTCCGCTTCAACTTTTATCTTATTATATTGCCAGATTACAAGGTAAAGATGTTGATCAACCTCGTAATCTGGCTAAATCTGTGACCGTAGAATAAAATCAAATTATCAAGTTGGGGCTGTATTTGAAGCAATTATATTTTTTTTAGTGTTTCCACAATTTTACCCTATTCTAAAGTCATTGCATAATTAACAACTATAAAAATTTGATAATCAAATTACTATAGTAAATATCTTGTGGTTTTTATATTTATAAATCATTGATACTATTAGGTGGTTTTAAAATTTTATGTCAGTATTTTCAAATATCGAATGGTATTACTTTTAATTAAAAAGAGGATATAAACCTAATTTTAAATTAATTTAAACCCTTCTCCTGTACGTTCTATTCTGTTTTCCATTTCTAAATCCAAAAGTAATTCATGTAAAAATTCCAAAGGTATAGCTGTTTTTTGGGCAATATCATCTATGGATATATTGGTATTTTTTTGGCTCAAAAAGTCAATTATTTTTTGGGGTTCTTCTTCAAGATTAGAAAATAAACCTGAAGACATTTTAGTTTTATGAGTTTTGTTTTGGTCTGTTTTATTATCCCAATTTAAATGATAATTCAAATCTTGAGAATTACTATAAAGACAAGCTATATTCTTTCGAATCAAATTGTTTGTTCCTTCTGAAAACTTCGATTCTATGCTGCCGGGTACTGCAAAAACAACTCTATTATAAGAATGGGCTATATAAGCTGTCAGTAAAGCACCGCCTTTTTTGGCTGATTCAACCACAAGAGTTGCATCGCTTAGCCCCGCAATGATACGGTTACGATTTGGAAAATGAGATCTTTCAACCTGTGAGAAATAAGGATATTCAGTTATTAAAGCACCACCTTCATCTATAATTTTACGGGCAAAGGTCTTATGTCCTGACGGATAAAGATAATTAAATCCACTACCCAAAACAGCAATAGTTGGAATATCTTGTTTAAGACAAGATTTATGAACCTCTATATCAATTCCATATGCTAAACCACTAACAACAATTATATCTTTATAACATTTAACTTCTTCAATAATTTTACCTACGCTACGTTTCCCATAGCCAGTCGCATTTCGGGTACCAACCATAGCTAAAGATTTATTACTATTTAGGTTTGCTTCGCCTTTTATATATAAAACCAAAGGGAAATCGCTAACTTCTTTTTCTCTGAGCCGTTGAGGATAGGTTGAATCTTGAAAAGTACAAATTTGAATATTATTTTTTTTGGCATGATTTATAATCTCTGTGGCTTTTAAAGATTGGATTTTTAAGTTGCTTAATGATTCAGCAACAGTCTGTCCTATACCTTGAAGTTTTAAAAAAGTTTTCTTAGGTTGGCTAAGCACGGAAGAAGCACTCCCAAAATGATTGATTAGCAAACAGGCTGTTTTGTTTCCTATCTTGGGCGTACATAGAAGAGTGATAAGAGCTTTTATTTCTGCTTTGTCCAAGTTTATATAATTTATTAATAAGGGTTGTATTAAAAAACTCTCTTAATATTAAGAGTTTTAGAGGCTAAATTTATTTTTTGGAGAATGGGATCAGTTAAAGACATTTTATATTATCAGAATTATTTATTTCAGCTTTATAATTGTTCGTGAATTTTCAAAAAATTAATATATAATCATTTAATTATCAATATATAATAAAATATACCGAACTATTAAAAAATAAATGTATTGGCAAATTTCTAAATCTAAAAATAGGTTTTTTTTGCCCAATTTTCTAATTTTATATTTGGAAGATGGGTAAAATATTTAGATTTATCAGTTACCAAAATCATATTGTGGGCAAGGGCAGTTGCACCTATTAATAAGTCAAAATCATCTATAGCTGGTCGGATATGTTTTAATCTAACTTTTTGGGTTGCGTAAATATCAAGAGCACTAAATATAGGAAGTGCCTGAATATCACGCATAAATTCTTTAAAGATCAAGCTATTTCTTTGGGCATTTTGACTATTGGCTACGGCAAATTTTAATTCTGCCACAGCTAATTCCGAAATAAATAAATGGTTGGGGTGAATACTTTTAAATTTTTTATCTAACTGATACTTACCTTTCATGTAGTAGATACAAGTATTTGTATCTAATAAATAATCTTTCATATAGATTCTATTTGTCGGCTGTTATTTCGGCTAGCTCTAAGATCATTAATAAGGGTAGCGGCAGTTTTTTCAGTTTTCCAGGGACCCGTTTTATCGGATTCCCATCCACCAAATGCGGTTTTCATACTAAATTGTTGCTGTTGTTCTATTTGTATGGATTCGGTCAACTTATGGATTAGCTCTAATTTTGAAGAAATACTTAAACTATTCAATAAACCAAAATAGCTGTTTACGATAATGCTGTTTGAGGAAGCCATACTATTTAATATTTAAAATGATACTATAAAAACGTTGCCTTATTACTTTAATTCTTAAGGCAAGTATAATCAAAAACCAAAACATACTTTATATAACATTTTTTTTTAGCTTTTGTTTTTGATTAATTTACAAATTAAAAGTTTTTTAATATTTGTGAATGGGCACTAGTCTCTATGTGTTACATTTTTTTGCGTAAGATAAAATTTTTAAAATATAAATTATTGAAAACCAAATATTTTAAAATTTAAGAAATAGAGTAATACGATTAAAATTTTAATAACTCTTATACCTTTATACCTACTAAAGTAATATCATCTCTTTGAGAAGTTTCTTTTTTAAAAGAATCTAAATTGGCTTCGATCTCTTCTTTTAATTGGAAAAGGTTTTTATTGGTTTTTAATAAATTGGTAAAACGCTGTATGCCAAATTTTTGTCTTTCTATATTATTTTGGTGTATGATACCATCGGAAGCAAGATATAAAACATCTTTTTTCTTTAAATATAAAATTTGATTCGTAAAGCTATGTTTATTTTCTCGTATGCCACCAATAAGTTTATTATCACCTTTCACTCTATTAATTTCTCTCTTCTCGGCATTATAAATGTATATACAGCTTTTAGCGGAAGAAAAAGTCATTTTTGTTTCATTGTTATCTAAATGCTCTAATAAACAAAGTGATATATCCATACCATCGTTGTTATTTTTGTCATATTGCTTGAGAATGTTTTGAATACTAGTATTTAGCTTTTCTAATATCAAATTGGGACAGGTTTGTTTTTGTTCATTGACTATTTCATTAATAAGACGAATACCAAGTATAGACATAAAGGCAGCAGGTACCCCATGCCCTGTACAATCTCCAACTGCTAAAAGAATAGCCTTTTTATCTATATCTGTGCTAACTTTATTAACCCAGTAAAAGTCTCCTGAAACAATATCTTTAGGTCTATAAAGAACAAAATACTCTCTAAAATACTCTTTAAATTGCTCCATGCTTGGCAAAATAACATTTTGCATTTTTTGGGCATATAGTAAACTGTCTGTAATTTGTTCATTATTTTGTTTAATAATTTTATAGGCATTAGAGTTTTCAAAAGCCACAGCAAGATAACTACTAAAAGCTCTCAGTATACTAACATCATTTTGAGTATAAGCATCTATTTCAAATTTTTTTACGCCTAAAACGCCTAATATTTTATCTTTTATTTTTAGAGGTATGTAGATACCTGAATAAATGTTTATGTGAAAGTTTTTTAAATCTGTATAATTTCCTAACTCTTCATTACTATTTTTAATCACGACTTCTTTTTCTTGTTTGAAACACCAAGACATAATAGTTTGGGTTTCGTTGAGTTTTTCAGTATAGTTAGTCAATTCTTCTTCATGTAACCTATAAGTAGATACTTCCAAAGCATTATGAAGATTATTATAAATAGCAATTTCAAATTCATTCAATTTAATTAAACCTTGAATACTTTTATAAGCATTTTTTATAACTTTACTTCGCTCTAAATTTGAAGTGATTTTTTGACCGACTTTACTGATAAGTTGAATATTTTTGTAAGCTTTCTCGGTCTTTTGGCGTTCTATATTAACTAATCCAATTTGATGTTCTAAATTCTTTTTTGAAGTTTGTAAAGCAGAATTACTATCCTCAAGTTGCTTATTCTTTACTCTTATTTTTCTATCACCATAAATAATAATAACTAAGATGGTTGTTAAGGCAACTATGCTTAAAATAAAAGCAGAAAGGTAACGACGAACATATCTGTTATTATCAATATTTCTTTCTTGAGATAAACTTTTTTCTTGTTGGTTTAATATAAAAGCTAAAGTATCAGGATTTTTTTCTATATTATTTTCTATGGTATCTATGAGCATAATTGTCTTATGAATAGCATCTTCATAATTACTGTAATTATTTTGAACTTCTTTAGATAAGGCTTCCAGATATCTTAGAAAGTCTTGAGATGACAAACTATCTCTATCTGTGATATTATTAAATTTTTCTCCAACTTTTAAAATTTGTTGTCTTAAAAAAATACTATGCTCTTCTAAAAATTGCCTTTGAGTTTTAATTTCATCGTAAACATTATCAAACTCATCTTTATAAATAGAAGATTGAATTTCTTCTTTTGAGAGAGGTTTAAGATTTTTTTCGACCTTTACTCTTTTAAGGGTTAAATAGACTGTCTCTTCTTCTATACTTTTATTAGTGATTGTATAGTTTGGTATTTTAATTTCTTTCTTATTAAAGAAATCAAACTCTATAGGTGGATTAAAATAAATCTCTCCTTTAGTATTTGTTCTCAATCTTTTAGTATCAAAAACTGCATCTAATTTAGAAATACTTGTCCCTTTTTCTGATAAACAAATTATTTTTTCTATTTTAGAAGTAGGCACATCGACTTCCATAAAATCATTTGAAGAAGATTCTTTTTCTGTTTTTTGATTAATATCCTTGAGATTAGTGATGGGTTTCAAATCTTGATTTTCTGTATCTGATTGTTTTTGTTGATTTTCATCAACAACTAATGCCATATTAAAATGATATGTTTGAAATTTGATAATAACATCAACTGGTTTTCTATTATCTATTAGTACATCTTTAAGATCATTTTCATTGGTATTTATAGGTGCCAATAATTTGAATAATCCTTTATTGTTTGTCTTTGTTGTTTTATTTATTTTTGGAAAAAATAATGATGTGTTTTTTACGGTTATATTTTGTTTATTTTTGATACGACCAAACACAACTTGTCCTGTTTTTTCAAGATTAACTCTTATAAGATTATCGTCTTCATAATAGTGCCAGTTTTTTTCTTTGTAACCAAATTTTTTAACAGTCACGAGTTCTATTTCGTCTTTTAAATAAATGCTAAAGTCGCCTATTGTACCACTTTTTGTATGAATATCGCCATTGATAGTTATATCTGCATTTTGCACAGGTTCACCATCACAAATAACTCTGCCTTTTATGAGTTTAGCTTCAACAAAAAAGCTATTTGTTAACATGAAAAATAACCCAAAAGATAGTTTGATTATACTTGTATAACGCATCATTCTACCAACAAATAAATCTCTGAAAATGTTGCTTTAAATTTTTGTATAAGTTAAATACCAAGATCCTTTTAATATAACTAACTATAGTAGTCATAAATCTATTAAAAGCACTGCAAAAATTATGCTATTACTGGATTATTGATTTAATATAAAAATTAAGATAAGATTTTTTGACAAATTTTGTGATTTTTAAACACCTATCCCAAAATGTCGGTGCTACCTCTTTCAAAATGACTATCTTTAACTACTATATACTAGTTTCTAATTTTTTTGCATGAAGTAAAAATTTAAATAATACAAATTATTGTAAATCAATTTTTCTAAAATTAAATTTCTAAAAAAAATACAACACAAGAGTCTATTAAGCCAAAAAAACCTGCTAATTCTTCATATATTTTTTCCATAAGCAATATTTTAAATATACTATTTAAATGGCTTTTTAAACAAAAATATTTAAACTTATATAATAAAATAGTCAATGAACCAGAATTAAACCAATAATCTTCAATAGTTTTTTATCTTAAACTATAGTTCCAGACACTAATAATTTGAAAAAGTGTATAAAGAAGGAACTACTTAATTATAATTCTTTTTACAAAAAAAACAAAAAAACCGTTCAAGTATTTTTGGAAAGACAGACGGTGCAAATTAAAAAAAAGTTTGCTTAATAGACAAGATAAACTCCTTTTATTGCATAAAAAATACTATTAAATAATTGATTTCAAATAATTTATACTGTATAGAATAAAAACTAAACACGTTCTTACTTTTAAAACCTTTTCCAAAATTTTACTGTTATTCAAAAAGGTGAAGTTAAGAACAAGAAAAAAATTAGCTGCTTGGTATATCTACAAAGGGCTTTCTTATAAACAATTTATGCTCCTAAGCCACTGCAAAAGTTTAGAAAACTTGTCTTGAAATAACTGGATCTGAGCAAGCATATTTTTAGTCTTTGTCTTCTTTAGAAGTTTAATTACCAGGGTTCTGCATAGAAATAAAACCCCGGTCACCGCCTTTTCTTTAGTTCTTATATGATTATTGGTCTCTACTGACCAATGCTCCCGAATAGCCGAAAAATAGTCTTCGTTTTTATCAAAACCTCCGTTAGAAATAGAATAACATACCTGACAAGATTGTTCAACACCAGTTAAATCAAAACGCCAACGCTTCACCTTAAAAAGACTCTTAAAGCCACTTGTTCGCCAAGGGCTATCAACATATTGACCCGAAATAGCATAATGCTTATACTCTCTTTTTTCTATACCTCCATGCCCTTTATTAAATGTAATTTCTTGATTAACAGGCTTTAATCGCTTCACATAGCCGCTCATAGCCGCCAATAATTCTTTTTGATTGGCTTTCGTTTCTTCGAGCAAGTTTTGGAGATAGGGCTGCTCACTTTCTTTTTTACCATTGTAATAGCCTTTAGCCAAAACCTCTCTGTCTGAGTGTTTGACCAATTGTACTAAAGCCTCTCCACGCTTATCCCCTTTTTTAATACTAACCCTCAATTCTTTCCCATCGCCAGCAAACCATGCGCGCTCTTCCGATTTTAGCTCAAGACCAAAATTTTTAAACAGCAGGGCTTCCAAAGGCTCCAAAGCTATTGTTTTTAAAAAAAATGGGAGATAAGAACGTGATATAACACGTTTATTATCAAGGCCTAAAAAGGAACACAAGGCTTCGTTAGTATTTTGCATCCCTCGCTGAATACCAGAAAGCGTAGCATCTCGACCACGTAATAGAGCTATAATCAAACTAAGCAACACAAAGGCAAAGTCCAGCTTCTTACCTCTATTATCCCTTAAATCTAAACCTGAATAATTTTGTATTTGCCGATAAAATGATGTTACTTGCATCTTGTGAGTGTAGATTTATATGAATGTTGCGATTAAATAAACATAAATATACACTATTTTACACGCACATTTTTTTTATAAGAAAGCCCTTTAAATTGAAATTGATAATAAAAAATTTAAATCCAAAAAATCATTCTATTTCTATGTCATCAAGGGCTTTCATAAGTTTATCTGTTTGGTATAAAGCCGTAATAATTTTCTGATAATGTTCAATATCATCGTAGCTTAAAGACTGTCCTTTACGGTCTTTGAGCCACTTTTGAGCAGGCTGATAACCACCGATATAAAAATTCCAAGCCGTTACAGGAATTTTATCAAAATATTGCTTTTCATTTAGCCATATTCTACCGAGTTCCTTTTTTTTATCAAAAATCTGCCAGTCCTTTTTAGTAATACTGGTAGTAATAGTGTGGTCTCCAGCTTGGGGATAGCTAGCAAACCGGGTGTCTATTTTTATGGATTCCAATAGATGCAATTGGCGGAGTTTTTGACCAAAATCTACCAGTTGCCAAAATAGTTTTTCATTTTTGGGATAGGGTACTTTTGGAAAGTCTATTTTTAAAAAGGCTTTGTATTTTTCTCTGTATGAAGGTTTATGTAAAACAGCATAGACATAATCCAAAATATCGATGGGGGCAAAGGTATTTTGAATATTCTTTTTTTCATTGGTAAATGTCAAATGTATTTTTTTGGCTATTTTAGAAACAATTTTTGAGTCCAAATTAGCTAAACGCTTTTCACCTGTTGGTATTTCTATGCCATTGGGATAGAGGTAGAGAGGGCAAATAAAAGGAGATCTGTTTACTGCTGAAAAAATGCTCTGATCAATTATTTTTTGAGTTAAAAAAATATCTGAGTAAAAATCTGAACCACTTTGTGCAGGTTTATTTGTTACCAGCCCCACATTTTCACCCTTTAGGAAATGTTGCATGGTTTTATAGCGATCACGTTCTATAAAATGTTGCATGATTTTTTTGCGAGGCATACAATGAAAGCCTTTCGTTCTTCCAGTATAATATGTCCATCTAAAATCGAAAGGACGATAATGAATCTGACGAAAATTGTCTTCTATTAATTTTGTGTCCTTTAAATCTTGTTGGGCTAACTGTACTTTCCAATCCCTTGAATCAGCACCTAAATTGTACTTTAGTCTTGCTTTTTCGGTATCTAAGTTTACAAAATCGTTAAGGCGTTGTTTTAATATTTTTTTGCTATTATCAATAGAAAATTTATCTCTCCCTGTAACTATTCCCACACTATTCAAAGGAAATAATTCATTTATTTTGAAACCTTTATCATAAGAACTTTTATATTTGAAACTTTTATGAACCATAAAATACATCGGTGCTTTGTTCGTTAGCTTCTTAAATGGAGTGGTTTTTAAGTTGTGTTTGGAAAGAAAATCAAACTTGGTTTTCCTATTTCCAAATAAATCGTGATGAAAGACTTTAGCTAAGTCATTTTGTTTTTTCTTTCCTGTTTTTACAAAAATAGTGATGCTTACGCCTTGCATAATATCGAAGACGTTTTGGTCTTGGCTTCCATCTGGAGCTAGTTCTTTTTTTTTGCTGTTGCCGTGTAAATCGAGGGTGTAAATTTTATCATACGTTTTTAATATGTTCCAACGCATGCCTCTAAACGTCGGGTTATCTAAGAAACCGTGGGGCGTGATAAAAGCTAAAATACCGCTGCCGTTTTTTTCAATAAAATACTGCCCATAACGTAAAAATTTAACATAGTCATCGTTGAGCCATTTTGGGTTGCGCTCTTTGAGTTTTACTTTTCCTCCGGGTTCTTTTTTATAATCCTCCATAAGGTTCATGATCCAAGTACCTTTATTGACACTTTCACCGCTATAAGGTGGATTTCCAATGATGCACATCACAGGGGTATCGCGTTTTATATGGTTTGCTTCGTTTGCCTCGTTACTTAGCCAACTGGCAAAGAACGTTCGAGTATCCGGATGGGCTTCTTCTAAACTATTGGTCAGATAAATTTTAAATCTCTGTTGTTCATTTATTTGTCTGTTCTGATTGTTTTTATCACCTCTATCATATCCTGTTTCTTTGAGCAATACATCGAGTTGTAAATGTGCCATGGCATAACTTGCCATCAAAAGCTCAAAGCCATTAAGGCGAGGCAACAGGTGTTTATCCACGTAGTTGTTCCAAATACCTTGACGTCCTTCACTTTTTAACTGCTCATATATTTGCTTAACAATTTCGGCTAAAAAGGTGCCTGTTCCCGCTGCTGGATCCAAGATTTGGACTTTATGAACTTCTTTTTGTTTTTTGTCTTTAAGATTTATAAGGGTTTTTTGGGTATCGCCTAAGCCATCAGCGAGATCAAAATCATTTTTTAAAATATCATGAACAGCCCGCACTATAAAGCCGACTACAGGTGCTGGTGTATACCAAACACCCCGGCTTTTTCGCAGCTTAGGGTCATATTGGGCAAGAAAATCCTCATAAAAATGAATAATTGGGGCTTCTGTCTGTGTAGATTTGCCATAGTTTTTTAACAACTCTTCTACATCGCAAGCCAAAAAAACTTGTACGAGGTTATCGACAATCCATCGGATACGGTCGTCAATATCGGGTCCGGCAATGTAACCGAATAGTTTTCGTAAAAAAGGATTGGTTTTGGGGATAAGTTCGGCAGCCTGTTGTCGGCTAAAAGTATTTGCTTTAGAATCGTTTAAGCGTGCTGCAAAAAGCCCATAAGCAATGGTTTGAGCGTATATATCGGAAAAGGTTTTGGCATCAATATCATGAATTAGGAGTTCCTTAAACGCTTGCACCTGTTCTTGCAAAGTGCTGTTCTGTTGTTTATTTTTATCATTGGTCAATGATTTTTCAATCACATTGGCAAGCAATCGGGCTTTACCAGCCATTATTTCGGCTAAGTTTTTAGAATTTTTAATTGTTTGACCAAAAGTAGAGCAAAATTCTTTAACAAAATTTTCAAAAAGAGGGAAATTTTTGGGTAAAGGCGTAATTTTTTGATCGGAAAAGTCAGCAATGGCTATTTTTTTGACAAAAGCTCCATCTCTGTACCAATGAAAATGCAAATAGTCGGTAAATATGAGGTTGTTTAAAGAGTCTTTATACCGGTCAAATTGTTCTTTATTACCTGTTTTCTTTTTTCCTTCTAAGTCATTGTCACCAATATTTTTAGCTTCAATAAAACCTATAGGAATATCCTTTTTTAGGAGGATATAATCGGGTGCGCCACAGGCTTGCCTTTTCGGTTCATTGGTGGCTTGAACATTGGGTACTAGACTTTCAATAAGTTGTTGCAAATCGCCTCTGTACGAATGTTCAGTAGCTTTACCTGTTTTATAACGCTGAATAATATTTTTCAGGTATTGAAATGTTGTTGGGGTATTTTCCATACTTGGGGTTTAAAATCGGGTTTAGTGCTAGCAAAGGCTTTATAAGTTATCGGGTTTTTTAAGGTAAAGAGCATAAAAAAATAAGAGTTCTGCATAAGTAGGCAAAAGAAGTTTTCGTTTTAAATGCTCTTATAATCAACTCCTTTTAAAAGTTTTTGGAGTTTTTCAGATCTGTTAATAGTTTGATTAGAAGCAATATTAGGTAAAATTTCTGGTATCAACAAGTGTAAGTGTTTTGAAAAATATTTACCTCAATACTTTTTTTAGTTTTGAGCTTGAAAATGCAAGTCAATTTTTTACAACTCAAATGCTGTAAGACTTTTATATAAGAATCTAGCGCATCTGCTTTTAAAGAACTTTTGATTTTTTTTTTACTTTTTAATAAAGTCTTTGAAAATCTGAACTCTTCTCTTCTTTAAAATTAGCATGTGTATCTTGACTATTATGACTTACCAAAAAACTGGAGGCTGGATACATCTCAATATCTAAATCTAAAAGATCTGCTCTTTTGGTCTCGCGAACTTCTTTCTGACTTTGAACTTGCCCTGTGTTTGAAGATTTCAATTATAAAGTTTAAAACTGGCTATTTTTAAGTAAAAAATAAGACCAAAAATACACGATTTTAAAAGTTTATAAGAAAAGATTTACTTTTTAGCAATTTCCTTTTTTATATTTGCCCCTAATATATAGAAAAAGCGTCAGCTTATTATTCTCAATTTTCAAGAAGAACCAAACTTTAATGAATTTCCAAGAGAATGATAGATGAAGTGCCCAGACCGAATGTATTTAGGTGTGGGCTGCTTCCTTGTGTCTATTTGGAAATGGGTATTGGTTCACCTTGAAAATTATGGATAACGGTTGCAGTTCCACGCTTTTTTATTCGATTACTTTGTATTCTTGGAGACTGGGGTATATTATTATTTTAAGTAAAAATGATTAAATTTAATTATATTTTAAGGTTAACCTTTCTAATTATCAGTATATTGCTGCTGAACAGTTGTAAATCTAACGATGACCCTAATAATACAGGTCAAGTTATTTTTTGGCAAGATGAAGCAAGTGCTATCGCGTTTGACCTACTCGGTATAACCAGTTTAACCTATACTTGATTATAACTTAATTATAGAAATAGAAAGAAATATCTATTCGAGGTACGTGGATAGTTACTTCTATTTTGAGTCCACTCCGAAAACTATTCGTGTTATCGGAGTGGACTCTTGTTTTATAATTTTAGATTTTATTATTTAATAAATTGACTTTCAATTTTATATTTTCCTTATTATTAATTGCTGTTGTTAATCCTTATAACCTAACGATATGTCGAACGTTTTGAGAAGTGGCTTTATGCCTTACGTTTTATGGCTAATTTGGCGGAGCATCCAGCGGTTTATATTATAATCTGACAATAAAACTGTGGAATAAAACCTTAAAAATAACAAAAATATTAAATGATTTACCTCTAGTTATTTTGATTTACTTTATACAAATGAAAAAAGATTTTGACTACCAAATTAATCTAAGCAATCTAAAAGATAAAAAAAATAAAATTTATACCTTTAGTTTCGATAAAAGCCTTTTTGAATACTTTAAAATTGATGAACCTTCTGATGGAAAAGGTAAAGTTACGGCTTTTGTTGAAAAAAGAAATAAAAGATCAACGCAAAGCCCTATTACTGTTAAACTTCATATAAAAGGTTTTATAAAAGTTTGTTGTGATAGAAGTTTGAAAGAATTTAACTTGCCGCTTGATTTAACAGAAATTATTTTTTTTGAGTGGGCTGAAAAAGCAGAAGATTTAGATATTAATTTTTTTAAAATTCCTTTCGGGCAACAAAATGTAGATTTAAGTCAACTTGTGTATGATATTATTATCTCTTCTATACCGATCAAAAAATTACATCCTGATTTTGAAGAAACAGAACATGAAGAAGACTCTAAAATAGTTTATATCAGTAAAGATTAAATAGTACATTTTATAGTTATTTTTTTAAAGTTTACTAAATAGCTATATTTAGCTTTTAAAAAAAAAAAGTTTAACTTTGGATCTATTTTTTAAATTAAGATACTGTTATTTTATAACTTAATTGACAACCACTTAATTATGACTTTTTTCAAAAGATTAGCCTTTCTCATTTTGTTTATACTTTTATTAGGAAGTTGTGTTGGACAGCATAATTCTGCTCCAAATACGGGAAAAAATTTGGATGACGATCGTATTTATGGTATAGGAACAACGCCTCGTCAACTCGAAATGACATACCCAGAAGATACAACAGGAGAAGTTGCTACACGAATAAATAAAATTAGAGAAATTCTCTATCCTAAATAGTTGTAGCAATGCTGTTATTATCTCAGAAAAATTTATCTCCATTATCAATGAATTAAAAATTCTAAAAATCCTTTTTTCAAGTAATATAACTATAGAAATTATTTTCTGTTTTAATTTACTAATACCATTCCATAATTAATTTTACCTGAATAATAAAAAATGTAATTAATTGATTATCAACTTAAAAATATAAAATACTAAAATTCTATATCAGTAATTTAAAAAAGCTACTATTTTTTTACATTTAATCTAAAATGGAAAGTATAAGCCCCGAACTGAAGAATTATGTTGGAAGTTTAATCAAAAAAGAGGTCAAAAACTTAATGCCCTCAGACAAAAATGGTATTCCAACATCTTTAGATCGTTTTATCATTTTACAGCAAGAAATACTTGTTTTACAACAAGAAACAAAAGCTATAAATGAAAAAATGGATGAAAGATTTAAAAGAGTTGATGAACAATTTAAATATCAACGCGAGCTAATAGACCAACGTTTTAAAGCTGTTGACCAACGTTTTAAAGCTGTTGACCAACGTTTTGAAGATATGAACAAACGTTTTGAAGATATGAACAAACGTTTTGAAGATATGAACAAACGTTTTGAAGATATGAACAAACGCTTTAACGGTATGCAATGGATGGTGGGCATTGGCTTTGTAATGACCAACTTATTAATGGTATTTCTTAAAATAATGAGTTAAGATTAGAATACCCTATAACAAAATATGAGCTTGAAAGATAATGTTTTAAACTCTATAAATACAGAGGACTTAAAACTTAATAAGTATAATTATAGTCTTCCGAGCCAACATATTGCTCATTATCCGCTCAAAGATCGAGATCAATCAAGGTTATTGGTTTATAAAAATAGAACTATTCGGCATACTTATTTTCATGAACTAAGTAATTTTTTAGAATCAGGAACAACTTTGGTGTTTAATGATACTAAAGTCATTCCAGCCCGTTTGTTTTTTACTAAAAATACAGGTAGTAAAATAGAAATTTTACTCTTACAACCTAAATGTAAAAATATAGATCAAGCTTTTAACAGCCAAAAATCAGCGGATTGGATTTGTTTAATTCGTAATTTAAGGCGTTGGAAAAATGAGATTCTAACAAAAAAATGCCGTATATTAGATATAGATGTTTATTTAAAGGCAGAACTTTTAAATAATATAGATAAAACAGTTCGTTTTACTTGGGAAACAAAACCAGAAACAAATGTTTTATTAAACTTTGGTCAAATAATTGATTCTGTAGGTATTTTACCTCTTCCACCCTATATAAAACGGGAAGTTGAAAAATCCGATACAATAAATTACCAAACTGTTTACAGCCGTTCAACAGGTGCTATTGCTGCCCCAACAGCAGGTTTACATTTTACCAAAACTTTATTAAAACGCTTGAAAAATAAGCAATTTAACCTCGAAAACTTAACCTTGTGGGTAGGCTTAGGTACTTTCAAACCTGTTTTAAATGACAACATTTTAAAACATGATATGCATAAAGAATATTTTAGTATTTCCAGAAAAACTATAGAAAACTTAGCAAAACAGAATATTATCACAGCTGTTGGTACAACGTCTTTAAGAACTTTAGAAAGTCTATATTGGTTTGCTTTAAGGTCTAATAAAAATTATGAAAATATTGATATTAAACAATTTGAACCATATATAAATACTCAAAAACATTTGAGTTATCAAGTTGTTTTTTCCCAGCTAGCTGAAGACATGAAAAAAGAAAATAGAATTAACTTACAAGGTTATACCTCTATTTTTATTTTCCCGCCTTACCGTTTTCGAGTTTGTAAAGCCCTTATTACCAACTTTCACTTTCCTAAATCAACACTTTTAATGTTAATAGCCGCTTTTGTAGGTGATAATTGGAAAATGATTTATGATGAAGCATTAGAAAAAAACTACCGCTTTTTAAGCTATGGAGATAGTTCTTTACTTTTTTTGCATTAATTCGAAAAAAGTATTTAAGTGATTTAAAAATTTTGATAATGTGGTGTACTGCCATTCAATAGTTGAGTCTGTAGAAAACTTAAAATATTGCAAATATTTATAAGCCATGTCACTTGAAAAATAGATTTTTTATGTTTACGATTTATTGACATTGAAACTAAGAGCGCGTTTAGTTTTTTATTTTAATTTTGAAAAGAGCGTCAAATTTCACAAGATAGCACTTTTATTTTCACTCTAAATGTAGCTATTGCTTTATGAAAAAGTTAAATTTTTACATTAGGTTGAGTAAAAATGACGAAAAAACCATCGAATCGGCTTTAGCATTCATTCAAACAGCCTTTATTAACATCCTCTTGAACAGAATAAGGACAAATAGAAACTAAACACGCCCTAAAAATTTTACAAAATAAAATAGCAATGCCATAAAAGCAATTTTTAGTATAAATCGCTTTTCCATTTTCCACAGAAACAGGCTTTTTTAAATTTTTTTAAGGTTTTGCTATAAACTTTCGGTTGCAAAAATATTAGGTGAATAATTTGAATAGGTATAGAAATAATGGATGCCATAATAGTGTATTTATAGTCATCCTCTTTATTATCTTGACTTAAATCTGGAGGTGAAGTAGTGGTTTTAACTGTTGTTCGAAGAACTTCATGAGCATTTTTTACATCGAAAAGTTTAAAATAAAATGTTTCCCAAGACTCGTCTTTTTCAGGATTATAGGTTTGGTCATAAGGAGATGGCTGAGTTAAAACTATGCCGCGTTCTTGAAAATCAGGGCTAAAGCCAATAACTAAATAGTAGTCAATATCTGGAAATAAATCACCCATCTTTTTGAAGTCTTCTTGATTGGGTGTAATCTTATTTTCAGAATTGATAAAATGATTTGCAAGAGTAGAATCGTATCTATCGTAGTCAAGTTTTACAAAATTACAATCTTCCAAACTATTAATAACACTACGGGTTATATAAGGGTCGAATTCTGCATTGACATTTACACCTTTAACTAATACAGTGGAGGTGTCGCGAATCAAATGCCCGAAAGAAGGAAAAATACTAACTTTACTCGAATAACAAGAGGATAAAACGAAAGGAAGGAAAGCCAGCAAGAAGAAAGATATTTTCATGACAATATGTTTTAAGATATTAAAAAAATAGGTAGTCTTGTAGAAAATATGATATTATGTAAAAATTAACAATCAATAATTTATATCATCATATTTCCTATACTACAACTGCTAAAAATAATAGTTTTTTAAACATGATTTGTATATTTAGAATTACTTTTTGGACTTTTAAAAAAATATTTCTAATTAAGTTAAACTGTACTATTCCATCATCGATTTTTTTAATTGAAAGAATAAAACCAACTAATTTTAAAATTAAAAATATAATAATATATTTTATTTCATTATCAACAGACTAGAGCCTTCATTCTTTTTCAAGTGGCCTGAATATACTACTATTTCATTAATCCTCTCATGAAGCAAAACCGTTATAACTCTTCCGGTGAGCCTCTAAATGTCCAAATGGGAGCTTTAGAAAATTGGACACGTTTGAAGAATAATGAAATTGCAGGAAAAACACACCCAGGGCTATTTTAAAATTATTTTTTACACCGCTCATGTAGTGCGTGTGATTGCCCACTACGCCCCTTTAGTTATTCCACCTTCTTATGCTGTTATTGCTGATCCCAAACCTACTAAAGTTAGTTTCAAAGATTTAGAAACACATTTACTTTATCAAACGAAGCATTTGAGACTGATTATTGATAAACAGACATTCACCTTACGTTTTGAAACCATTGATAAACAAATTATCAACGAAGACGACTCAGCTTTTGGCTTGACTTGGACAGGGCAAGAAGCCACTGTTTACAAAAAGCTCCAGCCTCAAGAGCGTTTTATAGGTTTAGGAGAAAAGCCGGGCGATCTGAACCGTAAAGGCACCGGACACACCAACTGGAATACCGATTATTTTGCTTATCCTTTAGAAGCTGATAGTATTTACAGTTCTTTTCCTTTCTATATTGGTATTCATGACAATTTACAATATGGGATATTTTTGGATAGCAGTTATAAAACTCATTTTAATTTTGGAGCTTCTAATAATCGCTTTTCCAGCTTTAGCACAGAACACGGTCCGCTTGATTATTATTTTATATACGGAAAAAATACAGAACACATTTTAAAACATTACGGTTACCTAACTGGTACTTGTCCTTTACCGCCTTCTTGGGCTTTGGGTTATCAACAATCCAGATACAGCTATTATCCAGATCGAGATGTTTTAACTTTAGCCGAAACATTTAGAAGTAAAAAGATTCCTGCGGATGTTATCTATCTCGACATTCACTATATGGAAGGCTATAAGCTATTTACATGGGATAAAGAGAACTTTCATGATCCTAAAGCCCTAATCGATAAACTGGCAACTTTGGGTTTTAAATTGGTTGTTATCCTTGATCCCGGTATTAAAGTTGAAGATAGTTATGATGTTTATCGAGATGGTTTGGAAGCTAATATTTTTATAAAATATCCAGATCAAAGCAACTACACAGCTGGTGTATGGCCGGGTTGGTGTCATTTTCCTGATTTTACAAATCCAAAAACAAGAGATTGGTGGGCAAAATGGTTGGAAGTTTACACAAAAATTGGAATAAAAGGTTTTTGGAATGATATGAACGAAATTGCTACTTGGGGGCAGAGACTTCCTGATTTTATTGAATTTAATCATGAAGGTCATAAAGCAACCGCCAAACATATGCGAAATGTTTATGGTTTACTGATGTGTAGAAGTACTTTCGAGGGAGCGGAAAAACATCTTCCCAATACGCGTCCATTTTTACTAACTCGGGCTGCTTACCCGGGTGTACAACGCTATTCGGCTATTTGGACGGGTGATAACGTTTCTTCAGATGACCATATGTTACTGGGTATAAGGCAAATATTGAGTCTTGGGCTTACAGGAGTCGCTTTTTCAGGATATGACTTTGGCGGTTTTGTTGGAGAAGCTGACGTTCATTTATACGTCCGCTGGTTGACTTTAGCTGTTTTTTCTCCCTTTTTGAGAAATCACACCATGATCAATACTCGAAGTACAGAGCCTTGGACTTTTGGAGAAGAAGCAGAAGAAATTGCCCGTAATTACATCAATTTTCGATATCAGCTTTTTCCTTACCTTTACAGTATGTTTTATTTAGCACACAAATGTAATTTGCCTGTTGCTCGATCCTTAGTTCTTGATTATGACGATGACGATGCTATTTATTCTCCTAAATACCAGAATCAATATTTATTTGGGGCTGCCTTACTTATCATACCCGTTAAAAGTAATGAAAAGATCGCTGATGCCTATTTACCAAATGGCAATTGGTATGATCTTTATAATGATACTTTGTTAAAAGGTAATAAAAATCATTTTGTCAAAGCCCCTTTAGAAAGATTACCTGTTTTTGTTAAAGCAGGATCTATAATACCCATGCAAGCTGTACAACAAAATCTTAGCCAAAAACCTTCTGACACACTGTATCTACATATTTATAAAGACAATTCGGATACTATTTTTGATTATTATGAGGATGATGGAGAAAGTCTTAATTATCAAAAAAAAGAGTACTATAAAAGAAAAGTTTATTATTATGGGAAAATGAATTTTTTGAAGTTTAAAAAAACTTCTGGGAATTATAAAAGTAAGTTCAAAAAAATTAAGCTCCTATTACACGGCTTCAAGCCTTTAAAAAACATCAACATCAACGGAAAGAATAGTTTAGTTAAACAAGAAAAACATCAGATTTTTAAACCAATTTCTAATTTTGATCCACTTGGAAAACAAGCCAAAAGTGATAATTTAAACCTCCAAACTATAATATTTAGTCTTAAAAATAAGAAAATAGAGATTTGGATAAGATCAATACTTCGGTAAAAAATCATTTGGATTTAAAATACTATTTTAAAAAGAGATGTATTTTTGACAAGGAAAATATACTTCCTTGTCAAAAAATTATCAGAGAAGAATTATTCTGTAGGAGAAATATGAACAAAAGAGCGTTGTTTATACCCTTTTTTAAAAGAAACTACGCCATCTTTTAAGGCAAAAAGCGTGTGATCTTTACCAACCCCCACATTTTTACCTGCGTGATGTTTGGTGCCTCTTTGGCGTACAATAATATTACCTGCCAAAATTTCTTGACCGCCAAATAATTTTACACCAAGTCGCTTACTATGCGACTCTCTTCCATTTTTAGAACTTCCTACACCTTTTTTATGAGCCATATTATTATCTTATAAATGGTGAATACTATTAATTATATTAAATTAGTATATACGTTTTAAAATTATAAAAATCTTGATAACCAACAGATTAAAATAATATCTTGAAATTATTAACTTTAAGAAATAATAATATCTTGTATTTTGATTTGGGTATATTTTTGACGATGTCCAGTTCTTTTTTGATACCCTTTTCTACGTTTCTTTTTGAAAATAATAACCTTATCAGCTTTCACTTTTGGAGCAATAACTTTGGCACTCACTTTAACATGACTAAGATAAGGTTCGCCAACTTCAATGTTTTCTGTATCGTCTTTATAGAGTAAAACATTTTCAAACTCAACTAAATCTTCTGCTTTACTATCTAAGAGCGGAGTAAAAATCTTCTGTTTGGGACTAACTTTATATTGCACCCCTTTAATACTCACAATTGCATACATAATTTCTTTTACGATAAAATTAATAAAAATTAAAAACTGGGCAAAAATAGTTTTTTTTCTGGTTTTTATACCGCTTTTATTTATAAAATCTAAATTAGATTTGCTATTTTGCTATATTTAAGCAGAATTTATAAAATTTAATTTAGATTTATTTATATTACTTTAGAACTCTTTTAAAATTATAGCCACTAAATTATGATTGCAAAAATAACCTTATTATTGACGTTTATAGGTCTTATTTCTTGTTTTAACATTCAAACCGTAGAAGCAGAAACAAAAAATAAGATAGAAAATACACCTTCCAAAATTGATTCCGCTACCCTTTATCTTAACGCTAGCCAAATCAACCGATCTGCTGAAGTAACTTTAAAAAAAGGAGTTAATGAAGTGTATATCAATAATGTTACCAATAGCATTTTGGATAATAGTCTTCAAATTCAATTACCACTAAAAGTAAAAATTATCAGCGTTTTAGTTAAAAAACGGGCTTTTCATATCAACGACTATCCACCTATTAAACAACTTTTCGACTCTATTAATAAGGTAAAAGACGAAATAGAGCTATTGGAAAATAAAATCTATGTTTTGAAAAAAGAAACAAGTGTGATTCTGAACAATAAAGATGTTATCGCCAAAGAAAATAGTACCATTCAAGATTTAAAAGATTTAACCGATTTTTACAGTCGTCGATTAAGTGAAATTAAAAAAACAGAATTTGATATAAAAAAAGAAAAACAGGTTAAGGATGCTTTTTTAAAAAAGTTGAAAGAAAGACATCGGGAAGCTTTAAAGAAATATAGATTAGCAAATAGCCAAATTCAATTGGTGTTAGAGGCAAATGAAAATACCAAAGGAAAACTTAATTTACAATATTTGGTTAGTAGTGCGGGCTGGTATCCAACTTATACTTTTAAAATAAAAGATATTGACCAAGAAGGTGAACTTGAATATCTTTCAAGTGTCTACAACAATACGGGCAATGATTGGCAAGATATAAAACTAAATGTTTCTATGGTTAATCCTGTCCAAGATTTGAGTCAGCCTAAACTTTCGTCTTGGTATCTTAATTATAGACGAGCTTATGCAAAAGCTAAAAAACAAAATGCCTATCAACAAAGCCAACGTTTAAATCAATCTAAACAGAAACTTAGTATTGCTGAGAATTTAGAAGCAGAAGAAGGAACAGAATTTGACATTGTGGAAGAATCAGCTTATTTTGAATCTGAAACAAAAACTTTTGATGAAATAGAAGTTGGCAATTCGGAAATAACTTTTGATATTCCAAAAACCTATACTATTCCTTCCGACCCAAAAAACTATCATACTATTTATATTCAAAGTGTAGCTATAAAAACGCTTTATCGCCATTTGGTTATTCCAAAAGTTAAAGATGGAGCATATTTTATTTTAAGCGTCTTAGATTGGAAAAAATTAGGTTTAATAGATGCTTCTGTAAATTTATATTTAAGAGATACTTACTTAGGTGAATCGGAAATTAAAACCCAAACCTTGAAAGATAATCTGGATATATCTTTGGGAAAAGATAATTGGGTAGACGTGAAGCGGAACAAACTTGTAGAAAAAAGTAGTAAAAAACTGTTGGGTTCTAATGTACAAGAAACACTTAGCTATAAAATAACTGTCAAAAATAATTATAACAATGCCATTAATTTGGAAGTTCAAGATCAGATTCCTATTAGTCAGAATAGTGAAATACAGATTAGTAATTACGATTTGGGCGGTGGTCAGTTTAATAAACTAACAGGTAAAATTACATGGAAACTCAAATTACCCGCTAAAACTCAGAAAACTTTTACCTTTTCATTTGGCATTAAATATCCCAAAAATAAACCCTTAATTTATAAAACCAATATTCAAAACAACCAACTAAGGGCAAAGTTTCGAAGGTAAAAAAAATCTAAGAGTATGTACATACTCTTAGATTAGATAATTTTGTAGATACTTAGAAGATTGATATAAAATACTACCTTATTTTTACTTCCGCATTTTTTATTATTCGTTTATGTTCTACTCCGTTAAATCTTGTATGTAATTCAATTTTCATATCAAAAGTTGTGTTAATAGCTTCTGATAATTTAACTTTAATCCTTTGATGACCATCAAAAGATCTATCTTCGTTAAAGTAGACTTCTATTGATATTCTATCATTTAAATTTGAAAAATCTTCAATATAAAAAAGAGAATTAAGATTCGAACCAGCAGAAAGCACTTCTCCTGATCGGATGATTTCTATTTGTTTATCTGTAAAAATTTTAATGCCCAAGAGTTCATCAAGAGGTATTGTCACTATTGGACAACCACCATCAGCAAAAGCCGAAGGTATAAGTGAAAAATGAGGTTTTCTATGAGGCGTTTTAACCAAAAATGCGTTTTCGTCAAAAAATAGATGCCAACTTATTTGATCAAAATTAAAAAGTGAATCTTGAAGCAAAGTATCATAAAAAAAGCGATATTCACCATTATTAAAAGATTTTAGGGTATCAGAGGCACTTACATTTAATAAAGCTGCATCTCTGATACTAAAATATTCTTTGATTTCCTCACAATTTGAACAGCTGTATCCCAAATTAAACATAAGAAAACTAAAAAGTAGGATAATAAAAATTTTTGATTTCATTTTAAGATAATTTTAAAGTTATTTTTATACTAAAATGGTAATTAAATTTTATGGTATTCAATAATACTCATTTTTTAATTATTAGTAGAAACCTTTGAATAAGTTATTGGTAATTTTTCAAGTTTTGATTTTATAATTTTTTTTAAAATTTTGAGCTAAAAAAGTTCTATTGCGTTCAGTTAAAATTTTCTTAATCAAATATTTTGTGTTATCGCTCACAACTTTTTTGTCTGGCTGAAGTACAAATTGTCCCCCGCAGGATTTGCAAAGGTAGTCTTTCTTTCCTCTACGCTTACCCTTTTTGATATATTGACAGGAACGAGCAGACTGGAGATTGAGGAATCCAAGTCGTTTTTTAAAATTAGTTTATCTTTTAGAACAAAAATTTTTATATTACAAAGTAAACTGATTTTAGGTATTTTATCAGTTTTATCATTATTTTATAACACTACCCCTAATTAGACCAAGTGTCTAATTTCTTTTTAATATCTAATTGATCGGCAGGTTCTGCTAAGTCTAAAGATTTCTTCCATAATTTTATAGCTCTTTCCTTTTGGTCTAATTTGAAAAGTACATCTGCCAAATGATCCAAGATGACATAATTAGAATCAGTATCCAATTTTACTGCTTTTTCTAAATAAATAAGGGCTTCTTTAAAGTTATCAGACTGGTATAAAACCCAACCATGCGTGTCAAGATAAGTAGGGCTATTGGGTTCTAAATCGATAAGTTTTTTGGACATTGTTTTTGCTAGATTTAAGTTTTGTTTTTTTAGTGATAAGTAATAGCTGTAATTATTAAGAGCGTGAATATTATCTTCATCTTGATTTAAAATTTCTTGATAAGTATTGAAGGCTTTATCATAAAGTTCTAATTGATAATAAATATCGGCTAAAAGACTGTTAAATTGTTTAATATTTGAAGAATCGTAGCCTGAAGTATTGAGCAAAATAGATTTTCCAAACTCTAAGGATTCTTTAGCTTTTTTGTAATTTTTTAAAATAAGGTGTCCATTGCCCAAAAAAAGATAAAGTTGAGAATTATTGGGAAAATATTCTATGGCATTATTAGCATCTAAAATAAGGCTATCGTATTGATTTAATTTAAAGTCTAATTCAAGCACTATATACCAAATGTCAAGACGATCTCCATTGACAGCCAACGATTTTTTATAATGATAACGAGAAGAAGTAGGATCACTTTCTTGTAAACTAGTAGCGTTTAAAATATTAATTTCATCACTATCAGGATGATACTTTGCCATAATTTTGGTATATTCGGCTAATAGCTCTGTTTGATAACCGTAGTTTTCTAACAAAAAGAATAAAACTAATTTTAATTCTATATTAAAATTTGGCTTGTTAAATATTTGTAAAGCAATATTTTCAGCTTTTTCTGTTTTGTTTTGTTCATTATAGAGTTTGCATAATAAAAATTGGGCAAGTTCTTCTTCGGCATTATTTTTTAAAAGATCATTTAAAAGTATTTCTGTTTCATCATATTTTTCTACATCCAAAAGAAGTTGGGCTTGAGAAAGTTTATATTCAGTTATATAAGGATAATTTTTTATTAGTTTTTCACCTTGTATTAAAGCATTATCATATTCTTTTAGAAGTTTATAAAGCTGTAATTTTTGATACATAAGTGATGTATTCCAGCCAAACTCTTTTTCAGCAACTTCTATAATCTCCAATGCTTTTTTATGATTGCCTAAAGATGAAGCTATACTGCTATACTGAAGATAATAGGATAAAGGTGGGTCTTTAACTTTATTCAAAATCAAGTCATAGACACTTAAAGTTTCATCATACTCACCATTTAGTAATCTTATTTCTAACAAAATATCATAATAATGAATATTGTCTTCTTCGAGTTTGAGCGCTTTTTGAATATAAACCAAACTTTTATCGTATTGGTTGAGTTCTAAGTAAATACGGGCAATAATATAAAAGACTGTACTTGATTGATTGTCTTTTTTTTCATATTCTAAAAAATAGACTAAAGATTTTTCAGGTCTTTCTAAGAGGAAATAATGAAGTCCTTCAAAGAAAAGGTTTTCTGTTTCGTTGGCTTTTTTGCCTCCTTGTTTTTTTGTTGAAGCTTTTCCTTTAGATTTTCTACGTTGTTTTTGAGCTTGTAATTCAGAAGAAAAAAAAAGTAAAACTAAAATGATAAAGATATTTAAGAAACTAACTTTGAAGTTATAAAACATAATAATTATAATAAATTTAAAATCTGCAAACCAAAGTTTTATAATCAATTGGTTTTATGGAAAATATTATTGGTTTTTAATAAGTTCTAAAGATTCTGTAAAGTTTAAGTAATATTAAATTAAAAAAACTTGACAGCTTATAAATTTTAATAACCAAAAATTTATAATATAGTTAGTTATCATAATTAGGTTTGTGGCAAATATACAAATTGAAAATAAACAATAGCTTTAGCAATATAATTGATATGAATGTTTCTTTGTTAAAAAAATAAAAAAGTGTTAAATAGTTTTCATATTTATCATATTAAAAATATACTAAAGATTTAGTCTAAAAATTTTGTTAGAAATAAAATTGGATTGTTAAGTTTGGAACATTATTGTACAAAAATAGTACATTGGAAATTTCATTTTTATTTGAACAGTTTTAAATATTACTCACTCAATTTTAATATTAGTTTGAAAATAGCGAAAGAAATACAAGTTGCTCTAGTTACCCTAATTGGTATTACTGCATTATATTTTGGATTTGGCTACTTAAAAGGACAAAATATTTTTTCAAATACAAATACTTTTTATACTATATATGAAAAAATAGAAGGTTTAAAAATATCTAACTCTGTGACTATAAATGGATTAAAAGTTGGTCAGATTGAAGATATTCAACTTTTAGAACAGAAAAATAACAAAATTATAGTTACTTTAGAAATTAAAGGGACGATAAAATTAGCTAGTGGCACCAAAGCCTTACTAACTGATGGTGGATTATTTGGTGATAAGATTATAGAATTAGTGACCTCTTCTTATGGTGAATCTTATCAAGATATTGAAGATACTTTAATAGGGATTAAGGAAAAAGGACTAACTGATATTGTTCAAGAACGTGCTATACCGCTTCTGATTCATTTAGATTCTACTATTATTCAAATTAATCAAATTGCTAAATTTATCGCTGGACAAGAAGAAAAAGTGCAGAAAATAGCAGGGAATTTAGCTAATTTAACCGATCAATTGCAAGGTATAGCCCAGAGTGCTAATAAAAATTTAGCTTCAGTATTAACACAAACAAATATTATTACTCAAAACCTTAATAAATCGAGCCATAATTTCCCTAAAATTACCGAAAACTTGATCCAATTTTCTGATAGCCTTAAAGCTATTCCTATTATCGAAATTTCAAATCATCTAAAATACAGTACCCAAAATTTAAGTGAAATAATTGCTAATATAAATACTAATAAAAGTACTTTGGGATTGTTAACACGAGATGATTCTTTATATAGAAATTTGAATAATGTTTTTAGAGATTTAGATATATTACTTACCGATATAAAGAAAAATCCTAAAAAATATGTTCATTTTTCGGCTTTTGGAAAAAAAGATAAAAAAGAAGAATTTGAAAAAAAATAATTATGCTATTTTTATTTTGAAAATATTCATTTTTAAAATAAACACGTTTAAAAACTCCAAAAATCCTTTTTTCAAGTGACGTGACTATATTTCAAATAGAAAAAGTATTTTTTAGATATTGAAGTCGTTGATAAGAAAATATTCTATATTTAATAGCAAAGCTATGGTCATTAAACTTAAAAGTTGACAGGTTTTTAAAACCTATCAACTTTTTTAAAAACATAGATAGTTATTCTTCGCAAAGGACTTTTAATTTATTTAATGCTTTTTTAAACTCTTCACCTAGCTCTTTTTCAGGATCTAACCATAGATTCATAAAATTAAGAGGATAGGGTATTTGGCTATGCACTTCCCAAGTTACTTGGGTTTCATGTCCAGTTTCCAAAAGTTTAATATAACCTTTAGCTTTTGATTCATAAGGTGTATAAAATTCTATATCCATATTTATCGATTCAAAAGGTACGACTTCAGTGATGGTTTGCATCCCCGAACCAACTTTTTTAACTTCACTTTCCCAAGATGTTGTTGACCCTACGACACCATCTTCACCAGTGAATGTTTTTTTTATATTTGGGTCGTAATCATTCCAAGGGCTCCATTGATCCAAGGCGTGAAAAGAATTAACATTATGCCAAACATTATCAGCCGATGATGTTATAGTAATAGAAGTTTCGTAATCAAAGTCTTTAGAGATAAAAAGGGCAGAAATTAAAGGTATACCAATGAATACTGCTAAAACGATACCAACAATTTTTAATACTTTTTTCATATTAAATTTATTTAAATGGTGATTAAATGAATAGTATTTGTTTTCAATAATTAGGCACTATGAAAAGCAAAATATTAAAAACCAATACTAAGTATTTGGTTTATTAATATGTTAAAAAAGTTTACCAAAACTATTGAAGTTTAAAAAATAATAACTAAAATCACGACAATAATAAAAAATAATCGGTTTTTAAAGTATTTTTGTAACTTTATAGAAACCGATTATTAAAAAGTTTAGGTTAAGTATAAACTTAATTTAGACAGTATAGAATATATTCTTTTTAATTCAAAATTGCTATTTTGGCAATTAAATCAACTACTCTTTGGGCATAACCCGCTTCATTATCATACCAACCAACAATTTTAACTAAATTACCATTAGCACTTGTGAGCATAGAATCAAAGATACAAGATGCTGAGTTACCGACAATATCAATAGAAACAATAGGCTCAGTACAATAAGATAAAACACCTTTCATGTGATTATTGGCAGCGGCTTTTACAGTTGTATTAATTTCTTGTGCGGTAGTTTCTTTTTTCAATACAGCGGTTAAATCAGTTAAAGAACCAGCTGGGATAGGAACACGCATAGCACAACCATCTAATTTGCCCTTAAGATGAGGTAAAACCAAACCAACGGCTTTAGCAGCACCAGTAGTTGTAGGTATAATTGAATAAGCTGCAGCTCTAGAGCGTCGCAAATCGGAATGAGGTGAGTCCTGTAAACGTTGGTCGGCAGTATAAGCATGTATAGTTGTCATATAACCTTTTTCAATACCAAAAGTGTCGTCCAAAATTTTTGCCATAGGAGCTAAGCAGTTTGTGGTACAAGAGGCATTAGAAAGTATTTGGTCATCAGCAGAAATAACATTATCATTAACCCCTAAAACTATTGTTTTTACATCACCTTTGGCAGGTGCTGAGATAATAACTTTTTTAGCTCCAGCTTGTAAATGTAAACCAGCACCTTCTTTACTAACAAAACGTCCTGTAGATTCCAAAACAATATCCACCTTTAGATCTTTCCAAGGTAAGTTTTTAGGATCCTTTTCAGAATAAATAGGAATATTTTTACCGTTAACCGTAAGATTCGTTCCTTCAAAAGATGCCGTTCCATTAAAACCGCCCTGAGCAGAATCATATTTTAATAAATGACATAAGGTCTTTGGTTCAGTTAAGTCATTGATAGCAACAATCTCTAAATTTGTTCCAAGTAAATTTCTAAAGGCTAAACGACCAATACGACCGAAACCATTAATAGCGACACGTGTTTTAGGCATACCTTGCTAAGTTTATTATATTTATAAATCAGAAATTAAAATTGATATTTTGCAAAAATAGTTTAAAAGCATTTTTTATTTCTAAAAAATAAGATTAATTTTATAGAAATAGTTGTTCATAAAATCATGTAATTAATATTTGATATTCATACTTTATTATAAAACTATTTAAATTCGGGATTAAAAAAGTTGAAATATTGAAAATAAAAAAACATATAAATATTTGGTTATTAATATATAAAAAAAAATAACAAATTATAATAATCTTTAACCTTCTTTTTAAAACAAATGTCCTTACTTTCTTTTTTTTTAAGTATTGTAGAAATAGAAAATGTGCTTGTCAATATAACAATTTAGAAAGATTGGAAAAATAATAGACTTGAACTTATTTTATAATCAGTGTTTTAAATAGTTTTTAAGATTAGCAATACTTCAAAAATTTGGCCTTGAAATGCTGTACAGAAATTTCAGTGATGTCTATCTTTAAAACACTTATGCACAAAACTGGACATATCTTCTTGATTAGCGGATTTTTGGTTGGGTTTTTTTCAAACCCGATTTTTAAGAATTTCTAATTTATTCTGTGCATCTTCAGCTTTTTTCCTTTCTCTTACTATAACAGCTTCGGGAGCATTATTGAGAAAAGTAGGGTTATTTAGTTTTTTTTCTATACTTGCCAAAAATTTTTCAGTATGTATTAATTCTTTTTGACGTTTTTTTTTCTCATCAGCTGTATTTTCATTTTTCTTTATAGGTATAAAGACCTCATCACTTTTATGAATGAAATAGCTGTAGGTATCATCAGGTTTTATTTGAGAAAATGTTAGACTCTCTAAGTTAGCTAATTTAATAATCAAAGGTTTTAAACGCTCATAAATAGAACTTTTTTGAGTTTTAAGGATAATTTTTAGAGGTATTTTGGGAGAAAGTTGGTTTTTTATCTTAATATTCCGCAAAAAACTGACTAAAGAAAAGGCCATATCAAAATCTTCAAGTTGTTTATTGTCGATGGTTTTATGTTCATCAGATCGTTTTATTTGGGGATAAAGACTTATCATAATACTTTCATTTTCTTGCCTTTTTTTTATTAAATGCCAAAGTTCTTCGGTAATAAAAGGCATAAAAGGATGTAGTATTTTTAATAGTGTTTCTAAAAAAATAATAGTTTGTTCATGCGTTTTTAGATCAATAGTTTTTGAGGCATTGGGCTTGATACTTTCCAAAAACCAAGAACAAAAACTATCCCATATCAAACGGTATACATGAATGAGAATATCAGAAATTTTATATTTTTTGTATAAATTTGCACTCAAATCAAGAATGTCATTGATTTTAGTTTCAAACCACTGACAAGCCAATTGATTTTCCAAAGGTGTTTGGTGTTTTTCTTCAGGTATCCAAGATTGGATAAGTCTAAAAGCATTCCATATTTTATTAGAGAAGTTTCGTCCCTGTTGGCAAAGCTTTTCGTCGAAAAGCAAATCATTACCTGCTGGCGAAGAAAATAACATTCCGACTCTAACTCCATCAGCACCATATTTTTTCATGAGTTCTATAGGATCGGGAGAATTACCTAGTTGCTTAGACATTTTTCGTCTCTTTTTATCCCGCACTATGCCTGTGAGGTACACATTTTTAAAAGGCGCTTCTCCTAAATATTCATAACCAAATATGATCATTCGAGCAATCCAAAAAAACAGAATTTCAGGTGCTGTAACAATATCATTAGTAGGATAGTAGTAATTTATATCTTTATTTTCAGGTGAAATAATTCCGTCAAAAACCGACAGGGGCCATAATCCCGAAGAAAACCACGTATCCAACACATCAGGATCTTGCTTCAAATCTTTAGCCTGAATATCAGGATTTTGACTTTGGGCTTTTTTAAGTGCTTGTGTTTCATTTTCTGCCACTACATAAGCTCCTGAAGGTAAATAATAAACAGGAATTTGATGCCCCCACCATAATTGCCGAGAAATACACCAATCGCGTACATTGTTCATCCATTGGAAATAGGTATTTTTAAATTTATCTGGGTAAAATTTTATGGTGCCATTCTCAACAGCTTTTAGAGCTGGACTAACTAACTTTTCCATCTTTACAAACCATTGTTTCGAAAGTTTAGGTTCAATAACGGCATTAGTTCTTTCAGATAATCCTATATTATGGGTATGATTTTCAATTTTAATCAAATAGCCTTTTTCTTTAAGCTCTTTAGCAATTTCTTTTCGGGCTACAAAACGGTCTTTACCAATATATAACTGGGCTTCTTGATTGAGTTTGCCTGATTCGTCCAAAATATCTATACATGGTAAATTGTGTTTTTTGCCTAGCTCGTAGTCGTTTATATCATGAGCTGGGGTTACCTTTAAAGCTCCTGTTCCAAATTCCATAGTAATATAGTCATCAGCAAGCACAGGAATAGCTTTATTTAATAAGGGGATAAAAACTTTTTTGCCAAGCAAATGCTTATAACGCGTATCATGAGGGTGGACAGCAATAGCAGAATCGGCAAAAATTGTTTCGGGACGAGTTGTTGCAATTGTAATTTTACCGTTCCCGTCTGTAAAAGGATAGGCAATATAATAGAGTTTAGACTGGCGTTCTTGATGTATAACTTCATCATCGGCAATAGCAGTTTTTCCTTCAGGGTCCCAATTAATCATTCGGCTTCCTTTATAAATATAGCCTTTTTCATGGAGCCTAATAAAGGTCTTAATAACACTTTGAGAAAGGTCTTTTTCCATAGTGAACCGGGTTCTATCCCAATCACAAGAAGCACCTAATTTTTTAAGTTGTTCTAATATAACACCTCCGTATTTTTCCTTCCATATCCAAGCATGTTCCAAAAATTTCTTCCGACCAATATCTTCTTTTTTAAGATTATATTCATTTTTTAACATATTAACGACCTTAGCTTCTGTAGCTATAGAAGCATGGTCAGTACCTGGTACCCAAAGAGCCTCTTTACCTTCCATACGGGCTTTACGAATAAGTATATCTTGAATGGTATTGTTGAGCATATGTCCCATATGAAGAACACCTGTAACATTTGGAGGAGGAATCAAAATGGTATAAGGAGTTTTAGAAGTCTGAGGTGAAGAAGCAAAAAAGTGCCTATCCAGCCAATATTGATACCACTTTTTCTCAATGTGTTCGGGTTGATATTTCTTTGATAGTTCCATATATATCTCAATTAAATAGAGGAATGTCTGAAAAGTTGTATATAGGTTTTATTAAATGCGATTTTATTAATATATAGTTTTTACAAAACTTTGATTATTAGATATTTATATTATATTTAATTTTTTAAATTTAATTAAAATAGCAATTTTATTTTTAATTTACTTTTGAAACTGACCTCTATGAAAAAAGGAACATAATGATATAAACGATGCTCTTTAGGCAAAGATAAAAAATTATTTTTCTTATTTCAAAGGCAAAAGAAAATCGCCTCAAAAAGATATAGTTAATGCTTGCTTATTCATAACTATAATAAATATACAATTATTTCAATACTAATAAAGACAAGCCTTTGATTACTCTTGTTTACTTTTATATTAACATTCAATACAATAGCTAAGAGTATGAAAAATAGTATTTTTTTCAAGGATATATAATACCATTCTATATTGTTCTGTTAAAACTGTTAAAATTTAACTATGTAATGGTATAATTAAAGTGGAAACTATAATTGAGCAGATTGGGATAGACAATAACAATAGAAGTTCTTGGTTTTAGTAAAAATTTTTAGTTTTGCCACAAAATATAAAAAGTAAGACTTTAATAATACTAAAGTCTTACCCATAAACACCACACTTTACCTTTTACTTTACTCGTATTATTTTTTTAAAATTTATGGTACCTTTAGTTTATTATTCTTATTGGTCTAAATACGTTTCCTTTTATTTAAATGTTTCATAATAACCGAATAAAAATAAAGAATATAGCATTTTAAGAAAAAAATTATAAGCCTAAATCATCTGTTTTTTTTTTAATTTTAATCCTAACTGTTAAATTATGAGATTCAATTTTTCTTATAAAAAAGAAACATTCTCGACAAAACTACTAGTTATTTTAGCTATCATAGTAGGTATTTTTTCTTTTGCATTTACCAGTTTTTTGGTGAGTAAGTTAGCAGAGGTTGAAAAATATCATATTCATTTATATGCTAAAAGTCAAGAATTTTTAACTAATAATCATCAAAACAATGAAAATGTGGATATTTTCATCTGGCAAGAAATTATTCATGTCGATCACACCATACCTGTTATTCTAACTGATACCAATAAAAATGTAAAGTATCATAGAAATATTAATATTCCTGAGTCATTTACCGAAGAGGAAAAAAAGAATTATTTATTAGGTAAAATGGATAAAATGGTAACACATTATAAGCCCATACCTGTTTATGAAGCTAATAATACCTTAATAGAATATATCTATTATGATGATTCACCACTTTTATATTTATTAAAATATTTTCCAGAAGTTCAGGTTTCTGTTATCATAATGGGTTTAATTGTCTTTTTTCTATTATTTTCTTATTCTCGTCGGGCAGAACAAAATAAAATATGGGCTGGAATGGCAAAAGAAACTGCTCACCAGTTAGCGACTCCAATTTCTGGTCTAAATGGTTGGTTAAGTTTTTTAGAAGATGTTAAAGAAATAGAACCTACTGTCCTTGAAGAAATAATGAAAGATATCAATCGATTAGAAATAATTACAGAACGTTTTTCTAATGTTGGGGCAAAACCAACTTTTAAGGAGATAAATTTAATTGAAGTCATTCAAGATATTATTAATTATTTAAGGAAACGAATTTCTCAAAGAATAGAAATTTATTTCCTTTATAGACGCAATAGAGAATACAATTGCTTTTTAAACATTTCTCTTTTTAGTTGGGTTATTGAAAATATCTGTAAAAATGCTGTTAATGCTATTCCAAAAAAAGGCAAAATTAGTGTCTATATTAATCATACCAACACTAATTTTATTTCAATAGCTATTCAAGATACAGGGATAGGTATAAAAAAATCTCAATTCAAGAAAATATTTGAGCCTGGTTATACAACTCGGGAAGATGGATGGGGATTGGGATTAAGTTTAGCAAAGCGTATTATAGAAGAGTATCATGAAGGTAAAATTTGGGTATATAAGTCTAAAATTGGCTTAGGGACAACCTTCCGAATACTTATTCCCTATAAAGAGATTAACAAAAGAAAAAGCATCCACCTTTTTAAATGGATGCTTAATAAAAATTAGACAACATAAAATTAACCTTCTAATTAAAAAATAGAACATCGACCTCACGGTCAAAAGATTCTATGGCTTCTTGACGGGCAGTTAAAGCTAATTGATGAGAAGCATAATAACGCTCTACATAATTTATATCAATTTTAAAAAGCAAACCTGGATAATTATGTTCCAGTTGCTGATGAAAATTGAAAACTAATTCATCCCATTCTAAAACTAATTCATCGACATTAACTTCGTATATAGGCGAAAGAATAGTCTTATCTTGACCATTCCAAGTTGTATTGTGCGCCACAAAAAATATATACGAAATACTCGGCAAAATATTTTGTACGTCAGCTTCCTGATCCATCTGGACATTATTTCCAGACTTAGGAAGAGGATCAGTTTCCAGTTGTAAAAAACTTAAAAACGAACCCATAAGGATTATAATAAACATTAATTCAATTGTATTTGGTAAAATTGTCAAAATATAAAAAAAGGTGTAAACTGTAAATTAACACCCAAAAGCTTTTACATGTTTTAGCGTATAAAATAAGGATCAAAATTAGCAAAGAACTAAGTTATAGATTGTATAATTAGAGTTCTAAAGCACAATCTAAGAAGAAATTTAATAAAATACAAAATAGTTTATTTTTTTATTTAGGATTACAGTCCAACGTTAAGGTTAATATTAAAATAATAAACCTTGCTGTTAGAAATATTTTCATATAAAATATGAATCTCTTATAGAGATTTTCTAATATGTTTTTTGTTTTAAATTAAATTTTATGAATTATTAAGGTTCAATGAAACAAGATTATAATAATTTAGTCTTTTTATAAAAATAAAATATTTATTATGTTTAAAACTTCAATAGAGCATTTATTACTTGTTTTTTAAACAGAAATCATACTTATATGTTTTAAAATTGTATCATTTTTTTATTTTTTGCTTTTATTCGCCAATTGTCCACAAGCTGCTGCTATATCTTCTCCCCGACTTTTTCTTATGTTTACATTCAAATCACAACTTTCCAAATAACTGACAAAGTGTTCTAATTGTTTTGGAGAAGTGTTTATAAAATTATTTTTTTCTATATTATTATATTCTATAATATTAATTTTAGAAGGTACATGTTTGCTAAATGAATAGAGTGCTTCTGCATCTTTAAGGGTATCATTAAAGTCTTTAAAAATAATATATTCAAATGTTACTAATTTTTTAACTTTACTATAATAGTATTTCAAAGCATCTCTAAGAGTCGTTAAATTATTGCTCTGGTTAATAGGCATAATACTATTTCGTTTTTTATCGTCAACGGCATGAAGTGATAAAGCAAGTTTACATTTAATTTTATCATCACCAAGTTTACGAATCATTTTAGCAATCCCTGCTGTGGAAATAGTAATCCGTTCTTTTGAAAACCCTAAGCCTTTTTCGGTCAAATAATCTAAAGATTTTATAACTTCTGAATAATTTAAGAGAGGTTCTCCCATACCCATATAAACTATATTTGTGAGCTTATGTTTATAAATTTCTAACGCTTTCTGATTAATGAGTCGTACTTGATCGTATATTTCAGAGGCTTCAAGGTTGCGTATACGCGGTAAAAATCCAGTGGCACAAAACTTACATGTTAAGGCACAACCTACTTGCGAAGAGATACAAGCAGTAAAACGATTAGACATTGGAATAAGTACACCTTCCACATGATGCCCATCAAAGAGTTCAAATAAAAATTTTAGTGTTCCATCTTTAGATTTTTGTTCTTTAACGATTTTGACAGGGTAAAAATTAAAATTATCCTTTAACAAAGATCTTATCTTTTTTGATAAATTAGTCATACTATCAAAATCTATATTTCCCTTTTTCCACAACCATTCCTGAATCTGTTTGCTTCTAAACGTTGATTCTTCGTGCTTTTGCAAAAACAGCTCTAAATCCTTTGATTCTATTTTCCGGATGTCCTTTTTGAGTTTAGTAGAGAGCATTTTTAAATAAATTAGACAATATTAAAATTACAATAATTAAAATTTATAGTTTATAAATTTTTTATTTTCAAATATTTATATGATTTTAAGCTGTAAATCTAAATTTTAGATTTGTAGTAATAATCTCTAAAATAAGTGTATTTAACCTCATGTAACTTTCAAATATTTTTTTTATTTTTAAAGTTTACTCTTAATTATTATATAGTATAGAGCAAAATAAAATCTGTCACTTATAGGTTTTTTTTAATTTTTACATCGAAACTTATCATGGAGAACTTTAAAGACATGTTGATTTTTTTGAACACTAAGAACGTGTTTAGGTTTTATTTTTAACAGTATAAATAATTTATACTGTTGTTTTTTAATTTTTTTTCCATACAATACATGATCGATAATCAGAAAATTATCGTTTAAAAACGAGATAAAAAAATAGTTTATTTAATATTTTATATCTTTATATTCTTATAAGCAAAAAATTTAGTACTCTTCTATTCTTTATAGGTTTTAGCTGCCATTTTTTAAATTTTAAACTTTATTTATCATGAAAAAAATCACTTTTTTTATACTCTTTTTTTCCTTTTTTACAGCAAAAGCGCAAGTTAATACGCAAGATTCTTTAGCTTTATTAGCTTTATACAACAGTACTAACGGTGCTAACTGGAACACCACCTGGAATTTAAACAATCCTGTTGGCAGCTGGCATGGAGTCACTACAACAAATGGGCGAGTTGTAGAGCTTGATTTTTTTTTTAATAATCTCAATGGTTCCATTCCGTCGGAGTTGGGCAATCTAACTGCTTTAACAAGTTTAAATTTATCTATCAATGACCTTACAGGTTCCATTCCGTCGGAGTTGGGCAATTTAACTGCTTTAACAAATTTAAATTTATCTATCAATCTACTTACAGGTTCCATTCCATCGGAGTTGGGCAATCTAACTGCTTTAACAAATGTAGATTTATCTCTCAATGACCTTACAGGTTCCATTCCGTCGGAGTTGGGCAATTTAACTGCTTTAACAAATTTAAATTTATTTTTCAATCTACTTACAGGTTCCATTCCACAAGAGTTGGGCAATTTAGTAAATTTGAGAGAATTAAATTTATCTGGCAATCTACTTACAGGTTTCATTCCGTCGGAGTTGGGCAATCTAACTGCTTTAACAAATTTAGATTTATCTTTCAATCAATTTACAGGTTTCATTCCGTCGGAGTTGGGCAATCTAACTGCTTTAACAAGTTTAAATTTATCTAACAATCAACTTACAGGTTCCATTCCATCGGAGTTGGGCAATTTAACTGCTTTAACAACATTGGACTTAGATAACAATCAATTTACGGGTTCCATTCCTCCGGAGTTGGGTAATCTAACTGCTTTAACAATATTAAATTTAGATGAGAATCAATTTACAGATTTACCGGATTTATCACATTTAGCAGGTATAATGGATGATTTTCGTGTTCAAAACAATTTTTTAGATTTTGAAGACATAGAACCCAATCTGGCTAATTTAGCTTCTGCTTCTAATTATTCGCCTCAAGGACCGGTAAGAGAAGGGGATTTTTATTCTAATCCTATAGGTACAGATATAGTGCTTTCGGTTGCAGTCAATGGTACCGGGAATGTATACCAATGGTTTTTAAATGGTGTAGCTATAGGAGGCGAAAGTAATTCTGATTTAAACCTAACCAATATACAAGAAGCCAATTTTGGTCTTTACTATTGTGAAATTACCAATCCCAATGTACCCGGTCTTACCTTGAGGTCTTTGCCCGATATTGTTGGCAATCCCTTTCCAAGCGATATAGTAACATCAGATTTTTTGATTCTTTTAAATCTATACAACAACACTAATGGAGCTGGATGGAATACAACTTGGGATTTAGCGTTATCTCCAACAAACTGGGGCGGGATAACATTAGAAAATCAAAGAGTAGTAGCTATTGATTTGGCTAATAATAACTTATTGGGAACATTAGCTTCTGATTTAGGTCTTTTAGATAGTTTGCAAACTTTAGATTTAGGCACTAATGAGTTGAGTGGCGCTATTCCGGCAGAACTCGGCAATTTAGCTGCTTTAACGACTTTAGAATTAGATAGCAATCAACTTACGGGTTCCATTCCTCCGGAGTTGGGCAACTTAGCTGCTTTAACAACTTTAGACTTAGGCAATAATGAGTTGAGTGGCGTCCTTCCGGCAGAACTTGGCAACTTAGCTGCTTTAACAACTTTAGACTTAGGCAATAATGAGTTGAGTGGCGCTCTGCCTAATACATTAGCTAACTTGACTAACTTACTTAATTTAAAACTGGAAAACAATGCTTTTACCGGTCTATCTGATTTAACTGCCTTAACTCAACTTGTTGTTTTTAGTGTTCAAAATAATTTTTTAGATTTTGGAGACATAGAACCCAATCGGGCTAATTTAGGTTCTGCTTCTAATTATTCGCCTCAAGGACCGGTAAGAGAAGGCGAAAACTATACTTTGCCAAGTGGGTCAAATTTAATGCTTTCTGTCGATGTAGGCGGTACAGGAAATCGTTATCAATGGTTTTATAATAGTAATCCTATAGCTAATGCTAGTAATTCCAGTCTTGATTTAATGGACCTTCAAGCTGAAGAGTCCGGTCTTTATTATTGTGAGATTAGCAATCCCAATGTACCGAGTTTGATTTTAACTTCTTCAGCAGATACTTTAAAGGTAGTGCCTAATGCAGCTCCGACAGGCATAGCCCTTTCGAACAACAGCATAGAAGAAAACTTAGCTATAGGAACTTTAATAGGTCTTTTTTCCACAACAGACGCTAATCCAACTGATAAGCATACCTATACAATTTCTGATAACACCAATTTTCAAATCAGTGCGGATAGTTTATATGCTAATATTTCCTTTGATTATGAAACAATAGAAAGCTATAACTTAACAGTAACAAGTACAGACTTAGGAGGGTTAACCTATTCGGATGATTTGATTATCAGCATTATAGATGGTGATGATGGTGGTTTGGTAACAGGTATTGAGGATGTTTTTACTCAAACTGAAACCGTATTGTATCCGAATCCAAGCACAAATTTTTTACATATAAGGGGCTTGAAAAAGATAGGGGTCGTGGAACTTCTATTTTATAACCTTCAAGGTCAAATAGTAAAGGAATACAGTGAGATTCAAGATGTTTATGATGTTAGCGATTTGCCTAAGGGTTTCTATATAGCGCTTATCAAAACGTTAAATTTTGAAAAAACCATTAATTTTATTATCAACTAGAAGTTGTTTACAAATTAATTTGGAAAAATAAAAAAACATGGGCAAATTTGTAAGTATTTAGCTTTTAAATAGTTATCTAAACAAATTAAGCCCATGTCCATCGTAAAAACAATGATAACACAAAAAGATTTTCAGCCAAAAATTTTACCCCATATTTTGAGTATAAGGTTGTCTTCAAGAGGTAAAAAATCTAAAATCGGTTATTATAAACTTTATTGTTATATGCTTTACAAAGCGAAATCAGGCTGTCAATGGAGAATGTTATCTATTGATAATAAGGAAATTACTAATTTTTTTGAAAAGATTTTCAAGGCTTCTGTAGCCCTTTTGAAAAGTGATCATCTAGCTGGTCAATTATCTGAAATTAATTTAGATGGCACGCATAGTCTAGCTAAAAATGGTGCTGAAGCAGTAGCTTATTAGAGGCGTAAAAAAGGCAAGACGACTAACTTATTGTTTTTGACAAATGGGAAGGGTAAAGTGCTTGGTATAAGCGAAGGTATAGCTGGTAAGCACAATGATTTATATGAGGTAAAAAGGTATACTAAGAAGATGTTAAAGGATTTAAAAAAGTGGGGGTATACATTGCAAAATGTTTTATTTTAGTCAGACAAAGGTTTTGATAGCAAGCTCTTTAGAAAGTTTTTATTTAATCAAGGCTTGAAGCCAAATATTGATGAAAACAAACGCAATCGTAAAAAACCAAAGCGGGGGAGGAAACGCTTTTTTGATATAAGAACGTTATAAAAATCGTTTACCAATGAGCGTACTTTTGCTTGGATAGATGGCTTTAAAAACATTCTCATACGCTTTGATAAGAAAGTCCAAAATTGGCTAGCTTGAAATCAAATTGCTGCTAGCCTTATAAATTTTAAGTTGTAAACAACTTCATTACAAAATATGTGATCTATAGTCTCACTACCAGGGAAAATAGTTAATGTATAAGTTATTAAAATGGCTTGCTCGTTTTCCCACTCACAGTAAAAGTCAAGTGGTTCATTATCTTCAGATAAGCTATGACGAATAGAATAATAGTGTCGAGATTCTAAGTTATAAGGTTCTCTGGAAGGTTAAAAGAATTTATTAATTTAGAAAAATGATTTAAACCTTCAAGAAAATTGCTTTTTCCTAAATTATTTGATCTGATGAGTAGAGTTAACTCATCTAAATCGACAGTAGAATCTTTATGACTTTTAAAGTTTTTTAATCTAAATTTTCTAAACATGCTATAACTAATTGAATTACATAAATATGGTTATTGTGATATTATCAGTTTATTTTATTAAGATTAGCTTGTAGATAAAAATCCATGATGACCAGAGCCGCCATAGCTTCAACAATTGGAACTGCTCTTGGAACAACACAAGGATCATGTCGCCCTTTGCCTTTGACAGTAATAGGTTCTCCTTTCTCATTCAGACTTATTTGATCAGTCATGATAGTAGCTACGGGTTTAAAAGCAACTTTGAAATAAATGTCTTCTCCATTTGAAATTCCCCCTTGTACACCTCCAGAATGATTGGTCTGGGTAGAAATATTACCTTTATTATCTTTGATAAATAAGTCATTGTGTTGTGAACCCAACATTTTAACCCCTTCAAAACCACTTCCATATTCAAAACCTTTTACTGCATTAATACCCATCATAGCATGGGCTAAAGCAGCATGCAATTTATCAAAAACAGGTTCTCCCAAGCCAGAAGGCACATTTTTAATAACACCTAAAACACAACCTCCAATAGTATCTTTATTCTTTCTTGTTTGGTCAATAAGATCGATCATCTTTTCCGCTATTTCCAAATCAGGACATCTTACAATGGTATCCTCTGTTTTTTCTAAATCCAAGTCCTTATAGCTTTTTTGAACAGCTATATCTCCAACCTGACAAACGTATGCTTGGCTTTTGATACCCAATTTATTTAAATACATTTTAGCTATACTCCCGGCAGCTACTCTCGCTAATGTCTCGCGAGCAGAACTTCTACCACCTCCTCGATAGTCTCTTATGCCGTATTTAGAAAAGTACGTGTAATCGGCATGGGAAGGTCTAAACTGATCTTTGATATGAGTATAATCTTTACTCTTTGCATCTTTGTTATAAACTAATAAAGTGATAGGCATACCCGTTGTTTTTCCTTCAAAAATGCCCGACATAAATTCTATTTTGTCGCTTTCCTGACGTTGAGTCGTAATTTTTGACTGACCAGGACGTCTTCTCTGCATTTCCAATTGGATAAAATCTTCGTCAATTACTAAACCTACCGGGCAACCATCAATGATTACACCAACGGCAGTTCCATGTGATTCTCCAAAAGTTGTGATTCTAAAAATCCGACCAAATGAATTCATTTCAAAATTAAATTTTGGTATTTTATGTCATCTCAAATAAAAAAAGGGTTTTTGAAGTGCTTAAGTTATTGACAACGAAAAAATGTTCTCTCCTTATTTTTAATAGCAAGGCTATAAAATATAGAATTGTATAACTTTGTTCATAAAATAAAATTAAGAAACCCTCAAAATTAGTTCATAATACAAAAATACTTCTGTAAATAGGATAGTTTTTAACAAAATAATTGACAATGTTATGTCTGAAAACAGCCCCTCTTAATTAATATATTGCTATGAATTTAATTAAAATAAGCAGAGCAAAGTACATAGAAAACTATAAAGTCCACTTACACTTTTCAGATGGATTAACAGGAATAGTTGATTTAGAAGCTGAAATTTATGGAGAAGTTTTTGAGCCCTTAAAGGATAAGAATTATTTCAAATCATTTGTTAAAGATAGATGGACAATTGGCTGGGCATGTGGAGCGGACTTTGCCCCTGAGTTTCTTCACGAACTGACCCAAAAACAGAATAAAGACAATCGCAATTTTAGATAGTTTATTCATTTTTCTGAATCAGAAATATAACAAAATATCTTGAAAGTTAAAGGTTTATAAAAAAGTATAGAGATTTTAAGGTTGTATTAATAAATCAATAATTTACGCTCTAAAATTTTATTTCCCAAATCAATAAAAAGAATGTAAAGTCCGGAGGGTATTTTTTCGAGTTTGAAAACAGGGTTTTGTTCTGATAAGTTATTTTTCTCTAAAATTTTATTCCCATAAACCGTGTACAGCTTTATGCCTCTAACAGGCTGTTTACTTTGAATTTTGAAAAAATTACTAGCTGGATTGGGATATACCAAAATATCAGGCTCTTCCGATGTAGGATTAGGCTCTAAGGCGGTAACTATATCTAATTTTTCAAAAATAGGTCTTAACATTAGGCTACCATTTAGACTTTTGTTTTGTTGCCACTGGGAAGAGACATTAAAAAATATATTATTCCCACCTTTTGTATTCATATCAAAACCTAAAATTAAAGGTTCTTGAGACCGCTGACGTACTCCAATATAAAAAGTATCGGAAAGTATTAAGCCCGCTCCAAAACCATTATCAACTTCATATCTTTGAAAAGTATTTAACCCCTCCGAATAATTTATGGTAATGTTGCGACTAAAAAGGATTTCATCATTGGCATCGTTAAGAGCATCAATTTTTTTCCAAACGAACAAATCAAAAGTCTCTGAAGATAAATCATTTTCATTGCGAGGTAGATGAATATCTATGTGAGTTAAAGTATCCGGGTTGTCTAAAATAAAACGGTGAGCAAGGCTTCCAAAAAACACATTGACACTCACACCTGCTTCGGCAGTCCCATCATCATAACTAAAATAATCTTCCAAGATATTAAGGGATCTTAATGTATCATTGTTTTGGGTTGGAATAATAAAATTGGGAGAAGTCGGGCTATTTTCAACCGCATCAATTCTAAACTCATGTCTAATTTTAGTTGGGGCTTGTAAATTATAAAAAGGTAACCCAGTATTATTAATGGCTGAAAGTTGGGCAGATTCATTATTTAGAAGTAACACAACATTCTGACTGCTTGGTGTTTGGCTTTGGGTAAAAAGCTGAAAAATTGAAACAGTATCTTGGGTTGTTAGATCTGTTAAATGAAACCCAAGCCGAATAGGACTTGGAATAACCGGGCTTAAATTATTTAAACGTACCGTAATAGTATCTCTTAGAAAGAAAGTAGGGTCATTTTGAAAATGGTTAAAAGGAATGGCGTAATAGTTTTTAAATAAACCATTGGAGTTTCCGGATAAAGCGACATCTACCCTTTGACTCGGCTTGTCGGCAGCTGAATCATATACATAAACATAATCTATGTTCCAATGGTCAAAAGCTCCAGATTGTCGCCCATAATTTGTAAAACGAAATTGGAATCCATTGTAAAAAAAATCTGAATTATTAAGCGTAACTTCAATCCTATTAAAGGTATCTTGAAGACTTAAAGGGTTGGAACCGGAAACACTCCAAAGGTTTATCCAGAGTCCATCGATTTGTTTAATTTGAAGAATCAAAGAGTCTTCAGCATTGGGTGATTCACCTCTTCCACCTGCCTGCCACCAAAAACTAAACACCAAAGTTTCGAGATTAGTTATATCTTCTAGAGCCAAAGGGCAAGAGGTTAACTTATCATTTAGACCAACGGCAAATGGACTATTGGTCACGTATGGCTGCCCATTTTGAAGCAAGCCATCAAAAGTAGCTATATTTGACGTAGGATGATCGCTGCTAAAACCATTATTTATGAAAACATCTTCACTATTTTGCCATAAACTACTATCCGGTAAAATAAAACTGGTACTAAAATCATCGAAAAATGGTAGGGGTATTGTATCGCTTCCTGTTGTTCTTAATAGATTTGGGCGGAATATTTTTGAAGGTAAAGGGTATAACATAGGTTGAGCTAAACACTTTCCAACCAAAGATAACCCCCATAACCCAAAATGAAGTTTTAAAAATAACTTTAAAAAAGTGTTCATTTAAATCAATTATAAGTTACTGTAAACAATATTTTTTATGTGCTATGGATGATTATCGAATACAATTTATTTTATCTTAATTGTAATATCATGTTTTTCTACAAAATCTTTCACAATATCTGCGATTTTAATCCAATAACTCATCTGATGCTTCATTGGTTGGCTGCCGTGTATGAATTACTAATTTAGGGAACACTTTATTTTTGTTTTCCACCGCATAATGAATCCATATTTTATTTCCTACTTTACCACAAACTAAGAGCGTGTTTAGTTTTTTATTTTAATTTTGAAAAGAGCGTCAAATTTCATAAAAGAGCACTTTAATTTTCACTTTAAATGGTGCTAGCGCTTTATGGAAAAGAAACACGTTTCTAAACAAAAAAAAACATAATGCTATAGATGACGCCCTATGGACAAAGATAGAAAGATATTTTCCTCATGCCAAACACAAGAGAAAATACAAACAAAAAGATGTTTTTAATGCTTGCTTATTTGTTACTGCCGCTAACACATATGATGGTAAAGAAGGTGTAAACTTACTCGACAAGCTACGCGGACGTATAAAAGAAAAGACTTTATTTTGCGTTGATAAGAGTTATCGGGGTGATTTTGTTAAGGCGGTGGATTCTTTAAATTGTCCTATTGATGTTGGTCAGCCACCTCCTTCAGAGCTTGGTTTTGTACCCAGAAAGGGACGCTGGCAAGTAGAGCGGAGTTTTTCTTGGTTAAATTTTTACCGTAGATTGAGTAAATATTACGAAAAAACTGTAGAATCAGCTTTAGCATTCATTCAAATAGCATTTATTAACATCCTTTTGAACAGAATAAGGGTAAATAAAAACTAAACACGCTCTAAAGCCCCATAAACATAGCTTTGGGTTTTTGAAAACTTTGCATTCATAAGGTTCTATTAAATTTAATATTAAAAAAATAAAATGACTTGTATATAAAGGTTTTTTGTTTTTATTTTGAGGAATGACTTAGTTTTGTAATTCATTATAGTTCATTATTTTAAATAACACACTATCCAAAAAAAGTTAGATAAAATAGGCCGGAATAAATTTCTTTTCAAAGTAAAGAATTTGGCGATGTACCAGAGTAAGGTTTCCTCTTTTGAATACACCGCCAAGCTAAATTTTTTGTTTCTCAGTCTATGACCCGAAATACACTGACGCCATCATCAATATTCCCAGATACAAAAAGATAGGTATTTCCTTCAATAACAGCCGTAGATACATCAGCAGCTCCATCCAATTCTAAAGTGGCATTATCGGAGACATCGTCAACCGAGGTTAAAGTTCCGTCAGCAGCGACTGAAAACACACTGATGCCATCATCATCAAATCCAGCTACAAAAAGATAGGTGCTTTCCCCAATGACTGCTGTAGATAGAGCAATAGCCCCCTCCAATTCTAAATCGGCATTATCGGAGACATCGTCAACCGAGGTTAAAGTTCCGTCAGCAGCGACTGAAAACACACTGACGCCATGATCAAACACCCTAGCTACAAAAAGATAAGTTGTTCCTCCAACAACTGCTGTAGATAAACCACTGGCCCCATCCAATTCTAAATCGGCATTATCGGAGACATCGTCAACCGAGGTTAAGGTTCCATCGGCAGCGACCGAAAATACACTGACCCCATCATCAAACACCCCAGCTACAAAAAGATAGGTGCTTCCTCCAACGACTGCTGTAGATAAACCAGTGGCTCTATCCAGTTTTAAAACGGCATTGTCGGAGACATCGTCAACCGAGGTTAAGGTTCCATCAGCAGCGACCGAAAATACACTGACCCCATCATCAACACCCCCAGCTACAAAAAGATAGGTACTTTCCTCAATAACTGCTGTATACGTATAAGTAACCCCATCCAATTCTAAAGCGGCATTGTCAGAGACATCATCAACCGAGGTTAAAGTTCCATCAGAAGCGACAGAAAATACACTGACCCCATCATCAATAAACCCAGCTACAAAAAGATAGGTTGTTCCCTCAACGACTGCTGTAGATAAACCACGGGCTCCATCCAATTTTAAATCGGTATCATCGGAGACATCGTCAGCCGAAATTAAAGTTCCATCAGAAGCGACCGAAAATACACTGGCCCCATTATCAGTATCCCCACATACAAAAAGATAAGTTGTTCCTCCAACAACTGCTGTAGATAAACCACTGGCTCCATCCAGTTGTAAAGTGGCATCATCGGAGACATCGTCAACCGAGAGCAATTGAAATGAATCTCGAACCGTAATGCTAATAGAAGTTTCAGAACGATTGCCGTCCAAATCGAAAACTGCGACTCCCAAATCATAGAGGGCTAAAGTTTCATAATCTAAGGCATTAGAAATGAGCAAATAACCTGAATTAGAAAGGCTGAAAGCTCCTCCAACATTACCCGAAAACAAAGCATAAGAGGCAATGTCTAAGTCGTCAGTGGCTACAACTTGGCCCACTGTATCGCCAATAGCACTGAACTCGGATATCGAAAACACACTATTCTTTATGCTCAAACTAGGCGCATCAACTACAGCAATCGTAAAAGCCATTTCAAAGGTGCCGCCGTTACCGTCGTCCGTTTGCACCCGAATAGAATGACTGGCTTGACTTTCAAAATCAAAACTTATGTTGCTTTTTAAGCTATCGCCAGAAATAATAAAATTGGCATTATTACTAGACCCATCCCCTTCTTGGAAACTATAGGTAAAAGCCTCTGAATCCGCATCTGTGGAACTAAAAGTTCCTATCAAACTTCCAATGGGTTCATTTTCAGAAATACTATTGGCGCTTAAAGCAATAGATATAGGATTTTCATTGGTATTGCTTACCGTTATGGTAAAAACCATCTGAAAGGTGCCGCCATTTCCATCATCCGTTTGCACCCGAATAGAGTGACTGGCTTGACTTTCAAAATCAAAACTTATGTTGCTTTTTAAACTATCCCCAGAAATACTAAAATTAGCATTATCACTAGACCCATCCCCTTCTTGGAAACTATAGGTAAAAGCCTCTGAATCTACGTCTGTGGAACTAAAAATTCCTATCAAACTTCCAATAGGTTCATTTTCAGAAATACTATTGGCGCTCAAAACAATAGATGTAGGAGGTGAATTCGTTTCAGATGGAGGCTCTACCACAGGGCTATCGTCACATTTTCCTGCAATGGTTAAAATAAAAAGAACCAAAGCCCCATAAACATAGCTTTGGATTTTTGAAAACTTTGCATTCATAAGGTTGTATTATTTAAGGTTAAAAAAATAAAATTAGTTGTATATAAAGTAGTTAAAGGTTTTTTGTTGAAAAAAAGTTAGATAAAAATAGGTTAGTATAACATAAGCAATGATAAAATTGATAAAATAGGCCGGAATAAATTTCTTTTCAAAGTAAAGAATTTGGCGATGTACCAGAGTAAGGTTTCCTCTTTTGAATACACCGCCAAGCTAAATTTTTTGTTTCTTAGTCTATGACCCGAAATACACTGACGCCATCATCACCAAACCCAGCTACAAAAAGATAGGTACTTTCCCCAACAACTGCCGTAGATACAGCAATAGCTCCGTCCAATTCTAAAGTGGCATTATCGGAGACATTGTAAATAGAGGTTAAAGTTCCATCAGAAGCGACTGAAAATACACTGACGCCATCATCATCAAACCCAGCTACAAAAAGATAGGTTGTTGCTCCAACAACTGCCGTAGATACACTGTAAGCCCCATCCAGTTGTAAAGCGGCATTGTCGGAGACATCGTCAACCGAGGTTAAAGTTCCATCAGAAGCGACCGAAAATACACTGACGCCATCATCATCATACCCAGCTACAAAAAGATAGGTGCTTCCTCCAACAACTGCTGTAGATACATCAATAGATCCAGCCAGTTGTAAAGTGGCATTGTCGGAGACATCATCAACCGAGGTTAAAGTTCCATCAGAAGCGACCGAAAATACACTGACGCCATCATCAATATCCCCAGCTACAAAAAGATAGGTATTTCCTCCAACAACTGCCGTAGATACACTGTAAGCCCCATCCAATTCTAAAGCGGCATTATCAGAGACATCATCAACCGAGGTTAAAGTTCCATCGGCAGCGACCGAAAATACACTGACCCCATCATCGTCATACCCAGATACAAAAAGATAAGTTGTTCCCTCAACAACTGCTGTAGATACACTGTAAACCCCATCCAATTCTAAAGTGGCATTGTCGGAGACATCATCAACCGAGGTTAAAGTTCCATCGGCAGCGACCGAAAATACACTGACGCCATCATCGTCATACCCAGATACAAAAAGATAAGTTGTTCCTCCAATGATTGCTGTAGATAAACCACTGGCTCCATCCAATTCTAAAGTGGCATTGTCGGAGACATCGTCAGCCGAGGTTAAGGTGCCATCAGAAGCGACCGAAAATACGCTGACGCCATCATCATTATACCCAGCTACAAAAAGATAGGTGCTTCCTCCGATAACTGCCGTAGATATAGGGAAAGCCCTCTCCAATTCTAAATTGGCATCGTCGGAGACATCGTCAACGGAGAGCAATTGAAATGAATCTCGAACCGTAATGCTAATAGAAGTTTCAGAACGATTGCCATCCAAATCGAAAACTGCGACTCCCAAATCATAGAGGGCTAAAGTTTCATAATCTAAGGCATTAGAAACGAGTAAATAACCTGAATTAGAAAGGCTGAAAGCTCCTCCAACATTACCCGAAAACAAAGCATAAGAGGCAATGTCTAAGTCGTCAGTGGCTACAACTTGGCCCACTGTATCGCCAATAGCACTGAACTCGGATATCGAAAACACACTATTCTTTATGCTCAAACTAGGCGCATCAACTACAGCAATCGTAAAAGCCATTTCAAAGGTGCCGCCGTTACCGTCGTCCGTTTGCACCCGAATAGAATGACTGGCTTGACTTTCAAAATCAAAACTTATGTTGCTTTTTAAGCTATCGCCAGAAATAATAAAATTGGCATTATTACTAGACCCATCCCCTTCTTGGAAACTATAAGTAAAAGCCTCTGAATCTACGTCTGTGGAACTAAAAGTTCCTATGAAACTTCCAATGGGTTCATTTTCAGAAATACTATTGGCGCTTAAAGCAATAGATATAGGATTTTCATTGGTATTGCTTACCGTTATGGTAAAAACCATCTGAAAGGTGCCGCCATTTCCATCATCCGTTTGCACCCGAATAGAGTGACTGGCTTGACTTTCAAAATCAAAACTTATGTTGCTTTTTAAACTATCCCCAGAAATACTAAAATTAGCATTATCACTAGACCCATCCCCTTCTTGGAAACTATAGGTAAAAGCCTCTGAATCTACATCGGTGGAACTAAAAATTCCTATCAAACTTCCAATAGGTTCATTTTCAGAAATACTATTGGCGCTCAAAACAATAGATGTAGGAGGTGAATTCGTTTCAGATGGAGGCTCTACCACAGGGGTATCGTCACATTTTCCTGCAATGGTTAAAATAAAAAGAACCAAAGCCCCATAAACATAGCTTTGGGTTTTTGAAAACTTTGCATTCATAAGGTTATGTTAAATTTAATATTAAAAAAATAAAATGAGTTGTATATAAAGGTTTTTTGTTTTTATTTTGAGGAATGACTTCCTTTTGTAATTCATTATAGTTCATTATTTTAAATAACACACTATCCAAAAAAAGTTAGATAAAATAGGCTGGAATAAATTTCTTTTCAAAGTAAAGAATTTGGCGATGTACCAGAGTAAGGTTTCCTCTTTTGAATACACCGCCAAGCTAAATTTTTTGTTTCTCAGTCTATGACCCGAAATACACTGACCCCATCATCATTAAACCCAGCTACAAAAAGATAGGTATTTCCTTCAATAACAGCCGTAGACACATCGGCAATTCCATCCAATTCTAAAGTGGCATTATCGGAGACATTGTAAATAGAGGTTAAGGTGCCATCAGAAGCGACCGAAAATACACTGACCCCATTATCACTAAATCCAGCTACAAAAAGATAGGTGCTTTCTCCAACAACTGCTGTAGATACACTGTAAGCCCCATTCAATTCTAAATCAGCATCGTCAGAGACATCATCAACCGAGGTTAACGTTCCGTCAGCAGCGACTGAAAACACACTGAAGCCATCATCAATATTCCCAGCTACAAAAAGATAGGTGCTTCCTCCAACAACTGCTGTAGATACAGCGAAAGCCCCATCCAATTCTAAATCAGCATCGTCGGAGACATCATCAACCGAGGTTAAAGTTCCATCGGAAGTAATCGAAAATACACTGACGCCATCATCATTACGCCCAGCCACAAAAAGATAGGTGTTTCCCCCAACAACTGCCGTAGATAAACCAATAGCCCCATCCAATTCTAAAGCGGCATTATCAGAGACAGTGTCAACCGAGGTTAAAGTTCCATCAGCAGCGACCGAAAATACACTGACCCCATCATCTAACTCTCCAGTTACAAAAAGATAGGTTGTTCCTCCAACAACTGCTGTAGATAAACCACTGGCTCCATCCAATTCTAAATCGGCATTGTCAGAGACATCGTCAACCGAGGTTAAGGTTCCATCGGCAGCGACCGAAAATACACTGACGCCATCATCGTCATACCCAGTTACAAAAAGATAGGTTGTTCCTCCAATAACTGCTGTAGATACATCAGCAGCTCCATCCAATTCTAAAGTGGCATTGTCGGAGACATCGTCAACCGAGGTTAAGGTGCCATCAGAAGCGACCGAAAATACACTGACCCCATCATCATTATACCCAGTTACAAAAAGATAGGTTGTTCCTCCAACAACTGCTGTAGATAAACCACTGGCTCCATCCAATTCTAAATCGGCATTGTCAGAGACATCGTCAACCGAGAGCAATTGGAATGAATCTCGAACCATAATGCTAATAGAAGTTTCAAAACGATTGCCATTTGGATCAAAAACTGCGACTCCCAAATCATAGAGGGCTAAAGTTTCATAATCTAAGGCATTAGAAACGAGTAAATAACCTGAATTAGAAAGGCTGAAAGCTCCTCCAACATTACCCGAAAACAAAGCATAAGAGGCAATGTCTAAGTCGTCAGTGGCTACAACTTGACCCGCTGTATCGCCAATAGCACTGAACTCGGATATCGAAAACACACTATTCTTTATGCTCAAATTAGGGACATCAAGGACAGTAATGGTAAAAACCATTTGAAAAGTGCCGCCATTGCCATCGTCCGTTTGCACCCGAATAGAATGACTGGCTTGACTTTCAAAATCAAAACGTATGTTGCTTTTTAGACTATCCCCAGAAATACTAAAATTGGCATTATCATCAGCCCCATCTCCTTCTTGGAAACTATAAGTAAAAGCCTCTGAATCTACGTCTGTGGAATTAAAAGTTCCTATGAAACTTCCAATGGGTTCATTTTCAGAAATACTATTGGCGCTTAAAGCAATAGATATAGGATTTTCATTGGTATTGCTTACCGTTATGGTAAAAACCATCTGAAAGGTGCCGCCATTTCCATCGTCCGTTTGCACCCGAATAGAATGACTGGCTTGACCTTCAAAATCGAAACTTATGTTGCTTTTTAGACTATCGCCAGAAATACTAAAATTGGCATTATCACTAGACCCATCCCCTTCTTGGAAACTATAGGTAAAAGCCTCTGAATCCGCATCTGTGGAACTAAAAGTTCCTATCAAACTTCCAACGGGTTCATTTTCAGAAATACTATCGGCACTTATAGCTAAAGCTGTTGGAGGTGAATTCGTTTCAGATGGAGGCTCTACCACAGGGCTATCGTCACATTTTCCTGCAATGGTTAAAATAAAAAGAACCAAAGCCCCATAAACATAGCTTTGGATTTTTGAAAACTTTGCATTCATAAGGTTCTATTAAATTTAATATTAAAAAAATAAAATGAGTTGTATATAAAGGTTTTTTGTTTTTATTTTGAGGAATGACTTCCTTTTGTAATTCATTATAGTTCATTATTTTAAATAACACACTATCCAAAAAAAGTTAGATAAAATAGGCTGGAATAAATTTCTTTTCAAAGTAAAGAATTTGGCGATGTACCAGAGTAAGGTTTCCTCTTTTGAATACACCGCCAAGCTAAATTTTTTGTTTCTTAGTCTATGACCCGAAATACACTAACGCCATCATCAACAAACCCAGTTACAAAAAGATAGGTGCTTTCCCCAACGACTGCCGTAGATACATCAGCAGCTCCATCCAATTCTAAAGCGGCATTATCGGAGACATTGTAAATAGAGGTTAAGGTGCCATCAGAAGCGACCGAAAATACACTGACCCCATCATCAAAAAACCCAGCTACAAAAAGATAGGTGCTCCCTCCGACAATTGCCGTAGATACACTGTAAGCCCCATCCAGTTGTAAAGCGGCATTGTCAGAAACATCATCAACCGAGGTTAAAGTTCCATCAGCAGCGACCGAAAATACACTGACGCCATCATCATCAAATCCAGTCACAAAAAGATAGGTGCTTCCTCCAACGACTGCTGTAGATAAACCAAAGGCCCCATCCAATTCTAAAGCGGCATTGTCGGAGACATCGTCAACCGAGGTTAAAGTTCCATCGGAAGCGACCGAAAATACACTGACGCCATCATCAGTATCCCCAGCTACAAAAAGATAGGTGTTTCCCCCAACAACTGCTGTCGATAAACCAATAGCCCCATCCAATTCTAAATCAGCATCGTCGGAGACATCGTCAGCCGAGGTTAAAGTTCCGTCATCAGCAACCGAAAATACGCTGATACCATCATCATTAAGTCCAGTCACAAAAAGATAGGTTGTTCCTCCAACAACTGCTGTAGATACAGCGAAAGCCCCATCCAATTCTAAATCGGCATCATCGGAGACGTTGTCAGCCGAGGTTAAGTTTCCATCGGCAGCGACCGAAAATACGCTGACGCCATCATCAACAAACCCAGCTACAAAAAGATAGGTTGTTCCCTTAACGACTGCTGTAGATAAACCATTAGCTCCATCCAATTCTAAAGTGGCATTGTCGGAGACATGGTCAGCCGAGGTTAAAGTTCCATCAGAAGCGACCGAAAATACACTGACCCCATCATCATCAGACCCAGCTACAAAAAGATAGGTTGTTCCCTCAACGACTGCTGTAGATATAGGGAAAGCCCCATCCAATTCTAAATTGGCATCATCGGAGACATCGTCAACCGAGAGCAATTGAAATGAATCTCGAACCGTAATGCTAATAGAAGTTTCAGAACGATTGCCATCCAAATCGAAAACCGCCAGCCCCAAATCATAGAGGGCTAAAGTTTCATAATCTAAGGCATTAGAAACGAGTAAATAACCTGAATTAGAAAGGCTGAAAGCTCCTCCGACATTACCTGAAAATAAAGCATAAGAGGCAATGTCTAAGTCGTCAGTGGCTACAACTTGACCCACTGTATCGCCAATAGCACTGAACTCGGATATCGAAAACACACTATTCTTTATGCTCAAATTAGGGACATCAAGGACAGTAATGGTAAAAACCATTTGAAAAGTGCCGCCATTGCCATCGTCCGTTTGCACCCGAATAGAATGACTGGCTTGACCTTCAAAATCAAAACTTATGTTGATTTTTAGACTATCCCCAGAAATACTAAAATTGGCATTATCATCAGCCCCATCTCCTTCTTGGAAACTATAAGTAAAAGCCTCTGAATCTACGTCTGTGGAATTAAAAGTTCCTATCAAACTTCCAATGGGTTCATTTTCAGAAATACTATTGGCGCTTAACGCAATAGACGTAGGAGCTTCATTGGTATTGCTTACCGTTATGGTAAAAACCATCTGAAAGGTGCCGCCATTTCCATCATCAGTTTGCACCCGAATAGAATGACTGGCTTGACTTTCAAAATCAAAACTTATGTTGCTTTTTAAGCTATCGCCAGAAATACTAAAATTGGCATGATCAGTATCGCCTTCACCGGATACTAAACTGTAGGTAAAAGCCTCTGAATCTACATCGGTGGAACTAAAAGTTCCTATCAAACTTCCAACGGGTTCATTTTCAGAAATACTATTGGCGCTCAAAACAATAGCTGTTGGAGGTGAATTTGTTTCAGATGGAGGCTCTACCACAGGGCTATCGTCACATTTTCCTGCAATGGTTAAAATAAAAAGAACCAAAGCCCCATAAACATAGCTTTGGATTTTTGAAAAGTTTGCATTCATAAGGTTATGTTAAATTTAATATTAAAAAAATAAAATGAGTTGTATATAAAGGTTTTTTGTTTTTATTTTGAGGAATGACTTCCTTTTGTAATTTAGAAGATTTTGAATAACCTATTTTTGTCCAAAATTAAAAAAATATGAAATGCTCATTTATTATAGATCGTCGCTTTGGTGGTAACAAATCACACAAAAATAAAGTTAGATTAAAAAGGTACTTTTATAGCAAAGCTATTTTATTTTGCGAAACGGTCTGTTTCAAAATGAATAAATTAGAAGCCTAAAAAATCTTTTTTTAAGTAATTTGAGTATAAAAGATATTACTCCATAATTCTATCCCTAAAACTTTAGTTATTACAAATGAGTTAAAACTTTAATTTTTTTTTAAATAAAGTAACTATAATTAATTAACCTCCACCCATTGGCCTTCTGTTTTGGCGTATATGGTATTATCGTACATATCTTCTACTAAAATAGCAGGTAAATAATAACGCCCTTTAAAACTTGTATTAACTTGAACCCCAAATATTTTTGTTTTGCCTTTGCCGAGTTTAAAATAAGTTAATACCCTGTCGTCTCGAATGTCTTGATAGTCAAAATTTTGCTTTGATGAGCCAGATGACTTATTTAAACGGGTGTTTAATATTTCCCATCCCGAAGGAAAAATTTGGGTAAGCGCTAGATTTTGATAAGACTTAAGACCTTTATGGGTAACAGCTATTGCAGCGATTAAATCAGTGCCTGGAGCGACTTTTTTGGGATCTATAGGTTTATTATTACTGTCAAAATAAGCGACTTTAATTGCCAGGCCCTGACTAGAAGCTTTATTTAAATTTTCTAACGCTTTGCCTCTTTGGATAATGCGAAGGTAGACGATACCTTTTCCTTTATTTTTAACATATAATTTTCCTTCAGGAGAAACTGACTGACGTACAATTTGAAAGGTTGAGTTTATATTTTGTACTTGCCCTTTTTCTTTAAGCTCAACCTGAATATGGGTGTTTGTTTTGGTATTAATAAGAAATTTGGAAGTTGCCAACAAAGCATAAGCCATTTCCTGTGTGTTGAGCCAACGTTCTTTAGAAAGTGTTTCATTAATGTTGTTTGCCAAGGTGAAAGCCTGTGTTTTATTGCCTAATAGGGTTAATGTTTCTAAAATCATAGCTGATTCTCTCAAAGGTGTGCTGTAATGATATTCAAAATGCTGAGTAGGCTGTGGACTTTCTGAACTAATATTTTTAATAATGCTTTCGGCTATTGATTTTTGACCTATCAAAGCATAAGCAGCTGCCAGTCGCCATTTGGAAAGCGGGTTTTTAGGGTTGGATTCTTTGAATCGATTCATGAGTCCTAAAGGTCTCCCACCAGCCAATGCTAACGTGAATAAGCGGTAAGCCTGAACAAAATCATCGTTGTAACCGACTTTATTTTTTTGCCATATATTGGCTTGTTGTCTTTGAAATTTTTGCCATTTTTTCAAAACGCGCTTATTTACTGTGTATCCTTTATTTTTACATTCTATCATGAAATGGCCTGCATAATTGGTTAACCAATAATTGAATTGGCTATTACCTGTCCATAAGGTAAAAGCCCCCTCACCTGTCTGAAAAGCAATTATCTTTTTAAGGGCTTCTTTAATATTATTTTCGATCTTAATTTTCTGTTTTTTGTCCAGTTCTACCAACTCTCCGACATAAAGTTGAGGAAAGGCTTTGCTGATAGTTTGTTCCAAACAACCATGTGGATAATTGATAAGATAGTTGAGTCGATGTTCGATTTTGGCAGATTTTAAGGTGCTGAATTCTACAACAGCGCTGTTTGTACCGGCTGTACCAAAGGCCTGTAAATCGTAATTAAACTCTTCACCTACCATTAAAATTTTATCGTAGAGTTTGGTAGATAGAGGGTTAGGATTGCGACTTTGGATTTCAATTTCATGAGTTGCTTTTCCTTTATTGCTTTCGGCTTCTATATAGATTTTTCCATGACCTTCTTGCTTCATGACCTCTAAATTAAAATCTATAAACTTATCGCCAATTTCCTGAATATTAATCGTTTTAGAAGCACTACCTTCAAGTTTTACAACTCCATCTGTTTTTACGTTTATGCGTACATTTCCAAGGTTTGCTTCGGTTGCCAATAAGGAGACGGGCAATTTAACCTTTTCGCCCGGTCCAAGCACACGAGGTAAAGACCCTAAAACCATTAAAGGCTGTCGGACAGGGACTGTTTTCTCAGAACTTCCATAACGCGAATCATAGCCTGATACGATCATTGCCCGAACGGAACCAATATAAGCCGGTAACTTGAACGTATGTTTTTTAGTTTGGTTTTTATCGAGAAAAAAAGGACCTAAATAAATAGCTACTGGCTTGAAACGATTTGGTTTAGGTTTTTTATTTTTCTCATAATAATCACTTCCTCCAATTGCTAAAAGCCGATCTATTTGTCCTCCAAAAGCTCCGATAACATCACTATATAAATCCCAAGTTTTTACGCCTAAACCTTCTTTAGAATAAAAATAGGACCAAGGATCAGGTGTTTTGTAATTGGTTAAATCTAAAAGACCTTCATCTACTATAGCAATAGAATAAGCCATTGCTTGTCCATTTTTTTCCTTAACATTTAAAACAACTTCGCTGGAAGGTTGTAACTCTTGAGGCAATGAAATTTCGGGATAAAGTTTGGTATTTTCATCTATGACATCTATACCTCTAATGCCATAAAGACGTATAGGTAGATTATTTTCGGTTTGTGCATGAGGCTGAATAAGCGTTGTATTAATATAAATATTGGGCGTCATGTCAGCTGTTGCTTTGAGGTTAATTTTGGTGTTGGTTTTTTTGGTATCTACCCAAAATTTATCAATAATTTTAGATCCATTTTCTATTGATACCAGAGCTTTCCCTACTTGAGTACTCGGAATGAGTAATTCTATATTTTCTCCGACTTTATATGATTTTTTATCAGTTTCTATACTTAGAAAAGCAGAACCCAATCCTTTTTTGCTTTTAGATGCCCAGCCCGGCCAGTCCATATAGATGACTTTCCCAGAACAGTGCCCGCCTTCATCACAAACTTTGACATAGTAGCGTCCCCAATCGGGATAATTAATCTTAAAATCAACTGATCCAAGACCATTAATGGTAGAAACTTTAGAGGTGAAAACCTTTTTGCGAAGTTCCGAACCTACGTAATTAGCTTTGTTGTTTGATTGATCCCACCACCATTTCCATGTCATTTTATAAACAGTTACCGAAATATTTTTTCGATTAACTTTTTGTCCATCAGTGTTTAGAGTAACTATATTGATTTTGTGATTTTTATCGGTCAAAAGCATACCTCTACTGTCGCCTTCGGGCAGGGTTAAACCGACATAAGTACGGTAAGGATAGTAAGGAATAGAAAAACGAGCTATGCTGAAATTGCCGCCCCGCTCAAAAACTTTACCACTAATAATGGCTTTCAAAAAACCAGATGCTCTATTTAACTTACCCAACTTGCTCATTTTGTAGTTAATAGATGCTTTTCCGCTAGGGTCTAAGGTACTTTCAAAGATTGTTTGAGGCTTGAAATCAAAATTTTTGGAGAAGTCGGTAAAAATATAGTTGCTATAGCCTTTAAATAGAGTAGGGGAGGGTACCAGTTGAAGGTCAAACTTGGCTTTTAATCCTCCAGCCTCGACTCCTGTCAACCATTTTGTTTTTAGTTCTGCTTTAAGATTTAAATCTGAGGCGCTGAGATAGGTTTTTTCAAAAGTCATTTCGCTTTTTAAGCGGTTAGGTCTTATTGTCTCTACTTTTAAAGATTTTTGAAAAACAGTTTGACCTATGCGGATGCTGGCTTTCCAAACTCCTGTTAAATCTTCAGATTCAGTTGGAAGGTTAAAAGCGTACATGCTTTTTGCATTGTGTTGGGTGTTTAATTTTACTTTTAAGTTGCCTAAAGGGTCAGTAAGTTCTACAACGATAGGATGTCCGAGGGGTAAACGCTTTTCTTTGTCTTCTAAAAGAAGGGTCAAATGAATAGTATCACCGGGTCGCCAAACGCCTCTTTCGCCATAAATAAATCCTTTTAGTCCTTCTTTAATGGCTAAACCAGCAACATCAAAATTGCTTAAGGACAAAGACGAGCCATCGTCTAAGCGCAAATAAGCGTATTGCCCATTTTTTTTAACAACAGCTAAAAAAGGTTTAATTTCTGTTTTTAAAGTTATAAAACCTTCAGAGTCACTCTGACCACTTGCTAGAGGTTGAAGTTGGAAATCTAATAATTCCACATGTGCCTTTTCTTCGGGTTCAGCATTTAATAAATTGGTAACGATGAGATTAATATTTCGATCGTTCCCGATTTTAGCAATCAAACCTAAATCCGAAGCGATGATATTTTGAGCTACTTTACGTTTTGACGTGTAATAAGACACATGACAAGGGTTTTTTCTTTCTTTCCATTTATAGCCTTCAGGAACATAATAGTTATCCCAATATGAATATTCAGAATAGTCGTCTTTCCATTCTTTTTTTAAATACAAATCCTGATTATCAACAAATTCAGCTTCGTCATCGCAAGGGTAGAGAGATTGGTGTTGACGAAAAGATAATTCAACTCGGTAGATAGCACCTTTAGATTGGGTGATTAGGGTGTTTAAATCCAAATAAAAGCGATTCCAATTTTGAAGATCGGTATGACCAAATGTTTCTAGAGAAATGGTTTTTTTAACAACATCTTTACCTACCCGTTTCATCTGTTTGCTGCCAGAAAGTCTATTATTTTGAAGAAATTGAGGTACATTGGTATCGAAGATTTTAATAATCGTAACGTCCACTGATTTTAAGTTAACCGCTTCGAAAGGCAAAACAATACCTTTTTTTGAAGAAGGTAGAATCGTTCCTTTACCCACAAATTTTAGGGCTGGTTTTTCGGGTGTAAACCTCAAATCTTGACGGTGAGTTGTTTGATAAACTCGATTGCTTTTACTTTTTATGCCTTCATGAACAGTTAGTTTTTTCTTACCTACAATGGGACGACCCAAGTAGACCTTAATTTCGTTTTTATCTATTTCGAAGGTTAAATTTTTGTTGTTTTCAACTTCTATTAAGCCTTGTAAGTTTTGGTTTGGATCTAAAGGGTCGGAAAAAGTAATGGATATATATTTGGCGGGTTCGGAAATAAATTTAGCGGAGAGTAAAGTAAAAGTTTTGGAGGAAACAACCTTAATTCTATCTTTTATTAACTTGTCTATTCCAATGAATTTACCATTAATTTTATAACTAACATATCGATCTTTTTCTTTATCTCTTTGAATGTTGCTGACGGTAAAATAATGACTTTCTTCTTGGTGTTCCCAAACGATCTCTACGGGAAAATTGCTTTTAGGCTGGTTTAATGACAGCATTTTTTCGATTGATTCATTGGAGACTTTATCAGCAGTGAGCAATTTTCCACTAAGCTCATTATCTTGATTATTTTCGCCAAAACGCAAGGGTTCGAAGGAAACGCTAAAATCTTGTTTTAAAGTTTCAAAAGCAAAATCAAAAATGGTTAAGGGCTTTTTTATGTCCCAAAAAAGTTTTTTTAAATGCAGTTCAGCCGAATAATAGACTCCATTTTCCAAAGGCTGGGCTGGAGTGAAAATAAGTGTTCTATTGTTAAATTTTTTTAATTCTCCATCTATATTTGGTGAAAAGGTCAATACTTTAGAACTTAAATAGTCTTCGTTTTCTGGAAGGTCTTTATTGAGTTCTACAATAATTTCGGATTGATTTGAAATCGTTCCTGTGGTGTACGAAGCGATATAATTCAAAAAATCCCGATCCTGATTCAAAATTTTTGCTTTCTGCTGGTTTAGATCTTTTTTGCCACAAGAAAACAAGATTAAAAGAATTAAAAAAGGTAGTTTGTTGAGCATATTTTGAGGGGACATAAGGTTAGAAAATCATTAATATTACAATAGACTCTATGTTGTAAAGTTTTTATTCCGTACAAAAAAATAAGGAAATAGTGTCTAAGAATCAAACATTTGTTTTTTTATTCCAAAGTGCTTATTTAGAAACGGTAAAATTAGATATGAGGTTTAATACTAAAATCAAATATCTTTTCTAAGTTAAACTCAAGGTCTTGAAACAAGAATGATTTTAACCGTTCATCTTCAGAAAACGATTTTGCTACATAGTATTTGCCTTCTTGATTCAAAGAATGGAGGATAACTAACTTTTCAATTGGATAAACTATCCAATATTCTTTTATTTTAGCTTCTTGGTAAAGGTAAAACTTATCGTGAAGGTCTGTTTTTGAATTATTTGGAGATAAAATTTCCACTACCAGATCGGGGGCTCCGATGGCGCCTCTTATGTCTATTTTGCTGTCATCACAAATCACACATAGATCAGGTTGCACGACGGTATGTAACTTATTGCCTTTAGGAATAGGTAAGCGAACATCGAAAGGCGCTGCGAATATTTGACAAGGTCGATCTTCAAGACAATATATAAATCGAGATGTTAAGAGTGATGATATTGACTGATGCCGACTTGATGGGGCAGCCATCTTAAAAATTTTGCCTTTGAGCAACTCTACGCGCTCTTCAAATTTCCAAGACAAATAATCCGTATAGGTGTACAGCTTATCAAGATTTAGCTGATTGAATTGAGTAATTTCCATAATTTATGCTCTATTAATATATTCAATTTATTGATTATCAGTATTATATCATTTAAATAAACAATGAAAAATAATTAATATTTTGATGATTAATTTTGTGGACATGGTCATTTACTTTTGGTTATACTCAAATTACTTAAAAAAAATATTTTTTCGGATTCCAACTTATTAATATTGAAAACCAACGTTTCGCAAAATAAAATAGCTTTGTTATAATTAGGAACTAAACTTGTTTTAGGTTTTTTATTGAAATTACCCAAACCTAACTAAAAAGGCAGAGAATGAAATAAAAAATTAGCTTGTTAAGGTTTGCCACTCAATTTTTTGGAGCATCTATTTTTGATCAAGTATTTTTAAAATCATCTTCGGTATATGCACTTGCGCCTTCATCAATGTTACTTTTAGCTATTCTGTAATCTTTGCCAGTTGTTGCTAGTTTAAAATCAGTGAGTTTACATTGTAAATCAGTAAGCTCGTCGACTTTTCTACTTATTTCACTTACTCCAATTATATTATCCTCAACTTGTGCTTCAATGTTTTTAGCTTTTTTATACAAATTGAGATAACCGTTGGCTGCTTTTACGTATTCATGCCAAAGGTCTTTATTTTTTGCTTTCAATAGGTAAACGCTTATCCCAATTCCGAATAGAGATAACGCTCCAATGGCTATTTGGGAAAAATAAAAGGCAACACTTGATAGGGTTGCTACACTTATTACAACTGAAATAATTTCTAAGTTATTGCGTTTAGATTCTAAATTCATTTCCTTGGCTTTAACTCTTTCGGCTGCTGCAAAAAATAAATTTTTTGAATAGGCAAAATCCACTCTTAATTCCTGAAGACGCTTGTAAATATTGCTGTTTTTTGCTTCGTTTTCCATAGGGCATTTAAATTAATTTATTTTGGGAAATCATTTCCAAATAGTGTTTCTCTACAGTATTTGCCAAAGGTATCATCAGTCATGATTTTTAATTCTTGTAACTTATTTGAATCAAACCATTTGTAAATTTCAAATAATCTTGTAACTCCTTGACGATAAGAATCGATAGGTCCAAGTCGTTCTATCGCTAGAATTTCCATTTCAAAAGAGGGGAGTTTTGCCCATTTATTTATTTGTTTACATCGTTTCATCATTTTGATTAATGGGACAAGCATTGGATTTTTTTTGTTTGCTTGGGTAAGATATTCTCTAAGCCTGTCTGGGTCTTCAATACATTTCCAAGCCTTTAAATCAGAGCTTGGAATCTTATAACATTTAACATCTGAAATATCATTTTCTAGTGCTGGTGTAAGCTCAAATTTGCAGTGTTTAAAATCAAGAACTACGCATGGTTTGTCTTGTCTAATTGCTGTATTGGAATACCTACTACGTAAATCCTTTTTTAACTTGTTGAAAACAGATTGAGGTGTTGGATTATCAGGTTCATGATATAGATAATCCATGATGACGAAAATATCAACATCATTCATTGGTCTAATTATTGTCTTTCTTTTATATGAACCTGTTAGTATAGTATTCATGACATAGTCTAATTTTTGGAGTATATCCTGGCGCAAGTGTTTATGGGAATTAATCACTTTTTTTATCTCATTATCAGTTGGTTCAATAGCTTGTTTGAATGTTTCAAACTTGGTTTGTAGACTCATGTCTTCAATTTTTTATGCTGTAAGTTTAAATAATGTTTGTAAAAAACTATTTTTCAATGCAAATTTAAAATAACACAAAATTACCAAATCTAACCAAAAAAACGATGAAGAGCAACTCAAAAAAAGAGTTAGTTTTTCTTATAATAAAGTGCTACTTTTGCTGATTTGATGTAATTTTGATTCAAGTTTTTTATTTAAAAAGTTGATTATAATAGTTTTATAAATTTATAAAAAATCATTCACAGTTCATTGTTTTAGAGACTTTCTGTTTCAATGTTTGTTGATTAGCCAACTCATACAGATATTCCGGGGCGAAATCAGCCCCATTTGACCATTCAATTGTGTTGTAGGGAATTGTAAAAGTTTTAAAATAGGAAACAACTTTTAGGGCTTCAAATACTTTTCCTTTAAGTTCGTATTCAAGATTGACTATTTTATACTTGCCATTGTTGAAATGTAATTCCAACTCATAGCCTTTGATGTATTTTGCCTTGATAATTTCCAAAAACATAATTATATTACTTTAGAGGTTCGATAGAATCTAATTTATCTCCTTTTTGAGCTTTTTGCCAAGATAGTGTTAATTCTTCGCTATGCAGTTCCAACCAGTCGAATATTAACTTTAAAGCTCTTTTAGGCATCTCACCTTTGACTATGCCTTCTTTTATTGAAATACTGATTTTGTATTCTCCATACCATGCATGAAAGTGAGGAGGTGCATGGTCTTTATAATTCATCAAAATTTTTATTCCGTAGAATCTGCTAATTTCTGGCATTTTATATCAGTGATTTGTACAAATAAGATAGTTTGTTGAGCATATTTTAGGGGGAACTAGTTTATAAAATAACATAATGATAGTCATATTTTTTGTTTTTCTTCTAAAAATCAAAAATAGTTTTTAGTTCAAATTGAAGCCCTTCAAAAATAACGGATTGAACCTTGTTATCTTCTGTAAATGGCTTTAGGCCAATATATTTACCTTCTTTATTTAAAATATAAATAAATAAAGTTTTTTCATAAGGTTGAACAATCCAATATTCTTTTACGCCAACTTCTTCATAGATATTGAATTTATCATCAAGGTCTCTTTTTGAATTTCCCGGAGACACAATTTCTATAATTAAATCGGGAGCGCCATTTCCTCCGCGTTTATCTATTTTACTTTTATCGCAAAACACACATAAATCGGGTTGAACAACCGTGTAAGCCTTATTGCCTTTAGGAATAGGCAAGCGAACATCAAAAGGCGCATGGTACACCTCACAAGGGCTACCATGCAGTATGTTATCAAGTGCAACTATTAAATTTTTTGAGATTCTTTGATGCCTCGAACTTGGCGCTGCCATTTTGAAAACTTTGCCTTTGATAAGCTCCACACGCTCTTCAAATTTCCAAGATAAATAATCTGTGTAAGTATACAGCTTGTCAAGGTTCAGCTGATTGAATTGAGTAATTTCCATGATGTTAAGTTTATGCTTTTTGTTAATTACTAAATACTATTAAAGAAGTTGTTTACAAATTAATTTGGAAAAATAAAAAAACATGGGCAAATTTGTAAGTATTTAGCTTTTAAATAGTTATCTAAACAAATTAAGCCCATGTCTATTGTAAAAACAATGATAACACAAAAAGATTTTCAGCCAAAAATTTTACCCCATATTCTGAGTATAAGGTTGTCTTCAAGAGGTAAAAAATCTAAAATTGGTTCTTATAAACTTTATTGTTATATGCTTTACAAAGCGAAATCAGGCTGTCAATGGAGAATGTTAGCTATTGAAAATAAGGAAATTACATAGAATGGAGTGTATTCTACTTTTAGCAGATGGTCTAAGCATAATGTTTTTGAAAAGATTTTCAAGGCTTCTGTAGGCCATTTAAAAAGTGATCCTATAGCTGGTCAATTATCTGAAATTAATTTAGATGGCACCCATAGTCTAGCTAAGAATGGTGCTGAAGCAGTAGCTTATCAGAGGCGTAAAAAAGGCAAAACGACTAACTTATTAGTGAAAATTAAATATAATTATAATTTTTGATTCCCTAATTTTTAGAAAATTTTAATAAAATAAAAAAAGCTTTAAAATAAAAATGTATCTTGCTTTTCATAAATAATTTCATTTAATTGAGGTGATGGAAGAAACAGCAAGTTTAGAAATTAGAATAATTGGTCAAGCTGGCAATAAAGAATTAAAGCCGGTGCATTATGATATCAAAGAACTTAGCGCTTTGTTCAAAAGCGTGGGGAGCTTGTTGCGTCCTGACACTAAAAATCAAGAAACTATAATTTCATACCTTCTTCAAGAGGGTTCTGTCCGAAATACTTTTACAACTTCAAAAAAGCATATAGAAGCTATCCAAAAAATCCTTCTAACCCTATTTGCTCAAAAAACTATTGATTTTTTATTAGAAAATGAAGAAAATGAAAAGATAGCTTTAGCTATTGAATCTCTTCAAGAAGAAGCCTATAAGAAAGAAAGAACTTTTGAGTTAAAAACAAGTTTAGGAATTGATAAAGAGCTTGTTATATCTCCTAAAACAAATTATATAAGACCAGAATCTTACTGGTTCGATTCGGAATTTTATTTGTATGGCGAATTGCAAAACATTGGAGGGAAAAAAAAATGCAACATTCATATTGGAAGTGATGAATATGGAGATCTTATTGTACAAACTGATAAAACGACTATAGAGCATTTAAAAGAGAATCTGTTGTACAAAACGATAGGCATTAGGGCAAGTGGAAAGGAAAATATAAAGGGTGAGTTTAAGAAAAATAGTTTAAAACTAATAGAATTTTTGGATTACAATCCGACTTATGACCAAAATTATATCAATCAATGGATTGCCAAAGCAGGAAAACACTGGAAAGGTGTTGACCCTGAAAAATGGTTATCTGAATTAAGAGGCGATTATGATGACTTATAGTGTATTGTTAGACACCAGTTTTCTGATTCATTTTTTTAATAAAGATGCAAACTTGCACCAAAATGCGCAAGACTATTTTAAATATTTTCAAGACCACAGTATTAAGATTGTAGTTTCAGCAATTGCCGCATGGGAATATTGTGTGAAAGGCAAAATAGATGATATTATCACGCCCCAGTTTCAATCCATTGATTTTAGAATGCGCCACGCAAAAGAAGCGGGTTTATTTACCAAAATACTTGAACATAAAAAAGAACTAAAAGAGCACGAATTATGGGATAGAACATGCGTTAAGAATGATACCCTTTTATTTACCCAAGCGCATGTGAGCAAAAACATTAAATATTTTGTAACAGCAGATAAAAAATGTCAAAAAAAATATACCATTTTGCAAAATAAAATCAAACTTGATTTTGAAATTTTAGATATTCATATATCCTACAACGTAAAATTTGATATTTCTAATTCTACAGACTTATTCTAAACCTTCACCGCTCCATTAATATTCAAATCAAGCACTTCTAAGTTTTCTAAACCTTCTTTATCAATAACTTTAACGGCTATTTGGTGAGCACCAGCCTTAAATTTACAGTTCTGTTTACCTGTTTTGTCAAATAAGATTTGGGGATTAAAACCTTTATTTTCAAAGTATTTTAAATCCCATGTAAAGAATTCTATACCGCTTTCGCTTTGGGCTTCTGCTTGAAATTTAACTTCGCGCAAGCCTTTAGCATCTATGCCTAAATCTTCAAAAGTTAAATGCAGCTTGGGCTTTTGAGCTATGGGCACAATATCAGAAACAGAAAGCAATTCGATGCGTATATTTTCTTTATTTTTTAGACGAGCAACTTCTTGAATAGCACCTTTTCCAAAACTAAAAGCAATGATATAGCCGATAGGTTTTTCAGATTCGATATTTTGGTCATAGTGTTTTTTATCAAAACGCCGAACAGCAGATACAAAATTATCGATAACATTTCTACCGATAGTATCGCTTCGCTTGACTTGAATAGGGGTATTTGTTTTTGTTTTTCCATCAATACCATAATCGTTTCGTTGTTTAACATTGGGAATAGCATTAAATTGTTCAATTATCCATGTTTCAAACTCAAAAGCAGGTTTATTACGCAAAATATCGTAATCGTATTTATGCAGCTGAACGGCAAAAGGTTTCGAATATAAATTGGCGTTTTTTTGTAGCCGTAATTCAGTTACTTTTATGGCTTGTACAGATTGGTCTATACCTATCCATTGACGGTTTAGTTTTTCGGCAACAGCTAGGGTTGTTCCGCCTCCGACAAAAGGGTCTAAAATAATGTCGCCCTCGTTGGAACTGGCTTTAATAATGCGTTCTAAAAGTTTTTCGGGTTTTTGAGTAGGGTAGCCGATGCGCTCATGTTTAGATATTTGCCCACCTGCATGAATATCATACCACCAATCAAAAGGAATTTTCCCTTGAAGATATTGAGTAAATTCTTTACCTTTAAATTTAATACCTTTCTTTTTAGTTTCTGCATATTTTCTACGTTTTAAAGTAGTTTCGTCATAAGGTATTAAAATAGATTCTTTATTAAAAATGTATGTATTACTTTTAGAATAGCTATAAATGGTATCGTGTTTTTTTGGAAAATTTTTGCTCACATTTGATGGTCCATTATAACACCATATAATTTCTCCTCTAAGATTCTTTATCCCAAAAATTTTATCTAAAATATCAACTCGGATATAGGCGTTGGCATGCCAATCACAATGTAAATATAATGATCCTGTGGGTTTTAAAAGTCTGTACAGCTCTTCTATACGTTCTTTAAGCCACGCGATATAATGGTCTATTCCTCCAGACCAGCGGTCTTTAAAAGATCGAATTTCACCCTCATCGCCCCAAATAACTTCATAATTACGGTTACTAAAAAAAGGCGGATCCAAATAAATTAAATCTATAGATTCGCTGTCTATTTTTTTTAAAATCTCTAAATTGTCTCCAAGGATGAGTTGATTCATGAAAAGTTGCTACTTTTTAAATAATTTATCTCAGCCAAATAGTCAGTCTGTTTGAAAAAAAGATTTTTGGAGGTTTTAAGCCTGTTAATATTGAAAATGAATGCTTCCAAGATAAAAATAGCATTCTTATAAAATCAAAAATTCTTTTTTTTTGGCTTATCTATATTTTGAAAATAAGCATAAGCTTCATTTAATTTTAAGGAAACTGCTTGGGCAATTTTATGTTTTTCAGGGTCATTAGCATATTTATCGGGGTGGTATATTTTTATCAATCTTCGATAAGACTTTTTAATTTCGTCAAAAGAAGCACTTGTATGTATTTCCAAAACCTCGTAGTATTCTTTCTTTTGACTCGATGTTTTATATGTGAATGTTTCGCTAGAATAAGAGCCGCTTTCCCACCGGGCTTGTTCTTCTTCCATACGTTTTAATTCTTCTTCTATATTGTCCAAACGACTTTTATATTTGCTAAATATATTGTCTACTGTGGCATTCAAATCTTTGAAAATACTATCCAATCTATTGTTCAGACCATCTAAAGAAGTATCTTCAAATAAATTATCTCTTTTTTTTTCTTCCAAGTGTTCTAAAGAAGTCTCTTTTTCTTTTGAAGATAATGCGTTTGCTTCTGAAGATAAAATATTTTTTAAACGACCAAAAAAACTATCCGACATAGTGTAAATAAAAATAATTAAATTATAATATATTAAAGAAAGTCCCCTGTTATAGCCTTGCTATTAAAAAAAGGAAATCATGTTTTTTTACTGTCAACGACTTCAATACCTAAAAAATCCATTTTCTATTTCAGATGATTACAAATCAATAGTTTAAGTTTACTTGACTGTTCTAAATTCTTAAAAACGAATAGAAATCCATCTTTTTGAGAGGGGAAAGATAGATAATTAACAAAAAATGATATTTCTAACATCAATTTATTTTTTTAAGTTTCTTAAAAAAGCAGAATTTGGGGCTGTTTTTCAATTTTTTGCCTTCTCATCTATTTTTTTGAGTAACTTGCTTGAATAAGATTGTGCCAAGCACTCGCTTTGTCATATTGTCATAAAATTTGAAAGAGCGACCGTAATAGAATTCTGTCGTTTAAAGATATAAAATAAAACCAAATCACCACATGCTTTGCCCCGATACTTTATTACAATATTTGTCGGAGGTGGGCTTAAAAATTTAAGTATTAATTTCTAAATATTTGATATTATGAATAGTAAATTTTTTGTTTTCTTCTTCTCTATCTTCCTTTTTAAAATGAAATACTTGATTGAATTCAAATAACCAACAATTATGAAAATACATCTTCTGCTTATTATTTTATTTTTTCCCTTTGGTCTTTTTTCTCAAGATATACAGGTAGAATGGGATAAAACCTTCGGAGGAAAATATTTGGATTGGGCTTATTCCTTGATTCAAACTTCGGATGGCGGCTATGCTTTGGCAGGGTCTACCAAAAGCAAAGGTGCAGGAGGTTCTGATTTTTGGTTGGTCAAAACGGATGGGCAAGGCAATAAAGTCTGGGATAAAACCTTCGGAGGAAAATATTGGGATTGGGCTTATTCCTTGATTCAAACTTCGGATGGCGGCTATGCTTTGGCAGGGTATACCAAAAGCAAAGGGGCAGGAAAGTCTGATTTTTGCTTGGTCAAAACGGATGGGCAAGGTAATAAAGTCTGGGATAAAACCTTCGGAGGAAAAGATTGGGATTGGGCTTATTCCTTGATTCAAACTTCGGATGGCGGCTATGCTTTGGCAGGGTATACCGAAAGCAAAGGGGCAGGAGGTATTGATTTTTGGTTGGTCAAAACGGATGGGCAAGGCAATAAAGTCTGGGATAAAACCTTCGGAGGAAAATATTTGGATAGGGCTTATTCCTTGATTCAAACTTCGGATGGCGGCTATGCTTTGGCAGGGTATACCTATAGCAAAGGTGCAGGAAAGTCTGATTTTTGCTTGGTCAAAACGGATGGGCAAGGTAATAAAGTCTGGGATAAAACCTTCGGAGGAAAAGATTCGGATTGGGCTTATTCCTTGATTCAAACTTCGGATGGCGGCTATGCTTTGGCTGGGTATACCTATAGCAAAGGTGCAGGAGAGTCTGATTTTTGGTTGGTCAAAACGGATGGGCAAGGCAATAAAGTCTGGGATAAAACCTTCGGAGGAAAAGATTGGGATTGGGCTCATTCTTTGATTCAAACTTCGGATGGCGGCTATGCTTTGGCTGGTTATACCGAAAGCAAAGGGGCAGGAGGTTATGATTTTTGCTTGGTCAAAACGGATGGGCAAGGTAATAAAGTCTGGGATAAAACCTTCGGAGGAAAAGATAATGATAGGGCTAATTCCTTGATTCAAACTTCGGATGGCGGCTATGCTTTGGCTGGTTATACCGAAAGCAAAGGGGCAGGAAATGAAGATTTTTGGTTGGTCAAAACTGCTCCACTTTTACCACCTCCACCACTTTCACCTCTTCAAATAGTCTTTAAGCACGACAAAGAAGTTTATACTGACCAAGCCAACTTTACCATAGAGGGTGTGGTAAAAACAAAACATGGGATTAATTTTATTAACTTAAGTCAAAATAATAAACCTATAGAATTTCTTCAAGGCAAAACCGATTTTTCTTTTCCTGTTTCCTTATCGGAGGGGCTTAATGTTTTTACTCTAAAAGCCCAAGATAAAAAACTCAACGAAGTTTTGGAAGAAATAAAAATTACCTACACTCCCCAGCGCAAAGATATTGCCCTGCTTTTTTATGTGAGTGAGTATAAGCAACCCAATGTTCCCAACTTAAAAGGCACCCAAAAAAATGCCGAAGCCCTGGAGAATGTTTTAAAAGAAAATTATGGTTTTGAAACTCATATTTTTGCCAACTATACAGCTCTACAAATTGAAAAAGTTTTGGAAAAATACTATCAAAAAACCTATTCCAGTGGGGACCAATTGCTGATTTATTTTTCAGGGCATGGAGGTAGAAAAAAATATGGCGATAAGACTGTTGGCGATTTATTAACAGCAAAGAGTACTAAAATTACTCATGAACGTTTTAAAATTCAAACAGCTGGTAATTGTAAACACATCCTCTTGGTTCTCGATGCCTGCTATAGTGGCTTGGCTACTTATCAATTGTCAGCAGCCCCCTCACCCTACATACCTACAAAAGAAGACTACTTAAAAGAATTACCAAATTACACAACCCGTAAAGCTCTAACCTCAGGCGAAGGCGAAGGTACTATAAAAAATGACGGTTTGTCTATTTTTACCGAAGCCTTAATAGCGGTATTGAAAAACCCAGAAATAAAAAGCCCTGGTGTCTTGATTTATAGCGAACTAAAGGATCAACTCTCTGACAACTACAAAGGTTTGAAAGATGGTAACTTTGATGAAAAAGACCAGCCAGATGGTAAGTTTCTTTTTATTATAAAAAACCGTTGATTTGAAGTATAAATGATAAACTTTAATGGTTTGTATATATTTTATATATTGATAATTAAATGGTTGTAATTTTTAAATCTTGTATTTTACCATATTAATTTTTTTAAGTATTTTAATTTTTTAAATTCCTAATTATTGCCTATAAATCATGAAATTTAATTTCTTTCTTTATTTTGTTATGTTAGTTTTTTTCTGTCAGGCTCAGATTATTCCTGATACAATTAAAGAACAAGGTATAAAAGATATAAACAAAGAATTGGAACGAACAGGCTTAAACAAGGTGTTGCGTTTTGAAAAGGTTATATATGAAGATTCAACTTTAATTCGTATCCAGTTTAAGTTTATCCATACTGGAAAAATCCAAAATGAGAGTCTATGGCATCAGGCAAAAAAGCAATTTTTAGAACAAAAAGACAGTCTTAAACTTCTTGATTATCTTTACTTTTTCAGTCTAAATGCTTTTCAAATTCAGACTCCTGAAAAAGTAGTTGTAGAACTTCGCCAATCACTTACTTCTGAAAAAGTCTGTCCATTTATTCAAATCTTTTACCTTGATAGTACAAAAGAATTTAAATCTATAGAGAAATTATGTATGGCTAATGCTTCTGAATCTATTAACTTAGAGGATTTAAAATATTATAAAGCCAATGCTTCTAAAACCATTAGTTTAGAAGATTTAAAATTTTATAGAGAAAAATCGGTATCGGTAACTATAAAAAGCATCCGAGAATACGCTAGGCTTCTAAAAAAGCATTTTAAAAAAATATACAAAACATATGGAGGATTTGAAAAAAAGAGTGATTCCGTGGGTTTTACAGAAAACCTAAAAGGCAATAGGCTTTATTTTGAAATTACCAATCTTAAACAAGAAGTTCTCTACGATGCAGGAGAGGGTTTTTTGGCTAACATGATTTTTTGGCTATGGGGCAAAAGATATATTCCTTATGAGTATCTCAAAATTGATATTCATATCACACCTGATGAAGAGAAAAAAGAGGTTAGCTTTCAGGTTAAAGTAAGAGGTCGACATGGTTCGGGTTTTTTTGAAACTAATAGATGGCATAATATGAAAGATTTAGATGCAGGTTTTCCCAAATATACCCAAGAATATGCTGATAAAATTATGAAAGAGATTATCAATGTGATTAGACAAAATTAAAAATAATTTTAAATATCTAAAAAATCTTTTTTCAATTCGTATTGAGTATAACTGCCTAACCTCTATGAAAGCACACTTATTAAAAAATAGTATTTTCTTTATTATGTTCTTTGCCAAATTTTGGCTAATTCTTTTAATCTTGTTTCATTATGAAACAAAAGGCCTCCAAGAATCAGAAGTATATTCAATAATTGCGTTGATTATACCGGTGTTTATTACCTATGTAACTTTAATGATGGAGGACTTGCTTTCAAAGCCTTATGAAAGCACCGCTCATGTAAAAAAAGTTAAGCATATTAAGGTTCCGATAGTCATAATCACTTTTATCAGTTTGCCTGTTTACATTTTATCTATGTCATTGATCATTATTTTAGCCGCTCAAGGCAAGATAGAAAGCACTAAACTTCAGATGTATGTAGGAGGAGTAGAAGCAGGCTTTGGGATTTATGTAGCTAAAATTATTTCAACCTTATTTATTGAAAAAAGATAAGAGAATTAAACTATAAAATATTGATTTTGAAAATGATCATTTCTTTAAATAAAATAGTTTTGTGCAAATTTATGATTAGAGCGTGTTTAGTTTTTTATTTTAATTTTGAAAAGAGCGTCAAATTTCATAAAAGAGCACTTTTATTTTCACTTTAAATGGTGCTAGCGCTTTATGGAAAAGAAACACGTTTCTAAACAAAAAAAGCATAATGATAGATGACGCCCTATGGACAAAGATGGAAAGATATTTTCCTCATGCCAAACACAAGAGAAAATAAGTCATGTCAGTTGAAAAAAGGATTTTTAGAGGTTTTAGTTTGCTAATTTTGAAAATGATCATTTCGCAAGATACCTTGTTATACTCCCAAAAAATAAAATCATAACTATTTAATAATCAATTTTTTACAAAAACTTGCTAAACTCTTGATCAGCATAAGATTTAAACAATGATATATCAAAAGAATAACCGTTTGGTTGCCGTAGTTGGCAGACCCAATGTAGGAAAATCAACCCTATTTAATAGATTAATTAAAAAAAAACAAGCCATCACTCATGATGAAAGTGGCATCACCCGAGACCGACACTATGGAGAAGTCGAATGGTCGGGAGAAAAATTTACCCTCATAGACACCGGGGGCTATATCATGAACTCCGATGACGTGTTCGAAAAAGCCATTCGAAAACAGGTAAAAGTTGTTTTGGAAGAGGCAAATCTTATCCTTTTTATTGTAGATGGACAACTCGGTTTAAACGACTATGACAAAAGCCTTGCCAATCTTTTGAGAGCAACCTCAAAACCAATACTTGTGGTTGTCAACAAAACTGACACCAATAAAAATTATTTTTTGAGTCAAGATTTTTATGGTTTGGGTTTTGAACATTTGCATCCCATATCAGCAGTTAACGGCTTGGGAACAGGCGATTTAATGGATAATATTTTGGAACATTTACCTGAAAATAATGATTCGCCAGAGTCCAAAGAATTGCCGCATATTGCTATTATAGGCAAACCAAATGTCGGAAAATCTTCGCTTATCAACAGTCTTTTAGCCGAAGAAAGAAGCATCGTAACCGATATACCCGGCACAACTCGGGACGCCATACATGAGGTTTTTAATAAATTTGGGTTTCATTTTGTCCTGACCGATACCGCAGGACTGAGAAGAAAAGCAAAAATTCAGCATGATATTGAGTTTTATGCCTTATTACGCACTTTAAAAGTTATCGAAAATGCCGATGTCTGTGTTTTGATGATCGATGTTGAAAATGGGATTTCAAGCCAAGATTTACATATCATTCAACAGGTAGAAGAACAAAAAAAAGGACTTGTTTTGATGGTTAATAAATGGGATTTGGTAGAAAATAAAAACCAACATACCACAAAAAAGTATGAAAAGACTATTCGTGAACGCTTATCAGCAAACTATATTCCGATTATTTTTACCTCTGTTTTGGAACGAAAACGCATTTTGACCGTTTTAAAAAAATCTTTAGAAATTTATAAAAACCGCAAACAGCATGTTTCCACCTCTTTACTCAATAAAAATATATTGGCGGATATAGAAAAAACCCCGCCACCCGGTTTTAAAAATAAGCATGTGAGTATCAAATACATTACGCAGTTGCCGACGGTTTTTCCGACCTTTGCTTTTTTCTGTAACCACCCGCAATACGTTCAAGAAAGCTATAAGAATTTTTTAATCAACCGTTTACGTTTTCATTTTAATTTTGAAGGCGTACCTTTAAAAGTTGTTTTTAGAAAAAAATAAGATATATGCCCTCTATTTCATAGTTCATTAAAATGTCAATGGTTCGGTAAATTTTTATAACAAATTGAAAATCAATGCCTAAAACCCACGAGGTTTTTAAAACCTCTTTGGTTTAGTACCTTGATAATCAATAACTTAAATATAAAAAATCATTAATCACTTTATATTATTCATTAATCATTGAAATGTTATAAAATGTCTTTAAAAATTGCTTTAGAAAAAATAGAAAAAGCCAAAAGAGATAAGGCTATACTCTTAGATTTAACCTATTTAGATTTGAAAGAAATTCCAATTCAAATTGGGGATTTGGTAAATTTAGAATTACTTATTTTACATAATAACCAAATCCAAGACCTTAAAGCCCTATAAAATCTTGTAAAATTAAAAATACTTGATTTAGCAAATAATAAAATCCAAAACCTCAAAGCCTTAGAAGAACTTGTAAATTTAAAAATGCTTTCCTTGGAGAATAACCAAGTTCAAGAGCTTCCAAAATTTTTATTGAATTTAAAACTACCCATATATTATTTGACAGGAGAAGGAAAGAAAGGCGGAATTTATCTCAAAAATAATCCTTTGGAAATTCCACCGGTGCCTACCGTAAAAAAAGGCAATAAGGCTATTGGGGATTTTTTGGAAAAAGCAGAAAAAATAAAAGAGCTTGAAGAAAAAAGACTGAAGGAAGAAAGAGAAATTGAAGAAAAAAGATTGGAAGAAGAAGCGGTAGAAACATTAATAGAAAATGCACCTACAGAACTTTCAGAACTCAATGAAAAGGTTAAAGTACCGTCGTTTGTACTTGCTTCAATAGTACCAAGAAGCTGTCCATTAGTTGGATTCTCATCTATAGTTGTTGCAAAGTTTAACAGGGATATAGTACCACTTACATCATTAAGTTTAACAGTAATCATAGCACTTTCACTCACCTCACCATTGGTTGCAGTAACTGCTGATGTTAAAGTGGGTATTAGTCTCAAAATCAAATAAAATACTATCTAAAACGCTAATTTTACCGGTAGAAGCATTAATAGAAAACGCACCTACAGGACTTTCAGCACTCAACGAAAAGATTAAAGTACCGTCGTTTGTACTTGCTTCAATAGTGCCAAGAAGCTGTCCATTAGTTATAGTCGTGGTAAAATTAGACACATTTACCGTCACTATAGGAGGTGTTATTACAGGACCCGTCATCACCTCCACAATCACCTGCAAAGGCTATTAAAGCTAATAGCAAATATTTTGAATAAGATAGTAGACTTTTCATAAATAGTAAATAAAGTAGTTGTTAAAATAGCTATAAATATAGAAAATAAATCTAAAACTATAGAGTTTATTCGTAAAATTATTTTTACTTTTGGTTTTAAATGACTTAAAATCCTCATTTTATACAAGTAAAATAGTATTTATTCTATTTCAAATTTTAACTTTTTAGAAATGAACAGAGTAGTAAATTTTATATTTTTTTTCCTATTTATTACATGCGTTATATCGGCTCAAGATAAACCAGAAAGAGGTTCTTCTCTAAAAGCAGAAGAACTTCTAAAAGATAATAAATTAGAAGAGGCAAAAAGTGAAATTAATAAAGCCTTTGCCTATGAAATTTATAAAGCAAAAAGTAAAGGCAAAACTGAACAGGCTAAGTATAACACATATTACATAAAGGGACAAATTTACGAAGCTTTAGCCGATAAAAGTGAAGGTCAACTTATAGATGACTATTTAGTAGAATGTATTAATGACTATAAAAAAGCTATAGAGATAAAAGGTAATAAAGAAACAGATCCTTTTACAATTTTCGCTAATCAAAGACTCCAAAGCGTTTATGCTAAATATGTAAAATTAGGTATTGAAGATTATAATAATAAAGACTATAAAAAGGCTATGGTAAATTTTGAAAGAAGCGCTTTAGCTATTCCAGCTGATACTAATCTGTATGCCAATATTTTAAACTGTGCTTTTCAAATACAAGATACTACCCAAATTTTAAAATATGGAAGATTACTTTTAGATATGGATTTTAAGAAAGATTATATTTATTTAACCATAACTAAAAATGCTTTTGATGCTCAAGATTATAAAACCTCTTCTAAATATGCTTTAGATGGTGCTATTAATTTTCCTACTAACAAAGATTTTATTAATTTACTTGTTGAATCTCATGTTAAAAATAATACTTTTAATCATGGTGTAAATGCTATAAAAAGTCTCATAGATCAGCAGCCTAAAAATGCTTATTTAGCTTATGTCTTAGGGTATACATATGAAAGAAATGACCAGTTAGACAATGCTTTAGTACATTATAAAAAAGCTATTGAATTGGATCCAAACTTATACGATGCTGTTTATAATGCAGGAGTTATTCATTATAATGCAGGAGTTCATGAGCATACATCTATGATAAATCCTGATTTTCAAGATGATAGAGGAAATATAAAACCCGAGTATGAAGAGAAGATTAAAAATTTGAAGGTCGAAAGAAATAAACATTTCGAAAAGGCTTTACCTTATATTTTAAAAGCCTCTAAACTTAAAAAAGATACACCTGATAATTATGATATTCTATATCGAATCTATGATATTTTGGAATATAAAAAAGAGAAATTAGAAATTCAAACTATATTAGATACTTATGAAAAAGAATAATCGCAGAACTTTAAATGCTTTCAAAAAGATTCTAAGGCTTTACTTTTAATCTTTTTTTATAATAAACCCCATTTTTTAATTGTGGCTTGGCAGGTTTCTAAAAGCCTGCCAAGTATACCTATTTATAGCAATACTATTTTTATCTCAGGGAACGGTCATCTTCAATACCAATGAATTAAAGCCTTTAAAAATCCTTTTTCAAGTGACCTGACTATAATAGTAAACTGTCTTAATGGAAAAGTGGTTAATACTATTTTCTTTCTGTATTATAAATCAAGTTTATTGTTGATAGTCTACAATTTTACCTGATAAACGCATGAGATTAATATAAGATTCTATCAAATTATAAGTCGCTTGTAAATCAACCAAAGCTGCACTAAGATAATTGATTTGAATACTTCTATAGTCAAACGAATTGATAAGACCTGTTTTGTAACGTTCTTGATTTATATTCAAATTTAATCGAGCTACTTCACTAGCCTTTTGGGTAACTTGTTTAATCTCTCTACGATAAGCATAAGTATCTAAGTTTTGGTAAATATCTCGGGTAATATTTATTTTCATATCCTCAATAGTAAGATTCTGAATATCTTCTTGAATCATTGCATTTTTAATGGCACTTTTAATCCTACCTCCATTAAATAAATTATAAGTTAATGTGAAATTAGCGGCAATATTTTGGTTAGTGCTTAATATAGGTTGAGTTGGTGCTTCATTATCTCCTATAAAAGTTGCATTAGTTAAATCTTGTCGGTTAACTATATAGGTATATCCTGCATTGAAGTTAACAGTAGGATACAGACTAGCTTGTGCTAAACGTATATCTTGTTGTAAAATTTTTTGGGTCAAATATTCCTTTTTTAAATTGCTATTGTTAGAAATAACTTCTTGATAAAAACTTTTTTTATCAAATACTTGATGATTTATAATAAGACCATCTGTAAAGATATAATCTTGATTTATATTGTCGGAAACTAACAGAACATTAAAATTTTTTAAAATAGTATTCATATTAATTGCCTGATTTTTATAATTAATAGAGTCAGTTAAATAAGCACTTTGGTCAGTTAAAATATCGACTGTACCTAAAACGCCTAATTCTTTTTTAGCATAGCCATAATAGTACTTTTCTCGAGAACTTTTTAAAATATTTTTTAAAACTTCAAGCCTATTTTTCTCTAGAACTACGCTATAATACCCTAAAATAATGCTTTGAATAGTATTTTGTACCACTATTTCAGCATTCCCTAGTGTTTCTCGTTCTATATCATTCAAGCGCTTTTTTGTTATTTTTCCTCTAAAACCATCAAAAAGAATCCATGTTAAAGCAATATTAGGAGATAATGAATTAGAAATAGTAGTTCCTTGTAAGAACGATGCTGGATTATCAACAATATTCAAGTTATTATTTTCATTTATATTTAATGAAAGAGCTGGTAATAAGCCAGCTTGTCCTTTGCTATTTCTACTCTTAGCAAGTTCTATATTTTTATTTTGAATTAAAATACTAAAATTTTTTTCCAAACCTATTTCAATAGCTTGTATTAAAGATAAAGAGGGTTGGGAAAAAACGACATGGATACTTATAAAAAAAATACTTATTAAACTATATATATATTTCATATTCAATTAAATTGCTTTATTAAAATGATAAAAAATATTAACTATTTTAGATATTAAGAAACTATTTTTTTTATTTTTTCTTCGCTCATATTAAAAGATTTAGCAATTGTGGAAATAGATACTTTACTTTTATAAAGTTGTAATACACCATCTTTAATTTTATTTTCTATTTCTTCAGTTTCTTCTTGCGCTTTTTGGGTATCTTCTTTAGCTTTTTGGGCATCTTCTTGCGCTTTTTGGGTATCTTCTTTAGCTTTTTGGGTATCTTCTTGCGCTTTTTGGGTATCTTCTTGCGCTTTTTGGGCATCTTCTTTAGCTTTTTGGGCATCTTCTTTAGCTTTTTGGGCATCTTCTTTAGCTTTTTGGGCATCTTCTTTAGCTTTTTGGGCATCTTCTTTAGCTTTTTGGGCATCTTCTTTAGCTTTTTGGGTATCTTCTTTAGCTTTTTGGGTATCTTCTTTAGCTTTTTGGGCATCTTCTTGAGCCTCTTTAACTTTTGTTTGCATTTTTTTTAAATATTCTTCTTCTATTTCTCTATTACGATGAAAACTGGATATATCCATAAGACGAGTTAAATATTTATCATATTCTTTGCGTTGAGGTTCAGATAATTTCATTTCATTAAGTTTATTTTTAGCACCATTCAAACCTTGGGCTGTAAAATGAGGTTTTATTTCAGAGTTACGCAAAAAATAAATCCATTCATCTAACTTATCTTGAATCAAATTTCGAAATTTATCGACCTTTATAATCCAATATTCAGGAAAAATCTCATAAACTTGTTTTTTAGCATATGTTTCTTTTTGATATTTTGACAAATTTAATATATCATCATGATGCATCCCTTTAAATATATTAGCACTATGATACACATAATCTTTTCCTTGTCCTAAATCAAAATAAGCTATAGTTATAGAAATGACTTTTTTTATCTTTTCATAATCATCGCCTTTTTGAATATATTCTGTTATCACCTTAGATGTGCCAAAAAGAATACGGTGAAAGTAATCGTATTCTTTACTATTTTGAACTTCAACAATGATTAATTCACCTTTAGCATTTTCTACTAAGACATCTACCCTATTAAACTTGTCATTTTCTGTTTCTTTGTTGCTTTCACTATCCAAAATTTTTTCAATTTTAATAGATTCTTTCAATAATTCACTTAAAAAACCTTCAAGTATATCGAAATTAGTTTTATCACGAAGCAATTTTTTCATTGCCCAATCAAAACGTACTAATTTTTTATTATTTTCCATTATAAAATTGTATTTTTAAAATTCTACTACATTTTTTACTTTTTAGGTCTCAAATGTGGGAAAAGCAAAACATCTTGAATGGATTTAGAATTAGTCATAATCATAGTTAGACGGTCTATTCCTATACCTAAGCCTGCCGTAGGTGGCATGCCATATTCTAAGGCTCTCAAAAAATCTTCGTCCAAACACATGGCTTCTTCATCGCCTTTTTTTCTTAATTCCAGTTGTTTTTCAAAACGTTTTCTTTGATCAATAGGATCATTAAGTTCAGAAAAGCTATTGCATATTTCTTTTCCATTACAAACAGCTTCAAAACGTTCAACCAAACCTGTTTTATGCCTATGTTTTTTTGCTAAAGGTGACATTTCTATGGGATAGTCAGTGATAAAAGTTGGTTGAATAAGTCGGGGTTCACAAGTACTTCCAAAAATTTCATCTATCATTTTTCCTCTGCCCATTGTATTGTCTAAAGTAATTTTAAGTTTTTCTCTTGCAATATTTAATAACATTTTTTCATCCATCTGGCTGATATCTATGCCTGTAAAATGTTCTATAGCTTCATACATGGTAAATCTCTTCCAAGGTCTTTTGAAATCAATGACATGTTCAGCAACCTGAATTTTGGTTGTACCATGTAAAGCAAGAGTCACTTTTTCTACTAGTTCTTCAACCAAATTCATCATCCATTCATAATCTTTATAAGCTACATAAAGTTCTACTTGTGTAAATTCAGGATTATGAAAACGACTCATACCTTCATTCCGAAAATCTTTTGCAAACTCATATACACCATCAAAGCCTCCAACAATCAAACGCTTCAAATACAATTCATTAGCAACTCGAAGATAAAATTCACTATCTAAACTATTATAATATGTCTTAAAAGGCTTAGCCAAAGCACCACCATATAAGGGTTGTAAAATAGGCGTTTCAACCTCGATATATTCTTTTTGGTTTAAAAAGTCGCGAATAGTCTGGATAAGTTGGGTACGTTGACGAAAAACTTTTTTGACTTCTGGGTTTACTAATAAGTCAACATAACGTTGACGGTAGCGCTGTTCTGGGTCTCTGAAGGCATCATAAATCTCTTCATGACCTTTTTCATCTTTACTCACTTTAACAATAGGCAAAGGACGTAAAGCTTTACTTAAAAGTTTAAATTTTTGAACATGTAAAGTAGTCTCTCCAACTTTAGTTTTAAATATAAATCCTTCTAAACCAACAATATCTCCTAAATCTATATATTTTTTAAATATTTTATTATATAATGTTTTATCTTCTGTGGGACAAATAGAATCTCTATTTAAATATATTTGCAAACGGCCTTTCTCGTCTTGCAATTCTCCAAAAGCAGCCTTACCCATAATTCGAATTTGCATCAAACGCCCTGCTATTTTAATATTTTGAAAATCTGAACTCTTCTCTTCTTTAAAATTAGCATGTATATCTTGACTATTATGACTTACCAAAAAACTGGAGGCTGGATACACCTCAATACCTAAATCTAAAAGATCTGCTCTTTTGGTCTCGCGAACTTCTTTCTGACTTTGAACTTGCGCTGTGTTTGAAGATTTCATTATAAAGTTTAAAACCGACTATTTTTAAGTAACAAAATAAGTCCAAAAATACACGATTCTAAAAATTTATAAGAAAAAACTTTACTTTTTAGCAATTTCATTTTTATATTTGTCCGAATATATATATAAAGCGTCAGCTTAGAGCGTGTTTAGTTTTTATTTACCCTTATTCTGTTCAAAAGGATGTTAATAAATGCTATTTGAATGAATGCTAAAGCTGATTCTACAGTTTTTTCGTAATCTTTACTCAATCTACGGTAAAAGTTTAACCAAGCAAAACTCCGCTCTACTTGCCAGCGCCCCTTTCTGGGTACAAAACCAAGCTCTGAAGGAGGTGGCTGACCAACATCAATAGGACAATTTAAAGAATCCACCGCCTTGGCAAAATCACCCCGATAATTCTTATCAACGCAAAATAAAGTCTTTTCTTTTATACGTCCGCGTAGCTTATTAAAGCAGGTGTCAATTTTTCACTCTTAAGATAGCGATAAACACTATTTTCATTTAGACTTTCAAGGTGTTGAGACAGATATGTACAGGTGTAATTCGTCTGCGTAGACAAAAGAAACTGACCATAAATCTGACGGGTTGTTTTCATCGCGTAAAATTAAAATAAAGCCTAATTTAAAAAATATTTTCCAAAATTAAAGGTACTTTTGACGAAGTCCTGATTAAAATGAATGGGACGATTTAACCAAACCTATAGGCTATTGGGTCGATTTAGAGAAACCTTATTCAAAAAGCTATAGAATATTTTGATACTTACATAGCTGTAGAAATACAAGCCCACTCTATAACGATAAAAACGGGTGAACCCAGACACAGTTTAGAAATCAATAACGAAGTTTTAGGATGTGATATTAAGGTTATCAAATAACTGTAGCAGTGCTATTTTTAGTGATAGCTATAAAAACTCTTGTTACCATAGCTATTTATGGTTTGGTTTTTGATTGGATATTAGATTAAGATAAAACGATACGTAGTTTTTTGGGTAATGTTTCACTTCTTTCATAAAAAAAGTAAATTCTAAATTGTATTAAAATTTAAGTTTTTGATTTTCAGCAATTTATATTTTTAAATAAAAAATAATTACACAGAACCAAGTTATACTAAGAAAATAATTGATATTGTATAGGACTGATAGAGCTAGGGAATATAGATTTAAATCGTTCAAGACCGTTTTAATTTTTTTTATATGAACAAAAACATTAGATTTTTTATAGGTTTTTTTTTGTACGCTTTTGTATTTACGACCTACGGGCAGTTTATAGATAGAGGTATTATATCTACCGAAGGTGATGGAGTTATATCTGTTTATGCTGCTGATTTGGATGGGGATGGGGATAATGATATTGTGGCAGGGTCTTCTAATGATGATGAGCTTCGTTGGTATTCTAATGATGGTTTTGGTGTTTTCACTATTGAGCCGGTGATATCTACTGCAGGTTCTGGTGTTTCATCTGTTTATGCTGCTGATTTGGATGGGGATGGGGATAATGATATTGTGGCAGTGTCTTTTAATGATGATGAGCTTCGTTGGTATTCTAATAATGGTCTTGGTACTTTTACTACTGAGCCGGTGATATCCACCGCAGGTGATATGCCTTCATCTGTTTACGCTGCTGATTTTGATTTAGATGGGGATAACGATATTACAGTAGTATCTCAAAGAGATGATGAGCTTCGTTGGTATTCTAATAATGGTTCTGGTGTTTTTACTACTGAGCCGGTGATATCTACCGAAGGTGATAGGCCTTCATCTGTTTATGCTGCTGATTTTGATTTAGATGGGGACAATGATATTTTGGTAGGGTCTCAAGATGATAATGAGCTTCGTTGGTATTCTAATGATGGTTCTGGTGTTTTTACTACTGAGCCGGTGATATCTACCGAAGGTTCAGCCCTTATAGTTGTTCATGCTGCTGATTTGGATGGGGATGGAGATAATGATATTGTGGCAGGGTCTGCAGCTGGTGTTAATCTGCGTTGGTATCGCAATGATGGTTCTGGTGTTTTTACTGATGGGCCTGACATACGTGCCGAAAGTGATGGACCTAGATCTATTGATGTTGCAGATTTGGATGGGGATGGGGACAATGATATTTTGGTAGGATCTATAAATGATGATGAGCTTCGTTGGTATTCTAATGATGGTTCTGGGGTTTTTACTACTGAGCCGGTGATATCTACTGAAGGTGATGGAGTTTCATCTGTTTATGCTGTTGATTTGGACGGGGATGGGGATGATGATATTGTGGCAGGGTCTATACTTGATGATGAGCTTCGTTGGTATGAGAATATTCACACTATAGCTGTTGCTTTTGACCCAATACCAGCAACGCTTGAAACTAATTATGGAACTACTGAGGTAACTATTTCTGTTGAATTTTTATCAGGTCATGTTTATCCAGAAGATTTTACTTTTTTTTATCACTTTGAATCTCTTTCCGCTACAAACGATATAGATTTTAGATCGATAAATAATACGTTTACGATTTCTTCTGGAGATATTTCGGGAAATATACTCGTAGATATTTTAGGAGATTTGGAAGTTGAAGTTAATGAAAGATTTCGTGTAGTTATTGATAGTGCTGTGTATGGTAACGGATTAATTTCGAGAGTTGCCGGTAATATTGATACGCTAACAATTATAGACGATGATGCTTATAGACAAATAGAAATTGTCACAGAAACGGTAAGTTCAGCTATAGAGGGTAATGATATTGTTTTTAGAGGTAGTCTTTCGGATACAAGTATTTTTGATGTTTCTTTTGATTATATTGTAGAAAGTGGTACTGCTGTAATAGGGGAGGATTTGGCAAGTCAGTTTAATGGAACGGTTACTATTGTGGCAGGTTCTATAGATTTTTCTATAACTATTCCTACTTTAGATAATGGTGATCTTGACGGGGAAAGGAGTTTTACTGTAAGGTTATCGAATATTCAAAATGCAGTAACAAGAGATGCAACTGTTATAGGAATTATTGAAGATAATGAGGAACCTTTAGATATTTTTGATAGTGATTTTTGTGATATAGGGAATATTTCTACTCTTCCTACAGATGCTACGGATGTGGCGATAGGCAATCTCGGCACCACTCAAACAAATGATGTTATTATTGCATATTCTGATGCTTCAAGAGTACTTTGGTATCCTAATAATCAAGGCACTTTTTCTTCTCCTATTCCTGTAACAAATAGTCCAAGTCCCAAAGCTATATCCATTGCAGATATAGATAATGATGGTTTAGATGATGTCATAGTTAACCATGACAACACCGATATTATATGGTATAAAAATATGGGTGGTTCGTTTGGAACAACTGTTGATTCTCTAATTATTTCTGGTTCGGACTTAAATGATATATCTTTAGGAGATATTGATGGAGATGGACATATAGATATGGTATTAGGAAGTTCTTCTAGTGGTTCTGTGTATTGGTATAAAAATAATGGTTTGGGAAGTTTTACACAAAACTTGGTTGATGCTACTATGCGAACTATATTTAATGTTGTCATTGGAGATATTAATTCTGATGGCAATCAAGATATTATCTTTAGTGATTCAGCTGATAAAAGTTTACTTTGGTATAAAAATAAGGGGGGGGGGACTTTTGACCCAGTAAGAATAATAGATAGTGGAGATAGTGAGTTTTTTTATGATATATTGTTGAATGATGTAGATGGGGATGGGGATAATGATATTATGACTATAGTTCTTACTAACAGTGGTTTTTCTGGAGTGACTTACTATACAAATAACTTTAATGGGTTTTCTTTTAGTAGGTTAACTTTACTACCGTTAGAAAGTTCTAGTATTCTCGTTTCGGATATTCATCTTGCCGACTTAGATGGCGATAATTTAGATGATCTCATTATTAGCAGGCGCAATATTTCGACTGCTTGGTATAAAAATAACGCAGGTACTTTTAACATTTTTGATGTCAATGAAATTATTCCTGGGAATGATAATTTTCCCTTCTTTACAACAGCAGATATAGATGGCGATAATGATCAAGATGTTATAGGAGGCGAGGCTGGTTCATCAGCTAGCGGGGAGATTCATTGGTATGAAAATTCTCCTAACCAAATTGTATTGACTGTAAAAGATGGTGTGGTTATAGAAGGCGATAGTCCTGTTTTTGGCACTATAGAGCTGAATTTAGTGAGTTCGAGTGAAGATACTTTGAGTGTTTATTACCATTTAGAAGATTCTTTAGGACTTGCAAACATAGACTACCAAGAAATACTTAGTGATAGTGTAGTTTTTTTACCTGGCGAGTATTCAACAAATATTAGTATTATAGTTTTAGGCGATAATGATCGAGAAAACACCGAATATGTAAAGTTTATCGTAGATAGTATCTCCATTTTTTCTGCTTGTCTTGGACCTATTATAGACAGTTTAAGTGTCTTAACGATTGTTGATAATGATGATATAAATGATATTGGTTTGCGGGTAGAGGATGGTTTTGGGGTTGAGGGGGACAGTATTGGTTTTGTTGTTTCGTTGTCGTCATTTAGTGTTGATACGGTTCGTTTTAGGTATTCTGTTGTCGGTGGTTCTGCGTTGTTGGGTTCTGATGTTGGTGGTGTTGGTGGTATTTTTGAGTTTGTTCCGGGTGTTGTTCGGGATACTGTTCGCGTAGAGACGTTTGAGGATTCTATTTACGAGTTGTTTGAGGATTTTGGTTTTGTTTTGAGTGATTTGGAGGGGGCTATTTTTCTTCGTGATGGTGCTGTAGGTCGTATTGAAGATAATGATGGTTTGCCTGTTGTTAGTATTGGTGATGTATCTGTTTTAGAGGGGGATGGTGGTATTTTTTCTATTTCTTTTCCTGTTTCATTGAGTCATGTTAGTTCTTTTGGGCTTGGTGTTTCTTACAGTAGTTTTGATAGTAGTGCTTCTGTTTCGGATTTAGATTATGTGTCTGTTGGTGGTCGTTTGGATTTTTCGTCTGGCGATAGTGTTTCTTATGTTCATGTAGGTGTTGTGGGAGATGATGTTCGTGAGTTATCGGAGGTTTTTGGCGTTGGCATTTCGGTTTTGAATGGTGGTGTTTTGGGCGATAGTATCGGTTTGGGTACTATTGTCAATGACGATAGTCTTCCTGTTATCAGTGTTGTTGATGTTGTTGTTGATGAGGGGAATACGGGTGAGGTTTTGGCTTCTTTTGTTGTTGTTTTGTCTTCGGCGAGTGTTGATACTGTTTATTACAATTACAGGACTTACGATCTTTCGGCTTCTGGTGGTGTTGATTATTTGGCTGTTGTTGGTTCGGCTTTTATTTTGCCGGGTTTTTTGTCTGGTGTTGTTGATGTTGTTGTTTATGGTGATTTGGCTGTTGAGAATGTCGAGCGTTTTGGTTTGTCGTTGTCGGGTGTTGTTGGTGCGGATACTTTTGGCTTGGGTTCGGGTGCTGTTGGGGTTATCAACAATGATGATTTGGCTGGCGGTATTGGTTTGCGGGTAGAGGATGGTTTTGGGGTTGAGGGGGACAGTATTGGTTTTGTTGTTTCGTTGTCGTCTTTTAGTGTTGATACGGTTCGTTTTAGGTATTCTGTTGTCGGTGGTTCTGCCTTATTGGGTTCTGATGTTGGTGGTGTTGGTGGTATTTTTGAGTTTGTTCCGGGTGTTGTTCGGGATACTGTTCGCGTAGAGACGTTTGAGGATTCTATTTACGAGTTGTTTGAGGATTTTGGTTTTGTTTTGAGTGATTTGGAGGGGGCTATTTTTCTTCGGGATGCTGCTGTAGGTCGTATTGAAGATAATGATGGTTTGCCTGTTGTTAGTATTGGTGATGTATCTGTTTTAGAGGGTGATGGTGGTATTTTTTCTATTTCTTTTCCTGTTTCATTGAGTCATGTTAGTTCTTTTGGGCTTGGTGTTTCCTACAGTAGTTTTGATAGTAGTGCTTCTGTTTCGGATTTAGATTATGTGTCTGTTGGTGGTCGTTTGGATTTTTCGTCTGGCGATAGTGTTTCTTATGTTCATGTAGGTGTTGTGGGAGATGATGTTCGTGAGTTATCGGAGGTTTTTGGCGTTGGTATTTCGGTTTTGAATGGCGGTGTTTTGGGCGATAGTATCGGTTTGGGTACTATTGTCAATGACGATAGTCTTCCTGTTATCAGTGTTGTTGATGTTGTTGTTGATGAGGGGAATACGGGTGAGGTTTTGGCTTCTTTTGTTGTTGTTTTGTCTTCGGCGAGTGTTGATACTGTTTATTACAATTACAGGACTTACGATCTTTCGGCTTCTGGTGGTGTTGATTATTTGGCTGTTGTTGGTTCGGCTTTTATTTTGCCGGGTGCTTTGTCTGGTGTTGTTGATGTTGTTGTTTATGGTGATTTGGCTGTTGAGAATGTCGAGCGTTTTGGTTTGTCGTTGTCGGGTGTTGTCGGTGCGGATACTGTTGGCTTGGGTTCGGGTGCTTTTGGTATTATCAACAATGATGATTTGGCTGGCGGTATTGGTTTGCGGGTAGAGGATGGTTTTGGGGTTGAGGGGGACAGTATTGGTTTTGTTGTTTCGTTGTCGTCATTTAGTGTTGATACGGTTCGTTTTAGGTATTCTGTTGTCGGTGGTTCTGCCTTATTGGGTTCTGATGTTGGTGGTGTTGGTGGTGTTTTTGAGTTTGTTCCGGGTGTTGTTCGGGATACTGTTCGCGTAGAGACGTTTGAGGATTCTATTTACGAGTTGTTTGAGGATTTTGGTTTTGTTTTGAGTGATTTGGAGGGGGCTATTTTTCTTCGTGATGGTGCTGTAGGTCGTATTGAAGATAATGATGGTTTGCCTGTTGTTAGTATTGGTGATGTATCTGTTTTAGAGGGTGATGGTGGTATTTTTTCTATTTCTTTTCCTGTTTCATTGAGTCATGTTAGTTCTTTTGGCGTTGGTGTTTCTTACAGTAGTTTTGATAGTAGTGCTTCTGTTTCGGATTTAGATTATGTGTCTGTTGGTGGTCGTTTGGATTTTTCGTCTGGCGATAGTGTTTCTTATGTTCAAGTAGGTGTTGTGGGAGATGATGTTCGTGAGTTATCGGAGGTTTTTGGCGTTGGCATTTCGGTTTTGAATGGTGGTGTTTTGGGCGATAGTATCGGTTTGGGTACTATTGTCAATGACGATAGTCTTCCTGTTATCAGTGTTGTTGATGTTGTTGTTGATGAGGGGAATACGGGTGAGGTTTTGGCTTCTTTTGTTGTTGTTTTGTCTTCGGCGAGTGTTGATACTGTTTATTACAATTACAGGACTTATGATCTTTCGGCTTCTGGTGGTGTTGATTATTTGGCTGTTGTTGGTTCGGGTTTTATTTTGCCGGGTGCTTTGTCTGGTGTTGTTGATGTTGTTGTTTATGGTGATTTGGACGTTGAGAATGTCGAGCGTTTTGGTTTATCGTTGTCGGGTGTTGTCGGTGCGGATACTGTTGGCTTGGGTTCGGGTGCTGTTGGGGTTATCAACAATGATGATTTGGCTGGCGGTATTGGTTTGCGGGTAGAGGATGGTTTTGGGGTTGAGGGGGACAGTATTGGTTTTGTTGTTTCGTTGTCGTCGTTTAGTGTTGATACGGTTCGTTTTAGGTATTCTGTTGTGGGTGGTTCTGCGTTGTTGGGTTCTGATGTTGGTGGTGTTGGTGGTATTTTTGAGTTTGTTCCGGGTGTTGTTCGGGATACTGTTCGCGTAGAGACGTTTGAGGATTCTATTTACGAGTTGTTTGAGGATTTTGGTTTTGTTTTGAGTGATTTGGAGGGGGCTATTTTTCTTCGTGATGCTGCTGTAGGTCGTATTGAAGATAATGATGGTTTGCCTGTTGTTAGTATTGGTGATGTATCTGTTTTAGAGGGTGATGGTGGTATTTTTTCTATTTCTTTTCCTGTTTCATTGAGTCATGTTAGTTCTTTTGGGCTTGGTGTTTCTTACAGTAGTTTTGATAGTAGTGCTTCTGTTTCGGATTTAGATTATGTGTCTGTTGGTGGTCGTTTGGATTTTTCGTCTGGCGATAGTGTTTCTTATGTTCATGTAGGTGTTGTGGGAGATGATGTTCGTGAGTTATCGGAGGTTTTTGGCGTTGGCATTTCGGTTTTGAATGGCGGTGTTTTGGGCGATAGTATCGGTTTGGGTACTATTGTCAATGACGATAGTCTTCCTGTTATCAGTGTTGTTGATGTTGTTGTTGATGAGGGGAATACGGGTGAGGTTTTGGCTTCTTTTGTTGTTGTTTTGTCTTCGGCGAGTGTTGATACTGTTTATTACAATTACAGGACTTACGATCTTTCGGCTTCTGGTGGTGTTGATTATTTGGCTGTTGTTGGTTCGGCTTTTATTTTGCCGGGTGCTTTGTCTGGTGTTGTTGATGTTGTTGTTTATGGGGATTTGGACGTTGAGAATGTCGAGCGTTTTGGTTTGTCGTTGTCGGGTGTTGTCGGTGCGGATACTGTTGGCTTGGGTTCGGGTGCTGTTGGGGTTATCAACAACGATGATTTGGCTGGCGGTATTGGTTTGCGGGTAGAGGATGGTTTTGGGGTTGAGGGGGATAGTATTGGTTTTGTTGTTTCGTTGTCGTCATTTAGTGTTGATACGGTTCGTTTTAGGTATTCTGTTGTGGGTGGTTCTGCGTTGTTGGGTTCTGATGTTGGTGGTGTTGGTGGTATTTTTGAGTTTGTTCCGGGTGTTGTTCGGGATACTGTTCGCGTAGAGACGTTTGATGATGGTATTTATGAGTTGTTTGAGGATTTTGGTTTTGTTTTGAGTGATTTGGAGGGGGCTATTTTTCTTCGTGATGCTGCTGTAGGTCGTATTGAAGATAATGATGGTTTGCCTGTTGTTAGTATTGGTGATGTATCTGTTTTAGAGGGGGATGGTGGTATTTTTTCTATTTCTTTTCCTGTTTCGTTGAGTCATGTTAGTTCTTTTGGGCTTGGTGTTTCCTACAGTAGTTTTGATAGTAGTGCTTCTGTTTCGGATTTAGATTATGTGTCTGTTGGTGGTCGTTTGGATTTTTCGTCTGGCGATAGTGTTTCTTATGTTCAAGTAGGTGTTGTGGGAGATGATGTTCGTGAGTTATCGGAGGTTTTTGGCGTTGGCATTTCGGTTTTGAATGGCGGTGTTTTGGGCGATAGTATTGGTTTGGGTACTATTGTCAATGACGATAGTCTTCCTGTTATCAGTGTTGTTGATGTTGTTGTTGATGAGGGGAATACGGGTGAGGTTTTGGCTTCTTTTGTTGTTGTTTTGTCTTCGGCGAGTGTTGATACTGTTTATTACAATTACAGGACTTACGATCTTTCGGCTTCTGGTGGTGTTGATTATTTGGCTGTTGTTGGTTCGGCTTTTATTTTGCCGGGTTTTTTGTCTGGTGTTGTTGATGTTGTTGTTTATGGTGATTTGGCTGTTGAGAATGTCGAGCGTTTTGGTTTGTCGTTGTCGGGTGTTGTCGGTGCGGATACTGTTGGCTTGGGTTCGGGTGCTGTTGGTATTATCAACAACGATGATTTGGCTGGCGGTATTGGTTTGCGGGTAGAGGATGGTTTTGGGGTTGAGGGGGACAGTATTGGTTTTGTTGTTTCGTTGTCGTCGTTTAGTGTTGATACGGTTCGTTTTAGGTATTCTGTTGTGGGTGGTTCTGCGTTGTTGGGTTCTGATGTTGGTGGTGTTGGTGGTGTTTTTGAGTTTGTTCCGGGTGTTGTTCGGGATACTGTTCGCGTAGAGACGTTTGAGGATTCTATTTACGAGTTGTTTGAGGATTTTGGTTTTGTTTTGAGTGATTTGGAGGGGGCTATTTTTCTTCGTGATGGTGCTGTAGGTCGTATTGAAGATAATGATGGTTTGCCTGTTGTTAGTATTGGTGATGTATCTGTTTTAGAGGGTGATGGTGGTATTTTTTCTATTTCTTTTCCTGTTTCATTGAGTCATGTTAGTTCTTTTGGGCTTGGTGTTTCTTACAGTAGTTTTGATAGTAGTGCTTCTGTTTCGGATTTAGATTATGTGTCTGTTGGTGGTCGTTTGGATTTTTCGTCTGGCGATAGTGTTTCTTATGTTCATGTAGGTGTTGTGGGAGATGATGTTCGTGAGTTATCGGAGGTTTTTGGCGTTGGCATTTCGGTTTTGAATGGCGGTATTTTGGGCGATAGTATCGGTTTGGGTACTATTGTCAATGACGATAGTCTTCCTGTTATCAGTGTTGTTGATGTTGTTGTTGATGAGGGGAATACGGGTGAGGTTTTGGCTTCTTTTGTTGTTGTTTTGTCTTCGGCGAGTGTTGATACTGTTTATTACAATTACAGGACTTACGATCTTTCGGCTTCTGGTGGTGTTGATTATTTGGCTGTTGTTGGTTCGGCTTTTATTTTGCCGGGTGCTTTGTCTGGTGTTGTTGCTGTTGTTGTTTATGGTGATTTGGCTGTTGAGAATGTCGAGCGTTTTGGTTTATCGTTGTCGGGTGTTGTCGGTGCGGATACTTTTGGCTTGGGTTCGGGTGCTGTTGGGGTTATCAACAATGATGATTTGGCTGGCGGTATTGGTTTGCGGGTAGAGGATGGTTTTGGGGTTGAGGGGGACAGTATTGGTTTTGTTGTTTCGTTGTCGTCGTTTAGTGTTGATACGGTTCGTTTTAGGTATTCTGTTGTCGGTGGTTCTGCCTTATTGGGTTCTGATGTTGGTGGTGTTGGTGGTGTTTTTGAGTTTGTTCCGGGTGTTGTTCGGGATACTGTTCGCGTAGAGACGTTTGAGGATGGTATTTATGAGTTGTTTGAGGATTTTGGTTTTGTTTTGAGTGATTTGGAGGGGGCTATTTTTCTTCGTGATGGTGCTGTAGGTCGTATTGAAGATAATGATAATTTGCCTGTTGTTAGTATTGGTGATGTATCTGTTTTAGAGGGTGATGGTGGTATTTTTTCTATTTCTTTTCCTGTTTCATTGAGTCATGTTAGTTCTTTTGGGCTTGGTGTTTCCTACAGTAGTTTTGATAGTAGTGCTTCTGTTTCGGATTTAGATTATGTGTCTGTTGGTGGTCGTTTGGATTTTTCGTCTGGCGATAGTGTTTCTTATGTTCATGTAGGTGTTGTGGGAGATGATGTTCGTGAGTTATCGGAGGTTTTTGGCGTTGGTATTTCGGTTTTGAATGGCGGTGTTTTGGGCGATAGTATCGGTTTGGGTACTATTGTCAATGACGATAGTCTTCCTGTTATCAGTGTTGTTGATGTTGTTGTTGATGAGGGGAATACGGGTGAGGTTTTGGCTTCTTTTGTTGTTGTTTTGTCTTCGGCGAGTGTTGATACTGTTTATTACAATTACAGGACTTATGATCTTTCGGCTTCTGGTGGTGTTGATTATTTGGCTGTTGTTGGTTCGGGTTTTATTTTGCCGGGTTTTTTGTCTGGTGTTGTTGCTGTTGTTGTTTATGGTGATTTGGACGTTGAGAATGTCGAGCGTTTTGGTTTGTCGTTGTCGGGTGTTGTTGGTGCGGATACTTTTGGCTTGGGTTCGGGTGCTGTTGGGGTTATCAACAACGATGATTTGGCTGGCAGTATTGGTTTGCGGGTAGAGGATGGTTTTGGGGTTGAGGGGGACAGTATTGGTTTTGTTGTTTCGTTGTCGTCATTTAGTGTTGATACGGTTCGTTTTAGGTATTCTGTTGTCGGTGGTTCTGCGTTGTTGGGTTCTGATGTTGGTGGTGTTGGTGGTATTTTTGAGTTTGTTCCGGGTGTTGTTCGGGATACTGTTCGCGTAGAGACGTTTGAGGATTCTATTTACGAGTTGTTTGAGGATTTTGGTTTTGTTTTGAGTGATTTGGAGGGGGCTATTTTTCTTCGTGATGCTGCTGTAGGTCGTATTGAAGATAATGATGGTTTGCCTGTTGTTAGTATTGGTGATGTATCTGTTTTAGAGGGTGATGGTGGTATTTTTTCTATTTCTTTTCCTGTTTCATTGAGTCATGTTAGTTCTTTTGGGCTTGGTGTTTCTTACAGTAGTTTTGATAGTAGTGCTTCTGTTTCGGATTTAGATTATGTGTCTGTTGGTGGTCGTTTGGATTTTTCGTCTGGCGATAGTGTTTCTTATGTTCAAGTAGGTGTTGTGGGAGATGATGTTCGTGAGTTATCGGAGGTTTTTGGCGTTGGCATTTCGGTTTTGAATGGCGGTGTTTTGGGCGATAGTATTGGTTTGGGTACTATTGTCAATGACGATAGTCTTCCTGTTATCAGTGTTGTTGATGTTGTTGTTGATGAGGGGAATACGGGTGAGGTTTTGGCTTCTTTTGTTGTTGTTTTGTCTTCGGCGAGTGTTGATACTGTTTATTACAATTACAGGACTTACGATCTTTCGGCTTCTGGTGGTGTTGATTATTTGGCTGTTGTTGGTTCGGCTTTTATTTTGCCGGGTGCTTTGTCTGGTGTTGTTGCTGTTGTTGTTTATGGGGATTTGGACGTTGAGAATGTCGAGCGTTTTGGTTTGTCGTTGTCTGGTGTTGTCGGTGCGGATACTTTTGGCTTGGGTTCGGGTGCTGTTGGGGTTATCAACAACGATGATTTGGCTGGCGGTATTGGTTTGCGGGTAGAGGATGGTTTTGGGGTTGAGGGGGACAGTATTGGTTTTGTTGTTTCGTTGTCGTCATTTAGTGTTGATACGGTTCGTTTTAGGTATTCTGTTGTCGGTGGTTCTGCGTTGTTGGGTTCTGATGTTGGTGGTGTTGGTGGTATTTTTGAGTTTGTTCCGGGTGTTGTTCGGGATACTGTTCGCGTAGAGACGTTTGAGGATTCTATTTACGAGTTGTTTGAGGATTTTGGTTTTGTTTTGAGTGATTTGGAGGGGGCTATTTTTCTTCGTGATGCTGCTGTAGGTCGTATTGAAGATAATGATGGTTTGCCTGTTGTTAGTATTGGTGATGTATCTGTTTTAGAGGGTGATGGTGGTATTTTTTCTATTTCTTTTCCTGTTTCATTGAGTCATGTTAGTTCTTTTGGGCTTGGTGTTTCTTACAGTAGTTTTGATAGTAGTGCTTCTGTTTCGGATTTAGATTATGTGTCTGTTGGTGGTCGTTTGGATTTTTCGTCTGGCGATAGTGTTTCTTATGTTCATGTAGGTGTTGTGGGAGATGATGTTCGTGAGTTATCGGAGGTTTTTGGCGTTGGCATTTCGGTTTTGAATGGCGGTATTTTGGGCGATAGTATCGGTTTGGGTACTATTGTCAATGACGATAGTCTTCCTGTTATCAGTGTTGTTGATGTTGTTGTTGATGAGGGTAATACGGGTGAGGTTTTGGCTTCTTTTGTTGTTGTTTTGTCTTCGGCGAGTGTTGATACTGTTTATTACAATTACAGGACTTATGATCTTTCGGCTTCTGGTGGTGTTGATTATTTGGCTGTTGTTGGTTCGGCTTTTATTTTGCCGGGTTTTTTGTCTGGTGTTGTTGATGTTGTTGTTTATGGGGATTTGGCTGTTGAGAATGTCGAGCGTTTTGGTTTGTCGTTGTCGGGTGTTGTCGGTGCGGATACTTTTGGCTTGGGTTCGGGTGCTGTTGGGGTTATCAACAATGATGATTTGGCTGGCGGTATTGGTTTGCGGGTAGAGGATGGTTTTGGGGTTGAGGGGGACAGTATTGGTTTTGTTGTTTCGTTGTCGTCGTTTAGTGTTGATACGGTTCGTTTTAGGTATTCTGTTGTGGGTGGTTCTGCGTTGTTGGGTTCTGATGTTGGTGGTGTTGGTGGTATTTTTGAGTTTGTTCCGGGTGTTGTTCGGGATACTGTTCGCGTAGAGACGTTTGAGGATTCTATTTACGAGTTGTTTGAGGATTTTGGTTTTGTTTTGAGTGATTTGGAGGGGGCTATTTTTCTTCGTGATGGTGCTGTAGGTCGTATTGAAGATAATGATGGTTTGCCTGTTGTTAGTATTGGTGATGTATCTGTTTTAGAGGGGGATGGTGGTATTTTTTCTATTTCTTTTCCTGTTTCATTGAGTCATGTTAGTTCTTTTGGGCTTGGTGTTTCTTACAGTAGTTTTGATAGTAGTGCTTCTGTTTCGGATTTAGATTATGTGTCTGTTGGTGGTCGTTTGGATTTTTCGTCTGGCGATAGTGTTTCTTATGTTCAAGTAGGTGTTGTGGGAGATGATGTTCGTGAGTTATCGGAGGTTTTTGGGCTTGGCATTTCGGTTTTGAATGGCGGTATTTTGGGCGATAGTATCGGTTTGGGTACTATTGTCAATGACGATAGTCTTCCTGTTATCAGTGTTGTTGATGTTGTTGTTGATGAGGGCAATACGGGTGAGGTTTTGGCTTCTTTTGTTGTTGTTTTGTCTTCGGCGAGTGTTGATACTGTTTATTACAATTACAGGACTTACGATCTTTCGGCTTCTGGTGGTGTTGATTATTTGGCTGTTGTTGGTTCGGGTTTTATTTTGCCGGGTTTTTTGTCTGGTGTTGTTGCTGTTGTTGTTTATGGGGATTTGGCTGTTGAGAATGTCGAGCGTTTTGGTTTATCGTTGTCGGGTGTTGTCGGTGCGGATACTGTTGGCTTGGGTTCGGGTGCTGTTGGGGTTATCAACAACGATGATTTGGCTGGCGGTATTGGTTTGCGGGTAGAGGATGGTTTTGGGGTTGAGGGGGATAGTATTGGTTTTGTTGTTTCGTTGTCGTCATTTAGTGTTGATACGGTTCGTTTTAGGTATTCTGTTGTCGGTGGTTCTGCCTTATTGGGTTCTGATGTTGGTGGTGTTGGTGGTATTTTTGAGTTTGTTCCGGGTGTTGTTCGGGATACTGTTCGCGTAGAGACGTTTGAGGATTCTATTTACGAGTTGTTTGAGGATTTTGGTTTTGTTTTGAGTGATTTGGAGGGGGCTATTTTTCTTCGTGATGGTGCTGTAGGTCGTATTGAAGATAATGATGGTTTGCCTGTTGTTAGTATTGGTGATGTATCTGTTTTAGAGGGGGATGGTGGTATTTTTTCTATTTCTTTTCCTGTTTCATTGAGTCATGTTAGTTCTTTTGGGCTTGGTGTTTCCTACAGTAGTTTTGATAGTAGTGCTTCTGTTTCGGATTTAGATTATGTGTCTGTTGGTGGTCGTTTGGATTTTTCGTCTGGCGATAGTGTTTCTTATGTTCATGTAGGTGTTGTGGGAGATGATGTTCGTGAGTTATCGGAGGTTTTTGGCGTTGGTATTTCGGTTTTGAATGGCGGTGTTTTGGGCGATAGTATTGGTTTGGGTACTATTGTCAATGACGATAGTCTTCCTGTTATCAGTGTTGTTGATGTTGTTGTTGATGAGGGTAATACGGGTGAGGTTTTGGCTTCTTTTGTTGTTGTTTTGTCTTCGGCGAGTGTTGATACTGTTTATTACAATTACAGGACTTACGATCTTTCGGCTTCTGGTGGTGTTGATTATTTGGCTGTTGTTGGTTCGGGTTTTATTTTGCCGGGTTTTTTGTCTGGTGTTGTTGATGTTGTTGTTTATGGTGATTTGGCTGTTGAGAATGTCGAGCGTTTTGGTTTGTCGTTGTCGGGTGTTGTTGGTGCGGATACTGTTGGCTTGGGTTCGGGTGCTGTTGGGGTTATCAACAACGATGATTTGGCTGGCGGTATTGGTTTGCGGGTAGAGGATGGTTTTGGGGTTGAGGGGGACAGTATTGGTTTTGTTGTTTCGTTGTCGTCATTTAGTGTTGATACGGTTCGTTTTAGGTATTCTGTTGTCGGTGGTTCTGCGTTGTTGGGTTCTGATGTTGGTGGTGTTGGTGGTGTTTTTGAGTTTGTTCCGGGTGTTGTTCGGGATACTGTTCGCGTAGAGACGTTTGAGGATTCTATTTACGAGTTGTTTGAGGATTTTGGTTTTGTTTTGAGTGATTTGGAGGGGGCTATTTTTCTTCGTGATGGTGCTGTAGGTCGTATTGAAGATAATGATGGTTTGCCTGTTGTTAGTATTGGTGATGTATCTGTTTTAGAGGGTGATGGTGGTATTTTTTCTATTTCTTTTCCTGTTTCATTGAGTCATGTTAGTTCTTTTGGGCTTGGTGTTTCCTACAGTAGTTTTGATAGTAGTGCTTCTGTTTCGGATTTAGATTATGTGTCTGTTGGTGGTCGTTTGGATTTTTCGTCTGGCGATAGTGTTTCTTATGTTCATGTAGGTGTTGTGGGAGATGATGTTCGTGAGTTATCGGAGGTTTTTGGCGTTGGCATTTCGGTTTTGAATGGCGGTGTTTTGGGCGATAGTATCGGTTTGGGTACTATTGTCAATGACGATAGTCTTCCTGTTATCAGTGTTGTTGATGTTGTTGTTGATGAGGGGAATACGGGTGAGGTTTTGGCTTCTTTTGTTGTTGTTTTGTCTTCGGCGAGTGTTGATACTGTTTATTACAATTACAGGACTTACGATCTTTCGGCTTCTGGTGGTGTTGATTATTTGGCTGTTGTTGGTTCGGCTTTTATTTTGCCGGGTGCTTTGTCTGGTGTTGTTGCTGTTGTTGTTTATGGGGATTTGGACGTTGAGAATGTCGAGCGTTTTGGTTTGTCGTTGTCGGGTGTTGTCGGTGCGGATACTGTTGGCTTGGGTTCGGGTGCTGTTGGGGTTATCAACAATGATGATTTGGCTGGCGGTATTGGTTTGCGGGTAGAGGATGGTTTTGGGGTTGAGGGGGACAGTATTGGTTTTGTTGTTTCGTTGTCGTCATTTAGTGTTGATACGGTTCGTTTTAGGTATTCTGTTGTCGGTGGTTCTGCCTTATTGGGTTCTGATGTTGGTGGTGTTGGTGGTGTTTTTGAGTTTGTTCCGGGTGTTGTTCGGGATACTGTTCGCGTAGAGACGTTTGAGGATTCTATTTACGAGTTGTTTGAGGATTTTGGTTTTGTTTTGAGTGATTTGGAGGGGGCTATTTTTCTTCGTGATGCTGCTGTAGGTCGTATTGAAGATAATGATGGTTTGCCTGTTG
>CBDDBK010000003.1:0-506681 GCA_965225715.1 Flammeovirgaceae bacterium
CCCACGTTATTTTATGGAAACGTTAACATTATCTCCAACCGAAGAGGCTTATCGCCACATAGACAATGCCAAAAAACTCTTAAAAGAAAATGGCTACGTTGATAATGACGGGCTTTATTCCGATAAAAAATATATGAAATTGGCGGGGCATAGCGCCTACACCGATTTACTCATCGCTTTGGATGCCTTGATGGGAAAGAAAGGCAAAGGCAGGCGAAATGAAGCTGATTACCACAGTTTCCTTGCCAAAGAAAATAAGAGAATGCTTAAATTATTTAATCATGTCTATGATGCTTTGCATTTATCTTGTGGCTATGATGGCGCTTTAGACATCTCTATTTTCAAAAATGGGGTAAAATATGCCAAAATTATCATTGACTGGGCAAAACCTCGGGTGGGGTAGTAGAGTCATATCACTTAAAAAAAGGATTTTTAGGATTCTGACTCATTCAATATTAAAACTGAACGTTTAAAAATATAAAATAGCATGGCTATTGTAGAGAACAGCACTATTAAAAATAGTTTAACAGATAATCAATTTCATACATTTAAAAAATGTTTTAAGTCAACTATTGGAGCATTTTTGACTTATAGAATACCTGATAAGTTTGAAATAATTTATAGAGAACGTCCATTAAATCAACATTCTTTAGGTCAAAGAGCATCAGCGTTGATTATATTTCTACTTACCTTAAAGGATAGTGATTTAATACTTATTGACCAACCAGAAGATGATTTAGACAATCAAACTATTTATAATGATGTGATAAAAGTATTAAAAAAATTAAAAAATTCTTCTCAATTTATATTTGCTACCCACAATCCAAATATTCCGGTTTTGGGCGACTGTGAACAACTCATTTCTTGCAGTTATGATGCTAACCAGATTAAAACTGATTGTGGAAGCATTGATGAAGAAATAATAAGAGAAGATATTGTAAAGATAATGGAAGGTGGAAAAAAAGCATTTAACAACAGAAAAAGAATTTACGAATTATGGACGAATTAAAATTATTAAACTTGATACAAAAAGGCGAATCAAGTACTGTGCAATTTAAACAGCGTATTGTCAAAAAAGACAAGAAAAAATCAGCTTATGATTTGGGCACAGAAATGGTTGCCTTTGCAAATACAAAAGGCGGAATTTTGATTGTTGGAGTTATTGATAAAACTGGAGAAATTGATGGATTATCCTATGAAGAACTTCAAGAAACGAATCAACTTTTAGCAAATGCCGCATCTGACAGTGTAAAACCATCCATTAATATAGATACAGAAACTATTTATAGGGATTGGAAGTGGAATTCCAAGAGCCTATAAAAAATATCCTGACATAGAACTTATTAATGATGAAGAAAGAGAATTTATCGCTATTATTAACAGACCAAAATAATTATGATTAACCCTAATAAACCTTTTTTGCTATTTTAAAAATCAACTTTTCTATTTATGATTATTCGTTTTTTACTAATCTTGTGTTTTTTAGTTTTAGGACAATTTTTAGGTTATAGCCAAGTCCCTAATACGATAAAATTTGCTGATCTAACTTTAACCATAGATAAAGATGGACAGGAACGTATTCAGTCGAAAATAACAAGTCTAAGCAGAAATACAAGATACTTTCAGCTTTATATAGACCGGTGCAGGACTTATTTTCCAGTAATAGAAAATGCTTTTAAAGCCAGTGGTATTCCAGATGATTTTAAATATTTAGCCCTTCAGGAAAGTGCTTTAATCGGGGATGCCGTTTCGCGTTCCAATGCTGTTGGGTATTGGCAATTCAAAAAAATTACAGCTTTATCATTAGGCTTACGCGTGGATGAGCAAATTGACGAACGGAAAAATATTTTAAGTGCCTCCCAAGCTGCCTCCAAATATTTAAGACAAAATAATGTACTTATCAAAAACTGGATACTCACTTTATTATCTTATAATTTAGGCTTGAAAGGATCATTACAGTCGGCTGATATGAAGCAAATTAATAACAAACATTTTAAAGTGAGTAAAAATACACATGTTTATATCATTCATTTTTTAGCCCATAAGCTGGCTTTTGAAAAAGCATATGAGAAATCTGCCCCAGCAGATGAAGAACTTATGCTTTATACTTTAGCAGGAGGTAAAGCTATTAAAACTATAGCCCAACAATTTAAAATTTCTGAAACAAAACTTACTTTATATAATAAATGGCTCCAAACACGCTTAGTACCAAATGATAAAATTTATAATTTTATTATTCCCATACCTCAAAAAAGGCGAAACGAATTATTAGCTTTAGGTATAAAACCCATCAAAGAAGGTAAAAAAACTAAAATCAAAGAGGATTTACAAAATTCTCAAAGAAAAGTAACTGATAATAAACCTTTTAATCTGCCTAAACTTTTAAAAAATAAAACCAGACATAATATTTACGAACGTATTAATGGCTTACCTGCTATCATCACAGGATTAAGACCAAATTTGGTAGAAATTACTTATGAAGCAAAAGTCAAACAAAAACGATTTTTATTTTTTAATGATATAAATCTCCAAGTTGAAATATTACCTAATCAAGTTTATTATTTAAAAAGAAAGTATCGTAAATCTAAAACAGCAGAATATCACCAACTTAGAGAAGGTGAAAGCCTTTGGGAAGTTGCTCAGTTATATGCCATTAGATTGTCTAAACTTAAACGTCTAAATCGTATTAAAGATGAAGATAAACCTCAGCCCGGACGAATTTTAAATCTGAAAAAAAAGAGAAAACGACAAACGCCTATAGAGTATAAAGCCTTCGTGAATTCAAAAAAAAATGAAACTATTCCAAAACCTGACAAAGATAAAGTAAATATTAATATACCATCTGAAGGAGAAATTATAGAGGTTTTTAGTACTAAACAAAATAAAAAAGTTGACCTAAAGAATAATAACTTCCATTTAGTCAAACAAGGTGAAACTGTATTTTCTATTTGTAAACTTTATAATCTTGATGTTCTTGAGTTAAAAAAGATCAATAATTTACCCAAAGACCTAAGCCTTAAAGAAGGTCAAATTCTTATTTTACATAGAGATCCAAATGAAAATAGTGCTGCCGAAAAAAATCCGCTTGCCGAAACTATACTTATTGATAATCAAGGAAAAAGCAAAAAAATAGATTCCGATTCAGTGCCTAATATTCTTAAAAATAAAAAAGAAATTAAAAATTATCCTCCTCCAAAAACAAGCAAAATTTATAGAGCAAAACAGAATGAAACTTTAAAAAGTATTTCTATAAAATATAATATCCCCCTTATAGATTTGGTAAAGTGGAATGATATAGATGGAAAAATAACTCTAAAAGAAGGTTTTCCTATTTATCTTAATAATCCTAACCCCATTATTTCTAAACCAAAAAAAATAAATAAAGACAGTGTTGTATTGGTAGATTTTGATAATAATCAACCTAATAAAACAATTTTAAAGGCTAAACCTCAAAAACAAAAATCCCATATAGTAAAAAAGAATGAAACACTTTATAGAATTTCGGTTAATAACAAAGTATCGGTAGATAATATTAAATTATGGAATAAACTAAAAAGTAATACAATCAGTGTAGGTCAAAAACTATGGATTACACCACCTTTAAAAACTGCCTCTTCACCTCTTAATGTTAAAAATATTGGACCAAACGACATCCATTATGTTAAAAAAGGAGAAACTATTTATGATATAGGTATTAAGTATAATATACATGTTACAGATTTACGAAGGATTAATCAACTTGACTTAGATAATAATCTTGAAGAAAATCAAAAAATTATTATTCGCTTGCCTAAAGAAATAAAAACGCCTAAAGGCAAACAAGGAGATAGTAGAAAAGTTAACAAAACAAAAACAGCTAAACAACCAAGAAATAATTTTAGACATAAAGTTAAATATCAAGAAACTCTGTATGGTATTTCTAGAAAGTATAATGTAAAAGTTGATAGCATAAAGAAATGGAATAAATTAATTTCAAATAATCTTGCTATAAATCAAGAATTAATTATTTATCAAAATTTTGATGATAAAAATTATCAATTAGCTAAAAGCAATGTTTTTTATCAAACTAATAAAAGTAATAAAACCCATACGGTAAAAAAAGGAGAAACTTTATATGCTATAAGTCGAAAATATGAAATTTCTGTTCAAACTCTCTTAAAATTAAATGATAAAAAAGGAAGCATTATTAAGGTTGGAGAAGTTTTAAAAGTGCAATAATTAAAATAGTATTCTTATTGTATAAAGATAGCAATGCTAGTTATACTCAGCTTACTTGAAAAAGAGCGTTTTTTAGATTCTAACCTATTGGTATTGAAACTTAACGTTTCAAACGTTAAAATAGCTTTGCTATAGTATATCAGAAATTTTTATTCTCAACATTAATGAAGACCTTTACATCTACATTATCAGTGATTTATGAGCATAAAAATCACAAAACTTTTTTTATAACTATTTCATAATCAAATAATTAAAATTTTTGTAAAAAATTTATGTCAAAATATTGTAGTTATCTTATAATAATACTATCATTAATATCCCCGAAGGCATTGAGTATTAATTTGCCTGTTTTTTTAGAAATTACTGTTTTAGATGATTTAGGTAATATTCAAAAGAATTGTCCTGTAAAGATCTATGAAACAAGGGATGATTTTTATGAAGACGAAGAAGACAGTTTTATTTTAGCAGGGAAAACTAATGAAAAAGGCAAAATTATATTTAGAAAAAAACTAAAACCCCAAATATATTATATCAAAGCTATTAATAAGACAAAAACTAATGAAGATAGAGGAATTAAAACTTCTGTATTAGAAAGAGGAAAATTGAATAAAATCATTATTATTGTGCATCCAAAATGAAAAACATTTTAGAGTAATCTTTTTTAGGGGAAAAATTCTGGAATTCTGGGCTAAACTTTGATTAAATTTCCAATTTTTGCGTGAGGAACTAAAAAAGTGGGTGTATTGTTTTATATTATAACTAAGTTAAAAAAAAATAATTATGGATAATAAATCTATCAAGCAAAGATTAGAGACACTGCTGAAGATACAAAATATTGATGTCAGTCTTGATAATATAGAGAAAATGCGAGGTGATTTACCTGAAGAAGTGAGGGAGCTAGAAGATGAAATTGTGGGTTTTCAAACCAGAGTTGATAAAGTTGTTGATCAAATTAAAGAATTAGAATCAACCATTAACGACAAAAGAAATACAATTTTAAAAGCTAAAACTGCTAAAAAAAAATATGAAGATCAGCAATTAGAAGTTCGTAACAATAGGGAATATGAAGCATTAACTAAAGAAATAGAACTTCAAGACTTGGATACTCAAGTTAACCAAAAAGAAATTAAAGAAGTAGAAGTTTTAATCAAAGAAAAACAAAGTGGCATTAAAGAAATTACAAAAGAATTAGCAGAACGCAAAAAAAACGTTAAATTAAAACGTAAAGAATTAATTGCCTTAACTAAAGAAACTAAGATAGAAGAAGATAAGCTAAAGAAAGAAAGAGAAAATGTAGTTGCAGAAGCAGATAAACGTTTATATAAATCTTATAACCGTTTGAGGACAAATGTAAGAAATGGCTTAGCTATAGTCAGTATAAAGAGAAATGCTTGTGGAGGGTGTTTTAACTTAGTGCCACCCCAAAAACAAACAGAAATTAAAGACTATAAAAAAATCCTTACTTGCGAATATTGTGGTAGAATTTTGGGTAATGTTGAAGAAGTTGAAGAAATAGAAGCACCAAAAAGAACAAGAAGTCGGCGTACTTCCCGCGCTAAAGCCTAAAAAGAACTAATTCGATTTTTATATAAGTCTATGAAACTAAAAAATCTATTTTATCATCACTAGATTTATGTAAAAAAAGAAATAAAACTCTATTTTTTTTAATTAATTCATATTGAAAAAGAATTTTCTAAATATTTAAGTCATTGATAATGAGAAAATATTCTTTCCTTATTTTTAATAGAAAGGCAATCTAATAAAAATAGGTAACAATTTGTTCCTGAAATACACAACAGAAAATGTCTTCAACTCATATTTTATCTCTTCTGATAATAGCAGTTTTTATTAACTTAAATATAAACAGTCATGAAAAACTTTAGATTTAACCTTATAGGATTAGATACTCTTCATACTTTATATGGGGGAAGTGTTGTACCAAAAGTAGAAATTAAGCAATCTAAAACTCATGCTTCTATTTCTATAAAAACCCCATCATTGACGCCCAGTTCTTATAGTGTACAAATAGAAGGTATGGTTTTAAAAGTGTATAGAGAAATTCAGTATTCAGCTAGCATCAAAGATAAACTCAAAAGTGATAAAGAAACGTTGTCTATTCAAATAGGCGATGTTTTGCTTAATAATGGTATAGATGTAGAAAATATAGATGCTGTTTTTGAAAATGGAGCCTTAAATATCTATATCCCATATTCTAAGAATCGTTCGCCTAAACAAGAAATAAAAATAAAGTTTAATAATAAATAGAAATTGTTGGTTCTTTGAAAACCAAATATTTAAAGTCGAATTTTAATCATTAAATCGATAAAATAACATGTCAGAGGAAAGCAATAAAAATGATTTTTTAGACTATAAATCCATGACTATCCAAGAGATGAAGGAATTAGCCGCTGCAAATCTTATGGCTATTAAAAGACTAGAAGAATCCCAAGAAAAAACAGGTAGATATTTGGAAACTGTCACCAAAAACCTAAATGACCTTGGTACTAAATATGGAAGATTATCGAACAATATTGGTTCAGATGCCGAAAATTTCTTTTTTAGAGGACTTGAAGCCAGCAAAAAAATCGCCTCTATAGATTTAGATACTATAGATAGAAACGTTAAATGCTGGAATAATGAATATGATATTGTCGGAATCAACGGAAAGTCTGTTGTACTAGTATCTGTTAAACATATTCTTAGAAAGAATCAAGTCGAAAAATTTGTTAATAAAGAATTAAAACAGTTTATCAAAGATTTTCCTCAATACAAAAAACATAAAATTTACAGAGGTGTGGCAGGTAGGGATGTCCAAAAAGCTGCCTTAGATGAAGCTATTAAGTCTGGGCTTTTTGTGTTGACTCAATCGGGAAAAGATATAAAACTGTTAAACGCCAAAACCTTTAAGCCAAAATCAGTGTAAAAATATTTGGTTTTCAAAAGTTTGTATTTTTTATAATTGCTCCATTTTATTTTTTTAATTTTTCTAAACATTTACTTTTAAAATCTGTTCTATGTAGGCTTTTTTTGGGTTTAGATTAGATACAGTGATTTTCCTAATTATTAAAAAAACAATCTTAAAATTAACTTTTGAAAATATTAACCTATGGTTGCTCCATTCGAAAAAAGGTTTTTTGGAGGTTTTATACTCAGGTTACTTGAAAAAGAGAGTTTTTTGGATTCTAACCTATTGGTATTGAAACTTAACGTTTCGTAAAATAAAATAGCTTTGCTATAACTTGTTGATTTTAAAAATGACCATTTCCAAGATAAAAATAGCATTACCATATCTTATTTTTTTCATCTTTATTTGCTTTTTCCCAAATAACGGTTTTTGTAAATACATGCCCCTAGGGTCTTGGGTTTCTACAGCTCAATTTGGAGCTTATCCAGACCTTATCCGTCTTGAAATTGACTCCGATACAACTTTATATGGGAAAATATATTATGAAAATATTGATTTTCAACAAGTAATAGATCTACAGTATAAAAATAAAAATCTGACTTTTAAAATTGTAGACTTAAAGAAAGAACGTGTTTTCAGTTTTGATTTACAACATAAGAAAGATACCTTGAAAGGTGTTTTTCGTATGGATAATCAGACTTATTTGGTCACATTTATAAAAATTGTTCAATTAAGCCTTCCAAAACTTGAAGAATATGTCGGTTTTTATAAAACAGAAATTGATCAAATTATAGAAGTTAGTATTTTCCCAACTGATAATTTTGTTTTTAACTTATCAGTCTTAAATTTTTCTACAGGAAAAAAACATATTGTTTTTCCCACTAATGACAGTACATTTATAGCAGGTAAAAAAAATCTCCAAATTTATCCTATCTATCAGACTTTTTGTTTTTTTAAAGAAAACGGACGAAAATCAGTACAAGCTGATGATAAAAGATTTGTCGTCAGCTCAATATGCTAAACGCCTAAAAGATATTGTTAAAGAGGACATTATTTTTTCTATTTCTAAAGAAAATATTGATATTCATGGTACATTAAGCTACCCTGATACTGTGGGTACTTATCCTTTGGTAGTCTTTGTACCAGATGCTGGTTGGCAGGCTCGAAATAATATATTAGATGATTATATGCGACTTTTACCTCATAAGGGCCTAGCAACTCTAATTTATGATAAACGAGGTTGTTTCAAATCAGGTGGTAACTATAAAACAACAGATTTAACAACTTTTGCCAAAGATGCTATTTTTATTATTGAAAAACTGAAACAACACCCAAATATAAAAGCCAATAAAGTTGCACTATTAGGGGTTGGGCAAGGTGGGGTTTTAAATGCACTTATTGGAAAAATGTATCCTACTATTAGTTGTATAGTCAATATTTCTACTGTTGCTCATACTTTGGAAGAGCAAGATTATGAAATTATTAGATCCTATATGACCTTAGAAGGTTATAATAATTCAACTATTAATAAAGCACTTAGCTATCAAAAAAAAGCCTTCTCTTATTTGAAAGGTTTTATCACCGAAGATAATTTTGAAAAATATGCCACTGAAGTAACAAATACTGAATGGGAAAAATATTTGATCTTACCTTATAAAACAGAACTGATAGATTGGTGGAAAAAACATTATAATTTAAAGGTTCAGGATTACTGGAAAACATTGGAGATACCGATTTTATCTTTATATGGTGAAAATGATTTAACCCTTAATGCTGAAAAAAATAAAATATTAATGCAAAAAATTACAAAGTCTAAATATAGTCAAGTCAAGTATTATGAAAAAGTAGATCATTTTTTATTGAAAGGGAAAAGAAAAGGTGACCTCCAGTATACCGAAATTGATGGCTATCCTGAAAATCTTTTTTACTTTATAGCAGACTGGTTAAAAAAGTTTATTAAGTAAAAATTGATCCTTTTCTATTTGAGATGACTATATAGAGATTCTTATTTTTTATTTGGAATTCATATCATAATAAAAAAAATTAATTATTTTTGGCTCGATATATCTTTTTTATAGATCGATAGATCTCATTTTAGATTTTTGGAAAATATAAATATTTGATTGCGGCATTATTCTTTTTTTCAATGTTTTAATCCAATAATCTTATAATTAATTGATTATTAATATATTATAAGTATTGTATTTTTATCTGGGAAAGGTTTATTTTTAATACCAATAAGTTAAAACCTTTAAAAATTCTTTTTTCAAGTGACATGACTATATTGTAATTCATATTTTAAGATAATATTTTGAAGTAAAATATCATAATAATGAGTTGGATAAAAATAGCTTTGAATTCTTCAATAGGTAAGAAAGTTATTGTAGCGCTTACAGGCTTATTTCTTATTACTTTTTTAATCGGACATTTAGCTGGTAATTTACAGTTATTAGCCGATAATCCAGAATTAAAGTTTAATAAATATGCCCATTTCATGACAACCAATCCTGCCATTAAAGGACTTTCTTGGGCAACTTACATATCAATCCTTGTTCATGTATTTTATTCTTTGACATTGACATGGCATAATAAAAAAGCCAGAAAGATAAATTATGCTGTTTCTAATAATTCAAAAGCAACTTGGGCATCTAAGAATATGGCTTTACTGGGATCAATTATTTTGCTTTTTATAGTCATTCATTTAAAAGATTTTTGGTATGAAATGCATTGGGGTGAAATTAAGGAAGATGCTGAAGGTTTTAAAAATTTATACCACACTGTGGAGATGGCTTTCAGAAGTGGATATTATACCCTCTTTTATGTGATAGCCATGGGTTTTTTAGCTTTCCATTTGTCGCATGGTTTTAGTTCTGCTTTTCAAACTTTAGGTTTAAATCATAAAAAATACTCACCACTTATAAAGACAATAGGCTTTATATTTAGTGTTGTTGTTCCTATACTTTTTGCTTTAATACCTGTTTATTTATTTTTTACGTAACCAATTTAAATTAATTATTTAATGTTTTTTAATACAATATTATTACAAGCAGCCAGCGGCTCTTCCTCACCTTGGCCTAATATTCTACTCATAGCTTTGTTTATAGGTGTATTCTATTTTTTTATGATTCGTCCTCAACAAAGAAAACAAAAGAAACAAAAGTTGTTCATTAACAATCTAAAAAAAGGAGATGCCGTAGTAACTATGGGCGGTATGCACGGTAAAATATCAGAAATTGAGAATGACGATATTTTTGTTGAAATTTCTAGAGGAGTAAAGGTAAAATTTAATAAATCTGCCATATCTTCTGAAAATTCAGCAATCCTAACAAAACCTACGCAACCAAAATCATAATTTTCTTCCGTTTATTTAGTCGGCTCTTTGGTATTGAAAGTGGACATTTCTTTTTATTTTTAGAAACTTTCATTTTCAATATCAAGAAGTTAAACTCTCCAAAAATCTTTTTTTGCAAACAAATCTACACAGCAAAATAAAATAGCAATGCTATAGTTCAAAGGTTTTGCCTAATAAAAATAAAATTCCCTTCTGGATCATCTTTGGGGGTTATTTTTTATAATTTCTTGAACTTTTTCTTCGGTGATATCAAGAGCTTTTGAAATAATAGTTGCAGAAACACCATTCTTGTAAAACCCAAGTACAGCTTTTATTTTTTCTTTTTTGAGTTCTTCACTTATTTTTTCTTTTCTCAAATAGGCTTCTTTAGCCTCAAAACGCTCTTCAGGGGTAACAGTATCGGATTCAGCCAATTCCATAGCTCTTGCGATGCCCTCATGTTTTAAATCAACATTAGGATGCTCCGGATTTTGCATAGATTCGGAAATGAGCTTCAGCCATTCCCGAATTAATACAGGCGTGTCCGAACGCAAATAATTTGGATTCAAAATAAGCATCTTATGTTTATGGAGTTTGTATTTTTCGCCACTGCCCAATCTCTGAGGGTTTAAGTCTGTTAGCAAAGCATCGCAAATAACTGGCTTTCCTTCCAAATCTTTTAAAACCGTCTGACCAGTAACAACAACAATCAAATAAACGGCTTTGGCAAAGCTATACGTTTTACTATTCCGCTGAAGATCCAGCAGATTACCCATAAAATAATGTAAAAAACGAGGATAATTATAAGCCAAATCGACTTTTTGAATCTCTACAATTGTGCGATTTATTTTGTCTTCGGCAAATAAATCCATTTTGAAACGAATACCCGCAATATCGGGCAATACTTTTTCAGTTTCTACCTGACTAATATCTATATCAATATTTAAAACGTCTTTGACAAAAATTTTAAACACTTCTGTATCGGTAAAAACTTTTTTAAAATAAACTTCATTACTCAGATCTAAAAGCATGGTGCGGGTTTTTTAAATTTGGAAATAGAAAAATAGATATTTAATAGATTTATAGTCATCAATTGAAAAAAGGATTTTTAGGGGTTTTAATTCATTGGTTTTGAAAACGTCTGTTTCCCGAAATAAAATAGCATAGCTATAATTTAAGAGTTTATTTTCAAGCGGAACAGTTTTAACAAATCTTTTTTATTTCGGCGTTGCTAAATGTTTTAGATTGACGGTCCCTTTTCAAACCTATTATAACCATAGCTTTAGCTAAGTTTTTATCCGAAATGCCTACAGCTGGAAACAGTTTAAATAAAGCGGCTCCAATCGGCAGCATAATAGCATATGCTATACCTTTTGGCTTTTTATTGCCCGTTGGGTGAATATAGCCCGGTCTGAATATATATTTTTTGGGAAAGGAGGTTTTATTCAACAGGTTTTCAGCGTGACCTTTTGCTTTAGCAAATAATATTTTGCTTTTTTCGCTGGGGTCGGCACCGCTGGCTCCAAAAAGTACAAAGGTTAAATTTGGGCTGCTTTGCTCTAAAGTATCGGTTAAGGCTTTTTGAAAACCACAGGTAATTTCCCAAAATTTTTCCTTTGATACCTGATTTTGATAAACGCCTAAACAATGAAAACAACTATCGATGTTGGTTAAATCGGAAGATAGGGCTTTAAAATCCAGAAAATTATCATGTTCTATTTCCTTTAGTTTGTTATGTTTCAGTCCTGTTTTTCTTCTGCCAATAGAAATTACTTGTTCAACAGATGTTTCTTCTAAAAGATATTGAAGCACAAGACAACCGACCATGCCCGTAGCTCCCGTGATTAAAACTTTACGGTTCATTTTTTTATAAAAAAAGTTAGAATATGATTAAAATATTTGTTTTTTATGGACTTTATTTACAAAATCCCAATTCAAAATTAGTTGCCACAACAGAATCTTTTTCGATGCTATATAAAAAATCGTATTTGCCTATTATTAGCGTGTCACCCAATAATCTTAAAACTTCAGTTTCATAGTCTAATAAAACAATCGTATCCCCTTTCTTGACATAATCCCCTGTATAAATATCACCCATTCCAAAACTGACTGAGTAAATCTCAAATTTACCACTATCTCTTAGAGCGTGTTTAGTTTTTTATTTGATGGTATAAAAGATTGATAACAAATTATATAATCGTATTTTTTGGGTTTTTTCTTTATACAGCAAAATATAATAAGTAGCTGATAATAAGACAATTGAAATTTTAGCAAGGAGATAAAAAAAACCATTTTTTATCTATTATTATTTGATTATCAACAAATTAAAAAAACTAAACACGCTCTTAGGCATCTATTTTTACCAAAGTATTGGTAATAGTGAACATTTTTATAATATTTTAAATATATAACCTAAATTTTTATTTTGTAAAAGAATATTATAACTTTTTTGTTGGCTTATCTTTTTATTTTTAATTTTGGATTCGCTTTAGATGTCTAAAATTTTAAAAATCTAAAATAATTAAATATATAATGTTGCTAAAAGAACTATTATTTAAGCTCTAAAGAATTTTAATTTTCTCAAATTACCTAATAATAACGTTAACCAACTAAAAATTTTTATACTATGCCTTGTGGGAAAAAAAGAAAAAGACATAAAATATCTACTCATAAACGTAAAAAAAGATTGAGAAAGAATCGTCATAAGAAGAAATAAGATTTTGAAATGATATTTCTCTACTGAAGCTCTATATTATATTTTAGTATAACCTTTATTTAAACTATCCCATTTTTGATAAATAATTAGAACAAATAAGAATTTAAAAAATCAAAAATTTATATTTTAATTCTAATTTTGTGCTTATTAAGATTAGTAAGATAATGATTATGAACATTAAAAAAAATAGTTTGATAATTAGCGACAATAGATCAATAATCAGAGACTTAATTTTTTAAAACTTAGTACATTGAAAACTAACAATTTAACATATAAAAAATTTGAAGACACCTAGTATTTTCTTCAAAATGTTCCGAACTCTTAAAAAAAGATAGACTTTTTATAATAAATATAAAATAAACAGGAAACTATTTCTTCAATCTAAATTGAACCATCATATTTCGTTTTTGAATTATTTTTAAACGAAATTTAAAAATATAAAATTAAAGCTAATACAAATACTATAGAAATATAAATAATTGGTAGTAAGATATTTGAATTAAGAAAATATATGTAAAATGTTTATCTTAAGTAAATAGATAATCTTTGCAAATAAATATAAAGTTTAGATTTATAATCAACGCATAACAAAAATAAAAATCTATATTTTGGGTTATATAGTTTTAATGTTATTTATATCACCTATATAGATGGTTACACAAAAGAAAGAACAAATTGATTTTAAAAATTGATAATAACTTATACTTTAAGAAATATTTATAGGTTAAAAGTTACTTTTAAAATTTTGATACTTTAAAGATAAATCTTTCTCCTTATACTAAAATACACTATAATCTAATCATAGATACTACCTCATTACTATTATAAAAACATAGTATTATACGTATTGGTCAGCACTTTATGTGTTTTTTTAGACTAATTGATTTTAAACGTTAAAATAGTAAATAAAATGAGTAATAATGAATTGATTATAGATTCTGATCCTAACTTGTCTCGTATAGCATTAATAAAAGAAGGTAAATTGGATCAACTGCATTATGAAGATAATGTAAGCGATATAAATGTAGGTGATATTTATTTGGCACGAGTTGTTAGTGTAAAAGATGGTCTCAATGGCGCCTTTCTAAATATTGGGCAAAAACAACATGCCTTTCTACATTATACCGATCTAGGATCCCATATTAATGTCCTTAAAAAATTAGTTACTTCGATAAAGACAAAAAGAGAAGTTATTAATATCGATAATATTAATTTAAACACCCCTATTCATAAAAGTGGAACAATATCCGATGTTCTCAAATCCGGAGATGAAATTATAGTTCAGATCCTTAAAGAACCTATACATAAAAAAGGTGCTAGGTTAAGTTGTAGTATTTCTATGGTTGGAAGCCTATTGATACTTATTCCTTTGAGTAATCAAATCAATATTTCCAAAAAAATAGTTCGACAGAGTGAAAGAAAACGCCTACAGATTGCTATGGCTTCAGTGAAACCCGAAAATATGGGTGTCATTATTCGTACTTTGGCTGAAAATAAATCAAATGAAGAAATAGAAAAAAATCTTCAAAACTTATTGCATAAATGGCAACAAGTTTTGAAAAATTTAAGATACATGAGAGGACCAGGAAAATTGCTTGGTGAAGATACAAGATTGAATGCTTTACTTAGAGATCTTTTGGGAGAAGGTTTAGATAGTGTAATTATTTCTTCGGAAAAAATTTATGAGCAGGTTAAAAAAAATATTGAGTCTACGGCTTCTGATTTTACTAAAATAGTCAAATTATACACAGGCAGTACTAAAATATTTGAATTCTATGGTATAGAAAAGAAAATTAAAGCTCTTTTTGGAAGACATGTTTTCTTACCAAGTGGAGGATATTTAATTATAGAGCATACTGAAGCTATGCATGTTATAGATGTTAATAGTGGACAAGTGCCAACTGGAAGTCAAGACCAAGAAACAACTGCTTTACTTGTAAATACTGAATCTGTCAAAGAAATAGCGCGCCAGTTAAGACTAAGAGATATGGGTGGGATTATTTGTATAGATCTCATTGACATGCGATTATATAACAATAGAGAGTTTATTTATAAGCTTATGCATAAAGAAATGAAAGCAGATAGAGCCATAAGTACTATCTTACCTATTTCTCGCTTTGGAATTATGCAAATAACTCGTCAGCGCATTCGTCCTCAATTAAATATAAGAACAAAAGAACAATGTACTTCTTGCAATGGAACGGGTTTTATAACTGCTTCAATTGTTGTTTCTGATCAAATTGAACATACTATAAATTATTTATTTATCAAACAAAACGAAAAATATTTAACCTTAAATGTTCATCCTTATTTAGCTGCTTTTTTGAAAAAAGGTTTATTTTCTATACAAATAAAATGGGCAAAAAAGTATCTAAGATGGGTTAAAATTACTACAGATAGCTCTTTAGGAATCAATAAATTTAATTTATATGATAAAAATGGTACTCTTATTAAAATTGCTGGTGCTACTGCTAATAAAAGTAATAAAAAATCTAAAAAAATGATCCTAAAACGAAAAAAAAATTTTCGTAAGACCCCAAATAAAACAGTTTATTAAATTGACAAGAACGATTTTATTTTTTTGACTATTTATATACATTACCATAAACTTATATATCATTTTGGAAATAAAAACACTATTTTGGATTGTCACTATTTGTTCACTTATTTTTTTAGATAGTTGTAAAGTCTACGAAGAACCAACTTTCGAACGTTTAGAAAACTTAAAAGTAAGCTATGACAAAAACAACAATATAGAAATTAAAGCTGATGCTGTTTTCTTTAATCCCAATACTATTAATGCTGTTTTAAAAGAAGTTTTAGTTAATATTCAAGTAGATTCTATTAATTTAGGAAGTTTTAATCAACAACCTAATATCTCTATCACTAAACAAGAAAGTTTTGCTGTTCCATTATTGTTTTCTATTCCTTTAGAACGCATTTATAAAAATAGTGGTGGCTTAGGTAAACTGTTGAATATGGTATCAAAAAGATCTTTAGATATTAATTATAAAGGTTATGTTAAGGTTAAAGTGTCAGGTATCACTTTTAAAATTAACATTGATCAAACTAACACTATTAAACTTTAAAGGATCATACAATGCGGAATACTTTTGTTAAAGTTAAAAGATTTTAAAAGCCTTTCAACTTTAAACTGTTGAAAATTAATCCCTTATTCTCTATTTAGATTGAAAAGAGACCATTTACATCCACTTATTTCTGTTAAAAAAATAATAAAGGCAAGTCATGTTCTTTACCCTATTATTAATAAAACAGACTTGGCTTATAATAAAAATTTATCAGATAAATATAGTGCTGATATTTATCTAAAACGCGAAGATTTACAAGCCATACGCTCTTATAAAATACGAGGTGCTTACAATAAAATGCAGTCTTTAGCAGATAAAGAAAAAGAACAAGGCGTGATATGTGCTAGTGCAGGCAATCATGCTCAAGGGGTTGCTTGGGCATGTAAACTTTTGAAAATACAAGGTAAAATTATTATGCCTACCACTACACCTCAACAAAAACAACGACAAGTATTTATATTTGGAGAAGGTTATATCGAAATAAATTTATATGGTGATACTTTTGATGATGCTTATGCAAAAGCAAAACATGATGAACTTGTTGAAAACCGTATTTTTATACACCCTTTTAATGATTTATCCATTATAGAAGGGCAAGGTACTGTAGGAAAAGAAATTATAGATCAATATAATTCGCCTAAATCTGCAATTGATTATGTATTAGTTCCGATTGGAGGTGGCGGACTTATAGCAGGTTTAGGAAGTTATATTAAACAAAGAAGCCCTAAAACAGAAATTATAGGTGTAGAGCCTTATGGTGCTGCGGCCATGAAGGCTAGTTTAGAAGCTAATAAATTAGTTTCACTTGATAAAATAGATAAATTTGTAGATGGTGCTGCTGTAAAAAAAGTAGGGCAAATTAGTTTTAATATTTGCCGACAGATTCTTAAAGAAAAAATTATTGCTGTACCTGAAGGGCTTATTTGTGCTTCTATTTTAGATCTTTATAGCAATGAAGGTATTGTAGCTGAGCCAGCAGGTGCTTTAACTATAGCTGCCTTAGAACTTTGTAAAAGTACGATCAAAGGTAAAACTGTTATTTGTGTATTGAGTGGAAGTAATAATGATATTAGCAGACTTGAGGAAATTAAAGAACGCGCTTTATTATATAAAAAACTAAAACATTATTTCATTATCCGATTTCCACAACGTGCCGGCGCATTACGCGAATTTTTAGATAAAGTATTGGGAAAGGATGACGATATTTTCTTGTTTGAATATACCAAAAAAACGAATAAGGAAAAGGGACCTGCTTTAGTTGGTTTAGAATTAAAAAGTGCTCACGACTATTACCCACTTATAGAAAGAATGAATAAGTATCAAATTAAATATCAAATTCTAGACGGTAAAGATGATTTATTTAATCTCCTTATTTCTTAACAATAATTTAGTAAATTTTGTAATAAGTCAAGTTGATTATGATCTTTATTAATTTACCTATGGAATTTCTTTGATTTTGTAGGTTTTAGTTAAGGCTGTCAGTTAAATTTTTAAAAGTATTATTGTCAATATCTTTATAAGCTACTGAAAATAACAATACATCAGTTTGTTTATCATTACTACTTCTTTTTGGACTTTTGTGGAATCGTAGCAGAGGCATTATTGTATCGGGCGCTTATTGCGGGAATGAATATGATGGGCATAGCTTGAAAAAACTGCTAAGTAATCATGATTCTATTCATGTTTCCAAACTTGATGCCATTTATTGTGATAGGGGGTATCGGGGTGCAAAATTAGAAGGTATTGAGGTTCATATACCTGGTAATCCGAAGAAAAAAGACAGTGCCTATATGCGTTCTAAAAATCGAAATCATTTTAGATTAAGATCTGGTATAGAACCTATTATCAGTCACTTAAAGTAAGATTTTCGTATGGGCTTCAACTATTTGAAAGGTAAGATAGCTGATGTAGTCAATGCTACAATGGCTTGCACAGCTTTTAATTTTCAAAAATGGATGAATCTAAAAAATACTTAAAAATTAAAAGGCAAAACCTTTTTTAAGGGATAACTACGATACTTAAGAAAAGATTTTGAGCGCCATCCTAGCACTTCCGAAGCTATGATTAAGTTATGTATGGTTAAGCTGATCATCAATAGATTATAAAAAACTTAAACAGTTTCTGAAATCATATTTTCTACACCACTACCAATTTCTATTCCTAAGAGTTTAACCTATCTTATGAGGTATTTTGTTTTTGAAAAAGTAAAAAATTATAAAAAAATCATAGAAAAGTTTTTTTATAATACCAAAAAACTCTAATTTTGTGCCTCATTATTAATTAAAAACTCCTCCATAGCTCAGTTGGTTAGAGCGGCTGACTGTTAATCAGTAGGTCCTTGGTTCGAGTCCAAGTGGGGGAGCTTTACTTTTAGCTACTACCAAAACCAAGTCATACATTATCTCTCCTTACATTAAATTCTTCTGATTTTTTTATTCTAATTATATTGAGTTGCATACCTGTTTTATTCTTAGTATATTTGTTCCCTGATAATCTTTTATTTGGACTTTTCAATCTTACTTTTTTTATTATAAATATTTTTTTAAAACTAGACTTAGAATAAATTATGAGACTCAGTGTTTGTAGAAAAGAGCATTTTAATGCCGCCCATCGTCTTCACAATTCAAACTGGTCTGATGAAGAAAATCGAAAAATATTTGGCGTTTGCAACAGTCCAAATTATCATGGACATAATTATATTTTAACTGTTAAAATAACGGGTGATCTTGATGAAGAAATTGGCTATATTATTGATTTAAAACTACTAAGCATATTAATTAGGAAAGAAATTGTTGAAAGGTTTGATCATAAAAACCTTAATTTAGATGTTAAAGAGTTTCAAAACCTAAATCCTACAACTGAAAATATAGCCGTAGTAATATGGAAAATTATGAATTCAACGTTAAAAAAAAAAATTGATAAGCCTTTAGATTTAAAAATTATTCTTCATGAAACAGAACGGAATTTTGTCGAATATCCCGCTAGCAGCTAAAGAAAAAGATTTAACGCCCATACGTTCTGATGCTTTTGATTTAAAAGATTCTCAGAAGATAGAAGCGATTAGTTTACAATTTAGAAAAATCATGGAAATCTTAGGTTTAGATCTTGAAAATGAAAGTCTGAAAGATACGCCAGACCGAGTGGCTAAAATGTATATTGAAGAAATTTTTAGTGGTATAAATCCTAAAAATAAACCTAATATTAAATTGTTTAAAAATGATTATCAATACGATCGACTTTTGATTCAAAATGATATTCGCTTTTATTCGGTTTGTGAACATCATTTCGTACCTATAGAAGGCAGAATACACATCGCTTATATCCCCCAAGATTATGTCATTGGTCTCTCAAAATTAAATAGAATAGTTCAATTTTTTGCCAAACGCCCTCAAGTTCAAGAACGTTTAACGGTACAAATAGGAGAAGAATTGAAAAAAATACTGAAAACCAAAGATGTAGGTGTGTTTGTTCAGGCTAAACATTTTTGTGTTTGTATGAGAGGTATACAAGATGATTTTTCACATACAATAACGTCTTTTTTAAGCGGACAACTTGGTCATGATAATCTTAAAAAAGAGTTTTTCCAATCTATTAAAATGTGAATGTGCAGAAACATTGATTTTTATAAATTTTTGGTTAATTAAATAAACACAACTGTTTCTCCTGGCGCTTGTATTCTTCCTCTTGTCGTTCCTCGCACAATTACCTTCGCTTCACCTCTACTGGCATGCTCAACAGTGGCTGCATTAAAAATACCCACAACGTTAGATTTAAGATTATCCCCAAAACTCCCATCTTCTGCCAAAGACGCTATACCTATGCCAACAAGAAGATAGATAATAAACACGACAAAAAGGGAATTTTTATCTTTCATTTTACTTTTCAACGGTTCGGTAAATTTTTATAATAAATTGCAAACAAGCGATCTAAACCCACGAGGTTTTTAAAAACCTCGTGGGTTTAGTACATTGAAAACCAATAACTTAAATCTAAAAAATTTTGAGAGTCCAGCCTGTTATTTCAAAATTTACCGAACTATTGACTTTTCAGTACTTCGGTAAAAAGTCTTTAAGAAATCCTCATATTTTGAATCCATAGGTGTACAAGTTGTTGATTATCAAGTTAGTATACCCTCAAGGTTTTTAAAAACCTTGAGGGTATAAGTATCTGATTTTCAATTTATTAAAAAAATTTACCGAAGTATTGACTTTTAATAATTGGAAAAAATAAAAAATGTAATTTTTTTATGGAAAGTTTTGTCCTGTACTTAGATTAATTTTATTTAATTTTAAAATTTTAAATTTATAAATTAGCCAAAATTTGGCTTTAATGGCTACAAAACTAAAAGGCTTTCCCAAATTTATAAAATTTCTTTACTCAAAAAATGCTCATATAATGAGAATCATCGACAAGGCAATATTTATGACCGAGTCATTAAAGAAAATGCTGAAGAAATGATTGCCTTATTGATAGAAAAAACATTAGATATAAAAATTGCTAATCCTGTTTTTCTGAAAGAGAAGTTTCCTAAAACCCTTGAACGTGAGGTAGATTTCTTGTTTGAAATTGATAGTTATGACGACCCAAATTATAAACGCGTACTCATTCACATAGAGTTTCAAGTGAAAAATGACTCGAACATGCTTAACCGCATGGAGATGTACCATAATTTGATAAGAGCTAAATACAACTTGCCCATTCATCATGTGGTTATCTATTTGGGTAAAGGCAAATCAACTATGGCAGATACTCTGGTTGAAAGTCTACGCTTTAAAGGCTTTACCACTATTAATACAAGCCAATTAGACAGGAATAGTTTTTTAAATTCTCCTAATCCTACGATGGTTATTCTAAGTTTGTTGACAGCTACAGATGTCCATACTGAGTCAGAGGCAGAAAAAGTGTTGAGCGGCATAGTTGAAAGGTTGTGGGCTGTTGCTTCCGACGACTTACCTTTGTCCATTGTTCGCTTAAAAATCATGTCAAAACTCCGTTTTAAAGATCATTTAACCTTTAACTTTTTTGAAAAAATGAATAAACTACTGAGTAACTTTCGCTACGATATGGAGCGGGATTCCTTTTATATACAAGGTGTTGCAAAAGGACTGAAAAAAGGCAGAGCTGAAGGTATTGAAAAAGGCATTGAAAAAGGTATTGAAAAAGGCAAGATAGAATCGGTGCTTGGATTGTACAACAATGGTATTTCAATAGATATTATTTCAAAATCCCTGAATATTCCTAAAAAGCGAGTTCAAACAGTTATAAAATTGAGGAACAAGCGCTAACTTTTTTGATAAAAATGGACGTCATTCAAAAAAGTTGGGACGTAAAATGTGGCGAAATAAACTGAAAAAGGCAACGGATTAAACAGCTTACTTGTAGGTTTAATACATTGAAAATCAATAATTTAAATATAATTTAACTCTAAAAATGCTTACCCAAAAAATTCAAAATAAAGTTGACACTTGGTTACATGGTTCTTACGATGAATCAACAAAAAAAACGCTTCGTAAAATGCTTTTAGAAAACAAAGAAGAAGTTGTAGAGGCTTTTTATAAAGATTTAAGTTTCGGAACGGGTGGATTACGAGGTATTATGGGTATAGGAACAAATCGTATGAATCGATATACCGTAGGCATGGCAACCCAAGGATTAGCCCAATATCTTAAAGACTCTTTTCCTAATGAAACTATTTCTATTGTCATTGCCTATGATAGTAGAAATAATAGTGCCTACTTTAGCGAAGTAGCTGCTAAAGTTATGGCAGCCAATGGAATTAAAGTTTATATGTTTTCCCAATTACGCCCAACTCCGCTTTTATCTTTTGCCATTCGATATTTGAAGACTCACAGCGGTATTGTTATTACGGCTTCCCATAACCCCAAAGAATACAATGGTTATAAAGCTTACTGGCAAGATGGTGCTCAAGTGATTACGCCTCATGACATTAATATTATTGAAGAAGTTCAGAAAATAAATACCCTTGATCAAGTTAAAAATCAAGATTCTTTTGAAAATATCACCTATTTAGATAGCAAAATTGAAGATGCTTATTTAAAAAAACTTCAATCCTTATCTTTAAATCCTGAAGTTATTATTAAGCATAAAAACTTAAAAATTGTCTATACTTCTATACATGGAACAGGTATTACACTTGTACCCAGAGCTTTAGAACTATTTGGTTTTACTAATGTGCATATTGTTGAAGAACAGGCTGAACCAGATGGAAATTTTCCAACTGTAATCTACCCTAATCCTGAAGAGAAAGAAGCTTTAAAGTTGGCACTTAAAAAGGCAAAATCTATAGATGCCGATGTATTGTTGGGTACTGACCCCGATACCGATAGAGTTGGTATAGCTGTAAAAAACCTAAATAATGAGTTTGAGCTGCTCAATGGCAATCAAACTGCTAGTTTAGTTTTATATTATATTATGGAACAAAGAGCAGAAAAAAATATCCAAACACCTCAAGATTTTATCGCCAAAACAATTGTTACCACCGACTTAATAGATAAAATTGCCGAGGATAAAAAGGTAACATGTTTTAATACTTTAACAGGTTTTAAATATATCTCAGATATTATTAGAAAAAAAGAATTGCATCTAAATTATCTAGGCGGTGCAGAAGAAAGTTATGGACTTATGCTGGGGGATTTTATAAGAGATAAAGATGCTGTAGGTGCTGTGGCTGTGATTTGTGAGATGGTTTGTGTAGCCAAAGAAAAATATGGTAGTCTTTTTAATATGCTGCTATATCTTTATAAAAAGTATGGATTTTATAAAGAACATTTAATCTCACTGACCAAAAAAGGTAAAAATGGCGCTGAACTCATCGATAAAATGATGGAAAATTGGCGTAAAACACCCCCTGATTTTTTGGCAGACAGCTCTGTTGTTGAAGTTAAAGATTATTTAAAACAAGTGCATACTTATTTAGACACAGGACAAAAAAAATCTATTGATTTACCGGTTTCCAATGTCTTACAGTTTATAGCTAAAGATGGAACCAAACTTTCAGCAAGACCTTCAGGTACAGAACCTAAAATAAAATTTTATATCAGTGTTAACCAGCCACTTAATACGCTTAAAGATTTTGAAAGAATAGAAAAAAACTTAAAACAAAAAATTGCTCAAATTGAGCAAGATGTCTTGAAGTATTAAATATAATTGTACAGGTTTTGGTTCATCACTTACTTTCCAAGTATTAAGATTGGGAGAATCTAAATTAACAGATTTGAGCATTAAGAATAATATTTTTTCCAATCACTTGCTATTTAAAAATAAAAGGTAGTGCTACACATGAATTGTTCTTGTCTCTCTATATTATATTGACTAAAGATTTGTAACATGCATTTTGCATAAACGTTTCGATATTTTTTAAAACAATTTCTAAAAATTCAAAACAGGATTTTTTGTGTTCTTTGATCAAATCATATGTTAGTTTTTGATCTTGAGAAAGTCTGGAAAAAGATAATTTTCCATGTGCTAAATCATTACGCCAATCTTTTATGTTTTCAATATACTTTCTTTTTTCATAATCTTTAAATCCACTTTCTTCCGTAGTTTTTACACCATACTTCTCCATAAAAGAATCTATTCTTTTTGAGTCTATATTTCCTGAAAACGTTTGTTCTTTAATTTTTATAAATTGTTCAATAAACTTTTTAACTGTTTTTTTTATCTCTTTCTGTTCTACTGCAATTACTTGAATAAAATTGGAAACTTGATCATATAATAACTCTTCGGCATTAATTTGTTCAACTATAAATTTATCAGCGTTGCTTATTGTAGATTCCATCAAATTATAAAGCAGCAATACGGCATTAGCATATAATATACCAAGCAAATCATTAGCGGATAACTTCGAACTATGTTTACGTTCTATAATAAGTTTTTCTAAAGGCTTTTGAAGGGCATTATACCTTTCTGAGAAAATCATCGGAATTGATTTAGGATTATCTTCTTCAAACTTCCACATAAAATCAAAAAACAGTTCTATTTCCTGGCACCTCTTCTTAAAATCTTTTAACACACTATTTTTATACTGCTCATTTTCAGAAAATAATCCATCATTATTTTTATTCATTTTCTAATATTTTGGTTTTCACGAGTTGAATTCGTTTTTTGATATTTTTAACTGTACTCGTATAATATCTTTGGTCGTTAATACCTTGAAGGCTTTGTTCTGCCCAATCTATATTAATCTTCTTAGACAGAAGATCCTTTTTTTCTTGAAGTGCCAAATGTGTTCCTACAGAAATGGCTTCAAACATTGATCGCGATACTGATTTTGATCTTTTTTTTCTAAATCCATTTGGAAAGTTCTGTTTTACAAAATTTAAAACATGGGTAAAATTAGTTTTTAGACGCTCTATTTCCTTGCTATATTCTTCTTCGCTATCTTCTTTTAACTCTTTAAGTCTGGTGTTTTGCCATTTGTAAAATTCAGTTAAAAAATCAGATAGTCCCATATCTTTTTTTGAAACTTTTCTATCTTTCGTATCGGTGAAGCTCAAACCACAGGCGAACGTTTCGGAAAAGGCAAAAAAACGGAGAAGTAATTCTTCCTCTTCCTGTCTCTTTTTAAAATAATAATGAATTGGACAGTGCTTAGGGTTCTTCTTCAATAAATCGCCTACTTCGCGCAGCAGATTATTAAATAAACCAGCATGGCTACCTCGTCTAAGTTCCATATCTTTGAGTGGATTAGACGTATTTATTCGATCAAACATTTCATTTTTAACTTCATCGGATGTATTTGAATCCAAGATAATAACTTCAATAGGAACATCTTTAAAACGATCTTTTCTGTGTTCTGTCAGGTCAGAATATTTGAAACCATTTAATTCTTGTATTTTTTTTAAGCCTCTCAAGAAAAATTCATCTTTCATAAAAGCATTCAAAGTTCTTAATCTTTGTGAACCGTCAATGACTTCAAATTTACTGACTTCATAATAATCTTCTTCATCATCTTGTCGACATGCAAAAATATCTGGAATAGGTAGACCCAATAACACTGATTCTATAAATTTGGAACGCATAGCCATATTCCAAATATCATCTCTCTGATAATCAGGAATATAAAATTGATCGCTTTCAAATTTTCTATGCAAATCTTCAATTCTAAAACGAACTACACGAAAGCGAATTTCTTCTTCACACTTCCTAATAGCCCCGTCAGCAATATGTATCTTTTTACGATCTGGCTTGGTATATTTTTTTGTCATGCGTTAACTATGGTATTAAGTAAAAATTTAGAACTGAAAATACATTTTTTTGTAGATGTTTCCAAAAATAAAAGATATTTTCTAATTGACTAATTGTGAGTCTGGATCTTTTTTTATTTCTTAAAAACCCAAACACCGAGTGAATCGGAGCAAGTTTTAAGAAGTTCACGTTGGTTTTTTTTAAAAACTGGATGAATATATTCCGGAATTAAATCACAAAGTGGTAATAGGGTAAAGCGTCTATTCTGAATTTGAGGATGCGGAATAATTAAATTTATTGTTTTAATAATCATATCATTATAATATAAAATATCTAAGTCTATAGTTCTGGGTCCCCACTTTTCATTCCGTTTCCTACCTAAAGATTTTTCTATACCTAATAATTTTTGAAGCAAAATTTCAGGCAATAGGCTAGTTTTCAATTTAATAACTTGGTTTAAAAATAAAGGATGAGTTTTTATACCCCAACTTTCACTTTCATAACATTTAGATTTTTGAATAATTTGTCCTAGCTGCTTTTCTATTTCTAATAAAGCAGCTTGTAATATCTTGTGTCGTTTTCCTAAATTGCTGCCTAATAAAAGAATAGCTATATTCATTTTTCTGTGTCATTAGAGTTAAATAAGAAAACATAATATTTAATAATTTTTTAATTTTTTTGATGAAATTTTCTTTTTGATCAGTTTAGACGCTTGACGATATGAAGGAAGCCCATGGCCAATTTTATTATCTGGATTTGGATTAGAGCTTGATGTTTTAATATATTCGATAAGCTGAAGATTATTTAAAAAAGGATATTGTTGCCAAAGTCCTGCAGCTAAACCTGTTATTAAAGGGGCTGAAAAAGAAGTCCCTGAAGATATCTCCAGCTTATTATATTTTGAAAATAAAGCAACATTTACGCCTAAAGCTACCACGTCAGGTTTAATTCTGCCATCTGCAGTTGGACCTATAGCACTAAAATAAGCATGTTTATTCTCCTTATCTACTGCTCCAACGCTTAATACGGAATCAGAATCTGCCGGAAATAGAATCTGAGGCCAACTACGATCACTAACATTGCCACAGCTGTTGACAATCAACATACCAGTACGTGCTGCCCAATTTGCCGCCATACTAATTAAAGCTGAATGTCCATCGAGATCACCTATTTGGTAACTTTCATCTTCATTATCAAAAGTATTGTAACCCAAAGAACTATTAATAATATCAACACCTAAGCTATCTGATTTCTCAGCTGCTAAAAGCCAATAAAATTCTTCAAAATGGCTTTCATATTCCACAGCTTCAGTAATAAAAAGAGAATAGTATGCCAGTGGAGCCGTGCCGATTAAATTGGGAACGTCAAAACTGGCTAAAATACTTAAAACACCTGTGCCGTGTTGACTATATTGAAAAATGTTATCTTTTTTTCTAACAAAATCGAATTTATTTTTTAATAACTTTTTTGAAAATAGATGTCGCAAAGCATCAATTTTATTAGTTCCTATAAATCCACCATCAAAAACTGCAATATGAATATTTTGTCCGAAATAACCTTTTTTATGCATTTTTTCAATACCTAAGCTTCGAATCTGTGTTTTAGTATCTATTTTATGATCAATTATTTGGGATGAATATATTTCTTCTTGACGTTTTAAAATGCCTTTTTTTAGAGGTGTTGGTATTATGAAATCAAGTTGTTTAAGATTATTCAACACTTCTTTATCTGCTTGCACCAAAACAGCATTTAACCATTTGCTGGTATAAATAATTAAAGCACCTTTTTTCTCAATTTTTTTTATATAAAAAGGGCTTACTGGTAAATCTTGTTCAATGAATGGGATATTTTGTTTTTTTCGTCTAAAAATTGCACTTTCTGATAAAAATTCCTCAGGTGATTTCAGAGAATAGGAATTATGGGCTTTATTTTTTAAAAAAAATAATCTAAGCTGTTTATTTCCAAAGCTTTCATAAAAGTATAATAATCCTAAAAAGGTAAAAATAATTTTGAAATAGTATGCTTGGTTCACTTGAAAAAAAGATTTTTGAAATATATAACTTATTGATATTGATTGAAAAAGAGAGTTTTTTTTGGATTCTAGCCTATTGGTATTGAAACTTAATGTTTCGCAAAATAAAATAGCTTTGTTATAAATACTACAATGAAGCCTCCTTTAAATTTTATAAATGAGAAAGTTTTAAAGGAAAGGAATAAAAAAGTGGCTTGGAAGAAAGTATTTGATAATTTACATAGCTATATGTGTGGTTCAGAAAGTGGTGTTAATAAATTACTAGAAGAAAGGAAACAAAGAGGAGAAATAAGAGACATTAGACAAACTCGAGTATCAATTGTCGGAAGTATGTTCTCAAATCTTATAATTTATACTTTTTTTTCAAAATAAAATACTTGAAAACATAAGAGAAGATATTTATATTACAAGTAAGCCCTCCGAGGTAAAAAATTTTAAAGAAATCACAACAATTAAAGTAGGCGAAGAAACCCAAAAACCAGATGTGGATTTAATTGTTTATACTAAAAAAGATAATGGAGAAGTCAATATATCTTGTAGTTTGTGAAAAAGTATCTAATTAAGGTGATGGCTGAATGTATAGAAAAAAAACTTTTAAGTTTATAATATATTGATATTGAAACTGAAAATTTGAAAAATAAAATAATGTTTCTAAAGAATTTACAAGTAATTTCCTACCTTTTTCAAATAAACTTATATTTGAAAATTAAAAGGATACTAATCACTTTAAACCAAAATTTTAAATACGTGTAAAATATTGATAATTAGGTTCTAACCAAATGTATTATGCAACAATATGAAGGCTTAACCTACCAAAAGGTTTTAGAAATGTTTGCTGAAACAGATAGAAAATTTGCCGAAACAGATAGAAAATTTGCCGAAACAGATAGAAAATTTGCCGAAACAGATAGAAAGTTTGCTGAATTTACCGAAGCGTCTAAAAGACTTGCTGAGGAAGCGGCAAAAGACCGTAAAGAACTTAGAGAATTTCAAAAACTAGCTAATGATACCAATAAACGAGTCGCTGATATTACCGACACAATAGGGCGTTTTGCCGAAGAGCAGGTGCGCCCTAAAATACTCTACTTATTTAGACATCGCATTCCCAGTCCAGACTTACAATTTGTGAGCAGTCGTTTTGAGGTGGAAACGAATGACGATATTTTTTTAGCAGAATTTGACCTCTTGTTGACTAATGACGTTGATAATTCTGTAGCTGTAGAAGTTAAAAATAGATTGCGCCAAGCCGACGTAGATGAACATTTGGATAGATTGGAAAAGGTTAAAAGTCACCCAAACAGAAAAAAGAATAAATTCATCGATGGTACCACCATGTACGGAGCAGTAGCCGGTATGATTGTTACAAAGGAAGTTGAAAGGTACGCTATGAAAAAAGGGCTATACGTTATCGCCCCCAGCGGCCAAGGCGTGGAAGTCAAAAACAAACCCGATTTTAAAGCAGCAAGCTGGGAAATACCTTATGTGTAAAATATTGAATTATGATAAAATCTTAATGAGGCAATGTATCAACTAATTAAAAAGGAACAAAATACATTAAAAAATATAGAAAGTAAATACTATATGGAACCTCCTTTGGATTTTATCAACAAAGAAGTTTTAAAGGAAGATAATAAAAAAGTAGCTTGGCGAAAAGTATTTGATAATTTGCATGACTGTATGCGTGACTCACAAACTGAGGTTGAAAAACTGCTTGAAGAAAGACAGGAAAGAGGAAAGATAACAGACATTAGACAAACTCGAGTATCAATTGTTGGGAATATGTTTTCAAATCTTATTATTTATACCTTTTTTCAAAACAAGATATTTGAAAATATAAGAGAAAATATTTATATCACAAGTAAGCCCTCTGAGGTAAAAAAATTTAAAGAAATCACAACAATTAAAGTAGGCGAAGAAACCCAAAAACCAGATGTGGATTTAATTGTTTATACTAAAAAAGATAATGGAGAAGTCAATATATCTTGTAGTTTGTGAAAAAGCCTCTAATTAAGGTGATGGCTGAATGTATAGAAAAAGACTTTTAAGTTTATAATATGTTGATATTGAAACTGAAAATTTGAAAATAAAATAATGTTTCTAAAGAATTTACAAGTAATTTCCTACCTTTTTTCAAATAAACTTATATTTGAAAATTAAAAAGATACTAATCACTTTAAACCAAAATTTTAAATACGTGTAAAATATTGATAATTAGATTCTAACCAAATGTATTATGCAACAATATGAAAATCTAACCTACCAAAAGGTTTTAGAAATGTTTGCCGAATCCAGCAAACTGATCGATCGCCTTTCAGCAAAAGCTGAAAAAGACCGAGAACAAGCTGAAAAAGACCGAGAACAAGCTGAAAAAGACCGAGAACAAGTTGAAAAAGACCGAGAACAAGCTGAAAAAGACCGAGAACAAGCTGAAAAAGACCGTAAAGAACTTCGAAGGCTTCAAAAATTGTCTAATGATACGAATAAGCGGATAGCTGATATTTCGGATAATATAGGGCGTTTTGCCGAAGAGCAGGTGCGCCCTAAAATACTCTACTTATTTAGACATCGCATTCCCAGTCCAGACTTACAATTTGTGAGCAGTCGTTTTGAGGTGGAAACGAATGACGATATTTTTTTAGCAGAATTCGACCTATTGTTGACCAATGACGTCGATAATTCTGTAGCTGTAGAAGTCAAAAATAGATTGCGCCAAGCTGATGTAGACGAACATTTGGATAGATTGGAAAAGGTTAAAAGTCACCCAAACAGAAAAAAGAATAAATTTATCGATGGTACTACCATGTACGGAGCAGTAGCCGGTATGATTGTTACCAGGGAAGTTGAAAGGTATGCCATGAAAAAAGGCTTATATGTAGTTGCCCCCAGCGGAGAAGGCGTAGAAGTCAAAAACAAACCCGATTTTAAAGCAGCAAGCTGGGAAATACCTTATGTGTAAGATTATAAAAATATTGATAATTAAAAACTTTATAAGACCATTATCATATCTTGTTGAATATGTAAATGAGAAATTATGAAAAAGATAAATAACTTCGCTATATTACTATTTATTAGTGTTTTTTTACTAATTATAAACCTTATTGTATAAGTTATGAATGATTTATCACCTAAAAAATTTTTATCATATGAAGAAGATGAAAAATTAAAAACTGATGTGAAAAATTTACTTTTATTATTGTCAGATGAGCAAAAAGAGAAAGACATAATTGAAGTGAATAATATTGATGAAGAAGTATATAGTTTTTTAGAAGAAAACCCGCCAATAGATATTCCATACACTCCCATTGGTTACAAAACTCCCAGTGACAGTGATTATAGTTACAAAATTCAAGAAAAAGAAGGTAATATAGTACTTTGGGATAAAAATGGGGATGTGTGGTCTATTTTAATGTATCATATTAAAAAACTTAAAGAAGATTTAGGATTAACAAATCTATGAGATATAGAGTAGAACGAAATAAAATAATAAGAATTGCGCTTTCAACATTATTTTTAATTTGTTTATTTGATATGCCTTATGGCTATTATCAATTAGTTAGATTTTTAGGAATGTTAGGATTTTTTTATTTAGCATACGTTGACTATAAAACCAACAGGAATAGTTGGGCAATATTTTATATTATTTCTGCAATATTAATTAACCCTATCTTTAAAATTTCTCTTGGAAGAGAATTATGGAATATTGTTGATATAATATGGGCGATAGTATTACTTTCATCATTTATGAATAAATCAATATTAAAGAAACTATTATTAAAGACCTTAGGAAAAACAATAATTTATTTTCCTTTAATCTTAATTTTTTGTCTTTCAATGTATGTAATAATTACAATAGGTACAAGTGAGAGTTATAGTTATTCACTATATAGATTGGAATATAAGTTGGAATTTTATATGAATCGTGTCTTTGAAAATTCTTTAGCACTATCTTTCAAAATATATTTAATACTTTCCTTTTGTTACTTTATTCACGAATGGATAAACTATACTCAAAAGTAAACCAATAACTTACAAACTAGAGCGAAATAAAATAATAAAAATTACACTTTTAACATTATTTTTAATTTGCATCAAACCAAAATTTTATAATTCATAATTAAATAATTAGAGTAAATAATCAAGTGGATTTTTTAAAGAAAATTTTAGAGAAACAAAAACCGATGTTTGAGAAAGGCGGAAAGCTGCATCGGTTTTATTATTTATTTGAGGCGGGTGAGAGTTTTATGTTCACACCGGCTACAACGACGACAGGCGATGGCACTCAAATTAAAGATGCTGTAGATCTAAAGCGAATGATATTTACGGTGGTCATAGCGATGATACCTTGTATGATATTTGGGGTTTGGAACATCGGACATCAGCATAGCATAGCCACCGGGAGTTTACTAAGTGAATTGGAAAAGTTTACCATTGGTGCTGGTGTTTTTCTGCCTATTTTTTTAGTTTCTTTTGCATCGGGTGGTTTAGTAGAAGCTATTTTTGCTATTATTCGCAAACACCCCATTAACGAAGGGTATATGGTAACCGGTTTTTTAATTCCCTTAGTTATGCCGCCAACTGTCCCACTTTGGCAGGTTGGTTTAGCCGCTGTTTTTGCTGTTATTTTTGCAAAAGAGGCTTTTGGAGGAACAGGTATGAATGTTTTAAATGTAGCTATGACGGCACGGGCATTTTTGTATTTTGCTTATCCTCAGCAACTTTCCGGAGAAGTCTGGACTTTTTTGGGCGGTAAGGAAACCGTAGAAGGTTATTCTGGACAAACGTCTCTAGCCTTAGCAGCAGATGTCAGTAGGCTAAAAGGAGATCAAGCTACTACTGTTGTTGATGGGTTTCTTGACTTTAGCGCTAGTGGATTATGGTCAGAAGGTCTTTTTACCTTTAAAAGTATGTTTTTAGGGATAATGCCGGGTTCTATAGGCGAAACATCTACATTAATGTGTCTCATCGGCGCCCTTATACTTATTTTAGCTGGCGTAGGGAGTTATAAAATTATTTTATCCGTTTTTGGGGGTGCTTATGCTATGGGTGCATTATTCAATTTTATTTATTCAAGTACAAGTTTAAAATTTGAATTTTTTGCCTTGCCTCCTGAATATCATTTAGTTATGGGCGGATTGGCTTTTGGTGCTGTATTTATGGCTACCGATCCTGTCACAGCAACTCATACCGAAAAAGGAAAATGGATCTATGGTTTTTTGATTGGCGCATTAACTGTTATTATAAGAACAACCAACCCCGGTTACGCTGAAGGGATTATGTTGGCAGTTCTATTAATGAATGTTTTTGCCCCACTTATTGATTTTTATATTATTAACGCAAATAAAAAAAGTAGACTGAAACGTGCAACACTCTAATAAATACATCATCACATTTGCCGTCATTGTGACGGTGATTTTGGGAAGTCTACTTTCGGTAGCTTCTATCCTTTTGAAGCCAGCTCAAGATAAGGCTACCGCCCTTGACACTAAAAAGGAAATATTAAAGGCTGTTATGGACATAACTGGTATTCATGAAGATACAATTATTAGTATCTATGATACCAGAATAGAAAGTTTTGTTTTTGATTCGCTTGGTAATCAAATCTCTGAAAATGAGGATGGTGAACCTATCATTCCCGAAAAAATAAAAATAGCCAGAGAGTTTAAGAAAATAACCAAAAAAAGTAAAGCTGCAGCTAGTTCTAAAAGTACAGAACAGATTTATTACCCACTTTTTATTTTTAAAAATAAAAACGGAGAGGTAGAATCTTATATTGTTCCGGTATTTGGAAGAGGGTTATGGGATTTTATTTGGGGGTATGTGGCTTTAAAAACAGATTTAAATACAGTGAAAGGGGTTTCTTTTGGGCATAAAGCTGAAACACCTGGGCTTGGTGCTAGAATTTCAGATAAAGAAATACAAGACAGATTTAAAGACAAAAAGTTATATAATGAATCTCAACAGTTTGTATCTGTTTCTATGCTAAAAGGAGAAAATAATTTAGCTTCTAAAATAGATGATTACCATGTAGATGGTATGTCTGGAGCAACTGTGACCGGTAAAGGCGTTACGAATATGATAGAATCTTATATTTTATATTATAGAAAAATTCTCGAAAAAAATAAAAGTTTGCAATAATAAAAGATTTAAAGGTAATAACTAATTGTAAATGAATATATTCTTAGAACCTAAAATAAAATCAAGGTTCTAAGAATAAAACACACAGCCTTTGAGGTAACTCTCTTCATTTTCATAATTTATTCTTATCTAATCTTCTCTTTCCAATTGGTGTTTATAATTTCGTATCCCTCTATAAATACAAGCTGCTACTCTTGTTTGTCCAAAAGCACTATTTAAATATAATTCCTCGTTTTCATTGGTCAAAAACCCAACTTCTATTAAAGCGCTAGGCATATTTGCGCGTACTAAAACTAAAAATCGACTTTGTTTTACCCCTTTACTTGATCTATTCATTTTATTTTTAAATTGATTTTCTATTTGTTCGGCAAGAGCTATACTTTGCGTTCTGTGTACAGCGGCAAAATTTTCAACCAAAATTTGACTAACATCGCCATAAGGATCAAAATTTTTATATTTTATTTTATAATTTTTTTCAGCTTTTATAACAGCATTTTCCCGTATGCTTACTGCATTTCTACCTAAGCCAAGAGTATAAGTTTCTGTTCCTAATGTACTAGGTTTTGGGTGAGAATTACAATGAATAGAAATAAAAAGACTTGCTTCTAATCTATTAGCAAGTTGTACTCTTTGCTTTAAAGGAACGAATGTATCATCATCTCTGGTATAGACAATTTTTACGTTAGGTAAATGATTTTCAATTAGTTTTCCAACTTTTAAGGCTATTGCTAAAGCTAAATCTTTTTCATAACTTATTTTGCCTAAGCATCCAGGGTCTTTCCCGCCATGTCCTGCATCTATTACAATAAGATGAATTAAATTTTTTTTTGATTGAGGTATAAAAGAGGTTAAACAGGTTAAAATTAACAATACCCAAGGGCTTAATCTTATTTTTTTTTTAATTTTAGAAATAATAACTAAAACAATTTTTTTTATTATCATAATCAGGTAAAGAAGTCTGGCCTCAAAAAATCATAAAAATAGAATTAACAATTACGAATTAACAATTAACAATTTGATTATGCAAGATATTATTCACCTTCTACCTGATAGTTTAGCCAATCAAATTGCCGCAGGGGAGGTCGTTCAACGTCCTTCTTCTGTTGTGAAAGAATTAATGGAAAATGCTATCGATGCAAAAAGTGATGAAATAAAATTGTATATAAAGGACGCTGGAAAAACACTTATACAAGTTATAGACAACGGTTTAGGAATGTCTGAAACAGATCTGAGATTAAGTATTGAACGCCATACAACCTCAAAAATTACCAAAACAGAAGACATTTATAATATTTCAACTTTTGGTTTTCGTGGAGAAGCTTTGGCTTCTATTTGTGCTGTTGCCCAAGTAGATATGAAAAGTAAACAGCTTGAATCAGAAGTAGGAAGTTTTTTACTTATAGAAGGTTCAAAAGTTATCAATCAAGAACCTATTAGTGCTTCAGTTGGTACAAATATCAGTATCAAAAATTTATTTTTCAATGTTCCTGCCAGACGCAAATTTTTAAAATCCGATAGTATAGAAATCAAACATATTATAGAAGAATTTCAACGCATTGCTTTAGCCAATTCAGAAGTAGAAATGAGTTTTTATCAAGATGGATCGCTGATTTATAAATTGGCAAAAACAAACGTCGGCAAAAGAATTATTAATATTTTTGGAGAATCTTATAAAAATAACCTTTTACCTTGTAGAGAAGAGGTGCAAGATATTAAAATCCAAGGTTATATCGGGAAACCTGAACTTTCAAGAAAAACCCGAGGTGGGCAGCTTTTTTTTGTTAATAACCGCTTTGTTAAACATGGCTATCTTCACCATGCCGTTATGAATGCTTTTGAAGGTTTATTAGCTGAAGATAAATACCCTTTCTATGTCATATTTATTAATATGAATCCAAAAGATATTGATATTAATATCCATCCGACAAAAATGGAGGTTAAATTTCAAGACGATAGAACGCTATATGTTATTTTAGAAGCTATGCTTAAACGTGTTTTATCTTCTCAAGGTATTGTACCCCAAATGGACTTTCAACTTGATACAAATATTTTGCTTAGTACTAAAAGTAAGGATAATTTAGACTCTAAAATTTCTAAGCCTAAACACTCAACCTTAAACCCAAATATTGGATCAAAACCTTCTTTTTCTAATCCTTATCCAAAAACAGCTCTTCATGAAAACGAACAAAATTGGCAAAAGCTTTTTGAAAATCCAAATATAGATTTAAACTTAGAAGAACAACTTGATAATAAGACAATTATATTAAAAAGTAGAATGGATGGGATTGCGTTAGAGGAAAAAAATATTCAATCGTTTAAACCGGAAAATGTAAAAAATAAAACTATTTTTATTGATGATACTTTTGTACTTTATCAAGTGAAATCAGGGTTAATAATTGTGGATCAAATAGCGGCTTTAGAACGTATTTTTTATGATCGTTTTTTGAAAAGATTTGAAAAAAAGACAAAAAACCCTCAACAAATGATTTTCCCTAAAAAACTCATTTTAAATCCTATAGATATGACTTTATTGAGTGATTTCAAAGATGAATTAAATAAAATGGGATTTGTTATAGAGTTTTTGAACAAAAACGAACTCCTTATTAAAGCAACACCTTCCGAGCTTAAGAGCTTAGAAGAACAAGTACTTATAGAAGAGCTTCTAGAACAAATAAAGATTAACAAACCTTTAGATCTAAATATTGGACAACGATTGGCTAATTTTTTGGCAAAACAAGCTATTAAACAAAAACATCATATTACCGATAGCCTTGAAATTCATAAACTTATAGATCTTCTTTTTCAGACATCAAACCCTTATTATACTTCCGAAGGTAAAAAGATTTTAACCCTCCTTAATATAGAAACCTTGAAAAAATGGTTTCAAAAGTAATTGTTTATTTTGAGAATATAGTCAGGTCACTTGAAAAAAGGATTTTTAAGAGCCCAACTCATTGATATTCAAAATAACCGTTTCTATGATAAAAACAGCTCTGCTATATTATACAAACTAACTGATAATAATATTGGCGATAAAACCCAAACAGATTACACCTGATGTATAAACCAAGAAAAAATAACTCAATGCCCAAATATTGGTGTAATTTAGGCGTTCTATTTCGACTTTTAAACCAAAGAAAATCAGCCCTGTATAATAAAAAACGATTGGAATACGTTTGAAAAAATGAGACGACTTTTGACGTAAAAAATCAGGGTTTTCAACTTCTTTCGGGTGTTTTAAGCCGTACATTTTGGAAATTAAAACAGGAAAAAGAAGAAAATTGATCAAAAAGAAAATGCCGAATAAAAGCCCTGTATTTCTAAAAACCAGCTCTTTTTTATAGCTATAACCCCACCAGTTTTTCAAAAGCCAATTGAGCATAGGCTGCCCATTTTCCAAATAGCGAAATTCTTGATATTCAGCATCAAGTTTTTCAAAACTTTGGGTAAAACCATCGGCTTTTACCTTTTTAAGGAGCTGCTCATAGAGGTTACTTTTTTGGGCAAAAGTGATTTTAGAATCTGGAAACCACAGTTTAAAATTGATATAGGGCAGTTTGATTTTGCTGACATCTGTACCCATAAGATTGATAAGGCAAGGTTTATTTTCAGCTATGGCTGTGGAATCTCTTTTAGCCGAGGAAAAATCTATTTCGCCTTTTAGAGAATCCAAATCAAGGTGGAGAAAATTAATCGTGTTGGGAAGGGTAATATTATCAAAATTAGCCCCTTCGGAAAATTTTACATACCTAAAATTAGCCTCTTTAGAAAATTTTGCGAACCTAAAATTAGCTTCTTTATAAAATTTTGTATCTTCTCGTTCATATTTTCGAACAAGACCTTTAACCTTCAAGCATAAATCTTTGGATGTAAAATTATTAGAGGAGAATAAACGCGTAATTTTATCATGCGAAACCGCATTAGCACTCACTTTGGCAAGTCCAGTGGCCGTGGCTTGACCAAAATTAGAAATCAAATAGTCCGTATATAAATCCAATAACTTTTCCAAAACAACTAAATTAAATTTAACAAAAGCGCTTTACTGAACCAAAATTAGATAATTTTGCCTTCACTTTTTACTTCTTGCGTAACATGAGTTAATAAATTTATTTCTAACTTAAAAAATAAAAATCATGTATGAATTTTTAGACAGCGTTGGTTTTTTAGGTATTGTACTATTTTTCATAGTCTTGTTTATAGCCTGTATTTATATTTTTAGAAGTATTTTTAAAATGCTTTCCAAAAAGGCACTGGTTGATAAAATAACCATAATCGGAAAGTTTTAAAATTTTCCGAAAATTTCCAAATTATTGTCCTCGTTTGGCAAACCAGTAAAAATAGTTATTAACTACAATTAAAAATCAAATATTTAAAATATCATTATTTAATTATTCATATAAATCATTATCATGAGAAGTATATTTTTCTTCTTGATTCTAACTTTTCTTTTTAGTCCTTACGTTTTTTCTCAAAAATGGCAAGCAAGCATGTACAAAAAGTACACCTATAAAACATTTCAAACATCCGACCTGGCAAGACAAAGGATTAATGCCAAACAAATTGATTATGCGTTATTGAATGCCGCTATTTTCTATATGACTAATGTAGAGCGAGTCAAAAAAGGACTCCCTGTTTTTACACATTCTAATAGTTTAGAACAAGCAGCACGTTCTCATTCTGCAGATATGGTAAAGTATAATTTTTTAAGCCACATCAGCAAAGTAAAAGGTAAAAAATCAGTTAAAGATCGTTTAGAGCAGGTTAATATTACAAGGACAGCGATAGGTGAAAATATAGCTGTTCAATTTTTACTTGAACTTGAATCTAATGAACCTTTTTATTCGCCTTCTGTAAATAAAAATGGTACTTTTAGCAAAGAATATAGAGGCAAAGCTATTCCTAACCACACTTATCTTAACTGTGCTAAGTCTTTGGTAAAACGCTGGATGAATTCTCCACCCCATAGAGCAAATATTTTGGATAGAGACTTTAATTATTTGGGTTGTGGTGCTATTTTAGAAGAACCTAAAAAACAAGATAGTATACCTTCTTTCAAGGCTACTCAAAACTTTTGTGGGCAAACAACACATTAGTATGAGAAAACCTTATTTATACACATCTATATTTTAGCTTTGTGGAGAATATCGGATTCGAACCGATGACCTCTTGACTGCCAGTCAAACGCTCTAGCCAACTGAGCTAATCCCCCATAATTTTTGGCAAAGATATATTAAATATTTAAAATAAATGCTTCTTTTTTTAAACTATTTATAACAAGGTTATATCTTCATAAAAATAGTAGTGCTATGGTCACTCCCCAATTTGAATAACAATTTTACCTTTGACTTTTCTATCAGCCATATCTTGAATGGCTTGGGGTACATTTTCTAACCCTTTAATAGACTGAATATGAGGGTTTATTTTTTTTTCTTCTAGTAATTTTATTAAAAGATTCATGTTTTCTAAATATAAATCAGGTTGAGCTTTGATAAAAGCTGCCAAAAAGACTCCCACAATTTGGCAGCTTTTTAATAAGGGTAAATTTAAAGGTATTTTAGGTATTTCTCCATTAGTAAAACCAATAATGAGGTGTCGCCCATTCCAAGCCATTGTTCGTAAGGCTTGTTCAGAAAAATTTCCACCAACGGGATCAAATATAACATCAACGCCCTTATTTTGGGTGTACTTTTTGACGGTTTCTTTTAAATTTATTTCCGTATAGTTAAGTAGCCTATCTGCTCCCTTTTCTTGACAAAGTTTTAGTTTTTTATTTGTTGAAGCAGCAGCAATAACTTTAGCACCCATCATTTTCCCAAGTTCTATTGCTGCCATTCCACAACCTCCTGAAGCACCTAAAATTAATAATGTTTCTCCTTTTTGTAGTTTTGCTCTATCTTTTAAAGCATGTAAAGCCGTCGTATAAGCTACTGTCAAAGCGGCAGTTTTTTCAAAACTTAACGATTTAGGTTTTTTGAAACATTTAGTTTCCAAAATTTTACATTCTTCTGCAAACCCACCCCAGCCTGATGCTCCAAATACTTCATCACCTATTTTAAATTTTGTTACCTCATTGCCAATGGCTTTTACTACTCCAGAAATATCACTACCCGGAGAAAAAGGCAAATTCGGTTTAAATTGATATTTACCCGCTACAAGTAAAACATCTGGAAAATTAAGAGCGCAGGCTTTTACATTGATCAAAAGTTCTTTAGAACCCAACGCAAATGATTGTATATCTTCAAGGGTCAAATCTTGAGCTGTGCCAAATTGTTTACATAAAATAGCTTTCATAATTTTTTAAACCTAATTTTAATGGAGAGATATGATTACAATGTTAACATAGTATTAAAGGAATATCTGCAACGATATTGGGAAGTAGATAATTTTAAAATAAAATTTTATAAACTCAAAATAATTTTCTCAAGATTATAAATATTTGATAGGCAAATATTTTACTAAAAGTATAGAAGGCAATAATTGTTGACTGCATCATCGAATCAGCCGTTTAATTCGTCTGACCTGTTGTTTTTCTAAAAAGAAGTCTAATCATCGCAAAATCAGATGTTAGCCTTTTTTTATATTAATAATGGTTATGTCTAAAATTTGCCATCATATTTTCTACAACACCATCTTAAATTTTAAGTAAAAAAATGAAATGAATTTAATAAAAACATGTAACTTGCCATTAAACTGACACTGCAAAAATAGGAATCAGCTTCGTCTCATTATTCCAAATAATTAAAATAAAAGTTAGAATAGTATACTTTTTTTAATTAAAAACATAGGTATATTTTTAAATATTTAGTTTTGAATAATTTAATTATATAAACTAAATTTGTGTCAATAAGTGGGTTCACTCATGATCAAGTAAAAAAGGTTTTCAGACAAATTAGTCGCCATTCTTTTCTCAAAAAATAAATAATAAAAAGGTTGAATACTAAACTTAATCTTTACAAAATCTTCTATTATATCAATTATAAATTGAAAATGGCTTGTTGATGGCGCCTATTTAATTGAAAATAAAATAATAACTTTGAAACAAGTTAGAATGCCTTTTTTGAAAAAATACGGTATTTGGGTAAAAAAAGAGAAAGAAATAGAACCAATTTTAAAAAGATTTCTGAAGAAATTTATCTAATTTAAATATAGTCATTTAACCCAAAAGGATATTTTCTTTAGATAGATATTTATTAATTTATTTTAAGAAATAGAACCAATTAGCTTGGTATTTATAATGTCCACTGCTTTTGTAAATTTGAACTTATAAACAAATTTTAATAATAATTATAAAATATATTTTTACTTTTAAATTTAATGATAAATATGAAAAATACAACTGCTATCATCGTTATTATAACTATACTATTTTTAAGTTTTTTAGCAATACCAAATGCTCAAGGACAAAACCGCAAAAAATTGAAGGCTGCAATAGAAAAATTGAAAAGCGAAAAAGCACTCCTAACTAAACAGATGTTAGATGAACAACAACAGAATAAATCTTTAAACAATGAAATTCAGAATCTAGAACAAAAAATTTTGAATTTAGAACAAGATTTAAATGGTGCTAAAATTGATTATAAAACTTTAAATGAGGAATTTAATGAATATAAACTAGCAGAAGAAAAACGCAAAGCGGCTGTTTTAGAAACCAAAGAAAATCAAAAAAAAGCCCAATCCTATTTAAAAGATTGCTCTTTAAATAATCTTAATTTACAAGCAAATAATAGTTATACATTAAAATTCAATAAAATAAATGTTCATGGATGGGGTTTACAAGTTTATTCTTTTAATAGCCTTTGTTTAGCTAAAGAACGGGCTGATAAATTTTCAAAACAATATAGATTATATAAAACTTATATTCGAGTTAAAGAAATCAATGGACAAAAAGTATATGCTGTCCTTTATGGGTCTTTAAAATACAAGGAGCAAGCTGAAGTTTATTGTAAAAATTTTAGAAATGTCGCCCGAGATAAAGGTGGACAAAATGCTTTTTTAGTTCAACATTAGATTTATAAAAATATTTCTTTTAATCATATTCTTAAAATAACTATTATATTTAATACTTAGTCCATGTTATTAGATAAAAAAATTCCACTTAGTTATCTTACAAAGAAAGTAAAAAGAGAACTTATATTTTCTAGTTTAGCTATTTTAATCATAGTCTTATCAAAAACCTTTTTAAACTATAATTTAAAAATACCCGTAGCAATACCAGCATTTTTAGGCACTTCTATTTCATTGTTATTATCATTTAAATTGGCTCAATCTTATGATCGTTGGTGGGAGGCACGAAAAGTTTGGGGTGCTATTGTAAATGACAGTAGATTTTTAGCTGTACAGGTTCGAAATTTTGCTAATACTAATAATATGAAACTAAGTATTACGAATATAAATGACATCATTAAAAATATCTGCTTTAGACAAATTGCCTGGTGCTATTCGTTGAGTTATTCATTAAAAAAAATCGACCCTTGCCAAAAGTTAACTGAATTTTTAACAGATGAAGAAATTAAAGCTATAAAACATCATAAAAATATTCCTCTCAAATTAATGGATATAAATAGTAGGGATATAAATACCCTATTTACACAAGGTATTTTTAATGAATATCAACAAATCCAAATAGATACAACATTAACTAAATTGTGTGATTCAATGGGAAAGTCTGAAAGAATAAAAAATACAGTTTTCCCAAAAACATATAGAATTTTTCTTCGCCTATTTATTTATATTTTTATTGCTGTCCTTACCTTTTCGCTTTATGATATGAGTTGGTGGAGTGAAATAATGCTTCTCTTGATTATTTCTACACCTTTTTTTTTATTAAAAAAAACTGCTCATTATATGCAAGATCCTTTTGATAATAAACCAACAGATATACCTACTTATACGGTTTCCCAAACTATAGAAATTAATATTAAACAATTGCTGAATGAGAAAAACCTACCTAAATTAGAAAATACAGATAATGTTTTTTACGTTATGTAGCTATTCATAAAGATAAAATATTTTAATAAAACATTTATAGTATAGAATTTTATAAAAGGTTCGGTTTAAAAACTAAAAAGAGACTTTATAACCATTTTTTAAGTTTATTAAAATAAGATGAAAACAGATTTATTGGAATTACTTGCTGTTGTCATTTTTTTTGGAATTGTAGATTTAATTACCGACTATCAGCCTATTTTAGCTGCTCTGATGAGTGTAGGTGGTATTATTTTTTTTGCTGTTCGAATTTTTAAATTTTTTAAAAATTTTAAAGCAGAAAGACAAAAGTTGAAACAAGAAAACCAAAAGCTAGCAAAAGAAAATAGGAAACTAGAAAAAGAAAACCAGAAAATAGATAAAGAAAATGAACTGCTTGATATTCAAATAAAAAAAGAAAGGAAAAATCTATTAGATGAGTAGATAGATCGATCTATTATACATAAAAAGTTTACTTTATGAACTAAATTAGAATAAAATGAAGACAGATTTATTGGAATTACTTGCAGTTGTCATTTTTTTTGGAATTGTAGATTTAATTACCGACTATCAGCCTATTTTGGCTGCTCTGATGAGTGTAGGTGGTATTATTTTTTTTGCCGTTCGAATTTTTAATTTTTTTAAAAATTTTAAAGCAGAAAGACAAAAGTTGAAACAAGAAAACCAAAAGCTAGAAAAAGAAAATGAATTACTTGATATTCAAATAAAAAAAGAAAGGAAAAATCTATTAGATGAGTAGATAGATCGATCTATTATACATAAAAAGTTTATTGTATGAACTAAATTAGAATAAAATGAAGACAGATTTATTGGAATTACTTGCAGTTGTCATTTTTTTTGGAATTGTAGATTTAATTACCGACTATCAGCCTATTTTAGCTGCTCTGATGAGTGTAGGTGGTATTATTTTTTTTGCCGTTCGAATTTTTAAATTTTTTAAAAATTTTAAAGCAGAAAGACAAAAGTTGAAACAAGAAAACCAAAAGCTAGAAAAAGAAAATCAGAAACTAGAAAAAGAAAATCAGAAAATAGATAAAGAAAACCAGAAAATAGATAAAGAAAATGAACTGCTTGATATTCAAATAAAAAAAGAAAGGAAAAATCTATTAGATGAGTAGATAGATCGATCTATTATACATAAAAAGTTTACTTTATGAACTAAATTAGAATAAAATGAAGACAGATTTATTGGAATTACTTGCTGTTGTCATTTTTTTTGGAATTGTAGATTTAATTACCGACTATCAGCCTATTTTAGCTGCTCTGATGAGTGTAGGTGGTATTATTTTTTTTGCCGTTCGAATTTTTAAATTTTTTAAAAATTTTAAAGCAGAAAGACAAAAGTTGAAACAAGAAAACCAAAAGCTAGCAAAAGAAAATAGGAAACTAGAAAAAGAAAATGAACTGCTTGATATTCAAATAAAAAAAGAAAGGAAAAATCTATTAGATAATTAAATTTTAACTGTTTAGCCCATACTCTACAATACCATTATGAATACAGAGATGTCTTTTTTAGACCATTTGGAAGAGTTAAGATGGCATTTGATCAGAGGTTTAGCAGTTGTTTTTATTTTCACTATTATTGCTTTTTTAAGTAAAAATATTTTATTTAATCATATTCTTTTAGCACCTTCTAGAACAGATTTTTTTACCTATGAACTATTTTGTAAACTTGGCCAATGGCTTAACTCCGATGTAGTTTGCATTAAAAAACTACCTTTTATCATTCAAAGTCGTAAGCTTACAGGCCAATTTGCCATGCATATCTCTGCTTCTATTGTTGCTGGGTTGATTTGTGGTTTTCCTTATCTATTTTGGGAAATTTGGCGTTTTGTCAGTCCTGCTTTATACAAAACTGAACAAGAAATTACCAGAGGGGTTACTTTTTTTGTTTCTATCCTTTTTTCTATTGGTATTGCCTTTGGATACTTTATGGTAACGCCTGTATCCATTAACTTCTTATCAAACTATCAAATAGACCCAAGTATTGTCAATGAATTTGATATTGTTTCATATATTTCTACTGTCTGCATGCTTACTTTATCCTGTGGAATTATGTTTCAATTACCTATGGTCGTTTATTTTTTGGCTAAAGCCGACCTAATCACACCGGACATCATGAAAAAATACAATAAACATGCTTTTGTCGTTATACTTTTCATCAGTGCTATCATTACTCCTCCAGATGTGTTTAGTCAAATTTTAATCGGTATTCCTATCTACTTTTTATATTTAGGAAGTATTTTTATTGTTACTAAAATTCAAAAAGAGAACGCTTTATAAAAGAAATAGAAAGTTATCAAAAATAAATAGACAGAAATAATTTTTATATCAATACTCATTTACATTACACTAATTATTTTATAGTAACTAATAACTATGGATTCTATTCTTAATATTATTCTTTTTGGGCCTCCCGGTTCAGGTAAAGGTACTCAAAGTCATAAACTTAAAGAAAAGTTTAACCTTACTCATCTTTCTACAGGAGATTTGCTCCGTTCTGAAATCAAACAACAAACGCATTTAGGTTTAGAAGCTAAAAAACTAATGGATAAAGGGTTATTAGTTTCTAACGAAGTTGTTATTAATATGATTCAACACAAAATTCGAGACTGTAAAGGTGCTGGTTTTATTTTTGATGGTTTCCCGCGTACTATTCCTCAAGCCATTGCTCTTGATACACTTTTAAAAAAAAATGATATGAGTATTACAGCAATGTTGGCTTTGAAAGTTTCTGAAAAAGAATTAATTAATAGAATTTTGGAAAGAGGAAAACTATCAGGTCGATTAGATGATCAAAACCAAGATTTAATCCATCAACGTATATATGAATACCAAAGAAAGACTTTACCTGTTACAGAGTATTATCAAAAATGTAATAAGTATAAACCTGTTAGTGGAACTGGTGAAATAGAAGATATTTTTACTAATTTAGTAAAGGCATTAGACATGATGTTGTAAAATTTTTTAGAGATTTTAGAGATTTTTAAGTGTTTGATTTTCAATATACTACATAATTTTATTCTTTCAGATTTACTAGTTTATACAAAAAATGATAACGAATAACGAATAAACATCGTATAAATATTTGGTTTTCAAATTAATGAAGAGAAATTAAACCTTTTAAAAACGAGATAAAAAAATAGTTTATTTAATATTTTATATCTTCATATTCTTAGTTAAGCAAAAAATTTAGTACTCTTTTTATTCTTTATAGGTTTTAGCTGCCATTTTTTAAATTTTAAACTTTATTTATCATGAAAAAAATCACTTTTTTTATACTCATTTTTTCCTTTTTTACAGCAAAAGCGCAAGTTAATACGCAAGATTCTTTAGCTTTATTGGCTTTGTACAACAGTACTGACGGTGCTAACTGGACCACCACCTGGAATTTAAACAATCCTGTTGGCAGCTGGCATGGAGTCACTACAACAAATGGGCGAGTTGTAGAGCTTGATTTAAGGTTTAATAATCTCAATGGTTCCATTCCTACTGAATTGGGCAATCTAAGTGCTTTAACAAGTTTAGATTTATCTATCAATGACCTTACAGGTTCCATTCCGTTGGAGTTGGGCAATCTAAGTGCTTTAACAAGTTTAAATTTATCTTTCAATCTACTTACCGGTTCTATTCTACCGGAGTTGGGCAATTTAAGTGCTTTAACAACTTTAGAATTAGGTAAGAATCAACTTACAGGTTCCATTCCGTTGGAGTTGGGCAATCTAACTGCTTTAACAACTTTAGACTTAGGTATCAATGACCTTACAGGTTCCATTCCACAAGAGTTGGGCAATTTAACTGCTTTAACAAATTTAGACTTAAGTAACAATCAACTTACAGGTTCCATTCCATCGGAGTTGGGCAATCTAACTGCTTTAACAAATTTAAGTTTAAGAATCAATCTACTTACAGGTTCCATTCCACAAGAGTTGGGCAATCTAACTGCTTTAACAAATTTAGATTTATTTTTCAATAACCTTATAGGTTCCATTCCACAAGAGTTGGGCAATCTAACTGCTTTAACAAATTTAAATTTAAGAAGCAATCTACTTACAGGTTCCATTCCACAAGAGTTGGGCAATCTAACTGCTTTAACAAATTTAGACTTAGGTAAGAATCAACTTACAGGTTCCATTCCGTTGGAGTTGGGCAATCTAACTGCTTTAACAAATTTAGACTTAAGTATCAATGACCTTACAGGTTCCATTCCACAAGAGTTGGGCAATTTAACTGCTTTAATAACTTTAGACTTAGATAACAATGACCTTACAGGTTCCATTCCGTCGGAGTTGGGCAATTTAACTGCTTTAACAACTTTAGACTTAGATAACAATGACCTTACAGGTTCCATTCCATCGGAGTTGGGCAATTTAACTGCTTTAACAACTTTAGACTTAGCTAACAATGACCTTACAGGTTCCATTCCGTTGGAGTTGGGCAATTTAACCAATTTGCAAAAGCTATTTTTAAATGACAATCAACTTACAGATTTACCGGATTTATCACATATAACAGGCTTAAATGGAAGTACTGATTTTCAGGTTCAAAATAATTTTTTAGATTTTGAAGATATAGAACCCAATCGGACTAATTTGCTTTTTGCTTCTAATTATTCGCCTCAAGGTCCGGTAAGAGAAGGGGATTTTTATTCTAATCCTATAGGTACAGATATAGTTCTTTCGGTTGCAGTCAATGGGACGGGGAACGTATACCAATGGTTTTTTAATGGTGTATCTATAGCAGGGGCTAGTGCTTCTAGTCTAAACCTGACCAACATACAAGAAGCCGATTTTGGTTCTTACTATTGTCAGATTAGCAATCCCAATGTATCGGGTCTTATTCTGATGTCTTTATCTGATGTTGTTGGCAATCCCTTTTCAAGCGATATAGTAACATCAGATTTTTTCATTCTCTTAAATCTATACAACAGCACTGATGGAGCTGGATGGAATACAACTTGGGATTTATTACTATCTCCAACAAACTGGGGCGGGATAACATTAGAAAATCAAAGAGTAGTAGCTATTGATTTGGCTAATAATAACTTATCTGGAACATTAGCTTCTGATTTAGGTCTTTTAGATAGTTTGCAAACTTTAGACTTAGGCACTAATGAGTTGAGTGGCGCTATTCCGGCAGAACTCGGCAATTTAGCTGCTTTAACAAGATTAGAATTAAATAACAATCAACTTACAGGTTCCATTCCTACTGAGTTGGGCAATTTAGCTGCTTTAACAACTTTAGACTTAGGCACTAATGAGTTGAGTGGCGCTATTCCGGCAGAACTCGGCAATTTAGCTGCTTTAACAAGATTAGAATTAAATAACAATCAACTTACAGGTTCCATTCCTACTGAGTTGGGCAATTTAACCAATTTGCAAAACTTATTGTTATCTGGTAATGAACTTACAGGTTCCATTCCTACTGAATTGGGCAATTTAACCAATTTGCAAAACTTATTGTTATCTGGTAATGAACTTACAGGTTCCATTCCTACTGAATTGGGCAACTTAGCTGCTTTAACAACTTTAGATTTAGGCACTAATGAGTTGAGTGGCGCTCTGCCTAATACATTAGCTAACTTGACTAACTTACTTAATTTAAAACTGGAAAACAATGCTTTTACCGGTCTATCTGATTTAACTGCCTTAACTCAACTTGTTGTTTTTAGTGTTCAAAATAACCAGTTGGATTTTGGCGATTTACAGCCTAACATCGCAGTACTAACTGTGTACAGTCCTCAAAAACCGGTAAGAGAAGGTGAAAACTATACTTTGCCAAGTGGGTCAAATTTAATGCTTTCTGTCGATGTAGGCGGTACAGGAAATCGTTATCAATGGTTTTACAACAGTAATTTTATAGCTAATCCTAGTAATTCCAGTCTTGATTTAATGGACCTTCAAGCTGAAGAGTCCGGTCTTTATTATTGTGAAATTAACAATCCCAATGTACCGAGTTTGATTTTAACTTCTTCAGCAGATACTTTAAAGGTAGTGCCTAATGCAGCTCCGACAGGCATAGCCCTTTCGAACAACAGCATAGAAGAAAACTTAGCTATAGGAACTTTAATAGGTCTTTTTTCCACAACAGATTCTAATCCAACTGATAAGCATACCTATACAATTTCTGATAACACCAATTTTAGAATCAGCCAAGATAGTTTATACGCTAATATTTCCTTTGATTATGAAACAATAGAAAGCTATGACTTAACAGTAACAAGTACAGATTTAGGAGGTTTAACCTATTCGGATGATTTGATTATTAGCATTATAGATGGTGATGATGGTGGTTTGGTAACAGGTATTGAGGATGTTTTTACTCAAACTGAAATCGTATTGTATCCGAATCCAAGCACAAATTTTTTACATATAAGGGGCTTGAAAAAGATAGGGGTCGTGGAACTTCTATTTTATAACCTTCAAGGTCAAATAGTAAAGGAATACAGTGAGATTCAAGATGTTTATGATGTTAGCGATTTGCCTAAGGGTTTCTATATAGCGCTTATCAAAACGTTAAATTTTGAAAAAACCATTAATTTTATTATCAACTAAATTTATAATATTAGACTCTATGTACTAATTTTTTTGTATATATAAAATATACAACATGTATTTTATATCTACAATTACCAAAAAATTTTACAACATAGAGTCTATTAATTAAATAATTAAGACATTAAAAATGTTTCCATCCTTGAGCAATTAAATCGAAATCTTGCCCGTCAGGGGAAATTATTTTTTTACCTTGCTCTTTTTCAAGCATATAACCTATAGAAAGTACTTCGGAGTGATCTTTAACTTTTTCATAATCATCATAACTTAGCGTATATAAAAGTTCATAATCATCACCACCATTTAAAATACATGTTGAAGGCGACATTTTAAACTCATCTATTATTATATCATGAACTTCTTGATTTATAGGTAATTTCTCTTCATATATTTTGACTCCAAGCCCAGATGCTTTGCAAATATGAAGAATTTCTGAAGAAAGCCCATCAGAAATGTCGATCATTGCCTTTGGTTTAATATTTAATTCTCTGAATAAATAAATAAAATCAGTTCGTGCTTTTGGTTTTAAATAAGATGCTAAGGGATATCCTTGCGTTTTAAATTCTGGCTGCATTTTGCTATCTTGGACAAAAGCTCTTTTTTCTCTTTGCAAAAGGAGTAAGCCCAAATAAGCAGCACCTAAATCGCCAGTTACACATAGTATATCACCTGTCTCAGCGCCGCTGCGGTAAACAATATTTTTTTTATTAGCCTTTCCTAAAACCGTAACAGAAATAATTAATCCTGTTTGAGAACTTGTAGTATCACCACCTACCAAATCTATATTATAATCTTTACAAGCCAGATGTATACCTTTATATATTTCATCAATAGCTTCTAGGGTAAAACGACTACTTAAAGCTATACTTATAAGTATTTGTTGAGGTATAGCATTCATAGCAGCTATATCCGAAACATTAACACTAACAGCTTTGTAACCTAAATGTTTAAGCGGATGAAACACTAAATCAAAATGGACATTTTCAACCAACATATCTGTTGAAATAAGAGACACCTCATGATCATTATTCAGAACAGCAGCATCATCACCTATACCTTTTAAAGTACTAGGTTGGTAAGTTTTGACAGAATGACTTAAATGCTCAATAAGACCAAACTCGCCTAATTTGCCAATAGGGGTTAAAGACATAATTATTAGAAAATATAAAATATGGGCATAACGGTTATTATAAAACAAATATGTAAAAAATCATACGACTTACTAAGTTATAAGATTTTAAATTTGAGCAAAATTTATAACTAATAAATTATTTACAGGCTGAACGGTTTAATTGTAGTGGGCTTCTAATAGTTTTTGAAAAATATTTTCTCTTTATTTTTAATATAGTCGCTCTATTTGAAAAAAGGATTTTTAGAATTTTTAATGTGTTGATTTTTGATTATCAATGTAATAAACCCTAATAATTTTTTAAAACTTTAAGGGTAGACCGTTTAACCTATTATTTTTTTTACTACTTTTTACATCCGTTATGTAAAACTTAGACAAACTTTGACAATTTGCTGTTTACTTCCTGTTTCTCTGGACTTCCTAAAGCCGAAGCCTTAGGTTGTATCAGTCCTCCACAGGCAGAATCGGGGTAACTCTCCGCCAGTTTTTCCAAATTTAAACTTGCGTTTAAATCGCGGTCGATAGAAATTTGGCAATTTTGGCAATTATAGACACGCTCCGAAAGTTTTAAAGTTCCTTTCTTATTTCCACAATTAGAACATAATTTACTACTGGGATAAAAGCGGTTGGCCAATTTCAAAGTCGAGCCATACCATTTGCTTTTGTACTCTAATTGCCTTTTAAATTCATAAAACCCACCGTCTAAAATGGCACTTGCTAAACGGTGATTTTTTACCATACCCGCGACGTTTAAGTCTTCTATGACTATGTGACTGTGGTTCTTAGCCAAATAGCTTGTGAGTTTATGTAAAGCATCTTTGCGTATGCAAGCAATTTTATAATGAATTTGAGCAACTTTTGTTTGCTGTTTATAGTAGTTGTTAGATTGTATTTTTTTGCCTTTGACAAAACGTTTGGATAGAACGCGTTGGGCAATTTTTAGCTTTCGTTTATAGGTTTTGTATGGTCTTTTGTTTTCAAAGATTTTGCCATCCGAAAGGGTAGCCAGTGTTTTGATACCGAGATCGACGCCAACGGCTTCGCGTGTTTTTGGCGTTGCTTTTGGTTCGTGAGGCACTAAAAAACTTACAAACCAATGCTTTGCGTGACGCGCAATAGTTACATTTTTAATGTTGTCTAATTCCACTTGCTCAGAAAGACGAACCCAGCCAAAGCGAGGAAGTTTAATTTTGCCCTTTCTCGAAACAATTTTACCCTCTAAATAAAAATTATTGTGTTGTCCTTTTTTCTTAAAGCGCGGATGCTTGCCTATTTTTTTAAAAAAGCGTTTGTAAGCTGTACCTAAATCGCGTAGAGCTTGTTGAGGTGCACATTTACTCACTTCGTAATACCAAGGATGTATACTTTTGACCTCTTTAACCAGTTTTTTATGCAAGTCAATAGCAGACAGATGGGCTTCTTTGTTTTTATAGGCTTTTTGGCAAGTTTCAAGTCCCCAATTGTAAGCGTGTCGCGCAACGCCAGCGTGTTTAAAGGCTAAAGTTTGTTGTTTGTTGTTCAAATTCAAACGTACTTTTAAACTTTTCATAGCCTATTTTAGTTCTTTAGCAACTTCTTTTAAACTATCTACAATTTTCTTGTTTTTATGACTGCGACTGCCATATAAACGAGCTGAAAAGACAGTAATTATTTCTAAAACATCTTGAGCCAAATCTTCTTCAAAGCTATTGCCTTGACTTCTGTTAATGATGATAACTTCCACATTAAAATATTCACAAAGCGTAACAATCAATTCCGAACCAAAACGTAAAAGCCTATCTTTATGCGTAATCACTAATCTATCAACCTGATAAGAGCAAATTAATTTAATCAAGCGAATTAGGCCGCGCTTTTTATAGTTTAAACCAGAACCTAAATCATCAATAACTTCAAAATTATAGCCATTTTTTCCACAGTACGATTCCAAAACAAGTATTTGCCTTTTCAAATCTTCTTTTTGGTCGTGTGAACTTACTCGGGCATAGGCTATTGTTAGTGATTTGTCTTTTTTATTTCCTATGAGGTCATTAATTTCAAAACGGCGATGTCCACCTTTCGTACGAAAGGCTTGAATTTTGCCCGCTTGTTCCCATCGATGAATCGTTTTGGTACTAACGCCTAATAATTCAGAGGCTTCTTTAATGCTTATCATAACTCAAATATAGATAAATAACCTGTAAAACCAATTAAATGTCTATAAATATACAGAAATGTCTAAATATTTTGAGGCAGTTTCAAACCCCACTTTTTTGAATGACATCTGCTTTTAGCCAAAAAAGTTAGTGCTTTCTCCCCATTTTTATAATTTCTTGAATGCGCCTTTCCGAAATATTAAGGGCTTCAGAAATGAAGGTTGTTGAAACACCTTTTTGGTGCAACCCGAGCACAGCTTCTATTTTTCCTTTTTTAATTCCTTTTTCAATTCCTTTTTCAAGACCTGCTACTTGTCCTCTTTGGAACAATGGGTGTTTTACAATATCAAAAGTAATAGGCATAGTATCAATAATTTTAGAAAGTAAATCAGTTAACTGGGGACGTAGCCCAGATAATAAGAACAAATGATGTAAATTTTCTCTAAATTCATGGTCAGAGGAACTCAACTCTTCCAATTGACCAATAGTCTTTTTTAAAATAACTTCTTTTTTGTTTTCGTCCATAGCACATAGAGGAGCGATAAGGGCTAATTTTGAAGGCTTTACCGATAATAAAGTATGCGCATCTATAATCGATAAATCGATCAAATCAAAACCCTGATAAACCTTATTAGTATCTAATTGCGTCAACATCCTAGCTTTTTTAGCCCCCAAATAAATAACCACATGACGTATAGGCAAGTTGTATTGTTTTATCAAAAAGCCGTGGTATTCTCCGATACGGTTGAGCATCTTTGGCTCATTTTTGCTTTGAAATTCTATATGAAGCAGTTCTTGCCCAGTGGGTGTTTTAATTTCACAAAGAAAATCTACTTCTCGCTTGACAAGTAAAGTTTTATGGATTTGGGGATCTAGGATTTTAGAGTCCAAAATTTTAATATTCAATTGCTTAGTAAGGAGTGGAAAGAAGAAATCTTTGATGTTTTCTTTGAAAAGCCAATCGAAGCGACTATCTCTTTGAACTTCTTTATTCCTTTTTTCTGTCATATCCTTTTTATAGCAAGGCTATTTTTATTTTAGAAACAATCATTTTCAAAACCAATGTATTAAAACCTCCCAAAATCCTTTTTTCAAATGACAAACTATTAAGTACAGAGACAAAAATGCATAGTAAGCACTTTCTTTTCGAATAATAAAAAAATCCTAATAATTTTATTGATTTTTAATTATTTAGAGATGAAGACTTAAATAAAAGATTAATAATCTCCAATTGTTTCTGGAAGTTGGTTTAAAGCATTTTCCAATTGTTGATCATTAGGGGCTATACCATGCCATTGGTGACTTCCCATCATAAAGTCTACTCCAGCTCCCATTTCTGTTTTCATAAGGTTAATAATAGGTTTTTGGTGAGCCTTAGTTATTTTTTTAGCCTTTTCCATTGTTTTAAGGATAGATTCTATTTGATTGCCTTGGGATTCCAAAACGATCCATCCAAAAGCTTCCCATTTGGCTTTTAAATTATCTAAACTTATAATATCCTTTACAGAACCGTCGATTTGTTGTCCATTACAATCCACCGTCGCAATTAAATTATCAAGTTTACGGTGAGGTGCTAACATAGCAGCTTCCCAAATTTGACCTTCTTCTAATTCCCCATCGCCCATAAGGACGTAGACAAAATGAGGATCTTGGTTTAGTTTTTTGGTTAACGCTGCCCCAATTGCTATAGACAACCCTTGTCCTAAAGATCCTGAAGCAATTCTAATACCTTCAAGATTTTCTTCTGTAGCAGGATGTCCTTGTAAACGACTGTTTATTTTTCTAAAAGTCATTAACTCTTCTATTCCAAAATAACCATTTCTAGCTAAAACACTATACCAAACAGGAGAGATATGTCCATTCGAAAGGAAAAATAGATCTTCATCTTTTCCGTCAGTTTGAAATTTTTTAGAATGCTTCAATATTTGTCCATACAAAGCCACAAAGAAATCAGCACAACCTAATGAACCACCAGGATGTCCTGACTGTGCCCCATGTACCATTCTAACAATATCCCTTCTAACTTGAAATGCTATTTTTTTTAAATCGTCTATATTATTTTTACTCATCTAAATCTAATATTTGTTGGGTATGTGTTTTGGTTTTTACCCGCTTAATAATATCTTGAATATACCCTTTTTCATCTATAATAAATGTATGACGCATGGTACTCAAAGCCATTTTTCCGAATACATTTTTCATCCGCCAAGTTTCATACATTTCATGAATCTGCTTATCAGAATCTGAAAGTAATGTAAATGGTAAAGAATATTTGGATATAAAGTGTTGATGCGACTCTTGACCATCACCACTAATACCTAGGACAACATAATTTTTTTCTTCTAAAGTTGGATAATAATCTCTTAAATTACAAGATTGAGCAGTACAACCCGGTGTATTATCTTTAGGATAAAAGTATATAATAATCTTTTTACCTAAAAAATTAGATAATTTTACCATGTTTCCATTTTGGTCTGGACATTCAAAATCCGGTGCTTTATCGCCTCTTTTTAAAGACATAATTTTAATAATTAAATTTAATTAATTGGATAAATTGAATAACAGGTTAGTTTTATAGCAATGCTATTTTTATCTTAGAAATTTTTATTTTCAATATCAATAAAATAAGTTAAACCTTTCAAAAATCTTTTTTCCAGTGAAGTGACTATAAATGTGGATAATGTAAACCATAAATCTATTCTATTGCCAAAAGTTCAAAGCTAATCAATTTTCTTTATTTTTGGGTAAAACAATTTTAGTTTTGTTTATGAATCAATCAAGATAAAATTTGAATCCTTATTGCTTTATTTATTAATTATTTCATTATCAATATATTATTTACCGAACTATGCATACTTTAAAAGTTAGCATTTTTAGGATACCTCGGAAAAGGGATAACATCGCGTATATTGGTCATTCCCGTTACAAAAAGAACCAGACGTTCAAAGCCTAAACCAAATCCACTATGCGGAACGCCCCCAAACTGACGTAATTCTAAATACCACCATAAATCTTTTTCAGGTATATTCATTTCTTTCATTCGGGTTTTGAGTTTTTCTAAACTATCTTCTCTTTGGGCTCCACCAACTATTTCGCCGATACCATCAAAAAGAATATCAACAGCCCGAACTGTTTTTTTATCCTCATTTTCTTTCATATAAAAAGCTTTAATGATCTTGGGATAGTCTGTAATAATTACAGGTGCCTTAAAATATTTTTCTACAAGATACCTTTCATGTTCAGTTTGTAAGTCTTCTCCCCACTCCACTACATATTGAAACTTTTTCTTTTTATAGGGTTTAGAGTTTTTTAAAATTTCAATTGCTTGAGTATAGGTTATTTGAATCCAATCTTCTGATAAAACATGATTCAGTTTTTGGGTTAGGGTCAAAGGATTACGTTGATCTTTAGGCTTATTTTGTTCTTCTTTCAACAGATACGATTCTAAGAAAGAAAGTTCTGATTCATAATGTTGAAAAATATATTCTATACAATATTTTAACAGTTGTTTAGCCAATTTTATATTGTCTTCAAGATCATAGAAAGCAACTTCGGGTTCTATCATCCAAAACTCCGCCAAATGACGAGGGGTATTCGAGTTTTCGGCTCTGAAGGTCGGTCCAAAAGTATATACTTTACTAAAAGCTAAAGCCCCTGCTTCTGCTTCTAATTGTCCGGATACGGTCAAGTTGGTCGCTTTACCAAAGAAATCTTCTTTATAATCTATACTGCCCTGTTCATTTTTTGGGAGTTTATTAAAATCTAAACTACTTACCTTAAACATATCTCCAGCACCTTCGGCATCTGAAGCCGTAATAATAGGTGTATGCAAATGAATAAAATGTTGTTTATGAAAAAATTCATGAACAGCAAAAGCCAAACCACTTCTAATGCGCATAACCGATCCAATCGTTTGAGTCCGCATACGCAAATGAGCTTTTTCTCTTAAAAAACTGAGGTTATGTTTTTTCGGCTGAAGCGGATAAGTCTTAGCATCACATAAAGCGATAATTTCTATTTTATCGGCTTGAATATCAAATTTTTGACCTTGTCCTAAAGAGTTTACTACTTTTCCTAATACTTTAATTGCTGCACCTGTTTGAATTTGGTTTAAGATTCTATCTTCTAATAATCCATCCGGAATAACTATTTGAATAGTCTGATTGGTAGAGCCATCGGTTAAGGCAATAAAACGCTTACTTCTAAAGGTTCTAACCCAGCCTTGGCAGTTTAAAGCATCACCCAAACGATACAATTCAAGTAAATGTTTAAGACTATTTATTTTATTTAAACGATCATTCATACTTTCCTTTTTAAAAGTTTGTTGAAAAAGATAATTTTATGTATTTTGCATTGCCACAATTATGGTTTGAGGTTAAAAATAAAAAATAACCTCATAATTACATCATTTTGGTTCTTATAAAATAATTTATAATACTTTTTAGAAATTTCTTTTAACCTTAGAAACTTAAATGATGTGAAACTTAAACACTTTTTCAAAAAAAAGTATAAACTAACCTCTTTATTGTTGCTTCTTAGTTTTGCAGCAATAATATTTTCAGAAATTGATTGTGAGCCTGACCCTTTTTCCCAATCTCTTGAGCCTATAGAACAAGTTATAGCGCTAGAAGTTGAGAATGTAACGGCTACACAACTTGTTAAAAAATTAGAAAAACCCTTATACTGTTGCCAATATGAAAAAGGCTTGGAATAATTTACAAGGCAAAAGCAAAACGCAGCGTATTAGAGGAAATTCACTCACTGGCAATGAGTTAACTATAGAAGCCACGCATTTATATATCCGCTTCGAACCTCAAAATGAGGCGGAAGAGGAAAAAATAATAGACGATAGAACGCTTGATACGTACACCTATCCTTTAGATGCAGAACTTAGCGATACCATCACCTATTACCGCGATCCGGAGATCCCCGAAGGGCAACCCCAGTACCGTTATTGTGCTGTTCCCATTGATAAAGTATTGCCTGATGCGCCATATACACTAATAGACAGCTTGTTTCTTCCTGAAGAAAACATAACCATTTTAGCCCAAGTCAATTACCTTACCTTAGAGGCTATGGCTGATTTGGGCAATCGTTTGGCTTGGGAAGCTGAACGAATAACCGGAAACTTAGAGCCAGATGATACGGTTTATATAACCCCAAGCCAAAGCAAGGGCAGTAAAAATTACACACCATCAGGGCGAATTCTCGTTTGGGATAATGTAATTGGTACAACAACACAAACAACTAAGGTTTTTGATTATTGGGATTATAGTGCTTGCAGCGGTGCCCTGAAACTTATCTCTAATGATGATGATGCTTTATCGCCTCAAGTTCAAAAACCTTGTAAAAAAGCGGTTTATAGAACTGAAACGACTACTATTGACGGTTCTTATGTTCCTGTGGTAGATGTAGAAGTTCGGGCAAATCGTTGGTTTACAACCCATAAAGGTATTACTGATGCCAATGGTAATTATACTTGTGATGGTACTTTTAAAAAACAAGCCGATTATAGTATTAGATGGGAGAAATACCATTTTAGTGTGCGGTCGGGTACTTTTGGACAGGCTATCCTGCGTAAGAACAACCATACAGGTGTTTGGAATGCAAATTTGGGTAGAGCTGCTAGTGCTACCGTTGATGACCCTCAACAATATTATGCCCTTATTTTTCAAGCGGCAAGAGATTATTACTATGGCGATCGTTTTGGCTTGGAAAATCCACCGCTTAATGCTCTTCTAAAAAAACAAATCAAAATAGCTGCTTATTTGAATAGTGCAGGTAATACATCAGGGCATGCGGCTACGTATCTTCACGATGGCATAACGGCTATTGGTGTGCCTTCTGCTCTCATTGTTACGGGTCTTATAACTGCTAATCTTAAACTGATTATTTCAGGTGTGCTTACAGCTGTTGGGGCTATAGTGGGACCCTCTATTTTTTTGAGTGAGTATCACGAAAGTGCTGAGATAGTTTATGGGGTTACGGCTCATGAGTTGGCTCATTTTGCTCATTGGGAGATGGACAAGGCGGCTTTTCGGTCTTTAGGTTGGGGGGCATATGTGCAGCCAAACCCTAAGAATTTAGCGGATCGAGCAGTTATAGAGAGCTGGGCAAATGGCGTAGAATGGGCGTTTGCCCATGAACGTTACGAAAGACAATTTGGGATAGTGGGGTATGTGTATGACGAAGCTAACGATTTTCAAACCCGACTGACTGTTGGAGATGAAACGAATGCTGCTTATACTTCTCTTGTTGTTGACTTAGTTGATGATGATAATCAACGTGTTAGACTCGCTAATCCAGCATTTCCTCAAGATAGGGTTGATAGTTATACACTTGTGCAAATTCAGACGGCATTACGTGGGTCGCGGTCTTGGAATGCGTGGCGGGATAATCTGTTTAATCAAGTGCCGGGCAACGCTACTCGAAATAATTTGAATGAACTATTCTCTAATTGGCATAATTAAAAGACTATGAAAAAGCTAAAACAAATTATTAAAATATTTGGTCTAAGTGTCTTGTTCTTAAGTACGAATTGCAATCGCCAAAAATTCGAGACTTATGTTTTGGAAAATAACACTGATCACTCAATAGAAATCAATTTTTTTGAAAGATTAACAGATTCTTTAGGTGAATTTTCAGGGAGGGCATTCTCAGGGAGTATTCAGTTACCCAATAAAGGGAGTTTATGGGAGTTTAGTGTTGACATTACTCGGGGGGGGGGAGGGGCACCCTTTATCGCATTTAGTGATTTTTTTGAAGGAGTAAGGTCTGTCATTGATTCTTCTACTGTGATATATGATGGAGAGAAAATTGAGATTTATACGTTTGCTTTAAACACTGTAGATATTATTGATCGTAATCTACTTTATAACGAAAGCAACATTATAAATGGTGATGAACGTCGTTACATTTTTACCGAAGAAGATTACAACAATGCAGAGGTGATAGAGGAATGATTAAAAAAAATGGTTATACACTTGTTCAAATTCAAGAGGCTTTACGTGGGTCGCGGTCTTGGAATGCGTGGCGGGATAATCTCTTTAACCAAGTGCCGGAAAATGGCACCCGAAACAATTTAAATGAATTATTTTCCAACTGGCACAACTAAAAAAACTATGAAAAAGCTAAAACAAATTATTAAAATACTCGTTTTGAGTATTTTGTTATTGAGTACAAATTGCAACCGTCAATTTGAAATGTATGTTTTAGAAAACAACATCAATCACTCGCTAAAGATTGATTTTTTCAGAATACTGCAAGGGTCTTCTGGTGAATTTTTGGGAAGAGAATTTTCGGGTACTATTCACTTACCTGCTAGAGGAAGTGTATGGGAGTTTAGCATTGATGTCTCCCGAGGGGGGGGGGTACCAGTTAATGCGTTTAGTGATTTTTTTGAAGGTCAAGGTATTATTGATTCTGCTACTGTAATATATAATGGAGAGAGGGTTGAAATTCATGTACGGGATGGCACACGATTTTTGAATCGCAATTTGTTTCATAATGAAAGCTATATTATAAATGGTGATGAGCATCGCTATATTTTCACCGAAGAAGATTATAACAATGCAGAGGTGATAGAGGAATGATTAAAAAAAATGGTTATACGCTTGTTCAAATTCAGACGGCATTGCGTGGGTCGCGGTCTTGGAATGAATGGCGGGATAATCTCTTTAACCAAGTGCCGGGCAATGCCACTCGAGGCAATTTGAATGAATTATTTTCTAATTGGCATAACTAATAATAAAACGATGAAAAAGTTAAAAAGCATTTTGAAATTAGGAGGGCTATATATGCTCCTAAGCGCAACTGACTGCGATAGGCTAAATTTTGCTACTTATCGTATAGAAAATGATACTGATCATGCTATTAAAATTGAAGCGCATGGACAACGTTCATATATTACAGACAGCCTAACAAGCGTTTTTGAACCAATATTTTTAGGTACTATTGATTTACCTACTAGCTTTTCTATCTGGGAATCAACTATTCAACTCTCGCGGGGGGGGGGGGGAAAGCGCTAATAGAGCTCTATTAGAATTTTTTGTAAATCCAAGACCTGTGACTGGATTTCCATTTATAGATTCTTTAGTAATTATCTTTGATGATAGTAAAGTAAGAATTTATGCATCTCAGGAGCTAGCTACGGATACTACTCGAAACTTATTATTCAATGAAGCCTATATGGTGAATGATAATAAACTTTACCGTTACGTTTTTACCGAAGAAGATTATAACAATGCGGAGGTGATAGAGGAGTGATTTGAAGCTAAACACTATGGCACTTGTTCAAATTCAGACGGCATTACGTGGAGCGCGGTCTTGGAATGCGTGGCGAGATAATCTGTTTAATCAAGTGCCGGGAAATGGCACCCGAAACAATTTAAATGAATTATTTTCCAACTGGCACAACTAAAAAAACTATGAAAAAGCTAAAACAAATTATTAAAATACTCGTTTTGAGTATTTTGTTATTGAGTACAAATTGCAACCGTCAATTTGAAATGTATGTTTTAGAAAACAACATCAATCACTCGCTAAAGATTGATTTTTTCAGAATACTGCAAGGGTCTTCTGGTGAATTTTTGGGAAGAGAATTTTCGGGTACTATTCACTTACCTGCTAGAGGAAGTGTATGGGAGTTTAGCATTGATGTCTCCCGAGGGGGGGGGTACCAGTTAATGCGTTTAGTGATTTTTTTGAAGGTCAAGGTATTATTGATTCTGCTACTGTAATATATAATGGAGAGAGGGTTGAAATTCATGTACGGGATGGCACACGATTTTTGAATCGCAATTTGTTTCATAATGAAAGCTATATTATAAATGGTGATGAGCATCGCTATATTTTCACCGAAGAAGATTATAACAATGCAGAGGTGATAGAGGAATGATTAAAAAAAATGGTTATACGCTTGTGCAAATTCAGACGGCATTACGTGGGTCGCGGTCTTGGAATGCGTGGCGGGATAATCTGTTTAATCAAGTGCCGGGCAACGCTACTCGAAATAATTTGAATGAACTATTCTCTAATTGGCATAATTAAAAGACTATGAAAAAGCTAAAACAAATTATTAAAATATTTGGTCTAAGTGTCTTGTTCTTAAGTACGAATTGCAATCGCCAAAAATTCGAGACTTATGTTTTGGAAAATAACACTGATCACTCAATAGAAATCAATTTTTTTGAAAGATTAACAGATTCTTTAGGTGAATTTTCAGGGAGGGCATTCTCAGGGAGTATTCAGTTACCCAATAAAGGGAGTTTATGGGAGTTTAGTGTTGACATTACTCGGGGGGGGGGAGGGGCACCCTTTATCGCATTTAGTGATTTTTTTGAAGGAGTAAGGTCTGTCATTGATTCTTCTACTGTGATATATGATGGAGAGAAAATTGAGATTTATACGTTTGCTTTAAACACTGTAGATATTATTGATCGTAATCTACTTTATAACGAAAGCAACATTATAAATGGTGATGAACGTCGTTACATTTTTACCGAAGAAGATTACAACAATGCAGAGGTGATAGAGGAATGATTAAAAAAAATGGTTATACACTTGTTCAAATTCAAGAGGCTTTACGTGGGTCGCGGTCTTGGAATGCGTGGCGGGATAATCTCTTTAACCAAGTGCCGGAAAATGGCACCCGAAACAATTTAAATGAATTATTTTCCAACTGGCACAACTAAAAAAACTATGAAAAAGCTAAAACAAATTATTAAAATACTCGTTTTGAGTATTTTGTTATTGAGTACAAATTGCAACCGTCAATTTGAAATGTATGTTTTAGAAAACAACATCAATCACTCGCTAAAGATTGATTTTTTCAGAATACTGCAAGGGTCTTCTGGTGAATTTTTGGGAAGAGAATTTTCGGGTACTATTCACTTACCTGCTAGAGGAAGTGTATGGGAGTTTAGCATTGATGTCTCCCGAGGGGGGGGGGGGGTACCAGTTAATGCGTTTAGTGATTTTTTTGAAGGTCAAGGTATTATTGATTCTGCTACTGTAATATATAATGGAGAGAGGGTTGAAATTCATGTACGGGATGGCACACGATTTTTGAATCGCAATTTGTTTCATAATGAAAGCTATATTATAAATGGTGATGAGCATCGCTATATTTTCACCGAAGAAGATTATAACAATGCAGAGGTGATAGAGGAATGATTAAAAAAAATGGTTATACGCTTGTTCAAATTCAGACGGCATTACGCGGAGCGCGGTCTTGGAATGCGTGGCGGGATAATCTCTTTAACCAAGTGCCGGGAAATGGCACCCGAAACAATTTAAATGAATTATTTTCTAATTGGCATAACTAATAATAAAACGATGAAAAAGCTAAAACAACTCGTTCAACTATCATGTCTTGGTATTTTGTTATTAAGTACCAATTGTGGACCTCGATTTCGGACTTACATTTTGGAAAATAATACTGGTCATGAAATAGAAATTGATTTTTTTACAATATCAAGAGATTTATCAGGAGTAGTTACTGGTACGTCCTTTTCAGGTAAAATTCACTTACCTGATAGAGGTAGTTTATGGGAGTTCACCGTTGATATTAGTAGAGGGGGGGGGGCACCTTCTAATGCTTTTGCTGATTTTTTTGAAGGTGGCAGATCTAGTATTGACTCTGCTACTGTAACATATAATGGAGATAGAATTGAGGTTTACATATTGAATACCACGGATATTGATCGTAATTTATTTTATAATGAGAGTAATATAATAAGTGGTGACGAGCATCGCTATATTTTCACCGAAGAAGATTACAACAATGCGGAGGTGATAGAGGAATGATTAAAAAAAATGGTTATACACTTGTTCAAATTCAGACGGCATTGCGTGGAGCTAGATCTTGGAATGAATGGCGAGATAATCTGTTTAACCAAGTGCCGGGCAACGCTACTCGAAATAATTTGAATGAACTATTCTCTAACTGGCATAATTAAAAGACTATGAAAAAGCTAAAACAACTCGTTCAACTATCATGTCTTGGTATTTTGTTATTAAGTACCAATTGTGGACCTCGATTTCGGACTTACATTTTGGAAAATAATACTGGTCATGAAATAGAAATTGATTTTTTTACAATATCAAGAGATTTATCAGGAGTAGTTACTGGTACGTCCTTTTCAGGTAAAATTCACTTACCTGATAGAGGTAGTTTATGGGAGTTTAGTGTTGACATTACTCGGGGGGGGGGGGGCACCCTCTAGCGCATTTAGTGATTTTTTTGAAGGAGTAAGGTCTGTCATTGATTCTTCTACTGTGATATATGATGGAGAGAAAATTGAGATTTATACGTTTGCTTTAAACACTGTAGATATTATTGATCGTAATCTACTTTATAACGAAAGCCATATTATAAATGGGGACGAACGTCGCTATATTTTCACCGAAGAAGATTATAACAATGCAGAGGTGATAGAGGAATGATTAAAAAAAATGGTTATACGCTTGTTCAAATTCAAACGGCATTACGTGGGTCGCGGTCTTGGAATGAATGGCGGGATAATCTCTTTAACCAAGTGCCGGAAAATGGCACCCGAAACAATTTAAATGAATTATTTTCTAACTGGCACAACTAAAAAAACTATGGAAAGGGTAAGAAACTGTTTAAATTTAAAAATGAGTATGCTCAAATTTTCAAAAAAACTACCAAATTTTATTCAATAACTATCTTTTATAAGTCATTATTGTGCGTAAAATGAGATTTTAGATCAAATTCAAAGATTTTTTAGAAAAATCTAAATTTTATAATTCTCTTATTATAAATAAGTTACAAAAACTTAAACAGTTTCTTAGTCTTACCTTCTTTTTGCTTGGTTACAAACCATAATACCAAACACCATCGTCATTACCCTGTCCGCCTAATACCCAAATTTTATCGTTGAAAACTACTGAGGTAGACAAAAATATTTCATCAGAAGGAAAAGGCAATTCTTCTTGCCAAGTAAGCCCGTCAGTACTCGACCAAATATCATTGTAAGCATAATCATCATTGGAATTATACCCACCTATTACCCATATTCTATTATTAAAAACTACTGAAGTAGAGGTATTTCTTACTTCCCAATTTGCCGAAGAGTTTACTTCTATCCAATTGATCCCATCTTCACTTGCCCAAACATCATTTAACGAATTACCATTATTGTCTCGCCCTCCTAATACCCAAGTTCTATTATCAAAAACTACCGAAGTATGTGATTTTCTTAACCCAAAAGCAGCATTGTTTGTTTTTTCTATCCAGTTAACCCCATCTCCACTTGCCCAAACTTCTGCAAGACCATCACCACTAGGATCATTATGATCGGTGCCGCCTATAATCCAGAGACTATCCCTAAAAATAACCGTAGAAAAATTACGCCTTGCTGACCAAGCCGCACTATCCGAACGCTTCACCCAAGAAGAACCATCGGCACTTGCCCAAACATCATTGTAATTTATATTATCATCCCATCCTCCTGTAAACCAAAGGCTGTCTTTAAAGGCCGTAAAGCTAAAACGTCTGCGGGGCATCCAACCTGCAGAGGACGTGGCTAAATCCCAACTGACCCCATCGGCACTTGACCAGACATCATTGAAAAGAGTAAAGGCATCATCAAATCCTCCTGTTATCCAAATTTTGCTTTTAAAAACTACGGAATTGAGGACTCTTCTTTTTCCCCAGTCAGCCGAAGGGTTGGCCAAAGTCCACTCAGCTATGTTATTGACGGTAATCGTAAAAACCTGTTCAGCTTCAATCCCATTAGAAGACCTAGTCACCACCCGAAGGCTATAACTTGTTCTACGTTCGTAGTCAAAGCTAATAACGGTCTTCAAAGTATCACCCGAAATAAGCAGACTATCGTTATCAGTATCACCTGTCCCAGAAACTAAACTATAGGTATAAACCTCATCTTGATCACCAGCATCCTGATCTACTGTTTCGAAAATGCCAACCACCGTACCTGAATCTTTATTTTCATCAAGGGATAGATTGCTTAAGGTGATCACAGGCAGTTCATTGGTATCGCTTACTGTAATACTAAACACCACCTCAAAAGTACCTCCAGCCCCATCATCGGTTTGGACCCGAATAGAATAGGTACTTTGGGTTTCAAAATCAAAAATAACAGCGCTTTTTAGGCTATCCCCTGAAATACTAAAATTGGCATTGTCTGTATCGCCTGAACCACTTACCAAGGTATAGCTATGGCTATCATCGGTATCAGAGTCTGTAGTACTAAAAATCCCGACAAAAGTACCTATATTCTGATTTTCAGGAATGCTCTGATTACTCAAGGTAACATTAAACGCCACCGGAGGTGGATCCTCACATTTACCAGCTAAAAGCAAAACAAGAAAAATACAAGTCAAATAAAAAAATGGGTGAGAACACTTAAATAGAGTCATAATATAAAGTTTAAATGTTAATGATGTAGAATCAATATATATGTGCTTTTTGAGTAAGAAAAAGAAGACAAAACCAATGGTCTTACCTTCTTTGAAAAATACATTTAAAAATGATAAAAATAATTTGGATTTAGTAACGGTAATATTCGGGTTTATAAGGCCCTTTTGGATCAACACCTATGTAACTAGCTTGTTTAGGAGATAGTTTTTCGAGGGTAACTCCAATTTTTTCAAGGTGTAAAGAGGCAACTTTTTCATCTAAATGTTTGGGTAAAGTATACACTTTACGCTCGTAATCAGTTCCATTTTGCCACAATTCTATTTGAGCTAAAACTTGATTGGTAAAAGAATTTGACATCACAAAGGATGGATGTCCTGTAGCACATCCTAAATTGACCAAACGTCCTTCGGCAAGCAAAATAATCTCATGCCCTTCCACATTGTAAATATCAACTTGGGGCTTTACAGTATATTTAGTGTGTCCGTAATTATTTTCCAAGTAGGCAACATCTATTTCGTTATCAAAATGACCGATATTACAAACAATAGCTTTGTCTTTCATGAGCTTAAAATGTTTTTCACTCAAGATGTCCAAATTACCTGTCGCGGTAACAAATATATCAGCTAAAGGGCTGGCTTGCTCCATAGTCATAACTTGATAACCATCCATAGCCGCTTGCAAAGCGCAGATAGGATCTATTTCAGTCACGATAACCCGCGCCCCAGCGCCTCTTAACGATAAAGCTGTACCTTTTCCAACATCTCCATAACCGGCTACTACAGCAACTTTTCCGGCTATCATAACATCAGTAGCTCTTCGGATAGCATCAACAGCCGATTCACGACAGCCATATTTATTATCAAATTTTGATTTTGTAACCGAATCGTTGACATTAATAGCAGGTAAAGGTAAAGTACCATTTTTCATACGGTCATAAAGTCTTAAAACACCTGTAGTTGTTTCTTCAGAAATACCTTTTATGTTTTTAACCAATTCAGGATAATCATTTAAAACCATATTGGTTAAATCACCTCCATCGTCTAGTATCATGTTCAAAGGTTTATCAGTACTACCAAAAAATAGAGTTTGTTCTATACACCAATTAAATTCTTCTTCATTCATACCTTTCCAAGCAAAAACAGGTATTCCGGCAGCAGCTACTGCCGCTGCTGCATGATCTTGAGTAGAAAATATATTGCATGAAGACCAAGATACTTCGGCACCCAAGGCTGTTAAAGTTTCTATAAGTACAGCTGTTTGAATAGTCATGTGAAGACAGCCTGCAATTCTTGTATTGGATAGAGGTTTAGAATCTCGATACTGTTCTCGTAGAGCCATTAATCCCGGCATTTCTGCTTCGGCTAAACGAATTTCTTTACGCCCCCAATCAGCTAAATTAATATCTTTAACTTTATAGGGTAAACTTGTTGTAATCATAAAATTTAAAATTATTAAATAGTGTGTACGTAATTTGATAAAAAGAGACTCTCTTTAGTTTAATTTCAACCTAATTTGAGTCTATTTAAATAGTCATTTGAATTTTAAAAAAATATACATTTGTATAAGCAATGCTATTTTATTTTTTAGTCAGAATCCTATAAAAATCCTTTTTTCAAGTGACTTGACTATAGTCATCTCAAATAGAAATTTAAATATGCAAATTGAAAGATATTTTTAATATTCAATAAATAATTATCCACTATTTTTTATACCTAAAATGAATTTATCAACTAATATTTATACAAATAAAGGCATTTTAAAAGTACATTTATTTGAAAAAAACTGTCCAAAGTCAGTAGAACTGTTTCAATATTTAATTAACCAAAAATTTTACGATGGGTTATATTTTTTTAAACATATTAAAAATGAGCTTATTCAAACTGGTTGTCCGGATAATACAGGTATAGGATGGATAGGCTGGCATAGTAAAACTGAAAATCATCCTAACCATAATCCCCGTTATGGAAGTATAGGTTTTGCTAGCAGCCAAAAAGACCAAACCAGCAGTCAATTTTTTATTTGTCTATCAAGTAAAGCCGCTAGATATCTCACGAAGCAAAGCTATTTTGGGTATATTAGTTCCGAATCTTATGATATACTAAAAACTCTAAAAGTTAATGACTTTATAGAAAAGATAACCATAGAACAGATTGAATTATAGCCTTGCTATTAAGAATAAAGAGAGAATATTTTCTCATTTAATAGTGAAAATGATCATTTCTGAGCATAAAAATAGCCTTACATATAAAATGAAATCATTCTTTTTTGCCAAGAAATAGATCACCTTCTAGCCGTTCTAATCGCCAATTATTTTCAACTTCAAAAAAAAATAAACGATGAATTTCAAGTTTTAAATTATAATTTTCAATGGAAGTATAAAGAATTAACTCGTCTTGTTCAAGAGTATTGGAATACATATTACCTTTTTTATAACTATTATCTTTTTTATATAGCCTATTTAATAAAGAATCTAAATTTAAATGCACAGAATCGTGATTATCTATAAAAAAAAGTTCATTCATTTCATAAATATAATTAATGATATAAGGAATACTATCTATAGAAAATTCAATCAAAGTGCTTGACTTTTTGTTAGTTGAGTCGTCAGAATATAAATAATCCTGATAATTAATTTTAACTAAATAATCCTGATGCTGTAAATTAGTAACTCTATTTGTTTTAGAATAAAAGGTTGATCGATTAGCATCTAAATTTTCAGAAGTGTAAATATGCTTATAATTAAAGCCTAAAGTTTCCATGTATACTTTGGCTTCATTAAAATATTTTTTTTTATTGGAAGCAATTTCAATTAAAGAATCTATGTTTTGCTCAAATAAAGACTGAATACTTGAAAAGCCATGGTAATCGTCTAAATAATCCAAAATAGATTTGATATCATTATGTGGTATGGTTTCTAAGATATCTTCATTTGTATTTAAATTTTCTGATTGAAAAAAAAGTATGGTATCAAGCTGCCATAAAACTTCATTTTTAATTTTTCCATTTATCAAAATATTATTTTCTTCTAATATATTTATAAGTCGTTGGGTTTGGTTTTTTTGGCTAACTGAAAACATACTCCAAGGACCAAAACAAATCAATAAAATAGTTAAGGCTAAAGATTGGGGAATACGTTTGATATTTGTTTTTCCTAATATAAAATAAAGACTTATAACTATAAGCCAAATGCCTAAAACAACAATCGCATAACGGTTAATCGTAATTCCATAATCACTGATTCTAATTTTTATAGCTATAAATAAAACAAAAACTAAAGGGATAAGAAGATAATAGTAAATTTTGAAAAAAGATTTAATCCAAGAATTTTCTTTCAAAACTCTAAAAGGATAAATAAGCAATAAAACAAAAATTCCAAGTATAGAAACGCAAGAAATAAGATAGGATACAACACCTTTTGGCCAATCTTGCTGGATAATAATCTTACCGACATAACTATAAAGAATAAACAAATAAAGTATTAATAAAGGTAATAAAATATACTGAGTAAAAATTTTTAAACCTTTAGGGTAAGATGTGGTATTTTCGAGTTTATCAAAGTTTTTTGGCGCACCCGCTATAAAAAACCAAGTATTAAAAAGTCCAATTATAACTATATTAATTTCGATATATAGTTCGTTCGGAATATCTACATGAAATAATGCATTGATAGCAAACAGTGCTAATATTAACCCTCCAATCAAACAATAAGAATATAAAACAGAAAGGCAAATGCGCAAAAAAAGGCTTTTATTATAATTCCAAAATCCGTTAAGTTCTTTGGTTTTTAAATAAGGTATAAAAGCCACTAAAAGATGTATAATTATACTGTAAATAGCATAGCGTATGTAAGGCACTCGCATATTATGAGTTGTTTCTGAACCCGGAAGAGTAAAATAAATAACTATCAAAAATCCTGTAGCTACTAATGATATAAAAAGATTTTGTAGCTTATCTAACTTATTTCTGTCGGCAAAAATGGTACAGGAAAAATAAAGTGGTATACCTAAAGCAGTTATCAACATTAAATTAAAATATGGAAAATCATTATCTATTTTATCCTGATATTCAATTAAATATATAGCTGTAAGTACTCCAATTAAGGCAGAAATAAGGACAAAAGGAAACCTTAAAAAAGATCGTTTGGATTCAGAAACCAAATATAGTATAGAAGGAAGTTTCATATTAAATATTAGTTGTTTGGTTAGAAATCAATTTGCTTTATCCAAATATATACTTAAATTGAATATTTTCAACCAAACAACTAATATATTTTACATTTTAAAAATATGCCTAATCCTATTATTATTTTTGGCTGTACAAGTTTGGGCAAATTAGCTGCTCATATTTTTAAAGCTAATGATATATTAATCAATTGTTTTTTAGATGATAACCCTGATATTCAGAAAAAAAATATTCAAGATATTTCAATTTTGGGAAAATTATTTGAAAAAGATTTTTTGGATCTCTTTGATACTAAATGGGAAGCCTTTATAGCCGTTGATGATATTGATACACATAGTCATTTAATTGACTTTTTGAAAAAAAAATATAATAAAATGCCTTTAAATGCTATCCATCACATGGCTTATTTATCTGAAGATATACAAATTGGCTATGGTAATCTAATTGATGTTCAAACGGTTTTGAATATAGGAACAAATCTTGGTAATTATTGCTCCATTCATGCAGGTACAATTATTGGTCAAGAAGTAAAAATAGAAGACTTTGTTTATATGGGTATGGGTACACGCATTAATGCTAAAGTTCATATAGGAAAAAATGTCATAATAGGTTCAGGTACTCTTGTTTATCCAAATGTACGTATCGGTGAAAATAGTAAAATTTTGGGTGGCGCTATTATTAAAAAAAATGTTCCAGCCTCTAGTGTTATAGTCTCTTAAATAAGATAAAGAGATTTTTTAACATATAATATACTGGTTATGAGTATAAAAAATTTCTCTTTTTAAAATAGATTTACTATATTCAATAAAATAATTTGTTGCTGTTTTATAAAATGTTAATTTTGTACTTTTTAAAATTACTAATCATTTTTTTATTTATACCTATCTCATGTCAAACAATAGAACTTTTGCGATTATAAAGCCTGATGCAGTACAAGCAAATTATTCAGGTTCTATTTTACAAATTATAGAAGAAAATGGATTTAAAATATTGGCTTTAAAAATGACTCGATTAAATTTGGAACAAGCAGGTCGGTTTTATGAAGTGCATAAAGAAAGACCTTTTTATCAAGATTTATGTTCTTATATGACTTCAGGGTTAATTATCGCTGTTGTTTTAAAACAAGAAGATGCAGTCAAAAAGTTTCGAGAATTAATTGGTAATACAGACCCCAAAAAGGCTGATATTGGAACAATTAGAAATCTTTTCGCTACATCTATAGAAGCTAATGCTATTCACGGTTCTGATTCAGACGAAAATGCTTCTCTTGAAACCTCTTTTTTCTTTGCTAATTCTGAAATACACAATTAATCTTAAATTTTATTATAATATTTCAAAAGTATTGATTTTCAGAATTTTAATATTCTTAATTCCTAATTCTTAAAAAGATAATAATTTAATTTTAATAGTAAAATCTATAAATTAAAATTATTATAAAAAAACATATCTTATTGATTTTCAGTTTTAAGACAATACTTTTGACTAATAATATAAATTGCAATTAAACAAAAATATCATTTTTTTTATTACTATATCAGTCTACTTATGTCTAAAAATTTAGTGATCGTAGAATCTCCTGCAAAAGCCAAGACAATAGAAAAATATTTGGGTAAAAATTTTAAGGTCTTATCCAGTTACGGACATATTAGAGATTTAGCTAAAGGTAACAAAGGCATAGATATTAAAGAAAACTTTGCTCCCTTATATGAAGTGAGTAAAGATAAAAAAGAAGTTATTAGAAACTTAAAAAATGCAGCTCAATCTGTTGATATAATATGGTTAGCAACTGATGATGATAGAGAGGGAGAAGCTATTTCTTGGCACTTAAAGGAAGTTCTGAAATTAGATGATAGGTTAGCTAAACGAATTGTTTTTAGAGAAATTACAAAAACTGCTATTCTAAAAGCTATTAAAATACCTCGTAAAATAGATTATGATTTAGTTAATGCTCAGCAGGCACGTCGTATTTTAGATCGTTTAGTTGGTTTTGAATTATCTCCAATTTTATGGAAAAAAATTCAATGGGGTTTATCAGCCGGACGCGTTCAGTCTATTGCCTTAAGGCTTATTACTGAACGAGAAAAAGAAATTTTGGCTTTTACACCCGAAGTCTTTTTCAAATCTAATGCTAAATTCAGCCTCCAAAATGATCCTGAAACAACTTTTATGGCTCAACTTAATAAAAAGTTTGATACTAAAAATGAAGGGTTAACCTTTGTGGAAACCTGTAAAGAAAGTCTATTCAAAATTGAAAATATAAAAAAGACACCGGCTAAGCGTTCTCCTAGTCCTCCTTTTATAACATCTTCTTTACAACAAGAAGCCAGCAAAAGTCTGAGTTTTTCAGTTAGTCAGACCATGGTTTTAGCTCAAAAACTATATGAAGCCGGACATATTACTTATATGAGAACCGATTCAGTCAACCTTTCTAATGATGCTGTAAAAATGGCTAGCCAAGCTATTAAGACCAAATTTGGAGAAAAATATGTTCAAAATAGAGTTTTTAAAAATAAAAACAAAAATGCCCAAGAAGCTCACGAAGCTATTAGACCTACTAATTTTGAAGCGACTAAACTTTCTGTAGATGCCCAAACTCAAAGGTTATACAATTTAATTTGGCAACGCACTTTAGCAAGTCAAATGAAAGATGCTCTACTTGAAAAAAGTATCATTAGTATTGATATTAGCAAACGTCCGGAAAAGTTTATTGCTCAAGGACAAGTCATTGTTTTTGATGGTTTTTTAAAATTGTACCGTTCCGAAGATGATAATAAATCAACTGAAGAAAAACTTCTACCTCCACTCAAAGAAAATCAAAGTCTTAATCTAAACCACCTCTTGTGTAGAGAGCAATATACTTCAAATAAAGGACGCTATAATGAAGCAAGCTTAGTAAAAAAATTAGAAGTTTTAGGTATTGGCAGACCCTCTACTTATGCCCCTATTATTTCTACTATTCAAAAAAGGAATTATGCTATAAAAACAAACTTAGAAGGAAATTCAAGAAATTACCATTATATTGTTCTTGAAGATGATACAATTACTCAAAAAACAGGAAAAGAAATGACAGGGGTAGAAAAAAACAAACTTTTACCTACCGATACTGGAAAGATTGTTTGTAAATTTTTAATAGATTATTTTCCAAATATTATGGATTATTCTTTTACAGCTAAAGCTGAAGAACAATTTGACCAAATAGCTTTGGGAAAAATGGTATGGACTAATATGTTGGAAAGTTTTTATACAAATTTTCATGAACAAGTTATTGATATTTCAGATAATTTAGATAGAAGCAAAGTTCCTGTAAGTCGTCAGTTAGGTATAGACCCTAAGACTAAACTCGAGGTTATTACTCGTCTTGGGAAATATGGTCCTTTAGTACAATTAGGAGAAAATGAAACAGCTTCTTATGCCAGTTTATTAAAACACCAAAGTATGGACACTGTTACTCTGGAAGAAGCCCTAAAACTTTTAGCTTTACCACGTGATTTAGGTTTATACGAAGACAAAAAAGTTGTTGCTGCTATTGGTAGATTCGGGCCTTACATTCGTCATGATGGCAAATTTGTTTCTATTAAGAATGCATATGAACCTTTATTAATAACCTTAGAAGAAGCTATTTCTTTAATAGAAGAAAAACGAGAAGCAGATAAGAAAAAAAGACTTAAAAGCTTTGGAAAAGAAAAAATCGAAGTCTTAAATGGACGCTTTGGACCTTATTTTACTCACGAAGGCAGTAACTATAAACTTCCTAAAGAGGTGTCTATTCCAGAATTAACTGCTGAAAATTGTTTCAAAATAATTGAAGAAAAGAAAAATGCCAAACCAAGCAAAAGAAAATATAGAGCCACTCAAACACGCAAAAAAAAGTGAGTTTGATATAAGAAAGTAGTAATTCTGATGGTTAAAACATATAAATATTTGAAAATCAAAAATTTATGTTTTTACAATTAACAATAGAATAACTTTAAAAAGTTTTTTTATGAGAAAGCCTTTTTTTAAAAAAAGAAACTAAAAAAATCTATATCATTTGAGAAGATTTTTTTTCAAAATACCTATAGCTTCCTCAACTTCTTGAAGAGTAGTGTATTTGCTGAAAGAAAATCGTAAAGATTGATTTTCAGAGCTACTTAAGTTTTCAATGACATGAGACTGACTAGCAGCACCACTGCTGCAGGCACTGCCTCCTGCGACCGCTAAACCTGCTATATCTAATTTAAAAAGTAATATATCAGTTTCGTATTCAGGAGGTATACTTAGATTTAAAATGGTGTATAAGCTATTTTCTAAATCTTCAGAAAGTCCATTGAAACTAATATTTGGAAGTTCTTGTTTCAATCGTGAAATGGTTTCAGCTTTTAGATCTACTATTTGTTTTTTATGTTCTTCAAAATGGGCGTCTGCTATGCTTAAAGCTTTTGCCAAGCCAACAGCTCCGGCCACATTTTCAGTGCCACTGCGCAACCCTCGTTCTTGTCCGCCTCCTAAAATATGTGCTGATAAAGTTTTGGAAGTTTTAAGATAAAAAAAGCCAATCCCTTTAGGTCCGTGAAATTTATGTCCTGCTGAAACCAAAGCGTTTAAACCAGATAATTTTTTTAAATCAAACTTAAAATGACCTACTGTTTGGGTGGTGTCGGAATGAAAAAAAGCATTGTATTTTTGACATAGTTCTGCTACTTTCTTAATAGCTAATAAGTTTCCAATTTCATTATTAGCATGCATCAAAGATACCAAAGCATCAGGATATTTACCGAGTAGATCTTCTAAGTTATCAAGATCCAAAGATCCAGATTCATCATGTTTGACAAGGTGTAAGTTTAAATTAAATAATTTTGCCAAATAAGCACAAGGATATAAAACGGCCTTATGTTCTAAGTTGCTACTAATAATATTTTTGATTTTTTTTGTCTGGCAAAGTCCTTGTAAAACAGCATTATTAGCTTCTGTACCTCCGGAAGTAAAAAAAATATTTTGGGCTGAAGTATTTAGTATATCGGCTATAATTTTTCGACTTTTCTCTAAAGCCGCCTTAGCAACTCTTCCAAAAGTATGCGTTGAGGAAGGATTACCAAAATGATCCTTTAAATAAGGTAGCATTGCTTCTAGAACCATAGGATCAATGGGTGTACTGGAGGCATTATCTAAATAAAGCATTAGAAAAAGGGTTTAATGAAAAAATATCTATATAAATAATCAATGGAATTTTAAAATTTTTATAAGGTTAAAATATTGAAATACAATAATATATAGTTTAAAGTTCATAACTTGCACCTATTTTAGGTATAATCAATTTTCGGTTATGGTGCGTAAATAGTTTTTGAGCTTTTTGTTTATCTTGGTCGCTGATGGTGATTGGTGGAAAAGTATCAAAATGACAAGCGATATTTTTTTGACAATTAATATATTCCGCTGCTAACAAAGCATCTTCATAACCCATGGTAAAATTATCACCTATGGGTAAAACAGCGAAATCAAGTTTAGGACAGGTTTTAGGAATAAGTTGCATGTCTTGGGTTAAGGCGGTATCACCAGCAACATAAAAACAAGATTCAGCATTCCAAACGACAAAACCGCCTGGATTTCCTCCATAAGTGCCGTCAGGTAAAAGACTTGAATGAGCAGCATTAACATATTTTACGCTGCCAAAATCAAAAATATACTTACCACCTAAGTTCATACCATGTCCTTGAAGTCCTTTTTTTTCAAACCAAGAAACAATTTCGAAATTAGAAATTAAACTTGCACCTGTATTTCTTGCTATTGCTTCAACATCTAAAATATGATCGATATGGCCGTGAGTAATAAAAATATAGTCAACTTTTATATTATTTATATTTATATCTTTGGCAAGTGTATTTCCTGTGATAAAAGGATCAAACAAAAGATTTTTACCTCCAAATGTTGCCAAAAAAGTTGCATGTCCTAAGTAAGTTACTGTCATTTTTATGTTATATTGTGACTGCGGTTAAAATCCAAATAAAATAGCGTTTTTTTTGCCTTTTTCTAAAAAATTAGCTTGCCGTATTTTCTAAGCCATAATAAGACTTTTGCATTTACATTATCAATGACTTACGAGCATCAAAATCCTAAAACTTTTTTTTATAACTATTTTATAATCAAGTAATTAAGTTTTTTATAAAATACTGATAATCAAATTTGTATTACATCAAATGGTGCAAAGGTTTATAATTTTTGAAAAGAGATAGGAGAAAAAACATGAGAACCGGTATCTAAAATATCTTTGTCACTTCAAGCTTCCTATCCATATATTTTTCCAAATTTTAGCTCCTTTTTTCAGATTTGGGCAAACATACGATGTCACTTGAAAAAAGGATTTTTAGAGTTTTTAACTCATCATAACACTAAGTAACTATCTCTAAACGGAAAGTTTAGGAAAATAAAGTCAAAATATAGACAATAATATTAAAAAAAACAAACCTAATTATTTAATTTAAAACTTTATTTTTAATTATTATATATAAGTTTCATTAAAATACATAACCAAATGAAAATACAAGTTTCACTATTTATAATTGCCATTTTACTATTAGCTTCTTGTTCATCTAAAAACAAGAACGAAAAAGCTTTTGTAAAGTCTCCAGTAGATGATTTTATCAAAGATTTAGATAGTATTCAAAATTTTACGATTATTTTATATGATATGAATCAAGAAGGTTCTGAATATAAGCACCGTTATAAAATTATTACTGAAGAAGAACAAGAGTTAAGTGTTCAAAATGCGGAAGGCGAAGATTCTTCTTTTGTAAGTTTAGTACCTCAAGAAGATACTACAAGTTGGTATACGGTAAATGAAACATTTTTTGACGAGCATGTCAACGACATGGGTATGGAATTAGCATCTAAAACTGATGGTAAAGTTAGTAAAACTGTTGCTCCTCCTGGTTATTCGAATTATGTTGGAAATCCAAAATATGGCACTTGGAAAGATGGTGATAGTAATGGTGGTGGTAGTTTTTGGGAGTTTTATGGAAAATATGCTTTTATGACTTCCATGTTTCACATGATAGCAGGTCCCTCTATATACCGTTCTAACTATATAGATTATAATAATAACTACCGAGGCAATCGATCCTATTACGGCACCACAGGTGCTAATGGAAAAAGTCAATATGGAACTTTTTCCAAAAATAATCTCAACAGGAATAGCAATTTCTCACAGAAGTTATCAAATAATAGCGATTTTAAAAACAAAGTTAATAATAGTGTACAACGAAGCACCAGTGCTAAAACTAGTGCAGGAAGTCGTTCTTCTACAACTTCTCGATCAGGTTCCAGATATAATAATAGGAGTTCCTCTCGTTCTCGTTCGTCTTCTTCAGGAGGGAAATAGTTATTTTTTTAAGATATTTTACAAACTAAAATGGTTCTTTAAATTTATTCACTTGAGTTAATTTGGAGAACCATTTTTTTATGATATTTTACCGAAGTATTGCTTAGGATAACAACTTAAATATTACTAAAAACAAGGAAGAGGAGGGCGAATGATGGGATTCGAACCCACGGCCACCGGAATCACAATCCGGTGCTCTAACCTACTGAGCTACATCCGCCATTTTGTAAATGCAAATATAATAAAATATAAAATAAGGGCAATAATTAGAGATTAGAATTTTTTTAATTAAAAAACTAAACACGCTATTATTCTAAGACCTATAGAAATGCTATTATTATCCCACAAAAATTCATTTTTATTATCAAAGAATTAAAAACTCTAAAAATCCTTTTTTCAAATGACATGACTATAATAATAGTTTGAAATTCGTTTATAATTGATAAAAATTACCAAACTATTGCTATCAGAAACATTTATTAAAAAAAATGATATTATAGATGCCCAATAATTAATAAATATACTTACTTTGGGTTTTAATTCTATCTTTTTAAGAAGTTTAACCTTGAAAGTCATAGATCTATATAATCAAAATATAAGCCATTGGTTATAAGAAGTATGATAAACTAAATATAGAGATTACTGAGGCCACTCATTATTAAGACAAAATCAGTAGTATTATCCACAAAGATTTTTTAATCATGAACTCAATTATTAAAGTTTTATTTATTTTTTTATTATTTATAGTTTTAAAAAATTATGCTCAAAGCTATGTACCTGGCTATAAAGAAGCTGGATTAGCCTCTTATTACAGTGATAAATTTATAGGGAAAAAAACAGCTAGTGGAGAGGTTTATTCTAAGACTGAGTTTACTGCCGCACATAGAAAACTTCCTTTTAATACACTTGTACGTGTAACAAATACCCATAACGGCAAATGGATTTATGTAAGAATCAACGATAGAGGTCCTTTTAGCCCTAAACGCATTATTGATATATCCTATGCTGCTGCTAAAGATATAGATATGATTAGCAGTGGAATAACAGATGTAATTATAGAAGTTATTCGTATAGGTTCACCAAAGATAAACCCCAAAGATAGTGCATACTTACCCCAATGGTCCGTTGCCAAAACACCCATTTCCAAAAAGAAAGTAGAAAAAAAACCAGTTTCGAAACCTAAACCAGCTCCAAAACCTAAACCCAAACCAGTTTCGAAACCTAAACCAGCTCCAAAACCTAAACCCAAACCAGTTTCGAAACCTAAACCAGCTCCAAAACCTAAACCCAAACCAGTTTCGAAACCCAAACCCAAACCAATTTCAAAGCCTAAACCATTTATTATCAGTAAACTATATAAGCCTACAGCTACTTATAGTATATGGGGAGTTAAAAGATCGCCAAGAGGATTTGCCATTCAATTAGGCTCATTTTCTAATGAAAAAACTGTCAAAAATGCAGGAAAATCAGCCATAGAATCCGGATTAGAACTTGTATATGTTTACGCTTCAAAAACAAATAATAAAATTATTTACAGGCTTTTAACAGGTAATTATGATTCTAAAGAAGAAGCTGAAAGAGATTTGTATAAAATTCAAAGTAAAGGATTTGTACAAGCTTTCATTAGAAAACATTTAATTAAAAATTAAGAATTTGAAATTTATTTTATTTTATAACCAAGTAAAGTTAAAACAATACTATTGTTATCTAAGAAATATTTATTTTCAATATTGATGAGTTAAATCCCTTTTCTAAAAGTTTCCCATGTTTTTTCAGCTATGTTTTCACTTAGTACTTCTATAAAATAAGCACCTGCTGCGGGGTCATTAGTTTTATTAAAATGTGCTTCTTGGTTTAGAATAGTAAATATATTTCGACTCATACGTAACGAAAAATTATCAGTAATTTCTATGTCTTTATTGTGCGGTATAACAGTTAAAATATTTGTGCCACCTAAAATGGCTGACATGGCTTGAGTACAGTTAGAAAGCATATTATTATAAAGATTTTCTCGATCAAAAGGTTTTGTAACTGTTTCTAAATGAATATTTTGTTTTTTTATATCTATTCCTGACAATTCAAAAAGTTTAACAATTAAAAAGCGAAAAGCCCTTAAACCAGCTATGCAAGAAAAATAATCATTGGTTAAAGTTATTTGGAAAGCTAGCTTAGTAATTAAAGTTTTGTTTAAATCTTTAGTTTGTCCATTATTTTCAGCTTCTATAATTTTTAAAATCTTATTTAAAATTTCTATAAACTGAGGAATAAGTTTTTTGTTTTCTTGGCTTTCTAGACCAAACCGAAGTTTTGGAAAAACCTTAGAATATTCTTTAAAATCATTCCAACCTAAATTAAAGAAACTACCTCTTAATTTTTGAGAATTATTTTTAAAAGATTGAGTTGCTTTTTTAAAAGACTGAAATGTTGAATCAATATTATTAAAAGGAAAAGTTAGGGATAAAGCACAATAATCTAATTGAAGGTTATTAATAAGGGCTTCAAAATTAATGTTTTTTATTTTAGACAAATCGAAATGGAGAGAATCAGCGCCTTGCTTTAAACTCTCTAAAGCCTGCTGATTCATTTTTCTTAAATCTTTTTTCCAGTTTATATAGACCCTATTTTCCCAAGTTCGAGCCTCTGAATCGCTACATTCTGTCGGGTAAGCATAAGCCTGCCAATTTACATGTTCTAAATCTTCTTGCCTATAAAAAGGAGTTAGAGGTATTCCTTCAGCATTTATAAAATTTAAAGACTCTATATCATGAGTATGTTGTCGGATAAATTTTAACCAAGAAGCTTTTGACTGTAGTTGAAAAGGATAAAAATTATTTTCCATTATAATATACTGATTAACAATTTTTTATAAAAGTAACAATTTTGTTTGATTACCAATATAATTGAATAAGTGATGTTAAAATTTTCAGTATTAGGTTGTTGAAAAGAATTAGTAATTTAGAAACGATTTTTTCAATTTTTTTAAAATCATAAGAGCTGATGGATTATCACCATGTATACAAAAACTATTGGCTTTTAAGGGTATATATTTACCTGTTTCTGTTTTTACTTGTTTTTCAAAAAAAATCATACGGGCTTGCTCTAGAGCTTCACTAGGGTTTTTTATGACAGCATAATTTTTTGAACGAGACATTAACATACCATTTTCTTGATAACGTCTATCAATAAAGGCTTCTGAAATAAAAGGAATATTATTTTGAAAAGCTAATTTTTCTAAATGACTCCCCGCTAAACCCATTAAAGCTAAAGAAGATGAAAAAGATTGTATAGCTTTTATAACAGTAATTGCTTTATCATAATCTTTAGATATAGTATTATACAAAGCTCCATGTGGTTTAACATATTTTAAATTTCCTCCTTGACTTTCTACCAAACCTTTTAAAGCTGCAATCTGATATTTTACCAATGCTTTTAAAGCTGCTTTATCAATTTCCATATTTACTCTTCCAAAACCTAATAAATCAGGATAGCTGGGATGAGCACCTATACGAACATTATGATTTAAAGCTAATTGAATGGTTTTTTCTATTTGTAAAGGATCTCCTCCATGAAAACCACAGGCGATATTACAAGAGGTTATGTATGGGAAAATATCAATATCTTGACCGATTTTAAAATTGCCATAACTTTCTCCTAAATCACAATTAATATCAATTTTAGTAGCATCCATTTCAATTACTTTTTTAGGCTCTAAATACTTTTTTACAAAAAAAGGAAGTCTATAAGACTCCCTTTTTCCAAATATTATACCATTTATCTATAAATTATAATTTATTCTTTACTTGTTTCAACACTCTTTTCAGCTTTTGTTTCAGTACCTGTTTCAATACTCTTTTCAGCTTTTGTTTCAGTACCTGTTTCAATACTCTTTTCAGCTTTTGTTTCAGTACCTGTTTCAATACTCTTTTCAGCTTTTGTTTCAGTACCTGTTTCAATACTCTTTTCAGCTTTTGTTTCAGTACCTGTTTCAATACTCTTTTCAGCTTTTGTTTCAGTACCTGTTTTAGCTTTTGCCTTATCTGCCAATTCTTTTTTAATATTCTTAAATACATCTAAATCACCTAAAGTATTCTTTTTATGTTCATTAACATATTTAAAGTCGTTGCCTTTAGCGGATACATTTTTCTTTTTATCGGAGTTTTGAATATCCTTTTGCGGTTGTTGATTTACTTGATAAGTATGAAAATGTGAGACAAGAACTTTTTTATTGTCTTTTGAGAAATTAAGAATAGTAAAAGGCAGGGTATCACCAACAGACGCTACTTTACCATCTTTTAAAGCTAAATTTTTATTGAAACAAAAGCCTTTAATACCGTAAGGTAGTTCAACAATAGCACCTTTATCTATAGTAACAATTACAGTACCTTCATGCACGGAACCTAATTTAAAAATACCTTCAAAAACTTCCCAAGGGTTATCTTCTATTTGTTTATGCCCTAAGGCTAAGCGCCGCTCTTCTTGATTGATATTCAATATTTTAATATCTAAAGTATCTCCGACTTGAGCAAATTGAGAAGGATGTTTAATTTTTTCTGTCCATGATAAATCTGATATATGCAACAAGCCATCAATACCTTCTTCTAACTCTAAGAAAAACCCAAATGGAGTTACATTTCTAATAATACCTTTATGAAGCGTATCCACTTGATATTTTTTGATAATGTCCTTATTTTCCCAAGGATCGAGAGTCAATTGTTTAAGCCCTAAAGACATTTTTTTGGTTTCTTTATCTATCATAAGAACAATAGCTTCAAGTTCTTGTCCAATTTCAAATCGTTCTTGAGGATAGATAGGGTGCTGAGACCAAGACATTTCAGATATATGAACTAGACCTTCAACGCCTTTTTGTATTTCAACAAAAACTCCATAATCCATGATATTAACTACTGTGCCTTTAACCTTAGAAGATTCTTTAGTGTCTTCAGATAATAAATTCCAAGGGTTTTCTTTTAGTTGTTTCATTCCCAAAGAAATACGCTTCTTTTCATCATCAAAGTCTAAAACAACAACATTAATCTTTTCATCTAATTCTAGAACTTCATTAGGATGAGAAATCCGTCCCCATATAATATCGGTAATATGCAATAAGCCGTCTACACCGCCTAAATCTATAAATGCACCAAAGTTTGTCATATTTTTAACACTTCCTTCAAGGACTTGTCCTTTATCTAAGTTGCTCAGGATGGCATTACGTTGTTCTTCTAAATCTTTTTCTATAAGAATTTTATGAGAAACAATAATATTTTCATTTTGATGGTTAATATTTATAACCTTCATTTCCATTCTCTTATCTATAAAAATATCAAAATCTCGTATAGGATTCACATCAATTTGAGAACCTGGTAAAAAGGCTTCTATATTATAAATATCAACTATTAATCCTCCTTTTGTCCTTCGTTTAACAACACCTTCGATAATTTTATCAGTTTGTTGAGCTTCTTCTATTTGTTGCCAAGACTTAATGATTTTTGCTTTTCGGTAAGAAACTTGAAGATAGCCATCTTTATTTTCTTGTTTTTCTACATAAACTTCAATTTCATCTCCAATTGCTATTTCACGATCTCTAAGTTCATTGATAGAAACTAAACCATTGGATTTTTGTCCAAGATCAATAATGATTTCTCTATCAATTATATCAATTATTTTACCTGATATAACTTTTTTTTCTAAGTTTGAAGTATCTAAATTACTATAAATTTCTTCAAGTTCTTTATTTTTAAATAGTGCAAGTTCTTCACTTTCTATCTGATCCCAATTTTCAGAACTATGTTCATTTCGGTTTACTAAAACTTGATTGTCTATATCTGTCATCTGCAAGTTCTTTAGAGTTTGTTAAAGTTAAAAATAAATTAAATAATAATAAATCTTAAATTCCCTTCTAAATGTATAGTTTATATTAAAATCCTATATTTTTAATAGATGGGAAAAAATTAAGTTTGTATTTATGTTTTAAGAGGATTATTGCTAATATCTTATTATTTTATAGTTTAAAGATATAGATTTACTAAAGAAATATAGTATATATATAGGATGTAAAAATACTAAATTTTTATTGAAAAAAGTGCTAATTATTAAAAAAAAAGACTTGTTTTATCGGTTTTATGTTAATAAATATAAGTTAAAAATATTTGAATGGATAATTTTAAAAAAAATAAACGAAACAAGCTTTTTGAAAAATATCTCAGCATCATTTTTCAAAAAGAATCTTCAAAATTAGAACTTAATGGAGGTATGGTTACGGTGACTTCTGTCCGTATAGCCCCAGACATGAAAACAGGTAAAGTTTACTTGAGTTTTTTTGGATTTATAGAAAAAAAAAATGAAGATATTTTAAAAATGCTTCAAAGACGTTATCGTTTTATTCATCAATTACTATGGCAAAAAGCACGTCATCAAATTAGAGTATTGCCCCAGTTGACTTTTTATATTGACGATACAGAACAAGAAGCTCGACGTATAGAACATATTTTGAAAAATCTTAATATTCCAAAAGCAGATGAATAAATAGTTTGATAATCTTATTATTAAATTATAAGGAGAGAATTTTTTCTCATAGCCAAAGTCCAAAGACTTAGAAAATCTATAAGTCTTTTTTCTATTTGAGATGACTATATCAACATTACCAATATTTTCAATATTAAAGAATAACTATGTTTTCAAAAGAAAAGATTTTAAAAGCTCTATCCACCGTAGATGATCCAGATCTAAAAAAAGATCTAGTTAGTTTAGGTATGATTGAAAACATCAAAATTGAACAGAAAAAAATCTACTTTGATTTAGTTTTAACTACCCCTGCTTGTCCTTTAAAAGAATTTATACGAAAACAATGTATAGAGGCTTTGGAAAAAGAAATGGGAGAAAATATAGAAATTTTTATAAATATCCGTTCTCAAGTTAGTTCTGCGCGTCAAAATACCCCAATTTTGCCACACGTAAAAAATATTATTGCTGTTGCTTCAGGAAAAGGTGGGGTTGGCAAATCTACAGTTACAGCTAATTTGGCTTTAAGTTTAAATAGATTAGGTGCTCAAGTTGGGATTATTGATGCCGACATTTTTGGACCCTCTATACCAACTATGTTTAAAGCTGAAGGTATGCGTCCCGGATTACGAAAAAAAGGAGACAAAACTAAACTTATACCTATTAAAATTAATGGGATAAAACTCTTATCTATTGGTTTTTTAACTCAGAGACAAGAAGCTATTGTTTGGCGAGGACCTATGGCGAGTTCAGCCTTGCGCCAATTTATTACCGATGCCCACTGGGAAAATTTGGATTATTTACTCATAGATTTACCTCCCGGCACCAGCGATATTCATCTTACTCTAGTACAAACTGCTCCCTTGACTGGAAGCCTTATTGTTACTACACCTCAAAAAGTCGCTTTGGAAGATGCAGAACGCGGCATAGATATGTTTAGAAAAAAAACGATTAATGTACCTATTTTAGGCTTGGTAGAAAATATGGCTTATTTTACGCCTAAAGAGCTTCCTAACAATAAATATTATATTTTTGGAAAAGATGGAGGGAAACTGATGGCTGAAAGCCAAAATATTCCTTTTTTAGGACAAATACCTATTATCCAAGCTATAAGACAAGCCAGTGATGATGGAGAACTTATAGGACTTCAAGAAGAACTTGCAGGAGAATTTTTTACTTCTATTGCCAAAAACTTAGCCCAACAAGTTTCTATTCGCAATAGTCATTTGCCCAAAACAAAACGTGTAATAGTTAATTAACATGATCTCTGTATTGGCAAAAGAAGACAAAATAAAGTTTAGGCATAAAAAAGTAGTAATGCCATTATACATTTAATAGACTTGAATTATTTTGATAATCAATATATTATGTAATTTTGATTTTTTGGCATTAAATTTAATGAAAAAAACTAATATAGTATAAATTTTTGATTATCAATTTAATAAATATAAATGATATGAGTTTTTCGAGGCACTTTTAACTTGCTTAAAAAACGACGCTTCCAAAAATGAAGCAAAGTAAAATAAGGAAAGTTTGAATCAAAGGTTTTATCTAATACCTGTTTAAGTTCTACATAAGAGCTTATAGTACTTTCAGAATGGCTTAACAGTTCTTCTATCTTACTTTGAACAGCTTGGCAGAAAAGGCTTTTCCGATGAGCGCCTACACGAATTTGAACCATAACCTTTAGACCAGATGTCTGATAGTTTTTAAACTATTCCCGAATCGTTTTCTCCGTGAAACCCAGCTTTCTAGTGATTTCGGTTAAATGTTTGACTTTATTGTTTGACTAGGCGAAGTGCTTTGAGACGCCCACGCTCTCTATCACTGGAGGTTTTCCTTAAATTAGCTTCTAAGACCTTGACATCTTCTTGGACTGTTAAATCAATACATTTAGGCATAACTCGATGATTAAAAATAAGATAACAAAAAAACTAAAATCCCAATTTACAAAAATTATTATCCTAGTAAATATAAATAACAAATGGTATAAACACTAAATTGACTTAAAATGTCAATTCGTGAAAACTATTAAAATATAAATTGTTTATAATCAAATAGTTATATTATCCCATTTTTTTAAATACGCTATATAGCAATTAGTTAAAGAGTTCTTAAGGGATGACTAATTATGCCATTAAAATTACCAAGTTGATCAGAGACTATAGCCATGCTATTCCTATTTTCAAAATTTTAACTTTCATTGCCAACAAATTAAAACAAAAAATTCTTTTTTTGAACAACGATGAATATAATGATGGTGGGCATATCCTTTTTTTAACAACATAAAAATCAAATGGTAGATTTTAAATTTTTAAACACTTTTTCAATTTTGGAATTAATCGATCAATGTCTCCAGCGCCTATGGTTGCCAGAACTTCAGGCTTAGAATGCGTCAAAATATCTAAAACCTCTGATTTTGAGGTTAAATATTTTTCTTTACTCTTTAATTTTTCAAAAATAAGATTGCTTTCAACACCTTTAATAGGTAATTCTCGGGCTGGATAAATGGGCAATAGAAAAATACTGTCTGCTAAATCTAAGGCTTTGGCAAAACCTTTGGCAAAGTCTCTTGTTCTTGTGAAGAGATGAGGTTGAAAAATTGCGGTAATTTTTTTATCAGGATAAATAGTTTTTAAACTGATCAAAAACGCTTCTATTTCAGTAGGATGATGGGCATAGTCATCTACAAAAATATTAGGTTTTTTTAGAATATATTCAAAGCGTCGTTTTACACCTTTATAGCTTTTCAAAGATTTCCTAACATTATTTACACTTACTCCGAGTTCTTGGGCTAAAGATATAGCTACTAAAGCATTTTCTACATTATGAAAACCCATAACTGGCATAATCAAGTTATTAATTTTGGTTTTTTCTGCATAATAATCAAATTGAAAACCCGTAGAAAAAGGTGAAATTTTTTTTGCCCAAATATCTTTTCCTTCTAATCCATAGTATAAAACTTTCAGATCAGGTATGAAGTTATCCAAATTTACACTTTGAGCTATATAGAGAGTACCTGTAGTTTTTATTTTTTTAATAAATGCTAAATAACCTTTTTTAACACCTTCATCAGTTTCATAAATATCTAAATGGTCGTTTTCTAAGGCTGTTATAACAGCTATATTAGGCGATAAATTTAAAAAGGATCGATCAAATTCATCAGCTTCTACGACCAAGATTGGATTTTCTTTTGGACGATTCCAAAGTAAATTGGATTCATATTTTTGGAGTATTCCACCTACAAAAGCTAAACAAGGTAAATTGGCTTCGATAAGTAAATGAGCTAATAAAGCCGCTGTGCTTGTTTTACCATGTGTACCTGCTATAGCTAAAGTAAAATAACTCTGGCTCAATAAACCTAAGATTTCTGATCGTTTGTAAATGATAAAATCAGCATTTTTGAAAAATAAATATTCTGTGTGGTTATTTGGAATAGCAGGGGTATAAACAATAAGAGTTTTATTTTTTTGTTTAAAATCTTTAAAAGAATGAGGTATTAGTTTAGTATCATCTTCAAAATGAATAGCTATATTATTTTTTTGTAAGTTTTGAGTTAGATCAGAAGGTATTTTATCATAACCAGCTACTTTTTTGCCTATTAAAGAAAACCACTTTGCTAAAGCACTCATTCCTATACCTCCTATCCCTATAAAATAAACCTGCTTAATATATTTTATTTGCATTATAATCATGTCATTTGAAAAAAGGATTTTTAAGAGGTTTAAGTCATTGGTATTGAAAGTAAACATTTTTGAGATAAAAATAGCATTGCTATAGTTCCTAATTATTGTTCAAGTAAAGGTATTTCAATAAAAAAAGTTGTTCCTTTATCACTATTGGCTTCATGCCAAATATTGCCTCCAGCATGTTTTATACCTTGTTGAGCTACTGATAAACCGATTCCACTTCCTTTTTTTTTAGTTGTAAAATTAGGCATGTAAACTTGAGTATTATATTCTTCTGGAATACCTCTGCCATTATCTTTTATAGAAATAAGAAATTTCCCAGTTTGGTTTTCTCTCATCTGAATTTTAATAATAGCTTTATAGGGCTTATCAACTGCCTCTATAGAATTTATAATCAAATTATTAAATATACGTCTAAAAAGTTCTGCATCGCTAATACAGAAACAATCTTTTTGGGGTAACTCTACAATAATAGAGATATTCGAATTACTCTGATAAAGGCTTACTGTTTCTTTTAAGATTTGAGTTATATTAATTTTATTGTGTTTTGGCAAAGGCATTTTAGCAACTTCTTTAAAGTTTTCTATAATATTAGAAATGATATCTATATTAGTTAAAATAGTATCAATTTTTTGTTTAATATCATTCATACGCTCTAAAATGTTAGGTTTATCAAGCATCCTTTTTAAATTTTGGAGTGTTAATTTAATAGGTGTTAGCGGATTTTTTACTTCATGAGCAACTTGCTGAACAATTTCCTGTAAGGCTATATGTTTTTGATTTTCTTGAATAGCAAGTTTATTGGTTCTTAAAGTTTTTACCATAGTATTATAAGAATTGATTATCGATCCAATTTCATCTTTAACTTTATAACCAGTTATTTCTGTACTATCTTCAAGAGAAGTTCCTAAAAGTTTACGACTAATCATTCGAAGAGGCCTATTTAAATAATTCAAAACCAAATTAGAAGCTAGTAAAGAAAGGATATAAATAAAGGCGAAAGTATTTAGAAAATAAGAAAAGCTTTTGATAAGATTTCTTTGGTATTCATGATATAAATTAAAAAATGAAGTGGATGCTATACCGATAGGTTCTGAAAAATTATTTAGTCTGATAGGATTGTATATATTGTTGAAATGAATATTATTAAAATAAGATTTTGAAATAGAATATGGTTTTTTTCCTTCTATAATTTCACGATAAGCTTTAGGTTCTATTCTACTATTAGAAAAAGGTAAATTTGTATGTGTTAAATAACCTTTAGGGTTATAAATTGATATACTGATATTGTTAGCATTCTCTATATCATTAAGTATTTCTAGAAAATCATGATTATTCAATGTTTTATCTTTTAAACTATATAAACTTAAATAGACCTCCTGGGACCTTTCTAAAACTTTTTCTAAATGAGTAGATAATACATCATCAGTATAACTATTATTTTGGCTTATTAAGTTATAAAAAATACCTATGAGAAGAGGTAAAACAAAAACAAAATTGATAAAATAGTATATTTTAATACTAAAAAATTTGTAGTTGATATTTCGGAGAAAAAGAAAATCTATAATATTATAGACTAAGATATAAAATGAAAAAATAACTACCCAAAATGAACAAGTAGTTAAAAACATACCTAAAGAATAATTAAGATATGTGATAATAATATAATTATTCGGACTCGGTTCTGAAATAACATGATTGTAACCTTTTCTATAGATTTTTAGGTTTTGTTTAAGGTTATAAAAATCTTCTTTAGAAAATTCATATTCGTAAGGAAAACCTCGACTACTTTTGACTAAATAGCCTTTAAAGAATATGCCATAATCATATTGAAGAGTACTTTTTTCTTTAGTATCAACAAACTTATCTAAAATGTAGTTAGTTTCAAGAGCATTTTTACGAATATCTTTAGCTTGATACTTTATGATAAGTACGCCATTATCAAAATAATTTATTGTCCAATAAGAATGGCTGCGTAGATTATCCTTCATAAAATAAATTTCTTCGAAAGAAGTTGAATATTTGGGATTATGAAGGAAAAAAGCAATAGAATCGTAACTTATAGGTTCAAAAAGCGATAAGTTTCTGTGTTCATTATCAAAAATATAAAATTTAATTTTATAATCTTGTCTAAATTTTTTTAAATATTTCTCTAAAACCCATATTTTTATGTTATCAATAGAGTGTGAAGATCCTAAAAATTGATTAATAGTATCATCTTCATTCATCATTTTAGATACAATATGTAAAGCATTATCATTTTTAAAATCTTTATCTAAAGATAATCCACTTGCAATTTCATTAACTTCATAATTTATTCTGGTATTTGTAAATGAATAAAACAAATAGCTGATAAATATTGAAAAAATGATAAAACATACTGATAAATATAAAAATAGCTTATGGTTTATTGTATAATAAGTATTAAATGCTTTTGAAAATATGGCGTAGACTAAAATACTAAAACAAGAGAGGATAGCTATATAAGTCTCTTTGCTGCCGTAGTCTTGAAAAATAATTAGAGGAATTGATATAAAAGCAATAATATATACCAATAAATATCTGGTTATTAAATGAGTGCATATAATCTTTAAATATTTATATAAAGAATATTCACGGTTATTTAAAGGTGCTTTCTTATGATATAAAAAAAGAATAACTGTGTTGGCGACTATATTAATAATAAAAAAGAGATTGAGAAGACTTATTATAATTGTTATCACACCAATAATTTCAGGATAATCAAAATTGATATTATAGTTAATATCTATATTAATATCCAAATTAAAGCAGACATGTTTAATAAAACCAATGTGTTTTATTAAAAGATAATCCATTATTAAGATACCTATAGCAATAAAAGTATATTTTAAAAAATCTACCTTTTTAAAAAATACTTTCTTAATATAAAGCCATATTCTTTTACGGAAAATTAATACTATAATATTAATAAAAATATTGTTTATCAAATATTTACCCATAAATGATTTGATAAATAAGAATATATCTGGTGGTATAAAGCCAAAAATACGCGTCTTAAAGATATGTTCAAGAAGATTAAAATCAAATAACAGTAGCTTGGAGGTGAGAAGAATTGCACAGAACATAACAGCTATCTGTGTTTTATAGGTACTTCTGTATAAATTAATGCTGTAAACAATAAAACTTAGTCCTAACAAAATAAATATTAGGATATACATAAAAATACTAAAATAATTATTAGCTAGAGAAAAAGAATCGTACTCTTTTACTATATAAAAAAGATGTAAGCCATAATAATTTGTAATAGGGATAGCATTTTCTGATTTATTAAGTACAACCTTAAAATTTAAGTTATGAACTATAGGTACTTTTAAATATTCTTTTTCATGTATACTTTGAGGAACAGCATCTACTGAATAAACATGTTGTTTTTTAGGGTTTTTGTATACAATAATTATAAAAATAGCACGATAATTATCATCGTTATAGTTAAATTGAACTTGTTTTAAGAAATAAATACTATTTTTTACAGAAATACATTTTTCTGTAAAAGAGTTTTTTAATTCTTGATCAACAAAATCTAAAGTATTATCAGACCAATATGTAACATTGCCATTTTTTGAAATAACAATATCATAGTCAAAATTAACAGTATTGAAGTTTTTAAATATTTGATTTTTCGTTTTAATATTATCTCTTAATATAGGTAAATAAGATTGGATATTAGAACTAATTTTTTGTACATCTGACTTGGTCTTATTTAGAACGTAGTCTTCAGAATTATAAAAGATGAAATAGCCCCAGTCAATAGAGATAGAACAAATAAAAAAAACAGTTGATAGTTTTACCAGAATAGATCTATCAAAAAATCTTATAGTTTTTAATAAAGCTGAGATCATACTTTTTTATATCAAGTAGACTATTTTTTCAATAAATTAGATTTCGATAATTGGGAGTTGTTAAAAAAACATTGAAAATTAACTTGTTTAAACTACAAGACTTGAAAGATTTAACTATTTAATTATCAATATATTAAAAAAAGCTAAACTATTGTTATTTTTTTAACTTCTATAAATGTATCTTTTTTATTTTTGTAAAATTTGGTGTTTAAACTATTTCTTTTTTCAATATAATATGTATAATCATTTTGAAAATCAATTCGTTTAGATATAGTTTCTTCTATACGTTCTAATAAAGTTAAGGCTATTTCTGATATTTCTCTTAAAGCATTATTACCTCCAGAGCAACCTGTTATATAATCTGTATATTTTTTTTGAGTAATATATTCTAATAAGAAAGGATTAGCTCTACGTCCTACCATCCATCGTGTTCCAACTTCTTTTGCTAAAGAAATATCCAATATATCATCAAAACAAAACATGATTTCTGAAGATTCAATACTTTGGTTTTGTTCAAGAAAAGGCAAAATTTGAATCTTATCCTTGACCAAAAAAAAAACAGAGTCTAAATGTTCTCGTTCTGCCCACCAAAAGGCAGTTTCATTTTTTTCTCCTGTAATGATGGCAGTAAAAGGTATATAGCCATATAATAAATAGAAACCAAAACGAAGCATATTTATTCCCATAGAATCTATTTCACTAAAACTACTATTAAAACTTCCTTTTGTTCCATTATTAAAAACACCATCCCAATCAAAAAGTAAGGCTTTTGTTTTATATAAGTTCTCTTTAACAATATGTGGACTTGTTATAAATTTAGAACCTAATTGATTAATAGCTTGTTCTGTCAGTTCTATCATAGACAAAGATTAAAAATTTTACAGTTTTAGGTTAATTATCATCAGATAAATCCTGAATATCTAACATACCCACTGTTGTACCTTGTTCAGTGACTACCAGACAATCTACTTTATATTTTTTAAATAAATTTGCAGCTTCATATAATAAAGCAGAAGATTCTATTGACTTAGGAGTCTTTATTTCTAAAGCATTTATTTTTTGATGAATAGCTTTTTCACCTTGTTTGGATAATAGACGCCTTAAATCACCATCTGTAAAAATACCAATAGGTTTTTTATTTTTGTCAACAATAGTTATAGCACCAAAACCACCTAAAGTCATTTTTATTAAACTTTCTGCCACAGTTATATCCAAAGTAGCTAATGGATTTTTACCGTTCAAAACATCTCGAACATGGACAGTCATTAAGCGGGTATGTTCAATAAACTGACGTGTTCCAATATCTGTGAAATGATTATTTGTCAGTTGTTTAATAATTTTCCAAGGCGCAGTAATCGTGTGTGCACCAGCTTCTAAGGCATTTCTAACATGTTCTACATTTCTTACCGAAGAAAACATAATTTTAGTATCATAACCATAATGATTGACTGTATCAACACATTCAGTCATTAGAGCAAGAGCATCATGACCTTGATCTTGTAAACGCCCTATCAAAGGACAAACATAAGTTGCCCCTGCAGCCATAGCCATATAGGCTTGTTGTAATGTATAAACAAGGTGAATATTAATCATAAAACCTTCTTTTCTTAGTTGGCTACAGGCTTTCATAGCTTCTAATGAGGCAGGTATTTTATAAACTGTTTTTTTTCTATCAAGTCCAAGTTTATCTTGACGATAAGCCTCATTAATAATTTCTTCAGCAGTTTCTCCTAATGCTTCAATTTGAAGCACAGGCACTTGCTTAGATAACTCTAGCACCATTTTATCAATATTGGTAATACCTTGACGATGCATAAAAGTTGGTGTTGTAGTTAAACCAGCTAAAAAACCCAATTTAAAAGATTCTTTAATTTCTTGAATATCAGCAGAATCAAGATATAATTCCATTTATGTTTATATTTTATATAAGGCGTTAAAAGTAAAGTTATACTCAGGTTACTTGAAAAAGAGAGTTTTTCGGATTCTAACCTATTGGTATGGAAACTTAACGTTTCGCAAAATACTCAAAAATAGCTTTGCTATAAAGCATTGGGTTATTTAATAAAAAAAGATAATTATAATCTTCTTTAACAATCGCGACAATAATAAATTTATGGTGTAAGTTTCTATAAAACTTTACTATTTTTACAGGATTATGTTTGTAGTTTTTCTTTACATATTTTAATCTTAGCCGTTTCATTGAAAATGACCATTTTTCAAGATATTAAAATAGCATTCCTATATTTTATTTGATTTATAAAAAATACAAATAAATTTAAAGACTTTTAGTTAAAGAGTTAGAAAATCTCTTAGAGGCAATATTAGGTAAAAGGATAAGCATAAGCAAATGCTGTCAAAAAATATTTAACATCTACTTTAATTCTTACCTCCCAAAATCATGAAATAAATATAAGCAGCAAAGTTTTTGAAAAACATATTAAAAAAAATGTATATTTGCAAAATCTGAATTTAACTGTTTAAATTATCATATCGGATATTTGTGTAAGAGTTATAGATATCCTTAATATGTTTGGAATATAAGTTGAATTTGGATATGGACATTTGATGAGATATAGGCTACTGTAATATTTAATTCCAAGTCTGGCAGTTTCTGTTAGTTGATTTCATGACATTGGAAATAATAGGATAATAGGTGGCTGGTATTAGTTCTATTCATCCCATTTATTATAACAAGCCAAGGCAGAACCAATACGGATAAAATCCTGAAGGTCACTGAGAAAATTGATTACTTTTTTTAGAACAAAAAAAGCAGTGCCATGAATGATAAGTATGTAGACTTACTAACAGACTTTGGTTTTAAGAAACTCTTCGGGACAGAAGTTAGTAAAGACTTGTTGATTGATTTTTTAAATCAAATTTTGCCCCAAGAGCATCAAATTGAAACGCTGAGTTACAGCAAAAATGAACAGTTGGGGGCTACGGCTTCTGAGAGGCGTTCCGTTTTTGATTTACACTGCGTGAGCAAAACAAACGGAGACCGTTTTGTAGTAGAGGTACAACGCAAGCCTCAAACTTATTATAAAGACAGAACGATTTACTATTCCACATTTCCTATTCAAGCCCAAGCCGTAAAAGGGATTTGGAATTATCAAATATTTCCTGTTTATATCATCAGTATTTTGAATTTTAATATGGATTCTTATGTTTCTCCAAATTATATGCGGGTGGTTGAATTGGTAGAAAGGCAGAATGCCAATTCAGTTTTTTATGATAAGTTAAAATATATTTATATTGAGTTACCTAAATTTACAAAGCCTTTAGAGGCTTTATCAAGTCATTTTGAGAAATGGCTTTATGCTTTACGTTTTATGGCTAATTTATCGGAGCGTCCTGCGGTTTATGCGGATAAGGTTTTTGAGCGTTTGTTTGACTTAGCTGCGGTTGCGCGTTTGGCACCTAAGGAATTAGAAATTTATCGAGATGCTTTAAAATGGCGTCGAGATGAGCACAATATTATGGAGACAGCTAAAAAAATGGGTAAAGCAGAAGGTATAGAAAAAGGTATAGAAAAAGGAAAAATAGAATCAGTACTCGGATTTTATCAAAAGGGCGTTTCAACAACTATTATTTCTGAAGCGCTTAATATTTCTGAAAAGCGGGTGCAGAAAATTATACAAACAGCTAGCACAAAATCTAACGTTTTTGACAAGTAATCTAAAAACTAAGAAAAACAAAATTTATTTTTTTTACTTATAAATTGCAATGCCCTTTAATTAGGAAGCGTCGATTCATTTTTATCTCATTTAAACATACTAAATTTTAAAATAGATATGCCAAAAGTAAAGACAAAGTCTGGAGTAAAGAAACGGTTTAAAGTAACTGGTTCAGGAAAATTAAAAAGAAAACATGCATATAAAAGCCATATTTTAACCAAGAAAAGTACTAAAAGAAAGAGAAATTTAACCCAAACAGGTATGGTACATCAGGCTGATACTAAAAGAGTAAAGAAAATGTTAAATTTAGCTTAAAACGTACTGATATATAGTCTCATCACTTGAAAATTGGTTTTGAAAATGATCATTTTTGAGATGAAAATAATCGCTATAAAACACTGTATTTTAAAAAAAAATCCATAAGTTTAATAATTTACAATTTATTACTATATTTAGATTATGCCTCGTTCTACAAACGCTGTTGCTGCCTATAAAAGGAAAAAAAAGATTTATAAAGCTGCTAAAGGTTACTGGGGAAGACGAAAAAATGTTTGGTCTGTTGCCCAAGCTGCTGTTGAAAAAAGTCTTCTTTATGCTTATAGAGATAGAAAAAATAAAAAACGTACGTTTAGAGCTTTATGGATTCAAAGAATTAATGCTGCTGCTCGTACGCATGGTCTTTCATATAGTCAATTAATATTTCAATTAAAAGAAAATAATATTGATTTGAATCGAAAAGTATTAGCAGATTTAGCGATGAATAATCCGGAGTCTTTTGAAGCCCTTATTAAAAAGATTAAGGATTAAATCAAATGTTAAATTCTTCTTAGGCTATAAAAATTTATAATGATTTGATATTGTTGTATAACTACAAAAAATTGTACTATTTTTCTAAATTCAAATATTTTATATGATTTGTATATAATTTAATTAACTCTAAATTTTGGAAACTAAAAAATATTTCCATCTAATATTGTTAATATATTGATTAATCAATATTTGAAAATATAGAAACTACATCTTATTAATTATTGAAATAAATTCGAGTATTACAAGTATTAAGAGCGTGCTTAGTTTTTATTCTTCTTATATAAAAAATTGATAATAAGATACTTAACGTATTTTTTTTTTAATTTCTTTTTTTATACAATAAAATTTAGTAAATAATTGATAACAAGCAAATTAATATTTTAGCAATGCACCAAAAAAACAATTTTTCTATTTATTATTATTTGATTATCAACAAATTAAGAAAACTAAATATGTTCTAAAGGTAATATTATTTTATTTCTTTAACACTTTTTCTATTTCAAAAAGCAAATCTCGTATTTGGGCGGCTTCGATAAAGTTGAGTTTTTTTGCAGCTGCATCCATTTGTTTTTTCAATTTATTATACACATTTTGGCATTCTATAAAAGACATATTTTTTAAATCTAAGTTTAACTCGTATTTTTTAGATTGTTTTGGCTGAACTTCAGGCTTTCTTTTTTTCTTATCCGCAATGCTGGTTTGTTGGAGAATAGCTTCCTTGCTTTTAAAAATTGTTTTGGGTATGATATTATTTTTTTCATTGTATTCTATTTGTTTTTTACGTCGTCTTTCTGTTTCTCCAATAGCCTGCGCCATAGATGCTGTCATTTTATCGGCATACATAATCACTCTTCCCTTAGCATTTCTTGCTGCTCTGCCTATTGTTTGAATCAAAGAACGTTCATTACGTAAAAAACCTTCTTTATCAGCATCAAAAATAACTACTAACTCTACTTCAGGTAGATCTAAACCTTCTCTTAAAAGATTAACGCCTACCAAAACATCAATAACACCCAGTCGTAAATTTCTTAAAATAGAGACCCTTTCGAAAGATTTAATTTCAGAATGGATATATTGATTCTTTATAGATAAATTTTTTAAATACTTATGCAATTCTTCAGCCATGCGTTTGGTTAAAGTTGTGATAAGTATCCGATGCTCATTTTCAATAGTTTTATCAATTTCATCCATTAAATCATCGATTTGATTTTTACTAGGGCGCACTGAAATTATCGGGTCTAATAATCCTGTAGGTCGAATGATTTGTTCAACCATAGTACCTTCTGATTTATAAAATTCATAGTCTGTTGGGGTTGCACTGACATATATAAACTGATTACCAGACTGTTCAAATTCATCAAAAGTCAAAGGTCTATTATCCATAGCAGATGGTAATCTAAAACCGTGTTCGACAAGATTCATTTTACGGGCTTTATCACCGCCGGACATACCGCGTATTTGAGGGATTGTGGCATGGCTTTCATCAATAAAAAGAATAAAATCTTTAGAAAAATAATCTAGTAGACAGTAAGGACGCTGTCCAATTTCTCTCCGGTCAAAATAACGAGAATAGTTTTCTATACCCGAACAGTAACCTAATTCATTAATCATTTCTAGGTCGTATTCGGTGCGTTCTACCAAACGTTGTGCTTCTTCGTGCTTGTGCTGGCTGATGAAAAAATTATATTGCTTAACCATATCATCTTGTATTTGTCGTATAATTTCTTTGATGCCTTCTTTGGAAGCAACAAAAAGTCTAGCAGGGAAAAGGGAAAAAGTTGTTTCATCTTTTATCCTTTTTGCTGTTTCTGGATCAATCATTTGGATATTTTCAATCTCATCACCCCAAAAGTAAATTCGATAAGCCACATCGGCATAAGCAGGGAAAATATCTACTATTTCGCCTTTAACCCGAAAAGTACCACGTTTAAATTCTGTTTCTGTACGTCCATATAACATGTTGACTAAGCTATGCAAAAAAGCAATAAAAGCAATTCTATCGCCTGTCTTCACCGTCAAAACATGTTGTTTAAACGCATTTGGGTCAGCCAAACCGTAGATGCAAGATACCGAAGCCACAACAATAATATCTCTGCGTCCTGAAAGTAAACTTGTGGTTGTGGAGAGACGAAGTTTTTCTATTTCTTCATTGATACTAAGTTCTTTTTCAATATAAGTTCCTGTGCTTGGGAGATATGCTTCAGGCTGATAGTAATCATAATACGATATAAAATATTCAACAGCATTATTAGGGAAAAACTGTTTAAATTCGCCATAAAGTTGGGCAGCAAGTGTTTTATTATGGCTAAAAATAAGAGCTGGTCTCTGGGCTTTTTCAATAACTTTTGCCATAGTAAACGTTTTGCCAGAACCCGTAACCCCTAATAAAACTTGATGTTTTTCATCATTTTTCAAACCTCGTACTAAAGCTTTTATCGCCACTTCTTGATCCCCTTTACTGTCAAAATTAGAAATAAGTTGAAAAGACATTGGAAGCTAATTTGTTAAACTGTAATATTATATTATTGCTATAGTTTATATTTTGGGTAGATAAATCTTGATTAAAAAAACAGCATAAAAGAATTATTTACTGATAACAAGGATTTTATAAAATAAAATTTATACATAACTTTTAAATTTTTTAAAAACCAAATATTTCTATCAATAAATTGATTGTTAGTTCCTATCATAATAGATAACTATTCTTTTTTAATTTATGATAATTTACAAAATTGATAATTTTATTCAATTGATTATCAGTTTTGTTCAAGTCTATTGAATACATATTGGTTTAACTATCAAATAAAATTGGTTCATTTACTTTTTTATAATCTATGGTCAGTTGACTTCCCCAAATACTGGATAGATTTTCTGTACAACTGTAATCCTGATAATATTTTTGAATGCGATCGGCTTCTCTTATATTTTCCAATCTATCTTTTAGACAATCTATATTTTTCGGGTCTATATCTATGCTAATAGATTTTCGTTGCAATTGCTGGGCTACAAGGGGCGTAGTTCCTGTACCGGCAAAAGGGTCTAAAACCGTATCATTGACTTTTGTAGAACTCAAAATAAGACGCAACAAAAGTGCTAAAGGTGCTTGCTGCTTATGAAATCTTGAACCATCTTTTGTTCTGAGGGCCTCAGGACCTGCAAAATATCCAGAGGTCAACTCTCTAATATCTGTCCAAACATCGGTTACAAAAAGACCATTTTCGCGTTGGTGTTTGTAATGCACAGGTAGTTTTGGGTTTATGCGTAAGCGGTGAAAAGTTCTAACTTGACTTCCTTTTGTGGCATAAACAATAACTTGATACTGTTTTCCATATTTATTTCGCACAGGTACAGCAGATGTTGTTTTTTTCCATATAATTAAATTTTGAAAAACCCATCCAGTTTCTCTGAGCACATTCAAAACAAATTCCGTGTTTTTCTCCCGCTGCATAAAATAAATAGTACCTCCTTCTTCTGTTTTGTCAAAAATAAGTGTGCAAATTTCTTTGAGCATAGCCCAATACGCTTTTTCGTCCATATCATCATCATGAAAATTATAAGACTTTTGTTGATTGAAAGGCGGATCCAAAAAAGTTAAATGTACCTTTTCGTCTATTTCTTTTAAAAGTTTGAGGCTATCGCCACAATTAATCTTAGGCATAGTATCAATAATTTTAAAAAGTAAATCAGTTAATTGGGGACCTAAGCCCAATAAAACAGCTCATGTATAAAATTTAAAGTTATAATTTTACCGTTCCCGGTTCATCATTATTTTGCGTATTTTCGAAATCCTTTTATGATTTCATAAACGCCTATGCCCCCAATAATTCGGCTGAGCATATCCCAAAAACGGCTCCAAAAGCTGTGGTCTATGCCTTTGACCAAATCAAAACTATGGGCAGGATTGAGAAAATAAGGCAAATAGGCATAATGTTGAAAAACACTTTTCCAAGAATCTTTTAAAGCCGGAACGTAGGCAAAAAAATAAAGGAAGGTTAAAAGGCCCAACATAAGGGCTAAAGCTTGCGACCAGCTGCGTCCATAATTGCTAAAAACACCCGAAACCCAAAGCGATAAAAAACTTGGGATGTCCTGCCAAGTGCTTTTTTGAAAAGGCTGAAAGGGCCTCGCAAAAAAGGCAGCTTTAAATTTTAAGCCTATAGATTTGCGCAGCGCCGCCAAGGACCAACTGTAATATTGCAAGGGCAAACGGCGATGCCCTTCTTTTTGAGCGGCAAGATAAAGCTGGTTAAAAACTTCAAAGAGCTGTCCTTGCCTTTCAAACGGTGCTAGTTTTTTTTCAAACGTTTCAACGTCTATATTTTGAGGAATATGCCCGATATGCGTTACAAGATTGGAAACTTTAGAGGCTGAAATAACAATTTGTTTATACTTTTCAAAAGCTACAGCCTTAAACTCTACATCTCCCATAGAGCTTTTGAGGATATGAAAAGAGGTTTTTTGCTTATACACCTCAATAAGCACAGCCTTAAACTCTACATCTCCCATAGAGCTTTTGAGGATATGAAAAGAGGTTTTCTCGCTGGGTTGAATATTTGTAAAACGAACAACCCCTTTATTTTCAAAATAATCAAACCAAATACTTGAAATTTCACTATCTTGGACAAATACTTTTTGAGTGCTGTCCACAGCGCCTCCAAGGAATAGTCTATCGATATTGGATGATTGGATTTGAACTTCCTGTATATGCTCCATTTGGAATTGTAAGGTTTGGATTTTAGATTTACTTTCTATCAAGAGTTTTTTAAATTCGCCGCCATAAATCCAGAACTCATTTTTAAATTCGCTGCCAGAAATCCAGAACTTATTTTTAAATTCGCCGCCATCAATCCAGAAATCATTTTTAAATTCGCTGCCATCAATCCAGAACTTATTTTTAAATTCGCCGCCAGAAATCCAGAACTCATTTTTAAATTCGCCGCCATCAATCCAGAAATCCTTTTTAAATTCGCCGCCAGAAATCCAGAACTCATTTTTAAATTCGCCGCCATCAATCCAGAAATCCTTTTTAAATTCGCCGCCAGAAATCCAGAAATTATTTTTAAATTCGCCGCCATCAATACTGAAATCATTTTTAAATTCGCCGCCATCAATACTGAAATCATTTTTAAATTCGCCGCCAGAAATCCAGAAATTATTTTTAAATTCGCCGCCAGAAATCGAGAACTTATTTTTAAATTCGCCGCCATCAATACTGAAATCATTTTTAAATTCGCCGCCAGAAATCGAGAACTCATTTTTAAATTCGCCGCCATAAATACTGAAATCCTTTTTAAATTCGCCGCCAGAAATCGAGAACTCATTTTTAAATTCGCCGCCAGAAATCGAGAACTTATTTTTAAATTCGCCGCCATCAATCCAGAACTCATTTTTAAATTCGCCGCCAGAAATCGAGAAATCATTTTTAAATTCGCCGCCAGAAATCCAGAAATTATTTTTAAATTCGCCGCCAGAAATCGAGAACTTATTTTTAAATTCGCCGCCATCAATCCAGAACTCCTTTTTAAATTCGCCGCCAGAAATCGAGAAATCATTTTTAAATTCGCCGCCATAAATACTGAACTCATTTTTAAATTCGCCGCCATCAATCCAGAACTCATTTTTAAATTCGCCGCTCTCAATACTTATAGGATAAGGAAAAAGCAAAGGCGTATTTTCTTCATTTTTTATTTCTATCTTTTCTTCAATTAGCACATTTTCAATGATTATAGCCTCACCCAAATATTCCACATGTTTAGGCTTAAACTGGGGGTATTTTTCTCCTATTTCTGGTTTGCCCTGTAAAAGGGCTATAAAGTCGGCGGCGCTGAGGAGAATGGGCTCGGGTAAAGGCATTTTATTGGGATAAATTTATACTTTCTTGGACTCTTTTTTAGAGATACTATAGTCACACTTGAAAAAAGGATTTTTTAAAACTTTTAATTCATTGATAATGAATTTTTCTGAGATAAAAATAGTATTGCTACAGAAAAAACATTAAAATATTCCAAAAGAAAAGATATATAAAATATTTACTATCAATAGATTAATTTAGATACTATTTTTTTAAAGCGGTCAAAATTTTGTAAGGATCGTAGAAAAAAGCTGTTAATACCTTTTTCAATTGTTCCAATTCAATCTTAAAATAGATATTACCTTGATAGGATAAAGCTATATTTCCGGATTCTTCCGAAACCACAATAGCAATCACATCTTGTTCTATTTCAGTGATGCTTGCTGCGGCTCTATGCCTTAGCCCGCAAGAAACAGGAAGCTCCAAAAGCGGTGACACCGGTAAAATACAACCGGCAGCTATAATTTTATTTCTATACACAATAACAGCTCCGTCATGAAGAGGTGTATTTTTAAAAAATATAGTTAAGAGCAAACTCTTTGAAATCCTGCTATCAATGTATTCTCCTGTTTCTACATACGTATGTAGGCTGTTTTTTTTTCCAATAATCAGTAAAGCACCCGTATAAGCGGTACTTAAACTTTGCACCGTATCAATAATAATTGGTATTTCAAATTCAGTTCTTTGCTTAGGACTTTCTTTTAAAAATAATTTTATGAGCCTATTTTCACCTATTTTTGGGCTTTGGGTAATGAGTATAAGAAATTTCTTTATTTCTTGCTGAAAAAGAATAATTGCTAAAATTAAACCTACGTTTATAAATTCGGCTAAAATTCCTGTCAAAACATCCATTTGAATAGCTTTTACTGTCAGGTAAAAGCTATAAATCATGATTAATCCGATAAGTATTTTTAAAGCAATTGTTTTTTTTACCAAATTATAAACGATAAAAAACAAGAAACTCACTAAAATAACATCCAAAAAATCTATCCATGTAAAGCTGATAAAATCAATACCTAAAAAAGCCAACATTTTTATTATTTGGTTATTTTATTTGATCAATAATAGATTATAATCTTCATTTGTAGTCCTGTCAATTGAAAACAGACAAATTTTACTAAAAAATATTTAGAGATACATAGATTGTTTCAATAAAAAAATTTTAAAGTTAACCATTATGAATGATAAAAGACATATTATACTCAGATTGCTTGAAAAAGAGCGTTTTTAGGATTCTAACTTATTGGTATTGAAACTTAATGTTTCTCAAAATAAAATAGCTTTGCTATAAATCCCTTTTTAGGGTTAATTTTATTGGATTCATAAAAAGTTATAATTATTTGATTATTAAAGTAATAAAGTCTATTTTTAAGTCTTTATTTTCTACATATTTAGGCTTCAGCATTTTTAGTTTCTTGGTACAATTTAAGCGTTTCTTTAAGGGCTTTTACATTATGAACTCTTAATAAGTTAGCACCTTTAGCAATTGCTAACGTATTTAAAACTGTTGTTCCATTTTCGGCTTCTTTTACAGGAATATCGAGTGTTTTATAAATCATAGACTTATTAGATAAACCGACTAAAATAGGACGATCTAATAATTTTAAAACATTAAGGTTTTGGAGTAAGTAAAAATTTTGAGCTTTGGTTTTGGCAAATCCAAAACCGGGATCTACAATCAAATCATTGATTCCTAAGCTATTAAGTTTTTTTATTTTGAATTGAAAAAAATCTATAATTTCTTCCAAAAGATTAGTATAGTTGCTTTGGGTTTGCATGGTTTGTGGATTGCCTTTCATATGCATAAGGATATAGGGCACACGCAATTTAGCTACTGTTTCAAACATAGCTTTATCAAGTTCACCTGCCGAAATATCATTGATTATGTTGCTACCGGCTCGAATGGCAGCTTCAGCTACAGAACTTCTAAAAGTATCTACAGACAATAAAATATCTGGGTAGTTTTTTTTTATGAGTTCTATAGCAAAAAGAACCCGTTTTTTTTCTTCTTCTAAACTGATAGGATTGGCACCGGGTCTTGAAGAATATCCACCGACATCTATAATATCTACACCTTGAGTGTGCATTTGTTTTGTTCGTTCAAGTATTGTTTTTTGATCGGTATAAGTGCCTCCATCATAAAAAGAATCTGGAGTTACATTTAAAATTCCCATCACCATAGGATTTTGTAAGGAATATAATTTGGATTTTATTTTTAAACTTTGCATCATTATTAAATTAATTCTTAATTAGTGTATTATTAAGGGTTCATGAATTTTCATAAAATTAAAATTTTGATAATCAACATTATAATAATTAAGTGACTAATAAAAAAATGCGTTATTTTTTAGAACTTTGCTATAAAGGAACAGCCTATAACGGCTGGCAGATTCAAACCAAACAAGCCCATGTAAAAACGGTACAAGCTGTTTTAGAAAACCGTCTAAGCCTTATGCTTAATGAAAAAATACGACTTATTGTAAGTGCTAGAACAGATACAGGTGTTCACGCCAGACAGCAATTTGCTCATTTTGAGACTATTCAAGACATTAATACAGCAAATATTCATTATAAATTAAATAAATTTGTACCTGCTGATATAGCCATAAGAAAAATAAGACCTACAAATCCAAAAGCCCATGCCCGCTTTGACGCACTCCAAAGAGTATACGAATATCAAGTTATAACTTTAAAAGATCCTTTTTCTAACCAAATGGCATGGTTTTATACCAAAGCGTTTAATTTTAAAGTTTTAGAAAAAACTGCTAAAATTTTAGAACAATCGACCTATTTCAAGAATTTTAGCAAAGTTAAAACCGATAGTCATAATTTTTGCTGCTATATCTACGAAGCAACATGGGTCAAAAAATCGGATCACCTGTTTTGTTTTTATATTAGAGGCAATCGATTTTTAAGATCTATGGTTCGTTTACTGGTCGGGCAAATGCTTCAAGTGGCTTCAGGTAAAATGTCTATAGAACTCTTCGAAAAACAATTAACTTACCAAAAAGACGGTAAGCCCCAAACGTATACCTGTTTGTCAGCGCCTGCCCAAGGTCTAACTTTAATGCAAATTAGTTTCCCCAAGCATATCTTTCTGTTCTAATCTACAAGCAAGCCCTTGAACCCCAAATAAAGAATCACTACGCATGTATTGATGACAAATTAAACGGTATGCATTGGGTTTAGATAATGCCTTGTTTTCCAACAAAACTGTTTCATACAAATAAGTAGAATGCGATTGTTGTTTGCCTAAAGGTTTACCAGTAGTTAAGGCAAAAAGTGGTATTTCTTTTAACCCTTCTAAAAAAGTATCTTCCTGATTAACAAGGTAATATTTAATATAATGATTTTGATAAGGGTAATCATTTGTATAAGCTATTTTGTATATAACCGTGTTGTTTTTAGTTGTATCATGAATTTGAAAATCAAATATAAATGGTTTGGTATAAAGCCAAACACCATCGGGAATTTGTTCCAAGCTTTCATCTGAACAAGTAGTTAAAATAAGGAGCACTAAAATTTTTAAAAACCTCATTTTCAATAAGTAAATATGAATTAAATAAGAAAAATAAATATATTGGAGTTGAAACCTTCGAATAAATTACTGCTAATCTTTTATTTTTTGATTTCATGTTTTTTTAAAATTTCCAAATGAAAAAGACCTATTTCTAAGTTGTATCTAAGTCTTTTTTGTCATTTTTTTTTCTATATTTATACTTTATAGTTTCTCTTGGGTAAATAGCTTAGACCTTCTAAAAATTCCTTTTCCTTTCAATTGCCATGACTATAAAAAGGTAAATATAACTCTAAATGTCTGAATCTCAAAAGTATTTTTTTAAATCATTTCTGAAACGTCACCATAATTTTTAAATAGTTTATGCCTCTTTTTCCTGTCATGGAACATTTTTACACCCTACAAGGTGAAGGTTATCATCAAGGTAAAGCCTGTTATTTTATTCGTTTGGCAGGTTGTGATGTCGGTTGTGTTTGGTGTGATGTGAAAGAATCTTGGGATAAAGAAAACAGCACAAATTTAAGTCCCGAAGAATTACTTGATATTGTGCTTGCCCATAAAGCCGAAAGGATAGTTATTACAGGAGGCGAACCTGCCATGTATGATTTAACAAGCCTATGTTCTGTTTTTAAAAAATCAAACATAAAAGTACATCTCGAAACCTCTGGCGCTCATTCTATTATAGGTAGTTTTGATTGGATATGTCTATCGCCAAAAAAATTTAAAAAGCCGCTTAAAGCTAGTTTAGCACTTGCTCATGAGTTTAAAGCTATCATTTTTCATAAAAGTGATCTTAATTGGATACAGCAGTTTTTAAAAGATATTCCTTCTTCTTGCCATCTTTTTTTACAACCTGAATGGAGTAAACAAAACCAAAACTTAAACCTGATTGTTGATTATGTTAAGAAACATCCCAAATGGCAGGTCTCTCTTCAAACTCATAAATATATGAATATCAGATAAATAAGTTAATAGACATCTTTATATAGGAACTCCAAAATTTCTTAAATCTTATATCTTCAGTTATGGATAAAAAAATATAGAAAAGTTTAGACAACCCTTGAATGATAAAACCAATTATGCTGTAGAAGGCATTATGCTTATCAACTCATCTATATCCTGTATGGCTTGCCATAAAATGAGTCTTAAAGATTTAGAAGTATATAAAAATTTTGATTTAAAGCATTTTAAGAAAAAAAATAAAATCTATTGGTTAGACTAATTTAGAAATTAATAGAAATGAAAGCAGTGGGTATAATATAAAAAAAAATATACATGCTCTAAGACTTTGGTTTTACTATACTCAGGTTATTTGAAAAAGAGAGTTTTTTGGATTCTAACCTATTGGTATTGAACCTTAACGTTTCGAAAAATAAAATAGCTTTGCTATAAAATCTTACTTCTTTTCTTTTAAATTATAGGGGGATATCTAAATTGATAATTTAGCGAAAGCAAGTATTAGTGTTTTTTCTCCATAGTTTTGAAAATCTATAACTACCCTTTCTTGGTTATTGACTGTATAAAGTTTTTTGACTATTCCGCTACCAAATTTTTTATGATAGATAGTCATATTTTCTTTAATATCTATATTATTTTCGCTTTTTGGTACTTTTTTAAAAGATGATAATAATTTAAAATTACTTAATTTTGTGCCTGTGTATATTTGTTTGGGTTTATGGGACTGATTTTTAGAATAGGAATTAAGCTTAGGACTGTCGATATTTTCTATAAATTTAGGGTCTATATCATTTAAAAACTGACTAGGTTGATTGTATTGAAAATTTCCAAAACGAAAACGTTGAATCGCAAAACCCAGATATAGTTTTGTTTTAGCACGAGTTATAGCAACATAAAAGAGACGTCTTTCTTCTTCGAGATCTTCAATATTTCCTAGCATCATTTGAGAAGGAAAAAGATTTTGTTCCATACCACTAATATAAACATATTCAAATTCTAATCCTTTAGCCATGTGAGTTGTCATAAGTGTAATGGTTTCTTCTTCTTGTTCTTGGTCTGCATTAGTCATTAAGGCTGCTTCTTGTAAAAATGTTGCTAAGTTTTTATCTTCTGTATCACTAATTGTAAAATTACGAATAGCATTTAAAAGTTCTTGCAAATTTTCATAACGCATTCTACCTTCAGATGTTCCATTATTATAATATTCAGAAAATAAACCTGAATCTTTTAAAATGGTTTTAGCAGCAGAAAAAGCATCTTGAGTATTAATGGCAATCTCAAAACTCTTAATAAGAATAGCAAATTTATCTAATGTCTTAGAAACTCTTTTAGAGAAATAAGTTTTGGTATCGTTCAAAATATCCCAAATATCAACCTTATTTTCGTCAGCCGCTACAATTATTTTATTAAAGCTGGTATTACCAATACCACGTTTAGGAAAATTTATAATTCGTTTTAAAGATTCAATATCCTTTTTATTAAGAGTAAATTTAATATAAGCTAAGGCATCTTTAACTTCTTTTCGTTGGTAAAAAGAGAGTCCACCTATGATTTTATAGGGTAAATTAATAGTTCTAAGGGCTTCTTCTAAAGCACGAGATTGGGCATTTGTTCTATAAAGAATGGCGAAATCTTTATTGCTAAGGTGATAATTCATTTTGTTTTCAAAAATACTATGGGCTATCATCTTAGCTTCTTCAGTATCATTAATAGCTTTTATAAGGGTGATAGCGCTTCCGGTAGGGTTGTGAGTCCAAACTTTTTTCCTGATTTGATTTTGATTATGGTCTATTAAGCTATTAGCAGCCTCAACAATATTTTGGGTAGAGCGGTAATTTTGTTCAAGTTTAATAATATGAGTATCTGGATAATCTTTTTGGAAGTTTAAAATATTTTGAATATTAGCACCTCGAAAAGCATAAATACTCTGGGCATCATCACCTACAATACAAATATTTTCATTGCGGGCGGATATTTTTTTAATAATATCATATTGAGCAAGATTAGTGTCTTGGAATTCATCTATGAGGGTATATTGAAATTTATTTTGATATTTTGCTAAAACATCTAAATGATTCCTTAACAAAATATTTGTATTTAATAGCAAATCATCAAAATCCATAGCATTTGCTTTTCGACAATAAATAGCATAACGTTTATAGATTTCTCCTATTTTAGAAAGTCCAATGCTTTCATCTTCTGATAGTAAGAGATTATCGCTTAAATAACCTTCCCAAGTGATAAGTTTATTTTTGGCTAATGAAATTCTAGCATAAACTTGATTGGGTTTATAACGTTCATTAAGAGCTAAATCTTTAATAATATTTTTGATGATACTTTTTGTGTCCTCACTATCATAAATGGTGAAATCACTTGAATAACCTATTTTTATAGCTTCATACCGCAACAAACGTGCAAAAATACTATGAAAAGTCCCCATCCACAAATTTTGAGCCGCTAGATTAGGGGCAATTTTTCTTATACGTTCTTTCATTTCCTTAGCTGCCTTATTGGTAAAAGTTAAAGCTAAAATATTGAAGGGTGAAATTCCTTTATATAATAAGTGGGCTATTCTATAGGTAAGTACTCTTGTTTTCCCAGATCCAGCACCAGCTATAATCATTAAAGGTCCTTTAGTTTTTGTTACAGCTTCCTTTTGAATACTACTAAGTTCTTGGAGATAGTTCATTATTTTAAAATTGTTTATAGTCACGTCACTTGAAAAAGGATTTTTAAGGGGTTTAACTTATTGATAATGAACGTTTTTAAGATAATAATAGCATTGCTATAATAATTTTTAGAAGCTTGCTTAGAGTTAAAAATTGATCAGTTGGAATTATAAAATTATCAATTTATGAGTTAACCCGATTAGACCATATAATCTCATTTATCCTAACAAGTTATTCTATTTAAAGAGTAAATATCGTTTAAAATATTGTTTAATAGTATAAAACTTTTAAATCTATTTATAGCAAAGCTATTTTATTTTGCAAAACGTTAAGTTTCAATACCAATAGGTTAGAATCCGAAAAACTCTCTTTTTCAAGTAACCTGAATATATAGGATTTTAATAAAACTATTTTGGAGCTATTAAAAATAATGAAAGGCATTTGGAGAAGTTATATTAAATAGAGATATAGATAATAGCTGTCCAGCTAGGGCTCGAACCTAGAGACTTCTGAACCAAAATCAGACGTGTTACCATTACACCACTGGACAGTCTTTGTTAATGTGGTCATATTCGTTGTAAATACAAAAATAAACTTTCTTATTATTTTTACAAATAATTTAAGGTAAATTCTTTTAGTAAAGCTGTATTTTTCAAAAATTCTAAAACAGAAATAGCTGATACATATTTATTTATATTTTTTGTACTATTTTATTCTAATTTATATGTAACATTCTAAAATTTTAATATTGTCTTTAGGTAGGATTTTAACTTTGTTGATAGTAGCAGGTAAAAGTAAAACTTCTCCTTTTTTAATACTTTTAACTTGTTTATTATTAATAACTTTACCTTTACCTTCAACACATATATATATTATAAAAGAGTCAAGAATTTGATAATCATATAATTGTTCTTTTTTAATATTTAGAAAATTAATTTTAAAATAGTCACATGTACATAATTGAGAATTTTCATTATCTTTAGCTATAGGTTTATAATAGGAGTGGTTGTCTTCAAAATTTATGGCTTTCAAAGCCTCTTTTATATGTAGTTCTCTTAAATGTCCGGTTTTATCTGGTCTATTATAATCGTAAATTCTATATGTAATATCAGATGCTTGTTGTATTTCGGCTAATAATACACCTCCACCAATAGCATGTACCTTTCCTGAAGGAATAAAAAAAGTATCTCCTTTTTGGACTTTATAATATTTTAAAATATCTTCAATTGTATTATTTTCAATATGTTGTACTAGTTTTTTTTTATTGATATTTTGATTAAAACCATATAATATTTGGGCATTAGTACTAGTATCTAAAATATACCAAAATTCTGTTTTTCCAAAAGTCCCATGTGTTTTTAAAGCTTGATTATCATTTGGGTGAACTTGGACAGAGAGATTTTCGCGTGCATCTATAAATTTAATAAGTAATGGGAAAGTATTACCAAAGCGTTCATAGTTTTTTTTGCCAACCAATTTTTCTTTATAAAGTTTTACCAAACTATAAAGGTTTTTTTTTTCAAACTTTCCATTAGCTACTACAGAGCTATGAGTATCTATACCTATAAGTTCCCAGGTTTCGCCACAGTTTAGAGAAGGTGAAAAGTCTTTTCCTAAAATAGTATATATTTTATCGCCTCCCCATACTTTTTCTTTAAAAATGGGATTAAATGAAAGTATTTCCATTTCAGTCAAATTAGAATTTGAAACTATAAACTATTTAAATAGCCATAATACTCAATATAGTAAAATTATAAAATTAAAATAGCAATAAAATATTTCTATTTTATTGCTATTTTAAAACGATTTTTTTAGCAAAAAATTTAATACCTAACTTTTAAATTATCTTTTATATCCTAAAACAGCTGATCCACAGTAGTTTTGAGAATTTTTAAAAGTAAAACTCAAATAATAAATACCTGTAGAATTGCATTTATACGTAAAGCCTTGAAGAAATTTATTATTATAATAGCTGGAAGCTAGCTTATTTCTTTTAGAATCATATAAAGTGCCAATGATACCGTGTGCTTTACCGTCTTGGCCACTTATTCTGATTTGATAATTAGTTTCTTTACTAAAGACACAAGTATATTCTACTTTTTTTAAACTACCTTGTCTACCGTCTATTCTATAACTTTTAGAAAATTGGAAACCACTAGCCAGCTGCCTCATACTCCTGTTAATATATAGCTCAGAATTACATTGAGCTTGAGATGTATAAGTCGTTAAAGAAAGAATTATAATTAACCCGAATAAGAGCGTTACTTTAATATTCATTTTTCTTGTGTTTAACTAAGATAAATAAAAACAATATAAATTATTAAGGAATTTGAAATAGCATTAATTTTTTTTTATAATCTCTTAGAATTAAAAGTTAACTTATTTAAACTTAAAATTAAGAGATTATATTATACTAAAATTAAATACGTAATTTGTTTATCTGTTTTGATTTTTAATATTTTTATACCTAACTTTAGAATAATTTTTCTTTTTCAAGTCAGAGAATCCTTTATCGTACCATGTTATTTCTAGTACTAACAACTAATTGATATATAGTATTTATATCAGTTTCACTAATTTTAACATTACTTACACTTCCATCTATAAATGTCACCTCTCCACCAGGCAATACTTTTCTGACAGGAGGTCCATAAATGGTTTCTACTTCTATTTTATCAAATATTTTTTGAAGTTTAACGAGATCTCTTGTTATAACAGGAAACTCTTGTTTGGTTTTGTAAACATCTAAAACAAGTAAGATTTGATCTAAAACAATTTTTTGCTCTCCTATTTTTTCTTTTAACTGTTTATTTTTTCTCTTTTTGTACACTTTAGTTGTTAAATAAAGTGCTTCCAGCCAACCACCTGTTAAAATAAGAATACTAAGATGGTCTCTTTTTTGCTTTCTGAGATGAAAGTTCAATTTTTCAAAATTAGAAGTTGTCATGTTTAAAAGTTCAGAAAGATTATCAGAGCTTGTTACTAACCTTCGTAATGTGGTATAATCAAAAAATTGTCCTATATCTAAGCCATCAGCTAACTTTTTTACACTACTCAAATAACTTAAAGCATCTTGACTTCTACCGTATAGATTAGCAAATCCCAAGTCTGTTCCATATATACCTAAGTTAATAGCTTTTTTAAAACTTGTATTATACCTAGAAACATTACTAGCTTGGTTTAAGCTACTCCTATTACTGCTATAATCCCCTCCTGTTTCTTTAATCAAAGAAGAAATTTCTAAAGGTGTAGGAATAGATTGAATAATATCTTTGATTATATCTCCTCTTTGGAGAGGAGTCATTTGTGGCGCAAATGAAAAAAATAATAAGCTACTAATTCCTGAAAAAAATAAAACCAAAATTACATTTACAAAATTCTTATTCATTTTAAAAGTTATTTATTCAGTTAAAGAAAAACAAGTTGAACACATAAATGACACTAGCCATTAAAAAGCTAATATATTTTAAAATACGTAAAGAACATTTAAATCGTCTAAATTCCCAAAAGTAATAAGTTTTTTAAAATTTAAATGAATCTTGTTGTTTTTTGTTTTAGTATTTTTGTGATTATTATATTAAATAATTTTTAGGGTTCTATATGATAATTATAGCAAAGCTATTTTATTTTGCGAAACGTTAAGTATCGATACTAATAGGTTAGAATCCGAAAAACTTTCTTTTTCAAGTAACCTGAGTATAAGAGTAAAGTCTTAATTTAAAAATTATAAACTTGGGTTTACTCCTCTATATCATATTAGAACCATTTTTTTTTTATTTCTATACCTCCAATTCCAAATTTAAAAGTTTATTTCTTTTTTTGAGTTTTTTAGTAGTGTTATATAAGAGCGTGTATAGTTTTCGTTTTGATTTTGAAAAGGGCGTTAAATTTCGTATTGAAGTTGTTTAGTAAGCTGAACTTTCATCCATATAAGCCCCCGAAGAATCAACATACAAAAGCATTAAATAGGCATCTACATAGTAAGCCCAGTTCCGCTTAGCATCCCGGTCAGGGTCAAAGATTCTAAAATCTATGGCCGCATACTCATCCATGATGGGATTATAGTATAGGCAGGTTACTACACCAATGCCTTTGATAAGGCCTTTGGCATTACCACTATATTGATAACGAACCCCTTCTATATGATTAGAATGAATTTTAGACAGAACTGTATCATCAAAAATAATATAAGCATCTTCGACAAAGTCTATAGCTTTTCGGGCTTTTTCCCAAATTAAAGCAGGTGTCAATTTTTCACTCTTAAGATAGCGATAAACACTATTTTCATTTAGACTTTCAAGGTGTTGAGACAGATATGTACAGGTGTAATTCGTCTGCGTAGACAAAAGAAACTGACCATAAATCTGACGGGTTGTTTTCATTGCGTAAAATTAAAATAAAGCCTAATTTAAAAAATATTTTCCAAAATTAAAGGTACTTTTGACGAAGTCCTGTTAAAGAGATATTTGTATACCAATACGAAATAAAAAATACTATGCCTAATAATTAGCGCTAAGATTTCAAATATTTAGAAATGTAAAAAAAATATATAATGGCAATTATTGATAAAATAAGAAATGGATTAATAGATAAAATTTTATCCATTAAAAATAAAGACTTTTTAGAAGCTATAGATAAAATTGATTCCCTCTAGGGGCTGATAATGTTCCCATTTAAAATAATCTTTTCAATATTTGCCCTCATATTTTTTGTTCTGGGTATTTAAATTTTTACTATGTCCATATTTTTAAAAAACTTAGCAGAAAAAGTTTTAAAAAACTACTCCATAACGGAACTTGCTGATTTACACGTTATTTTACCCTCTACCCGTGCCACTTTATATTTTAAATATTATTTACAAGATATTACGGACAAAACCATTTTTTTACCCTATACCCTAACTTTAGATGCATTTATAAAAAAATTCTCTCAACTTGAAGGGCTTAATCAAGCTCAATTGCTTTTTAGATTATATAAGATTTATCGTCGTTTTGATAAGAATGAAAGTCATAACTTTGAACAATTTTTATCTTTGGGTAATAATATCTTAGCCGAATTCAGTCTCATAGACCGTAATTTAAAGTTTATAGAATCAGAGTCTTTATTTAACTATTGGTTAGATATAAGTCGTATGGAAGCTTGGGGTATTGATATAGAACAATTTGAACACGATACTCACCTAAAAAACCATCTTTTTTTCTGTCAGAATCTGCAAAAAACATATTTTGCTTTTCGCCAAGAACTTTTAAATGAAAAAAAAGGCTATAGCGGGTTGATTTATAGAATGTTTGCCGATAATATTGAAAATTATACAGTCCAACAACCTATAGGAAAAATTATTTTCGCAGGTTTTAATCAAATTTACCCCGCAGAAGACCTCATCATTAAAACCCTTATTGATCAAAAACGAGCTCAAATTTATTGGGATATGGATTCGTATTATATAGAAGATAAAGAACAAGAAGCGGGAAAATATTTTCATACATATTTCAAAAAATACCATCCAAACACAGCTATTCAAGATTTAGATTTTTTTAAAAACAGGATAACTACTCAAAAAAAACATATCCGTATCATTAAATGCAATACTGCTGTTGGACAAACTGTGGTGGCTAATCATTATTTACAACAACACATCAAAAATATTAAATCAGAAAATCCTGATTACAATTTTGAAAAAGCAGTCAATGAAATTGCTATTTTATTAGCCGATGAATCCTTACTTTTGCCTTTAGTTAATGCTTTAGATACCCAATTATTTAGCCAACTAACTACTCAAAAAGAAGATTTTAGCTTTGAGAAATATATTAATATTACTATGGGTGCTAGTCTAAAACAAACTCAAATTTTTGGACTTATCCAGCTTATTTTTCAACTTCAAGATCATTATAAAAAAGAAGATAATTTCGTGTTTTTTTACCATACGTATATTTATCAATTTCTAAAACATCCACTTATAAAAGGAGAAAGTCTTTGGACAGAACCCATAGCCATTTTTATTCAAAACCAGCAAGAAGAAAATACATTTCAGTTTGCTGAAAATTTTTTAATTGAAAAATTTAAAGATTTTCCAATTTTAGCTTCCATGTTTAAAAAATGGGAAAATAGTCAAGCTGTTTTTAAAAGCCTGAAAAACTTAGTTTTATATTTAAGTAGAAGCCAACAAAATAAAGATAAATCTTTAGAATTAAGTAGCCTTTATGAGACCTACCTCATTTTACAACAGCTTGAAAATTTAGAACGTGCAGAACCTAATTTTTTTACTATAAAAGTTTTAAAATATTTTTTCAATTATAGCCTTAACCAGACAAGTGTACCTTTTACCAGCTCTCCTCTTCAAGCTATTCAAATTATGGGAACATTGGAGAGTAGGGCTTTAGATTTTAAAAAATTGATTATTCTCTCTTGCAATGAAGGGATTTTACCAAGAAGTAAAAACGTTGATCAATTGATTCCTTTTGAAATTAGAAGACAATACAAGCTACCAACTTATATTGAAAATGATAGTAATTTTGCCTATACTTTTTATCGTCTCCTTCATTATAGCGATGATATAACCTTAGTCTACACCGAATCTAAAGACAACGAAAAAAGCCGTTTTTTACTCCAAATAGAACAAGAATTATCTAATTATAAAAATATTACGGTAGAAAAAAAATATTATGAACAGGCTTTACCTGCGAGTAATCCATCTAAACTTTCAATCTTTAAAGATGCTACTATTTTAGATTCTTTAAAATTATTTCTAAAAACGCGTTTAACTCCCAGTGCTCTTATCATGTATCTTCATGACCCTATCAAATTTTTTAACCGTTATATTTTAAACCTTAAAGATGAAACTGAAACTATAGAAAATATAGACCACCGTATTTTTGGTATTATTGTGCACGATATTCTGGATATAATTTATAAAACAGATACGGGCACCATATCCGTTCAAAGTTTAGAAAAATACAACCTTGAAAATATAGAATTCCTTATCAATACACATGTTGAAAAAGAATATGGAAAGCAAATTAGCAAAATGGGTGGAAATTATATATTTTTAAATATTGCTAAATATATGATTCGAGATTTTCTGGATTTTGAAAAACAACATATACTGCCTTGCGACATTTTAATATTAGAAGATTTTCTAAATGTTCATCTAAATTTTAAAGTACCTTGCCGACTATCTGGAAAAATAGATAGGATAGATTTACATAACAATCAAATTAGAATTATAGATTATAAAACAGGGGTGGGAAATTTGAGTTTTAAAGCAAAAAACCAAAATGAATTGCTGACTAATCCAGATAAAAGTAAGATTATTCAACTTATGTTATATAAATATTTAGTTATAAAAAATAAACCCCAATTTCCTGTGCTTTCATCCGGTAACACTACTGATATTTCATCAGGATTTTACTTTTTGCGCCAACTCAATCTCCATAAAAAACAAAATAATATTAGTTCTTATCAATTAGAAGATGAACCTAAAAGTACAGAAGGGTTCATAGCTTATGTAGAAGATTTTTTGAATTGTGTTGTTGAAGATATGTTAAATGTGGAAAAATCTTTAGGACAGTCTATTTAATTTAAAAAGTTTTAATTCATAATTATTGATACTTTTGTCTTTTTTATATTAAACAAAATAAACTCATCTTTCAGCTAAAATTTTAATTTATATTGAGAAACTGTTTAACCTTTAGAGTGTGCCTATTTTTTTAATTTATTGATAATCAAATAGTAGTAGATAAAAAAAAATGTTTTTTTATCTCATTATTAAAATTTTAGCTGTCTGATTATCAATTATTTATTATATTTCACTATATAAAGAAAAAAACTAAAAAGATATTATACAGTATATTTTTCTAATCTTAAATATTCATTTAAAATGCGTTACTTAGATCCCAAAAATGATTTAACTTTTAAGAAAATTTTTGTCGGACATCCCGATTTACTCAAAAGTTTTTTAAATGCCCTTTTACCTTTAAAAGGCAACCAGCTTATCAAAGAATTGATACCTCTGCCCCAAGAACAAATCCCTGTTAGCCCAGGACTAAAAAACTCTACCGTCGACGTGAAATGTAAAGATAAAATAGGACGACAATTTATTGTCGAAATGCAGATGGCTTGGAATAAAGGATTCAAATCACGTGCCTTGTTTAACACTGCTAAAGCATATGTTAGGCAAATAGGAAAAGGTTATAAATATACCGCTTTAAAACCTGTTTATACCTTATGCATTCTTAACGATACCTTTCATCAAAACCCAAAAGAATGTTATCATCATTACACCTTTATAAACTCTAAAGATTTAAACGACAAAATTGAAAATATGTCTATTACTTATATTGAACTTCCTAAATTCTATCCACGTAGTTTTTCGGAGAAAAAGATGGCAGTTTTATGGCTTCGTTTTTTAACAGAAATAAAAGATAGAGAAGGGCATATTCAGCAGATACCAGAAGTACTAACGAAAAATAAGTATACCGGCAAAGCTTTGGAAATATTAGAAGAATCTAGCTTTTCGGAAGTTGAATTAGAAGCTTATGATAAGTATTGGGATAGTGTCAGCGTAGAAAAAGATGGCTTAGAAGGTGCTTTAGAAAAAGGAAGAGAAAAAGGAAGAGAAGAAGGAAGAGAAAAAAAAGAAATAGAAGCCATACTGGGTCTTCACAAAAATGGCGTTTCAATAACTATCATTTCAGAAGCTCTTAATATTACTGAAAAAAGAATCCACGAAATTATAAAACTGGAAAAATAAAAAAACCTGTTTTTTCAATCTTGAAAATGTTTACTTCTTTAGTTTTGAAATGAAAGATTTTGAACAAATTACCGAAAGTTTAAATAAATCTTCGGATGTCAATCGTAATATAGGCATTACATTTGCCCTATTTTTATTTTATATCATCGTAAACGTGGCAGGGACTACCGATAAGATGTTATTTATACCCAATACAGGTATTAATCTGCCACTTCTGAATATTCAGCTGCCTTTGATTCCTTTTTATGTAGTGGTCCCTTTGACTTTGCTTTTTTTTCATTACAACTTGCTATCCAACCTTAATCAACACCACGAAAAACTGAAAAAATGGAAAAAAAACTTTCGAGACAGAGACTCCGACAAATACCTAAACCCCTTTTTATTCAACGCTATCTATACGAACCAAAAAGGTTTTGTTCAAGTTTTGCTCAAAGGCATTGTCCATAGCATTGCTTTTACCTTTCCTTTACTTTTACAAGTTTTTATTTTAATTCGTTTTGCCGACTACCACAACTGGCAAATTTCTATGCTTCATTTTTTGACTTTTTTGGCAAATTGGTTTATTGCCGAATTGTATGCTAATAGAATTTTAGGCGAAAAATTGATTTTGGATGAGAAAATAATTTTGAAATATATAAAAGGCAAAGAAAAAAGTACAGATGAAACAATATTTTCCAAGTTCTTTAGAAAACTGGATGGGCTAAATTTCAAATTTTTAAGATGGATTCAAAAGCAAAAAAATCCAACATTAACCCAATTAGCTTGCATACTTATTCCTACACTCATAGTGACTATTTTTGTCTTGCCTAACTTGGAAAATGCACCCTTACTAAGTCTTATAATCGTATACGGAATCGTATACGGAATCGGAATCGGAATCGGAATCGGAATCGTATTCGGAATCGTATACGGAATCGGAATCGTATACGGAATCGGAATCGTATACGGAATCGGAATCGAAATCGTATTCGTATTCGGATTCGGAATCGTAATCGGAATCGGAATCGATGATTATATTCATAAAATTAAATATAAGTGGCTTCAGAAATTAGCTAACAATTGGATTCTTTTTCTTTTTTTATTTCTTTTGTTATTGATAGTCAACCCTTACAGACTAATTTTATTATTTGCCTTTTTATTAATTATTATTTTGATGATTAGTATAAAATTCCAACGTTTTGCCCATATTATGATTTTTCAGGTCGGATTAATATATTTTTTACTTTTTTTGTTTTCGCACCAAGCCAATAATGCCAAACAATATATTAATCGATTTCCGGATTTATATCTTATTGATAGTCAATGGGAATTTTCTTTAAAATTTGATGCCAATAAGCCAAATGGCTGGGATAGCTTTATTGCCCAGTTTTTTCCCAGTATTCGTCTGCCTAATGAAGATAAACTCTATGCTTTTTCCCCAAGCCAACAGAAGAGGCAGATGGAAATTGACCAGGTCAGCCAAGTGCTTATAGATTCTTTTTTGTTGAAGCATACAGAAGGTTATGATTTAAGTAATAGAAATTTTACCTTTGCCAATTTTAACAATTCTAACTTGCGTGGAGCTATTTTGCGTGGAGCAGATTTACGCTATGCCAATTTTTCTAAGGCTATACTTTCAGGGGCAAAACTGGATAAAGCCAAACTTGACCATGCTAATTTTGAAGAAGCCATCTTAAAAGACTGCGAAATCCAATTCAACCCAAATACGATTTGGCAAGGCGTAAACTTTAATAAAGCCGTTATCACAGGTATTCCCGAAGATACGATAAAAAAATACTGTATGAATTGTTTTTTTATAAACACCCGTTTTAACTAAACATTTTTAATTCCAATTTAAATTTTAAAGTAAAACATAATAAGTTTTTAACATAATCTATAGGATTTTCTTCTCTTCCAATAGTTTCATTACCATATACTCTTGCACCAAAATAAGGTGGACTTGTTAAAATTAAATTAATAGAATCGTCAGGAATATTATCTAATAAAGTTAAAGCATCTCCTCGAATGATTTTATTAATAATAATTTTGAATCATAATTATTGATTATTTAAGATAAAAGTAAAAAATGTATATTTTTTTTAATTAGTGATGCAAAATACTCAAAATTATGGATTAGGAAGGACTTTGTTTTGGGGATATCTATTTATAATTACAAATCATATAAATTATAAAAATTTGATTATCAGACTATTAAATTCTAAAAATAGTATCCATAGAATTTTATAAAAAATTAAATTGACAAGTAGGTCTTGTTTATAATTTTTGAGAGATCTATATCTATATTTTTAGGTAAGACAACAGAAAAGAGAATTTTTCCAAGCTGCCAAGAAATACATATGTATTGAGGAAAATGCCTAAAAGTAGATTTATAATAATTGGGATACTTTTTTATTTTATTAACTTCATACAATTTAAAACTTGTCATTAGTCCCGTTCTCAAAACTTTAGACAATGCTTCTTTGACAGTCCAAAATAAAAATATAAGTGTTGCATCATCATTTTGAGTTGATATATATTTTTTTTCATCGGCTGTGCAATAACGAAGTATCGGGTTAATTTTAATTGGATCAATAATCTCTAAATCAATTCCCATAGGATATGAACTTGAAAAAACTAAGGCTAGTCCAAATACACTACTATGAGCAATACTGATGTCAATTTGCTTATTCATAAACGGTGCTTTAATAATAGGCTGTTCAAAAATTCCATTTTTTATTTCCCAAGAAGATAGATTTTTATCTTTAGTATGACTAGAAAGGGCTTTTTTCGCACAATATCTACCCAACAAGTAACTTGTTTGTCTTTTCTGATTTTTTAATAGTTTAAAATAATCATACTCTTTAGCATGTAAGTAATTCGCCTTATCATTGGCAAGTTCTTTTAAGTTTTTTTTGGAAAAAAATAAAGTTGCCACTAAATTTTCACTAATCTTTAAGGTAATAGGCAAGGTGAAAGATAATGGATATTTATTCATTTTATGAGTTAAAATACTAAAAGTCAATTATTTAATCTATAAAAATTAAAACGCTAACTAATTTAATACACTTTAATTATAGTCATGTCGCTTGAAAAAAGGATTTTTTTAAAGGTTTAACTCATTGATATTGAAGATGAAAATTTTTAAGATAAAGTAAGATAATTCATTATTCATATTCTATATTTTTCTAAATTTAGCTTTTTTTCTGACTTGGTCAAATATAGGATAATCACAACTTTTTTATAACTTTCAAATCTTTTCTATTAAATTGCCTTTAGGCTCTAATCCTGATTTATTTTTTGTCTTTAGATACAGGACATAAAATATAAAAAATATTTTTAAAAGATTAATACTTTGGCAAATATTTTTAATTCATATTGTTTTAACTGATTGATATTTAGTATTTTAATTTTCTTAATTTTTGACTCCTAATTTTTGACTCCTAATTATTGACATTATATATTTTAGCATAATAACCTATGAAAAGTATAATTACACATGTTTTTATTGGTCTATTTCTGATTTTACTCACAACATGTTTAAATAAAAGTGGATTTTCACAAGGAAATAATCTTAGCATAGAATCCAAGGTTGATTCTGTTTTAGATTTAATGACTTTAGAGGAAAAAGTTGGGCAGATGAATTTATACAATGGTTTTTGGGAAATCACAGGTCCTGCACCCCAGTCGGGAGATGCTAAATTAAAATATGAACATTTAAAAAAGGGCTTTGTCGGTGGAGTTTTAAACGTTAGAGGTGTAGAAAATGTAAAAAAGCTACAAGAATTGGTTGTCAAAGAATCGAGATTAGGCATTCCTTTAATCTTTGGTTATGATATTATACATGGTCATAAGACTTTATTTCCTATTCCTTTAGCAGAAGCATCTAGCTGGGATTTGCCCGCTATACAAAAATCAGCGAGGGTGGCGGCTATAGAAGCTTCGGCTTTAGGTATAAATTGGACTTTTGCGCCAATGGTCGATATTTCCCGAGATGCTCGCTGGGGAAGAGTGATGGAAGGGGCTGGAGAAGATACTTATTTAGGTACAAAAATTGGAGTTGCCCGTATAAAGGGTTTCCAAACAGAAGATTTAGCAGCTCCAAACACCATAGCTGCTACAGCCAAACATTTTGCCGCTTATGGCTTTGCTGAAGCAGGTAGAGATTATAATACTGTAGATATTGGAACAGTAACCTTATATAATATTATCTTACCGCCTTTTAAAGCAGCAGTTGAGCATGGGGTTAAAACAATCATGAATTCTTTTAATATTTTAAATGGGGTACCTGCTACGGGAAATCATTTTTTACAAAGAGATATTTTGAAAAGATCTTGGAATTTTAAAGGATTTGTAGTTTCCGACTGGGGATCTGGTTTGGAAATGATCGATCATGGTTTTGCTAAAGATTTAAAACAAGCTGCCGAATTATCGATTAAAGGAGGGTCGGATATGGACATGGAATCTTATGCTTATATTAAGCATCTAAAACAACTTGTAGAAGAAGGTAAAGTTGATATAAAATCAATTGATAATGCTGTAAGACGCATTTTAAGACTCAAGTTTGAACTTGGCTTATTTGCTGATCCCTATAAGTATTGTAATTTTGAAAGAGAAAAAAATCTGATCTATCATGAAGATCATCAAAATGCTGCCTTGGATATGGCAAAGAAATCTATCGTTTTGTTAAAAAATGACAATAATATATTACCTCTATCACCCTTACCCGAAAATCAAAAGAAAATAGCTGTTATTGGGGCTTTAGCAGATGACAAAAATAGTCCACTCGGAAGTTGGCGGATTGGTTCAGATGACAGTACAGCTATTTCGGTTTTAGAAGGGTTAGAAAAATATATCCAAAATATTAAATATGCCAAAGGTGCTGATTTAGTCATTGGAAAAACAGATTTTGCCAATGAGGTAATTATTAATGAAACTGACAAAAGTGATTTTTCTGAAGCAATTAAACTGGCTAAAGAATCAGAAATTGTTATTATGGTTTTAGGCGAACATGGATTCCAAAGTGGAGAAGGACGAAGCCGTACTAAACTTGGCTTACCAGGCGTTCAGCAAGAACTTTTAGAAGCTGTTTATCAAGTTAATCAAAATATTATTCTTGTTCTCATGAATGGCAGACCTTTAACCTTAACTTGGGCAGACAGTCATATTCCGGCTATACTTGAAACTTGGCAATTGGGTACTCAAAGCGGTCATGCCATTGCTGAAGTCTTATTTGGACACCATAATCCAAGCGCTAAGTTGCCTATGACTTTTCCAAGAAGTGTGGGACAAGTACCTATATATTACAATCATTACGCCACAGGAAGACCACATGCCAAAGATGTTGTATTTTGGTCTCATTATTCTGATCAAGCCAATACGCCTTTATATCCTTTTGGGTTTGGATTGAGTTATACGAATTTTGAATATTCCGACTTAAGCATAGATACATCAGATATGAATCAAATAAAAATCATGGTTCACATAAGAAATACAGGAGAAGTATTTGGCGAAGAAGTTGCCCAATTGTATATTAGAGATGTGGCTGCCAGTATAGTCCGTCCTGTTAAAGAGTTAAAAGGCTTTCAAAAAATCCCACTTGAACCCAATGAATCCAAACAAATAGAATTTACTTTAACAGCTGACGAACTTGGATTTTATGATGCCGAAGGGAAATTTATTGTAGAATCTGGACAGTTTGAGGTTTGGGTTGGCACGAACAGCCAAGATGGCTTAAAAAGTAGTTTTGAATTCAAAACTGCTAAGTAAAACAGGAATCTATTTTTCTATTTTACAGATTCAATATTTTTGAGAAATGGACAGATTTTATGAATAAGTTATAGCGTTGCTATAAATAGCAACTTATGAAACAACAAAAGATATTAGTTGTAGATGATGATGCTTCTATTTTAGATGTTTTAGCCTATAATTTAAAAAGTGAAGGTTATAGGGTTAAAACAGTTCAAAATGGACAGGCTTGTTTGGACGTTATTGGAAACTTCCATCCTGATTTGATTGTCATTGATATTATGATGCCAAAGTTAGATGGTATAGAGACTTGCCGGCAAATTCGAAAAAAAGCAGATATGCAAGAGTTAATTATTCTTTTTCTTACAGCCCGGGATGAAGAATATTCTGAAGTTGCTGCTTTCGAATCAGGTGCTGATGATTTTCTTATTAAACCTGTTAAAATACGGGCTTTTCTTAAGCGTGTAGAAAAACTCTTATCACGTCAAAAAGTCCTTCCAAAAGATTCAAAAATACTGGTTTTTGATAATTTAAAAATAAATAAAACAAGTTATGAAGTTTTTTTGCACGATAAAAAACTGACTTTCCCACGCAAAGAATTTGAAATATTACACCTTTTAGCAAAATCACCAAATCGAGTTTTTAATCGAGATGAAATTTTATTAAAAATTTGGGGATCAGATGTCTATATTTTAAATAGAACTGTAGATGTTCATATCAGAAAAATCCGAGAACAATTAGGTAATGGATTCATAGAAACTATTAAAGGTATTGGCTATAAGTTTAATCACCAACAAAATTAATCAATAGCTTGTAATTATTTAGATTCTATAACTTGAGAAATAAAGAAAATTGGTTAGTTTTGACTTTTTATAATCATGTATGTCACTTGAAAAAGGGTTTTTAGAGCTTTTAACTCGTTGATTTTGAAAATGAATTTTTCCAAAATAAAAATAGCATAAAAAAAGACTTATTTTATTCATTACTACAATTAAATCATTTTGCAATGTCCGTATTTTATCATAGGGTAAAAAAAGGTTTTGATATTAATTTACTGGGAAAGGCAGAACCAAAACTTTTAGATATTGAGTCGCCAAACAGGTTTGCAGTTAAACCAACTGATTTTATTGGTATGTATCGCCCAAAATTACTCGTTAAAGTCAGTGATGAAGTTAAGGCAGGATCACCTCTTTTTTACGATAAAGCATTGCCCAAAGTGCTTTATACAGCACCTGTTAGTGGTGAAGTGGTTGAAATAGTTAGAGGTGAAAAAAGAAAGCTGTTAGAAGTTGTTATTTTGGCAGATAAAGAAGTTTTGTACGAAGATTTTGGCAAATGTACCGTGTCTGGCTTGCCAAAGTTAAAAAAAGAAGAAATTATAGAACTCTTAAAGAAGAGTGGCACTTGGCCCCGCATTATTCAAAGACCTTTTGGCATAGTTGCTAACTCAGAGACTATGCCAAAAAATATTTTTATATCTATTTTTGATACTCATCCTCTTGCCCCTGATTTTGATTTTATTTATAAAGATGATGCCAAATATTTTGAAACAGGTATTCAAATTCTTAAAAAACTAGCCCAAGACAAAGTTATTATAGGTGCCCAAGCCCAAACTATTTCTCAGCTGCATAAAGTTATAGAGAAAGAAGATAGGGTAGAAATACATCAATTTGATGGTAAGCATCCGGTTGGAAATGTAGGTATTCAAATCAGTCATATTCAACCTATAAATAAAAATGAAATTGTTTGGACTATTGACCCTTATGGGGTCATCCAAATAGGCAAGCTATTTTTAAAAGGTGTTTATGATGCTAGCCTAACTGTAGCTCTTTCTGGTGAAGTGAATAAACCTGCTTATTATAAAACCTATATGGGGGCTTGTTTGGACAAAGTTCTTAAAAATCAAATTAAAAATCCAAATAGCCGTATTGTTTCAGGAAATGTTTTAACAGGAAAAACGGTTAAAACAAATGGCTTTTTAGGCTTTTATCATAATTTAATTTCTGTTATTCCAGAAGGTAATAAACCCAGATTTTTACTTAAAGATGGTTGGTTAGCTCTTATTAAAAAAAGACCAAGTTTCTATAGGGCTTGGGGTTTATTTTCTTATTTGATGCAAGCCGTTAAAAAACCATTTACCGTAGACACTAGCCTAAATGGAGAATATAGAGCCTTTGTCTTTACAGGCAACTTGGAAAAGGTATTACCTATGCCAATCTATCCAACTCATCTTATCAAGTCGATTATGGCTCAGGACTTTGAATCTATGGAAGGTTTGGGCATCTATGAAGTGATAGAAGAAGATTTAGCTTTGTGTGAATTTATAGATGTTTCTAAGCATCCCATTCAAAAAATATTGCGGGAAGGTATTGATTTATTGAGAACAAGTTAAAAATATTAATTATATTTATAATTGATTATTATGCAACAATATGAAAATCTAACCTAAAAAAAGGTTTTAGAAATGTTTTCTAAAACTAGTAAACTGGTCGAACGACTTTCCATAGAAGCCGAAAAAGACCGTCAAGAACTTAGAAACTGTTTAAGTTTCTTATGTTATTTAACACCTAGCGCCTGATCAATTTGTTAAAATAAGTCGGATCAACAAGTTCTGTTGGCGATTTCTTTTGATGACTGCCTCTTTTTTGGGTATTCAGCTTTTTCTTAGCTTTTTTAGACTTAAAATTTAGACTCTTATATTTATTAACACCTGTTTTTTGACCGTCGAAAATAAATTGAACTCCAACTTGATGAGCAATTAAGCCACTAATCTCTCCTAAATTTTCTTGTAGGGGAATATTAATACTATAGTTTACTTTAAAAAAATCTTTACCTAAGGCAAAAGTCGTATATATAAATTGATTGTCATTGAGCAAATTTCTGATCCACCCTCCAAAGCCAAAGCTAAAATTTGATAAATTATCGGAGATAAAAAGTCCTAAATCCAAACGTTTTGTATTATCAATGAGGTATAAAGCAAAATTAGGATGAAAACGAATCTTTTGATCATTTTTTTGATCACGGCTATAAATACCGGTTGTTAGCCTTAATCCACCATGTATAAAAAAATAAGGTCTAAATAAAATAGCTTCATTGTCACTATTAAAAGAAAACTTATAACTTGCACCAAGCCATGAAGGTGGCAAAAACTTTTGTTTTGTAGAATGGTTCTGAAGATTAAAACCTATGCCACCAGTAAAAGTTCCTCTTTGAAAATCACTAAAATCTTCGTTGCTTGTGCCTATAACTAAATCATTATAGAAAATAAAATTCTCTTGCTGAATGGTATATTGTAGGTAGCCACCTTGAAACCCCGTAGATAAACTAATGCTGTCACTTAAAGGTAAATGATAGGCATATTTTAAATTAAGCTGATAACGACTAAGACCCGTTTGGTCTTCTACAAGCGTAGAAAAACCAAAACCATGTCGATTAACACCGTTAGAGGCATTCCAATCTAAAGCCAAAAGATAGTTTTTAAATTCACGTCCATTACTAAAATTTGCCAGTATGCTTTCTTGGTTGATTCTTAAATTTGGTGTATTACCAATAAAGGAAGGATTAAAAACACTCGGATTACTTAGGTACAAATAACTACTTTGAGCTAAGATAGTGTCGTTTGCCAAGATTAACAATAAGAATAGTAGCTTTTTTATTAAATTCAACTTTGTTAGTTTTTATTTGACTGAAATATAAAATGACCATAAAATACCAACTTTTCCATTTTTCAATAACTTTAATTAGATTTTTGCAATAGAGTAATTTATTTATGTTTGCATCTAAACATTAGTTCTTAGAATATAATTCTGTTTTAATAAAAGAAACAAAAAGTTTTCCAAAGATTAATCTTATACTATAACTATTTATACCAAACTATTAAATATTCACAATGAACCTATATTTATCAAAAATTAGTGTTTTTACAGGTATTTTATTTTTACTTTCAACCTTTACTGTTTCGGCTCAGAGGGATTCAAGTGTCGTGTTGCAAGATGTAATCATTGAGAGTAGCCGTTTACACAGCGTCTCTTCGGAAACAGGTAGAAGTATTGTCGTTATTTCAGGAGAAACCATACTGGATTATCCTATTCAATCTTTAGATGAGTTATTACGTTATTTGCCTAATATAGAAGTACAATCTCGGGGTGCTTTTGGTTCTCAGGCAGATATTTCTATTCGAGGTGCAACATTTAATCAGGTTTTAATCATGATAGATGGCGTGAGATTAAACGATCCTTTAACAGGGCATTTCAACCATCACATCCCTATTTTACCTATAGAAATTAAACAGATAGAAATTATAAAAGGAGGGGCTTCGGTGTTTTTTGGACCTGATGCCGTTGGAGGTGTTATTAATATTATTACCAAAACATTTTCTGAAGATCTAAATGCCGATGGGTTAAATGTACTTGCTCAGCAACAATATGGAGAAGAAGAATTTATATATTCAGCTTTGTCGGGTTATTACAAAAAAAATAATTGGAAAATAGGAGGTGGTACTATTTATAATGAAACAGATGGACAGGCTATTTCAGATAGCGTTAACAATTTTTATAAACAAAATACGTATAGCCTTTTTGCCAATTATAAAGCTAACAAACTCTCTTTAGCTTTGCGATCCAGCTACGATATTCGCCTTTTTAATGCTCAGTTTTTTTATACTAACAGTACTTTTGATTTGTCTCAAGAAGAAGTATCTAGATTTTGGAATCAAGCTCAGGTGGGTTATCAATATAATTCTAAAAATAAAGGTGTCTTAGATATAGCCTATCAGCAAACTACTGATTCTTTTGCTTTTAATCCGGCCTTTCCTGCAAATGAACACACAACCCAATATCTTAATTTTCAGTATAATCATTACATGACTTTCAATGAAAATTTTCAACTAACTTTAGGTGGGCAGGCGGATTCGAGAAAAATAGAAAGCAATGACAGAGGTAACAATCAAAATAGGCACTACGGTATTTATGCTATCGGTCAGTACAAAGTTTCCGAATCTCTCATTTTGAATGGAGCTTTGAGGTTAGATAAAGATGAAAGTTTTGGCTTAGAAGTGTTACCTTATTTTAATGTTGCCTATAAAGCTAACAAATGGTTACTGCGAGCATCTGGAAGTCGGAATATACGTTCTGCCGATTTTACAGAACGTTTTATTTCCACAAATTTAGCGTTTGTTAGTGGTGGAAGAAATCTTGGAAACCCAGATTTGGAGGCAGAAAAAACTTGGTCTTTTGAAGCAGGATTTGATAGATCATTAAATAATCTACCTATAAAATTTTCTTTTTCAGCTTTTTACAGAAATAGCGATAATTTAATAGATTACGTAGTTACACCAGCCTCTCAAATATCTAATAATAGTAATTTAGATTTGACAGCAGATTACCGTTATGCTCAAAATATTTTTAATGTAAGTACTATTGGCTTAGAAACTCAAATTCAAGCCTCTTGGACTTGGGATAATAGCAAACTAGATCTTAATTTAGGGTATACACTTTTGCATACCGATAATTCAGAAGATATAGTTTCTACTTATATTTCCAATCATGCCAGAAATCTGATAACATGGAACGCTATTTGGAAATACAAAGGTGTTTCTGTTGCTCTTAATGGATTGTTTAAAACAAGAGATGTTAATGCTCAAGAACAGGAGGTGGCTGAAAGAATCGGAAGACGTCTTGAAAACTATTACACAACTACTAATATAATTATTGGTTATACCTTTTTTAAACAGCTTTCATTGACTTTGCAAGTTAATAATCTTTTTAATGAAAGTTATGCTGATGTTATAGGCGCTCAATTGCCTAGTCGCTGGATAATTGGGGGTATTAAATTTAAGTTGTAACTGGAAAGTGAACTTTTTTAGGTTTTAAAAATAAATTACTCAGTTTCAATACTTCGGTAAATTTTCAAATTTTTAGAGCTTTATGACCCTAAAAAACCATAAAACACTTATAATCAAATCTTTATAAATTGAAAGGGTTAAAATACAAATTGTTGATTATCAATAATTTATATAAAATTATAATTTTTTACCGAAGTATTACAGTTTAGTAGCTGTTTGATAATTAAAAAAATATAATAAAAATATGCAAAGGTCTTAAATTGGTTAAAAAGTATGGTTTTTGCGTATAGTGTAAACCTCTAAGTAATTATTTGGTCTAACAAATGGATAAAGTATGGAGTTTTGTTGGCAAAAAGATCGAAAAAATGCTGAATTTGGATATGTTAGGATCTGGTTTGTTGAATAGGTGCCGGAGGGTAAAAGATGCTAAAGTCTTTTAAAATATAAACTTTATATATGATATATTGCTCATTTTTAACACATTGATAACTAGATCAATTTAAATATTTTAGAATTTTTTACATTTTTTTTACATTTTTTAAGTCATTTAACAATAGAAATATTTAAAATATGTTAAGTTAATATAAATGTATAGTAACTCATTTTAGATCGTTTTTGTAGGTCTATAATTACGGTGATATACTACCAGACTTAATTGATGGTTATATACTTAATAAATAGAATTTGTAATATGTTTGTACTTTCAATATATTTTTGGTTTTTTTATATTTTATTTAAAAATGCTAAACCAATTTTATCAATCTAATGAATATAAGTATTAAAAAATTCAATGACTTATTGGAATTGGATAACCTAATCTTTATTTATAAAGGAGTTGTTAGTCAAGATATTTTAGCGATAATAGCCAAAAATATACGTGATGATTCTGAAGAAAGTTTTATTATATCAAAGCGGCTTTTTTCTATTATAATAGAAATAGCCCATAATATTCATCATTATTCTTCTAAAAAAGAATATTCTCGAAAAGAAAATAAAAATATAGGTAATGGAATAATTGCTATTTCTAACCTTGAAGATTATTATTTAATTCACGCTGGTAACTATGTGAGTATTCAAAATGCCGAATGGCTTATTAATGAGTGTACACATATTAATAGCTTAAATCAAGAAGAATTAAAAAACTATTATAAAAAATGTATAAATGAAGGATGTTTTAATAATGAAAAAGAAGGTGGTAGCATTGGGCTAATAGATATTAAAAAAAAGTCTGGTAATACTTTAGAATCACATATTATCAAACCGGATAATGATAACTATTTTTTTAGTTTAATAGTTAAAGTTCAAAAAAATGATACAAAAATTAAATATTGAAGGATCTTCTTACATCCCCAAAATTGTTATGGATCCTGACACAGGAGTTGTCGAAATCCAAGGGGAATCTTACCATGAACATATTTCTGAAGTTTTTAAACCTATTTTTGAATGGTTAGATAACTATTTGAAAAAAAACGGCAGATCTATTACTATAAATTTCAAAATGACATACTTTAACACTAGCTCTGCAAGGCGTTTTTTAGAAGTTTTTACTTTGTTAGAATATTATCAAAATAATAAAAAAGGCAAAGTAGATATAAATTGGTACTACCAAGAAAATGATTTGGATATTCTGGAAAGCGGTCAAGAGTATGCAGAAGATTTAAATTTAAACTTTAATTTTATTGCATATTAAAAAAGGTTTTCTTACAAAAGAATGATATAAGAATTAATTTATTGATAATAAAAGTATTATAATTCTTATAAAAATTAAATACTTAGAGCTTGTATAAGAAAACCTTGTCAAATAAATACCATATCATTAGCTTCCTTTAAAATTTCTTTACTGGAACGTTCTAATTCTTTGATAAAATTGCTAACTTTTTGGATAGGTTTTCCCATAGCTACTTCTCCGGAACGTATAAAGCCTAATATCTGAAAAGGCTCTAATTGCTTAAGTAAGCCTAATATCTGATCTCCGGTACCTGTCTTTTCTATTACTAAATATTGAGGATCAAAAGTAAGTAACCGCGCGTTATAATCTTCTATTATTTTTTGAAAACGTATTCCCAAGTTTGTATCATTGATATTTTTAATTTTATATAAAGCAAGTTCTTGAGTAATGGCTTCATCTTTGCAATAAGCATAAACTTTAATAACATTAATAATTTTTTCCAGCTGTCCAACCAATTTATCTAATTGATCAACACTTAAGGTAATAACTATTGTAAAGCGATAGATTCCTTTTACTTCTGTCTCTGAAGATGTTAAACTTTCAATATTGATTTTTCGTCTTGTAAAGACAATTACTATTCTATGGACCAATCCAATTTTATTTTCTGTAAGTATTGAAAATATAAATTGCTGTTTTTTTATCATTTAATTAATAATTTTATAAATCATCAAAATTCTCACAAAAGTTAAAAATATTAAATATAGATTTATGTGCAATGTATAAATATTGTCCTCATAAGAGTATTTATATGTGTTTAAAATAAAACCAAATCTTTATAAGATGTTAAAACTTTAAAAATACCAAATTAATAAACTTATTTTTTTTAAATTTAAAAAACTCAACCAAGCAATACATTTTTAGGCTTTAAGATAGTTTATTATCATCTTAAATTTATTATCTTTATGACTTATAAAGTCTACTATTTATTTTAGAATGTTTAGACTAAATCTATTAAACATAATTGCTAAGTTAATTTTTATTTGATTTATATGCAATTTATACAATTATATCTAAAGAATAAAAGAATAAATAAGAACCGAAATAGGTGTTTGTTTTATAGTTATTGGTATAATAGAAATAAGACTTATTATATTTTGTATTGGTTTTTAAGAAATAGAAAAACTGACTTTACTTTAAAATTAATTATAAATAATTAAATTTATAAAGATGAATGCTAATTTTTCCAGTCGAATTAAACAAGTTATTAAGCTTAGTAGGGAAGAGGCTTTACGTTTAGGGCACGATCAGATTAGTTCAGAACATTTGTTATTGGGTATTTTAAAAGAAGGAGATAATAAAGCAGCCCAAATAATTTCTAAACTAAGTCTTAATTTAAAAAAGATTAAAATTGAAATTGAGAATATTTGTCAAAAAGTAGTCTATAAAAAAATTCATGTAAAAGATATTGCTAGTATTCAATTAACAAAACAATCAGAAAAAATTTTAAAAATAACATACTTGGAAGCTAAAATCTTTCATTCAGAAACAGTACATACAGAACATTTGCTTTTATCAATTTTGAGAGATATTAATAGCATAGCTTCTCAAATACTTTCTAAATTTGATATTACTTATGACATTGTAAAAGAGGCACTTGAAAATAATAATGAATTTGATATTATTTCTAAAGAAGAAGACGATCTTGAGGAAGAACAAGGACGTTTTGTTGAACGATCGCCCTACAGTAATCAGAAAGGAAAACAAAAAACATCTACACCCGTATTAGATAATTTTGGTCGCGACTTAAGTTTATTAGCTTTTGAAGGTAAATTAGATCCTATTATAGGTCGTGAAAAAGAAATTGAAAGAGTAGCTCAAATTTTAAGCCGTCGTAAAAAAAATAACCCTATTTTGGTGGGAGAACCTGGTGTTGGAAAAACAGCGATAGTTGAAGGTTTAGCTTTAAAAATTTTACAACGAAAAGTGCCTCGTACTCTATTTGATAAGAGAGTCATTACTTTAGATTTAGCTTCTTTAGTAGCAGGTACAAAATACAGAGGGCAATTTGAAGAACGTATGAAAGCAGTTATTAATGAGCTGCAGAAGACAACTGATATTATTCTATTTATCGATGAAATTCATACAATTATAGGTGCTGGCGGTGCCTCTGGTTCTTTAGATGCTTCTAATATATTTAAACCTCCTTTATCACGAGGAGAAATTCAATGTATAGGTGCAACAACTTTAGATGAGTACAGGCAATATATAGAAAAAGATGGGGCTTTAGCTCGTCGTTTTCAAATGATTACAGTAGAAGAAACATCTTTAAATGAAACTATTCAAATTCTCAACAATATCAAAGATAAATATGAAATCCACCACAGTGTAACCTATACTCCTCAAGCTTTAGAGGCTTGTGCTAAACTCGCTGATAGGTATGTAAGCGATCGTTTTTTCCCAGATAAAGCTTTAGATCTTTTGGATGAAGCTGGCTCAAGAGTACACCTAAGAAATATTGTGGTTCCCAAAAAAATAGAAGAGTTAGAATCAAAAATAGAAACCATTCAAATTGAAAAAAATAAGGTTATTAAAAACCAAATGTTTGAAGAAGCAGCTCATCTAAGAGATAAAGAACGAGATTTAGAAAGTATGAGGCAAGAAGCTATAGAAGAGTGGTCAAGTAAAAGCGAAAAATCTATTTATCCTGTAAAAGAAGAAGATGTTGCTGTTACAGTATCTATGATGACAGGTATTCCAGTTACTAAAGTAACTCAAAAAGAAATTACTAAACTGGTTAATATGGATAAAATATTAGGTAAAAAAGTTATAGGTCAAGATGATGCTATTGCTAAATTAGTAAAAGCTATTAAGCGGAATAGAGTAGGATTAAAAGATCCTAAAAAACCAATAGGAACATTTATTTTTCTTGGTCCGACAGGCGTTGGAAAGACAGAACTTGCCAAAACTCTTTCCAATCATCTTTTTGATAAAGAAGATAGCCTCATTCGAATGGATATGAGTGAATACATGGAAAAATTTACAGTTTCACGATTAGTTGGCGCCCCTCCTGGTTATGTTGGGTATGAAGAAGGTGGACAACTAACTGAGAAAGTAAGGCGTAAACCTTATAGTGTAATTTTATTAGATGAAATCGAAAAAGCACATCCAGATATTTTTAATGTTTTACTTCAAATTTTAGATGATGGTATTTTGACTGATAGTTTAGGACGAATTGTCAACTTCAGTAATACGATTATAATTATGACTTCTAATGTTGGAGTTAAAAATATAAAAGATTTTGGAGCAGGTATTGGTTTTTTAGCTGATGCTAAAAAAGAAAATATGGAAGGAATATTAAAAGACACTATTGAAAAATCTTTAAAGCAAACTTTTTCTCCTGAATTTATTAATAGATTAGATGATATTATTATTTTTAATACTCTAACAACTGACAATATTAATAAAATTATTGAAATAGCTTTAGGGCAGCTTTATGCACGGATTCATAAACTTGGTTTTAAAATTAAAGTTAGTAAAGCCGTTAAAATTTATTTATCAGAAAAAGGCTTTGACCCTCAATATGGCGCTAGACCTTTAAATAGAGCCATTCAAAAATATATAGAAAATCCTCTTGCTGATGAACTTTTAAAACACAATTCTTTAGATATAGATACTTTTACTATTGATTATAATAAAAAAATAGATGCAATCAAAATTAGAGCAAGTAAAGCTATACCAAGAAAAAGAAAACAGGTAGTTAAATAATCTAAAATAGTTGTTATATTCAAATAAAGTTGAAACTAATAATTGTCATAAGACTTAAATTAAGTAACTGATATTTAGTAGCCATATTATTAAAAGTTAAAAGGTTAAAAATAAATTACCGTTGTTTAACATAAAACTTTAAACAAGTAAAAAGCCTCCGAAAAGTTTAACCTTTCCGGAGGATACTTAAACGGGACTACTCGTTTATGCGGGTGAGTGTGATAGTAGTTCTTATACTTGTTGGCTCACTTGTCAAAATAAACTGATTATTATTTATCTTCTCGGCAACATATTGACCAGCTATATCAGGTATTAGAAAAGGATCATAAATTCCATCTGAATACCGTTCCTGAATATCAAGAATACCTGTTAAATTACGTGTGCCTATAGATAAGTTAGGTGCATAAGTAAACGAGTAATCTTTCTCTTGATAGTGTTGAACAGCTTGACAGTAATCATTTGATTGTCCCTGCACAAAGTTATCACAAGCCAAAAATTCAAGTGTTCCAACATTTGTCAAAATAGATGTTGAATCTTTACTAAAAAACTCTCTTTTTATTTCGTCTACTGTCCAAATCCCTTTTAATTCATTGATAAGGGGTTGGGGATGAGGAGGTGTATCATTACAAGTCCACAGTACAAATCCTGATAATACCGTAAATAAAAAATGTCTTATTTTCATTGTTCTTAAATTTAAAGGGTTAAAAATAAATTACCCTTGTTTAACATAAAACTCTAAACAAGTAAAAAGCCTCCGAAAAGTTTAACCTTTCCGGAGGATACTTAAACGAGACTACTCGTTTATGCGGGTAAGCATAGCTGTAGTTAAATAAAGAGAATTATAATCATAAGATAAAATAAACTGATTAGCTCCTTTTTGCTCTATTGAATAGACATTAGAATTAATCCTTAAAGGATCCTCATTTTTAAAAGGCTCTCTAAATACTAAAGACCCTATAAGACCAGATCTCTGATTCAAAAAAGGCCTATAATCATAAAGACGTACTGTATCATAGGTATAAATAGCTTGACAATATTTATTATCATAAACATCAGTATCACAAACCAAAAATTCAAGTGTTCCAGCCTCAGTAAGGATAGATATTGAATCTCTTGTATAATAATCTCTTTTTATTTCGTCTATAGTCCAGCTACCTCGTAAAGCATCGGCTAAAGGTTGTGGGTCTGGAAAAGAATCACAACCTAAAATTACGATTAGAAGTGTTATAAACAATGTTATATTTCTCATTTTACTAAAAATTTAAAGGGTTAAAAATTAAATTACCGTTGTTTAACATAAAACTCTAAACAAGTAAAAAGCCTCCGAAAAGTTTAACCTTTCCGGAGGATACTTAAACGAGACTACTCGTTTATGCGGGTGAGTGTAATGGTTTTTATTGTACTATAACCTCCTTCTGAAAAGATAAATTGATTATCATTTATCTTTTCAGCAGTATATTGGCCTATTCGCCCTATTATGAAAAACTCTTTATTTTCAGATAAATTTTCTTGAATATCAAGAATACCTGTTAAATTACGTGTGCCTATAGATAAGTTAGGTGCATAAGTAAACGGGTAATCTTTCCCTTGATAGCGTTGAACAGCTTGACAGTAATCATTTGATTGTCCCTGCACAAAGTTATCACAAGCCAAAAATTCAAGTGTTCCAACATTTGTCAAAACAGATATCGAATCTTTACTAAAAAACTCTTTTTTTATTTCATTCACTGTCCAAATCCCTTTTAATTCATTGATAAGGGGTTGGGGATGAGGAGGTGTATCATTACAAGTCCACAGTACAAATCCTGATAATACCGTAAATAAAAAATGTCTTATTTTCATTGTTCTTAAATTTAAAGGGTTAAAAATAAATTACCGTTGTTTAACATAAAACTCTAAAGTGCCTGTATTGTATTTATAGCCTTCGCCATTGGCATCATCGCAATATTCCACCACACTTTCTCCGAGTAATTCTCTGACCCGAGGTGCCTTGAGCTTAAATTCTGGATCTAAACCAGGTACTTTTACCCCAAAAATTTTAAATGCAGGTGTTTTTACTTTAAATTCAACATCAACACCTCGGTCAATTTCTATCCAGGTATATTGCATAAAATCACCTTGGGTTTCTCTATCAAAAGTAATTATTTCTACATTAATATTACGCCATATCGGGTAGTTGGGTTTAAAAAGACGCGCCTTTCTAAACTGTTTTCTTTTACCCCATATTTCTTTATGAAGTGGTTTTGTTTTTTCAGTTGGATCTGATTCAGAATCATCTAAATAAAGCGTATAAACTTCTAATTCAAGTGCCCCTTTCCACCAGGGTTCTGCTTTTCTTAGAGAGTGCATATCTAAAAACTTAACTCTTACTAATTCCTCTTTCGTATTTTTACAATCCCTATCACACTCGCAAAGCGGATTAGGGGCTGGAGGAAGAGGCGAGACTGGGTTTCCACCAGTAGTATGACAACCATAAGTCGCTAAATCCGTTCTTTTGTAGTATGAATAGTCTTCAGTAACATGGTTAGGGTAAAGCATCATCGCAAAGTTCTATAGGGCCTATAGTAAGATTGGATGTAGTATTGGTCTTTCGGGAATTAGCCGAACTAGTATTGGGTACAACAATGAGTCTCTCATTCTCGCTTACCACAATAACCAATCTATCCGGCTCATTTTGAGCATCTAACTGATAACTTTTACCCTTGCTATCGTAAGCGGTGATAAATTGAGTCGTTGTTTCATCATGCTCTGAAGGTACAAAAGCGACAAGAGGTTCATGTGTTTCAATATTCCAATTTTCAGCTGAATCATGTTCAAGCTGTGGGATAGACACCTGAATGAGCGGATAAAGTACTTGCAAAGAATCGATAAAAGCTTGCAGTTCACCTGTGCTGGCATAATATCTTTTACCCTTAGGCGTTCCGGCAAGAACATCTATAAAACTTTGGCGTAGAGGATTACCCCTTGCATTGGCTTGGCTGATTTCCAATTCTTTATTTTTCATTTTATCGAAAAGAATGTCATAATCACCATCAAATTGTTTGGAAGCTTCTGCTTTTACAAACTGTCTGACTTCAGCTATGTCCATAGAGCCAGCCAACATCTGTGCTAACTTATCAGCCATAGCCGTTTTGGCTATGTCCGCATCTGTACTTAGGCTTGTTTGCGTTTCACCTTTACCAACTAATTCAGAAGGAAACTCCGCTTCATTGCTTGTCAGTGGCTCGCACTCGTCAAGCATCAGAATCATAAATGTAGCTAATAGAAAAGCCGATACCGTAGTATAAACTGATCTTCTTTTTAAAAATTTAAACATAATATAACATTTTGAAATTTAAACAATTAGTAAATAAATAAAACCGATTTATACATTTATAAATCAAGTTTAGTCTTCTATCTTATCGTCATTTCAATACTCTTTTCTATTTTGAATAAAAAAACAAGTTTAAAAAATTTTAAACTCTTTTGAAAGGCTATTTTCATAACGACAATCAAGAAACTCTAAACATTCAAAAAATATCTTTCAGTAGAATTGAAAGAATAGGAACCAATTTAGAAAAAAAAAAAAATAGAAAAGCAAATTTTTTTTGGTTTTTTTTATTGAGGTTTGAAAAAAAACTTAAATTCTAAAAATAGAAAAGCCTAATCTTTTTTAATTTTGAAGGTTATTAAGGCTTATAGGTCTATTTTTGATTTTAAGAATCAATTTTGATGTATTTCATCGTTAATCTAATTTTTTTACTTATAATTTAAGGTCGGTACGCTGGTGAATTACCCAAGTTTTTTCCAAGAAGCATTAGATGAATTAAGCAAACTACCTAGTATTGGCAAAAAAACAGCTTCTCGTTTACTTTTTCATTTGATAAAAAAAGAAGAAAACTATACGAATAGTCTAACAAAAGCCCTTATAAATTTAAGAAAAAATATAAAATACTGTAGACGGTGTTATAATTTATCTGATGGAGAGTTTTGTTCTATCTGTTCGAATATCAAACGAAATAAAAGTTTAATTTGTATAGTTGCTAATATTACCGATTTATTTGCTGTTGAAAATACCCAACAATATCAAGGTGTATATCATGTTTTAGGCGGACTCATTTCGCCTATTGAAGGGGTAGGACCTGATGATTTGCAGATAAATAAATTGCTTGAAAGGTTAGAAAGTGAAGATGTTAAAGAACTTATTTTTGCCCTTAGTGCAACTATGACAGGAGAAACAACAACCTATTATATTTCTCAAAAAGTAAAAGGGAAAAATTTGATATTGAGCCGTATATCTAAAGGTGTTTCGGTAGGTCATGAACTTGAATATACCGATGAGACAACCTTAGGAAGAAGCCTTTTAGAGCGAGTAACTTATCATTAATTTGGTATCTTTTTTCATAATTCTTAATTATCAATAGCTTATACTTTTTAATCATATGCGAGAAAGAATAAAAAATACGCCTTTTAAAGTTCTTAATAAGACTTTTGGTAAAAATGTAGAACCTTTAAAAAGAGATCGAGTTTGGCAGAGTGATGAAAAGATAGATATAAAGTCAATTTATACCAAATCTGATCTTAAAGGTATTCAACATCTAAATTTTATGTCAGGTATTCCGCCCTATCTTAGCGGTCCTTATCCGACTATGTACAGAACACGGCCCTGGACAATACGCCAGTATGCAGGTTTTAGCACTGCAGAAAAATCCAATGCTTTTTATCGTAAAAATCTGGCTTCGGGACAAAAAGGCTTATCGGTAGCTTTTGATTTGCCAACCCACAGAGGTTATGATTCTGACCACCCTCGTGTTTTAGGAGATGTTGGTAAGGCTGGTGTTGCTATAGATTCTATTCTAGATATGGCTATTTTATTCGATAAAATTCCCTTAGATAAAATGTCTGTTTCCATGACTATGAACGGGGCTGTTTTACCGATTATGGCTTTTTATATTTTATCGGCAGAAAGACAAGGAGTAACTCCAAACTTATTAACAGGTACTATTCAAAATGATATTCTTAAAGAATTTATGGTTCGTAATACATATATTTATCCGCCTAGAGAAAGTATGTCTATCATAGCTGATATTTTTTCTTATACAGCTGAAAAAATGCCTCGTTTTAATTCTATTAGTATTAGTGGCTATCATATTCAAGAAGCGGGTGGAACTAATGATATTGAATTGGCTTATACATTAGCTAATGGGCTCGAATATTTGAAAACAGGTCTAAAAGCAGGTTTAGACATAGATATTTTTGCTCCTCGCTTATCTTTTTTTTGGGGTATAGGCATGAATCACTTTATGGAAATTGCTAAACTACGAGCTGGTCGTTTATTATGGGCTAAAATAGTAAAAGAATTAGGGGCTAAAAATCCTAAATCTTTAGCATTAAGAACGCATTGTCAAACATCAGGTTGGTCTCTTAGTGCTCAAGATATTTTTAATAATGTTAGTCGAACCTGTATAGAAGCTTTATCGGCTATTTTTGGACATACACAATCTTTGCACACCAATGCTTTGGATGAAGCCATCGCCTTACCAAGTGATTTTTCGGCTAAAATAGCCCGAGATACTCAATTGTTTATCCAAAAAAATATGGGTATAACAGGTATCGTTGATCCTTGGGCTGGTAGTTATTATATTGAAAATTTGACTCAGCAACTTGCAGATCGTGCATGGAAACTTATCAAAGAAATAGAAAATTTAGGTGGTATGGCAAAAGCTATTGAAAAAGGTCTACCTAAATTACGTATAGAAGAAGCTGCTGCTTATAAACAGGCTCAAATTGATTTTAACCAAACAATTATTGTGGGTGTGAATCAATACCCAGTTGATAAAGAAGAAGACCTTGATTTTTTAGAAGTAGATACTAAAAATGTGTACAAAGCTCAAATTGAACGACTTAAACAAGTAAAAGCCAATAGAAATGAGTTAGAAGTTCAACAAAGCCTTTCAGCTCTAACTCGATGTGCTGAAGATAAAAAAACAAAAAATAAACCATCTAATATGGACAGTAACTTATTGGCTTTATCTATTAAAGCAGCAAGGAAATATGCTACTTTAGGTGAAATATCCGAATCTATCGCCAAGGTATTTACACGTCATGAAGCTAATACTAAAGTAGTCAGTGGAGTTTATGCGCGTTTGGCTTCTGAAAATGACTATTACAAGAAAGCAAGCAAACTATGTCAAAAATTTATCACTTTAGATGGTCGTAGACCCAGAATTTTAGTTGCTAAAATGGGGCAAGATGGACACGATAGAGGGGCTAAGGTTATTGCTACCAGTTTGTCGGATATAGGTTTTGATGTTGATATAGGAGCTCTATTTTTAACGCCTCAAGAAGTTGCTAATCAATCAGGTGAAAATGATGTTCATCTTATTGGCATATCAACTTTAGCAGCAGCCCATAAAACCTTAGTACCTGAATTAATAAAAGAATTGAAAAAGATTCAAAGAGAGGATATAAAAATAATTGTCGGAGGCATTATTCCACCTAAAGATTATAAGTTTTTAAAGGATTTAGGTGTTTTAGGTGTTTTTGGACCGGGTACTGTGATTGCCAAAGCTGCTATCCATATTTTAGATAAGCTTATATTGAGTATAAAATCTGAATAATTGTACAGATCAATTTTGGTTAAACATTTCAGAAGTTTTATAGTAACTTTACTTAAAAAAAGGATTTTGAAAGATTTAACTTATTGATAATAGAGTCTATATTTTATTTTTTTTGTGTCAAGTAAAAATTATAAAATGTAAATTATTGATAATCAAATATTTAAAAATCGATAAAATCTCTAAAAAGTTTTACAACACAGAGTCTGAGGAGAGTGAAATTTTTAATTATAAATATTATTTCTCTACATAGCCTTTTAGAATACCCTTATCTGAATTAAGAATAAACTGGATAATTTGATCTTTATACATGCTTGGTGAAAAAGTTTCTTGAACAATCTTTACGCCTTTTGAAATATTATTATTACGCACAAAAATTGTTTTATAAATAGATTCTATTTCTTTAATAGATTTTTCATCAAAACCTCTACGTCTAAGTCCGACAATATTGACACCTCTAAAAGCAACAGGTTCTCTAGCGGCTTTAATAAAGGGGGGAATATTTTTTCTTATATGACTTCCTCCTGCCAAAAAAGTATGAGAACCGATTCTAATAAATTGTTGAATAGCTACTAATCCTTCTACAATAACCCAGTCTTCCAAAATAACATGTCCAGCAAAATTAACAGAATTAGCTATTACACAGTTATCACCTATATTGCAATCATGAGCTATATGTACATAAGCCATTATTAAACAGTTTTTTCCTACAATAGTTTTGTATTGATCTTTAGTTGCCCTGTTAATAGTAACAAATTCTCTAATAGTTGTATCATCCCCTATAAAAACCTCAGTATATTCATTATCAAACTTTAGATCTTGAGGTACAGCCCCAATGACAGCAGAAGGAAATATTCTACAACGATCGCCGATACGAGTACCATTCATGATCACAGAGTTAGGAGCAACCCATGTGTTTTCTCCTATTATAACATCTTCTTCTATAGTAGAAAAAGCTTCTATAATAGCCGAAGGTGCTATTTTTGCTTTTTTATGTACAGATGCTAAATTGCTTATAGCCATTGATTTTATAAATAATTAAAATAGAAACTAGCAAATAAAACACATCACTTTTATTATTTCTTAACGATACTTGCGGTTATGTATAACTCACAAGCCAACTCATTTCCAACATAGGCTTCGCCTTTCATTTTCGCTAAACTTCTACGAATATCGCCTAGCAAGTGACTTACTAAAACAAGGGTATCACCAGGAACAACTTTACGTCTAAACCGACACTTTTCAATACTTACAAAATAAGTCCAATAATTGGCATTACCTAATCTATGAATGATTAATAAAGCACCGGTTTGAGCTAATGCCTCAACTTGTAAAACGCCTGGCATAATTGGATTACCCGGAAAATGACCTGTAAAAAAAGGTTCGTTCATGGTCACATTTTTGATTCCTACAATTTTATATTCTTCTAGGTGAACAACTTTATCTACCATAACAAAAGGCGAAGCATGAGGCAACATCTCTAATATTTTAGAGGTATCCATGATCGCAGGTATTTTAGGTGTATATTGAAAAATACTTTTCTTATTTTTTTTCTCTTTTTTGATAAGATTTTTAATTTTCTTAGCAAAAGCAACATTAGACCTATGACCAGGTCTGGCTGCTAAAATTTGACCTTTTATAGGGCGTCCAATAAGGGCTAAGTCCCCAACAAGATCTAAAAGCTTGTGTCGAGCAGGTTCATTTTTATAATGTAATTTAATATTATTAAGGATACCTTCTTTTTGAATTTTTACTTGTTCTATATTAAAAAGTTTAGCTAAATGTTGAAGTTTATCCTCAGAAATGATTTTATCAATGATAACAATAGCATTATTAAAATTGCCACCTTGAATTAAATTACTTTCATAAAGTGTTTGAACTTCATGTAAAAAACAAAATGTTCTACAAGAAGCTATATCTCTTTTAAAATTAGTAATATTATTAAGATAAGCATGTTGGCTACCAAGGACAGGCGAATTATAGTCAACCATTACTGTCAATCTATAGTCATTAAGTGGCAAACCACCTATTTCGACATGATTTTCCTCATCAGTATAAGATACATTTTCAGTCAATATAAAGAAGTTGCGTGCAGCATTTTGTTCTTTTAAACCAGAATTTTCAAGTAACTTAATATACTCTATTGAACTTCCATCTAAGATAGGTATCTCGCTTCCATCAATTTCTATTAATACATTATCAATTTGTAAGCCAACCAAAGCTGCTAAAGCATGTTCTACTGTAGAGACTTTAATACCATTTTTTTCTAAAGTTGTACCTCGTGTTAAATCAGTAACATAATCTACATCTGCTTCTATAATTGGTTGATCTTTTAAATCAATTCTTTTAAACTTATAACCATGATTAATTGGTGCTGGGCAAAAATTTAGGTTTACTTTTTCTCCTGTATGTAAACCATAACCAGAAATTTTTACTATTTTCTTGATTGTGTGCTGTTTTTCAAACATTTTTAGGTAATTCTATTCTAATAACATAAACATAAAATAGGTGATGCTAAAACCATAATAATTATGCTATGCAACTGAGCATAACACTATATTATAAAAAATATTAAGGTAGTGGTAAAATATTTAAAAATTTTAAAACAGAGAAAAATCTGTATTATCTACAAACAATACTTTGGTAAATTTTATAATAAATTGATTATTAAATAATTAAATTTGTTTTTTTTATTTAATAGCTTGATAATCAAACAACTATCAAATAACAATATATGTGTGGTATTTTTATTATTTAATTTATTGAAAATAAGATAATTAAACTTTCAAAGTGTGAGTTTTTTTATTCAAATATTAATTTTAATCAAGTACAGATTTCACTAAAGTTGCTAAAAAATAGATATTTTAGTCAATTCTTAAAATATAAATAATTGATTATCAGTAAAATATATAATAAAAAATTTCTTAAATATCGCTTAAAATAGTTCCGAAGTATTGTACAAAGGTAATAAATTGATTTTATAACTAAAAACTATACTTTTTTCTGTATAAATTTTAAATTTAAAAAACCAGATACTAAATAGTTCAGAATTTAGCAATGCTATTATTATTTCAGAAAAATTCATTTTTAGTATTAATGAGTTAAAAACTCTAATTTTTTTTTCAAAGTGATAGGACTATAAGAAAATTATAACCTTGAAATCAATATGTTAAATTACAGGATTTTAAAGTTATAAATATTTGATAATCAGTTTTTTTTACAATATTTTCAAAACTATTGCTATCGTATATATTAATAATATAGAATTATAATTATCTTAATTTTAAACTAATAATTGTTAAAACTGCTAATAAACCTGCTACTATCCAAAAGCGAATGACAATTTTTGGTTCGCTAAAACCAGACTTTTGATAATGATGGTGAAGGGGAGACATTTTAAGCACACGTTTACCTGTCCCATATTTTTTCCTTGTATATTTAAAATAAAAAACTTGTATAATTACTGATAAAGTTTCAATTAAAAATATACCACATAAAAAAGGTAACATCAATTCTTTACGTATAATAACAGCTAAAATTCCAATAAAAGAACCAAGTGTTAAAGAACCAATATCACCCATAAAAATTTGGGCAGGGTAAGTATTATACCACATAAAACCCAGACAAGCTCCTGCCAAAGCCATACAACAGATAACAACCTCACTGGAATAAGGAATATACATAATATTAAGATATTCGGCAAAAATAAAGTTGCCAGATATATAAGACAAAATAGCAAAAGTACCAAGAATAATTACCGAAACACCTATTGCCAAACCATCTAAGCCATCTGTTAAATTAGCCCCATTGCTTACAGCAGTCATAATAAATGTAACGATACAAATATATAAAATAGGAATAAATGGGTTATTAGGCTTGAGAAAAGGCAATAATTTAGAATAATCTAATTGGTTATTTTTAAAAAAAGGTACTGTAGTAACTAATGATTTACTATCATGAAAAACTCTTTCTATTACGGTTGTTTTTTGTTTGTCTTGGTTAATATGGATTTCACGAGCTGGAGTAGGTTCAAAATTACGAATAACCACATTATTATTAAAATACAAAGTTAAACCAATAATAGTTCCTAATATAATTTGAGCTAAAATCTTTAGTTTTCCCGATAAACCAGCCTTATTTTTTTTAAAAACCTTAATGTAGTCATCATAAAAACCTACAAATCCCATCCAAATCAAACCAGTAATTAATAATATAACATATACATTAAGCAGCTTGGAAAAAAGTAAAATTGGTAATAAACCTCCTATGATGATAATAATGCCACCCATTGTTGGTGTGCCTTTTTTACTTTGTTCGCCTTTTAAACCTAAGACTCTAATATTTTCGCCAATTTGTTTTCTAGTAAGATAGATAATGGCATATTTACCAAAAAAAATGCTTATAAATAGTCCTAAAACACCTGCCAAAACAGATCTAAAAGATATATATTGAAAAAGACCTGCGCCTGGCAAATCATAATTCTTTTCAAGAAAATCAAATAAATAATAAAGCATTTTTTAAACAATGATTAATAAGTGGTAGATATAATTTACTTATCCAAAATAAATTTTAAAAACTTTCAATTTCTAATAATAATTTTAGACAATTTATTAAATATACCAATGTGTTTTGTATAGATATGGTAAAAAATGCTGGGAATAGTTATAAAATAGTCTAAAATATAAATATAATAAACTTTATGTTGTAAAATTTTTTAAAGATTTTATGAAACAATAATAGCATGGCTATGATGTTAAGAATTCGCTTATAAAAACTATAAATATATGATATGGTTTTCAATACTTTTTTAAGACCAATACATTAATTTTTTTATATTATTTCTTATTAAGAAAGCTTTGCATAGATGTTAGAATATATATTAAATCATTATATAGAGCTATTAGTAACTATAACAGGCATTATATGTGTGTATCTAAATACAAAAGAAAACGTTTGGGCTTGGCCTATAGGTATTATTAGTGTTGCTTTATCAATACAAGTTTATTGGGAGGTCTCCCTTTTAAGCGATGCAATATTAGGGTTAATTTATGTTTTTCTTGGCTTTTATGGATGGTATCAATGGTTATATGGAAAGTCTGGAAATAACAAGTTGCATGTGTCTTTAACTAAAATTAAAGAATGGATTATTTTGATAAGTTTTGGATTTATAGGATCATTTATTTTAGGGTCAATTGTTAAATATACCTATCAAACAGCAGATTTACCTTATTTAGATGCTATAACAACTTGTTTTAGTTTGCTTGCCCAATGGCAACTAGCCAAAAAACGTCTTGAAAATTGGTTAGTTTGGATAGCTGTTGATATACTTGCAACTAGTATCTATATTTATAAAAGTTTATATTTCTTTGCCGTCTTATATGCTGTATATACCGTATTGGCTATCTTGGGTTACTTAGAATGGCGAAAAAGATTTAAATTAAAACTATATACTATTTAAAAAATGACAAACATATTTAATTTTTTAGACTTTAATCTCAAAAAATATGATGAATAAATTATTAATTATTTTTGTACTCTGCTACACTGCTCTATTTTCGGCAAAAGGACAGCTGCTAGCAAAAGATAGTTTACCACTTATTCCTTTAGAAAAGCATGTGACTCTAACCATCTCTCCACAATATGGTTTTAGTAAGGGTATTAAGTTTAATATTACTAAACCAAATCCTAAAAATAGGAACAGGGCTTTTACCTATTCACCTATTATATATTATGGCAATTTTACTAATGATTATTTAGATGTTCAAAGTGGAGACGAATTACTTGGAGCTGCTTTCCAAGTTTTTTATAAATTTACTTGGCATAATCATAATCAACTTGCTTTTCAAGTTCTTGATAGATTTCAACAGTATTATTTTGCTGTTGGTTTAACAGCTAATTATTTTAGATTGAAGTATCGAGATCGAGTTTTTGTCGATAGAGTTATAGATGGTATAAATGTAATAGTTCCTGAAAACCGTTTTGTTAATCAAAATATTTCCCGCCTTGATATACCTATTTTAATTGGCTATCGCTTACCTTTTAGTCGAGAAATTGTTATGAATTTACAAGGTGGTTTTGTTTATAAAATCATTTTAGATGTCAGTCGCCAAAGAGATGGCGGAAATACTAGTTCTACATTTTTAGATTTTAATTATACCGGTCTAGGACTATATGCTGAATTGTCTTTTGGCATTATCTTAGGTAAGAAATAAAAATGTTTTAGGTGTTATAGTCACTTCACTTGAAAAAGGATTTTTGAAAGATTTAACTTATTGATAATGAATATAAACTTTTCTTAATAATAGCATTACTATAAATCCACTTAATCTTCACTATATTTTTCTTGAAAAGTAATTTCGAAAACTTGTTGAGTCTTGTTGGTTATTTTAAAACGGTTGTCTATTCGCAAACCTACTAAGCAAACGATTTGTTTATTTGATTCTATAATCCATATATTTTCTTTATCAAAACGGGAACATTTTATATCAATAAAAAAATCACTTAATTTCTTTTTCCCTTTCATTCCAAAAGGAATAAACCAATCCCCAAAAGTCCACTTGCGTACTTTGAGTGGAAATATCAATTTATCATAATCTAAAGTAGCCACATTCTTGTCTCTATCGATATGAAAATGCCTATGATAATTTTCTTTTTTTACTACTAATTTTTCATTTTCGTTTAGAATAAGTTCTGAATCTTTAAAGTTAATAAAATGATTTTCTCGGATTTTTTCTATATGTAGAGGCTCTATAATAAGGTGATTTCTATCGACTATAAGTCGATGACTGCCTGAAAAAAAAGAGTTTCCCACTTGGTTTTTTTTTATAATTTTTTCTAAGTTAATAGATTGATTCATATTAAATCCCCAATCTTTTAATAAGTAGTAGATATAGAGATGGCAGGTTACTTGGGGTAGTATTTTAGTTTTAATTTTCTTTAGTTCTAAATAGTATTTTCGCTTTTGTTTTGATACAATACCTGTTTTAAATTCAGAAATTTGATCCATAAATAATTTATGGGTAAAAATGGCTTTTTCAATATTTTTCTGAGCTGTTTTTTCCAAATTTGGATTGATAGTTTTAAGCAAAGGAATGACTTGATTTCTGATCAAATTCCGAGCGTATTTGGAAGACTGATTTGAAGGGTCTTCCAACCATTTTAAATTTTCTTTTTTTGCATAATCTACAATTTTTTCTTTTGAAGCAAAAAGAAGAGGTCTGCGTATTAAATCTATTTTTTCCGGTATGCCTTTCAAGCCAGAAATACCTGTTCCTTTTGTCCAATTAAATAGAATAGTTTCTATTTGGTCATTTAGATGATGAGCAGTTAAAATATAGTCATAACCGTATTTTTTAAGTAACTGTTTAAACCACGTATATCGCAATTCTCTTGCAGCCATTTGGATAGATATTCCTCTATGGTCAGCATAGTTTTGAGTATCGAAAGTTTGAAAAAAAAAAGGCTTTTTATATATATTTGCCAAATTTTTAACCCAAATAGTTTCTTGGTCGGATTCTAATCTTAGCCGAAAGTTGCAATGGGCTAAGCTAAAATCAAAACCTGTTTTAAACAGTAAATGACTCAAAACTACCGAATCTACACCACCACTTATGGCTAGAAGTAATTTATCTTTTTTGAGAAAGAGTTGATTTTCTTTTATAAAGTTTAAAAAATCAAAGTCCATGACTTTTTAGTTTGATTCTTGAAATTTGGAAAGAATTAAGCAAAAAACAGCATAATTAATGATATCTTTATAATGATTGGGCAGGTTTTCAGAAACAAGCGTTTGACCATTATTTTTTTCTATTTGTTTAATCCTTAAAAGTTTCATTAAAATAATATCCGTAATGCCTTCTACCCGCATATCTCGCCATGCTTCATCATAGTCATGGTTCTTTTTTTCGAGCAAAGTAAGTATAACCTGAATTTGTTTATCGTATTGGTGGACAGTTTCTTCTTTTTCCAATAGTAAAGTTTCCTTATTAATTAATTCAATTTGAATAAGGGCAATGATAGCATAGTTAACCAAGCCAATAAATTCATCTAAAATGCTATCCGAAACTTTCTGTTGTTTTTTTTCTTGAATAGAGCGGATTCTTTTTGCTTTTATCCAAAGTTGGTCGGTGATAGAAGGTAGTCTTAAAATTCGCCAAGCACTGCCATAGTCCAAATATTTTTTTTGGAATAAAGATCGACACGCTTCGAGTATTTTTTTGCTCTGGGCTTGTGTTGAAATACCTGTAACCATATTAATTTTTTTAAAAAGAAAATGAGTTATTAAAATATTTTTCAATACTTTTGCGGTTTCTATATATAGAAAATATAAAATAAAATTAAAAATATGCAATTTAGCTAAAAAACAATTTCGAGATTATTTAGTCTATACAAGAAAATTTAGGGGAAATCAGTGGTTTGATTTCTCATCAAGTTGGGGTTCAATTTGTTTTTGACGGTCAAAAAACAGGGGTTAATAAATATAAAAGTTTAAATTTTAAGTCTAAAAAAGCCAAGAAAAGATTAAATACCAAAAAAGGGGCAGTCACCAAAAGAAATCTCCAACAGAACTTGTTGATCCGACTTATTTTAACAAATTGATCAGGCGCTAAGTGTTAAATAGCAAGTAGGTTGAGTTTTAAGAGAATTTCAATAAGAAAAACAGACTACTTCTCTTTGATACAGAAAAATTTGAAAATAAAAAAAATGTATCTTACCAAAGTTTTAGATTATTTTCACGAGTATTAGAGTCTTTCATAAAAAAAGCATAATATGAAACTGTTACTAGACATAAAAGATGAAAAAGTTCCATTTGTTTTGGAAACGCTTAAAAAATTCAAATTTGTTAAAATAAAAAAATTAACCCCGTATAAAGCGGAAGTTTTAGAGGGTATTAAGAAGGCAGTAGAGGAAATGAAGTTAATCAAAGCAGATAAACTAAAAGCAAGGGACGCAAGAGAGGTAATCAATGAGTTATAAAGTTAAAACCATCCCCCATTTTGAAAGACAGTTAAAGAAACTGGCTAAAAAATATCCTTCTCTAAAAAAAGAATATTTGGAATTTGATTAATTCGCTATTGGAAAATCCAATCAAAGGCGTTGATTTGGGACAAGGTTGTTTCAAAATACGACTAGCAATAAAATCTAAGGGGAAAGGGAAAGCTGGAGGAGCAAGGGTAATTACTTGTATTACATTCATTCAAGAAACTGTTTATTTGCTAAGCATCTATGATAAATCAGAAACAGAAACCATTAGCGGATAAATACCTAAGCCAATTACTGAACCAAATTCAAAGTTTTGGCATATAAAAGCAGCCAACAAGAAACAAAAGGCTAAGCAATTTGCGGATAATTGTAAAGCTGAATTATCTATAATACAAAGTTGAAAGTTTAGAATTTACACAAAAATAATTTTGTTTCTTAGATTTAGTAACATGAATCTGGTAATTTTCCATTGCATTTTATAAAAAACCTTGTGTTAACATTGCGATTTTACATTACCTTCGTAGCATGATAAATTTTGAGATAACATATTTACTTGAAGTCAGAGAGTTTTTTAGGAAAATTGATTCTCAAGCTGCTGAAAAGTTGGTTTACAATATCAATAAAGCAAAGCAAGTTAATGATACCTCTATTTTCAAGAAATTAAAGAACTCTGAAATATGGGAATTTAGAGCTAACGTAAAAGGAACACAATACAGACTATTCGCTTTTTGGGATACAAATAAAAAGGCTTTGGTTGTTTGTACTCATGGCATAATAAAGAAAACTCAAAAGACACCTAAAAAAGAGATTAAGAAAGCAGAACAAATAAGAAAGCAGTATTTAAAATTATGAAAGTTATTAACATTATTAAAATTATCTATTATGAAAACCGTGTCAAATGAACAAATCTTAGATGAATTTATAGGTGAGAAAGGTACAGCAAAAAGAAAAGCCTTTGAAAATAAATTAAAAGCGGAAGTACTAGCCTATAAGTTTAAAGAATTGAGAAAGGAAAAATATTTAACCCAAGAACAACTTGCTGAAAAAGCAGGGATGCCAAAAGATCAAATTTCAGAAATTGAAGATGGTAAATTTAATTTAACCTTATCAAGTATCAATAAAATAGCGAATGCTTTAGGGGCAAAATTAAACTTTGATTTGCAACCATATAAGTAAATCTTCAATGCTAAATCTGAATTACTTAAACCCGACGGAGTACACGGATTTAGAAATCAATTTTTGGATCTTTTTATAGAAATTTTGGCAATAGACACCAAGCTAAATACAAAGTAATTGTCAAGTTTCAGTAGAAGCCTATCAAAGAAAGGTATCTGATACAACAGGTGGAAGCATTGACATCCTTATCAAGGAACATGGTTCTGATCAACCAGAAAAACAATTTTCTTTATTAAAAAAGCCACTTGAAATTAGTATAGTTCAAAATTTTGACATGTAAAAACAGCCAAAGTCCTTGTCAATTTAGACTATGTTTTTTTATTTTTTTAAATTAATTTTAAACGCTTCATATACTAAAATTGTCAAAAAATGAGATCATCACTGAAAAATTCTATTGATAAATATATCCGAGAACTCAAAAATTCTGATTGGATTTTAAATGAGGAATATAAATTTGTGTTTGCCAATTATCATGACAAAGTAGAAGAAATTTTGAATATTCAGTCTAAATCAGGCAAGGCAAAACCTTATCAGGTAAAACAAATAAGAAATGTTTTAATAAAATACAGACTAAAATTATAATCATGGACTATAAATATGAGATCATTATTTACTGGAGCCAAGAAGATGAAACCTTTCTTGCAGAAGTACCTGAGTTAGATGGTTGTATGGCCGATGGACAATCATATAGAGAGGCATTGGAAAATATTCAGGTAATCATTGGAGAATGGTTAGAAACGGCAAAGCTAAAAAATAGATCTATTCCCAAACCAAGAGGAAAATTAATGTATGTCTGAAATTAAAAAAAAACGAGATTTTTTTAGTTAAAATGGGATGAATACTTTAGCAATAAATAAATCATTTTTAGCAACAGATTTATCATTTACAGAGGATAAGATGATCGTTTTTTTGAAGACGGTAGAGAATTAGCTATTCCTCTTGAATGGTTTCCAAAATTGCGAAATGCAACTAAAGAACAACTAAAAAATTGGCGTTTTATTGGAGATGGTGAGGGCGTTCACTGGACAGGGTTAGACGAGGACATATTAGTTGAAAATCTATTAGAATAATTAAGACGTTTCGACAAATAAATTAAAAAAACAATCTCTTAAAATTTACAGTATGCAAACAGAAGCCCAAATAAGAAATAGATTAGTTAAAAAAATCCTACAAAATCAAAGAAATTCCATAGGTAAATTAATAAAGATCATAATCAACTTAACTTATTACAAAATTTACTAAATTATTGTTAAGAAATAAGGAGATTAAATAAATCATCTTTACCGTCTAGAATTTGATATTTAATTTGATACTTATTCATTCTTTCTATAAGTGGGTAATAGTCGTGAGCACTTTTTAATTCTAAACCAACTAAAGCAGGTCCCTTTTCTTTATTCGTTTTTTTGGTATATTCAAATAAGAAAATATCGTCATCCTTTCCCAATACTTTATCTAAAAATTCGCGTAATGCGCCGGCACGTTGTGGAAATCGGATAATGAAATAATGTTTTAGTTTCAAAATGGGATACAGCTAAAGTAAGGCACATTGCCTTAACTATTGATGAACAGGGTAAATCTCCTATTCATCAGTCTATTGTGTATGCTTATAAAATCACCAATATGGATCCAATACGGGTAGAATCAGCGATTTTACCAGAACTAACTCTTTTTGATTTTATTTACTATGATGAAGAGCAGGAGAAGAAAGCTAAGGAGGTTAAAGTAACTGACCCTTTTTTAAGGATTTCCAATGAAGTGTCTTTCAAGTTTTATGAGCGGGACGGTATAAATATTAATCGCTTTCCCCCCGGGTACAGATTTGTTTCTGGTTTGAAAAAGGGTTTCAAAAGTGGAAGAGAGGCTTTAAACGATTCTATTTCTTTGGCAAAGCTACTTAAAAGCGATACGATCTTTTTATTGGAAAGTTATTCTATTGACGATACTGTATTCCGTTGTACTTTCTGGAGTAAAACAGATACAATAAATTATAGTTACTTTTTCCCAAATAATTTTTTACGTGTATACAAAAGGAAACCTTATCCCTACGATGATAAATTTATAGATTTGGTTTCAAAATGGGATACAGCTAAAATTAGGCGCATTGCTTTCTCTGTTGATGAACAGGGTAAATCTCCTTTAAATAGATCTATTATATATGCGTATAAAGTTACTAATACAGATCCTTTACAAGTGGAATCTGCAATTTTACCAGAACTGAATTTTCTTGATTTAATTTATTATAAGAAAGAACAAGAAAAAAGGACTAAAAAAGCTATTGAAAAATAAAATATTTGATAATTTTACACATTATAATGTCTTTTGGATTATTCTCAAAAAATTACATGTTCTCTTTTAAGGATTTCTCATAGGGTATTTGCAAAATTTTTAAAGTAGAGACGTATCTTAAGCAAGACTATAAAACCAAAATTATTTTTTTAACAAATTTAAGTAGATAAAAGAAATTTTTAATTAAAATGGCAAGGATAGGAAAGAAATATAAAGAAGCATCAGCTAAAATTGAAAAAGATAAAATTTACAGCATTTCTGAGGCTTGTACCTTAGTCAAAGAAACAAGTTACACTAAGTTTGATGCTTCGGTTGATGTGGATATTCATTTAAATGTTGATCCTCGTAAAGCGGATCAAATGGTTAGAGGTGTTGTTAGTTTGCCTAATGGAACAGGCAAAAAAGCTATTGTCTTAGCGCTATGCAGTCCTGATAAAGAAGCTGAAGCTATAGATGCAGGTGCTGATTATGCTGGCTTAGAAGAATATATCAATAAAATAAAAACGGGTTGGACAGCCATTGATATTATTGTTACTACACCAGATCAAATGCCTAAAGTTGGACAATTGGGTAGAATATTAGGCCCTCGTGGCTTGATGCCTAACCCAAAATCCGGTACTATTACTCAAGATTTATCCAAAGCTATAAAGGAAATAAAAACAGGGAAGATAGATTTTAAGGTTGATAAATTTGGTATTATTCATACAAGAGTAGGAAAAGTATCTTTTGATTTGCAACAATTAGAAGATAATATTCAAGAACTTGTCAGTACTATTATACGTCTAAAGCCATCTTCTGCCAAAGGCACCTATCTAAAAAGTATTGCTCTATCTAGTACTATGGGACCTAGTGTCTTATTAGATACTTCATTTAAAGCTGCTTAACATATTTTGATTTTTTAAATAAATTAGGTTACATACATTATTAAATAAATTGGACTAATGACACGAGAAGAAAAAAGTACGATTATAGAGGAATTAAAAAGTAAAATAAAAAATATGGACTATTTTTATATTACAGATCCTCAAGGAATGACAGTAGAAAAAATGGACTCTTTTAGGAAGGCATGTTTTGAAGCTAACTTAGAGTATAAATTATACAAAAACACATTAATTAAAAAGTCTTTTGATGGTATAGAAGGTGATTTTAACGAATTAGAGCAAGTCTTGAAAGGTTTTTCAGCCATTCTTTTTTCACCAGAATCTCCAAATTTACCTGCTAAACTTTTAAAGAAATACTATAAAGATGAAAAAATAGATTTACCGGCTTTTAAGGGAGCTTATATAGATTCCAGCTTTTTTATAGGTGAAAATCAATTAGATAGTCTCTGTAAAGTAAAATCTAAAAATGAACTTATTGGAGATTTACTTGGCTTATTACAGTCTCCAACTAAAAATGTAATCTCCGCCTTACAGTCTGGACAAAATACTATAACAGGTGTTTTGACAACTTTATCAGAACGAGATAAATAATGACATATCAAAATATATAAAAATAGAATAATTTTCTGATTTTTGATATTTATTTTACACTAAAAAGATAGCTATTACGCAATTTAAAGCTTCTCGATTTATTAGAATTATTTTTAACCTTTAACCATTAAAATTGATAACGTACACAAATTATGGCAGATATAAAAAAAATAGCTGAAGAACTTGTAAATCTTACCGTTAAAGAGGTAAATGACTTAGCTGGTGTTCTTAAGGAAGACTACGGTATTGAACCAGCCGCATCTGCGCCTGTTGTTGTAGCTGGAGGTGCTAGCGATGAGGGTGAAGCCGCTGTAGAAAAAACCGAATTTAATGTTGTCTTAAATGGACATGGCCCCAACAAACTTAAAGTTCTTAAAGCTATGAAAGATGCTTTAGGTTTAGGTTTAAAAGATGCTAAAGAGCTTGTAGATAATCTTCCTAGTACTATCAAAGAAAATGCTCCAAAAGAAGAAGCTGAAACTTTGAAAAAACAATTAGAAGAATTAGGTGCTGAGATAGAACTTAAATAGTTTTGTTGCCTACTTGATCAATATTAAAGCATAAATTTATTCAAAAGCCTATATATAATTTTGATTATTATAGGCTTTTTTTAATATATTTTTTGAAGTTATAGTAATGCTATTTTTATTTTAGAAACAACTATTTTCAATACCAATGAGTCAAATCCCCTAAAAATCCTTTTTTAAAGTGATGTGACTATAATATTTCAATCTGAAAAATTCATGATAAAAAAAATAATTTTTACGCTCCCCTCTAAGCATGCTAATCGTTCTTTTTTAATAGATATTCAATATATAAATAATCTAACTAATAAACCTATCGTTATTTTTGTACACGGTTTTAAAGGTTTTAAGGATTGGGGCGCTTTTAATTTAGTAGCCCAATCTTTTGCTAAAGCAGGTTTTATATTTGTAAAATTAAACTTATCTCATAATGGAACAACTATAGATAACCCAACTGAATTTGTTGATTTAGAAGCTTTTGGAAATAATAATTTTACTATAGAAAGTGATGATATTGGTGTTTTGATTGATCATCTATACGGAAATAATTCGCATATAAAGGGTGCAGATTTATCAAATCTATTTATAATAGGGCATAGTCGAGGCGGTGGATTAGCGATTATAAAAGCTAATGAAGACAATAGAGTTAAAAAAATTGCAACATGGTCGGCTATTAGCGACATTGATAAACTTTTACCTAATATTGAAAGTGAAAAGTGGAAGAAAGATAAAGTTATTTATATTTATAATGATAGGACTAAGCAAAATATGCCGCTTTATTATCAAATTTATACAAACTATCATAAAAATATTAAACGCCTAAATATAAAAAATGCCAGTCGAAAACTTAAAATTCCTTTCTTAATTATACATGGTGATGAGGATGAAACTATTCCTGTAAGTATTGCTTATGGTCATCTAAAAAACTGTTCTCATGCAGAATTAGTTATTATAAAAGGTGGAAATCATACTTTTAATAGCTATGAGCCCTATTTGGAAAATGATTTACCAAAATCTTTACATGAAGTTATAGAAAAAACTATTTCTTTTCTGAATGAAAAATAAGTAAATTAGACAGACATACTTGAAACTATTTAAACTATTCTGCTAGCCTTTACCTTTTCTATTATAGTCATTCCTTTTTTCAAATGGAGTGATTATAGTACATAAATTCTGGTGTAAATAAAACTTTTAAACTATATACAAAATTTTATTTAAAATTTTTCAGTTATTTGTTTTAATTCTATTATATTAGAAGCCTTATATGGTATTAAATAAAGTTTATATCATAGCGATAATGAAGGTATTTGAAAAATTTAGATTGTTTATTTATGTATAAGTTAAATAACTAATAATTGGCTTTATTTCAGAAACTTACAAGTTTTTTAGAGTCTCATACTAAAAAAGAAAAAGCGTATATTAATTTTATTAAAGGTTTAACAGGCTATAAACCTATTAATCTTTCTTTATATCAACTTTCTGTTACTCATACCTCAGTATCTGAAGTAAACGATATTGGAATCAAAGAGAGTAATGAACGATTGGAATTTTTAGGAGATTCTGTTCTAGATCTTATTGTTGCTGATTCGCTGTTTAGAAGTTACCCCTACGAAGCTGAAGGTTTTTTAACCGAAATACGTTCTCGTATTGTTAATAGAGAACAACTTAATTATTTAGCTCATGAAACTGGTTTGGTAGATTTTGTAAATATACCTTCTTCTGATGGACATAATCATAGCAAAAACTCTTATATCTATGGCAATGCTATGGAAGCTTTTATAGGAGCTTTATATTTGGATATGGGTTTTGATAAAACTCAAAAAATAGTTTTAAAACTTATTTATCATTTTCTAAATATTCCTAAAATTATAACTCATCCCTATAATTTTAAAAGTATTTTATTAGAGTGGGGACAAAAAGAAAATAAGTCTATTGCCTTTAATACATTAGAATCAAACAATTCTTACTCTCCTCACCGTTTTCAAACGACTATAAAATTAAATGGTATAATAGTAGGCAATGGAGCTGATAGAAGTAAAAAAAAATCTGAACAAAATGCTTCTGAAAGAGCTTGTAAACACTTAAATTTAATTGATGTAAAATAAATATAAAAAAAACTTAAATTACTATAAGATTTTCTTATATAGCTGCTCTATTTGAAAAAAGAATTTTTTGAGGGTTTTAATATTTTGATTTTGAAAATGAACATTTCCTATATTAAAAATAGCATTTGCTATAATTTTTTTAACGTACAATAATTAAATATTTATAATTTACTAATTGATTTTAAGTATTTTAATTTTTTTAATTCCTAAGTCCTGATTATGGTTATAGTCACGTCACTTGAAAAAAAGAAATCACTTATAACTCATCTAAGTTAAAAACTTACTCATTTTAAGACTAACTATCGAAATAAAACAAAAATAAATCATGTCAAAAAAATATATTTTATTATATGTATTAATTTTACCTATAATATGTTCATTTTTAGAATCTTATGGAAATGATAAGAAAAAATTTAAAGAGGCTCAAAACTACTATTATGATGGTGATTTTCGAAAGGCAAACGAACTTTTTTTGGAACTATTAAAAGTATACCCTAATGATACCGAAATACTCTATGCTCTAGCTCATAATAGTTTAGCTTCAGAAAAATATGAAGTTTCTTTAAGATATTTTAATAAAGCATATAAAATTACAAAAGGGCAAATTTTTGAGATAGTAGACTTATATTATTTGGGCTATTTAAATCATATTACGCATAGGTTTGATGAAGCAAAAGCAAAATATACTTTATTTAAAATAAAAATGAAACGAGAAGGCTTGTCTGAAATTTACTTACCTGAATTTGATTATGATATTCGGTTTTCTGATGTCCAGAATAAAATTAAACAATGTAACTATGCCCAAGAATTAGTAAAAACACCCGTAGATGTAGAAATATTGCCTTTAACAGGAAATATTAATACAAAATGGTTAGAGTATGCACCTGTAGTATCGGCAGATTTGAACACTATGATTTATACAACTAGACGTCCAGAGTGTCAAGGTGAACCAACCGAAGATGGTTTATATCCTGAAGATATTTATATTTCTAAAAGGGATAAGACAGGCATTTGGCAAAAAGGAAGCCCTATTAATAAAAATCAATTGATTAATACTGTAGAGCATGATGCTACCGTAGCTTTATCTGCCGATGCTAAAGAATTAATTATTTATCGCAACAAGAGCATAGTTAATATTTTTAAGAAAAATAAAAACTTTAGTTCAGGAGATTTATTTACTTCTTATTATGATAATGGACAATGGAGTGAGCCTATACCTTTGCCAAAAACCATTAATTCAGATTATTGGGAAGCAAGTGCAAGTGTAACTGCCGATGGAAAAAAAATATTTTTTACCAGTGACAGACCTGGCGGGTTTGGAGGAGTTGATATTTATCTTTCAGAAAAAACCAGAAATGGTTTATGGGGAAAAGCTAAAAATTTAGGTTCTATTATTAATACTAAATACGATGAAGATGCGCCTTATATTAATATAGATGGTAGTGTTTTACATTTTGCTTCAAAAGGTCATGATAATATGGGAGGATATGATATATTTACATCTAAATATAATTTTAAGAATCATACTTGGTCAGAAGTCGAAAATATGGGCTATCCTATTAATACAAGTGCTAATGACACTCATTTTGCTTGGTCACCTGATGGATCTATTGGTTATTTCTCTTCTGAAAGATCTGATGGCCAAGGACTTAATGATATCTATACTATTCACTTCCCAGAAAGTAGATTTAAGTTTATTGCCCTTAGAGGTAAAGTCTATGACCAAGAAACAGGAGACCCTATACAAGCTAATATAGAAATTTATGATAATGAAAAACATGTTCTTATAGAAATGAAAAAAAGTGATTCTAAAACGGGTGATTATTCTTTTACATTGCCACCCGGTAAAAACTATGGAATTTATTTTATAAAAGAAGGTTATTTGTTTAAATCAAGAAACTTTTATCAACCAAATCAATTTGAATATATAGATTATTATAAAGATATTTATTTAAAAAGATTAGAAGATAAAGCTTTAGAAGATCTAAAAAATACTTTTTTTGATAAGGATGAAAACTATTTATCAAAATTATCTCGTTATGATTTAATTAAATTAAAATCATTTGCCATAAAAAATCCAAATCAATTATCTTATTTACGTTTAATATATACTTGTGATGTAAAAGATACAACAAAGTATAACAAGATTGTTAATGAAAATGCTAAAGATATAGAAAAACAATTAGAGGCGCTAAATATTGATGAAAATCAGATTGTTATAAAGCCTATTATACATCCAGTCAGCTACCCACCATCTAAAAGTCATGAGGTTCATCGTTCTATAGAATACTACTCAGTTGATAAAAATAAGAACAATGAAATATCTAAAATTACTTCATATATAGAGGCTACTGAGATTACAGAAACATCAGATAACACTAACTCTGACCAGAGGATAAAAAAGTTATATGAAGAATTAAATAAAAAAGAAATAACACAAGGTAATTTATTAATAGAAGAAATGATTAATTTTGAAAATAATGTAAGTGGCCGAGATGATAAAGAATTTGAAAATATTGTAGAGAAAGTTAAATTCTTTATCGAAAAATATCCTCGATTAGTTATAGAAGTAGGAGGCTATACAGATTCTAAAGGTAGTGATGTTTATAATTTAAAACTTTCTAAAACAAGAGCTGATTTTGTTCGTCAAAGGCTTATAACAGAAGGTATTAATCCATCTCGTTTAGTCTCTAAAGGATATGGAGAGAAAGCGCCTATTGCTGATAATACTTCGGAAGAAGGGCGTATTTTGAATAGAAGAGTAGAGTTTAAAGTATCTCGTTTATATAAAAAATAAAATAGCATATACTAAGATTATATAGAACTATAAAGTTTTCTTATAAAAAAATAGAAGAGTTAATCTATTGATAATGAAATATTTATATTTTTTATAAGAAAACTCTGTATAGAATTATAAGATCCTATGCTTAACAATTTCACTGAACAATTAAAATGAAGGTAAAGATAATTAATCAGACAACTATCTTTGATGATTTTTTCAAAATAAAAAAAGCAAATCTACAATATGAGATGTTTGATGGTCAAATGAGCAAGACTATCACGAGACTAAATTGTGAAAGAAGAAATAGTGTAGGTGCAGTAATTTTTAATCGAGATACTCAAAAAGTAGTTTTAGTAAATCAGTTTCGTTTTCCATGTTATCAAGAACAAAAAAGTCAATATCATGAAGGTTGGATAAGCGAAATTATTGCTGGTATAGTTGATGAAGGAGAAACGTCTGAAGATGCTATTAAAAGAGAAACTAAAGAGGAAACAGGTTATATCGTGGAAAAAACTGAAAAAATAGGAAAATTTTATCTCTCGCCAGGCTATTCTTCCGAACAGATTACACTTTATTATATTGAAATAGATAAGCAAACTTTGCAAAATACCAATAGAGGTCTATTATCTGAAGGTGAAAATATTAAAATAGTTGAATATGATTTAAAAGATTTATATTCAGCTATTTATAAGAATAAATTAGAAGATGCTAAGACAATTATTGGGATTCAATATTTACTCAACAAACATCAATTATTGGGATTCAATTGCACAGATTAATAAGAATATTTTAAAACGTATTGTATTATTTTAGCTGTAGTCAAAAAAAAAATGGCAAAAAAAAGCTATTTAAGAATTATTAAGGTTTATATAAAATTATACTTTCGTAATTTAGAAATAAAATATAAAGCCATAGACTCTTCTAAAATGAAAACATTTATAATATGTTTTACTATTTCTTTTTTTCTATGGCTTTTTAATTATTTAAATGAGAAACATACCGCAACTTTTGATTTACCAATTTCTATCGTCACTACTAATGATACAAGTCATAAACTTATTTCTGTGGAAAAGCCACCTTCTTCAATCAGAGTTAATATTTCTGGACACGGGTGGTCACTGTTAAAATATATATTTTTTCCTGGAAAATCATTGGATTTACATCTTAAAAAACCTACCGAGCAATCCAGTATAAAAGTTAAAAACTTATTACCTCAGATTAGTAAACTGTTTAATGATATTAAGGTAAACTATGTTTTAGAAGATAATATTGTTTTTAAATATGATACATTAACCCAAAAAAAAGTAGAAATTAGAATAGATTCTGCTCATATTGCTCTTAGTAAAAACTATCGTATAGTGTCTACTATTAATTACTACCCAAAATCATTTATCCTAAAATCACCTTCTGGTTTTATTAATGATTACCCTGATACCTTATTCATAACTATTTCTGAAAAAGGCATCCAAAAAAGCTTTAATAAAAATTTCAAAATAGATTATCCCTTTACCAATAAGTTTAATACGATAAATTACAAATCAGTCGGTGTTCATTTTGAAGTACAAGCTTTTGATGTTCACGCTTCTTTACTTATTCCAAAAATCAAAAATTTTCCAAGATCTGCTGTTTTAGATACTCAAAACGTAATGGCTCATGTGCATTATCTCTTGCCTAGAAATAGAAACTTACCCTCTAAACAATATGTAGATACTATAGAAGTTGAGTTGGATTTTAAAAAAATGAATAAAATAGACAATACTATTTGTCCAGATTATGCCTTCTTAGACAGTTTAAGAGAAGCAAAAGTTTTCCCTAAATGTTTTAATATTATTACCAAGTGATTTTTTTTTCTAAAAGTCTAAATTTTTGAAAAACGTACCATTTTTTATTCTTTCCATCTATTGTGAATTACTAATTTTTCATTTTTTGTATTTTTGCAATTAAAAAGAACTGTACTATATTTTAACTCAACAATGAACAACACTTTATACACACCTGAGCTAGAACATGATTCTTGTGGCATTGGCTTTATAGCCCATTTAAAAAATAAAGTATCTCATAAAATTATCACAGATGCTTTATTAATGTTAGAAAATATGAAACATCGGGGTGGGGTAGGTGATGAAAAAAAATCAGGTGATGGGGCTGGAATTTTAATTCAATTACCGCACGAATTTTTTAAAGAAGAAATGAAGGGGCAGGGTATAAATTTACCCGAGTATGGCAATTATGGCGCTGGGCTTCTGTTTATGGATAAAGATATTAAGGTACAGGAAAAGTGTCGTCAAGCTATTAGGGAAAATGCAGATTCTTTGGGCTTAAAAGTATTGGGATACCGAAAAGTTCCCGTTTGCAATGACGATTTAGGACGGGCAGCTTTACGTACAGAACCTGCTATGTATCATGTATTTTTTACTTGGAAAGATGCAAGGAATAAAACACCAGATGATTTGGAAAGAAAACTTTTTATTTTAAAAATTAGTACCTTTCATGTAATACGGAACTCTTTAAATGATACTGTTTTTTACTGGAATAGTTTGTCTTATAAAGTTTTACTTTATAAGGGTCAATTTGTCGCAGACCAAATTAGGAATTATTTTATAGATTTAAAAGACAAGCGTTTAGTAAGTGCTTTGGCTTTGATACATTCTCGTTTTTCTACCAATACTTTTCCTAACTGGAGATTAGCCCAACCTTTTAGGTATATAGCTCATAATGGAGAAATAAATACGATACGTGGAAATGTAAATTGGTTAATAGCCAGGGAGTCCTTATTAAAAACACCTCACTTTACTCAAGATGAGCTTCATACAATTTTTCCGATTTGTAGTCATGATTCTTCAGATTCTTCTAATTTAGATAGAGTTGTAGAAATGTTAGTTTTGAGTGGTAAATCTCTACCCGAAGTCATGATGATGTTGGTACCAGAGGCTTGGGATAATAATAATTTAATGGAACCATCTAAAAAGGCTTTTTATGAATATTTTGCTTCTATCATGGAACCTTGGGACGGACCTGCCTCTATTTGTTTTACAGATGGAAAAATAGTTGGAGCTACTTTAGATAGAAATGGATTACGCCCCTCACGTTATTGTGTAACTGCCAATGACCAACTTATTATGGCATCCGAATCAGGAGTTTTACCAATAGATGAATCAGAGATTATTGAAAAAGGACGTCTACAGCCAGGAAAGATTTTTATAGCAGACTTATCAAAAGGTAGAATTATTAGTGATAAAGAGTTAAAAAGTGAAATTTGCACTCAACATCCTTATCGCGAATGGTTGAATAATAATAAAGTAAGTCTAAAAGATTTAATTGTTCCCAATCAATATAAATCTCAATTTTTTGATACTGAAACACTTTATACGAAACAACAGCTTTTTGGCTATACTTTAGAAGATTTAAGATCTATATTGATCCCTATGGTTGAAACCATAAAAGAACCTATAGGGGCTATGGGAACTGATACACCATTGGCTGTCTTATCCCAAAAATCACTTCATTTTTCCCACTACTTTAAACAGCTTTTTGCTCAAGTTAGTAATCCTCCCATAGATTCTCTCCGTGAAAAATTGGTCATGTCTCTATACATGATTTTAGGCTCAAGTGCTAATATTTTAGAACAAACTCCTAAACACTGCAAACAAATTACCCTTCAACAGCCTATTTTAACCGATAAAGATCTTGCCAAAATAGAGTTTATAGACGATAACTTTTTTAAAGTTAAACGAATAAAAGTGGGTTTTAATCCAAACGGAGGAGAAGAAAATTTAGAAAAGGCGCTCAATAGAATCAATGAAGAATCATGTCAAGCTGTTAAAGCAGGTTATAATATCTTAATTATTTCTGATAAAGCAAGTGGAAGTACTTTAGCTCCAATTCCTACTTTATTAGCTGTTAGTAGTATTCATCAATATCTTACTAAAAATAAAATCCGAACATCTACTAGTTTAATCGTAGAAGGTGGTGATATTTGGGAAACACATCATTTTGCAACTTTAATTGGATATGGCGCTAACGCTATTAATCCATATTTGGTTTTTCAAACTTTGCGCTATCTTCATGAACAAAATACTTTTTCCGATCAAGTAACGGATTTACAGGAAGTTTATAGACGCTATATAAAAGCCATCGATTATGGCTTATTGAAAGTGATGGCAAAAATGGGAATTTCAACCTTGCAATCATATCATGGATCTCAAATATTTGAAATTCTTGGACTTGATAAAATCGTCGTAGAAAAATCGTTTACCTATTCTATTTCTAGAATTGGAGGTCTAAATTTTGATGATATAGCCCAAGAAGTACTTGATAAATTTTACAATGCTTTTCCTAAACAAAGTTTCAAAGAAAAAACTTTAGATGTAGGGGGCATATATCAATGGAAACGACAAGGAGAGTACCATTCTTATAACCCTAAGACTATTCATTTACTTCAAAAATCTACTCGAAATAATGATTATAATTTATATAAGCAATTTGCAAAATGTATTAACGATCAAGATTCTTTAGCATGTACTTTACGAGGCTTAATAGATTTTAAAGAACGAACGCCTATACCATTAGATGAAGTAGAACCTATAGAAAATATTTTAAAACGCTTTGCCACAGGGGCTATGTCTTTTGGTTCTATTTCTTATGAAGCCCATACAACCTTAGCAATTGCTATGAATAGAATTGGTGCTAAGAGTAATAGTGGTGAAGGTGGTGAAGATGAAAGACGCTATAAGCCATTACCAAATGGAGACTTTCTATCTTCAGCAATTAAACAGGTAGCTTCAGGGCGTTTTGGGGTAACTAGTTTTTACTTAAATAATGCTATAGAACTTCAAATTAAAATGGCGCAGGGTGCAAAACCTGGAGAAGGCGGACAATTACCTGGACATAAAGTAGATGATTGGATAGCTTCAGTGCGGTGTTCCACACCAGGTGTAGGTCTTATCTCGCCTCCTCCTCATCATGATATATATTCTATAGAAGATTTAGCTCAACTAATTTACGATTTAAAAAATGCTAATCCTGATGCACGAATAAATGTAAAATTAGTAGCAGAAGCAGGTGTTGGAACGATTGCTGCAGGTGTAGCAAAAGCTCATTCAGATGTGATACTTATTTCTGGTCATGATGGAGGAACAGGTGCTTCGCCAATTAGCTCTACAAGACATGCGGGCTTACCTTGGGAGTTAGGGCTTGCCGAAACACATCAAACTCTTGTCATGAATAATTTAAGAAGTCGGGTAACACTTCAAACCGACGGACAAATTAAAACAGGACGAGATTTAGCTATAGCCACTTTATTAGGGGCTGAAGAGTGGGGGGTTGCTACAGCGGCATTGATAGTAGAAGGTTGTATCATGATGAGAAAATGCCATCTTAATACTTGTCCTGTAGGAATTGCTACTCAAAATCCTGAGTTGAGAAGACTTTTTACAGGTAAGCCTGAACATGTAGTTAATCTTTTCTATTTTTTAGCTGAAGATCTACGAGAAATTATGGCTAATTTGGGTTTTAGGACAATTAATGAAATGGTTGGACAAGCAGATATTTTAAAAATAAAACCCACAATGCCTGCTAATAGTAAGGTTACTAAATTGCACTTGGAATCTTTGGTAACCAAGGTTAAAAGCCCTTCCCATGTAGGGTTATATAAACAACAAGAGCAAGATCATGAAATTGATGATATTTTAGATCATAAACTTATTAATGTAGCTGCCGATGCTTTAAAATTTCAAAAAACTATAAAAGCTGAATTTCCAATATTGAATAGAAATAGAACTACAGGTGCTATGCTTTCTTCTAAAGTTTCGAGACTTTACGGAAAAGAAGGATTAGCCGAAGACACCATTAACATTAAGTTTAGAGGTGTAGCAGGGCAGAGTTTTGCCGCTTTTTTGGCACCTGGTATTACATTTGAAATTGAAGGAGAATCCAATGATTATTTTGGTAAAGGCTTATCAGGAGGCAAACTGGCTATTTATCCTGACAGACTTAGCAACTTTGTAGCTCATGAAAATCAAATTATTGGTAATGTTGCTTTCTATGGCGCTACATCTGGAAAAGCCTATATCAATGGATTAGCAGGAGAACGATTTTGTGTGCGAAATTCCGGAGTACAAGCTGTTGTTGAAGGGATTGGAGATCATGGTTGTGAATATATGACTGGGGGAAAAGTAATTATACTTGGAAAAGTTGGACGAAACTTTGCCGCAGGTATGAGTGGTGGAATTGCTTATATTTGGGATGTTTCTAAAACCTTCAGAAATTTTTGTACAGAAAGAAAAGTCGATTTTGATCCACTTGATTTTGAAGATTTTACTTTTATTCAACAGTTTATAATTGAACATTTAAATCATACTAATAGTAAAGTTGCCCAGTATATTTTAGATAATTGGGATAAAGAAAATAATGCTCAAAAGGCTAATTTTATTAAAGTAATTCCACGGGAATATAAGAAAGCAATCGCTGCAAATTGTAAAACCAAAAAATACCAAACTTCCGAAACTATCACCAACTAAAAATTAGTAATTAGATATAAGCTATCTATAAATACAATAATTTATATTTAAATAATGCCTACTTTTAGAACATTTAGAAGTACAAACAAAGATTTAGAAAATATATTAGGACAAGAATTTAAAATCTTAGATAAAGGCTTTATCCGGCTGGTAGATTATATGGGTGGTGATAATTCTATAGTCCAAGCTGCCAGAGTTTCTTATGGAAAAGGTACTAAAAAAGTTAGTCAAGACAGAAGTTTAATAAGGTATCTTATCAGACATAGGCATACTACTCCCTTAGAAATGTGTGAAATTAAATTTCATATAAAGTTGCCTATTTTTGTTGCTAGACAATGGGTTAGGCATAGGATGGCTAATATTAATGAATATTCAGCTAGATATTCTATCTTGGATAAGGAATTTTATATGCCAGATCAAACTGCTGAACAAAGCAAGATGAACAATCAAGGTAGGGGAGTTTTTATCGAAGGAGAAGAAAATAAAAAGAATTTAAAAAGAATTAAAAATTTATCTGAGCAGGCTTACCAAGATTATACCCAACTTTTAAATTTTGATGAATCAGGTAATCCTATAGAATCAGATCGAAAAGGCTTGGCAAGAGAGTTGGCTAGAATGGTTTTGCCAACTAATTATTTCACCCAGTGGTATTGGAAAATAGATTTACATAACCTCTTACATTTTATTTCTTTAAGGGCTGATTCTCACGCTCAGTACGAAATACGGGTTTATGCTCAAAAAATTGCTGAGATTGTAAAAATTTGGGTGCCCTATGTTTATGAAGCCTTTGAAGATTATAAAATAAACGCTTTATATTTGTCTGGTATGGAAAAAATAGTGATAAAGCAGCTTTTACAAGGTCAAAAAATTGATAAAAATAGATCTAACCTTTCAAAACGGGAATGGGTAGAGTTTTTGGATAAACTTGATTTGGAAGAAGATAAAATAACTTGAAATATCGTAATAATGATAAATTTTTTAGGTTTTCAAAACTTTTCAAATTCTTGCTTACTTATAGAATAAAACCGAATCGAATCACCGGCTTTAAATAAGAAAGGGTTTGTTTTAGAAATATCAAAAATTTTTAGAGGCGTTCTACCAATAATTTGCCATCCACCGGGTGACTTAAAAGGATAAATGCCTGTCTGATAACCTGCTATACCAACAGAACCAGCTGCTATTTCTGTTCTTGGGTTTTGTTTTCGCTTGCAGAATAAAGATTCAGGTAACTTCCCTAAGTAAATAAACCCAGGTAAAAAACCAAGCATATAGACTCTAAATATTTGCTTGGTGTGTAGCTTTATAAGTTCTTCGGCATTACAACCTGTTTGCTTCGTTAATATTTCTAGGTCTAAAGCGTACAATTTATCGTAACAAACAGGAATGGAATGAATAGTATCGGAGATATTTATTTGGGTTGAAGAATTTTGAACTACATCTATCCAACTTTTAACCTTTTTAGTTAAGTCCTCATAGGAAATACTATGTGGTTCAAAGCCAATAACTAAAGAACAATAGGCTGGAATACAATAATTTATACCTATTAATTTTGCTTTTTCTATCAAATTTTTTAAATGGATAACCTTAGCATTAAGATGAGGTTCTATTTTTTGTTCGAAAGAAACTAAAATTGCCTTATAACCATATTTTTGTATAATCATACCTTTAAAATTAATTTCAAATATAAAACTATTTGGAGGTTTTATATTGGTTATGAAATAATTAAGTTATTATATTTTTATAAAATAAGAGATTATAACTTGATAACTATAAATAACGTATCAATTTTTCATTTGAATGATTAGTTAAGTAAAAAAATAAGTTGTATTTTTGGGAATCGTTTTTCATATATCATTTATTTAGAGTTCATAATCTAAACCATACAAACTTTTATGCCTACTATTCAGCAATTAGTACGCTTGGGACGTAAGAATATTTCTAAAAAGTCAAAGTCACCTGCTTTACAAAGTTGTCCTCAAAAGAAGGGCGTTTGTTTGCGTGTTTATACTACAACACCTAAGAAACCAAATTCTGCTATGCGAAAAGTAGCCAGGGTAAGATTAACAAACGGAAAAGAAGTGAATGCTTATATCCCCGGTGAAGGCCATAATCTCTTAGAACATTCTATTGTTTTGGTAAGAGGTGGTAAGGTAAAAGATTTACCAGGAGTACGTTATCATATTATAAGAGGTGCTTTAGATACAGCAGGTGTAGATAAAAGACAACAAGGACGTTCTAAATATGGTACAAAAAAACCAAAAGCAAAAAAATAGAGTGCTTTACTAATGTTCAAAGTAATAAATCCACAAGATTTTAAAAACTTTGTGGATTTAAGTTTATGATTATTAGGTTTTAGATAATTCTTTTTTTAGTAGTTCGGAATTTGAAGCAAAATGCCCATCAATTTTGTTGATTTTATCAATTCAGATATCCCCCTTCTTTAAATGGCTTCTTTTGATATTATTTCTGTGATTCAGCGATTGTTTTCGATTATTTCCTAATTTGGAGAATAACAAATTTTATTATGAAACTAATAATTAGTTTTTTATATGGTATTTGATTTTGAGAGTTTTACAAAGCATTTATCTAGATTATTGATAATATCGCTGGCAATTAATGTATTTTGGTGTCCATTTTGAGCAACAATATCTCCAGTCATACCGTGTAAATATACGCCCAATAATACAGTTTCTAAGGGGGAGTATCTTTGGCATAATAAGCTGGTTAATATTCCTGTTAAGACATCTCCACTTCCTGCTGTTGCCATGCCGGGATTACCTGTGGTATTAAAATATATACGTCCTTCAGGAGTAGCAATAGCTGAATGAGCTCCTTTTAAAATGATATAGACATTCCATTTTTTTGCCAGTTCCGTAAGTGCTTCTAGACGTTTATAGCTATTTATACTTTTTTCACCTGTCAAACGATTAAGCTCTTTATAATGAGGTGTTAAAATACTATTTTTAGGAATGTAATTAAAAGCCTCTCTATTATTGGCTAAAATATTTAAGGCATCAGCATCTAAGACTATAGGCTTATCAATTTGTTTTAAAGTTTTAATAAATGCTTGCGTTGTTTCGGGTTCTGTTCCTATACCTACACCTATACCTAAAGTTGTATAGGTTAAACCGGATAATGGCTGTGTCCAGTAGTTTTCATTTTTATCTGTTAAACACATAGATTCAGGTACACTAATTTGGACTATTTCATATCCACAATTTGGTACATATAAAGTTAATAGGCCTAATCCTGTTCGTAAAGCAGCTTGTGCTGCTAGAATTGCAGCGCCCATTTTGCCGCGATTTCCTGCTATAATTAAAGCATGTCCAAAAGCGCCTTTATGAGCTGTTTTGGGACGTTGTTTTAATAAGCGTTTTATATCTTTAAATTTTAATAAATAATAAGGGGTTTCAATATTTTCAAGTCCACTTTGAGCTAAACCTATACTAACTAAAACCCACTTTCCGACATATTTTTCATTTTCATCTAATAAAAAAGCCATTTTAGGATATTCAAAAGATACTGTATAGGTGGCATGTATAATACTTTGATTACTAAAAGGCTCTTTGTTAGCATGTAAACCTGAAGGAATATCAATAGATACTTTTTTAGTTTTTGACTCATTGATAGAGTCAATAACGGCTTTTATAATACCTTCAGCTTCTCTATTTAAACCTATACCTAAAATACCATCTATAACTACGTCTTCTTCAAGAAGTTTAGGTATATGATTATCTTCCAAAATTTCATGTATTTCTACTTTGGATCTTAGGTTTTTTAACCTGATGTAATTAATTTCAAAATCATGACTTGTTTTATCAGAATATCGTATCACATAAACTTTAACGTCATATTGTTTTAAAGATAATAAGCGGGCAATAGCTAAAGCATCGCCTCCATTATTGCGTAAGCCTGAAAAAACGTTTATAGTTTCGCCATTATCTATATTTTTTTCGAACCATTGACAGAAAGCTATTGCTGCCCGCTCTGTTAAATCAATAGAGTTTATATTCTCTTTTTCTATGGTGTATTGATCTAAATACCGCATATCTGCAGCCTTTGGTATTTTCATAATGACAAAGTTTAAGTAAGTTTAACATGAGTTCGATATAAGTTTTACCAGTGTTACACAAGTTGCTAAAATTGAGAAAATACGCCAAAATAATTTATTTTGCAAAATATAAAAGTTTTCACTCTAATGGTAAAAAAGAATAAAAATCACAACAATTTCTAAGGATCTAGTCTAATTCTTCTGCCAATAAACCATTTCTTTGGTCAATATAATATAGAAAGACATAAATAACTAACATTACATGTGTAACACTACATAGAAAATTAGAAAGATAATTTAAACTATGAATCTACTTTTAGAAATTGTAGAAGATTTATATTTGCATATTTACAATTTGGATTATCGCAAGATGCCTCAAAATATTTATCTGAATTGCTTAAAAATGAATACTTAAAAAGACACAAAGACATTTAAAAGTTCCTATTATTTTAAGATAAAAAACTATTGGAGATTAATAGTTTTTATAAGAAAACCTTATATGGCATCAAATTTCTTATTTAGTATCTTCGGGATGTAGCTCAGTCCGGTTAGAGCACACGTCTGGGGGGCGTGTGGCCGCTGGTTCGAATCCAGTCATCCCGACTCTTTCTTTTACTATAGCCTTTTATGACTGCGGTTAAAATCCAAATAAAATTGGTTTTTTTTTCTTTTTTTTTTGAAAAATTAGCTGACCGCTTTATCCATACCATAGTCATTTTGATACTTAAGTTTAGACTTAACGATCCCATAAACCTGTCGCACTAATTTATTAGCTACCACACAATCAAACAAACATATGGACTTTTCTTTTTGGCAAAATCACCCCGATAACTCTTATCAACGCAAAATAAAGTCTTTTTTTTGATGCGTCCGCGTAGCTTGTCGAGTAAGTTTACACCTTCTTTACCATCATATGTGTTAGCGGCAGTAACAGATATAGCTACCGGCAGACCCAAACTATCGACGGCTATATGCCGTTTTCTACCCATCACTTTTTTACCACCATCTATGCCTATATCTTTTGTCATAAAACTAGTCTGTTTAACACGTTGACTATTCATAGCTATACGACTGGCTTGATCATTTCTGCCATCATTATTAGGCTCATTATTAACAAGTTATAATAGTAACTTATCCCAAATACCAGTTTGTTTCCATTTGCTAAAATGAAAAAAAACGAGATTATAGGACGGATATTTTTCGGGTAAATTGCGCCCTTGTATACCTGTCCTGACTATGAATAAGCAAGCATTAAAAACATCTTTTTGTTTGTATTTTCTCTTGTGTTTGGCATGAGGAAGATATCTTTCTATCTTTGTCCATAGGGCGTCATCTATAGCATTATGTTTTTTTTTTGTTTAGAAACGTGTTTCTTTTCCATAAAGCGCTAGCACCATTTAAAGTGAAAATAAAAGTGCTCTTTTATGAAATTTGACGCTCTTTTCAAAATTAAAATAAAAAACTAAACACGCTCTTAATTCAGTACAATAAACTTTTTTACTTTTGTCTAGTTTTTAAAGTTCTTCATTTGTAATTGATAGTAAACACATGTTGGTAAATAATCAAAAATACTTTTTCCTTGGATTATACTTCTTGATATTTTTACTAAATAATTGTGCCTCTGTTAGTTCAATTAATGGAGGTGAAAAAGACGAAGAAGCACCTATTCCTATTGCTTTTTACCCTCCAAATGGCACAATAAATTTTAATTCTAATACTATAAAAATTTCCTTCAATGAATTTATAACTTTAAAAAATTATCAAAAAGAACTTATTATTACTCCGTTTGTTGAAGAGTATACTTTTAATAGTAAGAAAAAACAAGTTATTTTAAAGTTTAAGACGCCCCTTTTGGATTCGACAACTTATATTATTAATTTTAGAAGTTCTATTGTAGATTTTAATGAAAAAAACCCAGCTGATAATATCCAATACGCTTTTAGTAAAGCAAATTTTATAGATAGTTTAATCTTAGAAGGTACAGCTAAAGATCCTTTAAAACTAGAGCCTCCAGAAAATATAGTTGCCTTACTTTACCCAACTCAAGATACTTTACAAGTACGTGAAGGTAATCCTCGTTATATTGCAACAGCAGACACTTTAGGACATTTTAGGTTGACTAATCTTAAAGCAGGAAATTATTTCCTTTATCTTCTTCAAGACAAAGATGGAAACTATAAATACAATACTGACAGTGAAAAAATAGGCTTTTTAATTGACTCTATTACCATAGATACCAGCCATCAACATATAGAGCTTCAAACAATCCAATATGACAATATAGAATTTAAGCTATTGGGGACTAATAGTTTAAGGAAATATGTACGATTAAATTATAATCAAAAAATTGATTTTTATGAAATTGCTTGGGCAAACGATTCCACACGCTTAGAAAATATTGATTTAGATTCTATTTTTCATAAAACAGAAGAAAAATACATTCAACTTTATAAAAACTATTCTAAAACTATTCAGGATTCTTTACATTTAAGAATTATTGCCCATAATTACCTTGGTGATGTAGATACCTCTGAAGTTAACATTAAGTTTAATGAACCCAAAAAATTAACTTCTGAAGAATGGAAGTACAGCTTTCAAGTTTTGCCAAATGGCGCTTTAGCACCTAAAGATAGCATTAAAATAGATATTCTTTCCAGTAAGCCTATTTTAAAATATGATAGTTTTCCTATATATCAAATCACTCCTATAGATACTATAATAGAAGGTTTTATTTCCAAAAAAGATTCAATTTCTTTTGATTCATTAAAAATCTTAAAAAAGATTCATAATTTTACTTTTATTGATTCTATAAATACATTTCAAACCGACAGCCTCAGTTTAAAAGTTATAGATACTTTAGAGAATAGTTATTTAATGAGCATTTCAGAAATTGGACTAAAAGACACGACTATAATAGATACTTTACAGCTAGCCCATAAATTAGAACCAAATTTTAACTTTACCAAGTTTAGTTTGCCTAAAATGAAATATATTGAAAATACGAACTTATACATTAAACACGATGCACTTATTAGTGTAGAAAATGATAGTTCAAAAGCAAAAAAATTTAGTTTTACCTTCAAAAAGTCTGAAAATTATGGTTTAATATCAGGAACAATAGTGACAGAAAAGCCCCATTTTATTGTAGAACTTTTGGATAAAAGTTACAAAACACTTTATAGAAGTAGGAATAGCGAAAATTTTGTCTTTGATTATGTAGAACCCGGAGATAAATATATTAGAATTATCGAAGATATTAATAACAACGGTATTTGGGATAAAGGTCGTTTTTTAAAAAATATTCCACCAGAACCTATTTTCTATATTCCTAAAGAAATAAAATTAAAAGCGAATTGGGAAATAAAAGATATTGTGGTTGAATGGTAAAGGTTTAAAAAGTATGAAGCATTGTACATTGCATCTTTTGGAATGAAAATGACCTGATTTGGAATTAGATTTGGGCATTCCGATCCCATTTTTTAGTTTTGCAATTTTACTTACAAGGATCAACTGGTTCAGAAATTTTTTTAAAAATCAGTACCTAAATCTAAAAAATTTTGGAAGTGCAGTCTATTATTGCAAAATTTATCGAACCATTGATGCATTATAATATAAATTATTTAAAAATATAAAATTTATTAATTTTCCTAATCTCTAATTTTTAATCCCTAATTATTGAATCAATGAAGCTAATCAAAATTTGCATCTTTTTTTATGGGTGGATAATATGTTTTTCCACCTCTGGTTAATCGGCAAAGATTGAACAGTAATATTCAAAAAGAATTGAAATCTTAAAGGCTTTATCAAACCAATTCATACATTTTGATTTAAAAAAATCTGAACACTATGCAAAACAAATTCTTAATGAAGCTCAGGATGCATATGATACCCTGACTATATCTCTTGGCTATAAATTAATAGGAAATATTTTCCATAACAAAGGTGAACATGACTCTTCTATAATTAAATTTAAAACTGGCCTTAGATATATATAGGGGTTTAGCTTTTCTTCTTTCTTTGGGGGTTCTATTTCTTACTCTAGAACCCCTTCCAAATTTACTATCTTAACTAAGTCAAATCTTAATCTCTTTACAAATAATTCTATCTATCCTTTTTATTGACGAAAAAGATATAAATTTAGAATTAAAAAACTACAATATAGTTTTTTTAGTTTTTTTAGTTTTATAATAGTAAATTTGGCAAGTTATTTGTAATATTTTAAGATTTTAATAAACCAAAAGTTAGCGTCTAACTTCTCACTTCTCAATTATAGATCAAACTCCAAATAGAATCTTTATGCTACTTAGACTAATTTTTAGTAGATAAAAATATAAAAATATATTAAATTAGAGATTTTTTGTATTTGAATGTATCCAAGAACGTTTTTGTAATATGAGATATCTGATTGTTGGTTTAGGCAATATTGGAAATGAATATAGAAGTACAAGACATAATATAGGATTTAAGATAGTAGATGAATTTGTAACAAAATATAGAGTTAGTTTTAAACAAGTTAAGTACGCTTTTTTAAGTAATTTCAAATATAAAGGAAGGACTTGTTATATAATCCAACCTACACTTTATATGAACAATAGCGGGAAAAGTGTTAATTATTGGTTACATTTTTATAAAATTTTATTATCTAACGTACTAATAATCAGCGATGATATTTCTCTACCTTTTGGAAAGACTCGACTTAAAGAAAAAGGCAGCCATGGTGGGCATAATGGTTTAAAAGACATAGAAATTAAATTAGGAACATCTAATTATAGTCGTTTGCGGTTTGGAATTGGAAGTAATTTTAGAAAAGGAAAACAAATAGAATATGTCTTAGGACAATTTTCAAAAGAAGAAAATCTACAGCTAAATCTATTGATAGAACATACCCATAAAATTATAGAACATTTTATTTTAAAAGGTACTGCTGAAACTATGAATATTTTTAATAGAACTATTACTTTAAATACATAAAAAGTTTAAGAATTCATAACTTTATCTATACAACTAATGAATAATAGCGCTTTTAAAAAATTAAAAATTTTATTTTTTATACTTTTTTCTTTAACTTTAGTCAGTTGGAAAGGTATAAATTCTTTTTCCAAGTTTAAAGAAACTTATGGGGGAGAAGGTTATGATGCAGCCCACAGCATCCTTCACCTTAAACAAACTGATGAGTATATTGTGGGCGGTATTACATCATCCCATTCTAATGATGGGAATATTGATGGTAACATTTTAAAAATTAATAAATCTGGACGAGTACTTTGGAGCAAAACATTAGGTGGTAAAGGTAGTGAAGAAGTTAATCATGTCATTGAAACTCCTGATGATAAATTAATTATTATTGGTTATACCGACTCAGATAACATTAATCAATCTTCTGAAGAAATTATTAACCAAACTAGCCTAAATAAAGTATGGGTTTCTAAAATGGATTTATCCGGTAATGTAATTTGGTCTAACACTTACAGCAAAATAGGCGTTATTTTTCAAGCATTTAATGGAATAGTCACAGAAGAAGGCAATATACTTATTATAGGCTCTTCAATTAGCTTGACAGGGGATGATATAAACAGTGAAATTTATTTATTGAATATAGATAAAAATGGAAAAAAGGTTTGGGAAAAATTTTATAATGTTTACCATAGTCAGGAAGGTATTGATGTGGTAGAAGCAAATGGAGGTTATACGATAGTAGCTAATATAGAAGAAAATTATAAATGGAATATTTGGTTATTTCATATTAATAAACAGGGCACCGTAGTTTGGAATAATACCTTTGGAGGAAGAGATAACGAAAAATCTAATAAACTAATAAAGACCAAAGACGGAGGTTATGCTATCGGTGGCTATACCTATTCTTTTGCTAAAGGTAGTTTAGACGCATGGTTTATAAGAGTTGATAAAAAAGGAAATGAAGAATGGAGTAAGGTTTTTGGAGGATTAAGTACAGATGAAATATATAGTATTGTAGAAACTAAACAACAAGGTTTCATGGCAGTTGGCTACAGCGAACCCTGGCAATCTAATGAAGATGGTGAAAATATACTAACTTCTGGTATTGACCTTTTTATTGTACATTTAGATAAAAAAGGAAATATTGTATGGGAAAAAACTTGGGGTGGAGAAGGTGAACAACGTGCTATAGATATTGTCGGTAACAATAATGGTTTTAGCTTAGTTGGTTTTACAAATACAGGTAATGATAAAGGAATTGATATGCTTATTATGAATAATGGTCAAGGAAATGATTTTTCTTTTTAAAAAAGCTGAAAAATAGTTTATATTCGTATTAAAATTAAATTTAACTTATTCTACCAATTTAAAATCAAAAAATGATAAATTAGGATTTAATTTTAATTATATTAACTATTATATATATACAAAGACTGCTAAATATAAAGGAGGAAGTTCTTTAGCAGTTATAATAAAAATGCTTTTTTATGATAAAGCAAAGTGCGTATTTTATCTTTATCCTTTTTTATCCTTTTTTTACTGTTTATGCCCAAGATACAGAAATATACAAAGAAGGAGATATTTATTTTGAAGTAGCTAATTATAAAGAAGCTCTAAAAAAATATTCAAGCATAGAAAATGTTTATTTAAAAGATGTATTTTTAAAATATAAAATAGGTGTATGTTATTTAGAGTCAAGTAACTATAAACATAAATCTATAGATTATTTTAACTTTTGTATTAAATATAAGTCATCCAAAATACCTGATGATGTTTACTTTTATTTAGGAAAAGCTTACCATTATGGTTATAAGTTTCTAAAGGCTATAAACATGTTTAATACTTACTTAGAAAGTCCCAATTCAAGTAAGTTGCGACAGGAAGAGGCTCGTAGAATGATAACTATTTGTGAAAATGCAACCTATGCCTATAACCATCCATTAAAGGATATAGTTGCTAAACCAATGTCTTTTCCTGTTAATAGTTCTTATGATGATATAGCTCCAGTAATTGCTAATCGTGGGCTGCTTTTGGTTACTGCTTCCAATAAGCCTCATAACACAATATATTTAATCAAAAATGTTTCCGAAGTCCTGTATAGCAACAGCACAAAAAATAAAAATTATTCTATATATTTTTCTTATCCTCGTGGTATTGATTGGAGCTTCCCAGAAAGTTTAAAAATAAATACTAATAAAAAAAATGTTATACCTTTATCTTTTAATAATAGTGGCGATCAAATGCTGATAAGCATTAGTACAGATCTAGACGATCAAACTTTTTATATCATTTATAATAAGGGTAATAACAACTGGAGTAGTCCTAAAAAATTAGATAATACTATTAATTCAATTTATAAAGAAAAAGGAGGTCACTTTTCTAATAATGGACAAGTCATTTATTTTGCAAGTAACAGACCTGGTGGATACGGTGGATATGATATTTATAAATCTATTAAACAAGGAAAAGAATGGTTAGATCCAGAAAACTTAGGTGAAAATATTAATACTATATATGATGAAATTAACCCTTACATACATGTAGACCATAGAACATTATATTTCAGTTCTAATGGACACAACACTATGGGAGGATTTGATATTTTTAGAAGCCGACAAGATGGCTATTCTTGGATTAAGGCTCAAAACTTAGGCTATCCCTTAAATACACCTTTTAATGAAACACACTATACTCAAATTGTAGAAGATACTAATGTTTATATAGCAAGCGACAGGTTTAATAAAAACTCTATTGGAAATAATGATATTATTGAGGTTGTTAGGTTTAATAGAAATTTACCTGTAACTATGGTTAATGGTATTATTAATATTTTTAAAGATAAGAAACAAATAAATGTTAAACTTCAAGTTATTGATAAAGAAACAAATAAACTTCAAAAATATGTTTATAACCCTACTGATGAATCTGGGCGTTTTTTTATGATTTTAAGAAATAATAAGCATTATACCATTAAAATTCTAGATGGATTTAATAACTATATCTATGAAACAGATATATCTATTCCTAAAAATAGTTATAATTACCAGTTAAATAAGACTATCCATATTAACTCTATCCAACTTTTTGATCAAATTATAGGAGAAAGAACAGATATAACAGAAAGTAGTCATAAAGTTATCAGGGATTTGGATTTATCTTTATCTAAAGGTGTTCAAGATATAAAATATGAAGCTCTTGTATTATTAATGGGGCGTATTATAGAACGGGCAGATTTTTTGGGATTAGAAACGATTAATAGTTTAGAAGAAGAACTTTTTAAACCTCAAAAGAAAAAAGAAAATTTAGAAGACAATTATTATACGTCTATGTTGGATAAGATAGAATATATTATTGAAACAACAAATACACTTGCTTTAAAAGATTTAAACAAAATTGTAGAAAGATATAGTAAAACTAAGTTTTTTCACAAGGATAAAAGTAAAGATAAAAAAGTTATTATTGATTATAATTTAAAATATAAAAATGACTTTAGCGATATCACCTTTGAAGATAAAAATAATATTGAAATGCTTATAAATTTACTTAAGCAAGATCAATCTTTATTTTTAGAAATCAAGTGGACTAAAAATGAATTTAGTCAAGAAGACAAAGACTTAAATATAGAATCTACTTTAAATAGTTTGAAAGATTTGTTTGAAACTAAAGAATTAGCAAATAACCGTTATAAATTATCTCAAGATTTAAGTCAAAATACTAACCAAAGTTTTATTTCTCCTCAATATTATCAGCTATACAATTTACGTTTCTTGATTTTACAACAGGAATAATTCTTTTATATCTCTCTCTAAAAGTTTAACCTTACTTTGAATATTTTTATCAAAAAAACCGCCCTAACAATAGCAATAGTCATAGGGTTTACCATTGTATTTTTCCTAATCTCAGTAAGAAAAGTCCAACCTACAGAAGCTGTTCAGAAAAAAATGTTAAAACAACTTGGTGTTATAAATCTTAATGAAACAACAACTTCGAATATTAAAGTTGGCTGGGCTAAAGAAAATATTACGCCTAAATATTTAAGCAATATGGCTGGTTATGGTCTAAGAAAAACCAATATTGCTCATGACTCTTTGTATCTTAGAGTAATGATTTTTGAGACTATAAACCCTATCCAAAAATTTGTTTTTTTAAATATTGATCTGCTTATTTTTCCACCCGAATTAAGCAGAATGCTTCTTTCAGATTTTAGTAAGATAGGTATTCCAGAAGACCGTATTTATATGACTGCTACACATACACATAATGGATTTGGTAACTGGGATAATAGTTTAATTTCAAAGTTTACCATTGGAAACTATAGCTCTAAACTCATGACAATACTTAAAACTAAAATGTTAAAAGCAGTTCAACAAGCAAATAAAAATACCGATTTTGCCCATATAAGTTATCAGGAAACGGATATAAAAGAATGGGTTCGAAATCGTTTGTCCTCAAAAGGTAAAGTAGATTCAAAACTTAGAATTATTAATATAATTCGTAAAGATAAACAAACAGCTTGTATCACCAATTTTTCAGCACACCCAACTTGCTTAAATGCTTCGAATAAAGTTTTTAGCAGAGATTATCCAGGTGTCTTGGTAGACCATTTAGAATATGATAGTAGTATAGATTTTGCTATTTTTACCAGTGGAGCTGTAGCCAGCCATTCGGTTAAAAGTCACAATTTAAAAGATTTTCAACTTACCGATAGTCTTGGAAAATTATTGGCAAATAAAATACTTGCTATCAATAAAAATCAAGTTTTAAAACCGCTTAATACTATATTTTCTAAACGTATCAATCTTAAAATTCCAAAATCTCAAATGCATATCGGCAAAGGATGGGTTATACGTCCTTGGCTTTTTGAACTCTTAATGGGAAAGTTAAAGGCCCATGTTAGTCTCTTTCGTTTAAATAATATAACCTTTATTGGTTTGCCTTGCGATTTTTCCGGAGAAATTGCTCTTGAACGTGAACTATATTTAAAAGCAAAAACCTACAACCAAAATCTTATTCTATCTAGTTTTAATGGCGCTTATATTGGCTATATTACTTTAGATCGCTATTATTTAACCAAAAATCATTCAGAAGTAAAAGAAATGAATTGGTTTGGACAGGGTGGAGAAAATTATTTTGGAAGTCTTATAGAGCGTATAATCAGTTTTGAATAAGCAAAATTTAGTTGATTTTCAGTATTTTATAATATAAAAATGAGATAAGTTTTTATACCAAATATTAAATAATTAAGACTCAATAGAATTATAGTCAAATATTTAATTTTATAGTAATGCTATCATATTGATTTGCCTTTTGAGGCATAACCAAACCCGCTCAGCAGGATTTAACTCCGGGCTATAAGCCGGCAAGGGTAAAAGCTATATAGTATCAGGTAACTTGACCCCTTTAACGGAATGAAAAGAAGCATTATCTATGACTATTATATTCATTTTTAATTTATTATGTTCACTAAAAGACTTGAGGTAATCACTAAAAAAGCGTTTATCTGTTTTCGATCTATACAGGGAATAGTTGTCTCCTGTTTGCCAAAAGAAGATACCCCAGAGCCAACAATATTTATATTCTATTTGATGTTTTCCTGCCGGCTTGAGCCCTCTGCGAGTTAAAACTTTGGCTAAACGAGTAATCAAACCGAAGCGGCTCTCATCCTAAAAATGTAAATCAATAGAGTCATAGTTACTTCTATAGCCTTGGGTAAGGTTTCTTGCTCAAATTGTTCCACCGCTTTTTTGTCTTTTTTGATATGAGTTTTTCGAGGCACTTTTAACTTGCTTCCAAAAGCAATAGAAAATGTTAAAAAGAAGTATGAGTCTGAGAATTATGAATGCTTTGACTTATCTTTCTAAGATGAGAATCGTTTTAGTTTAATCATGCATTATTTTCTTGGGTGTTGTAATAGACCTAAAATAACCATAGTTTTTATAGTCTTGAAACAACATTTGATAAAATATTTTAACCATAATTAGAGATGGTATAGCTAATAACATCCCTAAAATGCCACCTATCACAGCACCTGTAATAACAATAAGGAAAATGAGTACCGGGTGGCTATCAATACTTCTAGAAAAAATAAAAGGTTGAAAAAAGATATTATCTGCCAGCTGAAGACTACCAAAAACAATAACTATTTTCAGTAAAATAAAAGTATAATCTGAATAGGTTTGCAAATCAGGATTGGTAGAAAATTCTATAAAAATTCCGATAAGACTTCCGATAAGAGGTCCTAAAAAAGGAATAATATTGGCTAAAGCGGCAAATATGGCTATTAGAAGTCCATGTTGACTGCCTATAATTAAGAAACCTAACCAACACAATGAAAAAATACAAAGCATCTGAATAAAAACTCCTAAAAGATAATTAGATAATAGAACCTCTACCTTAATTAAAGCTGTTATAACTATTTCAAAATAGTAATTAGGGATTAAGTAAACCAAAGCACTTTGAAATAAGTTTTCTTCATAAAGTAGAAAAAAGGTAATAAAAGAAACTGTTAAAGTTCCAGTTAGCAAACTTCCTGTAAAAGATAAAATCTTGTTTAACAAAGATATATTTAATATTTGGTAGAAATTTTTGGATAATTCTTCTAAATAATCAAATAAAAAACCTTTCTTTTTGTTAATAGGCAGATAGTCAAGTAAAAAATTTTCTACATAACCAATAGGTTTTTTTATATCTTGAATCACCATATTAAAATCAATACTGGAAATAAAAGTTATTTCATCTTTTATAAGTGGTGAAAGTAGACCTATAAAAGCCCATATTATCAAACCTATACCCATAAATACTAGACTTGTACTTAGCCAAACAGGAAGTTGTCTACCAAAAAAAATAAGCCTATTGAGATAGTTAATAGGAATGCGTAAAATAGTGGAAATTGTCAAAGCAATAATGAGATATATAAAAATTTCAGAGAAAAAATAAATCCCAGTACCTAAAAGACTAAATAAAATTAAAGTGTTAATAAGAAAAGATCTTCTCATTTTTAGACTAATGGTTTATTTTATGCTTTAAAAATTTATTATGGTGCAAATTTACAGTTATTTTAGTAGTAATTTTGCTTTTGAGCTAATCTGTTTTTTTGTATACTTTTGCTTTATCGTTTAAGGTGCTTTAGTCTGCTTTAAATAACGTGATTTTGATATAAAAAAATAGTCATACTGACCGATAAAATATAGAAATATTTGAAATCCGGTATCTAAATATCTATATTTTCAAATATAGAATGGTATGATAAATAATAAAGAAGAAGAACTACAAATGAATACAAAAACATTACCCTTTTCTTTCGAAGTTAAAAATACAACTTTATTTTTTAAAAATATTGATTTAATAACCATAGTTGATCAATACGATACACCTTTAAAATTTACAGACCTTCAAATTATTGAAAACCAAATTAAAAAAATCCAAACTTACTTCCAAAAACTAAGATCTAAAATTAACTATTCAGGTGCTTACCATTATGCTTATTGTACCAAGGCAGCCCATTTTAATTTTATCTTAAAAACGGTTATAAATTCTAAAGCTCATATAGAAATAAGCACTAGTGCCGATACCTATTTAATTCAAAACTTATGGGAAGAGGGCTATTTAAAAAATCAATCTATTCTTTGTAATGGTTATAAAGATTTTACCTATCTCAATAGAATTATATATTTAAGTGAAAATACAAACTTAAAAATTATAGCTATTATTGATAATAAAGATGAATGGTATTTTTGGAATAAAAAAACAAATATTTCTTTAGAATTGGGCATAAGACTAACACTTCCAAACAAAAATAAACCTTTTAAATTTAGTAGATTAGGAATTCCTATATCTGAAATAATACATCTACCTTTTTCAGAGCATCTACATAAAAAAGTAATTATGTTGCATTTTTTTATAGGCGATAAAATGGAAGATGAACCCTATTACTGGAATTGTTTGGATGCTGTTTTAACCCTTTACAACTTATTATATAAAAAATATAATTGTTTAAAATACCTCAATATTGGAGGTGGTTTACCTGTGGTTTATGATACAGATTCTGTCTTTCCTTTCTTAGAAAAAATAGCTCGTGTTGTTCAAAAAACCAGTCAAAAAAATAAAATTCAAGAACCTCATATTTTTACAGAATTTGGCAAATTTACAGTAGGCTCTTCGGGTATGACCTTTTATAAAATTCATACAGTCAAAAAACAAGATAATAACTGCTATTGGTATTTGATCGATGATTCTTTTATAAGCAGCTTGCCAGATATATGGGGATTAAAGGCGCATTTTTTAGTTCTACCCCTTAACCATTGGAATAAGAAATGGGTTAATGTGCGTTTAGGCGGCATTTCTTGTGATACCAACGACTATTATCCTCCTGATGGTTCTTATATGAATTTACCTGCTGTTTCTAACAAAGATAATCCTCTTTATATTGGTGTTTTTGGTATAGGTGCTTATCAAGAAGCTTTAGCAGGATATGGAAAAATAAGACATTGCTTATTGCCGGCTCCGAAATATATTGTAAGAGACCCGCAGCAGAAAATCAAAGTCTTTAGAAATAAGCCAACAACAAATGATATGTTAAAATCTTTGGGGTATTAGCGGGTAAGGTTTTTTATCTAATAGACTTTATGTTGTAAAATTTTTTGGTGATTTTAGACATTTTGAAATATTTGGTTTTCAATAAAATACATTTTGTGCATTTTATCCCATGCAAAAAAATTAGTGCATAGAGTCTAATGTATAAATCAAACATTCTTCATGACACGTGTTATCCAAAAATTTGTTGTACTTCATCTTTTAGGGCTTTTTGCGTTTGAAATAAAATATCATCTTCTGTGCTTGTTTCTATGAGTTGTTTAACAAAGGAGGTAGAATTGTTGTCTTTTTTACCTTGAAAAGGAATAGCTACATGATTAATTAAAGTAATTATTTGTTCTTTGGCTTGAGTAATACTAATCCAAACAGGGTGGGAAATATAAATTTGTTGTGTTAGATTATGACTGTATTCGGAACGAATTTCGTTTAAAAGAACATGTTGAATTTGGGCAATATCCAATTTTTGATAATCAACACGCGCTAAAAGTTGTTCTATTTGGATACGTTCTAAAAATAAAATCATACGCTCATAAGCCTGTAAACGTAGAGGTAAAGTTATTTCAGTATATTTTTTAGTATGGTCTAAGATTTTTTCTTGATATTGTTTAGCTACTAAAGACTTAGTTGTCAAATACATACCATATAAAACTAAAGCCGAAGGAATAAGAATTTGAATCAACTGTTTAATAATATCCATTATAGAATTAGGAACTAAAAATTATAAATTATAAATTATGACAATCAATGAGTAGAGCTAAAAAATATAATATCATGAGTCCATTTTAAGTTATAAGCAAATATAAATAAAATCTATTATTAATTTAAAAATTAAGAATTAATAATTAGGAGTTTAGTAAATTAAAATTATGTAAATCAATTATTTAATGTATAATTTATCATTCATTACATGTCCCATTATTACGCTTTTATTCGAGATTTAACCCACTTTAAAAGAAGAAAAACAGTAGGTGTACATGTTGGCGATCTAGGTTTTGGAAGTGCTTATCCCATGAGATTGCAATCCATGACTACCGTAGATACTATGGATACTGAAGGTTCTATACAACAATCTATTAGGATGATAGAATCAGGTTGTGAGCTTGTTCGTATTACTGCTCCCAATCTAAAAGCAGCCAAAAATTTGGCGTATATTAAAAAAGGACTTGAGGCTAAAGGTTATAAAACACCTTTAGTAGCCGATATTCACTTTACGCCTAATGCAGCTGAATGGGCGGCAAGAATCATTGAAAAAGTACGTATAAATCCCGGTAACTATGCTGATAAAAAAAGATTTAAAACATTTACTTATGACGATGACAGCTATAAAAAGGAATTGGAGCGCATACGAAAAAAGTTTCTCCCTTTAGTAAAAATTTGTAAAGAATATGGAACGGCTTTACGTATAGGTACTAACCATGGGTCTCTTTCTGACCGAATTATGAGTCGTTATGGCGATACACCTTTGGGGATGGTAGAATCTGCTTTAGAGTTTTTGAGGATATGTGAGCAAGAACACTATTACAATATTATTTTATCTATGAAAGCCAGCAATACTCAAATTATGGTTCAAGCCTATCGCTTATTGGTTAAAAAGATAGACGAAGAAGGTTTAAAGCCTTACCCTTTACATCTTGGGGTTACAGAAGCTGGGGATGGACAAGAAGGACGTATCAAATCAGCACTTGGCATAGGGACTTTACTAGAAGATGGCTTAGGTGATACTATTCGAGTTTCTTTGACCGAAGAGCCTGAATATGAAATTCCGGTTGCTAACATCTTAGCCCAGCGTTACCAAAAAATGCAATCTAATCCATCTTTTTTGTCTCCAATAGCCCATTTTTTAAAAGACCCTTATCAATATGAAATTCATGATACTCAAAATATACATCATATTGGAGGGGCTAATCCACCTATTGTCATTAGTGACTGGAAACATTTAAAAAATTTTAAAGCATTAGATTTAAAGAGGTTAGGATACTACTATTTAGAAAATTTAGATAAATGGGAAAGTCAAGATATAGCCGGAGATTTTATTTATTCAGGTACTTATCTTCCAGACTTTGAGTTTCCTAAACAACTCAAATTAATAGTTGATTCAACAGTTTGGAATTCAATATATTCATCAATACATACTTCTATTTTCCCTCTTTTTGATCAAGTAAACTTTTTTAAAACTCAAAAAAGACATAAAGATTTAAATTTTCTGATTTTAGAGGCATGTACCTTAGGTGAAAAATTATTAAGTAAACTCGAAGCTGAGACAAATACAGTTATTATTCTTAATTCTAGCACAACCAATAGGCTAAAAAGTCTTCGAAATGCGGCACTTAATTTTATAAAATATAAGATTCGGCTTCCTGTTATTTTTAATATTGATTATTCTAATTTAGATTTTGAAAAACAAACCCTTTATGCTTCGGCAGATTTAGGCGCTTTGTTGATAGAGGGTTTAGGCGCTGGTATTATGTTAACAGATAAGCAAAGTGATTTTATAAAATCAGAACAACTCAATTCTTTGGCTTTCGGCATTTTACAAGCAGCACGCAGAAGAATTACAAAAACGGAATATATTTCTTGCCCCTCTTGTGGACGTACACTTTTTGATTTACAAGAAACAACCGCCTTAATTCGCAGACATACCGAACATTTAAAAGGTATAAAAATTGGGATTATGGGTTGTATTGTTAATGGACCAGGCGAAATGGCTGATGCTGATTATGGGTATGTTGGCTCCGGAAAAGGGAAAATAACACTTTATAAAAATAAAGAAATTATTAAAAGTCAGGTACCCGCCCAACATGCTGTGGAAGAACTCATTAATATTATTAAAACTGATGGAGCATGGGTTGAGCCTTAATTGATAGGAGTATAAATTTTTTGTTTAAATAGTTAAAAATGAGGTACTATGAAGATAAAATTGAAGAAAATATCTTCACATTAATAGGTTTTTAGGCTAGACTTTAAGCTATTTTTATGAAAAAATCTTACTAATTTTAAATACTATTAACTTTGGTAACCTTTAAAAATATTAAGATAATTGTTGTAGCGTTGTTCATGAATTTTACCTTCTTCTACTGCTTTAAGGATTGCGCAATTGGGTTCATGAGAATGGGTACAGTTGTGAAATTTACAGTTTATTGAAAAAGTTTTAAATTCTCTAAAGTAACTTCCAATTTTTTGATAATCAATTCCTGTAAGTCCAAATTGTTTTAAGCCAGGTGTATCTATCACAAATCCTTTATTTTTCAAATTAAATATTTGAACAAAAGTTGTGGTATGTTTTCCTTTTTCATTGTATTTAGAAACCTCCGCCGTTTTTTGTTGGGCTTTAGGTGCTAATTTATTAATTAAGGTAGATTTTCCAACACCGGAGTTCCCAATAAATAAAGTTATTTTTTGGTCTAAGCGTTTTAAAAGTACTTCAATATCATTATCAGCTTTTAAAGCTGAAATTTGGTAACAAGGATAGCCGATTGATTCATATATTTTTTTTACTTGATTTAGGCGTTGCAAATCTTTTTCTAAGAGGAGGTCTATTTTATTAAAAAGTAAAACAGCTGGAATATCAAAGGCTTCTAATTCAATCAAGATTCTATCTATAAAGCCTAAAGGTGTTTTAGGCTGTTTTAAAGTAAGCATAATTAAAGCTAAATCAAGATTAGCAGCAATAACAAGTGTATAATGGGTATTGTGGGTGTGTTGGCGTTCTATACTATTTTTTCTTGGTTTTATACTATGAATGAGGGCTAAATTATCCGAGTTTAGAGTATAAAAAACATAATCTCCTACAGCAATAGGATTAACCGCTTTCGATTTGGTATATTGCAACCTCCCGGAGAGTTTAGCATTGTAAATTTGGTTTGTATCAGGACATAAAATTTTGGAATCTCCACCTCGAAAAGTAATCACTAGCCCTAAAGCATTTTCAATATTTTTCATTTATTAGAAATAAAGCTTGTTCTTTCTTTACTTTCAAATTTTTGATCGATATTAAAAGCAAGGCTAAACTTGAAAGAATTATTAACAAATTCATTCTTAGGAGCTATGATATAAGATAAATCTATAGAAACAACATAGAAAATAAAACCTATACCTAAGGTTGCATAACTACCTGCAGTTTTACGTTTACTTTGACCCACATAACCGGCTCTCAGACTAAAAATATCATTGTATATGTAATTTAAACCTGTATTTAGGGTTATTTCTTGAAGTTCTTCACGAAATCCTCCGGGTGCATCAGAAAAAGATTCGTATAAAACTTCAAAACCGCTGGGATTTGGAACATTTGTATCAAGAGTACTTGGTACCAAAAACTTACTCACATCTGCCGCAAATATAAGTTTATGAATATCCTCTTTTACGCCTTCCAAAGCATAACCAATTTTAAAATTAGCAGGCAAATAACCTCTATCAGGGGTTGATAGTCCTAAATTACTAATAGATATACCGAGACTGGGTTTAATATTCCAGTCTTCTATCTGAAAGTCATTGCCTACAAAATACATGCTTATTCCTAATATAGCTGATAAATCACGACTTTTAATAAAGCTTCCGGAATTTGTAGGACTAAATATATCGGCATAAATCAAACCTAAATCTACACTTAATGACAAATTATCCCTGACCTGTATAGCATAAGCTAGGTTAGTTGATGCCTCTACAGGTTGTGCTATGCCTGTTTGTTGTCCAATATTATTCCTGAGTATTGTTGAACCACCATTATTATTATACCGTAAAGAGTAACCAAAAGTTTGATTTTTATTAATCTTTTTATGAAAAGATAAGTAAATAAGGTAAAAGTTACTTGCACTTGCAAAGTATGGAATATAGGATAGAGATAATCCTGTTTCCGCCTCTATAAAAGAAAGTTTAGAAGGATTAAAAAATATGCTGTTAGAATTGTCAGGAAGAGTTGCTACTCCCGTTTCTCCCATACCTCCACTTGAAGCGCTAGGATTTATAGTAACAAAAGGAAAACGATAAGTACCTTGAGCTTTTACTTTTTGATTTTGAAATGCTATTAACCCAAAAGTTAAACTGATAAATAAATATTGATAATATCCATTGAGATAGATTTTTTTTTGCATCTGGAAACTTTAGTTAGTTAAAATTAATTGAACAATACAGACAAGATATTCAAATTGTCTTTATAAAATAAGTATGAAAAATCTATTATGGTATTGCTTCATATATTAGAATAATAAAATACTAAAAGTTAAAAAATTACTTAATAATAGCCAGTATGTCTTCTTCGAGTGTTTTTTTCGGTATTTCTGTTATTCGACCTACTTCCTTACCGCGCTTATAAAATATAAAAGTTGGTACATATTTAATTTGAAGACCTTTCTCCTGACCTTCAATTGAATTTTTATTTCTATCTAATCCAAAAATTTTTACATCTTTATCGTTCAGCCCGATATTATCTAAAATTTTATAAAATTTTGGTATATCACGTTGACTATCCGAACACCAAGTCCCTATAAAAACAACAATAGTATACTTTTCTATGTTTTTTTTTATCCTTTTTAATATGATCTTATCAGGTATATAATCATTATAATTTTTTGAAAACCAAATATTGAAAGGCTCTTTTGTTAAAACATCTCTTGTTATCTGGCCGATAAATTGTTTATCTTTACTCTTTTCAATAAATTCAGTCGGATCTTCTTGTCCAATAATTTCAAATGTAAAAATACAAGCAGAAATAATAATAAGAAATTTTAATTTTTTCATATAAGTCGTTATTGAGGTAACTAAAACAAATTTTTATTTATAGTACCCGACACAAATAAATAAAAATTAGATTGGTTTTTAGGATAGATTGGCATAGTTTTATGTCATTTTAACTTGTATCATTAAAATGTTGATTTTGAATTTCTAAACGTTCTAAAGCCAAAAAACCTATTTGTATCAATGAATAATTTAGTTTTTTTGAACCCAGAAGATGCCATAGTAATTTATCCTTAGTGCAAACCCAAGTGCCAATCAATAAAACACAGATATAAGCTAAAGCCATAACAATAATTAAATTGTCCAAATGCTTCGGTTTTTCAATTTGGCTCTTTTGTAAATGAAAGCCCTTAGTTTTCATATCCCTAAAAAGCGTCTCCGTTTTATAGCGTTTTGCATAACTAGAAGAAGCCCAGTGCCCATCATCCATATTTGTTATCAAATAAGTCAGCTTTCGCTTTTTGTTGGCACGGCTTATCAGCAAGTTATCCTTACGCCCATTGCTATCCTTAACATCAGAAATAAAAATCGGATTATTACTTGCATCCGTATCAATATCACGAGGCTGAAAAGGTTCAGAATAGTGATTATAAAAAACTCTATTACAACTTGTCCGACTCACAAATAGGCAGTTATTTTTCTCCAAAAAAGATCGAAAATTTGAACCGTCAAATTCCCCATCGCCCAGTAAAACAACGCGACTGCTTATAGCTAAACCTTTTAAAGCCCGAAGGGCATTAGCCATCAGTTCAATGTGTCTATCTTCTTTAAAATTCCCTTTGGTCCCAGATTCTGAAAGCCAAACGAGCGGAATGACTTTATCCTTATATAAAAAACTGACCATGAGCGTTTTATTTTTTCCTGCATGCGTTCCGTCCATAAGTAAATAGATCTTTTCTCGGTCTTTATAAAAAGGTGTAAAAAACTGTAAAAACGGCAAATAATTATCTTCTGGCCTAATCCATTTACTTGAAAGGAATCTTTCTATATTTCTTAAAACACTCATAATTCCATTTGAAGAGTCTATTTTAGACGCTATTTTAAGACCATGGCAATGCTTAGCTTTGCTCATAGCTTGTCTAAGTTCGAGTATTTTTTTTTGTCTATTTCGAAAACTCTTACTATCTTGGCTATTCCAAGCCCATTTCAGGAATTCTTGGATGGGTTTTTTTCTTTTTTCATAAAAGGAACTATAATCATTTAGTTCCTTTTTTCCAAACTTTTAGCCTATTTTAATTTTAAACTATTGATAATAAAAGTTTTAACTGAAAAAAATAAAATCATGCCAAACTCAAAATTTATTTGTGTCGGATACTATATTTTTATTTTATCTTTTTTTATTAAAAAATTAAAAAGATCGCTAATAATAGGATAAATTTTTAATATAAAGCTTTAAATTTAAATATGAGTCTTAATGTAGAATAATTTGTATGTAAACAATTTAATAAGTGAATTTACTACAAAATTTACCAAACTAATGTTAAAATATATTTTTTTTATAACAAATTGGTTTTTAGTAAATTAATTTTCTTAATTTATCATTAATTTGCCTACTACTTTTTCTATTTTTATATCACTACATTTAAAATGTTTTTTTGGGCAAGATTTTCTACCATGTAAACCGCAAGGTTTACAATTTAATTGCTGCTCTGTTTGCACGATATAAGATTTGGTTGAAAGTGGACTGAAGCCAAATTCAGGTATTGTTGAACAATATATCGCTGTTACAGGTGCATTCATCGCCGAAGCCAAATGAAGAGCAGCAGAATCATTAACAAAATTCATAACAGCATGCTTTATCAATGCAGCAGATTCTAAAAGGCTTAATCGACCTGCCATAATTTTGATTTTATTGGATGGGCTTTTTTCCAAAATTTGCTCACAAAACTTTACATCTAACCTACTGCCCAACAAATAAATAATATATTTCTCTTGACATGCCATGATCAACTCAAGCCACTTGTTTAAAGACCATTGTTTAGTATACCAAACTGATGTCGGAGCGATACAAATATAGGCTTCTTGAGTGGCTACTTTATTATAATCTTTTGTAGAAGGATATAATTTGGGTTGAACGATCTTATTGTCTGTAAGCCTTTCTATAAGTGATAAGTTTCGATGAATCTCATGTTTTTTTATAACATCTTTACCAATTTGGTGTTTCAGTCGATGGTGGTAAAAAAAAGATAAAGGGTTTTTTTTGAAGCCTATTTTATGTTTAGCACCGGAAAAAACTGTTATTAACCCTGATGAAAAAAAACGATGTATATTAATAACCCAATCATAATGCTCTGCACGTATATATTTTATAAGTTTGAATAAATTAAAATATTTGTTTTTTTGTTTATTAAAAATATGGATTTTATGAATATATGGGTGATTTTCTAAAAGATGTTCATTACCATTAGACAGTAAAAAGTCTATATCCGCATTGGGATAAAATTGATGTAATTTTTCTATAACAGGTGTGCTTAAAATGACATCCCCTATAAAAGCAGTTTGAATAATTAAAATTTTCATATTTTTATTATATTATCAGAATTTTTTATATAGTTTTATAGGTAATCTAAATGCTGAAAGAGTTACTATAGTATTTAAGTCATAAGATTGAAATCAAGGTAAACTAACTACGGATTTTAAATTTTAAAGTAAAAAAAGATAGTACATTTATTATAAAGGTCCATCAATTTGTATTAAACTAAAATGAATATGACCACTTACAAAGATAAATATAAAAGGATTTTTGACATTATTGATTATAGCTTTACCCAAAAACATACTTCAACTATTTATCAAAAAGAAAATGGAAAGTGGAAAGCACATTCACTTCAAGATTTTCAAAATACCATTAATAAGCTAAGTATATTCTTGCTGGAAAAAGGGGTTAAAAAAGGCGATGTCATTAGTGTTGTGGCTGGTAATTGTGTAGAATGGAATATTGTAGATGTTGCTACAAGTCAGGTAGGGGCTATTTTAGCACCGCTCTACCCTAATGATCATATTTCTAATTATCTTTTTATCTTAAACGATTCGAAAGCCAAGTTTCTATTTTCTGATAATTTAGAAATACTTAATAATATAAAAAATAAGAAACAAGAAGTTTCCGCCCTTGAAGATTTCTTTTTATTAAAAGATTCTCCAAATCAGGATTTGGGTTTTTTAACTTTAAATGAAATTTGTAAAAACTATTCAGATGAACAATTTGCCAAATTAAAACAGGTAAAAGCCACAGTAGAAACAGATGATTTGTGTATTCTTACCTATACTTCAGGCACAACAGGATTACCTAAGGGCGTTATGCTAACCCATAAAAATATCTGTACCAATATTATAGGAATTTATGAAAGTGGTATAACTACTGTCTTTCAAAAACATGAAAATGAGGTTTTGCGTGCTTTAAGTTTTTTGCCTCTCTGTCATGTTTTTGAACGCACTGGTTTTTATTTCCTTATTCATAATAAAATGCAAATTTATTATGCCGAAAGTTTAGAAAAGATAGCCGAAAATATTAAAGAAGTTAAACCTCATTATTTCCATTCTGTGCCTCGTTTGATTGAGAAAATTTATGATGCCATTATAGCTAAAGGTACTGCTTTGACAGGGTTAAAAAAGCGTTTATTTTTTTGGGCCTTAGATTTAACTAAAGTCTATGATGCAGATCATTTGAAACATTTTTTCTACCGTTGGCAATTAAAATTAGCTCGAAAACTAATTTTTTCCAAATGGCAAGAAGCCTTAGGTGGCTATGTGCGTTGTGTGCCTGTTGGAGCAGCAGCTCTTTCACCCAAGCTAGATCAGATATTTATGGCTGCAGGTATTCCTCTTTTAGCTGGTTATGGTCTTTCAGAAACATCGCCAGGAATTTCGGGCAACAATCTGAATAAAGGTTGTTATTTATTGGGGACGGTCGGAAAGCTGTTTGCTATTGAAAGTTTGGAAGTTAAAATTGATCCTGTAGAGGGCTATCCAGAAGGCGAAGGTGAAATTATAGTTCGAGGCAATGTAGTTACTAAAGGCTATTATAACAATGAAAAAGCAACTCAAGAGGCTATTCGAAATGGTTGGTTTCATACTGGTGATATTGGAGTTTTTGTGAACCCTAAAAATGAAATTATTGTTAAAGATAGCGATTCCTCATTTACCCCGGAAGACCAAGCCTTTTTAAAAATTACAGGACGTAAGAAAGAAATATTTAAGACTTCTGGCGGAAAGTATATTGTTCCAGATAAAATAGAAGATAAACTTAAAGAATCCATTTATATAGAACAAGCAATAGCTATTGGAGAAAATAGAAAGCATCCTTCGGCGCTTATTGTTCCTAATTTTGAAGCCATCTCTACTTATTGCAAAGAAAATAATCTTTTACAAGGTATTTCTAAAACTGAAGATATTGTCAGAAACGATAATATTATAAACTTATTTCAAAGTCAAATAGAACATTGTAACCAGTTTTTAGCTAGATTTGAACAGGTGAAAAAAATAGTTGTTTTACCTCATGTATGGTCTATTGAAACAGGCGAACTGACCCCAACAATGAAGATCAAAAGACGAACTATAAAAGATAAATATAAAGATATTATTGATAAATTGTATCAATAATAAGGTACATAGTCATATCTCAAAAAAGGTTTTTGAGATAACTATATAATTGAACAGGTGCTTAAATATATAAAAAGTGTCTAAAAGTAGTTATTAGATTCTTAAATGCCATTCTATAATTAGTTTAAAATTATAAAAAATCAGAATTTTATATTTCTTTTTACATCTTATAATTTTGCTGAGTTAAACTTATGAAAAAAAGGAAAAATAAGGATGTAGTAGATGAAAAAAGCCAAAAGAAAGTTGCTTTTGTAATCACATCTGATGGCTGGGGTGGTTTAGAAATGAATGTATTAAAATTAGTTAAGCTTTTTTCAGATTCACAATGGGATATTTTTCTTATTTCTACCAAAAAATCTAGTATTTACCAAAAAGGAAAAGATTATTTTAAAGGATATAAAATTTTAAAAAGAGCTAAAAAGTATTTTGATCTCAAAAATGCCTTTATTATTTCTAAATATCTCAAAGATTATAGGATTAGAACAGCTATGATTTTTAACAATAGAGATATTGATATGACGGCTATAGCTAAAAAAATATTTTATAGAAAATTAAAAATTATTTATCAACAACACATGCAGATTGGGATAGGTAAAAGAGATTTTATGCACACTTTTCGATATAGCAGTATTAATTTTTGGTTATCCCCTTTAAATATTTTGAGACAAGAAGTTCTTACAAAAACAAAAGTTCCAAAAGATAAGCTAAAAGTTATTCCTTTAGGTATAAATTTTCAAAAGTTTAATGCTCCAAAATATTCTAAACAAGAAGCCTTAAACCAATTAAATATTCAAAATAACTATCCCCTTGTTGGTATTATTGGTAGAATTACAGAAAAAAAAGGACAAGATCAACTCTTAAAAGCTTTAATCTGTTTATGCCAAAAGAAAATAGATATAGAAGTTCTTATTTTTGGCTCACCTACTATAAATGATACAAATAGTTGTATTTATCATGATAAACTTCAAAAGTTAGTCGATGAAAATGGTTTAAAGAATCTTGTTCATTTTAGGCCTTATCATTCTGATGTTCATTTATTTTATGATTCTATAGATTGTTTTATTATGGCTTCTGAAAAAGAAACTTATGGTATGGTAACCCTTGAAGCTATGACCAAAAAACTGCCTATCATAGCCACCAAACATGGCGGAACTTCAGAGATATTAGAGTATGGAAAATTTGGAATACTTTATGATTATAATGATATTGAGGCATTAAGTCAAAAAATAGAATGGGTTTTTAAACACCCAGAAGCCTCAAAACTTATGTCTCAAAAAGCTAAAGAAGAAGTTTATATAAAATATAGACAAGAAAAAGAAAAAGAAGCTATAGAAGCCTTGATTTTATAGTTACTTCACTTGAAAAAGGATTTTTAGAGTTTTTTAACTCATTGATATTGAAAATGAACTTCTCTGAAATAATGACAACATTCCTATAAATATGTAGAATGGTGTAAAAAAATTTACCTAATCAAATGAATAGCTCCTTGTTCATTTCGGGTTTGGATAAGCCCGTTTTGATCTAACCAAGTGTAGTCTACCTGAAAAATATATTTGGCTTCTGGTAAGGGATTTCCATTTAAACTACCATCCCAGCCTTTGGTTTCTTCAAAATTTCCTATCCAATTTTTTTCTCGTGTATCTAAATTTACTTCAAAAATTTGGGTACCTTCGTAATCAAAAATACGCATATTTAAAGTTATTAAATCATTGGTAATAGGAGAGAAATAATCATTTTTAGAGTCTCCATTTGCTGTTAAAGCATTTGGTAATTGACAAAAAGGGTTTTGGCTATAAACTAAGAAGCTGTCTACATTTGTGCAATTGGTAAATTGGTTCTTAACTTTAAAATAATACTTTCCGTACTGATATACAAATATTTGAGTGGAGTCAATGGGGCTTTCAAAAGCTGTTATATTTTCATTTTCAAAAGCCCACTCAACTTCCAAGTCTTGTAAATTGGTAGAGAGCCCACTCAAATAGATCGGCAAAGAGTTCGAAGTTGGATTAGGTAATCGGGTAATATTGGGATCAGGAAGTTCATGAACAGTAACTTGAAGGCTTTGACTAAGAGAACAATCGGTTAGGGTATCTATGATCAAGATTTCAAAAAACTCTGAAGACGAGATAGTTAAACTGTCTGTTTGACTGACAATATTATTTTGAGCATCTCTCCAAACATACTGATAACTGGGCGGATGATTGGGATTACGAATGGAAATTATTTTGGGTGTTTCATTTTGACAAATATTTACTTCTGAAATATCAAGGGGTGGTAGTTCTAAAAAATTAATGTCTATTTCATCATTTATAGAGCAGGCTAAGTTTGTATTTGGATTAATAACCTCGACGCTATAAGTTTTCTTTCCCGAGCCACTCACAGTAATTTGCGAGGTTGTTTCACCTGTATTCCACGAATAAATAAAATTATTTTGGTGGCTTGGATCAAAAGCATTAATAGTAAAAGTGCTTCCACAAATAGCAGTATCGGTGCCTAAGTTTAATAGAGGTTGAGGAAATAAACCTATAACAGCTTGATCTTCATTAAAACAACCCAAATCTAAATCAGTGACCGTAACCTGATAAATCTCCGCAGATGTGTTGTTAATAGATATGTCTGGGCTCGTTTCTCCAGTATTCCACAAATAAGTTATATTTCTGCTTTGATGACTTGGATCAAAAGCATTTAAAGTAAATGTTTGGTTAGAGCAAAAGGCTGTATCTTTTAAATTAACGATTGGCAAATGGTCAAAAGAAATATTAAGCGTATCGCTAAGATGACAAGAAGTTAGCTGATTAAAAACGGTAATAACTATTTGGGTATCTTGATTTATAGTTAAAGTTGTTTGGGGTAAAGTGGAGCCTGTATTCCATAAATATGCCAAATTTTGTCCTGTATGCGTTGCTGTATCAAAAACATTTAAGGTAATAGTATTATTTCCAAAACATAAACTAGTATCAGCACCTAAATCAACTCGAAATTGAGGATGAATGGTCAATTGAACACTATCTACATTTTTACAAGATCTATCTCTATCAGTAAGTTGAACGGTGTACAATCCCGAATTAAAAACAAGAATCTCAGAAGTTACTGCTCCATTATTCCAGACATAATCTATATTTCTATCATTATTTTGGCTATTTGTGGCTTGAAGTAAAAAACCCTCAGGACGATAACAAGCTGTAATATCTTGACCAAGATCGATAAAAGGTGGTGGTGTAATGTTAAAATTAATTTGTTTTTGAGTAAAACAACCTGTAGAAGTGTCTGTAACCGTGATAATATAATCAAAACTTCCAAGTTGGTTAATAGAGACTTCAGATGTGTTTTCCCCCGTACTCCATGCATAAATAGTATTTGAATTATGGCTTATGTGGTTTGCATCAAGCAAAAAAGGTAAATCACTAGAACAGATTTTAAAAGAATCTGGTACGTCTAAAATAGGTCTTTGGTTAATAGTAATATTAATGCTATCCTCAGAAAAACAACCTGTATTTATATCTGTTACTCTGACACTTACCATTTGACTTCCAAAAGTATTAATAAATATTTCGGGTGTTGTGTCTCCTGTACTCCAAAGATATTCTAAATGAGTTGCTGTATTTATTTGAACAAATATATTTGAAGAAGATGGTGAAAATGTATTTATAATCACTCCGGGGGTCGTTTGACAGATTTTAATATCTTGACCTAAATCAACAAAAGGTGGTTCGGAAATAACAACCCGTACAGAATCCATAATTGAACAACCTGTCAAGCGATTAAAAACAGTAACAATATAAAAAAAGTCACCAACCTCAGAAATACGTGTTTGGCTTGTTGTATCACCATTAGACCAAAGGTAGGCAATATCGGGGGTATGACTGGCATCAAAGGCATTTAAAGTTACAAAATTGGGCACACAACTTTCTATAAGTTCTTCTGGAATATTTAAAATTGGAGTTGGGTTAATAGTGATATTTATAGTATCAAAACTTGTACAAGACAAACCTAGGCTAGTATCTCTAACTTCAACAGTTAGAGTTGTAATACCTAAATTATTGATCATAATTTCGGGTGTTGTTTCTCCGGTAGACCATAAATAGGTTATATCTTCATCATGACTTGGGTGAAAAGCAGATATAATAACAGGTTTATTATCACAAGTATTTATATCTTCTCCAAGGTTAAGAATTGGTAGATCAACAACTTGTATTTCTTGAGAAACATTTTCTATACAACCATTTAAAGCCATAAATTGATATACTAAAGTATGCTCACCTGCACCCGCATGTTGAGGAGAAAAATAACCTGAAGCAGCATTATAACCATCTAAAATATAAGTACCTCCTATTGGGGTTGCACCTGTTATTAAAATAGAATCTGCATTAATACAGAAATCACCAAAATCAGGTAAAATAATGTTTCCTGATGGTACCACTGTGATATTTTGTACACTTTGGTTGGTGCAATTCAAACCACTTGAAAAAGTATAAGTAATAGCATAAGTACCAACACTTACACTATCAGGAATAAAAAAATTGTTAAAAACACCAATTCCTGTAAAAATGCCACCTCTTATATCTACAAAATTGCGTAAATCTATAGGAACTTCACTAGAGCATATATTTGGAATATTAGAGAAATTTACAGCCGGAGTATCACTGACTTCGACTCTATAGTCAATACTAGTTGTACAGCCGTTTGCATTAATATAATGATAATCCAAATCAAAGATACCAACTCCCGTTACATTAGGTCTAAAAAGTGTATCATTTACAATGCCTATTCCGGTGAAAAAACCACCTTCTGGGTCTACCCCACCTAAATGAACTGAATCATCACTGATACAAACCAAAAAGGCATTTTGTAAAGTCCTGATGCGGCTGAGTGGTAGAATTTCAAAAGTATCCGTAGCAATACTTGTACAGGCAGTATTTGTAAATGTATAAGTTAATACATGTTGTCCTTCGTTAATAACGGTTGGAATAATTTGATTAACAATATTATTATCTATTCTATAAACACCTCCCATTGGAGTTGCAAAATCTAAATTTATGTTTCCACCATTAATGCAATAATCTTCTATAGGTGCTAGATTAATAACCGGAGGGGCTATGACTGCAATTGTTTGAAAAATAGTATCTATACAGTTTCCTCTATTGGTTAGGGTATAACCAATATTATGTATGCCTGCTCCAGCTGAATCAGGGTAAAAGATATTATTATAAACTCCTGTTCCAAAGTAATTTCCACCTGATGGTGTAACAGTATTAAGCGGTAAAGGTAAATCCGTTATACAAATATCATTTAAAGTAGGGAAAATAAATTGGCTTGTGTCAACAACTTCAATAATTAAATTATCAATACTTAGACAGGAATTATCATCTGTATAAGTATGGTTAATGGTATGAAAACCTACACCAGCTGTATTTGGATCAAAAGTACCTATTATTGTATTAATAATACCTGTACCAGAAAAGATACCCGATGGAGCAGTTTTGGCAATATTAAATGGAATGTCAGTTATACAAACTACGTTAGGTGCATTTAATTGAGCTGAAACAGGCTCTAAAATAGATAAATCAAAGTTGAAGTTTATTTCACAATTATCAATAAAAGTATAGGTTAAAGTATACGTACCAGTTCCAGCCTGATTTGGAAAGAACTGATTACCAACTACACCCATTCCGGAATAAACACCTCCTGTAGGGCTTATAAAATCTAAATCAATTGGGGTATCCAATAAACAAACGGTATCAGGTCGGGCTGGATCTAAAGTCAAAGTAGGAGGAGCAAATACATTAATTGTTTCTTGTTCTGTACTCATACATCCATTAAAATTTGTATAAGCATAATCAATAGTAAAAGTACCTACGCCTGTAATTTGAGGATTGAATATACTTAAATTAGAATCAACTCCAGGTCCTGAATAGGTACCTCCAATAGGATTTGCCTGATCTAAAATTAAAGCACCTGAATTGGTACAGATATTTGGCAAAGCCGGGAAATTAATGGCAATACTATCTATTGTGATGTCTTGAATTAAGGTTTGATTTGCACCATTTGCAAATACTAAATCTACGCTTACTTCATAGTCACCTGCACTTAGATAGATATGTTTAGGACTTAAGGCATTGACTGTTGGCGTTCCATCTCCAAAATTCCATACCGCAGTAGTTACTGCCAAATTACTTATAATACTGAATTGAGTTGTATCACTTATACAAACATTTTGAATATTAACGGTAGCTGTAAAGCCTCTTACAAAATTTGGAAGTCCAAAGTTAGCTGTTTTAGCAGAGCCTTGTAAGTAAATGGCATTTATATCAATATTTACAGATGCACCCGTACTATTTGGATTAGTAATAGCACTTAAATGATCATGACCGAAAAGAGTAAAATATATTTTTTGATCAGCTCCAATTTGTAAAGCACCTGGTGTATTAACTCCCTCATCAACTATAGGAATTACGCCTACATCAAAAGTCGTAATTATTTCTCTAGTACTTTCTATATCATCGACAGTGAGGCTATATTGGATTAAATTACCTAATCCAAGGGTAAAGTTTGTTTCTGTAGAATAGAATAAACGACCATTAGGGGAAAATTCAAGCCCATAAGGTTGGTAATCTATTCCTGCCAGAACAGTATTTATTCGTATGGGATTGGATAATTCTCCTGTAGCCCTATTAAAATCAAAGACTTCAATAAAATTATTAAACCAATCTGCTACAGCCAAACGATTTCCATCTGGCGAAAATTTCATATAGCCAATAGCAGAACTGCCGGTAAAGTTGGTATTTAGATGAATAGAACCTATATTTTGACCAATTGGTACTATATTAATTCCATTAGTCGTTATAGAATAAGTAAGGAATCTATTATTATCGAAACCGTGAGTAACAACCCATATATCTGTTTCATTTTCATGAAATACAGCAGTAATTTTTTCCGAAGATTGAATTTGTAAGTATTGGTTTTTAATGGTTACTTCTCCTAAGCCTCCGTTTAAATCTATATCTACAATAGCATATTGAAGACCGCCAACACGGCCTTGCCAACTTAAAGAGAAAACATAATATAGGTTGGATGAGTCAGGATAAGGTACAATTATACCAGATTGGGTTGTGGTTGAATTACCACCTAAATTATTTCCATTAATCATAATAGTGCCATTACGGTCATATACAGTAGCACCGTCGGTATAAAACAAAAGATTACCATCCTCATCTGAAATTGTTGCTGAACCTTCACTTGTATTTAAAACCCCATCTGTGAGTCCCGTTGGAGGATTAGTATTAAAAGTAATGCCTGCAAAACTTCCAAAATACCATATATTTTCTCTTTTTTGAGCTTGAATATCTTCAATTAGAAGTAATAAGCAAGACAAAAATATCAAAAAGTAAGTTTTCATAATAGTTTAGGTTAATGGATAATTATAAATTGCAAATTGTATCGTTGCTTCATATATACTAAAAACATTTATATAAGCCTTATTATCATTTAAAAGGATAATTTAGTTTTTAAACTTCTATTATAAAAATTCTAAATATTTCATTTAAGATAATTTTTTGTTTTAAAGTTTGTATATATTTCTAAATATTAATTAAAATGGTTTGAAAGTAAGGAAGAAACCTTAAAAAGTCTTAAATTAGATATATAATTAAATGTTTAAGGTTTTATTTATTAAAGACTAACCAAATTTAAATGTGCGTCTACTTTATTCTTGTTGTTTAATTTTTATAGGTTTAAAACTTGCTGCGTGGGGATTTTTTTCTCATAAGCAAATTAATTTCATAGCTATTTTTACTTTGCCGGAAGAAATGTTCGGTTTTTATAAATCTCAAGCTCACATTCTTAAAGAAGAAGCTATAAAACCAGATCAAAGACGCTACGCTGTTGAAGGTGAAGCCCCCAAACACTATATTGATTTAGAACACTTTTATAAAAATGACAGCTTAACTCTCGACATGAATTGGGCTAAAATGGTAGATTATTATGGAAAAGACTCCCTAATGACTTTTGGAATATTACCTTGGAATCTTTTATGGACCAAAAGAAATTTAACAGAAGCATTTTACACTAGAAACCCAGAAAAAATTTTACGATACTCTGCTGATATTGGGCATTATATAGCTGATGCCCATGTACCTTTACATACTACCAAAAATTATGATGGACAACTTACAGGACAAACAGGTATACATGCCTTTTGGGAAAGCCAATTACCTGAATTATTTTTTGATAGCTATAATTTGTTCACAGGTAAAGCAACTTATATACAAGATCTTAAAAAACTCGTTAAACAAATGATCCAAGAAAGTCATTTAGCCTTGGATAGTGTCTTAACTTTTGAAAAAAACCTTAGTCAAAGCTTGGATGAAGATAAAAAATACACTTATTCTTCTAAAAATAATAACCTTAAAAAGGTATATTCACTTCAATTTTGTCAAAAGTTTCATCACAGAATAAACAATCAAATAGAGCGTCGTATGGCTTTAGCAATTAAACGCATAGGCGATATATGGTTTACCTGTTGGGTAGATGCGGGACAACCAGATTTATCAAAATTAAAAAAAATCAAAGCATCTTATTTTAAAATTTCATTAATAGATCATCCAAAAGATACATTCAAATTAAAAAGAAAACACGAATGATTTTTTAGCTTAGTTTCCATTGACTATTCAAAAGTTCTCCGACCACAAAAATACTTCCTCCAATAAAAATACAATCTTCGGGATTGGCCGTTGTTTGTGCTTTTTTAAAAGCCTCTAAAACAGAAGGATATGAATTGCCTTGCAGCCCTACTTTACCCGCTTTTTCAAACAATAGAACCTCCGATAAAGCTCTAGGTAAATTAGCTTTTGTAAAATAGTAAATAGCTTGTTGAGGCAACAAAATCAGAATCTTTTCAAGGTCTTTATTATTGCTAAGACCAATGACAAGATGTAATTTTTTGTAATCTAAATTTTGTAGTTGAAGCATAACTTTCCGAATACCAGCTTCATTATGAGCTATATCACAAATAATCAAAGGTGATTTTTGTAGGTATTGCCAACGTCCTTTTAAACTTTGGTGCAAATTTGTACTTTCTAAAGCTTGTTTAAATTTTTTATAAGAAAAACTTATATAGCCTTTATCACTCAGTATTTTAAATACTTTATAAACATTTCTAATATTTTCCCTTTGATAATCAGCTTTTATTGGAAAACTTATAGCTTGCCCTACTTTTTTATTATCTTTTGTAAACAATTGAATATCTTTATTTTTAGTCCACTTAGCTTTCAAGTTATCTTCGGAAAAATAAAGCTTACTTTGTTTTTTTTTAGCTTCATTTTCAAAGACTTGATCGGTTTCAGCATGTCTTTTACCGATTACAATAGGCGTATTTTTTTTCATGATACCGGCTTTTTCAACGGCTATTTTTGCTAAAGTATTTCCTAAAACTTCGCAGTGGTCATAATCGATATTAGTGATAAGGGCTAATTTTGGATTTAAAATATTGGTAGAATCCAAGCGTCCTCCTAAACCTACTTCTACAACTGCCCAGTCTACATTTTTCTGAGCAAAATACCAAAATGCCATAGCTACAGTAATTTCAAAAAAAGAAGGTTTATAACGTTCTATATAGGCATAGTAAGTGTTGACAAAAGAAAGGACATAATTTGGATCAATAGTTTGGTTACCAATTTGTATACGTTCTGAAAACTCTTGAAGGTGAGGAGAAGTATATATCCCAACTTTATAACCCATAGTTTGAAGCCCTATACGAATTAAGTGGGCATGACTGCCTTTACCATTAGTGCCGCCAATATGAATACTTTTAAAACCTCTATGCGGGTGTCCTAAAAGGGTCATCAAATTTTCAATACCTGAAAGCCCTATTTTTAAAGCTTTATTCCCTGTTTTTTGGAAAACAGGTAAGTTTGAATACAAAAAATCAAGTGCTTCTTGATAAGTTTTAAACATTTTGAGTAAGCAGTCTGGATAAAAAGTTGTTCAAGAAAAAAAACGAAAGTAATATCTCTTTTTAAAATCGATTTCTTTATCGTTATAGCTATGTCGCAAAAAAGGATTTTTGGAGGTTTCAATCTTAAAACTTGCTCTTTTTATAATATTTTTTCTCGAAAAAACCTATAAAATCTACAACTTCATAAAGTTTACTATTAGTTTTAATTTATAAAAAAAATACCAAATTATTGGATATATTAGTTTTTTAAATTAAAAAACATAAAAATAGAAATTTCTCAGATTAATTATTATTAAAAACTATACATCTTATGTTTACTGGAATTATAGAAAGCCTTTCTACCCTTATTGAATTAAAAAAAGATAAAAATAATACTATTTTCATTTTTGAAAATGAATTAATTTCTGAATTATCGATTAAACAAAGTTTATGTCATAATGGAATTTGTCTTACTATAGAAAGTATTGATTTAGAAATAAATACTTATCAAGTTACTGCTGTTGCTGAAACCCTTCAAAAAACTAATTTAAAATATAATAAAATAGGAGACTTGTTTAATATAGAACGCTGTTTGTCTGCAAATGGACGCTTTGACGGACATATTGTGCAAGGACATGTCGATGGTTTAGCCCAATGTGTTGCTAAAAGTGACGAAGGTGGAAGTTTTAAATTTACCTTTAAAACCTTTAGTAAAAATGGACTGATTGTTGATAAAGGCTCTATAACTATTAATGGCATAAGTTTAACCGTGGTTCGAAGCCAATATAATACTTTTTCAGTTGTTATTATCCCTTATACTTTCAAAAACACCAACTTTAAAACTCTAAAAATAAATGACTTCGTAAATATAGAATTTGATATTATTGGAAAGTATATCAATAGAATCATGAAAGATTCTACATTTGATGAAGTCAAAAAAATATAGAAAAGGTTTTTTCTATGGTTTTTTTTAGAGTATATTCATGAGTTGTTCTTTAATCTTTCCTATATTTTCTTTGATATCCACAACGAGTCTTTGAATTTCAAAATGATTGGCTTTAGCAGAAATAGTGTTAGCTTCTCTATTAATTTCTTGTAAAATAAATTCTAATTTTTTTCCATTAGATTCTTCAGAAAGGAGACTTTTTGAAAAAAAATCTATATGTTTTTGAATACGGATTTTTTCTTCGGTAATATCTAACTTTTCACTGTAAAGAACTAATTCTTGTTCTATGCGGTTTTGATCTGTTTTCGTATTAATTTTTTGAAGATTAACATTAATGCGTTCTTTAATTTTTAATACCCTTTCTTCTTCAAAAGGGGTAATTTGGACAACAGCATCTTGAATATTTGATACATAAACTTGAAATGCTTTTGTTAAAATAAGTCCTTCATTTTTTCTAAATGTATTGCAATGTTGAGTAGCTATTTGAACAGCTTCTATGATAAAATTCCATTCTTGAGAATCTACTTCTCTAAAATCTGAATTAAACATATCGGGCAATTGAGCTACTATTTTGAAAATATCTTTTTCATGAGCATTTAATTCGTGAGCCATATTTATTAGCTCCATATAGTAACTTTTAAAATTATCTTTTTCAATCTCTAATTTTTTATTTTTATTACTTTTAAAATTAATAGTGACATTAACTTTACCTCTTTTGAGTATTTTTTCGAGATATTGTCTGAGTTCTATTTCTTTAGAACTAAAAGCTGAATTAAGTCTAATATTAAAATCTAAGTATTTGCTATTTAAAGTTTTAATTTCCACATAAACTTGCCCAATTTCATTTTCTATACGGGCGTTTCCAAATCCGGTCATCGAGTACAACATCTTTTCAACTACAATTAAATTAAGATAAATAAATTTAAAATTAATAACTCTAAATTTTGCAATAGTCCTGGTAACTTTTTTTAAATAAACTAAAAAATTGAAATTAATTAAAAACTAACCGAACTATTGCATTTATAAAATTACTAATGTTTAAACAGCAGCATCTAATTTTTTAGACAATAAACTTTTATTAACAACACCGATAACCTTATCAATAACTTCTCCATTTTTAAAAATAAGTAAAGTAGGAATACTCATGATAGCATATTTTTGAGCTATTTCTTGGTTTTGATCTACATCTAATTTAGCTATAATAGCTTTATTTTCATAAGATTCTGCAAGTTGATCTATTACAGGTGCTAATTGAACACAAGGTCCACACCAAGCAGCCCAAAAATCAACCAAAACTGGCTTTTCTGAATCTAAAACTGTTTGAGAAAAATTAGCATTTGTTAGCTTAATAGGAGCCATAAGTCTTAATTTTTGTTTATGGTGAAAAATAATTTATTAAACGAATTTGACAAGTATAACACAAATAAAAAAGTAAAAAAAAATATTATCTTGGTTTATTTATTAGCTTTAATTTTTTGCCAGTTGCTTCTATATTTTTTACTTTTATTTACTAACTTCTAAAAAAAAATATTATGATAAAAAAAGATAAAATAAAATAGAAAAAGAAATTTATGGGTATTTATATTATTGGAAAATATATTTTTTTAAATCGCTTGTTCTCCAAAAAATCAGTTGGTTTTGAAAATGAGTTAAACCTCTTCAAAATCCTTATTTCAGGTGAAACAACTATATTTGGATGATGGATTTACAAAAAAACATTTTAGCTTTTTGGCAAATTTTTGAAAACATTTACTCAGACTATATAGAGATTTATAGGATTAATCTATTTCGTAACTAACTAATTAACATGATAAAAGTTAAACTATGCCTTTTATTCTTATTAGGTATATCTATGAGTTGTAGCCCTTTAAATACAGCATTGAAAAGTAAGAGCATTAATAAGAAATATGAATATGCTTTGCAGTTTTATAAAAATGAACAATATGATAAAGCGATTGTAATTTTTAATGAAATTTTGCCTTTATTATCAGGGGATAAAAGAGGAGAGTCTGCTTATTTTTATCATGCCTACTGTCATTACTATACCAAACAATACCTCATTGCTTCAAATCTTTTTGGTTCTTTTTATAGAACTTATAAAAGAAGTCAATATGCTGAAGAGGCTTTATTTATGGAAACATTTACTTTATATGAAAGTAGTCCTGTATACTCTTTAGATCAGTCGCTTACATTAGATAATATAGATAAAATCCAGAGCTTTATTAATTTATATCCTGAAAATAAACTTTCCGAAAAGGCAAATCAAATTATAAATGAGTTGTTAGAAAAAATAGAAAAAAAATATTATTATATAGCAGTTCAATATGAGAAAATTAGACAATACAAATCTGCTTTAGTCGCTTATTCTAATTATATAAAAGATTATCCCAACAGTCGGTATAAAGAAGAGGCTTATTTTAGACAGTTAAAAGTACAGTATAAACTAGCCAGCCTTAGTTTAGATCATTTAAAAGAAGAACGGTATGAAGAAGCTGTGGACCTGTATCACAAATTTATAGATCGATATGCTAAATCTACTTATATCAAGGAAGCAGAATTAATATATAGAAATACATTGACAGATTTAAAAAAGCTTCTTCAACAAAATAAAGCAAAAAAATTAGAATCTTTAAATGCTTTAAAATAATAATTAACCTTATAAAATTTTTAACGTTTTTATATATTTTTAATTATTTGATTTTCAATTGTATAAAACTATGAAATTATTAAACGGTAAAACTGTCAGCTTATATCTTCAAAAAATATTAACCGAAGAAATAAATGTTTTTTCTATAAAATACAAAAAAACACCCCATTTAGTAGCTATTTTAGTTGGTCAAAATACGGCTAGTCAAGTTTATGTTAAGAATAAATTAAAAACTTGTGAAGCTGTAGGCATGCGTTCTTCTTTGATTCAACTTGGAGAAGATATACAGGAAAGTATTTTATTGGAACATGTTCAACAGCTTAATAATGATGATGATGTAGATGGCTTCATTATACAATTGCCTTTACCAGAATCTATTAATATTGAAAAAATAACCCAAGCTATAGATCCTTTTAAAGATGTAGATGGTTTCCACCCATTTAATTTAGGACAGCTACTACTTAACAATCCTATTTACTTACCTGCTACACCTGCAGGAATTATTAAATTATTGGCTTATTATGATATTTCTACTGAAGGAAAACATTGTGTGATAGTTGGTAGAAGCCATATAGTTGGTATGCCTATGTCTGTTATTTTGACAAATAAAAATAAACAAGGTAATTCCACTGTTACTGTGGTACATAGTAAAACTTTAAATATAGCTGAACACACTCAAAAAGCCGATATATTAATCGTTGCTATAGGGAAACCTAATTTTATTACTGCTGATATGGTCAAAGAAGGGGTTGTTATTATCGATGTTGGTATTAATAGGTTGGCAGATAAAGGTTATAAAAAAGGGTATCGACTCGTTGGAGATGTTAATTTTAAAGATGTAGCACCAAAATCGAGTTATATAACACCTGTTCCGGGTGGAGTAGGCCCAATGACTGTTATTTCTTTAATTTCTAATACTCTAAAAGCAGCAATAAGAAGAGCAAAAAAGTTTAGCTAGAAAAATCTAGCTAAACCAAAACAACAAAACCTTTCCTTTTTTTTGTTGTGCTATCTATAACTATAGATTATAAAAAATAGTTTTAGAAAACAGGTTTAAAAAAAAAAAATAGAATTTAATTATCCTTAATTTCATGAAAAAAAAAATTATTGTTATCGGTGCGGGGAACGCAGCACTTTGTGCAGGTATAGCTGCTTTAGAAAAAGGAGGCGATGTTTTGATATTAGAAAGAGCTAATAAAGAAGAAGCTGGTGGAAACAGTCGCTATACTGCAGGTGCCATGCGTTTTGTTTATAACTCTAATGAAGAATTAATACCTTTACTTTTAAACCTCAATGATAAGCGTTTACCTAATACTGAATTTGGTACTTATTCAAAGCAAAAATTTCAGCAGGACTTTTTAAATTTTAATAACGGAAGGCCATTAAGTTTACATCAAAATATTTTGATTGATAAAAGTTATGAAACTTTACTTTGGCTTAGTGGGCACAATATTAAATTTGAACCTATTTATTCCCGTCAAGCATTCCAAAAAAATGGAAAATATACTTTTTGGGGAGGGTTAACTTTAGCGGCTAAGAATGAAGGTGTTGGTCTAGTTGATATGCAAATGGAAAGGTTTTTGGCTCTTGGTGGAAAAATTCAATACGAAACTGAAGCCAAAAAACTGTTAATGGAAGATAATAAAGTAGTTGCTGTTAAATGTCAAACGCCTGAAAACGAAATTAGGCTCTTTGCTGATTCTATAATTTTGGCTTGTGGTGGCTTTGAAGCTAACTCAAATTTACGAAAACAATATATGGGTCAAGATTGGACAAAAGCAAAAGTGAGAGGCACAAAACATAATATGGGAAAAGGGCTTGAGATGGCACTTGATATTGGAGCAGATTTTAAAGGGCTTGCCGATGGATGTCATGCTGTACCAATGGATCTCAATATGCCTGATTATGGTAACCTTGATATCCCACATATAGAAAGAAAACAGTATCGAAAAATTTGCTACTTTTTGGGCATTATGTTAAACTGCAACGGACAACGTTTTGTAGATGAAGGTATTAATTTTAGAAACTATACCTATGCTCAGTTTGGTAAAGCTATTTTAAATCAACCAAATCATTTTGCTTGGCAAGTTTTTGATAAAAAAGTTGAAGAGCTTCTTTATAGCGAATATCGTTTTTGGGACGCTAGCTATGTAGAGGCAGATACTTTAGAAGATTTAACCCAAAAACTTGAAGGAGTAGATGCTCAAAAGGCTTTAAAAACAATTCAAAACTATAACCAAGCCGTAGATAAAAATACTGTTTTTGATCCAAGTATCCTAGATGGTAAAAATACTAAAGGTTTAGCTTTGAATAAAACTAACTGGGCAAATAGTATAGATTCACCGCCTTTTAAAGCCTATCCTGTTACCTGTGGAATCACTTTTACTTATGGTGGTTTAAAAGTAGATGAAAATGCGCGTGTCCTTGATAAAAATAATGTTCAAATAGAAGGTTTATTTGCTTGTGGAGAGTTAGTCGGTGGCATTTTTATTATGGTTATCCAGGCGGCTCTGGCTTAACTTCAGGGGCAGTCTTTGGACGTTTAGCAGGTTATAGTGCTGTAAGTGTTTAAACTATTGCAGTTGCTCCATTTTAAAAGAAGATTTTCAAGAGATTTAGCTCATTAGTATTGAAAATGACCATTTCCAAAATAAAAGTTTTGAAATATAATTTATTGAAAATAAAATACTTATAAGTCTTTAAAAAGTTTTACAACTTCAAAATCTATTTACATGGTATAAAATATTTAAAGTTTAGAAGGAAATAATTTCCTTAATATTGTTATATAAAAAGTTAAACACTGAAAATTAACTAAATACAAGCATTTTATATCTTCATATTCCGTATTTAAGCAAAAAATTAATTACTTATTATTTATAGGTCTTAGCTGCCATTTTTTAAATTTTAAACTTTTTTTATCATGAAAAAGATCACTTTTTTTATACTTTTTTTTTACTTTTTTTCAATAAAAGCCCAAATTAATACACAAGATTCGTTGGCTTTATTGGCTCTTTATCAGACTACTAATGGTGTTAATTGGAACACTACCTGGGATTTAAACGATCCTGTTGGCAGCTGGAATGGCGTAGATACAGCAAATGGACGAGTTGTAGAAATCGATTTAAATACTAATAATCTTAGAGGTTCTATACCTCCTGAATTAGCTGCTTTAACTGCTCTAATAGACTTAGAGTTATATGAGAATCAACTTACCGGTTCTATACCTCCTGAGTTAGGCAATTTAACAAACTTAGAAGATTTAGAATTATTTGAGAATCAACTTACCGGTTCTATACCTCCTGAGTTAGGCAATTTAACAAACTTAGAAGATTTAGAATTATATGAGAATCAACTTACCGGTTCTATACCTCCTGAGTTAGGCAATTTAATGAATTTGCGAGATTTAGATTTAGCTGAGAATCAACTTACCGGTTCTATACCTCCTGAGTTAGGCAATTTAATGAATTTGCGAGATTTAGAATTATTTGAGAATCAACTTACCGGTTCTATACCTCCTGAGTTAGGCAATTTAATGAATTTGCGAGATTTAGAATTATTTGAGAATCAACTTACCGGTTCTATACCTCCTGAGTTAGGCAATTTAACAGATTTAGGTACGCTATTACTACAAGATAATCAATTTACGGACTTGCCCGATTTAGCACATTTAACAGGCTTAAGTGGAAGTTTTGATTTTCGTGTTGAAAATAATTTTTTAGATTTTGAAGATATACAGCCAAATTTAGCTAATTTACGCACTAGTTCTAATTATTCCTCTCAAGGACCGGTAAGAGAAGGACAAAATTATGACAACGCTTTAGGCACAGACTTAGTGCTTTCGGTTCAAGTCAATGGTACCGGGAATGTATACAAATGGTTTTTAAATGGTATAGCTATAGGAGGGGCTAATAATACTAGTCTAAACCTAACCAATATACAAGAAGTTAATTTAGGTCTTTACTATTGTGAGATTCGTAATCCCAATGTACCGGCTCTTATTTTGAGCTCTTCTTCTGATCGTATAAGTAAAAACTCTTCCACTTCACCAAGCTCTCTTGCTTCTGATTCCTTAGCTTTATTAGCTTTGTACAACAGTGCTGGCGGTGCTGATTGGAATAGTAATTGGGATTTAAATGACCCTGTTGGTGACTGGTCTGGCGTAGATACAGCAAATGGACGAGTTGTAGAACTTGAGTTACGAAATGAAGACTTGAATGGCACTATTCCACCGGAGTTGGGCAATTTAACAGCTTTAGAAAGATTAGAGTTAGAAGAGAATCAACTTACCGGTTCCATTCCACCCGAGTTGGGCAATTTAACCAATTTGCAAATTTTATATTTATATGAGAATCAACTTACCGGTTCCATTCCACCCGAGTTGGGCAATTTAACCAATTTGCAAGAGTTATATTTATATGACAATGAACTTACCGGTTCTATTCCACCGGAGTTGGGAAATTTAACCAATTTGCAAGAGTTATATTTATATGACAATCAACTTACCGGTTCTATTCCACCGGAGTTGGGCAATTTAACAGCTTTAGAAAGATTAGAGTTAGATAACAATGAACTTACCGGTTCTATTCCACCGGAGTTGGGCAATTTAACAGCTTTAGAAAGATTACATTTATATGACAATCAACTTACAGATTTACCAGATTTAGCGCATTTAACAGGCTTAAATGCAAGTAATGATTTTCGTGTTGAAAATAATTTTTTAGATTTTGAAGACATAGAGCCAAATTTGGCTAACTTGGTTTCTGCTTCTAATTATTCCCCTCAAAGACCGGTAAGAGAAGGGCAAATTTATTCTAATCCTTTGGGCACAGATATAGTGTTTTCGGTTGAAGTCAATGGTACCGGGAATGTATACCAATGGTTTTTAAATGGTGTAGCTATAGGAGGCGAAAGTAATTCTGATTTAAACCTAACCAATATACAAGAAGCCAATTTTGGTCTTTACTATTGTGAAATTACCAATCCCAATGTACCCGGTCTTACCTTGAGGTCTTTGCCCGATATTGTTGGCAATCCCTTTCCAAGCGATATAGTATTATCAGATTATTTCATTCTCTTAAATCTATACAACAGTACTAATGGAATCGGATGGAATACAACTTGGGATTTAGCATTATCTCCAACAACCTGGAACGGAATAACAATAGAAAATCAAAGAGTAGTAGCTATTGATTTGGCTAATAATAACTTATTGGGAACATTAGCTTCTGATTTAGGTCTTTTAGATAGTTTGCAAACTTTAGATTTAGGCAATAATGAGTTAAGTGGCGTTCTGCCGACAGAACTCGGAAACTTAGATGCTTTAACAACTTTAAACTTAGGCAATAATGAGTTAAGTGGCGTTCTGCCGACAGAACTCGGAAACTTAGATGCTTTAATAACTTTAAACTTAGGCAATAATGAGTTAAGTGGCGTTCTGCCGACAGAACTCGGAAACTTAGATGCTTTAATAACTTTAAACTTAGGCAATAATGAATTTAGTGGACCTCTTCCTAATACATTAGCAAATTTAACTAACTTATTTAGTTTAAGACTAGAAAATAATGCTTTTACCAGTCTAGCTGATTTAACTGCCTTACAACTTGTTGTTTTTAGAGTTCAAAATAACCAGCTGGATTTTGGAGATTTACAGCCTAATATAGGACTATTAACTAACTACAATCCTCAACAGGAGGTAAGAACAGGTGAAAACTATACTTTGCTAAGTGGGTCAAATTTAATACTCTCTGTTGATGTAGGCGGTACAGGAAATCTTTATCAATGGTTTTACAACAGTAATGCTATAGCTACAGCTACTAATGCCAGCCTTGATTTAATGGACATTCAAACTGAGGCGTCCGGTCTTTATTATTGTGAAATTAGCAATCCGAATGTACCGGATTTGCTTTTAACCTCTTCACCGGATAGTTTAAATGTAGTACCTAATGCAGCTCCGACAAGCATAGCACTTTCCAATAACAGCATAGATGAAAACTTAGCTATAGGAACTTTAATAGGTCTCTTCTCCACAACAGACCCTAACTCGAGTGATAAACATACTTATACAATTTCTGATAACACCAATTTTAGAATCAGCCAAGATAGTTTATACGCTAATATTTCCTTTGATTATGAAACAATAGCAAGCTATGATTTAACAGTAACAAGTACAGACTTAGGAGGTTTGACCTATTCGGATGCTTTGGTCATTAGCATTATAGACGTTGATGATGGTGGTTTGGTGACAGCTATTGAAGATATTTTTACTCAAACTGAAATACTCTTGTATCCCAATCCAAGCACAAGTTCTTTTCATATAAGTGGCTTGAACAAGATAGGTGTACTGGAAATTATATTTTATAACCTTCAAGGTCAAACAGTAAAGGAATATAGTGAGGTTCAAAATATTTATGATGTTAGTGATTTGCCTAAGGGTTTTTATATAGCAGTTATAAAAACTTTAAATTCTGAAAAAACCATTAATTTTATTATTAACTAAATTTTTATATCAGTATAGCAATCAAGCAACATGAGTATAGTTCGGTATACTTTTTTAGCCTACTGGTAATTAAATAATTATATTTTAACAAAATGCTTATCAGTAGGTTACTTTTTTAATTTCCGATTATTATAATTTTGAAAAAATCTTTTAATCTATTTTTCTTAGTTATACCATTTTTATGAATGCCATCTTAAATAAAAAAATAGATAAGGAAATTATTGATATTTGGGTAGATCTTTTATTAAAAGAAAACCCTATGCTTATAAGCAAATTAAAAAAACTTCGTATAGAGAATACCACACCTCGCGAACTATTAACAGAAGTTATTAAATTCATGAGTTTGGTATCTGTATTTAAAATAAAGTTAGTACCTTCTTTGATTGTTGATTTGACTTGGCATGAATTTATTCTTTTTACCAAAACTTATGAAAAATTTTGTCGCTTAAAACTTAAAAAATTTATACATCATACACCTGAAGAGACTAAAAATACTTATAATAATAAAGGTTATCAAAGAACCATTCATCACTATATAATTCTATTTGGCAAGCCTCCGGAAAATATTTGGGGAAAATTAGCCAAAGAAGAATGGACTGATTTTCAATGTGGTTCTTGTAAAACATAAAAAATAGTTTTTTTTTTAATTAATATAATTATCACACATGTATTTTGAAGGAATAATAACAGTAGATCCCTCGGAGTTAACAAAAATTGAACTTGTAAAACCAACAAAGGCATTTAAAAAAGTCTTATATTATTTATCTTTTGGTAGTATATCCGAAAAACAAGAGAAAGAATTATTCACAGCAGTATCTATCTTACAACAGCTCAATAAAGCATTTTCTCAAATAGGAATAACTAATATTATTCGACTAGCTCATGATGATATTGATTTTTATCTTGACGATGAAGGAAAGGCGAATGACCTAAAAGAAGCTTTAGATTTATATGATTTGAAGTTAGGCTCTAACATGTCCACCCATTTTAATAATTTATTGCTTATTTTAGAACATGAAGATAATATATTTAAATATTTAATAGAAGTTCAAATATTTCGAAATCACGATGTAGGTGAATATCCAATTAAAATTAAAGTAACGGGATTACTGAAAAATTTTTCAACTCAAAAAGGAAATATTGAGGATGAAATTAGGACTATTTTTAATACTCAAAATACTTATGATGAGTATAAAAGAAAAAGTCTACATGAATTTACCTCTTTTTTAGATAGCTTTGGTCTGAGTATCAAAAAATCAATTCATATTGATGATATTCGTATCCATACAAAAACCAAAATATCTATACCAAAGATTAAAATACGCGATAAATCAGACTTTATAGCTTGTCGTTTTACTGGTTATCATGGATTATATTATGGTTATTATGGTTTTGATAATTATCTTTTATATAGTATGATGTGGGCATCTGTTGGATATGAACAACCATATATTGTTACGCATTCAGATACCTATTACGAATCTGAAACAGGAAAAGAATTAGGACATTTAGATGAACTTGACAGTGATTCCGATCTTTTTAATGATACAGTAGATTTTGAAAATAGACAGACTATTTTTTCAGATTCTGATAGTGATTCAACACCTGATTCTCCTTCAGAAACAGATAAAAATTGGTTTGATTTTGGTGATTCTAGCAATATTAATAATGACACATCAGATAGTTCTTGCAGTTCATGTTCAAGTTGTTCTTCTTGTGGAGGAGATTAGTTTTCTCAATTTCCTAATCTCTTTTTCTATTTCCAAATAGTTAATGGACGTTTTTATACCTATAAAAAGCGTTGATAATCAAATTATAGAAGTTTTTTTTTCGGTAATTTATTATACAAATCTTCTAAAGTTTTATCGGGTATAACTTCTATTTTTTATGCTTATATTTAAAAAGTAATTATAGTCACTTCAGATTAAAAAAGGATTTTTTAGTATTCTAATACATTGATTATCAACAAAACCATTTCCCGTAATTAAAATAGCATTGCTATACATATTAAATATGGATTAGAATTTAAACCCTGGAATATTCGGCAATAAGTCTTGGGTATTTTTACGCATTTCTTCTTTTGAAGTATCTTCCATTTTGGTTAAAGCTTGGTTTGCTGCCCCTGTAATAAGATCGGATAGAACTTGTTTTCCCGATTCATATATTTCATCTTCTATATCTATTTTAATGATTTGTTTTAATCCATTAATAGTAACCTTGACCATACCACCACCTGATTCACCTGTTAGAGTAAGGGTTGCCAAACGATCTTGTGTTTCTTTAAACTTACTTTGAAGTTCTTTCATCTTGTCAAATGCTTTTGATAAATCCATCGCTTTTAGTTAATTTTTATTTATAAGGTTAGAAATAATGTAAAAATTTGTTTTTATAATTATGAATAATACGAATTTGAAAAGCAATAAGTTAAGATACAAAATATAAAAGTAAGAATCAGTTTGTTTAAGCAATGTTATATTTATCTTGAAAATATCTTGGAAATGTTTATTTTTAAAATCAACATGTGTTATAGCAAAGCTATTTTATTTTGCGAAATGTTAAGTTTCAATACCAATAGGTTAGAATCCAAAAAACTCTCTTTTTCAAGTAACCTGAGTATAATAAAAATCCTTTTTTCAAATGGAGCGATTATATACAGATTTAATTTTTAAACCAATTGGAACCTTTCATAATTTTAATTTTCTTAATTCTTAGCTAATAAAATAGCTTATTCCTTTTGTTGTCTTAAGGTTAATGCTCTCTGATAAAGAAAGGCTTTTTCTTTATGCGCTTTATAAGAGCGGCTAAAACTATGATAACCTGAAAAGTCTTCTTTAGCACAAAAATAGATATATCCATGTTCTTCATAGTTTAAAACGGCATCTATAGTATTTTGGCTAGGTATATTAATAGGACCTGGTGGCAAACCTTTATTTTTATATGTATTATAGGGTGAATTTATGCTTAAATAGTTCCCTTTTAATCTTTTAATAGAAAAATCTTGCCAAGCAAAAACGACAGTAGGATCGGCTTGCAAAGCCATATTCTTTCTTAACCTATTAATATAAACACCTGCTATACGTGGTTTTTCATCATTTTTTGTCGTTTCAGCTTGTACTATAGATGCTAAAATACTAATCTCTATTTTACTCATATTTAGCTTCTTTAGTTTTTCTTCTCTATTATTAGATGACCAAAATTTATCATATTCTTTTTTCATACGTTCTATAACTTCTTCAGAAGAAGTTAGCCAATAAAAGAAATAGGTATTAGGAATAAATAAAGAGGCAACAGTAATCGGATCAAAACCTAAAGTGTTTACAAAACTAAGATCGTTAAGTAAACTATCAAAACGGTTTTTTTTAGCCCATAATCTATGGCAAAAAATAGAGGTTAAATCTTTTTTTAATCGAACATTTGTAAAGGTAATACTAACTTTTGAACGTCTACCAGATTTCAATAAAATGATAGCTTCTAAATTATTCATTTCTTTATCTAACTCATATTTTCCTGGTATAATCTTATCATTATACCCTAAAAGTCTACTTACAAACATAAAAGAGATAATGTCATTAAGATAATTATACTTTTTTAAACTATCTACAACATCATTAATAGTAGAACCTTTTTCGATATAAACATAAGCTCTTGGTTGTGTTAAGACTAAGTTTGGAGTTAAGAAAACTTGGTAAAAATAAACTGAGAAAGTAATCACCATTAAACAAAGTCCGACAAATAAAGCAGCTTTAATATTATTTTTATTCATTATTTTTGCAGCGATTACTTTACAAAACTTTTATTTTAATATTCATCTTCATCAAAAAAGAAATCTTCTTTAGTAGGGTAATCAGGCCAGACCTCTTCTATATTTTCATAAGGTGTAGAATCTTCCTCTAACTGTTGAAGGCTTTCAATAACTTCTAAAGGCGCTCCAGAACGAACTGAATAATCAATTAATTCGTCTTTAGTAGCAGGCCAAGGTGCATCTTCTAAATATGATGCTAATTCTAATGTCCAATACATATTTTGAAATAAAAAACAATACAATAACAATATAAAACGATAATATGTTTTTATAATATAAGACTAAAATAAACATATATCTTCAAATAAAAGTTTCTTTTGAAAGTATTTATATACTTTCAAAACTTAGTTTAATAAATGGTATTTTATATTAAGTCTTATTATATTAAGTCTTATTATATCACTTTTATTCTTCATTATCAGGTAATTGATCTTTCTGATCTGGTGTTTGTGTTGATTCTTTCTGTTGAGGTATATTTTGAGTTGGAGGTATTAAAGGTGCTGTTTGAATTGCACCACCAGACTCTTTTGCCCGTTCTATATTAGGTGATATATTATCTTCTGTTTGGGGTTGCCCAATAAATAAATTAGCACTAATGCATAAAATAAATAAGCTGATAATCAATGTCCATGTTGCTTTTTCTACCCAATCCGTAGACCTTAAAACGCCCATCATCTGACTCACACCTCCTAAATTTGAATTGAGTCCCCCTTGCTTTGGATTTTGAGCTAATATAATAAGCATCAACAAAATAGATATGATAATGATAAGTATGATAAATGTTGTCATAAAATGTTTATTCTATAAAATATATTCAAGAAATAATTATGTTTAAAAGTTCATAACCCTCATAAAAGTTTATGACTTGTCATTCATTTATGTTTTGTATATTACAAAGCTAATAGATATTAGACAAATTAGAAAAAATTTAGAAAAGTTTAAATTAAAATAATTAAGAATTATAAATCAAAAAACTATTTATTTACTTAAAAAATTTAAAATTATAAAAATTGGATTAGATTCTATATTCTATTTTTTTGGTTCTATATGATTTAGAGAGTAAACCTGATTTTTAAGTTTTTATCAAAAATTTAAAAACCATTTCATTAAACTGAATATAACTTTGAAAGATTTTTATTTTTTTGAGATTTTTGTTCTTACTATCATATAGAACCAAAAAATTGATAATCAAACAGTTATAATTATTAAATCTTATAATTTAACGAATTTATTTTCAGTATTTTAATTTTCTTAATTATTGCAATAGTGAAATATATTAAAAGTCAACGCCTGTATCAAGAAAGTTGTGTTTTTATGCCGGGTGGTGTTAATTCACCAGTTAGAGCTTTCAAATCAGTAAAATCTACACCTTTATTTATCAAAAAAGCTAAAGGAGCCTATTTATATGATGAAGATGGTAATCAATATATAGATTTTATTAATTCTTGGGGCCCTATGATTTTAGGACATGCCTATCATACAGTTCAAGAAGCTCTTCAAAAAGCTCTTGGGGCTTCATTTTCTTTTGGGGCTCCAACTAAAAAAGAATTGGAAATAGCTCGTTTATTAGTTGAAATAGTGCCTTCTTTAGAACAAGTTAGGATGGTTAACTCTGGTACAGAGGCAACTATGGCAGCCATACGTTTGGCACGAGGGTTTACTCGAAAAAATAAGATCATTAAATTTGAAGGTTGTTACCATGGACATGGCGATTCTTTTCTCATAAAAGCAGGTAGCGGGGCTATGACTATGGGCGAGCCGGATAGCGCTGGTGTTACGCCTAATACAAGTAAAGATACACTTACGGCTTCTTTTAATGACCTTGATTCTGTTCAAAAACTTATCGATCAAAATAAGTTTGAAATTGCCGCTCTTATTGTGGAACCTGTAGTTGGTAATATGGGTTTAGTTTTGCCTAAAAATGATTTTTTAGGTGGTCTCAGAAAACTTTGTACCAAACATGATATTATTCTCATATTTGATGAAGTGATGACGGGGTTTCGGTTAGCTCTTGGAGGTGCTCAAGAACGCTATGCAGTTTTGCCAGATCTAACAACCTTAGGCAAAATTATTGGCGGTGGCTTGCCCGTTGGCGCTTATGGAGGGCGACGAGATATTATGCAACACGTTTCACCTCAAGGTTCTGTTTACCAAGCAGGTACATTATCCGGAAACCCTTTAGCTATGACTGCGGGTTTGACAACTTTACAGTACTTATATGAGAATAAAAAAACGGTTTATTCTCAACTAGAACAGACAGGAAAAAATTTAGCCGAAGGCATTCGACATAATTTAAAAAGCCTTGATCTTAATTATAAAGTTAATCAAATTGGTTCTATGTTTTCTTTATTCTTTACAGAAAATGAAACAGTCAATAATTTCACTGACGTAAAAACCTGCTCCTTAGAAGATTTTAATGTTTATTTTCATAACATGTTGGCTCAAGGTATTTATCTTGCCCCCTCTCAATTTGAATCTTTATTTTTTTCTTTGGCTTTGGGTCAAAAAGAAGTTGACCATTTTTTAAAAGCCAACTACAATAGTTTAAAAACTATAAAAGAAAAAAGAAGCTCGAAAATTTGATTAAAAACCTTTGATTGTAAAAGTATTGAAAAAATGTGTTCTTTAAAAAGACTTAATAGATTGGACTTTATTCAATTTTAATTAGCTTATCCTTATAAAATTAAGATTGGTATTTTATATTGTAACCATTTAAAAACAAATACATTAAATTAAAAACTAATTTTTAAACAACTTCAGAATAAGAGATAAGCAACTTCTTGACAATTTAGTTTTACTTTTGGGAAGTATTGCTAATGTTAAAAATTCTTTAAAACACTGATTATAAAATAAGTTCAAGTCTAATAAAGGAACACATTGGAGTATATGTATCAGCGCTAAAAAGTTAAGAAATTAAAATATTAGAAACTAAAAAATTAGCTATACAGCATTAGGTATTAAAGATTTAAATATGAATAAAAATAAAATAGCTGACCAATTAAAATTATACAATACGCTAAGTCGTAAAAAAGAAGTTTTTAAACCTTTAAAAGCACCTTTTGTAGGTTTATATGTTTGTGGTCCAACGGTATATAATGATGTTCATTTGGGTAATTGCCGTACTTTTGTAGTTTTTGATATTTTATATAGGTACTTAAAATATTTAGGTTACCAAGTAAAGTATGTTCGCAATATTACAGATGTTGGACACTTAACAGATGATTCGGTCGAAGAAGATAAGATTTTGAAAAAGGCTCGAATTGAGAAGATTGAGCCTATGCAAGTTGTGCAACGTTATACAAATCGTTTTCGTAAAATGATGGCACAACTCAACAACTTATCTCCGGATATTGAACCCAGTGCCACAGGACATATTATTGAACAAATTGCCATGATTAAAGACTTATTAAAAAATGGCTTTGCTTATGAAACGAATGGTTCAATTTATTTTGATATAAAGGCTTATGGAAAACTACATGACTATGGCGAACTTTCAGGACGTGTCTTAGCTGATTTACTTCAAGGTAGTCGTGATGATCTAAAAAGTCAAAAAGAAAAAAAACATCCTTTTGACTTTGCTTTATGGAAAAAAGCAAGTCCAAATCATATTATGCGTTGGGATTCACCTTGGGGATTTGGATTTCCCGGCTGGCATATAGAATGTTCAGTTATGAGTGCCAAATACTTAGGAAAAGTTTTTGATATACATGGTGGTGGTATGGATTTAAAATTTCCACATCATGAATGTGAAATAGCCCAATCAAAAGCCTACTCCACTAAAGCACCAGTTCGTTATTGGATACATACGAATATGCTAACATTGAACAAAAAAAAAATGAGTAAGTCTGATGGTAATGTTATTTTGCCTCAAGAACTATTTGAAGGTACAAACCCTTTAATTAAAAAAAAATACAGCCAAATGACTTTACGTTTTGCTATGCTCCAAACACATTATAGAAGTACAATGGATATTGGTGAAGAAGCTTTACAAGCTGCTCAAAGAGGCTATAAAAAATTAATGAATGGTTTGTTAACGCTGGAAAAAATGGATTATCCAATAACGCAAATTTTGAAAATAAATACAGATTTAAGCCAACAAATTCAAACAATGCTGGATAACCTTCATGATAGTTTGAATGATGATTTGAATACAGCTAAATGTATTGCTAATCTTTTCAATTTATTAAAAAAAATAAATACTTTTTATACAGGAAAAATAGATTTGTTAAGCATTTCTAGAGAACTTTTTGAGACTTTAAAAAGTAATTACCGTATTTTTATCTTGGAAGTTTTGGGTTTAAAACTTGAAGAAAATATTAATTTTAAACCTTTGCTACTTGGCTTTATAGATTTATATAAAGAAGCAAAAAAAAATAAAGATTATTCAAAAGTAGATAAAATTCGTTCCATTCTAAAACAAGAAAGTATTATTCTAAAAGATACTATAGATAAAGTAGAATGGGCTTATGATGAACAATAAAATTGATAATCACTATTCTAATTTTTAAAATTGAAATTATTTCCTATCATCTATAATTGAGAATTCCTGCTCTATTATTTTAGTATTGGTTTCAATATGAAAAATAAAAGTACCAACAGGTAAATAATAGCGTTTGTTATCTGCTTTTTTGATCGGTTTTTTAAACAATTTTTCGTCTATTTTTGAAGAAATACTCAAATCATAATCAAAGTAATTTAATCCTTTATCCACTTTTTGTCTTTTTTCATAAATAATTTTCTTATCTTTAGTTAGAATACGAAAGGTCATGAGTTCTGGTTTTTTAGTATAAAAAGTCCAATTGGCTTTAGGTTCATGATAACCTAACCACTTACTCCATTTTTTACTTCCCCAAGTTTTATCAAATTTGATATCTTCTATTTCAAAAACATGAAGATTTTGATTTATGATATTCTGGTTAAGTTGTTGTAAATCTTTTATATCAACAGTATACAGAGAACGCCCATGTGTTCCTAATATGAGTTTTTTATCTCTATTTTGAATAACTAAATCATGCACAGCAACATGGGGGAAATTTTTAGTTATAGGCATAAAACTCAATCCTCTGTTTAAAGAAATATAGGAACCGTTGTCTGTGCCAAGATAGAGTAAATTTTGATTTTCAGGATCTTCTTTAATCACATTAACCGGTTCTTGAGGTAAATTTGTACCAATACGAATCCAAGTTTTACCATAATCTTCAGAAACATAGATATAAGGTTCAAAATTATCCCAACGATAACCATTTAAAGTAGCATACACACGTGACGGATTATGTTTAGAAGCAACCACACGACTAATCCAATAGTTTTCAGGTAAGCCGTATACGATTTTTTCCCAAGTATAGCCCCCATCGCGCGTAATATGAATCAAACCATCATCGGTACCTATGTAAATAAGCCCAAATTGAAATGGTGATTCATCTATGGTCGTTATTGTTCCAAAAGGTACATTTCCTTTTTTACCTCCTTTTGTAAGATCTTTAGGATTGGTATAATAGGTTTTGCCTTTATCCAAAGAACGATGAAACTTATTTGAACCTATGTATAAAACGTCGTTGTTGTGAGATGATAAATAAACAGGTGTTTGCCAATTGAAACGATAAGGATATTCTCCTAAATCATGTCGAGGTGTAATTTTTTGGTAGTCTTGGGTGTTTAAATTGACCTTATAATAATGTCCAAATTGGAAACCTGTATAAACAATGGGATCTTTTTCCACCGTGTCAACAGCAACTTGCATACCGTCTCCACCTAAAATTCGTTTATAAGGATATTCCCCTTCTTGATACCAAAGTGGATCTAAAGTATAATTATTACTACCATACCAAACGCCATTATCTTGCAATCCACCATAAACATTAAAGGGTTTTTTATTATCTATATTAACACTATAAAATTGTCCTACAGGAATGGTATTACCTTTATACCAATTTTTACCATTATCATAAGAAATATTAATGCCTCCATCATTGCCATTAATGAGATAACCAGCTTGTTTGGGATGTACCCAAAGGGCATGATGGTCCACATGAACATTATTAGCATTGATAGAAGTCCATGTATTTCCACTATCTTTAGAAAAAAGTATAGGTACACCCATAATATAAACTTCGTTAGCATGGTTTGGGTTTATCCTAATTTGTCCAAAGTAATAACCATAAGAATAATAAAGATCATCGATATAATCTTTATGAGTCTTTTTCCAAGTTTTACCTCCATCGCTAGACTTATAAAGTTCAGCACCTTTAACAGGTGTATCAAAAAGATCGGCATTAGCATCACCGAGATAATAAACAAGGGCTTTAGGTGTATATTTTTTTTCTTTAATTTCTTTTTTAACTCTTTGAGCATTATAGCTTTTAGGAAAATTATGCTTTTTCAAATAAGCATTAATACTTTTATCTGATAACTTTAAAAAATCTTCTTGACTTATATTTTTTAGTTGGTTTTTAGAAACAGTTTCAGAGTCACTATTTTTTTTTATTTTATCTTTTGAGGATCTGCGATTTTGATTATCTAATAAAGCATAAAGAGTATTAGTATCAAAAACAGCTAAACCAATTCTTCCAACTCCTTCATTATCGGGGAAACCATTTTTACCTGTATTAATTTTTTGCCATGTTTTACCGCTGTCAATTGTTTTATAAATATCTGATTTTTCGCCAGATCCTTGGAAATTCCAAGATTTACGTTCTCTTTGCCAACTTGCTGCATAAAGAATTTCAGGATTAGAAGGTGATATAGCTAGGTCTATAAAACCTGTTTCATTATCAATAAATAAAACTTTTTGCCATGTTTTGCCAGCATCTATAGTTTTATAAATGCCTCTTTCTTCATTTTTAGAATAAAGATGTCCCAAGACTGCTACCCAAACAATATTAGGATTTTTAGGATGTATAATAATTCTACCGATATGATGACTGTCTTTTAAGCCCATATATTTCCAAGTTTTTCCACTATCGTTACTTTTATAAATACCTGTTCCAGAATAAGATGAACGACTTGAATTATTTTCTCCACTTCCAACCCATATAGTATTATTTTCTCCCCAAACTACTGCTATATCTCCAATAGTCATACTGATTTCTTCTTGAAATAAAGGCTGATAGGTTTGAGCATTGTTATTGGTAAACCACAAACCACCAGAAGCAAAAGCTGCATAAAATGAACTAGGTTTATTAGGGTTTACAGCTAAATCAACTACTCGACCGCTCATTACTGTAGGCCCTATATTTTTAGCAGGTAGATTATTAATCAAAGAATTATTTATAAGTTTTTTTAAAACTTTTGTATTGTTAAAACGAATATCACTTGAACTAGTTTTAGGGTTTTGAGCATAAAGTGGATATAAGCTAATAAGGCTTAAAAAGATATAGGTTAGTAATCTCATAATAGTGAAATAGTTAAAGGTAAATGATTAATTATAAATTAAGAATGGTTAATTCTGAATTTATATATTGATAACCAATATATTTATAATTTATAATATACAGAATTTTAAATCATAAAATTTAATAGTTCGTTATAAAAAAGTTAAAAATAAAACTTTGATTATCAATTATATAAAATATAAAAAATACATAATTATCTACTTATAAGTGAGTTATATCTTTTTTTAGCTTATTTAACCATTTCCATGAGAGTGGTCTCTTAGACTTATACCTTTGTTCAAAAAAGCTAATTCAGTATAGTCTTCTTTTTTAGGGAACTTAGGTCAAAAACAAAGATACTAAAAATATGTGGGACCAGCTGAATAATATTATGCCAAAACAGAGTCTTAATATCCACCAATAAAGTAAAGAGACTATCAATTATGATGCCGTTAAAATCCAAATAAAATGTCTTTTTTTTTGAAGCATTTTTATAAAAATATTTGTCAGTTGATTATTGGTATTTGTATTATTTAAATTTTTACTTCGTGCAAATAAATTATTAGACTTGAATTATTTTGATTTTTTGGCATTGGATTTAATGAAAAAAACTAATATAGTATAAATATTTGATTATCAACTTAATAAATATAAATTAACAATATATTTAATACTCTAAATTTTACAAGTAAAAAATAAGTTTACTTGATCTTTTTGAAAAACCTTTAAACTTTCACTATAATATCATTTTTTATAAGTTGTTAATGAACAATTTTTTATAAAAATAACTTTTTTATTTGATTGATTATCAAATCCAGGCAAGTCTATTTAATAATCCATAATTTTTTTTAACGTTTTATAACACCAGTGTAAAGGTAAACCCATTGCCGTATAATAAGAACCTTCTATTTTTTCAATACCAATCATCCCAATCCAGTCTTGAATACCATAAGCGCCTGCTTTGTCGAAGGCTTGCCCTGTCGAAATATAGTGTTCTATCTCTTTAGGATTTAACTTTTTGAAAAATACTTTTGTCAAATCGCTGTAAGCATGTGTCTTTTTTTCTATATCACTGATATATACAGCAGTATTGACCAGATGCCTCCTGCCAGATAAACGGTTTAACATGTCATAAGCTTCTATTTTACTATATGGTTTTTGTAAAATTTTATCGTCTAAAATTACGGTTGTATCGGCACTTATGCCAATTTGTTGATTGAGCTGGGGTAAGAGAGCCTTCATTTTTTTTTGAGCAATAAAATTAGCAACTTTAGAAGATTTTAAATCTAAAGGATAAGTTTCATCTATATCTAAAGTTAAAGTTTCAAAAATAAACCCTAAAGCCTTTAATAAATCTCTGCGTCTTGGGGATTTAGAAGCCAAAAGAATCTTTTTATTAGACATGTTTTTTGTATATTTAATTATGCTTACTTCACTTGAAAGAGAATTTGTAGATAGTTTAATTCATTGATTTTAAGAATAAAATTTTCCAATATAAACTATAGCATTTAGGTTCTATATAGTTGTTCTATTTGAAAAAAGCATTTTTCAAGGTTTTAACGCATCAATTTGAAAATGACCGTTTCTAAAAAAACTTATGTTTCCTTAAAGGCAACATAATTTCGAGTCTTTTAAATACTCTTGCTTAATACCAATTACCGCTTTGCTCTTAAAAATAAGAAGAGAATGTTTTCTGATTGTCAATGATTTAAATATCTAAAAAAATCCTTTTTCTATTTGAAATGACTATAAATTAGGGATTTAAAATGTATTTTTCCACATCATCGATTCGATGGGTTTAGTTGTCCTAACCACATATTTTGCCGATTTTTTGGTATTGTAATAATTTTTTATTTCACCTTCTATCTTAAAATAGATAAGCTGTCCTATAGGCATACCTGCATAAATACGGACTCGAGTACTGGTAGAAATTTCTAAAGTCCAAGTATTACAAAAACCGACATCGCCTTTGCCTGCCGTAGCGTGAATATCAATACCCAAACGTCCTATACTTGATTTACCTTCTAAAAATGGAACATGTTTGAAGGTTTCAGTATATTCTAAAGTTACCCCTAAGTATAAATGATTGGGTTCTAAAATAAAACCTTCTTTGGGTATTTTGAATAATCTAATTTTATTGTGTTTTTTAACATCTAATATTTGCTCTGCATAAACACCTAAATAATTTCCTAAATGGACATCATAAGAATTGCTTCCCAAACAAGATAGATCAAAAGGTTCTATCAAAATATTACCTTTTTCCATTTCTTCTAAAATCGCGGAATCTGAAAGTATCATAGCTTTTAGCGGTAGACTTTAATATCAAATGTAAAAAATACGTAGTATAAGACAAGGAATTCCCTGTACTTACATTTTAGAAAATATATGGTTTAAAAAAATCTTAAAAGGTTCTATTTTATCGATAGACAATTCCCAGTATTCCGACTCAAATATCCTTTCTTGTTCTTTTGCTTGTTCGGCTCCGTAATAAACACTGAGATAATTAAATATACGCATTTTATTTTCTAATAAATTTTTACTAGGGTCAATTTTGATTTTTTTTGTACAAATAGCATATCCATCATAACACTCAAAAAAAGGCTTATATTTTTCTTGATTGGCGATATCTAATAATAACATTTCTAAATTGCCATCATCTTCATTATTTGGAAATAAAAATATTTCAAAATCAATTTTTAATTCTTGTTTTATTTTTTCTAAATATTCTGTTCTCAAAATTACTCCTCCATTTTTTTCGTCTTTGTCTAGATTGTCAGCATCTAGAACCACAAGTATTTTATAGTTCTGGTCTACAGCTCTTTGTAACTTTTTCAAACGGTTTTTTACATTCGTGTACCCTCCTATTGCATCTATCTTGATATGACTTTCTGTATTTTTTAATACTTTTTCCTTGGGGTCATTTTTTTCTACGCTTAAATTTTTGTCTAAGAATTTCAAATAATCTCTAACAAAAGGGGCATCTGCTTTTCCTTCAACCAAGATCAAATATTTTTGCATTTGTCAAAATTTTTAGAAAAAGTACTTAATTATAAATCGCCTCCTCGTATTTCAAATCCATTGTCAAGTTCATATTTGAATTCGTTATAGGTATGTGTGTAGGCTTTGACGGTTTTATCTTTATCGGGTAATTCTTCAAGTGTAATTATTCGAGAATCGTTTTGATAGGATTTATATTTTTCATTTTTTAGTACATCAGAAAAATAGTTGACACATTCAAGATTATGGGTTGTTGCGAAAATTTGAATCTTATATTTATCAGCAACTTCAAGTATTATTTCCCAAAAACGAGAAAAACGAGAATAGTGAATTCCTGCGTCAATTTCATCAATCAGCAATTTGTTGTTTTTTTGGAATGTTAATTGCACTAAAATTCGGAACAGTTTATTAGCACCTGCCCCGTATTGATGTAGAGGGCTAGCTACTTCAGAATCCTTTTCTTCAATATAAATTTCCCCTTTTTGAGTATCAGCAGCTATTTTTTCAACATTTGGAATAAATAGGTTCATTAATTTAATAAATTCATTGCGTTCTGCTTTTATCTTTTCTATTTTTTCAAAATAGGCCGAAGCTAAATCCTTATCAAAGCCAATACCAAAGGGAACAAGGGGAATTTCGGTTATATTCTTAGAGCTTATTTTTTTTATTATAGTATTTTGAATTTCAGGTCGTTCTGATTCTCCTATTTTATAATTCCAATAATTTCGATGCTCTTTTAATTCGAATATTAATTCTTTTGCATCTTTTTTTATAAAATTATTCGATATAAAATTTGTTGGAGGGGCATATTTTTCTTCGGTATCGTTTTGGATTTTCCGTATATTTTTTCTGCTGATATGAGCAAAAACGAGATTTTGAAAATGCTCTTTTTTATTTGTTTTAAATAATAAGGCTTCCAATAAAGAGGTTTTTCCTGTATTATTATCGCCTACGATTAGGTTAAATTGACCTACGTTGGAAAGTGTAATCTCTTTAAATCTACGAAAATTACATATTTTTATTTTTCGGAAATATTTATTTGGATTCCATTTTATCTCTTGAGGGCATTCCGAAATATTCTTAAGTTCATATAAATCAAATTTTTTAAAAATTATATCGTTTTTTTTGGAAAATTGTAAATAGGCATCATTTAGCTTTTTCAGATTTGGCTTTTCATTTTCTGCTTTCCATTTAGTTTTGGCCCATCGCTCTAGAATAAAAGTTGCGATTTGGTTATTGAGGTCATTTTCTCCAAGCAATTTTTCATAAAACTCAATTAATTCATTGGGTTGAGATGTTTTCTCTATTTTTTTTCCTATTTTAATGACCTCATTATCCTTTGGTTTTTGCAAAATAAAAGCCTTAAATACAGCTGAAAAATAGCCAAAGTGATCATTATCCAAAATATTTTTCTTATGAATTTCAATTATTTCATTGTATATGTTTATCTGTTCGCTAGCCTCTTTAAATCTGAGCAATTCATCAAGCCATAGTATTATTTTTTGATTATCCTTTTTTTCTCTTGCCCATTCTACTTGTGAAATACAATACTTTTCTCCAAAACTGTTAATTTCACTCCAAGCATCAATGGCTTTTTGATAATTTTTTAAATCAAAACGGATATTTCCAATTATCTTCCATAAATCTCGGTCAGTTGAATGGGCTATAAACTCCATTACTTCGACGAAGTCGGTTTTTTGTTCTTTTAGTTCAATAGTTTTTGAACTTATGATAAATTGGTCAATTAATTCATTTCGCCATTCCAAATTTTCAAGGATTTCATTTAGTTCCTTTTTATTTTTTTTGAGAATATCAATATCCTGTTTCATTATTTTTTCGCCGCCGATCAAACGGGAAATACTAATTCGTATGTCGTGTTCTGGGGTTCTTAAATTATTTCCAATTTTAGAAATTAATTCTTTAAAAAACTGGCCTCGGAACAAACAATTCGCTGCTTCTTCGTATTTTGGATAGTCAAGTTTTAAATAATGGTCGGCGGCACTTTTCCAATTTTCTTTTAGTTCTTCTGAAAGCGCTAAACACTCATAGCCTTCTTGTTTTTTTTCAATTTTAAAGAATTGGTTTGCAGCAACTTGTAAACGTGCAGGATTTTTATCATATAAACCTTGTTTTTTATCTTCTTGTGCATTTTTAAGGGCATCTTCTTTTGTACTCTGAATAATATGATTAATAGTACCCGGGTTGTATAAGATTGTTTCTTTTTTGAAATTGTCGAGAATTTTCCACTCGCTGGATTCATAGTTTTTGGTCTGGTCTACAATTTTTTTCCAAAAATATTCTTCCGATTTCTGGCTATCGATAATGATTAATTCTGTTTGGGCACGCGTTAAACCAACATATAGTTTATTGAAAAAGAAAGAGCGTTTAAATAATTCTGGGGTGTCTTGCTTATTTTGCGCTAAAGTTTTAAACTTTTCCAAAAAATATTCGCCGAAGCCAAACAAAATGACCTGACTATATTCTGCACCCTTTGCTTCTATAGATGTTTTTACCTCTACTTTGTCAATTGATGAGAGTATAGCATATTTATCAATATAGTCTTTCTTTTCCTGTGCATTAACTGGAATAATAAAGATTTTGTATTGTAATTTTTTAATTAAATCCTGCTTTAATTTGGGATCTTCGATTTCTTGATAATTGAAAAAACTATTTTCCTCTGTATTTGAGGAAAATAGTTTAGTCTTTTGGGGGTCTACTTTTTTTATGCCGAGGTTTTTCATTCGATAATGTTGTACAAAATTTGCCAGAGATACAACAGGCTGAGTCGAACGATAATTGAGAGAAGGATTATAAATATCTGCGACTTTATTTTTATTGCTAAAGCCAGCTATTTCTTTCAACTCTTCATAAAGCATACTGGTTATTTCATCTTGTCTAAATCCCGTTGGATTAACAGTTTGGTTGGGATCGCCAGCAAAAACAACAGGTACTTGATCTATTTTGGATAAATCATGTTTTATATATTCAGACAAGCGCAGAATGAATCGCAATTCTACTCGGCAAAAATCCTGAGCTTCATCACATATTAAAAAGATATATTTTTTCTTAACCTCTATTTTTTCATTAATATACCTTATAATTTTGAGTCTGTCCCAATACTGATTTTCATTGATTAATCTTTCGTAAAAAGGCAAAACATCTTTTTCTATGTGTTTAAATTTATCTATGGGAATAATCTGTGATTTTTTATCAACAGTGGTAAGATAATTTTGACTTATTATTTTTTTATCGGTCGCATAACCGTAAATATAGGTAATAATTGTAAACCAAGATTCTTCGGCTGAGCAGTTATCTATAATGGATTTGGGTAAATTAGAGTTTTCATAAAGTTGCTTAAATTTTGAAAAATCCAAATATTTGTTTTCTTTAAAAAGACTTTTAGCACTCTCTGGAAGTAGGCTTATTAGAAGTTCTTTCAAAGTATGAAAATCATTTTTATTTTTTTCTTTTTGTTCGGCATCTAATCCGTCAAATTCTGGATTGTTGGATAGTAAATCAAAAACTGAGTTTTTGGCTTGTTTTAAAAGCCCTTTGTTTTCAGTAAGAAATATCAAGTTTCCATCTATCTCATCATGACATTTGTAATAGTAGGCATTGGCAAACAAGTAATAAAGCATAGTTGATTTGCCGCTACCTGCCTGTCCATTGATATAATAGGGAGATTTAAAAGTACGAAAAAAATCAATTTGGTCGCGAGTTAAGGAAAGGTTACTCATCTCCTTACTTTTCTGTATCGCAAACCATAAGTTATCTTCGCCTATAGTCCATTTGGGATATGAGCGAAATGCTTTTCGTCTTATGTCTTCAAAATCATTTTCAAAATCAATAAATAGGGACTTTATTGCTTCATCCCAATACCCTTTTTGGTCTTCAACATGGGCAGCATTATGCAATAAATAAAGAGATTTAGCATTTTTTTGGATTATGCTGTATAGTATTCCTACATTATGATCAATGTATTTTTTAATTTGTATTCCATTTTTTTCCTTTATTACTTCTGCCTCTCCAGGTTCTTCCTTTATTATTTTTTCGAGTATTATTCTAAAGGTATTGACATATCTATCCATCATGCCTTTTGTATGGGAATTACTCAGAGCATATTTAACCCAAGTTTCTGTTTCGTAGATGTCATTATTTAACTTTAGTTCATAATCTTTTAACCAAGAAGTGAGTTTATCGGGCGGGAAGCTTTTTTTAGTTTTTTTGGTTAGTGTTTTATTTTTATATGCCCTTTTAAAACTCTCTAAATCTTCTTCTGGCAGCGGATTATTTTTGAGCCATTCGCCATTTTTGAGCTGAGAGAAAATTTTTACATACAGATATTCATCCGCTATGATATCTCTTACAAAAAAAACTGTTAAATCTGTGCTGTTAATCCTAACATTTTTTTCTTGAATTAGCGTCCTTGTTCTTGGTTTCGAAGTTTTTATCCCATATATGCTTCCTCTAAAACAAGCAACAGAACGAGTATCTTTTAAATCTTTTAAATGAATAAGTTGTTCGTAATCATATATTTTATTATAAACATCTTTTTCAAAATTTTTACCTTTTATACTCTTTTTAAACTCTTGACAAAAATGGAATTCGGCCATAGTTTATATTTTTATTAAAAGTGACATTTTACCAAAAAACTCAAGCCCAAATCTACTATTTATCAAGCAATAAATGGTCATGAATTTGTAATATCTGGGAAAGAACTGGTTTTGTTTCATCATTATAAATGATCCAATCGGAAAGAGAAATCTTTGACTTATCATCTTTTTGTTTATTCATAATATTTTGAATATCCACTTTACTACGCTGTTTATCTCTTTTCAGAATACGTTCATAGCGTAAGTCCAAAGGCGTATATACCACAATAACCTTATCCAAACGTTTCTGTAAATCAAGTTCAAATAATAATGCGGTTTCTTTTAAGGTATAGCGTGTTTTCTGATTTTTTTGCCAATCGGTATAATGACTAGCAACTGCAGGATGAACGATAGCATTGAGCTGATTCAGAAGATTTTTATTGTTAAAAACTTTTTTAGAAACATAAGGTCTATCAAGTTGATTATTTTGATCATAAGAATTGCTACCTAATAAGTCAATGATTTTTTTCTTTATATCTTCATGAATATTAAGTAAGTGTTTTGCCCAATAATCGCTATCATAAACAGGAACACCAAGACTTTTAAAAACTTGGCAAACTGTACTTTTCCCAGAACCAATTCCACCTGTAATCCCTATTTTTAACGGTTTCATCTGAATCTATATTTTATTTAATTCTCTCTAACAGCATTAATAAAAGCCTTAACATTATCGAGAGGTGTATCCGGATAAACGCCTTGTCCTAAGTTAACGATGTAATTTTGTTTTCCAAAACGTTGAATCATCTTTTTTACAAAAATATTAATATCTTTTTTATCGGCATACAAATGAGCAGGATCTAAATTACCTTGTAAAGTTTTTTTTCCTTGAAATATGCTCTTCAGACGTTCTACATTTACAGGATAGTCTATACTTAAAGCGTCATAAGGCGTCGTTTTAAATTTTTCATAAAAAGGCAATTCTCCTCTGATATATAATATTTTAGGTATTTTTTTAAGACTTTTTGCAATTTTATTAAGATAAGGCAATGAAAAAATTTTATAGTGATAATCAGGCAATATAGAACCCCAAGAATCAAAAACTTGAACCACATCGACCCCCGCTTCAATTTGCATATTCAAATAATCGATAGTAGCTTGCGTGATTTTTTCCAAAGCCAACTTTGCCATATCAGGATTTTGGTAAAGTAATTTTCTAACCTTTGAGAAATTTTTGCTTCCCTGACCTTCAACCATATAACACAATACAGTAAAAGGAGAACCCGCAAAACCTATTAAAGGTAATTTATTAGCTAGCTCCTTTTTGGTTAAAAAAATTGCTTGCCGCACATAATCTAATTTTTGGGCAATATTTGTAGTATCTAAATTTTCAATATCTCGCAGACTATCTAAAGTTTTTTCAAAGTAAGGTCCTTTTGATTCTATAATAGAATAAGGCAAACCCAGAGCTTCTGGAATAACCAGAATATCTGAAAAAATGATGGCGGCATCAGTTTTAAGATGGTAGATAGGTTGTAAAGTCACTTCTGCGGCAAGCTCAGGGGTGCTGACCAACTCTTTAAAACCATTCACTTTTGCTCGTAAAGATTTATATTCAGGTAAAATACGACCCGCCTGGCGCATCAACCATACTGGTAAATGTTCTAAAGGTTTACCTGCTAAGGCTTCTAAAAGTATATTGTTCAAAATATGAAATCTAAATGATTAAAATTATATGGTCATAGACTTTAAAAATCAATGTCATAAGTATTAGTGGAATAAAGGATTGGGTTGTAGATATTGAACTTTATTCAATGAATTGTTTAAAAAACAATGAAATTCTTGAGGTAGTAAAGTATTTTCCAATGACTTTTGACTAAATATGAATCTACCATCTACAACAAAGCCAAGTTCATACCAATGAACATGGTTTAACATCTTACAAAATTTTTCCAGTTTTTCGTAAGAATCATTACCCTTTAAGAATACAGCCATGACAGAACCATCATAATGCTTAATGTCATGCATAAAAAAAGGTTTTTTATTTCTTGTTTTACAATTCACATAAATCCTGTTTTTATCGGATTCGTAACAGTTTCTACCCCACATATACCAATCCTTTTGGGTAAATTTTTTTATTTTTCTATTTAAGAGGTTCTCTTTATGAATTTCCAAATCAGGATGATATTGATTATATATCATTCTTTTTATTTTTTGGGTTTTGTTCGTGTAACTGCAAACAAAATCGATACCATCTTCATTTTCAAAATATTTATCCTTACCACTTACTGCTCCAACTTTTACAAAAGCAATATCTTTAAAATAGACGGAGTATTCTTTTTTTGTAAAGAAAATTTGCCCTGCATTTACAACAAATTTTTTTTTTAAGGACGTTATTCGTTTAAAATTATTTTTTTCAAATCTCCATATAGCGGTATTGGGAGATGCATTTTTAAATACTTTCTTATCACCTAGTTCGATAATATCGGTAATGGTTCCATTTTGATAGATAAAGTTATTTAAGTTTATAGAGGAGGTAGATTTTAAAAAATCTCTTGGGGTGATAAAAATAAGTTCACCATTTTCTTTTAGATGCAAGATAGATTTATAAATAAAAAACAAATAAAGATTAGAACGATGATCAAATATTTTGTAAGTAGACACTAATTTTTTAGTGTCCTTATTAATGTCTTGGTATCTCACATAAGGTGGATTCCCTATAACAGTATCAAATTTATTTCGAATAGAATAATTGAAAAAATCTATATTAAAAAAGTTATTTTTTTGGGCTAATTTTTTATCGTATTCTATTGCAATTATTTTCTCTTTGGGAAAATTTTTAGAAAAAGCACCATCCCCAGCAGAAGGCTCTAGTATATTCCCTTTATTTTTCATCATGGAAATCATACCCGATACAATATGAAAAGGAGTAAAGACTTGACCTAAGTTTACAATATTTAATTGCATACAAATTTTTCAAAATTTTCTTTATAGTCATGTCAGTTGAAAAAGGGATTTTTAGAAACTCTAATACAACAGCATTGCTGTCGCTCTTATATAGTCATGTCAAATAAAAAAAGGATTTTTAGAGGTTTTAATTCATTGGTTTTGAAAACGTTCGTTTCTCGAAATTAAAATAGCATTGCTATAGCATCGTTATTAAACTAAAATATTGAAAAAGGATTTTTGAAGGCTTTATAGCCTTGCTATTAAAAATAAGGAGAGAATGTTTTCTTATTATTAATGACTTAAACACATAAAAAATCCTTTTTTTATTTGAGATAACTATTTAAATTTTAAGTTTTATATTATTCGTTAAAAACGCCCATTTTTTCAAATTTATTAATACGGTCTTCAACGCGTTTTTGAGGTACTTTTTTAACTAATAGTTCAAAGTTTTTTAAAATGATTTCTTTAATAATCTTTGCCATATTTTTTAGGTTATTTTGAGCACCTCCCAAGGGTTCTTTGATAATACCATCTATGATTTTATAATTCAACATATCATCAGCAGTCAATTTTAGGGCTTCTGCGGCTTGTTCTTTATACTCCCAACTTCGCCATAATATTGAGGAACAAGATTCGGGAGAAATAACCGAATACCAAGTATTTTCGAGCATAAAAACCTTATCAGCAAGGCCTATTCCGAGGGCACCACCAGAGGCACCTTCTCCAATAATAATTGAAATAATAGGTACTTTCAAAGTTGCCATAACTTGTAAGTTTTCTGCAATAGCCTGGGCTTGTCCTTGTTTTTCAGCTTCTAAACCTGGATAGGCGCCAGGTGTATCTATAAATGTAACTACGGGTATATTAAATTTTTCAGCTAATTTCATAAGTCTGGCTGCCTTACGATAACCAGAAGGATTAGCCATTCCAAAATTTCGTTTTTTACGATCTTTAAGATTCCTGCCTTTTTGCTGTCCTATAAACATAAATGTTTGTTTATCTATTTTGCCAAATCCGCCAATTAAGGCTAAATCATCATGAGATAATCTATCACCATGTAATTCCAGAAAATCAGGTGTAATACTATATAAGTAATCAAGCGTATATGGTCTATTAGGGTGTCTAGAAAGTTGAACCTTTTGCCAACGGGTTAAATTTTCATACGTTTTTTTCTTTAATTCTTCTATTTTATTTTCTAAATCACTAATCATATCAAACACAGCCTTGTCATCGCCATCTTTAGTTAAATTTTTTAAATTTTCAAGCCGATTTTGAAGTTCGGCAATTGGTTTTTCAAAATCTAAGAGGTGCACAGTATCTTTCATTAAAAATAAATTATGATGTTGACAATAATTAAGAATTATAAAAAGTTTAAATACTAAAAATCAATTCGTTAAATTATAAGACATAAAAAATATAAATAATTGACTATAAACAGATTAAATATTACCAAATTTTAGTAACTCTATTTTTATCTTAGTAAGGTTTCATTTTAATACCAATGGGTTAAACCTCTTAAAAATCCTTTTTTCAAGTGAGGTGACCATGATTAAGCCAATTGCTCATATCTTTAGCAAAATACGTTAGTATGGCATTAGCCCCTGCTCGTCTCATGCTATATAGCATTTCACAAACAACATGTTTTTGATTAAGCCAATTGTTTTGGGCTGCAGCCTTAACCATAGCATATTCTCCACTTACATTATAGGCAACAATTGGAAGTAAAAATGTTTTTTTAAATTTATGAATAATATCTAAATAGGCAAGGGCAGGTTTGACCATTAAAAAATCTGCTCCTTCTGCTTCGTCTAAATAACCTTCTAATAATGCTTCATCAGCATTTCTATAGTCCATTTGATAGGTTTTTTTGTCGCCTGTTTTGGGCGTAGAATCTAAAGCATCTCTAAAAGGTCCATAAAAGGCACTGGCATATTTGGCTGTGTATGCCATTATAGATGTATTATAAAACCCATTTTTGTCTAATCTTTTACGAATATAGCCAATCCGTTTATCCATCATATCCGATGGACCAATAATATCAGCACCTGATTCTGCTTGTGCTAAGGCCATTTTTGCCAAAATATCTAAAGTCTGGTCATTTAAGATTTCTCCATTTTCATAAATTCCATCGTGTCCTTCACTGCTATAAGGGTCCATAGCTACATCGGTCATAATTATAGCTTCTGGGAAAATCGTTTTAAGCTTAGAAATTGTTTTCAAATAAAAATTATTGGGGTCATAGCTATAAGTTGCATATTTATCTTTTAAAGAATCTTCTAAACTTGGAAAAAGGCAAAAAGAATGAATACCTAACTTTAAACAAAGTTCTACCTCTTTGATAAGCTTATCTGAACTGTAACGAAAAATATTAGGCATAGAACTGATAGGCAGACATTTATCTTTTCCATCAATTAAAAAAAGAGGGTAAATAAGTTGACTTATTTTTAAATCTGTTTCTGCTACTAATGCTCGAATAGTTGAATTTTTTCTGTTTCGTCTGGGACGCTTCATGAAAAAAAAATATAAATTAATAATTTAATGATATAAATTAAGTTGCAAATCCATGTATAGCAATGCTATTTTTATCTAATGAAATATTTATTTTCATCAATGAATTAAGAAACCCTAAAAATCCTTTTTCCAAATAATATGACCGTATCTTAGGGATAATAAAACTATTGATTTACATCTAAGGTCTATATAAATTATCATACTTTTCTGTATTTTAATTGTTTTTTTTGACTTTTAAATACTTTTCATATTACTTAAATATCCTCCAATTTCATATAACCAAACATCTTAAGAAAATTTTTCAATATATTGATTTTTATTAATGTAAAGTCACTCTTTTTATTATCATAATAAAAATTATCAATTTTATCGTTGCTTTTTATAATCTTATTATTAGAAAAATAAGAAAAGAATATTTTTCATTATCAATGACTTAAACACTTAAAAAAATACTTTTTCTATTTAAAATAATTATATTGCAAAAATAGGCAGTACTTGAGCTATACCTCTATTTTAATAAATGATTTTCAATTAAACTTTTTGTCTAATATTGATAGTTCTTTGGTAGTATTTGTTTCAGAAAATATGATGGCAAATCCTATTTATAAGGTATTTACATCAGGGCGCCAAACAATCAAGCTGGTTTGTCCCCAGTTTTATACTGATAAAACTTTTTAGCATTTTTAGAAATACAGTATTAAAATTATATCATTTTTAAATTTAAAAACTGAAATTAGTTTAATATTTTAATACAAAATTTTCTTATAAAAACTCTAAATATTTGATTAACAGAAGAATTTATAACTTAAAATTAGACGCTATGTTGTAAAATTTTTTAGAGATTTTATCGATTTTTAAATATTTGATTTTCAATAATTTACATTTTATAGTTTTTATTCCGTGCAAAAGTAAAAAAATAGAATATAGACTCTATTATATATAAATTTTATTTGATCTCTTTGAAAAACCTTTAAACTTTCACTATAATATCATTTTTTATAAGTTGTTAATTAACAACTTATAAAAATAACTTTTTTATTTGATTGATTATCAAATCCGGGCAAGTCTAGTATTTTAATCATTATCTTTATCATTAAATGTAATTAAGTAGTATGAAAAAATCATATAATTTTATCAATGTTTTATTTATCTTCATATTTGTTTCTTATTTTTCCCAAGCCCAGACTAATTCAAAGTATAGGCGTTGTTATACCACAGAACTTTATAAAAAAAGATTGGGGAAAGAAGGTTATAGAAGGTTTGTACAAAATACAGAATCATGGCTACATAAGAGCATTCAAAAGCAAAAAACAAAGAGAGGGACTGATGATTCTGTGCGTATAGCTGTTATTGTGCATCTTTTACATGTTGGAGAAGCCACAGGGGAAGGAGCTAACATCAGTGCTGAACAGGTAGAAAGTCAAATAGAAGTTTTAAATCAAGACTTTAAAAGATTAAATCCTGATACTGTTAATACACCTTCTATTTTTAGAGATGTTACTGCCTGTGTTAATGTACACTTCGAATTAGCAACTATAGATGCCAATGGCAATAGCTTAGATGAACCCGGTATCGATCGAGTTCGTTTAACTAAATCCACTACATATAGTATTGAAGAAATAGATACATTGATTAAACCATCGACTATATGGGATCCAGAAAAATATTTAAATATATGGGTTATTAGTGAATTAGAAGGTGGAACTTTAGGCTATGCCACTTACCCTGAAAACTCAACCTTATCAGATATTACACCAGATTTTTTACTGCCTAGTAATCAAGAAGGTGTAGTTGTCGCAGCACCTTTTTTTGGCTCTAATTTTACGCAACTTGGCTCTTCATTTTTATTAGAGGCTGAATTTGATAGAGGACGAACTACTACTCATGAAATAGGACATTATTTAGGCTTATATCATATATGGGGAGATGGTGATTGTACTATGGATGATTTTGTTGATGATACGCCTTTAGCAAGTGATCCAAATCAAGATTATAATCTTTGTAATGACCTAAGTCCAAATAGTTGTGGTGCTGGAGAAGCAAATGATTTACCTGATATGTTTCAAAACTTTATGGATTATAGTACTGATGCCTGTTTTAACTTATTTACTGAAGGTCAAAAAACTCGTATGCGAACAGTACTTGAAAATGCAGATCGTCGCAAAACTCTTGATCGTAATTTTGAAAGCGTAACAGGCGATGGAACAGTTACTGATTTACCCAATTTTCAAGATATTTCAAATTCTGTAACTGTCTATCCCAATCCTAGCTCAACTCTATTAACCGCACGGATAGAAAATAATATTAATGGAAATTATAGCATAGAATTAATAAATATTTTAGGCGAAGTTATTTTGGAAGAAACTATCAGAAAAATAACCAATACCTATAAGTATGACCTTGATATTTCCAACCTAACTAAAGGTTTGTATATTCTAAGGCTCACTAATGACAATACGTTTAGAGCAACTCTTAATGTTATTAAAAATTAAATTATCTCGATGAAAATATAAAATTTTAAATATTTCATAGCTTTTTTCATAAATATTTCGAACCATTGTATCTCTGCAAAAATGATTATATATATGGTTTATATATTAAAATAAAACAACTAATTTTGAAGGTATAGCAATGCAATTTTATTTTGCGAAACGTTTTGTTTCAATATAAATGAGTTAGAAGCCTAAAAAATCCTTTTTTCAAGTGACGTGACTATAATACTAAACTTAGCCTTCTTTTAACCTTAGGATATAAAAATGATAGACCGTATTAATAAAAGCTGCCAATATTTGAAGGCAAATATTAAAGGGGAATTGCCCAGATATGTACTTATTTTAGGAACTGGACTAAGCAAACTATTTTCAGAAATAAACCAAGCTTGGAATTATTCAGAAATTCCATTTTTCTCTATTTCTACAGCACCAGAACATTCAGGAAAATTACTAATTGTCCACATAGAAGGCATAAAAATTATTATTTTACAAGGTCGCTGGCACTACTATGAAGGCTATAATATGAAAGAAATAACATTTCCTATCAGAGTTATGCAAAAACTTGGAATAAAAAATTTATTAATAACCAATATAACTGGGGCTTTAAATCCCAATTATAAAGTCGGAGACTTCATGATTTTAAAAGACCATATCAATCTTTTTCCTGATAATCCTTTGAGAGGGCAAAATTTAGATTCTTTGGGTCCACGTTTTCCTGATATGACTATGACTTATTTTCCAAACTATATTACTATAGCTGATAAAATAGCTAAAAAAATAGCTATGCCAATTCATCAAGGTATTTATGCCGGCTTACAAGGACCTAATTTAGAGACACCTGCTGAATGCTCTTTTTTAAGAAATATCGGAGCCGATGTTGTGGGCATGTCAACTATACCAGAAGTTATTGTTGCCAAACATGGAAATATGACTATTTTTGCTATTTCGCTAATTAGCAATATGTGTTCTAATAATTTAAATATACGAAAAGAACATCAATTAGAAACTATTTTAAAAACCGTCAAAAAATCATCTAAAAAGCTATACACGTTTTTTAATCAATTTATACCGACTATTGACAAAATTTAAATAAAATGTTAATATCTGAAACAGCTCACTTTGCCGTGGCACTCGACGGCACAGACATGGATAATAAAATTGTCGACTACCTCAAGTTTATTCTTCCTTTATATCCCGTTAAAAAAATTATCTTTTTTACACTCATTGTAGAAGGGCAAATACCAGAAAACAAACAGTATAGTTCAAATTTCAAAAAATTTGTCAATATTAATTTTAAAGACTATAAAGATAAAAAAGTAGACATTAAAGCTCTTGTCTTTAAAACCTCAAGACCAGCTGATATGGTTAATAAATTAACCGAAGATGAAGATATTCATACCATAGTTGTGGGTAGAAAAAATCTAAAAGGTGGTTCTGGCGGTTTATTAAAAATGCTTTCAAGACGTGTACTCTGTAACTTACTAACTATTACCCGTTCCGGAAAAAATCAAGCCAAAAGAATTTTAATACCTATAGATTTTTCTGAACAAACAAAATTAGTTATGGAATGGGTATTGGCTTCAAATGCTTATTTTAAATTCAAAGAAGTTGTTTTTCTTCATGTTTCAGCTTTACCCACTGGCTATACTTTATTAGGAAAAACACCTCAAGAATATGCAAACATTATGATAAACAATGTTAAACAAGAATTTGATATTTTTATTAAGCCTTATCTCGATTCGGGTATTAACTTTAAAAGTGAGTTTTATGTCGATCAAATTGGAAAACATACTCATGAAATTATCTTTAATACAGCCTTAATTTATGAAGTTGATTTAATCATTATTGCCACCCAAGGTAGAACGCGTATGGCAGCAACTTTAATAAGAAGTACTACCGAAAAACTTCTCAACCAAAATATCATCATTCCTACTATGGTACTCAAAAAAGGCGATAAAAATATGGGCTTTATAGATGCTTTAGGTCAAATATAATATTGAAGATCAATGAATTAAATTACAAAACCTAAAATCATAACACTTAGAAAAAAGATTTTTAAAGGTCTAACTCATTGGTATTAAAAATAATCTTTCTATAGATAAAATAGCATTGCTATAACTCCTTTTTTAAGTTGAAAATCAACTATTTAAAATAGTACTATCAATCATTTTAATATCAGATTGCTTAATGTTGGAAGAACTGTTGAGTTACCAAGGTATTTTTAGTCTTTTGGTTCTAATCCTTTTGGAAATTAGTTTGGGTATTGATAATATTATCTTTATCTCTATATTTGTCTCTAAGGTAGAAAAAAACATAAGAGAACAGGTTAGATTGATTGGCTTATCCTTGGCTTTGGGTATCCGCATCATTATGCTTTTCTCTATTACTTGGATTATTTCTTTACAACATATTTCTGTCCAAGTTTTAGAATGGCAGTTGAGCATTAAAGATTTTATCTTAATTATAGGTGGTTTATTTCTCATAGCTAAAACGACTAAGGAAATACACGGAAAAATCGAAAATAAAAACCCCATAAATACTAAGCCTTCCCAATTAATTAGTTCTAAACATATCCATAAGATTGTTTGGAATATTGTACTCATCGATTTTATCTTCTCCTTCGATTCCATTCTAACAGCAGTTGGTTTAACCCGAAACCTATTAATCATGATTATTGCCGTATGTATTTCTATGGTTATCATGTTTTTCTTTTCCCGAGCTATTGGAAAGTTTTTAAACAAGCATATTACTTTTCAAATGTTAGCCTTGTCTTTTTTGGTCATGATTGGTTTTGTACTAATATTAGAAGGTTTTGGACAACATATCTCTAAAGGCTATATCTATTTTGCTATGCTTTTTTCTTTTACCGTCGAATTCCTAAATATGAGAGTAAAGGATAAACAATGAATGATAAATAATAACGCTTTACAAAAGTTTAAAATGTTTTTATAATAGACTAATTTTCAATAATTTGCTTCTTTCAATAGTTTTAAACTATAGAATCTGATTTATCTAAGCCAAACGAGAAAGTACATGTTTTAATTTTTTTTCATCATTACAAAGTGAAATACGAATATAGCGCAATCCTTTTTCTCCAAAAATACCTCCGGGTGTTATAAATACATGTTTTTCTTTCAGAATATTATCTACTAAAGCATAGCTATCTGAATAATGATCAGAAATTTTTGCCCATACAAATAAACCTTCCTGATTGGGTAAATAGGTACAGGATAGGGTTTCTAAAATTTTGAAAACATAATTTCTGCGTTTTTCATAAATAAGGTTATTTTTATTATGCCAAATGACATCGGTTTTTAGGGCTTCTACAGCTGCTTTTTGGATGCCCAAAAACATACCGGAATCGGCATTACTTTTTATTCTGAAAATAGCATTTAAATAATCTTCTCTTCCAGTTACCCAACCCACACGCCAACCCGCCATATTATGCGATTTACTTAACGAATTAAGTTCGATACAAGTTTCTTTTGCACCTTCTATGTTAAAGATACTCAGAGGTTTAGTTTTATTTAAGATGAGGCTATAAGGGTTATCGTGGCAAAGCAATATATTTTTTTCTTTTGCTAAAGCAATAAACTTAGAAAATAAATTAAGATCTGCCTTTGTACCGGTGGGCATGTGGGGATAATTAAGCCAAAGAAGTTTAACTTTAGGACTAGAGTAGCTATAAAGAAAATCCCAATCTGGTTCCCAATTATTTTTTTCTATTAAAGGATAATGTATAACTTTAGCTTCAGCAATCTGGCTAACAGATTGATAAGTTGGATAAGCCAACTCTGGTATTAAAACTTCATCCTTAGGATTTAAAAATGCAAGTGACACATGCATAATACCTTCCTTAGAACCCATAAGGGGTAAAATTTCAGTTTTAAAATCTATAGTTAAGCCATAAGTACTTCCCATCCATTTAGATAACGCTTCACGAAGTTCAGGAATACACCTATAAGGTTGGTAGCCATGTGTACCACTTTGTTGAGCACTAGTAATTAGAGCATTTACTGCTGTCGATGGTGGCTGGAAATCTGGATTTCCTATCCCCAGATTAAACACCTCGATTCCTGATTTTTTCATATTTGCAATTTCTTCTAATTTCTTAGAAAAATAATAATCAGAAACCTTTTTAAGTCGATTCGCTGGTTCTATAATCATGCTGAATTTTAGGTGTTTATTTCTCAAATATTAATATTTTTAAAGCTTATTTTCTAACTTTACCCCAGTTTTTTAACTGATATAGTTCAGCACTATAAAAAACCTAAAAATAAAGTTTTTACTATTTACACGATATTGTTCAAATCTTTTTTTCAAAAAAAAAATGACTATTTTACCAGTTCCAAGTATTCAAAATATTCCATTAGAAGATTTGGCTCATAAATTTGATTTGCCACTTTATGTTTATGATTCAGAAGTTATTTTGAAACAATATAAGAAACTGAAAGGCGCTTTTCAGAAAAACCCAGTTCGTATTCTATATGCTATTAAAGCACTTTCCAATGTTAATATTTTAAACTATTTAAAAGAAATAGGCGCTCAGGTAGATGCGGTTTCTGTCCAAGAAATATATTTAGCAATCAAAGCCGGTTTTTCTACTGATCAAATCTTATTTACGCCGAGTTGTGTGAGTTTTGAGGAAATTCAAAAAGCCATAGATTTAAAGGTCTTAGTTAATATTGATAATTTACAAATGTTAGAATACTTTGGGCATAAATATGGAAAACAAGTACCTTGCTGTATCCGATTAAACCCACACATTCAAGCAGGAGGGAATAGTAAAATTCAAGTTGGACACATAGATTCTAAGTTTGGTATTTCCATTTTTCAATTATTGCATATTAAAAAATTAGTAGATCTTCATGATATTAATATCATCGGTTTACACATGCATACAGGATCGGATATTCTAGATGGTGATGTTTTTATAAAAGCCGCTGAAGTACTTTTTGAAGCGTCTAAATATTTTCCAAATCTAAAATTTATGGATTTTGGAAGCGGTTTTAAGGTTGCTTATAGAGAAAATGATATTGTTACTGATGTAGTTGACTTAGGGATTAAGATGGATAACTATTTTTCTAATTTTGTTAAATCTTATGGAAAACCTTTAGAAATATGGTTTGAACCGGGAAAATTTTTAGTTAGTAAATCGGGTTATTTTTTGACAAAAGTCAACGTGGTAAAACATACACCTGCTGGCGTAATTGTCGGGGTAGACTCTGGACTTAATCATTTGATTCGTCCTATGATGTATGGAGGCTATCATCATATTACTAATATTTCTAACCCTAAAGGAAAAGAAAAAATATATACTGTAGTAGGGTATATTTGTGAGATAGATACCTTTGGAAATGACAGGCGTTTAAATGAAGTACGAGAAGGTGACGTACTGGCTTTACATAATGCGGGTGCCTACGGTTATAGCATGAGTTCTAATTATAATTCTCGTTTTCGCCCTGCGGAAGTTTTTATAAAAAATAACCAAGCCCACCTAATTAGAAAACGGGAAACTATGGATGATATTCTTAGAAACCAAGTGCTTATAGAAGATTAAGAGAGTCCTTATTTTTTATTTATTGAATGAAGGACAAAAAAATAGGGGAAATAGATTCCCCTATTTTTTTCTTATATAAAAAGAAATTGCTATAATACAATTATTGTTTTAGCTTCCTAAAGAAATAGCGAGTAATAAAAATACCAGTTCCTGCAGATCCTAAAGTTGCTCCGCCAGCCAGCACTGCTATAAACACCTGTTGCAGTATTGAATAAGTTCCCAGCCTTGATTAGAAAGCCCGGTTAACTTATTAGCAATAGCTACGTCATTTTGTCTAACATTTCCAAAGTTTATTCCTGCCAAACTAAAAAAGTTTTTCATTTTTACCTCGTCCAACTTACCTTTATCAGTAGTTGTAATCATGCGAGAGCGTCCTAAACCACCGGGAACAACTGACTCAATAGTTGTAATAATGGTATATTCATATACTTGAGCTTTTAAGTCTACTGCAAGAAATAAAACTAAACATAAAATACCTAGTGTAAAAAGTTTGCTTTTTTTCATAGTAATTATAAAATTTTGAATCTATAATAATTAAATAAAGCTAAAAATACACATTTAGGACTATATACGAGTTAAAGAAGTAATTATTTTTTCATGTTGAGGATATTTTTTAATTAGTTCATCTCTTTTGGCAAGTTCAAAATCTTCAAAGTCAAAAGCTGGAGCAACCGTACAAGCAACTAAGCTAAAACCCTGTCCTATAACCCTAGAGGAAAACCATGTATTTTTTGGAACAAGTATCTGAAAACCAAAACTATCACCTAATTTCTTATGTTCAAGTTTTCCATTTTTTTGGATATAAAAAATTTCTACTGGATTGCCTGTATAAAAATGCCATAATTCGTCGCTTTGAAGGCGGTGAAAAGCCGAAAAGTTACCTGTTTCCAGTAAAAAATATATATTTGACATAGCAAAACGCTCTACTTCTTTGTCTTCAATAGTCTTTTTTAGGTAAAAAGGGCTTTGATAATTTAAACTATAATAACCACCTTCAGGATGGGCTTGGAGGTTAAGTTTATTAATCCAGTAAGCAGAAGTGTTTTTCATTTAAGTAAAAATTAAAATACTGAATAACAGCTAATTAAAGAACTATATTTTTGCTAATAACTATTCTGAAACTAATTTTATCCAAATAAAAAAGTACAGTTAATTGATCATTAATTTAAAAAAATAAAAATCTATATCAGTATTTTCAAATATTGAAAAAGATCTTTAGAAGATTTAACTCATTGGCATTGAAAGTGAACATTTCTGAGATAAAACTATAAACCATTAAAAGATACCTAAACTTTCAAAGTATTTTGGTATAAATGAAAGCTTAGGCTTATATCAAAAATTATACTTGTGGAGATTCAGTTTCATTTTGAGTTGAATTATCTGTTTCGGGAATATCAGATGTTTCATTTTGAGTTGAATTATCTGTTTCGGGAATATCAGATGTTTCATTTTGAGTTGAATTATCTGTTTCGGGAATCGTAGATTCTTCTGTCAAATCTAATTGTTCGGCTGATTCGGCAGGTTTTGTTTTAATATTTATAGTTATTTCTTCTTCGGATGTTTCTGTAACTTCTTTATTTGTTTCTCCTTCATTAAGGTCAGTAGTATTAATAACAATCTTAGTATCGGTCTTTGGAGTGTTTCCTCCGATAACAAATTGATTGGCTTTCCAATGTTTGTCTTGCCATTCTTTAAATCTTTCCTCGGCAACTTCTTGAGTAATAGCACCTTTAATAACGCCAACTTGTAAATGTTTTTTTAACATTACACCCATCCTTGAAAGTAAAGAACGCACTGTATCACTCGGCTGGGCACCTTTGAGTAGCCAGTCTACTGAAGCATCAATTTTTAGCTCGATGGTTGAAGGTTGAGTATGAGGATTATAAACTCCTATTTTCTCTATAAAACGTCCATCACGTGGCGAGCGAGAATCTGCAATAACAATGTTGTAAATTGGTTGTTTTTTCCTTCCCTTACGGGCTAATCTTATGCGTACAGCCATATTTTAATAATTAACTGAATATGAAATTATAGGTTATTTTAATAATAAGTTATGAACAATTCTGAAAGAAATTAAATTATATTTAGCTTCAAAAGAACGACAAATATAGATATATTTTTTGAAGCTAATTAGTTTTATACCAAACAAAAATAAGCCTTACTATTGTTTGGGAACAATGCAAAAATAGAACAGGCTTGTTTTATAAAAATTTTTGATGATTTTGTATTTTTTTTGTTTGATTTTCAATAATTTGTATTTTCAAATCTAAAAAAAATATAGACTTTAACTTAATTAAATAATTTTGATATTGAAATATAATCGTGTCACTTGAAAAAAGAAGCAATATTACACAAGCAGTGATAATTGATTTTGTCGTTCTATATTATATTGCCCTAACAAATAGTGCGAGTGCCCAAACATAGACCTTTGCACCATTATATACAATAAAAATCTGGTTATCAGTATTTTATAAAATACTTAATTACTTGATAATAAAATAATTATAAAAAACAGTTTTATAAATTTTATACTCATAAGTTGTTGGTAATGTACATAAAAAGGTCTTTAGTTTTAGAGATTTTCTTAATTTTATCATTACTTGTATAATACTACTCTTCGATAAGAAAGCATAAAATTGGTTAACTTGAAAATCAAATTGCCGCCAGGTAAATTTTAATTTGTAAATAATTTGATTATTATTTCAGAAATGTTCATTTGATTTTTGTTAATCGTAGTATATAGGAATACTTACTGCTGTCCTACCCCAAAGCAATACAATTTCGCTTTCATTCGCTTTTACTTCTTTTATATCTATGGTAAAGCTATGGATAAATTTAGAAACTAAAAAACTTTCAACTTCATTCCTACAATAATCCTGGGCAGTGTTATATTTAAAAAGCCCTCTTTGTCCTAAATTTGTATTTAAAATAATTGTCCAAGTGGCTGAATCTGGTATAGTAAATAAACTATAAGTACCAGGTGGCAAAGTATCAGTAACAAAAATTATTGTATCGGTAACGGTAAGTTCAGGAACTTCATCGTCCCCTGTTCGCCATAGTTTATTGTATTTTACTTTAGAACCAAAAATTAAAAACTTATCACTAGTTTGTTGAGGACGTGTATAAGTTATTTTTAAATACATATCTCCCAATTGTTTATAAACCAAACCAACTGGACTTCTTCTATAATCTGTTGTTTGAGATTTTAATGAAAAAGTAAATACGAATAGTATTAGAATAAAAAAACGCATATTAAAATTAATTAGAAACTAGAAATTATGGCGATTATATAACTATTAGAGTTCTGTCACTTAAAAAAGAGACTTTCAGAAGGTCTAACATATAATTAATAATAAAAAAAATCAATCAACTACTTTCTAAGCCCATTTCTTTGCCTATTTTTAACATATAAGCAAAACTTTCTTCGTAGTTATTTTTGATAATGCCTTCCAAAATACCTTCTCTTATTTTAGTTTTTATCTCTCCGACCATTTTAGAAGGTTTTAAATTAAAAGTTTTCATGATTATTTCACCATTAATAAGGGGTTGAAAATTACGTAACTTATCTCTGCTTTCAACCTCTTGAATTTTCTGTTCTACTCGATCAAAGTTGGCTAAATATTGTTTTACTTTTTCAGAGTTTTTAGAAGTAATATCTGCGCGGCATAGTTTAAAAAGGGATTCTAAATCATCGCCTGCATCTACAATAATACGACGAATAGCCGAATCAGTAGTCTGTTTTTGAGCCAAAACAATAGGTCGTAAATGTAAAGCGACCATTTTTTGAACAAAACGCATATTGTAATTCATAGGCAGACAAAAATGTCTAAAAATTTTTGGTACCATCTTACTGCCTAAATCTTCATGACCATGAAAAGTCCAACCTAGCGTATTATTAAAACGTTTTGTAGCTGGTTTAGCAATATCATGCAATAAAGCTGCCCAGCGTAAGTATAAATCCTTAGTCGTTTTTGATATATTATCTAAAACCTCTAATGTATGATAGAAATTATCTTTATGTCTTTTGTTATCAATAATTTCAACTCCTTTTAAAGCCAATAATTCAGGAAAAATAAATGTCAGTAATCCAGACTCATATAAAAGTTTAAAACCAAGAGAAGGTTTTGGAGTCATTAAAATTTTATTAAATTCGTCGCGTATACGCTCTTGAGATATAATTTTAATGCGCTTCTTATTTTTAATAATAGCTTGTAAAGTTTTAGGCGAAATAGTAAAATTTAGTTGATTAGCAAAACGAATAGCCCTTAACATACGAAGAGGGTCATCTTGAAAAGTCAATTTAGGGTCAAGAGGTGTTTTGAGAATTTTCTTTTCTATATCACGAAGTCCATTAAAAGGATCTATAAGCTGTCCATAATCTTCTTTATTAAGGCTTATACTCAGTGCATTAATAGTAAAATCTCGTCTATTTTGATCATCGGATAGCGAACCAAGTTGTACCGAGGGATTTCGAGAGTTTAAATGATAAGATTCTTTTCTGGCTCCTACAAACTCAATAATATAATTTTGGAAAGTAACCATAGCAGTTCCAAAATTTTTATATTCGATAACTTCCAAATTTTTACCTAAACTTCTGCTTAGCCGGGCAGCAAAATCTTTTGCTAGCTCTATACCATTGCCAACACAAACGACATCTATATCTTTAGAAGCTCTATTTAAAAGTAAATCTCTAACGTATCCACCTATTAAATACGTTTTTAGTCCTAAATCTTTGGCAGCATCAGTGAGTATTTTAAATATTATATTTTTATTAAGATAGTCTTCAAAAGATTTTAAAGGTGCAGTTAAGTTTTTTTGTTCCTCGGACATGATCTAAAATCCTTTTAATTTAAAAAACCAATAGTTTAGTTATTTTTTAATACATTTATAATCAAATATTTATGATTTTTAATTTTCCTAATTTCCAATTCTTAAAAAATAATGAGTAGAATATAAAAGAATTAAGTATACGTATAACTCGGTTGAGTTTTTAAAGACCTGTAATCATATTTTATGGTTAAAATAATATAAAATTTAGTCAGAAAACTGTATTAAGATAATGCCAAAAATAGTAAATTTGAAATATATAACTCAATAATTGCAAAATTATGAAAAATATAATACTGAAAATCAATATGTTAACTTTGTAAAGTTATAAAAAATATAAGTAACTGATTATCAATATATAAAAGATATTGTAATCATATCACTTGGAAAAGGGAAATGTACCATGCGTTACAATTTTTTGAGTTTTGATATTGCTGGAGGTGGACTTGTGGGTATGGCTTTTATGGCTAAATTTAAAAATATAAGTCTTTCTTTTCCAATATATTTTGGACTTTTTATCTCTATTTGGCTCATCTATAACTTCGACCATATTTTAGACATTAAGGCTAAAGTTTTTTCAAAAAGTTCTCGACGCTATTTTTTTCAAAAACATAGTCATAGCTTAAAATATGTATTGGGTTTTGGTTTTTTGTTGGGTTTTTTAAATCTATTTTTCTTGCCTTACATCATTTTAAAATATGGACTTATTCTGACTTTAGGAGTTGGTTTTTATTTTTTTATGCTCTCTAAACTTTCTATTATTTTTTTTTTTCAAAAAGAGTTTACAGGGGCTTTATTATATACGATAGGGATTTTTTTGCCAATTCAAGTTTCAGGCAAGAATTTTTTAGATTTACAATCTATTCATGTTGTTTTACTTTATTTTATTTTAGCTTTTCAAAATATAATGTTGTTTGCCTATTTTGAATCCGAACAAGACAGATACGAATCTCAAATCTCTTGGACTAGTCATATAAATCCAAAACGGGCTTACCTTATATTAACTCTAATTTTTATTTTAGGTTATTTGGAAATAGCTTTAGCCAAGATATATATAACACCATCTATTTGGATTATTTTGTTTATAATGTTCTTAATTTTAAGCAGTCTTTTTGTGTTTTCCAAGTTTTTCAAAATAAAGCAACGGTATCGCCTCATTGGTGACGCGGTTTTTTATATTCCTATTATTTATTTAGTTATTTAAAATTAACCACTTGAAAATATAGCAAGGCTATTTTATTTTACGAAATGTTCTGTTCCATCATTAATAAGTTAGAATTCTAAAAACTTTTTTTAAGTGATATGAATATAAATTATTTACCTAAAAAATTGCTGGTTTTAGGCGATGTCATGTTGGATTATTATACCATCGGAGAAGTTAAGCGTATATCACCAGAAGCTCCTGTTCCTGTTGTACTTGTAAAAGAAGAAAAAACAACTTTAGGTGGTGCTGCTAATGTAGCAAATAATTTGGCTGGTTTAAAAAACGAAGTTTCTATATTTGGTGCCTTAGGAAAAGATGCCTACGGAGAAATTTTTAATCAAATACTGAAACAAAAAGGTATTAAAAATCAGTGTTTAAAACTTAAAGATTATTCCACTATTTTTAAAAATAGAATTATTGCTCAGCGTCAACAAATTGCTCGTATAGATTACGAAAGTCCTTTTATAGACCACGCTTTAGCTCTGGCACATTTTGAAAATATTTTTCAAAACAATTGTTTTGATATGCTTATTCTTTCCGATTATGGAAAAGGATTATGTAGTCTTTATTTTTGTCAACATATTATTAAACAGGCTAAAAACAAACATATTAAGACAATCATAGATCCGAAAGTAAAAGATTGGAAACAATATGCAGGTTGTTTTTTGATCACACCAAATTTTAAAGAATTTAAAGAAGTTTTAGGACTTAATCACCTTGAAAACACCGATGAAAATATAGAAAAATACGCCTTTCAACTTCGTTCTACATTTAATTTAGAAAATATCATCATCACGCGTTCCGATAAAGGCATGTCTTTGGTAGAAGAAAAAGAGATTACTCATTTTCGAGTTCAGGCTACAGAGGTGTTCGATGTTTCTGGTGCTGGAGACACGGTTGTGGCTGTTTTAGCAACCTGTTTGAGTAATAATTATTCTTTAAAAGAAGCCTGTAGTCATGCAAATCTCGCAGCAGGCTATGTCATTTCAAAAACAGGAACTTATTCTATTTCTTTAGAAGAATTATCAAGATTATAACTTTAAACAAGAAAAAAGTTTTTAGTATATAATATACTGATTATAAGTAGTATATTTTTTTTATATAGCTTGCTATATTCTGGGAACTTATTCCTAACTATTTTGATTTTCTTCAAGCATTAAAATTTGTATTTCAGTAATAAGCCTATCCACATCTTCTCTATCTGTACCTGTGTAAAAACCTCTTATTTGTCCTTTGGCATCTACGAGTATAAATTTATCGGTATGTATAAAGTCAGATTGTCCTTCTTCATTTTTAACTTCTTTATTTGCTGCCACAAAATAACCACAACGTGCTAAATCATAGATTTCTGATTTTTTGCCTGTAAGCAAATACCATATAGCGTCATTAATATTTCGGTTTTGAGCATATTCTTTCAAAACAGATACGCTATCATATCTGGGGTTAACCGTATGGTATAAAATTTTAAAATCTTTTCGAACTTTAAACGCTTCTTGTACCCGTAATAATTCTTTAGTCATATCAATACAAATACCGGGGCAAGTTGTGAAAAAAAAACCAGCCACATAAATTTGACCTTCTAAATCAGCCCGACTTACAAATTCATTATTTTGATTCGTAAAACTAAAATGAGGTATTTTATGAATACTATCAGTATCTTCGTGAAGACATTGCATGCTTTTGGGATTGTAAACTTGAAGCTTTTTGATATCATTATTGGTTAAGATATTCAGACGGTAACGGTGTTGTCCAGATTGAAAAATAAGAAGTAAAAGAATAGGAAACAGGAAAAGCAAGGCAAGAAAAATATATTTTTTATAGGCGCGCATAGCAAAGAAATAAATACATAACAAAATAATAAAAATCAAAATCTTAATTTACCAAGATACACTAATTCTATCTAAGCAGATAGATAGAATTGGATATTTTTTGTTTATTAGTTTCTAATAATTTTATAATCAATTTATTAGAAAATATTTTTAATTTTATAGATTAAACCATTAGTTTTTACTATTATAATTTATAATTTTAGAGTTCAATTTTAAGTATTCTAATTTTAGAAAAGTACCGTTTTTCATTTTTCAAAAATAATCAAATGGATATAATCAATACCTTATTTTTTGAACAACCCAATTTGAAATATGTTCTTTTCGGAATGATATTGATAGCTATTTCTACGGCTAGTATAGGGACTTTTGTATTTTTAAACAAAAAATCTTTAGTCAGTGATACAGTAGCGCATAGTGTTTTACCGGGTATCGCATTGGCTTTTTTGCTTATAGGTGAGAAAAATATTTACTTTTTGGTTATTGGTGCTTTTATATCAGGTTGGTTATCGATGTTGAGTATTAATTACATTGTCAATCATTCTAAACTATCAGAAGATACCGCCATTGCTTTAGTACTTTCGGTATTTTTTGGAATAGGGATAGTTTTATTGGTTAATATTCAACATTCTGGAAATGCTGAACAATCTGGTTTAGAACATTTTATATTTGGAAAAGCTGCTGCTTTGATTGGAAGCGATTTAAAGGTTTTCAGTATTATTTGTTGTGTAGTTATCGTGACTATTATTCTTCTCTTTAAAGAACTCAAAATCATTACTTTTGATAAATCTTTTGCTCAAACAATTGGTTTGCCTGTCAGAGGTTTAGAACTATTAATTGAGAGTTTAATGGTACTGGCTATCGTAGCAGGTATACAAGCTGTTGGCATTATTCTAACAGCAGCCATGCTCATAACGCCTATTGCTATTGGTTTATTCTGGACCCAAAAACTCCGCAGTCTACTCTTTTTAGCAATCCTATTTAATGTTCTATCCAGTGGAATTGGGGTGTATGTTTCTTATGCTTTGCCAAAGATGCCAACGGGACCTTGGGTTGTAGTTACTTTAATGTTTTTTTTGGTTTTCTCTTTTCTGTTTGGAAAAAATAATGGACTCGTCGGTAATTTTGTACAACAACAGAAAAACCAATTTCGGATTTTACAAGAAAATATTCTTAAAACATTTTACAAAAGTGGGGAATCTAATAATATTTATTTAAGTCCCAAAACACTTGATGATTTATTAAAAGTACGTTATTTTGACGCTATACCTTTGCGCTTAGGCTTATTTTTATTAAAACTAAAAAAACATGTTTATTTTTCAGAAAACCATTGGTTATTAACACATTCTGGACTAAAAAAAGCAACACGTATTATCAAAGTACACCGGTTGTGGGAATTGTATCTTTTGGAATATGTAGAGCTCATGGATGACCATGTCCACCAAGATGCTGAAGTTATAGAACATCTTATTACTCCAGAACTAGAAAAAGATTTAGAAGAAAAGATGAATTACCCTTCACATGACCCTCACAAACAAAAAATACCATACCAAGTACCAAAAGTTTAATTCAATTATTAAAACTTAGGAATGAAAATAATTAGGTGGTATTGTAGAAAATATGATTTAAGAAAATACTTTTGATATTGAGACATTTAGAGCTATATTTGTTTATTTGTTTCACTTAAATAAAACAAAATGACCCTAAAAATAACTCTAAAATGCCCCAAATGCGACAGGAGAGATATAAAACAAAATGGAATAAATAAAATGAACAAGCAAAATTATCTCTATAAAACCTGTCAACGCCAATTTATAGCCCCTCAAAACTGAGTTATAGAACTTGTCAAAAAGGAATAATTGAGCGGGTTAAGCATATGCTTGTCAGACGAGTAGGCATTAGGGATATTTTTAGATTAGCAGGTATTCGTCCTAAAAAAACGTATCTATTTTTGCCAATTTTGAAAATTATTTATATATAAACAATTAATTTTCAACTTATTATATAAACTTTATCAAATTAACGAGTTAGTATATTAAAATTCATGACCATTCAAAATACTCGATACTATCCTCTTATTTTAAGCCTTTTCAGTGGTTGTTTATTGGGTTTAGGTTGGTATGCCTTTTCGGCTTATTGCATATTGATAGCTTTGGTGCCTATTTTTCTACTTGAGAAACATATCAGAGAAAAAACAAAACGGTTTAAACTCTTAAAGTTAGGATTTTATAGTTTTTTAAGTTTTGGTCTTTGGAATTGGATTGTTCTATGGTGGTTATGGGAAGCCATTCACTATGTTTCTTTAGCGGCTTGGTTTGCTAATGCCCTTCTGCAAACTATTCCCGTTCTTGCTGTTTATTTTATCAACCAAAAAACCAATAAACAACTCGGTATGTTTGTTTGGGTTGTCTGTTGGATGGCTTTTGAATATTTACATATTCACTGGGATCTTTCTTGGGTATGGTTAAATTTAGGAAATACATTAAGTTTTTATCCAAAATTAGCACAATGGTATGAATACACAGGTATTTTTGGCGGCACACTTTGGATTTTAATTTGTAATATTGCTATATTCAACTTTTTTGAAAAAAAAACCAACATACTACCTTTTACTATTAGTCTTATTGTTCCTATACTCATTTCTTTATCTATATATTATAGTTATGAAGAAAAAGGATTTCCTGCAGAAGTTGTGGTTGTGCAGCCAAATATAGATTGTTATACAGAAAAATTCTCTTATAATGCTAAAACCCATAAAAAAAATTCTAATCCAATGCCTTATGACTCTCAAATTGAGAGATATATCCAAATTTCTAAGACTTATTTAACCGACAGCACTAAATTTTTGCTTTTCCCAGAAACGGCTTTGCATGTTCTTAAATTAGAAAGTCAATTATCTGCTTATCCAGATATTCAAAAAATTCAAAATTTATTGATAAATTACCCCAACTTATGTATTTTATCGGGTATGGATAGCTACATAAGTTATGGAAAAAGAAAGCCGGATAATCCAAGCTATCGCTATGCAGAAAATATTGGCTATTACGATGTTTTCAACAGTGCTTTATTTTTAAGAGACAGTGTAAAGACTGATATTTATAGAAAAAGTAAACTTGTTTTGGGCGCAGAAACCATGCCATTTCAAAAATTCTTAAAAACAATAGTTGATTTAGGTGGTGTAGGTGGAAGTTTAGGAAAACAAAAAGAACCTACTACTTTTTTTAATCAGGAAAATAACGGCATTGCCCCAATTATTTGCTACGAATCCATCTATGGAGAATATATTACTCAATATGTGGTTAAAGGTGCTCAATTACTGGGAGTTATTACTAATGATGGTTGGTGGGGAAACACACCGGGACATCGTCAACATTTGGCTTTTTCTCGATTAAGAGCTATAGAAAATCGTAAATCTTTAGCCAGATCGGCAAATACAGGCATATCAGCGTTCATTAACCAGCGCGGTGACATCATTAACGCCTTACCTTATGAAACGCAAGGTGCTATAAAAGAACGTGTTTTATTAAATGATACACTAACTTTTTATACCCGATTTGGGGATTATTTAGGACGTGGTGCTACTTTTATTGCTTTAATTTTTGGGGTTTATGCCTTAGTAACTGCTCTGATAAAATCAAAAAAAAAAATGACTAATTTTGGATTTATAAAAAAAACATATTTATAGCTTTACACTTAAATAGAATTTCATTATGTTAAAATTGTACCATAAAGTTTCTTCGGAATGTAGTCGTTTAGTAACAAAGAACTATTCAACGTCTTTTTCTATAGGTATTTTTTTACTTGATAAATCTATTCGAATGGATGTTTATGCTCTATATGGTTTTGTGCGTTTTGGTGATGAGATTGTGGATACTTTTCATGATTATCCAAAAAAACACTTACTCCAAAAATATTACGATGATACTTTCGAAGCAATAAAATTAAAAATAAGTTTGAACCCAATCTTACATAGTTTTCAACAAGTAGTCAATAAGTTTAAAATTGAACATTGGCAGATTAAAGCATTTTTAGATAGTATGTTCTTGGATTTGCATGAACTAGAATATGATCAAAAAGGTATAGAAAACTATATTTTGGGCTCGGCACAGGCGGTAGGTTTAATGTGTTTGAAAGTGTTTTGTCATGGCGATGAAAAACAATATAAATCTTTGGAAAAAGGGGCTTTAGCCTTAGGTGCTGCTTTCCAAAAAATTAATTTTATCAGAGATATAAAAATTGATCGGGTAGTTATGGGGAGAAATTATTTCCCTACTCTCAAAGATGGAAAATTTGATAATAAAGGCAAAAAAATTATAGAAAATCAAATAGATATACATTTAGAAGAAGCTTTTAAAAATATACTCCACTTACCTAAAAATTGCCGCTTTGCTGTTTATATAGCTTATACATATTACACTCATGTATTCAAAAAAATAAAAAAAACCGAAGCTAAAGTATTGCTTGAAAAAAGACTTCGAATTTCAAATTTTACAAAAATTAGTCTTCTCATTTTAGCCAAAATTAAGTTTATATTTAAAATAATAAAATGAACCGTAAAGTTTTAATCACAGGAGCCACAGGCATGGTCGGTCGTTTTGTACTGCAATACCTTTTAAAACTAAAAAAAATAGAACATGATAATTTTCTGGATTTTAAAGCTCTATCTTCCGATTTATCCAATATTGATAGTTGTTTTTATTGTTTAGGGGTTTATCAAAATCAGGTACCAAGAGAAAAATTTTTGGAAATTACCTGTGCTTTTCAAAAAGATTTAACAGATACTTTAGAAGAGACTAGCCCAAATTTAACCTTTGTTCAAAATAGTTCCCTCTGTGGGTATTTCAGATAAAGATTTGGCTAGGGCTATAGTTATAAGTAGTTTTCAAAAAAATAATAAATCCACAATTTTTAGAAACAATACTGCGATAAAAAAATTATTAATTTAAGTTGTCAAAATTTAGCAATTAAATTGAAAAATTACAATTATTTGATTATCCTACTAAATTGAAAAAAATACAAACTTATAATGAACTCATGAGAAAGTTTTATAAACTGTTTTTGGGAGGACTTATGATTAGCCTTATCACTCTTCTAAATACATGCACTGAAAATTATTTTATTCCCAAACCTGTTGGCTATCCTCGTATCCATTTCGAAGCCCATAAATACCATTGGCTAGATACCTTTGGCAATTATCCATACAATTTTTTATTATCTCAATATACGACCGTTCAACCTGATACTTCCTATATTGCTCAGGATTATTGGATTCATATTTCCTACCCTAACTATAAAGCTACCATTGATGTTTCTTATAAAAATATCAACAATAATAAAGATTCTTTAAGAGGATTTTTTGAAACATCTTTAAGGTTAACTCACAAACATCATATCAGAGCTTCTTCGATAGATGAATATACAACCGTGACTCAAAATGGCTATGCAGCTGTTATTCATGAACTAAAAGGCAATATTCCAAGTCCGATGCAATACATTGTTACTGATACAACTCAACACTTTTTAAGAGCTGTTTTATATTTTCCTTATTCCGATAAAAATGATTCTATAGCCCCAATTATAGATTATATAAAAAAGGATATGCTCACGATGTTACATTCTACAAAGTGGAAATAGTAAAAAAATGTATTATGAACCTATAGCAATGCTATATTTATCTTAGAAATTTTCATTATCAATCAGTTATATAACCTTTTAATTTTTTTTCAATGAAGCGATTATGACTATACACATATACTAACCAAAAAGATAGTTTAGTTTCCCTAAATAAAATCCTATAAATTAATTTTTATGAAAGATTTAAGTAATAAGAAGTTAACTTAAGCATCCAATTTTTTAAAGACCTTAGCGGTTTATATACTTTATTATTAATTAAATATATTGATAACCAAATATATTGATAACCAAATATTTATAATTTAATTAACCGTATTTTTTTAAATCATACTTTCTGCAATACCACCAAAATATTTTATCTCTTGAAGAATCAATTTTTTATCAAAATGTTCTAATACCTCCAATAATTAATCCTAAATTGCTCATATCATAATTTGGATTACCGGATCCGATCGTTTTATCATGAGTTAACCCTAATGCCAATCGGAATTTGTCTATTTTTCCTAAATAAACACCTAATTCATTATGAATACTAAAATCAAAAAGTTGATCGCGTTCTGTTGTACCAAAAATTCCAAATCCAATTTGATGATAAAGTTCAGTATTTCCAACTTTTAGATTGTTAAACCAACCAATTGTAGCACTTCGAAACTGAGCAAATTTAAAAATAATATGTTTATCAAAATCTTGATTTGGCAAAATAAAATCTTCGCTTAATTGCCTACGCTCAGAATCATAAGAAGCACCTTCTAATAAGGTGAAAATTAATCCGCCACTATATATATTTTTGTTAATAGCATAAATGCCTAAACTGACTTTGAAACCAAAACTAGGGCCTGGAGAATTGGAAAAGTCATTAAAACTAATATTATGTCGCCCTAAGGTAGCACTGATATTCAAAAAAGCAGCAGGAAAATTTTGAGCAAGACTTAAAAAGGATGCTAATGATAATAAAAGACAAAATAAAGCAATCCTCAATTTCATAATCACAGTTAATTAAAATTCCAAATAGTTCAATAGTTACCTTTTATTTAATCTAAAAAACGTTTAAGTATATCAGCACTTGGTATCATACAGGCTTCTTTTTTTCCAAACCAAGTATAGCGGTTTTTAGCTATAATATCATAAAAATGATTTCTTAATTTTCTGGGTAAAAAAATGAAAAGATAAGCGATTTTGAAAAAACCATCTAAGTTTTTAGCAATATTCAGGACTGCATCTGATTTTAAATGGTAAATATCATTTTTTAAAAGTACTATAGAATCTAAATAATCAGTCTCATTAATATTTTTCAATAGTTCTTTACCTTTTTTTGACTGCAAAGCTGCAAACTTATAGTAATTTTTTTTATCATGCTTAATAATAAACTGAACACTACTATTACAAAAATTACAAACTCCATCAAAAAGAATTATTGCTTCTTCAGAATCCATATTAAAGTTTTTTAGTAAACTATTTTTGACAATCTTATAGCAAAGCTATTTTATTTTGCGAAACGTTAAGTTTCAATACCAATAGGTTAGAATCCGGAAAACGCTCTTTTTCAAGTAACCTGAGTATAATATATTGGCAAAAAATAGATAGAAATAATCAGAAAACCAAAAAGAGTTCATTAAAAAAGCTCAAAAGTATCTATTTTTTTTAACTTACAAGTCAATATTTTTTTACAAACTATTTATTAACTCAAATATATAAACTTAATATGTCAAAAGTTGCGATTATTACAGGTGGTTCTTCCGGTATAGGAAAAGCCTTAGCTGAAGTCTTTGGAAATCAAGACTATAAAGTTGTTATTACAGGACGTAAGACTACAGCTCTTGAAGAAACAGTTAAAAGTTTAAAAGAGAAAAATATAATATGTTTGGGTATACAAGCTGATGTAAGCATAGAAAATGATAATAAGCGTGTTATAGATGAAACCATAAAAATGTTTGGACAAATAGATATCCTTATCAATAATGCAGGTATAGCTATGCGAGCTTTATTTGAAGAAATGGATTTGGAAGTTATGCACCAAGTTATGAATATTAATTTTTTTGGAGCGGTCTATGCCACTAAATATGCCTTGCCTTACTTACTAAAATCTAAAGGTAGTATAATTGGCATTTCTTCAGTTGCAGGTGTTAGAGGCCTACCTGCTCGTACTCCTTACTCTGCTTCAAAATTTGCCTTAAATGGATTTTTAGAATCTTTACGATCTGAATTAATATTGAAAAATGTTCATGTTTTAACCGTTTGCCCCGGTTTTATTCGTTCTAATATTCGCAAAGCTGCTTTAGATAAGAATGCTAAGGTAAAAGGTAAAAGTTCAAGACCGGATAAAGAAGATAAAATGATGAGTGCAGAAACCTGTGCCAAAAAAGTTTTTCAAGCTTATAAGAAGCAAAAGAAAATGTTAGTTTTAACAGGACAAGGCATATTTATCTTTTGGTTAAATAAGTTTTTTTGGGGTATGTTAGATAAAATGACGTATAAAGCTTTATCTAAAGAAATCGATTCACCTTTAAAGTAAAAAGTTGAAAATGAGGTATTATAAATAAAAAGTTGAGGAAAAATATCCTTGTTTAACAACTCCTAAACTTAGTTCTTAGAGATTATTAAACTATGGCATTTTTTGTATTGATAATTTTTCTTATTACGTTTGTTTGTTCCATTTTTGTGTTATATCTTCGCTTTCGTATTTGAGGTTTTTAAGGGTTATTTCTATAGTCATTTTGTTCTAATTAGCTTAAAATAAAAAAGGAAATATAGCTTTAAGTGCTTCAATATCAAAATATTTTTTTTAATATCAAATACTTAGAGTTACTATAAAAAATTATGTTTAGTGTTAAATCAAAAAATTAAAGGTGTTTATTTTTATAGTTCTATATATTTAAAACTCATATCTTTTTCTTTATAAAAATATTAAATTCAAGAGTAATCAAAGTACTTAATTTAACTGATATAAATTTATATATATAAATGGGACAAAAAGTTAATCCAATAGGTTTTAGATTGGGCTATGTTAAAGGCTGGGAATCAAACTGGTTTGCAGATAAAGACATGGGTAAAAAAATAGTTGAAGATGAAATGATTAGAAAATATATCCATAAGAGATTGGATATAAAAGCAGCAGTGTCTAAACTTTTAATAGAAAGAACATTAAAGCGAATAACATTGTCTATTCATACTGCTAGGCCAGGTATTATTATAGGAAAGCAAGGCGCAGAGGTTGATAAAATAAGAGAAGAAATTAAAAAGTTGACTCAAAAAGAAGTTCAGATTAATGTTATAGAACTTAAACGCGAACAAGCAAAACAGAGTGCACTTTTAATAGCTAATAGTATTGCCAACAGAATTGAAAGTAGAGCATCATATAAAAGAGTTATTAAAACTGCTATTACAGATTCTATGCGTGCTAACATTAAAGGAGTAAAAATTAAAGTTGCCGGAAGGCTTGCTGGTGCTGAAATGGCAAGAAGCGAAGTTTTTAAAGAAGGGAGTATTCCGCTTCATACTTTAAGAGCTGATATTGATTATGCACTTGTTGAGGCTAATACTATTTATGGAAAAATAGGAATTAAAGTATGGGTTTTTACTAAAAAATTCTATAAAAGACCAAACTTATATGGAGAATTTGAAAATAAAACAGGTGGGAAAAAGAAAACGCCTATGAAAAATACTTCTAAAAAATTAGGTGGTTTTAATTCAACACGACGTAGAAAACCAATGCCGAAACCTGTTAAATAAGGGATTACATTTTGTAGCGATGTTAGTTGAAAAAAGGATTTTTTGGAGGTCTAATACACTGATATTGAAACGGACTGTTTCGCATAATGAAATAGTCTTTCTATTGATCAATTAAAAATAAAAATAGATGGAAAAAGAAGTTGAAGCAGTGTACAACGTAATAAAAGACTATAGGAAAGAAGAAGGCTTAGAAATTTCAAAAATGAGAATAACGAAGTGGATTAATCAGTTTCCCAGAGAAGATAGAATTTTTATTTTAAAGGAATTAAAATACATTTTTGGTAAAATGTATTTTAGTAGAGATAGAATTAAAAATTTTATCAAGCAGATAATCCAAGCATTAGACGAAAAATTCGGCTACTCAGATTTCAACAAATTATTTGATAATACAAATTTCCTTGATCTACAAAATAAGGGAAAAAGTCAAAAAGAAATACTTGAGTTACTTCATGAAACATTAAAATCGGATTATGATTATGACTGTAAGAACCTTGCTTGCTGTTCTAGTAAACACAATGTCTACATTGATGATGTTTTATGTACGGGCAATACTTTTTACAATAACCTTAAAGATTGGGCAACCGAAAATAGATTAGCAAAATTGAGATCTAAAGAAATTGATTTGAGTGTTTTTTATTTGTTCATTTCTAAAAAACATTATGATAAAAAACGCGGACAATTTTACCACAATGTGAGCGAAGATTTTGCGGATTTAATCCACATCGAAGCAATTCACTTGTTTAATGATAATATTTTAAAACCTGTTGATGAAAATATCCCTGATGTAGTTTGTGAATACATGCAAAAAGTTGATAGTCAAGCAAATAAATACGCCAAGAATAAAGGTTTTGATCCTTATGAACTAGGTTTTTATCGAAAAGAAATTAATCCAGAAAAATTTTATTCTTCGATAGAAAATAGAAAGCGTTTGGAATTGATTTTTTTAAAAAAAGGCATAGAGATTTTAACAAACTCAAATGTTTTAAAATCCAATATCCGCCCATTGGGTTATTCTTTACCCTCTTACAAAGACTTTGGGTTTGGAGCTTTGATCTTCACTTGGAGAAATGTACCAAATAATACACCGTTGGTTTTCTGGTATGACTCTAAAGGTTTTATACCATTATTTCAAAAACGGTCAATATAAATACTTTGAATTAAACTATTGATAATCATACAAATACAGATATTGTTTTATGCCAGGTAGTGACAAAAAAGACACAATAAGGGAATATAAAGTTGATGAAGTAGTTTGGTTTAGAAAGACCAAAGAAGCTTTTGGTGGACTTTCTAATATGTGCTCAGGTTATCCTTTGAACATTAACGGGCATAAAATTTTGACATCAGAAGCCTTATACCAAGCATGTAGGTTTCCAGATTCACCTGAAATTCAAAGACTCATTATTAATGAAAGAAGCCCAATGGCTGCAAAAATGAAAAGTAAACCCCATAGAACGAAATATACTCGCAAAGATTGGGATGAGGTTAGAATTAAGATAATGCGTTGGTCTTTACAAGTTAAACTCGCTCAAAACTTTATAACATTTGGCAAACTATTAGAAGACACGTATTCTAAAGATATTGTTGAAGATTCTAGGAAAGATAAATTTTGGGGAGCAGTAAGAGAAAAAAATAATGAAAACACCTTAATAGGAGTAAATGCACTTGGCAGATTATTAATGGAACTACGACAAAAATATTCTGAAAATAAATATGATTTATTTGTAGTTGAGCCTTTAAAAATCAACAATTTTAAACTATTTGGCAAAGAAATTTCACGTATTGACGAACGTGCTAACTACTTAAATAGATTAAGTAAACATTGGGGGTTAGATTTTCTAACTCAACTAATTAATATTATCGAAGAAAAACAACATCCTATAAAAAATGAGTTATCATTTGACAATCAAAAAAATAAAGATTCTAATAAGACTACACAAAAAGCTAAAAAAATACAAGATGATTCCATTGAAGAAAAAATAATGGTAGCCCTAAAAAATGGTGAAACTCTTTTTTCAAAAGAAATAGTTGGAAAAATTCAAGTTGATTGGAATAGCAATAAAATGACTTCTTATTTAAAAAAACTCAAAGAAATTGAAAGAGTAGAAGGAAAGCCACTAAAATTTAGACTAAAAGATAGATTTAATAAAGCCTCATATTTATAAATAATCACATTTTTTTAGCTTTTAAATCCAAAAAATGTTAGTAGCACCATCCATTTTAGCCGCTAATTTTTCAAACTTGGAGTCTGTTTTTAATTGGCTTAATAAAACAACAGCCGACTGGATACATGTAGATGTTATGGACGGACATTTTGTACCTAATCTTACTCTAGGTTTCCCCACCTGTCAAGCCCTCGCAACTTTAAGTCAAAAACCGTTAGATATTCACTTGATGGTTAGCAACCCTGAAAACTATATAGAACGCTTTGCTACTCTAAAAGCCAATTCCATATCCGTACACTACGAGGCTTGTCGTCATCTGCATAAAGTTATTGATCATATCAAAAGTTTGAAAATTAAAGCTGGTATTGCTATTAATCCACATACTTCTCCTCAAGTTTTAGAATCTATTTTTCCTTTTATAGATTATGTTTGTGTTATGTCAGTAAACCCCGGCTTTGGAGGGCAACATTTTATAGAAACAACCTATGAAAAAATAATAAAATTAAAAAAACTTATCAAAAAAAGTGGTTATAATATTCTAATACAAGTTGATGGAGGAGTAGATATTAATAATTATACTCACTTAAAAGAAGTAGGCGCAAATATTTTAGTTGCAGGAAGTGCAATATTTAAAGCTACAAACCCAATAGATGTTATTAAAAAATTAAAAAATTAAACATTTAATCTTTAAAATTTAATTATTTATTAAAAAATAAACATTAAAGAGTTGTTTTTTAATTTTAAAAATTATATATTTACAATATATGTTTAAAAAATAAATATTTATTCGCTTGTTTATCAAACTATAATAAATTGAAATAATGAAAAGGTATCAACTTGCCATCAGAAAATTAAATATAACTATCACTTACTTTGATAGTATGCTTACTTTTACAAGAGGACATAACTATTATATCTTTAAAGTTAATACACTTTGGTTAAGTGTATTAGCGTTAAGTATTGTGTTTTTATCGGCTTATTTAGTTTTAAAACCAAAATATATTGATCAAAATCTATTAGAAAATAATGCCCGCTATGAAGTTATGGATAATTTTTTATCGTCTAGCCCCGTTGAGCCTGTTTTGTTAAAAGAAACAAGTCACCAGACTTTTATTCAAAATAAAGCAGCAATTATTTATAAATATACCGCTAAAAATAATGTATCGCGAATTGACCAACTTAGTGCTCATGTTATGCTTGGATTTGCCGATGAAATCGCTGATCTTTTCATAGAACAGGTTTTAAAACCTGAAAGACCTGCCGAACATGTTTGGAATTTTTTCGTAGATACTTCAGAACTTGATAAAATTAAAACAGCTATAATAGAACAGATTAAATACCATATTCCTGCCTCTATCAAACTTGCCCAATCAGCTTTAGAAACGGGTTATGGTAAAAGAGTTGCTCATAATAATTATTTCGGACTTAAAGATAAAACGAATAAAACGAAACCCATATATACTATAGAATACTATAATAAAAAAGAATGTGATTTGAATAAAAATAAGATTATTTGGTCTCAAAAAGTTAAAAAAAGAGGACTTACTCTTTACAAATGTAAGGTAAAAGACAGTTTTAAAAATTATAAAACCCCTTGGCATTCTTTCCGAGATCATTCTATTTATTTAAACAATGAACGTCGTTATGCTTTTCTTTTTACTAAAGGGAAGAATTATGAAGCTTGGGCAAATACAATAGGATCTACTCGATTTGGTGGAGTTGGTTATGCAACATCTCCTGTCTATGGGGAAGTTTTAAAATCTATTATTCAAAGATATCATTTAGATCTTTTAGACCACTAAATTAAGATCTTTGCATCTACATTATCAATGATTTATGAGTATAAAAACCACATTTTTTTTTGTAACTATTTTATAATCAAATAATCAAATTTTTATTATATCGAAAGGTGCAAAGGTCTAAATTTGTAAACAATTTCAATGGTGTTGTTATAGCTATAATTACCTAAATTTAAAGTGCATAATATCACCATCTTTAACTGTATAATTTTTTCCTTCTATGCTTATTTTACCAGCTTCTCTAAGGGCTAATTCAGATTTATAATTTAGGTAGTCTTTATATTTTATGACCTCTGCTTTTATAAAGCCTTTTTCAAAATCGGTATGAATTACACCAGCAGCTTGGGCAGCTTTAGTATTTGCAGAAACTGTCCAAGCTCTAACTTCTACTTTACCTGCTGTAAAATACGTAATTAATCCCAATAGTTCATAAGCACTACGAATAAGGCGGTCTAAACCTGAAGATTCTAAGCCATAATCTTCTAAAAAAGTTATTTTTTCTTCGGGATCGTCAAAACTATTAATTTCTGCTTCCAAAACATTACATATAGGCAATACTAAGGCTGCTTCTTGTTTTGCTGCTTCTTTAATTTTTAAAGTATGTTCATTGTCTTTCTTCAAAAGATCTTCATGAATATTTAGGACATATATAATTGGTTTAGAAGTCATTAAAAAAAGCTGTTTGACAAAAACCGCTTCTTCTTCGCTAAACTCAAGCGTACGTATATTTTGGTTTTTTTCCAAGCAGGCTTGAACTTTTTTTAAATAGTCTATTTCTTTTCTAGCTTGCTTATCACCTGTTTTAACTAATTTTTGAGTTTTACCCAAGCGTTTTTCGATAGTATCTAAGTCTTTTAATTGAAGCTCTGTATCTATAATCTCTTTATCGCGTAAGGCATTAATAGCACCTTCTACATGAATAATATTACTATCCTCAAAACATCGAATCACATGCACTATAGTATCAACTTCTCGAATAGTAGCCAAAAATTTATTACCTAAACCCTCTCCTTTGCTAGCACCAGAAACTAAACCCGCAATGTCCACAAATTCAATAATAGTAGGTACAGTTTTATCTGGCTCCACTATAGTTGCCAATTTTTGCAAACGTACATCCGGCACTTTGACAACTGTTGTATTTGGCTCGATAGTGCAAAAAGGGTAATTTTCAGCACTTACTTTAGCCTTAGATAAGGCATTAAATAAAGTCGATTTACCTATATTTGGTAAACCTACGATCCCACATTTTAAACTCATATGTTAGTTTTAGATTTGAAAATGAGTGTAATAAAAATATCTTTTTAGTATCAATTACTCTATAAGATTTTTAGTATTATCCAGTTTAGGATATTTTTTTAAGAGTCTTTCTTTAGCAGATATAGCAGCTTGTTTTTCGCCTTCCGAACCTGATCGGCTTATCAACGATTCTATTTTTTTTATTTTATCTAATAAAGTGTCCAAAACATAGTGAATATATAGTCTAAAAATGATCTTGATATTAAAGTATTTAGAGTTAAATTTATCTTTTTAATTGGCTTTTAAAAAATTGAAATTAAAAATTCTTATTTTTGTTTTTACCGTACAAACTATTTTATTTAAATGCCAAAAATAAACATTTTTATATTTTAAAGATGAATGAGCAAGAGTTTACACCTGAATTAATTCGTCAAGATCCTTGGTTAGAACCTCATCAACATGCTATTATAGAGCGTTATAAGATTTTTAAAGATACTTATAACTATTTGAATAGCAAGTATAAATCTTTATACGAGTTTGCAAATTGGCATGAAATTTTAGGTTTTCATTACGATAAAGAGAAAAAAGGTTGGTGGTATAGAGAATGGGCTCCAGAGGCTCATGGTTTATTTTTAGTGGGTAATTTTAACAAATGGGATAAGCAAAATTGTCCTCTTAAAAAGAAAGATGATGGTATTTGGGAAGTATTTCTAGCTGATAAAAATTATAAGCCAAAATTAAAACATAAAAGCCTTATTAAAGTAATTGTAAAAAGTGCGTTAGGTACCCATCATAGACTTCCTCTTTTTATTAAAAGATCTATTCAAGATCCTGTTACTATGGATTTTACAGGTCAAATTTGGAAAAATCGATACATTTGGAAAAATAAGAGTCCAAAAATTTCGTCTCCCTTTATTTACGAAGCCCATGTCGGCATGGCTCAAGAAAAAGAAGGAATAGGAACTTACCAAGAGTTTATAGATTTTGTTTTACCAAGGATAAAAAAAGGAGGCTATAATACTATTCAACTTATGGCAGTCCAAGAGCATCCTTATTATGGCTCTTTTGGTTACCATGTTTCTAATTTTTTTGCCGTTTCTTCTCGTTTTGGAACGCCTGAAGATTTAAAACGTCTTATTGATACTGCTCATGGTATGGGTATGATTGTTATTTTAGATTTAGTGCATTCTCATGCTGTTAAAAATATTAATGAAGGAATTAATAATTTTGATGGAACAACCTATCAGTTTTTTCATGAAGGTGAAAAAGGGGAACATCCTGCTTGGGATTCCAAACTTTTTAATTATGAAAAGGAAGAAGTTTGGCGATTTTTACTTTCCAATATTAGATATTGGCTAGAAGAGTTTCGATTTGATGGATTTCGATTTGATGGCGTTACTTCTATGATGTATGCTCATCATGGACACACAAATTTTGATCATTATGAAAAATATTTTGAAAAAGATATTGAAAAATCAGCTATTCTTTACCTTCAACTTGCTAATACACTGACCCACCAAATTAATACGCAAGCCTATACTATTGCTGAAGATGTAAGCGGTATGCCCGGTTTATGCCGCCCTATAAGAGAAGGTGGCATAGGTTTTAATTTCAGATTAGCTATGGGATTACCAGAATACTGGGAAAAGCTCATTTCTAATCAAAAAGATGAAAATTGGAATGTAGAAGAAATTTGGGGAACTTTACGAAATAGACGAAATCATGAAAAGACAATTGCTTATATAGAATCACATGACCAAGCCCTTGTAGGCGATAAAACTTTAATTTTTTGGCTAGTGGATTCAGAAATGTATCATTTCATGAAAAAGATAGACCAATCTATTAGTATAGATAGAGGAATGGCTTTGCATAAAATGATTAGATTAATAACCTGTGTTTTAGGTGGGGAAGGCTATTTAAATTTTATAGGCAATGAGTTTGGACATCCTGAGTGGGTCGACTTCCCAGGAAAACACAATAATTGGTCTTATAAATATGCCCGCCGCCAATGGAATTTAGTTGATGATAAAAACCTTAAATACCACTTTCTGTCCGATTTTGATAAGGCTATGATAGAATTAATTAAATCTCATGACTTGCTTCATGATAAAGAATCTTATTTACTCAACATGGATGTTCATAATCAGGCTTTAATGTTTCAGAAAGGGGATTTAATTTTTGTTTTTAACTTTAATCCAAGCTATTCTATTGCCAATTATAATTTTTATGTTAGAGATAATGGAAATTATAATATTGTTTTAAATTCTGATTCACAAAAATTTGGTGGTCATGGACGAATAGATGATACTTTAACCTATTCAAGCAATGATAATAAATTGCAGATTTATTTACCTAATAGAGTTGCCTTAGTATTTATTAAACAGTAATTGAAAAAGTATATAGTTTTTTGTAATTATGTATACATAATCGCATCATTTAAAAAAGGTTAACTCATTGGTAATGAAAATGACCATTTCTAAAATACAAATAGTATTATTATATTTTTGGAAGCATAATTTTTTAACAGCACAGGATGATAAAATTTAATTTAGTATTAGTCTTTTTATTAATTACTCATCAAAATTTGATAAGTAAACAGCCAAATAATAATTATCGAATTGACGTTTCAGAAAAAGTTTTAGAAAAGTTAAAAAGCGAAAATGACTATAATAATTTGTACTCTAATCATATAGGTGGAATTCGGGAACAAAGATATACATATAAAGGTAGTAAGCATATTTTTGTAGATATAGAGACAAAAACGGAAGTTATTGAGGGAGGGCTGGATAAACGCAGCAGTTTAGACAGTATTCAACAGGCTGGTTTTTTTGCTTTTCTAACCGGCAAAAAACCTATTGTGGTTATCTATGATACAGATGGAAAAGAAGGTATTTATGAATATAGAATCAAAAAGGCATGTCAATTTTATGGAATGGAATATAGAAATGTAGTCTTTTATTAGGAATTTTTAGAAGCTTTGACTTGTTGATTTTTAGGACATTAAACTCACAAGGTGGGCTGTTTAATTTGTCAACTGTTTATTCAAACAAGTTGCCCCAATTTAAAAGATAGGGTTTTTTTGAGCGACTTTTAAAACAATTGCTTAGTATAGAGTTTTAAAATTGAGATAGTTTAACTCATGTTATTTTTATCTTAGAAATAGTCATTTTATAGCAAAGCTATTTTATTTTGCGAAACGTTAAGTTTCAATACCAATAGGTTAGAATCCGAAAAACGCTCTTTTTTAAGTAACCTGAGTATAAAACCAACAAGCTAAGACTTCCAAAAAATCCTTTTTCTATTTAAGATATAGTCACTTTAAATTAAAAAAGGATTTTATAGTATTCTAATACGTTGATTATGAACAAAACCGTTTCCCGTAATAAAATAGCTTTGCTATAAGATAACCATAAAAGAAATATCAGACCATGCTTGAACAACATAAATATATTAATCCACTTACAGATTTTGGTTTTAAAAAATTATTTGGAACGGAATCAAATAAGGCTTTACTTATTGATTTTCTTAATACAATATTACCTCAGAAAATCAAAGATTTAACCTATACGTCTAATGAAAAACTGGGCCGAACGCAAGTGGATAGAAAAGCTGTTTTTGACCTTCATTGTACGGGCGAGTACGGCGAACGCTTCGTTGTGGAAATGCAAAAGGCCAAACAAGATTTTTTTAAAGATAGGAGTGTTTTTTATGCTTCTTTTCCCATTCAAGATCAGGCTGTAAAAGGCGAATGGGATTATGAGCTAAAACCTGTTTATTTGGTTGCGGTTTTAAATTTTGCCTTTGAAGAGACTAAAACGGATAGCCAATTACTTCATACGGTACAGTTAAAAAGGGATGACGGAGCAGTTTTTTATGAGAAGTTAAAGTTTATTTATTTGGAATTGCCCAAATTTACCAAAAGCCTTAACCAGTTAAGAACAAATTTTGATAAATGGCTTTACCTTTTTAAGCATCTTGGGGTGTTAGAGACTAGGCCTGAAGAGTTGCGGTCTCGCGTATTTGCAAAGTTATTTGAAGCTGCTGAGATAGCGAGATATACACCTGAGGAACAGAAGGCTTATTTATCAAGTTTAAAATACTATTGGGATTTGAATAATGTAATAAATACAGCAAAGCGAGAGGGACTCGTAAAAGGCATAGAGGAAGGCATAGAAAAAGGAAAGACTGAAGGACTTAAAGAAGGAATAGAAAGAGGCAGAGCTGAAGGAATTGAAAAAGGCAAGATAGAATCGGTGCTTGGATTGTACAATAATGGTGTTTCAATAGATATTATTTCAAAATCCTTAAACATTCCTAAAAAGCGAGTTCAAACAATTATAAAATTGAGGAACAAGCGCTAACTTTTTTGGTAAAAGCAGATGTTTTCAAAAAAAGGTGGGACGTAAAAAATCGCGAAATAAGCCGAAAAAAGCAACAGATTAAACAGCCCACCCCGCAGGTTTTTAAAACCTGCGGGGTTTGAAACGGTTTATTACATGTTATATGTGGTAATAATTTTTTTAAAGAAAAAATAAAAACCTTATAATATCTCTGCTGTGTTTAATGGTTTAACATAAGTATTTATAATTTTGAAAATATTTGGTTTAATAAAAGATTTATGGATGACCAAGTTAGCAGTTTTTCACGTTTAATTAGTTTTCTTTTTAGGGTATAAGTCTAAATTTTAATTGCAGTTTTAAGCGTAAAATTAAAAAGGAGAACTGTAAGAAGATGTTACAAAATCTTCCCATTTTATTGTTTTGTAATTATTTTCTCCAAAATAGACTAAAATTTTATGCAAATCTTCAGGTTTTTGATAGCCCGGTACAGGTGCAATAAGTTGGTCTTGAGGACTAAAAAAAACAACAGTTGGGTAGCTTAGTTGCCCATTAAGAAGAGTAGCTGCTAGTTCATGATATCCTTTTCCTCTTGAAGTTTCAATAAACTTATAGGTCTGTCCGTCGTATACAATCTCTCCACGTTGCTCAGCGTCAAGTTTTACAGGATAGTAAACACTATTAACATAGCTGGCTATCAAATCATGACTAAATGTTTTTTTGTCCATAACTTTACACCAACCACACCAATCGGTATAAACATCAATAAAAAATTTGCGAGGTTCATGTTTATTTTTTGCTAGAGCTTCTTCAAAAGTCATCCAATGAATTTTTGTTTTTTCTATATTAGACTGGCTAGACTGAACTTTTAGCTTATTTTTTTTATAGTTAAATCCCCAAATTATAAGAATGACAACCGGAATAATAACTAAAAACTTGACTGTCTTTTTCATGATTAAATTAAAATTAGAATGTAAAAATAAATATAAAAAATAATACAGAACTTAGTGACTTCTTAATGTATAGCCTTGCTATTAAACTATAAGAAGAGAATATTTTTTTTAATGACTTAAATACTTGAAAAACCTTTTTTCTATTTGAAATGAGTACAATATTGGTATAAGAAAATCTAAATGTAAAATTTATTCCTAATTGTTTCCACTTAAAAAAATAATATTTCTAAGATTAAACATTGCTTTTTATTTTCAAAACATAACAACAAATTAAAGAAAAACAGTTTAAAAAGTTAGAGAAAACTATTTTTATTTTTCAACTATATCAATAACAACGGTAATTAGGAAGAAAGAAAATTAAAATTCTAAAAATCAATATATTGAACCGTAAAATTTAAAAACTATAAATGTTTGGTTATCTTATATTTGCCAACTTAGAAAAAAGACTAAATTTAGAAAAATAGTTCTAACTACAGAATTGATTCCTAATTCCTAATTATTATAATTAAATATAAATTTTGATATTTTCATGGGAACATTAGAGCAGACTCTCAAAGAATACTGGGGTTATGATTCTTTTCGTCCTCCTCAAAAAGAAATTATTGAAAGTGTGCTGGGTAAACATGATACGTTGAGTCTTCTGCCGACAGGAGCAGGAAAATCCTTGTGTTTTCAACTTCCAGCTTTGTTATTTGATGGACTTTGTTTAGTTGTTTCGCCTTTGATAAGTCTGATTCAAGATCAAGTTAAAAAACTCAAAACTCAAAATATCAGAGCTTCTGCCATCCATAACACTTGTTCTTTTCGAGAAATTAACATGATCTTAGATAATGCAAGTTATGGAAAGACCAAGTTTTTGTATATAGCACCAGAAAGAATTGAAACTACTGTTTTTAAATCTCGCTTACCCTATATGAATTTAGCTTTATTAGCTGTTGATGAAGCGCATTGTATTTCAAAATGGGGTCATGACTTTCGTCCGGCTTATCGAAAAATTTCTGCTATTCGTCAAATTTATCCTCAAGTGCCTTGCATCGCTCTTACCGCTACGGCAACTCCAAAAGTTGTTCAAGATATTGAAAGTAGTTTAGAACTTAAAAATCCCAAATTATTTAAAACTTCTTTTGAACGTAGTAATTTATATCTGGCTGTAAAAAAAACGAATAATAAGATTAATGACTTAGAAAAGGCTTTACAAAAAATCAATAAACTGAATAGAGGTGCTGGAATTATCTTTTCAAATTCTCGTCATAAAACAGTCCAATTAAGTCAAGCTTTGAGACAAAAAAAGTTTAAAAGCGACTATTATCATGCAGGACTTTCAGGAGAATCGCGTCAAAAAAAACAAGCTGTATGGCAAAAAAGTCCTGATTCTATCATGGTGAGCACAAATGCTTTCGGTATGGGCATCGACAAAACAGATGTAAGATTTGTTTTTCATACTTCTATTCCAGAAAATATAGAAGCTTATTATCAAGAAGTTGGAAGGGCTGGACGAGATGGAAAACAAGCCTTTGGCATTTTATTATATGATACTCTAGATATTGATACCTTAAAAAAAAAACATACACTCAAATATCCTCCTCAAAGTTTTATTCAAAAAATATATCAAAGTCTAGCTAACTATTATCAAATTCCTATTAACAGTGGCTATATGTCAAATTTTGATTTTGAGTTATCTAAATTTTGTAACTTATTTAAAACAAATATATTAGAAACATTTTATGCCTTAAAACAACTCGAAAACTATGAACTTATAAAAATGGAAGATGGCTTTTTGGCGGCTTCAAAAATACTTATAACCATCAGTTATGAAGATTTATACGAATTTCAGGTCAAGGAACCTAGTTTAGAAAATATGATCAATGCGCTTTTAAGGTTTTGTGGAGGTAAGGTTTTTAATACATTTTCCTATATAGATGAAGAAATTTTAGCAAAAACTTTATTTTTAAAACCTCAAGAATTGGTTTCCAAATTGCGTTATCTTGAAAAAAATGAGGTTTTAATTTATGAAAAAAGCACTCAAAAGCCTAAAATTTTGTTTTTGCAACCCCGATTAGATTCCAAAGACATCCAATATGGTACTGGATTTTCGAAAGATCAAAAAGAAAGAGATGAAGCGCAGCTTCAGGCAATTTTACACTTTGTAACGAACAAGTCTTCCTGTCGTATGAAATTGTTAATGAATTATTTTGATGAAGTTTATGAAAAAACTTGTGGACACTGCGATATTTGTGTAAACCAAAGAAGAGCAATAGAAAAAGAGAAGTTAAGAAGTGAATTAATAAAAATCTATGAAATCAAAATTCTTGAATATCTCATACAACCTAAGTCTTTAGATAGTTTATTAATGTTGGTAGAAGATCATGAAAAAGTTGATTTCATGAAAGCCTTAGAACATTTAAAACATTTAGGTAAAGTTAAATATAATGAAAAACACAAATTGGAAAGAAATTAGGACAGATTAAATTACGTTTTTAAAACTTTATTTTGTTTCTTCTGTATTTCCACAATATTAAACCATAAGTATGCAAAATGATTAAACTCAAGGAACTTAAATACATGAGATAAATAGCCTTATGAACGCCTAACTTTTCAAAGAAAATGCCTATACTTAAACAAGCCCACATTGCCCACATTAAATATTTTATAATTTTTTCCATACGTTTAGTTGAGTGATAAACAGCCCCAAAAGCGATGATTAAAAAAACATAGTCTAAGACTTCCCAATAAAAAAATATAGTTTTATTATTAATTAAGGCATTAATATTGAAGTCTATAAATGTTTGAAATAAAAATAAAAATGGTATTGCCATACAATGTACAAGACATAAACTGCTGGTCACAGTACCTATATAATCCGAAATATTTTTTTTTCTTTCTAAGAACATATTTGTGAGTTAATAAATTAATTTACAATAATTAAGATAAAATATCAAAATGTTGTTTAGCGCCTAAACCATTATTATAATCATCTCAAATAGAAAAAGGATTTTTAAATCTTTTAACTTATTGATAATGAGAACAAATTTTTCTGAGATAATAATAGCATTGCTATATTTAAGTCATTTCTTATCGTTTTCTTAATAGCAAAACTATAGATAATTTTAAACCAAATATACAACACAAGAGTTTTATTATGCAACAATGTTGCATTTTTTTAATCTATTTTTATGAAAAAATTTGCTAAAGGTGAAGTTTTAGATTTGGTAAAAAAGTCATCTACGGCTTTATCGCACCATGCTTTATTTGAAATACTGGGTTCAAGTTATAACCGGGTTACTCTCTATAGAGCTTTGGATAAACTAATAGAAGAAAAAGAAATCCATAGAATTGTGGATATTGATGGTGTATCAAAATTTATTTATTGTAAAAATTGTACCGAAGAACACCATCATAACCATATTCATTTTAGTTGTGTAAAATGCAGTCATGTTTCTTGTTTGGATACAATAAAACCCAAATTTGAACTGCCCAAGACCTTTACTATCTTAGAAGTTAATTTTGTGGTAAAAGGTTATTGTTCTAAATGTACATAATTAATAATTAAAATAAAAAATATTGGTTTTTTTTAGGATAATTAAAAATAATTATATAGACTACATAATTATTTTTTTAATAACTCATGTTACGCAACTGGTATTATCAGCGGCTTGTTTGATGCTTTCTAATTCTTCAAAGGCAGCTTGAGTTGCTCTAGTATAAAGTTTTAACTTCAGGGCAAAATGATTAAGTTTAGTAGCTAGTCGCAGTTTTTCTAATTTGATAAAAGCCCAGACAGCTGCAAAGAAGTGATTGCGTTGGGTCTGTGCCTTACGCGTAGGCGACTTAGTAACAGAAACATTTTGTTTCAAACTTTTAAACGATTCATTTTTAAATCAAAAATAAACTTTTTGGGGCTCTGACTAACAAATTTGATATTGTCAATAGAAGCCAAGCAACTATCAGCTAATATATATTTGAATTTCAAATTGTTATGTAAAGATACTTGAATTATGGAACGCATCATTTCATTTTTAGTTAGTGGGCATTTACGTTTTTCCCGATGCGTTTTTAAATCGCAAAAACTGATATAACAGAACAACCTGAGCAATGAATCCCAATGCCAAGCGGTAATTTCATTCTCATCAGTGTAAGGTTTCTTAATAGTCGTATCATCAAAAATTAGGCAACTATCTTCTCGTTCATATTTTCGAACAAGACCTTTAACCTTCAAGCATAAATCTTTGGATGTAAAATTATTAGAGGACAATAAACGCGTAATTTTATCATGTGAAACCGCATTAGCACTCACTTTGGCAAGTCCAGTGGCCGTGGCTTGACCAAAATTAGAAATCAAATAGTCCGTATATAAATCCAATAACTTTTCCAAAACAACTAAATTAAATTTAACAAAAGCGCTTTACTGAACCAAAATTAGACAATTTTGCCCTCACTTTTTACTTCTTGCGTAACATGAGTTATAAAAATACGCCTTTTGAGAAAATGTTGTAAAACTAAAACTAGCCTCTTTAGAAAATATTGCTTTATAAAAATAAGCCTCTTTAGAAAATGTTGCTTCTCTAAAATCAATGGTATCTTCAAAAACTCTTTCTTGGTAATTTTGTCCTCTTCCGGACAAGGGTAAAAAAGTTAAGGCAAGAATTAGAAAAACTGAGAAAGTTGAGGCTTGGTTTAGTTTCATAGTTGTAATATATTGAAAATTAATACTTTAAACCCAAAATATTTTAAAAGATCTTGTGATTTTTAAATAGTTAAGCAATTTTTAAAATTTCTTTGATAAAATAGAAAATAAGAGCGGCATACATTGGGCTAAAAAAGAATATGAGTCGGGTGGTTAATCTATTGGTGGATTTTTGGATTTCTTTTTGTAATCTTAATTCCACATTTTTAATTTCAAGTTTGATATTTTGGATTTCTTTTTGATTTTCTTCTATTCCTTTTTGAAGTTTTGATTCACTTTCTTTAAATTCTTTTTGAAGTTTTGATTCACTTTCTTTAAATTCTTTTTGAAGTTTTGATTCACTTTCTTTAGCTTCTGTACGCAGCTTTTCTATTTCTAATTTAAATTGTCCTTTAATTTCTTCTGCTTCTTTTCGAATTTCTTTTTGAAGTTTTAATTCGCTTTCTTTCGATTCTGTACGCAGCTTTTGTATTTCTAATTTAACCCCACTGATTTCTTTTTGAAGTTTTAATTCTACATTTTTAATCTCAAGATTAATTTTTCCTATATCCTTTTGGGCATCCTCTTTTTCTTTTTGAACTGCCGATGAGCTATATCCATTTTGTTTATATGAAATATCACCAATAATTTTCAGTAAACCCTTAATTTGAACAGGACTAAAATCCGACTGACTCAATATTTCTTCTTTTTCCATAACTTAAACTATTTGTATTTTATAAAAGTTAAAATGACATTAAAATGACTGAAACAAAGATAAAAAATAGTTTTTTATCTTTGGACATCCTATTTGAAAAAAAGAATTTTTGAACAGTTTATAGCAAAGCTATTTTATTTTTCGAAACGTTTGATTTCAATAAGAATAGGTTAGAACTCTAAAAAATATTTTTTTTAAGCAATATGAGTATAACTCGTTGGTTTTGAAAATGATCATTTTCAAAATTAAAAATAGCACTGTTATAAAGTAAATTTATTTTAACTTTTGAATAATTTTGAGCCTTTACCAAATTTTAAGTCTTAGAAAAATAATCTCATAATAGAAATGTATAGAACCCATACTTGTGGCGAATTAAACCATTCTCATATTAATCAAAATGTTGTATTAAGTGGTTGGATTCAACGTATTAGAGACAAAGGTGTCATAAAATGGATTGATTTAAGGGATAAATTTGGTATCACCCAATTGATCTTTGATCAGAATGAACAAGATCATTCATTAGGTACTTTGATCAAAACGTTGGGAAGAGAATATGTCATTCAGGTTTGGGGAAAAGTTCAGGAACGGTATGCCAAGAATCCAAACCTAAAAACAGGTGATATAGAACTTGTTATCGAAAAAATAAGCGTTTTGAGTGAAGCTATTGCTCCACCTTTTTTAATAGAAGATAAAACAGACGGAGGCGAAGAATTACGCATGCAATATCGATATTTAGATCTTCGCAGATCTCCTATTCGTCAAAAACTTGAGCTACGTTATACCCTCAGTAAGAGTATCCGTCAATTTTTAGATCAGGCCGATTTTGTAGAAGTTGAAACACCTGTACTTATCAAATCTACACCGGAAGGGGCAAGGGATTTTTTGGTGCCTTCGCGAATGAACAAGGGTGAGTTTTATGCCTTACCTCAATCACCTCAAACTTTCAAACAGTTGCTCATGGTGGGTGGTTTAGATCGTTATTTTCAAATAGTAAAATGTTTTAGAGACGAAGATCTTAGAGCCGATAGACAACCGGAGTTCACCCAAATAGATTGTGAAATGAGCTTTGTCGATCAAGAAGATGTTTTAACTACTTTCGAAGACCTGACTAAACACCTTTTTAAAACTCACAAAAATATAGATCTTGAGACTTTTCCAAGATTGAGTTATCATGAAGCCATATCTACTTATGGTAATGACAAACCAGACTTACGTTTTGATATGAAAATTCATACACTTAATACTTTAGTAAAAGGAAAAGGGTTTGGAGTTTTTGATGCTGCTGAAGTGGTTTTAGCTATAGGCGTTGAGGGCGGAGCAAATTATTCAAGAAAACAACTTGATGAACTCAGAAAATGGGTCAAACAGCCTCAGTTGGCTGCTTCAGGTTTGGTTTATCTCAAATGTCAACAAGGAAAATACAAATCTTCGGTAGATAAATTTTACGATCAACATGACTTGGAAACTTGGGCGAAACATCTAAATGTAAGAGAAGGTGATTTGATACTCATTTTAGCAGGCGAAAAACAAAAAACGTATAAGATTATGAGTGAGTTACGCTTAGAAATGGGCAATAGGTTGGGTTTGAGAGATGATACGTTATTTGCACCTTTATGGGTTGTTGATTTCCCGATGTTTGAAAAAAATGAAGATGAAAACCGTTGGCAAGCTATGCACCACCCCTTCACAGCCCCTCTATCAGAAGATGAAAACCTTTTGGATAGTAACCCAGAACAAGTCAGAGCCAAAGCCTATGATTTGGTTATCAATGGAGTAGAGTTAGGTGGAGGTTCTATAAGAATTTTTGATTCTAAATTACAAGCTAAAGTTTTTGATCTTCTTAGCTTTTCCAAAGAAGAGTCAGAAGCCCAATTTGGATTTTTGATGAAAGCGTTTCAATACGGCGCACCACCTCATGGAGGTATTGCCTTTGGTTTTGATAGGTTATGTGCTTTATTTGCGGGTGTTCATTCTATTCGAGATTTTATTGCTTTTCCAAAAAATACGTCTGGTAGAGATACAATGATTGATTCTCCAAACCGAATAAGCGAACAACAGATGAAAGATTTGGGCTTAAAAAATGCTGCTAATTAAGCTATTTTTACGGGAAGTTCGACCAAAATATTGTCGATTAAACGGATGCCTTCTAAAAAAGCTGCTACACCGATGACCACAGTACCTTGGAAAAAGTTTCCTTCATTATTTAATAGCTCTAGGGTGTGGGCATCAGCAATTTGAAAATAATCTAGTTGAAAATGAGGTGATTTTTTAAATATTTTCAAAACCTTAGTGTAAACATGATCAACATTAGAGCCTTCTTGTAACATTAATTTGGCTTTTAAAAGATTTTTATAAAGCTCAGGTGCCAACCGTTTACCTGATTCCGAAAGCCTTAAATTACGTGAAGATAAAGCCAAACCATTCGCCTGACGTACTGTGGGAACGCCAATAACTTGAATCCCAAAACTGAGTTCTTCCGATAAATATTTAATAACTAAATACTGCTGATAATCTTTTAGACCAAAATAAGCTCGATTGGGTCTAATAATATTGAATAACTTACTGATTATTACAGAAACACCTCTAAAGTGTCCTGGCCTATGATGCCCCTCCATTTCTTTTGTAATATTCTGAAAATCAATATTTATAAGTAAATTATTAACGCCTTGAGGGTAGATTTCTTCATGAGACGGCAAAAAAAGAACTGTACAGCCCGTATTCGTCAGCAAATCAATATCTTTATCCAAGGTTTTTGGGTAATTTTCAAAATCTTCTAACCTATTAAATTGACTTGGATTTACATAAATTACAGCAATAACAATATCAGTATCTTTGAGTGCCTGTTTGACAAGTGTTAAATGTCCTTCATGTAAGGCTCCCATCGTTGGAACAAATCCAATATTTTTATTTGGTTCTAAAGCATTTAAATAAGATTTTAAAGTCTCTATTGTTTTAAAAGTAAGCATGAATTCAATGTGTTTTTTAATTGTACGTCAGCTTGCTTGGCTATTTTACCACAATTATCAATAATCTTTTTCTGTAATTAAACCCACACAATTTCATTTCTAAAGTTTTTATGTCCAAAAATCATATCGCATAAAATTTTAAGATAATGACTCATCGTCGGGTCGCAATGGAGATAAAAAGAGCCTGTAGATTTCAAAACCTTACGCATGTAGTATATTCTAAGGGACATGTTAGTCAAATAACTCATCTGAGTATCAGTAAATACGAGTCTATTGTTTTTTAAAAAATTATAAATCAACAAATTATCTAAACCTTTTAATTCTTCCAACTCTTGCCCAATTTCAACATTACTCCAAGTATCTTTAAAAGCTTCTTTTAGAGCTGTTGTTTTCTCACCATTAGCTTTGGATTGAATAAGGTCCTCGTATAGAATATTATAATTTCTTTTAGAATTGAAGGGTGGATCGATATAGATTAAATCTATAAAAGGATCTTTTTGGGATAGTATTTTTAAGACCTCTAAATTATCGCCATAAATAAGTGTATTTTTAAAATTTAAATGATTTGAGTTCATACGTTTTGGAATTAGCAAATATACAATAAATTTAATATGTCCTATTTCGGATATAAAATTTTAACCAATCCGGATAATTTTTTTCTATAAGTTGCTCAACAGTTAAAATTGCCAATTTTGGTATCTGTCCGAAACTTAATTGATTATTGGTTTGAATAAAACCTTTTTGATCACTATGTTTTTTCATATCAAGGCTTACTGTTTTTTCAAAACATATAAATATACCCATATTCGCTTCTTTTTTTTCTATAACATGGTCAAATTCGCGTAGCATTTTAACACCACACTTTCCACCTTTCACTTCTAGCAAACCTAATAATCTGGTGTTGTTAAAATCTATGACCAAATGCCCATCATAGCCTCCATCTTTTGTTTTTTGAGTTTGATGCCCGCGCAGGGTATATTCTACGATCCATTGTTCAAATTCAAAGGGTTTTTCTTTAGCTAATTTTTCAGCTTCGGCTTGGTCTTTTGGAAAACCTTTAATCACATAGTTATCGGTTAAAAGTTTAATTCTTTTTTCTTCTACTAAAGCAATAGCTAAATGGCTAATGTCTACGCCGAGCCATTGTCTATTTAATTTTTGAGCTACGGCTATAGTTGTTCCGCAACCACAAAAAAAATCAGCAACAATATCATTTTTATCACTGCTGGCTTGGATAATACGCTCTAAAAGAGCTTCTGGTTTTTGGGTGGGATAACCGAGACGCTCTTTAGAAGACGGAGCAATAAACGGTATTTGCCAAACATCATTTTCTCTTACTCCTTTCATATTTATATCTTTGTTGCTTACCAAATATTTTTTTCCATCTGTAAATCTATTTAAGATACCTTGTTTTTTTCTTTGTAAAGATCCATCTGTATATTTAGTGTAAGTAACATTAAAAAAATAATTAGTACTTTTGGAATAAAATAAAATAATATCATGCAATTTTTGAAACTGTTTTGATTTACCTGTCCATCGTCTATAATGCCACACAATTTCATTTCTAAAGTTTTTATGTCCAAAAATCATATCGCATAAAATTTTAAGATAATGACTCATCGTTGGGTCGCAATGCAAATAAAAAGAGCCTGTAGATTTCAAAACCTTACGCATGTAGTATATTCTAAGGGACATGTTAGTCAAATAACTCATCTGAGTATCAGTAAATACGAGTCTATTGTTTTTTAAAAAATTATAAATCAACAAATTATCTAAACTTTTTAATTCTTCCAGCTCTTGCCCAATTTCAACATTACTCCAAGTATCTTTAAAGGCTTCTTTTAGAGCTGTTGTTTTCTCACCATTAGCTTTGGATTGAATAAGGTCCTCGTATAGAATATTATAATTTCTTTTAGAATTGAAGGGTGGATCGATATAGATTAAATCTATAAAAGGATCTTTTTGGGATAGTATTTTTAAGACCTCTAAATTATCGCCATAAATAAGTGTATTTTTAAAATTTGAATGATCTGGGTTCATACGTTTTGGAATTAGCAAATATACAATAAATTTAATATGTCCTATTTCGGATATAAAATTTTAACCAATCCGGATAATTTTTTTCTATAAGTTGCTCAACAGTTAAAATTGCCAATTTTGGTATCTGTCCGAAACTTAATTGATTATTGGTTTGAACAAAACCTTTTTGATCACTATGTTTTTTCATATCGAGGCTTACTGTTTTTTCAAAACATATAAATATACCCATATTCGCTTCTTTTTTTTCTATAACATGGTCAAATTCGCGTAGCATTTTAACACCACACTTTCCACCTTTCACCTCTATCAAACCTAATAATCTGGTGTTGTTAAAATCTATGACCAAATGCCCATCATAGCCTCCATCTTTTGTTTTTTGAGTTTGATGCCCGCGCAGGGTATATTCTACGATCCATTGTTCAAATTCAAAGGGTTTTTCTTTAGCTAATTTTTCAGCTTCGGCTTGGTCTTTTGGAAAACCTTTAATCACATAGTTATCGGTTAAAAGTTTAATTCTTTTTTCTTCTACTAAAGCAATAGCTAAATGGCTAATGTCTACACCGAGCCATTGTCTATTTAATTTTTGAGCTACGGCTACAGTTGTTCCGCAACCACAAAAAAAATCAGCAACAATATCATTTTTATCACTGCTGGCTTGGATAATACGTTCTAAAAGAGCTTCTGGTTTTTGGGTGGGATAACCGAGACGCTCTTTTTTTAAACGACCAACTGGCGAAAAATTAGACCACCAAGACTCAGGGAGTTTCCCTTTATCATCCAGAGTTGCAGATTTTTTGAAAATACCTTTTGTTTTTCCCGTTTCAAGCTTGATATAAGGAACTCGGATAGCATCACCATTAAAGAACCAAGTATCTGATTTTGAATAAAATAAAATTATGTCATGCTTCTTCGGAAACCAATTTTTAGATGCCGACGGTCCTGTATAACACCACACAATTTCATTTCTAAAGTTTTTATGTCCAAAAACCATATCACACAAAATTTTAAGATAATGGCTCATCGTTGGGTCGCAATGCAAATAAAAAGAGCCTGTAGATTTCAAAACCTTACGCATGTAGTATATTCTAAGGGACATGCTGGTCAAATAACTCATCTGAGCATCGGTAAATATTAATCTATTGTTTTTTAAAAAATTATAAATCAACAAATTATCTAAACCTTTTAATTCTTCCAGCTCTTGCCCAATTTCAACATTACTCCAAGTATCTTTAAAGGCTTCTTTTAGAGCTGTTGTTTTCTCACCATTAGCTTTGGATTGAATAAGGTCCTCGTATAGAATATTATAATTTCTTTTAGAATTGAAGGGTGGATCGATATAGATTAAATCTATAAAAGGATCTTTTTGGGATAGTATTTTTAAGACCTCTAAATTATCGCCATAAATAAGTGTATTTTTAAAATTTAAATGATTTGAGTTCATACGTTTTGGAATTAGCAAATATACAATAAATTTAATATGTCCTATTTCGGATATAAAATTTTAACCAATCCGGATAATTTTTTTCTATAAGTTGCTCAACAGTTAAAATTGCCAATTTTGGTATCTGTCCGAAACTTAATTGATTATTGGTTTGAATAAAACCTTTTTGATCACTATGTTTTTTCATATCAAGGCTTACTGTTTTTTCAAAACATATAAATATACCCATATTCGCTTCTTTTTTTTCTATAACATGGTCAAATTCGCGTAGCATTTTAACACCACACTTTCCACCTTTCACCTCTAGCAAACCTAATAATCTGGTGTTGTTAAAATCTATGACCAAATGCCCATCATAGCCTCCATCTTTTGTTTTTTGAGTTTGATGCCCGCGCAGGGTATATTCTACGATCCATTGTTCAAATTCAAAGGGTTTTTCTTTAGCTAATTTTTCAGCTTCGGCTTGGTCTTTTGGAAAACCTTTAATCACATAGTTATCGGTTAAAAGTTTAATTCTTTTTTCTTCTACTAAAGCAATAGCTAAATGGCTAATGTCTACACCGAGCCATTGTCTATTTAATTTTTGAGCTACGGCTACAGTTGTTCCGCAACCACAAAAAAAATCAGCAACAATATCATTTTTATCACTGCTGGCTTGGATAATACGCTCTAAAAGAGCTTCTGGTTTTTGGGTGGGATAACCGAGACGCTCTTTAGCTACTGGATTGATAATAGAAACATCAAACCAATCGGGCATGGATGTTCCTTTCGAAGTTTTATCTAAATATAAAGACTTTCTTTTCCCTGTTTTTGGGTCTGTAACACTTTTAATTTCTTTCCCTTTACCCGATGATTTTTCGGATTTGGGAATATAAAGTGTGTTAAATTTATTACACTCCGTTTTTGAATACATCAAAATTATATCATGATTTCTGGGAAATTGTTTTTGAGCTATATTCCACTTTCTGTAAACCCACACAATTTCATTTCTAAAGTTTTTATGTCCAAAAATCATATCGCATAAAATTTTAAGATAATGACTCATCGTCGGATCGCAATGGAGATAAAAAGAGCCTGTAGATTTCAAAACCTTACGCATGTAGTATATTCTAAGGGACATGCTGGTCAAATAACTCATCTGAGCATCGGTAAATATTAATCTATTGTTTTTTAAAAAATTATAAATCAACAAATTATCTAAACCTTTTAATTCTTCCAGCTCTTGCCCAATTTCAACATTACTCCAAGTATCTTTAAAGGCTTCTTTTAGAGCTGTTGTTTTCTCACCATTAGCTTTGGATTGAATAAGGTCCTCGTATAGAATATTATAATTTCTTTTAGAATTGAAGGGTGGATCGATATAGATTAAATCTATAAAAGGATCTTTTTGGGATAGTATTTTTAAGACCTCTAAATTATCGCCATAAATAAGTGTATTTTTAAAATTTAAATGATTTGAGTTCATACGTTTTGGAATGATATATTTGAAATATTTTCAAAATATTTAATCTTGTACAATTGAGAATCAATAATCTAAATTTGATAGATTTTTTTAACCTCTAATAACTTCCAAACTATTATTTGACTTTCTTTATCCTATTGGTTTTTTTTAGTTTGGCTGGTAAATGTACTTTCAAAAATTTTATCAGCATTAGCTGTTTCAAAGCCATCTCTTCTATGTTCTCGTTTAATTTCTTCAGAACGTAGATATTGAAACTTGGGTAAAAGTCTTCTTTCAGCAAACTCTACATAACTACCCGATATTTGATGTTGGTCACCTTCTGCAAAAGTAGCTTCGCATAATTGAGAAACTGTAGAGCTTTGAAGTAGTAATCCATCGGCACTTTTTTTAATATAACCACCTGCATCGTTGAGTAAAATTCCGATAGATTTTAATAGAGAATTAAAATCTTCTAAAGTATTGTAACCTTTGGGTAAATTATGTACGCTAATGGTGAAATGGTTGAGATAATAACGGTTGTAAATAACCCAAGCAGCATATTCGCTAACTTCCATTAATTTTTGATAATCTGACCAAGTAGGTGTTCGCCATAATGTTGCATGTAAAAAATGGTCTACTTGTTGCGGATCGTCTAAATTGATACTATCAATAGGATCCATTTTTACCTCATCGGTGTATGATGTAATGATGTCTTGAATATTTTTGGCGAAATCACCTAACCTTAGTTCGCTAACAAAAATTCTCGGAAAATGATTTTCTGGTGGTGCATACCAACGTGCATTAATTTTTTTCCGTTCAAAAAAATAATCTTCACAAGCAGTATAACCATAATGTAAGAATATTTTTTCGAAAGAAGATATACCCAACTCGGGAACACCCATAGTACGAAAAGCAATATGATCATTTTCAATATCTGTAGCTTTAGCTATTATTTTTTTATCTAAGAGTACTTGAATAATTTTAAGCACATCAGGTACTTTTTCTTTGTATCGGCTCATCAAGCCATCTAAAATTTTTTCTAATTTTTTCATTTGTTCATTTGATTTAAGTATAATTGGCCATAAGTGGTCGAAAAGAAATCGTCCAAATTAATGTCTTCTTGTTTTATATAACCTTTATTTTTAAGTCTTCCTGTTGCTACCAATTCCACCACAGCACATACGCTGGCTGCTGTAGTCCAGGATATGGCTCTATATTCCTTATCTTCAATATTTTGAGGAAAATAAGTATAGAAAAATTCTTCTCTCAATAACTCGTTTTCTTTCCAGCCTTCTACAGCAGCATAAACATGAACTAAATCTTCTTTTACAGGAGGTTTAGCTTCAGTTAAAATTTGTTCTATTAGTTCTCTTTTATCTTTTAATATTAGTTCAGATAATAAAAATCGCATTAATTTTGCGTGACCAGGATAGCGAATAGTCTTGTAATTTAAAGTATCTACTTTCCCCTCTAAAGTTTGACATAATGTACCTAATCCTCCACTTGTAAAAAAAGCTTCATATTCTTGCCCTTCGATATTAATGGTTTCTACACCCATTAAAGAAGGCACAATTTTTTTTTCACCACTTATTATAACTTCAGCATCATTAACATATTCATTGATAACACCTGAAGGAGACCAATTAAAAGAATAGCCTAATATACCATTTGGATAACGAGGCAAAGCACCTACCCGCAATTCTACATCGCGTAATTTCGAGAATTTTTTGACTAAATTATAACCCACAATACCTATAAAGCCAGGTGCTAATCCACACTGGGGAGCCATAACACTTTTAGCCGTTGGGGAAAGCTCTAATATTTTATTAGATGTATTCACATCTTCTGTCAAATCAAAATAATGGATAGCTAAATGATAAGCGGTTTGGGCAACCAATATATTATACTTATAAGGCAAACAAGAAACCACCGCGTCAAAATCTGCAAGCGATTTAGATATATTATCTTCATCTTTTACATCTAATATTTGAGTAGAGAAAGGGAAACTATTTTGAGGAATTTTAATATCTAATCCTGTTACTTTAAATGATCTATTTAAAAGAACAGCAACTAAAGAACCAACTTTTCCTAAGCCTACAACAGCAATTTTTTTCATTTAATTTTTATTAAATAAAGTAATATAATTTTATGTAATTTCTAAAATAGGATATTTTTTTTCTAAATCTTCCTTTTCCTCTTTAGATTTTGCTACCTTTATTATATTATGAGACTAGCACCTTATAATATTTTTACATTTAAAAAGCTAAAAATCTTTTTTTGCCCCTTTTTTAATAAAAAAAATAATAGGTATAAAACTCCATAAAAGAAGCATGCAAAAAGTGATTGCAATTCCTCTATAATTACTAAAAAACTGATTAAAGACCGCGCCTGTATAACCCATTAGAGCTGCTATATCTAGTTTTAAAATTATAAAAATTCGAGACAGATCAATAGGATTAAAAAGGGTTACTAAGAGAACAAATTTATCTAAAGGATAATCCTCTAAAAATAAAATTGCAAGGAGGAAAAAACCATCGTAGATAACAGCCATAAACAGCCAAAAGAGAAGGGTATAACCAAAACCTTTTATTTTATTCTCATTCAATATTCCTATTCCAAAGGCTATACTTGTAAAGATAAAAGTCAACAAACTACCAATAAGGATTAAGGAAAAAAAGTTTAGTATTAAAGTTGTTTGTCCAAAATTATATAATCTAAAAAAAACAATAGGCAGACTTAAACCTAAGGAAAAGCTTAATACCAAAGATATAGCCACACCAAAATAGTGTCCCAAAAAAACAACTTTGCGTTTAATAGGTTGACAGAATAATAAAGCTATAAAATCTTTTGATTCGTAATAATACATAATTCCAAAAATAGAGCCTATTAAAGAAGTTAATATTAATACAACATTCGTTAAGGTAACTATAGATTTAGAAATATCTTGAACAAAAAATAAAAGCGAAAAGCTGAGCATAAAATAAAAAAGAAAATATATATAGCTCCATTTGCTGCGAACTATATCATAAAAAACATACTTAAAGACTTTAAAATACATGCTCTTGATATATAGTGACAATTGCTTCTTCCAAATTTTGTTTTCTTGTTTTATCTTTTAAATCTGTGATATTTCCTTTATAATACAAAGTACCGTCTAATAAAAAAATAAGATTGTCTGCTAAATATTCTACTAGAGAAATAATATGGGTGGTAATCAATATGAGTTTATTTTTTGCTTTTTCTTCCAAAATAATCTTTTTCAAATTAATGAGGGCAATAGGGTCTAAACCGACACTTGGTTCATCTAAAATAAATACAGGACTATCAAACATAAAAGCCAATAAAATATTAACCTTCTGTTTTGTCCCTCCAGATAAATAGGCTAGTTTTTGCGATAAAAAAGATTCTAAACCAAATAGATTTATGAGTCTTATAGGATCAGAAAAACAAGGTTTCAGATCTTGAATCATGTTGATCAACTCTTTTAGTGAAAGATTAGAAGGGAAATGAGGTGTTTGTGGCAAGTAGCTTATTTTATTTCTATAAAGGTGATCTTTTTTAATAGAATGGTCTTCAAAGAATATATGTCCTGAATTGGGGATAACCATACCAAGAATACTTTTTATCAAAGTCGTTTTTCCGGATCCATTTGGTCCTAAAATCATGTAAATACCAGCATCATCAAAGTTTATTGACAAGTTTTTTAAGACTGTATGTTTTCCAAATTTCTTGCTAATATTTTTTATTTCTATCATTATTAATTGGTTTCATTAAAGGATTTTTATCAATTAAATTTTCTGGTGTAAAAATAGGTGACATTTTTTCTGAAAAATTAAGTAAATCTATAAATAAACTTCTCAAAAGAACAATAGTCTCTTTAGTTTGGTTAACAACATAAGAAAATAGTTTTACTGGTCGATACGGTATATCACCTACGCCATTTTTATCTATGTCATAACCTGTATAAGCGCTCCAGTAATTCTTATCAAAAATATTATCGTTTAACTGACCAGTGTAAGACAATTCAAAAGTATTGGCTATAAAGTCATTTTCTTGAAAAATATTATTTAAACAAGCCCCTAATATTCGTACTGCCCAACCATTGCTCTTTAATAAATTATTTTTATACAGAATACGACTAGAGCCTTCAGTATGTATAGCTATAGTATTTTTTATAAAAATATTATTAGTGATTTCTGCATCGTTAATTTCTTTTAAAAGTAACCCGTAAGATGAAGCACCCCAATTTTTTATAAAAATATTTTCATGCATTATTATATTTTTGGAAAACATCACCGCGACCCCAGCACCGTTGTTTTCAAAACGATTAGAAAGATAACTATCATTATTAGAAAACATAAAATGTAAACCGTAACGTAAATTATCGAAACTAAAATTATTAATAATTTTAGTATCATCAACAAATTCAAAATAAATACCATCTCTGGTCTTGGATATTTGGTTATCCTGAATTAAAATTTCCGAGCAAGACCACAAATGAATCCCATTTCCAGTGTTAAATTCTTTTTTTAAAGTGCCTTCAATTATATTATTTTTAATAACCCCTTTTTTAGCTTTTTCTAGATAAATACCCCAATAAACATTTTTTAAAATATTATTTTTTAACGTAAAATTTTGGGCATTTTTAACTTTTATAGCCGCTAAATCATTGAGTACATCTTGCCCTACATTTATAATTTTTAAACCTGATAAGGTGACGTTATCTGCGGTAATAGTAAAAATTTCAACCTTACTTTTTCCATCAAAAATAGGATAATTTTGACCTATTATGATCAAAGGCTTATCAATAATGATATTATCTTCTTGATATAAACCACCTTGAACAATCAAAGTATCAAAGTTTTGAGCCTCTTTAATAGCTCGTGAAAGTGTTTTTAAAATGCAAGAATTACAAACTGTTTTAGAGGCAAAATGGTCAAAAAAAATGATAAAGAAAAACAAAAAGAAACAATATCTAAATATCCTCAGCATAAAATTAAATATAATTTAATTAAAATTAGGTTCTATATTATCAAAAAATGTAATAATTTTGTAGTTAAATAACTTATTTTTTACAAAAAAAAAACATATATTTGGGGTCGGTCAACTAAATTTACTTCTCATCTCAAAATAGTGAGTTTAATAATTTGTAGAAATAGAGGAGAAATACTAATACTTAAATAAATAATTATTTCTAAACATTAACAAAAAGGTATTTTTTAAAATCATATTTTCTACAATACTTCCCGCTTTAAAACTGAAAGTTCTAATTTTTTTTTTAAAAAACTTAAAGAATAGTAAATATATTTTTAGATTTTTTTAATATATGTCACAATTTCCTATATATTTAGTACAATGATTCAAAAGATAATATACATTATAGTCATATTAATATCCTTTCTGTTCTCAAGCTGTGGTGGTGATAAAAAATCCAGTAATAATCAAGAGGAGGTTACAGAAAAAGAGTCTGTTAATCAAGAAGTTAATCCTCTAGAAAACAAAGGTATTGGTCCTATTTCCAGCCCTATAAAGCTTAGTGAAAATATAGATCAAACACTTGTGGAAGAAGGTAAAGTTCTTTACGAAAAGCTTTGTCTGGCTTGTCATAAACCATATGAGAAGTATATTGGACCCGCGCCTAAAAATATTTTGGATAGAAGAAGCCCTGAATGGATTATGAATATGATTTTAAATCCTGAAGAAATGCTTAAAAAGGATCCCATAGCCAAGCAATTATTTATAGAGTATAATGGTGCACCTATGGCAAATCAAAATTTAACCCAAGAAGAAGCAAGAAGTATTTTAGAATATTTTCGAACCTTAACCGATTAATTTTTTGAATGCAATAATGATCTAAACTATTTAAAATCAAGTTTACATTTAAATACTTGCACAGCTTAAAAAAGTTTTTTTTTGGATTATAATTTATTGCTATTTAAAACTGAACGTTTTGAAAAATAAAGTAGCATTATCGTAAAGCCATAAAAAGGTTTTTATAAGTATTTCTCAAATGTAATTTGAAAAAGAAAGACTAAAATCTTAATCTTCTAAAGTGGAGAATACCAAAAATTACTTTCTATAAAGTAATTAAGGTGGCTTTTATAAAGCCTGCGGCCTTAGAATAAATAGTTCGATGATTAAAAGGGTTACAAAAACATTTAATAATACGTTTTATATTTATTTAATCTAAATTATAAAAAATAATGAAATATTATCTTACACTTTTTACTTATCTTTTAGTATCTTTTTTTTTATTCAGTTGCAAACAAAAAGGTACAAGTGATCATACTATTTTAGAGGGGGATGCGGCTTCAAAAGTTTATGTGAAACCCGGTGACCACGATGAGTTTTATGCTTTTCTATCAGGTGGCTTTAGTGGTCAGTTAAGTGTATATGGTCTACCTTCAGGGCGGCTTTTAAAAGTTATTCCTGTCTTTTCAGTAGATGCAGAAAAAGCTTATGGCTTTAACGAAGAAACAAAGCCCATGCTCAATACCTCCTTTGGTTTTATACCTTGGGATGACAGCCACCATCCTCACTTATCTCAAACTAAAGGGATACACGATGGACGATGGATATTCATCAACGGAAATAATACACCTAGAGTTGCCCGTATAGATTTAAAGACTTTTGAAACAGTAGAAATTTTAGAAATTCCAAATAGTGGAGGAAACCATTGTTCAGCATTTGTTACTGAAAACACAGAGTACGTTATAGGAAGTACGCGTTTTGGAGTACCTATTCCTCAAAGAGATGTACCTATAAATTCGTATAAAGAAAATTTTAAAGGGACTATCTCTTTTATTAGTGTAGAAAAAGAAACAGGTGAAATGAACCTTTCTTTTCAAGTTTTGGTACCAGGTTATGGATACGATTTGGCCAGGGGTGGCAAAGGAAAATCACATGGCTGGGTGTTCTTAACATCTTATAATACTGAAGAGAGTAATACTTTATTAGAAGTTAATGCCTCTCAGAACGATAAAGATTTTATCTTAGCAATTAATTGGAAAAAAGCAGAAGAATATCTTGCTGAGGGTAATTTTAAAGAAATGGATGCCCAATATACCCATAATGTTTATGATGAATCAAGTCACCAAGCCCATTCTACTTTGAAAGAAAGAGTTCGAATACTTTATCCTTCTGATGCACAGGGCATAGCTTACTTTATTCCTACACCAAAATCACCTCATGGTGTTGATATTGATCCAACAGGAGAATATATTGTAGGAAATGGAAAACTTTCTGCTGATATGACTATTCATTCTTTTGAAAAAATGATGATTGCCATTGAAAATAAATCTTTTGAAAAAGAAATTGATGGCATCCCTGTTTTAAAGTTTGAAGATGTTCTGGCAGGAACTTTAAAACAAGCAGGCTTAGGTCCTTTACATACCGAGTTTGATGGAAAAGGAAATGCTTATACTTCTTATTTTATATCTTCTGAAGTGGTCAAATGGAAATTAGGTACTTGGGAGGTTATAGATAGAAAACCAACATATTATTCTGTAGGTCATTTAATGATACCAGGTGGCACTACAGTAAAACCTTGGGGAAAATATTTGTTAGCTATGAACAAAATAACCAAAGACAGATATTTGCCGACAGGACCTGAATTGGCACATTCCGCTCAACTTTATGATATTTCTGGAGAAAAAATGGAACTTTTATTAGATTTCCCAACCATAGGAGAGCCTCATTATGCTCAAGCTATCCCAGCTGATTTAATAAAACCAAATTCTGTAAAAACATATTCGTTGAGTCAAAATAATCATCCTTATGTTATCAAAAGTGAGCAAGAGAGCAAAGTTGTTAGAGATGGGAATATTGTTCATGTTTATATAACTTCGATAAGAAGCCATTTTTACCCAGATAATATTGAGGGTATACAAGTTGGCGATAAGGTCTACTTTCATCTGACTAATTTAGAGCAAGATTGGGATGTTCCTCATGGTTTCTCTGTTATGGGTGCTACAAATTCTGAAATTTTAGTTATGCCAGGTCAAACAGAAACCTTATTATGGGAGCCTAAACAAGTTGGAGTTTTCCCATTCTATTGTACTGATTTTTGCTCTGCTTTACACCAAGAAATGCAGGGCTATGTTAGAGTATCAGCAGAAAATTCAACAACACCTCTAAAATGGTACACAAATGAAGAAAAATAACCATCTATCTCCCTTTATTATGGGCATAGCGGCTTTATTGCCTCTATGTCTTTTTATATTCCCATTATGGCGAATATCTTTATATGCTCCTCAATACCCAGATGGAGTAACGATATATTTATGGATAAATAATATTACAGGCGCTACGGAGGGTGCTTTGCAAAATATCAATATTTTGAATCATTATGTTGGAATGGGAGTTATTAGTACAGAATCTTTTCCTGAGTTTCAATACATGTCTTATATTATTCTTAGCCTAACTGGTTTAGGTTTACTTTCTGCTTTTTTCAATAAAAGACTCCTTTTTTTACTTTGGTCTTCTATGTTTAGTTTGATTGGACTAATTGGAATCTATGATTTTTATAGCTGGGAATATAAATATGGACATATGCTCAGCCCAGAAGCACCTATAAAGGTGCCTGGTATGGCTTACCAACCTCCCCTTTTTGGAACTAAAGTTTTATTAAATTTTGTGGCAGAATCTTATCCAAGTTGGGGATCACTTTTTGTATTCATTTCTATATCAACAGCCTTTTTACTCTATATATTTAAAAATAAATTATGAAAATTCAATTTATATATATAATAGCCCTTGTATTTTTATTCTCCTGCACTATAAAATCTGAAAAAATACAGTACGGACAAGAAAGTTGCCATTTTTGTAAAATGATAATTGTAGATTCTAAACATGGAGCAGAAATTGTAAACAATAAAGGAAAGGTTTTTAAGTTTGATGCTATAGAATGTATGATTAGGTATTCCCAAAACTCCAATAAACCTCAAAATATTGCTTTACAATTTGTTAATTATTATGAAAAACCTGGTGATTTTATTAAAGCTTCTGAAGCTATTTATTTAAAAACCCCAAGTTTACCTAGTCCAATGGGTGAAAATTTGACTGCTTTTAAATCCAAAAATGACACTATCTTAAAAGGGAATAAACAATGGTATACTTGGCAACAAATTCAAGATCATTTAAAAATTAAAGATAATAACTTATAGATAGTCAACTTTTTTTGTAGCAACAAGAATATAATGTCTGAATAGTCTAAATTTATAGTAAAACTAAGGTTTTATGTAGGTGATAGAATAATAAAAAAAATAGTATATAGATTCTGACACTAATATTTTGAAAAAAGCTATAAAAAAACCACCCAAGTATCTCTGAAATGGGCTTTTGGGTGGTAAATTAAAAAAAGTTTGCTCAAATGATCAAAAGCTATAGTTTTGTTATTAACTATAAGGAAAGAATATTTTTTCATTGTTAATGATTTAAATACCTAAAAAATCATTTTTCTGAAAATTTATAAGTATATTATAAAGTGTCATGTTTAAAATTGTAGATAAATATATTTCTAAAAAACTCATTTCATCTTTTTTTCTGATAACTCTTTTACTAACAATCATTATTTTTATTATTGATTATGCTGAAAAAACAGATATCTTTATAAAACATAATTTGGGCTTTAAAGAAATTTACGGAGAATACTTTATTAATTTTATTCCTTTTATGCTTAACACGATTAGCCCAATTATTATCTTTATTACAGTCCTTTGGGTTACAACTCGTCTATCTTCTCGTAGTGAAATTATAGCTATGAAAAGCTGTGGAATTAGTATAGGACGGATTATGCTTCCCTATTTTTTAAATGCGCTACTTTTTGCTATCATTACTTTTTTTATGGTAGGTTGGATAGTGCCAAATTTGGCAAAAAAGAAAGTTCTTTTTGAAACCACTTATATTGATCCTCCTCAGCAATATAATGATAGAAATATTCATTTTAAAATTAATGATTCAACTTATGTTTATATGGAAAGCTATAATGTGCGCACCCAAATTGGAAGCAGATTTACTATGGAAACTATTGTTGATCATACCCTAAAAGAAAAATTAGTCGCCCCATCAATTACTTGGAAACAAGATATAAAAAAATGGAATGTAGCTCAAAATACCTTATATTCATTTAGAGACAATAAAGACGCTATTATTAAAAATAGAGAGGCTTTTGACACAACCTTTATTTTATTACCAGAAGATTTTGAGAGCAAAAAGAATTTATTTGAAACAATGAATCTTGATGAACTTAAAACTTATATTACCAAACAAGAAATGATGGGTACTGGTAACCCGACATCTTTTATTCATGAGAAGCATTTACGTTATGCCTATCCTTTTGCAATTATTATTTTAACTTTTATAGGTTTAATTATGACCGAACATAAAACGCGTATGGGCTCAGGTATAAAGGTTGCTACCGGATTTGGCTTGGCTTTTTTCTATATCTTTTTATTTATGATGAGTAGAAACTTGGCATCTACCAGTACGATATCACCAATTTTTATAGCATGGTTACCTAACCTTATTTTTTTTATTATTACAATTTTTATTTATCTCAGAAGCGTAAGAGTTTAGGTATGATAAAAATAAATAAAGACATATAGAATATTTGATTTATTATTTCATAAAAAATATAAAAGCACATACCAGATTATGAAAGTTATTACAATAGACTTAGAATTTCTAGGATATAAAAAAGCTATAGCTTCATACCTTATAGAATCTCAAGATGGACTAATTTTAGTAGATACAGGTCCTTATACCTGCTTTGAGATATTGAGACGAAAATTAAAGGATATTGGTAAAAATATAGAAGATATTAAACATGTTTTATTAACCCATATTCATTTGGATCATTCCGGTGCCGCTTGGGCTTTAGCAGAACTTGGAGCTAATATTTATGTTCACCCTATTGGTAATCCGCACCTTATAGATCCTAAGCGCTTAATTAATTCAGCCAAAAAAATTTATAAAAATGAAATGGAAAAACTATGGGGAAAAATTGGATCTATACCAATAGCACAAGTTTATACTGTAGCCCATGAAGAAGTCCTCAGCATTGGAGAGCATGATATTACTGTATGGTTTACACCAGGACATGCTAACCACCATGTAAGTTGGCAAATTCAAGATATCATGTTTACCGGAGATGTGGCCGGTATACAAGTAGATGATTCACCCATTATACCGCCTTGTCCTCCTCCAGATATTGATCTCGAAAAATGGCAACAATCCATTTTATTAATACAATCTCTGGGACTATCTAAATTATATTTGACTCATTTTGGAGAATTAAAAAATCCTATTTACGAACATTTAGATTTCCTTTCTGATAAACTTTTTGAACAATCTGAATGGATAAGACAAAAACTATTAGCTGGTTTAAAATTACCCGAATTACATACTGAGTTTAAAAATTATATATTTAAAAGTTATAAAAAAGATGGTGTATCTGACAAAGATATTCAACGGTTCGAAGTCATGAATCCTGTTTCAAGTAATGTTTTAGGTTTTGTAAGGTATTGGAATAAATTAGATGATATTTAAAAGTTTTTACTTTTGAATTTTCACCGAAAAAACACATTTAAATGACTACTATTGATTGGCTAGGTTTTATAGGTGTTTTTCAAATTCTATTAGCATACATTTTGAATGTAATTGGAAAAATGGAAAAGAGCGACTTAACCTTTATATTATTGAATTTAGTCGGAGCGGGAATGGCTTGTTTGGCTTCAATATTCATGAAATATTTTCCCTTTATCTTACTCGAAGGTGTCTGGACTATTGTCTCATTAATCTCTTTAACAAAATATAAAAAATGGCAGGAGAAGTAACTCTAAAACAAATAATAAAAAAAATGGCTCCTCAATTAAATGATGGAGACTATGTATTTGTAACAGTTAAAAATTTTAGTAAAATTGATAGAGATATTACGATTTATGAATTCAAAGAAAAAGAAGGAATTACTATTGTAATTGAAAAGAATAAAGCCGATAAATTAAAATTAACTTATCAATATATTGCTTCTTGGATTACATTAATGATTCATTCCTCATTAGAAGCTGTAGGGTTAACAGCATTATTTTCAACTGAACTGGCAAGGTATAATATAAGTTGTAATGTTGTATCAGGTTATTATCACGACCACATTTTTGTAGATAAAAAGGATTCCAAAAAAGCTCTTGAAATTTTAACAACATTATCAAAAAATTATGAATAAATCAATTCAATTTTTTCAAAAAAGAGTACAATTTTTGATTTAAAAGTATATTTTTTGTAAGTATATAGTTTTAGTCTTACGGATATTATTCGTTGAGAAGTTAAAGAACCTGGCAAACTTTATACGTTTTTTTAATCATTTTTAATTTCCAATTTTCATGAAAATTTATTTCAGCATACTTTTATCTTTTGTTTTGTCGATGGGTGCTTATGCTCAAAATCCACATTCTCTAAACCCAATTGATGACTATGAAATTATGTTTCAAACTTCACTATGGTTTAGAGTAGATATGCGCCAAAAAATTAATGCTCCATTTTTTGCTAAAAATCGCGAGTTTTCAAGACTTTTAATCAATGCTGTAAAATCAGATAAAATTATTCCTTATACTAATGATTCTTTAACTTCAAGAATGGATAAAGCTAAGTTTTTAAAAAATATTACTTTCCTAGAAAATGAAGAAGAACAAGAAGAAGATTTTTTTACCGATCAAGATGATTTTGAAAATTCCGAACTCTCTGATGATGCTCAAGATTATATTGAGTATACACCTCAACAACTTTATATTTTTGAAATAAAAGAAAACTTAGTTTTTGATAAAAGGAGATCACGGATATATCATGATATTCTGGCAGTTACCTTAGTTATACCGGCAGATCAAACACCTACAGGTGTAGAAAAAGAAATAGGTACTTTTAGTCTCAAAGAATTAGTAGAAAATGTTTTTAAAAATAATGATCAGGCTGTATGGTATAATCACCAAAATCCTGCTGCTCATCATAATTTAACCGATGCTTTTGCTTTGAGATTATTTGGTGGACAGCTTGTTAAAACCCAGAATGCTAGAAACTTACGCTTTGAAGAAATTTATGACAATCCTAGAAGAGCTTTAATAGCTTCTGAACAAGCACTTTACAAACTGATTGAATATGAAGCCTTACTTTGGGAATATTAGGCTTTATAAAAATGTTGTTTCATAAAAATTCATTTTTATTATCAATAATTTAAACCCTCTAAAAACCCTTGTATAACCTAAAAACGTATTAATTTAAAGATCTTTTTCTTCAAATGGGTATTTATAATACCTCATTTTCAAATTTTTAAATACATAGTTTATATCGAATTCACGTTAATTTAATGTTACAATTATATGAAAATCAAAATTTTATTTTCAGTTTTACTTCTAGTATTGTTTAGCTGTAGCAAGCTAAATTCTAAACAAAAGTTACAAGGATCTGAAAAATCTTTGAAAATTGATAAGCAAAAAACATCGTTAAAAAAAAGTATAAAAGGGTATCTGGTTCACATTGTATTTGTAAAACTAAAACCAGATGTAGATAAACAAATTTTGCTTCATGAAATAAAAAAGATTGAAGAAATTGAATCTATTGAGGATTTAAAAGTAGGTGTATTTAAAGAATTGGATGATCCTCGATCTTTATCAAATTATCAATTGGCTTTGGAAATCGTATTTAAAGATTCCCTAGCATACGAAAATTATAAAAAGCATCCAATTCATATAGCTTTGAAACAAAATACTAAGCAGTTTTTAGCAGATATACCTAGCACCTATAATTTTATAGTTGAGTAAAATAGTGCTTTCTCAATTTATAGCATGTGCTTGAATATCAAAATACTCAATTTAGTTAAAGAATGAATAATATTGACAATATCTACAAAAATTATAAAGTAGTCCTTTTTTTTACTTATTTATTTTTTTAGAGCTTAAAATATAGCTTAAAAGCCCTATAAATAAAATACTTATATATTCTAAAGCCGTAAGGTATAAATTTTCATGATAGGCAGGTGTTCTATAAGTAAAATAAGAGAGAATAATAAAAAAAGTCCAAGCTATAACAGGAGATAGCAGGAAATTTTGAGGTATAAAAATTGCCAAAGCTAAAAGACCTGTCAAATACCAAGGGTGAACCACAGTAGCCATAAGAAAATAAACACTAAAAACCCAAAATAATTTATTGATTAGATTGGATGAGTTTATCTTGTTTTTAAAACTGATAATCAATATTATAAAAAAAGTGAGACTTGATAAAACCAAACCTATAATAGCGATAAGGTTATAACCTATAAGCTCAAAACCCAGCCAGCGTAAGAGATAGTAGATACTGGCATTAAATTCAAACTTTTGAAAATATAAATCAATGCTTTGAAAAAAATTAAAAATAAGCTGGGCATTTAAAAAAGGTAAAAATAAAATAATTACACCTAATCCAACTGACAAAGACCAAAGTATTCCTTTTTTCCAACCCAAAAATTTGATAAAAATAGGAATAAACATGAGCGGTAAAAGTTTAACATGAATGGCTAAGACCATCGCCAAACTACTCAAAAAGTACTTTTTCTTCATTCCAAAATATATGGTCATCAGCAAAAAAACAATCATGAAAGCTTCAAAGTGGATATTTCCTGTTAATTCTATTATTACCAATGGATTAAAAGCGTAAATAAAAACATTTCTTTTTTTGAGACCTAAAAATTTAAGCAGTTGAATCATGTAATATAAAGTGCCTATTTCAGCTATGAAAATAATTATTTTCATAATAAAAGTAAAAGCCCATAGCGTATTGTTTTCAGGAAGGACAATATGACAAAATGAAAAAATAGCTTGACAAACAGCAGGGTAAATCGTAAAATAGGTCTGGGAATTCATATTTTCATACAGGTAATTCTCCATAAAAGAGGGGGATACAAGTTGCGAGAAATACTGTTCAGGGGTATAAAGCCAAGGATTAATGCCTTTATAATTAAGATAACCATCCCAAATAAACCGAAAATAATCATCTGATAATTCAGGTAAACCAAATAACACTGCAATTCTAAATAAAAAACTTATACCCACTAAATAAGAAAATTTCCATTTAGATTTTAATAGACATAAGTAACACAGAAAAAGAATGGCATAGCTTAGAGATAAAGCATAAAAGTCGCGGCGATTCAAGTAATAGCTAATAAAAATATAAGTTCCAAAACTTATGAAAACAGCTATGTAAACATTATATTTAAAGTAACCTATTTTTTTTATTACCAATAGTTTGGGGCTAATAATATAATTAAACTAAACTAAAACCTATTCCTCTTCTATTTTTTTTGGTCTGATTGGTAAACCAAAATCCTTAAAATCTTTCATACTATATTGAAAGATAAATAATAAGACAATTCCAATAAAAATAAATGAATCTGCTAAGTTGAAAATAGGCCTAAAAAAAACAAAATATTCACCTGCACTAATAGGTGACCAATCTGGAATAATGCCACTTACAAAAGGGAAATAAAGCATATCAACAACTTGTCCGTGAAACCAAGCTGTTGGCGCTGTTGGCAAACTATTTTCTAAAAAAACACCATAAAGTACACTATCTATAACATTACCAATAGCACCACCAAAAATAAAAGCAAAACAAATAGCAATTTTATGAAATTTGGGCTTAGAAGACAGATAGTATAAATAAAAGCCTAAGGCAACAACAGCTGCTAAACGAAAAAAAGTTAAAAGAAATTTTCCGTATATAAAATCAACCTTTATACCAAAAGCCATGCCAGGATTTAAAACATAATGTATCCTAAACCAATTGCCTAAAATTTTAATTTCCTCATTTACACTCATGTTAAAATGAACAAGTAATTTGCTTGTTTGATCAAGAGCTACAGCAATAAAACTGATAATAAAATAACGCATAATCTATATGTAACGCTGATAAGATTTAATTTGATTCCTTTTAATCTATATTATACTCTAAAAAAATAGGAAGGGTTTGGGGTTTTAGGTTAAGAAAAATTTATGCCAAAAAATAAACAAACTTGTTTTTCGTAGAAAAAATAGTTAATTTTAAAAATAAATTATTAAATAATCAAAAGTGCAGTCCAAATAATTTATTCTTTTTTTTGACTGACAAAGATATATTAATTGAATGAATTAAAATAGACCGATAGAGGAATAAACCTTTAAAATTGGTTTTATAAATAGAACTTTTTTATCCTAAATAACTATAAACCAAATAACTGTAAAATTATTTAATAGATTTAGTTTATTTTATTTATATTAAGAGATTCATTATGCAAAAGTTGGATATTAGGCAATCTATAGGATCGCGCTTATCGGTTAAACAGATACAATTTATTAAATTGCTTCAAACACCGGGTTATAAACTTTCGGCTCGTATTCAACAAGAAATTTCTGATAATCCACTTTTAGAAGAAGATTATCCAAATCAAGAAGATGAAAAAAAAGATGATGAAGATGCTGAAAATGAGAAAAATGAAGATGAAGATACTATTATTGATGAATATATTAGGCAAGATGAATTTTCAGGTTATAAAATGGAAGGCGATGGTTTTATTAGTAACCATGAAGATAGAGAAATGCCTATACCCAAATTGGACAGTTATATAGAGAGTTTAAATAAACAATTGGGATTAATTACATTGGATGAAAATGATTATATAGTTGGTAAACAAATTATTGGCAGCATCGATCAAAATGGCTATATGTCAAGAAATATGAAAACAATTATTAATGATTTAGCACTGTTGTATGGTATTGAGGTAAAGCAAAAAAAAGTAGAGGCAATTTTAAAAAAAGTACAAGAATTTGATCCACCGGGTGTTGGAGCAAGAGATTTAAAAGAGTGTTTACTCATCCAACTTAAACAAATTAGCAACAACCCATACAAAAAATTAGCTATTAAAATATTAAATGATTGTTTTGAAGAATTTATAAAAAAACATTATGATAAAATCCAAAAAAAATTGAGTATTTCTGAAAAAAATCTTAAAAATGCTAATGACCTTATTATAAAACTAAATCCCAAGCCTATTCAAAATCAAACTGATTTAGAATCAGAACAACAGTATTTAAAGCCTGATTTTATTATTAAAGAAACGAAAACTGGTTTTATGGTAGATTTGATAGATGATGATATTTTGAGTTTGAAAATTAATAATTTCTATCTCAATATTCTAAAAAAATATAAACAGAATAAAAGTGTAGATAATAAAACTAAAGAAACAGTCACTTTTATTAAGCAAAAACTGGACTCTGCTAAATCGTTTATTGAGTCTATCAATCAGCGTCGTCAAACTTTAATTAAATCTATGAAAGCTATTATTGATTTTCAAGAAGATTTTTTTAAAACAGGAGATTTTCAAATGCTTCAACCAATGATACTTAAAGATGTAGCAGATGTTATTGAAATGGATATTTCTACAGTATCGCGGGTTGTAAGCAGTAAAAGTGTTCAAACAAAATTTGGAATCTTTATGTTAAAACAATTTTTTTCTGAAACCATAGAAACTGTAGATGGTAAATTAGTAAGTAATAAAAAAGTTAAACAAATTTTGAAAAACCTTGTTAATGAAGAAGATAAAAAAAAACCGTATTCAGATGAGCAGGTAGAAATACTTTTAAAAAAACAAGGCTTTCTTATTGCTCGTAGAACGGTAGCAAAATATCGAGAACAGTTAAAAATCCCAGTAGCTCGGTTGAGAAAAAAATTATAAATACGGATCTAATGAACACTTCTTACTTTTTACATAAGAGTTTGATCATTGGTTTGAGAGTTGGAGTTAATTCTATTGACTAAAAATTTATGAAATTTAACAATAACAAAAAAAGAAAACAAAAATAGTTATATTAAAACTAATGCGTATCTTTGGATATTAAAATATTGAATAACTGAATGTTATTTACCATAAAAGTTCAAAATATTATTTTCATTCATAATTACCAATGCCTGCTATCAAAGACTCTAAAATAGATCTCAATAAACAACAAAAGCGTCCTGATTGGTTAAGGGTGAAACTGCCAATTGGTCAAGAATATAGAAAAGTTCGTCAAATTGTAGATGACCATAAATTGCATACAATTTGCCAAAGTGGTAATTGTCCAAATATGGGAGAATGTTGGGGGAGAGGAACAGCGACCTTTATGATTCTTGGTAATATTTGCACACGTAGCTGTTCTTTTTGTGCCGTAGCTACGGGAAGACCAACAGAATATGATACAGAAGAGCCCAAACGTGTAGCTGAAGCTATTAAGCTTATGGGTGTTAAACATGCGGTTATTACTTCGGTTAATCGAGATGAACTAAAAGATAAAGGCGCCGAAATTTGGTATCAAACTGTTGTACAGATTAAAAAACTAAGTCCTCAAACAACTATAGAAACGCTTATCCCAGATGTTAAAGGTAAATGGGAATCGTTGGAGAAAATGATTAGTCCAGGACAAGAAGTTGTTTCTCATAATATAGAAACTGTTGAAGATCTCTATAGAAAAGTACGTCCTCAAGCCAAATATAACCGTTCTCTAGAACAAATTAAACGTACTAAAGCTTATGGAAAACGAACTAAATCTGGAATTATGTTAGGGTTTGGAGAAACTAAAAACCAAGTATTTAAAGCTATTGATGATTTGATAGAAAATGGATTAGATATACTTACTTTGGGACAATATCTGCAACCTACTAAGATGCACTTAGAAGTATTTAATTTTATCCATCCTGATACATTCAAATTCTATAAAGAAGAAGGTTTAAAAAGAGGTTTAAAATATGTAGAATCAGGACCTTTAGTCCGTTCTTCTTATCATGCTGATAGACATGTAAATGTTTGATAAGTATTTTTTGGTTTCAATTTTTTATACTAATTAGTAACTATTTACTTGGTCATGGCAAAAAAGTTAATTCATTTTGATTGGGCGATAAAAAAATTGCTTCGTCAAAAAGCTAATTTTAGTATCCTTGAAGGTTTTTTGAGCGAACTTTTAAAGTTTGATGTTTTTATTGAAGATATTTTAGAAAGTGAAGCAAATAAGGAAAATATAGACGATAAATACAACCGAGTAGATATATTAGTAAAAACTAAAAAAAAAGGAGAATTAATGCTCGTGGAGATTCAATATGCTCCGCAGCCAGATTATTTTCAAAGGATGATATATGGTATTTCAAAACTTCTAACCCAATACATAAAAAAAGGCCAGCCTTATGGGAGTTTAGTAAAAGCCTATTCTATTAATATATTGTATTTTGATTTAGGTTCAGGTGGTGATGATTATGTGTATGAATATCAAGGTCATTTTGTCGCTAAGCATACGGGGAGTATACTTGAACCTTCTGCATATCAGAAAAAGACTTACGATATAAACAAGATTGCCGATATTTATCCAAAATATTATATACTTAAAATCAATCATTTTAATAATGTAGCTAAAAATAGTTTAGATGAGTGGATCTATTTTTTAAAAAATAATAAGGTAGAGGAAACTTTTAAAGCTAAAGGTTTAGATTCGGTTAAGAAATTTTTATCTGAAAAATTTTTGAAAGGGTCAGAAAAAGTATCTTATGATATTTATATGAAGAATAAGAGTATAGCTTTTGGGGTTGCTGCTGGTGTTGAGGAAGCTAAAGAAAAAGCTATAGAAAAAGGGAAAGCTATAGGACGAGAAGAAGGACGAGAAGAAGGACGAGAAGAAGGAAAAAAGGAAACAATATTAGAACTCTATAAAAATGGATTTTCCATACCTATTATAGCTAAATCATTGAATATAAAAAAAGAGATGATTATAGAGATTATAAATAATAGAAAAATAATTAAGTAATTTAATTAAAACTTATATGATAATTTTATACATTATATTTCATAATTTAAAAAATGACAGAAAGAAACGAATCAGGGTTGGTCAAGGCTGTTCACATAGAAGACGAAATGAAAAATGCGTATATTGATTACGCTATGTCTGTTATTATTTCAAGGGCTTTGCCAGATGTTAGAGATGGATTAAAGCCAGTACATAGACGGGTTCTATATGGTATGGCAGATTTAGGGGTTTATCACAACCGTTCATATAAAAAATCAGCAAGAATAGTTGGGGAAGTATTGGGTAAATATCATCCACATGGAGATGCTTCTGTCTATGATACTATGGTGAGAATGGCCCAAAGTTGGTCTCTACGTTATCCTTTAGTAGATGGACAAGGAAATTTTGGCTCTATAGATGGTGACTCACCTGCAGCTATGCGATATACTGAAGTTAGACTCAAACATGTAGCTGAAGAAATATTAGGAGAATTTAAAGAACATACTATTGATTTTCAACCTAATTTTGATGATAGTCTTCAAGAACCTACTATTCTTCCAAGTAAATTACCTAATATATTAGTTAATGGCACATCAGGTATTGCAGTAGGTATGGCTACTAATTTAGCACCTCATAATCTGAATGAAGTTATTGAAAGTATTACTGCTTATATTAACAATCCAGAAATAACAGATGAAGAAATTATAAAATATATTGTAGCCCAAGATTTTCCTACAGGAGGACTAATATACGGTTATGAAGGTGTAAAGAAAGCCCTTCTAACGGGTAAAGGAAGGGTCGTATTGAGGGGAGTTGCTAAAATAGAAACGAATAAAAAAGGACGTACTCAAATTATTGTCACTGAAATTCCTTATCAAGTTAATAAGGCTGCCATGATAGAAAAAACAGCAGCTTTAGTCAATGGAAAAAGAATTGAAGGTATTAGTGACATTTTAGATCAATCTGATAGAGACGGTTTGCGAATTGTTTATGAACTAAAAAAAGATGCCATCCCAGAAATTGTTTTAAATAATCTTTATAAACAAACGGCTTTACAAACGGCTTTTAATATCAATAATATTGTTTTAGTTAATAAGAGACCCCAGCTTTTAAATTTTAAAGGTATGGTGGTTGAATATGTGAAACATAGGGATGATGTTATCTATCGTCGCACTGCTTATCGTTTGGATTTAGCCGAAAAAAGACTTCATATCTTACAAGGTTTACTTATTGCTTTAGATAACCTTGATGAGATTGTTAGTTTGATACGGGCTTCAAAAAATCCAGAAGAAGCTAAACAAGGCTTGATAGCCAATTTTAGCCTTTCCGAAATACAAGCGAAGGCTATTTTAGATATGCGTTTACAGCGTTTGACAGGCTTAGAAAGAGATAAAATAAAGAATGAATATGATGAAATTCTTATTACTATACAAGAATTAAAAGAAATTTTGGAACACCAAAACCTTAGAATGAATATTATAAAAGAAGATCTTATAGAGTTAAAAGAAAAGTTTGGAGATCAAAGGCGTACTCAAATTGTTTATAATACGGATGAAATAGGTGATGAAGATATGATTCCTAATGATAGTATGGTTATTACTGTTTCTAATGAAGGGTATATAAAAAGAACACCGATGAAAGATTATAAAATGCAGGCTCGAGGTGGAATTGGATCAACAGGAGCAAATAGTAAAGAAAATGATTTTATCAAACATTTATTCATTGCTAATAATCATAATTATCTATTAATTTTTGATGAAAAGGGTAAAGTCTATTGGCGTAAAGTTTATCAAATTCCAGAAGCAGGAAAATTGGCTAAAGGTAGACCACTTCAAAATATTATCAAAATTGAAATGGGAACTAAAATTAGAACCATTATTAATATTGAAAAATTAACTGATTCAGAATTTGTGAAAAGCCATTATATTATTATGGTAACTGAAAAAGGTATTATCAAAAAAATTAGTTTAGAAGCTTTTTGTCGTCCTAGAAACCAAGGTGTTAGAGCTATTATTCTTAAAGAAAATGATAATTTATTGGACATAACTCTAACTAATGGTAAAGCCAGTCTAGTCTTAGCTAGCCATTTTGGACGAGCTGTTCATTTTGAAGAACAAAATCTTAAACCTTTAGGAAGAACTACTATGGGAGTTATTGGGATGAGACTTATAGTAGGCGATAAAATTATAGGTATGTCAAGTTTTGATAATAAAGAAGATAGTGTATTTGTCGTTTCTGAAAATGGCTATGGGAAAAGGACTTTATTAAAAGAATATAATACCACAGGAAGAGGAGGAAAGGGTGTAAAAACTTTTAAAGTAACTGAAAAAACAGGACGACTTGTAACATTGCTAAAAGTAACTGAAAACTTCCAGTTACTCATTGCAACCCAAGAAGGAAAAATTATTCGTATGCCTTTAGATATTCGTTCAACAGGCAGAAGTACTCAAGGTGTAAAAATGATAAGACTCCAAGAAGCTGATTCTATTGCTTCTGTTGCTCAACTATATGAAGAAATTGAAGAAAAAGAGAAGGTTGAAATAGTAAATGCTTAAAAGGCAACAGGGCTTTCTTATGAAAAAACAGTCTAATAACTAATTTATTGATAACAAAAGTTTTATAAAGTATAATTTGAAATTTATACAGAACCTTTAAATTATAAATCTTTTGAAAACCAAGAGGTAAATTAATGTATTTATTTGTCCTTATATAATTCTTTTAAAAAGGGAAGGTATAAAAAACCTTTTCTTTATTTCAATGACTATAAGAAGAAAAAATATAAAAGTTAAAATATTTAGAATCTATATTTTTTAATAGCTATTTTTTATCTATCTATTAAAAAAGCATTTAATTTTGAGGAAAATAAAAGATGGATTGAAGTGACCTCACTGGGGCTCGAACCCAGGACCCTCTCCTTAAAAGGGAGATGCTCTACCAGCTGAGCTATAAGGTCAAATCGTCCCGCAAATTTAGGTTAAATATTTTAAAAGATTAAAAAAATAATGAAAAAATTATTGATAATTACCTGCTGTTTTTTTTTGAGTGCGTTTTTATTGGCTCAATCAAATGAAAATGAAAAATATACTCAACTTTTAGAAAAAGGAGACCAGTATTTTGAAGCCAATAATTTTAAGTTGGCATATTTATGCTACGATAGTATTTTTCAAAAATCTGATTTTTATACAGCTCGTATGTTGGTTCGAATGGCGAATATTAAACGTCGCCAATATAACGATTTGGCAACTGCATTATATTTATTGAATGTTTGTTATAAAAGGACGAAAGATGAGCAAGTACTCAAAGAAATTCAAATAATCGCCCAAAAAAATGATTTTCAAGGTTATGAATACAGTGACTTTGATTTTTTTAAAAGCCTGTATAACCGATATAATTACCATTTGCTTTCATTGTTAACTTTAATAGGGATTATTGTATTGGTAATAAGACGAAAAAAGGCGAGACGAATCTCCACATTGTTTAGTCTATTAATGTTGGGTTCCCTTATTTATTTTTTGAATAATTATGATTATGAACCCTTGTATGGCATCACAAACACCGTTTCAGTTAATCTTTACGATATTCCATCACCAGGTGGACAAAAAGTGTACGAATTAGGCGAAAATAACCGTCTTCAAATCATAGGTCAAGCCGACATTTGGTATAAAGTTTTATGGAATAAAGAAGAAGTATTTATTAATAAACATGAAATTAAACTGATAAATTGACAATGGATTTGGTAATTTTGCAAAAGTTTTAGAAATAAAATTGATTATCTTTGTATAAATATGGTGCAGGTATTAAATTTTTTTGATGAAAGCTATCTAACTTATGAGAACATGTAAAGTAAGTAAAAGACACTATACTAATAATAGCTGTGAAAGAAACAATAACAATAGAATATCCACAATCCTTGGCAAATACTTTAAAGCTTAATGGAAGTGGACTTTGTGTCTGAAATAAAAACAAGTTCAATGGTAAAACTTTTTGAACTTAGAAAAGTATCTTCGGGTATTGCGGCAAAAGTTTTAGGACTTACAAGGCTTGATTTTTTAGAATTGTTAGCAAGGTATAAGGTATCCCTATTTGGAAAATACGATACAAATGATTTAAATAAAGATATAGATATGGCAAATGCTTAAAGTAGTATCTAATACAACTCCGATTATTTCTTTACTAAAACTTAACAAACTTGAAATTCTAAAAAATCTACATTAAAATACTATCTATAGTCCGATAATTAAAATATAATAATTTGATTATCAAATATTTAATATTAAAATACCAAGATTTATAAAAAATTTTGCCACAGACTTAAACTCAAAATATTAAATGACTAAACTAACATTAGAGACTAAAGTTTCCAAAGCACTTCAAAAAATACGACCTTACTTGTTGACTGATGGCGGAGATGTTGTTCTTAAAGATATTACTGATGAGAATATTGCCAGAATAGAACTTCTTGGAGCTTGTCAGACCTGTCCTATGGCTGAAATGACAATGCAAGCAGGTGTTAAACAAACTGTTATGGGTGATGTTCCGGAACTTAAAGACATCATCACTATTCATTAATTTTAATTGGGTAAAACATTTGAAAACATAAAATCATCTTCTACTTGGCCTACAAAAACCTTAAAGGATTCTTTATTAATCCATTCTATTCGCACAGTTTTTGTTTTGCTACTGTTAAAAAACTCCCAGCATTTTATTCCTGTAGCTTCACCTTTTGTAGAAATATTAAATAACCAACCTGTTTTAGTATTTTCTCGATAATAGTTTTCTTGAATATAAGTTAGACTTTGCGGAGGTTTGCCCTGAGTAATAATGTCGTTTTCTAAAGTTGGATGGAAAATATGAATATTAATCTGATAACAAACAAAGATACTTTGGAAGCCCAATTCATTTTTTAAATATAAAGATAAGACCGTATCTTTTTGATTGCTTATTTGAAAAACCCTGTCTATTTCATTAGAGGAATAGTCGTATTGATTCTCGTTAAGAGTAAGCCAAGTTTCTGTTTTATAGTCTATAAGGTAACCTTTTTTTAAGTTTTCTGGTTTTAAATTGGTAGGTTCATGAAAAATATTCATAGGGCGTGGCCCACTAGGTTTTTGGTTAACATCAGATTTTTTTTGAGAACTTAAATTAAATTGAAGATTATGTTTTCGTTTTATATAAGAAAATAAATTTAAAGCCAACATATCGTTTTGTTTTTCTACCAACATAGGTATACGTAAAAAATTGATAACCCACCAAATACCAACTCCTCCACCTGTTATTAAGAATAAAAATTGCTTGAACCATTTGCCTAAATAAGCATAGCTAAAACCAAAAAAATGAAAAAAATAAGTTAAAGTATCTTCTTTTTTCATACGTTTATATTCTCTAATATACTCTCTTTTGATATTTGAAGGTAAAGTCTCTATTAAAGCCTGTAGTTTATGTTTTCCAAAAAATTCCAATCCTGTAAAGTCTACTTTTTTGACAGTTCGTTTGGAAAACAAATCATTTTTTAGATTTTTTCTAAAAAGTCCCATAGTATGTTTAGTTATAAAAATTATGAATTATAGAGGATAAACTTAATTATATCAAATTATAAATCTCGGAATATTATTTTAATATTATTTTCATGAAAATTAAATTAATTAAATAAAATTTATAAGAATATCAAAAATAATAAATTTATAATTTATTGATTATGTTTAGAAATCATTAATTTAAAGGTGGTTTAATTTAATATATTCAGTAGCTCATTTAATTATTATATGCAAATAATGTTTATAGACGAACAAGGTATTTTTGATAGAGTGTCTTATTTACAAACCCGTAGTTTGAAAGGCAAGACAAAACTTGATTTTTTAAGATTAGCCATAAGCATGATAGATTTAACAACCTTAGAAGGTCAAGATACGCCTTCTAAAGTGAAGCAACTAGCCTTAAAAGGCCGTTTCCCTCATCCAACTCTTTCGGTACCACAAGTTGCTGCGTTATGTGTTTATCCAACCTTAGTGAAGATGGCTAAAACATTTTTAAAGAATACAGAAATAAAAGTTGCTTCGGTGGCTACAGGTTTTCCTGCAGGGCAATTGCCTTTTCATTTGCGTTTGGCAGAGGTAGAATATGCAATAGAGGAAGGTGCCGATGAAATAGATATGGTTATCAATAGAAATGCTTTCCACAGTGGGAATTATAAAAAAGTTAGTCAAGAAATAGAAAGCATTAAAATGACTTGTGGAGATGCTGTTCATTTAAAGGTTATTTTAGAAACAGGTGAATTAGGCACATTTGATAAAATTAGACGAGCTAGTTGGTTAGCTATGGAGGCAGGAGCCGATTTTATAAAAACATCAACAGGTAAAATTTCACCCGCAGCAACCTTAACAACAACTTTAGTAATGTTAGAAGCTATCCGAGATTTTTTTGATAAAACAGGTAAAAAAATTGGCATGAAACCCGCAGGAGGTATTTCCACAGCAAAAACAGCCCTTCACTATTTGGTTTTGGTTAAAGAAACATTGGGTGAAATTTGGTTAACTAAAGATCTTTTCCGTATAGGAGCTAGTCGTCTTTTAAATGATTTGCTTAGACAAGTTGCCAAACAAGAAACGGGTATCTACCAAAATATTGACTATTTTTCAATTGATTAAGCTGTTATTTAGGAAATACCATAAAAATATACTGAGTTTTTTAATTTCATTTTGTAAAATTGTAATAGAGTTACTTCACTTGAAAAGAGATTTTGGAGAGTTAACGTATTGATAATAAAAATAAAACTGTCATATAATATTTATTTGACAACTTCTATTAAAATCATTTGGCTATCATTTTCTATAAGTCCTAAAGGAGCAACTTCCTTTTTTATACTGTCGTAATTTATCCTTTGTGTATAGCGGTATTTTAAACTATTATATTGAATACGAATAGCTTCAATGTCATTTTGGATTTCGTTAATTTGGTTAATCGTTTTTTCGGCAGTATATGTATTGGCAATGTAAATAATCCCTAAAAAACAGATAAAAATAAAATGAGGAATGTATTTAATACCGAGATGTGGTTTTTTAGACTCGCCCATAAACGATACATTAGGGTTTTTAAGCAGATAATTTACTTTTGAAAAAAGGTTTTTAGAGTTCTTAACTCATTGATTATGAAAATAAGTATTTCTGAGATAATAATAACATCGCTAACTTATTAAACTTTCCGGAAGTTTAAAACTTCCGGAAAGTTTAATAACTACTAATTATTTAAGATAAAAAATTGCTTGAGTCAAAATGAATATTTTACTCATCTTCTCGTAAAATTATGGGCATAATTAACATTAATAATTCTGGACAATCTTCAGAAATCACTATTCCTGCCTTACTTGGATCGCTAAACTTTAAAGTAGCATTTTGACCGGGAAGTGTCTTAATAATTTCTAATAAAGATTTTGAATTAAAACCTATAGAATATTTATCACCTTCATATTGGCAAGGAATGACTTCATTTGCCTGAGTATCAAAATCATCATCGCGGGCAAAAATTGATAATTTTTCCCCTTCAGCAGTTAATTTAATCAAGTGATTGCTTCTACTGGCATAAATAGATGTCATTTTTAAAGAGCTAATAACTTGGTTTCTTTCAACAATAATATTTTTATCCAAATCAGTAGGAATAACATTCAAATATTTAGGATAATCTTCATCTATAAGTCGTGTAGTAATATTTACATTTTCTATCTTAAGTCCAATATAACTATCATTAAAACTCAAGGCTATTTCATTTCTATTTTCGGTATCAATAGAATTTAATACTTTAATAATTAATTTAACAGCTTTACTCGGTATGATAAGATCACTTTCTTGCTCTATGGCTAAATCTAAGATTTTATAAAGTGCTAAACGGTGTGCATCAGTAGCCACAAAATGAGTTTCATCTTTTTTAAAGCTAACAAAAATACCATTCATAGAGGGACGCATTTCATCAGTACTGCTAGCAAAAGATGTATAGCGAATTGCATCGCTAAGCGTTTCAAAACCAATGGCTATTTTGTTGCTATTTTGATCATTTTCAAGTAAAGGAAATTCAGGAAAATCTTCAGGGTTATCACCAATAATTTTATAACTTCCTCTGCTAGCGATAATTTTAATATCATATTCTTCTGGATCAACCTCAAAAGTTAAAGGTTGCTCAGGTAAATTCTGTAAAGTGTCTGATAATAATTTAGCCGGTAAAGCAAAAGCATTAGGCTTCCCGTCTTGTAATTCAACTTCTGTGTTGAGAGGAATCGTAGTTTTAACAAAAGTTTCAGAATCTGAACAAAGTAGTGTCAAGCTATCTTTCTGAACTTGGAAAATAAAAGACGACAAAATAGGAAGCAGGGGATTAGCGTCTATAATAGTCTGAATTTTATTGATATTTTTTAGGAGTAAACCTGAAGAAATTGTAATTCTCATGTTATCTTAAATTATTGAATTAAATAAACGGTGAACGACAAATGATAAACTTAATTAAATTAGGAATTAGGAAATTTAAAACTTTAAATCAATTTGTTAAACTATAAAACCTAAAAATAATATTCCGAAATTAATTAGATTTTATAATCCTACTTTTTTTACAATATAGCAATGTTATTATGTATCTCATAAAAATTTATTTTTATTATCGTAGCATGACTTATAATAGAGTCTATTGATTTTAAAATCAGAGTAAAAAAAGCCAACTGCAAATATAATTTTAAATCGTTTCTATATATAAAATTTATAAGATTAAGTTTATACAATAGTTCAATATTTTTTTATAATTACTTGATCATCAAATGGTTAGAACCTTAAAAATTTTTAATTTAACAAATTGATTTTCAGTATTTTATATTTCATTCTTTATACTTCCAAACCATTGGTTTATTATATTTGATTGTTTTTAGACATTTTAAACTTAAAAGCAAATATTCATTATATTTGCCAAAGTACAAAATTATTATATTTTAAATGTTAAATTTCCTCATACTAAAAACTATGAATTTTTTTATAGATACTGCAAATATAGATGAAATAAAACAAGCTAATGACTTGGGAATTTTAGATGGAGTTACGACTAACCCTTCCTTAATGGCAAAGGAAGGAATTACAGGAAAATCCAAAATTTTTGATCATTACAAACGTATTTGTGAAATTGTGGAAGGACCTGTAAGTGCTGAAGTACTTGGTACGGAATATAATCAAATGTTAGATGAAGGCAATGAACTTGTTAAGATTCATCCTGATATAGTTGTTAAAATTCCGATGACCATAGACGGTATAAAAGCTATTAATTATTTTAGCCAACAAAATATTTCTACTAACTGCACATTGGTTTTTTCAGAAGGTCAAGCTATTTTAGCTGCTAAAGCCGGCGCAACTTATATCTCACCTTTTCTGGGACGTCTTGATGATATTTCTTCAGATGGTTTAGGGCTTATTGAAAAATTGGTAGATATTTATGAAATTCAAGATTATTATACTCAAATATTGGCAGCTTCTATTAGACATCCTATGCATATTGTAGATTGTGCGCGTCTGGGCGCTCATGTGGTTACTTGTCCTTTAAAAAGCATTTTAGCTCTATTTAATCACCCTCTTACCAATATAGGACTCCAAAAATTCATCGATGATGCCAAAAAAATGAATTTTTAATTATATTTAGGTAGAATCACGTCACTTGAAAAAAGGATTTTTTATTTAGGGTGACTATTAAGTACAAGATAATAAGTATAAAAAGTTGTTTTTAAAAATTTCATTATCAATAGTTTACATTTAAAATATAATAGTTTGATAATGAAATACTTAATATTAAAAAACCGAGTTTTATAAAAAGTTTTGTCTTGTACTTAGAGTATTTATATTAAAAATTTCTTTATTTTTGTTTCCTTATTTTTTTATCATTTTAAAAAATTGTTGTTTTATCATTAAATATACTTCATTGTTACCGTAGATATGCAAACCATTAGAATAAAATTGAAATCCTATGATCATTTACTCTTAGATAGATCTTGCGAACATATTGTTAGTGAAGTAAAATTGACAGGGGCAGTTGTTAGCGGTCCTATTCCATTACCTACCGTAAAAGAAAAGTTTACAGTACTTCGTTCGCCACATGTTAACAAAAAATCGCGAGAGCAGTTTCAACTTTGTACTTACCGACGCTTAGTAGATATTTATTCAGATTCTTCTTCTAAAACGGTCAATGCTTTAATGAAATTAGATCTCCCAAGTGGTGTAGATGTCCAAATTAAAGTTGGTAAATAAAACACCTCTTTTTTGAAAACAAGAACCAACAATACTATAGCAGGTATTCAACCTGTAAAAGAGGCTATTTTATCAGGTGCCGAAATTGATAGAGCCTATATACGCGAAGGCAAACTAAGTGATACTTTAAAGGATCTATTATATGAACTAAGAGCATTAAAAGTACCTACTTTTCGTGTACCTTTAGCCAAACTCAACCAATTAACCAAAAGTCTCCATCAAGGTATAGTTATCTTCCGTCCGCTTATTAGCTATACCTCTTTAGACTTCGTGATTTCAGAATCGTATAGAAAAGGTAAAATGCCTTTAATTTTGCTTTTAGAAGATATTACTGACGTTAGAAACCTGGGCGCTTTAGCACGTACAGCAGAATGTGCTGGTGTAGACGCTTTAGTTTTAAAATCTAAAGGTAGTGCGCTGGTTAATGATATTGCTATCAAGACTTCGGCAGGTGCTTTAAATATATTATCTATTTGTCGGGTAACAAGTCTTGTTAGTACTATTGGTTATTTAAAAAAGTCTGGGCTACAGGTTTTAGGAACGGCTTTAAAGCCTAAAGCTAATTTATACAAACAAGATTTTAAAAAACCATTAGCTTTGATTATGGGTTCTGAAGGTCAAGGATTAAGTGAAGAAACTATAAAACTTTGTGATAGTCAAGTTTGTATTCCTCATTTTGGTCAAGTAAAATCTTTAAATGTTTCAGTAGCTGCTGGGGTCATCTTATTTGAATGCATGCGACAGAGAAGTATAAAGGAAAAATAAGGACTGAAGCCTTCAAAAGTTTAAAATATAATTTTAGAAAACTTTAAAAGAAGGTTTAATGCATGGGTATTGAAAATGACTATTTTTGAAATAAAAATAGCATTATTATAAAACCAACTACTTCCAAAAAATTAAGAACTTATATTTTCTTATTTTATAAACCATATTTTCATTAATTTAAATTAGTAACTATGACTATAAAAAATGTTTTAATTGTTTGTTTGATTATTACAATTTTTCATACCTATACTAGTAAGTCCCAAACAAGGATAGAAAGAACTATAAATTATGGAAAGGGGAGTTTTAGTGGTAAAGGTTTGTTAAAACTAAACGGAGTTGAATTGAAAGAGAATTATAAAATTCAAACTTCAAACAAATGGTTCACAGATAATTATCAAGATTTACGAACTATATTGAATATTTATATGAATACACCTTCTTTAATCCCAAGCCTGACCTATAAAATTAATAAAGAAAAAAAAGAAATCATTATTTCTATTCATTCGCCTCATCCTTACTCGGGTAGAGAAAAACCAAATTTGAAAGCATGGAATGATTATTTCGAAAAAGAGTTTAAAAACTATCTTAATTATAAAAACCAAAGGTAACCAAGGAATAGCATTGCTATAGCAGTAAAAACAAAATACTTAGCCCATAACAGCAGCATCCTTTTTCATAATTTCCAATTCAAAGGTACAGTTTTTTAATTTTGATATAGTTTTCAACATCTAAAGGTACCAAATACTTTATAGATTGTTTCTTTTTAATACAGCTTCGAATAAAACTTGCCGAAATATTCATAGTTGGTACATCAAGAATTTGTACATTTTCATGACTTTTGTAACTCATATGATTATCAAAGCCTATTCTTGGATAAACAAGAATACCGTAATAGGTTAAGATTTCTATATAATTCTTCCACTTATGAAAATTTTTTAAATTATCGCTTCCCATAACAACTTTAAAATGATGGTTTGGGTATTTTTGGCTTATTTTTTTCAAGGTATTAATGGTATAATTGGGCTGAGGTAAATTAAATTCTATATCTGTTACGTTAAAATTAGAGTTGTTGGCTATAGCTAAACGTATTAGTTGGAAGCGGTCAAATTCATGAAGTAAATTTGGTTTTTTTTTAAATGGCGATTTAGGTGTAATCACAAACCAAACCTTATCAATATTGGTTTGCTTTACAATTTCGTTAGCAATAATTAAATGGCCTATATGAATAGGATTAAAAGAACCGAAATATAAGGCAATAGTCATATTATAGTCATGTCAATTGAAAAAAGGATTTTTAAAGGTTTTAATTCATTGATTTTAAAAACGTCCGTTTTCCGAAATAAAACAGCATTGCTATAAACACAAAATTGAAATTTAGAAATTTGATAAACTGTTTTATAAATTTTATATTTTTTCATTCTATACAGTTACCTAAATACGATAGACGAATGGTATTTAAAAATTTTTATCTTATTCTATTTTTTTATTTTTTCTCAGTGCCTTTTTTTGCTTTGCAGGCTCAGTCTAAAGTAAAATATGAAGTTGTTAAGATTCCTTTTTTCAAACCGGATTACCTTTTTGGAGAAGTTATTTTAGAAATGGATTATGCCAGCAGTAAAATTAAGAATCCAGAAGAATGGGATATTAGTAATAATGGTAAAATTAAGGCTATTAATATTATTTATTCCGATTATCCCAAAATCAAAGACAAATGGATTACCCATTACGATACTTTATTAAACAGGCGTATACGTAGTCTTCAAACCCTTATTCCAAATATACATGAGCTTTCCGATAGTTCGGTATTTACTGATAAACCCAAAGTAAAATGGACACTCACTTTAGAAACCAATTGCGAAACTGAAAAGGAAGCGAAAGCCTTATTTCATGGAATTGTTATCACCTATAAGAAAAAAGTTCCTGTTCATGTGATTAAAAATTATAAAGTCATTACTAAAATTATAGAACAAGACTTAGACTTCAAAGATTCAGTAGTTTATAATGTTTTTGAAAGAAATAATCAATGGTACAATATGCTTATTATTAACGATTGGACTGCCAGTATGTATACCTATGGCGCCCAAGTTCTTTTGTGGCATAGATTAAATCCTTCAGATGATAAAATAAAGAATTTACTACTCTTCAACGATGGTAACCATAAAAAAGATGAAAATAAAGATATGGGCGAAACAGGTGGCTTTACTTTTTTAGAAGCCTATAATTTTAAAGAAATATATAAAGCCGTAAGATTTACAATGTTAAATGGTAGAGGTGGAGATATACCCGAAAATGACGTAGAGGCTATTTTATATGGTATTGAAAAAAGTAATAATGCTATTAAAGATGTGATTTTAATAGCTGATAATAGTAGTGGAATTCGGGATAAAATTCTTATAACTAAAATTACAAAACCTATAAAAATAATTATTTGTGGAAAAGATAAATCAGCCATTCACCCGGATTATTTAGAATTGGCTTATAAAACAAAAGGCAGCATCCATACTATAGAAGAAGATATTGTTGACCTTGTCGGTTTGTTTGAGGGTGAAAAACTAACTATAGGCCAGTATACCTATAGTTTGAAAGATGGTGAATTTGAAGTTATAGAGGAGTAAGAGATAAAATGATGATAGTGTTTACTTTTAACCAATGCGTTAAATCTCCTAAAAAACCCTTTTTTAAAGAGGCCTGACTATATTAAATTTAATGACAACTTTTTTTATATTTCTTTAGTTTGTAATAATTGTAAGGTAAAGGTGCTATGAAACCAGCGATTAAAGCTAAAAGCAAAGCAAACCAATAAATAGGGCTAGTAAAATTTGCTTTTCCGCCCGTTATCATAAAATCGGTTGCATTCATAGCTAATTCCATACCAACCATAGATAAGAATGACATTGAGATAGCAACTGTAAAACTTTTAGCCCAATCTAATTTGGATTTAAAGCGTAAAATTATAGTTTCTAAAAGAATAGAAGTTAACAAACCTGCTAAAGTTGCTAAAAATATTTGCCAAAAAATAAGGGTTTTAGGGTAATAGGCTTGTAAATAAATGATCATACTAAAATCTCCTATAGAACAACCTATCAAACAATTAGTTGTATTAAAAACTGAAGATTTCCAAATTTGCTTATCTTTCCAAAAATTAGATGACTTTTCCCGTTTTTTTTCTATTACTAATTGAGAATGACAAGATTGTTTATTAGTCATATAAAAAGGAGTTATCTTAATTTATATGTAATTAATTGGTTATAAAATATTTAAAAAAACCATTTTTCAAATCCCATTTTTAATACTAATGAGTTATACTCAAATTACTTGAAAAAGAGAGTTTTTCGGATTCTAACCTATTGGTATTGAAACTTAACGTTTCGCAAAATAAAATAGCTTTGCTATAAACCTTCTAAAAATCCTTATTCTATTGGAATTTTATAAAACTCTTTTTTTTACGCTTTTACATTTTTAAAGTATTCATTTTTAATCAACTATAATAATGTATAATTTATGGTTCATAATTATTATACAATCTTAATTCCTTAATGGCTTATTGTTCATGAGTAAGTATTGAATTCTATCCAAGGTTTTTTTATTACCTACAAGATTGAGAAAACCTTCTCTTTCTATATCCAATAAATATTGTTCGCTGACATTTTGAGAACTTGTCAAATCACCACCACATAATACATAAGCAACTTTTTTGGAAATTTCTACATCATAATCCGACATATATTCACCTATTCTAAATTCATTAATAGCCGAATAGAGTACTGATAATCCGGTTCTACCCAGAACCTGTATATCTGTTCTTGGTGTTGGTGGCATATAATTTTTAGCAAGTTCAAGGACTTTTTCTTTAGCTTGGGCAATATTTTTAGGTGTATTAACACAAACAGAATCTTTACCTTGTATCAAATAATGATGGTCAAAACCTTCCCATGCCGAAGTTGCTACGGTTGCCGTAGCAATAGTTTTAAAATAGTCTATTAAGGTCGGGATTTGAACATCACCTTTGAAGTATTTATCAGAAGCTCTAAGAGCAAATTCTTTGGTTCCCCCACCGCCGGGCAATAAACCTACCCCAACTTCTACAAGTCCTATATACGATTCAGCAGCATAAACACCTGCATCACAGTGCATAGAAATTTCACAACCACCTCCAAAAACATAACCTTGTGTAGCAACCACAACAGGTATTTTAGAAGTTCGAATGCGCATGGTCATTTGTTGAAAATCATTGACCATCTTAGACAGTTTATCAAACTTTTTCTGTCCTGCCAACATACCAATACCCATTAAATTAGCCCCTACAGTAAAATTTTCAGCATTATTGCCAATAACAAGCCCTTTCCAACCTTCTTCTTCTGCCTTAATAATCGCTTCTAACATGCCTTTACCAATACCTTCGCCTAAAGCATTGCTCTTACTGGTAAATTCAAGACACATGACCCCATCTCCAATATCATGAACTGTGCATTCAGTATTTTTAAGCACTGGTGTGTTATTTCGTAAAGCATCAAGGATAATAAAACCTTCTGCGCTAGGTACTGGTTTGTAGGTATTGGTTTTGAGGTCATAATATTTCTTTTTACCGTCTGCAAGTTTATAAAAAGAGTTTATCCCTTGATTTTGCATATCTTTAATCCAATTGGGCAGAGTTTCTCCTGCTGATTCGGCAAGGGCAATACCTTTTTCAAAACCAATAGCATCCCAATATTCAAAAGGTCCATAAGACCATACATAACCAGCTCGCATAGCATCGTCTATACTATAAAATTCATCAGCTATTTCGGGTATACGATTAGCAGAATAAGCAAAAAGAGCAGCGAAATAATCACTTAAAAACTTGTTTTCTCGTTCTTCGCCATCAATCAAATTTTGAAGACGTTTGTTAAAAAGTTCTATTCCTTTAGTGGCAGCAACTGCTTTAAGTTTAGGTTTTATAGATGGTTCATAAGTTAGTGTTTTTAAATTAAGAGCGTTAATCGTTCTTTTTCCGCTGGTATCTTTTATTTTTTCATAAAAACCTTTTTTTGATTTATTACCCAAAAATTTATTTTCCAAAAGAAAATCTATATATTTTGGATTTCCTTTATCTTGTAAGGCATCCACAAATTCATCTCCTTTCACATTAGCAAGTATAAATTTGGTAACTTTATCACCTGTATCTATACCAACTAAATCTTGTAATCTAAAAGTTGCTGTATTAGGCCTAGCGATTAATTTTCCGGTGATAGCATCAACTTCTTCGATGCGCATATTATATTTATCGGTGAGTTGAAAGGTTTTGACACCAGACATGATACCTATTCTATTGGCAATAAAAGCTGGGGTATCTTTGCAGAGTATGGTTTGTTTTCCCAAATAAACAGACCCAAAGTGCATGAAAAAATCAATTACTTCAGGATCACTTTCTTGATGGGGAATAATTTCTAAAAGTCGCAAGTATCTTGGGGGATTAAAAAAATGGGTACCGCAAAAGTGTTTTTTAAAATCTGACGATCGACCTTCTGCCAACATAGAAATTGGAATACTCGAAGTATTTGAAGTTACTAAAGTACCTGATTGTCTATATTTTTCAACTCGTTCAAAAAGTTGTTTTTTTATATCTAAACGTTCTACAACAACCTCAATAATCCAATCAGCATCGGCTATTTTTTCAAAATCATCTTCAAAATTTCCTGTTTGAATTCTTGAAACAAAGGCATTTTTATACAAAGGTGCAGGTTTTGATTTGATAGCTGTTTTTAAAGCCTCATTAACAATATTATTTCGAAATTTGGGATTTTGTTTATCTTTTTCAGTTAAATTTGGCGGTATTATATCTAACATAAGAACCTCTATTCCAATGTTTGCAAGGTGACAGGCAATACCTGAACCCATAACCCCAGATCCCAAAACAGCTACTTTTTTTAATCTATAAGTCATTATTTTATTTTAAAATATAAAGGATGAAGTCAATAACGAATGAATTAATGAATTGTGAATTACTATAATTTTAAATTAATAGTCAAATATTTATAGATTTTTATTCTTACAAAGTATTTGACCGGTTTTCAGTATTTTAGTTTTTGTTATTCGTAATTGTTAATTATTATATTTTATAATTTTTGTTTGATTCTATTATAAAGAATCTTTATTTTACGCCAAATCTTGGATTATGCCATTGTTTATTCAATGTTAACTGTAAATATAGTAAAATATGTAATTTGTATAAGCGGGTACAAATGTCTAATTTAAAATTAACCATTAAACAACATTACTATCATGAAAATCAATTTTTTTTTCTTATTTTTTTTTCTTTGTTTTTTATCTCAAGCTAGAGATTATCAAAAGGTCACATTTCCTTCCTTAGACGGTTTGACGGTTTTTGCTAATGCTTATCAGGTCGACGATGCTGCCCCAACAATAATTCTTTGCCATCAGGCTTTATACAATAAATTAGAATATAAAGAAACAGCATTAAAATTAAATGAATTGGGATTTAATTGTTTGGCTATAGATCAACGTTCCGGCGGAAAATTAAGAGGTGAAAATAATGAAACTTGTCGTTTAGCCAAACAAAAAAAACTATCTACCAATTACATTGATGCTGAACAAGATATTATTGCTGCTGTTAACTATATTTATAATCAATCTAAGAAAAAAGTTATTCTATTAGGAAGTTCTTATTCGGCTTCTTTAGTTTTAAAAATAGCTTCTGAAAATGAAAAAGTTAAGGCAGTAATTTCCTTTAGCCCGGGTGAATATTTCAAAAATTTATCTATTAAAGAAACTGTTGGAAAACTTAACAAGCCAGCTTGGTTAAGTTCTTCAAAGCAAGAAGGTAAGAAAGTTAAAACTATTTTTCAAGCCATAAAAGGCAGTCAAAAAACCCAGTTTATTCCTAAAAGTTCTGGATATCACGGTTCAAAAGCACTTTGGAGCAGTTCGAAAGGAAATAAAGAATATTGGGATAACCTAACCAAGTTTTTATTAAAAATAAAATGAATATATGCCAATAGTCCATAAGGATTTACCTTGATAATGATGCCTTTTACCGATCAATTATGAAATGTTATAGCAATTCTATTTTTCAAATAGATAAGACTATAAACATAAAATTTAATTGACATATAGCCTTTCTATCAAAAATAAGGAGATAATATTTTTTCATTATCAATGATTTAAATATCTAAAAAATGCTTTTTCTATTTAAGATGACTATAAAAGCAGAGAACTGTATCCTTATACTATTTCAGTATTTAAAAAGGCTGAAAAAAATCAATTTTTTTATAATTAAATTGATAAACAATTTAATTATAGAATGGTATTATATAAACACTTCAATTACCTATTTAAAATATTAGATTATGTTTTCATTAACAATAGGCGAAATAGCGAACTTCTTAAAAGGAGACGTAAAAGGTCATACAGATATTAAAATTCATCAAATTAGTAAAATACAAGAAGGGCAGCCAGGTTCTATCTCTTTTTTAGCCAACCAAAAATATGAACCATATATATATGATACACAATGTAGTGCCGTCTTAGTAAGTAAAAAGTTTGAACCTAAAAACCCTATTAATACTAATCTTATTCGAGTTGAAGATCCTTATTCGGCTTTTGGACTGCTTTTAGATGAATATATTCGTATAGACAGTCTTCATAAAAAAGGATTAGAAGACCCTTGCCTAATTGATACAACAACTAAAAATGATTTGGGCAAAAATATTTATATTGGAGCATTTGCTTATATTGGTAAAAATGTAAAAATAGGCGACAATGTAAAAATATTTCCCCAAGTTTATATAGAAGAAAATGTAACTATTGAAGACAATACAGTTATTCTTGCAGGAGCTAAAATTTTAAAAAATACACAAATAGGTGCTTATTGTACTATTCATCCCGGTGCTGTAATTGGAAGTCAAGGTTTTGGTTTTTCCCCGCTTCAAAATGGTTCTTATCGTGCTATTCCTCAAATTGGAAATGTGGTCATTAAAAATCATGTCAGTGTAGGTAGTAATACCACTATCGATTGTGCAACTATGGATTCAACCATCATCGAAGAAGGCACAAAAATAGATAATTTAGTCCAAATTGCTCATAATGTAAAAATCGGTAAACACAGTATTGTAGCCGGTCAAGCCGGAATTTCAGGTTCTACAATTTTAGGTGATTATTGTATGCTTGGTGGACAAGTTGGATTATCAGGGCATCTTCAAATTGCTGATCAAACTAAATTTGCAGCTCAGTCGGGATTGACGAAGTCTATTATGAAAAAAAACACAACTTATATGGGCTCACCAGCCTTTGAAAGAGGGAATTACTTAAAATCTGCTGTTATTTTTAGAAAACTTCCGGATATGTTAAAAAAAATAGAAGCTATAGAACAAACACTGATAAAGAATAAAATATGACCTGTTATAACAATGCTATTTTATATCAAAAATATTTATTATCAACGACTTAAATATCTGAAAAATCCTTTTTTCAAGTGACCTGACTATAAATTCTAAAATAGTCTTACTGATACCAATTTCATAACTGATAACTAACCTTTAAAAATGAGTTTTTTATACCCTAATTTTTTTTATGGATTCTTGTTCTTATCTGTCCCTATTATTATCCATTTTTTTAATTTTCAACGACCTGTTAGGGTTTATTTTACCAATATTGTTTTCTTACAAGAAATTAAAACAGATACAAAAGCCCGAAATAAACTTAAACACCTATTGGTTTTATTGATGCGTATGGCTTTTATAACAGCTTTAGTATTTACCTTTTCTGAACCTGTAATTTATAAAGAAAAAAATGCCGGTATTGGGGAAGAAAAATATAAAAGCAAATATGTGAGTATTTATATGGATAACTCTTTAAGTATGAAAAATATAAATAATGAAAAAAACCTCTTGACTGTTGGTAGCGACTATATTAAAACATTGGTTGAAAGTTTTAAACAAGAATATTTCTTCCAACTCCTTGGCAACGAAAGTATAGGAAAAACAGTTGGTTTTTGGCAGAAAAGTACTTTTTTAGAAAAACAAGAAAATATAACTTATAGTACTCAAAATCACCCTTTGAATATTATTCAAAACTATCAAATAGAATCTTTTAAAAGGGCAGGGAGTTCAGGTAGCAATTCTATTTTTTGGATTTCCGATTTCCAAAAAAGCACCTTGGGGGATTTGGAAAAATTGGTTATTGATACTACTCAAAACTATTATTTAGTGCCTTTACAAGGTCATATTAATGGAAATGTTTTTGTGGATTCATTGTGGTTAGACAAACCATTTATACGAGAAAAAGAAAATAATATTTGTTTTGTCCAATTGTATAACCAAGGTGCCGAAAATATTACAGATTTACAGGTTAAACTTTTTATTGCTGATAAAGAGGTCTCCGCTCAAATTATTAATTTGCCTGCAAATACCAAAAAAACGGTTGAACTAAATTTTGTACGTAACCAGTCTGATAGATTGGCAAAAATCGTTTTTGATGATTATGCCATAGATTTTGATAATAATTATTTTTTTGTTTTACCACCCAGCCCCATCATCAAAATAGCCCATATCACTGAAGACAAAAAACCATTTATCGAAAAAGTATATTCGGAAGAAGATTTTTTTGAAGTTCAAAATTTTGATTATAATACTTTTAACCATAGCCGTTTAAAAGGATTTGATTTGGTAATTTTAGAAAACTTACCCAATCTTAATTCAGCTTTACTTAATGAACTATACACTCTAAATCAAGAATTTACAAGCCTCGTCATTTTTCCTCATCCTCAAAGTGATTTAGAAACGTATAAACAATTGACTGCTTTGACTATTAGAAAACTTAAACAAGTAGACAAAGTAGAATTAACCCCCCCCAATAACACTGATGTGTTTTTTAAAGATGTTTTGTTGGAGATTAATCCTAATATGAGTATGCCTATAGCTAAACCTGTATGGCAATGGAGAAATTCAAATACAAATCTGATTAATTTCAAGAACGGAAATCCTTTTCTTTCTTTTAGCCAAAATACCTCTTCGCCTATTTATTTATTTTCTACACCCTTAGATTTGGCATTTACAAATCTGCCTTATCACGCGCTTTTTGTGCCCATCATGTATAAATTAGCTATTAATAGCATAAATTATAACAATAAAGTAAGCTATTATTTAGATGACTTTATAAGTACAATTAAGTTAAAAAACTTGAAAAAAGATCAAATTTTCTTGCTAAGTAATGCTGAAAAACAGATTATTCCAAATCAAAAAATCATTAATAATCAACTCGTTTTTGATATTCCAGCTGTAGATATAAAATCGGGTTTTTACAATATATTGGATAATAAAACTGATTCTTTAGTTGACCAAATAGCCTTTAATTATGCTAAAAAAGAATCTATGCTCAGTAGTTATTCTTTTGAGGCTTTAGAAAATTTTGCTGCTAATTATGATAATGTTCATGTACTTAAAAGCAATAATCCAAGCAAATTATTAGAATCACTTAATAATTCTCAAGGCCTTATAAGTTTATGGCAGTATTTTGCAATCCTTGCACTTTTATTTTTATTATTAGAAATTATTTTTATTCGTTTATAGCAAGGCTATTTTAATACTAATGAGCTAAATCTCTTAAAAATTTTTTTTCAAGTAACGTGACAATAAGAACTAAAAGCGATGAATTATGGAAATTATAATATTGAAAACTACTATTTTAAATATTAATTATTAAATTAACAAAGTGGTTTTAATCTGGGAACATTTGTCGGAATTATCTGATGTGGCAGTTCAAGTACTTGATTTTGCTCAATCCTGTCCACTTTGGCTTTTAGAAGGTGATTTAGGGGTTGGTAAAACAGCTTTATTAAAAGAAATTGGAAAAATTTGCTGTATTAAAGAATCTATTACGAGTCCTACTTTTAGTTTAATTAATGCATATATAGATGACAACGCTAATCATTATTTCCATTTTGATTTTTATAGGTTAAAAAATATAGAAGAGGTTTTCGATTTAGGTTTTGATGATTATTTAGAACAAGCTAAATATTGTTTTGTAGAATGGGCTTCTCGAATAGATTTAGATTTTTTCCCTCGCCCTTATTTACTTATAGATATTAAAATAATTATGCTTTCAAATCTAAAAAAACAGCATAAATTAACATTGAGAAAAATTTTTGATTAGTCTTTTAGACTATATTGATAACCTTGTTATTAAAATAGAAAGATCGAAACAGCATCCTTATGATTATATTCTTTTATGAATAGTTTTGTCTTGTATTTAAAATTAAAATTTATACTTATTAATAACTCATGAGCAAGAATACTAAATTAGAAATTGTTAAGAATACCACTTTTCGTAATAGAAAAGCCTCTCATGATTATGAATTACTCGATAAATATGTAGCAGGTCTAGTTTTAAAAGGTACAGAAGTTAAATCTATTCGAATGGGTAAAATTAATCTTCAAAATAGTTTTTGCATGTTAATTGACCAAGAACTTTGGGTTAGAGGGCTACATATAGCACCTTACGAGTTTGGTATCTATATTAATCATGAAGCAAAAGCCGACCGAAAACTACTTCTGAATAAAAAAGAAATTATAAAAATAAAAAAAAAAATAGATGAAAAAGGCTTAACCTTAGTGCCTACTAAAATCTTTCAAAATGGGAAAGGCATTTTTAAAATGGAAATTGCTTTAGGAAGAGGAAAAAAACTCTATGATAAACGTTTGGATATAAAGGAGCGGGATATGAAACGTCAGGTCAATAGATATTGAAAAGTATTAATTTTATAAAAGTACTGTATGTATAAATAATTCACTTTCAATATTTTAAATCTGTAAAGCTTTTTAATACCTTTTATAGGATAATTATCTCAAATAGAAAAAGATTTATAACAAGCAAAGTAAAAAAACAGTTAGAAAAAAGTATAAGTAATAGGTAATCATCGCTTTAGAGTATTCTAATAATTAAGTACTATATTTTCAAATGTGTAGTGGTATAAGAAGTAACAAGGTTATAGTTATATTTTTTACCTTTACCAAGCTCAAACAAAGGTTTCTTAGAAACGATCATCTTTTATATTACTTATTATATAACGTCTGTTAAAATTCTGCTGTCCACTACCTTGTAGATGAAACCTATAATATTGGTTTTTGATAAATTTGAATATTATCACATTGCTTTGGTTGTACTCTTTACTCTCCCTATTGTACGTTAAGGCGCGTTGTAAAATATCAATTATACCATCATTATCAACATCTTTCAACCAACTTTGGATATATATTTTTCTATCTTTATTTTCTTCGTGCCTTCCTAAACTTTTTATATTTGGTTCAAACTTATAATTTATTTTATTATAGATTTGTATACTTATATCTAACCAATCACCACCAGATTCATTTTTATGGGCATATAAATAAGCCTTAAAATTTTCATCTATATCAAAAGAACCTATACTATATAAATCTTTTGTATCAAAATAATACCCTTCTTGAAAAGCATTTTTTTCTTGTCTAAGCGCTAATTCTGTAATAACTTCATTGTCTAAGGGTTTTAATCCAGATTTTTTGATATTAGTAATATGGGTAATTTGGATAGGAAATTGAAATTTTTTATAAACAGGAAACTTTGCATCAAAATTTTGACCTTTTCCTGTAAAAATAGAAGCTATTAAAAAAAATAAAATAAATAGTTCTTTTTTAGAAACTTTAATTTTAGATATTGTTAAATTCATAATTTTTAAAAATTAAATTTAAAATATATACTTATTAAAATTATTTGTAAATGAGTTTCTTATATTATATCTTTAAATTAAAAACAACCTAATATGTGTTATTATATAGACCCTAAGCAATTTTAATACCAAATATATATAGAAAAACTCTGTTTTATATCTAAGATTTAGCATTAAGATACAAATAGGTATCATAAGTTTATGTAATTTTGCTATTTCATAAATATAGTCATCTCAAATAAAAAAAAATTAGGTATCCAAATTATTGACAATAAGAAAATATTCTTTTTTAAAGTTAATGATATTCAAAATTATATAATTAAATAAAATTAATAATTCAAACAATTTGCAATCGGAAATGTCTGATCAACTTTTGTCTATCTCACCTATTGATGGTCGTTATTCAAAAAAAACAAAGGTATTACAAGCCTACTTTTCGGAGTTTGCTTTGATAAAGCGCAGGCTAATGGTGGAAATTCTATACTTCACAGAACTAACAGCCTGCCTACCTCAACTCCAAAATATTGATCCTAAATACTTAAAACTTCTATGGAAAAAATATGAGGATTTTTCGTTATCTGATGCTCTAATAATCAAAACCTTAGAGGAAAAAACACAACATGATGTTAAAGCAGTGGAATATTATTTACAAATAATTTTTTCTCAACTTGGCATACAAAAATACAATTCATTTATCCATTTTGGACTCACCTCTCAAGATATTAATAATACTGCTATTCCACTTTTATTGAAAGATTCACTTCGAGAACAAATTTTCCCATCTTTAGAAAATTTGAAAAAAAAACTTAAGATACTAAGTATACGCTGGGAAAATATCTCTATGCTTGGCTATACTCACGGTCAATCTGCCTCACCAACTTATTTAGGCAAAGAATTATCTGTTTTTACATACCGTTTGAAAAATTGCATTTCTGACTTAAAAAAACTGCCTATCCCAGCTAAATTTGGAGGTGCTGTAGGTAATTTTAATGCCCATTATTTAGCTTATCCTGATATAGATTGGGTTGCCTTTTCCGATAATTTTGTTAACCAAAAATTAGGACTTAAAAGATGTATTTTAACAACTCAAATTGGCAATTATGACGGGTTATCCCATATTTTTAATGTTTCTGCCCAAATAAATACTATTTTAATTGATTTATGTAGGGATATGTGGCAGTATATTTCTTTAAATTATTTTAAACAAAAAGTAAATAAACAAGAAGTAGGGTCTTCTACAATGCCTCATAAAATAAACCCTATAGATTTTGAAAATGCAGAAGGTAATTTAGGTTTAGCAAATGCTATTTTTACCCATTTAGCCCAAAAGCTACCGGTATCTCGCTTACAAAGGGATTTAAGTGATTCCACCGTTTTGAGAAATATAGGTGTACCTTTTGCCCACCAAGCTATTGCTTTAAATTCTATTGAAAAAGGTCTTCAAAAATTAATTTTGAATAAGGAAGCCATTGATAAAGACTTGGATAGTAATTGGATTGTTATCAGCGAAGGGATCCAAACTATTCTGAGGCGAGAAGGTGTTGAAAATGCTTATGAATTGTTAAAAAATTTTACCCGTAATTACAGCGAATTTAATCAAAGTTCGTTTTCAAATTTTATTGAAACCTTAAATCTTCGTGAAACGGTAAAACAAGAACTTAGGCTTTTGAAGCCCAATAATTATGTTGGATTAAAGTTTAAAGAGTCTGATTTGTGAATATCAATAGTTAGTTATACATATAATGCTAATTGGTTTTTTCTCTCTATATTATAATTGACCAAGAAATAGTTTGAGTGCCTAAATAATGTGAGTTCGATATAAATTTTTTAGAGGTATTATACTCAGATTGCTTGAAAAAGAGAGTTTTTCGGATTCTAACCTATTGGTATTGAAACTTAACGTTTCGAAAAATAAAATAGCTTTGCTATAAGATTGATTATCCCTCTTTTTACCATTTTTAGTACATTAGAAGGAGAAACAGATGAGACACTTAAGAATTGTTGTCATTTTTGTAAAACTATTTTATTATTTAGAGAGAAAACTTTTATATCTTGCAAAATAAATTATTTTGGCGTGTTTTCGCAATTTTAGCACTACTTGACTTGTGTAACACTACCTAAAAATCTAAAAATCATCACATACTTAGTTAAATAGTTAAATAGTTTTAAAGTTCCAAAATAAGTATAATCAAATAATTTTAATATGATTCTGAGAAAGAACAAAAAAATAACCAGTGATTTTACAAAAATCATTATTGGTTTATCATCTTCAGAAGTAATACTTGAGCATTCCCATGGAAAAGTGCAAATTCCCCAAACAATTAATTATAGAACATATAAGCCGGAAATAGGCGGTCTTTTTTGTGAACGAATTTTTGGACCAGTTAAAGATTGGGAATGTTACTGTGGAAAATATAAACGTATTCGTTACAAAGGTATTGTTTGTGATAAATGTGGAGTAGAAGTAACTGAAAAAAAAGTAAGACGAGAACGTATGGGACATATAGAATTAGTTGTCCCTGTGGCTCATATTTGGTATTTTCGGTCATTACCCAATAAAATAGGTTATTTATTAGGCCTTCCTAGCAAGAAATTAGATTTAATCATTTACTATGAGCGCTATATTGTTATCCAAGAGGGCATTTTAGAAGGTGAAGCCAAAAAGCTTCAATTTTTGACCGAAGAAGAATATTTAGATCTTTTGAGTAAACTTCCTCCCGAAAATCAAAAGTTACCAGATGAAGATCCTCAAAAATTTATAGCAGGAATGGGAGCAGAGGCTATTAAGAAATTGCTTTCTGTTATCGATTTAGAAGAATTATCAGCTTCTTTAAGACATAGTGCTGCCAATGATACTTCTCAACAAAGAAAATCAGAATCTTTAAAACGCTTACGCGTTGTAGAGGCCTTTAGAGAATCCAATAAACATATGGAAAATCGTCCTGAATGGATGATCGTACAAATGATTCCTATTATTCCACCTGAACTTAGACCACTTGTTCCGCTTGATGGAGGGCGTTTTGCCAGTTCCGACCTCAACGATCTATATAGAAGAGTCATTATTCGTAATAGTCGTTTAAAGCGCTTGATGGATATAAAAGCCCCAGAGGTTATTTTAAGAAATGAAAAAAGAATGCTTCAAGAAGCCGTAGACGCTTTATTTGACAATTCAAGGAAAGCAAATGCTGTAAGAGGCGAATCAAATAGACCTTTAAAGTCTTTAAGTGATGTTTTAAAAGGTAAACAAGGTCGTTTTCGTCAAAATTTATTAGGCAAAAGGGTAGATTATTCCGGCAGATCGGTCATTGTTGTTGGTCCTGAACTAAAACTACATGAATGTGGTTTACCAAAACACATGGCTGCTGAACTTTTTAAACCTTTTGTAATCAGAAAACTCATAGAAAGAGGTATTGTTAAAACGGTTAAATCTGCTAAAAAAATAGTGGATCGTAAAGACGCTATAGTATGGGATATTTTAGAAGATATTTTAAAAGGACATCCTATTTTACTTAATAGAGCCCCAACTTTACACCGAATGGGTATCCAAGCTTTCCAACCAAAACTCATAGAAGGAAAAGCCATTCAACTACATCCTTTGGTTTGTACAGCTTTTAATGCTGATTTTGATGGCGATCAAATGGCTGTTCATGTGCCCCTTTCTCACGAAGCTATTTTGGAAGGTACTTTGTTAATGTTGGCTTCTCATAATATCCTCAACCCTGCCAGCGGAAACCCTATTACCGTTCCCTCTCAAGACATGGTACTTGGTTTATATTATCTGACAAAAGGTGAATTAATCGATGATAATCAAAAAATGCCTATCTTTTATGGTGCTAAAGAAGCTATTATCGCTTATAACGAAAAGAAAATCGCTCTTCATGATAATATCAAATTAAGAACTAAAGTTAGAGACGAAAAAACAGGAAAATTACAAACCCAAATTATACAAACAGTTGTTGGTTTAGTTTTATTTAATGAAGTTGTTCCTAAAGAAGCTGGCTATATCAATAAACTTCTAACCAAAACAGAACTCCAAAAAGTTATTTCTTATGTGCTTAAAATTGTAGGTATGAAGAGAGCTTCTGAGTTCTTAGACGATATAAAGGATATAGGATTTCAAATGGCTTATAAAGGCGGACTCTCTTTTGGTCTGAATGATGTTATTATTCCTTCTGTTAAAGAAGAAATTATCGAAGAAGCCAAAAAAGAGGTTACTGTTGTAATCAATAATTATGAAATGGGTCTAATTACCGACAATGAGCGGTATAACCAAATTATTGATATTTGGACTCGTTTAAATGTCAATTTGACAGAAACCCTTATGAATCAGATGGAAAAAGATAAAAAAGGATTCAATTCCGTTTATATGATGATGCATTCTGGAGCAAGGGGTTCTCGGGAACAAATTAGACAATTAGGTGGCATTAGGGGTTTAATGGCTAAACCAAGAAAGAATTTACAAGGGTCAATAGGAGAAATTATCGAAACACCTATTTTATCAAACTTTAAAGAAGGCTTAGATGTTTTAGAGTATTTTATATCTACTCACGGAGCCCGTAAAGGTTTAGCCGATACAGCTTTAAAAACTGCTGATGCTGGTTATTTAACCAGAAGGCTTGTAGATGTTTCTCAAGATGTGATTACCAATGAAGATGATTGTGGTACGCTTAGAGGATTAGTCGTAAAAGCTTTAAAACAAAATGATGAAATTATTGAGCCTTTGGGAGAACGAATTTTAGGACGTGTAGCAGTTCATGACATTTATAACCCACTTAATGACGAACTTATAGTAGAATCGGGAGAGTTGATCGAAGAAGATATAGTTGCTAAAATAGAACAAACACCAATAGAGTCAGTTGAAATTCGATCGGCATTAACCTGTGAAACTCAACGCGGTATTTGTGTAAAATGCTATGGACGCAACTTAGCTACCAATCGTCTTGTCCAAATAGGTGAATCCGTAGGTATTATTGCTGCTCAGTCTATTGGAGAACCAGGCACTCAATTAACCCTCCGAACCTTCCACGTGGGCGGTATTGCTTCAAATGTTGCTGTTGAAGCAGCTATAGAAGCTAAATTTCAAGGCAAAATTATTTTAGAGAATATAAGAACCTTAGATGCAAGTATTTTTACTGGAAATGAAGGTGAACAGATTGTAATGAGTAGTTTTTCAGAATTAAAAATAGTAAGTCCTGATAATGAAAATTTAATATTAATGCAAGCTCAAATACCGCATGGGGCTTTAATAAATGTCAAAGAAAATGATACTGTTGAAAAAGGACAAAAACTTTGCCACTGGGACCCTTATAATACTGTTATATTATCTCAAAATGAAGGTATAGTCCGTTTCGAGTCTATTATAGAAAGTGTTACTTTTAGAGAAGAAATTGACGAACAAACAGGCTTTAAAGAAAAAGTTATTACAGAAACAAAAGACCGCACAAAAATTCCAACTATCGTTGTAGTTTCCGAAGATGGTACTGAAAAAAGCTACAATATGCCTGCTAATACTTATTTGGCTATTGAGGAAGGCGTACAGGTAAAGGCTGGTCAAATTTTAGCAAAACGACCGCGCGCTTTAGGTAAAAATAGAGACATTACAGGTGGTTTGCCAAGAGTTACTGAATTGTTTGAAGCACGTAATCCTTCTAATCCGGCTGTTGTAAGCGAAATAGATGGTTATATTACTTATGGGGATATTAAGCGTGGGAATAGAGAAATTTTTGTTGGTAAAACAGAGACAGAATCAGGAAGAAAATATATGGTATCGCTTTCCAAACATATTCTCGTTCAAGAAAATGATTTTGTCAAAGCGGGTACACCTTTATCTGATGGAGCGATTACTCCTACCGATATATTGGCTATTGAAGGTCCAAAAGCTGTACAAGAATACTTGGTTAATGAAATACAGGATGTTTACCGTCTGCAAGGGGTAAAAATTAGTGATAAACATATAGAGGTTATAGTGCGTCAAATGATGCAAAAAGTTCTAATAGTTAATAGTGGTGATACAACTTTCTTGCCGAATCAAGTTGTTGATAAATGGATTTTTAGAGAGCAAAATGATGAGATTTTAGATCATAAAGCAGTAGTTGATTCCGGTGACTCTGCCAATTTAAAACCGGGTATGCTTATTAGTAATAGACGTTTAAGAGATGAAAACTCTAAATTGCGCCGTAAAGATCTTAAACTTATAGAAGTCAGAAACGCAGATCCAGCAGTTTCTAAACCAACTCTACAAGGAATTACTCAAGCCGCTTTAGATACTGAAAGCTTTGTTTCAGCTGCTTCTTTTCAAGAAACCACAAAAGTTCTTAGTGAAGCAGCTATACAAGGTAAAGTAGATGACTTAAAAGGTTTAAAAGAAAACGTTATTGTTGGGCATTTAATCCCTTCTGGAACTGGGGTTAGACGTTACCAAAGTATACGTGTTAGCTCTAAAGAAGAATATGAATCTTTAAAAAAGACATCTCATACTAAAACAGCTCAAAAGAAAACAGCTTAATTGTCTTAATTAAAAGATTAATCTTTTAGATGACCTTTCTATATAAGTCATGTTACTTGAAAAAAAGACTTTTAGAGGTTTTAAAAACTCATTGATTAAAAATGAATATTTCTGGGATAATAATAGTATTGCTATAGATTTGGGTAATAAGAGGGGTTGGAGACAAAAAAAGAATTTCTGGCCTCTTCTTATTATATAGTCATTTCGGATAAAATTAGGATTTTTTAGATATTTAAATCATTGACAATCAGAAAATATTATCTCCTTATTTTTAATAGCAAGGCTATATATTTATATACTTTTTTATTCTTAACCTTTGTAAAAGTAAACCAGTACCATTAAAAAATATTTAAACTATTGATAATGAGTAAAATAATGCCCTTAGACATTTTATCTAGTATAAAAGGAGCAAAATCATCTAAAGCAATTGAAAAATTATTTCAAGATATTAAAAATAACCATTTTGATTTAGATCCTAATTCCTTAAATTTTGACTCTAAAACCTATGATCTTGAGTCTTTAAGAGATGATGAAATTATTGAAAGCTCTGAATTAGAGAAATTACTTATCAAAAAAAATTTTCCAAAATCTAAGAATGATTATCTTGTTGTCAACAAAGTGATTGATTAATTAAAAAAACAGGATTATTGATTCTTAATTCCAAATTAAGTTTCATGTTAAATATAACCTATTCTATCCCAACTACTCAAGGTCGCCGTTTTGTCATAGCCGATATACATGGTTGCTTTCAACCATTACAGTCCCTTATACAAGAACAAATTAATCTTCAAAAAACCGATCAAATCTTTTTATTAGGCGATTATATAGATAGAGGCTATTTTTCAAAAAAAACATTAGATTATATTATTGATCTTCAAAATCAAAACTACAAAGTCTATCCTCTGAGGGGTAACCATGAACAAGAATTATTGAACGCTGTTAATAAAATCGATAAAAGGTATATATTCAAGCACTTATCTCATTTCAATAGCCTTGATTTGTATAGACCAGATAATGAACTCGGCATTAGCAGAACACATTTTAACTTTCTAAATCATTTGCCTTATTATTTTGATTTAGGTGATTTTTATCTTGTCCATGCTGGCTTTAATTTCAATTGCCCAAACTATCTAAAAGATGATAATGCTATGCTTTGGACTAGACAGATGACTAAATTACCAAATCATTTAAAAGGTAAAAAAGTTGTTATCGGACATACACCAACGCCCTTGTGGTATATCAAACGCAGTATAAAAAGACAAGAGGATATTATTAATTTGGATAATGGTTGTGTTTTTGCAGGAATCAGAGAAGATTTAGGAAATTTATTGGCATTGAATCTTGATAATTTCCAGCTGTTTGAATCGCCAAATAGGGCATAAAATTATTTGAAGAAGTATACCATCATTTTAACTTTTTTTAAGCATTTAATACCATTTAATAATTAATATTTATAGGATAAAGCAGGGCTTTCTTATAAAAAAACAGTATAAAGAGTTTATTTATTGATAATAAATATTTTATAATATAAAATATTAAAGTCATATATAGTTTTTAAATTATAAATCTTTTGATAATCAAATAGTTTTAATTTTTATAAGAAAACCTTATAGGATAAAGTAGAATAGTGGAATATTTAAAGATATTAGTTTATATTATCCAATTTTATGGTACGGTTCACAAATTCAGACATTAAAGCGAGTATTATATATTATAGTCATCTCAAATAGCTATTTGAGATGACTATATATTGGAAAAAAAATTAAAAAAATCCTTTATATATTTTTATGAAAATCACAATTATAGGTGCTGGAATAGCAGGATTAGCCGCCGCAGGTATTTTGGCTAAATCTGGTTTTGAGGTACTTGTTCTTGAAAAAAATAAAGACTTGGGCGGAAGAGCAAGGTGTTTTAAAGAAGATGGATTTTTCTTTGATATGGGACCAAGCTGGTATTGGATGCCCGATATTTTTGAACGTTTTTATACTATTTTTGGTAAAACCAGTCAAGATTTTTATCAACTTTCTCGCCTTAACCCCGCTTACCGAGTCTTTTGGCAAGATAATACCATTTTAGATATACCTGATAATGAAGAAGATATTTGTTTAACTTTAGAAAAAATTGAACAAGGAAGCTACTCTAAAATTAAAAACTTTTTGCATCAAGGAAAAATCAAATACCAAATTGGTATGCAAGATTTTGTATATAAACCTTGCCTATCCATCTCTGAATTTTTAAGTTTGAACATGCTAAAAAAGGCTTTTCAAATTGATCTTTTTCAGTCTATGGATAGACACATTAGAAAATTTGTAAAAGATGAAAACTTGATTCAACTTTTATCTTTTCCCACTTTGTTTCTAGGCGCTAGCCCAAAGACAACTCCAGCTTTATATAGCCTTATGAATTACGCTGATTTTTCTTTGGGTACTTGGTATCCCCAAGGAGGTATGAATAAAATTATTGAGGCTTTTACCCAGATTGCTAAAAGTCAAGGCGTAACCTTCAAAACAAATAGTCCTGTTAAGTCTTTTACTATTAAAAATAAAAATATAAGCGCATTACAAACTGATTCCGAATATATTGAGACAGACTTAGTTGTTGGAACAGCTGATTATCACCATATTGAAGAGAATATATTAGAACCTAAATACCGAAGTTATTCGAATAAATATTGGCAAAAACGCGCCATGTCACCTTCCTGTTTTATTTATTATTTGGGTATAAATAAGAAAATAGAGGCTTTAAAACATCATAACTTATTTTTTGATTCTTCCTTCGATGCCCATGCCGAATCATTGTATAAAACTTTTACATTTCCTAAAAACCCTTTATTTTATGTATCTTGTACATCTAAAAGTGACCAAACTGCACCCAAAGGTTGCGAAAATTTATTTATTTTAATTCCCATAGCCGCAGGTTTAAAAGATACATCAGAATTACGAAATTATTATTTTGATTTGGTTATCAAGCGACTTGAAAAAAAAACCAAAACCAGTATAAAATCCCATATTATATTTAAAAAAAGTTATGCGCCTTCCAATTTTATCAAAGATTACAATGCTTTTAAAGGCAATGCCTATGGCTTGGCAAATACTTTAAAACAAACAGCCTTTTTAAAGCCTCGTATTAAAAGTAAAAAAATTAATAACTTGTATTATGCGGGGCAGCTAACAGTACCAGGTCCAGGACTACCCCCAGCTGTTATTTCTGGCGAAATTGTTGCTAAATATATTATTAAAAAAACTAAAACTTTATAGCAATACTACTTGAAAACATGTTGATTTAAACGTAAATATTTCCAAGATAAAAATAGTATTGCTCATAATCAACACCGCTGTAACACCAAAAAATCCTTTTTTTTATTTTAACAACTACCAATATGAGCAATAAAGCTATTATAAATTACTTAAAATTCATCAGTAAAATCTTTGAACTTATTGATTTTCAAAATTCTGATTCTCAAACTATTCCAAAAGTTATAAAAATTTTAGAAAAATTAAAACAGACTGTTTCTTTAAAAAATTTTACAATAGAAGACTTTAAAAACTTAGGTTTAGATGAAAATTTGGCTTCAAAGGTCTACATTTTAGCCCAAGGCGAGGTGGTTAAAGAGTGGAAAAATTGTCAAAAAAATATTCCAAAAGATATTATTAAGATGTTGAAAATTAGAGGACTTGGAGCCAAAAAAATTAAAGTATTATGGAAAGAATTTAATATTACATCTTTAAAAGAATTATATACTTGGGCTTTGGAAAAAAAACTATCTAAAGTACCAGGTTTTGGAGAAAAAAGCCAACTTAATATTATCGAAGAAATTCTATTTTTTCAAAAAAATGAACATAAATTACCCTATTATAAAGCCGAAAAAATTGCTAAAATTTTACTAAATAATATAGAAAAAGTACCTGAAATAGAGCAAGTCAGTATAAGTGGACAACTACGAAGATTATTGCCTGTCATTGATAAAATTCAGTTCGTTGTTATTTGTCCCTCTTTTAGACTTTTGGAAAAAAACTTAGCTCCATTAGAAAATATTATTTACCAAAAAGAAAAAAGCAGTCCTTTTGCTTGGCGAGGCTATTACTCAGAAAACCATTGTCCAATAGAAATTAAAATAACCCAGTCAAAGTCTTTTATAAGCGACTTATTTATCAATTCTGCCGATCCTGATTATTTAAAAAAACTTCAGATAAACGATTCTTCTTTGTTAGCTGCGGTCAAAAATAAGCATTTTGAAAACGATCACGATTTATATCAATCTAATGGTTTAGCATTTTCTGTCCCGGAAAGACGGGAAGGTGTCTTATTAAGAAATAAGTTCAAACCAGAACCAAAAATACTAGTTCAAAATAAAGATTTAAAAGGTATTTTACATGCCCACAGCACCTACAGCGATGGAGAAGCCAGTTTGGAAACTATGGCTAAGCATTGTCAAAAACAGGGTTATCAATATTTAGGCATCACAGACCATTCGGTTTCTGCTTATTATGCGGGTGGCTTAAATAGCGAACAAATTAAAACCCAACACCGTGAAATAGACTTTTTAAATAAAGAATTAGCACCTTTCAAAATATTTAAAGGTATTGAATCTGACATACTCACAGATGGAAACTTAGATTATCCTACTAATATTTTAGAAAGTTTTGATTTTGTTATTGCTTCCATTCATAGTTCTTTAGATATGGACGAAGGCAGAGCTACTGAACGTTTATTAAGAGCTATTCAAAATCCTTACACGTCTATTTTAGGGCATCCGACAGGACGTTTACTCCTAAAAAGAAAAGGTTATCCCATCGATTTTAAAAAAATTATCGACGCCTGTGCCAAGCAAAAAGTAATTATTGAAATTAATGCTAACCCTTTGCGTTTAGACCTCGATTGGACTTGGATTCCTTACGCTCTGGCAAAAGGAGTACAACTTTCTATTAATCCCGATGCCCACAGCTTAGAAGATATAGAAAATATGCGTTATGGGGTAAATATGGCAAGAAAAGGTGGAACAGAAGCTAATAATATTTTAAATACGCTTGATAAAAATCAAATAGAGAATGTTTTTAAAAATAAAAGATAGCTGGAAAAATATTTAAAAGTTCCCTAAATCCTCTAAAAAAGTTATATTGGTGATTTTTAGCGTTTATAATTGATTTAATTAGCCATTTTTAAAATAAATAATCATGAAGGTTCTTTTAATTTTTCTGTCGATCATATTTTTCTCGTTTACTACTTTTGGTCAAGATTGTTCGTCTTTTGAGAGTATAAAGACCCAAATAGAAGCGACAAACAATTCCTTAGAAAAACCAAAAAAATTCAAAAACAAGTGGCTTCTATCAACCAAAACTAAAAGAAAGCAATACAAAAATTGATTTGTCGGATCTATCCTATTTAGACAATATGCCGACATTTTTTGGTGACGGTATAGAAATAACAACCTTAGATAATGAAGCCTATTATTTAACAAAAGAAGATCTATTTGGGTTTTTGGCAGGCTTTAAATCAAAATTAGGTGGGGCAATAAAAGCCGGACGAGACAAAAAGCTGGAGATTTTAAATCGCAATCAATAATCATTTTTCATACGCTTTGTTTTTCAATTGGTATACGTTTTGTTTTTCAATTGGTATTAGGCGCAGACAAACCCGAAGAAAATATGAAACTCTACATCGTATTGACCAAAGATGAAATCCGATTTCCCGACGAACCCATTCAAAAAGGCGGAACCTGCGCCGAAAAAGCCTTTATAGAAACCCAATTGGAACGTTTCGGAAATTGGATCACTAATATCGCCAAAAACAAACGATGGGTCAGCCAGCATAATTTTCTGCTTACTAATCATTAAACCGTTTCAAAACCCTTTAATTGGATACTGTAAAAAATTATTTATTAATCATTATTTCATTAAAAATGGCTTTAACTTCTGATCAAAAAAAAGACATAGAACAAGTCGTCTTTAGCGTTGTCAAACAACACTTTAAAAAGCCCCCTGCCTCTGCTCAATTCAACGGCTTGAGTTATGATCGAACCTTACTAGAACGTATTGTCCGGGTAGAAGAGCGTATAGAGGGTCTCACGGTGTTGATAAAACAAACCATGAACTTTATGGAGAAACGCTTCGAAGCTATGGAGAAACGCTTTGAAGACATAAATAGACGCTTCGAAGCTATGGAAAAAACCACTGATAAACGCTTTGAAGCTATGGAAAAAGCTATGAACAAACGCTTTGAAGCCGTAGATAAACGTTTTGAAGCCGTAGATAAACGCTTTGAAGCCGTAGATAAACGCTTTGAAGATATGAACAAACGCTTCGAAGATATGAACAAACGCTTCGAAGACGTAAATAACCGTTTTAAAACCACTCAATGGATGATAGGCATCGGTTTTACCTTGATGGGAATTTTTATGGCTATGCTCAAATTATTTGCTTAGTTATGGTCAGGTCACTTGAAAAAAGATTTTTTAGGCATTTAAGGTATTGATAATGAGAAAACATTTTCTATTTATTTTTAATAGCAGGGCTATAGAAAAGCTATTTTATTTTGCGAAACGTTCTGTTTTAAGATCAATAAATTATAAATTATAAACCCAAAAATCTTTTTTCAAATGATGTGAGCATACTTTCAAAATTAGTTATTAATCATTATTTCATTAAAAATGGCTTTAACTTCTGATCAAAAAAAAGACATAGAACAAGTCGTCTTTAGCGTTGTCAAACAACACTTTAAAAAGCCCCCTGCCTCTGCTCAATTCAACGGCTTGAGTTATGATCGAACCTTACTAGAACGTATTGTCCGGGTAGAAGAGCGTATAGAGGGTCTCACGGTGTTGATAAAACAAACCATGAACTTTATGGAGAAACGCTTTGAAGCTATGGACAAACGCTTTGAAGCCGTAGATAAACGCTTTGAAGCCGTAGATAAACGCTTTGAAGATATAAATAGACGCTTCGAAGCTATGGAAAAAACGACTGATAAACGCTTTGAAGCTATGGAAAAAGCTATGAACAAACGCTTTGAAGCCGTAGATAAACGCTTTGAAGATATGAACAAACGCTTTGAAGATATGAACAAACGCTTCGAAGATATGAACAAACGTTTCGAAGACGTAAATAACCGTTTTAAAACCACTCAATGGATGATAGGCATCGGTTTTACCTTGATGGGGATTTTTATGGCTATGCTCAAATTATTTGCTTAGTTATGGTCAGGTCACTTGAAAAAAGATTTTTTAGGCATTTAAATTATTGATAATGAGCAAACATTCTCTATTTATTTTTAATAGCAGGGCTATAGAAAAGCTATTTTATTTTGCGAAACGTTCTGTTTTAAGATCAATAAGTTATAAATTATAAACCCAAAAATCTTTTTTCAAATGATGTGGGCATACTTTCAAAATTATTTATTAATCATTATTTCATTAAAAATGGCTTTAACTTCTGATCAAAAAAAAAGACATAGAACAAGTCGTCTTTAGCGTTGTCAAACAACACTTTAAAAAGCCCCCTGCCTCTGCTCAATTCAATTGTTGGACCATTTCATCAAAACTTTTCAAGGACTCATCTATAATAATACTGTGTTAAAGTTAATAAAATTTAAAGTTAGAAAAATAGATAATTTTACCCCCTCTTTTTTTTAACTTACACAGTTCGTTGGATAGTGCCTTAATATAATTTATAATCAATGTTTTAAGCAGTTTTTAAAATTAGAAATACCTCCTGAAAGTAAAACTAAATCATCAAGAAGTTGCTTATTTTTATTCTAACAGTTTGATCAATCAAGCGACAATTTTTCATCATCCACTTGACTTGAAGAAACTAATTCGTTAAGAGCTTTCTCTTCTTCTGATTATTCATTGCATTCACCTTTCTTTTTGCCTTTTCTTTTATGGAGAATATGAACTTTAATACATTAAGACCTTTGTATTTAGACTATCAATGACTTATGAGTATAAAAATCATATGAATTAAAAAACTGTTTAAAGTTTTTATAAGAAAGCCCTGATTAAGAATATGGAATAAAATTTTTGTCTCAAAATCGTTTTCGTTATCATTGTTTTTACAATAGACATGGACTTAATTTGTTTAACTAATCAATTATGTACCTAAACAGTACGGTATTTAAATATAACTTAAAGTTAAAAAACTTAACATATTCTTAAATCTACTTGTTATATAAATTCAATAAGTTTCATATTATTTTAATTTACATTATAGCCTAATGAAAAGAATAAACTTTAATTTTAAAAAGTTATGCTGTCTGGCAGTGCTTGCTTTAGTTTTGAATACAGCTTCAAGTTGCGGAGATGAGCCATCAACGGATACAACAGATACATTTAATACTCCTCCAACGGGTATAGGTTTAACTTCCACAAATGTAGCTGAAAATCAACCTATAGGAACTTTTATTGGTATTTTCAGTACAAGTGATTCTGATACAGAAGCGCATAGTTATACTCTAGTGAATGGGGAAGGCGATGATGACAATGCCAGTTTTATTGTAAGCAATAGTATTTTACAAACAAATGCTATTTTTGATTTTGAAATAAAGTCTTCCTACCGTATTCGGGTGCAAACCGATGATGGAAACGGAGGCACTTTTCAAAGTATCTTTACTATTACAGTAACAGATGCCAATGATGCACCCACAGCCATAGCTTTGAGTAATGCTGTAATCGATGAGGAACAGCCTGCTGGTTTACTTGTGGGTACTTTTACTACTACAGATCGCGATTCAAATGTCGGTGATCACGTTTATTCCTTAGTATCTGGCGATTCTTCCAAAGACAATTCAAAATTTGGTATCGGGGGGGCTAATTTATATACTTTAGAAGCCCTTGATTTTGAATCTCAACCTAGCTATACCATTAGAGTACTTAGTAAAGATGGTTTCGGGGCTACTTTCGAACAGGTCTTTATTATAGACGTTAATAATGTAAGCAGATGGGTATTAGCAACTTCAAATGCAGCTTGGTCAGGTAGACGGGGACATGCTTCCCTTGTTTTTGATAATAAAATGTGGGTTATTGGAGGGGCTCATCAAAATATTGGGGAAGGAAATTCTGTAAATGATGTGTGGGCAAGTGCTGATGGGGTTTCTTGGGATCTAGTACAAAATACAGCAGCTTGGGCTGCAAGAAAAGCTTTTGGGGCTGTTGTATATAGGGATTCTTTATGGGTTTTAGGTGGTCAAACATCTGATTCTGAAGGTGAAGATGACGATTCAGAAAACGATGTATGGGCAAGTGCCGATGGAATAGATTGGGTTCTAAAAACAGCTGATGCCGGTTATAGGTCCGCATCTATAGGGCTTTCTGTTGTTGTTTTTAAAGATTCTTTATGGGTACTTTCTTTGGAAGAAAGGATTTGGTCTTCTGGAGATGGAATCAATTGGAATGAAAGAGTATCTGATACCCCTTTTTCAGAAAGATATAACCATCAAATGCTTGTTTTTAATAACTCTTTATGGCTTTTGGGTGGATTTGGAAAGCCAACCCCATCATCAAACTTTCAAGGACTTTCAGATACTTGGTTTTCTGATGATGGGGTTAATTGGATACAAAGTCAGAGTTTTGCAAATTGGGGTGAAAGATTCAACCACACGGCAGTGGTCTTTAATGATAAAATGTGGGTTATAGCCGGGTCAAAAGGTTATCACCATATAACTTATAGAGATGTCTGGACAAGCAGCAATGGTAGAGTTTGGACTGAAGATAGTGTAGATGTTTCTTGGGGAGCCAGACGCAAACATACTTCTGTCGTTTTCGATAATAAAATTTGGATACTTGGCGGAAGCGATGCAAGGAATGATGTGTGGTTTTATGAGCAATAGCCTTGTAGTTTGGAGACAAGTAATTTTAAACTTATTTTTCGTATAGTTGGTAAGTATAGCAATGCTATTTTATTACGGGAAATCGTTTTGTCTATAATCAACGTATTAGAATACTTAAAAATCCTTTTTTAATTTGAAGTGACTGTACTAATATTTTTTTAATTTCATAAAATAATTATAATCTAATGAAAAGAATAAACTTTAATTTTAAAAAGTTATGCTGTCTGGCAGTGCTTGCTTTAGTTTTGAATACAGCTTCAAGTTGCGGAGATGAGCCATCAACGGATACAACAGATACATTTAATACTCCTCCAACGGGTATAGGTTTAACTTCCACAAATGTAGCTGAAAATCAACCTATAGGAACTTTTATTGGTATTTTCAGTACAAGTGATTCTGATACAGAAGCGCATAGTTATACTCTAGTGAATGGGGAAGGCGATGATGATAATGCCAGTTTTATTGTAAGCAATAGTATTTTACAAACGAATGCTATTTTTGATTTTGAAACAAAGTCTTCCTACCGTATTCGGGTGCAAACCGATGATGGAAACGGAGGCACTTTTGAAAGTACGTTCACAGTCACAGTAACAGATGCCAATGATGCGCCCACAGCTATAACGTTGAGCAATTCTGTAATTGATGAAGGCTCTGCCGGTTTGCTTGTGGGTACTTTTACTACCACAGATCGCGATTCAAATATTAGTGGTCACACTTATTCCTTAGTATCTGGCGATTCTTCCAAAGACAATTCAAAATTTGGTATCGGGGGGGCTAATTTATATACTTTAGAAGCCCTTGATTTTGAATCTCAACCTAGCTATACCATTAGAGTACTTAGTAAAGATGGTTTCGGGGCTGATTTTGAACAAGTTTTTGTCATAAATGTCAATAATGTAAGCAGATGGGTATTAGCAACTTCAAATGCAGCTTGGCCGGGTAGACGGGGGCATGCTTCCCTTGTTTTTGATAATAAAATGTGGGTTATGGGCGGGATTAACGAAAATATTTTTGACGATGATGCTCTAAATGATGTGTGGTCAAGTAGCGATGGAGTTGCTTGGACCCAAGTGCAAGGTATTGCAGCTTGGTCCGCTAGAAGAGTTTTTGGAAGTGTTGTATATAGGGATTCTTTATGGGTTATAGGTGGTGTAGATACTAATTTTGATACAAGGAATGATGTATGGGCGAGTGCTGATGGGGTAGATTGGGTTTTAAAAACAGCTCATGCTGCTTGGCAAGCTTCTCGAGGTCCTTTTATCATTGTTTTTAAAGACTCATTATGGTTAACGGGTGGTAGAGGTAATCGTAATAATATAGGTGTTTGGTCTTCTGGTGATGGGACCAATTGGAATGAAAGAGTGGCAGATGCTCCTTTTATAACCAATAATAGCCGACGATACAACCATCAAATGCTTGTATTTAACAACTCATTATGGATTTTGGGTGGCTATGATGGGGCGGATGAAGGGTACCAAGACGTTTGGTCTTCCGATGATGGGGTTTCTTGGATAGAAGTTCAAGATGCTGCGGCTTGGGGGCATAGATTTAATCATACGGCGGTGGTCTTTGATGATAAAATGTGGGTTATGGGTGGTACAAATAGTTTTGGAAGTAATGTTTATGCAGATGCTTGGACGAGTACTGATGGTAGAAACTGGACTGAAGATAATGTAGTGGTTCCTTGGGGGGCAAGACGTAGACATACCTCTGTCGTTTTCGATAATAAAATTTGGATACTTGGCGGAAGTGATGTAAGAAATGATGTGTGGTTTTATGAGCAATAGCCTTGTAGTTTGGAGACAGGTAATTGTAAACTTATTTTTCGTATAGTTGGTAAGTATAGCAATGCTATTTTATTACGGGAAATCGTTTTGTTCATAATCAACGTATTAGAATACTTAAAAATCCTTTTTTAATTTGAAATGACTGTACTAATATTTTTTTAATTTCATAAAATAATTATAATCTAATGAAAAGAATAAACTTTAATTTTAAAAAGTTATGCTGTCTGGCAGTGCTTGCTTTAGTTTTGAATACAGCTTTAAGTTGCGGAGATGAGCCATCAACGGATACAACAGATACATTTAATACTCCTCCAACGGGTATAGGTTTAACTTCCACAAATGTAGCTGAAAATCAACCTATAGGAACTTTTGTTGGCATTTTTAATACAAATGATTCTGATACAGAAGTACATAGTTATACTTTAGTGAATGGAGAAGGTGATGATGACAATGCCAGTTTTACCATAAATAATGGTGTTTTGCAAACAACTGCCATTTTTGATTTTGAAATAAAGTCTTCCTACCGTATTCGGGTGCAAACCGATGATGGCAAAGGAGGCACTTTTGAAAGCGCGTTCACAATCGCAGTAACAGATGCCAATGATGCGCCCACAGCCATAGCTTTGAGTAATTCTGTAATCGATGAGGAACAGCCTGCTGGTTTACTTGTGGGTACTTTTACCACCACAGATCGCGATTCAAATGTCGGCGGTCACATTTATTCTTTAGTATCCGGTGATTCTTCTCAAGACAATTCAAAATTTAGTATTAGGGCGGCTAATTTGTATACTTTAGAAGCCCTTGATTTTGAATCTCAACCTAGCTATACCATTAGGGTGCTTAGTAAAGATAATTTTGGAGCTACTTTTGAACAAGTTTTTGTCATAAATGTCAATAATGTAAGCAGATGGGCATTGGCAACTTCAAATGCAGCTTGGCCGGGTAGACGGGGGCATGCTTCCCTTGTTTTTGATAATAAAATGTGGGTTATGGGCGGGATTAACGAAAATATTGTTGACAATGATGCTCTAAATGATGTGTGGTCAAGTAGCGATGGAGTTGCTTGGACGCAAGTGCAAGGTATTGCAGCTTGGCCCGCTAGAAGAACTTTTGGAAGTGTTGTATATAGGGATTCTTTATGGGTTATAGGTGGTGTAGATACTAATTTTGATACAAGGAATGATGTATGGGCGAGTGCTGATGGGGTAGATTGGGTTTTAAAAACAGCTAATTCAGGTTGGCCAAGTACTATAGGGCTTTTTGCTGTTGTTTTTAAGGATTCATTGTGGGTAAGTGGTGATGATGATAGATCAACGATAAATAATTTAGGGACTTGGTCTTCTAGTGACGGGGTGGTTTGGAATGAAAGAGCGGTAAATCCTCCTTTTTTAAATGATGGCACTTCTAGAAGAAGATATAATCATCAAATGCTTGTATTTAACAACTCATTATGGCTTTTGGGTGGCTATGGGAATACCCAAGGGTACCAAGATGTTTGGTCTTCCGATGATGGGGTTTCTTGGATAGAAGCTCAAGATGCCGCGGCTTGGGGGCATAGATTTAATCATACGGCGGTGGTCTTTGATGATAAAATGTGGGTTATGGGTGGTACAAATAGTTTTGGAAATAATGTTTATGCAGATGCTTGGACGAGTACTGATGGTAGAAACTGGACTAAAGATGATGTAGCGGTTCCTTGGGGGGCAAGACGCAGACATACCTCTGTCGTTTTCGATAATAAAATTTGGATACTTGGCGGAAGCGATGCAAGGAATGATGTGTGGTTTTATGAGCAATAGTTTTATAGGATATCATTCTATAAGCTGTATAAGAGCGTGTTTAGTTTTTTTAATTTTAGATAAAAAATGGTTTTTTTTGTCTCATTGCTAAAATTTCAATTATCTTATTATCAGCTACTTATTATATTTTGCTGTATAAAGAAAAAACCCAAAAAATACGATTATATAATTTGTTATCAATCTTTTATACCATCAAACAAAAAACTAAACACGCTCTAAGGCTCATATTTTATTTAACTTCAAAAATTGAAAATTGAAAATAATTTTTTAATTACAAAAACTATTCTAAAGTTCTAATAAGTTTTAAGTATACCACTCGTTTATACAAATCTATTCTATTGACGAGTACCATTATTTTTTGAGAAATATAAATTTTTCGTTTTTTTCTTCTACCTATAAGTTGTTGTTTATCCGATTGAAATATGTAATAATCATCTTTCAAATCCACAACATGTATGACCCCCTCACATTTTGTATCTGCTATTTCAACAAAGACACAACGCTCATTAACAGCTATAACCAATCCTTCTAAAGTTTGCCCTACATAACGCTGCATAAATTCCACCTGTTTTAATTTAATAGATGCTCTTTCGCAACTGGCAGCTCTACGTTCCATCTCGGAGCAGTATTCGCAAATATCATAAATTTGGTTTTTTTGCCATGTATTTTTTTTTGCCAAATATTGGGTCAAAAGACGGTGAACCATCATATCAGGATAGCGTCGAATAGGCGAAGTAAAATGGGTATAATACTGAAAACCAAGTCCATAATGTCCTTGATTGTCAGGACTATAATACGCTTTAGACATGGTTCTAATAGCTTGGGTTTCTAGGACTCTCCGCTCTGCTTGTCCTTTAGTGTCTTCGATAAGTTGATTGATAGATTTTTGAAAATTATTATAAGAAAGGTTATAACCAAAGGGTCTAACAAACTTGATTAAACTATCTATTTTTTCCAAGTTAGGCGGTTCATGAACCCTATAAACCATCGTTTCAGAAGACTTGGCTTTGTCTTTGGGGTTGGTAATAAAATTGGCAACTTTTTTGTTGGCAAGAAGCATAAATTCTTCTATAAGTTTATTTGTTTCAAAATGCTCACGAGGCACAATTTCGCTAATCTCTTTTTTATCATTTAGTTTAACTTTAAATTCTATAGTCTCAAAATTTATACCGCCTTGGGCTAGGCGTTTGTGTCTTAGTTTTTTGGCGAGTTCGTTGAGTTGGCATAATTCATTCTTAAAATCTAACGTTTTTCCATCTATAACGTCTTGAGCTTCCCGATAAGTAAAGCGATGATTGGAATAAATAATTGTTCTGCCAAACCATTCTTTCAAAATGTTGCCCTCTTTATCCATTTGAAAAACAGCCGAAAAAGTTAATTTTTCTTCATGAGGTCTCAAAGAACAAATAAGAGTGGACAAACGGTCTGGTAGCATGTGAATGGTTCTATCGACCAAATAAACACTCGTTCCTCTTTGTCTGGCTTCAGTATCTATGGGCGAATTAAAGCTAATATAATGGGTAACATCGGCTATATGGATACCAACTTCCCAAATTTCTTTTTCTGAGTTAATGCATTGTATAGAAAGTGCATCATCAAAATCTTTGGCATCATCGGGATCGATGGTAAAAGTAGTGATGTCTCTAAAATCTCTTCTTTTTTTAATTTCTTTGCTATCAATAGCTGGATTTATTTTTTCAACTTCAGCATCGATATCTTCTGGAAAAGAATAAGGTAAGCCAAACTCAGAAACGATACTATTGATTTCGGCTTCATGACTGCCTGATTTTCCTAAAATAGAAAGCAATTTTCCAAAACTGCTTTCATTGTTCCCTTCTACTAATTTTACGACAACTTTATCATCTAGCTTGGCAGCAAGCGCATGCTTGGAAACAGGGATACTAATTTGAGGAATATAAATTTTATTTTGGAGCGGTTTGACCGACAACATATTTTTAGTTTTGCGGGTTACAATACCGACAAACTCCCGTTTAGATTTTTGAATAATAGCACTAACACGTCCTTTGAGTTGCCCTCTACGGTTTTTGTAAACGCTGAATTTAACGGTATCTCCGTTCAAAACATCACCCAAATAACGGGCATTCATACGTATATCATTCTCAAAATTTTTTTTACTAACAATATAAACCGTATAAGGATTAACATGGTCGATTTTACCGATATATTCACCTAAAAACCGCGCACTTTTATAGGCGTTTCGCTTGCCTTGTTTGATTTCTTTATCTTGAATCAATTTTTGTAAAGTCTTCTTCAGAAGTATTTTATCTTGAGGCTTTTTTGCCTTAGCTAAATGGGTTAACTCCGAAAAGGAAAATTCACGTTCCGGCTCTCTTTCAAAAAAGCGTAAAACTTGATTCCTATGTTTTTTTTTCATGGAAAAATGACATTATACATAACAGATTATTTTTTAAGAAAAAGTTTAGGCACCGGAGGTAACAGCGCCCATTCAGCAATTTTGTTATACTCTTTAGCAAGATCTTGGGCTATTCCGACATACTTTTTAGTGCTTTTAATGTTTTTATGCAGTTTAGAATCCTTATTTTTCAAATCAGCCATAAACCGTTTTAATTTATTGCCAACCCCCGATTTTTTGACATCTTTAGGCGTTTGGGCATCTTCCACTTTTTCTAAGTCATTTGCCATATTTCTTAATTTTTCGACAGTTTCTAGTTCTACATTTTTATCTTTTTTCAATTCTCCCGCCAAATCGTTGAGATGAGCTTGTAAATCTATATTACATTGATTAAAATTAAAAGTAAGTGATTTATCCTCAAGGTGACCGCGAGAACCCATTACAATATTACGAGGATTGACTATATTATTATGATAGGTCGGACCATAATTTGCAACTGTAGCTCCTAACGGAATATCTTTATTTTCATGAAAAAAATCCCTGCCTTTAGCATTGTGGTTTAAAAGTTCTTGATGAGATATCATAGGCATTTCTTGCTGATTGCCATAAGGTATTATTCTGTATTTTAGATTGGGTTTTTCAACTTTATAACCTTCAAAAATACCATTTAAGCTTTCGCGTAACTCATTGATATATTCAGTTTTGTAAGAGCCTTTTAGATAAACATACAACTGGCGCTCACTAGACCTTACCATAGCGATGGTATTCTGTTTTTGCAAAATGACCCCATAACGCCAAACTAAATAGTCTTTTCCTTTTTTCATGATGTTCAAATTGTGGACTACAATAAAAATAGAAATGATATCTGGTGGCAAGTTTTCATTTTCGTTTTCGTATTGATATTTAAGCAAAAGGCTTTCTCCAACTGGAAAATCTGGCAGATGTTTTAGACGATCTGAAGGTAACAGAGAAGGGATAATCAAGTCTTTAGAGTCTTTTTTTTCATAAGCCAACTTATAACATTTGAGAAGACGTTTAAAAAAATCATGTTCATTTTCAGGATAACGCCGCAGCAAATTGCCAAAAATTGTTTTAAAATCAGACATTATCAGTTCATAATCTTTTTTTTCATTTTTTAACCAATTGATAATTTTATAAATTCCCTGACTAATCCACTCGGGATTGAGTACTAAGGTATTTAAATTTTCAATTTTGGGATACCATAAGCCGGATCCCAAGTTGGTAAATTGCTTTAAAAGATTGTCTTTTTCTGAATCATCATTAATGTCAAAACTCTCGGCTAAGGTTTCAAAATCTTTTTTTGAAATGTATTCCTTAGCTTCAAAACGTTGAGATAATGCTTCTTTAACTTGATAATATCCAATGGGAAAATCTATTTCCCATGTGGGGTTGGAAATGATATAATCAGCTACAATTTTACGAAATTTTTGGAGTTCTTCCCGATCTTGATCTATTGAAAACATATATAAGCCAAGTATTTTATCGGGATATTTCTCTTTTAAATTGTTAATAGAAATTTCAGGAATATTAGGATCCTGTTTATTGACTAAAATAAGGACTTTAGAATTTTCACCATAATTTATTATATGATCTAGCCAATAGTCAAGAGGGTTGGCGGCTTCTGTCCGTGAATTGTAAATAATAATATACAAGCAACGATGGGAGAGAAAAAAACGATGCACCGCATGGGTAACAACGTGTCCGGCAAAATCCCAAATATGGGCTTTGGTTTCATAAGATTTGAGTAAGGGGTCATCGTGCCATAGAGTTGTGTCTACGCCTGCTGTGCTTTCTTCTAATTTGGGCATAGGGGCTTTTGGATCGATTAGCCGTCTGGCTAAGGACGTTTTTCCAGCACCTTTATTGCCCAAGATAAGAACACGCCCTTCCTTAAAACGAGGTATTTCGGGAGGAGTACTTTCAGCAAACTCCGCTCCAAATTCCGGTGCATAGCCTAAATCCCTTTCCAACCTTTCCAAATACTGCCCCACTGCTGCTGCACCCAAGGCTCTGGTTTCTTTAGGCACATTTACCCGCCGCTTTAAGACTTCAATATCGATTTTGAAATTATTTTTAAAAATATCTTCGTACAATCTTGCCCAGTAGCTGCAGTTTTCTTTTTCGAGAGCCTTTTGAAAGTTGTCCCATGTTTCTCCATAAAAATTTATTGAAATTGTTTGGGGCTGACCAGTTTTCATGTTTTGGAGATCTTTAAAAATGGTATCTTGAATGTCTTTTCCGGCGTCGGCGGCGTCGGCGTCGGCGGCGTAGGCGGCGGCGTAGGCGGCGGCGTAGGCGGCGTAGGCGGCGGCGGCGGCGGCGTCGGCGGCGTCGGCGTCGGCGTCGGCGGCGTAGGCGGCGTAGGCGGCGTAGGCGGCGTCGGCGTCGGCGGCGTAGGCGTAGGCGGCGGCGGCTTTTTGATCAATTATATATAGAGCAGCTATATCCAAAGCATAGAAAACAGCATAAAGATGTTTTTGTCTGTCTTTTTCTTTCCAAAAATTAAAATGACCTTCCTTACCTAAAAAAGGCAAAGCCCGCAAGGCACAGCGCCAGGAAAAGTGGACAATTTCTTTTTTGGAAAATGCTTGAAGTTCTTTTTTTATGTGTTTTTTAAAATCTTTTCTGTTCATAGTTGGTTATTTATTTTTCAGCTTTGGCAAAGTTTGGAAAGTGAATGTTATTTTTTAAAAACCTGTTTCAAATCAATTTTTAAATCTTTAAATATATTTACTTTTACACGAGAATTTGAGGTGTACATGCCAACAAGTTTATAGCGCTTCTTTTTCAAAAAAAAAACGGTTGCAGTTTGTTCTTCAGGGCGGACTATCCAGTATTCTCGTACACCGGCTTTTTGATACAGTTTAAATTTGTCCTGTATGTCTCTTTGAATAGTAGAAGGCGATGTAATTTCTACAATTAAATCGGGTGGACCAACACAGCCTCTTTTATCCAATTTAGTTAAATCACAAACGACAACTAAATCCGGCTGAACCACGGTATACGTTTTTTCATCTCCATCTTTTTGTTCATTGGGCAAACGCACATCAAAAGGAGCGCTGTAAATTTCACATTTTTTATCGCTCAAATAGTTACCAATAAGGATAAATAAGTTACCTGATATTTTTTGATGTTGCCTTATTGGCGCTGCCATCAGCTCAAAAACTTGACCATCAAGGAGTTCTCTACGGGTGTCGTCTTGCCAAGTTAAATAGTTGGCATAGCTGTAGCGTTTGTTGGGTATTGGCGAAATATTAGGCATAAATCAAAATAATTTTGGAATTGAAAAATTTATAAAATCTTGGTTTTATACGATATTAAAGGTAAAAGCGTAAATTTAGGGTTTTTTAACTATACGATAGCAATATTTTTTTATTATAGGAAATATTCATTTTCAAAATCAACCCATTAAAGGCTAGGAAAACCTTTTTTTCAAGTGACATAATTATAAAATAGATGTGGAAAAAGTATTTTAACCTTCATTTTATCATAATAATATGGGGGTTTACGGCTATTTTAGGGATGTTGGTAGATATGCCAGTTTTAGAAATGGTATTTTTTAGGGTTTTAATTTCAGCCTTAGGTTTATGGTTGGTTTCATTGGTGATGAAAAAATCTACTTATTTGCCTTCCAAAAGTATTTTTCAAATTATGGGCAATGGTTCTATTATAGCACTCCATTGGTTGTGTTTTTTTGGATCTGCTCGCCTGGCTAATGCCAGCATAAGCTTAGTGTCTGTTTCTACTACAACTTTATTTATTGCTTTTATGGCGCCCATTTTCTTTAAAACTAAATTAAAATTAATAGAGGTTATTTTGGGTATTTTGATTATTATTGGTATCTGCATCATATTCTTTATAGGCAATGATAAGCATCATATAGGATTGGTTATTGGACTATTAGCAGCTATTTTTGCTGCTATTTTTAACTTGGTTAACTATAAACTGGTAAAAAAATACAGTTCTTTTTTAATTACCCTATACGAAATGACAGGAGCAGTTTTGTTGATACTGCTATTTTTTCCTATATATACTATTGTATTGGAGCAACCCATTTTCTTAACAGCACCATTAGAAAGTTGGGGATATATTATTATTTTAGCACTTATTTGTACGGTATATCCTTTTTTTCAACTTGTAGATTTACTCAAAGTGTTTTCGCCTTTTTATCTCAATTTAACCATGAATTTAGAGCCTATTTATGGTATTATTTTCGCTTTTTTAATTTTAAAAGAAACAGAACACTTAAACCATGGCTTTTTTTGGGGAACTGCTCTTATTCTTATATCTGTTTTTATTCGACCTATTTTTAATAAACTAAGAAGAATACCTACATAATCTTAATTTCAAATATTTAATATAACAATATTGGTTTTAATCTTGGAAATGGTCATTTTCAAAATTGTATATTTACTTAAGTTAGAAGAAAAGGAGCTCAATTTAAAAAAAACAAGGAGAGAGCGTTTTTTGATTATCTGTGATTTAAATACTAAAAAAGGTTTTTTAAATACGAATTGCTTATATTAAAAAATATTGATTTACAGAGTTTTAAAAATATTTCTACTTCTTAAAAATGATCAAAAATTAGATTACAAATATGAATATTACAACGCTTACTATTGTAATTGTTATTGCCATTATTATAGGCTTAGCCGTTTATTATCTGCCTTTTCGTTTATGGTTTAAGGCTTCTGTATCTGGAGTGGACACCAATCTTTTCGATCTCTTTATGTTGAAAATAAGAAATGTTGATGCTTCTGAAATTGTAGATGCTATGATTGTAGCAACAAAATCAGGGCTTGATATAGAAGTAGAAGAGTTGGAACGTCATTATTTGGCAGAAGTAGATATAGGAAAAGTTGTTACTGCACTTGTAACGGCTAAACAAGGGAATATTGATTTAGATTTAGAAACAGCAAGTGCTATTTATTTGTCTGGAAAAGATGTTTTAGAAGCTGTGCAAATTTCTATTAATACCCATGTTATTAATACACCAAAAGTGGCTTCTACTTGTCAAGATGGTATTCAATTGGTTGTGCAAGCTCGCATTACTGTAAGGACAAATATTAGGCAGTATATAGGTGGTGCTGGAGAAGATACCATATTGGCAAAAGTTGGTGAAGGTATTGTTTCGGCAATTGGTTCTGCCGAAAAACATACCGATCTTCTTGCCGATCCTGATATTATTACCCAATTTATTAAAAAGCAGAGTTTAGATGTTCGAACAGCCTATAAAATTGTTTCTATAGATATTGCCGATATAGATATTGGCAGAAATGTAGGAGCAAGAATGAAAATGGAAGATGCTAAAGCTGAAGAAGCCTTTGCTGAAACGAAGCGCGTATTAGCTATTGCCGAAGAACAACTTATGCGCGTTAAAGGCGAAGAAGCTAAAGTAAAACTTACAGAAGCTCAAGCCCAAATCCCTATAGCTATAGCCAAAGCCTTAGAAAAAGGTAATATTAATCTATCTGATTATTTAAAATATAAAAATGTAGAAGCTGACACTGAAATGCGAAAATCCTTTGCCGATATGAATAAAAATGACCACTTATTTACTAAAAATAAAGAAGAAAATAATGATGAGGATGAAAAACAAAATATTCAAAAATACCATGACGAAAATGAATCAGATAACCAATACGAAGAAGGTTTTGTCAATGATTTTAATGAAGAGGAAGAAACTATTTAATTATTCGAATATCAACAAATTCTAAAGTTTAGCAGCTTGACATTTTTTTTAGGTATCTATAATTAACGGTTCAATTTTAATAATAAGACTATATAGTCGTGCCATTAAAAATAAAGAAAATCTGTTTTCTCATTTTCAATGATTTAAATACTTAAAACCCCTTTTTTCTATTTGAAATGACTATAGCTTTTGAAATAAAAAAATGTTTCTACCGCTATACCTAAAAGAATTCTGTATTTGTTACTCTTCTGGGAAATAATCTGTTTCACAATCTGGTTTTTTTATTTCAAAAGCAGCATATTCACTAGTACTAATAGGCGATTCATAGCTATAAACAGCTCTTAGCTTTTTTAGATTGTACAGCAATTTTAAACTGTTGACCTTCGTATTTGTAAATATAAGAACCTCTATATTTTCCAATAATTTTAAGGGTGTTAGATCGGTTACTTTAGTATTAGAAAACGTTAATTCTTTGAGTGATTTTATTTTTTTAATACTCTGAAGACTTGTTATTTCTGTATTTGAACAATATAATACTTCCAAATATTTCAAATGTTTTAAAGATTCTAAAGTGTTGATTTTATTGTTATTAATATTTAAAAAAGTGAGCAGTTTAAGCGACTTTAAAACCTGAATATTAGTAACTTTGGTATTATAAAATTGAACTTTTTTTAAAGATTTTAACTTTTTTAAAACAGCAATATCAGTAACCTTACTGTCTGAAAATCGAAGTTCTTCTAATAAGGTTAAAGGCTGGATAACGCTTAAGTCTACTATATCTGTCCCTTCTATATAGAGAACTTTTAGATTAGGAAAATGACTTAAAGTAGAAAAATCAAAGTTCTTTTTTCCGTATAAGTCTATAAATTCTAAAGTTTTGACATTTTTTATTTTATCAAGAGAATTTACTAAAGAGCCAGATAAATAGAGTTTTTTTAAAGTCTTACTATTAGTCAAAGGTGAAAGGTCTTCGACCAAACAAGAGACTAAATTAAGGGTAGTTAGATTGGGTAACTTTGCCAATGGTTTTAAATCGCTGACATTATTATAAGAGCAGTCTATCATTTTTAATTTGGATAGATGTTTTATAGGCTCTAGAGATGAAATATGTCGAGGTTCTCCAAAAACATCTAAACCCGAACAGTTTATAGTTTCTAAATTAGAAATAATTTCCAACTTTTCTATGTCTATCTTACTAGAATCAAATTCAGCAGATTCTCTAAAACAAGATTGCCAATCAGGACTTAAATTATTCCACCAATCTAAAGTTAATTTACTCTTTTGGGCATACATTGTCAATGAAGAAAAACCTAATACAACAAACCCGATAAATAATAAAATAAGTTGATTTGGGTAGATATTTATTTTTTTAATCATAATTTTTTTAAATATAAAATTTTTAATATAAGTTACCATATAATTAATAAACGTTACCATATAGTTAAATTATATTTTTAGAAAGGAATTATATTTCAAATAAAGTAAGAAAACTATCTTGGTTTTTTCTGTTATAGCAATGCTATTTTTAGTTTGGAAACAATCATTTTCAAAAATGCTTTTTTTTAATGAAGTGACTATTATACTGAAAATTATTAGAGATGTTTTTCCAAAATATCGGCTGATTTTTTTAACAATTCCAATTCTTTAAAAGGTAAATTTTCTAGAGGAAGCTGAATAACTTTTCCATTTTTTATAATACTTGGAATACTTAAACATATAGGTTTACAGCTAATTATGGCTTGATTTTTTTCATTCAAAATAAGTCCTAAAGGTTTTAAACTGGTTGTTTTATGGTACAATGCTAAGAAGATATCAATAACACATTTAGAAATAGCATATTTGGTAAAAGCACCTGCGCTTCTTATTTTATAGGGGGCTTGAATAGCATCTTTTGCAGCTTGAATTATTATTTTTTTAGATGTCTGGTTATCAAAACCTTTAATTTTTATAGTTGAAAAAGCTGGGAAAGCTGTATTTCCATGTTCACCTAACATATAACCTTCCACGTCTTCTCCATTAACCTTAAAAATTTGACTCAAGCAATATTGAAAGCGCAATGTTTCAAGATAAGTACCTGTTCCAATAATTTGTTCACTGGGTAGTTTGGTGCTTAAATGTGTATGATAAGTAATAATGTCTACCGGATTGCTAACGACAATAATATAGGGTAAAACATTGGTTTTAAAATCTTTAAAAATAGTATAAAGCATTTCAATTTGTTGTTGGGCTTTTTGTAAACGATCTCCAATAGTCGTACTTTCTTTGGCAGCTGCTAAAAATATATAATTAGCTTCGGCTAGTCTTTGAAAATGATTCCAATGAACTCTGGTATTTTGCTTTTTTAAACTTGTAGCATGGCTCAAATCTGAAATAACAGCACCAGCAAGAGCAGAAGGATCTATAATATTTAAATCTAAATCTAAATCTAAATCTATAAGTTCTTTAGCTATTGTAGAACCCACATTTCCACATCCGATAATAGATATATTCATTGAAATTTGATAGTTTAATTTGGAAAAAATGATCAAATATATAGAATAAGAGATTTCTTATAAAAAATCAGCAATTCTCGTTTTAAGTTTTAATAGTCTCTTTAAAAAAGTAAATTACATCCTCTTAATTCAGTATTATCTAAACGTCCTAAAACCTGAAAACAACTTTCAAAATTAGTACTATTCTGAGTGTCTTTACTTCCAATATCGTCGGTTTGGATAAAACAACAAGTATCTATATTGGCTAAATCAATAATATTAATAGCTCCGCGAGAAGGAACATATTCAAAAGGGTCATAAATATCTCTGAGTAAAACTTTAAACCATGGCAGCGGCTTAAAGGAATAGCCATCCAAAGTATAAGTATGCGATAAAAGTTCTGTCATACCATACTGACTATTGATAGACAATGGGTTAAATCTATTTAAAAGGAAAGTATGTAAATCTTCACGTATACGCTCTTGTCCTCGTCCTTTCATGCCGCCCGTTTCAATAATCGTTATATTTTTAAAATCCAATCCTTCATACTTAGCCAATTCCAATAAAGCAAAAGTTACCCCAAAAAGAATAATTTTTTTATCTGTTTTTTGAATATCATGAATATCGGATAATAGTTTTTTATAATCTAACTTATAAAATCTATTAACTTGTTTAGTAGCTTGCATCAACGTTTTAACCATATAAATTAAAGATGAATTAGAACGTTCTAAATAATTGGGTAATAAAGCAAAAATATGGTAGTTTTCTAAATTACCATAAAAAGAATTGAAAATATATAAACAGAGTTTTTCATAAAATGCTAAATCACTTACAAAATGTTTACTTGGTATACTATTTGTTGTACTGCTGCTTTCGAAGATAGTTTCGACCTTAGAATTAACCGATACAATTCGATGTTTTTTGTAAAAATTGATAGGTAAGAATGGAATCTTATCAATAGAATTAATATGCTTAGGATTTATATTAAGATAATTGATGAATTTTTTATATATAGGATTGTATAAGGCTTGGTATTCAAAAGCTTTCAAGGATATTTCTTTGAAATTTGAGGCATTTATTAAAAAAATAGCTTTTTTAAAATCATCTTTAAATCCCATTCTAATATCAATTTTGAGAAGTAGTCTATATAAATAGCCAATTAAGTAATGAAAGGAGTTTTTTAGTATACAAAAAACGTTTTTATGGTGTTTTTCTCTAAAAAAATAAAAAGCTAAAATTTATTGTAAATCTTGTAAATTATAACGTTTCAAAACATCTGACCATTGTTTATGTCCAATTCGGTCTACTAAAGGCGGATTTATTTTATTAGAGATAAAACTACCTTTAGGTGTAGCAAAACTAAAATATTGTTTTTCAAAACTAAAAGTTAATATCTCTATTTCGCTGTTAAAAGTTGGGTTTTCTTGCACTAGATATTTCATGATACTTTTATCATGAATAAATGCATCTATCTTTTCATCCCTCAAAGCTATTAAGGCATTTTCAGATGTATCAAAAACTTTTGATGTTTTTATTTGAGCTTTACTTAAATAATCGTAGGCAGTTGAATTTTCTACGGCACCTATTTTGCCTAATTTTTTTATACTTTCTATACCATTAATATCAAAATCTAAGCTTTTAATAGTTAAAGAGGAAGTAACTGTAGCAGTAAAACTTGAAATTAAGGTAATAGCTGAAAACATCCATACCATAGAAATCACGCGCCCAAGCGTTGTTTTAGGTGTTTTATCTCCATAACCAACAGTAGTTACTGTAACTGTAGACCACCATACCCCATCTAAAATTCCATGAAAACCATGCCTAAAATCTTTATTATCGTTATTCTTTTCAATTATCCAAACAAGTGTACCAAACATAAAGACTATGGTTATTAATAATAACATCAACTCAGCAAATTCTAAAGAAAAGATATTGCTAAAAAATATGGTAATTGGGTTACGTGTATTTCGTTTAACAGAAATTCCCAAACTTGAAATGAAAAAAGGCTGACTAAATTCCAGTTGCCGTAGTCTTGTACTGCTAACTACTAAAGGGTTAATACAGATATCTAAATGACCGTTGATCAAATCATAGAAAATTTCTAAAATATGGTCATACTTAATAATTTCATATTCTATCTCATTTTGTAAGGCTATATACTTCCAAAGTTCCATACTAATACCATATACAGAACTATCTAAATCATAAAGGATAAAAGGCGGTTCTAAGTAAATACCAACTCGCATTTTAGGAGCTACTACTTCAGAAGTATCTGATTTATATTGAGAAATTTTACTCTCTACCTTAAAAAAGATAAAACAAAATAAAAGTAGTATAAAATGGGTGGTTTTCATTTATGAAATTAAATTGAATAGTCTATAATAATGCTGTTTTTATATATAGTCATTTTTATTAAACCTAAAAAAATCCTTTTCTCAAGTAACATAACTATAAATGAACTAATATATGGTAAAGGTTGTCTGTCCCATTTTTCCTTGAAAAGTATATAATTCTACTTTATACTCTCCTTTTTCATACTCACTATTTTTAATGTATTCCAAAGAAACTAATTGTTCCGAATTATCAAAAAGAATTTTTTTGGTTTGAGTAAAAAAGAAAGTTGTACCATGGTAATTAAAACTATTTTTATTGGAATTTGAACTTATCAAAATAGAACCTTGTGGATCTATAATCCTTAGATAAATATCTTTTCCTCCTGAACTGGCAACATCATTTTTAACAATATTAAAACTAGCAACTAAGGTATTTATATGTTTAGTTTTAAACTTGCGACCTTCTCTTATTTTATTGCGACTATTTTTAGCTTGTAAACGAATATTTTTTGCCACAAGTTTCGAAGCTACCCTAACTTTAGAATCCAGATCTTGACTAATCACTTTTAAATTAGATATAGTATCTTTAAGTTGTTCTTTTTGAACTTTTAATCCTCTATTTTCAGTTAATAGATAATTATTAACATTTTTCAATTTTTTAATATCTTCATCTTTTTTTCTTAAAAGTCTTTTATAAAGATTCAGTTTGTCTTGAATTTTTTGCACTCTTCCCCAAGCAATATTTTTAGATTTCAAAAGTGCTGCCTTTTCTTTTTCAATTTGAGTCTTTACAATATAAAGCGAATCTACATTACCTTTCAAAACTGAAATAGTATCTATCCTATTACTTAGTTCTTTAGAAATAGAATCTAAACTTGTAATAGTAGATTCTATTTGGTTATTTTTGAACAATAATATCTCATTATATTCCTTAGTATTTTGATATAATAAGTAACCTAAAAAAAGATTACTAAGTAATAATCCAATAATAATGAAGTAAGAAAACTTTACCTTCGCCTTGTTTGTATTTTCCATAATTTAATTTTAAAATATTTTTTCCAAATAAGCATTTCTGATTAAAGATACCCAAAATTAGTAAAAAGATTGAGAAACTGTTTAAGTTTTAATTTTAGTTATGGCTAAATCGTTGAAAAAGATTATTTTTGAGATTTTTTCCTACAATTAATTTCAAATGTCCTATCCAACAGATTTAACCGTTAAACACTGGGCAAAGATAAGTTAGAAGTTGTTTACAAATTAATTTGGAAAAATAAAAAAACATGGGCAAATTTGTAAGTATTTAGCTTTTAAATAGTTATCTAAACAAATTAAGCCCAAGTCCATCGTAAAAACAATGATAACACAAAAAGATTTTCAGCCAAAAATTTTACCCCATATAAGGTTTCTTAAAGAGATCAAGTAAAATTATTTTTTACTTGTAAAATTTAGAGTATACATATATTTTTAATTTGTATTTATTAAGTTGATAATCAAATATTTATACTATTTTAGTTTTTTTCATTAAATTGAATGCCAAAAAATCAAAATTACATAACATATTGGTTATCAAAATAATTCAAGTCTATTTATGTAACACTAGCAAAAATTCTTATCAGAATTTACCAGAGAACTAAAAAATTACCAAAAACACCATAGAATTATTATTTTTTGTTTCTCTTTTTTTTAAAGAAAATAATATTTTTCATAACTTAGCATAAAATTACTTTTATCAAATAGCTATATTTTCAAAGCAAATTTTAAACTTTTTAAAAGTTGGATTATAAAAATCATGATTAAAAAATTAGGTACTAATTTAATTAGAAAAGATCCATTTGGAAGACCTATTATTTTAAAACGTATTCTTATCATGACTTTAGGAATAATCTCATTTAGTAGACTAAATGTTGTTAATAAATTGAAAGTGGAAGGTATGGAACATTTAAAAAAGTTGCCTAAAAATAATGTTTTAATTATCTCTAATCACCAGACTTATTATATTGATGTCATAGCCGTTTTTCATGTTATTTCAGCTGTGAAATGGCATTTTCGTAACTTTATCAAATTTCCAATTTACTTACTCAATCCCTATAATAGACTTTATTTTGTAGCTGCTGAAGAAACTATGTTACAGAGTGGTATCTTACCCAAGATATTAGCTATTACGGGTGCTATTACAGTCAAAAGGCATTGGCGTTCTAAAGGTAAAAATATAAATAGAGCTGCAGATAAATCAGCACCTTTAAAGATTAAAAAATCACTTGAATCGGGTTGGGTTGTTAATTTTCCTCAAGGTACTACGCGTCCTTATTCCCCTGTTCGTAAAGGCACAGCTCATATTATTCAAGAGTTTAAACCTATTGTTATTCCTATTGTAATTGATGGTTTTAGAAGAGCTTTTGATAAAAAAGGTTTTTTCTATAAAAAAAGAGGTAGTCTATTAAGAATGAAAATTAAACCACCAATAATTTTTAAAGAAAAAGACAGTTTAGATTATATTACTCAAATAGTTCGCGAAGCTATCGAACAAAACCCAGAACAAAGTAAAAATCACCAATCATCATAGATATATGATACCAGTTCACTTAAAAAAAGGAGATAAAATTGGGTTAGTTGCTCCGGGGTTTGGATTTAAGTATTCTGATATTAAATTTGGAAGTCAATGTTTAAAAAATTGGGGTTTAGAAGTCATATATCCACCTTTTTATTCTAATGACTATTTCTTTTCTGCTTCTGATTCTCAACGTCTAAAAAACTTGCAAAATTTATTAGATAATCCTAATATAAAAGCTATTTACTGTATAAGAGGAGGTTATGGAACTTCAAGAATTATAGATCAACTTGACTTTACTTTATTTCTCAGAAAACCAAAATGGATTATTGGATTCAGTGATATAACAACCTTACATATTCAACTGCATATTCATCAAGTAAGCAGTCTTCACGCACCTGTCTTAACAAATCTAACGCCTAAAACACCTAAGATTGTTTTAAAAAAAATGAAATATCTTCTATTTAAACGAAAAACATATTCCCTAAAATTTAATCCTCATTATTTAAACACTATAGGACAAACAAAAGGGGAGATTATAGGTGGAAATCTATCTGTTTTATTGAGTAATTTAGGTACTAAATCAGATCTTAATCCTGATAATAAAATACTTTTTTTCGAAGATGTAGGCGAAAAAGTGTACCGCATAGATTCCATGTTAAATCAACTTGAAAGAATTGGTTTTTTTAAACATGTGAAAGGACTTTTAATAGGTTCGTTTACTAAGACTAAAGATCCACATATAGATATTTATAACTGGATAGCTAATCGTTTTAAAAACTTTGTCTTCCCAATAGCTTTTGATCTTCCTATTGGACACGTAAACTATAACTTACCGATTATTCATTCAGCACCAGCTAAATTAATTGTCAGTTCAAAAAAAGTTAAACTACAGTACAATACGTTTTTAGATGAATAACAAATCATAAAAAATAAGCTGTGTTATACATGTACAACACCAAAAAAAATATATTTAATTTTATTTTCTCAAACTAAATGTTCTTGTGTAACATGAGTTATTAATTCTTAATTATTGAATTAATCATTTTTAAAGTTTATATTAGATATTTTCATATTTGTATTTTTATAAACTCCAGTCATTTTATGAAAATTGACAGTTTTAAAGGGTTAGGCGTAGCGCTTGTAACTCCTTTTTTGAAGGATAAATCAATAGATTATCAAGGTTTTAAAAATTTAATCAACCATTTAAAAAATGATGTTGATTACTTTGTTTTAAATGGTACAACTGCAGAATCATCAACTCTGAATCAAAACGAAAAGGAACATATTTTAGATTTTATAACTAAGCTGAATACCGAAAAAAAACCGGTAGTCTTTGGCATTGGCGCTAACAATACCAAAAATGTTCTTGATACTATTTCTAAAACAAATTTTTCGAATATTAATGCCATATTATCAGTTACGCCATTCTACAATAGACCTAGCCAAAAAGGATTAATAGCTCATTTTTTAACTATTGCCGACAGATCGCCGCGTCCAATCATTTTGTATAATGTTCCGGGAAGAACAGCTGTTAATTTATATCCAAAATCAATTCTAACTTTAGCCCAACATCCCAATATTATTGGGATCAAACAAGCGTCTAATAATCTTTTAGAATTTATAGAAATAGCAAAATTTAAACCAAAAGATTTCCTACTTATTTCTGGTGAAGATCTTCTAACCTTACCCATGATGTCCATAGGAGCTTGCGGTATTATTTCAGTTATTGGTAATGCTTTACCCCAACCTTTGAAAAAAACGGTGAAAGCTGCTTTTAGAAATGACTATCAATCTACCCAAAAAAATGTTTTTAGCATTTTTGAACTTACTCAACTTATATTTAAAGAAAATAACCCTGCTGGCATAAAGGCTTTACTTCACATAATGGGGATATTACCTTCTGATACACTTCGCTTACCGCTTATGCCTATTGATAAACTGCTTAAAACTGAAATGATTGCTGCTTTATCTCTATACAAAAAAAATAATATTTTTTAAACTTTATAAATAACAATCAGAGGTTTTAATTATTTAAATGTTTTCGATCAAATATTTTTAGAAAATATATTATATTTGAATAGATTAAGCATATTAAATTATATCAAAAACTTAAAACTATTAATGTATCATTATACCCTAAATATTTTTTATTTTATTATTTTCTAATTAAAAATAATACCTATGAAAATTATTCTATCCAATACAGTCTCTTTAATAACAGTATTTCTGGCTTTAATAAGTTTGAGTATAACTTGTGAACCTACTATAGCTCCTTTTAACGCGGGAAGTGCAACCCAGTATGAACCTATTTTAATAAAACGAGTTGATTTAGAAAATTCAATTCGTTTTGACCCTCCAAAGCCAATTTTAACAACAGGTAAAATTTATTACCGAAGTCCTTTATTACTTGTAGTAGAGCCTTTTGAGGGAATACATATTTTTAATAATACCAATCCGAAGAGTCCTGAAGCTTTAGGTTTTATAAAAGTTTTAGGTTGTGTTGATGTAGCCGTTAAAGGTAATACCTTATACGCTGATAATAGTGTGGATATGGTTGTTTTTGATATCAGTAATATAAATACTATCCGAGTTGTTAATCGGATTAGGAATATATTTCCAGAACCCTTTCCACCGGGTTTGAACTCTATTCCTTACGAGTATTCAAATAACAGAGAACCAGATACATATATAATAAAATGGCAACTTTCAACTAATAATTAAAAAAGACATGAAATATTTTATAATCAACATTTTATTTGTAGTTTTTACTATAGTTGCTGCTTGTGATGCAACAAATGATTTAGCACCTGCTTCTGCCGATGCATCTGCTGGGGGGGCATCAGGAACAGGAGGATCTTTAGCTCGCTTTACTATTAACGGAAATACATTGTATACCGTTGACAACAGTAGCTTGAATGTTTTTGATATTACATCTGCCCAAACACCTGAATTAAAAAAGAATATCTATTTGAATCCTTCTTCAATAGAAACTATTTTCAGTCGAGATACCACCTTGTTTATAGGCTCTCAATTAGGCATGTATATTTATAATATTAAAAATCCTGTTGAACCTGTACAACTATCGTTATATGAACATATCATTAGTTGCGATCCTGTGGTTGCCCAAAATAATTACGCTTATGTTACTTTAAGAAGTAGTATAAATTCTTCTATCTGTAATAGAGGGTTAAATCAATTGGATGTAGTCAATATTTCTGATTTAAGAAATCCTTTTCCTGAGAAAAGTTATCAAATGGTTTTTCCACTTGGTTTGGGAATTGATGATACTTTATTATTTGTTTGTGACAATGGATTAAAAGTATTCAACGCTAAAGAAGTACCAAATTTGGAATTAATAACCGAATTTCCAATTACCGCCAATGATGTTATTCCAACAAATGGGTTATTAATTGTAACAGCTACTGAAGGTATATATCAATATAGTTATGGAAATAGAGAAATTGAATTACTAAGTATTATAAGTGTAAATGAAGAGTAGAAAAAGAGTTTTAGAAATAGAAATAGGTACACTCAAAATGGATGATAGTCAAGTTACTCCAAAAAAGGATTTTTAGTAGGTATAACTTTATTGGTATTGAAAACGAATGTTTCTGCGATTAAAAATAACATTGCTATACCTACTAAAATCAAGATGCTTAACTAAGTACTAAAAATTTTTTAGTGATTTGAATTTCTTCAGAAACTAAACTAATAAAATAAATATTAGAAATAAACTTCTCATCTATACGAAGTCGTATGTTCTGTGTTTTTTTATCTAAGGGTGTAGAGATTACAGTACTATATACTTTTGTCCCTATTATACTATAAATATTAAGATGTAAATCTGAATATTTAATTTCATTATTAAAACCATCAATAGAAATATTCAATGTTTGTCCAATAGCAATAGGATTAGGGTGAACGGACAAAGAAATTGATTCTGTCTTGTCGCTTAAATCTAAATTTAATCCTTGAGCAGATAAAAAATGAGAGGAAAATATAAAAATAGTTCCTACTAAAAAATATATATATTGTTTCATTATCTAATTATTTAATGTATAAAAAATACTAGTATGTTTTAAATTACTTTTTATTAACTCAATGACGTACATATTGTTAAAATAATTACGCAAGTTTTTTCCATATTTGAACTAAAACTTTCTGAGTTTATTGTAAAGTTTAATAAGTAGAAAAATCATACCATAAAGATTAAAATATAGAAAAAAATATCCTTCTACCTGATTTTAAATTAAATTATTGATAATTAGATATTTAAATATTTCATATTGAGTTATTTAATTGTAATTATTTTTAATTGTAATTATTTGAAAAACAGATATTTCAAATAATTTTTATACTTTATTCAAGGTATAAATTTTTAAAATGCTTAAAAATAAAAGTAAGAGTATAAATGTACTCTTACTTGCAAAATTTTTCAATTTATAGAAAAAAACTACTTTGTTTTATTTTGTTTTTTTACCCTTTTTAAAACTAATTTTGTCTTCCCCTTTGCTGTCGCTTAAGATTAATTTATCTTCTTCATCAATAATACCTGATATTTCTTTTCCATTCGTTGAAAATTTTAAGCTGTCATTTTCAATAGATATAGCATATTTTTGTTTGCCATCATCAATAATATAATTACCATCTAGATTGCTTATAATCATGAAATGTTCTTCATTTTCTTCAAGAACCCAAAGACCTTCAAATTTTTTGGAAGAAGAACCGCAAGAAAATAGAAATAAAAGTAAAAACGAATAAGTAAAAATTTGTTTGACCATTTTAATAAAAAATATAGATTAAAAGATATAAATAATAATACAAAATTTTTGTATAAAAACTCTAAATATTTGGTTTTGAAAATATTTATAACATAAAGGCTATGTATAAATACTATATTATAAAGTCTTTTGAAGATTCTATAATATAATATTTTATTAATTATAATATAAAATAACTATTATATTTGCATCCCTATTAAACTAAATAAGTTTAAATTTGCGTAGATTTTGTATTTTTAATTTAAAATACTTATATATTTTACAACCTTAAATATAATAATTTACCTCTAATAAAATAAAAAACGAGATTTTTTTTGTTTTATTAAATACTATAATAACTACTTATATATTACTTTCAGTACGCTCTAAACTATTAGGAAACGTGGCAATGCGACAGCTCAAAATTACGAAACAAATTACAAATCGGGAGAGTCAATCTTTGGATAAGTATTTACAAGAAATTGGTAAAGTTGATTTGTTGACTCCTGATGAAGAAGTGGAATTAGCAAAGCGTATTAGAGAAGGTAGTCAGGCAGCTTTAGATACACTCACCAATGCTAATTTACGTTTTGTGGTATCTGTCTCAAAACAATATCAAAATCAAGGACTTTCTTTAGGTGATTTAATCAATGAAGGCAATTTAGGACTCATAAAAGCAGCTCAACGTTTTGATGAAACAAGAGGATTTAAGTTTATTTCTTATGCTGTTTGGTGGATCAGACAATCTATTTTACAAGCTTTAGCTGAACAATCAAGAATAGTAAGATTACCACTTAATCGAGTAGGTTCTTTAAATAAAATATCAAAAGCTTCTGCAGAATTAGAACAAAAACATGAGCGGGAACCTTCTCCAGAAGAATTGGCTGATACTTTAGACATCAGTACAAATGAAGTTGTAGAAACTTTACGTGTATCAAGTAGACATTTATCCATGGATGCGCCTTTTTCTCAAGGTGAAGATAATAATTTATACGATGTTATCGAAAATAACCAACAAATTAGTCCTGATAGTGGACTTATAGATGATTCGTTAAGAAAAGAAATTCAACGTATTTTATCTACCTTAAGCGAAAGAGAAGCTGATGTAGTCAGTCTATATTTTGGTCTAGAGAATAAACAACCGCTCACTTTAGAAGAAATTGGAGAAATGTTTAATCTCACACGAGAGCGTGTTAGACAAATCAAAGAAAAAGCCATCAAACGGCTCAGACACTCTACTCGAAGTAAGTCTTTAAAGCCTTATTTGGGCTAAATAAATTTGGACCCGTAGCTTAACTGAATAGAGCACCTGACTACGGATCAGGAGGTTGCAGGTTTGAATCCTGCCGGGTTCACCATATAAAACAGATCAATTTTCTTTATCTATTTAAGTCATTCATAATGAGAAAATACTCATTCCTTTGAAAAATAATATTTAATTAAATTTTTTCAGCTACGCGTAATTTGGCACTACGGGCTTGTTTGTTGCAGTGAATTTCTGAATTCTTTGGTCTGATAGGTTTAGTTACCAATGGGTTTAAAGGACGTAACAGTTTCCCATAAAAATCTTTTTTAGGTATACCTTCAAAATTTCCTGTTTTAAAAAAGAATTTTACTATTCGATCTTCTAAGGAATGGTAGGCTATAATGGCTATTTTAGCTTGGGGTTTTAGAAGTGTTGTAGATTCTTGCAACAAAATTTTCAAAGCCTCTAGTTCTTGATTAACTTCTATTCGGAAAGCCTGAAATATCTGAGCCATAACTCGAAAAGATATATTTTTGGAATAACAAGCCTCTACCACCTTTATCAAATCTTGAGTTGTTTTAATAGTTGTTTGTTTTCTTATCTCCAAAATTTTTTCAGCTAATTGATTAGCTTGTCTGATTTCACCAAAATTTTTCAAAAGATACGCTAATTTTTCTTGGGAATAGGTATTGATAACCTCATAGGCATTTAATTTTTGTTTTATAGACATACGCATATCAAGATTTGCGTCATATTTGATAGAAAACCCTCGTTCAGCCTTAGTGATTTGATGAAGTGAAATACCTAAATCTGCCAAAATACCATCGACAAGTGCAATATCATGATAGTCTAAATATTGTCTAAGGTATTTAAAATTTGCTTTAATAAATATAAAATTTTTATAGGCTTCAAAAGGACTAAGGTTTTGAGTACTATCTTCGTCTTGGTCAAAACTAATGAGCTTTCCTTTTGGACTAAGCTGCTTTAAAATAGCCAAGCTATGACCTCCAGATCCAAAAGTTGTATCTACATAAATACCATCAGGGTTAATAGTCATCAGATTTAAACTCTCTTTAAGTAGAACAGGTATATGGTATATATTCGTCATTTTTTAATTGTCCAACTTGATATTTTATAAACTATTAGAGTCTGCTATAATACTATTAAAACCTAAAACCTAAATACTTAATAGTCTTACCTTGAGACATAAAGAGATTTTCATATTTGGTTTTAATACAATGATAATTGGTTTTTAGTTCTGATTCATGGTAATTATAACTATAGACAAAATAGCTGGGTTTTAAAGATTTTATTTCTTTTAAACTAAATTCAAAAAGGGCATCATCATCGGTTTTAAAATGAATAAGACCTTTGGGCTTTAAAATTTGTTTGTATAAATCCAAAAAATGACGATGGGTTAAACGGCGTTTTGCATCTTTTTTGCGTGGTCTTGGATCAGGGAAAGGTATCCAAATTGTATCTACTTCATTTTCACCAAAAAACTGTGTTATATTTTGAATAATTATTCTCAAAAAAGCGACATTATCTAACTTTTCTTCTTTACAAATTTTTGCTCCTTTCCATAACCTATCGCCTTTTATATCTATACCGATATAGTTTTTATATGGAAAATATTTTGCTAAACTGATGCTATATTCCCCTCGTCCACAGCCCAATTCTAAAGTTAAAGGGTAGAAATTTTTAAAATATAAATTTTGCCATTGCCCTTTTAGAGTGGGGTATAACGCATGACCAGGCTGCAAAATTATGGGGTTATTGCTATTATCAAAAAATCGAAGAAGTTTTTTTCGAGACATTATATTATACCAATAGAATAAAATTTATTATAAGCCAATTGTATATAGATATTTTTTGATAATCAAATAATTATAAAGTATTTGAATTTGTATCTTCCTAAATCGAAAAAAAAGGGTAAATTCGGAAAAATATAGGGATAGGAAAGACCGAATTGTTAAGGGTACTTAGACCGAAATTTATGTTTTGTCTCCTATCCCTTTTCAAAAATTAGGTCGAATACCGGCGCAGTCAAAGGGTCATAGAACCCGCATACGATGAAGCGTTAATACCTAATTTTAGTTAAAATTAACTATTAACTTTTACATATTCATCCTTTATCTTTCATAATTACACTAAACTATTGAAAAAATGGCATTAACTTCAGATGAAAAAATGGCATTAACTTCAGATCAAGAAAAAGACATAAAAGAACTTGTTTCTACGACTATTAAGCAACACTACAAAAAGCCATCTGCTCAATTCAATGGACTGAGCTATGACCGCACCTTATTAGAACGCATTGTCCGTGTGGAAGAGCGTATAGAAAGCCTTTCGGTCTTAATGAAGCAAACGATACACTTTATGGAAAAACGCTTCGAAGCCGTAGATAAACGCTTTGAAGCCCTAGACAAACGCTTTGAAGATATGCAAAAATATATGGAAAAACGCTTCGAAGCCGTAGACAAACGCTTTGAAGATATGAACAAGCGTTTCAATAGCCTCCAGTGGATGATAGGCATCGGCTTTACCCTCATGACCACAGCCATTTTGCTTTCTAATTTTTTGGCAAACTAAAAAAATAAGGTAATATTTGCCTAAATCCTCAAGGTTTTGCCAAAGCCTTTATCTATTTTTCTACCTTTATAAAATGTAAAAAAATATGTTCAAAATATTCATCCTTTATCTTTCATAATTACACTAAACTATTGAAAAAATGGCATTAACTTCAGATCAAGAAAAAGACATAAAAGAACTTGTTTCTACGACTATTAAGCAACACTACAAAAAGCCATCTGCTCAATTCAACGGACTGAGCTATGACCGCACTTTGTTAGAACGCATTGTCCGTGTGGAAGAGCGTATAGAAAGCCTTTCGGTCTTAATGAAGCAAACGATACACTTTATGGAAAAACGCTTTGAATCCGTAGACAAACGCTTCGAAGCCGTAGATAAACGCTTTGAAGCGATGGAAAAAATGATGGAAAAACGCTTTGAAGCCGTAGACAAACGCTTTGAAGATATGCAAAAATATATGGAAAAACGCTTCGAAGCCGTAGACAAACGCTTTGAAGATATGAACAAGCGTTTCAATAGCCTCCAGTGGATGATAGGCATCGGCTTTACCCTCATGACCACAGCCATTTTGCTTTCTAATTTTTTGGCAAACTAAAAAAATAAGGTAATATTTGCCTAAATCCTCAAGGTTTTGCCAAAGCCTTTATCTATTTTTCTACCTTTATAAAATGTAAAAAAATATGTTCAAAATATTCATCCTTTATCTTTCATAATTACACTAAACTATTGAAAAAATGGCATTAACTTCAGATCAAGAAAAAGACATAAAAGAACTTGTTTCTACGACTATTAAGCAACACTACAAAAAGCCATCTGCTCAATTCAACGGACTGAGCTATGACCGCACTTTGTTAGAACGCATTGTCCGTGTGGAAGAGCGTATAGAAAGCCTTTCGGTCTTAATGAAGCAAACGATACACTTTATGGAAAAACGCTTTGAATCCGTAGACAAACGCTTCGAAGCCGTAGATAAACGCTTTGAAGCGATGGAAAAAATGATGGAAAAACGCTTTGAAGCCGTAGACAAACGCTTTGAAGCCGTAGACAAACGCTTCGAAGCCGTAGATAAACGCTTTGAAGATATGCAAAAATATATGGACAAACGTTTTGAAGATATGCAAAAATATATGGACAAACGCTTTGAAGATATGAACAAGCGTTTCAATAGCCTCCAGTGGATGATAGGCATCGGCTTTACCCTCATGACCACAGCCATTTTGCTTTCTAATTTTTTGGCAAACTAAAAAAATAAGGTAATATTTGCCTAAATCCTCAAGGTTTTGCCAAAGCCTTTATCTATTTTTCTACCTTTATAAAATGTAAAAAAATATGTTCAAAATATTCATCCTTTATCTTTCATAATTACACTAAACTATTGAAAAAATGGCATTAACTTCAGATCAAGAAAAAGACATAAAAGAACTTGTTTCTACGACTATTAAGCAACACTACAAAAAGCCATCTGCTCAATTCAACGGACTGAGCTATGACCGCACTTTGTTAGAACGCATTGTCCGTGTGGAAGAGCGTATAGAAAGCCTTTCGGTCTTAATGAAGCAAACGATACACTTTATGGAAAAACGCTTTGAATCCGTAGACAAACGCTTCGAAGCCGTAGATAAACGCTTTGAAGCGATGGAAAAAATGATGGAAAAACGCTTTGAAGCCGTAGACAAACGCTTTGAAGCCGTAGACAAACGCTTCGAAGCCGTAGATAAACGCTTTGAAGATATGCAAAAATATATGGACAAACGTTTTGAAGATATGCAAAAATATATGGACAAACGCTTTGAAGATATGAACAAGCGTTTCAATAGCCTCCAGTGGATGATAGGCATCGGCTTTACCCTCATGACCACAGCCATTTTGCTTTCTAATTTTTTGGCAAACTAAAAAAATAAGGTAATATTTGCCTAAATCCTCAAGGTTTTGCCAAAGCCTTTATCTATTTTTCTACCTTTATAAAATGTAAAAAAATATGTTCAAAATATTCATCCTTTATCTTTCATAATTACACTAAACTATTGAAAAAATGGCATTAACTTCAGATCAAGAAAAAGACATAAAAGAACTTGTTTCTACGACTATTAAGCAACACTACAAAAAGCCATCTGCTCAATTCAATGGACTGAGCTATGACCGCACTTTGTTAGAACGCATTGTCCGTGTGGAAGAGCGTATAGAAAATCTTACAGTTTTAATGAAGCAAACGATAAACTTCATGGAAAAACGCTTTGAAGCCGTAGATAAACGCTTTGAAGCTGTAGACAAACGCTTTGAAGCGATGGAAAAAATGATGGAAAAACGCTTTGAAGCCGTAGACAAACGCTTTGAAGATATGCAAAAATATATGGACAAACGCTTCGAGGCCGTCGATAAACGCTTCGAAGACATGAACAAGCGTTTTAATAGCCTCCAATGGATGATAGGCATCGGCTTTACCCTCATGACCACAGCTATTTTGCTTTCTAATTTTTTGGCAAACTAAAAAAATAAGGTAATATTTGCCTAAATCCTCAAGGTTTTCCCAAAGCCTTTATCTATTTTTCTACCTTTATAAAATGTAAAAAAATATGTTCAAAATATTCATCCTTTATCTTTCATAATTACATTAAACTATTGAAAAAATGGCATTAACTTCAGATCAAGAAAAAGACATAAAAGAACTTGTTTCTACGGCTATTAAGCAACACTACAAAAAGCCATCTGCTCAATTCAATGGACTGAGCTATGACCGCACCTTATTAGAACGCATTGTCCGTGTGGAAGAGCGTGTAGAAAATCTTTCGGTCTTAATGAAGCAAACGATACACTTCATGGAAAAACGCTTTGAAGCCGTAGATAAACGCTTTGAAGCTGTAGACAAACGCTTTGAAGCCCTAGACAAACGCTTTGAAGATATGCAAAAATATATGGACAAACGCTTTGAAGCCGTAGACAAACGCTTTGAAGATATGAACAAGCGTTTCAATAGCCTCCAATGGATGATAGGCATCGGCTTTACCCTCATGACCACAGCTATTTTGCTTTCTAATTTTTTGGCAAACTAAAAAAATAAGATAATATTTGCCTAAATCCTCAAGGTTTTCCCAAAGCCTTTATCTATTTTTCTACCTTTATAAAATGTAAAAAAATATGTTCAAAATATTCATCCTTTATCTTTTATAATTACACTAAACTATTGAAAAAATGGCATTAACTTCAGATCAAGAAAAAGACATAAAAGAACTTGTTTCTACGGCTATTAAGCAACACTACAAAAAGCCATCTGCTCAATTCAATGGACTGAGCTATGACCGCACCTTATTAGAACGCATTGTCCGTGTGGAAGAGCGTGTAGAAAATCTTTCGGTTTTAATGAAGCAAACGATACACTTCATGGAAAAACGCTTCGAAGCCGTAGACAAACGCTTTGAAGCCGTAGACAAACGCTTTGAAGCCCTAGACAAACGCTTTGAAGATATGCAAAAATATATGGACAAACGCTTTGAAGCGATGGAAAAACGTTTTGAATCCGTAGACAAACGCTTTGAAGATATGCAAAAATATATGGACAAACGCTTTGAAGATATGAACAAGCGTTTCAATAGCCTCCAATGGATGATAGGCATCGGCTTTACCCTCATGACCACAGCCATTTTGCTTTCTAATTTTTTGGCAAACTAAAAAAATAAGGTAATATTTGCCTAAATCCTCAAGGTTTTCCCAAAGCCTTTATCTATTTTTCTACCTTTATAAAATGTAAAAAAATATGTTCAAAATATTCATCCTTTATCTTTCATAATTACACTAAACTATTGAAAAAATGGCATTAACTTCAGATCAAGAAAAAGACATAAAAGAACTTGTTTCTACGGCTATTAAGCAACACTACAAAAAGCCATCTGCTCAATTTAATGGACTGAGCTATGACCGCACCTTATTAGAACGTATCGTTCGAGTAGAGGAGCGTATAGAAAATCTTTCAGTCTTAATGAAGCAAACGATACACTTCATGGAAAAACGCTTCGAAGCCGTAGACAAACGCTTTGAAGCTGTAGACAAACGCTTTGAAGCGATGGAAAAAATGATGGAAAAACGCTTTGAAGCCGTAGACAAACGCTTCGAAGCCGTAGATAAACGCTTTGAAGATATGCAAAAATATATGGACAAACGTTTTGAAGATATGCAAAAATATATGGACAAACGCTTTGAAGATATGAACAAGCGTTTTAATAGCCTCCAATGGATGATGGGCATTGGCTTTACCCTCATGACCACAGCCATTTTGCTTTCTAATTTTTTGGCAAACTAAAAAAATAAGGTAATATTTGCCTAAATCCTCAAGGTTTTTAAAAACCTTGAGGATTTGAAAACTAAAACCCATCCAATATTTTTCCACCTTTTAAATTTAAAAAAATGATGCTTAAAAAATTCATGACTAATCGTTTATCGTTCATTCATTCATCATTCATCGTTTTACTGTTCATTCTCCATTGTTCATTAATCGTTAACCCCTTACTTGCCCAAGTGCCCCCCGAATTAGAATGGGATAAAACCTTCGGAGGAAGTGGAGAAGATAAGGCTCAGTCTCTGGTTCAAACTGCCGATGGGGGCTATGCCTTAGGGGGATATACCGAAAGCAAAGGCGCCGGCGGATACGATTTTTGGCTCGTAAAAACCGATGCCAACGGAAACAAACAATGGGATAAAACCTTCGGAAGAAGTGATTGGGATAAGGCTTACTCTCTGGTTCAAACTTCCGATGGGGGCTATGCCTTAGGGGGATATACCGAAAGCAAAGGCGCCGGCGATTACGATTTTTGGCTCGTAAAAACCGATGCCAACGGAAACAAACAATGGGATAAAACCTTCGGAGGAAGTGATTGGGATAAGGCTTACTCTCTGGTTCAAACTTCCGATGGGGGCTATGCCTTAGGGGGATATACCGAAAGCAAAGGCGCCGGCGATTACGATTTTTGGCTCGTAAAAACCGATGCCCGCGGAAACAAACAATGGGATAAAACCTTCGGAGGAAGTTTGTATGATGAGGCTTACTCTCTGGTTCAAACTGCCGATGGGGGCTATGCCTTAGGGGGATATACTTTGAGCAAAGGCGCCGGCTCTTACGGTTTTTGGCTCGTAAAAACCGATGCCAACGGAAACAAAATCTGGGATAAAACCTTCGGAGGAAGTTCTGAGGATTTGGCTTGGTCTCTGGTTCAAACTGCCGATGGGGGCTATGCCTTAGAGGGATATACTTGGAGCAAAGGCGCCGGCTATTACGATTTTTGGCTCGTAAAAACCGATGCCCGCGGAAACAAAATCTGGGATAAAACCTTCGGAGGAAGTAATTATGATGTGGCTAACTCTCTGGTTCAAACTGCCGATGGGGGCTATGCCTTAGGGGGATATACCCTAAGCAAAGGCGCCGGCGGAAGGGATTTTTGGCTCGTAAAAACCGATGCAAACGGAAACAAAATCTGGGATAAAACCTTCGGAGGAAGTTCAGGTGATTATGCTTTGTCTCTGGTTCAAACTGCCGATGGGGGCTATGCCTTAGGGGGATATACCTCCAGCAAAGGCGCCGGCGGAGAGGATTTTTGGCTGGTAAAACTTGAAGTTGATCCAAAAAAAGACGTTGCCTTTGCCTATAAAAATGAAGGACTTAAAGCGGCCCAAGCCAAAATAGCCCACTATCGTCAAAGTGGGCAGCTATCGGCAGATGAAGCCCTAAGCATCGTTCAAGAACTCATCGGCAAAAGTTACGCCAAAGGGGGCTTATTGGTAAAAGATGCCATCCAAGAAACCCTCGCAGCTCAGCTCGCCAGCTATAGCCAAAAGAAACAAAGTGAATTGGATAGTTGGTTTGCCAAGCAAAAAGCCGAACTCGAAAGCTGGTCTAAAAAAGGACGCTACGAAAAAACCGACGACTACGATAAACGCATCTTGCAATTGCCGGGCAAGGAAAACCTGCTCCAATATGAATTGGAAAAACGAAAAAAGGCCTTGGAAAAAGACCTCGAAAGCTACCGCCAAAGCCAAAGCAAAATCGTTTTTCAAAACTACCACCAAAAGCAAGTCGATCGCGTGGAGTGGGCGGTTTACAGCAATCTCGGCTACGATGCCGACAACGAAACCGTTCGGCTCAAAGTCATTGGCTTGGATACTTTCAATCTCCAAGTGCCTCTAAGCACAGCCGAGACCTTTGAAACCAAAATGACGGGCAACTTGCAGTTTAAACACCCCGTTTTTATTCTTACCCAAGCGGGCTGGCAACTCAAAACGATGGACGTTTATCATAAGGCTTTGCAAAAAAACTTTTCTTACGATAAAAGCAAAGAGCCTAATTATGTAGAGCCGCAAGATGTGGTTCGCGATATTAACATCGCCGGTAGCACCACCTTAAACACCAACCACTTGAGTACCCACATCGAATTGGCGGAAGTCATCGAAAGTAAGAAAACGGCGGGCGAGGAGCGCTATAATCTCAGAGTCAATTTGCCCAAGTCAGCGGCAAAGCCCGATGCCTATGCCGTGGTCATCGGCACAAGAGCGTATGACAACGACGGCACCGCTCCTGTGGATTATGCTATCAACGATGCCCGCATGGTCAAAAAGTATCTTTTGGGCTTGGGCTTTCAAGACGATCATATTTTATATAAAGAAAATGCGGTGCGGGGTGATTTTATCAAATTTTTAGGCAGCCCAGACCAAAAAGGTCAGCTCAACAAGCTGGCTAATGAAGCTCATGAAGAAGTCTTTATTTACATTTCGGGTCACGGCACACCCAACAAAAGTGGTGAGGCTTATTTCTTTACCAAAGATGGCTCCATTGGGGATCTCAAAAACTCAGCTTATCCCCACAGTTGGATGATGAACAATCTGGCCAGCAGCCAAGCCGGTAAAAAGACGGTGGTTTTAGATGTTTGTTTTTCGGGACAGACAGGGTCGGCTAAAGTAGCTGAAAATGTTAGAGCTTTGACGTTGAATTCGAAAGTCAATGTCAATAGAGCCCCAAATACCTTTGTGTTATCGGCTTCGGCATCCGATCAATTTGCCAATTGGCATGAGTCCGGCGGTCACGGCTTGTTGACCTATTATTTTTTAAAGGGCTTGCATAAAGGCAACGCCGATAAAGACAAAAATGGGGCACTAAGTTATTCTGAATTGCACAATTATGTGCATGAACAGGTCAGCGATTATGCCACTAAACTCAACAACATAGACCAACATCCTCAGCTGGACGGGGGCGGAAATAAAGAAGGAATTTTTGTCAATTATCAAAAATAGTTGACCTCTTAACAGTCATGTCAGCAAATCCTCAAGGTTTTGAAAACCTTGAGGATTTAGTATATTGAAAATCAACAACTTAAATATAAAAAATCGTTAATCATTATTTATTAATCATTAATCGTCCAAAATGACCTTAACCTCTGAGCAAAAAAAAGAATTAGAACAAATTGTTCTCGAAGTTGTCAAGCAACATCATAAAAAGCCATCTGCTCAATTCAATGGCCTGAGCTATGACCGCACCTTATTAGAACGCATTGTCCGTGTGGAAGAGCGTGTAGAAAATCTTACAGTTTTAATGAAGCAAACGATAAACTTCATGGAAAAACGCTTCGAAGCCGTAGACAAACGCTTTGAAGCCGTAGACAAACGCTTTGAAGCGATGGAAAAAATGATGGAAAAACGCTTTGAAGCCCTAGACAAACGTTTTGAAGATATGCAAAAATATATGGACAAACGCTTTGAAGCTGTAGACAAACGTTTCGAAGCTGTAGACAAACGCTTTGAAGCTGTAGATAAACGTTTTGAAGATATGCAAAAATATATGGACAAACGCTTCGAAGCCGTAGACAAGCGTTTTAATAGCCTCCAATGGATGATAGGCATCGGCTTTACCCTCATGACCACAGCTATTTTGCTTTCTAATTTTTTGGCAAACTAAAAAAATAAGGTAAATTCGCCCATATCTTACAACCTTTTAAATATCAAAAAAATATGCTCAAAAAGTTTTTCATTAATCGTTATTCACTGTTTTTTTCATTAGTCATTGTTTTTTTCATTTTTATAGCTGGGTTTGGGACTGCACAAGCCCAGAAAAAGCCCAAGACAGAAAACATAAAAACAGGATTGGTAATTTATGAAGCTGGTGAAAATGAAAGTGAAAATGAGGCTTTTAAAGTGCTTCGACAGCGATCAGAAGTGCGTGCCTGTACCCAAGCTGGAGTAGAAGTTAACGCTTATTACGATAGATATAGCCATACCCAAAATGGCAAAACCATTCATAATCGCATCATTGATAATTTTAATCATGAGTCCAAAGGTACAGTAACTGATTGCCATATTCTCAAAAAAGGCAAAAAATACCCTTGTGAATCCCGTTACGCTGAGTGGGAACGTAGAGAAAGTGGAGGCTCCACCATGAGTGCCAATTTTAGTATTGAAGTCACACCTGACCCTAGCCGAGGTGATCCAAATTTTAAAGCCCTAATCGAAAATTTAAAAACGAATTACAAAAATGGCGACCCATTCAATTTTACAATTACGCCAAGCCAGACGGCTTACACGCGCATCTTCATTTTTTCCATCGAAACCTTGCAATTATTTCTTATTTACCCCAATGGGGTGGATCGCTCAAAGTTGCTTCAATCAGCTGTTTCCGAGCAATTTCCTCAAACATGTACAAACGGAATAACAACCGATCAAAGGCGAGAATCTGTAGGAATTATTATTGTTCTTCTTAAAAAAGATATTTCCTATCCCAAAGAGCCATTTTTGAAAGGAGGCGACTGTCAATCTATGGCTAGCATTCAAACTGATTGGCAAACCTTTTATAAATGGATAGCCAGCGTTGACAAAGATAAACGTTGGCTTTACCGCAACCAATTTGATTTATACGCTAAATAAACCTCTGATTCTCTGATAAATTTCAAAAAAAGAAAAAAAATACTATTTTAATAACATATTTACAAAATTGTGTTTCATCCATCATTCTTAATTATAAAAATGAATTTTATCACAGCTTATTCGCCTCTATATCTCATACCCATAACTTTATTGGCTTTAGGCTATAGTTATTTGCTATACTATCAAAAAAATACTTGGGCTAAATGGGTAAATTATAGTTTGGCAGGTTTACGTTTTGCCTTAGTTTTTTTGATTGCTTTTTTATTTCTTAGCCCTAGCAGCAAATATATTAATTATTACAAAGAAAAACCGATTTTAGCTATTGCCCTCGATAATTCACAATCTTTAAGTTTAGTTTTTGATAGTAGTAAACAGCAGGTTTGGAAAGAAAATATGCAAAAATTTTCAGAAGACTTAGAAAAAGGCGGTTATGCCGTTAAACTAGAAACTTTTGAGGATAGTATATCAAATTGGGCCGAAGTAAAATTAGATTATCCCCAAACAGATTTGAATTTTTTAATAGAAAAATCTCAAAATATGTATCGTAATCAAAATCTTTCAGGTATTTTTTTACTATCAGATGGAATTTATAATCAAGGACTTGCCCCAAACTATAACCAATTTAAAACACCTATTTATACCTTAGCTTTGGGCGATACGAATCCCCAAATAGATATTTTTATTTCTACAGTTTATACCAATAAAATAGCCTATTTGGGAAACCAATTTCCTATCGTAGCCGAAATTATTAATAAAGGTATTTTAAACCAAAAAACAGAACTTAAACTTTTAAAAAACAATAAAATTATTGATAGTCAGATAGTTAATTTTAAAAATGATTATCAGGTTCAGAAAATTCGCTTTTTAGTTAAAAGTAATCAAAAAGGTATACAACATTATAAACTGATGTTATCACCCATAGAAGGTGAAATTAGTTCTATTAATAATATTCGAGATGTATTTGTAGAAGTTTTGGATAATAAAGAACAAATTTTAATATTAGCTTTAACGCCTCATCCGGATTTGAGAGCTTTGCAAAAAATTATATCTCAAAAATCTAATTATGAGTTAGATATACAAATTTTAAGTATGGATAGAAATACTGATTTTAAAATAGATAAAAAATATGATTTAGCTATTTTGCACCAAATTCCCAATAAACTTAAAAAAGGAGATCCTTTTATTAAAATTTTGAAAAATAAGAAAATTCCTATATGGTATATATGGGGTAATCAAAGCGATTTGATCGCTTATGATAATATAGAAAATAATCTAAAAATTAAGAACTTAAAAACTTATCCAGAGAAAGTATTTCCTATTTTTAATGAAAATTTTGATAAATTTCAATTTTCAGAATCACAAAGACATTTTTTTGATAATTGTCCCCCAATATCTACTTTTTTTACCGATTATACAATTCCTTTCGGTACCAATGTTATTCTTTATCAAAAAGTTAATAATTTGAAACTGGAAAGACCACTTTTAATTATTAATAAAACTGAAGACTATAAAACAGCTACTTTACTCGGAGAAGGCTTATGGCAATGGGACCTCCATTCTGATTTAATTGATAATAAAAATAAACCTTTAGAATACTTAATTAACACTATTTTACAATACCTATCAGTAAAAGATGATAAACGAAAATTTAAAGTTTATACCTCTAAAAATAGATATAGCGAATTGGAATCGATAGATTTTGTTACCGAAACCTATAACAATGTTTATGAACGGGTATTCGGCAAAAAAGTTAGTATGACTATTATTAATGAAGATACTGATCAAAAGCAAATTTATGAGTATGTTAATGGTACATCAGAATTTAAATATTTTATAAGTGATTTGCCATCAGGGGTGTATAACTTTGAAGCAAAGACCTCTTTAAATGGACATATAGAAAAGAGTAGGGGGCGTTTTTCAATTCAATCTCTTCAATTAGAACTTGTAGACCAGCAAGCTAATTTTGATTTATTGCGTAAGTTATCAAAAAATACAGGAGCGCAATTTTTTTTAGAGTCTCAGCTTGAACTTGCTAAAACTTGGTTCTTAGAAAATAAACCCAGTACCATTTTACACAGTCAAAATAAGACTAATAAATGGTCAAGATCGTATTGGTTCATTATTTTACTATTTTTCTTGGCGACTTTAGAATGGATTATCAGAAAATATTTGGGACGCTATTGATAAATAGTTATTATAGTTGCGGTTAAAATCTAACTAAAATTGGGCTTTTTTTTCTTTTTTTTGAAAAAATTAGCTGACCGCTTTATCCAAACCATAGTCATCTTGATATTTAAGTTTAGACTTAACGACCCCATAAATCTGGCGCACTAATTTATTGGGCACCGCCATCATTCGGGAGTAATAATTTTTATTCTTTTCCAACTTATCTAAATCCGCATAATACCCACCCAAATTAGAAGATAGGTCAGCCTCTAATTTGGCGATCTTTTCACTTAAGTCTTTTAAGTGTTCCTTGATGCTCTCTAAAACAAAACTGTCTTCTATACCACCTTGCTTATAAGCCTCTATTTTATTATTATAATATTGATAATCAATTATATAACTATCTAATAAATTGGATTTTTTCTTTAAATGCCAAAGGGCTTTAGACTGAATGGTACTCGCGACAAGACGAAGACGACAGCCCAAATGATACAATAAAACCGCATCCTTAGCATCCGTCTTGTTCTTTTGACCCATCACCTGAGCAAAGCTATGAGTTTGCCACTTACCAAAGTAAATAAAATATCAGCCTCTTGTAAGTAATAGCACAAAGCCATAGAGTAACTTCCTGTGGCTTCTAAAATCACTTGACTATTCGGCTCTATCGTTTTGATAAACCCTTTAATACCCGCCTCTGTATTTTTATAAATACGAACTTTTTTAGTCTCTTTTTCATAGACATGAAAATCTAATTTTGAAATATCTACGCCTATATACTTGCTAATTTCACTCATTTTTACTTATGTTTGTAAAAGTTAATAATTTATTGACTACTAAAATTAGGTGTTCTACGCTCTATTGTATTCGGGTTCTAAAGACCCCATAGTTGCGCCGGTATCCAGCCTAATTTTTTGAAAAGGATAGGAGAAGAAGTATAAATCACGGTATCAAAGTACCTATAGTCATTCGTTCTTCCTATCCTTTATTGTTTTAAATTTAACCCTTTCTGCTGATTTAGAACATGTTTAGTTTTATTAATTTATTGATAATCAAATAATAAGTAAACAGAAAAAATTGTTTTTTTGATGCATTGCTAAAATATTAATTCACTTGTTATCAGTTATTTATTAAATTTTGCTGTATAAAAAAAGAAATTAATAAAACTAAACACGCTCTTAGACAAACATACAATTTTGAAAATAACCATTTTATAGATAAAAATAGTATTGCTATACAATGCCAAATTTTCAATTTTTTATTCAAAAAATTTATATCAAAATAGTACCATTACAAAAGATTACTAATTCCTATGAGAACAACGAAGCGAAAATCACCTAGACCCAAAGTTAATATTGTCAGTCTGGGCTGCCACAAAAACTTGGTTGATAGTGAAGATTTATTGACCCAGTTAAATGGAAATGGATTTTTTGCAACTATCGATCAAGAAATTAAAAGTGATATTACTGTTATTAATACCTGCGGCTTTATAGGCGATGCCAAAGAACAATCAATAGAAACTATTTTGAATTGGGTAGAAGCTAAAAAAAAAGGCATGGTTGAAAAAATTATAGTTATGGGTTGTTTATCAGAACGTTATACAAAGTCTTTAAGGGAAGAAATTCCTGAAGTTGATCATTTTTTTGGTACTAATCAAATTGAAGGTATTTTAGAAACCCTTGAAGCAGATTATAAAAAAGAATTAATAGGCGAAAGAGTCTCTACAACACCAGCTCATTATGCTTATTTAAAAATTTCAGAAGGCTGCAATCGTAAATGTGCTTTTTGTGCTATTCCTTTAATGCGGGGAAAACACGTTTCTAAGCCTTTTGATCAAATCATTTTAGAGGCAAAAAATATAGTAGCTAAAGGGGTTAAAGAACTCATTTTAATTGCTCAAGACTTGACCTTTTATGGATTTGATTTGTATAAAAAAAATCGCCTTGCTGAATTACTTGATAACTTGGCAAATATAAAAGATTTAAAATGGATACGCCTACATTATACTTTTCCAACAGGTTTTCCTTTAGAAATTGCTGAGGTCATGGCAAAACGGGATACTATTTGTAAGTATCTCGATATACCACTTCAACATGCCTCTGATAAGATGTTGAAAAAAATGCGAAGAGGCATAACCAAACAAAAAACCATTGATTTAATCAACTACATACGAAAACAAGTCCCTAATATCGCTATTAGAACTACCTTTATTGTGGGTTTCCCAGACGAAACAGAAGATGATTTTCAAATTTTATTGGATTTTATAGAAGAAATGAAATTTGAAAGAGTAGGTGTGTTCAAATACTCTCATGAAGAAGATACTTACGCCCACAAATATGAAGATAATGTACCTTTGGAAATTAAAGAAGAACGAGCAGAGCGGCTTATGGATTTACAAAGAAGTATTTCTTTAGAAAGAAATCGACAAGCTATTGGTAAAAGTTATAAAGTTCTTTTTGATAATCAAGAAAATGGCTTTTGGATTGGTAGAACAGAACACGATTCCCCCGAAGTTGACAATCAAGTTTTAATAGCCCATACATCCAAAATATATTCTAAAATTCATCAAGGCGATTTTAAATGGATAGAAATTCAAGATGCCGACGAGTTTGATTTGTATGGAAAATGAATTATTACTTTGGGTGGTGTTGTATAAAATATGCCATCAAATTTTACATTTTTCCCCAAGCCCAAGAAACAATTCCACCCTTCTGACGACAATAGGCGTAAATCAACCAATATTTCTGACTCTTCTTTTTCACATAAGATCAAAGCCCATCAACTTCTAAGCTGTCATAAAAATGCTGTATAGGCTTGATAGAAACCAAAGTACTGGCAAAAATAGACAAAACTTTTTTAGGGCTAATACTTTCTAATTCAGAAATATATCTAATATCTACTCATTTGACAAGTATATGCTTAACCCGCTCAATTAGTCCTTTTTGACACCCTCGATAACTCAGTTTGTGAGAGGCTATAAACTGGCGCCCGCAGGTTGTGCACTGATAGTTTTGCTTCTTCATTTTATTTATTCCATTTTTTCTTATATTTTTCCCATCACATTTGGGGCATTTTAGAATTATTTCATCGTCATTTTATCTTATTTGAGTCAAATAAATGAACAAATTTAACTCTAAATGTCTCAATATCAAAAGCATTTTCTTAAATCATATGTTCTACAACACCACCAAAATTTAAAATTATATAAATATTCTGAACCATCATTTAGAAAGTTTTATAATATTTTTGAAATAAAAACTTATGTATTTTTTTGGAGAATCAAATTAAAGATAATACCTTTGCGGTCTCCTAATAGAGAAAAGCCCTGTTCGTCTAGGGGTTAGGACGCCAGGTTTTCATCCTGGTAACACGGGTTCGATTCCCGTACAGGGTACTCTTTGCTATGCTATTTCTCTTAACACATTTCTGAAAAAAGTTAGGATTCTCCAACAAACTTTATAAGTTTTAGTAAAAAAAAGTTACAAATAACATATAGTTCTGATTATCAGATTTTTAAGATATTTAAAACATATAATTTCCTGTTTATAAATGAGTCATAAAATATTAATGTAATTTTGGTTTTTTCTAAAAAAAATAATTTGCAATTCAAGGTTTAATAATCAATCAATATTATTTTATGAAAATAGATCAAATAAGAAAAGAATTACAAGAAAAAGTCAGAACCATAGATCCAATAGGGAAAGTTTTAAAATTTAATTTAGATAATGAATTTATTATTATAGATAGTGCCGACAATAATAAAATTTCATCTGAAGATAGAGAAGCCGACTGTGTGATTACTATGAGTATCAATACCTATCTTAAACTTCAAAAAAAAGAGATAAAGCCCTTAATAGCAACCTTGACAGGAAAGCTTAAAATAAAAGGTAATTTAGGTATAGCTAGAAAATTGAAACAATTAATGTAATTCTATCATTTCGGATTCTATGATTAATATTGAACGTACTTCTACACTAAATGCCATAAATAATATAGGTAGTTCTATGGCTAAAATAGGTATTAACCCATTTAAAACTAATACCGAAAAACTTATTAAAAAAGCAATAAAGTCTACAAATTATCAATCTTCTTTTCCAGAGAATTTAAAAGAAAGTATAGTAGAAATGGTTTGTGCGCTTAATAAAGAGGCAAAACCAAATACTTTTGGAGCTTTAGCGATAAAAAAACTTTTCCAAAGAACTTTAATAAGTAGACTGAAAGTAGAGCAAGCTCTTAAAAAAAATCCGGATATCCTTAAAAATAAAATAGAAGAACCAATTTTTATAATTGGTATGCCCCGGACGGGAACAACGATTTTACATGCCCTTATGAATCGGGATTTAAGTCATCGATCTCCTTTGGCTTGGGAGTGTTTACTTCCTTATCCTGTGCCAAGGTCTGAAACATATACCAACAATCCAGCCATCAATACAATTGCCAAAGAATTTGATCAACTTTTTAAACTCGTTCCAGACTTTAAGCAAAAACATTATATAGAACCCGATTCACCCCAAGAATGTATTGGTATAAATGCTTTAGATTTTAACTCCTTTCAAATTGTTGCTCAACTTTATGTGCCTTCCTATCTTGACTGGTTTTTGAATAAATTCGAATTTGATGCCGATCAAGGTAGTTGGGGAACAGTTGATAATATTTATTGTTTTGGACGGTACCGATTGGAAGAAAATGACTATTTAAAAATTCAGTTCACCTCACCTGAATGTTGTTATTGGGGAATCCAGACATGGAATTATTTAATGCAGTCTATGGATTATAAAAATTATAAGGTGGGTATTAATAAAGGCAATGCTATTGCTGATGATGATGGTTCATATACCATTTATTTAAGTCATCGTAAAATGGAAGTTGACAATTGGTTATGTACAGCAGGATATAAAGAAGCAATTATTTTTTGTAGATGGTTATTAGCTGAAAAGTTGCCTGATAGCAAAGCTATTTTATTTTTCGAAACGTTAAGTTTCAATACCAATAGGTTAGAATCCGAAAAACGCTCTTTTTCAAGCAATCTGAGTATAAATATTTAAAATTTTTTTTCAATATGAATTGACTATTGGTAGTTTAAGATATATTTTTTTTAATTCTAATTTTCATACTTCATAGTTTATAAATAGTTCATAGTTCAATTGTATGTTAGTAATAGATGATTTACACGTCAGTATAGAAGATAAACAGATTTTAAAAGGTATTAATTTAAAAATTAATAAAGGTGAAATTCACGCAGTAATGGGGCCTAATGGTTCGGGGAAAAGTACGTTGGCTTCGGTATTAGCTGGCAAAGAAGATTATAAGATTACATCAGGAAATATTTCTTTTTTGGCTAAAAACTTATTGGAATTAGCTCCGGAAGAACGTGCAGGAGAAGGCCTTTTTTTGGCTTTTCAATATCCGGTATCAATATCCGGTGTCAGCAATATGAATTTTTTAAAAACTGCTCTTAATGAACTTCGAAAATATAGAGAACAGGATCCTATAAAAGCCAACCAATTTTTAAAATTGGCTAAAGAAAAAATGAAAATAGTAGAAATGAGTAATACCTTAATAAAGCGATCTTTAAATGATGGTTTTTCTGGAGGAGAGAAAAAAAGAAATGAAATATTTCAAATGGCTATGTTAGATCCACTTTTATCGATTCTCGATGAAACAGATTCCGGTTTAGATATAGATTCCTTGCGTATTGTTGCTGCAGGAGTTAATAAATTAGCCAATCAAAATAATGCTTTTGTTTTAATTACCCATTATGAACGTTTACTTCAGTATATTAAGCCAGATTTTGTACATGTTCTTTATAAGGGTAAAATTGTAAAATCCGGAGATCATGCTTTAGCCTTGGAGTTAGAAGAAAAAGGGTATGAATGGTTGGAAAATTAGACTGTGAATAAAATTAAGTTTATTCTGTGATATAGCGATTCTATTTTTATTTTAAAAACGGTCATTTTTAAAATCAACATGGGTTAAACCTCTTAAAACCTTTTTTTCAAATGGAATGACTATATTATTATTTATGATACTACAAAAAATTTAAAACAGCTTTTTTTATTTCATATTTAGTAATTGGAAGACCTTGAATCTTAGTATAACTAGTCGTATTAATTAAAAATTTATCTCTTATAACTTTAGCTAGTTGCCCATTATTAATTTCAGGTATTAGGATTTTTTTAAAATTTTTAAAAATCTTTGAGATATTTGATGGTAAAGGATTAATATAGTGGAGATGTAAGTGACTTACAGAATAGCTCTCTTCATTTAACTCTTTAATTGCCGAAGTAATAACCCCATAAGTAGACCCCCAGCCGAGTACTAAAACTTTTCCATTATTTGCACCTATATTTATTTTAGAATCAGGAATACTATTGACCACATTATCAACCTTCTGTTGTCTGATTATAACCATTTTTTCATGATTTTTAGCATCGTAAGATACATTTCCTGTTTCATTTTCTTTTTCTAATCCACCTATACGATGTTGTAATTCTGGAGTACCTGGTATAGCCCAAGGACGAACAAGTTCAGTATTTCGTAAATAAGGCATAAAACCTTGTTTTGTATTTTTTTGATTGGCAAAATTGACTTCTATTTCAGGCAAATCATCGGCTTTGGGATAAGCCCAAACTTCTGCACCATTAGCAATATAACCGTCACTCAAGAGCATAACAGGTACCATGTAACGAAGCGTTATTTCGACAGCCTTATAAGCCATTTCAAAACAATTTGAAGGTGTACTGACAGCTAAAACAACAATTGGACACTCGCCATTTCTACCGTAAAGAGCTTGTAATAAATCAGCTTGTTCTGTTTTGGTTGGCATACCTGTGGAAGGACCTGAACGTTGAATATTCAAAATGATAAGCGGTAATTCTAACATTGTTGCTAAGCCTATACCTTCACCTTTCAAAGCGATACCTGGTCCTGAACTTCCTGTTACCCCAAGTGCACCGCCAAAAGAAGCACCTATGGCTGTACATACAGCTGCTATTTCATCTTCAACTTGAAGGGTTCTGACATCATAATTTTTGTATTTGGCTAACTGGTGTAAAATATCCGAAGCAGGAGTAATTGGATAAGTAGCATAGAGTAAAGGAAGTTTAGCTTTACGAGCAGCTACGATTAAACCTATAGATAAAGCAGTATTTCCCAAAATACTTCTATACTTTCCCGGGCTTAGAGGTGCATTTTTTACATGATAACGGGTATTAAAAACTTCTGTAATCTCGCCATGTTTAAACCCTGTTTTTAAAACAAGACTATTAGCTTCTTGGAGGTCTATCCTGTTTTTGAATTTAGTCTGGATAAGCTGAAGGGTTGTATCTATACTACGGTTATAAAGCCAATAAATAAAACCTAAAAAAAACATGTTTTTACAACGTTCTTTTTCTTTTATCCCGAGATTAAAATCTTTTAAGGCTTCTTTATTCAATTTAGAAACCGGAATAACATAAATTTGATAACCTGTTAAACTATTATTTTTTAACGGGTTTTCTTCATAACCTGACAATTTGAGATTTTTTTTGTCGAAGCCATTTTCATTTGCAATAATAATTCCATTTTTTTTTAAGGATTTTATATTTGATTTCAATCCTGCAGCATTCATAACAACCAAAACATCATATTCATCACCGGGTGTATAAACATCTTTATTACCAAAATGAATTTGAAAGCCTGAAACGCCAAATAAAGTCCCTTGAGGTGCTCTAATTTCAGCTGGAAAATCAGGAAAAGTATTTAAATCATGACCTGTTACTGCTGTATTATTAGCGAACTGATTGCCTATCAATTGAATACCATCTCCAGAATCACCTGCGAATTTAATAACAACTGTATCTTTTTCTAATACTTTTTGAGCCATTTAGTGAATGAATAATAATTAATAAACAATAGACTCTATGTTAATATAATTTCAAGTATTTTTTTGTTTTTAAGCCTTTAGTTAAAATTAATTTTAATGTTTAATTAGTTATTTCAAATAGAAAAAGGATTTTATTAAATATTTAAATTATTGATAATGATAAAACAGTCTCTCTTTATTTTTAATAGCAAAACTATAATAGCTAACAAATAAGATAAAAAAGTAATTCAAATTTTATGCCCATTCTATTGTTGCTGGTGGTTTAGAACTAATATCATAAACAACTCTATTAACTTCTTTAACTTGGTTGATGATAGTGTTGGAAACTTGTCTTAAAAAAGGGGTAGGAAAATCAAACCAATCTGCTGTCATGCCATCTAAACTGGTTACTGCTCGTAAGGCAACTGCATATTCATAAGAGCGTTCATCTCCCATAACACCAACCGTTTTAACAGGTAATAAAATAGCGCCAGCTTGCCAAATTTTAGCATATAAACCTACTTCTTTTAAGGCTTTTATAAAAATAGCATCAACTTCTTGAAGAATAGTAACTTTTTCAAAATTGACCTCTCCTAAAATTCGGATACCTAAACCGGGGCCAGGGAAAGGGTGATTGTTTAAGATTTTATCAGGTAAATCAAGTGATTTTCCTACTCTTCGCACCTCATCTTTGAATAAAAAACGTAAAGGTTCAATAAGTTTTAAATCCATTTTTTCAGGTAATCCTCCAACATTATGATGTGATTTTATAACTTGGCTGGGGCCATAAACAGAAATAGATTCAATAACATCTGGATAAATTGTTCCCTGTCCAAGCCATTTAATATGAGTTTCAAAATCTATGCTTTTGGCTTCTTTTTCAAATACTTTAATAAAAGTTTCACCTATTTTTTTTCGCTTTATTTCAGGATCGCTAGTTTTTTCTAGCGCTTTATAAAATTTTTCTTTAGATTCTATACCTTTAATATTCAAATTTAAACCTTTATAACTTTCAATAATATTTTGAAATTCATTCTTTCTTAACAAGCCATTATCTACACAAATACAGTGTAAATTATTACCTATAGCTCGTTGTATAAGACAGGCAGCTACCGAAGAATCTACCCCGCCAGAAAGTGCCATAATAACTTTATCTTGACCAATTTGTTTTTTTAAATTTTGAACCGTCTGTTTTATAAAAGATTGTGCCGACCAGTCTTGTTTACAACCACATATCTGAACAGCAAAATTTTTAAACACCTTTTGGCCTTCAGGTGTATGCACAACTTCGGGATGAAATTGAAGACCATACCAAGGTTTTCTATCAAATTTAAAAGCTGAAACAATATCATATTTTGTATAAGCAAGAGGTTCACAGCCGACAGGTAATTTTATAATACTATCGCCATGCGACATCCAAACAACACAGTTATCACTAATACTTTGAAAAACAGGGTCTTTTTTTTCTAATATATTTAAAAAAGAACGTCCATATTCTCTTTTTTCTCCTTTAATGACAAGTCCTCCAAAGTTTTGAACTAAATATTGAGCACCAAAACAAATACCTAATAAGGGTAAGTTTTCAAAGGTTTTCAAAAAATCGTTTGAAATTTTAAAATTATTATCATATACTGATGAAGGACTTCCCGATAAAATAATCCCCTTTACCTGTGGTTTAGGCTTTGTTGCTTTATTATAGGCAATAATTTCACAATAGATATTTAATTCTCTAATTCTGCGGGCAATAAGTTGGGTATATTGAGATCCAAAGTCTAAAATTTGAATAGTATCCGTTATTTTCATATATAGTTTCTATGAGAAAAATGAAAAAGTTTGGAAAGATAAATTAGTTAACTTGCTATAAATTAATTCTCTATACTTTTTTTTATATGAAAACTTTGCATTTAAAAAGGTAAATTAGAGTTTCCCATAAGGTATTGATCGCAGGCTTTAGCAGCGCCTCTACCTTCATTAATAGCCCACACAACTAAACTTTGGCCTCTTCGAGCATCACCAGCACAAAATACACCGGGTATATTTGTTTTAAAATCACCATATTTAGATTTTAAAGTATTTACTTTCGTCATTTCTAAGTCTAATTCTGTAGCTATAGTATTTTCCATGCCAATATAACCCATAGACAAAAATACTAAGTCCGCTTCTAAAATACGTTGACTATTATTTATAATGTGTAGACTTTTCTTACCATTTTCATTTTTCTGCCATTCGATATCTACAATTTTTAGACCTATGAGTTTTCCTTGTGAATTGGTCATGAAACCTTGAGTCATGACCGTATACTGACGTGGATCTTTACCTTGAGTGGCTTTAGCTTCTTGTTGTCCATAGTCTAAAAAATAGAATTGAGGATATTCTGGCCAGGGATTATTATCAGCTCTTTTAGTTGCTGGAAGTTCTGTCGCTGTTTTTAGATAATTATTATTGTCAGAAATATTTAAGGGAGGATCTAATATTTCTAGCTGTTGTACAGATTGACAACCCTGCCTCAAAGCTGTAGCAACACAATCAGTACCCGTATCTCCACCACCAATAACAATAACTTTTTTACCTTTTGCATTAATATATGCTTTATCGCTATGGTTTGAATCTAATAAACTTTTAGTATTTGCCTTCAAATAGTCCATAGCAAAGTAAATACCTTTAGCTTCTCTACCTTCAATAGGTAAATCGCGTGGGACAGTAGAACCACAACATAAAACCACAGAATCAAATTCGGTTAAAAGTTTTTTAGCTGGATAATCTTTTCCTATTTCGATGTTGGATTTAAAAATGATACCCGTTTTTTCAAGGTATTTCACCCGTCTTTCTACAACGCCAATTTTTTCGAGTTTCATATTTGGGATACCGTACATTAGTAATCCTCCAATTCTATCATCTCTTTCGAAAACAGTGATCAAGTGTCCGACTTGATTAAGTTGATCAGCACAAGCTAAACCAGCGGGTCCAGAACCAACTATAGCTATTCTTTTACCGGTTCTTTTTTTGGGTTCTTTCGCTTGAACCCAGCCTTCAGAAAAACCTTTTTCAATAATGTTATTTTCAATATTTTTTATAGTAACAGCAGGTTTATTGATACCTAAAACACAAGCACCTTCGCAAGGTGCAGGACAAACCCGACCCGTAAATTCCGGAAAATTATTAGTTTTTATAAGTAAGTCTAAAGCCTCTTTCCAACGTCCCTTATAAACAGCATCATTCCAGTCAGGAATGAGGTTATATACTGGACAACCACTGGCACTACCATTTAACATTGTTCCTGTATGACAAAAAGGAACCCCACAATCCATACAACGGCCTGCTTGTTTTTGAAGATCTTCAGAATTTAAATTTTCCTGAAATTCATCCCAATCTTTAATCCGTTGTTGACTATCTCTATATACATTTGTTTTTCGTTCTATTTTTAAAAATCCTGAAGGATCACCCATCTTTGAAATTAAATATTAGAAATTTACAATTTTAAATACAATAATATCCCAAAGATAATCAAAATATAGTTTTTTTGAAGTTTTTAGGTGTTATTTTGCCCTATTCTACAACACCTAATTCAAAAACACCATAAACAATATTATAAGGTTCACAGTGATAAATCACGTAATCATAATCTTCAAGTCCTACATTTGAAATATTAAAGGTTTGATTGTTATGGCTAGAGACATCGCCTGAAATTACTTGTCCTATTCTTGAACTTGCCGCTGTAACTTGTGGGCTATTACTCAAAAAAAGCACAGGTCCTGGTATGCCAGCTCCAGTAAAATCATCATTCAATCGTAAGGTTAAAGAAGATCCGCTACTTTCAGAAAGGGTTAGAGTACCACTTGTAGAAGTTCCTCTTCCACTTATGTATGTTCCTATTCTTTTTTGACTTATAAAAGCTGCTTCTACTGCAATAATAAAGTCTTCACTACTTATGTCTTTATAGGAAGCTCTAATAGCTGTTTCCCCAATAGAAATACCTGTAACCAGACCATTATTGTTTATCGTGATAATAGAATTATCGTCTGAAATCCAACTAAATGTAATGTTGTCTAAATTATCGCCTGAAATATTCCTTGCCGTTGCTTGAAGAGTAAACATTTCTCCTACCATAATATTATTTTCTCCATCATTAATTACAATTTCAGCTACCTGATTAGGATCATTAATACTATTAATAACTCTAGCACTAGATACTGTACCACCTTCTAGTACTGTTAAAGCTGTTATAGTTGTTGCTCCTTGGCTTATAGCAGTTATTAAACCTGATTGGTTTATGGTGGCAACATTTGTATTTGAGGACGTCCAAGTTATATCTACAGCAACTTGATTACCTGAGCGATCAATATAAACAGCTGTTAATAATAATGTATTGCCTATAATAACTTCATTTGAACCATTATCAGAAGAAATACTTATGCGTGCATTATTAGTATCAATTATATTGATAATTTCTTCTCCTATAACAGTATTATTTCCATCTGTTACTGAAGCTGTTATAGTTATTATTCCTTCGCTTATAGCAGTTATTAAACCTGTTTGATTTATAGTAGCAACATTTGTATTTGAAGATGTCCAAGTTATATCTGCAGCAACTTCATTACCTAAGCGGTTAGTATAAACAGCTGTTAATAATAATGTATTGCCTATAATAACCTCATTTGAACCATTATCAGAAGAAATATTTATGCGTGCATTATCATCAATTACATTTATAAGTTTTGTTTGAGTAATCGTATTACCATCTCTGATAGTGCTAGATGTAATTGTTGTTGAGCCTGATGTCAGCCCAGTAACTAAACCATTTTGATCTATAGTAGCAACAAGAGGGGTTGATGATGACCAAGTTATATCAACATTTGTTTCAATACTTATCATATCAAAATAAGTAGCTGTTAAAGCCAAAACATCTCCTACAATTAGAGCATTTGTTCCTGTTGAAGAGGTTATGACTATACGTTCAAAATTGACAACTTCAAAAAACCATTTTCCAACGCTTATAACTGCATTAGGATCGTTGGCATTTTCAGCCTCTATATAAAAAGCGCCAAAATTCTGATTTTGGATTGTTACTGCCCCATTTACAACTGTAGCTAAATTATTATCGGATGAAGTCCAAATAACATTTTGGGAAATATCGCGGTTTGCCTCTGTATTTCTTATATCTGTAATATTTATTTGAAATGTTTGTCCAAGTTGTAATTCAATTGGATTAGATTCTGTAGAGCTATCAATTACTTGGTTTGAAATATTTAAACCTGTAAAACCAACAGCAAGATCCTTACTTACAAAACTATTAATATCATCTATGGTATCAAAACCAGCACAAGAGATCAAAAGAATAAAACATAAATAAAATAAAATTAATGAGTTTAAGTAATTTAAGACCAATTTTATATTTTTGAAAAAGTTAAACATGTGCATAATTTTTTAATATTAAAATATGGAAATTGTAAATTTTAGGAGTTATAAAGTCTATTAATTTTGGTATAATTGATTAGGTTTTCTTTTATCTAAAATAGGCGTTATATTTGGAAAACGCTTTCTAATAATTAATAGTTCTCTTAAAGGCTTTTCATTAAAATATAGATTAAAGCCTTTTAAATATTTATCAGGTTCTTCTATAAGGTGAGGCGGGATTAGTTTACCTTCAGGCTTATTAATAAATAAAATACTTTTTATCTTATTTTTTGGGTCAAAAAAAGCTGTCATTTCTGAACAAGTAACTAAGTTTAAGCCCAATAAACTAGTATCTTCTTCTAAAATAAAATATAAACTCTCTCCATTTCCAAATACATTTAATTGCTCTATTTCATTATTAGTAACATTCATTTTCATGTTTCTTCCTTTAATTTGATTATAAAATCCTAAAGTATCTTGAAAAATAATGAATGGTTCTTCATTAAGAAATAAACTGTCAATTTCCTTATTTTTCAGTTTAGCAATAACTATTTTAGCTGTAATTTGAGACTTATCTCCCCATAGTATTGGTTTTTTTTCCATAATAATTAACGAATCTATGAGGTCATAAACTAAAGAATCGCTTTTTCCTTTCAAATTGTTACTAAAAATACTAACCTTAGGAAATACTTTAATATTTTCTACATTATTAATAGTATCTTTTATAGCTATAAGCGTATCACCTGTTATATAAGTCGTGTCATTATTTTCGCTAATTTCTTCAATAAGAACATCTCCATAAGCAAAAACTTCGTTGTTATTTCCATAATAATGGGTTGTATCGGCAAAAATAGTTGTTACATTTTCTTTATTATAAATACTTACTTTATCTATGGCTAAGCTTGTATCAGCTACTTTATCATAAAAGACTTCTTCACCTTTTAAAATATAGTCTTTGGTTTCTATTAAGGTATTTTTTTTTGAATAAAAATTACCAATTGTTTTATAGTATCTTCCATAATCACCTTGAGCTGTGAGGTCTTCATTTTTTATAAAGGTTGGAGAATAAAAATATATAATATCTTGGTTAAGGTCATAACGAAGAGTGTCAGAAGTCATATAATCATCTGTTACAGTATCTATGACTTCAATATTGGTTTTAAATGCCAATAATTTTTGTTGTTTAAACCAATACCCATATCGGCTGGTTAAAATACTCGTGCCATTATATATTTTACCACCTGTATAATAGTAAGCTGCACCGGTAACTGTATTATAAATGAGCCTTTTAGTAATAAGAGTTACCTTTCCATCTTCCATAGTAACTTTCTTACCCCATACCACCATAGAACCTGTTGTTTGGTTATACTCTAAATAATCACCAGTAACAACTAAAGAATCTTGGTCTCTAATTATTACCTGTCCAGAAGCCTTCAAAATCTCGCTTTTATTATTTTGAGTTGCTTGTTGGCAATAAAATAGTAAATCTTTTCTTTGAAAAATAACAGGATTATTAGGGGTACCGTGCAGATAGCGGATTACGCTACCATCAGAAAATGTTCTGGAACTAAGGCTTGCTGCTTGTAATAGATTTACCCTATTGTTCTGTCCTAATACTTGGTGAGTTAACAAAAATAATAAAATACACAAAAAAAAGTAGTTTGAATTCCTGTGTTTTATCCAATTCCAACTAAAATAACGATAAATCATAAACTATCTGAACTGTTTAAAAGGAATAGAAATTAATTCTAAAGTTAAAAAAAAAGATGAGATTTTTCTAATTTTAGATTTTAAGTTTTTTTGGAAAATATCGGTATTTTTTGAAACCTCAATAAAAAAATGTTTTCTGGTTTTCTAAATTTGCTTCCATTCTTCTAATTCTACAGAAAATATTTTTTTAAATGCTTTAAAGTTTCTAGACTTGTTGTTATGAAAATAGGGTAGTGTTACATAAATATAGCCTTGTTATTAAAAAAATAAGGAGAGAATGTTTTCTTATTTTTAGAATATTGCAAGCATCAGCCTACTGATACTTTGATATTTATAGTGTTTTTTTACTATTTTTAACATGAATTTGACATAAAAAAGTGGTAATTTTTACAGCTAAAAAATAGAATGGTTTTTAAAGTTTTTTTATGAGAATATATTAAAATATAGCCGTAAAAACGCACTTAATTTAAAGATATTTTTCTTGATTTTTTTATTTATAATGCCTCATTTTCAAATATTTAAATAAAAAATTTATACTATATTTAAGATATATTTATATTTCGCAAAATAACTTATTTTTTGGACTATTTTTTCAATAGTATCATTACTTATGTCATACTATCCATTTTTAATCTAAAGAAAAATCACATCGGATAGGATAGTGGTCGGAATAGGTAATATGGTTTAAGGTTGTAAACTTTTTTAAAGTTAAAGACTTAGAATAAAAAAAATGATCAATCCGTAGAAGAAGTAAATTTTGAGTATAGGTAAATCCAAAACCTTTTCCTTTCCTTTCAAAAGCATTTTCTAAAATCTTTTTGAGTTTCAAATAAAGATTACTGTAAGGTATTTCGTTAAAATCACCACCTAATATAACCTGATAAGGACTGTTAAGCACATGATTTACCAGAACTTTTACTTGCTTATTGTGTTTGAGAAATACTTGTTTAATATGCGTGATTAATTCTTTATTTTTATCATCTGTGTTAAATACTTTACCCCAAGATTTAAGATGAGCATTAAAAAAACGAATAGTGTCTTTCTTAATAAGAATATCAGCGTATAAAAAACCATTTCTTGTTGTATCGTAAGTGATAAAACCTTTGTCAATAATCTTATACCTGCTGAAAATAGCTAAACCAAAATGCTGTCCTGATTTATTATATTTATTAAGAACAATATGGGCATAATATTTTTTTTTCTTAAGTAATTTTTGGATGTCCAGTTGGGTTTTTTCACCTGTCATTTTACAATATTCTTGCAAAAATAAAATATCAGATTTTTGATTCACAATCCATTTTACAATATTTTTGGAATTGCTATCCGTCTCACTTTGTTTTTTGAAAATATTTAAAGCTCTAATATTATAGCTTAAAACTGAAAAAGATTCTACTGATAGCTTATTATCAGGCTTTTCTACGTTGAAAGTAGCTTTTATAAATTGAAAACCTAAAGCTAAGGTTATAAGAGGTATGTAAATGTATCTGGGTTTTTTTAAAAACCAGAATATCAAAAAATCAATTTGTAGAATTAAAAAACCAAATATACTCCAACTTATTATCCCCGAAAACCATAATACATCGGCTGGTATATAAACGCTTAAATATGCGATCACGGTTAGATAGGACAAGCCATAATTTATTCTCTTCATCATCTTTCTTTATCATTTATCATGTTAATCAAGAATCTCAAACATAAAGATAATATCATATACAAGCGGGTTAGAAACCTTTAAAATTTATATCAATGCACAGTCCCATTGAACAATTATTGAGATGGGAGACACAGTTTTATAAAAATTTTAAATATTTTATTTTTGACAGTTTAATTGCCTCATTGCCCCAAAAATCATATGTAAATTTTGGGTTAAAAATGTTTATTATCAATAAATTAATTCTGTACTATGTCTTTATAAGAAAATTTAATGGGGGGAAACATTAAAATATCTTTTACTTTTTATTCACTATTTATTTTGACAGAATGAGAATTACTTTATACTTGCAACCTAATTAGGGTTTCCTGAAATTAAAACTTGTTTAATTTATACAAGTTTTTGGTAATGAGAGTTTTATAAATATATGCTTTTGTAAATTTTTATAGGGTCTCAATATTTCTTTAATTAAGAAGCCTAATTTTTTATTTTAATAACTTTTATAATTTCTTTTTTTATTTTTGTAATGAAACTGAAGTTTTTATTTTTTGCCGTTTTTTTATTTTTTATTTCTCTTGCTTTAGGGCAGGGAGTGACAACTTCTTCTTTAACAGGAAAAGTTGTAGATAAGCAATCTGCTTCTGTACCTGGTGCAACTGTTGCGGTTTTGCACTTATTAACAAATACGTTTTATGGTACTGTAACAAACTCAGATGGTTATTTTCGTTTAAATAACTTATTAGTTGGTGGTCCTTATAGAATAACGGTTAGTTTTATAGGTCATCAGACTTATGAAAAAGATGTTGCTCATCTCTCATTAGGTAAAACGCTTAATTTACAAGTTACTTTACAGGAAGAAGCCACTACTTTGGAAGCGGTTAATGTTATAGCAAGAACTTCTGTTATAGATGGTAATAGCACCGGTGCTAGAACTACTATCGATAATCAAACGATTATAGATGCGCCTACTGTAGGTCGTAACTTAGTGGATTTAACACGTTTAACTCCCTCAGCAAGTGTTACCAATGGCGGTGGTATTTCTATTCAAGGTATTAATAACCGGTATAATTCTATCTTTATTGATGGAGCGGTTAATAATGATGTTTTTGGCTTGGCTAATTCAGGTACTAATGGTGGGCAAGCTGGTATTTCTCCCATTAGTTTTGATGCCTTAGACCAGATTACAGTTAATGTTTCACCTTACGATGTTACTTTAGGTGGGTTTTCTGGTGCAGGTATTAATGCCGTAACTAGAAGTGGAACAAACGAATTTGAAGGTTCGGCTTATTACATTTTTAGCAATCAAAGTTTTGCTAATGCCAATAGTCCCATAACTGAACAAAGGCAAGAATTGGATTATACTAATCAAATTTATGGATTGAGAGTTGGTGGTCCTATTGTTAAGGATAAACTATTTTTCTTTTTCAATGCTGAAATAGAGGATAGAGTTACGCCTTTGCCTTTCTCTTTTGATGGTTATGACGGTACGGCTACAGTGGATAGCATCAATGCTTTGGTTGATTATGTCAATACTCAGTTTAATTATGATCCGGGCACTTATACTGAGATTAAATCAACTACAGAAGGACAAAAGTTCTTTTTGAAATTGAATTGGAATGCCAGTCGAAATCATAAATTTTCGATTAGACATAGCTACGTCAATGCTGAAACATTTACACTTGGCGATAATAATGGCGAAGCGCCCAACAGTAGACGTATTGTTTTTCAAAATTATGGCTATGAATTTCCTACAACGACTAATTCCTTCGCAGCTGAGTGGAATGGTCAATTTGGAAACAAATTTTCTAATAAGTTGATTTTCGGTTTGACAACTGTTAGAGATGATAGAGATATTGCAGGAGAACCTTTTCCAAATGTTGAAATTAGAAAAGGAGCCGAAAGAATAGAATTAGGAACTAACAATTTTTCGTATTCTAATGTTGTTAATCAAGATATTTTTACTCTAACTAACAACTTTACGTGGTATGCCGGCACCAAACATACTTTGACTTTTGGAACACATAATGAATTATTTAATATCCAAAATTTATTCGTTATTTTTTCTACGCCAAGGTATAGGTATGATAGTTTTGATCAATTTATATCGGGAAGTGCCCCTAATGATGTGATATTTGGACATGAAATTCCAAGCACTGGGCAAGATATAAGATTAGCTGATGCCGCAGGAAATTTAGGACCAACTTTTAAAGCCTTGCAAGTTGCTGTTTATGCTCAAGATGAATGGCAAATTAAGTCTAATTTTAAACTTAATCTTGGCATAAGGGTTGATATTCCTGTGTATTTAGAAGACGCTCCGCTTAACAACGAGGCTTTTAATACAACCACGGTACCTTTATTGGAACAAACCTATGATTTACAAGGTGCTAGAGCAAGCAGAGTACCTAAAACGACCCCACTCTTTGGACCTCGAATCGGATTTAATTGGGACATTAAAGATGACCAAACGATGCAATTACGAGGTGGGGCTGGTATCTTTACAAGTCGTATTCCTTGGGTTTGGCCAGCTGGTGTTTATATCCGAAATGGATTAAATAGTGGACTTTCTTTTGGACCTGAACGTTTTTTTGCAACTCCTCAAGAATGGCTTGATAGTTTGAGTACTACCAATTCTCCTTCAGGTGATGTTGACATTTTTGCCAAAGATTTTAAATATCCTCAAAATTTACGTGCCAGTTTAGGTTTTGATATTCAATTGCCTTGGGGGCTTGTTGCTTCAGTAGAAGGTTCTTATAATAAAACTATTAATAATATAGATGTTAAAAATGTTAACTTAGGAACTGCTACAGGGCGGCTGGAAGGTGCGGACGATAGGCTTGTATTCAATAATTTTCCAACAGATCCAACTTATTTTGGTTTTATAACTTTATTAGATAATACGAATAGGGGGGGAGGATATAATGTTACACTAGAACTAAAAAAATCATTTGATAAAGGTTTTACAGGTAGTGTAGCCTATTCATACACCGATAATACAGCACTTTTTGACGGAACTTCTTTTATTAATAGTAGCCAGTGGACAAATTTGGCAACTGTTAATGGAAGGAATGCAGGTGTACCGCTTAGTCGTTCGTCATTTAGCAGTGCCTCAAGGATCACTTCATTTCTATCCTATCGAAAATCTTATCTTGATCGTTTTGCTACTACTGTGTCTTTATTTTTTAGTGGTCAATCAGGTAGACCGTTTTCTTATGTGTATGGAGAAGAAGGGAATTTAACAAATGAAGTTTTGTTTGGGGTAGATAACCGTTCTTTAATTTATGTACCTGCTTCTGCTAGTGAAATTGTTTTTGTAGGAACACAAGCTGAACAAGAAGCCCAATGGAATGCCTTAAATCAATATATTGAAGGTGATGACTATTTAAGCACTCGTAGAGGTCAGTATGCTGAACGAAACAGCAATAGGACGCCATTTGAAGGTATTTTTGATGTAAAAATTACTCAAGAGTTCTATATTAAAAATGGAAAAGGTAAAAAACATGCTTTCCAAGTGAGTCTTGATATATTTAATGTTGGAAATCTAATCTTTGGTGGAGGAAAAAGATACACGGTTAATGATAGTCATTTCCCTCTTATTCAATTTGAAGGTTTTCAAACAGATGCCTCTGGTAATGCTACGAATACACCAACATTTTCATTTGCTGAGCCAGGTGATCCTTGGAATGTAGTTGATGGTGCTGATCCATTAACAACTTCTCGTTGGACTGGACAGTTGACCTTAAGGTATCTTTTTGGAAGATAATTTAGTATAGTTGCTAAGATAAAATAGCATTACTATAAATACGAGAATAGAGACATTCATTTTGAGTGTCTCTATTTTTTTACTCTGTCTTTTAAATAATATTCCAATAAACCTTGTGTCGGGTTTTTTGAAACTTTGAATAGGGTAGAGGACTCTTTTTTTAAAACTTTAGAAAAGAATGCCTGGAAGTGAAACAGAATGCTGCCAGTTCCATAAATAGGTTGACTTTTGAGATTAAACCCTTGTTTTTTCAACTGGTTTAAAAACATTTTAAAAGATTCCAAAACAAGATTTTTTATATAGTCATGGTTGATATTTTCTCCAATGAAGTAAGCATAATGAGCAATTTTAACTTTATCCGGTTTTCCATTATAAAAAAAACTTAGACATTTTTTAAAAGTCAGGTGATATTGGTTTTGAAGTTTATTTTCTAAATCCGATGGGAGTAAACCTTCAATATAGTCTTTCATGATTTTTTTTGCTAAGTCACTAGCACTGCCTTCATCACCTAATAAAAAACCACTGCAACGCATCTGTTTTTCAATTTTACCATGAACAACTTGACAAGCATTAGCTCCTGTACCTAAGATGATTCCCAAACCATTTTCAATGCCAAATGCATGCACAACAGCCATTATATCGGAATAAATAAAGGCTTTTTGACTTTGGAAATATTTTTCTGATAATTTGATTATAAAATTTATATCTTCTTTATCTTTATAACCTGCTCCATAAAAATAGGTTTCATAAATAGGTATATTGTAAATCTTGCTTTGAGTTTGAAAAATAGTTTCTATGGTTTTTTGATCCGTATGAAAAGGATTTAATCCTATCGTCTCGGGTAGGAAAAGAGTCTGTTTGTTTTCATGAATAATAAGCCAACTGCTTCGGCTAGCTCCGCTTTCTATAAGTAATAGCACTTTATGGTATAATAGTATAACTGAAAAAAGGATCGGACTCACTCAATAAAACAAAAGTAGTCTTCCTGTTGAAAATTGTAATATAAAAACTATTTCATAATTTTTAATTTATTTTCAAATTACATGCCTTACGAACCACTTGTTTTGTGTGTCCCTAATTTTTCAGAAGGGAAAGATGATAGAATCATAAAATCTATATGCGAAGTCATAGAAAAATATGATGTTCAGGTCATTAATGTCGATAAAGGTGAAAGTGCTGGGCGTACTGTTATAACTTTTTGGGGAGTCTTAAAAAATGTGTTAAAGGCAGCTTTTTCCGCAGCAGCAGAAGCTAGTAAACAGATAGATATGCGTGTACACACAGGTACTCATCCTTGTTTTGGGGCTACTGATGTTATGCCTTTAATACCGCTAAAAAATATTACTTTAGAAGAAACAGCCCAAGCGGCTCGTGTTCTTGCTAAACGTATAGGAAACGAATTAAGCTATCCTGTTTATTGTTATGAAAAAGCCTCTTTTAAAAAAGATTTTTTGGCACTTGAAGAAGTCAGAAAAGGAGGGTATGCCCATCTACAAAAAAGATTTATAGAAAATAACTATCCCCCTGATTTCGGACCAAATCAATTTATAGCAGAAACAGGAGCCACAGCAGTGGGTGCAAGAGATTTTTTGGTTGCTTATAACGTTAATCTTAAAACTGAGGATTTGATCAAAGCAAAGGCCATTGCCAAACGTATTCGTCAAAAACGCAGAGACGGTTTATTACCCGGTGTTAAAGCTATTGCTTGGTACATAGAAGAGTATGGATTTTGTCAAATTTCTACCAATATAACTCAAACCAATCAAATATCTCTATCAGAAGTTTTTGAAGAAGTAAAAAGCATAAGTTTGGAGTTTGATATTTCCACCACAGGATCAGAGATTATTGGACTTGTGCCTTTAAAAGTTATGTACAAAGCTGGTCAATATTATAGTAATAAAAAATCTCAAAATACAGGGCAACAGGAAAGTTTTTTGAATGAAACAGATTTAATTAGTTTGGCTATCAAGTATTTAGGCTTAAATATACCTCATAAATTCGATCCCGCTAAAAAAATAATAGAGTATTTGATACCCTTACTCAGAACTAATGTAAATATCGTTTAAGATAATATCTTAACGCATTGTTACGAACTCTTTATAAATTTTTTAAAAAAATTTAATTATTTGATTATAAAGTAGTTATAAAAAAAGTTTTATGATTTTTATACTCATAAGTCATTGATAATGTAGGTGAAAAGGTCTTATCAGGTCTATAGTGTCGGAATTAATATTTTGTAAAATATCCAGACTATCTTTACAAAATATAGTCCTATTTTTGATTGTTGGTTGAAGCATTTTACTATACCTTATAATTTTCAATTGCTTTTATAATATTTTCTAATTTTCCACTTATCCATTCATGCTTGTTTTCAAATTTATTATGTATGTATTTTTCAATTTCTCTAAATAAGGGTGTATAAACAGTATATTCCAATTGATAATTTCTATCTGGATCACTGGTTTGGTAGCTATTTAACCGGGCTTTATAATCTTTAGCAATCCCCACTTTATATTCGCCTTTATATTTTGGATTTGAAATCACATAAACGTATTTCTTTAATAGATTATCTTTTCCTTGATCTGTTCTTTTTGGAGGTATTGTTGTATAGTGAACTTCTTTTTTATAATTCAAAAGATCTCTTTCACCGTTTTCTTTTTCACCTTGTACTTCTTTTTCTAAACGTTTTTTCACTAAGTCAAAGGCTTTATGAGAAACATCTATACCTATCCATTTTCTGTTTAATTTTTCAGCTGCTACACAAGCTGTGGCACAGCCACAAAAAGGGTCTAAGATAATGTCTCCTTTGTTACTACTGGCTTTAATTATTCTTTCAAGTAAAGCCAAAGGTTTTTGGGTGGGATAACCTATTTTTTCTTTTTTGCGATATACTGCGCTTATGTCTGACCAAACAGAATCGACTAGCTTTCCTTTTAAAGACCAAGCAGTATCTTCAGGTAAAGGATTTCTATTATTTTTATTTTTGAATTGTTTGATTAATCTTAATTTGTTTATTTTATCTGTATCTGGTATATGTTTAAATTTTATTGTTCTACCATCTTCACTTTTATTTCCCCACCTTTTCCATTGAGAAATATCATAATTTATTTTCCCTCTCTGATGATTAAATAGTGTCTTTTTATTTTTAACATAATACATAATAGCATCATTTTGGTGGGCAAACATTTTAGTAGCATTTTTCATTCCCCCAGGATAATGCCAAATAATTTCATTTCTAAAGTTTTCTCGTCCAAATACAATATCAAGCATAATTTTAATATAATGTTGCATGGTATCATCACAGTGATAGTATAAGGCTCCTGTATCCTTTAAAATACGATGACACTCTATCATTCGAATAGCCATGTAACTCATGTAACTAATATCTGAAGGATTAGCATAGAGATACATGCTTTTAAGCATTCCGTATAATTCAGGATACTCGCTTCGAAATATATCATTCCAAGTTTCGTCAATATCCTCAATGTAAAAAATGTCTTTGAAACTAGCACCTTCAGCTGCCGAGCCAATAGGTGCATGGAACATTTTTTTCTTATTAAAAGGTGGATCTAAATAAATAAGGTCTATAGTATCGGAGTTAATATTTTGTAAAATATCCAGATTATCTTTACAAAATATAGTCCTATTTTTAATTGTTGGCTGAAGCATTTTACTATACCTTATAATTTTCAATTGCTTTTATAATATTTTCTAATTTTCCACTTACCCATTCATGCTTGTTTTGAAATTTATTATGTATGTATTTTTCAATTTCTCTAAATAAAGGTGTATAAACAGTATATTCCAATTGATAATTTCTATCTGGATCACTGGTTTGGTAGCTATTTAAGCGGGCTTTATAATCTTTAGCAATCCCCACTTTATATTCGCCTTTATACTTCGGGTTTGAAATCACATAAACGTATTTCTTTAATAGATTATCTTTTCCCTGATCCGTTCTTTTTGGAGGTATTGTTGTATAGTGAACTTCTTTTTTATAATTCAAAAGATCTCTTTCACCGTTTTCTTTTTCACCTTGTACTTCTTTTTCTAAACGTTTTTTCACTAAGTCAAAGGCTTTATGAGAAACATCTATGCCTATCCATTTTCTGTTTAATTTTTCAGCTGCTATACAAGTTGTGGCACAGCCACAGAAAGGGTCTAAAATAATATCGCCTTTGTTACTACTGGCTTTAAGTATTCGTTCTAATAAAGCAACGGGTTTTTGAGTAGGGTAACCAGTACGTTCTAATTTTTGAGTTGTTCTTATATCATCCCATAAATCTTGCAACGCTTTTTTTTGAGTATTTTCATCTAAGTATGTTTTTTTATAGGGTCTTTTTTTTGTCCAATGAATTAAATCATTTTTTTCTAAATCCACCATTTTTCTTAATGGAACTCTCCATAAATCTTCTATACCTTTATAATTATAAGTATATCCTCCTCCTTGCAAACCTCTAGCGTCTAATCGGTCAATCCTATAACTTCCTTTTTGATCTACTTTATTAAATTTTTTTTTAATTTCCTTGTGACTTTGGTTTTTATTTGCTTCTCCTTTATTAAAAAGATATTTGTCTGTTTTAGTATAAAACAGTAGGGTATCAGTACTGTTTCCATACTTATTGCTATCATTATGCACTCCTGTTCTTAGCCAATTTATTTCATTTCTAAAGTTTTTTTCTCCAAATATACAATCCATTACAAGTTTCAAATAATGACCCATTGTGGGATCGCAGTGTAAATAAAGACTAGCGGTCTCTTTTAAAATTCTGTGCATCTCCAATAATCGTATGCTGATGTAGGCAATATAGCAAAAGTTATAAGATGTTTTGCCTTCTACTTTTTTTGTAAAATCAAGTAATCCGTATAGCGCTACATTATCTTGTTGAATACCCTCAATCCATTCATCTTTGATATCTTCTTTTCTAAAAATATCTTTAAAACTAGCACCTTCAGCTGCCGAGCCAATAGATGCATGGAACATTTTTTTCTTATTAAAAGGTGGATCCAAATAAATAAGGTCTATCGTATCGGAATTAATATTTTGTAAAATATCCAGATTATCTTTACAAAATATAGTCCTATTTTTAATTGTTGGTTGGAGCATTTTTTATTTTTTTAATAAAGTTCAATATAAAAATTAGCCACCATGTAAATATACTCCTTTATTTTGACTAAGTAGTTTAACAACAACATTTTGATTAACAGTTGTATAAAGTTGATAACCTGTATAGTTAGCTTGGATAGGATAATTTAGATGAAGTCTATTAACCAAAACAGCAATTTCTATTTTTGCAACCTTTAAATTTAAAAAAGGTTGCAAAGAAAAAATAAGTGTTGTTCCTGTATTAAGTACATCATCTATAATAATGACAGGATGGTTTTGAATTAACTTAATATCGCCTTCTAATTTAATATCACTTTGGAAAATATTTGTTTTATCTAAATTTATTTTTAATAAATGAATCTGTCCTTGAAAAATTGAATGGAGTTGATTATAAATTAATTTACCTAGTTCAAAACCTTGTCCTACGATACCGGCTAACACTATAGTATCATGTTTGAAATTGCGCTCGACAATTTGATAAGCTATGCGTCTAATTTTTTTAGTAACCTCTTCATAGGTTAGAATAAGTTCATTTTGATTTTCAGTCATCATTTTAATTATTTAAATATTTATATTTTGTATTTTTCATAACCTAAATTTATAAATTGGAACTATTTAAATGCTATTTTTATCTTAGAGATGGTCATTTTTAAAATCAACACGTTAAAACCTCCAAAAATCCTTTTTTCTAGTGATGGTGACTATCATGAGTTTTAAATCATTAAAAAATCCTTTTTCAAGTGATGTGGCTATATAAGTTAGAAAAACAACTTAATTTTCTCAACTTAAATTATTTTTACAAAAACAAAATTTGATCCTTGAAACATTTTATAATGGAAGAAACTAAACAGAATATTTTTTTATTTTTTATAAATTATAGCTATTTAATTATTTCAAAGTTAAATAAATATTTTGGCTCATAAACTCAAATTCAACTTTATACTTTAAAAATATTTCTCAAGTGATAAGTATTATTGACTATTTAATTATCGGTTTTTTTTTGCTTTCTATTGTTGCTATATCCTTATATTATACTAAACAAGCTAGTGAAAATATTGATAACTTTTTCTTGGGTGGTAGAAAATTATCGTGGTGGTTAGCTGGTACATCTATGGTGGCAACAACTTTTGCTGCAGACACTCCTTTATTAATCACAGAGCTTGTAGCTAATAATGGAATAAGTGGAAACTGGATTTGGTGGAATGGCGCTATTGGTGGATTATTGGCGGCATTTTTCTTTTCTCGTTATTGGCATAGAGCAGGTATTTTAACTGATGTTGAATTTATAGAATTAAGATATTCGGGTCTAGCAGCTAAATTTCTAAGAGGTTTTAAAGCTATATACCTTGGTTTATTTATGAATGTTATTATTATTGCTTGGGTTAACTTGGCTTTAATAACGTTTTTAGTAGGCTTATTTGATTTAAGTTATGAAATAGCTTTTATCTATATGGTTTCTATTATGGGGCTTGTTGTTTTATATAGCGCTTTATCAGGTTTTTTAGGTATTGTAATTACCGATTTTATTCAATTTATTATTGCTATGATAGGTTGTATTTTACTAGCTATTTTTGTGATTCAATCTCCAGAAATAGGAGATATTGAAAATTTAAAAACTCTATTACCGAAAGAAACTTTTTCTTTTTTACCAAAAATTGATTTTTCTTTAGATAATCTAAATACGCATACTAAAAGTTTAACAATTTCCGTGGCAACTTTTTTTTCTTTTATAGGAATACAATGGTGGGCAAGTTGGTATCCCGGCTCCGAACCAGGTGGCGGTGGTTATATCGCCCAACGCATGATGAGCACAAAAAAAGAAAATAGTGCCATTAAGGCAACTTTATTTTTTCAAATTGCTCACCATTGTATTCGGCCTTGGCCTTGGATAATTGTTGCTTTAGCAAGTTTGGTTTTATACCCTGATTTAGGTGAACATGAAAAACGCTTGGGTTATGTATATACCATTCGAGATTTTTTACCCACTGGCTTAAAAGGATTAATCATTGTAGGTTTTTTATCGGCTTATATGAGTACGATATCAACTCAATTTAACTGGGGAACCGGTTATTTGGTCAATGATTTTTATAAACGTTTTTTAAAACCTCAAGCTAATCAAAAACAACTTATTATTACTGCTCGTATTTTTACATTTATTATTATGCTTATTTCGATTATCATTACAAGCTACTTAGAAACTTTAACATCTGCTTTTCTTTTTATTATAGAGGCTAGCGCAGGACTGGGTTTGGTGCTTATATTAAGATGGTACTGGTGGCGGGTTAATGTATGGAGTGAAATAACAGCTTCTATAATGCCTATATTTATCTTTATTTGTCTGAGCTATACTTCTATTGAACATCCTTATAGTTTGTTTATTACTGTATCAATTACAACCCTAATTTGGTTATTAATAACTTATATAACCCCGGCAACTTCTGATAAAACTTTAAAAAGATTTTGCCAACAAATAGAACCAATAGGTTTTTGGAAGCCTGTTTATAAAAAAATAGGATTAACTCATCTGAAGTTAAATTCTAAACCTATTTTTATACTTTTACTATTTATGTGGATTGCTTCTATTTTAATGGTATATGCTTTCCTCTTTGGAATAGGCAAATTTATTTTTGAAGAATGGTTACAAGCAACAGGACTTTTAATATTTGCTTTTCTTATTGCTTATATTTTAAATAAACAATTAAAAAAAATATAACTCTATTTTTCCATTTATTTTAACTTATATATTATGTCAGGAATATTTGAACAAATGACTCAAATGGATCACGAACAAATTGTTCATTATTATGATTCTAAAACAGGTTTAAAAGCTATAGTTGGTATTCATGATAGAACATTAGGACCTGCTTTGGGTGGTACGCGAGTCTGGAATTATAATAATGAATCAGAAGCCTTATTTGATGTACTTCGACTTTCAAGAGGTATGACATATAAAAATGCTGTCGCTGAGTTGGAGCTTGGTGGAGGGAAAGCAGTTATTATGCTTGATAAAAGTATAAAAAAAACAAATGATATGATGGTTGCTTATGGGAAATTGGTAGAAAGTTTAAGCGGAAAATATATTACAGCTGAAGATGTTGGTATGACAACTGCAGATATAGAAATTATTGCTGAACAAACCTCTTTTGTAATGGGCAGATCTAAGGGTAAAGGTGGCCTAGGTACGCCTTCACCTTTAACTGCTTGGGGAACATATTTAGGTATAAAAGCCGCTTGCAAAGTTGCTTATGGTACAGATTCTTTAGAAAATAAAACTATTGCTTTACAAGGTACTGGACATGTTGGGCTTGCTTTAATTCAATTGCTTAAAAAAGAAAATTGCCATATTTATGCTAACGATTATTATCCAGAACGTCTAAGCAAAGTTTGTAAAACATATGCTATTAAACCCTTAGGACTTGATGAAATATATGACTTTCCTGCCGATATTTATGCACCTTGTGCTTTGGGAGCAACCATAAATGACAAAACATTAGATAAACTTAAATGTAAAATTATTGCAGGTTGTGCTAATAATCAATTGGAAGATGAAGAAAGACATGGTACTATGTGTATTCAAAAAGATATTTTATATGTACCTGACTTTATCATCAATTGTGGTGGGGTAGTAAAAATATATGCTGAATATAAAGGTTTTGGTATGGACTGGGCAAAAAAACATACTGAAACTATATATCCAAAAGTGGTTAGTATCTTAAAAGAAGCTGTAAATAATAAGGTCAATAGCCAAACCCTTGCCATTAATCTGGCAAAGCATTATATAGAAAAAACTAAAATAGTTAAATAATTTTTTATTTTTATAAAATAATTTTTAATACTTTTGTTTTGTACTTAGCAGTTTTTTATAATCACGTCGCTTGAAAAAAAGGATTTTCTAGGCTTTCTATAGCAGTTTATATTATAAAAATTTAATCCAAAATAATATTTTTACGTTTCAAAATAGCTTTTAAAATAAGAATATCATTTTTATTTTTAAAAACTTGAAATGGCAGATGAATAAAATGAAATCTAGAAACTTTAATAAAAATAGCGTTATTTTTTTGGCTAATCTTTTTAATCATATCCCAAGTCAAATGCATACCATGCTTATTTGTTTTTGCCATAATCCCTTGTGTTGAAATTTCATATTCCATTTTTTCAAAAAGTGATTTATTCTCAGGCATTTCTGGTATCCCTTTTAAAACTATAAACCAAAATAGGGGATATAGAATTAATAAAATTAAAGCTATAGTACACATTGTCCAAAAAATTGGATTATAAAATAAACCAATCAGTATAATAGCCGGTGGAATAGTCCAAGCCCACCAAAAATCTTTCATAGCTTGAATAAAATTTATCTTGGTGAAAAATTTTTTAGATAATTGACATTTTCGAGTTCTTATTAGCATATTTAAAAAATGAATTAGCAGATGAAATAGGATTGAACTTTGAACTATTATTAAAGAATATTAAAAAAACTCAAGATAAAAATTGTTAAGGTTTTAGAAAGAAATATTAAATATATTAACCATTTATATTTCCCTAATTAATAAATTTTAAGATCTAAAAAACTATTTTTCAAGATATTAGAATCTTCAAAGTTTAAGTATTGAGTCCACTCCAATAATTATTTTTTACTGATTTTTTAATTGAGCGGACTCAATGTTTAAAACTATAATATATATTGATTTAAATCTTTATTTTTGACAAGGTCTTTGATTTTAGATTCAACTGTCTCAACTTCAATAACTATTTTAGAGCTTTTTTTAATAATTTCGGGCATGTTGAAAAGATAATCATTAAGTAAGTAACTCATAACAGTATGTAAACGTCTGGCACCGATGTTTTCTACTTCTATATTAATTTCATAGGCTATAGAAGCTAATTTTAATAAGGCTTCATCGGTAAAGCTAAGTTCCACATTTTCTGCTTCAAAAAGTGATATATATTGTTTTGTAAGTGCGTTTTTAGGGGTTTTTAGAATCTGAAAAAAATCTTTTTCGGTTAGATTTTCGAGTTCTACCCGAATGGGAAAACGACCTTGTAGCTCTGGAATAAGGTCTGAAGGTTTACTAACATGGAAAGCCCCTGCTGCAATAAAAAGAATATGATCCGAATTGACGACTCCATGTTTGGTGTTTACAGCACTACCCTCAATAATTGGCAAAAGGTCCCTTTGAACACCTTCTCTACTTACATCTGCTCCATGTTTTCGGCTAGAAGCAATTTTATCTATTTCATCAATAAAAATAATACCCATTTCTTCAACCCGTTTTATTGCTTTTTCTTTTACTATATCCATATCAATAAGTTTATGAACTTCTTGATCTAAAATTATTTTTTTGGCTTCAGCAACAGTTACTTTTCGTTTTCGAACTTGTTTTGGCAACATGCTAGACATCATTTCTTGTAAGTTATTGACCGATATTTCATCTATACTACCACCAATAACCCCCATGCTACCCATATTTTGTTGTTCGATACTAATTTCAATTTTTCGATCGTCTAAGTCCTTATTTTTTAATTTCTTTTGGAAATGAGTTCGTGTTGTATTTTCTATTTCTTCTTCGGATTTATTTTTACTAGGTGGTACAAGAATATTGAGTAGAATCTCTTCAACGGCTTGTTCGGCTTTTTGCAAAACATCTCTTTTACTTTCTTCTTTAATCATGACCACTGCTTGCTCTGTTAAATCTCTAACCATACTTTCTACATCTCTACCAACATACCCAACTTCAGTAAATTTAGAGGCTTCAACCTTAACAAAGGGTGCGTAAGCAATTTTTGCTAAACGACGCGCTACTTCAGTTTTTCCTATACCTGTTTTCCCTATCATTAAAATATTATTAGGAACAATTTCTTTTTGCATGGAAGATTTTACCTGCATACGACGCCAGCGATTACGTAAAGCAATAGCAACATGTCTTTTTGCATCTTTTTGTCCAATAATATATTTATTTAATTCTTTAACAATTTTTTGAGGAGTTAAATAACCATCATCCAAACCTTTACTACTGCTTATATTCATATTATTTTTTTATTAAACTATCTTAAATTCAACCAAAATTACTCTAAAAGACTAAATAGTACTAGTCTTTGAAATTAAAAAACTAAAATATAAAAGCCAAATATATCAAAAAAAAACAAGTGATTTAATAAAGTCTATTTTATTCAAGTTTTCTAAACTTGTAATATCATGTAATTAGTAGTATATCAAAAAACTTCTGCTAAAGTTTTATTTCTTAACATTTGAAGTATGCCATAAAATCCAAATCTAATGATGATAATAGAAATAGTAGGTGCAAGAATTAAATGGGCATAATTGGCTTGACCAATATGATTTAAACCAGAATTGATTAAATTACCTAAAGTGGGAATATTATCTGGTAAACTTAGATTCATAAAACTTAAAAAACATTCATATATAAGACATTCATTGACTGTTATAAGGAGTACAACCCATAGATAATTAATTATTTTTGGGAATATATAATCTGAAAATATCTTTTTTTCAGAAAATCCAAAAGATACTATAGATTTTATATAAGGAATTTGACTTGTTTGTTCAAGCATTGTATTAATTTTAAAAAAAATAGAGGGTATGAGTGCCATACCTATAGATAGTATTAGAGCGGTAAGATTACTAGGTTCTACAACAAAAGCAGATATAATTACCATAAAAATGGGGAAGACATATTTTAAGATAGCAAAAGACCATTCAATAAGGCGTATATTTTGTTTTTTAAAAAAATAGTTAATAAGAACACATAATCCTCCACCGAAAATAGCTATTAAAGTTGCTCCAATAGCTATTAAAATGCTTTTTCGGATACCATAAACTGTTCTACTTAGCAAATCTCTACCTGACTCGTCTGTGCCTAAATAATAAGTTTGAGTTTTTATATGTTTATTCCAAAAAATATTAATGAGATCTTTTTTAGAAATAACCTCTTTTTCTTCTCTAAGATTTAGAAAATAAACAGAGTCGGACGTATATATATAATTTTTGTTTCGAAGTTTATAAGATAATTTTCGAGAAAAATCTGGATATATAGACTTAATTACTTCAATAAGTGGAATGGCAAGGGAGCTTATATTTATATAACTGGGATAAATGTTAAAAAACAAGGTATTTCCCTCTATTTTAGGCTCACCACTAATGGGAATAGTGGTATAATTTTGGGATCTTCCATATAAAAAGACATAATCAATACCTGCTCTAGTGTTTGTTTGAGTATTCTCATTTAAAATAAGTTTTTTTACCGAAAATAAAGGCGGTTTATTAGCTAAAAATTCTGAACCATAATTGGCATTAAAACTTTTATCCGGAACAACCCAATGGGCTGTCAAAGAAATAATAAATAATCCTAAAATAGTTATTAATCCTAAAATATGCCATTTATTTTTCACTTTTCTTTGCTTATAAAACCAATCAAATAGAAGTGATAAGAAAAAAAGTAAATAACTTACTTAATTGCAAATTTTTCATATTATAGTCATACCACTTGAAAAAGTTAAGCATTTTGATATTTAATTGTAGATTGTGCAACTCCAAAATTTTTGGGTAAATGTATTTCTTCAAAACAAGTCTGTAAAGCAATTTTAATGATAGCTAAATGGTGGACAATATGTTCTATCATATAGTTAAGTTCGCGTTCTAAAGATGTTTTTATTTTAAAAAATACACCATCAACCTCTGTCTCTAAAACTGAAATAATAGGTAAATCGTTATTCAAAGCATCACAAATAGTTTCAACAGCTTCAATACTATAATCTATATCATTTTCTATCAAAGGGTTTCGTAATCTTAAATCATAATTAACAACTCCATTTTTAGTTCTGATTAAACATTGAAAAAATTCTATGGTATGCCTTAAATGCTGTCCAATAGATACTCCTGATAAGATATCCAAACGTTGTGTATAGGCTTTTTTATCTAAGTTTTTTAAAATAGGTAATACTTGAGTCTGAAGTTGATTGATACAACAGGCTTTTAAACTACTCATAATATATATGACCAAAGACAAGATTATTTAAATTGTGAAGGATGAGAAAATAAATGATTTATTTATTGTAAGTTTTAATGTCCGATATGTATTTTGTAGGCTTCAGATGTTAATAAAGTTTTAAGTTCATCAAGATTTATAATTTCCATTTTTATAATCCAACCTTTTCCATAAGGTTCTTGATTTATAATTTCAGCTTGTTCTACAACTTCTTGGTTAACTTCTATGATATTTCCTGAAAGAGGCATAAAGAGTTCTGATACCGTTTTTACAGCATCTATGGATCCAAAGTTTTGATTTTGTTTGAAAGTAGAATCTAAGTTTTCAACCTCTACATACACAATATCTCCCAACTCGCTTTGCGCAAAATCGGTGATACCTATCGTGCCAATATTACCTTCCACTTTTATCCATTCATGGTCGGTAGTATATTTTAAATCATTAGGGAAAGTCATTATTTCTTTATAGCTAATAAATTAGAAATAGAAAATTTAAATATATAAAATGAGTTTTTTTCATAGCAATTTCCAAGTAGTTTTTATAACATGATTGATTTATATTTTTTTAATTATTTCTTCCTTTTTTTTAAGAAGCGTATAATTAAATAGGCAATAACTACAGTTAAAATACCAACTAAAGTAACTTGTCCATTTTTGATAATAGAATAGTTTTTCTGAAACCAGTTTTGATTATAAGCTAGCAAAGAAAGAGCCCCTAATGTCCATAGTGTTGTTGTATTATCTTCTTTAAAAAGGACTCTTAAAGGATCAAATTTATGCTTTTTTAGTGTCATTTTAAATCCTTTTGGATTTATTAACCAACGATTTACATTTTTACAATATGTGTCATAAACGATTCCAAATTTATTCTTCAAAAAGTTTTCTTCTGCTCGTACAATTGCTTGATAAATAAATATAAAAAGGGGAATCATAAAGAGTATAGCAAATAATGAATTAGAAAGTATGCTCATACCGACTATCATGAATATATTCCCGACATATAAAGGATTTCTGGCGTGAGAAAACATACCATCAGTCACTAAATTTTCGGCATGGATTCTTCTTTTTTTCCCTCCGCGGGCAACATATACTAATCCTACGGTTAGCATTCGAATACTCTGTCCTAAAATGGTTATAAATAGCCCAATCATAAAAGTAAGTTTAAAATCAGGACTTATTCTGGGAAATGGTAAAAATAATACCATATAAAAAAGTGGAAAAATATAGTTACGAGTTCTAAAAAAGAAATTTCCTATACGTATCATTTTCTTAGTATTATATTTAGTTGAAGCAGTTTACTTTAAAAATGTTTAGTAACAGCCTTAGTTATTTTTAAAAAATTAAAAATTTATTGGTATTGAAAGAAAAATTTCTGATATAAAAATAATATTTCTATAACTACTTAGGTATTTTTAAATACTGATATAGAACTTTAGTTGTTTTTCATGCTTTTCACTATTCATATCGAAAATGAATTGAATTTATACAAAAATAAAAAATTTCTAATAAGCATAATAAATTCATAGGTTTTTTCCTTAAATTAGTTAAATTAGAATACCTATTTATTTAGGTTAATTGCCTTATTGCCCATTCAATAGATTCTGCTAAATAATTAATTTCTTCTTTGGTATTATATAAAGCTAAGGAAGCCCTTGCTGTGCCTTCTATATTATAATGGTTCATAAGTGGTTGAGTACAGTGGTGTCCTGTTCGGATAGCAACTCCTTTGTTGTCTAATAGAGTTCCTAAATCATAATGATGGACATTTTTTATAATGAAGGAAGCTGTACAAATTTTATTTGCGGCTTTACCAATGATGCGTAAATTGGGAATGGTCTCTAAAGTTTGAGTTAAATATTTGGTCAATATATCTTCATGTTCAGCAATTTCTTTTCTGCCCAGATTTTCCAAATAATTAATAGCTTCTTTTAAAGCAATCGTATCGGAAATATTAGGTGTTCCTGCTTCATATTTATAAGGTAAATCATTAAAGGTTATTTTTTCAAAGGTTACATCATTAATCATTTCTCCTCCACCCTGGTAAGGGGGCATAGCTTCTAAAAACTCTTTTTTCCCGTATAGTATTCCAATACCTGTGGGACCGTAAAGTTTATGAGATGAAAAAGCATAAAAATCACAGTCTAGTTGCTGAACATCAACTTTTAAGTGTCCTATAGCTTGGGCACCATCTAATAATACAGGCGTATCATTTTGATGCGCTAATTTGATAACTGATTGTACATCATTAATAACTCCTAAGGTGTTGGAAACATGATTAATAGCTACTAACGCTGTTTTATGGGATAATAATTTTTGGTAAGCATCTAAATCAAGAGTACCTGTTTGATCGATAGGTATAATTTTAAGTTTTACGCCTTTTTCTTCACAAATAAACTGCCAAGGTACTATATTGGAGTGGTGCTCTAAAGTTGATATAATAATTTCACTTCCTTTAGAAATATACGTTTTTGAAAAAACTTGTGCCAATAGATTAATAGATTCTGTTGTACCACGTGTAAAAATAATCTCCTCTATGCTTTTGGCATTGATAAGTTGCCTAACAGATTCTCTTGTTTCTTCAAAAGCAGAAGTCGCTTGATTGGCTAAAGTATGATTGCCCCGATGGATATTTGAATTCATGCTAGAGTAATAATTCGTCAAGCTGTCGATAACAACTTTGGGCTTTTGAGTTGTAGCGGCATTATCCATGTAAACTAGAGGGTAGCCATTGACTAATTGACTTAAAATAGGGAAATCTATTCTGATTTTTTGTATATCTAACATTATAATTTGGTTCTTTAACAAGTATTATGGAAATATTTTTTTAATGACTTGGAATTATATAAAAATGCTATTTTATCTTGGAAATAGTCTTTTTCAAAATCAATACGGGGTTAAAACTTCCAAAAATCTTTTTTCAAATAGAGTACCCAACACTACTATTTTGGAAACAATTATAAAAAAAGAAACCATTTATTTACAATTCCTTTTATGAAAAAACTCAAAAAACCCACTCCAATATTTTTGGATAGAACCTTGAGTGCTTGCAAACTAAAAAAGTTTACTCAATAGACAAAAAAAGATCACAGATATGACTGAAACTATGGTTAAAGCTAAACATTATCTGGAAAGACAATTAAAAGTTTCAATCATCTAAATAATTAAAACTTTTTACTTCAATATTTTTATCAGTTTTGAATATATTCTTATAAAATTAAGATTGGTATTTTACATTATAACCACTTAAAAACTAATTTTTAAACAACTTTATAGTTATTAGTTGGTCAATTTTTCTTACGGCTTTTTTAAACCTCTGTTCCCAGCTACCTTTTACTTCTATAAAGTCGATATTATGCTGTTTCAGTATCTCTCTATGCGATTTATCTAATAAATTTCTGTCTGTTTTGTTTATAGTCATCTGAAATAGAAAAAGGGATTTATGATTTATAAATATTTGATAATCAGCTTATTAGTTAAATTTTATAAATTACTTGTTTTCAAGTACTTATAAATTTAAGTTTTAATTTTTTGAATAGTTGAACAGTTATAAAAAAAATACGATTTATTTTCTTTTCAAAAAAAGGAAGTGTATACTTGTATGTTATTGATTATAAATAGTTTATAATAATGGATTTTGCCTTAACCGACCAAGAGCGTTCGGAGATTCTAGCTACTCGGAAGCGAACCGATATAAAAAAGGTAACCCGGATCACCTATTATCTACCTCCTATTCAGGTTGTTCAAGTCATTTAAATACCGAACAAAAATTAAAATTAGTCCAAGAGTTAGATAAAAACTTGTATAAGACCAGTACTGAAGTAATTGGGTTTATTGAAAAAGAATATAGCCAGCATTATAGTCGTTCTGGTATTTCTCATCTCCTTAATAGCTTGGGCTTTAGTTACAAGAAATTAGAACTAGTAAGTACTAAAGTTGACGAAGAAAAACAGCGGGCTTTCATTGCCAAAATTTCCAAACTTTTAGAGGACTTAAAAGGGAATGAAGCCATTTATTATGCCGATGGGGTACATCCCGAGCATAATACTAGAGCTATATATGCTTGTGCCTCAAGGCAAAAAACGAACTATCGCTTGTAATACAGGGCGAAAATGAATCAATAGTAATACAAGTTCCAGTTAATGAATTTATTCAAGCGTTATAATGGGTCGCCTTGCTGGCTTATTTTGTTCAAGCGTGTTTCAATTTCAGGAATGGGTTGACCTGACTTGATGGGTTTATATTTTTGAGATATTAGAAACTATTTTTTAGATTAATAGGATTATTGTTGAAAAAAAACAATATAAAAACTAATTGTTTCATAACCAAATACTTAATTTAAGAGATGTCCTTATAGCAAAGCTATTTTATTTTGCAAAACGTTAAGTTTCAATACCAATAGGTTAGAATCCGAAAAACTCTCTTTTTTAAGTAACCTGAGTATAGATTTGAAATACTAAAAATTGAAAAGCCGGAGATTTTTAAAAGTCTTTGGCTTTTTTTTATAGGGATCAAATGAAATCCTTTAAATTTGGGTTTTTATAATAAGATCTGAATACTACAAAAAAAAGTTAGTTTATTTATTCTAAATGGATTTAGAAACTCCCACTGATAAGGTATTGAAAAGTCATAACCTAACTGATTTATTGATACAAGATAGTTTTACGCTTTATGCTTCTGATTCTATAAATAAATCTAAACAAGACATTTTTCATTTAAAGAATGTTACAGGAAGTTTTTCTGCTATTCTTGCCGCTACTTTCTATAGGCAACATGTTGCTTCTAACTTTTTTGTTTTAGATAATAAAGAAGAGGCTTTTTATTTTTATAACGATCTAAAAGAGTTATTACCCGATAGTTCGATTTATTTCTTCCCCATATCTTATAAACAGCCTTATGCCTTCACCAAAGTAGAAAATGCCAATGTTTTACAACGCAGCGAACTTATTAATAAACTTATTCATTGGGTTGAAGATCCCATTTTGATCGTTACTTATTCCGATGCACTTTGTGAAAAAGTATTGAGTAAAAAAGAATTAACGGCTATAACTTTAGCTTTAAAAGTAAGCGAAGAGATAGACTTAAATACTTTGGTCGATATGCTTTTAGACTACAATTTTGAAAAAGTAGATTTTGTATATGAACCAGGCCAGTTTGCTATTAGAGGTGGTATCATAGATATTTATTCTTTTTCCTATAAACTACCTTACAGAATAGAACTCTTTGACGATACCATCGAGAGCATAAGAACTTTTGATCCTATAAGTCAAAGCTCTCAACAAAACTTAGAGCATATCGTGGTAATTCCTGATTTAGAAAATAAAACATCTCAAGAAGAGCGCATTCCGTTGTTGACGGTTTTACCTCCCAAGATCAAATTATGGTTTAAAGATTTAAAATTAACTTTAGAAGTTTTGGAGCAATCTTATGAAATTGCGCACAAAACTTTTGAAAAACTTTTAAAACAAAGTAATAAAACCCAAATTATTAGTGAGCCTTCACAACTTTTTGAAAACAAAAATAACTTTTTAAAACTACTTAAAAAGTTCACCAGAATAGAATTCGGAAAACATTTTTATTATTCCCAAGCCCATTCTGTTTTATTTAATAGTCATGTACAGCCAAGTTTTAATAAAAATTATGAACTTCTATTTGAAGATTTAGAAGCTTTTAAACTTAAAGGCTACACAATTATTATCACAGCTCAACAGGTTCAACAACTTGAAAAACTAAAAATTATTTTTGAAGAATTAAATAGTCAGATAGATTTTAAACAAGTTAAGATAGCCCTTTCAGCCGGCTTTTATGATCACGAAAGCCGTTTGGTTGTTTACACAGATCATCAAATTTTTAACCGGCTTTTTATTCGAAAACCAAAAAAATATTTCTCTAAAAAAGAGGCAATTTCTTTTAAAGCCTTTAGCCAATTGAAAATAGGTGATTATGTCACCCATATAGACTACGGAATAGCTCGATATACAGGTTTACATAAAATTAATATCAACGGTAATCAACAAGAGGTTATTCGTTTGGTTTTTAAAAATAATGATCTATTATATGTTAATATTCATGCACTTTATAAGCTAAGTAAATATCGTGGGCAAGAAGATTTTAAGCCTCCTTTAGCCAAATTAGGTTCTGATGTTTGGGAAAAGAAAAAGAATCAAGCTAAGCGTCATATTAAGGATATAGCTAAAGATTTAATTCAACTTTATGCCAAAAGAAAAGAAGCTCAAGGTTTCTGCTTTACACCAGATAATTATCTTATTGCAGAATTAGAATCCAGCTTTATTTTTGAAGAAACACCTGATCAATCTAAAGCTATTCAAGACGTAAAATTTGATCTAGAACAGCCCTATCCTATGGATAGATTAATTTGCGGAGATGTGGGTTTTGGAAAAACAGAAGTCGCCATTCGAGCCGCTTTTAAGGTAATTTGTGATTCTAAACAAGTCGCTATCTTGGCACCAACAACTATTTTAGCTCTTCAGCATTATAAGACTTTTTCCAGCCGTTTAGAAAATTTACCCTGCACTATTGATTATGTCAACCGATTTAGATCGGCTAAACAAATTAAAAATGTACAAATAAAACTTCAAGAAGGAAAAATAGATCTGATCATTGGTACCCATAAATTACTCGGAAAAGGTTTTGAATTTAAAGACTTAGGCTTAATTATTATCGATGAAGAACAAAAGTTTGGAGTAGCAATTAAGGAAAAATTAAAACAACTTAAAGTCAATGTAGATACACTAACTTTGACGGCAACGCCTATTCCAAGAACTTTAAACTTTTCTTTGATGGGCGCAAGAGACCTATCTATTATTAACACCCCTCCTTCCAACCGTTTATCTGTTCAAACAACGGTAGATATTTACCAAGATTCATTAATCAGAGATGCCATAAAAACGGAAATAGAACGTTCTGGACAAATTTTTGTTATCCATAATAGAGTAAAAGATCTTGAAGGTTTGGCTACAAAGATTATTAATTTAGTACCAGATGTGCGAATCGCTGTGGTGCATGGGCAATTGCCAGGTGAGCGACTCGAAAAAATTATGCTGGGTTTTATCAACTATGATTATGATGTTTTGGTTTGTACCAATATTATTGAGTCCGGACTCGATATTAGCAATGTCAATACCATTATTATTAATAATGCTCACTATTTTGGTTTATCGGATTTGCATCAAATGCGTGGACGGGTTGGACGTTCTAACAGACAGGCTTATTGTTATTTATTAGTTCCTAATTTGGCTAATATTTCTCAAGAAGCCCGGAAACGTTTAACAACTTTAGAAGAATTTTCTGACTTAGGAGAAGGTTTTAAAATCGCTATGCGAGACCTTGAAATACGCGGCGCAGGAAATTTATTAGGTGCCGAACAAAGCGGCTTTATCAATGACATGGGACTAGAAACTTATCAACAAATACTTGGAGAAGCTGTTAAGGAATTAAAAGACAATGAATTTAAAGAATTATTTGAAAGTAAAGATGATGGGCTTCATGAGTTAAAGTTTCTTTTCGGAAACTGTACTGTAGAAACAGATTTAGAAATACTTATTCCCGAAAATTATATAGCTAATGCCAATGAACGATTAAACTTATATTTAGAACTCGATAAAATTAAAGATGAAATGGCTTTAGAAAAATTTCAAAACAGCTTGTCTGACAAATATGGAAAGTATCCTAAATCAATAGATTCCATATTTAAAATATTAAAAATTAAATGGTTAGCTCAAGATTTGGGAATAGAAAAACTTGTCTTCAAAAAGAAAATAGTTAAGTTATTTTTACCTAATAATAAAAATAAAGCCTACTACAGCTCAGAGCAATTTACCAAAATATTAAATATTATTAAAAAAAATGAAAATAATACTAAAGTTCAAGATCTTAAAAGTCAAACCATTATTTTTATTTTTAAGATTTCTAACCTTGAAACTATTTTTAAACTATTGGAATAAACAATAATTAGAATATTCAAAGTATAGCAATGCTATTAAAAATCCTTTTTTCAAGTGATATGACTACATTGGGTAAAAGTTAAAGATTTTTTTATACCTTTGATATCAAAGAATTAAAGTACTTTTAGATGATTTTAGAGTAAAAAAAATTCAAATTTATAGCACTGCTATTTTATAATTAAAATTATTTATGCGTTTTTCATTTATCTTTTTTACTATCTTTTTCATTTTTACTTTTAAAGCAATTGGTCAAATTTACCCTGATATTTGGTACTATGATACAAAAAGTGGGTATTTGCTTTCCATAAAAAAAGATAGTTCTATTGCATATGATGCTTTTTATTTTGCACTCCCTAAAAAATACAATTATGTTTCTCACCTAAAAGTTGGTTATAAACCAGAAGCCAGTCTTTTTATTAAAGATAAACTTATCCACAGATTCCAAAATCATAATGCCTTTTTAATTTCTATCGATAGTCTTCGAAGCATTTATCCTAATTTTCAAAATCAATTATTCTGTTTATTTTTAAAAATACCTACTTATACAGCGCCGGAAATCATCTTTTTTACTTCTATTCATCAAAGTGATACGCATTTAAAAAATAGCCAAACTCATTCGGATAAAAATAGTAAAAATAGTACTACTATCGTAAATCACACTGAATCAGGTTTCATTTTTTGGTTAATAGGACTTATATCTTTGGTCTTTATAGGTTTTTTGCGTTTTATAAAAAATAATTATATCCCCGCTTATTATTTATTCAATCCCAAAAAAATTTACTTAATTTTCAGCAAAGAACATTTATTTGACTTTAACACTGGTTTAGTATTTGTTTTCCTTTTCTTTTTTCCTTTTCTTTTTTCTATTACCTACTGTATTTTAGTAGAAAATTCTATAATTTCTAATGTATGGGCTTTGGAATTATGGCAGAATAAACCTTATATGCTTTTCGGTATTATTTGGTTTGGAGCTATGGTTATATTAACTTTTAAAATATTAGCACTATTTGTTTTAAGCATTTTATATCGACAAAAAATAATGTTTTATGTATCAATTAAATTATTTTCTAGCCTTGCCTATTTGTTTCAAGTCATATTTCTATTTTTAATTTTACTAACAAATTTTATAGAACTAGAGCCTTTGACTATTATGCTGTATAGGTATGTATTCCTATCTTTTATTATTATTTTTATGCTTATTTTTTCTTCAAAAGTATTTTCAAATTTATCAATACCACGCTTTCACACTCTTCTATATTTATTAAGTATAGAGTTATTTCCAACATTTCTAATACTTAAATATATTTTATATTATTAAACTTTTTAGACTCTATATTGTAAAAATTTATAGTAATTTTAAAGCTATTAAAGTATTTGATTTTCAATAAATTATGTTTTAAGAATTTTAGAGGATTTACCTCATTTCTATTATAAATATTTCTGAGATAATAATTTTATTTCTTATGAAAAAACTCGTAATTCTTACTTTTTATTATACCTTTGTTTGCCACGTTCTGGGTTATTTTAGTTACATCATTTTCAAAATTAATACGTGTTTATACTCAGGTTACTTGAAAAAGAGAGTTTTCCGTATTCTAACCTATTGGTATGGAAACTTAACGTTTCGCAAAATAAAATAGTTTTGCTATAAAACCTCTAAAAATCCTTTTTCAAATAAAGCGACTATAATACGACTCCAAATGCGTCATTATTAGAAGTATTTTTTATCCTATTTTTTCTTATCATCATAAAAAATTTAACTACATCATGTTAGAGATTCAAAGAATCTTAAAAAATAAAGCAGAAGTTATTGAAGGGCTTTCTAAAAGAAATATTTCTGGTTTAGAAAATAGTATTAATACTATTATAAGACTTAATGAAGAAAGAAAAAATATTCAAAAAGATAGAGATAATTTGCAGTGGCAAACCAAAGACTTAACTCAAAAAATTCAATCCTATCTTAAAATAAATAAAAAAGAACGTATTGGAGAAATTAAAATAGAAATTACAGGTCTTAAAACTAAAATAAAGGTATTAGAAGAAAAGTTAGCTGGTACAAATGATCAATTAAAAAGTCAACTCCTTATCCTACCTAATGTGCCTAATCCTCAAGTTGTTAAAGGAATAAACGAAGCTGATAACGAAATTATAGAAGAAAAAATATACCCCTTATCTAAGACTTTAAAGCGCCAACCCCATTGGGATATTATTAAAAAATATGATATTATAGATTTTGAATTAGGTGCTAAGGTCTCTGGAACGGGTTTCCCTTTTTATAAAAATAAAGGGGCAAGATTGCAGCGGGCATTGATTAATTTTTTTTAGACCAAGCTGTAGAGGCAGGTTATGTAGAAATGCAAGTGCCTATATTGATTAATGAAGATTCTGCTTTCGCTACTGGACAATTACCAGATAAAGAAGGGCAAATGTATTTTATTGAAAATGATAATCTTTATTGTATTCCTACCGCTGAAGTTCCTTTAACCAATATGTATAGGAATAAAATCTTAAAAAGCAGTGAATTACCTATAAAAATGGTCGGATATACACCTTGTTTTCGAAGAGAAGCAGGCTCTTGGGGTAGTCATGTTAGAGGATTAAACCGGTTGCATCAATTTGATAAAGTTGAAATTATCCAAATTGTTGACCCTGAAAAATCTTATCACGCTTTAGAAAATATGATAAAACATGTGCGTCAACTTTTGGATAAATTAAAACTTTCATACCGTATTTCAAGACTTTGTAGCGGAGATTTAGGATTTACATCTGCTTTAACTTATGATTTTGAAGTTTATGCAGCTGGTCAAGATAGATGGTTAGAAGTCAGTTCAGTTAGTAATTTTGAAACTTTTCAAGCTAATAGACTCCATTTACGTACAAAAGAAAAAAATACATCTAAACTTTTACATACTCTAAATGGTAGCGCCTTAGCTTTATCGCGCATTGTTGCTGCCTTATTGGAAAATAATCAAAACCAAAATAATATTTTTATTCCTGAAGTCTTACAAAGTTATTGTAATTTTCAATACATTAATTAAAAGTAGAAAAGCAAGTTTTTGTGGCTGATAGAGAATTTAGTGACTCTACTTGGCTGGACTTTCTAAGGTTAAAAGACTTTTCCTTTGTTATTCGTCTGCCTCAAAATATGTATCACAACGAGTTATCCAAACAGGTAAACGAGCCCAAAGATAAAATAACTGCTTATATTTCTAATTTTAATTTTGATTCAAACTATGGCAATAAAACTACACATCTTTTATCTAAAACAAATTTACTTCCAAAGAGTTATGTTTAAAGGCTAAACCTTTGCTTCATCAGAACGAAGAAGATGATGCTTGTTTAGTGCTATTGACTATAATATTACAAAATAAACAATACAACATGCATATAATGAAACTTTTATTTACTTTTTTTATATTTATATCTCTAAGGTTAACGGCTCAAACTGGTGTACCAGACTTTGAAGTTGATGTGCAAGTGGGTTGTTTACCTCTTGAAATTAATATCACCAATAAGTCTACCGCGGCCAATATTTTTTATATTTATGGAGATGGGAGTTCAGGAGTTGACTTACAACATACTTATAATCAATCTGGTACCTATGATTTAATTCAAGTGGTTAGTGGTATGAACGGAACATCTCTTTTTGATACCATTCAAATACAGGTTTTTGAAGCTGAGTCTATTTTTTTTGAAACAGTTTTATGCCAAAATAATGAAGTAATTTTGGCTTTTTCACCTCAAGCCTATTACACAGCTTATATTATTAATTATGGCGATGGTATAATTGATACCCTCACAGGCACAAATTTTATTAGACATAGCTATACAAACGAAAACTTAAATTATAATTTAACTATTTCTGCTGGTTTTATCGAAAATGGAGAACTCAATATTTCAAATTGTCCAACTTTAAGTTCTAATCTTAGAGTGCTTACCCATATTATTTTGCCTGAAATCAATACTATTGAAGTTTTAGAAAACGCCAGTATAGAAGTTTCTTATACTGTTTCCTCTATGCACCGTTCTGTTTTAAGCGTAAACCAAGAAACAATACCTTTAGATAGTTCTGAAAGTATTTTGGTTTTACCTTGTCAAAATAGTTATAATCAATCTAATACTTTTGAGATTCAAACTTTTTTAACCAGTATATTTACAAATTTCGATGGGGGAAATATATTTTGTAGCAACGCAGATACCTTAAAAAGTACTATTTTTAACCTTACAAGACTTCCTCCACCAAACGCAATTTTATATGTTGATGTTGATGAAAATAATCTATTAATCAATTGGGAAAATCCAAAATTTTATCCTATTAAAACCGTATTGCTTTTCAGAAATGATACCTTAATTCAGGATAATATTGATCCAAATACAGTTCAATTTATCGATCAAAGCCTTGATCCTCAAAATAATATATATAACTATCAACTAGCCTATTTAAATACATGCAATGAAGATACCTTATTTTCAAACCAAGCTTCAAATATTCATTTAACAGGTTCTTTTTCTATTGAAAATAACCAAATTAATTTGTCTTGGGTCATACTTAGAGATTTCCCTATTTCTATAACTTACCATTTGAATCTAATATCTGATAATTTTTTTCAAACACTTGGCAGTTTTAGCTCTATCCAAACAGAGTTTGCAACGTTCACACATGATAATTTAGACCCTCAGCAAAATCAATTTAACTATCAAGTAGAGGCTTTTATATCAGGTATAGATTTGCCTATTTATTCCAATAACATCACTTTTTTTAGAACATTAGAAATAAAAATACCAGACGCATTTACCCCAAATGGAGATGGGGTAAATGATGTTTTTAGAATACTTGGCTCAAATATAAAAACCGTAACTTTACAAGTTTTTAATCAATGGGGCAATCAAGTTTTTGAATCAAATAGTAAAGATGAAGGTTGGAATGGTTTGATTCAAGGTGTATCAGCTGCCAGCGGACTTTATTATTATGCCGTTAGTATAGAATCTTATGATAAGCAAAATATAGAGCAAAAAGGGAGTTTTTTATTAATAAGATAAATGTAATTACTCAATACCAATAAATTAAACATAAAAAAAGGATCTTTTTAATATGTAGACTGAATGAGCTACTTTGTTTCTTACAAAAGATAAAAATCTTAAAATATAAACTATTGAAAACCAAATACTTTAAAATCGTTAAAAAAAATATACCATAGAATTTATAGCATTTAAAATCTAAAAACAATATTATTATTTCATATTCTTATTGCCTTTATTTCTAAATGACATTTCAAGAACAGATACTACTGGGTATACCTAAGGAATTACCATTAAAAAAAGCATATCTTAAAAATAGTAACAGAGCTCCAAAGCGAAAAGACATACTAAACAAAGCTGAAAAATGTCTGGCTATTCGCAATGCGCTTCGTTATTTTCCAAAAAAATGGCATCAAATTCTTGCTTTAGAGTTTTATGAAGAATTAAAGGAATATGGGCATATTTATATGTATCGTTTTAAACCGGAATATAAAATATTTGCCAGACCAATAGAAAACTACCCTGCAAAATCAAATCAAGCTGCTGCTATTATGCTCATGATTCAAAATAATTTAAGTGAGGAAGTAGCCCAACATCCGGAAGAATTGATAACATATGGAGGTAATGGCTCTGTATTTCAAAATTGGGGACAATATGTGTTGACTATGTACTATTTGGCTAGTATGACTGATCGTCAAACATTACATATTTATTCCGGTCATCCTATGGGATTATTTCCATCTTCAAAAACAGCACCAAGGGTCGTTGTGACTAATGGTATGATGGTACCAAATTATTCAAGTCCGGAAGATTTAGAAAAATTATCCGCCTTAGGTATAACTCAATATGGTCAAATGACTGCAGGATCATTTATGTATATTGGTTCACAGGGTATTGTGCATGGGACTACTATTACCATAATGAATGCGTTTCGTAAAATTTTGCCAAAAAAAGAATCACCTATGGGAAAACTATTTTTAACTTCTGGTCTAGGAGGAATGAGTGGTGCCCAAGCTAAAGCAGGCAATATCACAGGCTGTATTACCGTTTGTGCTGAAGTTAATCCCAAGGCAGCCATCAAACGTTATGAACAAAATTGGGTGGACATGTTGATAAATAATATGGACGAATTAGTTTTAAAAGTTAAAGAAGCCCAAAGACATCATAAAGTTGTTTCTTTTGCTTTTATTGGAAATGTGATCGATGTTTGGGAAAGATTTTTTGAAGAAGATATATTTGTTCATATAGGTTCAGATCAAACCTCATTACATAATCCTTGGTCAGGAGGTTATTATCCAGCAGATATTTCCTATGAAGAAGCCAATATATTAATGGTTAAAGATCCAAAATTATTTAAAGATAAAGTTCAAAAATCGCTTATACGTCATGTAGCTGTTATAAATAAACACACAGAAAAAGGGACTTATTTTTTTGATTATGGAAATGCTTTTTTATTAGAATCAGCACGTGCTGGAGCCAATATAATGGCTAAAAATAACAGCGATTTTAGATATCCTTCATACGTACAAGACATTCTAGGTCCTATGTGTTTTGATTATGGTTTTGGTCCCTTTCGTTGGGTTTGTGCATCAGGAAAACCAGAAGATTTGGATAAAACAGACCAAATAGCTGCTAAGGTTTTAAAAGAAATCATGAAAAATACTTCTCCAGAGACTCAACAACAAATGCAAGATAATATTACGTGGATAAACAACGCAAAGCGGAATAAAATGGTGGTTGGTTCTCAGGCTCGTATTCTTTATGCAGATGCTGAAGGACGTTCCAAAATTGCCCAAGCTTTTAATGAAGCTATTGCAAAAGGACTTATCGGATCTGTTGTTTTGGGTAGAGATCATCATGATGTTAGTGCTACTGATTCACCTTACAGAGAAACGTCTAATATTCATGATGGCAGTAAATTTACTGCAGATATGGCTATACATAACGTGATTGGAGATAGTTTTAGAGGCGCTACTTGGGTGTCTATACATAATGGCGGAGGTGTTGGATGGGGAGAAGTTATAAATGGTGGCTTTGGCCTCTTACTTGACGGAACATCTCAAGCAGAAAAAAACCTTAAAAATATGATCTTTTATGATGTCAACAATGGAATTGCAAGACGCAGCTGGGCAAGAAATAAAGAGGCTATATTTGCTATAAAAAAAGAAATGAAACGAAGTCCAGATCTAGAAGTAACTTTGCCTAATAGTGTAGATGAAAAACTTTTAAAAACACTTTTTTAAATGCTATAGTCAGCTCCTATTTGAAAAGGATTTTTGGAGGTTTTTCCCAAGATAAAAATAGTGTTGCTTTATAGTCAGGTCACTTAAAAAAAGGATTTTTTAGACTTCTAATTCATTTATATTGAAATAAAATGTTTCGAAAAATAAAATAGCATTGCTACAAAAGTATAATAGCCTATTTTTATAAAACCTCACAAAAAATGAAATCTAAAACATAATAGGGGAAATAAGTTTGTTAAATTTGCTGTGTGCAACCAAAAAGTAGGCTGTTCAATCTATACTTTATTAGTCAAATAAATCAAATAGTTTTTAGAAAGTTGGTTTTTTTAAAGTCTTTTTTAAAAAATCAAAAGGTATTGAACATGGGTTTTTAAAGTTTATATTAAACATTAAATATCATATTATGCCAATCATTTTAATAGGTTATTTTCGGATGAAAATATTTAAGAAAGAAAAAACTGGCATTGAAAAAAAGAATTAAAATAAGAACAGAATGACTACTTTCTTATGTCAAACTCACGTTAGTTAGATATTATATTAATCACTCAATAATTAGGATGGCAACAAATTTTAAAGAAAATATTTTAAAAAATATTATAGATACTTGTGGAAAAATAGATGAAATAAACAGGTTAGAAAATATGGATTTGCCCCTTTTAAAAGCAGAAGAATGGAAATATACGCCAATTCGTAAGTTTCTTAAAGAGATTAAAACACGTGCACTTAAGCCGAATACTGAAAACATTAATAGTATGGATTTTAGAATTCCAAACTTAGATGCTTATTATTTCTTTTTTATAGATGGTTATTTTTTCGAAGGGGATCTGAAAAGTATTCGTAAAAATGAAAAACTGAGTCTTATAGAACTTAAAAATAAAAAAACATTAGACAAAAATTTTAAAATAACTGAGACAGGTACAGAAAAAGACAAGCCTAATAGTTTTTCAAAAGACTTTTTATACAGTTTGAATAAAGCTTCTGCTAAAAATGGTTTTTATATTAACATAGAAAAAGATTCAAAAATAAGTAAGCCATTAATTTTTATGTATTTAACAAGCCAAAAAAGCAAAGAAAAAAATACATTTAATCAAGTTCAAAATTCAGTTTTTTTATCTAAAAATAGCCAAGCTACACTTATTGAATATTTTTTTGGTGAAAATCATCAAGAAGGAAACTTTTTTTATAATAATCTTGATAAGATTTGCTTAGAAGAAAATGCTCATTTTAAACACCACCTTATTCAAGATATTGGACACAATAATCTACAAGTCCAAAATACACACATTACTCAAAAACGAAACAGTCATTATCAAAACACAACAGCAAGTCTAAGCGGTAAACTTATTCGTAATAATTTAAATATTGAGTCTAATACAAATTGTGAAAGCGATATGTACGGTTTTTACCTTTTAAAATATAAAGATCATATTGATAACCACACTATCATTGATCACCAAAAACCCTACTCTAACAGCAATCAGCTTTATAAAGGCATTTTAAATGATGAGGCAAAAGGTGTTTTTAATGGAAAAATATTTGTACGCCAAGATGCCCAAAAGACGAATGCCTTCCAATCAAATAAAAATATTTTATGTTCAGAATCAGCTTCTATCAATACAAAACCCCAATTAGAAATTTGGGCTGATGATGTTAAATGTTCTCATGGAGCTACAACAGGTTTTTTGGAAAAAGAGGATATTTTTTATCTTCGCTCAAGAGGGATTTCAAAACAAAAAGCACACTTACTTTTATTAATATCTTTTGTGGAAGAAACTTTGATAGCCATTCAAGAAAAGGGATTAAAAAATTTTCTTCTTAAAAAAGTAAAAAAAAGTTTGACAATTGATGCTAATAATAAAAGTTAACAAAAATCCAATTTATTAGATAGTTATCAGATTGAACATCAGTCTTAAACGTTTAATTTATATATCCAATTGTAAGTATCTTTTTCCAAACCATATCTTAAATTGTTTAATTTTTCTAAAAGATATGTACTCAAAGAATTTGAAGTTACCTGGGGTAACACATGCTTTTTCCCTTTATAAGTTATGCTATTAATATTGATAATTGTTACCGCAGTTCCCATACCAAAAGCTTCTTGTACAATGCCTTTTTCAATACCTTTAATGATTTCTTCTACAGATATAGGTCTTTCTTCAACAATAATCCCTTTTTCCTTAACAAGTGTTAAGACGCTATCTCTAGTAATACCTGCTAAAATAGTATCACTTAAAGGGCATGTAATAAGTTGATTATTGATCATAAAAGCGATATTCATAGTACCTGCTTCTTCGATGTATTTATGTTGACAACTGTCTGTCCAAATGAGTTCATCAAAACCTTCATTCAAAGAAAGTTGTCTTGGGTAAAGCGAACCTCCATAATTTCCGCCAAATTTTGCCCAGCCTGTTCCACCCGGTGCTGCTCTACTATATTTATCTTCAATTTTAACATCTAAAGATTTTGTATAAAAAGGCTTCACTAAACAAGTGAAAATAATAAATTTATAAGTTTTAGAAACCCTTATCCCAATAAATTCATCAGTAGCAAACATCAACGGGCGAATATAGAGAGATATATCTTTACGTTTAAGTACCCAAGAGCTATCAAGGTCTATAAGTTTATTAATACCTTCCATAAAAAGTGACTTTGGAACAACCGGAATAGCAATACGTTGAGCTGAAACAGCCATGCGGGCTATATTATCAAAAATCCTAAAAAATAATATGTTGGTATTATCTTTAAAATCTCTGTAAGCTTTTAATCCTTCAAAAATAGATTGACCATAATTTAAAGTAATATTACTGGGCTTAAAACTAAGTGATTGAAAAGGCATAATTTTAGCTCTATACCAACCTTTACCTTCTTTATAATCAGCTACAAACATGTGATCTCCATAGACTTTACCAAAATCAATAGATTCTAAATCAACTTTATCAATATTAGAAGAAACTAATTTTTCTATATCTATATTTGTTATGAGCTGTTCTTCCATTCTTATAAGTTTAAAAATTTAAAGATATTTGAAATCTATATAAATATTGGGTTAAGAAAGTTTTAAGCATTCAATCTAAAAAAAATTAAGATATACTCTATCATATTAGGGTAAAAATAATATAATTTTAAAGTTAGAAAACCAAAAACTTTATTATATTATAGTCACGTCACTTGAAAAAGGATTTTTTAGGTATTTAAGTCATTGATATTGAGAATAAAAATTTCTCAAATAATAATAGCATTGCTATACCATAACTTTCAAAAAAATAATAGTTTTATTACATTTAATAGTTTTGACTTCATATTTTAAAAAAATCACCAAACTAAAACAAAAAAAATATCAAAAAGAATTTAAATCTTTTTTGGTCGAAGGTACAACTATTATTTTAGAACTTTTGAAGTATAATTATCCTTTAGAGGTTTTATTTTGTACGGAACTCTTTGCCCGTAAGTATTTTAAAAAAAAACTAAATTTTGATGTCTTCATTATAAAAAAAGAAAAACTTAGCCAACTGGGGACTTTAAAAAATAACCAAGGTGCTTTAGCTATTTGCCCAATTTTCCCTACTGATACAAAAAAAATTAGTATACAAAAAAATATATTAATCTTAGACAATATTCAAAATCCAAATAATTTGGGTTCTATTATGCGCATCTCCGACTGGTACGGCATTGATGTGATTATATGTTCAAAACACAGCGTAGATCTATACAATACCAAGGTGATCGCCTCAAGTATGGGAGCATTTATGAGAATTGATGTCTATTATTTAGATTTAATTTCTTTTCTTCATGAAAACCAAAATAATTATAATATCATCGGAACATTTCCAAATACTAATACCATCGATACTACTAATATTCATACATATAGATTTGAAAAAAAGAATATAATTATTCTTGGAAATGAAACCCATGGGATATCTATAGAACTTATTCCTTTCATTAAGACAAAACTAAGTATACCACGCTATGGGAAAGCAGAGTCTTTAAATGTAGCTATAGCCACAGCAATTATTTGTGATAACCTCTTATCAAAAAAATGAAAAGTATTTTTTTAAGTTTCCAAAATATATATAATTTTACAATTTTGTATATAGTGATGCTATTTTTACTCTGGAAAAGGTTTATTTTACAATATCAGTCGATAAGTAAATTATATTTGCAAACTCCTATAAATTAATGATTCATTTAAATATTTTTTGAAATGAAAAAAATAAATGCATTAAGAATAAATATATTTTTGTTGTCTTTAATATCCTTGCCTTTTTTTATATTTTCTCAACAAAATGTAAATAATATAAATACCCAAAAATCTGAAATTGTATTTTTTACTACTAATTTTGGTATTGAAATTAAAGGTATAATCAAGGGATTATCTGGTTATATTTCATTGGATACAACAGATTTAGCTAGTGCTTATTTTTCTGTAATACTTCCAGTTAAAGGTATTAGAACAGGTAGTAAGATTCGGGACGATCATCTTCAAGAAAAAGAGTTTTTTGATGCTATGAACTATCCTAATATAAGTTTTAAATCTTCTGAGATAAAAAAAGAAAATAATACTTATCTACTTTCTGGTATGTTGACAATAAAAGGAATTTCTAATAATGTCCTTATTCCGTTTACTTTAGTTAATAATATATTTAAAGGTACTTTCTCTATAAATAGATCTGATTATAATATAGGAGGAAATGGTTTTTTTAGTACAATTGGGGAAAAAGTAACCATTAATATTACTTGTTTTAAGGAACTATGATCGATTAGTAAATTAAGTGCTATCTGATACAGTAATTTTTATATTAATTATAGAAATTATATCTTTCCAAAAATCTTTTTTTCAAGCGAAGTAGCTATAAATATTTAGCATATAAAGTATATAGTTTACCTATTGGTATATCAGTGAGTCTTTTATTTTGAAAATGAAGGGTTCTTGCAGGAAATTTTTGCAAAAAATGATATTGATGAGTTGCTAATAATATTGCCGTTCCGCGTTGGTTAATAGAAATAAGAAGATTGAGAATATCGTTAGCAGTAAGTGGGTCTAAATTTCCTGTTGGCTCATCGGCAATAAGCAATTGAGGACTGTTAAGTAAAGATCGTCCGATAGATACACATTGCTTTTCACCTCCAGAGAGTTGATGTGGTAATTTATCTTTTAAGTGTTGAATACTTAAAGTTTCCATTACTTCGTTGATTCGATTATCTATTTGACGTTTATTTTTCCAATCAATCGCGTTTAAAACAAAAAATAAATTGTTGTAGATTGTTCTATCGTTTAAAAGTTCAAAATCTTGAAAAACAATACCTAGTTTTCGTCTTAAAAAAGGAATTTGTTCATTCTTTATATGCCCAAGTGAATAGTCTAAAACCTCCAGTTTACCGGTTTGAAGTGGGATATCGGCATAGAGGGTTTTTAAAAATGAGGATTTCCCTTCTCCTGTTTGTCCTATAACATAAATAAAGTCCCCTGGTCTCATTTCAAAATTAATATCTTCTAAAACTAAACGGTTTTTATAGCTTATTTCTACATCTTCACTAATAATAATCGAGTCCATTTATTTTTGAATTATTTTAGCAATTTTTTTTATAAAAAGTTTAATTGTTTTATTATCAAATAGCTATACTAAAACAAATTTATAGGTTTTTATATTCATAAGTAATTGATAATATGTATTTAAATGTCTTAATATGTAGAAATGTCCAAATAGTTTAAGACAGTTAAAAACCCTTATAAATTAAATTTTATGCCTTGTGCTAAAGGTAATTCTTGGGAATAATTTATGGTAACAGTTTGTCGTCTCATATAATTTTTCCATGCATCGCTCCCACTTTCTCTACCACCTCCTGTTTCTTTTTCACCTCCAAAAGCACCACCTATTTCTGCTCCTGATGTTCCAATGTTAACATTAGCTATTCCACAATCACTACCTATATGAGATAGAAACAATTCAGCTTCTTGTAGATTTCTAGTCATGATAGCTGAAGACAAACCTTGAGGAACATTATTTTGAATTTCAATAGCCTCGGATAAATCTGTATAAGTTATTAAATAAAGAATAGGTGCAAATATTTCTTTTTGTAAGATATCATAATGGGCTTTTACTTCAGCTACGCATGGTCGGACATAACATTTATTTTTATAATCCTCACCTTCTAAAATACCACCTTCGATAAAAAAGTTACCACCTTGTTTTTTACATTCTTCTATACCATTTAGATAATTTTGAACAGCTTGTTGGTCTACCAAAGGGCCTATAAGATTTGATTCATCTAAGGGGTTTCCTATTTTAATTTGTTTATAAGCATGTATAAGTTTTTCTTTAATAACTTCTGCGATAGACTTATGAACAATTATTCTACGGGTAGAAGTGCAACGTTGCCCTGCTGTACCTAAAGCACCAAAAAAAACAGCTGGTATAGCAATATTCAGGTCAGCATTTTGACTAATAATCATTGCATTATTACCACCCAACTCCAACAAACTTTTTCCAAATCTCTGGGCTACGGTTTCAGCTACAGATTTTCCCATTTGACAAGAACCAGTAGCTGAGACCAGATTAATATTTTTATCTTTTGCTAACCATTCTCCAGTCTCTTTTTCACCAATTATCAAACAACTAATGGCTTGAGGAAGTTTATTTTTTTTCAAAACACGAGCAACAATCTGTTGGCATGCTAAGGCAGTTAATGGTGTTTTTTCAGAAGGTTTCCAAATGCAAACATTACCACATAACCATGCTAAAACACTATTCCAACCCCATACAGCTGCAGGGAAATTAAAAGCAGATATAATACCTACAAGTCCTAAAGGATGCCATTGTTCATACATACGATGAAGTGGACGTTCACTTTGAATAATCAAGCCATGAAGCTGACGAGAGAGTCCTACGGCAAAATCACAAATATCTATTATTTCTTGCACCTCACCATAGCCTTCTTGTAGACTTTTTCCCATTTCATAAGCAACTAATTTGCCTAAAGATTTTTTATCTTTTCTAAACTCTTCGCCAATTTGTCTAATAATATTTCCCCGGAAAGGTGCAGGTTGTTTACGCCAAATTTCAAAGGCTTTTTTGGCTTCCTTTACCACATGTACATAGATATTTTTATTACTAGGTTCAACTTTAGCAATATGCTTTCCGTCTACAGGTGAAAAAACGTCTAACATTTTTTTGTTTGAAATTATAGGTTCTATTCCTATCCAAGTGCCATAGTTTTTTTCTCTAATATTAAATGATTCTAATATTTTTTTCATTAAATTTTATTGCTGCTAGTTCAAAGTATTTTATTTAATTGAGTATAAGTATTTTTAATTTTAATAATTCTTAATTAAGGCGGAAATAGAATTTAGAACATATTTCCGCCTTATCATACTATTATTAATTAATAATAAAAGTAATCATTTTCCGTTTATTATCTTTAAGAATAACGGCTATATAAGTACCATTTGGCAAACCACTAATATCATATTCCGATTGAGGTGTATTATACGTTTTTACAACTTGTCCTGTGCTATTAATAAAATATATTTTTACATCTTTTAGATTTTTTAAACCTGAAATTTTGAGACTATTGGCTGCTGGATTAGGGTATAATAAGATATTATTTTGAGATAATGGGTTATCAGCTATAGATGTTATATTACCAATATTAATAGTAAAATTTTTAGAATAACTTGCCTCACTTTCATCAATTGTTGTTATAGTAATTTGGTAAGTATTTTTAATTGCAAAATTAAATACTTCAGCACTTAGAAGTTCATTATTTTGTAGCCGGAAACTAGCTGCATCCAGACCTGATAAGTTATAGCTATGTGTATCATTTGGATTATTAGCATCTATGGTGCTCAACACTCCAATAAGCGTTCCTATGGCATGACCTTGAGCTATTGTATTATTTGAAAGGATTATATCGCTAGGTGCTTGGTTAGGATTAACAGTAATAGTAAAATTTTTAGAATAACTTGCCTCACTTTCATCAATTGTTGTTATAGTAATTTGGTAAGTATTTTTAATTGCAAAATTAAATACTTCAGCACTTAGAAGTTCATTATTTTGTAGCCGGAAACTAGCTGCATCCAGACCTGATAAGTTATAGCTATGTGTATCATTTGGATTATTAGCATCTATGGTGCTCAACACTCCAATAAGCGTTCCTATGGCATGACCTTGAGCTATTGTATTATTTGAAAGGATTATATCGCTAGGTGCTTGGTTAGGATTAACAGTAATAGTAAAATTTTCAGAATAGCTTAAATTACATGCATCAGTTGTTGTTATAGTAATTTGGTAGGTATTTTTAATTGCAAAATTAAATACTTCAGCACTTAGAAGTTCATTATTTTGTAGCCGGAAACTAGCTGCATCCAGACCTGATAAGTTATAGCTATGTGTATCATTTGGATTATTAGCATCTATGGTGCTCAACACTCCAATAAGCGTTCCTATGGCATGACCTTGAGCTATTGTATTATTTGAAAGGATTATATCGCTAGGTGCTTGGTTTATACCTGCTAATATTTTAAAAGCATCTAAGGCTATACCTTCTTGATTAACAGAAGCATCTGAAAAAAGTATAAAAGCAAATTGAACATTTGATTGCTCTGCCAAAAAGTTAAGATTGGCAACTGACCTCATATAATTTCCTCCTGAAGAACCAGACCAAGCAAAGGAGTCAAGATTATACCAGTTTTCTAGACCTGCTTCAAACGGTATAATATCATTAAAGCCACCACCATTAATAGAATATGCTAAATATAATACGTCATAATCATCTTCTAGATCGTAATTAATATCAAAAGAAATATGAGGTGTAGGCAAATTTGAAAAATCAAATATAGGTGTTATTAAAAAGGAGAAAGTATTATTAGGGTAGTTTGCATCTAAATCAGTCATCCAAGCGCGTGAGCCTTCAGAAGCACTATTTAGATTTGTTTGATTGGGTTCGCCTAATTCCCATACTGAATCTAAGTTTATCCAACCGCCATGGTTATTGCTTTCAAAACTTTCTATATAAGGAAAAGATCGAATGGTATCAAAAATAAGTGCTGGTACATGAGCAACTACTGTACTGAATGAATTATTATCAACAAAGATATCACCTGTATGGGTTAAAGTAACTGTGATTGTATAGTTAGTAACTTCAGAAAAATCATAAGTGGTTGAAAAAGTATGTTCCAATGCTTGATTAGCAGGAAGGCTAGTATTAATAGTTTCAGTGATTAGATCAATACCGTCAATATTAAGGGATAAAGTAAATCCAGTTTGAGCTTGAGTACCATTGTTAAATATAGTGGTAGTTATTGTTTCAGTTTCAGTTAAAGGTCCTGTGATTGGGCTAGATATCTCTGTAACTGCTAAATCGGTATCAGATAAACCGGATACTTCAAAACGAGCTGTGTAGGCACCATTGCCATGTGTACCTACCCCAACTAGACCGCCTTGCATTCTTTCTATAACATGTTCAACAACAACGTCACCGATACCATTTGGATCTTCTTGTGTCCAAACAACTGGCGTTACTAAAGAATTAGTAGAATATAAACCAGCACTAGTACCGACAAAATAACGGTCTCCATCACCGATAATACGACAGCTTCTAAGGGAAGGTCCGCTACCGGAACCATCGATATTTTCTTCTAAATTACCACTTACATCTGTCCAAGATGTTCCTCCATCAGAAGAATAAAAAATACTCGGAATAGAATAATTAGAGAAACAGACTAAAATTTCATCTGAATTTAGTTGGTTGACACTAACTCCTGAAATATAGGCATTTAATGGAAAGTTCTCGCCTGTAATTCCTGTGGTGATGGCTTCTCCGCCAGGATTAACAATTTTATAGAGTCTACCCCTTGTCGTACCTGCATAAACAACATTGCTACGGCTTACTCCTATTTCACTAATATAATCAGAAGCATTTATTCCTGGTAAACTTACTGTTTTCCAACCCACACCTGAGGAGCCTGTACTCGATTGAGTATTGATATAGAAATCATTAGAACCTGCCAAATAAAACAAATCATCATTGATAGGGTCTAAATAAAAAGGTACAATGAATAAAGATGTTGAGTAAGTAGAAGGTGTAAAAGGCGTAAAAGTATTAGAAACGATATCATTAGCATTGTCGTATGAAAGTCTAAAGATATTTCCAAGCTGAGAGGATAAATACCTTATAGTCCCATCTGAATTAAAAGCATTATAAGCTCCATCTCCTCCGAATTGATCCGTCCAAGTGGCATCAGATAGAGTATCGATAGTCAGCCAAGTGCTGTTATCTTGAAAACCTGCCATAATCTGATTGCCAGGTCCAAAAGAAAGTGCATAAACTTGGCTTGTTAAATAGCCATTATTAAGAGAAATCCAGGTTACAGGAGCATTACCGGCAAGATTTGCAGTAATATCACTGGTTAGTTGCACACCACCATCATTACCCGATAAAGCTGAATCACCTGCCATGAATACGAAAGAATGCTGATCTGGATGATGGTTAGGATAAAGGGCTATTTCATTATTTTCGTAACCACCTATCCAACGTGTATTAGTAGTAGTTGAAAATCCATCTGTGGATCGGTAAAGATTTGTACCTCCAATAAGTACAAAATTTTCATCATTAGGTTTGACTTTAACCAATAAATCATAGCCACCTTGTGAATCAAAATTTCCAATAGAACCTCCTAAACGAGGAATATTATCTGATAAATCAGTCCATGTGTCTGTACTTTCATCGAAACGTTGCAGGGTATGTCCGGAAGTATGCGTACTACTTTGTCCGATAAAGTATAAAATATTTTCATTAGAAGGTGCTAAAGCCAATTCTTTTCGTTCTCTTTCTCCTATGGTAAAATTTGAAGATGTGGGGTTGATCATTGTCCAGTTAATACCATTGGCTGAGCTAAAGATGCCTTGATCATCAATAGAGGCATAAGCCATACCTATTGAACTCATAACAATATCAGTCCATGATCCATTACTTGCCTCTCCTCTTGCTAATACTTGTGTAAAACTACTACCGCCATCTGTAGATTGATATATTCCTCCATAATTAGCTATTAATATATTCCCATTAGTAGGATTAATGACAATTTCATAATTATAATCAAAGTGAGAATCAAATAATTCGGGTATATTTGTAGCAGTAGCGGGAAGAATAGTCCAAGTTAAGCCATTATCTATTGATTTATAAATACCATTTCCTCTATAAGGAGCATTTGTACCACTTGCTGAGTTTCCTCTTATTTCTCCTGTTCCATAGTACCAAGTAGAGTTTTCTGTACTGGTTGTATCTTGAATAAGACAGGAAACACTTTGTAACTCATTACTTCCTGTTGTTTTAGTCCAGGATAACCCTTTATCGTTAGATCGCCACATTCCACCTGAAACGCCACCTGCTAAAATAATATTACTATCGTCATGATCAATAGCTAAAGCACGTGTTCTACCTCCGACATTATGAGGTCCTCGATTAACCCAATTTGTCAATCTATCGCCTATTGCAAAGGGTATGCCTTGTTTAGCGGCTTGTGCTTTCATAAAAGCAAGTTCTTTGGCACGAATATTTTTAGGTATTTTACCTGTTTTGGGGTCTTTGGTTCTTAATATATCAAAATCAATACGAGCTTGGGGATTATCTTTTTGAATATTCTGATTATTCTTGTTAAAATGATTTGGGAATAAATTTTTAAAAGTAGAAATTGGAATACCTTTTTGTTTTTGTTGGGCTTTAATAAATAAGATAAGCATAAAAATTAATGCAATTGACAAAACTATTCTTTTTTTCATAATGATATTGGAATTAAATAGTAAAATAGTAGTTATTAGTTAGGATAAAAAAATTTGAAAAAGAAACTAATTATTTAAGAGTTTTTTTTGCTAAATAGTTTTGAAATATCAACAATTTTAAATAATCTAACTATAATACCAACACATTTTCTAAATTATATATATTCGAGTAGGGCTTTCTTATAAAAAAATAATATAAAGAATTAATTTCTTACGAAATTTTTTTTATCTTTATAGTCCTTAAATCACAAATACTATCGGCTAAAGTCAACCGCAGCTTATACTATTCTAAAAATAGAATTATTGACATTTATAAAAAAAATATGGGTAATTTTTTGGATTAAAAGAAAAAAATTATGATCTTTAGTCAATAATTTTCTTTTTTTTTGAACTACTTATATTATTTTACTAAACTAAATATTTAATTTTCATTACTTTAAATTTATAAATTAAAACTATGCGTATAACTATTCAAAATACCAAAAATTCATTGGTAGACGATTCATTAAGGAGTTTTATGGAAAAAAAGTTAAATAAATTAATAACTTTTTATGCTGAAATTCAAAATGCTGATGTTTTCTTTTTTGAAGAGGGAAATACAAATAAGAATAAAGGTATGGAAGTTAAATTATATATCCCAGGACATGTGCTATTTGCCAAAGAACTAAGCCATAGTTTTGAACATGCTGTAGATGAAATAGTAGAATCGCTAAGACGACAACTTAGAAAAATTAAAACTAAAAAACAAATTGTTTAAATTTATTTTGATATTTGCAATACTTCGGTAAATTTATATAAAATTATAATTTTTTACCGAAGTATGATATTTTGGTAGTGTTACTAAATTGATAATTAACTAAATTATTATTTTTGTAAATGCTTGTTAGTGCGTATATTGTCAAAATAACATTATTTTTATTAATTTGAAAATCAAATATTTATAAGATATTTACTCGTTATCATTTTTTGTATAAACCAATAAATCCTAAGGAATAAAATAATCTATTAAGTCAAGTCTAATTAGCATTACTTGTGTAACACTACCTAAAATAGAATAATTAATCTTGTAAAATATTTACCATAAAAGTACTTTTAAAAAGCAACCAGATAAGCAAAAAGAGTATTCCATAAAAAGCATAAATAGTATAAAAATCTTCTTTATGGGTAAAGCGTTCTTCAAAAATTTCAGTTTTTTCATATTCATCTATAATATTAAATATTTTTTCCAAAGTCCTATTATCGGTAGCTCTAAAAAACTGCCCCTGTCCAATTTCAGCTATTTTTTTTAGTGTTTCTTCATTTAATGTATTATCTATATAGGCTGTCCTGCCATTTTGGTCTGTAAATGGTTGTCTACCATCTTTACCGATACCAATACTATAAATTTTTATATTATAAGTTCCATTAGCTAATTCAGCTGCCCAAATAGGATCTATATTTCCTGCATTATTATCGCCGTCACTCATCAAAATAATAACTTTAGATTTGCTTTTTGATTCTTTCATTCTATTGATAGAAACGGCTAAGGCATTTCCTATTGCCGTACCATGCCATTGTTTTGTTAAGCTAAAATCTATTCTTTTTATCATAGAAGATAAGAAACCAAAATCAATGGTTAAAGGGCAATAAGGAATAGCATCACCAGAAAAAATAACCGCCCCAATTTTATTTTCTTCTCTAGTCTGAATAAAATCTAAGGCTACTTTTTTAGCTGCTTCCAAACGATTGGGAAGGAAATCTTGGGTCCGCATAGATTCTGATAAATCTATAGCCAACATAATATCAATACCTTCTGTCCATTTTTTTACTTCTTCATAAGACTTTTGAGGGCGAGCTAAGGCGAGTAAAAAAGAAAATAGGCTTAATATTAAGAATACTAGAGGAATGTATCTTAAAAAAGCTGAAGGGTCTATTTTTAAAAAAGTATTCGGTAAGGCAACTTTTAACGTTTGACGGTTATACAGTTGAATAAGCAAACTAAGCCCTAAAATAAGTGGAATGAGTAAAAGACAATATAAAAACATTGGATTTGCCCACTCAAAACTTCTCAAAGTAGATAGTTTAAACCAAAAAAAACGAAACCAGTCTAAACCAAATTCTTTCATAATTATTCTATTTTAAAATCTTTAATAAAAAACTATTTATTTTTAATAGCAAAGCTATAATGATACTTTTAAATTAACAATAATTCGATAAATTTTTACTGTATTGATAATTATAATAATATGGATTTTGTTCAATAAAGTTTATTCTTTCATGGTATTTTGATCTCTCAAAATGTACATAGATTCAAGAAGATAAGGGTCTGTCAAAATTTTTTTAGCCCAATCCTCTGCAAAAGCAACCTCTTGTTTATCCCCTTGATTTTTTACAATAGGTAAAAGTTTAAAGTCTTCGTCTTTTTTTTGAGTAAAAGTACGCTTAAATCCTTTTAAATAGTCTTTTTCTTTTTTCAATTTTTTATAGTTAAGTGTATTTTTAAATTGATCATTTCTATCTTTTAAAAGCTGAGAAGTTTGTATAATTTCAGAAAAAACTTCATTATTCTGAATACGCAAGGCACTTTTTTTTCTTAAAAAATCATACATATTTTTATTGTAATTATCAGAGGTATAATAAAATACCCTTGAGATAGAATCTGCTTTTAAAGCATATTTATATGCTCTTTCCCCAATGGTTAATTTACTGTAAATATCAGGTAAAATAATATCAGGAGTAACGCCTATATTTTGGGTAGTAGAGCCGTTGACTCTATAAAATTTTTCAAAGGTTAATTTTAAAGCTCCAAAAGGATTTAAAGAAGAATAAGTGGAATTTATAACATTATCTAAATTGATAACTTGTTGGACTGTACCTTTTCCATAGCTAACAGGGCTGCCTACAATAATACCTCTTTGATAATCCTGAATAGCTGCTGCAAATATTTCTGAAGCTGAAGCACTGTAATGATTGATTAAAACGACCAAATGCCCATCATAAATGGGTTTTTTATTCATTTGAGGACGGTATGCTTTTGTTTGGTTGGCTGAATTTTTCACTTGAACTACAGGTCCTTCAATAAATAATCCTGACATTTCAATAGCTTCAGCAAGAGAACCACCACCATTGGTTTGTAAATCAATAATTAATCCATCAATACCCTCCTTTTTAAAATCTTCTATTGCTTTTTTTATATCTTCAGAAACTCTAGCGCCTTTTTTATCTGAAAAATCATGATAAAAAACAGGAACATCAATATAGCCGTATTTTTTATTTATTTTCTTATCTTCAACTGTAACATATTTTATATAGCTTTCTTCAAGCACAACAATATCTCGAACAATAGGAATTACCTTAATGCTACCATCTAATTTTTTAACTGTTAAATGAACTGTTGAATTTTTCTTACCTCTAATTAAAGATACAGCATCTCGGAGAGACATATTTGTAACAGAAACAGGTATTTTACTATTTTCTTGGGCTACTTTTAAAATAATATCTTCACCTTTTAATTCTTTTTGTCTCCAAGCAGCACCTCCTGGTATTATTCTTACAACTTTTATATTACCTTCCGTTTTTTGAAGAACAGCACCAATACCTTCAAATTTTCCTGACATTGTTATATCAAAATCTTCTTTTTCAGATGGAGGAAGGTATTCAGTATGTGGATCATAAATAGATAATATAGAGTTAAGATAAATAGCATAACGTTCATCAGGATTCTGCTGCTCAAGGTAATTAAAACGGTTATTCAGGTTTTTTAAAGTTATAGAGCGAGATTCAGCTTCTAAGGTAAACTGATCTTTAACGTTAAGTGTTGAATCATTTTGATTTGCCTTTATTTCTGTCGTTTGTTGTTCAAGTAAATTATAGTAATAATCAATAGAATACCACTTTAACCCCTTAATCCAACGTTTTTCTTGTTCTTTCTTATTTTTACAATAGTTTTTATGTTCAAAATCTGTATTATAGTAGTCATCATTGCTATATTCAAAAGGCTTTGTCAAAATTTGATGTACATAAGTTTTATAAGCATCTAAACGTGTTTTATAAATACTTTCGATCAAATTAAAAAAGGTAAGATCTCCTTTTTGAATATAGTCAATAATTTTCTTTTTATAATTTTCTAAACGTTTTATATCCTCAAGCAAAAAAAGCTCCTTATTGGGATCTAAAGATTTTAAGTATTGTTCAAAAAAACTATTAATAAATTTAGAATCTTGAATTGTATTTTTATTGTAGTGATGCTGATTGGCAATGTTAAGTATGTTTTGTTGAAGTATCTGGTATTTAAATTGTTTTTCATATTCTTTACTATAATCTTGTGCTTGACTATTCAAACCCCAGATTAAAATAAAACAAATAACATATAATATCTTATAAAAAGTAATTTGGCGTAATTTCATACTTAGTTATTAAAAATTTTACAGACTGATTTATCAAGTAAAATGATGTAAAACGATTTGTATAATTATTTACATCTTATAAGATTTCAAAAATATAGATTCAACATTTATATATCAAAAATAATCAAAATTTTTTAACTAAAATAACTAAAAATTATATTAATTGCAACTAAATGATTAGCAAAAGTTCGACAACTTTTGAAAAGTTTCAAACTTTTGAAAAATTAATATATTGAAAACTAACAAATTAAATATATGAAACAAAAAAAATATAAACTTTTGGTTATCAATATATTAATAAAATTTACCCAACTATTATGATTGATTTATACTCAGATTACTTGAAAAAAAGAGTTTTTCGGATTCTAACCTATTGGTATTGAACCTTAACGTTTCGCAAAATAAAATAGCTTTGCTATAATTCTATAAATATCACCTAAAATGAAAGATTATACTTAAACGTATTACTAGTTTTTGGTTTTGCAGGTTTAGGCTGGTTTTTTGAAAGTTCAAACTCATTTTTATCTAATTTATCCAATCTAATTGCTATTGGAATTGGTACATATACCCTTATTAGAGAATTAGTATTTAGAAAAAGAAACAAAAGAAAACGAGATATTAAAGATAAAAAAGATGAATTGGAACTTGAAAATGCCATAAAAAAAAGGAAAATTTTAGATTTAGAAATATTGGAAATGAAAAACAAGTTAAAAAAATAAATTTTTATAGCCTTATTTTTAAAAATAAGAAGATAGTATTTTCTTATTGAAGGCTTTGAATAACCTGTATTTCTCCAAAATTAAAGAAATATAATTAGTTGATTTTCTTATATTTATATTTTTTCTAAAATTGAAAAAATGAATTTTAAAAGGTTTAGCTTAATTTTTTCATCATATATTTATTGGCAACTAAAAAAGTTGTCCATTTATTACACAATTCATAATTTGCAATGGAGAATTTAGAACAACAAATAAGTTTTTACCATACTAAAGTCCAAGAGACTGTAAAAGAGATTAAAAAAATAGTGGTCGGGCAAGATAGAATGGTCGAACGCTTATTAATTGGTTTGTTTACCAACAACCATATTCTGTTAGAAGGGGTACCAGGATTAGCTAAGACGCTAACTATAAATACACTTTCTAAAGTATTGGATTTGGGTTTCAAACGCATTCAATTTACACCAGATTTATTGCCTGCAGACATTGTAGGTACCATGATTTATAATCCGAAAGATGCTAAATTTGAAGTCAAAAAAGGGCCTATTTTTTCAAATATTATCTTAGCTGATGAAATTAACCGTTCACCTGCTAAAGTCCAGTCAGCTCTTTTAGAAGCAATGCAAGAACGCCAAGTAACTATCGGAGAAGAAACGTTTATTTTAAATCAGCCTTTTTTAGTTTTAGCTACTCAAAATCCTGTTGAGCAAGAAGGTACATATCCTTTACCCGAGGCACAAGTAGATCGATTTATGATGAAGGTTTCTATTGATTACCCGACTAAAGAAGAGGAATTAAAGGTAATGCGTAGAATATCAGATTCGAATTTTAAACCCCAAATTGATGTCAAACTTTTGCCTGAAGACATTTTTAGAATTCGAGATGTTATTAACCAAATTGCTATTGATGAATCTTTAGAAAATTACATTATTAATGTCGTTTTTGCCAGCCGTTTCCCAGAGCAGTATGGTTTAGAAAAGTTAAAAGATTATATTCAATTTGGAGCTTCGCCCAGAGCAAGTATTAATTTACACCGGGCTGCTAAGGCAATTGCTTTTCTTCAAAATAGGGATTTTGTTAAGCCTGAAGATGTTAAAGAAGTTGCTTATGATGTTATGGGACATCGCTTAGCTTTAACATACGAAGCTGAAGCTGAAAATATAACCTATAAACAGATTATTCAAACAATTTTAGATAAAATTGATCTTCTTAAATAATAAACAGCACTTGGAATAGGTTAAAAAAACTGTTAGCTTTTCAAAAGCTAACAGCTATTAAAATACTAAAAACCAATTTTTTTATTCTTTAAGTCTGACTATTATAAAGTATTTTTTAGATAGTGTCAATATTTGAGTGATATACAATCTTTACATTTGCTCTTCGGATGACCAGAAGCATTTAAATAGCACACCTCGTGGATTTTTTATACTAATTATTTTTTATTTAAAAAAACTCATCTTGTCTTAATAATAAAAGTAATATTACCTTTAATAACCCCATCATATTTAGTATCAGGATTGTTTGGGCTAAAGGTTAATTTTTCTACTTCTTTTTGATAAAAATTAGCTACAAGTTTTGAAACAGAACGAAATACAGTATTAATTCCAATAATTTCACCTTTTTCATCTATAGTAATTTCAAAAATAACTTTTCCTTGTTCTTGAGATTGATCAATTTTTTTAGGCGGTTTTTCCCAACCCCAACCAGGCATATCAAGTTGAGCACCATTAGGCAAATTATTAGCAGTACCTAACAAAGCATCTTGATTAATTTTTCTATTTATATTGCCTTGATTACCTTTTTTATTTTTAATATTGCCTTGGTTTTGTATATTTTGAACCTTAGTTTTATTATTTAATTCTGGCGGACTTGGAAGACTAATTTTTTGTTTTTCAAATTTTTCTTTTGGAGTTGGTTGAACAATTTGAGTTGATTCAGTTTTAAGGTCTATATTTTGATTGGTTTTTTCCGGTGTTACTGCATCAACCTCAACAGATTCATAGGCTTTTTCGGTTACTGAAACAATACTTTGTTGAGGTATATATTTTGGAGAAGAAAAAATTTCCTGAGGTGTTGACGTTAATATTTCATTTTTTATGGGTAGTAAAGGTTGTATTGGCTTATCTGCATCTTTTCCTAATTCTTCAAAACCAAAATTAACTTCTATACCATAATTTTTTGCATATTCAGGAGCTGACCAAACAATTACGTATATAGCTAAAACAATAAGAATCAAATGAAATAATAGCGTACTCATGAGGGCTATTAATTTGGCTTTTTTCATTTTAATATCTAATATACAAATAGATTCTAGTAAAATTGTCCTAAACATAATCAATTATGCTAAAATCCGCAAAAGACTAAAGCAATTTATAAGAGCCATTAAATAAAGTACAAGTAAACATTTATAAAATTTTAAGTTCTTACATGTCAAAACGTCTATCACTTGAAACCTATAAACAAGGCATTTTAGATGGAAACCGTTTTATACTTAGCCGGGCTATTTCTTTGCTAGAAAGCCAAAGAGAAGACGACGTACTTTTAGCTCAAACCCTTCTTTCTGAACTCTTAGATTACACAGGCTCCAGCATTCGAATAGCAGTTACTGGATCTCCGGGTGTTGGGAAAAGCACTTTTATAGAATCTTTTGGTAGTTTTTTGATTCAAAAAGGTAAAAAAGTTGCTGTTTTAGCCATTGATCCAAGCAGTCAGAAAACAGGTGGAAGTATTATGGGAGATAAAACTCGTATGCAAAGACTTAGTACTCATCCCCAATCTTTTGTGCGACCTTCTCCAAATGGACTGACTTTAGGAGGTGTTTCTCGAAAAACAAGAGAAACTATATTAATATGTGAATCAGCTGGTTATGAAGTTATAATTGTAGAAACTGTTGGAGTTGGACAATCTGAAGTAGCTGCTAAACAGATGGTAGATTGTTTTTTGCTTTTACTTTTGGCAGGTGCTGGCGATGAATTGCAAGGTATCAAAAAAGGAATTGTAGAATTGGCAGATATTTTGGCAATAACTAAAGCTGATAAAGCCAATATTTCTAAAATCCAAATTGCTCAAAATGAATATAAAATGGCTTTAAAATACTTAAAAACCTCAAAAAATAATTGGATTCCAAAGGTATTAACCTGTTCGGCTTTGGAAAATACAGATATAGACAAGATATGGGATAATATATTGGATTTTATCAAAGAAAGTAAGAAAAATAATTATTTTGAAGAGAACAGAAAAAACCAAAATTTAGCCTGGCTAAAAACCAATATAGAAGATTATCTTATAGATTCTTTTTATAAAAATAAAGATATCAAATCTGTTTGGAAGACCTTAAGTAATGCGGTTATAAACCATAAATTATCTGTTTATGAAGCTTCTAAACAACTTATTAACATTTTTAAAAATAGGAAATAAATAATTTCAATTTAAAAACCTATAATCCTTTTTTAAATAAGCAAAATCCTGTATATCGTTACGCAATAAACTTTATAGTCATTCCAAATTAAAAAGGGAAATTAAATTTAACTTATAACTGTTCAACTATTCAAAAAATTAAAACTTAAATTTATAAGTACTTGAAAACAAGCAATTTATAAAATTTAACTAATAAGCTGATTATCAAATATTTATAAATCATAAATCCCTTTTTCTATTTCAGATGACTATAAAGTTTAGATATTCATGGGGCACTCGCATAATTTTAACCGTATCATCCTGATGTTGTTGGCAATTAAATTACTAAACATTAAGATTAGCACTAAGAAAACTACAATTTTTTTTGCAGGATATTTTATAAATTTAAAGGTTAATAAAAGTTATTTTGGAGCGTTAGTAGTATCAGGTGAAGTTTTAAGATGTCCCCCATTCAACCCCCACCTCTGGAATGTATAACAGTTTCTAAAAATCTTTTTTCAAGTGGAGTTCTAAAAATCCTTTTTTTCAAATAGAGCAACCCTAATTTTTAAAAATTATAGCAAAGCTATTTTATTTTGCGAAACATTAAGTTTCAATACCAATAGGTTAGAATCCTAAAAACGCTCTTTTTCAAGCAATCTGAGTATAAAATATCTATAAAGTCCGCTTATATATTTTTTTATTGCCCGTTTTGTCCCATACAGTCAAAATAAATTGGCCTTTTAAAATTTTATTACTATTAAGCTGTCGACTCCATAAAAGTTTACGTTTAGGTTCAAAGCACATCAAGAGCCATTCACCATTAATGCTTGCTTCCCATCTATCTATACCAGTACTTTTATCGGATATGATAAAAGATATATATTTGGAAGTCTTTTTTTTGAGGTTTATATTTGGAGGTTCATGATCAAAAATAATTCGAAAATGACCTAATGATTTTGTTTGAAATTTAAGGATGTCATCAAACCGTTTTATCGAGTATGTATTCCAAGAAGTTCCTTGTTTTTGAGAAATAAACATATTCGATTTATTTCTAAAAATTGAATCTTTAATAGTTACATCAATAGGGTTTTTCAAAGGTGTGTATTCAGGACCCAGAAAAAAAGACTGAGAGTTATTTTTTTTAAAGGTAAGAAACATATCATCAAAAACGGCATTTTTGGGAAATCCGAAAGTGAAATTTTCAAAAATATGGATTTGATCTTTATTATGCTCGATTAAAGTAATAGAAGGAGGTAATTTTAAAGGTTTATTATTATAGTAAATGGAATCGGGAAATTTTTTATTCATTTTATGTAAAAATACAATGCTCCGAAAGGTGGAATAAGCCGGTTGCTCTAAAAAAACACTATCTTTATAATAAATATAGAGTTGAGGGCGTTTTATCTTGGGTAAATTAAATTTTAACATATCCCTCTTAAGTGTAACCTTTTCTATTTGTTTATCTTTTTGTGGTATTTTGGACTGTTTTTTGCCTTTTATGGTAAAATTTATTCGACTTTCGTTTCTAAAATTATCTTCTATAACAATTGAAATAGTATACATTTTACCATCTTCAATATTAATTTTACCCTTGCTAGGTGAATACTTATAAAAAAGTAGATTATTGCCTTTTTCAACATATAGGCGTTGATAATTTTTACCTGTTTTTTTCCACAAATCAAAATCCCTATACACATTTATACTTGTTTTTTCTTCATAATCAAAGGTTTCAATACTATGACTATATATTAATTTCTTATTGACAAAAAGTTTAGCTTTTTTAATACCATAAACATTATATGTATAGTTAGCTTTATCATAAGCCCTAAAAGCTATTCCAATTACTCCTGAAGCCTCTACAGGTGTATTGTATTTATATATGCCTTTTTGGAGTGTTAAGTCCATTATTTTTTTATCATGAACCCCACTAATACGACTATTTTTAGATAAAGGCGACAAGAGAATAGCTTGAGCCACAGGCGCTATATTATCTTGAATTTGAGGATAAAAAAAAGGTTGAGGATCAATAGTTTGATCTTTAGAATTTCGAATTTCAAAATGTAAATGAGGTGCTGTTGAAGAACCTGTATTTCCAGAATACCCAATAATATCACCTCGTTTAAATATATGAACATTTGGCAAAGGATAAATATCGACTTCAAATTGCTTTTTAGCATATTGCTGGTGTAGAATATAGGATTCTAAGGAGCTGGTAAAAGCTTTTAAATGCGCATAAACAGTAAATGTTGAGTCAGGGTGACGTAGATAAATGACCTTACCATAGCCATAAGGTGATACTCTTATTCGATAAACATAACCATCTTTAGAAGCAAAAACGTTTAAACCTTCTTTTCTATCCGTTTTAATATCTATACCTCCATGAAAATGATTGGTTCTTAATTCCCCCATACTAGCAGATAGGTAATTAACTTGATTTGGTTTAATAGGAAAAAGATAGTGCTGTTGGGCTAGGGCTTGAAAAAAAAATAAGAACGATAAAGTAAGAATATAAGGCATATTTAAGGATAAATTTGCTAAGACTATTGTTGAAGTTGTTTAAAAACCGAATGATTTTAATAGTTTGATAATCAATAATTTATATTATTGACAAAGGATATATTCCTTAAGGGCTTGTTTTGCTTCTGGAAGTCCCAGATTCGCTGCTTTTTTCAAATCTGAACAGAAGTTTAAAGACATAGCTTGTTTTGTGAAAGCCCGATTGTAGTAGGCTATTGCTAAATTCTGGTCTAATTTTATGGCTTTGTTGTAATCGGAAAGGGCTTTGTTGTATTTTTTTTGATTCTTGTAAAGTAATCCCCGGTTGTTGTAGGGTGATGCATTATTTGTGTCTAATTTTATGGCTTTGTTGTAATCGGAAAGGGCTTTGTTGTATTTTTTTTGATTCGTGTAAAGTAATCCCCGGTTGTTGTAGGGTGATGCATTATTTGTGTCTAATTTTATGGCTTTGTTGTAATCGCAAAGGGCTTTGTTGTATTTTTTTTGATTATAGTAAAGTCCTCCCCGGTTGTTGTAGGGTGATGCATTATTTGTGTCTAATTTTATGGCTTTGTTGTAATCGCAAAGGGCTTTGTTGTATTTTTTTTGATTATAGTAAAGTCCTCCCCGGTTGTTGTAGGGTGATGCATTATTCGGGTCTAATTTTATGGCTTTGTTGTAATCGGAAAGGGCTTTTTTGTATTTTTTTTGATTCTCGTAAAGTAATCCCCGGTTGTTGTAGGGTGGTGCATCATTCGGGTCTAATTTTATGGCTTTGTTGAAATCGGAAAGGGCTTTGTTGTATTTTTTTTGATCACCGTAAATCTGGCCCCGTAGGTTATATGCCTCTGCGAAATCCGAATCTATTTTTAATGCTCTATTGATGTCTTGAAAAACAGAATCAAAATTTCCATATTGCGCCCGATAATAATAACCCCATTTATTTTCCGGTTTTCTTCTTATGGCTTTGGTGAAATAGGTGTTGGCTTTTGGGTATTCTTCCGCTTCTAATGCAGCGATACCGCTAAACATATAAATCAAATAATGTATATCGCCTTGTAATTCGCCTTCTCGTAAGCCACCTATACTACTAAACTTTTGAAAGTCAGATTTACTTTTATTTGCAAGAGAAGGTGCTAAAAAATCAGCATTGTATGAATTTTTAAAATTGGCTTTGATGCCGTATTTAAGGCATATTTCTGAAGAGCAATAATTCGTTTTTCCATAAATAATAAGGTGAGCACCATATTTTTCATCTCTGCGTTGAATAGCGTCCTTATGGTCAAAGTTTTTATCTGGTGTAAAGGTCGCATCGTAGTATACCCCAATACTCAAACTATCGTCATCTATCAAATCTGCCAATTTATCCCTAAGCACTTGACCTACATCAGAGGTATCGCCCTTATCGTCTACACAAGGTCGATTAAAATTTAAAATTACAATATTAAATTTTTTATTCTTAAAGTCCTCTTTGGCAGGATTTGTCCAAACAAACTCATTGTATTTGGCTATTATTTTATCGCCTGCAAAATAATCAGCTAAAAAACCTAAAGCTGTTAAAAAGCCTCCAATTATTAATAATACTTCTTTATTTTTTTTTAACCATTTAAACATAATTTTATTTTTATAATTAAAGATAAGTGAGTGGTTTACTGTTTCAATACTTCAGTAATTTTTTACCCTAAAAATCAAAAAAAGGGCTAAAGGCTAAAGATTTATCTTTAGAAGTATGAATCCAAAAAAAAATTTAGCCCCGAGACGGAATGTCTCTTAAAGGCTATATTAAACAAAATGCTTAGACTTAAACAAATGTTATAGAAAAGTTTTTTTATCAACTCTGTTTTTAGTCTTGGGTTTAAAAGATTGCATCAATTTTTCGAAATTAAGTTGTTAGGGTCAATTTACAGATAAAACATATCGATCTAATTTTAAAAAAGCTTTTGATTTTTTGAAATTCAATAAAAAAAAGGTTTTCATTTAGAAAGTATTCAAATGCCTGATTTAAAAATACTTAAAAATGAACTAAAAGAATCCTTTTTGGTAAAGTCTATAGCTGAGTTCGTGTGAAGGGCTACAAACTGGTGTTGACAGGTTTTACACCGATAATTTTGCTTGTTATTTTTGTTTATTCCATTTTTTCTTATATCTTGGCTGTCACATTTGGGGCATTTTAGGGTTATTTTGTCTTATTTAAGTGAAGCAAATAGAGTTCTAAATGTATCAATATCAAAAGTATTTTCTTAAATCATATTTTCTACAACATCACCAAAATTTTTACCACTATAATAAATAAAATAGTTATGCCAGCTGAAATTTCTTATCTTTCTAATGCCGCTATAGGTTTCATGTGTGTACCTTTGCTAGCGGCTGTTATTTTTGGTTTATTTCATTATTTTAAAAAAGATAACGATTAAAAAAAATATAAACAACTGACTTTAACATCTTAAACTTAGTAATTCATAATTAAAAATGAATAAATATAGTGCCCGTGTTACCCAAGACTCTACTCAACCTGCCGCTCAAGCTATGCTTTATGGAGTTGGATTAACAGATGAGGATATGAAAAAAGCCCAAGTTGGAATTGTAAGTACTGGTTATGAAGGTAATACTTGTAATATGCATTTAAACGATTTGGCAAAAATAGTGAAATCGGGTATGTCTGAAAATGACTTGGTAGGTTTAATTTTTCATACTATCGGTGTTAGTGATGGTATTTCTAACGGCACCGAAGGCATGCGTTATTCATTGCCTTCCCGGGATATTATTGCCGACTCTATTGAAATAGTGATGGGAGCCCAATGGTATGATGGTTTGGTATCTGTGGTTGGTTGTGATAAAAATATGCCCGGTGCTATGATGGCTATGACTCGTTTGAATCGCCCTTCTATTTTAGTGTATGGGGGTACAATTGCTTCGGGAAATTATAAAGGCAAAAAGTTGGATATTGTATCGGCTTTTGAGGCTTTAGGAGAAAAAATAGCCGGAAAACTTTCACAAGAAGATTTTAAAGGGATTATAAAAAATGCTTGTCCAAGTGCAGGTGCTTGTGGTGGTATGTATACCGCCAATACCATGTCTAGTGCCATCGAAGCTTTGGGTATGAGTCTTCCTTATAGTTCTTCTAATCCTGCTCTTAGTCCAGAAAAAGAGGCTGAATGTGCCAAAGTAGCTAAAGCTATGCAAAATTTACTCAAAAAAGACCTTAAGCCTAAAGATATTTTAACCTTCAAAAGTTTTGAAAACGCTATTCGGTTAATTATGGTTTTAGGTGGTTCTACTAATGCTGTCCTTCATCTTATTGCTATGGCAAAAGCAGCTGATATTCCTATTAGTCTCAAAGATTTTCAACGCATTAGCGACACTACTCCTTTCTTAGCAGATTTAAAACCAAGTGGACGCTATCTTATGGAAGACTTGCATCAAATTGGAGGTATACCTGCTGTGATGAAGTATTTATTAGAAAAAAATCTCTTGCATGGCGATTGCCTAACAGTAACAGGGAAAACCATAGCTGAAAATTTAAAACAATGCCCCGGCTTATCTGATAAACAAGATCTTGTCTTACCTGTAGAAAAACCAATTAAAACCACCGGACATATCCAGATTTTATATGGAAACTTAGCTCAACAAGGTTCAGTAGCTAAAATAACAGGTAAAGAGGGCAACAAATTTAGAGGACCTGCTCGAGTATTTGATGGTGAGTTTCAAGTTATTAAAGGTATCAAAGAAGGTAAAATAAAAAAAGGCGACGTTATAGTTATTCGTTATGAAGGTCCCAAAGGTGGTCCAGGTATGCCAGAAATGTTGAAACCCACTTCGGCTATTATGGGAGTTGGGTTAGGCGATAGTGTAGCATTGATTACTGATGGGCGTTTTTCAGGTGGTACACACGGTTTTGTAGTTGGGCATGTTACCCCAGAAGCTCAAATAGGAGGGCCCATTGCTTTGGTAAAAGATGATGATTATATTACTTTAGATGCCCTTAACAATCAAATTGAATTAGAGGTTAGTGAAACGGAAATAAAAGAACGTAGAAAAAGCTGGGAAGCGCCAAAACCCAAATTTGATAAAGGTATTTTATATAAATATGCTAAAAGTGTGAGCAGTGCTTCGGAAGGTTGTGTAACAGATTTGTAAGTAAAAAACTAAAAATTTAACGAAATAAACGCCAAAAAAACTGAACTATCCAAACTATAAAACGAATGATAAAACTTATACAATAAGATTTTAAATAATTCCGAAATAAAATCGTAGATACTAAAACTAAACCTTCTAATAAAGAATTAGTCATCGAAATACCTCTTATAAAGAGTTCAAGAACCATGAACAAATTTATTAAGACTAAAAAAGAATCAATAACCCTCGAAAAGAATGTATACTGATTGCTAATTGCTTCTACAGCATCTTTTATTTTCTTAAAATGCTTATCCCGTGCATTTTTTAATACAATCAAGGCTTCTGCATCTTCAAAATATTTTAAATGAGGAATAAAGTTATAAATGTCGGCATCTAAATGAATGATGGTGTTAAATTTATAGTCTTGATTCTTATGCTGAAAAGAAGTTTCTAATTCTATTCTTTTCTTTATAACAATTAGGTGAAAGAGTTTTATAAAGTTATAAGGAAATAAAACTGCTGTTTTTAAACTGGTATAATATTTCATTATCCTGACCATAAAACCTTAATATTTATATTAAAATAATTACGAATTAATTTAGATAAAACAATAGTATTGCTGTATCAGTATCCAAAGACTTCAAGATTAGTACTTTTTAATTTGGTTTGAAGGTATTTATTTAAGCGCATTTCGGCTTTTTGTCTATTTTTTCGACTGATTCTATTTCTGTTCCACTTAATTAAGGCAATATATTTATATTGAATATTTAATGTGTCAAAATTACTATAACCTGTCTTGCTCAAATACAAACTATTAATTTCATCATATAATGCTTTGACTTCTTTGGTAATTTGTTCTAAAGGAATAGAATCTTGTAAAATACCATTTAAACTATCGATAATACCGCTTTGTTCATGAATAAAAATATGACTATTTTCTACTTGTTCTTTCTGTTTTTGTTTGAGTTCTATAATATTGGAGCTTATGTCAGCAAGTTCTTGTACGATACGTTGTTTTTCTTCATCGGGTGGTGCATCGGTGGGTGTGAGCTCTAATTCTACTTGTTTATAACCATAAAGATTAATTAGGAGTTGATTATCAAATTGATTGAGCAACTTTTTTTCCAATACGTTCACTGTATCTGCTTCGATATAAGGCCCAAAATAATAAACTTTCATTCTAAAAGTTGTATCTTCTAAACTTTCATATTTAAATCGAACACCTTGTTCTACATCTTCATGAATATATTTAGCTATAAAATTGCGTAACGTATTGTCTAAACTAGCTTTTCTAAGGCTAGAAACTAAAAATAAAATGCTAGGAATCAGTAAAATGATTAAAATAATATAAGCCCAACGTTTTGTTTTATTGGCTGTTTTAGGATTTAACTCTTTGATCAATGGAAATTTTAATATTCTGACAATGAAATAAGTAGAGAGGGTAATTAAGATGGTGTTGATAAAAAATAAATAAAAAGCACCTCCAAAAATATCCCAACGCCATCTAGCTATTCCAAAACCTGCTGTACAAAGTGGAGGCATTAGAGCCGTAGCAATAGCAACACCAGGTATGGCATTTGTTTTATCTGTCCGAGAGCCAGCAATAATACCTGCTAAGCCACCAAATAAAGCTACAAAGGCATCTAAAATGGTTGGTGCTATTCGGACTTTCATCTCGTCAGTAAAATTTCCAAAAGGGGTAAGTTTAAAATATAAAATACTGACAAACAAACTCAAAGCTATAGCTACTATAAAATTGTTCAAAGATTTTTTAATATAATCCGTATCATTAATACCTACTGAAAGACCTATGCCTAAAATTGGAGACATTAAAGGTGAAATAAGCATGGCACCAATAATAACAGCAGGGGAATTGGTATCCAAACCAATACAAGCTATAATTGTGGAGCAAATTAATATCCATAGATTAGAACCTTCTAATACAATACCTTTTTTAATACCTATAATTGTGCCTTCTATATCCGTATCTTTTCGGAGGTTGACAATTTGATTTAAAAGAAGTTTACTATATATCCAGAGTTCTTTTAAAATTTTTCGAATTTCATTTTCAAATGAATTGGTATTTGGCATGGTATATACTAAATTCTTAACATAAATATTATTGTATATTTACCCAAGTTAGAAAAAAGGATTAAAATTAGAACACTAGAGGAATAGGAAAATGTTTGATTAAAGTACAAGACGTTGATATTAAAAGTGAATATTTTCTAATTCAGAAAAACTTTACAAAATTGCTTATAATTTTTTTAAGGTTAGCAAAACAAAAAAGGATTTAAAAGTTCGAATTGGAAATCCCTTTTTAACACTATTTATTGTTTCTTTTTCGTTTAATAGCCAATAACATCCCCCAAGCCATCATTAATGTTCCTAGCCAAACTAAATTAATAAGCGGTTTTTCTACGGCTTTTAAAATAACCCAATCTTTTTGAGTTGTGGAAGTTGTAAAAGAAAACGTACCCGTTTCGGGGTCAATATAGTCAAAAACAATTTTTAACCCTGCATTTCTGCTGATAGCCGGGATAGAACCAATTTGGTTATCGCGTATAATCAAAACAGGCTCTAAGGTTTCGGTATTTTCATATCGTAAAACCTGTAGTTGACTGGTAAAAGCATAGTCTGTTTTTTTCAGAGGAACCCCAATAATTTTTTCTTTGCGCTCTACATTTTTAAAAATAACAATATAATCGTTTAAAATTAGCGTATCGCCTACATGGATATGATGTTCTTCTTCTTGGCTCCATTCCAATTCATTATCATCTACGGCAATGCTGGTCAGATGGGTATAAATATCGGTGTGCCAACTTTTTTTAATATCCGGTGAAACCACAAAACCCATACTTGGGTTATCTTGAATGCGTGGATAAAGCGTAAAAGTTTTTCCCTTGTCTTTTTTATATTCTATTTCGTAATAGGTATTTTCGTTATAAATTTGAAGGGTATCTCCTTGCCAATGTGTTGTATCCCCTTTATGGATTATATGTTGAGTCGTAATGGAATAATAAGGGTTATCAGTTGGGATAAGGTTTTCTTTATCTATAAAACCGCTGACCTCTTTAGAACGCATCCGTTTACCTTTGTAGGTCAAAAAGTAATCTTGCATCTGGCGAGCTTCATTTCTAAAAAGCAGTAAATTTTCTTTATTCATTTCTTCCGGAAAATCTTTATTCCATAAACGTCCTGTTACGTTTAAAGAAATAATTTTATCATAACCACCTGAAAACAATATACCTACTAACATTAAAGCTATACCGATATGACTAATAGTTCCAGCCGAAAGCTGTTTCGTTTTGGTCATGACAAAAATAAGAAAATAGGTATTGGAAAGTAAAGCAAAAAGCGCAAAAATCAATAAAAGTAAATGTTTCCAGTCGTGGATGCCACTTAACATGATGCCTAAGGTACATAAAATAAATGTAAGCATAAGTGGCAGACTAAAAATACGTTTAAGATTCTTTTTATCAACTTTTTGCCACCAAAAGAATTGTCCAAGTCCGGAGAATAAAGCTAATGCTAAGGCAAAGTACAATTGGTAAGTGTTATAAAAAGTAATTTGGTCAGTAGGGGGGGCCAAATTACTTTCTATATTAAAAATTGCTAAAATAGAATTGTAAACAGGAATAGAAATAGGAATTAAAACCTGAAAAGCCATTAAAAACAAGGTAGTAATACCCAAAAATACCCAAAAATCGGCTTGGTAAACCGTGAGGTTTTTAGAACTTTTTTCTAAAAACTTCCAATTTTTTAAGACTAAAAAAACTGAAAGCCCAATAAAAAAGATCAAAACAAAAATAAGCTGTCCAGATAGACCTAAGTCGGTAAAGGCATGAACAGAAGTTTCACCCAAAATTCCACTTCTGGTTAGAAAAGTAGCATATAAAATAAAAATAAAAGCACTTATAATCAATAAAATACTTATCCTTAAAGCTGTTTTATTTTTTTTTGCTAAAAGTAAACTATGGATGGCAGCTATAATAATTAGCCAAGGGATATAGACGGCATTTTCTACAGGGTCCCAATTCCAATAGCCGCCAAAATTTAACGTTTCATAAGCCCAATAAGCCCCCATCATAACACCAATACCCAAAATAAGTGCTGTAATCAAAGACCAAATCAAAGCAGGTTTTATCCACGTTTTATAATCTTTCCGATATAAGCCCGCCAAACAAAGTGCAAAAGGTACAGTCGTGCAGGCAAAACCCAAAAATAAAGTTGGCGGATGAATAACCATCCAATAATTTTGTAATAATGGGTTTAGACCTGTACCATCTTCAGGAATATAGTTCGGGTTTGTATGTAAGATAGGGGCATCGATAGCATTACGGAGTAAAATAAATGGATTACTTCCGATTTTAAAAGCTTCATTGTTAACATAAAAACTATAAAGCGTTCCATCGATAGAAAATCCTGCCAAAACACCTAAAATCATAGATACCAAAGCCAGTTGTACCAAACCAAAAAATAACATGACCGAACTTTCTTTCTTACCTAAATGTCTAATTAAAATCCAACCCAAAACAATATGCCAAACCATCCAAAGCAAAAAACTCCCCTCTTGTCCTTCCCAAAAACAAGAAATCATATAATAAACGGGCAGATTATTGGAAGAATGATTCCACGCATAATGGTATTCGTAATAATGGTTATAAATAATAAAAAAGAGACAAAGGACTGCCCCTAAAATTCCAACACTATGAATACCAAAACCTAACCTTGCCAAAGAGTGCCAACTTTTAGAAGTACTTTTCCCGCTTTTCCAATAACTATATATCGATAATAGAAGACTTGTAAAAGCAATAATAATAAAAAAGTGCCCTAAATGACCAATCCAAATGTGAAGCATGGTTATTTAATTACGAATTATACAGTTAGGAATTAAAATTTAGTTGTGTAAAAAATTATAATTACTTTAGTTTATAGAAGTGCTATTAAAAATAAGGAGAGAATATTTTCTCATTGTCAAGGACTTAGTAATAAAAAAATATATAAAATATGGAATTATTAATTATTTAAAAATATCAAAATTTAGTCCTATTTAAAAATTTTTCAAATACCAGTTTAATATTAGGAAATATATTGATATATAATTTCTCTTTTACTTCTTTAATATTTATCCAAAGGATTTTTTCAATACCTTCTTCATATTGAGGTTCAGCTGTTTCTGGGTTTATGCAATCCATTAGAAACCAATATGTTTTTTTTAAAATCAATTGATTTCCAAGCCAATAAAAGTGATAAGTATTTTTTAATTTATTTTTTAATACAACATCTACATTACATTCTTCATGAACTTCACGTACAGCAGCTTCTTTTATTTTTTCACCTTTTTCTAATTTACCTTTAGGTAAATCCCATTTACCTTTTCTATAGATAAATAAAGTTTGATTCAAATGGCAAGCCATTCCTCCAGCAGCTTTAACAATTCGATAGTATTTTTGGATTTCTTTTTTTACCTTTTTCTTATCTTGTACATAAAAAATGATATTGTTTTTTCCCTCTTTTTCTCGGCATAAACTATTTATGCTATTTACTATTTTTTCGATTTTTAAATCTCTAAATACTAAAGAATTTTCTGAATCATAAAGCTGTTTTTCCTGAGTCAATTTTAAAATCTTAAAACAGGTATCTCCCCAAAATATTTTCATTTTAAACGTTTAATTCATTGTTATTGAGAGTATTTTTAAAATAAAGGTTATAAACTATATAGTATTTTTTTTAAATCTTATTGACTATATACTTCAAAGCGTTTACCTTTATAATTGGCTATATACAAATATTTTCCTATTAATAGTAAGTCTATAGGTTTATCCAAATCTTGATCGATAATTTGTTTTAATTCACCTTTTAGATTATAAATAAGAATTCTGCTATTTTCAAAATCAGATATAAAAACTTCTTTATCAGAAACATAAAGTCCAGTTCCTGCATTAATATTATCTTTTTCTCCAATGACTTGTAAGAACTGTCCGGTTTTATCAAATACCTGAACTCGATTGTTATAAGCATCTGCTACATAAATTTTATCGTTTTTAAATTGTACATCTGTAGGGTAATAAAATTCGCCAATATTATGACCTTCTTTGCCGAATTTAAACCAGTTTTGTCCATCAAAAAAAAGAATGCGGTGATTATAAAAATCAGCAATTACCAAATTATTACCAGAAATATCAACAGCCGAAGGCGCATCTAAACTATCTTGTAAAATTAAATCTATTTTTTTGCCATTTACAAGTCTAATAACCCGATCTGAGATGTATTCCGGTATATAAATACTACTATCATCACTGCTAAGATGCATAGGGCGCTCAAAATCTATAGTATTTTCTATTTTACCTTCTTTAGTCAATTTGATTAATCTATTGTTATCTCCATCAGAAACCCAAATATTTTCCTTAAAATAGGTTAAACCAATTGGATGAATACCTTCTAAATCAATAGATTTTATTTTTTTCCATTTTTTAGATTCACAAGAAAATAGGAATAAACACCCAAGTGTTAAGATAACCATAAATGGTTTTTTAACATTTTTTAAGATTACCGAATGATAAAAGATGAGTACTAATCTTGTAAACATTTGTTTTTCAAACTGTTGGTTCTATTAAGTAGTTCTAAAATGTGTTCATAAAGGAGTTAAATAAAACCTTGTTTTTGAAAAATTATATAGTCACGTCGCTTGAAAAAAGAATTTTTGGCGATTTGAAAACATGTTGATTTGAAAATGACCAAAAAAACAGTATTGCTATAAGTTTCTCAAAAACAAGGAAATTATCATTTACCAAATTACAGCTCGTTCTTCTGTATTACGCCACATTTTACTGTCTTCTGTAACATTAAAAGCGTCGTAAAATGGTCCAAAATTGCTTAAGGGTACAACAGCTCGGTAATAGCCCGGTGAATGTGGATCTGTTTTTAGTCTGGTTACTAAAGTTTCATTTCTCATTTTTGTTCTCCAAACAGTAGCCCAAGACATGAAAAAACGTTGTTCTGCTGTATAACCATCTATTGATTCAGGGTGTCCAGATTCTTCAAATTCTTTTTGTAAAGCATAATAGGCCATAGTAACACCACCTAAGTCAGCTATATTTTCGCCTAAAGTTAATTGTCCATTGATATTCAAACCTTCCAAAGGTTCATATTGGCTGTATTGGTCAACCAAAATTTCAGACTTAGTCTTAAATTGGTTTCCATCAACTTCTGTCCACCAATCGTTTAAGTTACCTGATTTATCAAATTGTCGACCTTGGTCATCAAATCCGTGCGTTATTTCATGTCCAATGACCGCTCCTATTCCACCATAATTAATAGCATCGTCGGCTTTATAGTTATAGAATGGGGCTTGTAAAATAGCAGCCGGGAAAACAATTTCATTATACAAAGGATGATAATACGCGTTTACAGTTTGAGGTGTCATACCCCATTCCGTTGGATCAACAGGCTTACCTAATTTAGCGATATTACGGTTAAATTCGAATAAATTAGCGTTCATGAAATTTTCTACATAACTTTTTCCTATTTCTAATTTTGTATATTCTTGCCATTTATCAGGGTAACCGATTTTCACCTTAAAACTAGCTAACTTTTTAAGGGCTTCTTCTTTCGTAGAATCGGTCATCCAAGTTAAATTTTCTATACGAGTTTTAAAAACAGCTTTAATATTATCGATCATTTTGATGGCTTTTTCCTTGGCTTCTGGAGGAAAATACTCATCTACATATAATTTTCCCAAGGCAAAGCCAACAGCATTGTTAGTTGCATCCAATACTCGTCTCCAACGTGGACGCATTGTCGGAGTACCTTGTAAAACCTTTCCATAAAAAGCAAAATCTTGTTCGACAAAATCGTGGTTTAGATATGGTGCCGCTGCATTAATAACATTCCATCTTAGATAATTTTTTATAAAATCTAAATTAGTCTCTTTTATAATACCTGCTAAAGCCTGTATAAAATCAGGTTGCCCAACAATTATAGTATCTAAGTTTACACCCATATCGTTTAGATAAACCTGCCAATCAAAAACAGGACAAGATTCGGTTAAACCATCTATACTGAAAGGATTATACATTTTTTCAGTTTGTCTAAGCTGTACTGGTGTCCAAGATACTTGAGCCAAACGAGTTTCTAAATCCATAATCCCATTGGCTATACTTTGAGCTTCTTCTTCTTCATGACCTAAAAGGATAAACATTTTAGTTATATGCTCCAAATAGGCTATTCTTGTTTCTTGTAATTTGGAAGCTGTATCAGTATAATGTTCCGAACTTGGTAAACCTAAACCACCTTGAAAAATATATCCCGCCATAACTTGGCTGTTTTTTAAGTCTTGTATAACACTGGGAGCAAAAAAAGGTGTATTCAGTTTTTTATGCAATTCAGCAATCACTTTCTGTAGATCCATGTAGTTTTTTATACTTAGTATTTGTCCAAATATATCTTCTAATGGCTTTATAGTAAGATCTTCTATGGCTATTGTATCCATACCTGATCCATAAAAATCTATAGCTTTTTGTTGGTCACTATCTTTAGCATAACTGCTATTTTGTTGAGCTTTTTCCAAAACAGAAAGTAAGCTTTCTTGGCTTTTTTCTCTTAATTCGTAAAAGCTACCCCAAGCGCCTTTATCCTTAGGGATTTCTGTGTTTTCCATCCATTTGCCATTTACAAAATTGTAAAAATCATCGGCTGGATTAACAGTTGAGTCTATATTATCCAATTCTAAAAAAGTTTCTTGTTCTTGAATATGTTTGGTCTTACAACCATAAAAAATAATAAAAATAAATGCTAAAATTAGAGAAATTTGTTTCATAGTTTATAGAATTTTAAGATGAAAAAAAATAATAAAGTAACCGTTATAAAAATAATAAATCTAATATTATAAAAAAACCTTGATAATAAACTGGTAAAAGTGGCTATATTGAAAGTTATTTAACAAGTCTTAAGTACTGAGATTTAAAACATAAAGCCTAGCTTTTTACCAAGTTCCCTCCGTTGATTTTCATAAGATTTAAGTTGTTCTATGATCGCATGAGTTTCTGAAGACTCTACTGTTTCTAATTCTTTGAGATAAGACTTTCTTAGTTTTTCATAAAGAAATTGAATATAAAAATAGTTGACTTTTAATAAATTCATATCTATTACTCGCTCTATATCAGAATCTAAAGGTTTAGGAATTATATTTTTTTTCTCCCAATGTTTACTTGGGGTACCATAAAAATCTATAATTTTATCAAGTTCTGTGCTTGTAGTAAGATCCAAAATATTTTTTTCCAAACAAAATTGTTGAAATTGATATAAAAGAACTTTTCCTTTTTCCATTTCTTGTTTATATAACTTTAAAATTTTTTTTATAAAATTATCTATAAAATTAATATCCTTTACTTTTGTAAAAAGATAGTCAGCTAAATTATTGCTATCAAATTTGGTATGTCCGTGTAAAAGTATAATTCTTAAAAATTCTTTCTCATGTTCTATTCTACTTTTAATGGTTGGGTCATTACTGCTAGGAATAACAAAATCAAAGTTAGCATTTTCTTGAACGAGATGGTTATTTTCGTCTAACTCTAGAGGAATAGGTGGAGAGGGTAAAAAATTAACAGGTATATTTTTAGAACCCTGTCTATTTGTAATCTGGCGATTTTTTGACAAAGTACCTCGCTTTTTAAATGCTAATTTGTCAGCTTCTGAAATTAAAAGTTTATTGGATTGAGTTAATAAAAAATCAAGGTCTATGCTTAATTTCTTGGCAGCTTCTTCAAAAAATACCATTCGCCCGACAGCATCTGGTATTTTAGAAATTAAATTGACCAACATATTAATACCTTTCTTTTTTTCTAAAGGTATAGAAAGATCTAAATCTTGCAAAATAAAGGTGATAAAACTTTGTTTATTCGTTTTTACATAGTTTTCAAAACCTTCACGTTTTACTTTTTGAATAAAGCTATCAGGGTCTTCATTTTGAGGTAAGGTAATAATTTCGACTTGTAAACCATTTTCAAGAATAATTTCGATAGCTCTCAGGCTTGCTTTTTTTCCAGCCTCATCGCTATCGTAAAGAACGACAATATTTTGGGTATAGCGTTTTAAAAGTTGTATTTGATCTTGACTAAGTGCCGTTCCAGACGAGGCAACTACATTTTCAATACCTGCTTGCCAAAGCATAATAACATCCATATAACCTTCAACCAAAAAGACTTGTTCAGTATGCCTGATGGCTGTCTTTGCTTGATATAAACCATATAGGACTTTATTTTTTTGATAAATTAAAGTTTCAGGAGAGTTTAGATATTTGACTTTTTCTTCTTTTTTTAAAGCTCTAGCCCCAAAACCAATTGTTTTACCCAAAGCATTTTTGATAGGAAACATAATACGCCCCCTAAAGTAGTCATACATTTTTTGTTCTTTTTGCACAACAAGTCCAGATTCTATTAATACCTCTGGTTTATAGCCTTTTTTTTTTGCTTCTTCCAAAAACGATGTCCAGTTATTTTTGCTATAGCCAAGAGTAAAAGCAGCAACTGTTTTTTTTTCTAATCTTCTCTTTATTAAATAATTATATCCAATTTGATCTTCATTTTTTTGAGTTAAAATCTGGGTATAAAATTTTTCGGCAAAAGCAATAGCTATATAAAGGCTTTCTTTTTTATTTTGAATATCCGTATACTCTTTTTCTTTATTTTCATCATATTCTACAGAAATTTGGTATTTCTCCGCCAAATATTTTAGAGCTTGATAATAACTAAAACCTTCCAATTCCATGATAAACTTAATAGCATCGCCTCCTTTTTGACAACCAAAGCATTTATAAATACCTTTGCTAGGAGAAACCATAAAAGATGGGCTTCTTTCATTATGAAAAGGACAAATAGCTTTATAATCTTTACCACTAGGTATGAGTGTTATAAAGTCCTCTATAACTTCGATAATATTAATCTTAGAGTGGATTTCTTGCTTGCTTTGTTCACTTATCATGTCTTAATCATGTCATTATATTTCACTTTATTGAACAAGTTTTTCGCTAGGCATATCTTTATAGATTTTATTATTATAACTTTCTATAATTTCTTGATGGATGTTTAATAATGTATCTAAATTGTGTTCATAAAAAGCATAATTTTTGGAAAAGTCCAAAGAATCTATACCGTATTTCTGAAAAATCATCGGTTTGTATTTTTCATAATAGAGGACTTTTAAGACTGTATCTTCAATTTGTTCATCTATTAAAGTTTGTAAAATATAAATATCGCTTAATATATGGGTAAAAGTGGCCTGTTCTATTAAATTTTTAGGCTTTTTTATACCATCATAACAAGCTAATACAGTAAAAAAGACAAGTAAGTAAAATCTTCCAATCTTATATATCTTTTGCATTATTTGTCAAGGTAAAAGTTAAATTTGTAACTATGTGTAAGTTTTATATTTTGAATATCTAAAAAAATCATTTTTCTCTATTTGAGATTACTACAGCTGTGCATTCACAAGGTTCTCAATAATTTGCATACAATGAAACTTTAGAATACCTAATTGTAACTGTTACAAATATAGTTAAAAATAGATGCTACTACAAACTATATTGGGGTAGATATTTCAAAATTAGATTTTTACGTCTATAGCAATGCGGTAACAACTTTTAAAATAATGTTCGGAGAACTTTTTATAAAGTCTAAGACTTTTTATTGTTCTAAAGGAATATTTTTTTATACTTTCGCTTTCTAATATAGTCAGGTCACTTGAAAAAAAAAGATTTTTAAGACTTTAATTTATTAGTATATAAGAATGACCATTTCTGAAATAAAAACTACTTTTCTGATAACAAAGGTCTTACAAAAATTAACTTAAAATGTATATATAACCTTTAATTTATAAGCCTTTTGAAAGCCTAGATAGGAAAGTCTAGGATAGAGTTTTTATTAGAAGGCAAAGCTTTTTAAATAAAAAAAATCTATTTTATTTGTACTTAATATCATAATAAACTATATTCTTAATTTTCATTTTAAAAATCTAAAATTATGTTACGTTTTATCAAATACTTATTCGCCAGTTTTTTAGGAGTGTTCTTTGCTTTAGCTATCATTTTTTCTGCTATTATTTATTTAGTTTCAGTTAGTTCTGATATCAAAAAAAAAGTTGTTATTAATGAAAATAGCGTACTTGTTTTAAATTTTTCTGGGCAAATTGTAGAACATAAAGAAGATAATTTTTTAGATGCTGTTGATGCCGTATTTAATGAAAAACCACAACAACAGAGTTTAATAAATTTAAAAAAAGCTATTCAATCGGCAAAAAATGATGATAAAATCAAAGGTTTAGTTTTAAAGTTTGGTAATTTTAACCCTGGTTTAGCAACTTTAGAAGAATTATATTTAGCTATTCAAGACTTTAAAACCACTGAAAAATTTGTTTATGCTTATGGGGCATACTTGGGAGAACGCGCTTTTTATTTGGCTAGTTTATCAGATAGAACATTTATAACTCCAGAAGGTATTTTAGAGCTTAATGGCTTTGTAGTCAATAAAATGTTTTTAAAAGGCTTGCTTGATAAATACGAAATTAAAGCTGAAGTTTTTAAAGTAGGTGCTTTTAAAAGTGCTGTAGACCCTTTTTTAAGAACAGGAATTAGTCCGGAAGATAAACTTCAAACAGAGACCTATCTTAAAGATTTATACCAACATTATTTGACTGGCTTAAATAAAAGTCTGAAATTGTCTGTAGATAGTCTTTGGTCGTTATCAAATAATATGAGTGTTCGAAAAGCTTCTGATGCACTGGATTATGGTCTAATTACAGATATCGGCTATAAAGAAGATTTTGAAAATGCTCTAAAAGAGATACTTAATCTATCCGAAGAAGATAAAGTTAATTACATTAAGTATAAGAAGTATTTAAAACAGGTTTCTACAAATTATAGTTCAAATAAAATAGCACTTGTTGTGGCGCAAGGAACTATCGTTATGTCACAAAATAGCTATGGTCAAAATGAAGTCATTGCCAGTAATACGCTTTGTAAAACGTTAAAAAAAATCCGAAAAGATAAAGATATAAAGGCTGTAGTTTTAAGAATAAATTCTCCTGGCGGTAGTGCTTTGGCATCAGATTTAATTTGGAATGAAATAGAACTTTTGAAACTTGAAAAACCCGTTATTGCTTCATTTGGAGACTACGCTGCATCAGGAGGATATTATATCGCTATGAATGCTGATGTAATTGTTAGTCAACCTAATACTATAACAGGTTCTATTGGTGTTTTTGGACTTTTATTCAATTTAGAGTCTTTTTTCAATAAAAATTTTGGAATTACCTTTGATCAAGTTCAAACAAATGAGTTTGCAAATATTGGAAATATGCTTGATGATTTTTCAGATGGAGAACGTCAAATTATTCAAAATATGGTCGAAAATACCTACGAAACTTTTACAAGTAAAGTTGCTAAAGGACGTAATAAAGATATCAAACAAATTAAAAAAGTTGCAGGAGGACGAGTTTGGACAGGTAATCAAGCCTTAAAAATAGGCTTAGTAGACCAATTGGGTTCTTTAGATGATGCCATTAATTTGGCAGCTGAAAAAGCTAGTATACAAGATGATTTTCAAATTGTTATACCTTCTAATGAAGAAGATGATTTTTTGAACATTCTAAAAAACCTTCAAACTTCGTGGGTAGAAAATCAAATGAAAAATAAACTTGGACCCCAATATGAAATATTCAAAAATATTCAAAATTTGAATGGAGTACAGGCAAGAATGCCATTTATTACAATTGAATAATTCAGATCTTGTATTAAAAACTGCAGTTTTTAATATATCCGAATCCTTAGAAATATTATAAGAATAAAAAAAATTCTATTCTTAAAAATAATAAAGTTTAAGTTTTAGTTTTAATCTTACGCTTATTCTGTTTAAAAACTATAGCTTTATTATTTAAAATAAGAAGAGAATATGTTTATCATTGTCAATGATTCATATACTTAAACAGCCCTTTTTCTATTTGAAAATAACTATAAATATTTAAATCATATTTATTTATTATTAAATTTTCTTTCATTATCCCATTTATAAGGTTTAATTCAATAATTTTGTTACTCAATTTTTAAAGTCTTTGTTTGTTACACCACCTAACCTAATAACTAAATGAATTACCAAAGAATAAAAAAAGATAATTATAGTATTTTACAAGTAAAAGACGAAAAAGTATTAGCAGAAAAAGGTATTACCGCTAAAAATAAATTTATTGCTCTTTTTCAAGAAAAAAACTTGGAAGATTATTGGGTTGTTGATTTATCTATGGTAAAATATATAGATTCTACAGGCTTAGGTGCCTTTTTAATTCTCCATAGGCTTACAAGAGATACGGGCAGAAAATTATACTTTTTTGGAGTAACAGGGCACGTCATGAAACTATTTCAAGTTTCTAAGTTAAATGATCTCCTTAGGATATACGATTCTTTGGAAGAAATAGATAATATCATTAATCCTAAAGGATAAAATAAGTAATGAATTTTTTAAGTTATGCAAAAAACTTAGTTCAATCTATTGAATAACATATATTTATATATTTTTTTGGTGTTTTAATATTCGTAAATTTATACATAAAGAATTTTAAGCCGATGACTCTAAATGAGCGTTTGATGGCGCTAAAGGCTTTGGGAAAATATATAGAAAACTTATCTATTTCTGAAAAGGAATATATTTCAAAATCTGCCTATACTGAAAATGCTTGGTTTGTTAAAGAAGCTATTGATCAAATTATCAAACAGGTTATTTTGAATTTAGGTCAACTTGAAAAATGGGTTAAGAAATATGATTTTTTTGAACTAAAACCTAAAAAAATAGGTGTTATTAGTTCGGGAAATATTCCTTTAAGTGGTTTTCAAGATTGGTTATGTGTATTGATTAGTGGACATCATTTAATGTTAAAGACCAGTCAACGCGATACTTTTTTAATCAAATACCTTACAAAACAACTCCTAAAAATAGAACCCCGGTTTAAAAACTCTATTATTTTTCAAAATAATTTAAAAGAATGTTCAGCATTAATAACCTCCAGCAGTAAAAATACTTCTCGATACTTTGACTATTATTTTGCCAATCATCCTAAAATTATTCGGAAACACCGCAGCAGTTGTGCTATTGTAACAGGAAAAGAAAGTTCTAAACTCTTGAAAGCCTTAGCCGACGATGTATTTACCTATTTTGGCTTAGGTTGTAGAAATGTCTCTAAAATTTACTTAACACAAAATATAAAAATAGAACAGGTTTTAGACTTATGGCAAAAAAAGCAAGAAAAAAAATTCTTAACAAACCATAAATATCGAAACAATTATAATTACAATAAGGCTATCTTATTAGTTAATCAAATACCTCATCTTGATACAGGTTATGTTCTAATAGAGGAAAATAAATCTTTAAATTCTCCAATTGGAACTATTTATTATGAATATATTGCAGATATAGAAAGGTTAAAAACAGACTTAGTAACATATAGAGATGAACTTCAATGTCTGGTTGCATTACCTGAATTGGGTTTTCCTATGCAAGTCAATTTTGGAAAAACTCAAAAGCCAGATATCTGGGATTATCCTGATCAAATAGATACTTTAGCTTTTTTGCTTAATCAGGGTATTTAATACTTGGCTAGAAACAGTCTCTAAAGTTTTTAGTTTGAAGGCTTTTATGGAGCGATGACGTTAATTATTCTATAGTCATCTGAAATAGAAAAAGGGATTTATGATTTATAAATATTTGATAATCAGCTTATTAGTTAAATTTTATAAATTGCTTGTTTTCAAGTACTTATAAATTTAAGTTTTAATTTTTTGAATAGTTGAACAGTTATTAAAAAAATAGCGATTTATTTTCTTTTCAAAAAAAGGAAGTATATACTTGTATATTATTGATTATAAATAGTTTATACTAATGAATTTTGCCTTAACCGACCAAGAGCGTTCGGAGATTCTAGCTACTCGGAAGCGAACCGATATAAAAAAGGTAACCCGGATCACCTATTATCTACCTCCTATTCAGGTCGTTCAAGTCATTTAAATACCGAACAAAAATTAAAATTAGTCCAAGAGTTAGATAAAAACTTGTATGAGACCAGTACTGAAGTAATTGGGTTTATTGAAAAAGAATATAGCCAGCATTATAGTCGTTCTGGTGTTTCCCATCTCCTTAATAACTTGGGCTTTAGTTACAAGAAATTAGAACTAGTAAGTAGCAAAGTTGACGAAGAAAAACAGCGGGCTTTCATTGCCAAAATTTCCAAACTTTTAGAGGACTTAAAAGGGAATGAAGCCATTTATTATGCCGATGGGGTACATCCCGAGCATAATACTAGAGCTACATATGCTTGGTGCCTCAAGGCAAAAAATGGACTATCGCTTGTAATACAGGGCGAAAACGAATCAATCTTTACAGAAGACATGGAAGCCTTAGACGAGAACTCAATGTAAAAATCCCTTTTAATGCGGTTGAAAAATGGTTTGAATTAGATGAGGCCATTTTTCAACTAAAACCTGATGAATTTAGAACTAAAATACTAAATTTGAAAATTAAACAAGCTGTAAGCACACAACAACCTTATGAAACTTAGTAAATCATTTCACTAACTTATACAAAATCATGAATAAATATTATTGCATATTAACCTTTCTTTTTGCTGGTATTCTTATTTCGTTTATGGCTTGCAGTCAACAAAAATCTAAAAAGACTACTAAACACCATAAACATCATATAAAAACGCACTGGAATGGTGAAAGAAAAATGACTTTACATGGTGATTTTTCTGCGTTGTTCCAAGCACTCAATGAATCAAATAATTGGGAAAAAATATTACAACTACCCAGAAATACTACTGTTATTAATCACCATAGAAAAAGTGTGTTTAAATGGAAACAGAAGAAAAATCTATATGAGTTTTCTTTTATTAAACATCCTCAACATCACTCTGTAAATATTCATTATACTAAAAATCAAAAAAAGTCAAAAGCAGTTTTTTTATTAAAAAGTACTGAAAATAAGCATACTGTATTAGACTGGAAGGTTAAAGGAGAATTGGAAAAAGATCTTTCAAATAAAATTGAATCTTTTGTGGTTTCTATTTTATTACCTCTAACAAAAGACAAAAAAATAGTTGTTGATAAAGAGGTTTTAAAAGATAATTTATCGCCTCTCCAATATTATGTTACTCAAGAAAATGGGACAGAAAGACCGTTTACAGGACAGCTTTTAAATCTTAAAAAAAAAGGCGAATATCTTTGTTTAGTATGCCATTCTACTCTCTTTTTATCTGAACATAAATTCAAATCTGGAACGGGTTGGCCAAGTTTTTATGCTACTGCTAATGCCTATACAGTAAAAGAAAATGTTGATAAATCTTATGGTATGGTTAGAACAGAACTCAATTGTAATGTATGTAATGCGCATTTAGGACATGTTTTTAATGATGGACCAGCACCAACTTACCAACGTTATTGTATTAATTCGGCATCTTTAATTTTCAAACCCAGTTCTTTAACTGTAGCAGATGAAGAAGAAAAAATCCAAAAAGAAACAAATGTTATATCTGAAATAGAAAACAATAAATAAGGGCATCTCCCACAATACCTTATAATTCTTTAAAAAGTTGAGTTTTAAAAATTAAATGTATGTTGTTGGTTATCAACAAGTTAAATATTTACAATCTGAGCTAAGTTAGCCTATTTTTTCGCCCATTTGGCATCCAATTTCAAACGCTTAATTTGCTCATAACGACAAGTTAAATTAATTAAAGTGCTAAAGTCTTTAGCCTATTCTAAGCCAATAGATTTTAAAGCAAATCTCCCATAGAAATGACATAAACCTAAAAACATGCTCAATACCTGCCCACAACTTAGATTTTACATTATTATTTTCTTTTTGCTTATCAGTCAAAAGCTTATCTTTAAAGACCTTTGCATTAAGGCTTGTAGTTTTCTTATACCATTGTATATTTGATATTAGGATAACAAATTAAGGATTTAATAAGTTGAGGTGTGAATTTATTAACTAAATCTTCTCAGGTTTTTTCTAATTTATCAAATAACTTCATGCTTATTTAAATCTGAAAATAAGCACTTTTGCTTCACTTTTGACTTCATCGTTAATTTATAACATATCACTTAAATATTGACATTAGCCTTTTGGAAGTTATAAAAGCTAATACAAATCCACTTAATACTGTAAAAATACCCATTAATGAAAATACTCTTAAAAGCATATTATTAAAATCATCCCGTCCTTGATAATCCATAGTGTGTAACATCCATAAAAAATCAAACCAGCGCCAACTTCTATGTCTCACAGTTTGAAAATCCCCATTTTTTAAATTTATATAAGCCTTAACCTTTTGCTGACCTTTATAACTAATAACGTAGGCTGGAAGGTCTTTTTTTCTGTATTCATGATGTTTACCAACTTTGGTAATACGTTCAATTTTATCAACTTCTAAATGACTAATAATATGTTCTTTAGCAATAGATAAAGCCTCTTTTTGAGTTATCTCTTTTTTTAAAATACCTGTTTGGGCATGATATAAATTCTGATCGTTGATCCAATAATAAGGCTCTTTGATTATAATTTTTAAAGCTATATTTTTTATTATAATTTTGTTTGAATCCTTATTTATTAGATCATTAGGACTTATCAAATTATGGAAATAAATATCTTCTATGGGTTTTTGTTTCAAATGATCACCATGTATTTCGTCTAAATTTGTCCAGCTAAAATATAAACCCCCAACTGTCCACATCATGAATTGGATCCCTAAAAAGATCCCTAAATAGCGATGAATTTTACGAATTAATAAAGAGTTTTTCCTTTGAAACATCTTAATAATAACTATAAATTATGGAATATAAAATACTAAAAACCAATTAATTAATTTAAAAAACCAAAAATTTCAAAAAACTGATTATCAACATACTTTTGAAACAGGTTAAAAATTGAGTCCTTTTATTTTTTCTAGCTTATCAAAAAAATCTTGTTTCAAATCTACTTTATATTTGCCGACCTTGAAACTATAAGCCATATTTTCCTGATGATTATCTGCTGTGACATTTAAATAAACCAGATTCTTACCTGGGTATTTTCTAACAAGCTCTATAAAATTTAAGGCTTGTTCATCTTTGAATTTATTAAGATTGATGGAAATATTAAGTGCTATATTATTTACAGTATTCATTTTTTCGAGTGATTCTATTGTTTTAGTTGCAAAATCCCAACGGCTACCATCTCGCCACTGGCGTACTTGTCCTGTTAAAAAGAGTCTTTCATTTTCTTTAAGCAGATGACTATATGATTCATAAGTTCTATTAAAAAGTCTAATAAAAAGTTTGGCATGATAATCTTCAATTTCAAGGGCGCAGTTTGTTTTTCCATCTTTACCTGTATATAAATTAACCTTGGTTACTATACCCGAAATACTAACATTTTGATTGGTAAAATTTTCAAGTTCTCCGAGGTTTTTACATCTGGATTTTATGAAATATTTAAAATCATCGAGAGGGTGTCCTGAAATATAAAATCCCGTTACCTCTTTTTCTTGTTCAAGTTGTCGGAGTTTTGTATAAGGTTGAATTTGAGGGAATTTTGGAACAGGTAAAGTTTCTTTATTTCCGGCAGATCCAAAGAGGGAATTTTGATTAGAAGTAGCCTCGTTTTGAATATAATTACCATATTTTATGAGCCTCTCTATTCCATTTTTATCATTTTGGTCAGTTTCTAAAAGTTGGGCGCGGTGCACGTTTTGAAAACTGTCAAAAGCACCACCTTGACCTAGACTTTCAAAGGTTTTTTTACTGACATTTCGTAAATTAATTCTTTCCACAAAATTATAAATATCGGGAAAAATACCTTTACCTTTTCTATTATTGATAACGTCTTCTGCTGCCAGTTTCCCAACACCTTTAACAGCCCCTAAACCAAATCGAATAGCTCCACTTTTATTAACTGAAAAGCCAATATTACTTTCATTAATATCTGGTCCAAAAATTTTAATGTTCATTTTTTGAGTTTCATCAATAAACTTTTTAATATTATCCATGCTGTTGCTATTATGGTCTAAAACAGCCGCCATATATTCACTGGAATAATTAGCTTTTAAGTAAGCAGTTTGATAAGCTATAACAGAATAAGCAGCTGAATGGGAGCGGTTGAAACCATATTCGGCAAATTTTTCCATAATTCCAAAAACTTCTTCGGCTTTTTTAGCGCGTATACTATGTTGTTCCCAAGCACCTTTAACAAAAATCTGACGCTGTTTTTTCATCTCTTTCATATTTTTTTTCCCCATAGCTCTACGCAATAAATCTGCTTGTCCCAAACTATAACCAGCCATAATTTGGGCGCTTTGCATGATTTGTTCTTGATAAATCATAATGCCAAAGGTAGGTTCTAAGATTGGTTTAAGAATAGCATGAGGATAATTTACCTTTTCCTTTCCGTGTTTTCGAGCAATATAACTGGGGATAAATTGCATAGGACCCGGTCTATACAAAGCATTCATAGCAATTAAATCTTCTAGATTTGTGGGTTTCAACTCTTTAAGATACATACGCATACCTTCAGATTCAAACTGAAAAGTACTTATTGTATGACCAGATTGGTAAAGTTTAAACGTTTTTTTATCATTTAAAGGGATTGTATCTATATCTATATTTATATCATGTTTATCTTTAATAATATCTAAAGTTGTCTTGATAATACTCAATGTTTTTAAGCCTAAAAAGTCCATTTTTAACATGCCTACATCTTCGATAATTTTGCCTTCAAATTGGGTAACCAATAAATCGGTCTCTTTCGTCGTACAAATAGGAATATAATTCATGATATTATCGGGAGCAATGATAATACCAGCTGCGTGGATACCTGTATTTCTAATCGAACCTTCTAAACCTTCAGCTTTATGGAGAACTTGACCCATTAAAGCCTCTTTATTTTGATAGGTATTTTGGAGTTCTTGGATGTCTTTAAAAGCCTGTTGAAGCGTAGTACCCGGTTTTTCAGGAACAAGTTTAGCTAAATAATTGGAATCTTTAAGGGGCAAATCCATAACTCTTGCTACATCTCGGATAGACATTTTAGCTGCCATACGACCATAGGTAATAATCTGAGCGACTTGATTTTTTCCATACTTTTCTACTACATAGTCAATAACTGTTTGTCTACCTTCGTCGTCAAAATCTATATCTATATCAGGCATACTAACCCGCTCTGGATTTAAAAAACGTTCAAAAAGGAGATTGTATTTGATAGGATCTATATTGGTGATTCCAATACAATAAGCCACCAGTGACCCCGCAACAGACCCTCTACCAGGCCCTACAACAACAGAGCGTTCTTTGGCAGCAATAATAAAATCTTGAACAATTAAAAAATAACCGGGAAAGCCCATTTTTTCTATGATACCCAATTCGAAATTAATACGTTCATCAATTTCTGGAGTTAGAAGAGTATAACGCTCTTTAGCTCCCTGAAAAACAAGATATCTTAAATATTCATTTTGATCTTTAAAAGATGGAGGCAAAGGAAAAGCAGGTAAAAGGATGTCTCTTTTAAGGTTAAGGGGCGTAATTTTATTTACTATTTCATTTGTGTAATCCAAGGCTTGAGGAATATCAGAAAACAAGGCATTCATTTCTTTTTGACTTTTAAAATAAAATTTATTGTTTGGAAAACCAAAACGAAAATTTTTTCCTTCGCCTATAGGTGTATTTTTTTTATTACCCGTATTTATACATAAGAGTATATCATGAATATCAGAATCTTCTTCATCTAAATAGTGGGAATCATTAGTAGCAATAACTTTTAAATCATATTTTTTGGCAAATTTTAATAAAATTTGATTCACATTTTCTTGACTTATACCTGTTTTATCAAAATCTTCTATATCATGACGTTGCAATTCAATATAATAATCTTCCTTACCAAAAATATTTATCCACCATTTAAGTTTTTCTTCGGCTGATCGTTCACCTTCAAAAAGAATAGTTTGAGGAATTTCCGCTCCAATGCAACAGGATGTTGCAATTAAGCCTTCGGCATACTTTTCAATAAGTTCTTTATCTACCCTTGGATATTTACTATATAAACCTTCCTTATAGCCTAAAGAACAAAGTTTTGATAGATTTTGGTACCCTTTTTCATTTTTAGCCAATACCAATTGATGGTACCTTTTGTCTTTATCTTGTTTGCTAAATTTTTGTTTATGACGATCGTTTACCAAATAGAGTTCACAACCGATAATGGGTTTAATACCTACTTTTTCGGCTTCATTAACCAGTTGAAAAGCTCCAAACATATTGCCGTGATCAGTCATAGCAACCCCTTGCATACCATCGGCTTTTGCCTTGGCAACCATAGATTTAATATTCGTTGCACCATCTAAAAGTGAAAACTGAGTATGACAATGAAGATGATTAAATTGTTGCAAAATGCTTTATTTTAGTAATTCATCGCGGTTAATTTTATTTTTAATTTAAAGCCTAAAATTAGAAAAATTATAGTTTGAGCAATACCTTATTTTATTATTTTTATTTTATAGTTTTATGAAAAATAAATATATAATTACAGTTTTTTTTACTATACATTTAATCATTTTTAAAATTATTAATTCTCTAATTTACTTTGCTATATAAAATTATTAACTATTTGATTTTCTTAGCTTTTATTTTATTTAATTTTAAATTATTAGCTTTGATTATCGTATTAGATGCAGGACATGGAGGGAAAGATTATGGGTATTCTAGTAAAAGAAAATACAAAAAAAGCGAAAAGGAATTAAATTTGATTATAGTTAAAAAAATTGGAACATATTTAACCCAAAATATAAAAGGTGTAAAAGTGATTTATACCAGAACTACAGATCATTTTTTGACCTTAGATGAACGAGTAGAATTAGCGAATAAACACTTAGCCGATATTTTTATTAGCATTCATTGCAACAGTAGTGGTGATAAAAATGCTTCAGGTGCACGGGTTCATATTCATAATAAAAAATTGGAAAAAGATTTTAAACTTGCCAAAAATATTAAGACAACATTAGCCGAAATAGGTAAACGTAGAAGTTTAGCTGTCCAAGATTTTACAGATAGAAAACAAAATTTACAAGTCATTCAATACACAGAGATGATTAGTCTTCTTATAGAACTAGGATTTTTATCCAATAGTTCAGAGGAAAAAGTACTTCATACAACTTGGGGACAAGACCATATCGCTAAAGCAATTGCTATTGGGATTAAAAACTTTTTGAAAACAAACCAAACCAAGCCTACTCAGCGCTACAAATTGTACAAAATTCAAATAGCTGCTTCAAAAGCTATATCTGAAAACCTAAGAAATAAACGGGAAAAACGCTTAGATATGCGTGTTGATATATACAAACATCTTAACCCCAAAAAACAAGTCCATTATCATTTAGTCGGACACTACCATAGCCGAGAAGAAGCTAAAATCAACTTAAAAAAAATACAAGCCAGCGGTTTTAAAAATGCTTTTATCGTGAGAGTGAGATGAATGATTCTGTCGTATTTTTTTGAAGTTCATTTTGGGTATCTATAAAAATTACTATTTTCCTTTTTGTCATTTTTTATATTTTATTTTTTGAATCTATTATAATCGTAACCGGACCATCGTTAATAAGAGAAACCTGCATATTAGCAGCAAATTGTCCTGTTGCTATGGGTTTGTTTAAAAGATCTTCAAGATTTTTAATCATTTTATTGTAAAGTTGATATGCTTTTTCAGGTTTAGCCGCCCGAATAAAAGAAGGTCTATTGCCTTTTTTAGTATTCGCATACAAAGTAAACTGGCTGATTAACAATAGTTCACCTTCTATTTCTATTAATGATTTATTCATTTTATTTTTTTCATCTCCAAAAATACGCATATTGATAATCTTTTTGCTAAGCCATACAATATCCTGTTCATCATCATCTTCAGCTATACCTAATAAAACAACTAAGCCCTTTTTTATAGCCGAAAATTGATTTTCATCTATAAATAATTTGGCATCTTTTACTCTTTGGAGAACTACTATCATCTTTTATTTTAAATTATTGACAGGACTTCGTCATTTAGAAAACGACAGATGGGTTTTTCATTTGTTCCATCATATAATTTCGGTGGTGTTTAAGTTGTTATTAAGGTTGAAATTATAAAAATTACTTCCCAAGTCAAAACCGGTATAATTTATCCCGGTATATTCTCCGTAAACGGTAACTTCGTCTAAAACTGTTCCTGAGAAACCGCCTAAGAAATCACTATCATTATCCGAGCCACTAGCTGCTTTCAGTCCCAGCAGGTCATTCAAACTAATCGGATTGTTTAAGCCAAAGTGCATCGGCGAAAAAGAAACATAGTCTTCTGATAATAAGTCTATACCAAAAAAGCGTCCTAAGGCATTGTCCAAATTAAAATTTAATCGTCAATTATATTTTATAATCCATTTTACTGGTTTATCTTCAATGTCTAAACTATCAGTTCCTAAAAATACTGTGTAAAGAGGCTCCTCAGGAAAATTATTTATTCTCAAATAAACCTTTACACCATTTAGTTCTGAATAAAATCTCGTACTTTCTTTTTTATCTTGATGCCAAAAAATACGCTTTTCTATAATATCTTGTATATTCATTAGTTTATACCAAATTTTTTGTTAATATTCGAGTTAGGTGTCTTACTTCCTTGTATTATTCTTTCATATAATGATTTGCCTCTAAAGCCTTGGTTATAATACTTGTTATAATAGTAATTGTAGTTTTGTACGGGAAAATTTTTGTTTAAGTAATTAATATCTCCTTGATCAGACATTAATCTTCTTGCCTTCCTTTTGAAATATGCTCTTTGTTTTGAGATTTTCTTTGCATTATATTTAGTAGGTTTAACATTGGTATTTATTCTTTTAATTTGATTATTGTACCATAAGCGAACCTCTTGATTAGTCATTACCCCTGTTGTTTTTCTTATAGAACTTACTCCTCTACCTAACCAACTTCCCAATCTTGCCACTCCCCCAATAGGGACAACAGCCGTTACCGCATCCATCAACGGACTCACTACTCCATTATACCATTGTTGGTTGCTATTATTTAAATGGCTGTAAAAAGCAAAAATGGTAACTCAATTCTTATCTTATAGAATTATCAAATTCTATAATTTTATTTCCAAGCATGGCATATTCGGATTCTAAACTATCCACAACTACTCTACTTAAAAGTCCCTTCATTTCAAATCTATTATAAAAGTCATAACTTTTTACAGCTTTTTCAAGTATTTGTAAAGTCTCTTTTTCGTTTATATTCTTTTTTTTATTTAACTCTTTATGAATTATTTGCAATAATTTACTCTTTGAGTTTTTAAATTTTTCTTTACTCATGAAAATTATTTATTAAATCCTCGTTGGAGTTAGAATATAAATCTCCAAAACCTATAATTTCTAATTTTGATAATTTAAAATCATTAATATTTTGCTTATCAAATGATGCAATATTTACCGTTATAGGACGCGCATGTAATTTATTAAAGTTTTGAAAATAATATCTGGGTTTGAGTAAGACTCTTGAGTAACGGTGAATCCTATCATTAAACCAAATATTTATTGGACTTTCTAATTGGGCTATCATCAATTTATTACAGCCTTTTTTTATTATTTTTGTAGAAATCAAAAAAATGGGTTCTTTTAGAAAATAGAACTCATCTGATTTAATGTATAATTGCTTCATTATTATGTTTATTTAGTGCTTATTAATTTATTCTAAAGCCGTTGTAATGAGTAGGTTTTACTTTAGATGGATTAATTTTTAGCTCAGGTACAACCCGACCAAAATTTCCGTGAAATGGCGCCGCTGGTCTAATTTTTCCAAACTTTATTATATCCCTCAAATTAGCAGCACCTTTAACTTGAAAGGCTGCTGTATTCCAATCTGGCAAACCTGAAAAATTTCTATAATATCTACCAAATAGCCTTGGATTAATTAAACTCCAATACTCTCCTGATGCATTAGATATGCCACCTCCAAATTTTCTATAAACAGGTATCTTTATATTACCAATATTTTTCGCTAGCAAACTTATCCCTTTTTGAGCATACCCCACAAACGGCAAAGGACTAACAGCAGTCACCGCATCCATCAGTGGACTCACTACTCCATTATACCATTGTTGGTTACTGTCATTTAAACGGCTGTAAAAAGCAAAAGCCTCGTTAGATTGAATAGCTTTACGGGCAGTGCCCCGAACTTGAACGTCAAAACTTGAAAAAGAGAACCCCGGCACCTGCCAGATTCCTGTTTCTTGATTCTTATTGGTGCTACCTCCACTTAAAAAACTGATTCGGATAATACGAAGGTTAGCCCCTTCACCTTTAAATGTAAAATGAGTTTCTCCGTCTCCAGCCAACGAATACAAATAACCAACAAGCTCATCTACAGTGTCAAAAACCTCACCGCCTCGCTGATTCTTTTTTCCCGTAGCACCGGCATCTACTTCTTTTCTCCCACTTGCATCATCAAAATCATTCACATTCAAACCCAGCGGGTCATTCAAACTAATCGGATTATTTAAGCCAAAGTGCATCGGCGAAAAAGAAACATAGTCTTCTGATAATAAATCTATACCAAAAAAGCGTCCCAAGGCATTGTCCAAAGGTCTAAAAGGAGTCATATCCCAATTTAAACCGTGAGCTTCTTCCCGCTCCGTGCCAGCGTTAAAGAGAAAACCGTAATCTAAAAGGGGTTTCTTTTCCAAGCCCTTCATACTCATCCCAAAAGGGTAGTAGTGGCTTTCTTGGATAACCTTGATAGCCTTCGTGTGCTTAATGCTGAAATTATCGAAATAGATATTTTAGTTTGAAGCGTTTATATTTTCCATTTGATTATTCCATCCTTTTTAGAACATATACCTACAGAACCTTGACCATAATCAAAAGCTAAATTAAATTCAAGGGTTTTATTTTTGATAAAATCCTTTAAATCTCTAGATATTTGAATAAATTCATAAAACTTCTCTTCTATTCCTTCTAGCTCTTTTAAAGCAGATGCTTTAGAAATATTTCCTATTGTACGTTTTGTAGACCACCCTACAACATAAAAATATTGCCCTTTTCAATTCCTAATTTTAAATTTTCAATTTTAAATGATTGCCCTTTTTTAAGAAAAATTAATGCTATCTCTAGGCGATGTTTTAGGTTTTTCATTATTTTATAATTTTAATGCGGTTAGCAGATATATTTTGATTAAATAGAAATTCCATACCACCGCCAGGTCCCATTCCTGATAAATTGCCTTGGACTCTTCTAATAATTGATGGTTTGAGTCCTTGAACTCTAATTTGTAACAATGATGTGGGGAAAGGTTTTTGTCCTGATAAAGCTAATTCGATATGTGCTTGCAGTGGACTTAAATTGCTTCTATTTGTCAAATATAAGAATCCATCTTGACTATATTTAGTTTGTAATCCAAAATTGGCAATATTTTGAGCTGATTTTAGATCTGTGTAGTGATACAAATATTTAGGTAATTTTCTTGAAAAAAGTTTATTACCTAACAAACCTAACCAATTTCCCAATCTTGCCACTCCGCCGATGGGTACAACCGATGATATCGCATCCATCAACGGACTCACCACCCCATTATACCACTGCTGTCCACTGTCATTTAAACGCTTATAAAAAGCAAAAGCCTCGTTAGACTGAACGGCTTTGGTCTTAAAACTCTATAAGGGATAATATTTTTCATACTTAGGAACAGCACTTATAAAAAGTTTTGATATAAATTTTATAAAATCTTTTCTTTTATAAAATCTTTTTGTCCTTTGTCTAATCCCTCTGTCATAAAATTCTATATAATAATTATTATTACAAGTTAACTTAATTTCTCCTTCTTGTCTTATTTGAAAAGCATTCATGACTTCTTCATAATTCTCTTTTATATATTCTTCTAAATCATTCATACTAATAGTAATATAATTATCTAAAATTTCAATTGGGATACGTTTATAACAAGTTAAGTTTCTAATGTAATCAAAATTATCATAAGCGATCATGTATAATTGTTCATTTATAGGAATTTTAGGAAATCCTATATCTTCATGAGCTTTAAGTATTTTTCTTACTTTTCGCTTATCTCTTTTCTCTCCAAACCACGTAAAATATAAACTATTAATTGAGACTAATGTTATATTCATAAATACATATAAAATTAAAAAGACAATTGCAATTATAGGAAGAGCTAATAAAATCAATATTATAATGGCAATTAGAGGTAAATGTAATATCATAATTATGGATGTTATTATTTAATAATTACTTGTTTAGAACGAACTCTAAATTGAGGTAGTCCACCTGGATATTTCCACCCTTGGGGACCAGTTATACCAAATTTCATTGGGGTACCTTTTGAAATTTTACCTTTAGCATGCTTAGTCAATGAATTCCATTCCGGTTTAATCGCATTAAGCCTTCTTGCAGCAACTTTATTTTTTCCGAAAATTTGAGGTCCCCAATAATCTAAACTATACATTTTTTGATTATGTATAGTTCCAAACCTTTGAACAGGAATATCAAATGGTGCTCTCATTTTAATGCTTCCAAATAAAAAACCATCGTAAGTTGTTACATTTTTCGCCAAATATGCGACCCAATCTCATTCAAATTTAATCTCTTTTGTTTTTCTTCTTTATTATCTTGAAAACAAGAATAAAATGTTAAATTGTTATTCTCATCGATCTCCTTAACATAAATTGTTTCAAAAGTTAAATCATATTCAATCTTTTTTTTAGTAGGTGCTTCAATGTATCTCAATGTAAAATAATTTTCATTTGCCCATTTTGATACTTTATTATATTTAATAAAATATAATTTCTTTCGATCAGAAGAAATTATTATATTGTCTATAATAACATTTCTACAAATTATTTCCTCGTTCACATATAAATTGCCAATCCAAGGTCCCCCCATATTCAAAATTTGATAAGGATGGGAAAACTTTATCTTTGATCTATTGTATAGATTACTCATGAAAATTATTTATTAAACTTTAATCCTTTAGATGAATAAATTTGAATCCATGTGCCAAATTTCGAATTCTTTTGGGGACCCACTAAGCCTATTTTGATTTGACTACCTTTTGGTATTATTTGGTTTGACCAAGGTCCAAGAGTGTGTTGAAACTTTGGTGATATTTGTAACATTCGTCTACCGAACCATTGATTTTTACTCAAAACGCGGGGTGCAATAGTGCTCCAGTGAAAAGTTCCGTATTTTATTGTATTTTCAGAAGCATAAAGTCCAACTCTTAGATTAATCGGAGTTTTAATACCAATAGAACCAAATAAAAAACCATCGTAAGTTGTTATACTTTTCGCTAACAAACCTATCCCTCTTTGAGCATACCCCACAAACGGCAAAGGACTAACAGCAGTCACTGCATCCATCAGCGGACTCACTACTCCATTATACCATTGTTGGTTACTGTCATTTAAACGGCTGTAAAAAGCAAAAGCCTCATTAATCTTGAAATTTAACCATCAACTATCTGTAGTAGTGGAATATCTGCTATGTAAGATTTTTTATGATAGTAGATTAATATAGAGTTTTTATGTATAAAATTGATATTTTTATATCCTTCACTCCTTAGAAGTTTTATTAAAAAGGATTCATACTCTGTATTATGCTTGTCTATGTATTGACTGATTTTATTTTCCACACCATCATCATTCAAAAAAGAAAAATAATATTTAGGAATGTTGCCTTGATAAATTATCCATTCCCCATAAGAGGAATCGGGTAACCCTAAATATTCAATTTTATGCACACCTCTTATGCTGATATGCAAAGAAGGGATAACCCTAAATCTCATACGTATTTTTAATAATTTAATTTTTGGAAGAATATCAGTAAGTAATTTTTCCATTTTGTAACTTTGTAAAATTTTTGAATAAAACAGCATTTTGCCCGTTAGAATATCGTAATGAATTAAACAGGATACCATCATAACCTCTTAATTTTGTATAATGCCTCAATAGTTTTGGTGTATATTTTGCACCTAAATTACTCGCGTTTAAAAGTTTTGCCCCTACAAGATCATATTGAAGAGTTTGGACTCTTCTAAAACCATGATGATGTAATTCAGCTATGGTAGTAATTGGTTTGCTACCCAAATAGAATCCTCTTCCAAATCTTGAATATTTACTTACTTTTTTAATATTTATGCCATTTAGGATAAAATCAGCATGTCCTGCCGCCCTTGTAGAATGATAAAATACGCCATTGACTGTCGAAGAGGTTAATCCTTTACCTAACCAATTTCCTAATCTTGCCGCTCCCCCAATAGGGACAACAGCCGTTACCGCATCCATCAGCGGACTCACTACTCCATTATACCACTGCTGGTTACTGTTATTTAAATGGCTGTAAAAAGCAAAAGCCTCATTAGACTGAACGGCTTTTTGGGCAGTGCCTCGAACTTGAACGTCAAAACTTGAAAAAGAGAACCCCGGCACCTGCCAGATTCCTGTTTCTTGATTCTTATTGGTGCTACCTCCACTTAAAAAACTGATTCGGATAATACGAAGGTTAGCCCCTTCACCTTTAAATGTAAAATGAGTTTCTCCGTCTCCGGCTAACGAATACAAGTAACCAACAAGCTCATCTACAGTGTCAAAAACCTCACCGCCTCGCTGATTCTTCTTTCCCGTAGCACCGGCATCTACTTCTTTTCTCCCACTTCCATCATCAAAATCATTCGCATTCAAACCCAGCGGGTCATTCAAACTAATCGGATTATTTAAGCCAAAGTGCATCGGCGAAAAAGAAACATAGTCTTCTGATAGTAAGTCTATACCAAAGAAGCGTCCCAAGGCGTTGTCCAAAGGACGAAAAGCGGTCATGTCCCAGTTTAAACCGTGAGCTTCCTCTCGCTCCGTGCCAGCGTTGAAGAGAAAACCGTAATCTAAAAGAGGTTTCATAACATAAAAAATAATACAAATTTTTATAACAAATGATTAAAATTTAATAAGTTAATAGCCAAGTGCTTAATATTAAAAAATTGGGTTTTACAAGGATTTTGTCCTGTACTTAAGTTAAATTTATAATTTTTCTATCCTTCCTATTAGAACAAATTTGCTATTATTCTTTAAAGAATCAAATGGTGTATTTGGACTATTCAAAATGAGAGCGCCATTAATAGTAGCATAATAATTTAGATTTTCTTGTAATAAATCATCGGTAGACCTACACTCTAAAATTAAATATTTTCCTTTATTTCCATCGAATTTTAACTCATTATCAGATTTAAAAATTAAAGAATATCTATCTACTTGTCTTAATATGGTGCCATAGATTATATTTGGACCGTCTGGTCCATCATAATTCCAGGGTTCACTAACTGTAATTTTATATTTCTCTTTTTTCATAACTTCATTTTAATGGTTGTGAATTAATAATTTTAACCCTAACGGGACTTATGGTCATAAACTCCGAACCTCCTCCCATCATTCTAAAAGCAGGCTGAACTTTTGTGCCATTTCTTAACAATATGGGATTATTAAGTATTTTAAATTCTACTCGAAGAGTTGGTTTTGTTGGAAGAGCTAATCTCTGTTGTGCTTTTATGCCTGATTTAAAAACATCCTTAGTGAAAAATGTTTCTCCTGGTCTTCCACCTCGAAGCAAATTTGTTTTTTCGACTGCATTAAGTTCCCCCTGAGTCATATATCTGAAAGCATTGCCACTCCGACTAGCTCCTTTCCTTACAAAACCCAGTCCTTTTCCCAATAAACTTCCTAACTTTGCTACTCCGCCAATAGGGGCAACAGCAGTCACCGCATCCATCAACGGACTCACTACTCCATTATACCACTGCTGGCTACTGTTATTTAAATGGCTGTAAAAAGCAAAAGCCTCATTAGACTGAACAGCTTTTTGGGCAGTACCCCGAACTTGAACGTCAAAACCCTTTAATATTGTTTAAATGGCTGTAAAATATTGCCAGATTGACTTGTAACTATTATAGTTCTTTATCAATCAAAGATTTTAGCTCTTGTTGAGTTCTTTCACTATCACAGACCTCCCTCAGTCTATTCAGAGTTCGCGATTTAAAACTTTCTGATGCAAAACCTTTTTCAATCAATTTTATATTTTGGATTAACTCATCTATTAGTTCCCATTCTTTATACTTTAAAAAGTTTTTGTCTACTTTTTTACCAAAACGATCCCAACTCTCAATATTTCCTGAATATTTCTTATATATTTTTAGTTTTTTCGTCGTAATCATTATTCAAATATATTATGATAGATAATATTATTATTTTTACTTTTAAGAATGGGATACTCAATTCTTCTCCAAACACTATTTAATCTAACACCAGAACTTGCATTATGAAAGACATGAACAGGATTCTTGGCACCTTTTGCAAATGATGCAGAAGCTCTATTCCATAGCGGGGCTGTAAATTTATAGGAGGTTATATTGGTAAGTTTTGTTAAAGTCTTTCCTTGCCATGTCATCTCTAATGTTTTCATTCCATTTGCTTTGGCAAAGTTTTCAGCAGCTTTTCCTGCGACTGCTGATTTACCTGACCAAAAAACTCTACCAAGTTGTTTACTTTTTCCTAATAAATTCAATCCTTTTCCAAGGACGCCAATAGGACTAACAGCAGTTACCGCATCCATCAACGGACTCACTACTCCATTATACCACTGCTGATTACTGTTATTTAAATGGCTGTAAAAAGCAAAAGCCTCGTTAGACTGAACGGCTTTTTGGGCAGTGCCTCGAACTTGAACGTCAAAACTTGAAAAAGAGAACCCCGGCACCTGCCAGATTCCTGTTTCTTGATTCTTATTGGTGCTACCTCCACGTAAAAAACTGATTCGGATAATACGAAGGTTAGCCCCTTCACCTTTAAATGTAAAATGAGTTTCTCCGTCTCCGGCCAACGAATACAAGTAACCAACAAGCTCATCTACAGTGTCAAAAACCTCACCGCCTCGCTGATTCTTCTTTCCCGTAGCACCGGCATCTGGTTCTTTTCTATCACTTCCATCATCGAAATCATTCGCATTCAAACCCAGCGGGTCATTGAGACTAATCGGATTATTCAACCCAAAGTGCATCGGAGAAAAAGAAACATAGTCTTCGGATAATAAATCTATGCCGTGAAAACGGGTTAGGGCATTTTACAAAATTAAAGCCTCAATATTATTACTAGGATCTGCTTTTTTGCTCTATCCATAGAGAACATTTAGCTAGCGAGAGTACATTTATTTAAAATATTACTATATCCTTTTATTCCCGTTTCTGATAAATCTTCAATTATAAATTTAGAAATTGAAAGATTATGACTCTTTATTTGAAATAAAACAATCATTTTATTTTTATTTAACCTCAAAAAATTATTACTAAATTCGATGAAGTAGTTTATTGAATGCTTTGCTAGACCTGTTGCTTCTACAACCACAATATCGTTTTGTATTAACTCATTTAACAAAACAAATATCATTTGATTATAAAATCCATATTTATCAATCTTCAAAAATGGGATGCGAAAATGTTCTTTAAGATATTCTATTTTCTTAGGGTTAATTTTATGTTTCCTTATATAAATAGGCACTTTAATAGCCCCTTTAAAAGGAGAGTTAATAAAGCACACATTTTTAAGCCCTTTTCCAAATATCTTTTTTTGAATATCTTTTTTACATGAAAAGACAAGGTAAATATGCCCAAAATATAAAGTTTTAGACACTCCTATACTATTTTTATCTATGTTAAAGGCAATCTTGTTCATAACATGTTAATTTATTTTATGGGTAAATTATATATTTTAATACCATAATCTGCTGGATTTGCCTTAGTAAAATTCCCGTTTTTAATCAAAGTATTAATAAAAGAATTATCACCAGTTTGAATCGCGTACCTAATTGCTGCATTCATTCTATGATTTCCATCGGTAAGAATTGTTTTCCCATTGTGTAAAAAACCTGCGGCTCCATTTGAGTAGTTAAATGTTCCATTCTTCATCTGAGCAAAATAATTATCAACTATTGATGAATTTCTGAGCGATTTTTGCCCACTAAAAATCTTCAAATCTCTAGCAAACTTTCGTATCAGACCTGTCCCAGCAACCTTTTTACCGGCTGAGCCTAAACCTTTGATTATCCAACCCCCCGCTGCTAATTTAACCCCTAATCCTGCGTATTTTAAAGGACTAACAGCCGTTACCGCATCCATCAACGGACTCACTACTCCATTATACCACTGCTGGTTACTATCATTTAAACGATTGTAAAAAGCAAAAGCCTCATTAGACTGAACGGCTTTTTGGGCAGTACCCCGAACTTGAACGTCAAAAGTTGAAAAAGACAGCCCCGGCACCTGCCAGATTCCTGTTTCTTGATTCTTATTGGTGCTACCTCCACTTAAAAAACTGATTCGGATAATACGAAGGTTAGCCCCTTCACCTTTAAATGTAAAATGAGTTTCTCCGTCTCCAGCCAACGAATACAAATAACCAACAAGCTCATCTACAGTGTCAAAAACCTCACCGCCTCGCTGATTCTTCTTTCCCGTAGCACCGGCATCTACTTCTTTTCTCCCACTTCCATCATCAAAATCATTCGCATTCAAACCCAGCGGGTCATTGAGACTAATCGGATTATTCAAGCCAAAGTGCATCGGCGAAAAAGAAACGTAGTCTTCTGATAACAAATCTATACCGTGAAAACGGGTTAGGGCATTGTCCAAAGGGCGAAAAGCTGTCATGTCCCAGTTTAAACCGTGAGCTTCCTCTCGCTCTGTGCCAGCGTTGAAGAGAAAACCGTAATCTAAAAGGGTTTCATAACATAAAAAATAATACAAATTTTTATAACAAATGATTAAAATTTAATAAGTTAATAGCCAAGTGCTTAATATTAAAAAATTGGGTTTTACAAGGATTTTGTCCTGTACTTAAGTTAAATTTATAATTTTTCTATCCTTCCTATTAGAACAAATTTGCTATTATTCTTTAAAGAATCAAATGGTGTATTTGGACTATTCAAAATGAGAGCGCCATTAATAGTAGCATAATAATTTAGATTTTCTTGTAATAAATCATCGGTAGACCTACACTCTAAAATTAAATATTTTCCTTTATTTCCATCGAATTTTAACTCATTATCAGATTTAAAAATTAAAGAATATCTATCTACTTGTCTTAATATGGTGCCATAGATTATATTTGGACCGTCTGGTCCATCATAATTCCAGGGTTCACTAACTGTAATTTTATATTTCTCTTTTTTCATAACTTCATTTTAATGGTTGTGAATTAATAATTTTAACCCTAACGGGACTTATGGTCATAAACTCCGAACCTCCTCCCATCATTCTAAAAGCAGGCTGAACTTTTGTGCCATTTCTTAACAATATGGGATTATTAAGTATTTTAAATTCTACTCGAAGAGTTGGTTTTGTTGGAAGAGCTAATCTCTGTTGTGCTTTTATGCCTGATTTAAAAACATCCTTAGTGAAAAATGTTTCTCCTGGTCTTCCACCTCGAAGCAAATTTGTTTTTTCGACTGCATTAAGTTCCCCCTGAGTCATATATCTGAAAGCATTGCCACTCCGACTAGCTCCTTTCCTTACAAAACCCAGTCCTTTTCCCAATAAACTTCCTAACTTTGCTACTCCGCCAATAGGGGCAACAGCAGTCACCGCATCCATCAGCGGACTCACTACTCCATTATACCACTGCTGGCTACTGTTATTTAAATGGCTGTAAAAAGCAAAAATGTTTACAATTAATAGACTTACCCAGATTTGGTAATCAATCAAATAAAAAAGTTATTTTTTAAAATAATTGTTAATCAGAAACTTATAAAAACTGATGTCGCAATAAAAATTTAAAGATTTTTCAAAGAGATTAGGCAAAATTATTTTTTACTTATAAACTTGGAGTTATATATTAAAAATACATATATTCATTAAGTTGAAAAATAAATATTTATAATATATTTGTTTTTTCATTAAATTCAATGTCAAAAAATCAAAATTACATAATATATTGATTATCAAAATAGTTCGAGTCTAATTTTCTTCTCTATACTTTTTTGCTCTTTCTTTAACTGCCTTTTCAGCTTCTTTGAAAATTGTAAAATCACCCCTTAAAACGTCATCAGCGTATTTCTCTAAATTTTTAGCAAAATCAGATATATATGTTAAATATCCTTTTTTTTCATCATGATACTTAGAATTATTATTATAATCATACCCGGGTTTTATCAAAGCCTTAGGATTACGAAGTAAAATTATATCCCCAAGTCCAAAATCATAGATAGTAGTATCATTTTCAATACCCCAAAATCCTGGATGTTCAATCAATTGTCTATTAACAAGTTGATAAAGTCTAATGATAACATAAAATTCTCTATGTTCATAAGTAATTCTAACTCCAGTTTTTTCACTTAAATATAATAAGGTCCATCCCCACCATGATCGCTCATATTCAATACATTTGAATTTATATTTTGATTCTAAAAATTCAAATTGTTCTTTTATTAAACGCTTATAACTATTATTTTTTGCCATTTATGCCTATATTATAATTTTAATAATCTGTTAGTTTAATAGTAGGGTACTTATATTTTTTGAGAATATCCTGCTCTAATTGATAAAAATCACTTGGAGCTGGTCTACCTTGCTCTGGACCAATATCGTAAATTTTATATCCTTGTTTAATTTTAGTTCTTAACCATCGGCTATTTCTAGCTTTAGCCATATTTAATTCTGGTGGAGTCATCGTTCTATTAGGAAAATTTTTACTCCAAGCTTGATACCACTTTGCATTGATGCCTTGAGATCGAAGAGTCTGAGCAGCTGTTTGCACCCGTTTCATTCCTTCGCCTATAACTATTGCTTTTTGACTACCCTTATATATTTGACTGGCAAATTTAACTCCTCGAACTAATGGGAAAGGTCCGATACTGGTTACCGCATCCATCAGCGGACTCACCACCCCATTATACCACTGCTGGTTACTGTCATTTAAATTAAACGACTGTAAAAAGAAAAAGCCTCATTAATTTTGAAAATTTAAGCATCAACTATTTGTAATAGTGGAATATCTGCCATGTAAGAATGTTTTTCAAAATAAATAAAAGTAGCCCATCTCTGTGTAAGACTTAAATTCTTGTACCCTTCGTTTTTCAAAAGGTTTAGTAAAAATATATCTACGGGTAATTTTCTCTTAGCAGCACACTGGACAATTTTATTTTCATTTCCATATTGATCAAGTATAGAAAAATAATACTTAGCTCTATCATTTTGATAGATAATAAACTCTCCGTATGAAAAATCTCCTAGTAAATAATCTTTTGTCTTAAATACTCCTCTTATACCAATATATAGAGCAGGCATTATCCGTACCTTTACATATATTTTTTCAAATTGAAAACTAGGTTCTTTAATAAACAATTTTTCCATTTTGTAGCTTTGTAAAATTTTTGAATAAAACAGCATTTTGCCCGTTAGAATATCGTAATGAATTAAACAGGATACCATCATAACCTCTTAATTTTGTATAATGCCTCAATAGTTTTGGTGTATATTTTGCACCTAAATTACTCGCGTTTAAAAGTTTTGCCCCTACAAGATCATATTGAAGAGTTTGAATTCTTCTAAAATTATGATGATGTAATTCTGCTATAGTAGTGATTGGTTTATTACCTAGATAAAAACCTCTTCCAAACCTTGATTTAGGGCTTACAACGCTTATATCTATCTTGTTTAAAATATAATCAGCATGCTTTGCTGCCCTTGTAGAATGATAAAACACACCATTGACTGTCGAAGAGGTTAATCCTCTACCTAACCAATTTCCCAATCTTGCTACTCCGCCAATGGGAACAACAGCAGTCACCGCATCCATCAGCGGACTCACTACTCCATTATACCACTGCTGGTTACTATCATTTAAACGATTGTAAAAAGCAAAAGCCTCATTAGACTGAACGGCTTTTTGGGCAGTACCCCGAACTTGAACGTCAAAAGTTGAAAAAGACAGCCCCGGCACCTGCCAGATTCCTGTTTCTTGATTCTTATTGGTGCTACCTCCACTTAAAAAACTGATTCGGATAATACGAAGGTTAGCCCCTTCACCTTTAAATGTAAAATGAGTTTCTCCGTCTCCGGCCAACGAATACAAGTAACCAACAAGTTCATCTACAGTATCAAAAACCTCACCGCCTCGCTGATTCTTCTTTCCTGTAGCACCGGAATCTGGTTCTTTTCTCCCACTTGCATCATCAAAATCATTCACATTCAAACCCAGCGGGTCATTGAGACTAATCGGATTATTCAACCCAAAGTGCATCGGGGAAAAAGAAACATAGTCTTCTGATAGTAGGTCTATACCAAAAAAGCGTCCCAAGGCATTGTCCAAAGGGCGAAAAGCGGTCATGTCCCAGTTTAAGCCATGAGCTTCCTCCCGCTCTGTACCGGCGTTGAAAAGAAAACCGTAATCTAAAAGAGGTTTCTTTTCCAAGCCCTTCATACTCATTCCAAAAGGGTAGTAGTGGCTTTCTTGGATAACCTTGATAGCCTTCGTGTGCTTAATGCTGAAATTATCGAAATAGATATTTTAGTTTGAAGCGTTTATATTTTCCATTTGATTATTCCATCCTTTTTAGAACATATACCTACAGAACCTTGACCATAATCAAAAGCTAAATTAAATTCAAGGGTTTTATTTTTGATAAAATCCTTTAAATCTCTAGATATTTGAATAAATTCATAAAACTTCTCTTCTATTCCTTCTAGCTCTTTTAAAGCAGATGCTTTAGAAATATTTCCTATTGTACGTTTTGTAGACCACCCTACAACATAAAAAATATTGCCCTTTTCAATTCCTAATTTTAAATTTTCAATTTTAAATGATTGCCCTTTTTTAAGAAAAATTAATGCTATCTCTAGGCGATGTTTTAGGTTTTTCATTATTTTATAATTTTAATGCGGTTAGCAGATATATTTTGATTAAATAGAAATTCCATACCACCGCCAGGTCCCATTCCTGATAAATTGCCTTGGACTCTTCTAATAATTGATGGTTTGAGTCCTTGAACTCTAATTTGTAACAATGATGTGGGGAAAGGTTTTTGTCCTGATAAAGCTAATTCGATATGTGCTTGCAGTGGACTTAAATTGCTTCTATTTGTCAAATATAAGAATCCATCTTGACTATATTTAGTTTGTAATCCAAAATTGGCAATATTTTGAGCTGATTTTAGATCTGTGTAGTGATACAAATATTTAGGTAATTTTCTTGAAAAAAGTTTATTACCTAACAAACCTAACCAATTTCCCAATCTTGCCACTCCGCCGATGGGTACAACCGATGATATCGCATCCATCAACGGACTCACCACCCCATTATACCACTGCTGGTTGCTGTTATTTAAACGGCTATAAAAAGCAGAAGCCTCATTAATCTTGAAATTTAACCATCAACTATCTGTAGTAGTGGAATATCTGCTATATAAGATTTTTTATAATAGTGAATTAATATAGAATTTTTACATACAGAATTAATATTCTTATATCCTTTCTTTCTTAAAAGTTTTGCTAAAAAAGTTTCAAATTCTAAACTATTTTTTTTAGCATATTCAATAAGTCTATCTGATTTAATGCTATCCTGGTTGAATGCTGAAAAATAATATGCGGGCATACTTTTTTGATATATAATCCATTCTCCATAAACTGAATCAGGAAAGCTGCAATAGTTTATTTTAAAGCATCCTTTAATTCCTAAATATAAAGAGGGAATTATTTTGAATCTTTTGACTATTCTTATTAACTCAAAATTCGGCATGTTAGTAAGTAATTTTTCCATTTTGCAACTTTGTAAAATTCTTAAATAAAACTATATTTTGACCATTAGAATACCGCAAAGAATTATACGAAATACCATCATAACCTCTTAATTTTGTGTAGTGTCCTAATAACTTTGGTGTATATCTTGCGCCTAAATTGCTTGCGTTTAAAAGTTTTGCCCCTACAAGATTGTATTGAAGAGTTTGGACTCTTCTAAAACTATGATGATGCAACTCCGCTATAGTAGTAACCGGGTTATTACCCAAATAAAAACCTTTTCCAAATCGACTTCCTTTTTTAAAAAAGAAAGGATCTATTCCCTTTAGAATACTTTCTGCAGCATTTATTCTTGTGGTAGAATGATAAAATACACCATTAACTGTCGAAGAAGTTAATCCTTTACCTAACCAATTTCCTAATCTTGCCACTCCCCCAATAGGGACAACAGCAGTTACCACATCCATCAACGGACTCACTACTCCATTATACCACTGCTGGTTACTGTCATTTAAATTAAACGACTGTAAAAAGAAAAAGCCTCATTAATTTTGAAAATTTAAGCATCAACTATTTGTAATAGTGGAATATCTGCCATGTAAGAATGTTTTTCAAAATAAATAAAAGTAGCCCATCTCTGTGTAAGACTTAAATTCTTGTACCCTTCGTTTTTCAAAAGGTTTAGTAAAAATATATCTACGGGTAATTTTCTCTTAGCAGCACACTGGACAATTTTATTTTCATTTCCATATTGATCAAGTATAGAAAAATAATACTTAGCTCTATCATTTTGATAGATAATAAACTCTCCGTATGAAAAATCTCCTAGTAAATAATCTTTTGTCTTAAATACTCCTCTTATACCAATATATAGAGCAGGCATTATCCGTACCTTTACATATATTTTTTCAAATTGAAAACTAGGTTCTTTAATAAACAATTTTTCCATTTTGCAACTTTGTAAAATTCTTAAATAAAACTATATTTTGACCAATAGAATACCGCAAAGAATTATACGAAATACCATCATAACCTCTTAATTTTGTGTAGTGTCCTAATAACTTTGGTGTATATCTTGCGCCTAAATTGCTTGCGTTTAAAAGTTTTGCCCCTACAAGATTGTATTGAAGAGTTTGGACTCTTCTAAAACTATGATGATGCAACTCCGCTATAGTAGTAACCGGGTTATTACCCAAATAAAAACCTTTTCCAAATCGACTTCCTTTTTTAAAAAAGAAAGGATCTATTCCCTTTAGAATACTTTCTGCAGCATTTATTCTTGTGGTAGAATGATAAAATACACCATTAACTGTCGAAGAAGTTAATCCTTTACCTAACCAATTTCCTAATCTTGCCGCTCCCCCAATAGGGACAACAGCCGTTACCGCATCCATCAGTGGACTCACTACTCCATTATACCACTGCTGATTACTGTTATTTAAATGGCTGTAAAAAGTAAAAGCCTCGTTAGATTGAACCGCTTTTTGGGCAGTGCCTCAATTAAATCCAAAAAATGTCTTGGATGAAATATCTACATTTCTTTATAAAACTCGAAAAGAAATTTTTCTTTAAAGAACTATTAGGGTTATTGTATGATATATAAATATATGTAGATCCCGACCTTGGATCGTTTACAATTCCATAAGTCCCCCAACTATATTTTCCTATACTTCCCATTTCTTTAGCTAAATTTCTTAAAATAGTTAAATCATGAAAACTCCTATCTCCTTTTAATATTTTAGGATAAATAGTAAAACTATCTAGCTGATCTTTAAAAAAAACAAGACTATACAAGTTTTCAAATTTTTCTACATGCAACCAATACGTTTTCCAATTATTATTTGCTAAACTTAAATCAAAATAAATTAATAAATTCTGATTATCAAGTTGTTTTTCAACTTCATTTAATGGAAGTAATGGTTTTAAAAGCAAATTTTCAAATTTAAAAGTACCGTCATTTGTATTTAATTTCATTGTCCTAATCGTATAGTTCTAATTTCTTCAATTTTTTTATATTCTTTAAACTATTGATTATTAGGTATTCATAATTCTATCAGTCACCTACAGAACTTACGGGTAATTTCAAGTACTTGAGTATTGGAATAATAGATTCATCTTTTAAGTCTATTTTTTTTAGTATTAATACAACTTTTTTTACATCTTTTATTCTAACTGCATTGTCAAATTCATCCATCAATCCGCTTGAAAATAATCTTTCATTGACAGTCATACCTTGATAATTATTCATAAGTTATTAAGTGTTTGCTAAATTAAAATTCAGGGTTAATACCAGATACTTTTTTTATTTTTACATTCTTGGGATTTATGATAAGTTCTGGTAATCCTCCTTTGTTTCCATCTAATGGAAGAGCAGATCTTAATTTCATAACGTTCTTTATTTTAGTACTTCCAGAAATAATAAATCGCCCTGAATTATTATATCCACTAGATTTACCAGATGGCAATCCTGCAAAATTTCTAAAACTTTTTATATATTTTGGGTTTATAAATGTCCACGAAAAACCAAAGGGTTTTGCATCACTCCCATAAACTCTATAAACAGGTATCTTTATATTACCAATGTTTTTCGCTAACAAACCTATCCCTTTTTGAGCATACCCCACAAACGGCAAAGGACTAACAGCAGTTACCGCATCCATCAACGGACTCACGACCCCATTATACCACTGCTGGTTACTATCATTTAAACGATTGTAAAAAGCAAAAGCCTCATTAGACTGAACGGCTTTTTGGGCAGTGCCTCGAACTTGAACGTCAAAACTTGAAAAAGAGAACCCCGGCACCTGCCAGATTCCTGTTTCTTGATTCTTATTGGTGCTACCTCCACTTAAAAAACTGATTCGGATAATACGAAGGTTAGCCCCTTCACCTTTAAATGTAAAATGAGTTTCTCCGTCTCCAGCCAACGAATACAAGTAACCAACAAGTTCATCTACAGTATCAAAAACCTCACCGCCTCGCTGATTCTTCTTTCCTGTAGCACCGGAATCTGGTTCTTTTCTCCCACTTGCATCATCAAAATCATTCACATTCAAACCCAGCGGGTCATTGAGACTAATCGGATTATTCAACCCAAAGTGCATCGGGGAAAAAGAAACATAGTCTTCTGATAGTAGGTCTATACCAAAAAAGCGTCCCAAGGCATTGTCCAAAGGGCGAAAAGCGGTCATGTCCCAGTTTAAGCCATGAGCTTCCTCCCGCTCTGTACCGGCGTTGAAAAGAAAACCGTAATCTAAAAGAGGTTTCTTTTCCAAGCCCTTCATACTCATTCCAAAAGGGTAGTAGTGGTTTTCTTGGATAACCTTGATTGCCTTCGTGTGCTTAATGCTAAAATCATCGAAATAAATATTGGCTGGTGTTTCGTTAGCTACGTAAATATAAGCCTTAACAGCACCGGGTGGAACTTTCGTAACAATGTGTCGATTCCAATGCGGTAAAGAAACCGGCGGATGGTAAATAAAAGACACTTGACTGCCTAAATTTAAATAATTGCCTTTATCATCAACGTATAAAATCATCAAATAGGCTTGAAGAATGTAAGTTCCGTAATGTTCGGTATTAGCAACCGTTACCGTAACCGAATTCGTGGATAAACCATCACCACTTTCATTGGAAGTGGGCAATTCCAAAGTGCTAAAAGGAATGCCACTATTATAATGCGTATAATAGCCTTCTGCTGAAGCCCAATCGACCTGAAACAAGACCTTCACATCCAAGCTATCGCCGGCTCGCACTTTCAAAACTTTATATAAGCCCACCTCTTTGCCTTCAGCGCCATTGGTATGCGAAGAATAGATGCCGTGACTGGGTTTTATGGTGCTGCGGGTGGTATCCCAATTCTCAAAAACCGTCTTTTCCAAGCTGTCCTCCATAGTGGCTAAATATTCCTCCGTATATTTCTCGTGCCGAACGGCTAAGCGCTGATTGCCCAAATGATCGCGGTGATGATACTCATATTTCCAGTCCCCGTCTTCTTTTAAAACTCGCCCTTGACTGGTATGTAAAGATTGGAGCGTATCGTTTTCATAAAGTGCCTCCCCGATATAATCGGTTTTAGATAGCGTACCTGTATAGGAGAAGGTATGACCAAGTCCGATATGATCTCCATCATGAGAGGGCGGAACAACATGGGTAATCTCACCCAGTACTTCTTTCCTTAACTTCACACCTGCGGCATCGTAGAGATAGCGAATCTCATCGTCATTGCCCATATCAACCGAAGTAGGCAAATTCAAATAATTGTAACTTATAGCCTCAATGCCCTTGTTCAAATCCTTGGTCAAAGCTCCATTCAAATTGTAAACATATTCTTGACTAACACTAGCCCCATCTTTAAAAGAGCCATAAAGCCCTTCTCCATTTCCCACATCACCAACCG
>CBDDBK010000004.1:0-753480 GCA_965225715.1 Flammeovirgaceae bacterium
CCGTTATGCCCTTACTAAGGGTGAAAAAGTTTTCTTTTGCCAAAAAAGATAGTTTTAAAATAATTAATAATCGATAAAGCAATATAATACATATTATTAAACTTTATAGTGCAAAATTTTTTATATATTTTTAATTATTTGACTTTCAATGATTTATATTTTAAGATTTTTAGTATCATACAAAAAAATAATACGAAGGATCATACTATAAATAAACTTAAACGGATCCTACTTCAAAGTCTAATAATCTTTTATATGAATTTTCTACAATATTTTGATTAATTTCAAAAAATGCCTTATGTAAATCGTAAGGTTTTTTATCTTTAGGTGGGCTAATTTTTTCATAACTTGCATTTTCTTTCATAAAATAGCTGTTTACGTTGTCTCTCAAATTAAAGTCAAGTATATTCATGATTTTTTTCTTAGAATTTATATCGTCTATAAGGAAAAGAGATTCTATACGTCGATCAAAACTTCTTACCATTGCATCGGCACTACCACAATAAATAATTGGTTCTCCTTTATTATGGAAATAATATAATCTGGAGTGTTCCAAATAATTACCTATGATAGAACGAACTTTGATATTTTCGCTAAGCCCCTTTCTTCCCGGTCGCAAACAACATATTCCTCGAATAATTAGATCTATCTTAACCCCTTTTTGAGAAGCATTATAGAGGGCATCAATAAATTTATTATCTTGTAAAGAATTCATTTTTAATATAATACGCCCTTTTTCTTTATTTGATACTTGTTCTGCTTCTTTATTAATAAGTTTGATAAGTTCTTCCCTCATATTATTTGGGGCTGTTAAAAGCATTTCATATTTTTCTGTTTTAGAATGTCCTGTGATCACATTAAAAAAGTCTGATACATCATTGGCGTATTTTTTTTCACTGGTTATAAAGCCTATATCTGTGTAAAGTTTTGAAGTATGTTCATTATAATTACCGGTGCCCAAGTGAATATATCTTGTGATGGAGTTTGCTTCTTTTCGCACAATCATTAAAACTTTAGTATGCGTTTTAAAACTACTAATTCCGTGAATAACAAAACAACCCATACGTTCTAACATCAAAGAAGCTTTAATATTATTTTCTTCATCAAATCTAGCTTTTATTTCAAAAAGTACCGATACGTGTTTTCCATTTTCTACTGCTTTACCTAAAGCTTGAATCACTTTTGAACTCTTTGCCAAACGGTATATAGTTATTTTTATAGCCAAGACGCTAGGGTCTTCTGCTGAAGTCTCCAAAAGATTGATAAGAGTCTCCATATTATTGTAAGGATGATGCAAAAGTATATTACCGTGTTTAATTTTTTCATAAATATTGGTATTTTTGTTATCCGAGACATGTAAAGGCAAAATAGATTTTTTCTCTTTATGTAAATGTTTAAATCTTTTATGATTCACTATTTGCCAAAGACCGGTATAGTTTAAAAAATTATCGGACTTAAAAGTATTATGGTCGTCTATATCCCAACGGTTATGTAACCAATAAAGCGTATCTTTTTCATGAGGTGTTTTAATATCTAAACGCACTACGCGTCCTGTGCGCCGGGTTTTCAGTTTTCGTCTAATCTCATCCATAAAATCAATTTCTAAATCTTCACTTTCTTCAAGCGTAAATTCTCCATTTCTAGTAATTCTGAGAAGATTACATGAAAGGATTTCAACATTTTTGAAAAAATAATTGATGTAAGTTCTGATCAAGTTATGGGTAGGCACAAAAATAAGTTCTTGTTGACGTTCTATTTCATAAAAATAATCAATATTTTGGGGTACCATAAGAAAAGATAGTTTTTCAATAGTATTACTACCTCTTATTTCCTTAGTTCTAACTGAGAAAAACTTATTTTTATTAAAAATAAGTGGAAACGTTCTATAACTATCTATAGTCATAGGAGTCAAGAGAGGAAAAACAAATTTTTTAAAATAAACAAGTGCTTGTTTTTGCTCTTGTTGACTTAGCTTATTCACTTCATAAATATTAAAATAATTTGCTTTAAAAAGAGGAATTAGGTTTTCGTAGCATTTATGTTGGGCTTTGACAAATTCTTGAAGACGTTTTAATAATTCTTTTCGAAAGTCTTCTTCCCTTAATCCGGAGTAATCGACTCTTGCTTCATTATAATCTAAATAATTATATAAACTACCCACTCGGATCATAAAAAACTCATCTAAATTAGAGCCTGTAATTGCTAGAAATTTTAGTCTTTCAAGGATATTTCTATTGGGATCATTGGCTAAATCTAATACTCGATAATTAAATTGCAACCAGCTAAAATCTCTACTAATATATTTACTTTTATTAATAGATGTATATTTTGTTTCTAACTTCATTGACTATTTAGATTCGTTGTTAAACCTTGAAAAGAGGTTGTAATTTATTTTGATCTTATATACATTAGTAAGCAAGTTTTATTTTTTATAATATAAAATTTTTTATATATCCTCAAGCAATTGTTTCGAATTTTTTATAATGGCAAATTCTTCTTGTAGACTTGCCAAAGTTATTTGATGAATAAGTTCAGAGTCGTATTTTTGTCCATTAATTCCAAGCCTATCAAAAGTTGCTGTTGCGTCTGAAATCAAAATAGTTTTATAACCATAATTTCCGGACATTCTTACTGTTGTTGAAATACAATGATTTGTTGTTAAACCTACTATAACAAGTGTTGTGATTTCTGACTTATCTAATTGGTCTTTTAAATCTGTTCCAATAAAAGCACTATTGACATTTTTGGTTATAATAGTTTCGTCAATTTTTGGTTTAACGTGGTCATTAAATTCAAATCCTTTATTTGATCGATGTAATTTGGAATTTGGATCTTGAGAACTATGCCGCACATGGAATATTGGTAATTTAAGATCCCGCCATTTTTTAAGAATCGTTTTACATTTTAATTCAGCATCTTTATTATTTCTATTTCCACCCCAATACGTTTCATGTTCAAACCCTTTTTGAATATCTATAAGTATTAATGCAGGTTTATCGGTTCTCATGTTCTTGCTTAGTTAAACTATAAATTCAATATTTTCTAAATAAAAATTGTTAATTTTTATTTTTCTAGTTTTTTTCCAAAAATTTAATTTCTTTTATTGTATAAAAATAATCATAAATTATTGGCTAATTATAGTTTTTTATGAGTTTACTATAAAAAATTAAGTTGTAATTTTTTATAGTCATGTTATTTTCTAATGTTAAATACCTTCCAAAAATCTTTTTTCAAATGGACTACTTACTTAAAGGGTAAAAATAAATATAATTTTAAGATTGGATCCCTTCCCCACTTTTCATTTTTTCGGTATTGTCGGCAATGCGTAATTTTTCTATAAATTCTTCAATACGACCATCTAAAGTATTACTAAGATTGTAAGTCGTTAGATTAATCCGATGGTCAGTTACTCGCCCTTGTGGGAAATTATAGGTTCGAATTTTTTGAGACCTATCTCCTGTTCCGATCATGCCTCGTCTTGTCAATCCGACTTCTTCATTTTGCTTGTCTAATTCTATTTGATATAAGCGGCTGCGCAGGACTTCAAGGGCTTTTTCTAAATTTCGTATTTGAGATTTTTCGTCTTGGCATTGTGCCACAACACCACTGGGAATATGGGTAACTCTAATGGCAGAATACGTCGTGTTAACAGACTGTCCTCCGGGGCCTGAAGAACAAAATGTATCCTTTTTTATATCGTTCATATTGATTTCAACATCAATTTCTTGGGCTTCTGGTAAAACTACTGCAGAAGCTGCAGAAGTATGGACTCGCCCTTGCGATTCTGTTGCTGGTACCCGCTGTACTCGATGAACACCTGATTCATATTTTAGTTTTCCATAAACATCTTCACCTTTTACTTTAAAAATGAGTTCTTTATAGCCACCTGTAGTTCCTTCTGTTACATCCATGATATTCATTTTCCAGTGCATATTTTCAGAAAATCGGCTATACATTCTAAACAAATCGCCTACAAAAAGACATGCTTCATCTCCACCGGTTCCAGCCCTAAGTTCTACAATAACATTTCGGCTATCATTGGGGTCTTTTGGAATAAGCATAACTTTTAATTTTTCTTCTAAAGTATATTTACGAGGTTCAAGGTCTGCGAGTTCTTCTTTGGCAAGTTCTCGTAATTCAGCATCAGATTCTTCATTTAAAATGCGTTTACTTTCTTCTATTTCGGATAAAACAAATTGATAATTCTCGTATTTTTCAACGATTTTATTCAAGTTTTTATATTCTTTGTTTAAAGCTGTATAATGCTTTATATCATTAATAATCTTTGGATCATTAAGTGATTGAGTCACTTCTTCAAAACGGGTCTTGATTGATTCTAATTGTTCTAACATGGTACAATATTTGAAATAAGAATAACTTTTTAACTCTAAATAAGCTACGTAATTGTTTTATCTTAGGAATAAATGCTATTATTTTCCAATAAGTGCTTTCTTATAAAAACTCTAAATTTTTGACTTTCAAATAAATTTTATATTTTTTATAAAACTCTTATTATCAATAACTTAATTCTTATACTGTATTTTTATTAAGAAAACTCTGGATAATTAATTTCAATAATAATAAAAGAATACCAGTTTTTAACTTTTTATGAATTTATACTAATATCCTGAGTACAGGACAAAATATTTTATAAAACTTAATTTTTTAAAATTAAATATCTAAAAATCTTATTTTTATAGGAAAACCCTGTTTATTAATATGATTTTTACGCGATACGTTCAGCTTAGAACCAAAACGCCGACGGCAAAAATCAGATAAGGTTCCATAATGCACATCTGTACTAAACTCTTTGTCTATAAATGATTTTAATTCTACATAAGAGCTAATTGTTGTCTCAACGTTCTCTAATTTATCCTTTATACTTTTTTGCATCTCTGCTGAAAAGACACTTTTATGATTAGCACCCATGCGAACCTTAATGGCTGATTTAAAGCCCTTTGATTCATATTTTTTGAACCAAGCAGACACGGTCTTGTCTGTAAAACCTAACTTACGAGAAATATGAGAAATATATTTTTTCTTTTCTTCTTTGACTAGTAAAAAGGCTTGAATACGACCACGTTCTAAATTGCTGTGGGCTTTTCTTAGCTGAGACTTTAAGTCTTTAACACTCTCTTTGACTTCTAAACTGATAGTTTTTGGCATGATATTTATAGCGTAAATCTAAAATCTCGTAATATAGTAAGTTTAAATCATTAATGGTATTAGATATTTTTACAGTTTTAAATTGAAAATCAGTTAGTTATATTTCTTTATTATTCTGTTAAAATTTAACTATGTAATGGTATTACATAAAATGTATATGCCTACCTTACCTTTATAAAGGTTTAGAAAACTTATAATAACTAAATCTTGGCGATCAAACAATACTAGCTAAATTAAAACATCAACATTTGACCTTAAAAAAAACTTTTAAAGCTGCTTTTTTGATAACGGCTATAGCAATATAATATAAGTATTCAAACTCATAAGATTATCATTTCATATTTAAATATTGTAAATTGGTGTATAAATGATATATGCAAACAAATTTATAATAATGCTATTTTTATATCAGAAACATTAGTTCTTAATATCAATGAGTTAAACCTTATAAAAATCCTTTTTCAAGTGACATGGAGAAAATAGACCGATCAGAATTATCAATTCAACAAGCAGCAAATTTAGCACACGTCTCAAATGCAAGTATTAGGAATTGGGTTAAAACAGGATACTTAACCCAAATAAAGAAAGGATTTGTCGATAAAGATAGTTTTGAGAATTTCATGAAAGAAGTTGTTGGGAAGGATAAATTAGTTTTACGAGCCAATAAATTGTTTAAAGATAAACACAACCATATCAAATTATCGGACTCTGTAAAGAATAAAATTCATGGAAAAGATTGGCTCGTGATTAGTCAAGAATATGAACATTCTTTATCTAATGCTTACCGCAATAAGGAAGGAATTTATTACACGCCTTCTGAAATTGTTATAGACATGTTTCGAGATATAAAAATTGATTCAAATACAACTTTTTTAGATCCATGCTGTGGTTCTGGAAACTTTATTATAGAAGCTATTAAAAAAGGAATAAAACCCCAAAATATAGTTGGTTTTGATGTCGATCCAAATGCTATTGAAATAAGCAAGAAAAGAATCTTTGAGATAACAAACTACAATTCAAAAAATATTATCAAATGTGACTATTTGAAAGAAGCTCATGTTTTGCAGCAAAAAAAGAAGCATTTTGATTTAATATTTACTAATCCTCCTTGGGGGAAAAAATTAAATAAGCAAGAAAAAGAAAAATTTTCAACTCTGTATGGAGCTGGGAAAAGTTTAGACACAACTTCTTTATTCTTTTTTGCTTCTATTAAACTCTTAAAAAAATCAGGAAGGTTGGGTTTTCTCGTACAAGAGGCTTTATTTAACGTATCTACATTTCAAGATACTCGGAAAAAAATACTGGACTATATTATACTGCGTCTGATTGACTATGACAAACCTTTCAAGGGTCTGCTCACTAAAGCCAAAGCATTTATATTAGAAAAAACGTCAAGAGAGGCAAAAACAACTATTTCATGCCAGTGTAAATTGGCTACTTTTAACAGAGATAAAAAATCCTTTATCAACAACCCTAAACAAATTTTAAACTTTTGGATAACACATGAAGAGACAAAAGTGATTGATAAACTATTTAGTCTACCTTATATAACCTTAAAAAAAAAGGCTATATGGGCATTGGGTATTGTCACAGGAAATAATTCAAAATTTTGTAAAAGTAGTCCGAGAGAAGGGTATATTCCTGTCTTCAAAGGTTCAGATATAACCTCTAATGGTTTTAAAGAACCTTCAAAATATATTCCGGAAGATTTTTCAAAATATCAACAAGTTGCCCCGATTTCTGTGTACCAAACAAAAAAGAAACTAGTATACAGGTTTATCTCTTCAAAATTAATTTTCTACTGCGACACAGACCGACGATATATTCTTAATAGTGCTAATCTTTTAATACCAGATGAAAGTCTTGCAATTTCCTGCCAACAACTTGCTATAATATTTAATAGTGAACTCATGAATTGGCTATTTCAATCTTTATTTAAAACGTATAAAATTTTAAGAAGCGACCTTGAAGAACTTCCAATTCATAATGAGTATTTTAATGCTAATAAACATTTTTCAGAATCAAATTTCCTTGAGTATTTAGGGATAACAAAAGAGAACAATAAAACCTATAAAATTCAATAATTATAAAAAATAATCTTCCCATTGTGTGTTAAATGATTAGGTGAGTTTTTTAAATTCTATTTTTGGAATAGATACTTTAAATCTTGCAATTTTTTGTTTGGGAATTTTATTTCTTTTTGCTATTAAATTTGCTTGTGAATTTGTTCTTATTTCCGATAGAAATCTATATTCTCTTAGCTGAGTAACTTCTTTATCATAAGTATTTCTATCTTTTGTATTTAACGCTTGGTAAATATTTTCCGGGGACAATTCTTTTTCATTCATACCTGCAATTAGGATTCGTTTTTGAAAGGTTGTTAATGGAAAACCTATAAATAAATTTAAAAATGCCTGTTGCGTTGAATCAAAAACAGATTTATTAAATAAGGTAACCGTAAACCAAACGGTGTTGGAATACAACTTAGGTTTTTGCAATTCATTTTGACGTATTAAAGTAAAAATTCGTTTCATGCCTTCTCCAGCTTCTCGCATGAGTTTACTAATTTTAAGCGTATTAGCAATTTTTATATTTCTGGATTCGTGTCTGTTGCTTAGAGATTCCAAATCTTTTATAGTAATTGTGGAAAGCAAAGGACCAGGACTTTTAATTTCCATTCTATCGTTATAAATATGCACTTCTACGCTATTATGTCGGTTGTAATCTCTGTGCGCGATGGCATTGATAAGGGCTTCGCGGCAGGCTTCTTCGGGGTAGATGTATTTTTGTTCAAACCGACCTTTTTTATAGTCGGTTTTATAAGCTAAATAAGGTCGGATAGTTTCCCAAGACTTGTAGATTAAGGTGTAAATATTGCCCTCTATATACTCGTCGCTTATGACATTATACTGTTCGCCCGAAAGGAGTTCTGTGCCATTAATTTTCATGAAACGGATTCGTGAGTTGAATAACCATTTTTTATTTTTAGAAAACAATAAAATAGCCGCTTTGGTTAAGCGCAATCCGTTTACCGTATACTCAGCCAATCCTACTTGTTGTAGATATTTTTCTACTGTTAATCCATTTAGATAATCATCGGCAAGACCTTGAATCAAATCTATATCTAAATCAGCTACTTGAGCACCATCTACCAACCTTCTATCGTATTCTCGTGATATGCGTTCTTCTTGGTCAAGTTGTCGTTTTTTTACAGCAATAGGAACTGTTTCTCTTTTTTGGCGTCCTACAACTCGCCCATCCCCGAGTTGGTAAATATTTGATAAACTTTTATCAACTTGAAAAAATAAAAGTGTTTTAGATTCAATATTTATTTTTATTTTATAAACAATAGGTAGCTCTTTGCCTTTATAAACATGGCTGATTGGTGCATTTAACATGGCTTTCAGGTCATTTTCTTGATGAGGAACACCAGAGATTGTTCCGTCATCTTCGACACCTATGATAATTTCTCCGCCATCGGTGTTGGCAAAGGCGACTAAAGCCTCAGCTATATCGCGACATATCATTTTGACTAATCTTGATTTTTTATAGCCTGGTTTGCCTTCCAAAGCTGACTTAAATTCTCTAAAATCACTTTCGCCAAGTAAAATACTATTTTTTATGCGTTCTTTTAAAATTAGGGCATCCGACATTTTAGAAATTACTTTATTGGTTGTAAATTAAGCCTCAAACATAGTAACCATACCATTTAGTTCTGCGGTTAAATCTATTTCCATTTATAGACAAAAGTTAAATAAAAACATGCGTTAAAAACAAGATGAAATTAGACATAAGGTTTAATGTTAAAATCAAATATTTCTTCCAAATTAAACGTAAGATCTTGGAAAAAAGGCGATTTTAACCGCTCATTTTCCGAAAATGACTTTACTACATAATATTTACCTTCTTTATTTAGAGAATAAAGAATAACTAATTTTTCAATTGGATAAACTATCCAATATTCTTTTATTTTAGCCTCTTGATAAAGATTAAATTTATCGTGAAGATCTGTTTTTGAATTGTTTGGCGATAAAACTTCTACTACCAAATCAGGAGCGCCAATAGCTCCTTGTATATCTATTTTTCTATCATCACAAATAACACATAAATCAGGCTGTACAACGGTATATAGTTTATCGCCTTTTGGAATAGGTAAGCGAACATCAAAAGGTGCCGCAAAAACTTTACAAGACTGATTTTTAAAGCAATGTATAAATTGAAAAGTCAAAAGCGATGTTATTGATTGATGTTGGCTCGACGGCGCAGCCATCTTAAAAATCTTACCTTTGATTAACTCGACTCGTTCTTCAAATTTCCAAGATAAATAATCTGTATACGTGTACAGCTTATTGAGATTTAGCTGGTTAAAGTGGGTAATTTCCATTGGGTAAAATTTAGATAATACGATTCTACAATTGAATTTACAAGTTTTGTATATTGATATATCTATACTATAAATCAAATACTTAATGTGAATTTTCTGATGTATTTTTTTATTGTTTTTAACTATGTAATGGTATAAAACAGCGATCACCTATGCAGTTCGAGTTTTTCCATAAACGTATTAAACGTATTCAAAGGGTTTTTAGACTTCATGAAATGAGTACCTATTAAAAAACCATTGTAATGGCTGTTTTTTAAAAGTTTAATATCTTCTGGAGTATAAATACCGCTTTCGGAAATACAGGTTAAACCTTTCGGAATATATTTTTTGAGATCAATAGATATCTGAAGTGATGTTTTGAAAGTTTTTAAATTTCTATTATTGACTCCTAATATACTGATTTTATCTATATTAGGATACACCCCTTTTTCTATTTCTTCTTTATTGTGTACTTCTAAAATAGTTTCTAATTCTAAGTCTTGAGCTAATTGAGAAAAATCAGCAATTTGATTGGGAGTCAATATGGCAGCTATCAGTAAAATAACATCTGCACCTATGGCTTTAGCTTCATAAATTTGATATTCGGAAATGATAAAGTCTTTACGCAGAATAGGAATTTTTATGTTTGAACGAACTTTTAAAATGTCTTTATTACTACCTGAAAAAAAAAGGTCCTCTGTTAAAATAGATAAAGCTACTGCTCCATTTTTAGCATAATTATCAGTAGTCGTTAAAATGTCAGCTTCTAAGTTTATATTTTTTTCTGAAGGCGAACTTCTTTTAAATTCAGCAATAATCCCCCAATTATCATTTTTTAATACTTGTTGCAAAGAATAGGTCTTTCTTGCAAAGAATTTATTGTTTTTTAGAGATTCTACAGGGTAACGCTTTTTAGATTCTTCAACCTCTATAGTTTTGTATTCAACGATTTTATTTAAGATATCAGACATGTTTGTTTTTTTGATTATAAGCGAACAAAAATTAGCCAAATAACGATTAAAACTAGCAAAAGATATGGGATAGAATATCTTAGCATATATCCAAAAAAAGAAGGCATTTTAACTCCATTTTGTTGAGCAATAGCTTTTACCATGAAATTAGGTCCATTACCAATATAAGTCATGGCACCAAAGAAAACAGATGCTATAGATATAACCTTGAGTTGTAATGTGTTTTTAATATCATTATTACCAATAATATAATCGTACACATCTTGTTGGCTATTAATATCTAAACCTTGAGACGCCATTGCAGCAGTTAAAAAGTTAAGGTAGGTAGGTGCATTATCTAAAAAACCTGAAAGTATACCTGTCCCCCAGTACAAAGTGTTTTGGGTAATGAGTTGAGTACCTTCAGGGGATTGAGCAAATTGAGCTATAAGCTGTAAGGCAGGCATCATAGTGCCAAAAATCCCGATAAAAATAAAAGCAACTTCCTTGATAGGTTCAAAATTGAAGTCATTTTTTTGAATAATATCTTGATTTGTTGTTTTATAAGCTAAATAGCCAGCTGTTAACATGATTAATTCTCTAATGAAGGAAAAATTTCTACCTTCATAAACAATACTAGGCAACCAGGAAAAGAATGGAATATTAGGATCTATAAATACAGATCCAATAATAATAGATAAAAATATAAAACTTTTTTTCCCTTTGATTTTTAGTCTATTAGATAAGGTTTGAATAGTATTATCTTCATGTTTTTTATAAAATAACATATCTTTAATATAAAAAATAACACATAAAATCAAAGTGCAAATAGACCAAGGAGAAAAGTTATAAACAATAGTCCAAGTAAACGGTATGCCTTTTAAAAAACCTAAGAATAAGGGTGGGTCGCCAATAGGTGTTAAAGCACCGCCGACATTACTGACTATAAAAATAAAAAAAACAATATGGTAAGGTTTAATTCTATCTTTATTTAAACGCATAAAAGGTCGAATCAACAGCATAGAAGCACCTGTAGTACCAATTAGATTAGCAATAATAGCCCCGATTATTAAGATAGTAACATTGATAATCGGCTTACTCTTATTATTTATTTCGATATAGATACCACCAGATGCAATGTAAAGTCCAAAGAGAAGCGATATAAATTGGAAATATTCAAAAAATGCATGTACAGGTGAATGAACATTATGTAAACCAAATATGTAGTAAATAACAACACCTCCTGATAAAATAAAGGCTATTTTAGGATAGTTATGATGCCAAAAGGATTCATAAAATAGAGGTCCTGTTGCTATCATCAATAATAAAAGTATAAAAGGAAAAATACTGAGTATATGTGGTGATAGGTGCAGTTCTTTTTGGCTATGAGCTGTTTTTTCACTTGGAAGAACAAAATTATTAAGCGTATCAAGTGTTTGGTTGATAATGTCAAATTGAAAAACATTGCTTAAACTGTCTCGCACGTATATGATATCATTATCTCGATCGGTCAAAATAATAATATATGTTTTTTCATCTAGAGTAATAGTTTCGAAATTCTCTTGGCAAAAAGAAATAGAAATTGGCAAAAAATAAAAAACTACACCTAGTAATAAAATATTTGTCCTCATCATAGATTATTAAATACTATTAGATATTCTTTAAATAATTACGAATTAAGGTTTGAGCAAATTGTTTTCCTGTTTTTTCATTTCTATAGATTTTTGCTAGTGTTTGAAAAGAATATGATTTAAAATACTATTTTTGATATTTAAGGCCTTTAAAAGTTGATAATACCACTTTACAATTGAATTTATAGGGTTTATATATTGATGTATAACACTATAAATCAAATATTTAATGTGAATTTTTTCGTTATATTTTTGCCTATTTTTAACTGTACAATGGTATAAGTTCTCCCTTTTTTGTCTGATTTGGTTCATTAAACGTTGTTTTCAAATGTGATAAAAGCAAAGATATTGTAAAAAATGATATAAATAAACTCAAAAAGCAAAATTATACAATGCTATTTTTTTTTTGGAAAAATTTATTTTCATTATGAATAAATTAAAAGTCTAAAATTCTTTTGCAAGTGACAAGACTATATCATTATAAAAGTTGGCTAGCGTTGTAAAAAATATAACTAACTTCAAGAATAAGTTTGCTTTATGATATAGTAATGCTATTTTAATCTTGGAAATGGTCATTTTTAAAATCAACATGTGTTAAAACCTCCAGAAATCCTTTGATGTGATTATATAACCATAAATTAGCTCTTAATTTTAGAATTTTAATATAAGTATCATGATTCAAGATTACATGAAGCTGGCGTTTAAGGAAGCTTTTTTAGGTATAAGAACTAATAAAGGCGGTCCCTTTGGGGCTATTATTGTCGATAATAAAGGCAAAATTATCGCTAAAGGTTGTAATTTAGTAAGCTCTACAAATGACCCAACAGCTCATGCTGAAGTCGTTGCTATAAGAAGAGCATGTCAAAAGTTGAATCATTTTCATTTGCCTCATACCAGCTTATATACAACTTGCGAACCTTGTCCAATGTGCCTATCAGCAATTTATTGGGCAAATATTGAGTCCGTTTATTACGGTGCTGGTAAAAATGATGCAGATAAAATTGGATTTAATGACAAATTTATTTATGAAGAATTAAATAAAACTATAGCCCAAAGAAAAATCAAAATGGAACAAGTTGAAACACAACTTTCCGAAGCCTTATTTGAAGAGTGGGTAAATAAAGAAAATAAAATTGACTATTGAAAATATTGAAAATATTGAAAAAAACACGAATTATTGAAAACCCAATATTTCAAAATTTATAAAATCTCTAAACGTTTTTATATAAAAATCACTTTTAAAACTAATAAGTTAGAACCTCAAAAAATCTTTTTTCAACTCATGCTAGTCATAAACATAGACCTTATTTCTTTTTTTTTCTTAATTTTTTTGTAATTTAGCTATTGAAATGCAACATGAGCTTTTAGTTAAAGGCAATCAAGTGGTTTGATAAAGTTGAGTTTTTTCATTTTGAAACGCTTTTAATGAAAAGCAGTTTAAGCATGTTGCTTATTTATTAATTTAATTTTTTAATTTTCTATACATGAAACAACTTACTAACTATATAACTACTTCATTATTAGTGTTTTATATGCTAATATGGGGGGGTGCCAACGCAATCATAATGATTCTTTGGTACCAAAAACGAACAGCGAATATGTGAATACATCGCCGCTGGCTTTGGAAATGAACTATGAAATGGAAACGGTTTCCTTCCAAGAAACACTCACCGCTGATGGGGAAGTGGCAGATGCCGATGACCTTGACCCACTTGATGCTGTAAGGGCTGTACCTGTGGTTGACCGTCAAAAAATTGATTTAAAAATTTTTAAGGACGGCAGCAGCCAATGGACTATAACCAAGCAGACTCCAAGAAAAAATGATGTCGTCGATTTGTACGATAAAGATGTACCTCCAGATTTGACACCTGAAACGGCGCTGACCAAAATTATCAACAATGTCGCTTATTTTTACGATAAGGATGGCAATTTGCTCCATTCTTACGATTTAAAAGAAGCTGCTCCTGATGATTTTAAAGATTTAATTGAACAACTTGAAAACGGTTGTCTCCAGTCTAATTCCATTTTTTCAAGACTAACAGGCTTTGGCATAGCAGGTTGTAATATGGATTATAGTCAGCAAGGCACAGTAAGTGAAGTTGGAAATGGGATCATTGCCGTAAGAATAGAACCTAAATCTTCGTCTGTTGCTCGTGTGTCTAATGCCGATGACTTAACGACTATTGCCTATATTGATACCGTCCAAAATAGACCTTTAGGTACTGAACTTTTTGATAAATCTGGTCATTTAGTTATGCTTGTTTATTTGAAATACAACGATGATGAAGCCAAAAACTTAGAAGCTACTCATCAAGAACTTTTTGAAACAGATGAGGAAACCGGTACCAACTATAAATTAATTTCTGACATTTTTTATGAAAATGTATCCATTACCAACCATTTAAGTAACGAATAATCATGAAAAAAATACTCTTTTTTAATTTTGTTTTGGCGCTGGTTATCAGTACAGGTCAAAATAGTTTTGCTCAACGAACTGCTGTTTGGGTGCATGGGGTTAACTCTAATAATACGTGGTGGGCCAATTATGCAGCTACTTTTGCTGGTGTCCGGGCTAATTTGAACTCGGACAATCGAACCTATAGAAGCGATCGAATGGCTAATATGGTTACCGATATTCGTAATGGGGCAGGACGCAATAACCAACACATTTATATCGGACATAGTATGGGTGGTGTAGCACTTAGAGATTTGGCTATTAACAATCCCGGCCATCTTGGAGGTATTATCACTGTGGGTTCGCCGCTTAATGGGGCTATGGCACTAAATTCTCTCAATAATGGAAATTTAGAGCGTAGTCTTCAGCTTGGTATTCGTGAAATTGTAGCCGGTCCTCTGTCTGTGGGTTTTGTTCGTTTTTATGTCATTAGGCAAGGGCTTAGTATGAATGATGCTTTTAATGCATTAAATAATGTCATTACTGATGTGCAAGGTGCCTTTGGAGTGGCAGGCAGAGAATTACAAGCCAATAGCGCTTATATCAATACATTTGAAAATCAAAATACAGGGGTACCGACCTTAAGCATTTGGGGGAATGAAAATAGACCTGTTCATTGGCGTCTGGCTTCTACAGAGGTTTTTGATAACGATACCGAATTGCCAGATATCGTTTCTCAGATAGGCGATGTTTATCATGGTATTTATATTGCTAAACTTGTTACAGGTGGCATTGGACTATTTTACAATTGGTTTAAAGCAGGTCGCAGATTCTATCAAGCTATACAGTGGAAAAGAGGAAGGGATTATATTCGTTCCCGTTCTGAATCCGATTGGAATAATTTAATTGGAGCAACGCGTACGGAAAGACAAAACCGTTGCCGTTGGGATTATGCTTGTGATAGAACAATCGGAAGGGGACCAGGCCAAATTGGTATTTATCCTATAGACGATGCTATTCAGTTTAATTGTGGTTATCAGCAAGTTTGCTATAGTATAAATGTCCCTATAAACGAACCCAGCGACGGACTTATCCATCGCACCAGCCAGCGCGGCGATGGCACCAGATGGGCAAGAGGCAATCACGAAAATGAGGAAGCCGAAGGGGCTAACCATCAAGAGCAAAACGATCATATTGAAGTTTTTAATGCTTTGAACGATGCCTTTAATGGAGATAATCAAGGTATTTTTGACGTCAGATAATTTTAAACACTATGAAAAGAATATTTTTAATTATTTTAATACTACTTGGTTCCGCTTGCGAAAGGGAACCAAGTTTTGTCACCGATGCCGAAGGTGTGGTGACTAAGATGGAGCCCCTTTGGATTGCTCCTCAAAATGATAGTCCTTATTATGAAGGTACAGGAACGACTTTTTTGGAGGGACGAGTAGTCCACAATAATCATCGGCTATTTGGAGGTGAACAAAGTGACAAAAAAGTACTGATGATGCGTCATATAGAAACAGGTAAAATCCTCTGGGAATGGACGAATTTTTTGAGTTTAGATATTGTTTCCTTTTCTTCTTATACTCCTCATCAATATCAAAATTATCTTTTTTTGCAAGATCAGGATAAATACGGAAGTAAGCATTATTGTATAAATATGGAAACAGGGCAGACAGTATGGCAGGAAGAACGGGATAAAAGTTTTAATGCTTACTATACCGGTTTGGATGAATATTATTTTCTTATAGGTTCTTATGATAATACCGATGGTTATTCAGAAGGTATAGCCTTTAAAGGCAACATTTTAACCGGTGAGCAAGATACTTTTTTCTATCCAAAATATTCTAGAGAGCATCTTTCAGTTATTGATATTGCCGGTTATATAGAGTTTCTAAAAGCGTTTAAAAACGAGATAACAGGTGAAAGTTATGTGGCTATTATTTTTAATGATCCTCTTGAACAACAAAATAATGTCTCCTATTCAGCCCGCTTTTTAGCCTTGTATAATTTGAGTCAGGGGGAAACGGTTTATGAAAAAGAAGCTATCTATTCGGGCTATCATGGAGGACGGGTAGCTGAAGACCCTGTTGTAGTGGATGATAAAATCTATATGGCTGGGGGTAATTTTATTGCTTGCAACAATGTATATACGGGGAAATCTGTATGGAAAAAGTCATTTACCACTAGATTTTATGGTTTGGCTGTAGATGGTGATAAAGTTTTAGCAAATAGTTCTTTTGATAATCAATACAATACGGCTAATCTTTATGCTTTGGATAGAGAAACAGGTAGTCAACTTTGGCGTACGCCCAGTTCGGGTACCAGCAGTCGTTTGGTTACCCTTAACGGGGTTGCTTATTTTGTCGGTGGTGGTGATGGTTTACTGCACGCAGTGGATATTGAAACAGGTAACCATATCTGGCGTTTGATTTCTCCAGATGAAGAGCATAATTCGGGGGCATTTTTTGCCAAAGACATTACAGCTGTTCCGGGTAGAAACGGCAATAAAGGGATTATCTTAGTATCCTCTTATCTGAGTGCTATGGCTTTTGAAGCAGCTAGGTAATGAGGAGTGAAGAATTTAATAGTTTGGCTTTCTGAAAATTAAAATCTTTTGGAAAGCCTTTTTGTCAATTTTTAAATAATAAAAAAATGAAACTTTTTAACGAACCCAGCGACGGACTTATCCATCGCAGCAGCCAGCGCGGCGATGGCACCAGATGGGCAAGAGGCAATCACGAAAATACAGAAGCCAGAGGGGCTAACCATCAAGAGCAAAACGATCACATTGCTGTTAGAAATGCTTTGGATAGGGCTTTTAATGGAGGTAATCAAAGAATTTTTCTCATAGAAGAATAGTATTATGAGAAAATTACTTTTAATTATTTTAGTACTACTTGGTTCCGCTTGCGAAAGGGAACCAAGTTTTGTCACCGATGCCGATGGTGTGGTGACTAAGATGGTGCCCCTCTGGATAGAACCTCAAAATGATGATGTGAGTGTCGATCTCAGTGGGTCAGTATCTTTAACAGGACGAATCCTTTATAATAATTATCGTTTATTTGGAGGAAATATTAATGAAGAAAGACAATTAACCATGCGTCATATAGAAACAGGTGAAGTCTTGTGGGAGTGGCGAGACTTTTTGTCCAATGCTTTTTTAACTGTATATACGCCTTATCAGTATGAAAACTATTTATTTCTTCAGACTGAGAGTAGAGATGGGGCAGAGCATTATCTTATTGATTTAAAAATAGGACAAACGGTATGGAAAAAACAAAGGCCTAATATGAGTTTTAGTGCGTATTACAGTGGCTTAGATGAACATTATTTTCTTATAGATTCTTATGATAATGTCGATGGTTATTCAGAAGGTATAGCCTTTAAAGGCAACATTTTAACTGGTGAGCAAGATACTTTTTTCTATCCCAAGTATTCCAGAGAATATTTTTCAGTGACAAATGTTGCTGGCTATATGGATTTTATAAAACCATTTAAAAACGAGATAACAGGGGAAAGTTATGTAGCTATTATTTTTGGGGATCCTTTCCAACACTCAGGTAGCGCGTATGAGTCTCGTTTTTTAGCTTTGTATAATCTGAGTCGTGAGGAAACAGTTTATGAGAAAGAAGCCATTTATTCTGGCAAGTCCATAGGACGAGTAGCAGAAGATCCTGTTGTAGTGGATGATAAAATTTATATGGTTGGAGGTGGTTTTGTCGCTTGCAACAATGTATATACGGGGAAATCTGTATGGAAAAAGTCATTTACCACTAGATTTTATGGTTTGGCTGTGGATGGTGATAAAGTTTTGGTTAATAGTTCTTTTGATAATCAATACAATACGGCTAATCTCTATGCTTTGGATAGAGAAACAGGTAGTCAACTTTGGCGTACGCCCAGTTCGGGTAGCAGCAGTCGTTTGGTTACCCTTAACGGGGTTGCTTATTTTGTTGGTGGCGGTGATGGTTACTTACATGCTGTGGATATTGAAACCGGCAAGCATATTTGGCGTTTGGTTTCTCCAGATGAAGAACACAACTCTGATGCCTTTTTTGATAGAGAAATCACGGCTGTTCCGGGTAGAAACGGCAATAAAGGGATTATCTTAACATCCTCTTATCTGAGTGCTATGGCTTTTGAAGCAGCTAGGTAATGAGGAGTGATGAATTTAATAGTTTGGCTTTCTAAAAATTAAAAACTTTTGGAAAGCCTTTTTATCCATTTTTAAATAATAAAAAAATGAAACTTTTTAACGAACCCAGCGACGGACTTATCCACCGCAGCAGCCAGCGCGGCGATGGCACCAGATGGGCAAGAGGCAATCACGAAAATGAGGAAGCCGAAGGCGCTAACCATCAAGAGCAAAACGATCACATTGCTGTTGAAACTGCTTTAAGAAATGCCTTCGATGGAAGAAATCAAGATATTTTCATAGCACTTTGATTGAACTAATATGAAAAAAATATTTCTGATCATATTAGTTTTGTTTGCTTCTTCTTGCACAGAGGAAGCAAACTTTGTAACAGATGGTAATGGATTAATTATTAAGATGTCACCTCTTTGGAAATCGCCACAAGATGACGATACGAGCATCGATGCTGGAGGTTCTGTTTTTTTATCAGGAAAAATCATTTATAATAATTACCGACTGTTTGGAGGTAACATAAATGAAGAAAAATATCTCGTTATGCGAAATATAGAAACAGGTGAAAAACTTTGGGAGTGGCGAGATTTTTTGAGCAATGCAAGTTTATATTTAGACCATTCGCATCAATATCAAAACTATCTCTTTTTTCAAAGTAGAAGTACGAATGGAGGCGAACATTATTTTATAAATTTGGAAACCGGGCAGACAGTTTGGAAAAAACAAAGAACAATCAGCTTTGATACTTATTATAAGGGCTTAGATGAACATTATTTTTCTATTCATTATGAACAAAATAAAAATGGTTTGTATGAAGGAATAGTTTACAAGGGTAATGTCTTGACAGGTGAGCAAGACACTCTTTTTCGACCAAATTATTCTCGAGAACATGTGGTTATCGGACCTAATGCTATTGGTTTTTTAGATGCACTTAGCCCATTTAAACATGAAAATAAATCGTACATAGCTGCTATTTTTAGAGATCCCCAAGAGAAACAGGGTGCTGTTCAAAATACACATGTTTACATTGCTTTGTATGATTTAACTCAAGATACATTGGTTTATGGAAAAGAGTTGGTATACCAAAACGCAAAAGCCAGGGTTCTAGAAGAGCCTGTTATTATAAATGATAAAATTTATATGGCTGGAGGTGGTTTTGTCGCTTGCAACAATGTATATACGGGGAAATCTGTATGGAAAAAATCATTTACTGCTACTTTTTATGGACTTGCTGTGGACGGTAATACAGTTCTTATCAACAGTGGTTATGATAATCAATATAATAGTGCAAATCTCTATGCCTTAGATAGAGAGACAGGCAGGCAACTTTGGCGAGTCACCAGTTCCGATTTGAGTAGTGATTTAGTTACTTTAAATGGGGTCGTCTATTTTACAGGTGGTGGTGATGGTTACTTACATGCTGTGGATATTGAAACCGGCAAGCATATTTGGCGTTTGATTTCTCCAGATGAAGAGCACAATTCAGGGGCTTTTTTTAGACCTGAAATCACGGCTGTTCCGGGTAGAAACGGCAATAAAGGGATTATCTTAACATCCTCTTATCTGAGTGCTATGGCTTTTGAAGCGGCTAGGTAATGAGGAGTGAAGAATTTAATAGTTTGGCTTTCTAAAAATTAAAAACTTTTGGAAAGCCTTTTTGTCAATTTTTTAAATAATAAAAAATGAAAAAAATAGTCGTTACTGTTTTACTATCTTTATGCTTATCACCTATGTGTTTTTCTCAAGGTGATCAGAAATTTTCTTATTTACAGCACCATAAGCCTTCGGATATCCTCTGGCTTTCTAAAAAAGGCTTTAATATGTCAAATTATATAGGTGATAATAAAAAAATAAATTTTAATCTCAGTCTAGCTCTCAAACATCGAAAACAGTCTAAGCAATTTTTTCTGTACGGTGGAATTGGGTTTGTATTAGGAATTGTAGGTATTAATATTGCTTTAAATAGAATTGTTAATGGTGTTGGTAATGAAGGTTTAACGTTTTTCTATGTAAGTTCTATCGTAACTAGTACAGGTTTTTGGACAGGTTTAATTGGTGGATTAATCAATAACACTAGGGCTAAAAGACATGTCAATAGAGCTATAGAAATACAATTGGATTTGGATTAATTTAAACATAATATTTGGTTTTCTGAAAGTTGTATATTTTTAGAAAGCCTTTTTACCCATTTTTAAATAGTAAACAAATGGAGTTTTTTAACGAACCCAGCGACGGACTTATCCACCGCAGCAGCCAGCGCGGCGATGGCACCAGATGGGCATGGGGCGATCAGGAAAATACAGAAGCCAGAGGGGCTAACCATCAAGAGCAAAACGATCACATTGCTGTTAGAAATGCTTTGGATAGGGCTTTTAATGGAGGTAATCAAGAAATTTTTCTCATAGAAGAATAGTATTATGAGAAAATTACTTTTAATTATTTTAGTACTACTTGGTTCCGCTTGCGAAAGGGAACCAAGTTTTGTCACCGATGCCGATGGTGTGGTGACTAAGATGTTGCCCCTTTGGATAGAACCTCAAAACGATAGCCCTTATTATGAAGGTACAGGAACGACTTTTTTGGAGGGGCGCGTGGTCTATAATAATCATCGGCTATTTGGGGGTGAACAAAATGACCAAAAAGTGGTGGTGTTATACAAAATATGATGTCAAATTTTACACCTGCCCGTTATTGATATAAAAGAAAGCTAACATCTGGCTTTGCGATGATTAGACTTCTTTTTAGAAAAGCAACAGGTTCTACGAACTAAACGGCTGATTCGATGACGCAGACGACAATTATTACCCTCTATACCCTTTGTAAAACATTTGCCTATCAAATGCTTACAATCTTCAAAGCCCCCTTTAAATGCCTCCCAGTTATCGGTACAAACTTCTTTGAAACCAACACCAAGAGCCTTTAAACTAAACCATAGACGCTGCACTGTTTTGCAATCACGCTTGCCCCAAGCCCAAGAAACTATCTCGCCACTCTGACGACAATACGCATCAATCAACCAGTATTTCTGCCCCTTCTTTTTCACATAAGACCAAAGCTCATCAACCTCTAAGCTAGCATAAAAACGTTGTTTGGGCTTGATAGAAACCGTGGTATTGGCAAGAATAGATAAAACTTTTTTAGGGCTAATACCTTCTAATTCAGAAATATCCCTAATACCTACTCGTCTGACAAGCATATGTTTAACCCGCTCAGTTATTCCTTTTTGACACCCTCGATAACTCAGCTCCTGAGGAGCTATAAACTGCCGACCGCAGCTTTTACACTCATAATTTTGCTTCTTCCATTTTTTCTTATATCTTTCCCTTCGCATTTGGGGCATTTTAGGGTTATTTCTATGGTCATTTTGTCTTATTTGGGTGAAACAAATGAACAAATTTAACTCTAAATGTCTCAATATCAAAAATATTTCCTTAAATCATACTTTCTACAACACCACCGAATTTTTTTAGTCTTAATTAACTATTAATTAAAAATTAAAATTAAATTTGGGTTTGTTAGAAATAAAAGTGGTTTGAAATTGACTTAAAACATTTTTTGATTTTATATGAATTAACCAGTTAAACTTTTAATTATAATGTTAAAAGAAAAGAATCGCAAAATCCTTCGACATCGTACTTCACATAATGATGAAACCCAGATTCGACAACAGTTTTATCGAGATATCAGCGAAGATGAGAAAGCCGAATTTATCGATGGAAAAGTGCTTATGCATTCGCCTGTAAAGGCAGGGCATTTGAAGTCTTCGGGGGATTTATACGTGCTTATGCACTCACATGTTAGAAAGTACAATCTTGGAGAAGTATTCACCGAAAAAGCAATGATTCATCTCACCCAAAATAGTTATGAACCTGATATTTGTTTTTGGAAAAAAGAAATATCCGATACGTTTACCTTTAACCAAATGCTTTTCCCAGCCCCAACTCTTATCGTAGAAATTCTTTCACCATCGACTCAAAAAAATGATAGAGGTATCAAGTTCATCGATTATGCCCAGCATGGTGTAGAGGAATATTGGCTCATAGACCCTCTAAAAAAAACCTTTGAACAGTATTTTTTGGATGGCGAAATTTTTAAATTGCACAAAAAATTAAAAACCAGAGGCAAAATACAAGCAAAAGCTATCAAAAATTTTTATTTCAACCTCGAAAATATCTTATTTTAACAATTCATCATTTACTTTTTAACTTATAATTTAATTATGATTATGAAAAAATTAGTTTTTGGATTTTTAATTTTTGGTCTTGTCATTTTTTCTGGAAGCTGCACTGATGACAACGACAACGATATTAGATCCTGAAACAGCAGATACCGTTTTTATAGTTCGTTCAGATACTATTTTCATAGCCAATTCAGATTCAATTTTTTATGGCGACATAACTTTATCTTCTCAAGAAGCTATAGATGCCTTTGGAGCGTTAGGGACTGTTGAAATTATAGGGAATTTGGTGCTTGGTTTGGATGTGGGTGAATCAGAATTTGCTGCAGGCCAAATAAATTTAACAAGTTTGAACTCATTATTAGGTCTAAAAAAAATAACGGGATCATTGATTGTGATCAGTACTAATCTAACATCTTTATCCGGATTGGATAGTTTAACTTCAGTAAATGCAGATTTAATAATCACTGAGGGGTTAGTTTCTTTATCAGCCTTAGAAAATTTAGTATCAGTAGGAGGAAATTTAACTGTCTCATTTACATAGTTTAACTTCTTTACAGGGTTTAGAAAACTTGGCACGAGTGGGAGAGGGGACATCATTTATTAGAATTAGAAATAACACAAATTTAACTGATTATTGCGGTCTTCAACTTCTCTTTTTAGCTGATGGACTTTCGGGTACCTATTTTAATAACTCTCCCAATTCAACCATCGAAGAAATCAAAGCCTTGACATGCAATTAGAGCGGTTTGGAGTTGTTAAATTCTTAAGGTTTTTAGAAACCTCGGGTGAGAGTGGGCTGCTTAATTTGTTGACCATTTGTTCAAACAAATTTCCCCGCTTTTTCAAAGTTAGGATTTTTTGGTTATTTAAAAGAAAATGCTTACTATGCGTTTTTTTCTCCGTACTTTAATAGTCTGTTGCTTGAAAAAAGAGTTTTTGGAGGTTTTATAGCCATGCTATTTTATTACGGGAAACGGTTTTGTTAATAATCAACGTGTTAGAATACTATACTCAGGTTACTTGAAAAAGAGCGTTTTTCGGATTCTAACCTATTGGTATTGAAACTTAACGTTTCGCAAAACAAAATAGCCTTGCTATAAAAATCTTTTTTTATTTGAAATGACTATAATACATTGGTTTTGAAAATGTTTATTTCTGAGATAAAAATAGCCTTGCTATAAAAAAATATGACGGCGAAAAAGAACAAAGAAAAAAGGAATAAAGAAACTCAAAGAGATAGTCGCTTCGATTGGCTTTTCAAAGAAAACATCAAAGATTTTTTCTTTCCACTCCTTACTAAGCAATTGAATGTTATAATTTTAGACTCTAAAATTTTAGATCCCCAAATTCATAAAACTTTGCTTGTCAAGCGAGAAGTAGATTTTCTTTGTGAAATTAAAACGCCCACTGGGCAAGAACTGCTTCATATAGAATTTCAAAGCAAAAATGAGCCAAAGATGCTCAACCGTATCGGAGAATACCACGGTTTTTTGATAAAAAAATACAACTTGCCTATACGTCATGTGGTTATTTACTTGGGAGCTAAAAAAGCTAGGATGTTGACGCAATTAGATGCCAATAAGGTTTATCGGGGTTTTGATTTGATCGATTTATCGACTATAGATGTAGATACCTTATTATCAGTCAAACCTTCAAAATTAGCGCTTATTGTTCCTCTATGTGCTATAGACGAAAACAAAAAAGAAGTTATTTTAAAAAGGACTATTGGTCAATTGGAAGAACTTAGTTCCTCTGATCATGAGTTTAGAGAAAACTTATACCGTTTGTTCTTATTATCTGGGTTACGTCCCGGTTTAACTGATTTACTTTCTAAAATTATTGATACTATGCCTATTACTTTTGATATTGTAAAACATCCTTTGTTCCAAAGAGGACAAGTGGCAGGAATTGAAAAAGGAATTGAAAAAGGAATTGAAAAAGGCAAAATAGAATCTGTACTTGGATTTCATAAAAAAGGCATTTCAATATCTATTATTTCTGAAGCCTTAAATATCTCTAAAATGCGAGTCCAAGAAATTATAAAATCAGGGCACAAGTGCTGACTTTTTTGATAAAAAAAATATCATTCAAAAAAAGGTGAGACATAAAAAATAGCGAAATAAGTCCGAAAAAAGCAATACATTAAATAGCCCGACTTCAAGGTTTTTAAAATCCTTGAGGATTTGGAATTCATTAGTTTAAAAAGTTTTTATAATTTTATTTTTTTAACAAATTTATTTTCATAGCGTTTATACAAAAAAATTCAATATTTGGAGATGGAAAATATAAATGAAGTCAACACAAATACAGCGGTAGAAGTTATCGATCATGACCATGAAACTCATGAGCATCATCAGCAAGGTTTTTTTGGAAAATATGTATTTTCTACTGACCACAAAGTAATTGCCAAACAATTTCTTATAACTGGCATGTTTTGGGCTTTAATAGGTGGTTTATTATCGGTCCTATTCAGGCTCCAGTTGGGTTTTCCAGATGCTGATATAGGTTGGTTAAAGCCTCTTTTAAACCAGTGGATTACAGATACAGGAAAATTAGACCCAAATTACTATTTAGCCGCAGTAACCATGCATGGAACTATAATGGTCTTTTTTGTATTAACGGCAGGTTTAAGTGGAACTTTTAGCAATTTCTTAATTCCACTTCAAGTTGGTGCCAGGGATATGGCTTCAGGTTTTATTAATATGCTTTCCTACTGGTTCTTTTTTGCTGCAGGTGTTGTTATGATGATTTCTCTATTTTTAGAAACAGGTCCTGCTTCTGGTGGTTGGGTAATTTATCCACCTTTAAGTGCTTTGCCTCAAGCATCTGATGGCTCTGGTTTAGGCATGACTTTGTGGCTGGTGAGTATGGTACTTTTCATTGCTTCTACATTAATGGGTGGTATTAATTATATAACAACTATTATAAATTTAAGAACAGTTGGCATGTCCATGTTGCGTTTACCACTGACTATGTGGGCATTTCTTTTAACAGCTATTATTGGTGTATTATCTTTTCCTGTTCTTTTTGCGGGTGCTTTGCTATTAGTTTTTGATAGAAGTTTTGGAACCAGTTTTTACTTATCTGATATTTATATCGGAGGTGAAATTTTACACAACACAGGAGGTAGTGCTATTCTCTTCCAACATTTATTTTGGTTTTTGGGACATCCTGAAGTTTATATTATTATGCTACCTGCTTTGGGTATTACCTCTGAAATTATCGCTACGAACTCCCGTAAGCCAATATTTGGTTATCGCGCTATGATAGGCTCTATGCTTGCTATAACTTTTTTATCTTTTTTGGTTTGGGCACACCACATGTTTGTATCTGGGCTAAATCCTTTCTTAGGTACAATTTTTATGTTTTTAACCCTTATCATTGCAGTTCCTTCTGCAGTTAAAGCCTTTAATTATATTACAACTTTATGGAAAGGCAATATAGTGTTTACACCCGCTATGTTATTTTCAATTGGCTTGGTTTCTTTCTTTATTTCAGGTGGCCTAACAGGAATTATATTGGGGAATGCTGCTATCGATATTCAGCTGCATGATACTTACTTTGTAGTAGCTCATTTTCATTTAGTTATGGGCGCTTCAGCTTTTTTTGGTATGGTAGCTGGCATTTATCATTGGTTTCCAAAGATGTTTGGACGTATGATAAACAGTAAATTAGGTTACGTTCATTTTTGGGTTACTTTCATCAGTATTTACATGATATTTTTTCCAATGCACTACCTAGGTATTTCAGGTTTTCCAAGACGTTACTATTCTTTTACAAATTATGATTTTACCAGCAGTTATGTGGATTTGAATAGCCTGATTAGTATTTTTGCTATTATCGCTATGTTAGCCCAGTTGTTATTTTTGTTTAACTTCTTATACAGTATATTTAGAGGTAAATTAGCCCCAGCAAACCCATGGAAATCCAATACTTTGGAATGGACAACGCCTCGTTTTCCTGAACATGGCAATTGGGAAGGAGCAATACCTCATGTTTATCGCTGGCCTTACGATTATAGTAAAGAAGGAGCATCTGATGATTTTATTCCTCAACATGTACCTTATAGCCAAACACCAGAATCAAATTTAGAACATGAAAAAGATTAAAAAATATTAACCTAATTAATACAATATAACGATGGATAATTATTCTGACGAAGAAAAGTTTAAATATAGCAATGCTATTTTAGTCTTGGAAATGGTTTTTTCAATGTCAATGTATTAGACCCCTTAAAAATCCTTTTTTCAAATGATATGACCATAACTATTTTATATTTTGAGGAAAAATATGAACGAAGAGACCATCAAAAATACGATTTTGATACCCATATTGAAAAAAATGGGATTCAACAAAAAAGGTGAAATCGAGTATGAAAAAACCTTATCCGATGGAAAAAGATTGGATCTTTTGTTGAAAAAAAATAATAAAAATATCTGCGTTGTCGAATGCAAAAGGCAAGGGACAAATCTTAAAAATCGAGCCATTATTGACCAAGTTTATCACTATGCTGTTGATTCTAAAATACGGTGTCCTTATTTCGCGCTGTGTGACGGAGATAAATTTGTCTTGTACAAAACATTTGGCGAATATCCCGTATATCAAAATGAAAACTTGCAGGATTTATTGGAAGACACCAATGAAAACAAAAAAGAACTCAACCATATTGTCTCGTATCTTCTTGAGGACAGTGATTTTGTGTTTGATCGTCGGCCGGATGACTGGTACGACAAGTGCCTTCCGCCTTCTATCATAGTGAAACCCAAAAATCAAGCGACCGCCAGAAATTATGGAGTGCATCCCTATTTCACGCGTCAGTCATGGGATATTGTCACCAGCCATATTCGGGCTTTTTCCCAAGAAGGCGACGTTGTCCTTGACCCTTTTGGAGGAACAGGCGTGACCTTAAACGAATCGTTACTAAACAAAAGACACGGAATATTTATCGACTTGAATCCCATTGCCGTTTTTTGGCGAAAAGCAATTTTAAATGACACACCTATAAACCTGATAAAAGAAACATCCGAAAGTATTATCCAATTGTATCAACGAGCCATCAAAACAACAAAACTAGAACATGTCAAAGAATTTATTCCCGACGATATACCGCTCAAATCGCGAGGAAGTGATTTTAAATCCTTACACGAATTATTTACCGAAAAGCAATTGAAAGAGTTGGGACTCTTAAAAAGAATTATCTTAAAAAAAACCAAACCCAAAACTAAAAAAAATGAACCCGAAATCAGACTAAGGAACCAAAAAAATGAAAAAAATGAGCTTAAAACCAGAGAAGATTATCTATTGCGGGATAACGATAACCCATTGCGAGATAATCTTTTACTGGCTTTTTCGAGTTGCCTAAGAAATGTTAACTTGACCTATTTTTTATCTGAAAGAGATAAGCATAGCCCTAATGCTGGAAATTCTAGCTTTATTGCTCTTTATAGATATAGAAAGGCAAAAGATCATTTTCCCGTTGATTTGATGGAAACGTTTCGAAATAAAATCAAGCGCCTGCTCAAGAGCAAAGAAGAAACGGAATTGATTCACTACTACAAACCCGAAGTGCGATGCGAAATCTATCAAGGCGACGCCAGCAATATGAAAATAATTAAAGATAATACGATAGACTATATTTATACCGACCCGCCCTACGGAAACAAAATAGAATATTTGGATTTATCCGTTATTTTTAATGCTTGGTTGGATTTAAAAGTTACTGATGCGGACTATCAAAGCGAAGCCATAGCCGGCGGACGCCTCAACAAAAGCAAGGACGATTATTTGTTTTTGATCGAACAATCTATCAAAGAGATGAATCGGGTTTTGAAAAAAGGCCGATACCTGAGTTTTGTCTTTCAAGATAAATCCATTTTTTATTTTCAAAGCATAACCTCCCTATTTGAAAAGTGGGGATTCGAACTGTTCGCCATAAATGCTCAAAAAACCGGTAGAAAAAGTTTTAATAAGGTAAAAACTCCAAGCAGTGTGTTAAACAGTCAGCTGGTTTTGGTCTATCGCAAACAGTACAACAAAAAAGAAATCCCCGCCTACAAGCAAAATGGCAATTGGGAATCGGAATTACGCAATCACATTGAGTCGGAAATCACTAAATTAGGCGGAGCAACTTATGAGGAATTGCACGATTCAGTTGTTCGCTATGGAGTTGTGTTGGGAATCTATGACCCTGACAAATTTGATAAAGTTTTTGAAGAAATGCTCAAAGATTATCCAATGGACAAAGATAACAAATATCAAATTCACAAAACTAAAGGGTTTAAATCCTCCATTTCTATTGAAAAAAGGGCAAATTATTTTATCAGTGCTTTTTTAATATTAAAAAATAAACAACTTGTGTATCCTACAACCGATGAGATATTGATGGAGGTAATGCCAAGTTTAAAAAATGGCGTGAATGTAGAAAAGGAAAATATTACAGATGTACTCTCAAGAATCGCAATAGAGCACCACAATGGGGGTTGGAAATTCTTGGGAGCAGCAGGTGTAGATGGGAAACTTTTTTAAACCTTATTAAAAAAAATTGTATACATTTGTAAATATTTCCTTTAAAAAAATCAAGTTTTAACCTCATTAATACAGTATAATAATGGATAATTACTCTGAAGAAGAAAAAAAAATAAATAGTCAATTTCAAGGAGATGAAAAGAACCCAGAAACCGGTGGTCATAATTTTGGGAAATATGATTTGAATTCATCTCCTGATGATTATAATACAGAAACACTAATTTATAAACTCGAAAGAGGATCTATTAAAATACCGAGATTTCAAAGGAATTATGTTTGGGATATAAAAACAGCTTCAAAATTAATTGAGTCGATGATCATTGGTATTCCAATTCCTCAAATGTTTTTATTTAGAAGATTTAGAGAAAAAGAATCGCTTCTCATAGATGGTCATCAACGCTATATGACTATTTATTTTTTTAAAAAGCAGAGATTTCCCAAAAAAGACAAACGGATAGAGTTGCGCGAAATTTTTGCTAAGGAATCAGTTTTTTCTGATACAATTTTAAACGATGATAACTATTTTACTGATTTTAAGTTACAACTTGCCGAAAAAAGAAGTCAAGAAGGAAGTAACAGATTACATGGTTTAACTTATAAAGGTCTTGGCCTAGATGATAGAGGACAGTTTGATGGAAGAACGATCCGCACCGTATCCATTCAACAATATTATCCAGAAGACGATGGAGGTACAGCTGCGTATGAAATTTTTAACCGTCTAAACGGAAAAAGTTTTGAATTAACATCTCAAGAAAAACGCGCCAGTTTGTTCGACTCCCCTTTCTATGACAAACTTTATGAACTTAATCAATTAGAAGACTGGAGGTATTTTTTACCTAAATCTGCTTCATATTTACGCCAGAAAGATGTTGAAATTTTATTGCGGGCTTTTGCCATGTTAGATTATAAAAATTATTCGCCCTCAATGCTTAAATTTTTAAATGTATTCTCCTATAAGTCTACAAAATTTTTGCAAGAAGAAATTAATAGTTATGAACAGTTATTAAGGTCATTTCTTGCCATGCTACCACCCCAAGAAGAGCATTTATTTTTTGGAGAAGGTAAACGCTTTAACATTTCAGTTTTTGAAGCACTTTTTGTGGCATCTTGTACAGAAGCTTTTGAAAAAAAAAATTATTCAATAATAAAAACGATAACATTGGAAAAGGTTAAAGCTCTAAAAGAAAATAAAGATTTTGTTAAGGCTACCCAAGCTAATACAACAGGAAAAGAAAATGTAAAAATAAGAATAGAAATAGCGATAAGCCTATTAGCATGAAAAAAAACGATGAGATAAAGATAATAGACAGATTAAAAGAAGAGCAAGATGCTATCATTGAGTATCTTAAAAGTTCTGAAGATGAGTCATTAGAAAAAAATGCTAAAAGAGATTCTAATAAGTTTTTGGTTTTGGCAATTGCTAGTTTTTTTGAAGAAGAAGTTATGAAAATTACAAAACAATTCCAATCAAAAATTTCTCAAGATAAGGCGATAGGTATTCCCCTTAACAAAGAAGGTACAAATAGAAAATATCATACCTATTTTAGGTGGGAAAGTGCAAATGCTAATAGATATTTTAAATTATTTGGAGAAGATATTGAAAAAAAAATAAAGGATAAAATAAGTAAAGACAAAGAAGAATCTGAAAAAAATAATAGAGGGAAAAAAGAAGAGGAAAAAAGAATAAGTATAGATGAGAGTATCAAAGCATTTTTAAAAATTGGAAGATTAAGAAATGAACTCACCCATCAAAATATAGCCAACTATTCTCTGGAGGTGTCTCGGAAAGAGATTCATGACCTCTATCAACAAGCCTCCAAATTTATTGATTTCCTAAAACAAGAACTTATTCCTAATTCACTTTGAACCCATCTCCTGACGTATTCTCAAACTTTGGATTTCATAAAGCTATTTTATTGGCTTTAGAGCAACTTGGCTATAATAGTCCAACGCCTATTCAGCAGAAAGTGATACCTTTAATTATGGACGGACAAGACCTTATTGGCATCGCCCAAACAGGCACAGGAAAAACAGCCGCTTTTTTATTACCTATACTTCATAAAATAGCCTATAATCAGGATATTATACCTCAAGTCTTAATCTTAGCACCAACCCGAGAATTAGTTATTCAAATTTATCAAGATTGCTCTGCTTTAAGCGAATTTATACCTCTACAATGCATGGCTTGTTATGGCGGGTTGAATATCAAAAAACAGATAGAAAAACTTCAATATAAAATAGACATCATTATTTCAACCCCTCAACGTCTTGTGGATATTTATGCTAAAGGCGGCGTTTATTTAAGAAAAATTAAAACATTTATTATTGATGAAGCTGACAAAATGGTAGATATGGGCTTTATGCCTCAAATCAACAATATTCTTGAAATTATTCCCAATAAAAAACGCCAAAACTTACTTTTTTCAGCCTCAATGCCTTCTAACGTAATTCCTTTAATAGACACCTTTCTAATCAATGCTAAAAAAGTAGTTATTACCCCTCAAAGTACGGTTGCCCAAACTATAGAAACATATAGCTATGATTTACCTAATCGGCAAGCTAAAGTCGATTTTATTGTATCTTTATTAAATAAGCAAAAAAATGATCAATTTGTATTGTCAAAAGTTATTATTTTTACAAACTCAAAAAGAATAGCCATGTGGCTATATAATTTTTTAATTCCACTTAGTAGTCGTAAAATTTCAATTATACATGCCAATAAAGATCAAAATACCCGTCTAAATCTTCTCAACAGTTTTAAAGCTGATGAAATTGATGTTTTAATTTCTACAGACCTCATTTCCAGAGGACTCCATATTTCGGATATTAGCCATGTTATTAATTTCGAATTACCTTATATTCTCACAGACTATGTGCATAGGGTCGGGCGCACAGGGCGAGTTTATAAAAATGGGATTGCTATCAATCTATGTAATCAAGTCGAAAAAAACATGTTGAAACATATTGAAAAAATGATAGGTAATATTTTAAAAATCAATCCTTTACCAAAAAATATAATTGTTCAACCAACTCCATTTGAAGAGCAACAAGAAATAAATAAAGCCCTAGATTTTCAACGTAGACAGAACGATCCAACTTATAAAGGCGCTTTCCATTCTAAAAAGAAAAGACCTACAAAAACAAAAAAGACTCATAGAACTCAAAGAGCAAAGAAAAACAGAAAGAAAAAATGAATTGATACAAAGATGATCAAAAAGATCAACTATAGATTTGCAGGACTTTCTTAGATCAAGCAATTATGAAACGAATAGATAAAATGTTAAATAAATAGTCATCCCTTAAGAACTCTTTAACGAATTGCTATATAGCGTATTTAAAAAAATGGGATAACATAACTATTTGATTATAAACAATTTATATTTTAATAGTTTTCACGAATTGCTATTTTGATTTAATTTAGTGTTTACTAAAGACTTATAATTATTTTTTTTTATATTTTGCTCATTTTTCAACATTAAAACGGTGATTTTATGCTAGGTTCTCTTCAGTCTAACAAAGGTTCTTCCCATCAACAAGCCCTCAAAGACATCCTCAATCTCAACCATGAATTGTGTCAATTATCTGATGCTATTGACTGGAAATTTATAGAGGATCAACTTGCTATTTACTATTCTAGTACAGGCAGACCCAGCCATTCCATTCGGCTTATGGCTAGCTTACTCATTTTGAAATCTGTTCGAAATTTAAGCGATGAAAAACTCGTTAATAAGCAATGGCGAGAAAACATATACTATCAGTATTTTTCTGGTTATCAGTATCATAGTCTTGAAAAGCCTTGCACTTCGAGTCAGCTTGTTCACTTTCGTAAGCGTATTGGTGAGGAGGGCGTAGAGGTGATTTTAGAGGCTTCTATTCGCGTTCATGGGTCTCCTAAACTTGACAAAAAAGAGCAAGTGGTCTATGCCGATACGACCGTTCAAAAGAAAAATATTACGTTTCCCACAGATTCAAAATTACAGAAAAAGATTATTGATAATTGTGGTAAAATAGCCAAGCAAGCTGGCGTACAATTAAAAAACACGTTTAAAAAAAGTCTATGAAGCTTTTACAAGCTCAACACAACCGGCAACATCCTAAACGAAAGGCAAAGGCCTTAGAGGCGGCAAAGATTTTGAAACAAATAACTGGTATTCTTGTTCGGGATTTGACAAGAAAACTTCTATTGGCAGGCAAGTTAGATGCATATACCAGTGATTTAGAGAAATATAACGAGGTTTTGAAACAAGAACGACCCAGTAAAAATAAGCGTTATAGCCTGCACGAAGATACTATTTTTTGTATTGCTAAAGGGAAGGCGTCGGTGCGCTATGAGTTTGGGAGTAAATTTGGACTTTTGTGGAATCGTAGCAGAGGCATTATTGTATCGGGCGCTTATTGCGGGAATGAATATGATGGGCATAGCTTGAACAAACTGCTAAGTAATCATGATTCCATTAATGTTTCCAAACTTGATGCAATTTATTGTGATAGGGGGTATCGGGGTGCAAAATTAGAAGGTATTGAGGTTCATATACCTGGTAATCCGAAGAAAAAAGACAGTGCCTATATGCGTTCTAAAAAGCGAAATCATTTTAGATTACGAGCTGGTATAGAGCCTATTATCGGTCACCTGAAGCAAGATTTTCGGATGGGTTTAAACTACTTGAAAGGTAAGATAGGCGATGTAGTCAATGGTATAATGGCCTGCGCAGCTTTTAATTTTCAAAAATGGATGAACCTAAAAAATCCTTAAACATTAGAATATAAAACCTTTTTTAAGGGACGACTAAATAATACTTCTATCTATTTAAAAGCATAACTATAAGGGCAATATCCTTAGATTTGTCCTTATAGTTACCTCATTTGAAAAAAGGATTTCTTAGGGGGTTAACGCATTGATAATGAAAACGACTGTTTCTAAAATAAAATAGCATGACTATATAAACTCAAAATTTATAGAAAAGAAACATTGAATAAATCCTAAACTATCTCAATATTATTGGCTGTATTTATGCTTCCGCCAGTAAAATCTTAGTAGTCCTAGGAAAATTACCCAGAGAATGGGTATTCCGATATTAATAATTTGTAACCAAGTCCTGTTAGCATTAATTTTAAATTTATCTAAAGGACGTAAAGCTATTTCATTTTTGCGGGCAATAATAATACCTTTTTCATCTGTCAAATAAGATAATAGATTCGTCATAAATGTTTTATTAGAAATATTTTGTCTTTGAGCAGGATCTAAATCAATAGGAATAAGTTCACCTGTTTTTTTATTAAAGTCATTCTTTATAATATCCCCGTCGGAAAAAACAAGTAGCTTTGAATCCTTACCTCCTTTTTTTCTAATTTTTCTTTCAACACCTTGAGGCGGAAAAAAATAATTAGAAAAAATAGATTCAAATTGGCCTTCAACAAGATAAGCCACAGGGACATGTTTATGCTTATAAAGTTCTGGTTTTAAATCTTCTTTTAATTCTTCTAAACTAATCACATTTGGCATCGCTTTAATCCTGGTATATTCAGAAGAAAATACCAAAGGTGTTTTAATAAGTTTTGGACTTGGTACAGTATCTATACTTCCAACAAATTTGCTATAAACTATATTTAAATTTTTGGTAATAAAGTGTTTACTAAATTTATTCAAATAAATGTAGTAAGGCCAAGGTACCCGTTGTATGTTTGTTCTATCTCCAAAATTTCCTGTTACAACCTCTATAAATCCAGCTTGTTGATCTTGAAGTAAATTCGTATTAACCTTCAAGCCGTATTTAAAAAACATATCGCCTAGTTCTAAATTATATGGCAAACCTAAAACACCAGATTCAGCAATACTATCTATATTGACATGAATATTATCTATAAAAAAAAGTACTTTCCCATTGTCCATTAAATATTGATCTATCCAAAATTTATCTATCTGATTAAAAGCTGCTTTAGGCTGAGCAATAACAAGAGCATCGTATTGGAAAATAGTACTATCTATAGGTGTGAAGTTTAAAGTATATAAATCTTTCAAATGGCTAAATAAATCTTCTAAATCTCTTTTAGTTAATTCATTATGACCAATTGTAAAACCAAGTTTCTTTTTTTGAATTCCACTTAACTTGTAAATTCCTTGGGCAAGTTCATATTCTATACCTTCTATAGATTGATTTATTCTTTCTTTTGCCGAAGATTTTTGGTTGCCTTTTAAAAACAAAACAGACGTTTCTTGTCCTGCATAATTGATAATAGCACCAGGAAAAATAATTTTTTGAATCTTTTTTCCATTTTGATTATCATAAAGATTGGTTGGCTGTATTCCTCGTTGTATAATTTCTTGATAAAAACGCTGTCTGCCTTTTTTTGTTGGACTTTTATCAGGATTTATAAATTGATAATCAATATTTCTGTTAGCAACTCGTTTAAAACTTTCAAGTTTATATTTGATATTTTTTTGAAGTCTTTTAAAATCAGCATTCAAATCACCATCTAAATAAATTTCTATATAAACCGTTTCATCGAGTTTTTTAAGTAATCGTTTAGTGGCTTTAGAAAGTGTAAATTGCTTGTTTTCAGTTAAATCTATTCTATAAGTCCATGTATTGGCATAAATGCCTAGCAACCATATTCCTAAGACTATAGCCAAAAATTCCAATATATTTTCCCATTTTTTTGTGCTGTTCATTTTCTTTAAGGTTTTAGCCAATCGCTTTGGGGTTGTACGATTAAGCGAGCATTATTGTAAGCCATTTGAAGCGTTAAACAAGTTCTTGCTGTATAAGTTTTATTATTCAATTTGTAAAGTACCAAAGCTAAGTCAGGATTTAAAGAGTTTGAAGTTAGATACAAAGGAAGTAATAACTGTATTTGTCCCTTATAGTATTGAGGAATAGCAATTTTATAGTTTGTTCGAACTTCTTTCTCAACATCACTAATTATTTTCACTGTAATATATTTTATTTTCTTCCTTTAATTTTCGATAGGTATGCTCTAAATAGTTTTTGAGTCTTGAATATTTTTTTTGAGAAGAACTTGAAAAATCCCAACTTTCTTTTTGAGCAAGATTTTCGGCTAAATGTTTTATTGCATCGTCATAACGGGGAAAATAAGCAAATTTAAATATTTTTGGGTGCGTATTAGAATGGGACTTTGAAAGCATTTTAATCCAACTTTAAAACAAAAAAATAGGAGCTGTCCTAACGCGGAACAAGCTCCTTTAATATCAACCTTTAGTTATGTCACCTGAACTCATGTCAGATGGTTTGCAGATAGGCCTGCATGCCTTAATATTAAATTAGGTGCATATATCTTATATATACCGAAGAATCAAACATAAAGAAAATTTTTGACACGACCAAAAATTTTTCTTTTTTTTGTCTAAACAATTCACAATTTTTGCATAAATAATAAGATAGATGTAATTCTAAATATCGTAATGTACTTGTTAAAAATACCTGTTTATATTATTAGCAAAAATTAAAGAGTTTTAAGATAAATTGTGCGTCAATATTTTTTTAATATGCGTTCTAAAAAGGTTTGATTCATTTTTATTAATTTGAAAATCAAGAAATTATGATATATCTATTGACTATTATTAATCATATAAACTTAACAAATCTTAAAGAATCAAGTTATATTAATATATTGATAATCAAATTAAGTCAAGTTTAGTGTTTTGATTCTCTTAAAGTTAACATAAGTCTATTGGAAAAAATAAAATTAAAAATGGGACCAGAATCTATGTCTAAAATGTTGCTTCTATCGCCACGCCAAGATACTTTACCTTGATATATAAAAATGATATTATCGGCAATTTGCATTACTGAGTTCATATCATGAGAAACAATAAGGGTGGTCATATTAAAATCTTCGGTAATTTCACGAATTAATTTGTCGATAAGAATAGCATTTTGAGGATCTAAACCAGAGTTTGGTTCATCACAAAATAAATATTCTGGATTCATGACAATAGCTCGTGCAATGCCAACTCTTTTTTTCATACCTCCACTAAGTTCGGAAGGCATTTTTTTGTTAATATTTTCTAATCCAACGCGTTTTAAACAAAAGTTAACTCTGTCCAATTTTTCTGATTTGTTCATATTAGTCTGCATATTAAGAGGAAACATCACATTTTGTTCAATATTTTTGGAGTCAAACAATGCACTGCCCTGAAATAACATTCCTAATTTTTTGCGAATTGAAACTTGGATACTCTTATCACAATGATAAAAGTCTTGATTTTCAAAAAAAACATGTCCACTATCCGGCTTTAATAAGCCTACCAAACACTTTAGTAAAACACTTTTACCTGTTCCACTTGCCCCGATAATAAAATTTATTTTACCTTTATAGAAAGATCCACTAATAGCATGAAGGACTTGTTTGCCATTAAATTGTTTGTTTATATTTTCTATCCTAACCATGTTTTACAATTAAATAAACATCAAAGTAATAATATTTGAAAACTTTTGTAATTAAGGCAATTAAGTGTTTCTTTTTGCAGTTCAATTTAGAGTGTAAACCTTACATGTGATATACTGCCTTTATTTTAAGAAAGAAGTGAAATTATAAAAAAAGTAGAGCTAAGAAAATAAAAAAGGAATAAAAAAGTCTATTTTTAATATTTCTATTGAAATTTTTATTTTAAGATTTCTAATTTTCAATATTTTTAGATCAATATAAAATTTAGAGATTCTAAGCTAAGTAAAATCGGCTGTTTATTTTTTGAATTAATGAGGTATCGTTTTGAAAAAAAATATCCAAATTACAGACCATCTGGTAAAAAATATCTTTTTAAACTTACCTGATACATTTGAAAAAAATATCAAAAAATCCGATATTGAGTCGGTTTTGACTGTTAAAAATGAATATTACCTAAAAACCAATGAAAATATGGTTAATGAAACAGCTTTTATGGCTTTAGAAGATTATATCAAACAGGAATTAGAATTTCAAAATATAGATTTATCGATGGATTCTATAAAGGCTATTTTAAATGCCGAAAACATATATTACTTTTTTTAAAGGCTATTGGGTAAAATCTAAACAATGATTAATAGGTCATTATTTTCTATTAAAAGTTATGTTAAAAGCTGTTAATGTTTATAAAAATTATGGGGATGTCTCTATTCTAAAAGGCATTAATTTAGAAGTTAAAAAAAATGAAGTTGTCAGTATTATGGGGGCTTCTGGGGCTGGGAAAAGCACTTTGTTACATCTTTTAGGTACTTTAGACAAACCGGATCAAGGTGATATATATTTAGATAATAAAAACTTAGTTACTTTGAAAGGGAAAGCTTTAGCCAAATTTAGAAACCAAAAAATCGGTTTTATTTTCCAATTTCATAACTTATTAAACGAGTTTACCGTATTGGAAAATATCTGTTTACCTACTTGGATAAAACAAGAAAAAAAAAATAAAACTACTTTAGAACGAGCCAATTGGCTGTTAGAAATACTTGGTATAGATCATCGTAAAAAACATTTACCCAATCAAATTTCGGGCGGAGAGCAACAACGAGTAGCTGTAGCTCGTGCCTTAATCAATGAACCTCAAATTATTTTAGCCGATGAGCCAAGTGGCAATCTTGATTCTAAGAATACTCAACAATTACACGAATTATTTTTAAAATTAAGACAAGACTTAAATCAAACTTTTGTGGTTGTTACTCATAATCAAGAATTAGCAAATATTTCCGATAGAATCTTAAAAATTAAAGATGGTATAGTTTAGTCAATTACAAATTACTATAGTCTTTTTAAATAGAAAAATGATTATTTAAATACTTAAATAATTGATAACGAGCAAATATTATCTTATTATTTTTAATAGCAAGGCTTAATTTTTTTCTTTAAATTTCAAATGAAGCTCCAAGACTCTTGACATAATGTTGCCATTTTTCAAGTGTTTTTTGAAAATCAATAGGCAGAGGACTTTCAAAAAATATATTTTCTTTTGTTTTAGGGTGGATAAAACCCAGAGTTTTAGCATGTAAGGCTTGGCGTGGTAAAATTTTAAAACAATTTTCTACAAAACTTTTATACTTAGCTAAAGGTTGCCCTTTTAAAATCTTATTGCCTCCATATTGTTTATCATTAAAAAGTGGATGACCAAGATGTTTTAAATGTACTCTTATTTGATGGGTTCTGCCTGTTTCTAAACGGCATTGAATTAGGGAAACAAAAAGTAAATTTTCTAAAACTTCATAGTGAGTAATGGCTTTTTTGCCCACATTATCCGGATTAACAATTCTGATGCGTCGGTCTTTGGTTGATCTATTCAAATAATTGGTAATCGTGTCTTTATGTTTTTTAGGAACACCCCAAACTAAAGCCTGATAAGTTCTTTTAATCGTATGATTAGCAAATTGTTTGCTCAAAAAATTTAGAGCTTCTGGTGTTTTTGCTACTAATAGCAAGCCTGAAGTATCTTTGTCTATACGATGCACTAAACCAGGTTTATCAATTTGACTTCCCATAGGTAAATCTTTGTAATGATAGACAAGTCCATTGACCAAAGTTCCATTCTTATGTCCATTTCCAGGATGGACAACTAAATTTGGAGGTTTATTAATAATTAAAATAGTATCATCTTCATAAACAATATCTAAGGTAATATTTTCAGGGAGAAGTTCTATAGATTTAGATGCTTTGTAATCTTCTAAATAAATTTTGTCTTTAGCCTGAACCTTATAACTTGCCTTTACACGTTTGTTGTTTACAGTTATAAATCCTTGATTTATAGAGTTCTGGATAAAACTTCTAGACATACTAGAAAGTTTAAGGTGCAAATATTTATCGATTCTGACAGGTGTTTGGTTTGTATCTACAAATAGAAAAAAATCAGATTTTTCAGAATTAGACTCTTTTATCATTACCTAAATATCTACATTGGCATATTTTGCATTTTGTTCAATAAATTTTCTTCTTGGTTCAACCTCCTCACCCATAAGCATCGAAAATAACTTATCGGCATTAATTGCAGATTCTATAGCTACACTTTTTAAGATTCTGGTTTCGGGCTGCATAGTAGTTGTCCAAAGCTGTTCGGGATTCATTTCACCAAGCCCTTTGTAGCGTTGTAAATTATAATGAGCGCCATTAAAACTATTTATTGTTTTTCGTAATTCTTCTTCTGACCAACAATACGTTTCTTGACTGCCTTTTTTAACAAGATAAAGCGGTGGTTGAGCAATATATAAATTATCATTTAAAATAATATTGGTCATATAACGAAAAAAGAATGTTAAGATTAAAGTGCGGATATGGCTACCATCAATATCAGCATCTGTCATGATAATGATTTTATGGTACCGTAGTTTATCTATATTAAATCCTTTTCCGTCTTCATTAGGCACAATACCCAGAGCGGTAATCATATTTTTAATCTCTTCATTTTCATACATTTTATGCTCATGAGATTTCTCAACGTTTAAAATTTTACCCCTCAGAGGTAGGATAGCTTGAAAGGATCGATCTCGTCCTTGCTTGGCAGAACCACCAGCAGAATCACCTTCTACCAAATATAATTCACAACGTTGCGGATCTTTTTCAGAACAATCTGCTAATTTTCCTGGTAAGCCTGTAGTATTCAGAACATTTTTTCGCTGCACCATTTCCCTTGCTTTTTTGGCAGCTTGACGGGCTTGGGCAGTCAAAATAGACTTTTGAATAATAATTTTAGCTTCTTGAGGATTTTCTTCTAAATAAATAGTTAGCATTTCAGATACACAACTATCAACAGCTTTACTGACTTCAGCATTTCCAAGTTTTGTCTTTGTTTGTCCTTCAAAAAGAGGGTCTTGAACTTTTACAGAAATAACAGCTGTTAAACCCTCCTTAAAATCTTCACCTTTAATTTCTACTTTTGCTTTTGTCAAAAAACCTGATTTATCGCCATAGCTTTTTAAAGTTCGGGTAAGCCCGCGCCGAAAACCTGCAACATGTGTTCCGCCTTCAATAGTATTGATATTATTGACATAAGAAAAAAGATGTTCGGTATAAGATGTATTGTATAAAAGTGCAAGATTAACAACGATATTATCTTTTTCTTTATTAATGTAAACAGGTTTATTGATAAGTTTTTGGCGATTACCATTTAAATAATTAACAAATTCTTTAATTCCTCCTTCAGAATAAAAAACTTTTTCATAATCTTCATTTTCGTTTTCTTCTCTGCGTTTATCAATAAATGTAATTTCAATACCTGGGTTCAAATAAGCTAATTCTTGAATGCGATTTGAAATAGTATCTCTTTTGTAAATAGTTTCATGAAAAATACTATCATCAGGACTAAAAAAAATAGTAGTTCCTGTTATATTGGTATTTCCTATAGTTTCAATATCAGTTAAGGGTTTTCCATATGCATATTCTTGTTTATAGATTTTGCCATTTCTATAAACTGTAGCGATTAGTTTTTTGGATAAAGCATTCACACACGATATACCAACTCCATGTAAACCACCTGAAACTTTATAAGTATCTTTATCAAATTTTCCACCTGCATGCAAAACAGTCATAACCACCTCAAGGGCAGATTTTTGTTCTTTTTCATGAAAATCTATCGGAATTCCTCTGCCATTGTCTTTAACTTCTACACTATTATCAGAATGAATGCAAACATTAATTTTATTACAATGCCCTGCCATAGCTTCATCAATAGAATTGTCTACGGCTTCCCATATCAGGTGATGAAGTCCTTTAGTTCCAATATCGCCAATATACATAGCTGGCCTTTTACGCACAGCTTCTAAGCCTTCTAAAACCTGTATATTATTAGCTGAATAATTTGTCTTTTGCATCTCTGGTTTATAATTGTGAATTGTTTAATTTTCAATAGAATAAACTTATAAAGTTTTCTTTGCAAAGATACTCTTTTTATCGCCTTTATCGGTTAAATTAGAGGTAAAAAATAAAGATATTATAACTTTATTTTTAAACGAATATTTTCTCATTATCAATGACTTAAATATTTAAAAGATCCTTTTTCAGTATTTTATAAATTTTTTATTTGATAATCAAATAGTTATAATAAATAGTTTTATAATTTTTATATTCATAAGTCATTGATAATGTAAATGGAAAGGTCTTTATCAGTTAATAAATCCTGATTAAATAATCCAGTCCTATAGTATAGTTTATAGTTATTAGAAAAAGCACCATGCTTGATAAGAATAAAACGATATTTAAGTTGCTCATAGTTGTTTTTAATTTTAAAAATCCTCCTCCAAAGAGAATAATCGCTGGTATAAAGCCCAAAAAGAAAATAAGGGTATAAAAGATAAGCGGTAAAAGAAAATTGATATAAAATTTAGGATTTGAATTTTCTTCATTCAAATAAATATCAAAGAAAGCAGGATTGTTTTTCCGTTTAATAATTAAACTTAGGATCAATAAAACCGTAGTTACTAAACCGACTTCAGCTACTAATAAAGGTAGATTTTCTATGATCAGTTTTTCATGACTAATACCATATATAAAATAAATAAATAATATTAATACAAAAAAAGTAAAAAGTAAATGGGGTAAAAGGTGTTTTAATTTAGTAACTATAACGCCTGATAAATTAATACTTTCGTCGAAACCACCTTGTCGGGCGAATAAAATAGAACATAACAAAATTAGAATGATAAGCAAAACACCCGGTCTGAAAAACATCAATAAACTATAAGCCTCTATAGCTTCTTTAAAATAAAAGTCCATTGATTGAGATAAAATAAAGCCAACTAAAATCACATTTCTCGACCAGCCAAAACGTTTTACTAATCGCCCTAGTTCGCCAATAATTAACAGCAGTATTAAATCTATACTGCTGCCATTTATTTGGTAAACAATTAAACTTATTAATATTAACATAGTTAATGCCAATATTTTTGGAGGTATTATACTGAGGTAAGAAATAGGTTTTGCAAAAGAAAAACATAAAAAAACGACTAAAAAATTAGCAGCTATCAAAATAATAATGATAATAAATATAATTTCATTGGAATACAATAAATGTTCAATACTCGGTTCTTTATTGATAAAAATTAAAACTGCTAAAATAATTGCTGTAGCACCTGAGTTAGGTATTCCCAATAAAAGTGTTGTTAATAAACTAGTGCTTACTTTGGCATTATTAGCAGATTCGGGTGCAATAATTCCTCTTATGTCTCCTTTTCCAAATTGAGTTTTATTTTTGGCTTGGTCAACGGTATAACCATAAGTTACCCAGTCAATATTACTGCCTATACCGGGTATTATACCTAATAATGCTCCAAAACCTGCTGTACGTAAAAGTAGCCCTTTGTGTTTTAATATGGACTTTATGCCTTTCAGCCAAGATCCTTTTAAATGAGAACTTTTTACTTGGCTTTTTTTTCCTTCTAATAAATTTATAATTTGGGGATAAGTAAATAAGGCAAAAGCCATAATAACTAAAGAGAATCCATTATCAAAATAACTGGTGTTTAAAGTTTGGCTTAACTGATAAGTATAAGGTGTATTGCCTATAAAGCCTAAAGTAATCCCTAAACAACAAGCATTCAAACCTTTAAAAAAACTTTTACTTGAAAGGATACCAACCATAATAACGCCAAAACAAGTTAACATGAAAAATTCGGCAGGTCCTAAAAACTTTAATATAGGACGAATAATAAAAAAGGTGATACCTAACAGACAAGACCCCAATAATCCACCTAATAAAGAAGCTATAAAAGCAGCAGCCAAGGCATTTTTTGCTTTTCCTTTTTGAGCTAAGGGAAAACCATCCAAGACTGTTGCTTCGCTTAAAGAAGAGCCTGCTTTACCTGTCAAAACAGATGTAAACGTATCTGAAGTTGGAATAGAAATAATGACTCCAAATATAAATGCCAAGGTAGATATTTCATCTATATTGATAAGAAAAGGCAATAAAAAAGTCAATCCTGTAACAGAACCAAAACTAGGTAAAACACCTATAATCAATCCTATAGAAACACCTAAAAATAAAAAAATGATGTGATGATAAGAAAAACTAAGATTTGATAATTCTGTTAAGAAGTTTGCTATCATGCTTATAGAACTATAAGATTGACGATATGTATTATTTAATTAATGGTTCAAAATATTTTAGAAAAAGGCTGATAATGTGAATTCAAGATTAGAAAAAGTCAAGTCAATAAACTGATTCAATATTTTTTTATAATTCATGTTGGTTTTTAATAGTTTATATAATTTATAGTTTTCAATACGTTTTAATACGATAAGTTCATAACCTCTATATTTTGATATAATATAAGAAAAGAAAAAAGAATTTTTTAGGTAATCTAAGTCATTGATAATAAGAAAATATTCTTTTTTTATCTTTAATAGCGAGGCTGTAAAAAAATAGATATTAAAGTTTTCCAAACCTTCTATTCCTATTTTCAAAATTTTCAATAGCATCAATAAAATGTTTTTTTCGAAAATCTGGCCAAAAGAGTTCGGTAAAAAATAATTCTGTATAAGCAGCCTCCCAAAGCAAAAAATTACTGATTCTCAATTCACCACCGGTACGAATTAAAAAATCTAAAGAGGGATGTGAAGCAGTAGTCAAGTATTTTTGAATTAATTTTTGGTTAAAGTCTTGTTCTTTCAGTTCTCCATTTTTAAAATCATGTGCTATTTTAGCACAAGCTCTTGAAATATCCCAATGCCCACTATAGTTTAAAGCTAATGTCAAAGTTAGTGATCTATTTTTTTGGGTTATATGTTTTGCTTCTTCGAGTTGTTTTTGAATAGGAGTTGGGAAAATACTAATATCTCCAATAGTTAGAAGCCTAATATTTTGTTTATTTAATTTATTTAATTCCTTTTTAATAGATTCAGAAAGTAAATTCATTAATTGTTTCACTTCTGTTTGAGGTCTATTCAAATTTTCAGTTGATAAGGCATATAGGGTTAAGTAAGGTATGCCTAATTCTATACTTGCCTCTATAGTTTCCCGAACAGCTCGCAACCCATTTTTATGTCCTAATATTCTTGGTAAATTTCTTTTTTTTGCCCAACGTCCATTACCGTCCATAATAACAGCAACATGTTTGGGTATCATATGTGTAGTAGTATCCATAAAATAATTTTACATTATCTAGCTAACCCTAATTTATAATCATATCACTTGAAAAAGGTTCTTTAAGGGTTTTTATAGTCATTGATAATGAAAATGAATGTTTCTAAGATAATAATAGCGTTACTATAAATAATTGTGTGTATAGTAACATCACTTGAAAAAAGGATTTTTAAGGCGTTTAACTCATTGATAATTGATAACTGTTTTTGAGATAAAATAGCATTGCTGTATCCTTTTTTGTATTTTAAAGCTTTAAATAATATAGTTAGAAATAGTTACGTTTAGTAGCACCTGTATAAATTTGTCTGGGTCTTCCGATAGGTTGGTCTTCTTGTCTCATTTCATACCATTGTGCTATCCAACCTGGCAAACGTCCCAGAGCAAACATCACGGTGAACATATTTGAAGGAATGCCTATAGCTTTGTATATAATACCTGAATAAAAATCTACATTAGGGTAAAGTTTACGTTGTTTAAAATAATCATCGTTTAAAGCGACTTGTTCAAGTTCTTTAGCTATTTCAAGAGTAGGGTCGTTAATGCCAAGCGTTTTAAGTACATCATCACAGGATTTTTTAATAATCTTAGCCCGTGGATCAAAGTTTTTATATACTCGATGTCCAAAGCCCATTAAACGAAAAGTATCCTTTTTATCTTTAGCCTTTGCAACATATTTTTTAACGTCTCCTCCATTGGCTAAAATTTCATCTAACATTTCTATAACAGCTTGGTTAGCACCACCATGTCTACTTCCCCATAAAGCATTAATACCCGCAGCGATAGCAGCATATAAGCTTGCATAAGAAGAACCGACCAAACGCACTGTAGAAGTAGAACAGTTTTGTTCATGATCGGCATGAAGAATTAAAAGTTGGTCTAAAGCTTTAGAGACTACAGGGTTTACTTCGTAGTTTTCAGTTGGGTAAGCAAACATCATTTTTAAGAAATTTCCACAATAATCCAATTTATTATCTGGATAATTAACAGGATGTCCAATACTATTTCGATAGGCCCAAGTAGCTATAGTTGGTAATTTAGCTAATAAACGAATAATAGTAAGTTTAATCATTTCGGATGAACGTTCTGGATCTAAAGACTCTGGATAAAAAGCCGTTAATAGACAAACTAAAGATGAAAGTATACCAACAGGATGCGCTGTTGCCGGAAAACCATTAAATACTTTGCGCATGTCTTCATGAACCAAAGTATGTTTAGATAGTTCGGCATTCAAAGATTCTAATTCATTATTAGAAGGTAATTTACCAAAAATTAATAAATAAGATGTTTCTAAAAAAGTTGCTTTTTTACAAAGTTGTTCAATAGGGTAGCCACGATATCTTAAAATACCTTTTTCACCGTCCAAAAAAGTAATAGCACTTTTGGTGGCACCTGTATTTTTATAACCTATGTCTAAAGTTACTAAACCAGTCGAGGCTCGTAAACGACTTATATCTATTGCTTGCTCACCTTCTGAACCTTTTACAATAGGAAATTCATGAAATTGACCTTGATATTCTAATTTGACCGTATCACTCATAATAATTTAATATATTTTAAAATTGAAAAAATTAAATCAAAATTTACTTACCTAAATTTGGTATTTCTAACAAATAGAAAATACTTTTAACTTTAAATATATACTTAACTTAATAACTTAAATTATAAAAACTTATTAAATCCCATAATTTATACTATCAAAAGAAATCAGTAATATAAGTTATTTTGTCGTATTATTTCTATAATACAATGAATAAAGACAAATTTTCATTCCAAAAAGTTATTTTAATAGATAATTTAGATAATATAGATTTCAGATGACATCAAGATGCTAAGTTGATAAATGGTATTTTAAATTGAATAAAAATAACAAAAATTAAACTTAGTTTTAAAAAAATAGTATAAATTAGAAAATTATATATAATCCAAATATTAAAAGTATAAGTTTTAGACTATGGAACATTTCGAAAAAGTTAAGCGCTATCTTCGCGATTTAAATTATGATATTATTCTTGAAAATGCTGAAGAAAAATTAGTTATTATTCAAGATTTACCAAACGGCATTAATAATTTAATTATAGATTGCGAATTTCCAATCTTAATTATTGAACAACATCTTTTTGATATTCCTGCCGATGATATCAATATATATAAACAGCTTCTAATAAAAAACAGAGATATTGTTCATGGGGCTTTTGTTTTAGATGAAGCTGGAAAGAAAGTTCTTTTCAGAGATACTTTGCAACTTAGTAATTTAGATTTAAATGAATTAGAAGCATCTATACACTCTTTATCGCTATTATTATCAGAATACTACGAAAACATTATTCAGTTTTCTAAGATGTAATAATGCTAATTTGATGATTAGAGCATTTTACCTGATCAATAAAATCATTATTTTTTCACTTATAACGTTATTATAAACATGTCTATTTTCAAACGATTATTTAACATGGGTTCAGCCGAAGCACATTCGGCTTTGGATAAATTGGAAAACCCTATTAAGATGACCGAACAAGGCATTCGAAATTTAAAAACTGATTTATCGAAAAGTATAGAAAGCCTAGCAGAAGTAAAAGCAGGTTATATACGGGCTCAGCGTGAATACAATGAAAGTAAAAATAAAGCGCAAGAGTATGAATCTAAGGCTATTTTATTGCTTAAAAAGGCAGAAACAGGTAATATTGATGTAGGTAAGGCAGAAAGTTTAGCCACAGAAGCCTTAAGCCGAAAAGAACAAGCCATGGAACACGCTTCTACTCATCAAAAGTTAGTAGATACTCAAAAGGCTGCTGTCCAAAAAATGGAAACTAATATCAATCAACTTAGAAGTCAAATCGGTAAATGGGAAAATGAAGCCAAAATTTTAAAGGCACGTTCTAAGGTGAGTACAGCATCAACAAAACTCAACAAACAACTAGCAAATATAGATTCTTCGAGTACGGTATCTATGTTAGAACGCATGAGAGAAAAAGTCGACCAACAAGAAGCCTTATCTGAATCATACGGTTCTATGGTTGATTCACCTACTTCTCTGGATGATGAAATTAATTTAGCTATATCCGGAAGGCCTACTTCTAATACTTCATCTTCTTTAGAAGCATTAAAACAAAAGTTAGCTCTTGATAATAAGAAAGAAGAATAAACTATGGAACTATAAGCTTGTAGGTTTAAAGTTTTCATAATTATAAGTTTTAGATAGGGACCCAATGTGTTGGGTCTCTACTTATTTAAAAAAACTAATAATTAATGTCAGTAATTTTTTTAACATATTAATAATCAAAAATTTATATTTTTTATAATTTAACTCATTAGTTTTCAAAACTATAACTTTCTTAATTCTTATAACATGGAAGAGATAGCCCATATCTTAAAAAAAATTAAACTAAAAACTATAAATGAAAATACTTTTATAGGTTATAGTCACGACATCAAAACCCAAAGAATTTATGGAGGTCAAATATTAGCTCAAAGTTTAGAAGCCGCTACAAAAACCGTACATCCAAATAAAAAAGTAAATTCTTTTCATGCTTATTTTTTGATTCAAGGACAAATAGACAGTCCCATTTATTATAAAGTGGAAAGGCTAAGAGAAGGAAAAGATTTTAGCACCAGAGAAATAAATGCGATACAAGATGATAAAATTATTTATAAAGTATTAGCCTCTTTTAGTATTAATAGACCTAGTTTTGAGCATCAGGTAAATTTTCCAAAAGTACCTTCTGCCGAAAACCTTATAAATGAAACAGATTATTATCAGCTCTTTATCAAAAATAGTGCAACTAAAAACCCTATGATTTCGCGTTTGTATACGATTTCTACTCATTTACCAGCCGAATTTCGTCCAGTTACACATCTAAGTTTAAAAAAAGAAAATTCTGAATCTCATCGACAAGTATGGTTCAAATTTAATGGTAAATTAGAAGATAATAGTTTATCTCACAAAAATGCCTTAGTCTATATTTCTGATTATAATTTGGTAACAACAACTCTTTTACCTCATTTGAATATTTTTTTAAATGCGCCAAACCAATATTATCTAACTACTTTAGACCACGCTATGTGGTTTTACAAAGATTTTGAATTCAATGACCAGTGGTTTTTATATGAACAAAAAAGTCCAATTCTTCAAAATTCTAGAGGGCTTATTCAAGGTACTATTTTCTCTCAAAAAGGGGATTTATTAGCTTCTGTTTGTCAAGAATGTTTAATTAGAAAAAGGTAAAATGTTGATTCTATAAAACTGTTTTTTTATAAAGTATTGATAATCATATTTTTAATATATTTAATGGTGCAAAGGTCTTAAAATGATGGTTTGAAGTAAAAAGAAAAGAAAAAATAATCTTAAGGCTACATCATTTTGGCTCTTATTTTATAAACTAATTTTTAATACTTTTGTCCTGTACTTAGAATTTTTTTATCGACAACTTTTACAGTTAAAAAAAATCGAAACTAATGGAAAATTTAAAGTCCACTGTTGACAAAAATATAAAATATGGAATTAAATATAAATTCATTAAAGGAGATAAACAAAGAGATTTAAAAAGTGTATCGAGACAAGAATTAATGTCCACTCTTTCAAAATGCAACAATACTATTTGGCAAGGCGGTAAATTAGCACCTACAACAGCTTTTGATGAAGTTTCTAAGCTGCTATTTTGTAAATTAAAAGACGAGAAAACTAAACCAAATGGTAAGTATTATGACTTTCAAATAGGAACAAATGAAACACCTGATGAAGTCTTTAAAAGAATTAACACTATTTATCAAACGTCAAAAAAAGGTAATGGAGAAGTTTTTAACGAAGAAATAAAGCTATGTTAAGTTGGATGAAAAGGAACAAAAAGAAATGGCTGACTTATATATTGGACAAATAAATAAGTCCCAAAAAGCTATCAAAAAAGCATATTCGGAATTAAATCAATCAAGGGAAGATGTACTTACAAAAATATTTTAAAATATGAAATTAACAGCACGTATAGAAAAATCAAATGACGGTTGGTTTGTAGGGCAATTAGAAGAACTACCCGAAGTTCTATCGCAAGGAAAAACTATTGCTGAATTAAAAATTAATTTGCTGGATGCCTTAAATTTGTTGTTGGACTCTAATCGTAAAAATATAGAGATTGAAAACAAAGGAAAGAAAGTTATTCGCGAACAGATAGAAATTGGATGAATAAACCCGTGAGGTTTTTAAAAACCTCACAGGTTTTAGATATTGATTTTCAATTTGTTATAAAAATTCACCAAAGTACTGTAGCTATGAAAATATTATTAGATATCAAGGACGACAAGGCTTCGTTTTTTATGGAATTGCTCAAAAACTTTGAGTTTGTAAAGGCGGAGCCTTTGACAGAAAAGAAAGAAATTATAGAGGATATTAAGCAAGGGGTCAGGGAAATCAACCAAATAAGAGCAGGTAAGTTAAAAGATACGATTTTTTTAGGCGCTTTTTACAAAAATTGTTAGTATACAGTTTTAAAATTTAGATAGTTTGTGATTTTTTTTTAACCTAACCTCCTATATCTTATGCTTGCCGACCTGAGTAATGAAGTTTATTTTAAAAAAGTATTTACCGATGTTGATGTTTTTAAAGCCTTCACCAAAGATATTTTAAATATTGATCTTGATATTTCTAAGGTAGAAACGGAGAAAGTTTTGCCAGAAGCATCGAACATTCAGTTTAAAATGGATTTGTTTGCTGAAGACAAAACGAACCGTACTGTCGTGGAGATTCAAAAAATTGATTATGCGTATAATCATGCCCGTTTTTTACATTACTTTATGAGTAATTTAGTGGATTTGCAGCGTAATAGTCGGGATTATGAATTCGCCAAATCGGTCTATTTGATTGTTATTATCACAGGGAATTCTGTTTTAAAAGACAAGTACAATCAAAAAATTAGACGTGATATTTTAATCAATGACCAGAATCCTGTGGATAGGAATAGTAAGCCTTATGAGTTTTATTCTCATAAAATGATGATTTTAAATCCGAATTATTTGAGCAAGCACACGCCTAAGTTGATCCATAAATGGTTACATTTTATTTCTGAATCCATAGCTAATCGGGAAAATCCGAGTATAGATTTAAAACATCGAGGCATAGCTCGTGCTGCCCAATTAGCTGATGTTGATATGATTACAGGAGAAGAGCGTTTTAAGGCTAAAGAATCAGAATTGAAAAGACAAAAAATCGAAATAGATAAGAAAGAAAGTTTCGAAAAAGGAATAGAAAAAGGCAAAACAGAATCAGTGCTCGGATTCTATAAGGAAAATATTTCACCTCCTATCATTGCTAAAGCCTTAAATATTTCTGAAAAGCGAGTTCAAGAAATTATAAAATCGAGGCACAAGGGCTGACTTTTTTGATAAAAGCAGACCATTTTAAAAAAGGGGGGGACATAAAAAATTGCGAAAAAAGCAATAGATTAAACAGCCCACACGTGAGGTTTTTAAAAACTTAACGGGTTTTAGATATTGATTTTCAATTTGTTATAAAAATTCACCAAAGTACTGTAGCTATGAAAATATTATTAGATATCAAGGACGACAAGGCTTCGTTTTTTATGGAATTGCTTAAAAATTTTGGGTTTGTAAAAGTAGAGCCTTTGACCAAAAAAAGTGAAATTATAGAGGATATTAAGCAAGGGGTTAGGGAAATCAACCAAATAAGAGCAGGTAAGTTAAAAGGTATTCCCGCCAAAGATGTACTAAATTAAATTCAACGTAACAATTTTTCACCTCAAACAAATGACCTACAAGACTTCTAAGATCTTAGATTTAGTTTCTATAGAAAAAGAAATGTTAACTTTTTGGAATAAAGAAAAGGTTATTTTTTTGTATTTTTGAAGTTTTAACATTTATGGTCATGTTATTTGAAAAAAGAATTTTTTAAGGTTATAATTTATTGGTCTTAAAATGATTAACTCTATGATAAAAATAGCATTATTATAATTATAGTTTGTGATTCATAATGATATTGGCTAAATATTTTATTTAAAAGCGCCTGACACTAGCTATAAGTTTAATGATTACAACGAATAAAGAAAATAAGGATATACTTAAAAGTAATTCCAAGTCTTATTTTACCCATAGAGACGTGACTCTTTTCCACGCGAATAGTCTTGAAAGTGATTTATTTAAAATACCTTTTGTTGATGTTATTATGACTTCGCCGCCTTATAATCTTGGTATAGATTATAACTCTAATGACGATGGGCTTAATTATAAAAATTACCTTGAATTTTCAGAACAATGGATGCGTAATTGTTATAATTGGAGTAAAACGCAGGCTCGTTTTTGTTTGAATATTCCTCTTGATAGCAATAAAGGTGGTCCCAAGCCAGTTGGGGCTGACTTGACTAAAATCGCTCAAAAAGTTGGTTGGAAATATAAGACAACAATTGTTTGGAATGAAGGTAATATTTCGCGCAGGACAGCCTGGGGATCTTGGAAGTCTGCATCGGCTCCGGTAGTCATTGCTCCGGTCGAACTTATTGTCATTTTTTATAAAGATGAATGGAAAAAAATAAATGGTTCAAAGATTAGTGATATAACAGGTGAAGAATTTAAGGATTGGACAAAAGGTATTTGGGTTTTTAATGGAGAAAGCAAAAAAAGAATTGGACACCCGGCCCCCTTTCCAAAGGCTTTGCCCTACCGTTGCATAAAGTTGTTTAGTTACCAACAAGATCTTATTTTAGATCCTTTTGCTGGCAGTGGAACAACTCTAATAGTTGCTGAAAATTTAAATAGAAAAAGTGCTGGTATTGAATTAGATATGGACTATTGTAAATTGGCAAAAAATAGAATTTTAAAAGAAACTGATGCTTTAATTTTTTAATGAATGGCTAAAAAAATATCCCAGCTTGATTTATTAAAAGAATATTTTATAAAAAATCCAAATAGAGATATTTCTCATCCTGAAATCGTAGATTGGGCTACCAAAAAATGGAAACAAAAAACTAAGATAGTATTTCGAGACCCGGATAGAGGTATTCGTTCTTTAGCTCAAAAAGGGTTTTTGATCAAGAAAGGGAAAGGTATTTACCGCTATGAGCCTGATCATATTCAAAATAAAGAATTGGCAGACTTTGCAGAAAGTCAAAAAAGTAGAATTTTAAAACGAGATGATTATAAATGTGTTATCTGCGGTAAAGGTAGGAAAGATGGAGTAGAACTTCATGTAGATCATATCAAACCTAAAGATTTAGGTGGTGCGGCGACCTTGGAAAATGGACAGGTTTTATGTGCGATGCACAATTTTATGAAGAAAAATTATAAACAGACAGAAACAGGCAAAAAAATGTTTATTCGTTTATATGAAGCTGCAAAGGCTATAAATGATAAAGACACTGTAAATTTTTGTTCTCAAATTTTGGAAGTTTTTGAAAAAAATAAAATTAATGGGCATATAGAATGGAATAAATAAAATAGCATTACCATAACCAATTTTAGAAAAGGAATCAATTAATTTGTCGAAAAGATATTCAACATAACAATTTTTTCACCTCAAACAAATGACTTACAAGACTGCTAAGACTTTAGATTTAGTTTCTATAGAAAAAGAAATATTGACTTTTTGGGAAAAGGAGAAGGTTTTTAAAGCCTCAATGGAGAACCGAAAAGAAGGAAGCCCATTTACGTTTTATGAAGGACCGCCTTCGGCAAATGGCACGCCCGGTATTCATCATGTCATGGCAAGGACGGTGAAAGATATTTTTTGCCGCTATAAAACCCTACAAGGTTTTTGGGTAGATAGAAAAGGTGGCTGGGATACGCATGGTCTGCCTGTCGAATTGCAGGTCGAAAAAGAACTTAATATCACCAAAGAAGACATTGGAAAAACGATTTCTGTCGAAGCTTACAATCAAAAATGTAAGGAAACAGTGATGAAATATAAAAATGAATGGGACGATTTGACCAAACGCATAGGCTATTGGGTTGATTTAGAAAAACCTTACATCACTTTTGAAACCAACTACATAGAATCGGTATGGGCAATTCTGAAGGAACTCTATAATAAAGACTTAATGTATAAAGGCTATACTGTTCAGCCTTATTCGCCTGCTGCAGGTACGGGTCTAAGTTCTCATGAGCTTAACATACCGGGTTGTTATAAAATGGTCAAAGATACAGCAGTAACAGCTCAATTTAAAGTGGTTAAAAATTTAGATTCAGAATTTTTATTTTCTTCTCCAAAAAAAGACTCTGAATCCGTTTATATTTTAGCTTGGACGACAACGCCTTGGACTTTACCTTCTAATTGTGCTTTGGCAGTTGGTAAACATATTGATTACGTTCCAGTAAAGACCTATAATCCTTATACATATAAACCAATCACAGTAGTTTTAGCCAAAGATCTTGTACCTAAACATTTTTCTTCTGACAGCGAAAAACTAAATCTAAATGGTTATCAACCGGGCGATAAACATATTCCGTACTGTTTAGGAGAGCCTTTTAAAGGACAACAGCTCATCGATGTTGCTTATGAACAGCTTATGCCTTATGTACAACCAAAAGGAAGGGCTTTTGTAGTTATCCCAGCTGATTTTGTAACAACAGAAGATGGAACAGGTATTGTACATACGGCTTCTGTTTTTGGGGTAGATGATTTTAGGGCTTGTCAGGCAAATGGAATTTCATCAATTTTAGGACAAGATAAAGAAGGGAATACCTATCCACTTGTAGATAAGAAAGGGCGTTTTGTGAAAGAAGTAAGTGATTTTGCAGGTTACTACTTAAAACCTGATTATGAGAGTGAAGAAAAAAGAAATCAAAAAGATTATTTGCCTACAGATGTATTGATAGCTATTAAGCTGAAAAAGGAAAATAAGGCGTTCAAAGTAGAAAAGTATGAGCATAATTATCCCCATTGCTGGCGTACCCACAAACCTATTTTGTACTATCCTTTAGATAGTTGGTTTATTAAAACAACCGATTTAAAAGAACGCATGGTGGAATTGAACGAGACCATCAATTGGAAGCCAGAAAGTACGGGAACTGGCCGTTTTGGAAATTGGTTAAAAAATTTGGTAGATTGGAATTTATCGAGAAGTCGATTTTGGGGAACACCTCTACCTGTTTGGCGAACTAAAGATGGAAAGCAGGAAAAGTGTATCGGCTCCTTAGAAGAATTAAAACAAGAAGTTGAAAAGGCGGTTGAAAATGGCATGATGCCAGCGGATTCCAAAGTTACCACAAATGGAAAACTTAATGATGATATAGATTTACATCGTCCTTACATTGACACGTGTATTTTGGTGAGTGATACAGGAGAGGAGATGTACAGGGAAACCGATATTGTTGATGTTTGGTTTGACAGTGGAGCAATGCCTTATGCTCAGTGGCATTATCCTTTTGAAAATGGAGATAAATTTGAAAAACATTTTCCTGCGGATTATATTTCCGAAGGTATAGATCAGACAAGGGGTTGGTTTTTTACCTTACATGCCCTTGCTGTTATGCTTAAAGATAAAATAGCTTTCAAAAATGTTATTTCTACGGGCTTGGTACTGGATAAATCCGGAAATAAAATGTCAAAAAGTATAGGTAATGTGGTTCGTCCCAATGAAATACTGGATAATTATGGAGCCGATGTAACCCGTTGGTATATGATCAATAATGCGCCACCTTGGGATAATTTAAAATTTGATACTTCGGGTTTATTAGAAGTAAAGCGTAAGTTTTTTGATACTCTGTTTAACGTCTATAATTTTTTTGCTCTGTATGCAAATTTGGACAATTTTTCATCTAACTTGCCTCAAGTTAGTTTGGAAAAATACCAACTTCTTGATAGATGGATAATTTCAAAACTTTATTTACTTGTTCAAAAGGTATCTAAGGCATTTGATAATTATGAACCTACAACAGCTTCTCGGGCTATTCAACATTTTACCGTTCATGATTTTAGTAATTGGTATATTCGTTTGAATCGGAAACGCTTTTGGCGTAAAAATATAGATGAGGATAAAATAGCTGCATATCAGATTTTACATCTTTGTTTACGCTACATTACTCAACTTATGAGTCCTGTGGCACCTTTTTATGCCGATTATCTTTTTCAAAATCTTAACCAAAATAAAGAATCTGTACATCTTTCAGATTTTCCAAAAATTGAGGCTAATTTGATTGATAAAGACTTAGATAAACAAATGCTATTGGCTCAAAGAATATGTTCTCTCGTTCATGGACTTAGAAAAAAATACAAAATTAAGGTTCGCCAACCACTTCAAAAAATTATTGTTTTGACCGATCATGAGGTTAGAAAATCCGATGTGGAATTAATAAAAACCATTATTTGTCAAGAAATTAACATTAAGACAATAGAATATATTGATTCCAAAGAAGATCACTATTTTTTGACAAAAAAAGTGAAACCCAATTATAAGATGATAGGTAAAAAATATGGGAAACAAATTAAAACCATTGCCAAACTTCTCAACAATTTTAGTGCCAAAGATATTACTCATTTTGAGCAAAATAAATTTTTAAATCTTCAACTAAACGAAGAAAAAATTACCTTAACTCTCGAAGAAGTTCAAATTGATTCTGTGGATATAGAAGGTTGGCTTGTAGGACAAGAAATGGGCTTAACAGTAGCTTTGGATGTTACCATAACAGAGGAATTAGAATTAGAAGGTTTAGCTAGAGAGTTGGTCAACAGAGTACAAAACTTACGAAAAACAATAGGATTAAAAGTTGAAAATCAAATTTATTTGAATTTATACAGTCCTTCCCCTAAACTCCAAAAAGTTATAGAATATTTTAATACTTACATAGCTGTAGAAATACAAGCCCACTCTATAACGATAAAAACGGGTGAACCCAGACACAGTTTAGAAATCAATAACGAAGTTTTAGGATGTGATATTAAGGTTATCAAATAACTGTAGCAGTGCTATTTTTAGTGATAGCTATAAACTCTTATTACCATAGCTATTTATGGCTTGGTTTTTGATTGGATATTAGATTAAGATAAAACGGTACGTAGTTTTTTGGGTAATGTTTCACTTCTTTCATAAAAAAAGTAAATTCTAAATTGTATTAAAATTTAAATTTTTGATTTTCAGCAATTTATATTTTTAAATAAAAAATAATTACACAGAACCAAGTTATACTAAGAAAATAATTGATATTGTATAGGACTGATAGAGCTAGGGAATATAGATTTAAATCGTTCAAGACCGTTTTAATTTTTTTTATATGAACAAAAACATTAGATTTTTTATAGGTTTTTTTTTGTACGCTTTTGTATTTACGACCTACGGGCAGTTTATAGATAGAGGTATTATATCTACCGCAACTAATCAAGCTATATCTGTTTATGCTGCTGATTTGGATGGGGATGGGGATAACGATATTGTGGCAGGGTCTAATCTTGATAATGAGCTTCGTTGGTATTCTAATGATGGTTTTGGTGTTTTTACTACTGAGCCGGTGATATCTACCGCAGGTGATGGAGTTTCATCTGTTTATGCTGCTGATTTGGATGGGGATGGGGATAATGATATTGTGGCAGGGTCTATAAATGATGATGAGCTTCGTTGGTATTCTAATAACGGTCTTGGTACTTTTACTACTGAGCCGGTGATATCTACCGCAGGTGATGGACTTAGATCTGTTTATGTTGCTGATTTTGATGGGGATGGGGATAATGATATTGTGGCAGGGTCTATATTTGATGATGAGCTTCGTTGGTATTCTAATAATGGTTCTGGTACTTTTACTACTGAGCCGGTGATATCTACCGAAGGTGATGGACTTATATCTGTTTATGCTGCTGATTTGGATAGGGATGGAGATAACGATATTGTGGCAGGGTCTATAAATGATGAGGAGCTTCGTTGGTATTCTAATAATGGTTCTGGTGTTTTTACTACTGAGCCGGTGATATCTACCGCAGGTGATAACCTTAATGCTGTTTATGCTGCTGATTTGGATGGGGATGGAGATAATGATATTGTGGCAGGGTCTGCAATTAGTAATGAGCTTCGTTGGTATTCTAATGATGGTTTTGGTGTTTTTACTACTGAGCCGGTGATATCTACCGCAGGTGATGGACTTAATGCTGTTTATGCTGTTGATTTGGATGGGGACGGAGATAATGATATTGTGGCAGTATCCTTTGCTGATGATGAGCTTCGTTGGTATTCTAATGATGGTTCTGGGGTTTTTACTACTGAGCCGGTGATATCTACCGCAGGTGATGGAGCTAGATCTGTTTATGCCACTGATTTGGACGGGGACGGATATAATGATATTGTGACAACGTCTATACTTGATGATGAGCTTCGTTGGTATCAGAATATTCACACTATAGCTGTTGCTTTTGACCCAATACCAGCAACGCTTGAAACTAATTATGGAACTACCGAGGTAACTATTTCTGTTGAATTTCCATCAGGACGTCCTTATCCAGAAGATTTTACTTTTTTTTATCACTTTGAATCTCTTTCCGCTACAAACGATATAGATTTTAGATCGATAAATAATACGTTTACGATTTCTTCTGGAGATATTTCGGGAAATATACTCGTAGATATTTTAGGAGATTTGGAAGTTGAAGTTAATGAAAGATTTCGTGTAGTTATTGATAGTGCTGTGTATGGTAACGGATTAATTTCGAGAGTTGCCGGTAATATTGATACGCTAACAATTATAGACGATGATGCTTATAGACAAATAGAAATTGTCACAGAAACGGTAAGTTCAGCTATAGAGGGTAATGATATTGTTTTTAGAGGTAGTCTTTCGGATACAAGTATTTTTGATGTTTCTTTTGATTATATTGTAGAAAGTGGTACTGCTGTAATAGGGGAGGATTTGGCAAGTCAGTTTAATGGAACGGTTACTATTGTGGCAGGTTCTATAGATTTTTCTATAACTATTCCTACTTTAGATAATGGTGATCTTGACGGGGAAAGGAGTTTTACTGTAAGGTTATCGAATATTCAAAATGCAGTAACAAGAGATGCAACTGTTATAGGAATTATTGAAGATAATGAGGAACCTTTAGATATTTTTGATAGTGATTTTTGTGATATAGGGAATATTTCTACTCTTCCTACAGATGCTACGGATGTGGCGATAGGCAATCTCGGCACCACTCAAACAAATGATGTTATTATTGCATATTCTGATGCTTCAAGAGTACTTTGGTATCCTAATAATCAAGGCACTTTTTCTTCTCCTATTCCTGTAACAAATAGTCCAAGTCCCAAAGCTATATCCATTGCAGATATAGATAATGATGGTTTAGATGATGTCATAGTTAACCATGACAACACCGATATTATATGGTATAAAAATATGGGTGGTTCGTTTGGAACAACTGTTGATTCTCTAATTATTTCTGGTTCGGACTTAAATGATATATCTTTAGGAGATATTGATGGAGATGGACATATAGATATGGTATTAGGAAGTTCTTCTAGTGGTTCTGTGTATTGGTATAAAAATAATGGTTTGGGAAGTTTTACACAAAACTTGGTTGATGCTACTATGCGAACTATATTTAATGTTGTCATTGGAGATATTAATTCTGATGGCAATCAAGATATTATCTTTAGTGATTCAGCTGATAAAAGTTTACTTTGGTATAAAAATAAGGGGGGGGGGACTTTTGACCCAGTAAGAATAATAGATAGTGGAGATAGTGAGTTTTTTTATGATATATTGTTGAATGATGTAGATGGGGATGGGGATAATGATATTATGACTATAGTTCTTACTAACAGTGGTTTTTCTGGAGTGACTTACTATACAAATAACTTTAATGGGTTTTCTTTTAGTAGGTTAACTTTACTACCGTTAGAAAGTTCTAGTATTCTCGTTTCGGATATTCATCTTGCCGACTTAGATGGCGATAATTTAGATGATCTCATTATTAGCAGGCGCAATATTTCGACTGCTTGGTATAAAAATAACGCAGGTACTTTTAACATTTTTGATGTCAATGAAATTATTCCTGGGAATGATAATTTTCCCTTCTTTACAACAGCAGATATAGATGGCGATAATGATCAAGATGTTATAGGAGGCGAGGCTGGTTCATCAGCTAGCGGGGAGATTCATTGGTATGAAAATTCTCCTAACCAAATTGTATTGACTGTAAAAGATGGTGTGGTTATAGAAGGCGATAGTCCTGTTTTTGGCACTATAGAGCTGAATTTAGTGAGTTCGAGTGAAGATACTTTGAGTGTTTATTACCATTTAGAAGATTCTTTAGGACTTGCAAACATAGACTACCAAGAAATACTTAGTGATAGTGTAGTTTTTTTACCTGGCGAGTATTCAACAAATATTAGTATTATAGTTTTAGGCGATAATGATCGAGAAAACACCGAATATGTAAAGTTTATCGTAGATAGTATCTCCATTTTTTCTGCTTGTCTTGGACCTATTATAGACAGTTTAAGTGTCTTAACGATTGTTGATAATGATGATATAAATGATATCGGTTTGCGGGTAGAGGATGGTTTTGGGGTTGAGGGGGACAGTATTGGTTTTGTTGTTTCGTTGTCGTCATTTAGTGTTGATACGGTTCGTTTTAGGTATTCTGTTGTCGGTGGTTCTGCGTTGTTGGGTTCTGATGTTGGTGGTGTTGGTGGTGTTTTTGAGTTTGTTCCGGGTGTTGTTCGGGATACTGTTCGCGTAGAGACGTTTGAGGATTCTATTTACGAGTTGTTTGAGGATTTTGGTTTTGTTTTGAGTGATTTGGAGGGGGCTATTTTTCTTCGTGATGGTGCTGTAGGTCGTATTGAAGATAATGATGGTTTGCCTGTTGTTAGTATTGGTGATGTATCTGTTTTAGAGGGTGATGGTGGTATTTTTTCTATTTCTTTTCCTGTTTCATTGAGTCATGTTAGTTCTTTTGGGCTTGGTGTTTCTTACAGTAGTTTTGATAGTAGTGCTTCTGTTTCGGATTTAGATTATGTGTCTGTTGGTGGTCGTTTGGATTTTTCGTCTGGCGATAGTGTTTCTTATGTTCAAGTAGGTGTTGTGGGAGATGATGTTCGTGAGTTATCGGAGGTTTTTGGCGTTGGTATTTCGGTTTTGAATGGCGGTGTTTTGGGCGATAGTATTGGTTTGGGTACTATTGTCAATGACGATAGTCTTCCTGTTATCAGTGTTGTTGATGTTGTTGTTGATGAGGGGAATACGGGTGAGGTTTTGGCTTCTTTTGTTGTTGTTTTGTCTTCGGCGAGTGTTGATACTGTTTATTACAATTACAGGACTTACGATCTTTCGGCTTCTGGTGGTGTTGATTATTTGGCTGTTGTTGGTTCGGCTTTTATTTTGCCGGGTTTTTTGTCTGGTGTTGTTGATGTTGTTGTTTATGGGGATTTGGCTGTTGAGAATGTCGAGCGTTTTGGTTTATCGTTGTCGGGTGTTGTTGGTGCGGATACTGTTGGCTTGGGTTCGGGTGCTGTTGGGGTTATCAACAATGATGATTTGGCTGGCGGTATTGGTTTGCGGGTAGAGGATGGTTTTGGGGTTGAGGGGGACAGTATTGGTTTTGTTGTTTCGTTGTCGTCATTTAGTGTTGATACGGTTCGTTTTAGGTATTCTGTTGTCGGTGGTTCTGCCTTATTGGGTTCTGATGTTGGTGGTGTTGGTGGTGTTTTTGAGTTTGTTCCGGGTGTTGTTCGGGATACTGTTCGCGTAGAGACGTTTGAGGATTCTATTTACGAGTTGTTTGAGGATTTTGGTTTTGTTTTGAGTGATTTGGAGGGGGCTATTTTTCTTCGTGATGGTGCTGTAGGTCGTATTGAAGATAATGATGGTTTGCCTGTTGTTAGTATTGGTGATGTATCTGTTTTAGAGGGTGATGGTGGTATTTTTTCTATTTCTTTTCCTGTTTCATTGAGTCATGTTAGTTCTTTTGGGCTTGGTGTTTCCTACAGTAGTTTTGATAGTAGTGCTTCTGTTTCGGATTTAGATTATGTGTCTGTTGGTGGTCGTTTGGATTTTTCGTCTGGCGATAGTGTTTCTTATGTTCATGTAGGTGTTGTGGGAGATGATGTTCGTGAGTTATCGGAGGTTTTTGGCGTTGGCATTTCGGTTTTGAATGGCGGTATTTTGGGCGATAGTATTGGTTTGGGTACTATTGTCAATGACGATAGTCTTCCTGTTATCAGTGTTGTTGATGTTGTTGTTGATGAGGGGAATACGGGTGAGGTTTTGGCTTCTTTTGTTGTTGTTTTGTCTTCGGCGAGTGTTGATACTGTTTATTACAATTACAGGACTTACGATCTTTCGGCTTCTGGTGGTGTTGATTATTTGGCTGTTGTTGGTTCGGGTTTTATTTTGCCGGGTTTTTTGTCTGGTGTTGTTGATGTTGTTGTTTATGGGGATTTGGCTGTTGAGAATGTCGAGCGTTTTGGTTTATCGTTGTCGGGTGTTGTTGGTGCGGATACTGTTGGCTTGGGTTCGGGTGCTGTTGGTATTATCAACAATGATGATTTGGCTGGCGGTATTGGTTTGCGGGTAGAGGATGGTTTTGGGGTTGAGGGGGATAGTATTGGTTTTGTTGTTTCGTTGTCGTCGTTTAGTGTTGATACGGTTCGTTTTAGGTATTCTGTTGTCGGTGGTTCTGCGTTGTTGGGTTCTGATGTTGGTGGTGTTGGTGGTATTTTTGAGTTTGTTCCGGGTGTTGTTCGGGATACTGTTCGCGTAGAGACGTTTGAGGATTCTATTTACGAGTTGTTTGAGGATTTTGGTTTTGTTTTGAGTGATTTGGAGGGGGCTATTTTTCTTCGTGATGCTGCTGTAGGTCGTATTGAAGATAATGATGGTTTGCCTGTTGTTAGTATTGGTGATGTATCTGTTTTAGAGGGTGATGGTGGTATTTTTTCTATTTCTTTTCCTGTTTCATTGAGTCATGTTAGTTCTTTTGGCGTTGGTGTTTCTTACAGTAGTTTTGATAGTAGTGCTTCTGTTTCGGATTTAGATTATGTGTCTGTTGGTGGTCGTTTGGATTTTTCGTCTGGCGATAGTGTTTCTTATGTTCATGTAGGTGTTGTGGGAGATGATGTTCGTGAGTTATCGGAGGTTTTTGGCGTTGGCATTTCGGTTTTGAATGGTGGTATTTTGGGCGATAGTATTGGTTTGGGTACTATTGTCAATGACGATAGTCTTCCTGTTATCAGTGTTGTTGATGTTGTTGTTGATGAGGGGAATACGGGTGAGGTTTTGGCTTCTTTTGTTGTTGTTTTGTCTTCGGCGAGTGTTGATACTGTTTATTACAATTACAGGACTTATGATCTTTCGGCTTCTGGTGGTGTTGATTATTTGGCTGTTGTTGGTTCGGGTTTTATTTTGCCGGGTGCTTTGTCTGGTGTTGTTGATGTTGTTGTTTATGGTGATTTGGACGTTGAGAATGTCGAGCGTTTTGGTTTATCGTTGTCGGGTGTTGTCGGTGCGGATACTGTTGGCTTGGGTTCGGGTGCTGTTGGGGTTATCAACAATGATGATTTGGCTGGCGGTATTGGTTTGCGGGTAGAGGATGGTTTTGGGGTTGAGGGGGACAGTATTGGTTTTGTTGTTTCGTTGTCGTCGTTTAGTGTTGATACGGTTCGTTTTAGGTATTCTGTTGTGGGTGGTTCTGCGTTGTTGGGTTCTGATGTTGGTGGTGTTGGTGGTATTTTTGAGTTTGTTCCGGGTGTTGTTCGGGATACTGTTCGCGTAGAGACGTTTGAGGATTCTATTTACGAGTTGTTTGAGGATTTTGGTTTTGTTTTGAGTGATTTGGAGGGGGCTATTTTTCTTCGTGATGGTGCTGTAGGTCGTATTGAAGATAATGATGGTTTGCCTGTTGTTAGTATTGGTGATGTATCTGTTTTAGAGGGTGATGGTGGTATTTTTTCTATTTCTTTTCCTGTTTCATTGAGTCATGTTAGTTCTTTTGGGCTTGGTGTTTCTTACAGTAGTTTTGATAGTAGTGCTTCTGTTTCGGATTTAGATTATGTGTCTGTTGGTGGTCGTTTGGATTTTTCGTCTGGCGATAGTGTTTCTTATGTTCATGTAGGTGTTGTGGGAGATGATGTTCGTGAGTTATCGGAGGTTTTTGGCGTTGGCATTTCGGTTTTGAATGGCGGTGTTTTGGGCGATAGTATCGGTTTGGGTACTATTGTCAATGACGATAGTCTTCCTGTTATCAGTGTTGTTGATGTTGTTGTTGATGAGGGGAATACGGGTGAGGTTTTGGCTTCTTTTGTTGTTGTTTTGTCTTCGGCGAGTGTTGATACTGTTTATTACAATTACAGGACTTACGATCTTTCGGCTTCTGGTGGTGTTGATTATTTGGCTGTTGTTGGTTCGGCTTTTATTTTGCCGGGTGCTTTGTCTGGTGTTGTTGATGTTGTTGTTTATGGGGATTTGGACGTTGAGAATGTCGAGCGTTTTGGTTTGTCGTTGTCGGGTGTTGTCGGTGCGGATACTGTTGGCTTGGGTTCGGGTGCTGTTGGGGTTATCAACAACGATGATTTGGCTGGCGGTATTGGTTTGCGGGTAGAGGATGGTTTTGGGGTTGAGGGGGATAGTATTGGTTTTGTTGTTTCGTTGTCGTCATTTAGTGTTGATACGGTTCGTTTTAGGTATTCTGTTGTGGGTGGTTCTGCGTTGTTGGGTTCTGATGTTGGTGGTGTTGGTGGTATTTTTGAGTTTGTTCCGGGTGTTGTTCGGGATACTGTTCGCGTAGAGACGTTTGATGATGGTATTTATGAGTTGTTTGAGGATTTTGGTTTTGTTTTGAGTGATTTGGAGGGGGCTATTTTTCTTCGTGATGCTGCTGTAGGTCGTATTGAAGATAATGATGGTTTGCCTGTTGTTAGTATTGGTGATGTATCTGTTTTAGAGGGGGATGGTGGTATTTTTTCTATTTCTTTTCCTGTTTCGTTGAGTCATGTTAGTTCTTTTGGGCTTGGTGTTTCCTACAGTAGTTTTGATAGTAGTGCTTCTGTTTCGGATTTAGATTATGTGTCTGTTGGTGGTCGTTTGGATTTTTCGTCTGGCGATAGTGTTTCTTATGTTCATGTAGGTGTTGTGGGAGATGATGTTCGTGAGTTATCGGAGGTTTTTGGCGTTGGTATTTCGGTTTTGAATGGTGGTGTTTTGGGCGATAGTATCGGTTTGGGTACTATTGTCAATGACGATAGTCTTCCTGTTATCAGTGTTGTTGATGTTGTTGTTGATGAGGGGAATACGGGTGAGGTTTTGGCTTCTTTTGTTGTTGTTTTGTCTTCGGCGAGTGTTGATACTGTTTATTACAATTACAGGACTTACGATCTTTCGGCTTCTGGTGGTGTTGATTATTTGGCTGTTGTTGGTTCGGGTTTTATTTTGCCGGGTTTTTTGTCTGGTGTTGTTGATGTTGTTGTTTATGGGGATTTGGCTGTTGAGAATGTCGAGCGTTTTGGTTTGTCGTTGTCGGGTGTTGTTGGTGCGGATACTTTTGGCTTGGGTTCGGGTGCTGTTGGGGTTATCAACAATGATGATTTGGCTGGCGGTATTGGTTTGCGGGTAGAGGATGGTTTTGGGGTTGAGGGGGACAGTATTGGTTTTGTTGTTTCGTTGTCGTCATTTAGTGTTGATACGGTTCGTTTTAGGTATTCTGTTGTCGGTGGTTCTGCCTTATTGGGTTCTGATGTTGGTGGTGTTGGTGGTATTTTTGAGTTTGTTCCGGGTGTTGTTCGGGATACTGTTCGCGTAGAGACGTTTGAGGATTCTATTTACGAGTTGTTTGAGGATTTTGGTTTTGTTTTGAGTGATTTGGAGGGGGCTATTTTTCTTCGTGATGCTGCTGTAGGTCGTATTGAAGATAATGATAATTTGCCTGTTGTTAGTATTGGTGATGTATCTGTTTTAGAGGGTGATGGTGGTATTTTTTCTATTTCTTTTCCTGTTTCATTGAGTCATGTTAGTTCTTTTGGGCTTGGTGTTTCTTACAGTAGTTTTGATAGTAGTGCTTCTGTTTCGGATTTAGATTATGTGTCTGTTGGTGGTCGTTTGGATTTTTCGTCTGGCGATAGTGTTTCTTATGTTCATGTAGGTGTTGTGGGAGATGATGTTCGTGAGTTATCGGAGGTTTTTGGCGTTGGCATTTCGGTTTTGAATGGCGGTGTTTTGGGCGATAGTATTGGTTTGGGTACTATTGTCAATGACGATAGTCTTCCTGTTATCAGTGTTGTTGATGTTGTTGTTGATGAGGGGAATACGGGTGAGGTTTTGGCTTCTTTTGTTGTTGTTTTGTCTTCGGCGAGTGTTGATACTGTTTATTACAATTACAGGACTTACGATCTTTCGGCTTCTGGTGGTGTTGATTATTTGGCTGTTGTTGGTTCGGCTTTTATTTTGCCGGGTGCTTTGTCTGGTGTTGTTGCTGTTGTTGTTTATGGTGATTTGGACGTTGAGAATGTCGAGCGTTTTGGTTTGTCGTTGTCGGGTGTTGTTGGTGCGGATACTTTTGGCTTGGGTTCGGGTGCTGTTGGGGTTATCAACAACGATGATTTGGCTGGCGGTATTGGTTTGCGGGTAGAGGATGGTTTTGGGGTTGAGGGGGACAGTATTGGTTTTGTTGTTTCGTTGTCGTCGTTTAGTGTTGATACGGTTCGTTTTAGGTATTCTGTTGTCGGTGGTTCTGCGTTGTTGGGTTCTGATGTTGGTGGTGTTGGTGGTATTTTTGAGTTTGTTCCGGGTGTTGTTCGGGATACTGTTCGCGTAGAGACGTTTGATGATGGTATTTATGAGTTGTTTGAGGATTTTGGTTTTGTTTTGAGTGATTTGGAGGGGGCTATTTTTCTTCGTGATGCTGCTGTAGGTCGTATTGAAGATAATGATGGTTTGCCTGTTGTTAGTATTGGTGATGTATCTGTTTTAGAGGGTGATGGTGGTATTTTTTCTATTTCTTTTCCTGTTTCATTGAGTCATGTTAGTTCTTTTGGGCTTGGTGTTTCTTACAGTAGTTTTGATAGTAGTGCTTCTGTTTCGGATTTAGATTATGTGTCTGTTGGTGGTCGTTTGGATTTTTCGTCTGGCGATAGTGTTTCTTATGTTCATGTAGGTGTTGTGGGAGATGATGTTCGTGAGTTATCGGAGGTTTTTGGCGTTGGCATTTCGGTTTTGAATGGTGGTATTTTGGGGGATAGTATCGGTTTGGGTACTATTGTCAATGACGATAGTCTTCCTGTTATCAGTGTTGTTGATGTTGTTGTTGATGAGGGTAATACGGGTGAGGTTTTGGCTTCTTTTGTTGTTGTTTTGTCTTCGGCGAGTGTTGATACTGTTTATTACAATTACAGGACTTACGATCTTTCGGCTTCTGGTGGTGTTGATTATTTGGCTGTTGTTGGTTCGGGTTTTATTTTGCCGGGTTTTTTGTCTGGTGTTGTTGATGTTGTTGTTTATGGTGATTTGGCTGTTGAGAATGTCGAGCGTTTTGGTTTGTCGTTGTCGGGTGTTGTTGGTGCGGATACTGTTGGCTTGGGTTCGGGTGCTGTTGGTATTATCAACAACGATGATTTGGCTGGCGGTATTGGTTTGCGGGTAGAGGATGGTTTTGGGGTTGAGGGGGACAGTATTGGTTTTGTTGTTTCGTTGTCGTCATTTAGTGTTGATACGGTTCGTTTTAGGTATTCTGTTGTCGGTGGTTCTGCGTTGTTGGGTTCTGATGTTGGTGGTGTTGGTGGTGTTTTTGAGTTTGTTCCGGGTGTTGTTCGGGATACTGTTCGCGTAGAGACGTTTGAGGATTCTATTTACGAGTTGTTTGAGGATTTTGGTTTTGTTTTGAGTGATTTGGAGGGGGCTATTTTTCTTCGTGATGGTGCTGTAGGTCGTATTGAAGATAATGATGGTTTGCCTGTTGTTAGTATTGGTGATGTATCTGTTTTAGAGGGTGATGGTGGTATTTTTTCTATTTCTTTTCCTGTTTCATTGAGTCATGTTAGTTCTTTTGGGCTTGGTGTTTCTTACAGTAGTTTTGATAGTAGTGCTTCTGTTTCGGATTTAGATTATGTGTCTGTTGGTGGTCGTTTGGATTTTTCGTCTGGCGATAGTGTTTCTTATGTTCATGTAGGTGTTGTGGGAGATGATGTTCGTGAGTTATCGGAGGTTTTTGGCGTTGGCATTTCGGTTTTGAATGGTGGTGTTTTGGGCGATAGTATCGGTTTGGGTACTATTGTCAATGACGATAGTCTTCCTGTTATCAGTGTTGTTGATGTTGTTGTTGATGAGGGGAATACGGGTGAGGTTTTGGCTTCTTTTGTTGTTGTTTTGTCTTCGGCGAGTGTTGATACTGTTTATTACAATTACAGGACTTACGATCTTTCGGCTTCTGGTGGTGTTGATTATTTGGCTGTTGTTGGTTCGGCTTTTATTTTGCCGGGTGCTTTGTCTGGTGTTGTTGCTGTTGTTGTTTATGGGGATTTGGACGTTGAGAATGTCGAGCGTTTTGGTTTGTCGTTGTCGGGTGTTGTCGGTGCGGATACTTTTGGCTTGGGTTCGGGTGCTGTTGGGGTTATCAACAATGATGATTTGGCTGGCGGTATTGGTTTGCGGGTAGAGGATGGTTTTGGGGTTGAGGGGGACAGTATTGGTTTTGTTGTTTCGTTGTCGTCATTTAGTGTTGATACGGTTCGTTTTAGGTATTCTGTTGTGGGTGGTTCTGCCTTATTGGGTTCTGATGTTGGTGGTGTTGGTGGTGTTTTTGAGTTTGTTCCGGGTGTTGTTCGGGATACTGTTCGCGTAGAGACGTTTGAGGATTCTATTTACGAGTTGTTTGAGGATTTTGGTTTTGTTTTGAGTGATTTGGAGGGGGCTATTTTTCTTCGTGATGGTGCTGTAGGTCGTATTGAAGATAATGATGGTTTGCCTGTTGTTAGTATTGGTGATGTATCTGTTTTAGAGGGTGATGGTGGTATTTTTTCTATTTCTTTTCCTGTTTCGTTGAGTCATGTTAGTTCTTTTGGGCTTGGTGTTTCTTACAGTAGTTTTGATAGTAGTGCTTCTGTTTCGGATTTAGATTATGTGTCTGTTGGTGGTCGTTTGGATTTTTCGTCTGGCGATAGTGTTTCTTATGTTCATGTAGGTGTTGTGGGAGATGATGTTCGTGAGTTATCGGAGGTTTTTGGCGTTGGCATTTCGGTTTTGAATGGTGGTATTTTGGGCGATAGTATCGGTTTGGGTACTATTGTCAATGACGATAGTCTTCCTGTTATCAGTGTTGTTGATGTTGTTGTTGATGAGGGGAATACGGGTGAGGTTTTGGCTTCTTTTGTTGTTGTTTTGTCTTCGGCGAGTGTTGATACTGTTTATTACAATTACAGGACTTACGATCTTTCGGCTTCTGGTGGTGTTGATTATTTGGCTGTTGTTGGTTCGGCTTTTATTTTGCCGGGTGCTTTGTCTGGTGTTGTTGCTGTTGTTGTTTATGGGGATTTGGCTGTTGAGAATGTCGAGCGTTTTGGTTTGTCGTTGTCGGGTGTTGTCGGTGCGGATACTGTTGGCTTGGGTTCGGGTGCTGTTGGGGTTATCAACAACGATGATTTGGCTGGCGGTATTGGTTTGCGGGTAGAGGATGGTTTTGGGGTTGAGGGGGATAGTATTGGTTTTGTTGTTTCGTTGTCGTCATTTAGTGTTGATACGGTTCGTTTTAGGTATTCTGTTGTCGGTGGTTCTGCCTTATTGGGTTCTGATGTTGGTGGTGTTGGTGGTATTTTTGAGTTTGTTCCGGGTGTTGTTCGGGATACTGTTCGCGTAGAGACGTTTGAGGATTCTATTTACGAGTTGTTTGAGGATTTTGGTTTTGTTTTGAGTGATTTGGAGGGGGCTATTTTTCTTCGTGATGGTGCTGTAGGTCGTATTGAAGATAATGATGGTTTGCCTGTTGTTAGTATTGGTGATGTATCTGTTTTAGAGGGTGATGGTGGTATTTTTTCTATTTCTTTTCCTGTTTCATTGAGTCATGTTAGTTCTTTTGGGCTTGGTGTTTCTTACAGTAGTTTTGATAGTAGTGCTTCTGTTTCGGATTTAGATTATGTGTCTGTTGGTGGTCGTTTGGATTTTTCGTCTGGCGATAGTGTTTCTTATGTTCATGTAGGTGTTGTGGGAGATGATGTTCGTGAGTTATCGGAGGTTTTTGGCGTTGGCATTTCGGTTTTGAATGGCGGTATTTTGGGCGATAGTATCGGTTTGGGTACTATTGTCAATGACGATAGTCTTCCTGTTATCAGTGTTGTTGATGTTGTTGTTGATGAGGGGAATACGGGTGAGGTTTTGGCTTCTTTTGTTGTTGTTTTGTCTTCGGCGAGTGTTGATACTGTTTATTACAATTACAGGACTTACGATCTTTCGGCTTCTGGTGGTGTTGATTATTTGGCTGTTGTTGGTTCGGGTTTTATTTTGCCGGGTTTTTTGTCTGGTGTTGTTGATGTTGTTGTTTATGGTGATTTGGCTGTTGAGAATGTCGAGCGTTTTGGTTTATCGTTGTCGGGTGTTGTTGGTGCGGATACTTTTGGCTTGGGTTCGGGTGCTGTTGGTATTATCAACAACGATGATTTGGCTGGCGGTATTGGTTTGCGGGTAGAGGATGGTTTTGGGGTTGAGGGGGACAGTATTGGTTTTGTTGTTTCGTTGTCGTCATTTAGTGTTGATACGGTTCGTTTTAGGTATTCTGTTGTCGGTGGTTCTGCCTTATTGGGTTCTGATGTTGGTGGTGTTGGTGGTGTTTTTGAGTTTGTTCCGGGTGTTGTTCGGGATACTGTTCGCGTAGAGACGTTTGATGATTCTATTTATGAGTTGTTTGAGGATTTTGGTTTTGTTTTGAGTGATTTGGAGGGGGCTATTTTTCTTCGTGATGGTGCTGTAGGTCGTATTGAAGATAATGATGGTTTGCCTGTTGTTAGTATTGGTGATGTATCTGTTTTAGAGGGTGATGGTGGTATTTTTTCTATTTCTTTTCCTGTTTCGTTGAGTCATGTTAGTTCTTTTGGGCTTGGTGTTTCTTACAGTAGTTTTGATAGTAGTGCTTCTGTTTCGGATTTAGATTATGTGTCTGTTGGTGGTCGTTTGGATTTTTCGTCTGGCGATAGTGTTTCTTATGTTCATGTAGGTGTTGTGGGAGATGATGTTCGTGAGTTATCGGAGGTTTTTGGCGTTGGCATTTCGGTTTTGAATGGTGGTGTTTTGGGCGATAGTATTGGTTTGGGTACTATTGTCAATGACGATAGTCTTCCTGTTATCAGTGTTGTTGATGTTGTTGTTGATGAGGGGAATACGGGTGAGGTTTTGGCTTCTTTTGTTGTTGTTTTGTCTTCGGCGAGTGTTGATACTGTTTATTACAATTACAGGACTTACGATCTTTCGGCTTCTGGTGGTGTTGATTATTTGGCTGTTGTTGGTTCGGGTTTTATTTTGCCGGGTGCTTTGTCTGGTGTTGTTGCTGTTGTTGTTTATGGGGATTTGGACGTTGAGAATGTCGAGCGTTTTGGTTTGTCGTTGTCGGGTGTTGTCGGTGCGGATACTTTTGGCTTGGGTTCGGGTGCTGTTGGGGTTATCAACAACGATGATTTGGCTGGCGGTATTGGTTTGCGGGTAGAGGATGGTTTTGGGGTTGAGGGGGACAGTATTGGTTTTGTTGTTTCGTTGTCGTCATTTAGTGTTGATACGGTTCGTTTTAGGTATTCTGTTGTCGGTGGTTCTGCCTTATTGGGTTCTGATGTTGGTGGTGTTGGTGGTATTTTTGAGTTTGTTCCGGGTGTTGTTCGGGATACTGTTCGCGTAGAGACGTTTGAGGATTCTATTTACGAGTTGTTTGAGGATTTTGGTTTTGTTTTGAGTGATTTGGAGGGGGCTATTTTTCTTCGTGATGGTGCTGTAGGTCGTATTGAAGATAATGATGGTTTGCCTGTTGTTAGTATTGGTGATGTATCTGTTTTAGAGGGTGATGGTGGTATTTTTTCTATTTCTTTTCCTGTTTCATTGAGTCATGTTAGTTCTTTTGGGCTTGGTGTTTCTTACAGTAGTTTTGATAGTAGTGCTTCTGTTTCGGATTTAGATTATGTGTCTGTTGGTGGTCGTTTGGATTTTTCGTCTGGCGATAGTGTTTCTTATGTTCATGTAGGTGTTGTGGGAGATGATGTTCGTGAGTTATCGGAGGTTTTTGGCGTTGGCATTTCGGTTTTGAATGGCGGTGTTTTGGGCGATAGTATTGGTTTGGGTACTATTGTCAATGACGATAGTCTTCCTGTTATCAGTGTTGTTGATGTTGTTGTTGATGAGGGGAATACGGGTGAGGTTTTGGCTTCTTTTGTTGTTGTTTTGTCTTCGGCGAGTGTTGATACTGTTTATTACAATTACAGGACTTACGATCTTTCGGCTTCTGGTGGTGTTGATTATTTGGCTGTTGTTGGTTCGGCTTTTATTTTGCCGGGTGCTTTGTCTGGTGTTGTTGATGTTGTTGTTTATGGGGATTTGGACGTTGAGAATGTCGAGCGTTTTGGTTTGTCGTTGTCGGGTGTTGTCGGTGCGGATACTGTTGGCTTGGGTTCGGGTGCTGTTGGGGTTATCAACAATGATGATTTGGCTGGCGGTATTGGTTTGCGGGTAGAGGATGGTTTTGGGGTTGAGGGGGACAGTATTGGTTTTGTTGTTTCGTTGTCGTCGTTTAGTGTTGATACGGTTCGTTTTAGGTATTCTGTTGTCGGTGGTTCTGCGTTGTTGGGTTCTGATGTTGGTGGTGTTGGTGGTATTTTTGAGTTTGTTCCGGGTGTTGTTCGGGATACTGTTCGCGTAGAGACGTTTGAGGATGGTATTTATGAGTTGTTTGAGGATTTTGGTTTTGTTTTGAGTGATTTGGAGGGGGCTATTTTTCTTCGTGATGGTGCTGTAGGTCGTATTGAAGATAATGATGGTTTGCCTGTTGTTAGTATTGGTGATGTATCTGTTTTAGAGGGGGATGGTGGTATTTTTTCTATTTCTTTTCCTGTTTCGTTGAGTCATGTTAGTTCTTTTGGGCTTGGTGTTTCCTACAGTAGTTTTGATAGTAGTGCTTCTGTTTCGGATTTAGATTATGTGTCTGTTGGTGGTCGTTTGGATTTTTCGTCTGGCGATAGTGTTTCTTATGTTCATGTAGGTGTTGTGGGAGATGATGTTCGTGAGTTATCGGAGGTTTTTGGCGTTGGTATTTCGGTTTTGAATGGCGGTGTTTTGGGCGATAGTATCGGTTTGGGTACTATTGTCAATGACGATAGTCTTCCTGTTATCAGTGTTGTTGATGTTGTTGTTGATGAGGGGAATACGGGTGAGGTTTTGGCTTCTTTTGTTGTTGTTTTGTCTTCGGCGAGTGTTGATACTGTTTATTACAATTACAGGACTTACGATCTTTCGGCTTCTGGTGGTGTTGATTATTTGGCTGTTGTTGGTTCGGCTTTTATTTTGCCGGGTTTTTTGTCTGGTGTTGTTGATGTTGTTGTTTATGGTGATTTGGCTGTTGAGAATGTCGAGCGTTTTGGTTTGTCGTTGTCGGGTGTTGTTGGTGCGGATACTTTTGGCTTGGGTTCGGGTGCTGTTGGGGTTATCAACAATGATGATTTGGCTGGCGGTATTGGTTTGCGGGTAGAGGATGGTTTTGGGGTTGAGGGGGACAGTATTGGTTTTGTTGTTTCGTTGTCGTCATTTAGTGTTGATACGGTTCGTTTTAGGTATTCTGTTGTCGGTGGTTCTGCGTTGTTGGGTTCTGATGTTGGTGGTGTTGGTGGTATTTTTGAGTTTGTTCCGGGTGTTGTTCGGGATACTGTTCGCGTAGAGACGTTTGAGGATTCTATTTACGAGTTGTTTGAGGATTTTGGTTTTGTTTTGAGTGATTTGGAGGGGGCTATTTTTCTTCGTGATGGTGCTGTAGGTCGTATTGAAGATAATGATAATTTGCCTGTTGTTAGTATTGGTGATGTATCTGTTTTAGAGGGTGATGGTGGTATTTTTTCTATTTCTTTTCCTGTTTCATTGAGTCATGTTAGTTCTTTTGGGCTTGGTGTTTCTTACAGTAGTTTTGATAGTAGTGCTTCTGTTTCGGATTTAGATTATGTGTCTGTTGGTGGTCGTTTGGATTTTTCGTCTGGCGATAGTGTTTCTTATGTTCATGTAGGTGTTGTGGGAGATGATGTTCGTGAGTTATCGGAGGTTTTTGGCGTTGGTATTTCGGTTTTGAATGGCGGTGTTTTGGGCGATAGTATTGGTTTGGGTACTATTGTCAATGACGATAGTCTTCCTGTTATCAGTGTTGTTGATGTTGTTGTTGATGAGGGGAATACGGGTGAGGTTTTGGCTTCTTTTGTTGTTGTTTTGTCTTCGGCGAGTGTTGATACTGTTTATTACAATTACAGGACTTACGATCTTTCGGCTTCTGGTGGTGTTGATTATTTGGCTGTTGTTGGTTCGGCTTTTATTTTGCCGGGTGCTTTGTCTGGTGTTGTTGATGTTGTTGTTTATGGTGATTTGGACGTTGAGAATGTCGAGCGTTTTGGTTTGTCGTTGTCGGGTGTTGTTGGTGCGGATACTTTTGGCTTGGGTTCGGGTGCTGTTGGGGTTATCAACAACGATGATTTGGCTGGCGGTATTGGTTTGCGGGTAGAGGATGGTTTTGGGGTTGAGGGGGACAGTATTGGTTTTGTTGTTTCGTTGTCGTCGTTTAGTGTTGATACGGTTCGTTTTAGGTATTCTGTTGTCGGTGGTTCTGCGTTGTTGGGTTCTGATGTTGGTGGTGTTGGTGGTATTTTTGAGTTTGTTCCGGGTGTTGTTCGGGATACTGTTCGCGTAGAGACGTTTGAGGATTCTATTTACGAGTTGTTTGAGGATTTTGGTTTTGTTTTGAGTGATTTGGAGGGGGCTATTTTTCTTCGTGATGGTGCTGTAGGTCGTATTGAAGATAATGATGGTTTGCCTGTTGTTAGTATTGGTGATGTATCTGTTTTAGAGGGTGATGGTGGTATTTTTTCTATTTCTTTTCCTGTTTCATTGAGTCATGTTAGTTCTTTTGGGCTTGGTGTTTCTTACAGTAGTTTTGATAGTAGTGCTTCTGTTTCGGATTTAGATTATGTGTCTGTTGGTGGTCGTTTGGATTTTTCGTCTGGCGATAGTGTTTCTTATGTTCATGTAGGTGTTGTGGGAGATGATGTTCGTGAGTTATCGGAGGTTTTTGGCGTTGGCATTTCGGTTTTGAATGGCGGTATTTTGGGGGATAGTATCGGTTTGGGTACTATTGTCAATGACGATAGTCTTCCTGTTATCAGTGTTGTTGATGTTGTTGTTGATGAGGGTAATACGGGTGAGGTTTTGGCTTCTTTTGTTGTTGTTTTGTCTTCGGCGAGTGTTGATACTGTTTATTACAATTACAGGACTTACGATCTTTCGGCTTCTGGTGGTGTTGATTATTTGGCTGTTGTTGGTTCGGGTTTTATTTTGCCGGGTGCTTTGTCTGGTGTTGTTGCTGTTGTTGTTTATGGTGATTTGGACGTTGAGAATGTCGAGCGTTTTGGTTTGTCGTTGTCGGGTGTTGTCGGTGCGGATACTTTTGGCTTGGGTTCGGGTGCTGTTGGGGTTATCAACAACGATGATTTGGCTGGCGGTATTGGTTTGCGGGTAGAGGATGGTTTTGGGGTTGAGGGGGATAGTATTGGTTTTGTTGTTTCGTTGTCGTCATTTAGTGTTGATACGGTTCGTTTTAGGTATTCTGTTGTCGGTGGTTCTGCCTTATTGGGTTCTGATGTTGGTGGTGTTGGTGGTATTTTTGAGTTTGTTCCGGGTGTTGTTCGGGATACTGTTCGCGTAGAGACGTTTGAGGATTCTATTTACGAGTTGTTTGAGGATTTTGGTTTTGTTTTGAGTGATTTGGAGGGGGCTATTTTTCTTCGTGATGGTGCTGTAGGTCGTATTGAAGATAATGATGGTTTGCCTGTTGTTAGTATTGGTGATGTATCTGTTTTAGAGGGGGATGGTGGTATTTTTTCTATTTCTTTTCCTGTTTCATTGAGTCATGTTAGTTCTTTTGGGCTTGGTGTTTCTTACAGTAGTTTTGATAGTAGTGCTTCTGTTTCGGATTTAGATTATGTGTCTGTTGGTGGTCGTTTGGATTTTTCGTCTGGCGATAGTGTTTCTTATGTTCATGTAGGTGTTGTGGGAGATGATGTTCGTGAGTTATCGGAGGTTTTTGGCGTTGGCATTTCGGTTTTGAATGGCGGTGTTTTGGGCGATAGTATTGGTTTGGGTACTATTGTCAATGACGATAGTCTTCCTGTTATCAGTGTTGTTGATGTTGTTGTTGATGAGGGGAATACGGGTGAGGTTTTGGCTTCTTTTGTTGTTGTTTTGTCTTCGGCGAGTGTTGATACTGTTTATTACAATTACAGGACTTACGATCTTTCGGCTTCTGGTGGTGTTGATTATTTGGCTGTTGTTGGTTCGGCTTTTATTTTGCCGGGTGCTTTGTCTGGTGTTGTTGATGTTGTTGTTTATGGGGATTTGGACGTTGAGAATGTCGAGCGTTTTGGTTTGTCGTTGTCGGGTGTTGTCGGTGCGGATACTTTTGGCTTGGGTTCGGGTGCTGTTGGGGTTATCAACAATGATGATTTGGCTGGCGGTATTGGTTTGCGGGTAGAGGATGGTTTTGGGGTTGAGGGGGACAGTATTGGTTTTGTTGTTTCGTTGTCGTCATTTAGTGTTGATACGGTTCGTTTTAGGTATTCTGTTGTCGGTGGTTCTGCGTTGTTGGGTTCTGATGTTGGTGGTGTTGGTGGTGTTTTTGAGTTTGTTCCGGGTGTTGTTCGGGATACTGTTCGCGTAGAGACGTTTGATGATGGTATTTATGAGTTGTTTGAGGATTTTGGTTTTGTTTTGAGTGATTTGGAGGGGGCTATTTTTCTTCGTGATGGTGCTGTAGGTCGTATTGAAGATAATGATAATTTGCCTGTTGTTAGTATTGGTGATGTATCTGTTTTAGAGGGGGATGGTGGTATTTTTTCTATTTCTTTTCCTGTTTCGTTGAGTCATGTTAGTTCTTTTGGGCTTGGTGTTTCCTACAGTAGTTTTGATAGTAGTGCTTCTGTTTCGGATTTAGATTATGTGTCTGTTGGTGGTCGTTTGGATTTTTCGTCTGGCGATAGTGTTTCTTATGTTCATGTAGGTGTTGTGGGAGATGATGTTCGTGAGTTATCGGAGGTTTTTGGCGTTGGCATTTCGGTTTTGAATGGCGGTATTTTGGGCGATAGTATCGGTTTGGGTACTATTGTCAATGACGATAGTATACCAACCATTTCTATATCTGATGTTTTTCAACCAGAATCAAGTATAGATTTTACTTTCTTTACTTTTGATCTTACTTTAGACAGACCTAGTAGTGATACACTTAAAGTATTATACTCTACAGAAGATTCTACAGCTCAAGTAGTCGATAATGACTATTTAAATGTATCTGATACGATTATATTTGTGCCTGGAAGTACCCAGGAAACTGTAAGCATTCGAGTTTTTGGAGATGATAGAGTAGAGACAACAGAAATTTTTAAATTGAATTTATTAAAAACAATTGGAAACTTAGAATTTGAAGATAGTATTGGCTTAGGTTATATTATTAATGATGATTTAGCTGCTAATATATCTCTATCTATATCTAATTCGAGTACTTTAGAAGGAGATACATTAATTTTTAATATCTTATTAAATAATAGTAGCAGTGATACTATCCGTTTTTCTTATGCTTTATTGGAAGAAACAGTTACTTTTGGAATGGATGTTTTAAATCTATCAAATACATTTTTAATATTTCCGGGAGTATCAGATACAACTTTAAGGATACCAACTATAGAAGATAATGTCTATGAACTTAATGAATATTTTACTTTAGTTTTAGATAATCCAATAGGGGCTATTTTGACTAATGATGAGGTAAGAGGTACTATTTTAAATGATGATTTACTGCCTACAGCCTCTATTAGCGATGTTTCTATTCTTGAAGGTAATATTGGTAGTAATACACTCTTAGTACCTGTAACTTTAAGTCACCCAAGTAATTTAAGAACTTCTTTAACTTATAGAGTATTAGATAGTACAGCAACTACTTCTGATTTAGATTATAATGGTACTTTATTTGGACAATTAGTTTTTGAGTTAACCGATACAATTGCTTTTATTCCTATTAATATTAATGGAGACAATATTTTTGAGCAAGATGAAGTTTTTACTATTACATTATTAAGTGGTTCGAATTTATTAGGATTTACAGATACAATAGGGGTAATAGTTATTCAAAATGATGATTTACCACCTATTTTAAGAGTACTTGATGCTCAAATTAATGAAGGTACCAATACTAACTCTATCTTATCTTTTGAAGTTAATTTAGATAGAGAATCTGTAGATACGGTTCAATTTGAATACTTTTTAAACCAAATTGATGCTACTCCAAATTTAGATTATCTTAATCCACTTATTCCAATTAATATTACTATTTTACCTGGAGAAACATCAACTAAAGTTGATGTAGAAATTATTGGAGAGACTGATTTCGAAAGAAATGAAACTTTTAATCTTATACTCAGAAATCCTGAAAACGCTGTTTTTGAGGATAGTGTTGCAATAGGTACAATTATTAATGATGATAACAGACCAACTATTAGTATTAATAGCGTGGCAGGAATTGAAGGAAGTACTTTAACTTTTGAAGTTACTTTATCAAACAGAACTTTTGAAAATGTTACATTTACCTATATAACCCGAGATGGAGTCTCAAGTACACCGGCTACAGTAGTTGGTAATGATTATATACCTTCTTTTGCTATGCTTACTATTATATCAGGAGGGGCTACTAATGCTTCAATATCAGTTCCTACTATGCCAGATAATAATTTTGAAACGGATGAAGATTTTCAAGTTGTATTACTATCAGCTACTAATGCTGATATAGCTGTTGCTACTGGTTTGGGTATTATTAGAAATGATGATGCAATAGGCACTTTAAATATAGATGATGGAACTTTGATGGAAGGTGATGATGGTCAATCATTTATGTTATTTAATATTGTTTTAACTCAATTTTCTGTTACAGGAATAAGTTTTAGATATACTACCATTGACAGTACTGCTATTGCAGGAGAAGATTATGTAAGACAAGTTGGGACTATTACTATACCTACAGGAAGAAATTCTTCTGAAATACTTGTACCTATTATAGGAGATAATAAAAGAGAAAGGGATGAAATATTTATCATTGAAATTAGTAATGTAATAGGTTTAGCTGCTGGTGATATTATAGCAAATGGTACAATTGTTAATGATGATGATCAGCCTGAAATTATTGCTGATAATGCAGAGGTGATAGAAAATATTGAAGGTGCAGGTGCTAGTGTTCTTAACTTTATAGTTAGACTAGGTAACGAGACTATAGATACAGTAAATGTCACATATGAATTAATAGCAGGAACTGCATCTCCTGGGTTTGACTACTTAGATATATCTGGTAGTCTTACCTTTATACCAGGAGAAATAGAAAAAGAAATAAGTGTTCCTATTATAGATGATAATATATATGAGCTATCAGAATTCTTTTCTTTACGTTTACTATCTGTTGATAGTGGTTTTATTTTGGATACTCTTGCTTTGGGTACAATATTAGACGATGATGCTGAACCCTTTGTTACAATTAATGACACAAGTATTATTGAAGGTAATACAGGTTCTCAAATTGCTATGTTACGACTTGAACTGTCAAATCCAAGTGTTAGAGAAGTTAGGGTATTTTATTCTACATCAGATATAAGTGCTACGGCAAGTGATGCTGATTATCTTGTGATAGGTGCTCAAGAGCTTAGATTTTTACCAGGTACTACTGTCGCATTTGCATCTGTAGAAGTTAATGGAGATATTAATTTTGAAAGCGATGAAGTCCTTCAAGTTCGTATTACAAATGCCTTTAATAGTTCTGGTATCATTCGATCTATTGCTAGTCTTACTATAGAAAATGATGATATAGAACCTTTTATTACTCTTAGCTTAGACAGAGATACTATTGGAGAAACATTGAATAACCAAGCTATTATTCGACTTGAACTAAGTCATTTAAGCTTTAAACCAACTATTGTTAGTTTAGTTTACACTGGAACGGCTAGTTCTTTAGATTATAACTTATTACCAGGTAGAAACTCTACTAATGTTAATGTTATAGAAATTGAAGCAGGCTTATTGTTTGGAGAGGTTATTATTTCAGCTTTAATTGATAATATATTAGAGTATCCTATTAATGAATATGTTAGAATCAATATAGCTAGTGTTCAGAATGGTATTGCTTTAGAAACAGTAGATAGTGTATTTATCCTTGATAATTTAGCTATAGATACTGATGGAGATGGTTTATTAAATTCAGAAGAATTACTGATAGGCACTAATCCTTTAAATATAGATTCAGATAATGATAATATTAATGATTTTATTGAGGTTGGTATAGATTTAGATAATCCTATAAATACAGATGAAGATAGTCTTATCAATGCTTTAGATATTGACGATGATGGAGATAATATTAATACTCTTGATGAAGATTTTAATAGCAATGATAACCCTCTAGATGATGATTTAGATAATGATGGTATTCCTAATTATTTAGATTTAGATTCTGACAACGATGGTATTCCTGATATAGAGGAGGGAGCCTTAGATGTTGATAGAGATTTAATTCCAAATTATTTAGATTTAGATAGTGATGGTGATATTCTATCTGATATAATAGAAGGAGGGGGTGCCGATGATGATGGAGACGGTACTGTTGATAATATTATAGATACAAATGCTAATGGTTTAGCTGCTTTAGTAGATACCCTTGAAGGTGGTGAGCCTCTTCCATTGCCTGATGATGATAATAATGGAATACCTAATTATTTACAAGCTGATAATAGTAATCCGGGTAATGTATTGGTTTATGAAGGTATTTCACCAAATGGAGATGGTAAGAATGACTTTTGGCGCATTGAAGGTATTACCCAATATCCTAACAACCTTGTTCAAATTTATAACCGATGGGGACAATTAGTTTTTACTATGCGTGGTTATGATAATAACATTAATATATTTGAAGGGAAATCAAATATAGCTGCGATAGGGCGTCAAGAGTTACCGGATGGTGTTTATTATTATGTGATAGATTTAGGTATTAGTGCTAATCCTATTACTGCATTTATTATTATTACCCGTTAGAATTATAGATAGAAAAATGTTATCAAAGGAGTATTCATAATTATTTGAAATTGAACTATAGAATAGCTGATTATTGATAGCCAATAATATATATAAATTTTAAAACTAATCTTATTAGAAGTGTTAAGAAAAATTTCCATTAGAAGCGTATACTTAAAAACTATACGCTTTATTTATTTATAATCGTATTTTTAATTAATTTACAAAATCATAACAAATTAAATTCAGCCTCAAGTAGCTTTAAAAGAATAAAATAAATGAGAATTCAATATAATGCTCCAATTACCCTGACTTATACTTTAATAACAGGTTTAGTACTTATACTTACCAACTATTTTCCTGAATTAAAGACTTATTTTATTATTTATCCTCAAATGAATTATGGAGAAATATCAAGCTATTTTCGACTTTTTACGCATGTAATTGGTCATGGAAATATGAATCATTTTGTTGGGAATTTTACATTTATATTATTATTGGGCCCCATATTAGAAGAAAAATACAGTTCTAAAAGAATTTTAGCAATGATTATAGTAACAGCTTTGATTACCAGTATATTGACTATAGCTTTTTCTTCTCACGCTTTACTAGGGGCTAGTGGTATCGTGTTTATGTTTATTATTTTAAGTTCTGTAACTAATTTAAGCAAAGGTAGAATACCATTGACTTTTATTTTAATTACTGGTTTCTTTTTGGGTAAAGAAGTTGTTAACATGGTCAATGAGGATAGTATTTCCCAAAGTGCTCATATTATTGGTGGCATCTGTGGTGGTATCTTTGGATTTATCTATGATAGAAAAAGCAAAAATGAAACCCCAAGTCTTTCTGAACCTATACAAATTACAGAGCCATAGAGCCTATTCATTAAATTTGTACATAAGTAAAGACTTTTGCATCTATATTACCAATGACTTATGAGTATAAAGAGATAGAATTTTTTATAAATTTATAATTAAACTTTTAGTCTTCTTTTAAAAATGTTATAAATATCTGAAAATCAATTTTTTAACAAAAACAAGAAAAGTTATAAAATTATGATTATCAGAACCTTATGATATTTTAAAATTTAACTTAAATTGCAAGGTTTTTAACCTAAAACAGGCATTACTTGCATATTTTGAACACATCTTTTTTTAATCTTATTTTTCTTAAGCCAAATAATAAACTATAAATATTTGGTAATCAAAATATTAGTATAGCATATTTTAAATTTTTTCTTTAATAACTGTTTTAAGGCTTTTTAAGGGACGACTGATTAGGATAAAACAAGATATTTCTTATACATTCTATTGCTTTACAAAAATTTATCGGCTAAATAGATACCTATACTTATACCAATTAATCCCATACCTATACTTAATCCTAAATAAGATAGGCCTAAAATAATATTCCCAGTTTTAAATATATTTAGTACTTCATAGCTAAATGTTGAAAAAGTACTAAACCCTCCACAAAAACCAACTAGCAAACTATAACCTATAGTTTCAGATAAAAATTTAACACTTAACAAATAAACAATAAAACCTAAGATTATACAACTAAATATATTAGCCAAAAAAGTACCAAAGGGAAGTAAAGGTTCATTATAGTAGTTCAGTAAAAAACGACAGACACTACCTAAACCACCACCCATAAATACCAAAAACATTATTTTTAGCATGGATACTAAGTTTCAAACGAGTTATTTGAGTTTAAAATTAATAGGAATAACCATACGTTGTTTAACAGGTTTCCCTCTTTGTTTACCTGGTTTCCAAGCAGCAGAAGCGGCAAGTACACGCACAGCCTCTTCATCACATCCACCACCAATACCTCTAATTGCTTTTACATTGGTAATTTTACCTGTTTTATCAACAACAAACTGCACAAAAACTTTACCTTCAATACCTAAACGTTTAGCAACATTTGGATATTTTAAGGTTGTAGACACATATTTATAAAAACTACTAAGTCCGCCTATAGGTGCTGCTGGATCTTCAACAATTTCAAAAATTTCATCTACAACTTCTTCTTCTATTTCTTCAACTGGTTCAATGTATTCTACAGCTTCATCTTCATCAAATTCTTCATCAAACTCAGGTATTTCTTCATCAATTTCTTTGTCATCTTCTACTTCAATAATCTCAATAACCTCAACTTTAGGTGGTGGCGGTGGTGTGTGTGCCGTTGGTGGTATTTCCAAAACCTCCTCGTCGCCAAGATTTAAATCACCTAAATTTGCTAAGCTATTATCACCAAAATCAGGAAATTCTAAAATTGTTAATATAAGTAATAGGCTGATACCCAAGCCAATATTTGAAAAAATAAAACGATATTTATGAGTATCTACTCCGTAATATTTTTTTTCTTCCGTTGCAACAATTACTTTATTAGTAAGGACTTTTTGAGAAGCACGCTTAAAAAGATATTTGAACAAAAAAATACAACCAATGACTAGAGCAACAAAAAATAGAGCGAGTCCAAAAAAACCAATATTCGCGAGAAGTTCGTACATGATGATTTTAGTTTATTAAAAGTAAAAAATAAATTTTTATTTACAGCACACAGAATTATTGGTTTAAATACTTTATAAAAGTAAAAATATATTTAAACTAACAAAGCAAATATATTTATTTTTTAGAGATAATGAGCTCAATGCCACATAAAATTAAAAAATTATACAAAACAATCTACTTTTTATATTTTTAGATTAAAGCCTTACCCCTGTATATGTAACAATATTGGATCATTAATTTCGAATTGTACATAAATATAAATTGCCTATTCTATCTGAAAAAGCAAGTCGATTTTGATTCTTTGAACTAGTCATATGAATGATGTAGTTATGTTGAGATTTATAGGATTCTGCATAAAATAAAATATCAATAACCTGATTTTTAAGATCTATTTTTTTTACATACCCATCATAACTCGATGTGAGTATATTATTATTATGAAATGGTACAATTGCAGAAATGATATGATCATGTATTTTTAGAGTCTTTTGAATTTTTAAACTGTAAATGTCTATAATATACAAATAGCCTTCAATGTCGCCAACCAAAAGTTTGGTATTGTCATTAGAAAATGAAATAGCTGTTAAAATATTTTTAAATAAAGTAGGTATGAGTTTTTTATTTCGAGTCTTTAAATCCCATACCGTAACTTGTTTATTATTACCAACAGAAACCATTAGTTTTCCATTCTTAGATATATCAAAAGCACGAATAATATCTTGATTTTGGCTTAAAACTACAGGATGTTTTAAACTATCAATCAAATAAATAAGTCCATCATTTCCTGCACTAATCAAAGTTTTCTTACCAGGAATAAATTTAACCATATTAACAGCACCTTGATGTATAGCATATCTTTTTAGAAGAGTTTGAGTTGTTATTTCCCAAAGGTCTATTGTGCCTGAGTAAGTAGCTGCGGCAAGATAATTTGAATTTTCATGAAAACTAAGAAATTTAATCCCTTGATTCTCTTTTCCTAAACCTATAACATGTTTTTGGCTATTGATTAAATCCTCTAATTGAATGGTTTTAGCATTATAAGCCAATCGAGCGAAATAATCATCGTTGCTAAAACTAAAGGCTCTAACACAAAAGTCTGTCTTATAGACCTTATCTATTTGAATACTCTGAGCAAAACATTTATCTTTAACACCAAAAAATATAAGGCCCAAGAATACGATAAATTTATATTTTTTCACTTTGATAAGATTCTAAATAAAAAAGAGAATAGAAAAAAACGAAAAAAACAATACCTTGTTGTCGCTCTAAAACACATTCCGTACCCATGGTTACAAATACAGCCACCAAAAAACCTAACAAGTAAAACTTCTTAGTCTGAAAATACAATTTCAATATATTAAACAGCATAAGCAATAGAATGAGGCTAGGTAAAATTCCTGCTGTTAACATAATTTGGAGAAATTGATTATGGGCATTATAATTATTTGCAATACCTTGTTCAAATCCTGTTATATAATAAAATTTATTTAAAGATTCTTGCCTATCACCGATGCCATACCCTAAAAGAGGAGATTTTGATAAGGCTTCTAAACTGGCATGCCAGATGTTTAATCGTTGGTTAATAGAATTAGGCGTATCTCTTTTTAAAAACTTGTCTATGTTGTTTATAGGATTTGTTTTGGTTACAATTAAAATAAATATTATCAAATAAAATATAGATCCTAACAACCATGTTTTTTTGAAGTTGAACTGTTTTTTTTGTTGAATGTGATGTATCGTATAAACTAAAAAAGTGAATATTAATGCAAAAATACCTGATCTTGTTCTTAAAATGACTATAGAAAAAATGATCAAAAAAATTAAAATGATTTTGATAGAACAATGTAAATAATCTGAAGTATTTGATAGTTTTTTGATTTTATAAAAGTATAAAATTAAAGAAGCGCTAAAAATTAAATATATACTTAGATAATTAGGATGAATATTTAACACAGAAGTGAAATATGTATTTCCTTTAACTAATGGAAGTGGGTCTACCGTATAATTAATCAAAGCATTAGCATAACATATTACTAAAACTACAGCCATAGATAATAAAAAAGCAAAATAAATAGACCAAATAGCTTGCTTAGTAAAGAGTCTTTGAATTTGGGTAAATATTAAAGGAAAGACCAAAAAAGATAAAATTTTTTCTATGTTTTTTATCCCTAAATACGTATTAGATGAATACAAAATAGAAAAAAAAATCAAAGCGAAATATAAAATCGGCAAAACAAGATAGTTGCTATTAAAAATAATTTTAATTTTATATTTTAAAGAATAGTAAATACTAAAAAGGCATAAAAGAATAATACTTATAGAGTTATATTTAGATATAGGCGGAAAAGATATGCTGAATATGATAAACCAAATCAACAATAAACTAATTTTTTTTTTCATGTTTTTGTCTACTAAATTCTATTTTTAAAAAAAAGTGGGTCTTCTATTTATGTGAAGGTATGCCATAGGATTTGCTTTTCATAGGAATATTTATAAGAATTATTTTTAAAGCAAAAAATAGAATAATAGACAAAGTGAATAACACAAAAAATAAATCTAAACCTGAACCTCTAAAAAGAATTAAAAATAATTTGTAGCAATACAATAGAGGTATAAAATTAATAATATTATTTCTATTTACTAAATACAATATATTCATATATATGCAGTTAAAAAAAAAAAACAATGGTATAGCTGCAAAAATACCTAAGAAATGAAAGTTCCAAAATAGTTCTGACTGAATACTAATAACCCAAGACCCTCCTAATTGTCTATACTTCTTTGATACCGTAGAAGTGTAATGATGTATAATGCTTTCAGGTTTTTTAGAAAAATATTTCCGTGGAATAAAGACAAAAAGAGGTTTTATTATGGTTGAACCATATGTAATATGTTTTGGATTTTTTAAAATTTTTTCAATAGCATCATTAGAAAAAAAATATACATACGAAATTTCTAAATTTTGCATAAAGTTAGATACAAAGTTCTCTGACTTTATATAATCTAAAATATAGTTATTAGCTTGCCAAATATTTTTGACTTCATATTCTCCATACCCTCGCCGGATAGACATGATAAGTATAAGATAAAGCATAATAAAAGTAAAGGTTCCTACCATGAATATTTTTTTTAAACTTAGAGTCAAATAAATATTTTTTGACTCTAATAGCAAAATAGGCAAGATTAAAAATATAGCATTACGTTTATCTTCCCAAGAAATTAAAGCAAGTCCTGAAATCAATAAGATATACCAAAATATACGTTTCCATAATTTAGGATTTTTTGAAAAAAGTACCAGTAATAAAATAGCGCCTATGCTTATAGGTATTGGACTTAAAGAACCTTGAGCACCAAGAAAATCTAACTTTAATTCTATTTGTGAAAATAAAACTATTAAAATAACAGCCACAACTTTTAAGAACGCTGGTGGATACCGTCTTAAATCTTTTAATAGTTTGATCTGAAAAGGTATTTTTATTTTTTTAGAAACAAAAAAAATAGCTATAATAAATGTATTGATAAAATTAAAATAAGCCATAATAAACTGGTAACTTTTCCAACTTTGTTGATAAGGGATTAATAAAAATTCGTCTACCAAACCTTTATTAAAAATGATACTACCTATAAAAAAGTTAATAGTAACGTAAGAGGCAGCCAAAAATGAAGGAGAAAGAAAAAAAACAATTCTTTTTTTAGGTGATAAAGAAAGAATAATTGCAAGTATTAAGAATTGGAATAGAGCATAATTATATACCGAAAAACCAATTGCTTGTTCATGATTTAAAAAAAAACAAGCTATGCCCAAAAAAAACATTAGGATAAATATAAATCCTATATATATAATTTCATTTTTTGTATATCTCATAAAAATCACTCATTTTATTTTAGATAAACTTTTAATCTCTCCGGTTTAAGATTTTAGCTATGGAGAGCAAAAATTTACTATTTTTTTTTCAGGGTCAATTTTTTGTTCTAATTGGTCAAAATCTTCGTGTCCCACTAATTTGATGAATACGTCTCCTTTTTTTAAGGCCTCATGATAAGGTGTTAATGTTATAGCTTCATGTTTTTTTACATTAGGTTCTACAGCTAAGATATCAAGATTTGACTTAATCAAGTCTTTTACAATATATAAAGCGGGTGATTCTCTTAAATCATCAATATTGGGTTTAAATGCCAATCCTAAGCAAACAATTTTAGGTTTTTTTCTCTTGGCATATTCAAATTGTAAAGCAATTCGTTTTATTTTCTCAATTGTCCATTCTGTTTTATAAGTATTGATTTCTCTAGCTGTTCGCATCATTTTAGCTTCTTTCTCAAATTGCGATATAATAAACCAAGGATCTACAGCAATACAGTGTCCTCCAACCCCAACCCCTGGCTGTAAAATATTTACTCTTGGATGTTTATTGGCTAAATTAATCAATTCCCAAGTATCAATATTTGCTTGGTCACAAATTATTGAAAGCTCATTAGCAAAAGCAATATTAGTATCTCTATAGGCATTTTCGGTTAATTTACACATTTCTGCGGTTCTGGCATTTGTAGTATGCAGTTCGCCTTTGACAAATAAACTATAAAAATCTTTTGCTTTTTGGGTAGAATCCTCATTTATACCACCTATAGCGCGTTCATTTTTTGAAAGTTCATAAATGATATTTCCGGGTAAGACGCGCTCCGGACAATAAGCCATATAAAACCTATTTCTCAATTCAGGACGTTGTCTAACAATATGGTCATACATATCATCTGTGGTACCTACAGGGCTTGTAGATTCAATAATAATCAAATTTTCTTCTTCTATAAGTGGTGTAATAGCCTGTATAGCAGATTCTACATAAGTGATATCAGGATACTTAGTTTGTTTGTATGTTTTAAAAGGAGTTGGTACAGCAATAAGAAAAATATCAGACTTTTGAATTTGGGTAGAGGCTTTCAAATAGCCTTCATTGACAGCGTGTTTTACCAAACCATCTAGGGCCGGCTCTATAATGTGTATATCACCCCGATTGATTGTTTCTACCACTTCTGGCTTTACATCCACTCCATTCACCCGTATATTTTTAGAAGCCATTAAAGCTGCTGTTGGCAAACCAATATAGCCTAAACCTATCATAGAGACAATGATCTTTTCTTTATTTTTCATAAAAAGGCAGAAAAAAACAATGGTATTATTTTGATTATCAAACTTAAAAAATGAATATAGTTTTGGATATTAAATTCTCATTATCAATATAAAAACTATTAAAAATTTTTATATAGTTTAAACATAAAATCTAATAGCTATTATTTTGTTTATGGTTATAAAAAAGACGGTATGAAAAATATTCAAAAGTCTTGGTTATTATCCTTAAAATATGATAAAGCTAAAGCAGCTAATATAGCATACAAAGGCATGAGTAATCTAACTTCATACCAGACACCAAAAATAGTTATAGGTATGAGATATAAAGGAAATATAATTGATACTTTTTTAATAAACTTTGGAGCATTTTTTAATCCTAAAATACTAAAAATCCAAAAAATACTAAAGAATAAAAATACATTAGTAAACGTTTTAGATATATTTTCAGAATTAATATTCTCTAACCAAGTCCCATGGATAGATTGCGTAGTTTCTGCGTAAGGTAAAAAATAACGTAATCCAAAAAATATTAAAAACCAACATAATACATAAAGTCCAAAAGTTATAAGAGGCTTATAGTTTATTTTTAATTTAGAATTAATTCTTATTACTATATCACTTGTTAATAAATACATTAAAGGGATGAATATTCCTGTTGCTCTATTTAAAGAAGCTAATATAATAATAACGGTAAGTATTGTATATTTTCTTTTATAAATAAGCAGTAAGCTTAGAGAAAAGAAAAAAGATTCTATAAAAGACCAGGGTTGAAAGTAATGATTTTTTAAAACGATTGACATCGTTGACGAGACGAATAACACACCAATAAGAGAGAGGGCTTTAGTAAAAAATTGTCGAAGAAATAAATAGAGGACAAATAGAAAGGAAAAAATAGAAAGAAAATTATAAACAACATATATAATTTTAAATGCTGTACGGTACGGCATTAATAAAGAAAGTGGTTTTATTAATGCTTCAAGAGTATATGGAACAAGCACCCTATATTGATAGGGAGCAGGAGCAAGACCAGATACAATCTCTTGATGCAACATTTGTCTTTCCCCTAACCGAGGAAATACAGTCGTACTCATATAAGTAATATGTAAGAATAATGAAACGGAAATAATAACTAAAATAATTTTCCAATTTTTCTTAATTTTCAATATCATAGAGTAAGTATCCATAATTCTTTTATTATTTTGATAAAGTATAAAAATTGCATTTAACACACAATATAATAGATATAAAAATTTCTAACAAAACTATTTTATTTATTAATTCCCTATTTTTGAAGTTTTAGTTCATACTCTTAGATATAAGGTTTAATATCTTCCAACCAAGTTTCTAAGAGTGGTATTTCTTTTTTTTCAAAAGTGCCTAAATTAACCAATGCTTCATAGCAAATAAGCATATTAGTAGACATATTCTCAATACCATCTTTTAAACTTAAAGATTCTATATGTGTCATGATTTTAAAATTATTCATATAGCCTGGTATTTCATCTTTAAAATCTAACATTAAATCATGATTGTTTCGCTCTTGCCATACCGTGCTTTTATGAAATAATATAGACCAATCACAAGTCCATGCAATACGTTGAGCAATAAAAGACCGCCATATATCTGTCATCCTAAAACTACAATAAGAGGGTAAATAAAGCAACGGAAATGCTTCTTTAAACCATGTTGTATTTTGACTATTAAAAGGACAAATAGTCTTATTATTCAAAGCAATATTTGCCGACATATTAAATTTAATAGGTAAAGGTAAAATAAGTCGATATATTGCATCAACATCAGGATTCATGTCAGCCAAACCTTGTTGTATAGGACATAAAACATTTTTTAATAGTTCTAAATCAGATAGTTCATTTTTAAGTTTCTCTAAAGCAAAGCCTCTTGGCCAGATATTTACATCTGTAAAATAGTTGTATACATTTACCCAACCTTTTTCTTTAATTAAATGTGCCTTAACAAATTTAGTTCGTTTATTCCAAAAAGATTCCATAGGTACATTATCGTCATCTGTTTCAATAATTATCTCTGCTCCTTTTGATATAGCTATAAGATAACCCAAGTTTTTTCGAGCATAATGCTTAGTAGGTAGTATTTTAACTAAACCAAAATTTAAATCTTGTTGTTGTTTGACGGAATAGAAGTCGCAACCTTCTAAACTAAAATCTTTAGGACTTTTAGTATCTCCAACTACTATAAATGGTAAGTTTTTAGAAAAAGTTTTTTTGGCATAATGTTTTAATATAGGATGTGTTTGTCCAGCAATTGAAGTAATAATTAAAAAAGTATTTTTATTTAACATTTATTTAATTTTAGGACTTTTAAATTTCAAACGAAGTAAAAAATAATAAAATAATACAAAAAGTGAATTATAAATTGCTTTTTTAGAAACACGAGACGAAGGAGATTGATAATGAATAGGAACTTCTATATAACGTGTTTTGCGTAGTAAATACCGCAATTCTGTTTGATAGAAGTGGGCTTTTGATAATATGAGATATGCTATAAATTTTTTAACAATATGCACATGGAAACCTTGGAAACCAGAAGTCATATCATGCATTTTTGTTCCTAATAAGGCATTAGATAAGTATGTACCTACTTTAGATAAAAATGATCTTTTCCAATTTGAGTCTGAAATAGAACCTCCATCAATAAAACGACTACCAAAGACACATTGATAACCTTCATTTAAGGCTTTCAAAAACATGGGTAAGGCTTTGGGGTCATGTGACAAACCTGCATCCATCTCTATAATGAACTCATAATTTTTTTTTAAAGCTTCTCTATACCCTTTTAAATAAGCATCTACAACATTTTTATTATCCGGTGACCAAATCGTATTAAATCTAATATCTGTCGATGATATCTTATCGCATAGTTCTAAAGTATTGTCTTTTGATGCTTTATCAACAACAAAATAGACCTTTCCACATTCTATTTCGTCTAAAACTTTAGTTAAAGAATAAATAAAGGGATAAAAGTTTTTTTGCTCATTTGCCATTGGTATTACAACTGCAAAATTATATTTCATGAGAGTTATGCTTTTTAACTTGTATGTACGGTTTTAAATTATATCAAACTTTCAAATTCTTTTTTATTGATAAAACGTTTATAAAATATAATTTAAAAATTATATATAATCTTTAAATTATAAATCTATTAAAAATCAAATATTTATATCTTTCATAAAAAAATACTGTACGAATATATTGATATAATATTTAATCTCCATTTATATTTTCAAGCATAAAATTTACAATACGTTCAGAAGCTTTCCCATCTCCATAAGGGTTATGCAATAAACTCATTTTTTTATACCTATCCGAATGAGTTAAAAGATCAATAACGTGCTCGATAATTTTTTCTTTGTCAGTACCTACTAAAATAACAGTGCCTGCTTCTATTGCTTCAGGTCTTTCAGTTGTTTCACGCATGACCAAAACAGGTTTGCCTAAACTTGGAGCCTCTTCTTGTACCCCTCCACTATCGGTAATGATAAGTTTTGACCTATTCATCAACCATATAAAATTAGGATAGGCTTGAGGTGGAATTAAATGTATATTTTTACAGTCTCCTAATATTTTATTAACAGGATATTGAACATTAGGATTTAAATGAACGGGATAAACTATTTGAACATCTATTTTTTCTGCAATTCCTTTTAAAGCATAACAAATATCCAAAAACCCTTGTCCAAAATTTTCTCTCCTATGTCCCGTTACCAAAACCATATCTTTGTCTAATGGGAGTAACTTTTCAAAGTTCATTATGTCTGTACTTCGATGATTAGCAATTTTTTGTAACCCTTCAAATAAAGCATCAACAACTGTATTTCCTGTAACAATAATATTATTTTCGTCGATTTGTTCTTTTATTAAATTATCTTTAGCACCTTTAGTAGGTGCAAAATGATAAGTTGTAAGACGTCCGGTAAGTTGTCTATTCATTTCTTCAGGAAAAGGAGCCTGAAGATTATAAGTTCTTAAACCGGCTTCTATATGACAAACTTTTGCTCCGAAATAGAAAGCAGCAAGAGCTGATGCCATGCTTGTTGTTGTATCACCATGAACAAAAACATAATTAGGTTGGAAATCTTCTACTATATTTTTCATCCCCTGAATGACTTCTGCTGTTAAGCTATATAAGTTTTGATTGGGTTTCATTAAATCTAAATCGTAATGTGTTTTAAGTTCAAAAAAACTTAAAACTTGATCTAACATTTCTCTATGCTGGGCTGTAATACAAATTTTTACAGAAAATATGTCTTTTTTCTTGTCTAAAGCTTTCATGACAGGTGCCATTTTTATAGCTTCCGGGCGCGTACCAAAGACGATCAGTATTTTTTTCTTTTTCAATTAGTTTAATGAAAATATGAAAAATAATATGAATTATAAATGTTTTCTCCGATTTTTGGTCTTATTTGGTATATATGTAATGTTATTTTATCTAAGAAATTTTTATTCTTAATATCAATAAGTTAAAAATGATTACGACAAATGCTTCTCCAAATATTTGGCAAAAATATTAAAAAATTATAGTTGAGTTGTTGTTATAGCAAAGTTATTTTATTTTGCGAAACATTAAGTTTCAATACCAATAGATTAGAATCCAAAAAACTCTCTTTTTCAAGCAATCTGAGTATAATATCTGTCTATTTCTTTTCTTTATTTTTGTAATTTTCGATTGCTTTTCGAACACTTCCCATTTTTAGTAATAGGCTTTTAGCTTCTTCAGAGTCTTCAATATTAAGTAAATTTTGAAGCATTTTTACACCTCTAAAAATGAGTTTTTTATTACTCAATTGCATATCAATCATTTTATTTCCTTTAATATGACCTAACTTGATCATTAAAGTTGTGCTAATCATATTCAAAACAAGTTTTTGAGCTGTTCCAGCTTTCATACGGGTACTCCCTGTTATAAATTCTGAGCCAACCACGACCTCTATAGAGATTTTTGCCTTTTTGGCTAAAGGTGAATGGGGGTTACAGGTCAAAGCTCCTGTCAGTAAGCCTTTTTGTCTGGCTTTCTCTATACCTCCTAATACGTATTTTGTCGTACCAGAAGCGGCAATACCCAAAATTATATCGTATTTACATGGTTTATACTTTTTTAAATCTTTCCAAGCTTGACGCAAGTTATCTTCAGCAAATTCAACAGCTTTTTGAATAGCTGGAGGACCACCGGCAATAAGTCCTATAACTGTATTGTAGTCAACGCCAAATGTGGGGGGACATTCCGAAGCATCTACGATGCCTAAGCGTCCACTTGTGCCAGCTCCTAAGTAGAATAAACGTCCCCCTTTTAGCATACGTTTTAAAGTTTTAAGGACAAAATGATGGATTTGAGGAAGGGCTTTTTCAACTTGGAAAGCTACTGTTTTATCTTCTTGATTGATACCTTGAAGAATGCCTTTGGCTGACATAGCTTCTAAATTTTTGTAGGCTGATTCCGATTCTGTAATTTTCATTTTGTAGATTTGTTCCAAACAGTAATATAATTGTGTCATTTGAAAGAAAATAGTGTTACTATAGCCTTCTAAAATCAATTAATTTTCCACAAATCAACAGCACTATCTGCTAGTTTTCTTTGCCTAGATTCAATAGTTTCAGATTTCCATTCAAAATAGTCTTCAATATTTTTATTGATACCATAAGATGTATTCAACAAGATAATTTTCTTTTCTTTAAAAGGCTTTTGAGCTAGTAATTTATTTTCTTTTGGACTAACTAAAGCCATATTCCCAATTCTATCCTTAAATAAATTCCAATTCTCACCAAAAGCATCTTGCCAATCATCGTTGGGGTTTAACGGTAAAATGTGTTCTACTGTCAATCTAGTTTCATCGATAGAACTATTATTAAAATGTTCTTCTAATTTTGCTAAAATATGGCGTCCTTTTTTATTAGATTGTTCCGTTTTTATAGATTTATGGCAGAAAGATTGTTTGAATATTATGTCTGTTGGATACAACTGCAACAATTTTTCTTTGATCTGTCCTATCTTTTCGTCTTTTTTAACCATTAGCGAAATTTGGTTGTATAAAGTTTCTTGTTCTCCCGGATGATTTTTGCATATTATGTTATAACGCATAGAAAAATTTTTTATCCAATGGAGAACTGTAGAAAAATAGTTTGGCATGGTGTGATACACCGCAAGTAATAGACTTATAGGCTGACTGATATTGAAAAGATTCAAAAAATAAAGATTTTCCTTAATCTTTATATAGTCTTGATGATCCTTCCAAAATTCATCTTCATAATTCTGCAAAGCCGCATAAGTGATGCTTTTTTGATCTAAAACAGTTAGATATTCACTTGCTAACTCTTTGGTATTGATAGTTCTTCTAATATATTTAAACAATTCTGTTTTTCTAACGATCTTATATCTACTATTCCATTCAGAGAGTATGTAGTTTGTATAGTTTTTATTGCCAATATTTTCGCCTATATTTTTCCATTGTTCATCCAATTCATCTAATACGCCATCGGGCATAGAACTATTCTTATCCATTATTGAAAAAATATGGTTTTTTAGTAAATCACTAGATGAAAGCTGTACTCCCCTTGCATTAAGACTTTCAAAAACTTTATAGGCGTTGAGTTCGTTGCCTATATAAATGGTCGTAAAAAGTAGTCTATTGCTCATCTCTTCAATGAGTCGCCCTATTTTTTCTCCACTATCATACTTTTTTAATTGAGCAAAAAAATAAACAATTGCTTTTTCCATTAAATGTACAGTTCTTTTTTTCCCTCTCTTGGGTAGGTCATGTCCGAGTACAGCTTGTCTGTAATAGTAATCATTGTTTCTATTTAGTTTTAACTTATTTTCTGTTCGTAGATAGGTTAAATCTTCACTTCCAATGAAATCATTAAAGATTCGGTTTATTCGTTTTTTCTCATCTTTTAATTCTTTCAATCTTTTAATTGCCGAAAGTATTAAAAGTGAAAAAGTCGTTAGCCTCTGTTGTCCATCAATGATTTTAGGTTTCATTCCTTTTTTTTCTTCTGAGGGAGGTTGAATGACTAAATAACCCATATAGTGGTATTTGATTTTCCCACTTGTTAAATCTAAAATATCAGCCCATAAGTTTTCCCAATGTTCATTTTCCCAAGAATAATCTCTTTGAAACCTTGGAACATAATACTGTTTTCCATTACCTAAAATTTCTCGTAATGTTTCATCATCGGTATTGAGTTCTAATCTTTTCATAGCTCATTTTATATTAAAATGTATAAATTTTATCTTCCAAAATAGATTGTACAGTTTTAAATTTAGGCGCTGATAATTGTAGAGTATTTATAATTTTTCCTTTTGCATTATGCCAATTCAAAGCATAGGTTCTATCTAAAATTTCTATTGATAAAAATAAATCTTCTATTTCTTGATCTAATTGAACGATATAACGGTATTTGTTGTTGAGAATAGACTCAGTAGAAGCCCCTAAGATTCCCATTTTATCATCTTTTAAAAAAATAATTTTAGCCTTATCTATTATATAATTTTCAAAATAAAAGGTTCCAAGTTGTTGGTTTTTAATATCATAAATATGAAAATGATCACTTCCAGACTTACTTAAACGCACAATTGCTAGAGTATCATTATAGTAAATAATTTCTTCAAAAATAAAATCAGAAAGTGGAGTATTTTCTTTTGAAATCAACCCCCAAAAACCATTTTTCTTAGCTTTAAAAATAGTATCGGTATAAGCTGTAAGAAGAGCCTCATAATGATTTGGAATTAACCATTTTTCTAAAGGATTAAATAAACCAAATTTAGAATCTTTAAAGATATTTAGTAAACCATCTTTACGGACTATAATCTCTTGATATGTTGTTTTTAAAAGTGGTGTTTTAGGCAATAAAACATTAACACAATTGCTCCGGTTATTTCGTGTAATAATGCTAATTCCACTATCTAATAATTTGATATTATTATAATTATAAAGTATAGGTTTGTGTAAATTATTTATATTAAACAGACTTTTTTTCCCGTTGGAAGCCATTTTTATAAAATAAACTTGTTTATCATCTTTATTATAAGTTTCTATAATTTCTATATCTTTTTGTCCAACTTCAATTAATATATTTTGATTATAATACAATTTTTGCCTCTCTTTATTTTCTAGAATTACACTTTCTTTCCCGACAAAGTCAATTTCTTTATAATGAGGATAAAATATTATTTCGCCTTTCAAGTTATTAAGCCCCCATTTCCCTTTAATTTTTATAGCTATATAATTTTGGTTTGATTTTATTTCTTCGAGTTCTTTAATGTCTCCGCTGATTTTATTTCCATTTTTATTACAAATAACATGGGTATTTTCTTTTTTAACAATCCAACCATCTTGAAAAGCGCTAATATTATCGGCATCTTTGATAATTATTTTGGAATCAAGATTTAAAACAGAAAATTTACCTGCAAGGTTTTTTATTCGAATACCTTTGTTAAAATAGTTGTAATCTGTGGCTAAGGCACTATTTTTACAAATTATATACCCTAAAGAATCTTGAATGTGAAATATGTCATATACAGGGTCAGTATATGCAAAAATAAAATTGCTGGGTTCTTCATTTATTTCATCATATTGAAAAGGAATAAATATATCTTTTAAATAATTAATAACTCCCCAGCGACCATCTTTTTTTACTTTAAGAAGATTATGAGAAAAAACAGTAATTTCTTCATATTCAGGTGGTAAAATCTCAAAACCATTTTTATTATACAAGCCATAAAGTCCTTCTTCATAAGTCAGTAAACTTATAGCATTAAAGTTTTGGACATCGTCTAACCTTTTTTCTTTTGGAATGATAACTTCTCCAAACCGATTAATAACTTCAAGTTTATCATCTATATAAACCTTTAAAAAATCATCTTTTATAACTTTAAACAGATATGCTTTATCTATATCTTCATAGTTAAAAGATACAATAGATTGATTATTAATATTTTTAAATCCATATTGTTTTGTTTTAGAATTTTGAGTCAAAATAAGGTCATCTTCTAAATAAGGATTTGAATAAAGGTTAAACAACTTTTTGGGAAAGTTTTTATCATTTTTAAAATTCTTATAATATTCCTTATTTTTAGACTTCAAATCAAGCCAGAAATAAGGGTTGTAAGGACATTTATCCTTAACATAAAAACCTTTATAAGTATTAATAAAATGGAATAGGCTTTTATTGGTAAATGCTATTTTTGAAAAATAACGTTTAAAAAAAAGATGTTTAGCTTGTTCTATAAAAGTACTTTTAGGATGGGCTGATATAAAATTAACTATACTTTGTATATTCTTCTGGACACCTTCATGAAAATATTCTATGCTGTCTAATTTTTTATTAATCAACATATTGAAGTCCTCATTATCATAACGCTTTAAATGATATAAGCAAATATTTTTTATACATTCTGGGTTTGCATCGCAGTTTTTTATATCTGCTTTTAAATGAAGTAGGTAGTATTCGTATTTAAGATTCGAAATCTTGTTTGGCAAATAATAATCTGCGCCATAAACACTCATAAAGTGTTCTATATTTTGATATGTATAATTTCTTTTTAATATTTCATAAGCCAAACTATCAATAATCTCATTAATGGCTTTAATATCATATTTATTAATATATTTACTGTCTACAAAACCTTCATGGTTTAAATATTCTCTTGCCTTATTAATATACCAATGTATAATATCTAAAGTATCAAAAGAAATAATATGATGACGGGATATAAGTAAATACGCTGCATAACATAAATCAGGGTCTAGTATGCTTTCTTCAGCATAGTACATAAAATTATAAATATCAGGATTGCTGCTGCTATCATTTTGAACAGGATAAAATGAGAGTTCTTCTAGCAAAAGAGATTCTGCCTTTTCAAATTTACTTTTATTTATGTAACTGTGAATTTTATCAATATTAGAAGCCTCATTATCAAAAAAACAAAACAATAGAAGTGGAAGAAAGAATACAATTAACCTCATGACTTTTCAGTATAAATTTCACTTATATTTTTATAATTATACAGCTTTAGGTTTAAAGGTTTTGGCATTTAGGATTTTTATATCCTTACCAACTTGGGTTAGTACAAAAATTCCTGACTTAATAGCTACTTCTGCAGCATCTTTTTGAATATCCATACCTGCCACAGCACCATAAATTTTGTGATTTTTATACCGTGGAAAGTCTTTGACAAATTGTTTTAATTCTTTATTAACAAATTTTTCAACCTGATTTTTCCTAAGAACATGTTTAACCGAAACCAATACAACCGATTCTCCATTAACACCAATAATATCATATTCATTATTCCAACATTTAACATTTCGGTCTATGGTATCTAATGATATAGAAGCCATTTTCTTACTCGATTGAAGCCCAGTAAAAAAGAAATTTTCAGCAACTGAACCAATATTATTAGATAGTCCACCGTACTGAGTGCTAAGAGTATCTAATTTTTTTGCAACAGCTTGCATCTGCTTATCCGTTTCTTTCATCTGCATAGATGTCTCTTTTTGAGATTCTCGTAACTCTTGATAAGATTCTCGTTGAGATTCTCGTAACTCTTTATAAGATTCTCGTTGAGATTCTCGTAACTCTTTATAAGATTCTCGTTGAGATTCTCGTAACTCTTTAATAGCCATAAGGTTTGCAGCAGCTAATTCTTTTAATTCTTGATCTGTCATGATAATTATAGTTTAAAAATAAATAAAAGGTATAATTGAAATTAGGCGGTGTATCATTTGTAAGGATATAGCTTGATAAAGAGGGAAAAAATGTAACTTTGTGTTTTTTCTGTTTTCATACAAAATGAATAGTTATAGTCTTTATATTTGTCCTCATTACCAAAGCACAAAGATAACTAAAAATGGTTTTATTGACTATAAAAAAATAGAATTATAAATATAGCAGAAGTCTTAAAGACTTCATCTTTTGAGACAGGTGATTGGGGTTTGCAAGTAGCCTACTTTCCTTTTATAGAGGGTTTTAATGCCATCATAAGGGCTATAGAGTGAGTTGTTTAGTCCGAAAGATTTTGTCCTTTTCCAAAAAAGATGAGTGGCATGTTAAGGCTATTAAGTACTTCTTTTGGCAGTTTAACTTAGAGCGTAAACTTTACATGTGATACACCACTTAAAGATTAGACTTGATTTAATTTGATTATCAATGTATTATATAATTTAATTCTTTAGGATTCGTTAAATTTATATGGTGAATAATAATCAATAAATATCTTCTCTATCAGTCCAGAAACTAAAGCACAAATTAACCCTGCCAATATAAAAATTATATAGCAAATCGGAACAAATACTTTGAAAAAACTTAATATAATATTGTGTGTTTTTGAGTCTATTATCGCGTTTTATTTTCTGTTACTATTAAAGAGATATAAAAATATTTTTGATGCTAAGGTATTTAATAATTATGTTTGTCTTTGTATATATTTGATAATCAGATTATTAAAATAAATAAATTATTATCAGTAATTTATAGTTAAATAATTAGTAATTAACAAATCATATTTTTACAAATAGATAAAAAAAAGAATCTAAAAAAACTTTTTATCTATTATAAATTGATTAGTAATAATCTATATCATTGTGTTTTGTGTAACACCACTCACAATATCAAAATATAACAAGAAGATAGACTAAATGTTAATAATAGCTACAAAATTATAAATTATAACCTAATTAATTAAAATTATAAAAATTTTCTAATTTATTTAACCTAAGTAACAAACATGAATCATTCATTGTACATTAATTTTTTAAATGATAAACTCAAAGAGAGTATTAATCTATTTAATAAATACACTTTACCTTTGAGTATAGAACTTTTAAACCTCGAAAAGAATCCTAAAAAATGGACAGCAGGACAACTTTTAGCCCATATTAATATTACCAACCGACTCTATATAGATGCTATACTTAAAAAAAGAGATGAAAAAGGCTTTTTAATCCTAAAAGATAAAACTGTAGAGGTTAAACATGGTTTAATAGGTAATTGGTTTAATAATATGATGCTAAATAAACGTAAAGTGACAACAACAAAGGTTTTTATGCCTTTAAAAAAAGAATATGGAAATAGTGAAAAAGACATATTTATAGCTATTCAAAGTGAATTTGGTAAATTACTTTTAGAAGCGAATAACTGGGATCTTGTCAAAAATAAACTTACTTCCCCAGCTCTAAAAATCCTAAAATTTAGATTAGCTGATGCCTTTAGTCTATTAATTTTCCATCAAATACGTCATCTTGAACAAATAAGGAATATGCATCCTAAATTATAAAACAACAAGTAAGTTTTTTAACTTGATAGCTAAATATTTATAGCTTCTAATTCTTTTACTATTTTAACAAATTGATTTTCATAATTTTAACTTTCTTAACTTCTAATTTTTAATTATTGATAAAGGATTTTTTAAATTTATATTTTGCATTTTTAGTGTGAGAATAACCAACTATTTTACCTATTTAATTATTGGGCTATTGAGCATAAGTCAAATAGGATGTTTATACAATAATGCTTCTAAATATTCAACTCCTGAACTGCTTTTATATAAACAAAGTATACATGGACATACCGATATTAATAAGCATAAGTTTAAGCAATTGTATAAGCAAAAAGAGAATCGCAAATTATTAAATCTACCCTTAGCACCCTATCTTTTTTTTTACAATATAGGCAAAGAGATTTATGAAAAAGATTTTGTTTCTGATAGTATAAGAAAGACAAAAAAAATAGATCAATTAGAAGAAAAAACATTGAAATATAAAAACCTGTTACAAAAATATGAATACGATACCGATATTGAAATAAAGGGCAAAAAAATTGTAAAATGTAAAAAACACTATCATACTGCCTATAAAAAGCTGTGGCAAGCTAGACAGAAATTTAAAAAATATAGAGAAGAAGGCAACTGGTGGATGAGTAGTTTAGGCGAAAAACCTGTTTTATTTGACCCTTTAAAAGCCTATGCAACTAATCAACTACTTAAGACTTATCTAAGAAAAAATGGCTACTTTCAAGCAGAAACTTATTTTTTAATTGATACAGTAAAAAGCGGTATTAAAGTACATTATCACTTATTGCCTCAAAAAGCATATACGATTAAACAAATTCAATACAGCCAAATTCCTAATGATCTAAAATATCTTATTGAATCAGATATCAATAATGCACCACTCAAAATAGGACAACGTTATCAACAAGCCAATATAAAAGCCCAGAGAACTTATTTGGTAGATTTGCTCAAAAATAAGGGTTATTTTTATATGGATGAAAACGTTATATCTTTTGTTATAGATACTTTAATAGGTAATAAACAACTTGATATATATATTAATTTTTTAAAAACACCAGAACAAAAAGTTTATAAAAAGCAATATATTAAGAAAGTTATTTTTACTAATAATACAAGTACTGTTTCTGATAATAACGATTTGATCGAAAAATATAATATTACATTTTTAAACCACAAAGAAGCCTATAAACCAAAACTAATTGCTCCAAAAATATCAATAAAAAAAAACTATTTTTATACTCAGAAAGCCAATTATAAAACCCAACTTTCTCTTTCTGATTTAAATATCTTTAGATATATTCATATAAACTATAAGGCTTTAAATGATACTGCTTTAGAAGCGACAATCACAACAACATTAGCTAAACGTTATCAATATATTTTAGAAGGAGGAGTAAATACTTTAGGTGGAAATACACCGGGTCCATTTTTAGGTCTTACTTTTAGAGTACGTAATTTTTTAGGGTCTTTAAATAACCTCCAATTTAGTACTTCTGCTGCCTTAGAATCTCAAGGTGGTGTCACCCAAAATACCAGAATTTATAACAGTTTAAATTTATCAACCTCTCTGATTTTAACCTTTCCAAAAGTCTTATTCCCAATTTCTTATAAGTTAAAAAGTTACTTTTTGTCTTCTAATTTTAATACCCAAATAGAATTTGGTTTATCCTATAATCAACGTCCCGAATATGCACGCTTGAATTTTCAAAGTGCTTTGAGATACATTTGGAAAGATGGCTTAGGTAAAAGTTTAGATATAGATATTCTTAGGCTTAATGCTATAAATACCAGCTTTATTAGTAATGATTTTCAGGATAGACTTTTAAATCTTGATAGTTTGGGTAATAATCTGCTCAATAGCTTTGATACTTCTTTGGTAAGTTCTTTTAGTATACATTATAACAAAATCAAAAATATTAAATTTATTAATCGTTTAGCCAGTAATCAACTATCTATTTATTTTGAAAGTGCAGGTAATACGTATAATTTTCTTAATAAAGAAAGTGAAATCATTAAAACGAATCAGATTTTTGGCTTAAGTTACTACCAATATTTACGTTTAAGTTTAAGTTATAAAATATTAATACCTTTCAGTAAGATCAAAGTTAATGAACTCGTTTTTCATACGCTTGGTGGTTTAACATATGCCTATACAGCTAATGATATTTTGCCATATGAAAAAAATTATTTCACTGGTGGCGCCAATAGCAACCGAGGATGGCCTACAAGGCGCATAGGACCAGGTTCTTATACACCCACTTTGCATAGTGATGGACAATTTGATTATAGCTTTGAACAGCCTGGCAATATTACTTTAGGGTTTAATTTGGAATATCGAAGAAACCTAGTTTCTTATATTGATTGGGCTTATTTTATTGATGCTTCTAATGTATGGACTTTTAAACAAGACAATAGTAGACCCGGTGCAAAGTTTAATTTTCAACAGTTCTGGCAAGAATTTGCCATCAGTACGGGCTTTGGTTTACGTCTTAATTTAACGTTTTTTATTCTTCGCCTTGATGCTGGATTCAAACTCTATAATCCTGCCTTTCCTAAACAAAAACGCTTTGTTCTTTTTGATTCTATCACTAGTAAACCTTTCCGAAAAACAACTTTAAATATTGGAATAGGTTATCCATTTTAGCCTAAAATAACTTAAAAAAATTGAACCATAATCTAGGCTAAAAAGTTATTGGTAACTTATAATAGCTGTTTCAGTATAATAGCCAATATTTAATATTTTGGAAAAAATTAGATTAAATAGAATTATTTATTTATAATCCTTTTCATTGATAATTAGGAATTATAAATGAAGAAAACTATTTTATTCATGTTCTATTTTAATTGCACGACCTAATTTTTTTATTTATATGTCAAAAGTTTATTTCTTTATTTTTATCACTCTTTTGTTTGATATAAGCGCCCAAACTTATCTTCAAAACTATGAAAAAGGGAAATTATATTTAGAAAAAAAAGAATATAAAGAAGCAAGAATGATCTTCAAAGATTTAGTTTTAAAATCAGTTCCTAAACATAAAAGTAATATAGAGTTTTATACATATTATTATTGGGCTATAGCAGCTTATCATATTAATTATAAACATGAATCTGTGTATGCCCTTAAATATATTTTACGCAATTTCGAAGATTGGCATAATGTAGACGATGTTTATTATTTATTAGGGTTATTGAGTTTACAACAGAATCGGCATGTGGAAGCTATAAAATATCTAAAAACTATTGAAGAAAAAACATTAAAAAAAGAAGCCCTTAATGTTTTACAGATTTATCTCGATTCTTTGTCTTATTCATCTCTTTCTGATCTTTATACAATTTACCCTAACGATACTATTATCGGAAAATATTTCTATAACTATCTCAAAAGACAAAATAAAATAAGTCCTGAATCAGCTGTATTTAAAGCACTTCAAAAACTATATAAAGAATCTAACCCAGAAATGTCTTACTATTCTAATTCTAACATACATAAAAACAGATATAATGTGGGTATTTTATTGCCTCAAAAAAAGAGCCAACAACTTGATTTTAAAGATATTTCAACCTCTCTTATAGAATTTGTGTTAGCTTCTAAACTGGCAGCTTTAGAATTGTCACAGAAGAACATACATTTAGACTTTTATATTTTTAATTTGTCAAACGATAGTCTTAGTTTAGCTGATTTCATGTATACCATGAAAACTATCCCTTGTGATATTTTTCTTTCGCCTATCCATCAAACCTATTTTAACCCAATATATGATTTGGCTCTTGAGTTGCAGATTCCTTTTGTTATGCTTAGTTCTGTAGATTCAATTATGCAAAAAAATCCTTTTATCATCTCCTTGACACCCTCTACGGAAACAGAATTAACTAAAGCAGCTACTTTTATGATTGATAGTCTAAATTTACCTATAGCTTATATTATTGAAGATAATACTCAAGAATCGAAGATAATCAGCAAATTGTATCAAAAATCCATAAAAAAACAAGGTGGAAAAGTGCAAAAAGTGATTACTTTTAACCGTACTAGTGGTATATTTTCCAGAAATCTTTCCCGACTAACTCTTGACAAGCGAAGCATAAGTGATAGTCTTCATTTAGTTCATGTTTTTATAATTACTAAGTCTCAAAATATCTTGAGAAGTGCTTTATCTTTAGTTTCTTCAGCCTACCTCAAACAACCTATACTTGGGCAAGAACATTGGCTTAGAAGCAACCAAATATTTTATGACCAATTAGAAGATTTGGATGTTTATTTTATGATGGACTATTTTATTGATGAAGATGATGGGTATTGGAATTTTGTAGAAAATTATATTAAAACCAGCAAAAAAATGCCCAATATCTATGCTAAATTGGGTTATATAGCAACTCATTTTTTAGGTGAAATGTTAGATTTTTATGGTTTAAGTTTTTACCAAAACTTGCATTTACAAGATACTATAAAAATTAAATTTTTATCGGATATGAATTTTAAAACACATAATCACAATCAAAATATTATTATTTCAACATTTGAAAGTGGAGATTTAATCAATATAAAAAATAAAAAACAAGCTTTAAAAATGATTAATACCAAACGATAGCTTTTTGACTTAACCAATTAATTTCTAAATTATTTGATTTTGTAATCCAAGTTTTGTAGACTGTTTTAAATCAAAGAAGTCTCACTTATGTCATTCGTATTATACTCAGCTTACTTAAAAAAGAGCGTTTTTCGGATTCTAACCTATTGGTATTGAAACTTAACGTTTCACAAAATAAAATAGCTTTGCTATATTTGGGCTATTAAGACTGAACTTTATATTATATTTAGGCGATAATCCAATTCTCTGAATTGGAACGTAAAAAAAATAAAAATGCTGTTAGAGTCATATCACTTGAAAAAAGGATTTTATAGCTTTTAACTCATTGATAATAATAGCATAGCTATACCAAATTGTAGTACTGTCAACTTTTAACTTATATAGACTGTTATGAAATATAAACCACTTGGAACTAAACTTTATTGTCAAAATAGGAAACGACTGGCAAAATTACTAAAACCAAATTCTGTTGTTATTTTAAAGTCTAATGATTTGATGCCTACAAATGCCGACGGGATTTTTCCTTTTATTCAAAACACAGATTTGTTTTTTCTTACAGGTATAGACCAAGAAGAAACAACTTTTATTTTCTATCCTGACCATCCAAATCCAGATCTTCAGGCTGTTTTAGTATTGCGAAAAACAGATGAAAATATAGCAATTTGGGAAGGCAAAAAGTTAGATAAAAAAATGGCTAAAACCTATTCGGGTATTAAGACAATTTATTGGTCTGATGGAAAAAATATCCTGAACAATGTGCTTAAACCATTCATTTGCCGGGCTGAACATATTTATTTGAATACCAATGAACATCTTAGAGCAAATTCAAAAATAAATAGTGCTAATGATAGACTCATTTCGGCTTGCAAAGAAATGTATCCTTTACATAGTTATCAGCGTTTGGCACCACTTTTACACCAATTAAGAGCTGTTAAACAATTGCAGGAAATTAAAGCTATTAAAAAAGCCATAAAAATTACAGGTATAGCCTTTCAAAAAATCTTAAAAAAAACGCATATAGGTATAGGTGAGCATGAAATAGAAGCGCTTTTAATTTATCATTTTTTGAAAAATAAATCGCAAATGCCCGGCTATCAACCGATCGTAGCTAGTGGTGCCAACAGTTGTGTTTTACATTATATAGATAATAATCAAATTTGTAAAGAAGGAGATTTATTACTTATCGATATTGGGGCAAAATATGCCAACTATAGCGCCGATATTACGCGTACTATTCCTGTTTCTGGACGTTTCAACGAAAGACAAAAACAGGTTTATATGGCCGTTCTTGCCATTAAAAGTTATGCTGAAAATCTTCTACAAACAGGTAATCATTTAAAGACTTATCATGAAGAAATTGGAAAATTTGCAGAAAATCAACTTATTAATCTAAAGCTTTTAACAAGTCATGAAGTGAAAAAGCAAGATAAAGATAAACCCCTTTATAAAAAGTATTTTATGCATGGTACTTCTCATCATCTTGGTTTAGATATTCATGATTATGGACAAGATGACTATAGAAAATTTGAATCTGGTATGGTTTTTACTTGTGAACCCGGTATTTATATAAGAGACGAAAATATTGGCATTCGTTTGGAAGATAATATTTTGATTACAAAAAAAGGCAATCAAAATTTAAGTCAACATATCCCGATTGAAATAGAAGATCTTGAAAATATCATGAATGCTTAAAAAATTGCCCATTTATTTATTCCCGAATATGTACGTAAGAACTTTATGTGGTATTTCATTGGTAATTTTATTTACTTTTACAACTTGTAAAAGTACTAAGCGAGCCATTGTTATTGAAGAAATAGTTTTGCCAGATGATCAAAAAAGACATCGAAAACCTATTTATCAACATTATATTAATAAAGAAACATTAGTACTTATTAAGTCGAAAAAAGACAAGGCAGATAGTAAAATTAGAAGTAAAAGTTTTAATCATGATAAGGTTTCAAAAAAATCAAAACCATCATTTACCAATAAATATAAAGCTAATAATCATCTTTCTCAAAAACGATGTCTTGAGAAGAAAAAAAGTAAACGAATCCAAAAACGTAATAAAAATAGATATTTGAAAAAGATAGTTTATAAAAACTAACATTTATACTCAGGTTACTTGAAAAAGAGCGTTTTTCGGATTCTAACCTATTGGTATTGAAACTTAACGTTTCGCAAAATAAAATAGCTTTGCTATAACCCAAAAATACAGCTACGATATAATTAAATGTCACGCTATAAACTTGGAAGTTAATAATTATAGAATACGTTTAGAAGTTCTTATATTTTTAAAACCTAAAGTTTAGTAGATTCATTTTCAAGATTATAATTTTTGTAATTAAGATATGCGTTTCTTTTCTAAACAACAAATTAATCAACTTTTTAGTATTAATCACAAACAAATTGCTTTTATATTTACAAGTATTCAAGTTTTATTTTTTGCTGGTTTTCATTTAGTTTTTATTGGATTTGATACTCCAACTATTAAATATTTAGTTTTTTATATTGCTACTATCGTAATTTCTTATTATGTTTTTTCATATCTCATTAAGTTTCTTATTTTCAAACCAATTTATAAAGCTTATATTATTTTGAGGTACTTGCATCTCAAAGTTCCATATTCTAAGTTTTTACCTCGTGAAGACCCAAGTTCTTTTGAAGATTTTAATCTAAAAATTCTATCCGATCAAATTCAGAATTATGTAGCTCAAAAAGAAGATGAAATAAAAATTTTGCAGCATCTTCAAACTTATCATAAAGATCTTATTGCCAATATTTCTCATGAGCTTAAAACACCTATATTTTCTGCTCAAGGTTATGTATCTACAGTTTTAGATAATCAAAATATTGATAAAAAAACTCAATATGATTTTCTAAAAAAAGCTGTTAAAAGTTTAGATTTTTTAGATTTATTAGTTAGAGATTTAATCACGTTGTCAAAGTTAGAATCTGGAAAATTAACAGTTCAAAAAGAAATCTTTGATATTCAAGCCATTATTTTAGAAATTTTTGAAGATTTACAAAAAAAAACCTCCAAAAAACAAATTACTTTAAGAATAAAAGATTTTAGCGAAAATGGTATTTATGTTTTTGCCGATAAAGAAAAAATCCGACAGGTTCTTCTAAACCTTGTTTATAATGCTATTAGCTATGGCAAACAGGAAGGTTTTGTAGAGGTTCATTGGATTGATTGGCAAGATAAATTGCATATTTTAGTTGAAGATAACGGTATAGGTATTTCAGAGGACAATTTAGACCGTATTTTCCAGCGTTTTTATAGAGTTGACAAAAGCCGTTCCAAAAACCAAGGGGGTACAGGCTTAGGACTTTCCATAGTCAAGTATATTTTGGAATTACACGATTCTAAAGTATTGGTTAAAAGTGAATTAAATAAAGGTAGTCAATTCAGTTTTTCGCTAGATAGAGATAGTTAAAAAGCATTTAATTTTTGATAAGAATTTTTCTTATTGGATTATAAGGTCAAATAAGGGTAGATTTTATTAAGCCAGTCTTGGTTTATAGTTTTGATATTCAATAAATCTTCTATATTTTTATAAAGTCCATGTTGTTTTCTGTAATTCACAATATGTTTGGCTTCACGACCATTGATATAGGGGTGATGACGTAATAGTTTCATATCTAAATTATTGATATTAAGCTTTTTTATTTTTGTTGTATCGATATAAATATAGGCTTTGAGTTTTTTGTAGACCTCTTCTGACAACCCATAAACTTCTTTTAATTGTTGCTGGTCATGAAAACCTCCCAATAACAAACGGTATTTTAAGATTCTTTTGGCTAAAGATGTGCCTATACCATTGATAAACTTTAACTTAAGACTATCTGCTTCATTTAATTCAAAAGCACTAAATGTTTCTGGTAAATCAATATAAGTTTCGAGTTTTTCATACATATAATCAGGAAGTTTATAGATTTTTTTAAAATCTTTTTTAACATAGAAATAAGCTCCTCTATTTCGATATTGGAGAATATTTTCAACAACCCAATCTTTTAAACCTAAATGAATAAAAGATAAAGAATCAGCAGTATTAGGATTAAAAACAAATAAATTTTCAGAAGTTTTTGATGAAAAGTCCGAATGATACTTAGAACTTTTTCGTTTTTTAAAAAATGTTCTATTTTGAACTTTATCTTTATAGCTATTTTTATAGTTAACTTCAGCATGATTTTCAAAGTTTTCTCCAATGCTATCTAACCAAGCGTGTACAATTTCAGGCTCATTAGAAACAGGTATCAGTTTTTCTGCTCCAAAATAGACGCCTATCAACAAACTCAAAATAAGCAGCAAATAAAATACACGCTTACTCTCGGCATAAGACATATCAAAAAAAGATTGAATGAATTTGATCATAGGAATAATAAAACTCTCGACTATGCTTTTAATAATATTCATAGTTTAAATTCAGTTCTATATGGTTTAAGAAGTAAATACAGGTTTAATTGACGGATCTACTCAAAGTTAAATATCCACTTATGATCGAAAATTTTGAATAGATTATGATATAGAAGCGCTATTTTCTTAAAACTATCTTTAAAAGTTTTAAATATAGTTTTTTAAACTTTCTTGGAATAAAATATATAGCCGGTTTGCAATCCAATACTTTAGACATTGTTAGCATATCATTTTTATAATGTCTAACAATAAAAGGTGGATGTTTTAAAACACCTAAGGAACCCTTATCTTTAAGAAATAAATAAGGATTATACACATTTTGGGTATGTGTGGCATTTTCGTTATTTATGCCTAAATTAACAACTAAATTTTTTGCAGGTAAAATACTCAATTGACTGTTAAGCCAAGCATGTAGCATAAAATAATAAGCCCAAGAATTTGAACGTTGAGATTTAAAAACTTTATTAAAATACTTGGTATATCTTTTATTTCTTCCAAATAAAGATTCAAGAGTATTAGATTGTTGCAAAAAATCTATTTTAGTAAGTTCAGAGTTTTTTTGACTTGCCTGCCAACGATCTCGCCAGGTTGCCCAGCCCCATATATGAGAAAAACAAGAAAAAATATAACTGTATGGAGTAGATAGATGTAAAAAATTATTGCCAGATATAGCAATAATACGAGAATCATTTTTATACTTTTGTAATAAAACTTTAGCAAAACTAAAAAATTCTAATTTAGGTAAACAATCATCTTCTAAAATGATACCGTCTGTTTCTTGTTCAAAAAACCAAGAGATAGCTGAATTAATTCCACTTGCAGTACCCATATTTTTATCTCTAAATAAGGTTTTTACTTCACAGTCCCAATTTATATCTTTTACTACAGCTCTGGCTAAATTAACTTCTGCTTTTTCTTTTTCATTTTTAGCACCGTCTCCTACAATGTACAAATGGTTGGGTCGAATTTGTCTAATACGCTCAAAAATCTGTTTAGTAGTTTCAGGCTTTTTATATATCAAAAGTAAAATTGGGACAGTATATTGTTCAATAATATTCAACTTGTTAAATAGTTTTTTTGATATAGTTATAAAGTTTAAAATATTTTGAAAAATAAATTATACTTTAATTTTTTGGGAATTAAAAAACTAATTTTCAATTTAATATAAAAAATTAACCAATGTTCAAATAATACATTAATTCTTTATACGCATTAGGATACCATACATCAAAATCTTTTCTATACCTTTTATATACTAAGTCGGCAATTTCTTTTGTATAGTATTCTTTCCATTCATCTTTTTTATGTTGAGTTTTATTAAAATGGGGAAGTTTTTCAAGCTTATATTTTTTTCTAATCGGTTCAAAATCATTTTCTATATTTTCAAATCGTCCGATATAATCAACTGAACATTTGCCATTTTTATACACAAGTGCATATTGTGATTTGAAGTGAACGTCTGAAAATACATCTGGGATTTGGGAAATTTTTTTTTATAAAATCTCTAAAGGTATGATTTTTTTTAAATTTTATTTTTTTTAAATTCTTAGTTAAGAAAAATTTATCATCATAATAATTTTCCTGATATTTTAGCTTATGAAACTATAGTATCCGACACAAATAAATTTTAACTTAAGACTATCTGCTTCATTTAATTCAAAAGCACTAAATGTTTCTGGTAAATCAATATAAGTTTCGAGTTTTTCATACATATAATCAGGAAGTTTATAGATTTTTTTAAAATCTTTTTTAACATAGAAATAAGCTCCTCTATTTCGATATTGGAGAATATTTTCAACAACCCAATCTTTTAAACCTAAATGAATAAAAGATAAAGAATCAGCAGTATTAGGATTAAAAACAAATAAATTTTCAGAAGTTTTTGATGAAAAGTCCGAATGATACTTAGAACTTTTTCGTTTTTTAAAAAATGTTCTATTTTGAACTTTATCTTTATAGCTATTTTTATAGTTAACTTCAGCATGATTTTCAAAGTTTTCTCCAATGCTATCTAACCAAGCGTGTACAATTTCAGGCTCATTAGAAACAGGTATCAGTTTTTCTGCTCCAAAATAGACGCCTATCAACAAACTCAAAATAAGCAGCAAATAAAATACACGCTTACTCTCGGCATAAGACATATCAAAAAAAGATTGAATGAATTTGATCATAGGAATAATAAAACTCTCGACTATGCTTTTAATAATATTCATAGTTTAAATTCAGTTCTATATGGTTTAAGAAGTAAATACAGGTTCAATTGACGGATCTACTCAAAGTTAAATATCCACTTATGATCGAAAATTTTGAATAGATTATGATATAGAAGCGCTATTTTCTTAAAACTATCTTTAAAAGTTTTAAATATAGTTTTTTAAACTTTCTTGGAATAAAATATATAGCCGGTTTGCAATCCAATACTTTAGACATTGTTAGCATATCATTTTTATAATGTCTAACAATAAAAGGTGGATGTTTTAAAACACCTAAGGAACCCTTATCTTTAAGAAATAAATAAGGATTATACACATTTTGGGTATGTGTGGCATTTTCGTTATCTATGCCTAAATTAACAACTAAATTTTTTGCAGGTAAAATACTCAATTGACTGTTAAGCCAAGCATGTAGCATAAAAGAATAATCCCAATTATCTAAAAGATGAGATTTTAAAACCTTATCAAAATATTTAGTATGTCGCTTGTTTGCACCGAATAGGGATTTAAGAACATTAGATTGGTATAAGAGGTTTATTTTAATGTGTTCAGAGTTTTTTTGACTTGCCTGCCAGCGATCTTGCCAGGTTGCCCAGCCCCATGTATGAGAAAAACAAGAAAAAATATAACTGTATGGAGTAGATAGATGTAAAAAGTTATTGCCAGATATAGCAATAATACGAGAATCATTTTTATACTTTTGTAATAAAACTTTAGCAAAACTAAAAAATTCTAATTTAGGTAAACAATCATCTTCTAAAATGATACCGTCTGTTTCTTGTTCAAAAAACCAAGAGATAGCTGAATTAATTCCACTTGCAGTACCCATATTTTTATCTCTAAATAAAGTTTTTACTTCACAGTCCCAATTTATATCTTTTACTACAGCTCTGGCTAAATTAACTTCTGCTTTTTCTTTTTCATTTTTAGCACCGTCTCCTACAATGTACAAATGGTTGGGTCGAATTTGTCTAATACGCTCAAAAACCTGTTTAGTAGTTTCAGGCTTTTTATATATCAAAAGTAAAATTGGGACAGTATATTGTTCAATAATATTCAACTTGTTCAATAGTTTTTTTGATATAGTTATAAAGTTTAACAATGACAAAAGATTTCTTATATATCAAAACAGTTGTTTTTTCTATAAAATATAGAAGTACACCATTCATAATGATTTATTGGTCCCATTCCCCAAAAGTCTAACCGTTTAAAACCACCGGATAATAAAAAATTGTAACCTTCTTCATAAATACTTAAATCAGAATTATCCCAAATAATGATACCATTATCTTGCAAGGCTTCTAAAGCATTTTTACAACATTCAGCCCTCTTTCTACCATCTATTACAACAATATGAAACCTTTTTTTATAGTTAAGTATTTCATTTGTATAGTCATTTAAAGTGATACTTTTGAATCTATAGTCAATATTAGGCTCTTTTAAAAATTGATTTTTCATTTTAGTATACCAGTTTTTATCATGCTCTATAGAAATTACACTATTAACATGTTTACAAAACCATAAAGTAGAATTACCACTTCCGTATTCAAAAATAGTATGTGTTTTTTTTAGTTTAAGATTCAAAAAACGAATACATCCATAAGTAAACCAAGGCAAAGGATTTTTATATTTATCTATAGGCATTTTAAGTTTAGTGCTTAATAGCCAACCACTGCTCCTTAAATACTGTTTTCTCAAATTATATATTGACAATATTTTTCTAATAGGCAAGTAGTTTATCATTTTTATAATTTGATTTTTAATTATCATCTTATTGAATGTAGTAAAATTTTTCTAAACAAAAAATTGAAATTAGTTTTATTATTTATCAAATATGAAATTATTTAATTATATATCAACAGGTTAAAAAACCTTAAATATCGGTATTCCTGAATAAAAATGTTCTTCGCGTTCTAGCTACCAATTCATAATTTTGATCTCTCATGAAAATATATATATGATTTAGGTTTAGATTTTCAAAAATTACACTTGATTCTGTGAAAACATAATCTGCTCTATATTTATCCCAGTTATTTGATTTTAAAACATTTAAATCAAAACCTTCGGCATCTATATTAATCAAATCAATTTTTTGATCAGCTTGAAGATAGTTATCCAATATATCTGATAATTTGTAAGTCGTAATATTTTGTTTTTCAATAAGTTTATAATTTTTATTTTCAATAAATTTTAAATATTGCTTTTTGCTAAAAGTATTAACAGCAGGTTCATTAAATTTATAAAAAATCATTTCTTTAGCTTCATCAGCTATTCCTACATTCAAATTTGTATCTCTTTGCCTATATCTATTAAAAGCTGGCATTAGATTTGGGGTAGGTTCTATGTTAATGCCTTTCCAACCTATTTTATAGAAATAAGCCGTATTAGAAAACCTCAAAGGATGATGAGCACCAATATCAACATAGAAACCTTTATGTCGTTTTTTCTCTTCATAAAAGGCAGCAAGCAACATATCTTCTCCAAATTGTGAAAAGGACTGTTTAGAATAATATTTGCTAGGTAAAACTCTTTTTTCTATTCTTTTCATCTTTATTTTTCAATAGTTTGGCAATTCTTTTCAATTATGTGATTATTAAATAGTTATAATCTTAAAGATTTTTTATTTAAAAGATTGGTTTTGAGTGTTTTGTGTTTTATAAGCTATCCTTTATAGTCACTTCACTTGAAAATGAAAAAGTGAAAATGAACATTTCTGAGATAAAAATAGCATGTCTATACCCTTCATAGTCATTTTTAAAGGAAAATCTCAAATTTTTTCTACCTTTTCTGTTTATTATTTATTGATAAAATAATAAACCTTATATATTACTTTTTACATGGAATAAAAGATTTTAAAATCTAAATACAAAGTTTAAATGTATTAAAGATTGTGATTAAAAGTCTAAATAAAACAGTATTTTTTGTATTACAATAAGTTTTATTTATTTTTTTATAACCTTTAGCTTTTTAATTTTAAATTAAAATGAAAGAATCTGTTATGATAGTTAATAATTCTGATGAAGAAATAGGAACAATGGAAAAATATGAAACTTATCAGACTTTTTCAGTTTTGATTTTTAATTCTAAAAATGAGCTCCTTTTGCAACGAAAAGTTTCTAAAAAATCCCATTCAACCGGTTTATGGACAACTACTTGCTATGGAGAGTTTCGTTCAAATGAAGATTTAGACAAGACTATTAGGAAGCATTTAAAAGAAGAAATAAGTTTGGATTGCAAATTAAAAAAGATATGTAATTTTGCTTACCAATACAAAATAGGCACATTAGTAAAAAATGAATATCATCATGTTTTTTTTGGAAAAACTGATGATTCTCTAAATATAAATTCCATTAAAGTAGGTAAATATACCTACTTATCTATACCAGATATTTTTGAACAAATAACTCAAAAACCGGATAAGTATACAACTTTATTTAAGTTAATTATAAATAATCATTTAAAATACTGCCTTCATCGTATTATCTATGATGGCAAAAAAAATGTATCGCGACGTTTCAAATATTCTAATATTTATACTTATGACCTTGGTATCTATTCATCTGTATACCAAAGTCAATTGTGCCAGGCAATTAAGGCAAAGTTAAGAATTAAAGAAGGAAAAGTTGGTAAATCTGCTTGTTTAGATTTTGGTATTATACGTTACCACATAGCCAATCATTTTGGCTTTTGTTTGGGGGTAGCTAATGCAATAGATATCGCTTATAAAGCTTTGGCAGAAAATCTTGATCAAGATGTTTACTTACTTAGTGAGCTTATACACAACAAATTTGTTAATGATGATTTAAAAAATAGAGGGCTTCAATTTTTACAAAATGATAAAGGCATTTTCTATAAAGATAAAAATGGAAATTTCTTGTGGGATAAACTAAAAAAAAATGATGTAGTTATTATACCTGCTTTTGGAGCAACTTTGGAAGACAAAAATAAATTGTTAGCTAAAGGTATTAACATTACGACTTATGATGCAACTTGTCGTTTGGTTGAAAATGTGTGGTTAAGAGGAAAAAAACTCGGAAAGCAAGGTTATACCCTTATTTTACACGGCAAAAGTGAACATGAAGAAACAAAAGCAACCTTTTCTTATGTATCTCAATATGCTCCTATTTTAATTGTAAGGAATTTAGAAGAAGCTATAATTTTAATTGAACTAATTAAAAATAAATCATCTGACAAATTTGAAGAACTATTTTTTAAAACTTTTAGTCTTGATAAGTATAAAAATCCTAAATGTTCATCAGGTTTTGATCCAAATAGTCATCTTGAACGTTTAGCTGTCATTAATCAAACAACTCTTTTAGCAAGAGAAACCTTAGAAATTGCTAAACTTTTTAAAACAACAATAATTAAAATTTTTGGGCAAAAAAACTTAGATCACCATTTTGGAAAAACAAAAGATACTCTATGCTATGCCACAAATGCTAACCAAGGTGCTTTAGAATATATGTTAGACCACGTAAATGGTAATTTAGGTATTGTAGTAGGTGGGCAAAATAGTTCTAATACCAGCCAACTTTACAAATTATTGAAGAAAAATCTTAATCATGTTTTCTACATTCAATCTGAAAATAATATTTTAAATAAAAATGAAATTTTACATTATAATTTTGAAGAAAAAACATTTTCAAAAATGCGCTTTTTAAATCACGATTATAAGTTTAATGCAAAAGAACCTATTAATATTTTACTAACGGGTGGTGCTTCTTCCCCTGATGGACTTATTCAACAAATAATCAGTAAAATTAACAGCTTTTTCCCTAAAAATATGCTAAAAAGTATGGATGATATTATTAAGTCCTTGTGAATTATTAAAAAATAGTTCTTATAAAAATATCTTTCTAACGATTATGGCTATAGTCATATTACTTGAAAAAATGATGAATTTTTCTCAGATAATAATACCATTGCTATACTGTTTATTCTTTTATACTACTTTCTTTTTTGCGTTTTAAAGTAATACTATCCTTAAATGTTGCCGAAGTATTTCCTGCTCTATCTTGAAAACGTATATATACATGTCTAAGTCCATTTTCTTCGCCTTCTAATTTCCAATCATGAATTTCTTTTCGCACAAGTTGCCATTTAGCACCAACAAATCCGGAACTATTACTAATCATCATAAGTTTGGTACCCGGATCAGCGGCAATCTTCAAGTTGACTAATTTATCATAATGCTGTGTTTCTTCATTATCGTCATTAATGACAATACTACCAATTGGAGCGGTAATATCAAAAATGATACTATCAGCTAGTACACCTGTTTGATTATTATTATCATCTTTATATTTAACATAAATACGTTTTATACCTTCTTCACCTTGTAGAGTCCAAAAAAAATGTTTTTGATAGGGTATCCATTTTTCATTGGGAAAATCTTTTTCTTGACTTATAGTCATAAAAGTAGCTTCCCTAGCAACTAGCTCTACGTCTAATTTTCTGTCGTAACGATTAAAAAAATTATTACCTTTATTAACTTCTATACCTCCACCAAGTGGTCCTTCTCTATCAATGGTAATGAAAGATGAAAACGTACTTGTTTGATTACCAGCAACATCTTTAAAAGATACATAAACAGTGTGTAATCCATCTTGAGGTGGTGTTAATTGCCATGCATCTATTTTTCTTTTAAAGAGCCGCCAAGGTACATCAAATAAGTCTGGTTTATTGCTAATTTTTACATATTCAGCCGAAATAGCCCCTAACTTTAAGTCTACTATAAATTTTTCTTTTGTATCTTTTCTGGGAAGAATAAGAATACTTCCAGATTCTGGTGCAGTTCTATCTATTGTTATGGCATCTTGTCCAGTTCTAATAGAACCATCTACAAACATGACTTCTACATAAATAGTATATTGGCCTTCTTGACTATTTAAGACGTAAGTATACTCATTCTGAAAAGGCAACCAAGTTTTTTTAACAGGGTACTTCATATCACTAATTGACATTTTTATGGGTTGTTGAGCTTCTATTTCTTGGTCATTTAATTTATATAAATCTTTTTGTATACCTTCAAGAAATATATCTATAGAAACTTCTGAATTATCAGTATATTGACTGCCTCCGTTAACTAAAACTTTAATAGTAGGGCGAGAATAAGCTATTAAAGTTGTAAATATTAGGAGTATAAAAAGTATTTTCAGTTTCATAAATCTAATTAAATATAATAGTAAAAATTACGAAAGTTAAACGTAGCAAAAATATTCATTTTATTTTAGGTATCCAAACCCCAACGTTAACAATATTAAGTTATACTTAAAATCTAAGTACAGGACAAAACTATAAAAAAAGCTACTTTGAAATATATGGTAAGCAATACATTATAGCATAAAAAATGATATAAATTTCTGTGCAAGATAATTAAAATATAATAAATTTATAATCAAATACTTAACATTAAAAAATTGGGTTTTGCAACAAGTTTTGTCTTGTACTTAGATTTTTTCAATATTACCTTTTTTTCATATTTATCCTAACGTTTAAATAAGTCTTCTGGCTTATTATCTAATAATTCTTTGAATATCATAGCTTTTTGAATATCATTTTTTGAAAAAACTTTTTGGGATGTTGGCTTTTTAGTTGGAAAATTTAGTTTCTGTTGTTTTGTTCTCAATCTTATTTCTTTAGGTTCAACCGATTTATTTACATTGGCTAAAGGCTTGGTCGAACGCTTGTGGTATCTATCTAAATATTTAGTTATTATATCTTGTTGGTTCGCTTTTGGTTTTGAAAAAAACTGAATGAAGCGAGCAACTGCTTTATAATACATAAATAACCAAAAAAGAAATAAAACTGAACTTATACAAATTAATAAAAACATAGCAGTTACAATAATTATGAATTATAAAAATTAAATTATTGAAAATTGAATGACTTAAACTAAGCGATTTACATGTTACAATTTTTTATAAAATATTCAATATCATCTATTTCATAAGCATTTTTTAAATCATATTCCCCAATAGTTGTTCTTCTAAGGCTTTTTAAATAAGCGCCTACCTCTAGGGTTTGTCCTAAATCATGAGCTAAACTACGAATATAAGTACCTTTAGAACAAGAAATAGAAAAATGGATCTCAGGTAACTCTATATTTACTTCAAAATAATGAATATGAACAGCTCTCACCTTTAATTGAACATCTTGTTTGGCTCGCGCATAATGATATGCTTTTTTACCATTTACTTTAACCGAAGAATATAAAGGTGGTACTTGTTGAATTTTACCGACAAATAAATTAACTTTTTCTTTGATAAATTTTGGAGTTAGATGTTTAATTTCCTTTGGGTTTTTAAGCTTTGTTTCCAAATCAAAAGAATCTGTGGTATAGCCAAGCTCAAGAGTGCCTCGATATGTTTTATCAAGATCTTGGAAAAGTATCATTTTTTTTAACATTTTATTGGTAGCCAGAAGAAGAAGCCCCGTAGCTAATGGGTCAAGTGTACCTGCATGACCTATTTTTTTAACCCTTAACAGTCCACGCATTTTTTTGACAACATCAAAAGAAGTCCAAGTAAGTGGTTTATTAATTAAGAGTAAAGCCCCTTCTGGACTTTTTAAATCTATAAATAATTTTTCAAAACTTTCTGTCTTTACTACCATTTTTAATACAGTCAATAGATATTTAAACTTATTATTTAGTAACAAGGTTATAAGGATTTTTAGAGCTTTTAAACTCATTGATAAAAGATTGATTATCTAAAGTTGTCTATCAATAAGTTTTTGAATTGTAGCCTTTAAATTGTCTTTAGCTTCTGGGTAGATAGTTTTAATAAGGGTAAGTTTTGAAAAAGCAGAGTTAAAATAGTGATTAATCAGTTTTTTGCTTAGTTTATCTATTGCTAAATCTAAATATATTTTTTGGACTGATGCAATTTTTTCTTGATGATTAAAATCTTTTTTTTTCAACCAAGCTATTAATATTTTTTTTTGAAGGGGTTTAGCTTTATTAAGTGCTTGAATTAATAAATAGGTTTTTTTATTATTAACAATATCCTGTCCAATAGGCTTTCCTAACTGTTTTTCATTTCCAAATGTATCTAGCCAATCATCTTGAAGTTGAAAAGCCATTCCGATAGATTCTCCAAAATCATATAATACCTGTGCCGTATCATCTTGTACATTAGCCATCAAAGCACCCAACTGGGTAGAAAAACCAATCAGTTTGGCTGTTTTCATTTTAATCATTAAAAGATATTCTTCGGTAGTGACGCTATTTTGTTTTTCAAAATTCATATCCAATTGTTGACCTTCACAAATAGCCAAAGCGGAATCATTAAAAATAGGAAAAACCTTATCAAATCTATGGTTTTTAAAGCGGTCATAAAAAAGACTATAGAGTTTAATTAACATAGCATCACCGGAAAGGATGGCAATATTATTATTCCACTTACTATTTACGGTGGGCTCATTACGCCTTAAATGGCTTTGATCCAAAATATCGTCATGCATTAGAGTAAAATTGTGAAATACTTCAACTAAAGCAGCACAAGGAATAATTTTTTCATAGTCTTTTTGGAAAAGTTTATAACATAAAACTGTCAACAGAGGACGTAAACGCTTTGCTTTTAAAGCTAAAATATAAGCGATAGGTTTATAAAGCTCAGAAGGATAAGGGTTTAAATTAATAGATACTAATTCATTTTCTATTAATAATTTAATTTTATCATTTAAATCCATTTTAAAAGTATTAAATTATCTATACTGAACTTATATTGAAAAAGGATTTTTTAGGCGTCTAATTCATTCATTTTGAAACAGAATGTTTCGAAAAATAAAATAGCTTTGCTATAAATTCATTGATATTAAGATAATGCTTTTTCTTTATTTTTAATAACAAGGCTATTTTATAAAATTTATACTTTGACTTATTAGTTTTCTTTCATCCATTCTTCTCTTTCTGCTGGATTTAATCCCCAAGGGTTCGTATTAGTTTCTATATTTTGAAACATCATATTCCAAGCCGCAGGTGTTCCAGATTCTTCCATAGCTACATAGCGCCTTAAAGACATAATAATATTAAGTGGGTTTAAATTTAATGGGCAAACCTCTACACAAGCATTACAGGTTGTACAAGCCATAAGCTCTTCTTTAGAAATATAATCTCCGTAAAGTGTTTTTGTCTTAGAATCATTTTTTTTCTGTTTTGATAAATTTAGTGATGTTATTTCTTCGGCTCGGTCTCGGGTATCCATCATAATTTTACGAGGTGAAAGTTTTTTCCCCGTAAGGTTAGCAGGGCAAGATTCGGTACAACGGCCACACTCCGAACAAGCAAAGGCATCTAAAATATTTTTCTTGTATAAATTAGGAACATCTTTAGCACCCATAGTTGGCAATTCTTCTTCGGTTTCTGGAGGAGTATCATTTAGTAAAGCTTTTACCTCTTTGGTAACATCAGGCATGGTTGTAATTTTATTTTTTGCTAGGCTATCATGACGGTAAGTTGTGATCAAACCCAAAATAAGATGCAAATGTTTGGAATAGGTAATATAAACGGCAAAAGCTAAAATACCCAAAATATGAAACCACCATGTAAAGCGTTCGATAATAATCAAAATAGAGGTGGGAAAAGGCTTATAAAATACCATTAAAAATTGACTTATAATAAAGGAACCAACTTGAGGAAAATGGTCTCCTACATGTTTACTTTCTTCAGAGCGCAATTGTAAAACACTATCGACAGCATTTAATTTTAAAATAGCAATGACTAAACAAATTTCAAAAAATAGAATCAAGTTAGCATCTAACTTGGGCCAACCTTTCATTTCTATTTTTTCAAAACGACCTATTTTTAAAATGTTTCGTCTGTATAAAAATAAAACGCAAGCCAGAAATACGCCAAAGGCAAGTATTTCAAAAAAGTTGATAAGTATTTTATAAAAACTACCTAGAAAACTGGCAAATAGGCGGTGTGTTCCCAAAAGACCATCTAAAATAATTTCTAATACTTCTATATTAATAAGTATAAAACCTACATAAATTATTAAATGAAAGATAGCAACTATAGGTTTATCAAACATACGTTTTTGACCTAATGCCATAAGCAACATATTTTTTAAACCACCTTTTGATTTTGGTTTAGGCTCTATAGCTTTGCCTAGATTAATACTTTTTTTGATAAATTGAACCCTCCGATTCAGAAGATAGCCGGTGGTAAAAAGTACAAATAAAAAACCAATTTGTTGAGAAAAAGTACTAATTAGATCAGTCATTTGCATTTTTTAATGGTAAATTATTTTAAATAAATAGTTGGTTATTCATTTTATAGCAAAGCTATTTTATTTTGCGAAACGTTAAGTTTCAATACCAATAGATTAGAATACGGAAAACTCTCTTTTTCAAGCAGTCTGAGTATAAATCTTAGAAACTTTTAATCAAAACCAAGATTTATTTTATTTGTTTTATAAGTTGCTAATCGCATCTCGAAGTTTTACCAAGTTCTTCTATAAGTTTTTGGTTTATACCCAGAAGATTTAGTTGCCTTATTTGTTGGGCATCACAAGAATTAACTATATTTTCTATTCTATGAAAATAGTAACATGGCTTTTGAGATTCTCTATTTTTATGAAGTGAAAATAGAACTTTATTACTGCAACGAATTGTTGCTTTATCATTCAAAACACCTCCTTTTTTACCAAGATACTTGTTATTAATTTTCATTTTCTTACCATAAAAGTACAAAAAATTAATTAAAACAGGTATGTATTTTTTGGCTTTATCGGCACAATAAATATTCTTAAAAGCATATAATTTGCGCGCATGTTTATCACTTTTAGTATCTATAGAAGACCGACTTCCAAATTCTTTATGATTATTTTTTGTCTCAAAATCTTTACCAACTCTTCTGGCAAAGGCAATATTAACTTCTTCAGTTGAATATTTAGAATATTTTTTATCTACATACTTTTTATAAAAAATTAAAGAAGGTTTTAACCAATAATTGATAAAATACTTATCATCTTTAGAAAACTGATGCTTATTATTATGGATGGCTTCTAAAATTTCGAGGTGAGGTTGAGAAAATAAAACATGAGATAAACTTAATAATATTAATATGTAAAATATTGAACGTAATTTTTTTGGTGCCTTCATTTTTTTAAATGAATAAATAAAAGTAGATATTTTCTATTAAAACTTATATATGAAAAAAAAAGCCTTTTTAGTAAAAAGTAAGCATACTATAGTCATGTCAATTGAAAAAAGGATTTTTAGAGGTTTTAATTCATTGGTTTTGAAAACGTCCGTTTCCCAAAATAAAATAGCATTGCTATAAATTCATGTAAAAAGGTTTATTTTAAGTTCAAACAAAAGACTATTTGGATTATTATTTTGATAATATTTTTCTGCATAACATTTTGTCTAATATTATTAGATTTTTAGATTTGGTAATATTTTTTATATCAAAATCACTCATTTTCAATTTGTTAAATCTATTATACTCAGATTGCTTGAAAAAGAGAGTTTCCCGGATTCTAACCTATTGGTATTGAAACTTAACGTTTCGCAAAATAAAATAGCTTTGCTATAAAAATCCTTTTTTAATGTAAACTGGCTATATAAAACTTTTTGTAACTCAAAGATACTAATTTTTAATATTATTTATACCAATAGTTTAGTAATTTTTATAAAAAAATGATTATCAATTATTTATATACTAATTAACTGTTTAATCTATTTACAATCAGATGATTAATATATAATTTACTTATAACAAGGTAATCATGTAATTTATAAAGTAAAAATTTGGTAATCAAAGTTTTATGATACTTTTGGCTTTTTTTACTGAACTATTAAATTTTCATATTATTATCATAAAGATAAACACTCAAAATTTATCCCCTTTTTGTATATTTCTATTTTATTTAATTATAGTTACATCACTTGAAAAAAAGGATTTTTAAGAAGTTTAACTCATTGATTAATATTGAAAATCAGTGATTTTGATATAAAAATAACACTGCTATAGTATAAAAATGATTAAGTTATTTAGCTTTGTCAAAAAATGATAACCCTTTTTTCTGTGTTTTATTAATCAAAATATACAACATTAACCATGCTAAATTATATCCAAAATTTATTTTCAGGTTCTAAAAAAACGATAGCTACTGATGTTATAACTAGCCATATAGATAAAGATTTTAAGGCTTATATAAAAAAAGTAACTGCTCATGAAATACATATTCGTCGATCTGTAACAACCCATTTTCATGGCGATTTCAATTCTGTATTTAAAGGCTCTGGATTAGATTTTGATGAAGTCCGCACCTATCAATATGGCGACGAAATACGTCATATTAATTGGAAAGTCTCTGCCAAAGGAAATGGCGTTTTTACCAATACATTTAAAGAAGAAAAAGAACAAAATGTGTTTTTTGTTATTGATGTAAGTGGTTCTCAACAAATAGGTAAAAAAGATCACTTAAAATTAGATGTTGCTAAAGAAATAATTGGAGTTTTAGCCCTTTCAGCTGTAAAGGAAAACAGTACCATTGGTCTTTGTGCCTTTAGCGATCAAAAGGAAAAATATGTAAAATTAAAAAAAGGACCTGCTCATGCTTACGAAATTATGCGCCATATATATTATCTTGTTCCTCAATCTACTAAGACAAATATAGAACAATCTATCAATTTTATAGCTGCTATTTTAAAACGTAAAAGTATTATAATCTACATTTCTGATTTTATAGATGAAGGGCAATATGAAAAAAAATTAAAAGCTCTGACAAGAAAACATGATTTAATCGTTATTCATACTGCAAGTGAACAAGAAAAGTGTTTTCCTAAATTGGGCATAGTTCCTGTGTACGATCAAGAAATCCAAAAAGTGCTTTTGCGAAACACATCATCGAATCGATTTCAAAAATCTATTAATAGATTTTATGACGCAACTCATGATAAAATTAAAAATATCTGTGCTAAATATCAAGCAAGTTATTTATACATCAATACTAATAATACAGAAGAAAATTACGTGTCTAAAAAACTAATTGAACTATTTAATTTGCGTAAAAAATATTAAAATTAAATAAAATAGCTTATGTATCTAACTATCTATGCAAAAAACCGTTGTATATTTTTTGTTCTATTATTTAATATTTCATTTTTAGCCTTGGCTCAAGATTATGGAACTCATTTAGTTGATAGTGCTGTGGTCTATCAAAAAGTTTATGAAAATAATCTTGAGGATTTATCAGGTATTGATAATAATTGGTATGATAGTAAAGATGGTTATTTAATAGCTAAAGGGGTTTATGAAAATAATTTAAAAACAGGCTTCTGGACAGCTTTTTATACCAATGGAACATTAGCAAGTACTGGGAATTTTGAAAAAGGGAAAAAAGACAGTTTATGGTTGGATTATTTTAGAAATGGCTATAAATCAGTTGAAACCAATTATCTTAAAGGTATGAAACAAGATACCTTTAAAGTCTATTATCCAAATGGTCAATTAGCTGAAAAAGGTTTTTATTTGACAGATTTAAAAGAAGGCAAATATGAAGCTTATTATATGAGTGGCAATATGTTAGCTAGAGGTGCCTTTAAAGATAATTTGACTTTTGACCAATGGATGTTTTATTATGATAATAAAAATTTAGCTGCTCAAGGGCAGTATGATAATGGTTATTATCATGGAGAATGGATTTTTTATCATCAAAACGGGAAACTTAAACAAATTCAACAATGGCGAAAAGGGAAACTCTATCAGGCTGGTTTCTTTTACGACCAAAAAGGACAAAAACACAACAGCGGTACTTATTATAATGGAACAGGCACTCTTATTTCCTATGACAATCAAGGGCGTAAAATTCAACTTTCTAATTTTATAAATGGTATACAAGAAGGATTAGAATATCATTATCATTCAAACGGGAATCTTAGTTTACTTGTTAATTATGAAAATGGTATTCTTCAAAATGAATTTATTAGCTACTATAAAGATCTAAAAATTAAGGCTAAAGGAAAGTTTAAACAAAATATTTTACAAGGTAAATACACGCATTATTATTCAAGTGGAAACATTAAAGAGATTGGCCAGTTCAAAAATGATAAAAAAGATGGACGTTGGTCTTATTTTCATGAAAATAACAATCTTGCCCAAGAAGGCTATTATGTTAATGACTTAGAAGATGGTAAATGGTCTTTTTTTAATGAAAATGGTAAACTTTTAAAAACTTATATTTTTAAAGATGGCAAAAAGAATGGAAAGTATACCCATTACTATTCTAATGGAGAGATAGAAGAAGAAGGTCAATTCAAAAATGATCTGCTTGATGGAAAATTCAAAAAACTTAATATACGAGGGAATACCATGTTAAAAGGCTTTTACAGTCACGGAAAAAAGAAAGGTTGGTGGGAATTTTATACCGAACACGGTCACAATAAAACACTCAAATATCTTTCAATGAGTTATCATGAAGATTTAGAAAATGGTGCTTGTGTTTATTATTATCCAAATTCAAAACCCAAAATAAAAGGAAATTACTTAAAAGGTAGAAAAGAGGGTACATGGATTTTTTACCACAAAGAAGATGAAAATAGAATTTCTCAAAAAGAATACTGGGAAGAGGGGCGTTTAATGAATGCTTCTGACTTTTTGACTTTGGATAAAAAAAGGTTACCTAGAGGGAGTTTTAGAGATGGAGAAGGTGAATTATATAATTATTATCCCAATGGTTTAACGTATTCTATAGGAAATTATAAAGAAGGAAAAGCCGAAGGCGATTGGGTATTTTTTTATAAAAATAGACAGGTGCGTATCGAAGGATGTTTTGTAAGTGGCTTAAAAGAAGGGAAATGGGTTTTTTATTATAAAAATAGACGTGTCCACGCCATTGGAAATTATAGTAATAACATCTTATCAGGAAAATGGTTATTTTTTAATAAAAGAGGTAGATATACGCATTTTGAAAATTTAGATATGGATGAAGATAAAGCCGAGATCAGTGAAGTTTTATATTTAGGATTATAATTCTGGTTTTTTAACATGTTTTGGCGTTTAAAGAATAAAATTTAAAATATTGATAACCAATAAATTAAATAAAACTAATCTAAATAATATAGGTTTAATCATTATTTTTTTACAAATTTGGTTTCCAACTTAAAAAAGAAATTAGACATTTCTAATCTAATAATTTTCCAGACTTAAAATCTTACCGATAATTTGGACTATTTTTTTAACATTGATCATTCAGAATTCTTAATTATTTTTCAATAATATTTAAAATTCGGTCTAATTCGGGCATAGAGGTAAAGCTAATTTTAATTTCACCCTTATTTTTTTCATTCGCTTTTATAAGCACTTTGGTATTCAAACAGTCTCCTAAATTTTGTTGAATGTCTTTTATTTTCAAAGCCAAATCAGCATTTAACTTAGGCATTGTTGGCGGTTTTTCTTGATTCAAGGTCTTGATATAGATTTCTGTTTGGCGCACCGATAAACTTTTTTCCAAAATAAATTGAAAGGCATTTAATTGTTGAACAAGGTCTTGTAAACTGAGTAAACATTTTGCGTGTCCTGTGGAAATAATTTTTTGTTGTAAGGCTTGTTGAATGTCTTGAGGCAGTTTTAGAAGCCGCAAATAATTGCCTATAGTTGATCGTTTTTTCCCGAGTCGATCTGAAAGAGCATCTTGAGTTAAATTGCAATCATCAATAAGTTTTTGATAAGATAGAGCAACTTCTATAGGGTTAAGGTCTTCGCGTTGAATATTTTCTATTAAAGCTTGTTCCAACATCTGTTGGTCATCAGCATCTTTAATATAAGCAGGGATTGTTTTTAAACCCAAAGATTCAGAAGCTCGAAAGCGTCTTTCGCCTGAAATGATATGATATTGATTTTCTTTAACTTTTCGAACTGTAATTGGCTGAATGACCCCTTGTATTTTGATCGATTGAGCTAATTCTTCGAGTTGCTCTATCAAGAATTCCTTTCGAGGTTGAAAAGGATTTGATTTAATTTGGACTATAGGTAAATCATTAAAGTTGGCATTCGGTTTTGAGATCGAATTGGGTTCTTCAGGCCCCAATAAAGCATCTAAACCTCTTCCTAAACCTCTATTTTTGCGTAATTTTGACATTAAATTTTATTATAATTAAAGAAATAAATAACATGTAGAAATTTTAGATTAGAGGTCTTTCTTTACCGTATTTTTATTAGCCTCTGGGCTATATTCGCAAGTTGTTGAAATCATTTTAGAATTAAATTAAAATTCAAAATTTTAAAAATAACCAAATCTAAAAAAATGCCTTTAATTTTTAGTATCTTTAACAGATAATTACGAATTACTAAATTATGAATTATAAATCATAAAAATTATAACAGTAAAAATCAATGAGTTCTAAAAATATTCTAAAATTAATAATTTAAATACAAAATTAATCTATGAAAAAGACTATTGGTATATTATTTTTTTTAGCGCTTTTGGTTTTGATGTTTAGATGTGTAAAAAAAGATAACTCCAAATCTGTAGATTCTAAAAACGACTTTAGGCTTACCTTAGATCAAATGAAGGATAGTAGCGAAGTTTTGTTCAATTTAGCTTTTGGTTCAGACGTTCAAAAAGTTCAAGATACTGAAGCTCTATTAAAAGAATTTACTTTTATATCAGATTCTTTGCCAATCTTTTATTTAAATAAAATTAAAACAGCATTAAAAATCATGGAAATGAATATGTACAATAAAGAAAACTTTCATGACGAATACACCATGTTGCGCTATGATAGCCTAACCGAAATTCTTATTGTTCTTATTCAAGAATTACCTGATTTAATTGGTAATTTTGAAAATTATAAACGGGCACATCTTTTATATACCGATATTCTTAAAGCCGATGAACAAGATTTATATCTTCGTAAAGCATATAATTCATTTTCAAGCGAATTAAATCTTTTTTTAAAAGAAAATAAAAATGTTTTAAATTTAAAATCAGAAGATATGGAAATTAAGTTTTTTTACGGAGATAATCCCTTATTGTAGTAGAAATTCTGGTTTTATTTGATTGTTGATAATCAAAAACCATAAAATTTAATCTCTCTTAAATTTATCAAAATAGTTAAAAATAACCTTCTCAGAAATGTTTTCATTATCAACTCTTTTAATGGGCTTTTAACCAATTTTCTCCTAGGCCTATATCTACGACTAAAGGAACTTTTAAATGTAGCGCCTCAACCATAAGTTTGTTTACTTCGGTTTGCAGTTGTTTGAGTTCGGGTTTATAAACATCAAAGATTAACTCGTCATGAACTTGCATAATCATTTTGGACTGGAGTTGATTCTTTTTTAGATAATCATGACTATTAATCATAGCTATTTTTATTAAATCTGCTGCAGAACCCTGAATCGGACTATTAATGGCATTTCTTTCTGCATTACTACGAGCAATATGGTTTCGAGAATGAATATCTGGTAAATAACGCTTACGCCCCACTAAAGTTTCTACAAAACCATGTTCTACAGCAAATTCGATACTCTTAGCCATATAGGTTTTAATTTTAGGAAATTCTTCAAAATAAGAATCAATAATTTGTTTGGCTTCACTTCGAGGAATATAGAGTCTTTCTGATAGACCAAAAGCCGAAATGCCATAAATAATGCCAAAATTAGCTGTTTTTGCATGGCGTCTCATTTCAGAAGTAACATTTTTAATATCAACTTTATAAATCCGAGAAGCTGTAATAGTATGAATATCTAAACCTTCTTCAAAGGCATTGATCATGGTTTCATCTTGGCTAAAATGTGCCATAAAACGTAATTCTACTTGAGAATAATCAGCAGAAAGCAAAATATAGTCTGAGCTTCTCGAAATAAAAGCTTGTCTTATTTTTTGACCTTGAGACGTTCTGATTGGAATATTTTGAAGATTAGGATTGGTAGAGCTTAAACGTCCTGTAACAGCAACAGCCTGATTATAAGAGGTATGAATTAAATTATCTTTTGGGCTGACAAGTTTAACTAAAGCAGTTGTATAATTAGAATGTAATTTTTGAAGTGCCCTAATTGCTAATATATCTTTTACGATTTGGTGTTTAGCTTCTAAACGCATCAAAATTTTTTCACCTGTAGCATATTGACCTGTAGCAGTTTTTTTTGGTTTTTCTTCTAAGGCAAGAGTTTCAAAAAGAACTTTTCCAAGTTGTTTAGGAGAAGCTAAATTAAAACGACATCCAGCCTCTTGGTAGACTTTTTCTTCTAATATATTTAATTCTTTTTGCAATTCCAAATCGTAATTTTCCAAAAAGTTTTTATCAATACAAACGCCATTATATTCCATTTCCGTTAATACTTCCACAAGTGGATATTCTATTTTTTCTAATAAATCGCTATAAATATCTTTATTAAGTTCGTGTTCCAAAATTATTTTTAACTGAAAAGTTATGTCGACGTCTTCACAAGCGTAGCTGCTTATAGATTGGAGAGGCACCTCCCGCATACTTTTTTGAGTTTTCCCTTTCTTGCCTATTAAAGTTTCTATACTAATTGTTTGGTAGTTAAGATAATGGGCAGCAAGAGCATCTAAATTATGAGGACGATCCGGGGCAAGCATATAATGGGCAAGCATAGTATCAAAAATAGCGCCTTTAACATGTATATTATAATGTTTTAAAATAATTTCATCATACTTAATATTTTGTCCAATTTTTAGAATAGTAGGGTTTTCAAAAAGTGCTTTTAAAGGCTTTAAAAGTGCTTTTACCGCTTCCATATCTTCAGGTACAGGGATATAAAAAGCCTCATGGGCTTGGTAGGCACAAGAAATACCCACAAGGCTAGAGTCAAAAGCCTTTAAACTGGTTGTTTCTGTGTCAAAAGCAAAGGCTTTTTGAAGATTTAAAAACTCTACCAAGTCAGCTATTTCTTTGGGAGAGCGGAGGATATGATAATTTTTAACCACCGTAGAAATAGTATCTTTATTTTTTTGTAAACCCGATGATTCTGTCAATAATTCAACAGTAGGTTTTTTATGGATAGATTTAAAGAGTAAAGATTTAGCAGATTTTTTAGTTTCTTTTTTAAATAATTTTTTGCTTAATGTCCTAAATTCCCATTCTTCAAATAAACCTTCTAATTTTTTTTTTATGAAACCTTTATAAATAAGAGACTCAAAATTGACGTCAATATCAACGTCTAATTTTATAGTAACTAGTCTTTTTGATAAAAGCGCTTGCTCGGAAAAAGTTTCTAAGTTTTCACGTTGTTTGCCTTTTAATTGCTTGGTATTAGCAAGGATATTTTCGAGGGTATCAAATTTTTCAATAAGTTTAGTCGCTGTTTTTTTACCTATACTAGGTACGCCGGGTACATTATCTACAGCATCTCCTTGTAAACTAAGTATATCTATGACTTGGTCTACACGTTTAATTTCCCATTTTTCTAAAATTTCTTTTTCTCCCAAGATCTGATAAGATGAGCCCATAAAAGGCATTTTATACATAAAAATATGTTTTTCAACAAGTTGGGAATAATCTTTATCATTGGTCATCATATAAGTATCAAAATTTTCTTTAGCTGCTTTTTTAGCAATTGTGCCAATAATGTCATCGGCTTCGAAACCATCTTTCATGAAAACAGGAATCTGAAAGGCATTTAAAAGATCCAAAATAGGTTGAAAACTTTGAGAAATAACTTCTGGTTGATGGTCTCGGTTGGCTTTATATTCTTCAAAATAAGCATGTCGAAAAGTTGGTTTAGAGGTATCAAAAGAAACAGCCAAATGGGTTGGTTTTTGTTTGTTAATAATTTCTAAAAGGCTATTGGTAAAGCCTAAAATAACACTTGTATTGAAACCTTTAGAATTAATACGGGGGTTTTTGCTAAGGGCAAAATGTGCCCTATAAATAACCGCCATACCGTCTATAAGAAATAGTTTATTCATAATGAAAAAGATGAGTGATAACTTAAACTGGATTAAACCTTACAAGGCAGGCTGTATAAGTTGTCGTTATTTTTGGCTTATTTATCGATTTTTAGTGGTGTTTCAAAAAGTATGATAAAAAAATACCTTTGATATTGAAACATTTATGCTATTTTTATCTGGGAAAGGTTTATTTTTTATATCAGTAAATTTATACTCTCTAAAAACCCTTTTGCCAAGTGACATGACTATAGAGTTATATTTGTCTTTTATTTTAAAGTTAAATAGAACAAAATGATCTATAGAAATAAACCTAAAATGCCAAAGCGAAGATATAACAAAAAATGGCATAAAAAAATGTAATAAGCAAAATTATCGACGTAAAACCTGCCAAGGATAGTTTAAATACCATTCCATAATTACTTTTAGCTGAATAGTAAAAAATATAATTAATTGATTATCAATTCAAAAATTAGTATTTTTCAAATATCGAATGCTATAAACTAACCAACCATAACATTTAACCAAATTCCAGATAAATATTTTTTAAAACTTTCTTGAACTTCTAGTGGTTTAATATTTTGAATGGTACTAATATAATTATCTAAATAATTTTGAGGTAGACCAAAATAGAGACAACTTTTAAAATGGTTTAAAAAATGTTCTGGTGTGGTAAATGATTTTATATAGTTTCCGGATAAATAATTTTTCACTTTTTTAAATTCTTCATCTTCAACAGGTTTATTTTTTATTTTTTCTATCTCTTTATAAATTTCCTCGATAACCTTTTTACGTTTTTCTTTTATAAAATCTCCTTTTACCAAAAAAAAGCATCTTTAAGTAAGAAATTAGCTTGACAATAAATTCCGTAGGTATATCCTTTTTCTTCTCGCAAATTACTCATTAGCCGAGATCCAAAATATCCTCCTAAAATGGTAGTGCCGAGTTTAAATATCAACTTTTCTTTTTGATTCATTTGAGGTATTCTTGTGCCTATAATGGTTGTTGTCTGTAAAGCATTTTTTTGTTCGAGGTAATGGGTTTGGTTTGTCTTAAGCGGCAAAAATTCATAGTCTGAAAATTTAAGTTTTTTAATAACTTTTAAAGAACCTAAATGTCTATTTATACTTTCTATATTTTCAGATTTTACTCCTCCAGCTAAAACAACTTCAAAAGGAGAATCTATTATGCAATTGTGATAATGCGCTTTTACAGATTCTATATCTATATTTTTAACTATTTTAATAGTTTTAAAAGTATAGTAAGGATGTTGAGCACCATAAAATTTTTGAAAAAAATTCCGTTTTGCTAAATAATCAGTTCGTTCTTCTTGATATTTTAAATCATCCAATAAAATTTCTTTTTCCCTTTCCCAATTTTTAGATGGAAAAATGTTGTCTTGCAATATATTAGTAAGTTGGTTTAAAATTGAATCAAGATATTTATTTAAGCAACAAAGTTCTATGGTAAAATGATGTTTACTGGCATTTGCATAGCAAGTTGCTCCGTACATATCAAAAAATTCTTTAATTTGATAACTCGTTTTTTTCCTTGTTCCTTCAAAAAACATAGTTGATAATAAGCTAGAACTATGTTTTTCATGTTCTTGCCAACTACCTGCTTTGAAAATGATATGTAGGAAAATCATATCTTGTGTACTGCATTTAAGAAAGTGAACATATTGCCTATTTTTCAACTGCTTTGTTTGAAAATGAGGTAAAGTAAAATCTTTAAAAGATTGATAAGGTGGTTCTTCTATTCTAAAACTCATTATTTTATCTTTAGTTATCTCAATTAATTCAATAGGAAAGCAGTAGGTGTTCTCATTTTGATTTATTTTTTAGCTTCAAAGTATTTTGGAAGATATATACAATGCTATTATTATACTCATTTAAAGACTTGAGGGTGGGCTGTTTAATCTGTTGCTTTTTTTGGCTTATTTCGCGATTTTTTATGTCCCAACTTTTTTTTGAAGACATCTACTTTTACCAAAGATATTAGCGCTTGCGCCCTAATTTTATAATTTCTTGAACACGTTTTTCAGAAATATTTAGGGCTTTAGCAATGATAGGAGGTGAAATATTTTCTTTATAGAATCCAAGCACTGATTCTATTCGTCCTTTTTCAATTCCTTTTTCAATTCCTTCTACTCGTCCTTTTTCAATTCCTTTTTCAATTCCTTCTACTCGTCCTTTTTCAATTCCTTTTTCAATTCCTTCTACTCGTCCTCTTTGGAACAAAGGGTGTTTCACAATATCAAAAGTAATAGGCATGGCATCAATAATTTTAGAAAGTAAATCAGTTAATTCGGGACGTAAACCCAATAATAAAAACAAACCATGTAAATCTTCTCTAAATTCATGGTCAGAGGAACTAAGTTGTTCTAATTGACCAACACTTATCCTCAAAATATCTTCTTTTTCATCCTCAGCCATAGCACATAGAGGCGCTATGAAGGCTAATTTTGAAGGCTCTGACGATAATAAGGCACGTGCATCTATAGTTGATAAATCGATCAAATCAAAACCCCGATAAATCGTATCGGCATCAAGTTGAGTCAACATAGTAGACTTTTTGGCCCCCAAATAAATAACCACATGACGAATAGGCAAATCGTATTGTCTTAGCAAAAAACCATGATATTCTCCAATGCGGTTAAGCATATTAGGGTCATTTGTAGTCTGAAATTCAATATGAATCAGTTCTTTTCCCTTAGGCGTTTCAACTTCACAGAGAAAATCTACTTCACGCTTGACCAGCAAAGTTTTATGGATTTGAGGATCTAAAATTATAGAGTTTAAAATTTTAATATTCAATTGCTTAGTAAGCAGTGGAAAGAAAAAATCTTTGATGTTTTCTTTGAAGAGCCAATCGAAGCGACTATCTCTTTTGCCTTCTTTTTTTTCTTGTTCTTTTTTCTTGTTCCCAGTCATGTCCTTTTTTTGATAGCCATACTATGTTTATTTTTGCAAAAGGTCCGATTTTAATATAAATGAGTTAGAATCCTAAAAATCCTTTTTTCAAGCGACAAAAACGCATGTTAAGCATTTTTTATTTGATTAACAAAAAAAACCGTATCTTTTAAATTGGAACAACTTGTTTGAACCACTATTTGGCAAATTAAACAGCCCAACTTGAGGGTTTTTAATATTAAGTAAAAAGGGGATTAGTTATGCTTTTTTTGCTGCTGTTTTACCTGCTTTTAAACGTATTTCTTCCCCTTCAAATCTGACTCCTTTGCCTTTGTAAGGTTCAGGCTTCCGGAGTTTTCGGATTTCGGCAGAGACATGTCCAAGAAGTTGTTTATCAATGCCTTTTAATATAATTTTAGGATTACTCCCTTTTTTTGTTACTGTTTTAACTTCTAATTCTTTTGGAACAGCAAAGTAGATAACATGAGAGTAACCCAAACTGAGTTGAATAATATTGTTTTTAGCTTCAGCTCTATAACCAACTCCAACTAACTCAAGCGTCTTGAGATAGCCTTCGGTTACACCTTTAACCATATTAAAGATTAAAGAACGATACAACCCATGTAGAGCTTTAAGTGTTTTTTGTTGATTAGAAGGAGAAATAATACTAAGTATATTATTTTCTATAGATAGGTTGAACCCACCTTTTATCTCTTGACTAAGTCTTCCTTTAGGTCCTTTGACATGCACAATTTTATTATCTTTAAATTCTACATTTACACCAGCAGGTAGCTTAATAGGTAGTTTACCAATTCTTGACATGATTTTAAAATTATAACAGTAAATATTTCTTAATAGACAAAACAGAGTACTTCTCCTCCAATGTTTAAATTCCGGGCTTCTTTATCGGTCATAATTCCTTTAGATGTAGATATAATCGCGATGCCTAAACCGTTGATAACACGAGGTAAACTTTTAGCATTACAATAACGCCTTAAACCTGGTTTACTAATACGTTCTATTTTAACAATAGCAGGTTGATTGGTACGAAGATGATATTTAAGAGCTATTTTTATAGTTGCTCTTATTGTCTTTTCATTTTCAAATTTATAAGCCCTGATATAGCCTTTTTCGTATAATACTTTGGTAATCTCTTTTTTAATTTTTGAAGAAGGCATTTCAACTATACGATGTTTGGCGCTTACGGCATTACGTATTCTTGTTAAGTAGTTAGCTACAGGATCCATTTTTTATTTTATAATATGAAAAAAGTTTTAATGCCCTCTCACAAACTGAAAACGATAGATATAATAAAATATTTTCTTTATATAAAAAAAAATATTTTATTACTCTTGTTAAATATTTTCTTTTTTGAGAGGGATATGGTGATTTATATAATAATTTAAAAAAAATTACCAACTTGCTTTAGTAACACCCGGTATTTTACCTGATGAAGCAAGATTTCGAAAAACAATTCTTGAAATTCCAAAACGACGCATATAACCTTTAGGTCTACCTGTTAAAGCACAACGGTTATGGAGTCTAACAGCAGAGGAATTTCTTGGTAATTTATCAAGGGCTTCATAATCTCCATTAGCTTTTAATTCAGCTCTTTTAGCTTTATATTTTTCAACCAATTTTTGACGTTTTAACTCTCTGTATTTAGTACCTGATTTTGCCATAATAACTAAAAAATAATTTTTTAATTTAATTAAAGATATAGCTAAACTTTTAAAATAGAATAACTTCAACATATTTTATAATATATCTAAAGTACCTATTCTAATAATTTAAAAACGAACTTGTTAAATAATCTTTTAAACCTTTGGACTTTTGTCTATTTCGCTTATAAACACAGTATCCTTGGCTTTGTTTATTTGAATGTTGCAAAAAACTCTATGAAAACAAAATCCCAAAGCTAATATTTTTTATATTGTAATACCAAAAGATCCTAATATTTTTTATTAAAAAAAATAGAGAATATAAAAGTAACAAGCCACTAAAAGCCAAAATGAAAATTGCTGTAAATCAATATAAAATTTAATATTTAGAATCTTCATAGTCTTGCTATTATTAAAATAAGGAAAGAATATTTTCGCATTGTTTTTAGGCAATTAAGTCTATATAAAATACTGATAATTAATTTATTAAGTACTTAAAAACTGTTTTATAGTATAATTATACTCAGGTTACTTGAAAAAGAGCGTTTTCCGGATTCTAACCTATTGGTATTGAAACTTAACGTTTCGCAAAATAAAATAGCTTTGCTATAAATACCTAAAAAATCCTTTTTTATGTCTGACGATGACTATTAAGTAGCGAGAGCGGGATCCGAACCCGCGACCTCAGGATTATGAATCCTGCGCTCTAACCAACTGAGCTATCTCGCCAAAAGTGAACGCAAATATAATAATTTTCATTAAATATTTAAAGGTATTTCTCTATATTACAATAATCTAATAATTAGAAACTAATACTATTATAGAATTGAAAACCAATTGGTTAAATTAAAAATATAATTATTATTAATTTAGTATCTATCAAAAAATAAATTTTTAATTAGTATATATATTAAATTGGTATTTTTTTCATACCATTAATATAATTATTTGATTATCAAATTATTAATTTTGACTTATTTTGTGTTTGACAACCTGATTTAAAAGACCAATATAAAAAATTTCCCAAAATTCTTAAATTATTATGAACTATCATGAATTATATATGCAACGTGTCTTAGATTTAGCAAAACAGGGATATGGACAGGTAAGTCCCAATCCTTTGGTTGGTTGTGTAATTGTAAAAAACAAAAAAATTATTTCGGAGGGATATCATAAAAAATATGGTGGGCATCATGCTGAAATAGAAGCTATAAATAATGTATCTGATAAAAAGTTACTTCATGGTGCTGAATTATATGTGAATTTAGAGCCTTGTAGCCACTATGGGAAAACACCACCTTGTGCAAAGTCAATTGTAAAATATGGATTTTCAAAAGTTTACATAGCCAATACAGATCCTAACCCTTTGGTGGCAGGTAAAGGTATCCAAATTTTAAAAGAGGCAAATATAGAGGTTGTTGAAAATATTTTGAGGGAAAAAGGATATAGTCTAAATCGATATTTTTTTTACTTTTTTCAAAATAAAAGTCCTTATATTATTTTGAAATGGGCAAGGACAAAAGATAATTTCTTAGCCCGTTCTGATTACAGTTCTAAATGGATAAGTAATTGGTTATCAAGAAAAATAGTTCATAAATGGAGAAGTGAAATAGATGCAATTTTAATAGGTACAAATACAGCTTTATATGATAATCCACAGTTAAGTACGCGTAGTTGGCTAGGTAAAAACCCTGTCCGGGTTGTGATAGATAAAACATTAAGATTAAAAACTGACCTTCATCTTTTTGATCAAACTATTCCAACTTTTTGTTATAATTTAAAAAAAAATAAGACAAGTAAAAATCTTGATTATATTCGACTGGGAAAGGAGAATTTTTTAGAGAATCTGATGGCTGATTTGCATGAAAAAAATATTCAAACTGTATTGATAGAAGGTGGGGCAAAGTTGCTTAATAACTTTTTGAATTTAAACTTTTGGCAAGAATTGCGAATTTTTCAAAGTCAACAAATCTTTAATAAAGGTATAAAAGCCCCAAACCCCAAAGGTATATTAGTAGAGCAACAAGAACTTTTGGGTGATGAATTAAAGATATTTTGGAATAATACCTAAATATAATAAGTATCAATTTTTATCTCAGAAATGGTCATTTTCAATACCAATTTTCAAATGACCACTATATAAAGAATCAAGTAGTTATCCTGCTTATCTTCGTCTTTGGGGTTTATACTTTTTTTTCCTTCCATTTTTATGTTGTTTATATCCACTATACCCCCGATATCCATTATCATTTTTTCTTGAATTTCCACCGTTAAAATTAAAATTAGCGGTAAGTCCAAAATTGGGTGTATTCAGATCGCCAGTAAAACGATCTGCAAGAATTGGATAATCTAAATCATAAGTTGAAATTAGATAACCCAAACTAAATGTTAAACCAGCCCAACCATCAAAAATGTCTACATTAAAAGCAAGTTTTGTATCAAACCCTTTCCGACCATTCTGAAAATAAATATGTTCAGTAGCATAAATTCTAAAATTTCTTGCATACCAACCAATCCCAATACCAGGATTTATTGTCCAATAGTTTTCAAATGTAAAATCAGATATATCACTTAAGGCAATAAAATTTTCAATCTGTCCTCCGATATAAAATAAAATGGGTAAATTTGGAAGTTCATAAGTTATAAAGCCTTCAAAACGAACAGGATATACAAAAACAATTCCAACTAATGACGAAGAATCTATTTCATTAGATTGATTTAAATAAAAAGCTCCACTAGACCCACCGCCTACAGACCAGCCTTGAGCTGTTAAATCTAATTTACTTATAAACAAAAAACTCAATACCAGTACAAGACATAAACAATACCTCTTCATAGTAATAATTATATTTTAATATTAATTAAAAGATTTAGTTAATTAGTATTCGTTGCAATAAGAGAACCAAAAAAAAGAGCGTTTAAAAAAGTTTTATTCGTTCCATACCAAAAAGCCCGAAAATTAGGATTATCAGAAAAAGAAATGATTCGTCCACTTCCATAGCTACTAACTATAATACTTGGTTTTAAACTGAGCTGTTTTATAAAACCATCTGGAACATAACCACTTAAAAGTGGTTTAGCAATATAATTAAGGGGCACAGAATAACTGTCTTTATAAAAATTAAAAATATTTAGATGATTTTTGAAAACAGGTAATAAACTTTTTTTATATCCCCATCCTAAAGGGTGTGTAATATCTATATAGGTTTGAAAAATACTTCCACCTAACCTTTTAGCACCCAAATCTCTACTCAAATTATTATAAATAAAATTTAAAGTTTTAGTTGGAACAAAAGTTTGAATTTCCACATCTAATAACTTTTGAGCTACAAGCCAGTTGTTAGCAAATTTTGTAGCAATAATTGTTCTTTTTCCACTTCTAAGCCAACTTTTTATGTTGTTTACAACGGCAGAAGAAAAATTATAATTACCATCAACAAGAATTAAAGTATTATAATAGGAAAGGTTAACTTTTTCAAGTCGTTCTTGTCTGACTATGGTTACAGGAATATCAAACCGTTGGTCTAATAAATGCCAAACCTCGCCTGCTTCATATGGATTAATTCCATCACCAGCGATTAAAAGTACATGGGGTTTTTGAAGAATTTCAAAATTTGGACTCCCTATATCTATACCTTCATTTGCTAATCCTTTATCAATACCATAAATATTGATACCGTTTTCAAATGCTATTTTTTTAAGAAGAGTTTTTACCGAAGCTCGTTTGTTTTCTTTTTGAATGCCTAAAGGAATAAAAATGCTACCGTAGTCAAATACTTTTAAGCCTTCAATAGTCTGAAAAACCCCCCTTTTTTTAGCAACTGTAGCTTTTATACCAGCTTTTAAAAGTTGATACAAAGCTTTAGGACTGTAATAACTATGCCATTCAAATGCAAATCCAATAGCATTTTCAGAAGCATAAAGCTGTCCTTTTGGTGAGTTAATATTTTCTATTTCTTTACCTTTAACATCTAACTTTTTGTCTATTTTGGCGTATGGTATATTAAAAGCTAAAGGAAAAGTCCAAGTAGAAATATCATAAAAAATACTGTCTTGAAAGCTTACTTGGGTTTCAAAAATAGTTTTAATCATTTTATATTGTTTTTGATTAAAAGGTACAAAATAGGCTTCATCTTTTTTGAAAATATGACCTTCTAAGGACAAGTTTTTAGAAAGATTATAAACCTTAATTTGGTGCCTTTGTAAAAGTTTTAAAAATTTATAATTAATCGTTTTATTATATTCATCTCCAAATACAAAACCAGATTTTTTTTCTTCATGACTTTTTTCAAGCGCTTCTCTATAAAATTTTTGTTGATAATTTAAAAATTCGTCTTTATGTTCAAAACTACCTTTAAGCGTAGATAAAGAAGCAATTAAGTGATTTCTTATAGCAAAAGGAAAAGTTAATATACCATAAGGATTTCGAATTTTATGGCCTTCTGAGCTGGCTTGTTCAAATAAAATACCCACAGCGCCGTGTAAATCTGGGTAAGTAGAACCTTTACCATAATAAAAATCATCAAAAGTTTCTTTGGTATAATATAAAGAACCAACTGCATCTAAAGCTTCAGCATGGTAGGTAGCTAAAGTTTGAGTTAATAAAACATTTTCGTCAGGGGTAAGTGGATTTTTACGCGTAGGCACACCGGGTTGGAAGAAAAAAGTTCTGTTATGACCCATTTCATGATGATCAGTCAAAACATTTGGCTGCCAGTAATGAAATTTTTTAAGTCTTCCTTGTGATTCAGGTAATTGAGCTGGTAACCAATCGCGATTTAAATCAAACCAATAATGATTGGTTCTCCCCGAAGGCCAAAGTTGATGATGAGGGCGATGATTTGGATCACCTTCATGAGAAAAACTTTTATTTGAGTTAACCCAATTTGCAAAACGATCCAAGCCATCCGGATTAATAGAAGGATCTATCAAAATAATACCTTCCTTTAACCATTTTAAAACAGTTTCATCATTAGATGCGGCCAAATAATAAGCGATCAATAAAGCAGCATTACTTCCGCTGGGTTCATCGCCATGGACACTGTAACCCAGCCAAGTTACTAAAGGTACATCATCAAGAGATGTTTTTTTGCCTTCTATCCAATCTGAATGATTTTTATGGAGTGTATCAAGTTGATCTATATTTTCAGGAGAACTTATTATTAGCAAAAGAAGCCGCCTATTTTCAAAAGTTCGTCCATAGTCTTCAATCTTTATACGAGATGACTTTTCAGCTAATAGTGATAAATAAGCAACCAATTGATCATGACGCACATGCCATTGACCAGGGTTTGAACCTAAAAATTGAGCTGGAGATGGAATAGATGGATTTAAATTCTTAGCTTTTTGATTAAAAAAGTAACTCAAATCAGCTTTTTGAGAATGACAATAAATTTGCTGGAAAAGTGTAAAAGCTACAGAGATAAAAAGAATATTTATTTTTTTCATGAAGCTAATCAATTTTTGATTTAAAAAATATAACTTTGGAAACTCAAGTTTAATATTAAAACTGCATAAAACCTATTTTTTAATTGCAATTAAAAAAAGGAAAATTATTTATTATTTTTTCTAAACTATATGGAACCATAGTTATTTGCCTCAATATCAGAAATATTTTTTAATCCTAATTTTTACAACACCACCCATATTTATTATTTTTAAACTTAATAATTTAATGAGAAAAATAAATTTAATACTCTTATTTTCAATGATTTTATTTGTATCATTTTCTCAACAAAGTATAGAAGGTACTTGGAAAACTATTGATGATGAAACAGGAGAAGCTAAAAGTTATATCAAAATATATAAGGGAAAAAATAATTTCTATTATGGTAAAATTATTAAATTATTAAATAGGACATTAGAAAACTCTGACCCTTCCTGTGATCAATGTCCTAAAAGTGACCCCCGCTATCGTCAAAAAGTTATAGGTATGGTTATTTTAGAAAATCTTGTTAAAAACGGAAAAAAATGGGAAGGCGGGAAAATATTAGATCCTAAGAGTGGAAAAATTTATTCTTGTAAATCTTGGCTTAAAGATAAAAATACACTCTATATGAGAGCTTATGTAGGCTATTTTTTTAGAACTCAAACTTGGATACGTATTAAAAATGAATGATTTCAAATCCATATAAATGAAGTTGTTTACAAATTAAAAAAATTTAAAAACATTTAGTATCAATAATTTATGAGTACAACAATATTTTTAATTTAGATAATTATTGCAGGCTATTAAACGTAATTTTTTAAAACTTGAAAACTAAAGTCTCTGATAATCAGATTATTAAAAAAATATATTCTTTAAAAATGCTTAACAGATTAGCATTTATTCAGTTTTAATTATCTTATTCTTATAAAATTAAGATTGGATTTTAAAACTACAACTATCTAAAAATCAATATATTAAATAAAAAATGAATTTGTAAACAACTTCCTATATAATTATGTTTCCTGTTTTCTAGTATTTTTAGATAATTAGAAATTTGCTTTGATGGCTCAGATTTATTTTTTATCTCTTTTTCAAGAGCTGATATTTTATTTTGACAATCAATAAACTGTTTTTGTAAAGAAGAAGTTTGCTTTTGATGGCTCAGATTTATTTTTGTCTCTTTGTTTGGATTCAATTGCCATACCATCTTTTTGGTTTTGGGTTTTCTTAGGGTTTGAATATTTATTCATTAGCCAGACTATCAAAAAACTAAGAGGAATTATTCCAAATACAATCACTAACAATACAATAAGCGTTTTCCTTTCCATTTCAAAAACCATCAGAATAAACATTTTAAAATACAGACAAAAAGAAAATTGCAGACACTTCCGCAATGCTTAATCAAAAAAATTAAAAAGTTCCCACTTTTTCAACTATATTTAGAAATAATTAATAGAGTAGGATAGGTTATTAAAAACTGTAGGAATTAAAAAGACAATCAAATATATTTTAAGTACTTGAAAAATTAATGTGTTAAAGAGAGTATAGAAATGGAAATAACCAAATTTAGTCAACTAAAAATCAATAAATTATATACTTATACAGATTATTTATCTTGGAAGTTTGAAGAGCGGGTTGAGCTGATTAAGGGCAAAGTTTTCAAGATGGCGGAGCCAAGTTCAGGGCATCAAAAAATAGCAGGTGGCTTGACAAGCGAAATTTATACATTCTTTAAAAATAAGCCTTGCGAGGTTTACCCTGCGCCTTTTGACGTTCGTTTACCCATACCCAAAGGTGACAAAGCCTATACGGTTGTCCAGCCTGATTTATGTGTCATTTGTGATGAAAGTAAGATAGACAAGCGTGGGGCAAAAGGCGCACCCGATTTAGCGATAGAAATTGTATCTCCAGGAAACTCAAAAAGAGACCTCAAAGATAAGTTCGAAATCTATCAAGAGGCAGGCATAAAAGAATATTGGATAGTCCATCCTGAAGAGAAACATATATCTATTTTTTGCTTGAGTAAAGAAGGCAAGTATATTGGTTTGCAACCAATTACTGAAGATGATAAGATAAAATCAGCTTTATTCCCAGACCTTCAATTTGAGGCAAAGGATATTTTTTTTTTAAAGGCTTAGTTTATAGCATCGCTATTGTATATAATTAGACAGATTTTGAACGCTTATAAGCAGAACATATTTTTTCAAAACGGATGATAAAACTCACAGATGCTGATATTAAACCTACAATATATCCAATCCATACTCCAATAACTCCAATATCAAGGCTAAAAGTTACGAAGTAACCTACAGGAATACTGATAACCCAATAAGATACTAAAGCTAATACAGTTGGTTTTCTCACATCGCCTACAGCACGTAAAGCTGCTAAAGAAACAGTTTGTAAACCGTCAAAAATTAAAAATATAGAAGCTATCATTAAAAGTTTAGAAGCTATATCAATGACTTCTTGTTCCTGAATAAAAAGCGATGGTAAAAAATCACTAAAAACGATAAAAAAAAATGACCAAAAAGCCATAAAAAAAACGACCATTTCTTGCAAACTGTTGCCCGCTATTTTCATGGCTTTATAATCTTTTTTGCCAAATTGGTTACTAACTCTAATGACAGCTGCTGCAGCAACACCTGTAGAAAGCATATAAACAAAAGCGCCTAAACTTAAAGCTATTTGATGGGCTGCTAAGGTTTCTTCACTTATCCAACCAACCATAATACCACCACAAGAGAAAGCTAAAACCTCGGTTGTAAATTGAAAGCTTACAGGAATGCTTATTTTAGCAATTTTTAGTATAATAGATTTAGAAAAGCTACTATAGATAGTAAAAACAATAATTTTTTTTAGTTTTTTACAATAAATAACATAAAACCCTAAGCTCAAAGCCATAAATATTCTGGCTATTAGGGTTGCATAGCCAGCTCCCATAAGCCCAAAAGCAGGCGATCCAAATTTGCCATAAATGAATATATAATTTAAAATAATATTAAGGGCATTAGCTAATAAAGTACAAGTCATGACTGCTTTAGTCAAAGATATACTTTCACATAGAGACCTGAAAGTTAGGAAAAAAATAAACGGTAATAAGGAATAAACCATGACTTCAAAATAAGGAATCGCCATTGTAGTAACAGCTTTGGTTTGTCCCATGTAGTGCATCAAAAAAGATAAGGTAATAAGCCCAAAAACAATTAGAAAAGTTGCTAATATATTTACTACAAAAGTGTTTTTCAATAGTTTACCTAAATATTTGGAATCTTTTGCCCCTACTGCTTGTCCCATCAAAGGGGTCGATCCATAAGAAAAGCCTATAATAAGGACTAAAAAAACACTAAATACACTATTACTAAATGAACAAGCTGCCAAAGGTAGTGTTCCTAAAAAACCAACCATAGCATTATCAACAAGGGATACCAATAGTTGTCCACCTTGGGATAAAATCACAGGATAAGCCAATGTGAAATTAGTCTTATATTGGTTTGTGTGGAGTTTAATTCTCATTCTTTTTTCATTTCTTACAGCTTGATTTTTATCTAAAAAAGTTGAGGTAAAATTAAAGAAATATTTAGAAATCAGTTCATGGTCTATCTAAATAAAGATAGCTAAAATAACTTTAATTATAGACCTAATAGTGTTGGAGAAAACATATCATTTAATATAGGCTTGCCACTTGAAAAAAGGATTTTTGGAGTTTTTAACTCCTTGGTCATGAAGAACAAATTTTTCTGAAATAATAAAATATTACATACTTGATTACTTAATCAGTTTTAAAAGATATAAATATAAGTTCGATATATAAATTAAAAACTATATTTGTGGGTTGAAAGTAAAAATATCCTATTGACTATATAAGTTAAAGATTTATAATATGAGCGAAAAAGTTAGTTTAAAAACGAATATAAAGGAGGGTGTAAAAAAAAATAAACAAGAAAAAAAAGAATCTCCCATCACGATTTCAGCTAAAATAGCCAATGGTGTTTATGCTAATTTTAATGCTGTTACTCATACCAATGCAGATGTTGTTTTAGATTTTATTCATTTAGTACCTGGTGCTGCTAAAGCAAAAGTTAAAGCGCGTGTTATTATAGCACCTAGTACAGCTAAAAATTTGATAAAAGATTTGGAGGAAGCTTTAGAGAATTATGAAAAACAATATAACGATTCAACCTCTAGTGCTATTGCTACAACTAAAAAAGAAATTGTTAGCTATCCTCTTAACTTTGGTAATATAGAAGGACAGGCTTAAGAAAATTTAGGGTTCTTCTTTTGAGCATCTTTATAAAATTCTTTTAATTTTTGTTCATCTTTACGATCTGAAATGAGTAAGACATTATCTTTTTCGGCTACAATAAAATTTTGTAAACCATTTAAAACAACTAGTCTATCTTTGGGCGTTTTGACTATGCAATTATTAGTATCATAGGTTATTATAGTACCATCTAAAACATTATTATCTTTATTTTTTTTTATAGTATCGAAAAGGGTATTCCAAGCGCCTAAATCTGACCAATCAAAGTGGCAAGGCAAAACATAAACATGAAAAGGATTAATCCCAGATCCGAGTAAAATCCTTTCCATGATAGCATAATCAATAGATATATTGGGACTAGTATAAAAAGCTTTTTCTAAAGGTTCTGCTTCTTTTTCTGTAAAAAACACAGAACTTAGTTCATTGAATAAATTAGCCATCTCAGGATATAATTGATTAAAAACATGCACAATAGTCCGAACATTCCAACAAAAAATGCCTGCATTCCATAAAAAATCCCCGCTTTGAACAAAAGTTTCTGCCATTTTCTTACCCGGTTTTTCGGTAAAACTTTTAACTTTTAAAAGATCTTTAGAAGTCTCTGTTTTATCATATTGAATATAACCATATCCTGTATGTACTTGATTAGGTTTAATACCTAAAATACCTATAGAATTTGTATTTCTTGAAAAGAAAAGGCTTTTTTCTATGGCATTGATAAACGATTTTTCATCTTGAATAAGATGATCTGATGGACTAAAAACTAAATTGGCTTCAGGGTCTTTAGACCTAATTTTATAAGCAGCAAAAGCAATACTAGGTGCTGTATTTCTCATAATGGGTTCTAAAAAAACTTGTTCTGTTTTAAGATAAGGCAGCTGTTCTAAAACCAAATTCTTATAGGCTATATTTGTTAAAATAAAAACTTGTTCTTTAGGAACAAGTTTTAAAAACCTATCTACAGTAGCTTGTAATAAACTTTTGTTTGTACCGAGCAAATCTATAAATTGTTTGGGATAGCTTTTGCGACTATAAGGCCAAAAACGGGTGCCAATACCACCAGCCATAATACAGACGTAAGTATTTTTCATTTATCTATTGTTCTTAATTATGTAGCTAATAATCATTAGGAATATTATTTGAGGTAAGAACCTTAATACCATTTAAGAAATTAATATAATTATTTAAAAATAATATCCTTAATTTTATAGCCTTTCAAATTTGAATTAATCTTAGACAAGTAAGTTTCTTTGAGCATATACAGTTCATGCCGCAAAACCGAATATTTGATTTGGACATATAGGTAAGAGCCTTGTACATATACTTTTTGAGTATGCTTATTGATGATTTTGGTATTTAGTTTTTTCCAAGTAAAAACAGCAAATGCTTTTTGATAATCTTTTTCTTGAAAGGCACTTTCTTGGAAAAGATAGTCCACAGCTTTTGATATTTTTACAACATTCCCATATCTTTCTTTTTTTTTTAACATAAAACTGAATAATAATTGATTACAAATTATCAAAATTAAAACATTGAAAATAAATAAATTAATAGAAATAATTTAAAACATCTAATTTCTAAAATCTTTAAAATATTTACTGAGTGTGTCTTGTAATTGGTCATAATGCCCATATCCATTATAAGCCGAATTTGTTATTATTTTTAATTTGCTTTCATATTCCTGTTCCAATCTTTGATGTGTTATAATCTTTAGTGTATTTTCAAATAGTTCTTCAAAATAAATATAAAAATCTTCTCCAAAATCACCCCCAAACTCATTTGCAATAGCTGTACATTCTTGTATGGCATATAAACATGTTTCAATATAGTATCTAATTGTTGTATTACTCTTTAATTCTTTAATAATAATATCTATTTTTTTAATATCAAGGCCACCTTCCATTCTCGCGTTTGGATAAAGTGCCTTTCTGATTTTGGTTTTATATTTTGTAAGCAACTTTTCATCTATTTCTCTTCCTTTAAACTTAATTTGATAGTAGTTTTTTACTAAGTCAAAACTGGAATAAAGTTCCTTTAAGTCGCCTCTTAATTGCTCAGCACTTTTAGAGTTGATATAATTTATAAAATTTTTCATGAATTATAGTAAATTATATATTGAAAAAGAGTTTTCTAAGTATTTAAGTTATTGATAATAAGAAAAATACTCTCTCCTTATGTTAATAACAAGGCTATAAATAGAGTTGTTTTTCTATGTTTTCATTTACCCAAAGATAAATATATTTAAATAAGTAAATCTAATGATATGGTTTTTTATATTTACTAGTTTAACTAATCTATTTTAAATATTTTATGATTAACCATTCATAGTTTATTATTAAAATCTATAATTTTTTTAGCAAAATTCATCCATGAGTTTTTTTCTTTTATTTCTCGAATATTTTTGGCAAAAGTCATTTTTAAGTCTTGAGAAAAATAGGTTTTAATGCTTTCTTCTAAGGCAGAAGCCGAAACGTCATTTACGATAAGTCCATTTTTTTCATGATTAATATTTTCTTTTAAGCCTCCTACATTTGTGGCGATTATAGGCAAATCAAAATGTTGAGCAATAGAAGTAATACCGCTCTGGGTGGCAGAGCGATAAGGCAATACACAAACATCGCTGGCACTGAAAAAATAAGGTACTTCCGAGTCCCTAATGTAGGTATTAAAAAGTTTAATATTTTCTCTATTTTTAGAGTTATTAATTTGATTTTGATAGTTCTCAAAACTACCGTAACATTCGCCTGCAATGAGTAACTCATAACGATTATCTAGATTATTGAAAGCCTTAATGAGTAAATCTAAACCTTTATAGCTGCGGATAAAACCGAAGAATAGAATTGTTTTTTTGATTGGATCTAAACCTAATTTTTCTTTTGCCTCCGGTGCCGGTATTTTTTTGCCAAAATGATTATAAACGGGATGAGAAACTAACAAAACTTTGGCATGAGGTAAAAAATTTTGTAAATCCTGTTTAACCTTTTGGCTAATAGCGATAAAACCGTCGTTTTGTTTGAGAAAATAATTCGTAAACATACTGTCGAGAATTCTTTTTTCATGAGGAATGACATTATCTAATATAGCGATGCGTTTGGTTTTTTTTCTCATAAGCTTAGCCACTGTGCCTAAGGCAGGTGCAAAAAAAGACATCCAGTATTTCATCAACAATATATCTGGTTGATAGTTATTTATTTTTCTGGCTGCCAAAAAGTAACTCAACGGATTAAGCGTATCTAAAATTGGCGTACTTGGAATGCAATCCGCCTTATCATATTTTTCAACATATTGGCTTTGCCCCGGAAATAATAAATCAGGATACTGCCTTTTAAATGTAAAAGGTTTTACGATAATATGCTCTTTTTCAAAGGCTCTATATAAAGATGCATTAAATTGAGCTATGCCCCCTCTAAAAGGATAAAAAGTGGATAAATAAGCAATTTTCATTTAATTATTTGGGTAATTATTTCTGTATAACTATTTTTTTGTAAAGACTATTAAAAATTAAAAATACTTTCAATATCAAAATCAAAACCTGTAATTGTTTTTGCCTGTATGCGTCCTTTGTTTTTCTTTTTTTTATATAACTCAAAGACTGCACCGGCTAAAATATATTGTTCGAAAGTTTTTTGGAGAGGGTCTATAAGCCAATACTCTTCTACGCCGTGGATGGCGTAATCGGTAAATTTAATACCTCTATCTTTTTTTTGGGTAGACGGTGAAAGAATTTCGACAATAAGCGTTGGAGCGGGAAAAAGCATTTGGTCCTGGGTAAACTTATCGGATAGTTCTTTTTTCCAAAAACAAATATCGGGTTCGTAACTATTTCGGGTTAGATGAATCATCGCTTTTTCGATAAATACTTCACCAATATTATTATCTTCAACGTGTCCACTTAATAATCTGTATAGTTTACCTGAAGACTTCAAATGTCTCATTTTTACCGGCGAGTGCATAACTATTTTTCCATTGATAAATTCAGCTTTATCGTTTTCGTTAATATCTCGATAAAATTGCTGTCTGCGCTGGGCTTCGGATTTATCCGAGGAAGTAAGTCGCGAAAGGGTATGAATTTTTTCTTTTAACATAAGCTTGTTAAGGTGTTAAAAATTAAAAATACTTTCAATATAGAAATCAAAACCTGTAATTGTTTTTGCCTGTATGCGTCCTTTGTTTTTCTTTTTTTTATGCAATTTAAAAACTGTACCGGCCAAAAGATATTGTTCGAAAGTTTTTTGGAGAGGGTCTATAAGCCAATACTCTTCTACGCCGTGGATGGCGTAATCGGTAAATTTAATACCTCTATCTTTTTTTTGGGTAGACGGTGAAAGAATTTCAACAATAAGCGTTGGAGCGGGAAAAAGCATTTGGTCCTGGGTAAACTTATCGGATAGTTCTTTTTTCCAAAAACAGATATCGGGTTCATAACTATTTCGGGTTAGATGAATCATCGCTTTTTCTGCAGCTACTTCTCCAAGATTTTTTTCCTCAACATGCCCGTCTAATAATCTGCATAATTTTACAGAAGATTTCCAATGTCTTCTCTTTACTGGCGAGTGCATAACTATTTTTCCATTGATAAATTCAGCTTTATCGTTTTCGTTAATATCTCGATAAAATTGCTGTCTGCGCTGGGCTTCGGATTTATCCGAGGAAGTAAGTTTCGAAAGGGTATGAATTTTTTCTTTTAACATAAGCTTGTTAAGGTGTTAAAAATTAAAAATACTTTCAATATAGAAATCAAAACCTGTAATTGTTTTTGCCTGTATGCGTCCTTTGTTTTTCTTTTTTTTATGCAATTTAAAAACTGTACCGGCCAAAAGATATTGTTCGAAAGTTTTTTGGAGAGGGTCTATAAGCCAATACTCTTCTACGCCGTGGATGGCGTAATCGGTAAATTTAATACCTCTATCTTTTTTTTGGGTAGACGGTGAAAGAATTTCGACAATAAGCGTTGGAGCAGGGAAAAGCATTTGGTCCTGGGTAAACTTATCCGATAGTTCTTTTTTCCAAAAGCAAATATCGGGTTCATAACTATTTCGGGTTAGATGAATCATCGCTTTTTCGGAGGCTACCTCGCCGAGATTATGTTTTCTAATGTGTAGACACATGAGCGTGTACAAATCTCCTGAAGATTTCCAATGTCTTCTCTTTACAGGCGAGTGCATAACTATTTTTCCATTGATAAATTCAGTTTTATCGTTTTCGTTAATATCTCGATAAAACCGTTCTCTGCGCTGGGCTTCGGATTTATCCGAGGAAGTAAGTCGCGAAAGGGTATGAATTTTTTCTTTTAACATAAGTTTAGGAAGTATGAAAGTTATAAATTTGAAAATCAAATAGTTAAAATATTACTATGAGTCTTTCTAATTATTTTTTTATAAGGTTTGATAATTATGCTGTCATTAATTTAATTTTTTTGAAATTACATGATAAATTTGGGGTTCTATATAATTTTTTCTCAAATTTAATCGATTTTTTATCATGAAAAAAATAATTTTAACCCTGCTTTTTTTAGGTTTTAGTGTTTCTTGTAATAATGATGAACCGCAAATTATTTTTGATGGCGATATGACCTTACGTACTCAAAATCAGGTAGATGATTTTGGTAATAACAATTACAGTGGCTTGCAAGGCAACTTAACTATTGGCAGAGATTATTCCTCAAATTCCATAAGCGATCTATCGCCTCTTGGGAATCTTAGAACTATCAGTGGACGTTTAACTATTCATAACAATGAGGGTTTAAGATCTTTAAGCGGTCTCAATCAATTGGAATCTGTGGCTGAAGATCTGGTTATTGATAATAATTCTTCACTTACTTCTATAGAAGGCTTAGGAAATTTAGCTTCTCTGGGCGGTTTTTTGGAAATTAACGATAATCCTGATTTAAAGAGTTTAAATGGTTTGGAAAAACTAAAAAATATAGGTGCTAGTTTATTAATTGTCTCTAATGGAGATTTGGAAGATCTTTCTGGATTGGATAATATTGCTTCCGTGGGTAGTAGTATAATAGGAAGTACTTTCATGAGTACTTTCGGAGGTTTACTTATCGGCTGGAATGATAATTTACAAAGTTTAGCAGGTTTAGACAATATTACCTCTGTGGGTGGCAGTTTAAGTATCATTGGTAATGATGACTTACAAAACTTTACAGGCTTAGATAATACTACTTCTCTATATGGTGCTCTTATTGTTCATAGAAATCGAAGTTTAGAATCCTTAGAAGGCTTAGATAATTTGGTTACGGTTGGCGCGTCAGACTACGTTAGTGCTTTGAACACTTTAAAGGCATCATCTGTATCTTTGTATATTGAGGGTAATTCTAGATTGGAGAATTTAGCCGGCATGGATAATATAACTAATGTACCGGGAGGAATAGTTATATCTTCTAACCCTAATTTACAAAATTTGTATGGCTTAGATGTTAGGTTTCATAAGGTTGTTGTGTGCTTACAGCTTGTTTAATTTTCAAATTTAGTATTTTAGTTCTAAACTCATCAGGTTTTAGTTTAAAAATGGTCTCATCTAATTCAAACCATTTTTCAACGGCATTAAAAGGGGTTTTTACATTGAGTTCTCGTCTAAGGCTTCCATGTCTTCTATAAAGATTATAATGGATTAAAAAGTTGGTTAAATCCCTATTCATTTCTTGTAAAGAATTATACTTCACCCTTTTAACAGTTTTTTCTTTTATAATAGCATTCGCCTTTTCTACCATTCCATTCGTTTTGGGCGTAAAAGGCTTGGTACATCGGTGGGCTATATCATTTTCTTTGCAAACAAGGTCTAATTGACTTGGTTTGGTACAGTACTTGCCTGTTTTGTCCTTGATCAAATGATTGCTAAACTCAAGACCATTATCGGTTAAAACATGAGTAATACCAAAAGGAAAAAACGCTAAACAAGCTAGCATAAAATCTTTTGCGTAAACACTTGTTTTGGCGTCATATATCTTGTAATACAAGGTTCTTGTAGCCCTATCTATAGCAACAAAAAGGTAATACTTCTTGCCTTCTATTTTTGGCAAATAAGTAACATCTATATGCAGGTATCCCGGATCATACTCTTTGAACTGCTTAGCTTTTTCTTTTTCTTTCCGAGGTACTCTATTAACGCCCTCTCTAACGAAGGTTCTGTAGACGGCACTTCTTATCTTTAGGGGGTCTTCTGGATTTAAGACTTCCGTAATTTCATCCAAGGACAACCAAGTTAAAGTTCTTATCTTCAATGCTATAACCCTATTCATTTCATTCAAAGAATACGTTATAGTCTGCGGACGCGAACTTTTATCCTCAAAGTTAGTTCTATTTTTCCACTTCCTTATTGTGTTCTCTGAGACACCGTGATGTTCTGACAACTTAGAACAAGCTAAATTACTTTTGGATATTTCAGAACGTAGACGTATATTTGTCGTCGCGTTAGAGTGATAAGTTTGTTTCATTGTTGTTTATTTTAAAAATTTGTTTATATAGTCAATAATAAACAAACTGTCATTCTTTCTACTAAAGAAAAAGAAAAATACCCAACAACGTAGTGCAACTAATCAGCTTAGATAATATAAACACAATTGAATATCTGTCTGTTAGATACAATGACAATTTAAATTCATTTAGCCTTCCAAATTTAACTACAATAGATGGAGCTTTAGATATTTCTAATAATGATAACTTGAGTTTTTTTGGTTTTTCAAACGATTTAACTTCCATAAATGGGGATTTGGAGGTTAATGATAATGATAACTTATCATCTTTAAGTGGTTTAGAGAATATTGAGTCAGGGGTTGACAATTTAACAATTAATTCAAATAGTGATTTATACTCTTTGTATGGCTTACACAATCTTAATTCAATAGCTGGGGATCTTGCTATTAGGTATAACACTCAATTGACTTTATCCGACTTTTGTTCCGTTCAACAGCTTATGTTTAATTTAGTGGGAAGTTATACGGTTGAATATAACGGTGCAAACCCTACGATAGAAGAAATTAAAGCCTTGACTTGCAATTAATTTTTTAAAAATTACTAGACCTGACAGGTCTGAAATGCTGATTTTCAATCATGTATAAAAATAGCTTTCCACTCTGGGTTTTGGTCAATGAGCGTTTTCCCTTTAGCTTCACCTAAGACCATTAGAGCAGTTGATAAAGCATCTGCGGTTAAGCAGTCCGGAGCGAAAACAGAAACGCTTAATAAATTATGGGTTACAGGATAACCTGTTTTAGGGTTTATGGTGTGGGCATATTTTTTGCCGTCTATCATATAAAAATTTCGATAACTTCCAGAAGTTGCTACAGCTTGATTGTGCAGTCTTATTTTACGGGCAAAGGGCTTTTGGGATTTTTTATCAGTCTGATTAAATGTTGGATTTTCTATGCCGATAAGCCATGATTTCCCTTTTGAATTTGTTCCTCTACAGCGCAATTCACCTCCAATTTCCACTAAATAATTTTCAACATTTTGGTCTTCTATAAATTTAGCTATTAAATCTACAGCATAGCCTTTGGCAATACCACTAAAATCTAAAGCTACTTTTTCATGTTTTTTAAAGACTGAATCTTGGGTATAGCTGATTAGATTCCAGCCGACATATTCCATAATGGTATCTGAAAATGATTGATGTTTGGATATTTTTTTTTTATCAGGTCCAAAACCCCAATAATTTACTAAAGGCATTACAGTAGGGTCAAAAGCACCCTGGGTAAGTTGGTGAATATAGCTTGTTTTTTTTAAAATAGGGTAAAAAAAAGGACTTTTTAAAGCTATACCTTTTTTGCTTTTATTAAACCTGCTAATTTCGGAATCCTCTATATAGGTTGAAAGCGCAGAATTAAAGGTTGTCAGAAGTGAATCGATAGGTTTTTGAAAAGATTGTTTGGCCAAAGCCCTATAACGTATGTGGTAATCTATAACCCCCATTGTTTTTCCTTGCAGCCGGTTTTCATGATATTTTGGTTTTTGAGAAGTCCTATACCAATAAACAGTAAGTATAGACAATAATAATATCAGACTATAAATTGCATTTTTAATTCTATTAGTCATTGAAAGTGTTTAGTTTAAATGATAAGGTGCTATAAGTGTTATTTCTGGAATAGTAACTTTAAATACTTTTTGAGTATCCATAACAATCATGGTATAATAACCATACATTTTTCCAATACTTGTTTTCAAATTGGCACCAGAAACATAGCTAAAAACTTCATTAGGCTTAAGGCTAGGTGTTTCTCCAACAACACCTTTTCCATCAATTTCTTGTATATAGCCGTTACAGTGGTGAATAAACCATTTTCGTTTTAACAAACGGATGATGTGGTTGTTAAAGTTTTCTATAGATATTTCATAAAAGAAAATATGATGCTCTTGTCTGGGGTTTGAATACTGAAATGAATAACTCGCCTCTATTTCAATTTTTATCCCATTAGTAATAGCAATAGACATATTGTTTACATTTTAAAGTATACTTGATTTAAATTATGTAAATTATGAATTAAGTAGATTAAAATATTTATAAATCATTTTTTTTTATAAAATCTAAAATTATGAAATGTTTTATATTACAAGAATATAAGAATTACAAATTAAAAATCAATGAGTTAAAATATAAAATCTGAAACTATCAACTAAAAATATTCCGGACTATCGTATTGTAGAGTTTAAATATAAATGTATTGACAATACATAATTCTTAAAGCATTTTAAAATATATTTATTCAATCTTTTACTATAAGGTAGAGTAGGGGGGGTATAAAAAAAACAATATAAGAACTAATTTATTGATAATAAAAGTTTTATAAAATAGAATTTAAAATTTATACATAACCTTTAAGTGATAAATCTTTTGAAAACCAAATGTTTAGAGTTTTTATAAGAAAGCCCTAAATGCTAGAATAGGGAAAAAGTATCATTTATGGCATTGAGTAGTAGTTAAAATCATTCTTTTATAATATTTTTTACAAAAATATTATATATTAGAAAAAAATTTTGATAAATTAAATCTTTAGAAAGTTGTTTTATTTGATAGTAAGGTTAATTTTTATTTTTTCAGGAAATTGGAACAAATACTTCAGCGTTTTTATAATCAGTTCTTTCAAATTTATTTTTGGACCTATTACAGGTATTTCTTTAAATCTTAACCCTGTAGAAATTTGGGTCTTAACAACTTTAGGCATGATGTTTTCGGTAGTCATAATTACTTTTATAGGTGTACCTACCAGAAATTATTTGAAAAAGAAGTTTCGAAAAAAAAGAAAAATATTTACCCGGAGAAATCGTTTTATTGTTCGGGTATGGAAGAAATATGGGGTACAAGGAATTGCTTTTTTTACCCCTTTATTATTTAGTCCAATATTAGGTACCTTAATAGCTGTTGTTTTAGGCGGGAAAAGAAAATCTATTATAATCACTATGTTTTTATGGGCTACAATATGGGGGTTTTTATTTAGCTTTGGATTATATTTTTTGAGAGATCAATTTACTTTTATATCATAGTCATCTCAAATAGAAAAAGGATTTTTTAGATATTTAAATCATTGACAATGAGAAAATATTCTTTCTTTTTTTTTTATAAAAAGGCTATCAATCAATAGGTTTATTTTTTTAATTTAGTTAATAAATAAATGAAATTAGACTTTCTAATTACTGTATACATATTTATTTTTTTAGGCTTGTGTTTTACTTTTCAAACCTATTCTCAAACGAAATTTCAAACACATTTTAATAGTCATACATTATCGAAAACAGCCTATAGTACAATTGATTTTGAAAAAAAAGAACATCATTTTGGGAAAGTCAAAGAAGGAAGTATAGTAAAACACCATTTTGTTTTTTACAATAATGGGAATAACCAACTTTTAATTACAAACGTTACAACGACTTGTGGCTGCACTGCAATCAGTTGGCCAAGACATCCAATTCGTTCTTTTGAGAAAGGAGAAATTGTGGTAGAATTTGATACTCATGGAAAACAAGGACTCCAAAATAAAGTCATTACTGTTTACTCCAATACGCCAAATTATCAAACTTTTCTAAAAATAAAGGCTGTAGTTTCTAAGCATTAAATGAAAAATAAAGAATAACTAACAATTCACAACTATCTAATTTATAAAAAATGGACTATTTAAAAATTACGCCAAAAGGAAATTATACTGTTGTAGAAATGATTCGTCCTAAAGTAAATGCTCTTAATTTTCAAATGGTTGAAGAAATTAGGCGTGTTTTTCAACAATTAGAAACAGATGACCATATAGATGGAGTCATTTTAACAGGTTTATCCGGTATATTTTCTGCAGGTTTAGATTTAGTTGAGTTATATGATTATGATAAGCCAAAAATGCGAGATTTCTTAATCGCTTTTAATGCGCTTCATCAAGAATTAGTTACTTTTAAAAAATTATTTATATGTTCTATAACAGGTCATTCACCTGCTGGTGGTACTGTCATTGCTATTACAGCAGATTATCGGATTATGGCAGAAGATGAAAAGTTTGGTATTGGATTGAATGAGGTTGCTGTTAATGTTCAAATTTCCACTGGTTTGATTAATAGCTATTCTTTTTGGCTTGGACAACAACTTGCTTATCAATATATTTTAGGAGGGAAATTGTTTAATCCTAACCAAGCTTTAAAAGGTGGACTTATAGATGAAATTGCACCTCTTGATGAAGTTTTACCAAAGGCAGAGAAACAGATGAAAAAGTATTTACAAGCTGATAAAACAATTTTAATGAATACAAAAGCCAAACTAAGAAAAAACTGGATAGATAGTTTTGAAAATATTGAATCTAAAAAAGAACTTGAACAGACTTTATCGGTTTGGTGGAGTCCAGAGGTTAGAGCTAAAATGGCGATGTTTATAAATTTTTTAAAAAATAAATCGAAAACATAATTTTGATATATTTTTTGTTTGACACTTTTCCTATTTTAAAATCTTTTATAGCAAAGCTATTTTATTTTGCGAAACATTAAGTTTCAATACCAATAAGTTAGAATCCGAAAAACTTTCTTTTTCAAGCAATCTGAGTATAATCTTTTTACTGCAATACAATTAAAATATGCTGAATCTCAATATTCAAACGCTTAAAACTAAAATGGCGTGTTATTGTGCTTATCAAGAACGTTGCACTTGGGATGTAAAAAAAAACTTCAACATTTAGGGGCAACTACACCCGAAATAGAAGAAGTGGTTGATTTCTTGAAAAAAGAACAGTTTTTAAATGAGAGGCGTTTTACAGAAATTTATGTAAAGAGTTATTTGAGACAAAAAAAATGGGGTAAGTTAAAAATTCGATATGCTTTAAAACAGAAGCAAATTTCTGAAAGCTTCATCGATGAAGCTTTAAAGTGTATAAAAGAAGAGGAATATTTGGAAATCATAGAAAATATTTTACAAAACAAACAAAAACAATGGACTGCTTTAGAATGGGAAAGTCAAAAAATAAAACTTTATAATTTTTTTTTATCTAAAGGTTTTGAAAGCCAACTCATTTTAAAGTGTTTAAAAGACTTCAAAAACCGTATTCTTTTACCAAAATAACATTTTTAAAGCACCTACTAGCAGCATAATTAATATCAAATAGTTAATATATTTTTCTATATTTTTGCTCTTAACCATATATTTAGAAACAATCTTTGCCCCTAACCATTGTCCTAAGGCTAAAGCAATTCCTGGTTTCCAAGCAATTTGATTATTATAAATAAATACCATTAAAACAGGAAAGGTATATGTACTGATGATTATTAATTTTAAAGCTGTAGTTTTTAACAAAGAATAATTGCAAAAAAGAGGGATTAAAGTAAGAATGATTAGGCCTACACCAACTTGAATAAACCCGCCATAAATACCAATTAAAAAAAATAAAACATAAAATATTTTACTCCGCTTTTTCAGATGTTTTGGCTTTTTAAATTTTAGTTTTTTTTTAAATAACATAAGCCCAAACAGAGCTAACATCATGAAACCAATAATATTTTTTAAGATAATTTCGGGAATATCTACCACAATAAAAGACCCTACTAAAGCTCCGGCTAAAATGATTAAAACTAATTTATATTCATTTTTCCAAGAAAATAAGCCCTTCCTAAAAAAACTATAAGCACCTGAACCTTGCTGTACCAATAGACCTAAACGATTTGTTCCATTAGCAATCCCAATAGGTATATTGAAAAATATCATGGCACTAAGCGTAAAAATAGAAGCCCCACCAGCTAAAGTATTAACAATTGCAGCAGATATACCAACTAAAATATAGATTCCATACTCTATCATATTACATTTTTATTTTATAGCATTGTAAGCTTTAATACCTCAAAAAATTGCTAAAAGTCATTGGTATTTTAAAACCTATTAACTAATTGGTTATAAATACTTTAATTTTATATTTGAAGTTCATAATTTCTAATTATTGTTGCTTTGAGCTTATATTTTTTATTGAAAATAAGCGTTTTAATTGTTATTTTCATAATATACAATTTTAATTTAATCTTCGTATTTTAAATTTAATATATTTATAACTTTAGATTTTGTAAGTTAGCTCTTTGCTCTTCAAGATTATAACTTTTGTAATTTGTAATTATTGATACTTGATTTTAAAATGATTCTATATCTATGCAAAAGAAAATTGCTTGTACATTTATGCGCTCAGGAACTTCGCGAGGTCCTTATTTAGATTTAACAACTTTACCCAAAGATATAAAAGATCGCGATGCGCTTTTACTGCGTATTATGGGTTCTAAAGATCCAAAACAAATTGATGGGCTTGGTGGGGGAACTTTTGTGACCAGTAAAGTTGTAATGGTCGGCCCTTCAGATAGAGCAGGTATAGATGTTAATTATTTATTTGCTCAGGTTATTGCTGATAAAGGAATTGTAGATACAACACCAACCTGTGGAAACATGATGGCAGGTGTAGGTCCTTTTGCTATTGAAAAAGGTTGGGTAAAGGTAAATAATTCTGAAACTAAGGTTATGGTTTATAATTTTAATACTAAAGCTACTATTGAAATTATTGTTCAAACGCCAAATGGAGAAGTTAACTATACGCATGGCGATACCAAAGTTGATGGGGTCTTAGGTACAGGTGCCCCCATTATTATGAATTACTTTGATCTTGTTGGAGGTGCTACAGGTAAACTTTTCCCAACAGGAAATAGCAAAGATATTATTCATGGACTTGAAGTCTCAATTGTAGATGCTTCTAATCTTTTATTACTTATAAAGGCTGAAGGACTTGGATTAAATGGACTTGAAAACCAAACCTATTTTGAAAATAATAAACAATTAATGCGTCAAATTGAGAATATACGTTTAGAAGCAGGGCTTAGAGCTGGTTTAGGTGATGTATCTAAAAGCGTTATTCCTAAAGTTGCTATTTTATCAATACCTCAAGAATGTGGATCTATTAAATCTCAGTATTTTACACCTCATACTTTACATCCTGCTCATGCTGTTAGTGGAGCAGTTTGTATTGCTACTGCTTGTAAATCAGAAGGTACTATAGCTCATGAACTCGCTAAAACAAATCAAAAAAATATTGAAAAAATGATTATTGAACATCCTTCAGGTATTTTACCTGTTCAAATAGAAGTTAATGGAAAAGGAGACAGTTTTACCGTTGTTAAAGCGGGCACTTTAAGAACAGCCAGAAAAATCATGGATGGCTATGCTTACTATTAAAAAAATTAATTAAACCTCTTTAATTTAGACAAAGATAGCATTGCTAAGTAAAATGAGAATTGCTAATTTTTTACCTTTTATAGCAAAGCTATTTTATTTTGCGAAACGTTAAGTTTCAATACCAATAGGTTAGAATCCTATAAACTCTCTTTTTCAAATAACCTGAGTATAATTATAACAACTAAAATAAAGTTTTCATGAAATTTTCACTTAGTAATAAACCAGATCCTTCTTTCAACATGTCTTCTATGACAGACATGATTTTTTTGTTGTTAATTTTTTTTATGTTAACTTCAAATTTTGTAACCCCTTCAGGATTAGATATTAAAATCCCCACAAGTAAAAGTGCTAAAAAAGTTATTCCTAAGGTAAATATTTCTGTTACAAAAGATTTACGTTACTATATTAATGAAGTAGAAGTACCTTATCAGCGTTTAGAAGATGAGCTAAAAATAATCTTGGGAAATGTAGAAGAAGGTGTAGTTGTTTTATCTGTAGATAAAGATGTCCCAGTTCAATATTTAGTTAATGTAGCTGGTGTAGCAACTAGGCTAAAAGCTAAAGTTTCTATTTCGACTAGACCAGATTAAAAATTTAAGGCTTCCAAATACAAGAACAAATACTCAAAAAAAATAGAAATATTTTGTCTAAGGATGTCTTAAAAAATGAATTTAATACGAATTTTTATTTTTCCCATTATAATTTTTAAAATATGAATATATCTTTAAACACTAGGTCTTTATCCAAAAAAATGTTTTTGGCTTGGGGACTTTTTGTGCTTTTAGTTTTAATATGGGGATCTTCGTTTATATTAATGAAAAGAGGCTTAGATGGTTTTCATCATTTACAAGTTACTGCTTTACGTATTTGTTTTGCTTGTATTGTCCTTATTACATTCACACTTTCATTAAAAAAAATGAAAGACCTCCCACTTAAACATTGGAAGGTACTTTTAACGGTTGGTTTATGTGGTAATCTAATTCCTGGTACTATTTTTCCATTTATAGAAACTCGTATAGATAGTTCAATCGTGGCAATGCTAAATGCAATGACACCTATATTTACTTTCCTAATCGCATATTTTTGTTTTAGCTATAAAGCTAATATTAAGCAAGTTATTGGTGTTTCTTTAGGTATACTTGGCAGTATTAGTTTCACTCTTATTGATCATACTGGTTTTATGGTTTTTAAACCTTTTGCTCTTATGACGCTTATAGCTTGCTTAGGTTATGCTATAAGCACTATTGTAGCAAAAGAATATTTAAAAGATATTGATCCACTTCTAATTTCTACAACAGCTATCTTTTTTATTACACCATTAACAATAAGTTATTTATTTTCAACCGATTTTATAGAACGCCTACAGACTCCTGAAGGATTAAAAAGTTTTGGATATATTGCCATTTTAGGTGTTTTTGGAACAGCGGTGGCAATGACTCTGTATCAAGTGTTGCTCAAGTTAGTAAGTCCTGTTTTTGCTTCTTCTACAACTTTTGTTATTCCTTTAGTAGCATTAGCTTGGGGACTTTTTGATGGTGAAAAGTTTTTACATTTTCATATATTATCAATAGCTCTAATTTTGACAGGTGTTTATTTAACAAAAAAATGAACTGTTTAACATTTCAACTAATCAATGAATAAATAGTTTTTTTGATCTTATTTTTGAATATATAAAATATTTATAACCAATATATATCAATACAGTTTTTACCATAGTGAAAATAAATTTTTCAAAAAAAGATTATCTAAAGTTTGGAGTTTTCCTAAAGTTGTTTTAGCTTTGCACTTTCCTTTTTCTCTATATAGAGTTAAAGGGTATAGTTCATTGACAAGTGGGTAAAGTTTATTTTAGAGTAAGATCGAAAAGTCAATTTTAAGTGTATGTATTCAATAGGATAATTCGGGATTTTCGGGTTGTATTTCATTAAAGAAATAATACAATGGAGAGTTTGATCCTGGCTCAGGATAAACGCTAGCGGCAAGCTTCATACATGCAAGTCGAGGGGTAACAGGTTCTTTCGGGGATGCTGACGACCGGCGAACGGGTGCGTAACGCGTATGTAACCTGCCTACAACAGAAGGATAGCCCTAAGAAATTGGGATTAATACTTCATAATACAGGGTATCGGCATCGGTATATTTGTTAAAAGGTTTTCGGGTCTGGTTGTAGATGGGCATGCGTCCCATTAGCTAGTTGGTTAGGTAATGGCTGACCAAGGCGATTATGGGTAGGGGTTTTGAGAGGAAGTTCCCCCACACTGGCACTGAGATACGGGCCAGACTCCTACGGGAGGCAGCAGTAGGGAATCTTGGGCAATGGGCGAGAGCCTGACCCAGCCATGCCGCGTGCAGGATTAAGGCCTCCAGGGTTGTAAACTGCTTTTATATAGAATTAAGTTAAGAGATGCGTTTTTTAATTGAAGGTACTATATGAATAAGCACCGGCTAATTCCGTGCCAGCAGCCGCGGTAATACGGAAGGTGCGAGCGTTATCCGAATTTATTGGGTTTAAAGGGTACCTAGGCTGTTATATAAGTCAGCGGTAAAAGTTTAAGGCTTAACCTTAAAAAGTCCGATGATACTGTATAACTGGAGTTCTGAAGGAGTGAGCAGAATTTGAGGTGTAGCGGTGAAATGCGTAGATATCTCAAGGAATACCAAAAGCGAAGGCAGCTTACTATTCAGATACTGACGCTGAAGTACGAAAGCGTGGGTAGCGAACAGGATTAGATACCCTGGTAGTCCACGCTGTAAACGATGATAACTCGGTGGTTGTTGTCTTGCGCAATGATTGCCTAAGCGAAAGTCATAAGTTATCCACCTGGGGAGTACGTCCGCAAGGATGAAACTCAAAGGAATTGACGGGGGCCTGCACAAGCGGTGGAGCATGTGGTTTAATTCGATGATACGCGAGGAACCTTACCCGGACTAAATCTATTCTTGAAGGACTTGAAAGAGTTTGAATTTATGATTAGAAGGTGCTGCATGGTTGTCGTCAGCTCGTGCCGTGAGGTGTTGGGTTAAGTCCCGCAACGAGCGCAACCCCTGCTCATAGTTGCTATCAGGTTAAGCTGAGGACTCTATGAGAACTGCCTGTGCAAACAGAGAGGAAGGTGGGGATGATGTCAAATCATCATGGCCCTTATGTTCGGGGCTACACACGTGCTACAATGGTATCTACAATGGGTCGCTAGCTAGTAATAGTTTGCCAATCTCTTAAAAGATATCTCAGTTCGGATTGGGGTCTGCAACTCGACCTCATGAAGTTGGAATCGCTAGTAATCGCGTATCAGCAATGGCGCGGTGAATACGTTCCCAGGCCTTGTACACACCGCCCGTCAAGCCATGGAAGTTGGGTGTACTTGAAGGCGGTATCTGAGGTTTTTTATTTATTTAGACAACTTAGGAGCTGTTAAAAGTAAAACTGGCGACTGGGGCTAAGTCGTAACAAGGTAGCCGTACCGGAAGGTGTGGCTGGAATAACTCCTTTTATAGACTCTAAACAACTTGTTAAATGCTGTAGGTCTTATTGGCATACACAACCCACTTCTCTTTGATACTATATGTTTATTGGTTAATCAAGGGCTTATAGCTCAGGTGGTTAGAGCGCTACACTGATAATGTAGAAGTCGCTGGTTCGAGTCCAGCTAAGCCCACCAGACCAATGACTATAACAAACTCTCTTCTTAATTTTAATAATTTCCAGACATTATTTATTGTAAAATAAGAAATGATAAAAAAAGTATTTTTTATTTGTTTGATTCTTTCAGTTGGACAACTTAGGTTATACCCAACAAAAAATTGAATTTCTATGCACATTTGATTTTGCTTTTCAAATGTTAATGCTTCAATTTGCTTTTACTAAAAATTTAAACCATTATGTAACTGCCTATTATATTCCCTCTGCATCTTGGATTGAAAATGGAAAATTCACTCAGCAACTTCTACTTATGACAAATTTAGATTTAGCAGATCTATATGCTAGAAAGTTTAGAAAAAAGATATATGAAAAAAAAATCAGTTCAAATTTAGATTTTTATAATGAAATTCATGTAGAAATAAATAAAAATTATCTTGATAAACAGTCTATAATATATAGTAAGGTTAGAAGTCAAGAAAATCCTGAATTATATTTACAATTAGAAATAGATAGTATTAATACAGAAATAGATCGACTTTATGAATTTTGCAAAAGCTGTAAACCGAAGAAAAAAAAGAAACGATAAATAGTATAACAAAAAAGCAAATTTTTTTGTCATTATTTCAATTTATCTGGTGGACAATGATTTTAAACAAAATTAAGTAATTCTGTACTCAAAACTATTATTCAAGATAGAGAGTTTAGAGAAAATTTAAAAAATTCTAAAAGTATTACAAAATTAAAAAGAAGAGATATAGGTACATAGTTAGGTCACTTGAAAAAAGGATTTTTAAAGGCTTTAACTCAATGGTATTTTGAAAATGACCATTTCTGAGATAAAAATAATAACCCAATAGAGATTTTTAATATTTGCAATTAATTTTATATATTTGTAAATTAGAGTTCAAGTTTACTTTGGATATTATGGGGGATTAGCTCAGTTGGCTAGAGCATCTGTTTTGCATACAGAAGGTCATCGGTTCGAATCCGATATTCTCCACAAAACTATTTTTTTGTTTACCCTCTGCTAATACCATTTTATAAAATCTTCATTTTCAATTTTATCATAATGAAAACAAATATTGCATTTTTTTGTATGAGTAAAAAATAAAAATCTAAAAAAATAACTTTAATGCTCCCTTGTATAACCTTGCTATTAAAAATGAGTATAGAATATTTATTGATTGTAAAATACCTAAAAAATCCTTTTTCTATTTGAGATGACTATATTGGAAATAAAAAAATTAGGGTATTTATAAAAAAGCTGAACTATTGTTTATGTTTAGTATCTTAATTTTAAAAATTCATAATTGGTAATTCTTAATTTATGTTTAAAAGAATTATTTTACAAACTATACGTGCTGAAGAAGAAGATTGGTTACATAGTAAACACCTTTTGCTTATGGGGGCTTTTATGGGAATTTTTGTAGCAACCTATACAACAGCTATCAATGTAGTTTTCTTAGAATACTTGGACGAAAAAAACCTTCTTACCGTATGCTATTTTTGCACAAGGTATAATTGGAATTATTAGCTCATTGTTCTTTAATAAAGCTGGTAAAGTACTTAGTTTCAAAACTATCGGGAGAAGAACACTTTTTTGTCTTATCATTATAACGGCCACTGTTATGATTGGGGTTAATTTTACATCCAGTAGAATTATCATTTTCATAGGTTATGCTCTTATTCTGCCTTGTAATACCTTATTAGTAATTATTTTTTGGGATACCTTTAACCGTATTTTTTCTTTAAGAAAAGTTAAGCAATTAGTATCAGGTATTGACAGTGGACAGGCGATATCAAGTATCATAAGTTATTTTTCTATTCCATTTATTATCTATTTCTTGCCTTCAAGTACTTATATTTTAATTCTTTCGGTCTTATCTTTATTAGGTTATACTTATGAACTTATTTACATTCAAAATAATTTTGAATATATAGAAGTAGAAAAAAAAAACCAAGAAAATACCAATACAATTCCTCAAATTGCTAAAGGCAATTTTAAAAAATATTTGAATATTCTGAGTATTTTTATTATACTTTCTCTTTTTGCTGCTTCTTTTGTCGAATATTCTTTTTTAATCGTTATTACTGACCAATTTCCCAGTGAAAAAAACTTGACCAATTTTTTATCTTTTTTGGGTGGTATGATTGTGATAAGTTCTTTTTTAATTCAAGTTTTTTTAAATGATTTAATATTAGATAATTTTGGTTTAAGAATTAGTTTGCTTATTGTTCCAGTTATTATTTTTGTAGTTTCTATAGTCAGTATTGTTATAGAATTTACACTTCCTCAAGATTCTCGGTTATTACTTTTTTTATTTATCTTTTTATCGATGAACCATCTTTTGGTATCTTCTTTACGAGATGCTTTAGAATATCCTAGTATCAAATACTATTTTTTTGTTTTGCCTATATCGATTCGTTTTACCGAACAAAATAGAATTGATGGTGTGGTTCGTTTAACAGGTTTAGCGGTAGCGGGTTTATTTATGTTTTTTCTCAATCAATTTGAAGGACTTACCATTGTTCATAACAGTTATGCTTTGGTTGTAATTGCTATTATTTGGGCTTTTGTTAATCATAAATTATTTATTCAATACCAAGAAAAACTTAAAGAAGGGCTTTTATTAGCTTTGAACAGACCCTATAAAACAGATCATTTACATCAAATATATATTTACTTTTTAAAAACAGTAAAAGTTCAAGATTATCTTTTAAACATATTTAAAAACTTTAGTTATACACTTTTAAAAGATACTATAGATGATGCTTTAAATTTTATCTTAAAAGATAAAGAAATTAAAATTCAAGATTTACAAAATAAGACTATTGAAAATTTAATTTACTCTTCTAATAGATATTTACGTTTAAAAAGCCTGGAGAAAATAAAGAAAAAACCTAATCCAGAAAATCTAAAATACTTAAGCCGTTTGTTTACCGATATTGACCCATATGTTAAAAAAAAGGTTTTTATTGTGGCAGCCGAATTAGATTACGAACCTACTCTAGCCATACTTGCCGAATATTTTGATAAAACTTTTTACACAAATGTAGTTTTTGAAGCTTTTGCTATTTTTAAAAATAAAGCTATTCCCTTTTTAGATCGTATTTTTAATACTTCTAATGATCAAGTTATTTTAAAAAATATTGTCAAATTAATGGGTTATATTGGTACAAAAGAAGCTATTTTCTGGCTAAATGAAAAATCTAATTATCCCAATAAAGATGTGAATAACAAGGTTGTATCGGAATTGGCTATTTTAGATCAAAAAGTATCTGTAAACCAAAAAGTATGGGCAAAAAATAAAGTCCGCAATAAAATTACTGATTTGTTATGGACAATCTATATGTTAAGTTTAATAGAAAAGAAAAAAGACTATGAACAATTAGCTCAAACAGTCTATTATGAATCAAGATTACATTTAGAGCAAATTTTTAACTTACTCAAAATTGTATATGGAAGCCAAAGTATAGATTTGGTCAAACAAAACTATTTACTAAACACACCTGACACTGTTTCTTATGCCCTTGAGCTACTGAATATAATTGTAGAAAACGATTTAAAAATAACCCTTTTACCCGCTTTAGATGATATGTCAAATAAGGATAAAATTAGACGGGTTGCTACCCGTTATGGTATTGCTTTATTTGAACTTGAAAAAAGTGATAACTTTTGGCGTTTTATTTTTGGAATTAACCACAGTCCTATAACCCATTGGATTAAAATATTGGCATTAGAATGTTATCTTATGGAAAATTTAACTCTACCCATTTCAAATTCGGTCTTAGGCCTAATTCAGCATCCTAAATATAGTATTGCTGAAACAGCAGCTTGGGTCATTTTAACTATAGATAAACCAACTCAGGATAGCATACTTTCTACTTTACCAAAAGCAAGACAAAACTATTTGCGCTACCGTTTTAACCTAAAACAGAGATGGAGCTTTGGAATTCCAATATTAAAAATAGAACAAGTAAGGTGGTTAGAACAATTATTACTTTTTAGAGGTTTTCAACCTTATCTATTGCTAAATATTGCTGAAATATCAAAATTAAACCATTATCCAAATCAGCATATTTTATTCGAACAAATTTTTCATGAAGAATATATTTTCATATTGGTAGAAGGAAAAATTAAAGCAACTAGAGAAGATGGTACAGACTATATTATTCAGGAAAATAATCAACTCCTTTTTGATATAGAAGCTGACAAGTATCCTCAAAATTTAGTAACTTTAGAAGATACTTGGATTTATGAAATAGAAAAAAGTCGTTTGTATTTACTTTTTAAGCATTATCCAGATATTTTTGATTTATTTTTGAATAATCTTCAAACATTTATTCATACAGATGCTTAATCTACCTAATCTATATGAAGCAAAATCTTCCGGTTATCTTTTTATTTAAATTTTTTGGAAAAATGAATAGCCTCAATCTATAACCAATTGAAGTAGTTTTTCAGTTTGACATGATTCAAATTTATAAAAGTTATTAAAATATATCTATTTTTCATACTGTTTAAAAATAATGGAACAGTTATGCCCTCCAAAACCAAAAGTATTAGAAAGCGCTGTTCTCACATGTCGATTTTGTTTTTCATTTAAAGTTAAATTTAGATCAGGATCTATTTGAGGATCATAGGCAGAATGATTAATAGTTGGTGGTATGATTTGATTATGGATAGTCATAATACTGGCAATGGCTTCTATAGCTCCAGCAGCACCTAATAAGTGTCCAGTCATAGATTTTGTAGAACTAATATTAAGTTTATAAACATCTTTTTGGAAAACATTTTTAATGGCGTTAATTTCAGCAATATCGCCCAAAGGGGTAGAAGTACCGTGTACATTAATATAATCTATATCAATAGGTTTCATATTTGCTTCTGTTAAAGCAGCTTGCATAACTCTTATGGCGCCTTCACCTTCCGGGTGTGGTGCGGTGATATGGTAAGCATCTGCTGACATACCTGTACCTGCTATCTCAGCATAAATAGTAGCTCCTCGATTTAATGCATGTTCCAAGTCTTCTAAAATTAAAGCACCTGCACCTTCACCTAAAACAAAGCCATCTCTATTTTTATCAAATGGACGAGAAGCAGTTTCAGGTGAATCATTACGTTCTGAAAGGGCTTTTAAAGCGTTAAATCCGCCAATACCTGATTCGGCTATAGCCATTTCAGAACCTCCTGTAATGATAACTTTTGATTTCCCTAAGCGGATATAATTAAAAGCATCTGATATAGCATTAGTTCCTGATGCACAAGCAGATACAGTTGAAAAATTAGGACCTCTAAAACCATATTTAATTGAAATAAGGCCAGCGCTTAAATCAATAATCATTTTAGGAATAAAAAATACATTGAAACGCGGTTTTGGTTTGCTTGCTTCAAAAGCCTGTATTTCTTCTTGGAATGTTTTTAATCCACCTATCCCTGATCCCCAAATAACACCTACTTGGTTTTTATCTATAGAATCTAGTGGTAATTGAGCATGTTTGATTGCCTCATCGGTGCTAATAATAGCATATTGAGAGAATAAATCCATACGTTTTGCTTCTTTACGAGGAATAAAATCTCCAATATTCAAATTTTTTAACTCACAAGCAAAGCGGGTTTTAAAGTGGGTAGCATCAAATTTAGTAATAACATCTGACCCGCTTATGCCGTTTACTAAACCTTTCCAATAAGCATTTAAATCATTACCTATTGGAGTCAAAGCACCCATACCAGTTACCACTACTCTTTTTAAGTTCATAATTATCTTATTTTTTTAGAATATAAAAATTAAAGAATGTTTTTGATCTTTTTTTGGTGTCTAAGTAAAGGGAGGCTTAATTTTATAAAAAGGCCTTTTATAAAATTAGCTTATGTAACACGTTATAAGTTTCTATATATAAATTCAAAGTATAGCAATGCTATTATTATCTTAGAAAAGTTCATTCTCAATATTAAATAAGTTAAATAAAAATCCTTTTTCAAGTGGTGTGGCTATAGCTGTTTATAAATAGTCTAACTATTTATAGTAACTGATTTATTTTCAATAACTCAAATCTATTAGGTTTTATCAAAAAGTTTTAAACTATTGATTACTAACACGGATTGAGAAACCATATTTATGATTTTAGTTAATATGGTTTCTCAATCCTTATTTGAACCCAAAATAATTGGTTTAAACCTTGTTAGCTTATTATCTATTGTTCCGAATCGCCTAAATATTTAATAGCATCTTTAACAGTCAGAATATGCTCAGCTTGATCATCAGCGATAGATATATCAAACTCTTTTTCAAACTCCATAATTAATTCAACAGTATCAAGGGAATCTGCCCCTAGATCATTAGTAAAACTAGCTTCAGGGACAACTTCACCCTCACTAACACCTAATTTTTCAATAATAATTTTTTTTACTCTATCTTCTACTGACATTTTATGAGATATTAAGGATATTAAATTAAATAAAAATAAAAATATAAATTAAATAGACTAATTTTTCTCTATTATCTTACAGCTTTTCCTGATGGTTTATATAAGTCTTTCTATTAGAAAAGGATTTGTGGAGGTTTTTCTCGTGCTAATTTTGAAAATGACCACTTCCAAGATTAAAAATAGCATCACTATATTATTGATTTAATGCTTCTGCACCACCTATTATTTCTAAAATTTCTTTGGTAATGGCCGCTTGACGGGTTCTGTTATAAGTTAACCTTAATTCTTTTAATAGATCTCCTGCATTTTCAGTTGCTTTATCCATAGCAGTCATGCGGGCGCTATGTTCGGCACTATTAGATTCTAAAAGGGCTTTGTAAAGGTTTGCTCTTAATGTTTTTGGTATAATTTCTGTGATTATTGCGTCTTGATTTGGTTCAAAGATATAATCTAAGTTTTGAGTCGGATTTTTAGAAGTTAATTTTAATTCTAAGGGCAAAAATTTTTTGTTTTTAAAATTTGAGTTGCTATATTTTTAGATTCATTATAAATAAGTTTAATTTTATCGTATTCTTTATTTAAGAATTTTTCAATGATAAAATTAGCAGTTTCTCTGGCTTTATTAAAATTTAGATCTTGGAAAATAGATACAAAATCTGCAATAGTTTCTACATTTTGTTTTTTTAAAATATCATATCCTTTTTTACCAATACAAAGTAAGGTTATTTTTTTATTTGGAAAATCATCTTTAATCAGTCTGATAGTTTCTTTTATAACACTTGAATTAAATCCACCACATAAACCTCTATCTGAAGTTATAGCTACTAAAAGAACCTTTTCTACAGCTCTAATTTTGGTGTATACGTTATCTTCTTTATTATCTAAATTGCTTTCTACTCGCTGGATAAGATTAGTTAATCTGTCTACATAAGGACGAATATTTATAACTTTATCTTGTGCTTTTTTCGATTTAGCAGCAGCTACCATCTTCATAGACTTAGTAATCTGTTGAGTAGAAACAACAGATTGAATGCGGGTCTTAACCTCTTTAAGATTAGGCATTATCTGACAATCAATAAATTAAATTTAGATATAGTTTGAAAATTTATAATTATATTTGAACCCAAATTATAATTTTAGTTTTAACATAGGCAAAAGTAATTTTTTATTAAAAATAAAACAATTTCATACCTATATTTTTCATACCTTTAAAATCAATAATAGAAATTAAAAAATTAGAAATTAAGAATTAATAAAATTAAAATATTGATAATCATTTTTTTAAATTATAAGATTTAAAAAATTACCAAGCTAAAAAAATAGACTTATGAAAGATGGTTACTATGATGACTATATTACTTCAATAGGAACAACAATAGAACGTTTTATTTCTGTTCAGGAAAAGAGGGTTGGTAGATTTGCTAATGCTAAGGGTAGTTTATCTCAGCTATTAAAAGATGTTGTTCTTGCTTCCAAAATTATTAATCGAGAAATTAATCGAGCAGGACTATCAGAAGCCATTAATCTTTTAGAAGGTACTTTAAACCATCAAGGTGAAATACCTAACCGATTGGATGTTATTGCTCATGCGCGTTTTGTGCGCTCTTTATCTAATGGAAGAAAGGTCTTTGCTATTATTTCAGAAGAACATAAAAATATCATTTATACAGAAAACAAAAAAGCAAAGTATATTGTATATATAGACCCTTTAGACGGATCTTCTAATATAGACGTTAATGTTTCTTTAGGGACTATTTTTTCTATTTATAGAAGAATTGAAAATGGAAGCGAGATTAATAAAGAAGAATTTTTACGATGCGGAAATGAGCAAATTGCCGCTGGATATGTATTATATGGTTCATCTACAATGTTGGTTTACACAACAGGGCACGGGGTAAATGGTTTCACATACGAGCCCTCTTTAGGTGAATATTTATTATCTCATCCTAATATTAAAATAAAAACAACAGGTAATATTTATTCGATCAATGAAGGTTATACTCAATATTTTAAACAACAAATTAAAGATTATATTAATTATTGTCATAATCAAAAATATTCGGCTCGGTATATTGGCTCTTTAGTTTCAGATTTTCATAGAAACTTATTAAAAGGTGGTATATACCTTTATCCATCTTTAGACGATAAATATCCAAAAGGGAAGCTAAGATTAATGTATGAATCTAATGCTTTATCTATGATTTGTGAACAAGCCGGTGGAAAAGCTACTAATGGAAAAGAAAGAATTTTGGACATTAAACCGGAAAGTGTCCACGAACGTTCCGAACTTTATATAGGCTCTGCAGAAATGGTTGATAAATTAATGGAATTTTTAAATAGTAATAATTAGAAGTTGCTTAGGGTTTATAGTAATCCTTAAAAATAAAGAGAGAATATAAACTAATTGCCTAATTTAAGAATACTGTATTTTAAAAACCCAAAATATCAGAGGGTTTAATTTTGAACTTAAAACTTTTTTACTAGCATTTTACAAAAATGAATAAACCTTATTCTCCAATAGGTATTTTTGATAGTGGATTAGGAGGTTTAAGTCTGGTAAAATCTGTTAAAAAGCTACTACCCAATGAACAACTTATCTATTTTGCCGACACAGCTCACCTACCTTTTGGCGATAAGTCAAATCATGCTATTCAAGGTTTTAGCCGTCAAATTTGTCAATTGCTTTTAGATTATAATTGTAAAGCTATTTTAATTGCTTGCAATTCAGCATCTTCAGTTGCTTTTGATTCGCTTAAAAGTATGGTAAAAAATAAAATTGATATTATTGATGTGATTAATCCCACGGTTAAGTATATCGCTAAAACCTATTCAAATAGTAATATTGGATTAATCGGTACCCGGCTGACAGTAAAGTCCAATGTCTATCAACAGAAACTTCAAGCCTTAAACCCTTCTATTAAGCTAAAAGCATTTGCTACACCTCTTTTTGTACCTATTATTGAAGAAGGTTTTATTCAAACACCTGTTAGTCAATTTACAATTAGTCATTATTTAACAAACTCTATTTTTCATGATATTCAAGCTTTTATTTTAGCTTGTACACATTATCCTTTATTGGAATCAGAAATTAATACCTTTTTCCAAAGCAAGGTCAAGATAATAGATAGTCTTACTCTTGTGGTAGAGGCTTTAAAAACAACATTAAAAAAGAAAGGACTTTTAAAAGAAAAAGCTGATAATCAAAAAGATATTTATTTGGCTTCTGATATTACTGAGGTATTTCAAAAACAATCTAAAATTTTCTTTTCAGAGTCAATTAACTTTCATCTTAAGAAATTATGATTATTTTAAGAAAGTTAGCAATACTATTTCCATCTTGGAAACGGTTATTTTTAAAATCAATACATTAAAAACGCCAAAAATCCTTTTTTCAAGTGGAGCGACTGTAGATTAAGTAGTTCGTTAAATTTTATCGATATATTGGTAATCAACTATTTAAAGTTTTAAATTTTGCAAAAATTACCGAACTACTATTAGATGAGCGTATGATAAATTAAACAGTTACCGTTAACGGTTAAAATAGCTTATTCTTAGTTTTTTAAGTTCAAATGTTATGAATTTTCAATTGAATTGACTGAATCCAAATTATCAGTTGAAGATTCAGTACTTTGATTTTTCAATTCATTGTAAAAGTGAGCAAGACTAATAGACATATAAGGACCAACCCAAAGTAAACCAATACCAAAGGTAAGGATACAAAGAAAAAGCCAACCTATAAATCTCAAACCCAAACAAAAATATTTCCATTTATAACCATCCATCATTTTTGAACTTTTCTTTAAAGCCTCTATAGGATTAATTGATTTATTTTCTGCTAAAATAAAAAAAGCCTGAGAATATCTTAAAGCAGCGATAATACCAGGTACAACTAGTAGAAGAAACTGCAAAAATATTAATACAGTTGATACTATATATAATAATAAGGCTTTATCATAATATTTAAAACCATCAAATAGCTGTTCAACTTTAGTTTCTTGATTTCTCGACATATTTATAGAGAAAATAATTAAGCCAATAAGCATTGGCGGTCCAACCAATAGTTGGATTACTGTACTCAGAATATCAAAGTTCTTTAATTCATCAGGATGTAAAAAGTCAATAATCGTTGGAATAACAATACTTATAAATATATAGATTACATATCCTACAACGGCTACATCCCATTTTCCAGACAAGCTTTTCCTTGCCTTGGTCATAAGTTCTTTATTTGATGTTATCATATTAAAAAAGATTAATTAAATTATAGTCATTAAAATAAGAAAAGTGATTTTTAATTAGTATAAACATTAAATTATGAGTAAAATAATTTTTTTAATAGCTTTACTATTTATGGTGCTAAACGGTTTATTGCCCACTTTTTAGTTTCATTTTGTCTGGATTTTTTAAAACAAATTCTATCATGAAGTCGGTTTTTACGCCCTTGCCAAAACTCAAAATAAGTTGCTTTTACCGCATAGCCACCCCAATTAGGCGGACAAATTGGAGATTCTGTTTTATATCTTTGTTTTAAAATATTGACTTGTTTTTCCAAAACTAATCTACTTTCTATTATTTTACTTTGAGCAGAAGCTATTGCTCCTATTCTACTATCTAAAGGTCGTTTATCAAAATAGGCAGATGATTGTTCGGCAGATATTTTTTCAATAATGCCTTCTATACGTACTTGACGTTCCAAACTTGCCCAATAAAATAAAAGGGCAACATGAGGATTAAATTTTATATGCTGTCCTTTACTACTTTGGTAATTTGTAAAAAAAATAAAACTTGTATTGTCAAATGCTTTCAAAAGAACTATTCTAGCGCTAGGTTTACCCGAACCCGATACAGTAGCTAAGGTCATAGCTGTTGGGTCAGATTGTTGATTTTCTAAAGCATACTTAAACCAAGATCGAAATAAAACGAAAGGATCTTTAGGAATACTTATTTCATCAAGTATTCCTAAAGAATAATCTTTTCGAATATCAGAAATATCAATCATGAAATTCAATTTTTTTTAACATTTATTTTTCTATTTTTAATTATCAGAAGTTCTTTCCAGAGCAAGGTTTTAACTATCTGAGTTTTGATTTTCAAATTCTATCTCAGCATAATTAGCCTCTATAAGCTTCATGGAAATAATAGTTGTTTTTGATATATTTCCAAATTTTAAAAATACAAGCTATAGCAACTTTTTATTTTTTATCTATCCAAAAATATAATATTTGATCAAGAAAACTTATTTTCTTAATAATTAACAAATTTGTTAATTTAATTTTCAAAAATAATTTTTAACGTATTACTTTTTCTTCATTTGCATTTACAAATAACAAATCTCCAATACCTTCATAACCTAAAAATACGGATTCCCCTGAGCGTTTGACAGCTTCAGTTAAGAAGCCAATCAAGGTTAAATCAGAATCTATAGACTCTTTTACTATAATTTGTTTCATAGCTCTATTTTCTTGTTTTTCAATAAACTTTATACGTTTAGAAGTTATTGGTAATCGTCCTGATTTTATTAAAACATGGATTCTTTGTTTTTGTTCTTCTATTTGTTCAGGAGGAAAAACTGCTAAAAGCCGAATATTAGCATTTTGCCATTCTTTATGTCCAAGTAGGATGAATGCTATTAATATCATAAGATTAACATTTTGATAATCTTGTTCATTAATCCAAATATCAATCCGTTGTCTAAAACCAAAATTTCGTTCTGTACTTGCTAAAATACATATATCAAAATTTACAGATTTTATAAGTTGAAAATTATTAATAAGTGGGGTAAGTGCTTCAGGATTATTTTTGGAAAATTCCAATAAAACAGTATTGTTTTCTTTACCCGTAACACTTGGTAATTGAATAATTTGGGCAATTGCAGAAGTCAAAGAAGGACTAACTAAAGTATCGAAAAAAACTTTACTTTTGAGCTTACTGACCGATCTTAGAATACGTTGTAAGTCCTGTTCGGCTTGAAGATGTTTTTCTTTTGATAGATATCCTTCGACATGATGAATATAAGTACCAAAACCATAATGATGTGAAATCCAACGCAAAAACTGAAAAGCTGCAAGACGATTGAAAGTATCAGTAGAAACACAAATCATAGAAGGTCGCCAATTTTCTTGTTCACTATGGCCAACTTTTTGAAGAAATATGTGTAAACGTCGGCTAATTTGAAAGATAGCACCTTGTAAAATACTTGATAATCCTTGTTTTTGATAAATACTCAAAGAATAATAAATAAAAATAATGATAAAAATAGACATAGTCGCTATTTTAGTATTTATTTGGAACATTAAAAACATACAGAGTACAGCACCTAAGCCAGAAATATACCAACGGGATTTAAAAACAGGGCGATAAGCTGGATTAGCACTAAAGTTTTCTAAAAAAGATACACTACACAAGGTGCCATAAGTCATCATGAAAAACATCGTAATAATCTTAGCAACAACATTAATATCGCCTATTAAAACAAATATAAATACGATACAAGAAGTTATAATAGCAGAGTTATAAGGTTCATTTTTAGTCGTTTTATTTAGCCATATATTCAATTTTTCATTAGGAAATAATTTATCTAAAGCCATAGCTTTTAAGGTTCTTGGAGCAACTAAAATAACCCCAATTGCCGAAGATAATGTTGCCGCGGCAAGCCCAATAGGAATTATTGGTCCCCATAAGGCTATATCTTGCATGATGAGTTGACCATTAACCAAGTCTTCAGGAGATGCTGAAATATATAATTTGTAACTAACAACAGTATAAATAATCATACCAATAGCTATAGCACTTAAAATACCTATTGGAATAGAACGTCCTGGATTTTTAAGATCACCTGATAGCCCTACACCTGCTGTAATACCTGTAAAAGCAGGAAAGCATATTGCAAAAATAACGAAAAAATTTTCTGGGTTATTAATATGATTATTAAGGCTTTGCCAAGAAAAAGTGCTGGTATATTCAGTTGTACCTAAAAAAAATAATAGAAGGGAAAAAAAAAGTATAATAGCCACTACATAAAGAGCTTTGACACCCATAGAAGCACCTTTAGTTAGAATCAACAAAATTAAAAGCAGAGTTGAAGGGATACTAATAATACGTAAATCATAATTTTGAACCCAACCCATAGTCCCTAGAAAATCTAAAATAGGTTCAAAGGCTTGAGCAAAAGCTATAATATAAAAAGCAGCACTAATAGACTGAGAAACATACAAAACTAAACCAATAGTCCCGCCTATATTTATACCAAAAGAACGAGAAATGATATAGTATTCTCCACCGCCTTGCACTTTCTGATTGGTAGCTATTTCTGAAATAGCCATAGCCGTAGGAATTGTAACTGCATGACCAAGTATGATGACCAACCAAGTATAAAGTAGACCCAAATTTCCAACAGCATATCCAAACCGCAAAAAAAGTATAGCACCTAATATTGTACAGGTACATGCCAAAAAAACAGGTAGTGTACCAAATTGATTTTGGGCTGTTTTAGATATTTTTGGCATCTTTAAATTAACAATAGTTTGGTAAAATTTTTTAACATACTGAATATTAAGTTTTAGTAGTGTTACACAAATAACGGTAAGACTGAAAAAATATCCTAAAATGAGCTATCTTTACAGGGTACAAATATATGTAAAATATATTTGTTGTAAAATGGTCTAAAAAAGGTAAAAAATAGATAAAAGTTGACTTTTAATAATTTACATTTTAAGATTATTCCCCATACAAAAAACCACTACAAAGGGGTTTATTAGAAATGATATTTGTGATATAGGAGAAATAACACCATTTTATAGTTAATATTATTTTAAGAAATAAAAATATTGAAAAATTAAAATTTTATATCAATTTTTTTAAACATGACTTAACTTAAAAAAAAGATTTTTAGAAGGTTTAACTCATGGATAATGAAAATGAATTTTTTTGAAATAATAATGTCATTGCTGCAGGAAAGCATTACTAATATAAAAAAGATGAATTAGAATTTTACTTAGATTTTATTAATACTATGAAGAAACACAATTATTTAACTGCACTATTAATTTTTTTATCATTTTCATGTACTCAAGAAAATGCTGTAGATGCTTGCTTAAATTTCATTTGGGGATATGAAGATAATGAACAAGGTCCTGATCATTGGAGAAACTGTTTCTTCTATTGCAATGGTGCCAATCAATCACCAATAAATATAACAGGTGTTATTTCTGATACAACACTTCCTCTTTTAGAAATTGAATATGAAAGTGTTCCTATCAATATAGTTAATAATGGAAGAACATTAGAATTTGAATATGAAAAAGGTAGCCGGATAAAATTAGATGATGACTACTATAACCTGATTCAGTTTCATTTTCATACTGAATCAGAGCATACATTAGAAAATAAACGGTTTCCTATGGAAGCACATCTTGTACACAGAAGCGAGCTAACAGGTTTGTTAGTTGTCATTGGTATTTTATTTGAAGAAAATAATCAAAATGATTTTTTGGAACATTTTTCTTCTAATTTACCTCTTAATGCAGATCAATATTTTACATCTGAAGATTTAGTTAATATAGAAGATTTACTGCCGAATTATTTTGAATATTACACTTATCAAGGTTCATTAACAACTCCACCTTGTTCTCAAATTGCTACATGGATTCTTCTAAAGAACACAGTAGAAGCTTCTGAAGATCAAATTCGTAATATAAGAAATATTATTGGAAATAATTATCGTCCCGTACAACCACTTAATGGCAGAATTATTAAAACTTTATCCTTTTGAAATTAAAACATAAAATATTGATAGCCAATTATTTTAGTCTATATCAAAATAATCATCTTTAGGCATAAAGACTGTCAAAAGAATATAGGCTATAATACCGGGCCAAATACCTGTTGAAACGGTAGCAATAAGAAATAAAATGCGAACTAAAAAAGATGGCCAGCCTAAATATTTGGCTATACCGGAACAAACACCTGATAGTTGTTTATCAATAGAAGACTTGACGAGTTTCATGCTGACTTTAATTTAAGTAAGTATTAGTAAAATGAATATTGTAATTATTAAATATAACGCAGGAAATACTAGATCAGTTACTTGTGCTTTAAATCGTCTAGGGATAAAACCTATAATAACTGATAATCTATCACTTATATCTCAGGCAGATAAAGTTATTTTCCCCGGTGTAGGACAAGCAAATTCTGCAATGGAATACTGCCGACAAAAAGGACTCAACGACCTACTTCCTAATCTTAAGCAACCCGTTTTAGGAATTTGTTTAGGCTTACAATTATTTTGCCAATATTCTGAAGAGGAAAATACACCTTGTTTAAATATTTTTGACATAAAAATAAAAAAATTCAAGGTAAATTATAAAATTCCTCAAATTGGCTGGAATAGAATTTTTAATCTAAAAAGTAATTTATTTAAAGGCGTTCAAGAAAATAACCATGTCTATTTTGTGCATAGTTACTATGCACCCCTTTCACCTTATACCATATCTGAAACAAATTATGGACTAAACTTTAGCAGCGCTTTAAAAAAAGACAATTTTTATGCTGTTCAGTTCCATCCAGAAAAAAGCAGTTTCCCCGGTCACACAATTATAAAGAATTTTATTGAATATTGCTAATTTTTACATAAAAAATAATTTAATAGTTATTTAGTCCAATAACACAAATTCAAAATCATGAATATAAAAATTGTAAAATGTAAATTATTAAAAACCTAATATTTAACAATTGCTAAAAATTTTTACAATATAGAATCTAATTATAAAAAACTATGCCAAAAAATGACTAAAAATGACATTTTGTCAGTATATAAGGTTATGGCATAAATTGTGTTTTTTACTCTTTCCAAATAAAAAGTTGAAACTTTTAAATTGATTTTCAAGGTAAAACTAAATTATTTATACATATGGAAAAAAAAGTAAAACTAAATTATGAGAAAGAAGTAAGATGGGTGCAAAGACTTTCTAATTATCAAGATGCTTTACTTAGGCTAGAAAAGAATATTAAAGTCTTTGAAAAAATTTTGTCAAACCTGACTGAAAAAGAACGAGATTTATTTGAAATTTATCAAAATTTTGAAGATCATGAACTTAGCCATTCTCAAAAACAGGAAATAGAATCTATAGAATATAAGTTAGATTCATTAGAATCAGCTAAGATGTCCATCATAACCTCTTCAAATATTAGTTGGGAATTAGGCTGGAAAGTCATGAAAGATTATATTGAATACTGTGGTCATAAGATAAGAAAAAAAAGAAAAAAAGAAGGTCGTAATGGTGAAGTATCCATTCGTACTATAGAAACTTTTGAAAGCGAATTAAAATTGATAGAGCCAACTCAAATGGATTTGTGGAAAAAAATGATAAACAATAGAAATGAAGCATCTCATGAATATATAATAAGTGTTGATAACATAGTTGATGATATCGTTAATAGATACTTAGACATGTTTTTAAATTTTCAAAAACTCATGATTAGTTTAAAAAAAAAGTAAACTATGAAACGGAACTAAAACGGATTAGACGCATTCAAAAGAAAAATAAGGGTTCTACCTTAAAGTATGGCTTGAAGGATAATATTATCAAAGGGATTTGTGATTGCTTCAAAAAGAATAAAAAAATTAACGAAGTTATTTTATATGGTTCAAGATCAAAAGGACATTATAAGGAAATATCGGATATTGATTTGGTTTTAAAAGGCAAAGATATTAATTGGAAGGATATTTTCGAAATTAAAAGAAGTTTAAAGGAAAACTTTTCGTTGCCTTATCAAATTGATATAAATATTTTAGACTATATAAAAAATCCAAGTTTGATAGCTCATATTGAGCGTTCAGGAAAAATATTTTATAAAAAAACCATTGATTGACATTATTTTTTTGTAAAAAGGCTGTTTTTTTTACCTAAAAATATCTGTGTTGACTGGTCAAATTTTTAACATTATTTATATTTTTTAATTATTAATTATTTTTTAAGATATGGGAAAAATAATTGGAATAGATTTAGGAACTACTAATTCTTGTGTTGCTGTTATGGAAGGTAATGAACCAGTTGTCATTGCTAATAGCGAAGGTAAAAGGACAACACCTTCAATTGTAGGATTTTTGAAAGGCGCAAAAGGTGAAAGAAAGATAGGGGATCCAGCTAAAAGACAATCCATCACAAATCCAAAGAATACTATCAGTTCTATAAAACGTTTCATGGGCAAACGCTACTCAGAGGTAGGGAATGAAATAAAAACTGTGACTTATAATCTTGAAAAAGGTGCAAATGATACCCCACGTGTGCGTATCGAAGATCGTTTGTATACACCTCAAGAAATTTCAGCAATGGTTTTACAAAAAATGAAACAAACTGCTGAAGATTATTTGGGAACCTCGGTTAATAAAGCTGTTATAACCGTTCCAGCTTATTTTAATGATTCTGAGAGACAAGCGACTAAAGAAGCCGGAGAAATTGCAGGTTTGACCGTAGAACGTATTGTTAATGAACCAACAGCAGCTTCATTAGCTTATGGCTTAGATAAAAAAAGTGGAGATATTAAAATTGCTGTTTTTGATCTTGGTGGTGGTACTTTCGATGTTTCTATTTTAGAACTCGGAGATGGTGTTTTTGAAGTAAAATCTACTAATGGTGATATTCATTTGGGTGGAGATGACTTTGATCAAAAAATTGTAGACTGGTTAGCTGATGAGTTCAAACAAGAATACAGCAACATAGATTTACGCAAAGATGCTGTTGCGATGCAGCGTTTGAAAGAAGCAGCCGAAAAAGCTAAAATAGAACTTTCCAGCAGTACAAGTACCGAAATCAACTTACCTTATATCATGCCTGTTGATGGGATGCCAAAACACTTGGTACGAACATTCACTCGAGCCAAATTTGAACAATTATGTGATGATTTGATCGGACGCATATTAGAGCCTTGTAAAAAAGCCTTATCTGATGCCAGTTTAAATGCTTCTGAGATAAATGAGGTTATTTTAGTAGGAGGATCTACAAGAATACCAAAGATTCAAGAAGAAGTTGAAAAACTATTTGATAGAAAACCTTCTAAAGGTGTTAATCCTGACGAAGTTGTAGCACTTGGAGCCGCTATTCAAGGTGCAGTTTTAACAGGTGAAATTAAGGATGTAATCCTTTTAGATGTTATACCACTTTCTTTAGGTATAGAAACATTAGGTGGCGTATCGACTAAACTTATAGAAGCTAATACAACTATTCCAACTAAAAAATCCCAAAATTTTTCTACCGCTGCTGATAACCAACCTTCTGTAGAAATACATGTTTTACAAGGTGAACGATCTATGGCTAAAGATAATAAAGCTATTGGACGCTTTCATTTAGATGGCATTCCACCAGCATCACGTGGCGTACCTCAAATAGAAGTCACTTTTGATATTGATGCCAACGGTATTTTGAATGTTTCTGCCAAAGACTTAGGTACCCAAAAAGAGCAGAAAATTCGAATTGAAGCTTCTTCTGGTTTAAGTAAAGAAGAAATTGAAAAAATGAGAAATGAAGCTAAAGCTAATGAAGCAAGCGATAAAGAAGCTAAGGATAGAATTGAAAAAATTAATACTGCTGATTCTTTAATTTTTACAACTGAAAAACAACTCAAAGAACTTGGGGATAAGATTTCAGAAACTGATAAAAAAAGCGTAGAAGAAGCCTTGAAAGAACTTAAAGAGGCGCATCAAAAACAAGATATTTCAGCTATTGATGCAGCTATGGAGGCTTTAAATACAACATGGGGTAAGATTACCCAAGAAATGTATAAAAACCAACAAGGTGCTGAACAAGCAGCAACATCTTCAAATGACGCTCAACAAAATCAAACAAATCAAGAGTTTTCTGGAGAAAAACCATCTAACAATGATGATGATGTTACTGATGTACCTTTTGAGGAAGTTAAGGATAAATAATAAGCCTAATTTTAAAATTGCTGACAGGTTTTTGAAGCCTGTCAGCTTTAAATTATCTAAGCTAAGCATTTGGTTTTGAGAATAATTTTTTGCAAATAAAATAGTTTTGCTATTTTGGGGAGTTTAAAGATGTCTTAAAATCTTAAAATTATTTTGATATGAAGCTATTATTAGATGTAAAAGACGAGAAAGTCCCTTTTGTGTTAGAAGTCCTCAAAAATTTCAAATTTGTTAAGACAAAAGAACTAAGTCCACATAAGGCAGATGTCTTAGAGAGTATTAAAGAAGCGGTGGAAGAAATGAAACTTATAAAATTTGGAAAATTGAAATCTCGACCTGTTGAAGAACTAATTAATGAGTTATAAAATTGATACGATTACTCATTTTGATAAGTAATTAAACTCAAAAACATTGATATTTCTTGATGCCTATAACTTGGCGCTGCCATCTTATAAACTTTGCCTTTAATCAGCTCTACCCGCTCTTCCAAGTTATATAGTCCGAATAGGTATATAATTTGTTTAAATTCAATTGGTTAAAATTTTTTATCTCCATTTTTTTTATCTCCATTTTTTTTATCAAATAAATTTTTCAAATCAAATTCCAAGCCTTCAAAAGTAACCGATTGTATACTATCATCTTCGGTAAATGGCTTTAAACCAATGTATTTGCCTTCTTCATTCAAAATATAAACAAAAACGATTTTTTCGTTTGGCTGAATAACCCAATATTCTTTTACGCCAGCCTCTTGATAAATTTGAAACTTGTCTTTAAGGTCTCGTTTTGAATTACTTAACGAAACAATTTCTATCACCAAATCAGGCGCATCAATAGCTCCCCGCTTGTCTGTTTTGCTTTCATCACAAATGATACACAAATCAGGCTGTACAACCGTATAGGCTTTATTGCCTTTAGGAATGGGCAAACGAACATCAAAAGGCGCCGCAAAAACTTTGCACGGCTTATTTTTAAGATAATCATAAAAAATATAGTGCAAGTTGCTTGATATTTCTTGATGCCTATAACTTGGCGACGCCATCTTATAAACTTTGCCTTTAATCAACTCTACCCGCTCTTCAAACTTCCAAGTTATATAGTCCGAATAGGTATACAACTTGTTTAAATTCAATTGGTTAAAATTTTTTATCTCCATTTTTTTTGCTTTTACAGTCATGTTAATTGAAAAAAAGATTTTAGGAGGTTTAATTCGTTGATTTTGAAAACGTCCGTTTCCAAAAGTAAAATAGCATGGACATAAGTCCAAAGGAAAAGGCAAGTCAGGCGGTGCAAGAGTTATTTTACACACAGTTATTCATGATGAAAAGGTATATTTTTTAAGCATTTATGATAAATCAGAATTGGAAAATGTAAGCAATAAAAATATAAGCCAACTATTAGCCCAAATTCCAAATGATTAAAATATTAGGGCAATATAAATGCCACTTTTATCTAGGAAAGGAAACAGTTGTTTTCAAAATTGCTGACAGGTTTTAAAAATCCTGTCAGCTCTTTTTATTGCTGTATAAAGCAATGGACTTTCTAACTTATAAGATCATTTAAACGCTTTGAAACCGCTTCCCAATTAATTACATTCATAAAAGCATTAACATAATCACCTCTTTTATTTTGGTAGTTAAGATAATAAGCATGTTCCCAAACATCAATAACTAGTATAGGAATGCTTACCCATTGAGTTAAATTATGATGTTTTTCGGCTTGTAAAATCACCAGTTTATCAGCTGGTTTTTGATAAGCTAAAATACCCCAACCGGAACCTTCAACAGACTTGGAAGCTGAAAAAAAGTACTTTTTAAAATTTTCAAAAGAACCAAAACTGTCATCTATATATTTATTCAGTTTTTTACTTCTTTTACCTTGATTTGGTCCCATAATATTCCAAAAAATAGTATGTAAAAAATGCCCTGAACCGTGAAAAGCTAATTCTCTTTCCCAATGCTTAATCAAGCTAAAGTCATTTGTCTCTATAGCTTCTTTGACCTTTTTAGTCGCTTTATTTAAGCCTTTGACATAACCGTTATGATGCTTGTCATGATGAAGCCGCATAGTTTGTTCGTCTATATAAGGCTCTAAGGCTTTATAATCATAAGCTAAAGGCGGAAGAGTATATTCTCCGGCTGCATTCAAAGTAAATTCCTTTTGTAGACCATTGGTCTTTAAAATAGGATTAGCAAAAATTTCAGGCTTAGCAGCTAAAGTACCTAAACCTGCTACTAAACTTGTTTTTAAAAAAGTTCTTTTATTCATAATGCTCATGATTAAATTTAACTATTTTAATATATAACTCAAAATCATAAAAATGTAAAAAATAAATAATATAAAGTTCTTTAATATTTATGTTCTATCCAGTTTTGACGTTTCTTAATTTGGAATTGTTTTCGGAAAAAAGCATAAATTAAAATAAAAAATATAGGTGCAAAAACATTCGAGTAGGCTATTATGTCTTTAGTTGATTCTTCTATATCCTCTTTTATAGGACGAGCAGTTATAACTTTAGATCTCAAATTAATTAAACCACTATCATCAGCTAACCAGTCTATAGCGTTTAAGGCAAATGTTGGATTATCAGGTGCATATTGCTGTCTACTTTCACCTTCTGTAGCAAACCTATCGTTGGCAACAAGGACAAGTCGTCCTGTAGAGTTTGGAAATAAATTTTCTACTGCTACAGCAAGAATCTGGTTACTTTCTTGAAAATCATTTTCTTGCCATTCTTTTTGAACATCAATACTAGTTTCACTTTCTACAGTACCTGACTGTTCAGATGTATAAGCTAAAGGCATATAATTAGTATTGCTGTCTATAGATGTTATTTCTATGGGATTGGCAAAGGGAAGGATAAGAGCTTCTAAATTTTCAGATATTGGGTTCTTTCCAAAATTTGAAACAACAATAAAAAACGGGAAATTAATTTGACTATTAAAAGCAAAAGTTCCTTGCTGTTGGCGTACACTAACAGCAGCACATTTAGTATCAATAGCAAAACGCTTTGTCATTTGAATACCTTTATTTGCCAACCAATCATGAATACCAATGTCATTTTTTGTTAGCAAACGCAATGTATTTAAATCACCTTTTACGCCACTATATGCTAAAAAAATATTCCCATTTGTTTGGAGATAGTTATCTAATTTATTAAACTCTGTTTGCTTTAAAGTATCTATTGGGTCTATGATAATCAAAGCTTTATAATCAGATGGGATTTCTTGGCTTTCATCGATAGTATAATTTTCAACCGTATAAAATAAGGAAAGTTCTGTTTTCAAAGAAAGAGAATGGTCAATGGGTGGTTCTCCGTGACCTTGCAAAAAAGCAATTTTTGGTTTTTCAATGATAGAAACTTTTTTAATAGCTTTAGTTAAATTATATTCTAAACTGTTGTTTGGATTAACAAAGGGTATAATTTCTTTTTGAGCCCCTTTTTCAATAACCAACCCTAGATAAACTTGTAGCTGATTGCGTTTATTTCTAGTACGAACATCCAAAATAACTGGTCCAATACCTTCTTGTTGGGCTTCTTGTTGAATTTCTTCTTCTTCAGGATTAATAATTTTGTAAACAACTTGACCAGCTGAACGTTTTTCATATTCTACCAGCATATTTTGAATATCTGCACGATGAGATGCCAATCCTGGTGGAATTTCTTTGGAAAAATATGCCCTTATAGTAACAACTTCATCTAAGTTTTTTAGAATGGTACGGGTTGCATTACTCAAAGTATATCTTTGATCTGCAGTATAATCTATTCTAAAAAATAAAGATTGACTTATTAAATTTAAGACAATCAGGATAGTAAAAATAATACCTATTTGGATAAAAATTTTTTGTTTATTCATTAAAATATAAAATATAGGTTAGAAAATAATTATGAACTATGAAGATTATAAGATTGAAAGTTAATTAATTAATCCATAAAATCTAAAATTATAAAAATTTGATTATTGTATTTTTTAGTTTTTTATAAGAATGATAAAGTCTTTAAAAATCTGTAAATCAGTATTTTATTTTTTATAAAAGTCCAATAGTTTTCACTATTAGATTTTTAAAAGTGGACTCAATTTTCAAATTATCAAGCTAATTATTTTTGATATTTCGATAAAAATATGTTCTTTTTTCCATTGCCGCCAAGTTCAGATTTTGATCTTGATGAGTAACATTATCAATAGTTTTGTAATTTTTTAGTTTAGTTTTAATAATTTTTAATTTTTTGCTGAACTATTGAAATTATCAAATTACCCAATTATTATTTTAGTTTGTTAAAAAGTTAGAAATCAGGATAGCTGTTGTCATGAGGGTAAAACCAATGCCTATCATCCATTTGGTAGTATTAAAATGTTTATCGGTGTACTGTTTCATATCTTCAAAGCGTAAATTGGTTTGTTTTATTTGTTCTTCGAAGCGTAAATTGGTTTGTTTTATTTGTTCTTCGAAGCGTAAATTGGTTTGTTTTATTTGTTCTTCGAAGCGTTTGTCTACGGCTTCAAAGTGTAAATTGGTTTGTTTTATTTGTTCTTCAAAGCGTTTATTTATGCTTTCAAAATTTTGTTTGATTAAATTATTTTGTTCTTCAAAGCGTTTATTTATGCTTTCAAAATTTTGTTTGATTAAATTATTTTGTTCTTCGAAGCGTTTGTCTACGGCTTCAAAGCGTAAATTGGTTTGTTTTATTTGTTCTTCAAAGCGTTTATTTATGCTTTCAAAATTTTGTTTGATTAAATTATTTTGTTCTTCAAAGCGTTTGTCTACGGCTTCAAAGCGTAAATTGGTTTGTTTTATTTGTTCTTCGAAGCGTTTATTTATGCTTTCAAAATTTTGTTTGATTAAATTATTTTGTTCTTCAAAGCGTTTGTCTACGGCTTCAAAGCGTAAATTGGTTTGTTTTATTTGTTCTTCGAAGCGTTTATTTATGCTTTCAAAATTTTGTTTGATTAAATTATTTTGTTCTTCAAAGCGTTTGTCTACGGCTTCAAAGCGTAAATTGGTTTGTTTTATTTGTTCTTCGAAGCGTTTATTTATGCTTTCAAAATTTTGTTTGATTAAATTATTTTGTTCTTCAAAGCGTTTATCGGTATAATGCTTTATATCTTCGAAGCGTTTATTTGTAGATTCTATACTTTGCTTCATTAAAACTGTAAGGCTTTCAATGCGTTCTTCTACGCGCATAATACGTTCTAATAAAGTCCGGTCATAGCTCATTCCATTAAATTGAGGAGTCGAATTTTTAAAATGCTTTTTAATAACGTTAAGAACAACTTGTTCTAATTCTTTTTCAGATGTTATGGTCATTTTATGAAAAGTTAAAAACGAATAATTTTAGGGTTCTCTGATATTTTTTTGGTTTCTTGCTAATTCCCAGCGATCCTCACTTTGGAAAATTAAATAAAATAGTTATAATCAATTTATTACTAATATTTTGCATTGTTAATAGAAAAAATTCAAAATCCTAATAATCAAATGTATAGACTTTTTAAAAAATTTAAAGTAAGAATTGCTGGCCAAATCTCCTAAGAGCAATACTAAACAAAATGACTGGTACTAACAAGTATTATAATAAATTATTTATATGTGCCTCTATTTTTGTTTTTGAGTATTTTTTATGATCTAATAAATTGATTGTTGGTATTTTAATTTTCAAAGAGTTTTTAATCTTTCTAAAAGTTGTCAAACTTTGTTGTCAAAAAAAAACCCTTCTTCAGTTTATCTAACCGAGAAGGGTTTCATATTATGAAAATATATTGCGGGAAGATTTTACATCATACCGCCCATACCTCCGGGCATACCTCCGGGCATACCTCCGGGCATACCAGCAGGAGCACCTTTTTCTTCTTCAGGTAAATCAAAAACAACTGCTTCAGTTGTTAATAATAAAGCAGCAATAGAAGCAGCATTTTCTAAAGCTAAGCGCGTCACTTTTGTAGGATCTATAATACCTGCTCCTATTAAGTTTTTATAACTTTCGTCGTTTGCATCATAGCCATAGTCTCCTTTATTTTCTTTAACTTTTTGAACGATTACAGAAGCTTCTTTACCTGCATTTTCAACAATGATTCGTAGAGGTGCTTCTAAAGCCGAGTAAATAATTTCGATACCAGTTGTTTGATCAGCGTTAGCACCTTTTAAATTTTTTAATGCTTCAACAGCACGGATAAAGGCAATTCCACCGCCAGCAACGACTCCTTCTTCAACAGCAGCACGGGTTGCATGTAGGGCATCATCTACTCTATCTTTTTTCTCTTTCATTTCAACTTCTGTGGCAGCTCCAATATAAATGATAGCAACTCCACCTGAAAGCTTGGCTAAGCGTTCTTGAAGTTTTTCTTTATCATAATCAGAAGTTGTGTTTTCTATTTGCGCTTTTATTTGATTAACACGCTCTTTTATTGTTTCTGAACCACCTGCACCATTGATAATAGTTGTATTGTCTTTATCAATAAGGATTTTTTCGGCAGTACCTAAATATTCTAAGGTTGCATTTTCAAGCTTATAACCTCTCTCTTCAGAAATAAGGGTACCATTAGTCAAAATAGCAATATCTTCTAGCATCGCTTTTCTACGATCTCCAAAGCCAGGTGCTTTAACAGCAACAACTTTTAAGGCACCTCGTATTTTATTAACAACTAAAGTTGCTAAGGCTTCACCATCAACATCTTCAGCAATAATAACTAAACCTTTACCTGTTTGAGAAACACTTTCCAAAACGGGTAATAGTTCCTTCATAGAGGATATTTTTTTGTCGTATATCAAAATATAAGGTGATTCTAATTCGGTGTGCATTTTTTCAGAATCAGTCACAAAATAGGGTGATAGGTATCCTCTATCAAATTGCATACCTTCTACAGTTTTGACTTCTGTTTCAGTACCTTTAGCTTCTTCAACAGTAATAACACCATCTCTACCAACTTTATTCATAGCATTGGCTATCATTTTACCAATTTCATTATCGTTATTGGCTGATATGGTTGCTACTTGTTCTATTTCAGAAGATTCACCGATTTGTTTAGATTGGCTTTTTAAGTCATTAACAACTACTTTAACTGCTTGATCCACACCTCTTTTTAAATCCATTGGGTTAGCACCAGCGGCAATATTTTTTAACCCATTAGAAAAAATAGCTTGGGTAAGTACGGTTGCTGTTGTTGTACCATCTCCTGCTTTATCAGCAGTTTTTGAAGCTACTTCCTTGACTAATTGAGCACCCATATTTTGCATAGGCTCTTGTAGTTCAATTTCTTTAGCTACGCTCACACCATCTTTAGTAATTGAAGGTGCGCCAAATTTTTTGTCGAGAATGACATTTCTGCCTTTAGGTCCTAAAGTAACTTTAACAGCGCCTGCCAAAATATCAACACCTTCTTTAAGTTGATTTCTTGCTTGTATATCAAATGAAATATCTTTTGCCATTATTATTGAATTTTAATAATTATGAAATTAAAAAATAAATTAAATAAACAACTGAATTAAACGATAGCTAAAATATCAGATTCTCGCATAATTAAATAGTCTGTACCTTCGATATTAATCTCTGTGCCGGAATATTTACCATAAAGCACAGTATCACTGACTTTAACAGTCAAAGGTTCATCTTTTTTACCAGGACCAACTGCAACTATAACCCCGCGTTGAGGTTTTTCTTTTGCTGTGTCAGGAATAATAATTCCGCTACTTGTACGCTCTTCAGCAGGAGAAGATTCTACTAAAACCCGATCTGCTAAGGGTTTGATATTCACTTTAGACATAGTATATTAAAACTAAATTATGTTAAAATTGAAATAGTTATATGACTACCTAAATACAATCAGGTTCAGTCTTACTGGATCATCTGAAATACATTTTTTATGCCATTATAAAATTGACATACAAGGTGTCTTATTTTACTGACATTTTTACCGATTTTTAATTGCTATGACTGATTTAATTTTTAATAAATAAGAAAATAATAGTGGATTACAGTACAATGTGACCGCAGTTAAAACCCAAATAAAATACTATTCTTTTTCTTTTGAGATAGGTTTTGGAGAGATAATTTTGCTTGTTCATTTTATTTATTCCATTTTTTCTTATATCTTTCCCATCATATTTGGGGCATTTTAGGATTATTTCTATCGTCATTTTGTTTTAGTTGAGTCAAATAAATTTAACCATAAATGTCTCTTTATCAATTAAAAGTATTTTCTTAAGCCATGTTTTTACAACACCACCTAAACCTTTACTATCAATAAGAAAATGCACAAATACATCAACGATTATCGTAAGGCACTTCATGATACGGTATTATTTGGAGCCAGTCAAAACGAACAAAGTATACGCCCCAACTTTATTAATTTGATTAAGGCTTTTTCCAAAGATACCCGACTACGATTTATCGATGAGCTGCGGGATAAAAAAAATAATACCATTCCCGATGGCACTCTAAAAGACAAATACCAAATCACTTACGGCTATTACGAAGCCAAAGATCCAAAAGATGATTTGGATCAAGAAATCGAATTTAAACTTCACCAAAAAAATTACAACTCCGAAAATATTTTATTTGAAAACTCCAAAACTGCCGTCCTTTATCAAAACCATAAAGAAATTAGGCGGGTAAATATTCAAAGCGATGACGAGGGCTTAGAGACGATCATTAGCCAGTTTCTAAATTTTAAAAAGCAAGAAATAGAAGACTTTGAAGAAGCTATAGGCGTTTTTAAAGAAAATATCCCCGCTCTTACCAATTACCTCCGTCAACAAATAGAAAAAGTCCAAAATAAAACAGCCTTTTCTGAAAAAAGAGCCATTTTTTTGAAGCAATGCCAACAAGAAATCAATGCCAATTTTCAAAAAGAAGACATCCGGGAAATGATCATTCAGCATTTTCTGACCGGCAAGCTCTTTAATACCGTATTTTCAGAAACGGATTTCCATCGATACAACAATATTGCCCGGCAAATAGATGAGCTATCTATTTTGGCTTTTGATATAGCTATGCGAAAAAATTTTGAAAATGATAACGCCCATTTTTATACCACTTTGGAAATCAAAGCGAAAAGCGTACAAGACCATCATGATAAGCAGGCTTTTTTAAAAGTCCTTTACGAAGAGTTTTATAAAGCCTATAACCCTCAAGCCGCTGACCGACTCGGCGTGGTTTATACGCCAAGAGAAATCGTAAATTTTATGATCGAAAGCGTCGATTTTTTGCTTTATAAGTATTTTAATACCAGCCTATCGGAAAAAAATGTCCGAATTTTAGACCCCGCCACAGGCACCGGCACTTTTATCGCAGACCTCATCGATTACATTCCCAAATCTAAGCTGAGCTATAAATACGAGCACGAAATTTTTGCCAATGAGTTAGCCGTTTTGCCCTATTATATTGCCAGCCTGAACATTGAATATACCTACCGTCAAAAAATGGAAAGCTATAAAGAGTTTCCAAATATTGCTTTTGTCGATACTTTGGACAACCACTATGCCCTCGACCAAACCCGACAACAACAAGAAATGGGCTTTACTTTAAATGAAGAAAATACCCAACGTATCCGCCGCCAAAATGCCGCCAAAATATCGGTTATCATCGGCAATCCACCCTACAACGCCAACCAACAAAACTATAATGACCACAACGCCAACCGAAAATACCCCGAAATAGATCGGAGAATCAAAAATACATTCCACAAATATAGCACCGCTCAAAAAAATGATTATGATATGTATAAGCGTTTTTACCGCTGGGCAATGGATCGAATAGACCCGAAAAAAGGGGGTATTGTGGCTTTTGTAACCAATAATAGTTTTATAACAGCAAGGCGTTATGATGGTTTTAGAAAAGAAGCAAAAGATAATTTTGACTATGTTTATATTGTGGATTTAGGTGGGAATATCCGGGCAAATCAAGGTAGAAATATTGGTAACGTTTTTGGCATTCAAACGGGGGTTTGCATTGCTTTTTTTATTAAAACACCTTTCAAAAAAAATCAACGCCCCAGCCTTTTTTACCATACCTTACAAGATGAGTTTAGTAAAAAAGATAAATTAGAGTTTTTAAGCAGCCAAAAAATAGAAGATTTGACTTTTGAAACCCTTTATCCCGACAAAAACCACAATTGGCTCAACATCACCGACAATGACTTTGAATCGCTTTTGCCCCTTTGCTCAAAGCAAACCAAAAATACCAAAACCCAAAAAGATGAACAAGCCCTATTCAAACTTTTTTCCAATGGAGCAAAATCAAATAGAGATGCTTGGGTTTATGATTTTGATAAAAAGAATTTGGAAGAAAAAGTACGGTTTTTATCTGAAACCTATAATGAAAGTATCCAAAAAACTAAAATGAATGATACTATAAAATGGAGTCGAGATTTAAGAAACGAGTTTTTAAGAAAGAAAAAATCGGTTTATACAACTAAGTTTATTATTTACAGCCTTTTTAGACCATTTGTAAAAAAATATTATTACGCTGAGAAATTACTAAATGATGTTTTAACGGAAAATCACTTTTCCATCTTCGGCAAATATGGCGAATTGGAAAATAAAGTTATTCAATTTTCTGGCATATCTTCCTCAAAACCATTTCATTGTTTAGCAACAAATGCATTACCTTGTTTTGATAATATAGAAAAAGGACAATGCCTTCCTCTTTACCGTTACGATTCAAAGGGCAAAAAAACAGAAAATATCACAGATTGGGGGTTAAAACAATTTCGGAGCCATTACGCCAGCGAAAGCATCACGAAAGAAGCCATTTTTTACTACGTTTATGGGGTTTTGCACGATCCAAAGTACCGGAAAACGTATTCCGAAAACCTAAAACGGGATTTTCCGCGGCTGCCTTTTCATGAAAATTTTGAAAAATGGTCGGAAAAAGGCAAAAAGTTGATGGATTTGCATCTCAATTACGACAATTTGGAGCCTTACCCCTTAAAGCGTAAAGATTTGCAACTTCCCCAAAATCAGCAAGCTAAAGTCAAACTTAAAGCCGATAAATTAGCTGGGCAAATAGAACTGGATTCGCAAACATCATTAAGTGGTATTCCTGAAACAGCTTGGCAGTATAAACTCGGCAACCGGTCGGCTTTGGAATGGGTCTTAGACCAGTACAAAGAGAAAAAGATAAGTGATAAAACGGTGTCCGAGCGTTTCAATACCTATCGTTTTTCTGATTATAAAGAAGAGGTTATCAAATTATTAGGGCAGGTTTGCCGGGTGAGTGTGGAGAGTTGGGAGCTTATTGGTGAAAAGTAGCTTTATTTTGACACCATAAATTGCCCTTTTTGAAAGTCAGCTGTTTGCAATTTTTCATGTTCATTAAGAAGTAAAAACTCGGAATTAATGACTGTCCTATTAGTTAATTTTCTTCCATCTTTTAAAATAAAAGTTACGTTTTGATAGCCCATACCACTTTCTGGCAAACTAATTAATTGATCAATAATTGGATCTGGGAGTTTGATTTTCTTTTGCATGTCTACATATTTAGGTAAAATAATAATATGATAATCAATACTTTAATGTTTGTTAGACTAATAAGACATTTTATAATAATAAGTATCATTTGAAGTACCATTTTTAAAAAAAGCTTCTATTCCACCTCCTTCATGATCATAGTCGGGTTGTACTATGCCTTGTTGATATACATCTCCAGATTTTGGTTTAATATAAAATACCCATTTTATTTTGTCGTCGTTCGGTAAAGCATATCTGTCTACTGGGTCATCTTCGTATTGTCTACAATCCGAATAATCTTCAAGGGTTGTTGTATAACTTCCTTTTCTTAACTTTTTATTTGCTTCGTCTATTCTTCTATCGTTTTCAAAAGCAGATAATCGTATAAATGTATCCTTTCCATTGGCATAAGTCTCTGGGCTATCTATAGCAGCTTTACCGCCTTTATGTCTTTTATGGTGATTAGACGAGTAGGCATAGCTATTGGCATTACGTTTACGTTCAAATACTTTTATGCTATTCAGATCAATAGATTCAAGTTTATGCCATATTAGGGCATAACTTGTAAAAAGTTTAGTCCTATAATCTCTAAAGTTATCATCTACATCAATAATAAATTCAGTGTTATAGACTATAAACGGTTTTTTATCACAGCCATTAGCCGTAATGATTTGATACCCCATGCCTGTTTCAGGCAATTCGATTAACTTTGATATTAATTGATTTTCTGCTTTGTACAACATTTTACTAATTTGAATAGACTCTGTGTTATAAAATTTTTGGTGATTTTAGAAATTTAAAATATTTGAATATCAATGAGACGGCTCAAAAGATAAGATACCCACTTTTAGGACATCAAAAAAAGAGGAAATAGAATAAGGCGACACCTACCACAATTAATAGTAGGGCGTTATATCCTATTTCAAAACCCAAAACTACAAAGTTTTTAAAAATTTTAGGAAGTTGCTGAGTTTTTCAACACAAAATAAATAGGAGAGGTAAGCTAATGTAGGAATGTAACCCTACAAATCTTACCAAACCTACAAATCACAAAATCTTTTTTTCATTTTCAGTAAAAAGGAGAGAGTATAATGACACCTTGACGTAAAACAAGGGCACCAGACTCTTTCTTGTTGGGAAGTTACAAAAAAATCTTTATAAATTGAGAATTAGGGCTGTGTTTAGTTTTTTTAATTTATTGATAATCAAATAATAATAAATAGAAAAATAGTTTTTTAATGTATTGCTAAATTATTAATTTGCTTGTTATCAGTTATTTACTAAATTTTGCTGTATAAAAAAAGAAATTAAAAAAATATGTTAAGTATTTTATTATTAACTCTTTATATAAGAATAATAAAAACTAAACACGCTCTAAATTAAAAGTGTATAGCAGTTAAAATTTTTAATTTAAAAAAGATTGAATAGCTAAGTTATAACCATTTAAACCAAAACCTACAATTATTCCCTTACAATAAGCACTTAAATAGCTTTTATGTCGGAAAGGTTCACGAGCATAAACATTTGAAATATGAACCTCTATGGTTGGAGTTTTAACAGCACTCAAAGCATCAGCAATAGCAATAGAGGTATGTGTATAAGCACCAGCATTCAAAATAATTCCATCGAAAGAAAAACCGATTTCATGTATTTTATCTATAATTTTGCCTTCATGGTTAGATTGAAAATAAAACAAATTCAATTTATCTTTGTGTATTTTTTCTAAAGTCGTAAAATAATCATGAAAGTTTTGCTTACCATAAACTTCTGGTTCTCTTTTTCCTAAAAGATTAAGGTTAGGCCCATTTAGGATTATAATATTTTTTTGCTCAATTTTCAAGTTATTTATTTTTATATTTTTGGTAAAGAACTTGCTGTTTTGCTTGCAATTCAATTTGTCGACCCTGTATAAAAGCCATTGATAAATTATTTGTTCTCATATCTAAAGCATCGCCTTCAGATACAAATAAAGTTGCCTGTTTTCCTTTTTCTAAAGAACCTAATTTAGAGTCAATTTTCAAAATTTTAGCCATATTAAGCGTTATCATTTTTAAAGCTTCTTCTTTATTAAGTCCGTAGGCAGCAGCGGTACCCGCAATAAAAGGTAAATTTCGTTCACTTTGAGTTGAATAAATATCGTAAGCTAAACCGACTAACAATCCTTTTTCATGAAGTAGAGCAGCACTTTTATAAGGTAAGTTGACATCTTGATGGTCTTGATTGGGCAAACGGTGGAGACAATTAAGAATAAGAGGTATGTTTTTTTCTTTCAAGAAATCAGCAACTTTAACTGCTTCTTCTCCTCCAACCAATACAATATTTGGAAGACCTATTCTTTTGGCAAAACTGATACTTTGGATAATAGAATTTTCGTCATTGGCGCGAATAAATAACTGCTTTTGTTTAAATAGAGAGGCTAAGCTAGCTAATTTTAAATTAATATTTTTACCGGCTGATTCTTGGTGATAGTTTTTAGCTTCTAAAAACAAAGTTTCCAGTTCTTTCACGGTTTGGTCGTATTTTTTATTGGGACGAAATTTAGTTTCTGCTAACCACCAACGTGGAGGGAAAGCCTGTTGAGGCCAGCTTAAATAGACCCCATCATCAGTACTAAGACTAGCATCTTCCCAATTCCAAGCATCTAATTGGACAATAGAAGAAGTACCTGATAGAATACCTGAACGGGGTGCAATTTGAGCTGTTAAAATACCATTAAATCTAAAAGTAGGTATTAATTCGGAATCGGTATTGTAGGCTATTAAAGTGCGAACATTAGGGTTATATTTACCTATTTCACTATGATCTAAAGTTGCTTTAACAGCTTGTATTTCAGTAAGTCCTAAATTTGTATTTGCCAATATAAAACCGGGATAAATATGTTTTCCTGAAACATCTATTATTTCATGATTTGACAGGTCTAAGTCTTCTGTGGTCACATTTGTTATTAAGCCTTTGCTAAAGGTGATAGTAGCATTTTTTAAAACTTTTCCATTCCCAATATGTATTTCAGCACCTTTTAAAGCTATTGCTTTATTTTGAGTTGGAGCCGGTACAGGTACTTGAGCTATAAGTGAAATAGAAATAAAAAGAAATAGAGAAATAAGATATATTTTCATAATCTAATTAAATGTTAAGCATAAACTAAAATTAACTATATGAAATTAATAGTATAATAAATGAACTAAGGTTTTCTATCAATAAATTTTTAATTTAAAGATTACAAGACTTTTACATCCTTTTATTATGCAAAATTTTTAATTTATATAATTTTTGTTTTTTTATATAAATATTTTATTATCAATAAATTAACTCATATACTATTTTTTATAAAAAAGCTCTCTACAAATAACTATAAAGGGTTTTATAGCAAAGCTATTTTATTTTGCGAAACGTTAAGTTTCAATACCAATAGGTTAGAATCCGAAAAACTCTCTTTTTCAAGTAAGCTGAGTATAAGTACTTTTAATAGTAAAAATGGTAGACCTTATAACATTTTGCTATATTTATAGGATTTTAGAAATTCAGTTGTATTCCTGTCTAATAAATTTAAAAAGCAATATAGTACAAAAATATTTTCATTTTTGTTTCATTTCCTTTATAATTTTTCCTTTATAAATAACTTTTAACTTATATATTATGTTGAAAGCATAAAGCTCTAATTCTAATTAATCACCATTCATAGTTTGTTTTATAAACAAACTAAATAAGTTTTTATTAATATTTTAATTTAGTTACTTCTGACGATTATGAGCAAATTATCAAAAATCATATATAGCATTAGGAATAAACTTTTATGCAATACTATTTTTATGCATAGTGATTGTGTTAAATTTAGAAGAAATGTTCAAGATATTATTGATAAAGAAAGTAATGAGGAAGTATCTAACTTCTGTCATGAACATAAGTCTTGGTGCCAATCTTGTCAAAATTTTTTTGATATAGATACAGAAATAACAATGGTAATATCAGATACTATTGGAGGACAAAGTCATATAGATATATCGGAACAATTAAAAAATAGTTTAAAGTCTATTCCTAATTTAAAGCGATTATAGAACTATTTTATTTATTGATAATATCACAAAGACAATACTTCGGTAAAAAATTATAATTTTATATTTTAACTCTTTCAATTTATAAAGATTTGATTACAAGTATTTTATAATTTTTTAAGGTTATAAAACTCTAAAAATTTACCGAAGTGTTGACAAAGAGTTTAAAATAATAAATCTTATTTTCGCCCAAAATCAGCAGGAATTTCGCCCCATATTTTTGTTTGCCATTTTAGGATAGGATTGCTAAAGATATTGTTAATAAGCCAATTTTCAGCTCTTTCAATAAGTAAAAAAAGTTCTTTATTTCTAGTAGTCTTTTTTAATGAGGTTTTGACTTTTACGTTTTTTAACCAGGCTATAGCCGTATTACTGTCAGTATAAATAGGCATATTTTGATCTTTAACTAATACCAAGGCATGTACTAATGCCAAAAATTCTCCTATATTATTGGTACCTTCATGAAAAGGACCTTGTATAAAAATTTGTTTCTGAGTTTGAATATCAACTCCTCTATACTCCATAATACCAGGATTGCCACTACAAGCAGCATCTACAGCCCAACCATACAAATCATTAGGCCATTTTGAAGGCGTAATCACCTCGCTAGGTTTACCTATATAATTAAAATAATGATTTTTAAAGGCTTCTTCTGCTGTTTTTTTATTTTTAAAAGCCTTATACTTAGCTCCTTTAAAACCATCTATCTGATTTTGGCAAGATTTCCAAGAATGATAAATTCCCGGCTTTCTGCCTAACCATACGACATAATATTTTTGTATTTTCATTTTTATACAGCAACTTCATTATCCCGTAATGCCTGGTTAAGAGAGGTTTTTAAATTGGTGCTAGCCTTTCTTTTTCCAATAATCAAAGCACAATTAACCTGATAATTTCCACTTGGAAAAGTTTTGGCATAAGAGCCAGGAATAACCACAGAACGTTCTGGAACATAGCCTTTATACGTTTGAGGTTTTTCTTGGGTAACATCAATAATTTTAGTGCTTGCTGTAAGTGTAACATTTGCTCCAATAACGGCCTCTTTACCAATTCTTAAGCCTTCTACAATAATACATCTTGATCCTACAAATACACCATCTTCTATGATTACCGGAGCAGCTTGGAGAGGTTCTAAAACTCCACCTATACCTACTCCACCACTTAAATGAACATTTTGTCCAATTTGGGCACAACTGCCCACAGTAGCCCAAGTATCTACCATAGTTCCTTCATCCACATAAGCACCTATATTAATATAAGAAGGCATCATGATAACCCCAGCACTTATATAGGCTCCATAACGGGCAACAGCATGAGGTACAACTCGAATACCTTTTTGGGCATATCCTGTTTTCAAAGGTATTTTATCATGAAATTCTAAAGAACCGGCTTCTGTAGTTTTCATTTTTTGAATAGGAAAATATAAAATAACAGCTTTTTTGACCCATTCGTTGACTTGCCAACCTGAAACTGTCGGCTCAGCAACTCTTAAAACACCTTTGTCTATTAAGTCGATAGTTTCACGAATGGCAGACTGGTTTTTTTCTTCTTTTAATAAATTTCGATCTAACCACGTTTTTTCTATAAGATCTCTGATTATCTTCATTTTATAAATTAAGTATAAAGTATTATTTTGTAATTCTTAAACTTGGGATTGGGCTATTTTAATAAAGTCATCAGCTTTTAAAGAAGCACCTCCAATAAGTCCTCCATCAATATCAGAAGAGGCAAAAAGTTCTCTGGCATTATTAGGTTTACAGCTACCACCATAGAGAATTTGGGTGTTTTCTGATAAAGAAGGACTATAATTCTTGGCAAGTAGTCCACGTATAAAGGCGTGTACAGTTTGGGCTTGTTCAACAGAAGCTGTTTTTCCAGTTCCGATAGCCCAAACAGGTTCATAAGCAATTATGACTTTTTTAATTTCAGATTCTGAAAGGTGAAAAAGACTTTTTTTAAGTTGTTGGGCAATGATTTTATCTTGTTGTCCGGCTTCTCTTTGTTCTAATATTTCACCACAACAAAAAATAGGTTTAAGCCCATATTTAAGCGATAAGCTCACCTTTTTAGCCAAAACCTCATAACTTTCTTTAAAATACTCTCTCCTTTCACTATGTCCAATAATGATATAATTTATACCATAACTTTTTAACATTTCTAAACTTACTTCACCTGTATACGCTCCTTTTTCAAAAGAACTGCAATTTTGGGCAGCTATAGATATTGGAAGTCCTAAGGACTTCACTTTATCACTTACCTTTGCCAAATGGATAAAAGAAGGGGCTATAATAAGTTGAACATTTGGATTTAAAGGTTGGGTCTTAAGTGCTGACTCTAAGTTATCAATTAAAGAATTGCATTCTCTCCGGGTTAAGTTCATTTTCCAATTTCCTGCTACAATATATCTTCTTTGTTGGGGCATGTTATGAATAATTATAGAAGTTGTAATAAAAAGAGAATCTGTATTATATAAAGTAAAAGCAGAGATGTTACGTTATTTAACAATCTCTGCTTTATAGTATATTCATAAAAAAGATGTACCCAGAGCCGGGCTCGAACCGGCACGGTATCACTACCACTGGTTTTTGAGACCAACGCGTCTACCAATTTCGCCATCTGGGCATATCAGCTATAGCAATCTATTATTATCTATGAAAGGTTCATTTTCATTATCAATGAGTTAAAAAGATTCTAAAAATCCTTTTTTCAAGTGATAAGACTATAAAACCTTCTAAAAATCTTTTTTTTTAAATAGTAATTGTGACTATAAACAGGTTCGTAAAAATAATAGTTTTAGTTTGAATTATTAGCCCTAACCTTATTTTTTTTATCAAGTTTTCTTATAATAACTTTAAGTACTTGTTTTTAAACAAATTTTAAATTTACTTTTGATAGTATTTTAAAAAAACAGGATTTAAAAATCCTATTGATGTTGAGGTATTTAGAGTTAAATTTGCTCTTTTATATAAGTTAATTCATTGATTTTCAATATTTTTATTATTCATAATCCATATTTATCATTTTTATGTACAAATTTTGTTTATTATTTTTCTTGGCAATTTGGCTTTTTTCTTGCAATTCAAACAGCGTTACTGTTATTCCTCAGGACCCGACTCCCCCTCCTCTTTTACCTCCAATAAATGATTCTATAAGTTTACCTCCAATTACTAATAGCCAAATTATGACTACTTTTTCAACTGACCAACGGCAAACTCTCCGTTTAACTACAGCAAATACTCAAAATAATATAGGCGATTTTTATTTTTATACTTCTCATGATATTACTTCTATACATGTAAATATTAAAAATATTATTTTCATGATACATGGGCTTAGTGCAAGTGATGATGCTTTACAAAGTGAATATAATTCTATTTTTTCTGCTGTCAACCAAGCTAGTCGTTCCGGAAGTACTGTAATTATTGCTCCTTATTTTAATCATCGAGGTATTGGAAATGAAATAGATTGGGATAATGCAGTTTGGCGAGCTGGAGGTCGCGCTTCTTCGCCTGATGGTATTACTTTAGGCTCTTTTCAAATTATAGATTATATGTTGTCTTACTTTTTATTTAATAACTTTTCAAACCTTACTAATATCGTTATCACTGGTCATTCGGCAGGTGGGCAATTTGCCCAGCGCTATGCCGCACTTAACGATTTAGATAGCCTATCAAGTCCATATACCTTTACTTATTTGCCTGCTAATCCTTCACATTATCTTTATATGAATGCTTTACGTTGGAATGGGGCTAGTACGTATAGCCCAACAGACTGTTCTACTTATAACAATTATCCTTATGGTTTTGAGGCTTTAACTCTGGACAATCGTTATGCTTTTATAGAAGTATTTAATATTCAAAATATTATTAATCAATATATTAATAGAAATGTTTATTATGTTTTAGGAAGTATTGATACTATAAATGCTACTTCGGGCTGTGAACCCGAAAATCAAGAAGGTGGTAGTGGGGAAAATCGATTCCAAAGAGGTATCTATATCAATGCTTATATGAACAATCAATATCCTGATAATAATCATGACTTACTTGTGATAGATGGTGTCGGCCATAATCCCAATGGAATTTATAATGCCTCTGCGTATATTCAACTGCTTGAAACACTTTTGGATTGAGAAGAAACATAAAAAAAATAGATTTCATTTTAACAACTTTTTAATCTTAATGACATTGAATATTAAAAAGCTATAACTTTGTATTAACAATAATGAGATAAAGATTTCTTATTATCAATAGCTTAAACACCTAAAAATCCTTTTTTTCAATATGAATTTACTATTAAGTATGATAAAAACTTTTTTTAATTTTATTCACTTAATGAATTTAAACCTATATTTGAAAATTTGAAGATTGGTTGGGCTCTTACATAGATATAAGTATATATAGTTATAAATATACTTGTAGAATAATTAAACTAATTATCAATTTGTTAGTAAAACTTATAAAGCCTTTGTTATCCGTTAAATTGATTCTTATATTATTTTTTATAAGAAAACCTTTTAGACACTAATGTTCAAGTTGTTAAAATAAAAGATATTAAAAAAATGAGTAAAAAAGTTAAATTGATTATCCTTGCACTATCTTCAAATCAACCTCAAATAACTTCTTTTGCTTTGGTTTTAGGAGAAGCAAAAGGTAAACGACGTTTACCCATGATGATTGGTATGCCAGAGGCACACTCTATAGCTATGGAACTCGAACAAATTCATACATTTAGACCTATGACTCACGATCTTTTTAAAGCATTTATTCGTAACTTTGATGTAGAACTTAAAGAAATTTTTATTTCAGATTTGAAAGAAGGCATTTTTTATGCTCAATTAATTTGTCGTCTACCTAAAGGATATGAATATGTCAAATTAGATGCTCGCCCTTCAGATGCTATAGCCATAGCTGTACGTTGTAATGTACCTATATATATCCATGAAGATATTATAGAAGAAGTAGGCGTAGATGCTGACGATGAAAGTATAGAAGAAATCACATCTTCTGCTACTGCTGTTCACAAAAGAGGTCAAAGAAAAAAATCATCTAAAAAGAGTCAAAGAAAAAAATCTATAGCTGAATTTTCTACCGCAGAGTTAAATACCCTTTTAAAAGAAGCTATTGATAGAGAAAATTATGAAGAGGCTGCCACAATTCGCGATGAACTTAGTAAAAGACAGTAGTTATAGTCACTCCATAACACGACCAAGTTACATTTTTACACATTTATCTTGACTTCTCCCAAACCCAGTTATCACCATCATAATATGCATAGTGAACTCGCTGTCCGAGGTTAGCTTCTTTATGTGCATTAATAGTTTGTACTTGTGCGTCAGTGTATTGATAAGATAGTGGCTTAACTTGGATATAGACTTTCTCTCCATCCACGTGTGTACCAACAATATCTACATTATACTTTCTATCCAGTTCATCATCTGTCTCATCCCATAAGATTGAAGGCTTATACTTCTTTAGATAAACCAATAACTCGTCTTCCTTTCCACGTCCTTTTAAGGAACGAGAAACGTATACGTCATCGATGTAGTCTTCCCAAACTTCTAGTGGCACTACAACGCCACCCGAGTATTTCTGGTGAACGTCATAAGTAGCCTGAGCCATTTCCTTTAGAGTATGTTTACCTTCTTGAGCATTGATTGCTTCTCGAAGAGTTCTTTCATCTCTAATATCAGGATTGCTTTTTAGTAGTGTTTGGATATGTACATCAAACTTTCTCCAGTCCATACGTGACTTGTTGAATATTGGATTCAATAATGATTCTTTAAACGACATATCTTATTTATCTATTTGAAAAAAAATAATATTACTATACATAATATTTAGTTAGAACCTGATGCTCTGAAAACATATAGAGATTTTGAAATATTTAGTTTTCAATAATTTTTATTTTAAAACTTAATATCTGATAGAATCCAACTATTATCTTTTAATTATGATTTATCCAACATGCGTTGAATTGGAATATAGGCTTTTTTTATTAAGTTTTCAGATAAAAGAATTTCAGGGGTCTCTTTTTTTAAACACAGATATAATTTTTCTAAAGTGTTCATTTTCATAAAAACACATTCACTACAAGCACAAGTGTTGTCTTCTGCCGAAGGTGCCGGTATAAGTGTTTTGTAAGGAGCAACTTTATTCATTTCATGCAAAATTCCTGCTTCTGTTGTAACAATAAATTTTTGATTATCGCTTTGTTGAATATATTTTAATAAAGCACTCGTAGAACCTATAAAATTAGCAACTTGTAAAATATGTTCTTCGCATTCGGGATGAGCTATAATTTCAGCATCAGGATGTTTTTGATATAAAGTGAGTAATTTATCTATAGAAAATGCTTCATGCACCACACAAGCTCCCTGCCAAACCAGCATATCACGTCCTGTTTCTTTTATAACATAGCGCGCTAAATTTTTATCTGGTGCAAAAATAATAGGGTTATCTTTGGGAATACTATTAATAATTTTTACAGCATTTGAAGAGGTGCATATAATATCGCTTAAGGCTTTTACTTCTGCAGAACAATTGATATAAGAAACAACAGTATGTTTAGGGTGCTGGTTAATAAAATCAGCAAAGGCACTGGGAGGACAGGAACTTTCTAAAGAACAACCTGCATCTAAATCAGGTAATAATACTTTTTTAGTTGGGTTTAAGATTTTAGCTGTTTCAGCCATAAAGTGTACACCTGCAAAGACAATCATATCAGCATCTGTAGCTTTGGCTTGTTGGGCTAATGCTAAACTATCTCCTTTATAATCAGCTACATCTTGAATATCACCTTCTTGATAATAATGGGCTAAGATTAAAGCATTTTTCTCTCTTTTTAACTTTAAAATAGCAGATTTGAGTTCTTCTTTATTGGGATCATTTTCTTTCTTAACTTCTAATACGTCTTCTTGTAAAAAGGTTTTTAACATAATTTATCAAGAGTTAGAAAGGGTAGAATAAGTATTTGAATAACTAAATTATGTATCTAAACTATAAAAAATTAGCTTTTGAAGCGATTAGTTTTTTTTGAAGTTCTCCATTTTCATCATTAAAATAATTATTAGGATTATTATTTGAATGAAAAATGAGTTTCCCTTCTTGTTGAAAAACTTGAATCTCTTGACTTGTATTATTAGTTTGATTAGCAATAATAGTATAAACTGGTTTTTGATCTTTTTTTGGTCTCCAGCTATCTTCAAATTCTTGGCTAGTTAAATTAACAATGCCATTTATAAATTTATCAATACTATCAAGATTTGCAATCTGATTTTCTATAGACCAAGTACTATCAGTTTTTAAAAGCGAAAAACTAGAATTATCAGGATAAATAAAGGTCATATTTTTTAGAGAATCTTTAGTTAGATTGAATAGTTGACTATTTCTATAATCATTTGGAGATTTAGAAACATGAAAACTTAGAAAATCGTTGGAAGCATAAACATTGTCGTCTCCAGCTATTCTGACATAGCTAAAAAATCGCTGCTGTTGTTTATTAAGCTCAAGTTGTTCATAAGGATTAGTAGCTTGTTTATCATTTTTGGCTATACCTACAGTTCCTAAAATAATATCTACTTGTTTTTTATCATTAGCATATACTTGAATAACCGTCCCTAAAGAGTCATCAACTTGATAATCTCGCCACTTTTTAGGATCTTTGGATATGATTCGACTGGGTTTAATATCTAAAAGATGATATAAAGTTGATAGTACATTACGAGCAAGAACAGGAACATGTTTACCATTTTCCAAAGTCAAGGTCCATTCTTCGTTTATTTTATTCAAATCAACAATACTTGTACTGGTCTTTATAAGTAGACGATCAACATTCGCGGTATCTATACTTACCAAAGTATCTTGAAAATTTTGAGTTTTTTGGTCATTTTTCAAAAACTTAACCAAAAAATATAAAGAAGCAGTAAGAACAAGTATTAACAATAAATATTTTGTTTTCATTTTAACTCTGTTTAAAACTGATCAAAATTAGAACTAATCGCTAAATATCAAAATGTAAAGATAAAATATTCTATATTTTTATTTCTTAACTTTGGAATATTATTTCATAATTTCTAAAAATCCTTTTTTCAAATGGAATAACTATAAATATCGGAGAGTTTTTTATTTTATGGCAACTATTCTAAGCCTTTTATAATCTGCATACCATTTCCCATTTTTGAAAGCACAAAATTTTAAGTTTGTCTGGACTTCAGCTTTAATTTCTTCAATATCCTTATCTTTAACATTTTTAAAAAAGGGTATTCCAAACATAGATAACCAATTAATTATTCCATTTTTTGAAGAATCTAATTCAGTTAATCTATTAAAATGTTGAGCAAAAAGAACTTTAAAACCAGCTTTTTCAAGTTCTGTTGTATATTGGCTAATGGAAGGAAAATACCACAATTTGAGGTTTGCTTGATTTATATAATGTCGTTTTATAAGTGATTTTCTTAATGCTTTTATAATAAATTCTATATTTCCTTTTCCACCAAACTCTAAAACTATTCTACCGCCTATTTTGAGATTTTTAATCATAGTTTGAATGGCTTTTTTATATTGTAAAACCCAGTGCAGAGTAGCATTTGAAAAAATAGCATCAAAAGGAGATTCAAAATGATAATCTATGGCATCAGCAATTTGAAAAGAAATGTTGGGAAACTGTTTTTTTGCTTCTTTAATCATTTGAGGCGAAAGGTCTATACCTATAGTTTTGTTGACTAATTTGTCAATTTGATTTGTTAACTGACCACAACCACAACCTAAATCTAAAATATATTCATGTTTTTGAGGTGCTAAATGTTTTATTAATTCCTGTCCATAATCACAAACATAAGAATGTTGTTGTTTGTATAAATCTGGATTCCACATAGATTTTGATTATGTTTTGTTAGTAATAATAAGGTGGTAAATTTGTTTGTCAATTGCTAATAGGTTTCTTTTCAATCAAAAAAGTACCATCTAAATCCAATATTAAAAGCTCTACTTTGTCCTACATGGTCTAAAGTCGCGAAATAACCTTCTCGGAATAACCCTTCTAATAAATTAGTCATTTTGAAGAAAAGAGATGTTTTTTTCAAACCTAATACAACAAAAAATTCGCTCTGAATGTAATTGCCTACAGCACTGATATTTTGAAGATTAAATTGTTGAATAGCAGGGTAATAACTATCTGAAAAATAACTACTATTCCAATGAAAATCAAAACCTAAGTCTAACTTAATTGTATTTTTAAAAGTATTATAATAAGCAACAGAGTAATTAGCAAAATAGAGAGGCTGTCTTACAATATCATCTCGATTTTGATAGGTATATCTATAGTTAAATGTTTGTTTAAAATGTTTACTTTTAAACGATACATTAATACCTAATTGTCCGATTTCTATAGGAATAGTATCTTCTGATTGACTAATTGTTCTTGTTTGATCCCAAAAAACCAGACTTTTAATGCGTTTATAACTTGCGAAAGGTTCTATAGTGAAATTTTTGAATAGCTTAAATGATGAACGGATATTAATTTCGTCAGCTGTAGTATTACGTAGACTATCTCTATTATCCCAAGCAAAGAAATTACTCCTATAAATTGATTGTTGGAGCGTAGGTTGAAATTTTATTGTTTTGGCTTGTATAGAAAAAAAAGGCAGTTTTAATTCTATATCTAAGGCATATTGATCCTTATCGATAAAATCACCTTTGATTTTTAAACTATTTTTATTTAATTTATAACCAAGTATTGCGTTATAAAATAGTTGATTTTCTATCGTAAAAGTTGAGTCTACATTTAACCCGACACTATCAGGGTCTAAAAAAGTAGTTTGGTAAGTATAATTATTAAGTTTTGCTGAGAGACTATAAAACAAATTTTTGATTTTACCTTTGATACCAAACGTATTGCTAATAGTTCTAAATCTTACTGTATCGGAAAAAGTTACATTGCTCGAATTAGCAAAAAGACTATCATAAAAATCTGGGTGATTATTATAATCTTCGTCTAAATAAACAAAACGTTCTGAAGTAAGTTTCCCGCGATGAAAAATAGCAAAAGTACTATCTTTAAATTGATATTGATGGTAAAGGTAAAGCCAATTTTTTCTTTTACGACTCGTTATATTTTCGACTCTATTGTCTAAAGTTCTATAGTTTATATTGAAAAATAAATCTCTATTGTTTGGGTCTAATTCATCATCTGAATTTAGTCCACCAGTTTCTAATAACCTCAGATTGGAAAAATTACTGTTGAATAAAAGCGCATATTTTTTCTTTTTAGATGTATGACTTACCTTGAAAAGGTATCTTTCAAGAATAGCCGCTCGGTCTGTACTGATTACCTCATCTCCAAGCATGAGACGACTACTTAATCTGTCTATTTCAAAACCAACATTCCAGTTAGCGTTAATATTATAAGCAAATTCACCTGCTATTTCATCTCGCCTATCGGCTCCATTGGCATATTCAATTTTTGTAAAAGGTGAATATGTATCATAATATTTAATATCTTTCGGTTCATGAAGAAAATAGTGTAATCTATCAAGACCTAATTGTTGCCCTATTTTATTTGGAAGTTCATAAAAAATAGATGTAATAGGTGAACCAAAAGTACCTAAATGTTGATAAAGATAATTATGACGAGAATTATAATCATAACGATAAAGAAAATTGGCTAAGGTATCAATAGGATTCCGTATGCTCTTGCTTTCAAAAATATGTTTTTCATTAAAAAAATAAGTTGTATTTGCCCCGTATACTTCTTCTGCATTTTCTTCTACAAACTTTGACTTTTTATCCGTTAAATTTTGAGACTGATTTTCAGACTGATTTATATTTGGCAGATTTTGAGCTAGCAGACCTGTAGATAAGTTTCCAAAAATTAAAAATGGAAAAACGAAGAGAAAAAATAGAAAATATATTTTCATATTAAAATTGAATATACCTTTTGAATTATATAATTTTGAAAACTAAACAAGTTATAAATAATTAGTTGCTTTTGCCATTTGCTTTCAATCTATATATTTTATAGCTATAAAAATAAAATAATTATCTGATTATCAAGTTTTTTAATATTTTAAATATCTTATAGTTTTGTACAAATTTAGTCTTTTTGCTTGTACTTTTTTTATACATAGGTTTTAATGGAAGATAAAATAAACGATATACGACAAAAAATAGACGAAATAGATGATAATATCTTAGGTCTTTTAGTAAAGCGTATTAATTTAGCTAAAACAATAGGCAACATAAAAAATAAAACAGGAAGTTCTATTTATCGTCCTGAAAGAGAACAAAGTATTATCCAGCGTTTATCGAAAGGAGATACGGGGTTGCTAAATGCGGATTCCATTAGAAATATATTTTTAGAAATATTTTCGGTTAGTAGAAGCATAGAATCTTCTGATAGAGTTGGTTATCTTGGTCCGGAAGGTAGTTTTACACATCAAGCAGCTAAAGAACATCTTGGAGGCACAGGTATTTTTGTGCCAATTAAAAATATTAATTCCATTTTTAAAGCTGTCGAAGAAAAACATATTAGATTTGGTGTTATACCCATAGAAAATAATCAAGAAGGTACTGTTAATGAATCGCTTAAAAACTTATATAGATCAAATGTAAAAATTATAGGTGAAGTAATTATACCGATTGATATGGTTTTAGCTTCGCAACAAGAAAGTATTAATAAGCTAACAAAAATTTATTCAAAAGATATTGCTTTTCGTCAATGTCAGAATTTTTTTATAGATTTTTTTATAGAGCATATTCCTAAAGTTGCAGTTACTTCTACTTCGAATGCTGCTAATCTAAGTTTAAACGATGTCAATTCTGCAGCTATATGCTCTAAAATATCTGCTCAACTTTTAAATTTGCCTATTCTTTTTGAAAATATCCAAGATTCAAAAATGAATCAGACTCGTTTTTTAATTATTACTCAAGATAATATATTAAACCCAAAAAGCGGAAATGATAAATCTACTATAGCAGTAACTTTACTAGAGAGTAAAAAATCTGGTACTTTAGCTACTTTTCTGAATGATTTTAAAGAAAATAACATTAATATTATTAAATTAGAAAGTCAACCAAATAAAACCAATAATAATTTTTCTTATTGGTTTTTAATTGATTTCGAAGGACATTTTGAAGATGAGCAATTTCAAAAAATATATGCCAAATACAAAGACAGTATTAAATTTTTAGGTAGTTACTTAAAAAGCTAATTTTAAACTTTTACTATTCAGACTTTATGTGATTTTTTTGCACAAGGGTAAAATGTTTAAAACATAAATTATTGAAAATAAAATAATAACTAAAATTATTATAAGATTTTATAATATAGAGTTCGATTGCAGTAATTTATAAATATTTCTAATTTAAACTATAATAGTATGGAAGATAATATAGAAAAATTTGTCAAAGATACCATGAAAAATTTTGTAGAGGTAGTAGCTAAAAATAAAGCTGAAAATACCTTTGACGAATTTACTAATGCGTTTAAAAAATTTGGAGAACGCTTTGGAGGATTTGGTAATACTGATGATAAAGAAGAAGTAAGTGATAAAGAAGAGAAGGATTTAGCCAAAGAAATAGCCATTCAAAAAGAACATATTAAATTACTTCAAACTATAATAAAAGATAAAGAAGACATTATTAACTTGCTTAGGAAACAACTTGAAAAGCTAAAAAAGGAGTAGATTTAGAGAGCCAAATTCATTTGGTATTTTTTTCATAAGAAAGCCCTGTATTTCTTGAGACAGTAAGCCAAGCCAGCTTCATTTTTTAAAAGGGATAGGAAAGAAATATCAATATTGGTATGCTGTACTCTAATCAAATTATCTTCCTATCCCTACTAATTTAGACAACGCTGAGTTATCAAAATTGAAACTTTAACCCTTATAATAATTTAGTTAATATTATATTTAAAACCAACCGAAAAAACTCTTCCCATACGGTAAGTTTGGAAATTATAAACCTCTCCTTTAAAAGTTTGGGTAAAAGCATATTCAGGGTTTAATAAATTATTAGCCCGTACTGTAAAACTTGCTCTGGGACTGATTTTTTGAACTATAGAAAAATTAAGATTTGGCCGAGCTTGTTCAAAAACATCAGGAGTGGCACCTCGAATGACCAAAGCTAATCTTGGACCTTGTATATTAAAACTTAAATTAACCTTTGTTTTTTTAAAATTATCATAATAAATAGACGTATTAACAACAAAAGGTGATTGCCCATAAAGTTGACGCGTTGGATTGGCATTAAGATCTAAAGCTAATATAGATTGAAATTCATCATCGGGAATACTAGCCTCTGATACTATCCACGAGCCATTAGCCGAAATAAATACATGTTCTAACCTATGCCATACATGTAATAAATTAGTTTTAATTTCTACTTCGGCACCATAGACTTTTGTTTTATCTAAATTTCTAAAATTAATTTCAGGATTTGCAGCGATAGGGTTATCAATTCTTTCAATGGCACCTTTAATATCTTTATAAAAAAGTGAAAAAGCCACTTTTTCTGAACGAGAAAAGAAAAATTCCCAGCGTAAATCAAAATTAGTAGTTAAAGAACGCTGTAAGTTTGGATTACCAACTAAAATAAAATCTCCAACAAAATCAAAAGAAGCATAAGGGGCCAGTTCTCTAAAACTTGGTCTTGCTAAAGTTTGAGTATAAGAAAATCGAAGATTCATGTTATCCTTCAAACGATAAGTTAGGTTAAGAGTCGGCAAAATATCTGTTTTTCTGAGTTTTCCTGATTGGCTGTTTGGATCTAAACTTTGCAAGGTTATTTCTGTATTTTCTGCTCTAAGTCCGGCAAGTATCTGCAGTCTCTCAACCAATAAAATATCACCCATAGCATAAAAAGCCGAAATAGTTTGATGGGCGTCATAATTATTTCTTGCTTCATAAGCATCTAAAAGATAGACACCTTCTAATGGATCTGTTCCTTGAGAACTGATAATATTTTCCGGACGAACATATTGAACAGGATCTCCACTAAAAGATCGAGTAGTACTGGCATACCGGTATTGATCTTCCTGGAAATTTCTGGATTTATAAAGATAATTACCTCCAAATTTGAATTTAATATTTTTAGTGAGGTTATAGATAATATTTGCTTTAGTATGGAGATTATGTTCTCGCAAACTTCTCCAATATCGGGTAGGAATTTGACCTATTGAAGGTTCTATTGTATAAACTCTTTCACCCTCTTGATTAATTCTAAAACCGTTGGTAAAAAAACGTAAGTCTGGTTCTTCTTGGTTAGACAGGGTATAACTTACCAGCCAGTTAGCTTTCCATTTTTGATTACCTGCTAAACTATGTTCCCCTCTTAGTTGACCAGTGGAAATATTTCTAAAAATTTGGGATAAATTACGGGTTTGATAAAATAAATCTACATCATCTTCAGGTCTACTTCCTTCTTGGAAACGAGTTATGTTTTCGCTATTTCTATTATGAATAAGACTAAAAGAGATTTTATGGAAATTAGATAAACTAATAGAAGCGTTAAATAATGCTCCCCATAAAACATTATCTGTGCTTTTACTATCTTTTAATAAAAGTTGAGGAATTAGGCTGTTGGCTTCTTCGGTATTGCTGCCCAAAGTAAAACGTCCTGTTTCTCCATTTTCATAAAAATTATATCTCCTCTGATAGTTTAAATTAAAAATATATCCAAATGGCTTGTCTTTAATGCTAATATTATTTCCTACAGAAAAATTAAAATTATGATTTACAAAAGATTTTTGCCTATTAATATTTAAATAATTGTTAAAACTTTTTGTTAAATTACTCAAAACCTGACGGCTAGAGGGATTGGCTAAAGCCTGTCCTAAATTAGGAATAGAAGCTGCTTGTTGTATTTCTTGAGGAATAGAACGCGTTTTATCATTAATAGCTAAAGCATCTAATCTTCCTCTATTATAAGATAGAAAGTGAGTATTTAAATTACTTTGAGGATTATAACTAATACTTATAGAAGACTTTAGGGTATAGCTATCCGGAAAATCTTTTAATGTTAAATCAACATAACCTCCCGAAAAATTAGCAGGCAAATCTGGTGTATGATTTTTATAAACAATAATATTATCCAATAAACTTGATGGAAATAAATTAATTTGAACAGCATTTTTATTGGGATCTAAACTAGGAATTTCGGCACCATTGAGTGTTACTTTATTATACCTATCTCCTAAACCTCTAACATAAATATATTTTCCCCCTTCTATTGAAACGCCAACAACCCGCCGTATAGCACCTGCAGCATTATTATCACCGTAAAGACTAAATTCTTCTGCAGAGATACCATCTAAAATATTTGCTGAGCGTCTTTGTTTTAATAAAATACTAGAGGAATTATTTTGAAGTGCTTTAGAGCTAATAACCACTTCTTCCATTGTTTCAGATTCATCATTCAAATTAACTTTTAACATCGTTAATTTACCATCTTCTACAACCACATCTTCTATAATTTGATCTGTATATGAAATATAAGAAATTTTTAGCGTATATGCACCGGATTCTAAATTAGGTATCGTAAAATTCCCATCTATATTGCTTGAAGCACCTTTAACAGTACCTTTTATGATAACCGTTGCCCCAATCAATGCTTCTCCTGTTTGGTTATCAATAATTTGACCAGTTATACTTCCCATTTGTTTTCCTACACTCGAAAACCAAATAAAAGAACATATCAAAAAAGCTAATAAGACATTTTTTTTCATAAAACTAAATAGTAAAAAAGATATTAAAATTGTAAAATAGAACAATCTGTTTTTGCTAAGGTATAAAGTGTATGTTTTCATAAAATATTGATTAACTGTTATTTTAAGTTTCATGTTTTTCTTGACTACTATTGCCTTTCTTATTTAGAGGCAGCTATATTAAAGTTATAAAGCAGCGACTATTCTCTAATAAAAGACCTATAAATCTAAGTTTGATTAACAACTATTTGGTAATAAATTTCTTATGTTTATTATATAAATATTTGAAAACCATTATTTTGTATAAATAAAAAATACTGCAAAGCTAAAATAAAGTTTTAATCTATCTATAGTTTGCTTATTTTTAATTATCTATAATTTATAAAATTCTTAAAACCAATTTTTTATATAAATTTTATTTTGATTTAGGTCAAATTCCAATTGTATAGCCTTGCTATGAAATATAAATAGAGAATATTTTCTGATTATCAATGGTTTAAATATCTAAAAAATCTTTAAACTGGCCTTGGCAGATTTTACATCGATAATTTTACTTATTGCATTTGTTTATACCATTTTTTATTATATCTTTCATCTTCGTATTTAGGAGACTTTAAGATTATTTCTACTGTCATTTTATTTTGACTTGGGTTAAATAAAAGGGAAAATACAACTCTAAATGTTTCAATATCAAAAGTATATTTTCAACTATACTTTCTTCAACATCACCATAATTTATTTATATTTTACAATTAAGAATTATATATTGTGAGAAAATTACCGGCAAAAGGTACTAGAGACTTTTTACCAGAACAGTTTTTATTCAGAAATCAAATCATCAATTTGATAACAAAAACATATCAACAAGCTGGTTTTCAACAAATAGAAACGCCTTGTATAGAAGATATTAATTTATTGTGTAATAATCAAGGTGGCGAAAACGAGAAAATGGTTTTCAAGATTTTGAAACGAGGTGAAAAATTAAAACAAAACCTTCATAATCCTGACAATCTGGCAGATTTAGGCTTACGTTTTGATTTAACTTTACCTCTATGCCGTTTTTATGCCAATAACCAAAATGAACTTCCACAACCAGCTAAACTCATTCAAATTGGGCAAGTCTGGCGAGCAGAGCGTCCTCAACAGGGGCGTTTTAGACAGTTTTTACAATGCGATATAGATAGTATTGGTCTTGAGGCGCCTTTTGCCGAAATTGATCTTATAAATACAACAGCTAAAGCTTTAAATAATTTAGGCTTACAAGATTTTACCATCCATATCAACGACCGAACTTTATTAAATATTCTCTTGCAAAGTTGTGGTTTCTTGCCCGATTTTTATATGGAAGTGCTTATTAGCCTTGATAAATTGGATAAAATTAATTGGAACGGTGTAGAAAAAGAACTTATCGAAAAGCAACAACCTGAAAAAGCAATTGAGCAATTGAAAAATATTATTTTTCAAGATAGTCAAGACTTTGATCAACTCTGTGAAATTTTAAAAAAGCTAAAGCCTGAAAATCTTCAAGCTATTGAAGAAATCCAAAATAACCTTAGTTTACTATTTAAAAGTTTTATCAATAAAACTCAAAATAAATTTAATCTTCTTTTCGATCCAAGCCTAGTACGAGGTATGGGCTATTATACGGGCTTAATTTTTGAAATTAGAACTGCCAAAACAAAAACTTCTATTGCTGGAGGAGGTCGATATGATAAGTTAATTGGAACAATTTTAAAGAAAAAAGAAGATTATTTAGCGGTTGGATTTTCTATTGGTATAGAGCGCCTTATTCCACTTTTAGATATGGAAAGTCTTAAATTTAAAATTAAAAATAAAAAATTGGCCTTCCTTTTTGAACCTAGTAAAAATAGAGATATGGCTTTTCTCTTAGAACAAACCAATCAATTTAAAAATAAATATGATACGGTTAATTTATTACCTTTAAAAAAGAAATTGAGCCGTCAAATTGATAGACTTGCTCAAGAACAATATACCCATTATCTTATTTTTACAAGTGAAAATAGCTTAGAACATATTAAAGTTATTAAATAATAGGTTCCTATTTAGATTAGACTCTTTAGAACAACTTCTCTATAGCATCAGCTAAAATCTTATCTTTTTTGGTTATTTGCTTATTTTCTTCATGAGTGCTTAAATAAATAGTTACCTTATTGTAGCTATTAAACCAGTTGGGATGATGGTTCATTTTTTCAGATAGCAAAGCAACTTTTGTTATAAACCCAAATGCTTCAGTAAAATCTTTAAATTCAAATACTTGAACCAGCTGATTATTCTCTTCTTTCCACATGTTTAGAAATATTTAATGAAAAGTATAAAATGATTATGAAATAGAAACCTTCGTAAAAGTCTTAAAAAAAGTAAATAAAAAATATTTTGTAAAATGATAATTATTTTGTAATTTACTTCTAAGTACAGGATAAAACTTTTTATAAAACTTGCTTCTTTAATATTACATGTTTAATTATCAAATCATTTGGTTTTCCGGAAATGCTTAAAAAAATGATCATTTCTAAAATAAAAATAGATTTATATTGAGCTTGTTTATAAATTAATTTTTAACAGTAAGTATGCAAAATATACAAAACACATTATACACTGGTGATAATTTATTTATATTGAATGGTTTAAATAGTAAATTGATAGATTTAATCTATTTAGATCCACCGTTTAATACCAAAAGGACTTATTCTGCACCTATTGCTAGCAAGTCATCAGGTGCAAGTTTTAAGGACATGTGGACATGGAAGGATGTTAATGATGCCTATTTAGAAAATTTGATCGATAGATATCCTTCATTACTTAAATTCATACAATGTATAGGAGGTATACATAGCAAAGCTATGATGTCATATATTATTTATATGACACAGCGAATTATAGAGATGCATAGAATATTAAAAGATAGCGGTAGTTTATATGTACATGTAGACCCTACGGCAAGTCATTATCTTAAAATAGTATTGGATGAAATATTTGGAAAACAGAACTTTAGAAATGAAATTATTTGGGGTTACCGCACCGGAGGAAGTTCTAAAAAGAAATTTAGTAAAAAACATGATATTCTTTTTTACTACACTAAAACAAAAAATTTTACTTTTAATATGCTTAAAGAAAAAAATTATACTAAAAGCAAATACCGAAAAGAAGGCATAATCAATTATGGTCAAGGAAATACAGAGTTTTTTAGAGATGAAAATGGTGTCTACAATCTCATAAATATGAGAGATATATGGAATATACCTTACATAAACAGCCAGTCTAAAGAACGAACAGGTTACCCCACCCAAAAACCCCTAGCGTTATTAAACCGAATTATAAAAGCAGGAAGCAATGAAGGTGATCTAATTTTAGATCCTTTCTGTGGTTGTGCTACTACTTGTGTATCTGCCCAAAAACTAAACAGAAAATGGATAGGCATTGATATAGAAAAAAAATCAGTAGATGTCTTAATAAATAGATTGAGTGATGATGCGGGGTTATTTAAAAACTTTATTCATACTGAAAAAATACCTCAGCGTACTGATATAGAAATTGTGTCTAAAAATAGTTCTGTTAAAGAACGTCTATATAAACAACAAAAAGGCAAATGTAATGGATGTAATAATCCTATGAGAATTATAGATTTTGATATAGATCATATTATACCAAAGTCTAAAGGTGCTAGCGACCATTATGAAAATTATCAACTTCTTTGTGGAAACTGCAATAAAGTAAAAGGCAACAGACCTATGGAATATCTACGAACAAAAATAAAAGCCAAAGAGGATTTATTAAATAAACAACTTTCTTTTGGGGATTGAGTGTTAATATTAAAAATTTTATTGTCCTATGCTATAATTAGTTGAAATTAAAAGGTAAATTTACCTTTACTTATGTTTTAATTGATAAAAAATACTTAATTCTACATAAAATTTACCTTTTTGCATATACTTATTATGGAAAGCGAACTATTAGAAATATTGGATAAAAGCTTTAATAAAGGTGACTCACTTGAAGAATTATTCAAAAAAAAAATAACATTAGTTGGATTAACTAAAACCCAATTTGAAAAATTTGCAAATATTCAAAGGAGAACTTTAGATGGTATTCTCAACAAAACTTCTCAACAAACTGATATAGTGAGTTTGATAAAAGTAGGTGAGTTTTTAGAACTTAAACTAAAAGACTTATTAATACTTCATTTCAAAGATCGACCAGTTGACGATATAGAACAACTCATGAGTACCATGAAAATGACTACTATTCATAAAAATTTCGATTTAAAAGCCCTAAGTCAAATAGGTTTTATAGGCAAAAATATATCTGCTAACGATTTTGAAAAAAAAATATGTCAATTTTTTGGGTTTGCTTCTATTCATGAGTTAAAAAAAATTGATGCGGTTTTATACAGCAAAGCAAAAAGACCTTTCTCTGATAAGCAAAAAGATTTTTGGATTAAATCTTCTTATTTTTATTTTCAATACATTAATAACCCAAACGACTATTCAAGAAATGATTTAATAGATTTAATCCCTAAGATTAAACCCTATACGCAAGATGAAAAGAATGGGTTATTAACTGTTTTTCAAGCCCTTTATAAAATTGGGATTACTGTAGTTTTTCAACCAAAACTCCCAAATACTCATGTTAAAGGTGCCACTTTTAAGGTTAATAGTAAACCTTGTATTGTCATAACAGATTATAATAAAAATTACTCGACGGTTTGGTTTAGTTTAATTCATGAATTATATCATGTACTTTTTGATTTAGACGAAATACAAACGTATCATTTATCTGATGAAACAATTGATTTATTTCTTATTGAAAAAAAAGCTAATGAATTTACGGCAAAATATTTTTTGTCTCAAGAAAAAATGAAAAGAATAGAGGGGCTTATTAATAACCCTTCTTCTGTTGATATGTATGCAAAAAAATGGAAAGTTCATCCTTCAATAATTTATGGACAATATCAATGGAAACAACATGAACTAGGTAAAAATTATTGGGGCGCTTTTAAAGAATATTTTCCAGATCTAAAATTAGTCACCAAAAACTTGGCTGTATTAGACTGGAAAACAGAATCTTTAGAATTTTTGTCTAATAATTCTAAAAAAATCCTAAATCCTGAAGAGAAAACTATAAAAATAAACATTAAACTATAACTACCTTTATTTCAATTATTTAACAATTAAAAAGTAAAAAACCCTTTTAATAACTACTCAAGAATTATTTAATCAATTTATTTCAGTTCAAATGAAATCATTTTTCTTCCATCTTAACGCATTATATTTAGTTGTTCTATTATTTAGTTGCCAGAAAGTAAATCAAAAACTTGATAATTCAACTGAACAAGTTTCTGATTTAACCTTTTCAGATTCTGTAAGTTATTTTCAAAAACGACAAGAATTAATCAAAAAAGATAAAGAAAGGCATTTTGGTTATGACATTCAGCTTAACGAAAAAGAAAAACTTGCTGATAAAAAATTACAAGATTTACGTCAAAAACAAATTGAAGAATATAAGAAAGATCATTTCTTTCCCCCTGCTCGGTATTTCTATAAATCTCAAAAAGAGACAGAAGCCACCCAATTATTCAAATATTTTAAAAAAATGCCCAAAGGTGGTTTATTGCATACCCATAGCGCTGCTTTAGGCAATTTTAGTTGGATAGTTGAACAAGCAACGACCTTACCCAATAGTTATGTCTATTGGGCAGATGATAATGAAAAGTTTGTGAAAGGTCAGCTTGGTTTTTTCAAACCAGAAACTGCACCTAAAGGCTTTATATTAGGAGAAATACTCGCTAAAAACAATCCAAATTTTAAAATAGAACTCTTAGATTTACTCACTTTAGACCAACAAAGTAATGCAGATAGGTATCCTATATGGTTGGAGTTTGAAAAAATATTTCAACGGATTACAGGTTTTGTTACTTATCAACCTATTTTTAAAGACTTTTTTAGAAATGCCTTAGATAGTCTTTTAGCTGATGGAATTCAACATCTTGAAGTCAGAGATTTGCTCTATTTTGGTTTATATGATTTAGAACATGAATCAGGTTATTTTTCTTCAGATACTATGGTTCAATATTACCGTGATTTAGAAAAAGAAGTTCAGGAAAATAATCCTGAATTCACACTTAAACTTATTTATACCGGTTTGCGTTTTTTGCCTAATAAACTTGTAAAGAATTATTTAGAAGATGCTTTTAGAATAAGACAACTAAATCCTGACGTTGTAAAAGGTTTTGATTTAGTTGCCGAAGAAGATGCTGGACATACAACGGCTTATTTTTTACCTAATTGGTTAGCTTTAGATTCTTTAAGTAAAAAATATCAAATTGATATGCCTATGTATTTTCATGGAGGCGAAAGTGATTGGGTTTTTGAAAATAATCTATATGATTTAATTTTATTAAATACCAAGCGTATAGGTCACGGCTTCAATCTTTTTCGTTTTCCAAATCTTCAAAAAATTGTAAAAGAAAAAGATATTTGTGTGGAAATCAACCCTTTAAGTAATCAAATTTTAGGCTATGTCCGGGATTTACGTATTCATCCCGCGACCTACTATTTGGTTCAAAATATTCCTATGATTATTAGTTCCGATGATCCGGGAGTATTTGGTTATGTCGGCGTAAGCCCAGATTATTGGGCAATATGGATGGCTTGGGATTTAGATTTAAAAAGTCTTAAAAAATTAGTTTTTAACTCAATAGTTTATAGTGCTTTATCCGAAAAAGAAAAGAATAAGTCCTTAGATATATTAGAACAAAATTGGCATACATTTATAAATTTCGTGCTTGAATAATTCAAAAATTAAATATAGAATTATAAAAATGATCATGAAAGTAAAAAAATGGTTAAAAATATCTTTATCCGTTAGTTCAGGAATTATCCTTTTATTAATTATTGCTTTAAACGTAATGACATCTTGTTTTAGTTTTACTATGAAAAATAAAGAAATATATAAACATTTCAAAAAAAAGAAAATGGGAGTTAAAATAAAATATTATGACTTTGAAGGCAAGAAAGTACGCTATATGGAAACAGGTACCAAAAATAAACCTACAGTTATTTTTGTGCATGGGGCTCCGGGAAGTATGACAGGGTTTATTGACTTTTTAAGTGATTCTAATCTTAGTGCATCTGCTCATCTTGTTGCCATAGATCGTCCCGGCTACGGAAAATCTGGATTTGGAAAATCTGAAGTTACCATTAAAAAGCAAGCTGAAGCTATGGTTAAAGTTTTAGATGATTTATCTATAGATGATTCTGCAATCTTTGTAGGGCATTCTTATGGTGGACCTATTATCAGCCGAATTGCTATGGATTATCCTCAAAAAGTAAAATCTTTAATATTAGCAGCACCTGCTATAGACCCAGAACATGAAAAAATTTTTAAAATCTCTTATTGGATAGTCAAAGGAAGTCCACTGAGATGGATTATACCACGAGGATTTAAAGTCGCTAATGATGAAAAACTTAACCATATTGATGAACTCAACAAAATGTTACCTCTATGGGAAAAAATTACTGTTCCCGTAACTTTAATACACGGGAAAAAAGACGGACTTGTTCCGTTTCAAAATGCTACTTTTGGACAAAAAGTTTTGGTAAATAGCCCTTTAAGAATGGTAACTAAAGATGATATGGGGCATTTAATTCCTTGGCAAAATCCAACACTTATCTATGATGCTATTCATAATTATTTAATTAAGAAAGATCTTAAAAACGTTAAGTAGAAATAGAAAACAAAAAAGGCAACTCTTTTGGCTCCATACAACTAGTAGTTAGTTAAAGAATTCTCAATTTTTTATTTTTATAAATGCAAATAACAACCCCATATCAACGAGGTAGGCATATTATTATTGATCTATATGGCTGTAATAAGAAAATATTAAACAACTTAAAACAAATAGAAAATATTACAATAGAAGCAGCTAAAGCAGCTAAAGTAACTATTTTGAAAACCTATTTTCATCCATTTACGCCTTGTGGTATTTCAGGAATGGTTCTAATTGCTGAAAGTCATATTAGTATACATACTTGGCCGGAAACTGCTTATGCTGCAGTAGATATTTTCACCTGTGGCAATAGTAGTTTACCCGAAAAGGCTTCTATTCATTTGATTAAAAAGTTAGAAGCAAAAAAAAATAAGCGGACTTTGCTAGAACGAGGAAATCTAATTTAATATTCTCAATATTTTTGACGAGAAAAAATCCACAAGATTTTATAAAATCTTGTGGATAGGGCTACCATTAAAAAATTGTATTTAATAAATCACTCGTTTAACCCCAACGACTAGCTTCCTCCAATAAGGGCTATGAAGATTATCTTCAGTTACACCTCTACTTGTAGAAGCATGTATAAAACGAATATGATTTTTCTTGTTCTTCACATCTGTAACCATACCAACATGAGTTATTCTTTTACCTCCGGGATAAGTAAAAAATATTAAATCTCCTTTTTTGGTATTCTTAAGATTAACAGTTTTACCTGATTTAAATTGCTCTTTAGAAGATCTCGGCAACTTTTTGACAGGTTTATAAGATAAATAAATTAAACCGGAACAATCAAGTCCTCTTTTTGAAAGTCCACCAAACTTATAAGGTGTTCCCTTATAAGTTCTTGCCATCTTAATCACTTTATTAGCCTTTGGATGATCTTTGGAATGACGACTAATTGATTTTAACCTGTGTTTTTTAGAACGCTTTATTTTTCTTTCATGACTATTAACATGACTATGTTGAGTTTTTATTTTTGTTAACTCAATCTGTTGCTTTGTCTCAGTTCCATCATCTTTGGAAACACTAAGCCTTTGCACAGGTTTACAAGATGCAAAAACAAAAAGACTTGTAAGTATAATCAGTATATATATATGTAACTTCATAAGTATTATTTAGTTTAATTGTCTATTAAAATAAAATTTGGTTTAGGTTTAATTGTCAAAAAATAGCACAGCAATATAATAAAAACTTTAAAATTACGCTGACTAATGTTTATAACATTTAAATAGTGGTTTTGTTTTAAATAATAAAAAACTATTATAGCAAAGCTATTTTATTTTTCGAAACGTTAAGTTTCAATACCAATAGGTTAGAATCCAAAAAACTCTCTTTTTCAAATGACCTGAGTATATCATGATGTCCTAATGTCTTCGGCATTATGAGTTAGGGCTTTTAATTTTTTTAGAAATAAAAGCAAAAGTATACCTGCTATGACTGTAAAAAATAAAATTCCTATGAAAGTTTTAAACTCTTGTTCATTTTGAATTTCTTCAATCGTTAAACGACCTTCGTAGATATTGTTATCATTCAAAGTAAAGGCAATTTTGGCATGATAAGGTTCTGTATAAGAAGTATTTTCAAGATTGCTCTGAATCCGTTTCTTATTATCTGTATCAAACCTTATATTTTCAGTTAGTAGCTCATTGTTAGTGAAGTCATTAATGGTAATAGATCCATTTTCATTTTGATATAGACTTGTTTTAATTTCAAAAGATTTTGTATTATCATGAATAGCCTTTTGAATGTCTTGATTGGTCAAATTATCAAGGTTTGATTTAATTAGACTAACTTCAATTGGTTCTATTTGAGAAGATTCACCTATATATCCTGCTACAAAATTTCCCATTCCCGTACAAGCAAAATAAATGCCCATCATGATAGAAGCATATTTAACAGGTGATAATTTAGTGATAAATGAAAGGGCAACAGGCGAAACACAAAGTTCCCCAATGGTATGTAAAAGATAAGCTAGTATTAGCCAAATCATCGATGCTTTTCCAAATGCTTCTGATCCGGATTCTTGACTAGCTATGCCCATGGCTAAAAACCCCAAACCCATAATCATAGTACCTATTGCCATTTTAAAGATAGCTGATTCTTCTTTGCCTTTTAAACGTCTTTTAATCCAAAAGCTTGCTACTACTAATCCAAAGACTAAAATAAAGAAAGGGTTTGCCGACTGAAATACAGCAGCTGGAAGTTCATAATTAATAAATGAAATGAAACGATCAATTTTATCGTTGGCATATATATTCATTAGACCACCTGCTTGTTCAAAAGCACCCCAGAAAACAATGACAATTAAAAATGATAAAGCTAAAACAATAACTCTATCTTTTTCTATTTTGGTTAAAGGACGTTTATAGTCTTTTTTAGAATTAGAATCCGGTTTTCCTATAAAATCACCTATTCCTTTTAGGTATTTTTGTCCCCATATAAATGTTATTTGTCCAATCAACATGCCTACTCCTGCTAATCCAAAACCATAATGCCATCCATAGATTTCTGCCACAAATGGAACAGTTATAGCAGCTAGAAAAGCTCCAAGATTAATACCGATATAAAAAATAGTGAATCCTTTATCTCGTCGAATATCACCTTGTTTATATAAACCACCTACCATTGTAGAAATATTAGGCTTTAAACCACCTACTCCTAAAATGATAAGCGTTAATCCAGTAAAAAAAGCCAATTCTCCATGTATTGCCAGCACAAGATGGCCTATACAAAGTAAAGCTCCTCCTAAAATAACCGATTTCTTTTGTCCCAAAAACTTATCTGCTAATATACCACCAGGTATAGAAACTAAATAAACCAACATGGTATAATATTTGTATAATTCTATGGCTTCTTTTGAAGTCCAGCCTAAGCCTCCAAAAGGATCGTCTTTAATAGCGGTATAAATAAATAAAACCAAAATACCCCGCATACCATAATAGCTAAAACGTTCCCAAAGCTCGGTGAGAAAAAGAATAATAAGCCCTTTGGGATGTCCCAACCAAGTTTGTTCATATTCAGACGATAATGTTTGTTTCATATTCAAAAAAAGTAAAAAATAAGGTGTAAATCAAAAATAGGTCTATGTTAGAAATATTATTTTAGCCAAGAAATTAAATAAATTGTTTAATTTACCCAAACTAATCGTTTAAGTTTTTCAAAAAAGCCTAAAAGTCTAAAACTAATTATTAATAAGTTTGTAAATCAATATTTTTTATAAAAACCCAATAATTTCCAATATTTGACTTTACAATGACTATGAATCATGAAAATTGTAATCTTAAAAATCAATAAGTTAATTTTATAAAATATAAATATACTAATTTTAAATAATTGATTATCAATATAATAAAAAATTCAAACTGTTGACTCTATAAAATTTTAAATTAATCTTATACTTTTTTATAAGAAAGCCTTGCATGGAAAAAAAGCTGTTTTTTTTATGCTTATTTCGACTTTATTTTTTACAACACTTCATTTTACAGTAGGGTATCTAGATCACTTTCCTACTTTTGAACTTATTTTTTTTCGATCTATAGGTTCTGTAATTTGTGGGGTGGTTTTTTTGAAGAAAAGTAAAATTCCTTTATTGGGTAATAATAAAAAAATACTGGTTGTTAGGGCTATAGTAGGACTTATATCAGTGAGTTTATTTTTTAAATCTATTGATTTAATGCCTTTAGGCACAGCTGTATCGTTAAGATATATCTCTCCTTTTTTTACAGCGGTTTTTGCAGTTGTTTTTTTAAAAGAAAAGATCAAAAAAATACAATGGTTATTTTTTGGAACAGCTTTTAGTGGTGTTATACTATTAAAAGGTTTTGATTTTAGAATATCAGCTTTAGGTCTTTTTATTGTTTTAACTTCAGCCTTTTTTAGTGGGCTGGTCTATGTGATTATACGCAAAATAGGTAATACAGAACATCCAATTGTTGTAGTCAATTCTATAATAGACTCTATGTACTATTTTTTTGTATGGGATAAAATACACAAAATGTATTTTATTAAAAACTAAATATTTCAAAATGTCTAAAATCACCAAAAAATTTTACAATATAGGGTCTAATTTAAGGAGTAAATCCGAATTTATAATTTTTAAATACTATTTGGTATAAAAACTTATATCATTTTTTATGCTATAATATATTGATAGTGAAGATATTATTTTATAGTTATATTCTGTATATAGGTAAATTTTACCAAAATACTAAAAATTTAAGCAGGTAGTTTAGCAATATAAGTATGTACAGCATTTAGCTTATTAAAAAGATCTTGAACCATCTTTTTTGCTTGTTGCATTTCTTGAGAGGTAAAACCAGCTAGCATTTTTTCCCAAAGTTTATCCTCTTCTTCTTGATGAATTTCATGTCCGGCTTCTGCATCATAGTGCGTTTTTCCAAAAAACTCTAATTTTTCGTAAAGATCTAAAGATTCTACTATAGGTTTTAATGCTTCACCAAAAGCTGCATAACCTGCTTCTAATACTTCTATAATTAATAGAGTAAAACCTTTTTTAGGATATTGATAGAAATATCTAAAAACAGTATAGGTTAATTTTCTAATAGCTAGGTAATCTTTATCCCATATCTGAGCAATAACATCTTTAATATTTTTGCTCAAAACACCATTAATATTTAGTCTCTCAATATCATTCAAATACCAAATCCAATGTCCAGAGTCTTCTTGACTATGTACATTAAGAATTTTTTGCAATTCTGAATCATCCGTTTCATCATATATCATATTCATGAGATCCATGAAAGACATAATAAAATAAGATAATGGAAGGATAGCATGCAATTTTTCTTCAAAATCAATGCCTGTATCTGCAAGATATTTATTTAAAGAATTTTTCTGCAAAGCAATTTCACCTTGCTCAAAAATTTGTTTCAACTGCTTCATCCTTTTATTTTTAAAATTATTTTAATGTAAAAAATCAAGAATTGAGAAAAATTATATGTAAGGTAAAAGTAAATTATTTAAGTTATTATAATCAATACTTCGGTAAATTTTCAAATTTTTAGAGCTTTATGACCCTAAAAAACCATAAAACACTTATAATCAAATCTTTATAAATTGAAAGGGTTAAAATACAAATTGTTGATTATCAATAATTTATATAAAATTAAAATTTTTTACCGAAGTATTAATAATAATAAAGTAATTATATATAATTACCTACTAAACTAATATGCATAGCATTCAATTTATCAAAAAGGTCATTAACCATACTTTCAGCTTTTTTCATTTCTTGAGCATCAAAATTAGATGTCATCTTATGCCAGAGTTCATATCTATCTATTTGATGTACCTCATGTTCTCTTTCTGCATCAGCATGGGTTTTTCCAAAAAATTTAAGCGTATTATATAAATTCATCTCTTTAACAGCAGGTTCTAATGCTTCACTAAAAGCAGCATAACCTGCTTCTAATACTTCTATAATTAATAGAGTAAAACCTTTTTTAGGATATTGATAGAAATATCTAAAAACAGTATAAGTTAATTTTCTAATAGCTAGGTAATCTTTATCCCATATCTGAGCGATAACATCTTTAATATTTTTGCTCAAAACACCATTAATATTTAGTCTCTCAATATCATTCAAATACCAAATCCAATGTCCAGAGTCTTCTTGACTATGTACATTAAGAATTTTTTGCAATTCTGAATCATCCGTTTCATCGTATATAACTTGCATGAGATCCATGAAAGACATAATAAAATAAGATAATGGAAGGATAGCATGCAATTTTTCTTCAAAATCAATGCCTGTATCTGCAAGATATTTATTTAAAGAATTTTTCTGCAAAGCAATTTCACCTTGCTCAAAAATTTGTTTCAGCTGCTTCATCGTTTTATTTTTAAAATTATTTTAATGTAAAAAATCAAGAATTGAGAAAAATTATATGTAAGGCAAAAGTAAATTATTTAAGTTATTATAATAAAGTAATTATATATAATTACCTACTAAACTAATATGCATAGCATTCAATTTATCAAAAAGGTCATTAACCATACTTTCAGCTTTTTTCATTTCTTGAGCATCAAAATTAGATGTCATCTTATGCCAGAGTTCATATCTATCTATTTGATGTACCTCATGTTCTCTTTCTGCATCAGCATGGGTTTTTCCAAAAAATTTAAGTGTATTATATAAATTCACCTCTTTAACAGCAGGTTCTAATGCTTCACTAAAAGCAGCATAACCTGCTTCTAATACTTCTATAATTAATAGAGTAAAACCTTTTTTAGGATATTGATAGAAATATCTAAAAACAGTATAAGTTAATTCTCTAATAGCTAGGTAATCTTTATCCCATATCTGAGCGATAACATCTTTAATATTTTTGCTCAAAACACCATTAATATTTAGTCTCTCAATATCATTCAAATACCAAATCCAATGTCCAGAGTCTTCTTGACTATGTACATTAAGAATTTTTTGCAATTCTGAATCATCCGTTTCATCGTATATAACTTGCATTAGATCCATAAAAGACATAATAAAATAAGATAATGGAAGGATAGCATGAAGCTTGTCTTCCAATATTATATTTTTATCTAAAAAATAATGGGTTAAAATATTTTTTTTTAGCTCTTTTTTTCTTTTTTCAAAAACTTCCTTTAAATGTTTCATTATTTTATTTTACTTAGTAATTGATATTGATGTTATGCAACTTGAGTAGAATTTGAATTTATATGCTCTAAATATATTTTTTATATTTTTGTAACTTATTGATTAAAAATATCTTTTTGGATTAAATACAAAAAATAATTTTAAATGCTTTAAACTTCTGTTTTGCATAACATGAACTGTGTAATTCAAACCCTAAAAATTCTCATGTTTAGGGTTTAATATATTGATAATTAATAATTTATATATAAATTATTTATAAACATCAGGATATTTTTCTTTCAAAACTGATTTCTTTACAATTTCTAAAGAACACATTATTCTAACATCTTCATTTGGCCTATCTTGATTATTAGTTTCAACAGAAGCTAGTTTATCTATAATGTCTAATCCTTCTACCACTTGACCAAAAACAGTATACTCACCATCTAAAGGATAGTATCCTCCAGTAGATGTATAAACATCTATTTGTTCTTGACTAAGCGACTTATCTATTTTTACATTAAAAGTTTTTTCAACAGTATCTTTTTTACTCAATATATAATCGTAAATAATAGCTTGATCTTGAGAAGCTTGAACAGCACTAAACTCTTCTACTAAACTTGTGTTTGTAGAATCTTGAAGCATAGACTGGAAATAAGTATATAGTTTTCTAATGTCCAATTTTGCTTGTTCCAATTCTTCTTGAGTAAAGGTTTTACCTTGTACAATATAAAATTGGCTACCGCTAGATTCTTTTTCTGGGTTTTGGTTATCACCTAATCTGGCTGCAGCTAAAGCCCCTTTTTTGTGAAATAAGTTAGAATTTATTTCAGCAGGAATCTTATATCCTGGTCCACCACCGCCCAAAGGCTGACTTTTACCTGCATTTTTAGATTCAGGGTCTCCTCCTTGTATCATAAAATCTTTAATAACACGGTGAAAAAGTAAGCTATCATAAAATCCTTCTCTAACAAGTTTGATAAAGTTTTCTTTATGTTGAGGTGTTTGGTCGTATAAAAGTACCTTCATATCTCCTAATTTAGTTGAAATAATAACAAGGTAATCTTCATTAGCACCAGCTTCCCTGTTCGGGTTATTAGATACACAACCAATAGTAAGAAAAAGTAGAGTAAAAAATAGGTAGTAATAATGCATTATGCAATTATGTTTAATTAAATTATAAAAATAAAATCATATTAAATCCAATAATAAAAAAAAGTTCAAATACAAAAAAATACTTTTGCTATATATTTTTTTAAAATTTTACAATAATAAAATAATTATGGTGGTGTCGCAAAAAATAGAATAGCAAATCCTACAATAGTCTTTTTAACCTTTTTTACATAAATAAAAGAAAAGCTCATCAATTTCTATATTGTCGTAAAGGTACTTGCTTTACTTTGATTTTGACTTTTATCTTTTCTAAATATTTAAATATCAAAAGTGTTTTTTTAATCATACCTTCGGCAACACCACCAATCTTTTTCCTTTAAAAAAATAAACTAATTTTTACTCTAAACTTATAATTTCATAATCTTGAATGAGAATAAGCCCAAGTTTATCGACTTTTTCTTTATACGTTTTCCAGTCATTTTCAAAAAAAGTATTGACCTTTTCTAATCCAGCCTTAACCTTATTTTCTACATTTTTAAAAATACCTTTTTGTGTTTGATAAGGTTTTCCCTTTATTAGTGCCAAGCGGTAGCTCGCATTTTGAAGCTCATCATTGATAAAGTCACTAGAACGAAAAATACCTTGTATAGATTTATCAGGATAGTATAAATCATGAAGAGTTTTGAGTTGTTTTTTAATTTTTATTTGAGCATCTTCAAAAGCTTTATCGCTTTTGTCTTGTTTTTTACTCAAATTACCTAAATGTTTAACAATTTTATCAGCTTCTCGGAGTCTATCTGCAGCCTGTGTAGATAGTTTAACCATTTTCTCAAACTTTTCGATGATATTAAATTGCGTTTGAAGTTCTGAAGGATCAATTTCAATTCTTGGATCTGGTAAAACTTTTACCAAAGTTGAAACAGTATCTTTAGCATAAATAACGCGTATTTTATAGGTATCTGGCATAACCCAATAGCCCCCACGCTTGGGTTTTTTGACCTTAGGTTTTGGAGTCTTAGGGTAGCGAAAAGCATCTCTGCTTAAATCCCAACTAAAGCGGTTGAAACCCAAATGTGCTGTTGGTTCTAAAGTACGAATGATTTTCCCATTTTTATCTAAAACCTCAACTTTAAGGGTATCTTTTTCTTTTGTTTTATCTTTAACCAGAGTGCCATCAGGATTTAAAAAATCTTTAATATAATAGGTTATCAAAGCCCCATAATCTTTATTTTTCCCTTTATAAATAGCATCGGCAGAAAATCGAGTACCAAGAGCTTCTTTATAATAAACTTGGTGGGCATTATTGGGTTGAAAAACATGTAAAGATTGGTTTAAGATATTTTTATCCTTTGTTAAAGCACGTAAAGGTTTAATATCATCTAAAATAAAAATACTTCTTCCAAAAGTACCAACAACCAAATCGTGGTCTCTTGGATGAATGACCATATCCATAGTCGAAGCTGTTGGATAAGCTTTATGTGTCCAACGATTCCAGTTTTTACCAGCATCAAAACTGACATATAAACCAAATTCTGTTCCTAAAAACATCAAATTGGGTTCTTCCAAATCTTGAGCAAATGATAAACAATAGCCCCAAACTTTATTTTTATCAACCAAAGCTTGCCAAGTTTTACCAAAATCTTTGGTATGAAATAGGTAAGGTGTCCAATTATTTCGTCTATAATCATTAATAACTACAAAAGCTTCGCTTTCACTATATTTAGAAGCATGTACTTGGGTTACCCAACTCGCTTGAGGGGGTAAATTAGGGGTACTTCTATTTTTATTTTTCTTGGAAAATTGAGGCTTATAAAGATTTAATGCTACATTTTCCCAATTTTTTCCGCCATCTTTGCTCATTTGAATATTTCCGTCATCAGTACCGACCCATAACAATCCTTTCTTAATTGGGCTTGGTGAAATACTAGTAATAGTTGTATGGTTTTCGGCATTAGTAACATCATAAGTTAAACCACCACTTTGGTCTTGTTTTTGTTTTGAAGTGTCATTGCTGGTTAAGTCTGGTGAAATAGTTTGCCATGTTTTACCTTGATCACTGGTTTTGTGAACAAATTGACTACCATAATAAATAGTTCCTTTTTCTATAGGGTCTGCTGCGATACCTGCACTCCAGTTAAAACGAAGTTTTTTTCCGGAAGGATCGTCAGGACGGATATAATCTTGCTGTCCTGTTTTTAAATCAACATGTAGTAAATTACCACCTTGCCACATGCTGTATAAATAGCGAGAATCTATAGGATCAGGTACTACATCAAAACCATCTCCAAAAGAGACTTCATCCCATTCTGCGTTTCGTATACCTCCACTTTTCCATACTTTGCTCGGTCCTCTCCAAGAACCATTATCTTGCATACCGCCTAAAACGTTATAAGGCTGTTCCATATCTATAGCAATATGATAAAACTGTCCTACGGGCAAGTTTTCGATAAAACGCCATGTTTTACCTCGATCATAGCTTATAGCGGCACCGCCATCATTGCCATTAATGATAAAATTAGGGTTTTTAGGGTGTATCCACCAAGCATGATGATCACCATGTACCCTGTCCCAACCTAAAAGGGTTTTAAAGGTTTTACCTCCATCATCACTGACTTTAACATTTGAGAATACATTATACAAGCGGTTTTCATTTTTGGTATCTACAAAGATATCGCCATAATAAAAGGGGCGATCACCGATGTCTGTATCGTTTATTTTAGTCCACTTTTCGCCTCCATCTATAGAAGCATATAAAGCATTTTTTTTTGATTCTATAAGCGCATATATATGATCCGGATTGGAGGGAGCAATTGCTAAACCTGTTCTACCTAATTCTCCTTTAGGAATACCATTTTTTTGAGGTTCTAGTTTTTTCCAATTATCGCCTCCATCTAAAGTTATATAAATACCAGAACCTTTTCCTCCAGATTTAAAAAACCAAGGCCAGCGACGGTATTCCCACATAGCCACAATAATTTTATTCGGGTTGCTAGGATCGATAACCATATCGCCTACGCCTGTTCTTTGATTGATATAAAGAATTTTTTTCCACGTTTTCCCGCCATCAACCGTTTTATAAAGACCTCTTTCTTTAGAATCGCCCCAAGCCGAGCCAATAGCCCCGACATAGATCGTATTTCGATCATGAGGATCTATAAAAATACGATGAATATTTCGAGTCTTATCCAAACCAAGATGTACCCATGTCTTTCCACCATCAATACTTTTATAAACCCCATTACCGCTACTTTGGCTATTTCTAGGATTGCCTTCGCCTGTTCCGACCCAAAGTTCTGAAGGATTATTTTGATTAATAGTTAAAGCCCCAATAGAACCTACGGCTTCTTTTTCAAAAATAGGCTCCCAAACATTGCCACCACCTGTTGACTTCCATACTCCTCCTGAAGCTGTACCTAAATAAATAATATGGGGTTGTTTATGAACGACATCTATTGTTGTAACACGTCCACTCATTCCCGCAGGACCTATGTTCCTCGGGGCATAGTGTTCCAGTTTTTTCATATCTAACTTTTGAGCTTGAAGCGAAAAAACATGTAAAATGACAAATAAGCTAAAAATGTACAGTAATTTTTGATTCATGATACTAGTTTAAATTATGAACTATAAATTTATGTATAATTACGAATTGAAAATGATATAAATTATAATACTGAAAAACCTAATATATAATAATTTAACGAATTAAAAAAATATTTAGATCCTTATATTTTAATTGCAAATTTTATTATGGTCTTCACTAATGTGCATTTTTTGTAATAATTTGATTATCATATATTTAAAATTAAATTATTTAAACTTTTTTACTCATGTTAGGCAAAAGTAAAAAGTATGGGCAAAAATATCTAATTTTAGGGTTGGATAAACTGTTTTTGTCAAACTCTATCAATTTTTTAATACCTTTGCATTTTTCCAAATAACCTTGTTTTTAAATATAAGCAGAGAATATTTTCTCAATATCAACAAATTAACTATTTTTTTAAAAAACTCTTTCAATACGATTAACATGCAAATTATTCCAGCTATAGACATTATTGATGGTCAATGTGTTAGGCTTAAACAAGGTGACTTTTTACGACGCACTGTTTATGCTAAAGATCCTCTTGTTATGGCTAAAGAATTTGAAAGCTGGGGGATTAAACGCCTTCATCTTGTAGATCTTGACGGTGCTAAAGCTAAAAAAGTTATTAATTATAGATCTTTAGAAAGAATTGCCGGACAAACAAATCTAATTATAGATTTTGGCGGAGGGGTGCAAACAGAAATGGAAGTTAAACAGGTTTTTGAAGCAGGAGCAAAAATGATTAATTGTGGAAGCATAGCTATTAAATCGCCTAAGCTTTTTGAAAAATGGCTAGAAAAATTTGGGCATAAACATTTTATTTTAGCTGCTGATTTTAAAAATGATTATATCTTAATCAATGGTTGGTTGGAAAAAACGCAAGTTAAATTATTTGATTTTATTAACTATTTTGTAAAAAAAGGACTTAAAAAGGTTTTGGCAACCGATATTAGTAAAGATGGTATGATGCAAGGCATAGCTGAACAAACTTATAAAAACCTGCTTGATAAAATTCCAAACCTTCAACTTATTGCTAGTGGCGGTGTAAAAAATAAACATGATTTAAAAGTTTTAAGCCAAATAAATATGCACGGCGTAATTTTGGGAGAAGCTCTTTATCAAAAACAGATTACTGAAAAAGATTTAAAATCTTATATTTCAGCAACTAAGAACTAAAAAGGTTAAAAACACTGAAAACCAAGATGTTAAATTAGAAAAACTCAAAATGATAAATATTTAATAATCAAACTGTTGCTATTAAAAAAGATATAAAAAGAGCTCAAAAGTCTAAAATATTTTTATTTAAAAACATCTTTTAACTCAAAAAAATTAAGATTTTCAATATACAATTTAAAAATATTTTGCTGGTAACGTTCAAAGATTTGAGCAAAGGTTGTTAAAATCTTACCTTTAATTTTGGGGTATTCTTCAAAGATTTGAGCAATTCTGGCAGTCGGTAAAAAATACATATTTGTTCCATTTTTTCTGGCTACTGCCGTAGCTAATCGTTGATTATGCCCTATAAAACTATTTTCTCCAATAAGATCATATTTTTTAAATGTTTTAAAACATTCTTCATTTTTATCATGGTTAGTTTTGGCTATATAATCTACTTCACCTTCTAACAAAATATATATACCATTGCTTGGATCAGACCTAAAAAAAAGGATTTCATCTTTTTCAAAAGTACGTTTATGCATAAAAGGAGCAAAAATTTTCTGTTCTTGATAAGACAGATTAGAGAAATATATATTATTTTCTAAGATTTGAATTAATAATGACTTTTTTGACTTTTTACTTTTATCAAACATAATAGCTGCGGTTAAAATCCAAATAAAAATAGTATTCTTAATTGTATACTTTCTAATTCAATCATATATTTAAAATTGTTAATAATTTTACAGAATAGGATTTATTTGATAAGAAAAAATAAGAAAAAAATATATACATTAGATTTGCTTCGTTCAAAAACGGTATATCTTTGCTTTATTTTTCAATCTAATAAATAATGATGAATTTAAGTACGATTATTTTCATTTTTACAATAAGTCTAATATTTCCTCTGGTCGGCTATTATTTAGATTGGCGATCTAAAAATCCAAAAAAGAAATCCTGAGACTTTACTTGTTTAATGTTATATTATTTTAAAAGGTTGGAACTTAGAAACTTATTATAAGCAAATTATAAAATAGTTGCTATTTTTCCAATCTTTTTCATTTTTTCGCTTTTTTAAAAACTATTTAGAAATTTAATAATTTAGGTTTTTATCTCGTACAAAAAAGTAGTACCTCAAGTCTATTGATCATTAATATAATTATAATTATTTAAGTTTTATAATTTAATAAATTGGTTTTCAGTATTTTAGATTTATTAATTCCTAATTATTGATGATTATATTTCCATTTTAAATTGAGATCATTTTATTGAGATGTCGTATTTTTTTAATAAAATTACATTTTTTTTATGTTTTATCTTCTTTGAAGGTGATTAAATAAAAAATTAAGTATAAATTGTAAAAGTATATTCTTAATACTTATCATTTAGACTAAGTAAGAATTTTTAAAACTTTAATTCAGGATTATATTATTTCTTATTTTTAATTTAATTTATCATAAAGTGTATATGAAAAATAAATTACTTGTTTTGTTCGCTTTGATGTTTTTATGCAATTTTGCATATGCTCAAGAGAGAACTATCACTGGTAAAGTAACATCAGGAGAGGGTAATTCTTCCCTTCCCGGCGTATCAGTATTTATCAAAGGTACTACTACAGGAACAATTACCAATATAGATGGTGAATATTCTCTCTCAGTTCCTAATGCAGAAGATACTTTGGTATTTAGTTTTTTAGGTTATGAAAGTCAGGAGCTTGCTGTAGGTAGCCAAACGATTATAGATGTCGTTCTTCAAGTTTCAGCAGAAGCTCTACAAGAAGTTATGGTAACAGCCTTAGGTGTTGAAAGAGATGCCAGAACTTTGGGTTATAGTGTTCAACAAGTTGAGAGCAAAGTTTTAGATGATGCCGTAACTACTAACGTTGTAGATGCCCTTAGTGGAAAGGCAGCTGGTATTCAAGTTACCCGATCTTCAGGTAGTGCTGGTGGTGGTTCCAGAATACTTGTTAGAGGCATTACTTCTTTGAGAGGAAATAACCAACCTCTTATTGTTATTGATGGGGTGCGAATGAATAACGATGCTAATTATACCGAAGGAACAGCTGGATTTGGAGCAAGTGCTGGTACAGGTACAGCTAACCGATTAAGCGATATAAATAGCGATGATATAGAATCTATTAATGTGTTAAAAGGAGCTGCCGCAACTGCTCTGTATGGAACAGCAGGCGCTACTGGAGTAATAATTATTACTACTAAAAAGGGGCATCCTCATAGAGGAAAAAAGTTTAGTATATCTTACTCTACTAGGGGTAGGTATAGATGTTGTTTCTACCTTACCTGAGCTTCAAAGCACTTTTGCTCAAGGTGATGAAGGTGTTTACAATGCCCCTGAAACCGGATCTTCTACTTCTTGGGGACCTGCAATTAGTGATTTATCTTGGGATGGAGCTACTGACTACGCTTATGATAAAAATGGTCGTATTGTTCTTAATTCTGATCCGACAGCTCAAACACCTGTTACACCTTATGATAATTTAGGTGACTTTTATCAAACGGGTTATCAAGTTAATAACTCTTTGAGTATATCAGGTGGCGGGGATGCAGCTACTTTTAGATTTTCTTATTCCAATCATCAAGAAGAAGGTATTATACCTAACAATACTTACGATAGAAATACTTTTTTGGTTTCTACGCAGCTGAAAGCAACAAAAAAGTTGACGTTTGGGACTACTATAAATTATACCCGTTCTGATTATACAAGAATCCAACAAGGTTCTAATACTTCGGGTTTAATGCTTGGATTATTACGTACCCCACCAACTTTTGATAATTCCAATGGTTTGGATAATCCCGTTGATGATCCATCTTCTTATATTTTCCTCGATGGAAGTCAAAGAAATTATAGAGGTGGTGGTGGCTATGATAACCCTTATTGGACGGTTAATAATGCACTTAGAAATGAAAATGTGGATAGGGCAATTGTTAGTTTTGAAGCCGACTATAATTTCAGTAAATGGGTAAATTTAGACTTTAAAATTGGAACTGATTTTGCTTCTGATGAACGTCAACAGAATTTTGAAATTAATTCCAGAACTGCTCCAGGTGGTAGGATTATTTCAGATCAATATACCACTAATCAAACTGATGTTTATTTACAGCTCAGTGGTGGAGGCAATTTGAGTGATAAATTCCAAATTAATTATTTTGGAGGTATTAATCTCTTTAATTATAATTTTGATAATCAATTAACTACAGGTAATACGCTTAATTTCCAAGGTTTTGCAGACTTATCTAATACTTCTAGTATCGTTTCCGATAATAGAATATCTCGATACAGAACTTTGGGTTTTTATGGAGAAGTAGAGGTGAGTTATGATGAAATACTCTATTTGACGCTTACCGGAAGACAAGACTACGATAGCCGTTTACAGGTTCCTAATGTATCTTCTATTTCTGATCTTGCTTTCTTTTATCCTTCAGCAAGTTTGGCTTTTGTTTTTACCGAACTTCTTTCAAGTGATATTCTATCTTTTGGAAAGGCAAGGATATCTTATGCTCGTGTGGGTTCTGGTCCCCCATTTGCTTACTCAACAACTACAACGTATAGAGCGCCAACGCCTATCATTGGTATAGGCGATGGTTGGGGAGATCCACTTTCAGCACCTATAGGTGGCATAACCAGTTACGGTTTAAATGAAGTACTTGGAAATCCAGATTTAGAACCGGAGTTTACAACTTCTTATGAGTTTGGGTTGGATTTGCGCTTTTTAGAAGGCAAAATTGGCTTGGATGTAGCCTATTACACCAGAACAACAGAAGGATCTATTTTAAATGCCTCTTTACCAAGGAGTACTGGTTTTGAAAGCATATGGTTAAATGCCGGAGAGTTAACTTCTGATGGGTTGGAGGTTGTTCTTAATGTTAATCCTGTTAGAACTAAAGATTGGGATTGGAATTTGAATTTTAACTTTACAACTTCTAAAACAGTTATTGATGCCTTGGCACCCGGTGTAGAACGCTTGCAAATTGCAGGTTTTACAGGAACGGGTATTTTCTTAGTAGCTGGGGAACAATATGGTTCTATTTTTGGAGGTGCTTATTTACGAGCTGAAGCTGGTACGGATTCAGATCAAGGTTTGGCTGTACCAGGTGGTCCTTTAGTTATTGATGATGCTACTGGTTATCAAATTCCTGATAGTGAATTAAGGGCTATAGGCAATTCAAATCCGGACTTTATCTTGGGTATTAAAAATAGTTTAGACTACAAAGGTTTTAATTTTTCTTTCTTCTTTGATTGGAAACAAGGTGGTGATTTATGGAATGGAACGGCCTGGGCTTTAAGTTTCTTTGGTGCTTCCCAACTAACTGCTGATACCAGGGTAGAAACTCCAACACCTATAGAAGGTGTTTTGGCATCGGATAGAACAACTCCCAATGCTAATGCTGTCGTAAGAGACCAAAGTTATTGGCAGAGTTCTGTAGGTGGTTTTGGTTCTGTAGATGAGCAATTTGTAGAAGATGCTTCTTGGTTACGCCTTAGAGAGTTATCTTTGAGCTATAGTTTTAATCCAAGTATTTTTGAAAACACTGTTATTGAAGGGTTAAGAATTGGACTATATGGTAGAAATCTTTGGTATAGTACCCCTTATACAGGCGTAGATCCTGAAACTAGTCTTACAGGGGTTGGAAATGGACAAGGTTTAGATTACTTTAATAACCCTAGCTCCCGTTCTTATTTCTTTAAATTAAATATTCAATTTTAATTAAACTTAAACATATAATTAGACATGTATAAAAAATATATTACTATATTACTGGCATTCATGTTCTTGACTGCCTGTGATACTTTCATAGAAGAAGATCTCAATCAAAACCCCAACAACCCTGAAGTTGTTCCTGTACAGGCCTTACTGGCTAATGTGCAAATAGAGCTTATAGATATGGTTGGAGGTGACTTTTCAAGATTTTCATCCTTATTGGTTCAACAAGCTGAAGGAGTTACAAGACAATGGGTTTCTATAAATAACTATTCCAGTTTATTAACAGCCAATTACAATACTACCTGGAATAACATGTATGCCTCTGTTTTATGTGAAGCTATTAATATAAAAAGGCTAGCAATAGAAGGTGGGTTTAACCACTATGTAGCTGTGGCTGATGTGCTTATTGCATACTCTCTGATGACAGCTACCGATGTTTGGGATGCCATTCCTTATTCAGAAGCTTGCTTGGGTATAGAGAATCAAGCAGCTTCTTTTGATAGTCAAGCCTCTATATACACTGAAATATTTGCCTTACTAACCGAAGCAGAAACCTTATTTAATGGGGATGCAGGTAATGGATCTATTTCTATAGATGTGTATTATAATGGAGATATTAGCAATTGGATATTGGCTTTAAATTCCATACGAGCAAGGGCTAATTTGCATTTGGGTAATTATGCTGAAGCATTAACTGCGGCTAATGCCGGTATTGATACGGTAGGATCTAATATGTCTTATACCTATCCGGATGCTTCTAATTCTTCTCAATGGTATCGCTTTAATAGGGATAGGGAAGGGGATATAGAACTTCACCCAACTATAGATACGCTCATGAAGACTTTAAACGATACAGTTCGTCTTAAACTATGGAATCCTGATTTTGATACAGATCATCCATATTTTATTTCTACTTTTACCAATGAACTTATTACTTATAGGGAAATGGAATTTTTAAAAGCGGAATGTTTGTTAAGGACATCTGGTGCAGCTACAGAGATTAGAGAAGCTTATTTAAGTGGTATTGAAGCAAGTTTTGCCAATTTAGGTTTGACTGCTAGCTATGCCGATTATGTTGCTCAGAGTGCTATTGATCCAGGTGAAGGTAATATCACTATGGAGCACATCATGACTCAAAAGTACTTGGGGTTATTTACTCAGCACGAAGTTTATAACGATTGGAGAAGGACTGATATTCCTACTTTAGAACCTGTTACAGGTTCTGCTATTCCTGTTCGTTGGGCTTATGGAAATGATGAAGTTATTTTTAATCCAAATGCCCCAGCTGCTGATGCTATCGATATTTTTACTGATAAGGTCGGTTGGGATCAATAAAATAAAAGTGATAAACTTTTATTATTTTCTTATAAAGAGGGTTTCTTCTGTCAAGAAGAGATCCTCTTTTTTTATTCTATAATCTATAAAATTTGAAAAAATTGCTAGGTTTATAAAATGCTACTATTTAACTCTTTTATTCCATTACTACCATTCTTCCCAAAATAAATCCTCTGAATTTAGATCAAAAATAAGCGGAGGCGTATCTTGATATCCTAAGCCTAAGTAACCATCTAAAGTTTTAAGTACTTTTATAAAAAAAGCATTTTCTTTTTGGAAAATAGAACTTAGTTTATTTTTTTCAATATCAAAAGATACAACTAATGCTTCACTTTGCTTAGTCATTTTATCTTCTATATGTCCGATGATATGGTAGTTGTTGTCTTTTAGAACAATATCTATAACTTTGCTAAAAATAGGCAGTTGTATTTGCTGTTTGTGCTTGCCTGTACTATCTAAAAGATGTAAAACTTGAGTTGTGCTTAAACATAAATACCGTTTATTTAGGCTGTCATAACGTGCAAAATAAACAAGTGAATCCATAGCAAGATTAAGTAAAAAATTAGCTTCCGTGGATTCTTGGGATAGGCTTTGATCGAATTGCCAAAGGCTATTTTTTGTTGTTTTTGTCTTTAAGTTTTTTTCATGAATTAAACTGATGAAGTGATGATTCTTTTGAAAAATAGCTGTAGCATAGTTTTCAAGATATGAATATTTATTTTTTTGATAGAGAATATTTATAAGGCTATCCCCTTTTAACCAAGCAATAAAAGCTTCTTTTTTTTTGTTTTTTTCGTAACCCACAACAAAAGATTTATTACGCTGAAATAGTAAATCAGTAGTTATTTTTTCACCTTTAATAGCTTTTAAAATTTTAAAATAATAAGGTTTAAATAAAGCGATTTGCTGTCTTTCTGCTTCTGAAAAATGCGTAAAACTATAATAGCGCTTTTTTTCTGTGATGAGTTGTTGATTAAGTCGATCTAAAAAATCTTTTTTTATCTTTTTAAAAATAGAATCTTGATTGTTTATTAAATGAATAAGTGGATTATATTTTTTTTGAAAAAAGTCAAGCCATTTATCTTTTACTTTATCAATGTTATCTATGTCTTTTAAGATTTGGATAATGTATTTGGTGTTTATTTGATTAGGAAAACTATCGGCTTTAGCGGAATATATTTTGATATTTTGGAGAGTCCAATTGATTTTAACTCGATTTTTGAAATAGTCTAAGATGATAGCTTTATCTTTTCCTTCAAAGTTTTGTAACTTTTGATTTATGCTTGTGATTTGGGAAATAAAAATGCTATCTCTATAATTGGATTTTTTTTTTATAAGTTTTTGAAAATCAGAGTCTAATTTATTTTCAAAATCAAAAATAAACCTTTGATAATGGTGATTTTTGGTAATATGGTATTTAATATTATTAAGCCAAGTTTCAAAATTTGTATACGTGATTTTATTTTTGGTAATATGAATTTTTTTCTCAAATTGTGCTTTTGAGTTTTTATATTTAATACTTTGAAGATCAAATCTAATCTCTTGATTGGGTTCTAAGGATTGAGCCAATTGAATATAAATATCTATGGAACTTAAAATATGACTATGACTATTTTCCATAGTATCTAAAATAGAAAAAAAGTAGTTCTGATCATTTAGGCTATAGATGAGTAAGTTTTCTAAAGCTTTATCTAAATGGTGGTAATGTTTGAGAATATGGATATAATCATTTTGAATTTTAGTATGAATTAGCACTAAAGAATCTTTTTGTTCTTTCTTCTTCTTTAATTTTTGTATCCGGTTTTTTAAGTAGTTGGTTATAAAGACTCTGGATATTTTTTTATCAAAATAATTTCGGTAATCTTTAGGCGGATCTTTTTGAATTTTATTGATTAAATAGAGGCAACGTTCTGAGGCTTTCAAGCTGTTAAAAATTAAAATATCAAAAATTTCATTTTCAAAAACAGGGTGATAAAATGTTGAACGCTTTTCGTATACATGACTTTTTTGAAAATAAAGAAAACTGTTTTTTACATTTAATACAGAAAGTTGGGTTAATATTTTGATTTGTTGAGCTAAACTGGAATCCGTATTTTCCCATTTGGTATTTTCTAAAGTCTTTAAAAGTTGTTTATATTTTTTGGTGTTTTGGGCATGCGCATAAATTAAATTAAAGAGCAAAAATAAGAAGAAAAAGTATTTGATTATGATTTTAGAAAAGGTCATTTTAGTGATATTATATAAGTATCATATTGATCCTCATAGACCAATATTTGTTATATTTTGAATTCTTTTAAATTTAAAATATTATGATTTTTTACTCTCAAGTTTTTTATATAAATACCAAAAAAAGAAGAAAATCGTAAACATAAAAAGCCAGTAACTTTCTTTAATTCCTTGATAATAAGCCATATATAAACCAACAAGAAAAAATAAAATAGCTATATAAATAAGCAGATATTTAAACATAAAAAATGTCTTTAATTCTTAGTTTTGTTATAAAGTGTAGAACTGATAAAATCTAAGTTTTTAAAATAAAATTCAAAATGTTTTCTTTCATTATTGGCTATAGTATCGAGTATTAAGCCACAAATAAATAAAAGTAATGAAAATAAAACTAAACCTACAGCTAATATGGCAGAAGGGACTTTATAAACATATTGATATTGGATAAATTCTTGAATAACAGGAATGCCTATTCCTATTCCACTAATTAAAAATAGTAAAGCTAAATTACCAAAAAATTTAAAAGGTTTATAAAATCTAAACATATTAAAAATAGTCCGTAAAACTTTAAAGCCATCTATAAAGGTATTGAGTTTAGATTGGCTGCCTTTGGGTCTATTTTTAAAAGTAATTTCTACTTCTTCAATATTGAGTTTATTATGTAAGGCAAATATGGTCATATCTGTTTCAATTTCAAAACCTTTATGAAGAACAGGATAACTTTTTATAAATTTTTTGGAAAAAACCCTATAGCCGCTCATAATATCGTTTAGGTTTGCATTAAAGAGTATATTAATAGATTCTCGAACTAAAATATTGCCAAATCCGTGAAAAAGTCTTTTATTTTCCAAGAAATAAGAGTTATTTTTTAACCTATCACCAACAACCATATCTGCATTCTTTTCTTCAAAAGTATTTAATAAATTTTGAATGTCTTTAATAGAATAGGTATTGTCTCCGTCTATCATGATATAAATATCAGCTTCTATATCGTTAAACATTCTTCTGATAACATAGCCTTTTCCTCTATTAAATTCTTTTTTTACAACTACCTTTTCAGATTGTGCTATTTGAAAAGTATTATCAGAAGAATCATTATCATAAACATATATTTTTGCGTGAGGCAATTGATTTTTAAAGTCTACAATGACTTGTTTAATGGTAAGAGCTTCATTATAACAAGGAATTAATACGGCTATTTTTTTTTCTTGAGTACTATTCATTCTATTTAGATGGTTTTTATGTAGGGCTTTTAAAAAATATTTTTTTAGTAGAGGATAAAACTGAATATCTTAAAATTAAGTATATAGGTTTTATATAATTTAGGGAGTAAAGCTAAATTTTAAAGTAATATAAGTATAGGACAAAACTTTTCATAAGAAAATGGTTTTTAATTATAATAATTTTATTATCAATTATTTATATATAAAAAACCATCGGTTTGACCAAATATAAGTATAATCTGGGCTCTTATAAAACACTTATTTTAAATACCTAAAAAATCTTTTTTCTATTTGAGATGCGTATACCAAACCAGATTTTATAAAATAATTTTTACAAGAAAATACAATAAAGTAGATATTTTTAGTTTTTTATAACTCTAAAGTTTCATCCATATTTTCAGTTTTAAAATCTACACCTTTTGTTCTATTATATAAATTATAAAGCGAAATAATGGCTTTGATGTTTCTTTCAATAATTTCATGTCCATGTTCTTCTTTATTAGCATGAAAAGTTCTTAACCATTCGTATTTATCATCTGTAAGTTCTTTGCTCATATTTGTTACGATATCACCGCCTATCAAGTTAATAGTACTTTGAATAACTTGAAAGTTACCATCCGTTTTATTGGTAATTAGGTTTTTATCATCAATTGTATAATCTCCAATAATGGTTTTTATTTCTAAAGTTGTTAAATTAGAAATGGCATTTTCTATATTTCTAACAAAATCGGCAAAGACATTTTTTGAAGGTTGCTGTTCCATTTTTTACAACTGGTATAAAGGTAAAGAATAATGATTAAATGATAAATAGCGATAGCAAGCAAAATAATAGTTTTAAACAAAAAAAATGTACTTAATGTACACTTTTTAATATTGAAATGGTAAACTTTGTTATAAAGTCTTGGTTTAGCATAGTCTTTTTGAAAATCATGAACGAAATTCACAATCTTTTTCATGGTTATTAACCATTCCAGCTCCTTCCATAAAAGAATATATAATTGTGGGTCCTATGAATTGAAAACCTTTAGCTTTCATAATTTTGCAAATATTTTTAGAAAATTCAGAGTCTGTCGGGCAATTATTTGATTTTTTTTTTTGATTATCAATGGTTTTAAAATCTACAAAAGCCCACAAATAATTTGAAAAAGATCCGGTTTCTTTCTGGATATTCAAAACACATTGAGCATTATTAATAATTGCTTTTATTTTAAGTTTATTCCTAATAATACCTTTGTTATCAAGCAATTCATAATATTTTTCATCGTTGTAATGGGCAACTTTTTTGATATTAAAATTATCAAAAGCTTCTCGGAAGTGAGTTCTTTTTTTCAAAATGGTCAACCAATTAAGTCCTGCTTGCATTATATCAAGAGATAAAGCCTCAAAAAGATGTCGATCATCAAAAATTGGTTTTCCCCATTCATCATCATGATAGGTGATTTCTAAAGGATGTTTAGCCCAAGCACAACGCTTCATTTTTAAATTATTTAATTTATGAGAACAATAGGTTTTAAATCTAAAATAAGTAAAGTTAAACCTTTTAGCTTAGTCTAGCCCCTTTTTTATCTATTATTCATGATACAAAAGTATACAGTTTGTGTATTTCTGCATGGTTTTTGTACATTTGGAATGCTAGGTTTTTTTTAATTAATAATATATTTTTAGCTATTACGCTATTAACATCTATCAAAAAGATTTTAGGTGGACTTTCAATTGCTAATAAGATGATAATAAGAGTAAATGTATTAATATTATTTTTTTTCTTATGTTCTTTTGCTTGTGAGCAAAAAAAAGAGAATATTCCTAATATCAATAATATTGAAATAGAACTCAATATTAATCATTTAGAAGATATTTTTGTGGATTTTGATCAACTTGAAAAAGTAGACAGTTTTTTAGAGCATAATAAAGATTTAGTTCAAAACTACTTTACCAAAAATCCAGCTATGCAGCAAGGGCAAGATACTACTTTCCTGTCGAATGTATTGTTAGGTTTTGGTCAAGATTTATATGTAGATACTTTGTATCAAGAAATTAAACAAAATTTTGGAGACTTTAAAGATTTAGAAAAAGGACTTACTTTACTCTTTAAACATATTAAGTACTATTACCCCGACTATCAACTACCCAAAATATATACGATTATATCAGCATTTGGCTCTTTTGGCTTTGGAAATGATATTTTTATTACAGATAGTCTATTAATCATTGGTTTAGATTATTTTTCTACAAATATGACTCGTTATAAGCCAAGTGGTATTCCTGATTATTTAGCAAGACGTTATACAAAAGAACATTTACTTACAAGCGTAGCCTTAGCTTTATCTACTTTATTAAATGAATATAATATCAATGATCATACATTATTGGCGGAGATTATTTTTTATGGAAAATCTTACGCATTTGTAGAAAAAGTATTGCCTGAAATAACCGATAGTTTGATTATTGGTTATACCCAAAAAGAAATAGACATTGCTCATAAAAATGAAAAAGAAATATGGGCACATATTGTAGAAAGCAATTTACTTTATAGTCAAACTAATGAAGCTAAAAAAAAATATGTTTATGAAAGACCGTTTACTAGTGAAATAGCTGATAATTGCCCAGGCAGAATAGGACGGTGGATTGGATGGCAAATTACCAAAAACTATTTGAAAAATACAAATAAGACGTTTATTGAAATGATGAGTTTTCAAGATGCAACTGTTTTACTTAAAGAATCTAAATACAGACCTAAAGACTTTAAAGAGTAGTTTTATGTTATTGCTATTTTAAAAATCCTTTTTTCAAATGATATAATATTCCAATAGTTCGGAATGAAGAAAATTAAACTACAGAAAATTAATTCAGTTAAACTACAAAAATTAAAGATTATAAATAGGGTAAAAAATTGCTAATTTAAATACTATGAGCTAATAATTTAAATGTTATTATACCATGAAGGTTGCTTATTATGCACATTGTCCAAATATCCGATTTACATCTTCAATTAAATCCTAAAATAGTTTATGGTATAGATCTTTTAAAAAAATTTGAAAGTCTTATACAAGCTTTGACAACTGAACACGGACATAGCCCTATAGACCATCTTATTATCTCAGGAGATTTGTGTTGTCAATATGGACAAAGAGAAGTTTATATATATATTAAAAAAAGAATTGATACTCTAAATATTCCCTATAGTGTGATAAGTGGCAATCATGATGATAATATTATGTTAGCAGAAGTTTTTGGTTTGGATATGCCAGATGGAAAAACACTTTATTATAGCAAAAAAATTAAAACTAAAACCTGTCTTTTCTTTGATACAACTGATTATACACTTTCTAAAAGCCAGCAAACTTTTTTAGAATTGGAAAGTCAAAAACTTCAAGAACCGATATTTATTTTTATGCATCACCCACCAGCCTACTGCGGTATCCCTTATATAGATGAAAAATATGCTTTTAAAAATATTAGAGACGTTCAAAATCTTTTAAAAAAAACAGATAAAGAATTTTATATTTTTGCAGGACATTATCATACCGAAAGGACAATTTTTATCAGTAATAAAATAAATATTTTTCTTTGTCCATCTTTATTCTATCAAATTTCACATTATAGTAAACATTTTCTTGTTGAAAGCCACCGTATCGCTTATCGGAAAATTATGCTTAGAGATGATAATAATATTTTAACTTGCATGAAATACGTATAAATATAATTAAGCACTTGTGGTTATCTTTATTGCGATTATTATAACCTGTATCAATTTTAAACTATATGAAAAAAGATATTATTTTTAATTTAATTGATGAAGAATTTGATAGACAAATTAGAGGAATAGAACTTATTGCTTCTGAAAACTTTACCTCTCCTGAAGTACTATCAGTTATGGGTACTGTATTAACAAATAAATATGCTGAAGGCTTGCCTCATAAACGTTATTATGGAGGTTGTGAGGTTGTTGATAAAATAGAAGATTTAGCCAGAAATAGGTTAAAAGAGCTCTTTAAAGCTAACTGGGTGAATGTACAACCTCATTCAGGATCCCAAGCTAATGCTGCTGTTATGTTGGGTTTACTAAACCCCGGAGATGCTATTTTGGGTTTTGATTTAGCTCATGGCGGACATTTAACGCATGGATCTCCAGTGAGTTTTTCAGGAAAATTATATAAAACTGCTTTTTATGGGGTAGAACCTAAAACAGGTATTATTGATTGGAATAAAATTGAAGATATTACTAAGAAACATAAACCTAAATTGATAATATGTGGTGCTTCTGCTTATTCAAGAGATTGGAATTATCAATATTTAAGAAAAATAGCTGACAATTACGGTGCTATTCTGATGGCTGATATTGCACATACTGCAGGATTTGTCGCTGTTGGACTTTTAAACGATGCTTTAGAACATTGTCATGTTGTGACAAGCACAACCCATAAAACGCTCAGAGGACCCAGAGGCGGTATTATTATGATGCGTCATGATTTTCCTAACCCTTTTGGTATAAAAACAAATAAAGGTAATATTCGTAACGTGTCCAGCTTATTAGATTCTGCTGTTTTTCCTGGTATACAAGGTGGTCCATTAGAACATATTATCGCAGCTAAAGCTATATCTTTTCAAGAAGCTCTACAACCTGAATATAAAAACTATATGCATCAAGTTCGTAAAAATGCTCAGTCGATGGCTAGGGCTTTTGGCTATAAAAACTATAATATTATTAGTAATGGGACAGATAATCATTTGTTGCTTATAGACTTAAGATCTAAAAACTTAACAGGAAAACAAGCCGAAAATGCTTTAGGAAAAGCCGATATTACCGTTAATAAAAACATGGTTCCTTTTGATTCCAAATCTCCTATGATTACTTCAGGAATTCGTATAGGAACTGCTGCAATAACTTCTAGAGGATTAAAAGAAAATGATATGTTTGAAATAGTTGAAATTATTGATAATATCCTAAAGAATATTTCTGATGATCGATCTATTCTACGCATTAAAAAACATATTAATACATTTATGCGGAAATATCCGCTCTATAAAAAATAATATAAACATTAATGAGGATGAACACTTCGATAAATTTTCAAATTTTTAGAGTTTTATGACTTTAAAAAATCATAAAACTCTTATAAATAGCTTTTTATAAATTGAAAAGGTTAAAATATAAATTATAATTTTTTACCGAAGTATTGTAATTGTAGATAACGACTAATTATTCTTCTACTTCAGCTTCTATCCATAAAGTTGTTTGGGCATTTTTTGGATCATTAGTAATAACTGTAATACTTTTACGCTGTTTCCCACTTCGTTCTCCCGAATAAAAACTAACATCTATGATTGTAGAGTCTTTAGGAACTAAGATTTCTTTTTGGGGCTGTGTAGCTGTACAGCCACAGGAGGCTTTCGTTTTTCGAATAATAAGTTCCGATTTGCCTTCATTATAAATTGCAAAACGTGTACTTACTGTTTGCTTAGGTTTTATTTTTCCAAAATTATGAGTTGTTTTTGAAAAATTAACTTTTGGCAAAGGCGAATCAGCAGCTAAATGCGAAAAATCTTCTTCAATAGTTGCCCCAAAATAGAGCTTCTTATTTGGGGTGCTTTCGTCATTGCTTCCTAACTCAAAAGACCCATAATTATATCCCCAATCGCCTTGTTTTTTTGCATCAAAAGTTAAAGTTAAAATTATAGTGTCTTTAGGTTCTATACTTGTATTAGAAAGTTGTAGAGTGATGTGTTCAGGTAAATTGGCTTGAGTCGTATTTAAAGCAATAGGCTTTTGGCCCTGATTATAAATGACTAATTTTTTAGTTTTTACTTCAGTATGTTTAATTTTATCCAAATAAATATTACTGGTTGAAAATCTTAAGTTTCCAACTTCATAAGGATAAAAATCACTAGGACCCTTAGTGCGTGGAATAACTTTTCCTGTGATAGATAAAACATCTACTGAAGGCTGTCCATCAGTTTTTAAAGTTATTGTTTTATAAAAATCACCAGGTCTATTTTTAGGATCATAAACTGCTTCTATAAAACCTGTTTCGTTTGGTTTTATGGGGTCTTTATTCCATTTTGGGGTCGTACAACCACAAGAAGCATTTACATAAGTTAGTTTGATATCGGAATTACCTTGATTAATAAATGTAAAACGGAAATTTACGCTTCCGCTGTCTTCTTTTATAACTCCAAAATCGTGTTTTTTAGTTTCAAAAATAAGTTTGCCGCCTATATCTTCTTGAAGATTTATAGGTTGATTTTGGGAAAATAAAGTATAAGAAATAAATGCTAAGAAAATAGGTAAAAATAATTTTTTCATAAGTCAATAATTTAGATGTTAATTTATTACTGTACTATAATTTAAGTTTTATAATTAACGATTTAGGTAGGGTATTTTTTTAATTTAGCAATTCTATCTTATCTGAGAAATGTTCATTTTCAAATCAGCATGTTAAAACCTCCAAAAATTATTTTTTAAAGTGATTTATCTAACTATACTAATAATCAAAAACGTATAATTATTTAATTTAGTTTTAAGAATTCATAATTATTGCAAAGTGCAAGCTAAAGAAATACTTTAAATACAAAAAATAGGTTTATTGATATTTTTTTAACGAAGTAAAGTTATTGTACCTCTCATGTGGTTTAAAATAGAAGGGGTCAAAAAACAAGATTTTGTTATAGTCCAGTAATAAATTCCTGTGGGGGCATCAATATTAAAGATCTTACCATCCCATTGCTGATTAATATTATTGCTCCTAAATATTATCTGTCCCCATCGATTAAAGATTTCTAAATAATAATTTTCGATGCCTATAGTGAACGGAATTTCAAATTTATCATTAATACCATCCCCGTTGGGTGTAAATACATTAGGTGGATCTATTTGACAACAATTATCCAAAAAAGATATAAAAATTTCATCTTCTAATTCTTGACATGCAGTCGTTACCTTTACTTGATATAAGCCTTCTTCTTTAATGGTAATTTGAGGTATTATCATATTATTACTCCAAAAATATCTTCCGTTTGCAACACTTACGTTTAAAATAAGGCTGTCTCCTTGGCAGATTGTACGGTTTTTACCTAAATTAATAGCTACTGTTTCATAAACTATGACATCAATAGTTTCAGTTAATTCTTTCCCATCAAAATTTATGTCCACTGAATAATGACCCTCTCCAACTGTGATATGGGTAGTTGTATCTCCGGTATTCCATAGATATGTTGCACCTGTCATGTTTATATTAGCATCTATTATAATTGTTTCATCTTTACAAATCATAGTATCTCTTTTTAAAGCAGAATGGAAAGAAGAGATCATGAAGTTATCTATTAAGATATTTCCATTATATGATTCAAAACTTTCATAATTAGCTTCTAAAATTAGCTTATTATGAGTACTTTTAGGATGAATAAGAAACTCAAATATTTTCCATAGTGTATCAGAAACAACGGGTGATTCCCAAAGTAAATCTGTTTTTAAACAACTTCCAGATGCGCTGTTATATCCCCATATTTTTAGTTTTACTGGTCTATCAAATAAAACACCTCCAAAAAAATCAGGAAAATAAGCAAGATCTAAACTCATGAGATAAATTGTATCTGAGCTTAAAGGTATTATTAACTCAGCTTCACAAGCTTCTACTTTATTATCATTTGGAAATCCATTATTGCCTCTTGTAACCATAGATATATAGGATTGTCCTTCAGAAGCTGAAAGCACGACACCACCAAAACCAGGTTGCGTATCTGGCGTACTCAAATCATTGCATTCTGTCCAGTTTGGGGGGAGCATAAAGAATGTAGGGATACCTTCTAAAGAAGGATTTAATAAATATTGAGCTTGACTTACACAAAGACAAATAAAAAAACTATATAAAAAGACTATATATTTCATCCAAATATATGATTTATTATTAAATAATTAGATACTTACAAAACGAAACATAACTATGATGTCGTTTTACTTTTTTATTAAAAGACTATTTTATAATATCTTTTTCAAAATTAATAAATAAAAAATTTTATCTTGTAATTATAAAAGTAAATAAGTAAATATTTTTTCTGCTTTTAATTGTCCTAAACCTGAATTATCAAAATCTAAAAAAGATATTAAGTCTTAAAAATATCGCTTTAATTTTGTCTTCATGAAGGCACAGTTGTGAATATATAATATAAAGTTGTAATCATTACCAAAATAACACCATAGCATATGAGTTGGTTTAACAGAACTGACAAATTAATTTATACCAGAACGGAAGAGAAGAAAAATACTCCTGAAGGCTTATGGCATAAAATGTCAAATGGGAAGTATATTCATATTCATGAACTGGCACAAAATGCTTTTGTAGATAGCATGGGTGAGCATTTAATTATATCATCTGAAAAATATTTTAAAATTCTTTTCGACAATGACTATGAATATTTGTTTAATAATATTAGATCTGCTGATCCTTTTAATTTTCATGATATCAAAGCTTATAACACACGTATTGAAGTAGCTCAGAAAAAAACCAATCTAAAAGATGCTATGCAAATAGCCGTTGGAAAAAGTAGTCATCGAAATTTAGTAGTTGGATGCATGGATTTTAAATTTATAGGTGGATCTATGGGTTCAGTAGTAGGAGAGAAAATATCTAAAGCCATAGACTATTGTTTGGAAAAAAAGTATCCTCTTTTATTAATTTCCAAATCTGGAGGAGCAAGAATGCAAGAAGCTGGCTTATCTTTAATGCAATTAGCCAAAACTGCCGCAAAATTAACTTTACTTAGCAAAGCTAAAATTCCTTACATTTCACTTATGACCCACCCAACTACAGGTGGTGTAACTGCTTCTTTTGCTATGTTAGGAGATTTTAATTTAGCTGAACCAAAAGCACTTATTGGTTTTGCTGGTCCCAGAGTGATTCGAGAAACAATAGGTAAAGATTTACCTCAAGGCTTCCAGCGTGCAGAATTTTTATTAGAACATGGGTTCTTAGATTTAATTGTTAATAGAAAACAACTCAAAAAATCTATTAATCATATATTATCTTTTATTTATAACTAAATTATGGCTAATAAGAAATCAAATTCTGAGGAGAAAGAATTTTTAAAGTATTTTGTTAATGTCTTCAAAAAGAATAAACTAAAAGATAAAAATATCTCTATAAAAGCAATGCATAATATTAATCGTATTTCTATAATAATGTTTATTCTTGCTGTAGTTATTTTACTAATAAGGCGTTTATTTTAAATTATATCTATGTGATAGTATAGTCTTATCGCTTGAAAAATAATAGCATTGCCTTAATACCCTCTTCTATTATATTTTAAATATATACATAATATAAGTTATTAAACTAAATAAATGAAAAAGAGTACTATTATAGCTTTAGTTGATCAGTTTATTTTAAATATAACTTTATTAATACTTGAAACCTCTAAATACTTAGATTGGTATAACCTCAATAGTATAGATATTAGGCTGGTATTATTCAACCATATTGTAGTAACAGTATTGTGGTTATTTTTTGCGTATTTATTCTCCATTCACCTTGATACAAATATTAGAAATCTCAACTACACTTTAAAATTTATCATTATTTGTATCATTTCTACTTTTTCATCATTCATCATTATAGAAAATATAATATCCTACATGCCCTATTCTGTACACATAGTCTTGATACTCATATCTACGGTAAGTTTAATTATTTGGAGAATAGTTTGTTATGAACTTTTAAATACTTTTCGTCTAACTGAGAGAATCATGATTGTTGGACTTACCAATTTTTCCAAAACTTTCGTAGAATCTTTAAATGAGATTAATAAACAAGATAAAAAATATGCAAAAGCTTCCGGTAAAAAAGTTATTTGTATTATGGATAATGAAATAAGTTGTTCAAATAAAGATACTTTTTCAAACCTCAAAGTTATACAGAATTTTAGTAAAATAGAAAGGTATGCAAGTTTGTTAAAAATAAATACAATAGCAATTGCTAAAAGTAAATTATATAATTTAAATAGTGATATGTATAAGCAATTTTCCTGTTTGAAAAAGAAACAAATTGTCGTCACTAGTTGCACAGAGCTTTATGAAAAACTTCATGAACGTATACCACTTCAAAATATTGAAGATCAATACTATTTAAATTATGATGTTTTAAAAGCTAATCCTAATTATCATAATGTTTTTAAGTATATTTTAGATAAGTTAGCAGGTTTACTTGGCTGTGGAATTTTATTAATAATTATTCCTTGCGTATGGTTTCTTAATCTTATGGGCAATAAAGGGCATCTATTTTATACTCAAAAACGAGTTGGAAAAGATAATAAACCCATTAATGTTATAAAATTTAGAACAATGATAAAAAATGCAGAAAAAAATGGTATTCAATGGGCGGAAAAAAACGATCCTCGTATTACAAAAATAGGTAAGTTGTTAAGAAAATTAAGACTTGATGAAGTACCCCAATTTATTAATATTCTTAAAGGTGAAATGAGCTTAATAGGACCACGTCCTGAACGCCCTTTTTTTGTTGATAAACTCAATAAAAAAATTCCATTTTATTCTTTAAGACATCAGGTAAAACCGGGTATAACAGGCTGGGCACAAGTTATGTACCATTATACTTCTTCTGAAGAAGGAACTCAAATTAAACTAGAATATGACCTTTATTATATTAAAAAATATTCAATTATTTTAGACTTAAAAATTATTATTCGAACTATACAAGTTGTGTTAACCATGAAAGGTCAATAAAAATTTAATTACGATTCAAAAAACTAATTTCAAAAAAATTAATTGTGTAACCAATTATCCATGATTTGAATTCCATATTCTGTTAGAAAAGACTCTGGATGAAACTGAACACCTTGTAAATCATAATGCTTATGACGAATACCCATAATTTCATTATTTTCGCCTAATGAAGTAATAATAAGATGCTTGGGTAAGGTTTTTTTATTAATAACCCAAGAATGATAACGACAAGTTTTCAAAGTATTAGGAACACTTTTAAATAAATAATTGGGTTCTACGATTGTCGTAGTTGTTACTAATCCATGAAACACATGATCTAAATTATGTAATTCTGCTCCACAAACTTCGGCAATGGCTTGGTGCCCTAAACAGACCCCAAAAATACTTTTAGTATACATGTATTTACTAATAATATCTATCATTTGCCCAGATTCTTCAGGAATACCAGGACCCGGAGAAAGTAAAATCTTATCAAACGAATTAACTTCGTTTAATTCAATTTTATCATTTCTTTTAATTATTGGTTCAAAACCAAGTTCTTTAATGATATGTACCAAATTATAAACAAAAGAATCATAATTGTCGATAATAAGAATTTTCATATTTAACTTTAATTTTTTTAATTTCTAATTAAAATAGAGTAGTGTTATACAATTCATGATAAAGTTAAGAAAATACACCAAAATAATAGTAATGTTATCCAAAATATGATGGTAAACTTTATACATAACCATAGACCAGAGCTCATCAACTTTTAAGGTCTTGCAAAAACGCTGCTTGGGTTTGATTTTGACCTCTGTATTAGCAAGAATAGATTAAAACTTTTCTAGTATTAATACCTTATAGTTCAGCAATATCTCTAATGCCCACTCGTCTGACAAACATATGTTTAACTCCTTCAATTATTTCTTTTTGACAAGTTTAATAGTTTAGTTCCTGGCACTATAAACTGGCGTTGACAGGTTTTGTGTCGATAATTTTATTTGTTCAATTTGTTTATTCCATTTTTTCTTATATCTTTCCCGCCGCATTTGGAGCATTTTAAGGTTATTTCTATGGTCATTTTAGTCTATTTAAATCAATAGACAAATATAGCTCTAAATGTCTCAATATCAAAACTTTTTTAAATCATACTTTCTGCAACAGCACTATTACCTTATATAGCTTCTAAAAAAATATGAACAGAAAAGTTATTATAGTTCTAACAATTCTATTTTCTTCTATAGGCTTTACTTTAGACTTTCAAGCTAAAAACAGTAAGCCTGATTGGATAGATTATACAACACGAAAATTAAAATATCCAGATCGATTGTATCTCACTGGTTTTGTGTCTGAAAATAGCTCTAAAGATAGAGAAGCTAAAACTATTGAACAGCTGAAAGATTTGGCAAAGGTTAATTTATTGCAGTCTATAAAGGTTGATTTAAAATTAGAATCAGCCTTAGAACTGCAAAATATAACTAAAGGTGGACAGACTCGCAGCTCTGAACGTTTTATTCAGAATAGTTATGCTGCTGCTCAAGCAACTATCGTAGGTATTCAGATTGAAACTTTTTATGACAGCAAGGCTAAAATTAATTATGCTTTTGCTTATGCTAAAATAGCAACAGTTATCAATTATTATAAAAAAATTCTCTCTAATAATTTAGCAGATATAGATCCCTATTTTGAAAGTTTTCAAATGGCTAAGGCTAAGAAAGACCACATTAAGGCAATTCAAGATTTGGATCATATTAGGGAAAATATAAATAAAATTAAAGTTGCCCAATCTATTCTAACGGCTCTAAAAGTTAGTGAATTGAGTCTTGAAAAAACCTTAACAGAAACCCATGCTTTAAAATTGAACCAAGAAATTAATCAACTTTTTAAAGATAAAACATTATCGATCAATCAAGCATGTTATTTTTTAGTTTATGGTCTATACCTACAACAGCCGTCTGCCAAACATACTATTTTTCTAAACAAGTTCACGTTTAGTAATACTCATTTAACATCCTCACTTTCTCAACATTTAGTAAATGCTTTAAAAAATCACTTTTTAAAATTTGGTTATATTATTACCGAAAAAACAGATAATCCTTTTCAAATTAATGGGCATTTTGATTGGCAAGACGATGTTTTAAAAGTTAATATGACTCTTAATAATTTAAAAAATCAAGATATTGTAGCGGCTAATTATAATTATTTAAGTCTGAATTGGATTAAAGAAAACAAAATTGCTTACTTGCCCGGTGAGGTTTTAAAGGCAAGGCTTTTAGAAAAATTGGCTTTAACCCACAAACTTAGTAGTGATTCTCAAGTTGGCTGGTCAAGGCAAGAAAATCTATCTATATTAGCATCTGTTGATAGTCAAGGTGTTCAGAACTTACCACTTATTTTAAGTTTGGAAAATAAAAAAGATAATATTCTTGACCAAGGTAGTACAGACTTGAAGGGTATTGCTTATTTTAATACGAAAAGGAAATTAAATCAATTTTCTAATAAAGCCATTAGTGTCAGAGTTAATATTCCAAAATTCATTGGACTACCTCAAAATCACCCTTTTATAAAAACTATAAATAGTCCAACTTATACGTTTTATTTAAGTACAAGCACAGTGAAAGTGTATGTAGAAACAGAAGAAAAAAATCTAAATAAAAACTTGACTATCCCTTTTTTAGAACCTCGTATCAAACAAATTTTGACTGATAAACACTATGAATTTTCACCGGATAAAGCCAATAGCGATCTTTATATAAAGATAGAAGCCAATACTAGACCGGGTCCAAACTCTTATGGTATATTTTTTAGTTATATAGACGCTACTATTTCAGTTATAGATTTAGGCTCTAATCATGAAGTTTATAAGAATAAATTTACAACTATAAAAGGTGCGGGTCAAAATTTTGAACTTGCTGGTATGAAGGCTTTTGAAATGTTATCTAAAAAAGTTAAAAATGAACTGCTAAAAGAATTGGAGTAAGTATAAAAAAGTTGGCAATTTTATACCTGCCAACTTTTTAAATTTAAGTGCTCTTAACTCTATTAACTTTTTTTCCATTTAATTGTACAGCCGATTGCCTTAGTAAAGTTTTGAGGTATTTCTTTTCCAGCCAATAAAGCATCAATAGCATCTTGGACATAAAACTTAGAAATATTATTCCCTTTGGCATTATTATCAATTGCTCCGATATAGGCTACTTTTAAACCATCTGATTCTTTATTAAGTAAATAAACATGAGGTGTTCTAGTAGCACCAAACTGAGTTGCAACTTTTTGACTTTCATCGTACAAATAAGGAAAAGCATACGATTTTTCTTTAGCTCTTTTCACCATATTATCAAAAGAATCACCCGGATAATTTTTAGCGTCATTAGAATTAATAGCTATAACTGAATAGCCTTTAGGCGCATAAGTACGGTGAAGTTCTATAATTCGATCTTCATATAATTTAGAATAGGGGCAGGTGTTACAAGTAAAAATAACAATAACACCTTTATCTTTCAAAGTAGCAATAGAAACATTTTTCCCATCAACATTTTTTAGACTAAAATCAGTAACTTTATCTCCAATTTGATAACCTTTAGTCTGATTGTTCTGGGTAAATGCAACAGTTGAAAAAAGAACTAAAAAACACACTAAAATATTGATAATAAATCTCATAACTATATTATTTAAATTGAAATAAAAAATAAAGAAGTTTAATCTTCTCCATAATATATTATTTGTTTTTAAAGTTTAATAAGTATTTGTTTTTTTAATATAGAATTTCATTCTGTTTGATAATTAGAAATTTATGTTGTAAAATTTATAGAAATTTGATAAAATATTATAATTCTTAATATTAGAATATTTAAGTTCTATTGATTCATTTGCCCCAACAAATAATTGACAATACTTTCTACTGTAAGATCGGAGCTGTTTAATATATCTTTATAAGCATCCGGTAATTTAAGGTTAATTTGAACACCTCTACTTGAAGCATAATTAGCTTTAGAAGAAACTTGAGCATAATATTTAATAGTTGTTTCTAAATTTAATTTTTCGAACTCTGTTTCTACCTGATGCGCTCTAACAGCTGCTAAATCTAAATTTGTCTTGATTATATCGCCTTTTTTAAAATTTATTACGCTTTGTTTTTCTGTATCTTTTTTATAAAAAGAAAAGTTTACAATTGGTTTTAAAGCAATGTTTACTTTTTTTGAATCAGAATAGCGAACTGCAATTTCTTGACCACTGGGACATTTGGCACATTTGCTTGCATCGGCTAAACCTGTGACTTCTACAATAATTTGACTTAAATCTATATTTCCTTTTTCTTTCAAAACTTTTAAAAGCGTTGTGCTTAGTGTTGCAAGTACTTGAGCATGTGGAGAAACTACAACACCTAAGCCATAATCTTGAATAACGGTGCTGTAATTTTCACAGTCTTGAATTCTAAAATTTACTTCAAAACCTTTATTATCCTGTTTAATTTCTTCTTCATAACAATTTAAAATTTCTGCTATTCCATCAGGTAAACCTGCTTTAATTAAGTCTTTTTTATTCATATTGATTAAATCTTCACTTATACGTTTTAAGTCTTTTGAAATAATATCATTGATATTTTTAACTTTAGCAATTTTTTTTTCAGCATCTTGATAAGGTTTATGCGTAACAATATCTGGGCAACTTTTTTCGAGCAGTTTTTGAAGATTTGCCATTTTCCCAGCCATATTGAAAGGCTGTCCTTTATTATATTTTTGAGCTATAGTCTTTTCAAAACCTTCTGGGTTTTTAAAGTATATACTGTATGCTGCTTCTAAATAATGTTCTCTTTCTTTGCAACATGCTTGATTATCATTAAAATAGGCACTATAATAATTTGAGAGAATATCTGAGATTTCATTACTGAAAGCTCTCGTATCAAGACAGCTTTGATTTATAAATTTATAACAGTTATTGGCATCGAAATATTCTTCAAGAGGACGTGCATTATTGCCTTGAGTTGCTTCTAAAAGTGCAACTGCAAAATCTTGTTCCACTTGTTGACAATCTTTTTTTTCTTCAGCAGCAGCCCGATATATACATTTTGGATTTTCTTCTTTTAACCTATCAATTAAAAAAGCATCTATACCATAAGACTTTAATTTTTCTTTATCATCCATAGAAAGCTTGTCCCAAATTTTTCGTATTCGATTTAAATATTCGCAATAATTAGGTAGAATCCGGTTTCGTCTATAATAGTCATTATAAGGTATTCTACCTCCAAGAAACTTATTACTTATCCCCATCTTTTTGCCATAAAAAGAAATAAAATCTATAATAATGACGTGATAAGTATAAGGTTTATTGGCAATCAAATAGTTTTCTTTAAATTCGTTTAATTTTTTGGTATGTTTGTCAGCTTTTGGATCTTTTGGGCTAGTTCTACCTGGTATAATTACTGTCTTAGCAACTGCTTTAGCAAATAGTCTCTGTACTTCTGAACGTCTATAACGACGGTACATACCACTTTTGTATTCTTTATAAAACATCAAACACGGTACCAACCATTCTTTTAAAACATATTCATCTTCTTTAGGAATTTGTTTTTTTTTAGCTTGTATAGCATTTAAAATTACATCATAAGATTGGCCATATATTTTACCAGAAGTTAATAAAAAAAATAAAATAGTAAATGATAAAAATTTAGTGTGCATAATTATAATTTATAATATTAATTTGCTTTGATCTTGCGACCAATTTAATGAAAAGTAAAATCTTGTATCTATGTTAATTTAATTTATAAAATTAAAGGTGCTAAAAACATGCCAATGTATCTAATTATTAGCTTCAAAAATAAATAATATTTTTACGGACGAAATCTCTTAACATTGTAAAGTATAAGACTTCATATTATTACACAATTGCTTACCAAACTATTTCAATAGTTATTAAAATATTAAAATAGTTGATTTTTAGATACATCTGAAAAAATAGTGGTCTAAAATATGTATATTTAATTATGTTTAAGGTTTAAAATATAATATTTAATTAGCTCTTTTTAAATCAAAAATGAATCAAAAAATTATTGTGTTTAGATCAAATTTTTTATATAACTATAAAAAAATTCAATCTAATAACTTAATTTATTATTGATTAATAAATTATCTTTGCATTTGTTTAAATTTAAGTCAAATTTGATAGTTAAAAAGACTTCATTTGTTGTTCAAAATTCATTTTTACTATTCTATTTAAATTTTGTTTTGATGTTATGAGAAGAAAAAAGCCTAAAAAGCGCTATATATTGCCCGATCCTCGTTACAAGGAAGTTTTAGTTACTAAGTTTGTTAATAGCTTAATGGAGTCAGGAAAAAAGCAGCTTGCCTATTCTATTTTTTATAGTGCTATGGATCTTGTAGAAGAAAAAATTCCTAAAGAAGATGAAGAAAGTGAATTGAAACAGGATACCAGTTTGGATATTTTTAAACGTGCTTTGGATAATATATCGCCTTCGGTAGAAGTTAAATCTAAACGCATTGGAGGAGCTAATTTTCAAGTGCCTTTAGAAGTTAGACCAGAAAGAAAAATGGCATTATCTATAAAGTGGCTAATCAAATTTGCCCGGGGGCGTCATGAAAGAACTATGCAAGAACGGCTAGCCTTAGAAATTTTAGCTGCATCCAAAGGTGAAGGTACAGCTGTTAAGAAAAAAGACGATACCCACAGAATGGCTGAAGCTAATAAAGCATTTTCCCGTTTTAGATTTTAAAGAAAGTTAAAATATTGTAAATGAACAATAAATACTTACATAAACTATTTATTTACAATGTTTTAACTTGATTATATTTGCTGTGTTTTATAGATTGTAGTTACTTCACTTGAAAAAAGGATTTTTGGAAGATTTAACTTCTTCATATTGAAAATGACTATTTCCCAGAGTAAAAATAGTATTGCTATATTTCTATGATTAATTGTTTTGATTAAATTAGATAAAAAACTTTAAATGCCTCAATATCAAAATGTTTTTAAATTCTATTTTTTATTGAACTAAAAAACTATCAAATAATTTAATAGATATGAATTATTATAAACATTTAATTCGTCCACTATTATTTTGTTTACCGGCTGAAACTGCTCATGATCTGTCTATTAAATTATTAAAAAATATATCAATTCTCCCAACACTATCCGATTCTTTTAAGACGACGCCCACAGAACTATTTGGTATTCATTTCAAAAATAAAGTAGGATTAGCAGCAGGATTGGATAAAAATGCCAGTGCAGTAGTACAATTATCTAATTTGGGTTTTGGATTTGTAGAAATTGGGACAGTAACTCCTAAACCCCAATTGGGTAATCCATTACCTCGTCTTTTTCGTTTGCCTAAAGATTTAGCTGTTATCAATAGGATGGGTTTTAATAATTTAGGTGTTGATATAATTTCGAATCGGCTTAAAACTATTCGTAAAAAAAATGAAAATATAATTATAGGCGGTAACATTGGTAAAAATAAGACAACACCAAATGAACTTGCTTGGAAAGACTATTTAGAATGTTTTATAAAATTATTTGATTATATTAATTATTTTACTGTTAATGTTAGTTCACCTAATACACCTAATCTTAGAGATTTACAAGAAGGTAATACATTGTTAATCCTTTTAGAAAAACTTCAAAACTTTAACCAAAACCAAAAAAAATCTAAACCTATACTTCTAAAAATATCACCCGATCTCGACAATAAGGCTATCGACACTATTTTAAAAGTTGTTCAAACAACAGGTGTAGATGCTATCATTACCTGCAATACTACAACAAGCCGTCCTATTGTTAAAAGTGATTTGGAAATCGTGAAAAAGATTGGGTCTGGCGGTTTAAGTGGATTACCTTTGTATAAAAAATCGAATGCAAGTATCGCTTATATTAATCAAAAAATGAAAGGAAAACTTCCGATTATAGGTGTTGGAGGCATTATGAACAAATCCCAAGCGATAGAAAAAATATCATTAGGTGCTAACTTAATCCAGTTATATACAGGTTTTATTTACGAAGGCTGGTCACTATTACATAGTATTTTAAGAGAATTTGAAAATGAATCTTTGTCATGAAATGCAGTCTACTCTATTCATTTTCAAAATTGATATTGCCTTCTACAATATCATCAGATTTATAAATAGAACAAGTATCTTTTGGCTTATTGTAAAGTAATACCATTAATGATTTAAAAATATAGATATAAAAACTCTTGTTTTTTTCTAATTTTAAATTGAAAATCAGTTAATTATTTTTTTTATTATTCAAGTAAAACCAATTGTGTAATGATAGTATTAGTTATTTACTAAATTTCACTGTATAAAAAAAGAAATTAAAAAAGTATGTTAAATATCTTATTATCAATTTTTTACATAAGAAGAATACAAACTAAACACGCTCTAACAATTCCTAAAAATCAGCCATCTTTTCATAGCTTATCTAAACTAAATTATTCCTACTTTATCATTCTTTATGTTACCTTTTTTTTAATTTTTGTATAGATTCTTTAGTTCTTTTATAAATTTTTTTCTTTTTATTAGAATATTTAATAATTTTTTTATAATAGCTTAAGGCTAAATTTTTTTTGTTTTGGCTAGCAGCAAATTGTCCTAATTTTTCTAGAGAAAATAAATAGTATCCTGATTTATAATACTTCATATCTTCACTTAAACGAATAGTTTTTCTAAAATAATACTGCATGCTGTCTTTTTTATTGTAAGCATAGTAATAATAACCAAGGAAAAAACTAGCATAACGATTAGCATAGTTGTTATAACCGATCTCTTTATTTTCTACTTTTTTAATGATCTCAAGAGATATTTTTTTTAATTCTTTCATCATACCCAAAGCATATAGACTTCGAGCATAATAATAATGGAAATGGGCATTATCTGGGAAAGTTTTATGCAGATATTGAGATAGTTCTCTTGCTTTTTTATAATTTTTTTGGTCTTGTAAATAGATCCTTAAAAGTAAAAAAACAGCTTCTATACGGGTATAAAAAGATTTTTGTATAGCTTGTTCAAATAATTGTAATCCTTTTTTTTGATTACCATCTCTAAAAAACCAAAAAACGGGTTTTAAAATAGGATAATTTTCTGGAAGCCAGACAGAATAATAATTATAAATAGCTTCTCCAAGTAATAATTCAGGTGTTAAGTCTTTATATTCTTTAGCAATATCTAAGTATTTGAGGGCTTGTTTACTATTAAAAACAGCTCTTTTCCAGTCTCCATTTTCACCTAATACAGAAGCTTTTATACCATAAGAAAGGGATAAAAAAAAACTGGATTCTGCTTTCACCAAAGGTTCATTTTTATATGATTTTTTGGCATAATAAATAGCAGTATCCATATAGGCAAAGAGAGATTTGCGATAGGTTTTATTCTTTTCATCTGACATAATTTGCCACCATTTAGACATACCAAATAAAAAGTAAGGAAGAGCATGTTTAGGATATTGGTTTCTAAACCAACCAAATAAACTATTTGCCTTTTTAAATTTAAAGTTATATAAGTCGTTTATACCTAATGTTACTTGAACTTGTATACTCGGATGGTCTAATAAAGTTTCTACACTATCAGGATGAGGCAGATATTGTCCAGATACCCTAAATATACTTAATATGCCAAATAACAACATATTTAGTTTAATATTTTTTTTAAACTCTAGCATAAAATGGTCTAATATTAGAATGGAATAGTTAAATTGTATTAAAAAAAAATTTATAAAGTCATATTACAATAATAAAAAGTTATGACTCTTAGTTAAACTAATAAGATGACAGGTAGTTGATAAGTTTACAAAAATAAAACTACTGTTCTAATTTGGTAAAACTTGATTTTTTGATTCTAATATGATCATTAAGAGTAATCTCATAAAAACAAACAAATGTTTGACTGTTTTATTAGGCAGATTATTAATAGTAAAAATTTTGAATTTGGGTTTACTTTTTAAATCATATAGAATTGATTTTTTATATTCTTTACATAGCTTTGGATAGATATTATTTTTACTTGATTTCCTTATAAGAGGTTTAGGCTATTTAAGTTTAGATAATAAATCTAAATAGTATTAATAAAAAATGAAATGAAAACATTTAACATTAATTTATTTGAAAATACTTCTGAAATATTAAAAGTCATAGCCCATCCTATTCGCATAGGCATAATTCATTTATTATCTGAGGAAGATCAGCTTTCAGTAACTCAGATTTATAAATATTTAAAAATAGAACAAGCTACTGCTTCTCATCATCTTAGAATTCTTAAAGATAAACAAATTGTGTGCGTACAAAGAAATGGAAAATCTGCTTTTTATTCACTTAATTGTAAAGAAATTGGTAACATCGTTAATTTGATGTTTACATTTTTTTAAAATTAATTATTTATGTTAGGTATTATACATAAATATTTAATAATCAAATATTTAAAAAATTTATTTATTTGTTGAGTCTTATATAAGATCAGTTGGTTATCAGCTTAAACGTTTAGAAAATTTAAAATTTTTATAAACATTAAGATTCTGAAAATCAATAAATTAAATATATAAACATAAAAAATATAAATACTTGATTGTGAATGTATTAATAATAAATAAAAAATAGTTTTCCTATCTTTTTTTATATATCAGTTCTCAATATTTTTATAATTTGCTGGTTATCATATTATTTCAGATTTTTAATCTTATACTTTTCCTAATACTTAATTATTGTCTAAGTTTGTATTTTTTAATTTATAAGTTACAATAATAAGCTAAGTTCTTTAAGATAATGAGACAAGATTTGCTAAGATCTGGAGCAAAAGTATTGAGTTATGAAATACGAGGTATTGTAAAAAAAGCAGAGCAGCTGGAACAACTGGGTTATAAAATTTATTGGGAAAATATAGGCGATCCTATTCAAAAAAATCACTTGGTTCCTCAATGGATAAAAAAAATAGTCATCGATTTATTAAAAGAAGATACAACATATGGCTATACACATTCTAAAGGTAATTTACTAACCCGTCAATTTTTGGCTAACCGTACCAATGCTTTGGGAAAAGTACAAATAACAATTAATGATATTTTATTTTTCAATGGACTCGGAGATGCTATCTCTAAGTTATACCAATTTATTGTGCCAACTTCACGAATTATAGGCCCCTCACCGGCCTACTCAACCCATTCTTCGGCCGAAGCAGCTCATGCCAATGCCTCTCCTCTAACCTATAAGTTAGACCCTGATAATTTTTGGTATCCTGATTTACATGATTTATATTCAAAGATAAAATATAATCCCAATATTGTAGGTATATTAATTATCAACCCTGACAATCCAACAGGAATGATATATCCTTTGGAAATACTTAGAGAAATTGTCAAAATTGCTAAAACTTTTAATCTATTTTTAATAAGCGACGAAATTTATATCAATATCACTTATAACGGACAAAAAACATATGCTTTAGCTGAAATTATTGAAGACCTACCAGGTATTGCTTTAAAAGGTATTTCTAAAGAACTGCCTTGGCCAGGAGCCCGATGCGGTTGGATGGAGTATTACAACCGTTCTAAAGATTCAAATTTTAATGATCTTTGCAATACCCTCGATAATGCTAAAATGATCGAAGTTTGTTCTACCCATCTACCTCAGTTAGCAATTCCTAAAATTTTGGGTCATCCTTATTACCAAGCCTATCGTAAAGATTTAAACACTAAAATAGGTCATTCTAGTGATGTTATAGCTGATTTTTTAAAAGATATACCCCAAATTAAGTTTAATAAAACACAAGGTGCTTTTTACAATACGATTATTTTTAAAGATAATACTTTAAACGATAAGCAAATTTTAAAAATACGCAATCAAGAAACCCAAGATCTTTTAAATAGCTGGATAGAGAAAGAAAAACCTAATTTAGACGGCCGTTTTGTTTATTATTTATTGGCAGCCAAAGGTATATGTGTTGTACCTATATCTTCTTTTTGTTCCGATTTATTAGGGTTTAGAATTACGCTTTTAGAGGCTGATAAAAAATTATTAATCTATATATTTTCAACTTTAAGAGAAGCACTTATAGAATACTTTGAAAGTTAAACTTGTTTTTCAACGGCTTACTTTAAAATTTTTGCCTGATGGGAAATAAAACGCCTTCAAAATGTTAAAAACATCTTGAAGGCCATTTTTTTTAAAAACTTGCTAATATACTAAAAAAGACATACTTAGTTTTCAAATAAGTCATCTATTTCATCTTGAATTAAGCCTGTTTGATCTTTAAGTTCTTTTCTTAAGTCTTTTTTTATAATACGCTCCGCAGCAAGAACATCGTAAGCCATAGTCATGAGAACATGGGTCAACCCTGATTTTTTATCTACTTTTTTAAAAATAACAACAGGGTTAGTTCGTCCCAGTTTGGCAGCAACTGTATTTTGATAACCACTAATAACTTCGGTTACAGAGGCCGCATCTTTAACACTTTCAGCATTAGCTACATTAGATTTAATCTTTCCCAATATATTACTGCCTATTTCAGAAGCAATATTATTCAAACAAAGTTGACGTGCTTGCTGTTCTGATGCAGCAAAAGTTTCACCTTTTGCTTCTTGGCTGGCTAAATAATACTTTTTTTGGCCTTTTTCATCTAATGAGAAAGCAAAAATATAAGATTGTTCTAATTGTTTTTCCATAGGCAATTGTCCGGGCAAGCTGACATAACCTTGCTTACGGTATCTTTTTGCCTCTTTACGAGCATCTTTAGTCGCTTTTTGCTTTAGCGTTTTTAATGCTGCTTTACGTTCTGCTTTAGTTTGAGCTAATAGGCTATTATTAACAAGACCTAAAGTAATAAATAAAACTGATAGAGTAAAAAATAATCTTTTCATTTTCCTGATCTATTTATATTGTTATTAAATTATAAAAAATAAATTGAAATGTAATTAAAAAAATAGAAATTTGTACTTAGAATATCAATTTATAATACGTGCTATAAAATTAAAATTTTAATAATTTCAAAGAAAAAAATGGATTTTTACAAAAAACATCTGGTTAGTATAGATAAAAATAGTTTATTTAAAATTTTTAAAACCTTAAATATAAGTAGTATAGAGGGTTTAATAGAAAAAGTTATTCCTCAAGATATTCGTCTAAAAAAAGATTTAAATCTACCAGATGCTATATCCGAACAAGATTTTCTAAAAAAATTTAAAGAGCTAAGTCAAAAAAATGAAATCTATAAAACTTACATTGGCATGGGCTATCATGACTGTTTTACACCTCCTGTTATTCAGCGTAATATATTGGAAAATCCGGGTTGGTATACAGCTTATACACCATATCAAGCTGAAATTTCACAAGGTCGTTTAGAAATGCTACTCAACTTTCAAACTATGATTTCAGAACTCACAGCAATGCCTTTGAGCAATGCTTCTTTATTAGATGAAGCAAGTGCAGCAGCAGAAGCTATGACTTTATTATACACTTTTCAAAAACGACACAACAACAAGGTAAATACTTTTTTAGTAGATAAAAATATACATCCTCAAATTCTTTCGGTATTAAAAAGTAGATCTGAACCAATTGGTATTCGTATAGTTGTAGAAAAACTTCAAAAAATAAATACTCAGATTTTATCCTTATCTGCTAATTCTTCTGATCACCCTATATTCGGGTTACTAATTGCTTATCCCGATACGGAAGGCTTAATTCCTGATTTAGATAAAATAATTGAGAATGCCAAAAACCTAAATATTAAACTAGCTTTTAGCACTGATTTATTGGCTTTAACCTTATTAAAACCACCGGGGGAAATGGGTGCTGATGTTGTTATTGGAAGCAGTCAACGTTTTGGTGTCCCTATGGGTTATGGCGGTCCTCATGCAGCTTTTATAGCTACACATGAGGCTTATAAACGCTTGATACCAGGTCGAATTATAGGCGTTTCCAAAGATGCCGATGGTCATTTAGCCTATAGGATGGCTCTACAAACACGGGAACAACATATCAGAAGAGAAAAAGCAACTTCCAATATCTGTACTGCTCAAGTTTTATTGGCTAATATTTCAGCAGCTTATGCCATTTATCATGGTGCAGAAGGTTTAACCAAAATAGCAAAATCTATTCATTTAAAAACGATAAAACTTTTTAATAATTTAAAAAATTTAGGACTATCACCTGTACATACTTCATTTTTTGATACTTTAATATTTAAAGTTGAAACAGAAATCTTAAAAAAAATTAAAGAAGAAGCTCTAAAACAAAAAATTAATTTTAGATATTTTGAAGATACTAAAATTGGAATTAGTTTAAATGAAACCACTACTACGGATGATTTAATCGTTATTTTTGAATGTTTTAAAAATAGCCTCAATAAATTAAATTTTTCCAAACTTATTTTTAAAAATGACTTTTCAACAGATTTTTCTATAAACACAAAAAATCTACGAAAAAGTAATTTTTTGACTCAAAATGTTTTTAAATTCTATCAAAGTGAACATGAACTTTTAAGGTATTTAAAACGCTTAGAAAACAAGGATATTTCTCTGACTAACAGTATGATACCTTTAGGTTCTTGTACTATGAAACTCAATGCAACTACAGAAATGTTACCATTAAGTTGGGAAAAGATTTCTAAACTGCATCCTTTTATTCCAATTTCTCAAGCTGAAGGTTATCAGATTATTATCAATAATTTAGAAAAATGGTTATCCGAAATTACAGGCTTTAAGGCCGTTTCTTTCCAACCCAATTCAGGTGCTCAAGGCGAATATGCTGGTTTAATGGTCATTCGGGCTTATCATAAAAGTCGAGGTGAAGATTATAGAAATATTGTCTTAATTCCTTCTTCAGCCCATGGCACAAATCCTGCTAGCGCAATAATGGCTGGTTTTAAAGTTATAGTAGTTAAATGTGATGAACGAGGCAATATCGATCAAAAAGATTTAAAAAGATGCTGTTCTCAATACAAAAATAACTTAGCTGCCTTGATGCTTACTTACCCTTCAACACATGGTATTTTTGAACCAAACATTCGAGAAGTTTGCAAAATTGTTAAAGATACCGGCGCCCGAATTTATTTAGATGGTGCCAACATGAATGCCCAAATTGGTTTAACTCAGCCAGCACTTATTGGTGCAGATATTTGTCACTTAAATTTACATAAAACATTTTGTATTCCTCATGGGGGTGGAGGCCCGGGTATGGGGCCTATAGCCGTATGCGAAGATTTGGAATCTTTTTTACCTAACCAGCCTTATAAAAGTAGCCAAAAAGAAGCTATCCAACCAATTGCGGCAAGCCCTTATGGCAGCGCTAGTATTTTGCCAATTTCTTATGCTTATATTGCTTTAATGGGATCAGATGGTTTAAAAAAAGCTAGCCAAAAAGCTATTATAAATGCCAATTATCTAAAAAATAGACTTGAAAAAGAATATTCTATACTCTATCAAAATGAATATCATCGAGTGGGTCATGAATTTATCATAGATTGTCGTTTGTTTAAAGATCAAAATATCACAGCTGAAGACATTGCCAAGCGACTTATTGATTATGGTTTTCACGCACCAACAGTTTCTTTTCCAGTACCTAATACACTCATGATAGAACCAACAGAAAGTGAAACTCAAGCCGAATTAGATCGTTTTTTCGAAGCTCTAATTCATATAAAAAAAGAAATAAATTGTATAAAAACCCAAAAATATTCTCTACAAGATAACCCTATAAAAAATGCACCGCATACTGCCCAAATGCTCTTAAAAACAAATTGGGAACATAGTTATACAAGAGAAGAAGCTGCCTATCCTTTACCTTATTTACGTGATGCTAAATTTTGGCCCAGCATCAGACGGATAGATAATGCTTTTGGCGATAGAAATTTGATTTGTACCTGTCCAGATATGAGTACTTATCAATAACTATGGATTATAATTTCAGAAAAACTTACTAATCTATAATATTAAAATTATTGATTATCAATCTAATAATTCAAAAATTTAACACATTAAATAACCAGTAATTTAAATAAGATCTTTTATTCATTTGAGTTAAATCTCCTAAAAATCCTTTTTTCAAATGGATCAACTATAATAAAAATAAAGAATTAAGAGGTACTAAAATGGGTGGTGTTGTAGAAAACATGATTTAAGAAAATAGTTTTGATATTGAGACATTTAGAGCTATATTTTTTTATTTAGTTTACTTAAATAAGACAAAATAACCCTAAAATTCTTCAAATGCGACGGGAAAGATATAAGAAAAAATGGAATAGATAAAATGAACAAGCAAAATAGGAAAACAATGGAGCATTTATGCTCTAGTTTAGTTGTTCTTCTAAAAAGAAGTCTAATCATCATAAAGCCAGATGTTAGCTTTCTTTTATATTTAATAATGGTGATGTATAAAATATGATGGCAAATTTTTACAATACTACCTAAATTTTATAATTATTATAACATTAAGAATAATAAGTTAAACTCTTTAATTTTAATCTGGTTACTTTGGCACGCGTATTTAATTTTACACTATTTAATAAATTATAAAATTTTGATAAATAAGCATTTAAAAAGTTTACTACCTCTAATTCTATCTTTTACAATATTGACAGGTATATTGCATTATCTTTCAGAAAATAAGGTTTATTATTATGTTTGGTTAGCGCTCTTTTATAATATAACTTTAACGCTTTTAAGTGTACCTATTTTATTGAAAGCTAAAAAAAAGGATAATATTGTTTTTACAACAACCTCTATGGCCGTTTCTTTAGGACGTTTATTAATATCTGGAGGGATTCTTTTTGTTTACTATTTTTATATAGGTATTGATAAACAAATTTTTACAATTGCCTTTTTTATCTATTATTTCATTTTTACTATTAATGAAACTGTTTTTATCAAAAGAAATATTATCAATACTAAGCCTTAAAGATATTAATTTTTAGATGTCCTTTGTATTTATTTAATTAATTTATAATCAATGTTTTTAATTGCTATTTCAATTTTAATTCTCTATACATTAGCTATTCTTTTTATCTGTTTATATAGCCTTATCCAACTTCATTTATTGATAATATATAAAAAAGAAAAGCGTTCTAATAAGAAAGTTGAAAAAATACTTTATTTAAAGGATTTACCTCTGGTCACTATTCAGCTTCCAATTTATAATGAACTTTATGTCGTAGAGCGTTTAATAGACAATATAATAGAAATGAATTATCCTAAAGAAAAATTGGAAATTCAAGTTTTAGACGATTCAAGTGATGAAACCCAATCTCTTATAAGAAAAAGGGTTAATTTTTATAAAGAAAGAGGTTTTGATATCAACCATATCCAGCGCAAAGATAGAAAAGGTTTTAAAGCAGGGGCTTTAGATTATGGTTTGAAGCTAGCAAAAGGAGATTTAGTAGCTATTTTTGATGCTGATTTTTTGCCTAATAAAGATTTTTTAACTCAGGTTATTCCTTATTTTAATGAAGATGATATGGGTATGGTTCAAACCCGTTGGAGCTACTTAAATAAGAATTATTCTCTTTTTACAATGTTACAGGCATTTGGTTTAAATGCTCATTTTTCTATAGAGCAAGTATCGCGTAACACTTCTAATTATTTTATTAATTTTAATGGTACGGCAGGTATATGGCGTAAAGCATGTATCTCTGAAGGAGGTGGATGGTCAGATGATACTTTGACTGAAGACTTAGACTTAAGCTATAGATGTCAGTTCAAAGGATGGAAAATGAAATATTTAGAAAATATAGAATCTCCAGCTGAATTACCAGTTTCCATTTCAGCTATTAAAAACCAACAATATCGCTGGAATAAAGGTGCTGCTGAAACAGTACGTAAACATTTCAAAAATATTATAGGCTTACCCATATCTTTATCTCAAAAAATTCATGCTGTTTTTCATTTAATGGGCAGTACTGTATTCTTAAGTATCTTAACTTGCGCTTTATTAAGTATTCCGTTGCTTTTTATTAAGTACTATTTTGCGAACTTAGAAACATACTTTAACATTATAACAGGCGCTTTTTTTAGTTTTATTATTCTATTTTTCTACTACTGGTATGCTAATAAAACGAATAAAAAGATTTCTTCTATGAAACGAATATTTCAATTTTCAAGTCAGTTTTTTATGTTTTTAGCCTTTTCTATGGGTTTATCGTTACAAAATGGAATTGCTGTTATTGAAGGCTATATAGGTAGAAAAACACCTTTTATTCGCACGCCTAAATTCAATATTACAAGTGAAAAATGTCCATGGAAAACAAATAAGTATGTGGTTTCAAAAATTGGAAGAATAACTTATTTAGAGGGTTTTCTTTCATTATATTTTTTTTCAGGCTTATATTTTGCTGGCATCTTCCAAGATTACGGACTCTTTTTATTTCATTTTACTTTATGTCTAGGTTTTGGTACTATTTTCTTTTTTTCTGTTGTTCAGTCATCTCCAGTCATCTCAAAAACTAAAACTATAGCTCAAAAATTAAAATTAATTTTTTTACACTTATAGTCATATCAGTTGAAAATGGGATTCTTGGAGGTTTTAATTCATTGATTTTGAAAACATCCATTTCCCGAAATAAAATAGCATTGCTATATATCACCTGAAAAAGAGTTTTTTTAGGGTTCTAATTCATTTATATTGAAACAAAACGTTTCACAAAATAAAATAGCATTGCTATATTTCAAAACTTGAAAGCATTATTTTGTTTAATTATTATTAGTTACCAATTATTATTTCTGTTATATTTTACTTTAATATTTTTATAATTATATTTTAACCACAAAGTTATGATAATAAAACAAGGCTTAATTTTATATACTTTATTTTTTTTAGCAATCCTCACAGTAGGATGCGAAGATACTGATGACCCTATCGGAAATATCATTCCAAGAGCTATTATTTTAAGCAGCACTACTGTTTTAAATAATCAGCCTGTAGGGACAACCGTAGGGAGTCTTTCGACAGCCGATTTTAATACTGATGATACGCATATTTATTCTTTAGTAAGCGGAGAAGGAAGTACTGACAATTCAAACTTTACAATTGATGGTTTAAATTTGAATACAAGTACTGCTTTAAATTTTGAAAACCAGTCTTCCTACTCTATTCGTATTCAAACTGATGATGGTAATGGTGGTACTCTTCAAATGAGTTTTACTATTACAGAAGAACAAGGGAACGTATCAGAATATTTATACTTAAGCAATAATGCTCCAACAGAAAATGGGATTATAATTTTAAAACGTTTTTCTGATGGTACCTTAGAAGAAGCTTCAAATTCGCCTGTTTCTACAGGTGGAACCGGAGATGCCGATGATGGTGATTTTGATGGACAATGGTCTTTACGCAGAATAGATAACTGGTTATTAGTTGTAAATGCAGGAGAACATACTGATTTTGGAGGTTTAGGTACGGTTTCTGTGTTTTCTATTGGTGATGACGGTGCAACCTTAACAAGAATAGATCAAAATACTTCCACAGAGGATATAGATAATATTAGTTCTGAAGGTGAACGTCCAGTTAGTATAAGTTATTATGATGATGGTTCAACAACTTGGGTATTAGTTGCTAATCAGCATAGTAACCCTATAGTTGGAGGAGGAGTACCACAAGATTCTGATAATAGAAATATAGCTGCCTATACCTTTAATAAAAACACAGGTGTATTGACTTTTTCAAGAATTGTAGCAACTTATAATTCTGCAAACTATGGTGGACCTTCCCAAGTGGATTTTAGTCCAGATGGACAACGTGTTGCTGTAACCACCTGGGGAATAGCTCATTTAGTTCCAGCTCCAGATACACTTTTACAAGGTGATAGTCGTACTTATGTGTATAGTTTTTCTGGAAGTACTAATCCTCTATTAACACCTATTGGAAGTGGTTTTTTTCAAGAAACAGGTATTTCAGGTAGTATAGGTTTTAGCTGGAATTCTCAAAGTAACCGACTTTTTATTTCTAACTTTAATGTTATTACCGATAATAGAAGTGTTACTGTCTTAAATATTACGGATACTGATATAAATTTAGCAAGTAGTGCAGGAATAGGTACCCCGGGCAATGAAGCTTGTTGGACCCTTTTAACCCCAAATGATCAAAGACTTTATGTAGCTAGCTTTGCAGGAAATCTTGTTTCCTATTTTAATGTAGCTAGTGACGGTTCTCTTAGTGATAGAATAACCTATTCTTTAAGCGCGACTGTACCCGATACTAAAGACATGTATAGGACAGAAAATGGTCAATACTTTTATGTTTCTGGTGCTTTAGTAACCCATACTATTAATATGTTTCGAATTAATGCTGATGGTAGTTTAGAAGAACTTAGCAGTTCGCCCTATGCAGTACCTTCGGCTGTGGGAACTTCAGATACAGAACAAGCATTTTTAGGTTTTGTCGGAGCTAACTAAAAATCATCTGAATGAATACGCTTTATAGTCACCTCACTTGAAAAAAGATTTTTGTTTAGCTTATTGAAAATAACGTTACTATAAAATAATTAAAAAAGTCCTGAGTTTTTGCTCAGGACTTTTTTAATCTATAGTTATTTTTATAAGGATTATAAATATCTTATTTCTAATAATTTAATAAACATATTTTGTTTTTTTGATAAGATTTAAAATAAAAAATCCCGCAAAGAAAAATATAGCTAGCAGTAAAATAGAAATCCGCATAGAGCCTGTCAACTCTATAACCAATCCTGAAATAAATGTTCCTAAAACAATAGCTACCTTTTCGGTGATATCATAAAAACTGAAATAAGTTGTATTATCTTTAGTATCATCAGGTATTAATTTAGAATAGGTAGACCTTGATAAGGATTGAATAGCTCCTAAAATCATACCTAAAAAACCACCTAAAGCATAAAACTGGTAATCTATATAAACACTTTTTGCTTCTAACATATAAGCACTTATAGTAATTAATCCCCAGCCCAAAATAATAATTTTTAATGTTTTTATATTTCCAATTTTTTCAGAAAGTCTTGAAAATAAATAAGATCCCAAAATAGCAATAAATTGAATCAATAAAATAGTAATGATAAGTTTTTCGGTTGTTAATTTTAATTCTACGCTTCCAAAAAGACTTGCTATTAATATAATTGTTTGAACACCAATGCTATATAAAAAAAAAGAACTTAAAAATAGTTTTAAAGTCTTTTGATTTTTAAGTTCTCTCAAAACTATTAACAGTTCTTTAAATCCTTTTGAAATAACATTCTTTTTTATTTTTTTTTCTGAAATAGTGTTAGGCAAATAGTTAAAAGTATATTGGGCAAAACCTATCCACCAAAGCCCAACCATTAAAAATGAGATTCGGGCAGGTAAGGTAGTATCTATAATTCCAAACCATTCTTGTTTTAATTGGATGATCAAATTGATAACCAGTAAAATAATTGATCCTATATAGCCCAACATAAAACCTTTGGCACTGACTCTATCATGATCTTTGCGATAAGCTACTTCAGTTAAATAAGCATTATAAAAAACCAAACTTCCCCAAAATCCTATACTTGCCAAAATAGTGAAAACAATACCTATCCAAAGGGTAGATTCTCCTTTAAAAAAAAATAAAGCCATAACAGAGAATGAACCCAAGGTGCAAAAAAACTGCATGAACCTTTTTTTATTTCCTGTATAATCAGCAATACCCGATAAAATTGGTGATAAAAAAACAACTATTAAAAATGAAAATGATAAAGCATAGGCATATAAGCCTGTGTTTTCCCATTGAGTACCTAAAAAATAAACCATAGAATTATCTCCCCCTGTAATACTGCTATAATAGATTGGGAAAATGGCAGTTCCTATAACAAGCGAATAAACTGAATTGGCCCAATCATAAAAAGCCCAAGCGTTAATCAATTTTTTATCACCTTTTTGTGCTATTTGCATTATCGTATAATTAAGAAGTAAAAAAAATTAAAACACTGAAAATAAATCAGTTAAACTATAGAGGTTATTAATATATTAAAAAAACGAATTACTGTAATTTAATATATTTATAAGATTAATGATTTGTAAATGTAAAGATTCTAAATTATTTGTAACTCAAATGGCTGACAAATTAAGGTTCTATATGATTTAGAGGTGGTGTTGTATAAAATATAATGGCAAATTTTACACATAGCCGTTATTAATATAAAAGAAAGCTAACATCTGGCTTTACGATGATTAGACTTCTTTTTAGAAAAAAAACATGTTCTACGAACTAATCGGCTAATTCGATGACGCAAACGACAATTATTACTTTCTATACCTTTTTTTCTTATATCTTTCCCATCATATTTGGGGCATTTTAGGGTTATTTCTTATCATCATTTTGTCTTATTTGAGTCAAAAAATGAACAAATTTAACTCTAAATATCTCAATATCAAAAATATTTTCTTAAATCATATGTTCTACAACAATACCAAGTCTTTTTTTAATAAGTTAAACATTTTCAACTAATTGAATTTCTTCTTCAGTCAATCCATATAATTCAAAAACCCGTCGGTCGATTTCTTCTTCGTAAATTATACTGTCTTTTCCAGAAACTTTAGTTTTCAATATTTTATCAACCAAATTTTCAAATGGTTTTTGTTCTAATCGGGAAAGTTGAGGAATGGGAATGTTTTCCACAGCATGCTTGTTATATTGATACCCTTTTTTACCAAGCACAGTACCACTGGAACATTTTTTATAATAAAAGGTCAAAGTTGAAGATGACATAATCGATAACAAATATTTCAAGTTATTTCCTGTCATAATGAAACTTGTTTTCTCAACTAAAAACTTATCTGTTGCATCATACCAAAAATTAGCTCCTTGAGTAGTTTCGGGATAAATTATTTTCTCTTTTTCAAAGTCTTTATAATATGCACAATGTCTTAAATTGTAAGGGGTCTTACCCTTATCCAAGCGCTTTTTGAGCTGAGGCAAATACTTATCAAGATGTTGTTTAACAATCGGATAATCGTTTATATCAATAGCTGGTATTTTTTCCTCCTTTTGATTCTTATAGCCGTTATGGGTCATGATAATATATAAATTAGCCCATTTAGCTTCGTACTTTCTGATGTCACGGCCTCTTAAAATAGGTTTGATCATGTCGGCAGACTTGGGGTCAGCAGCTAGCAATTCATCCCGCTTGGCTTGATTAATGATAAAAGCTTCGTTAAAACCTGTAAGAACACCTCTATAAATAGAAATATCCCATTCTTTTAAAGGTATGCCGCGCGTCTCTATTTTTTCTTTGAGGCGCTTTTGAAGAGGCGTTAAAATCAGCCAAGGGTCGTCGCCCTGCACAGTAATTGTAGACCATTGGTCGGCATAATCATCAATATTAAAATTTTTGCTCTTTTTAACTTGACTTAGATCTAAAGCTGGTATTTTAAGCATAGTCTTTTTTTAATAAGTTAAACATTTTCAACTAATTGAATTTCTTCTTCAGTCAATCCATATAATTCAAAAACCCGTCGGTCGATTTCTTCTTCGTAAATTATACTGTCTTTTCCAGAAACTTTAGTTTTCAATATTTTATCAACCAGATTTTCAAATGGTTTTTGTTCTAATCGGGAAAGTTGGGGAATGGGAATGTTTTCCACATATTGTTTTATCCATCTTAAAGCGCCTGTTCCTAAAGTTGCAGCTGTTAAACTCATATAAAAATAAATAACTTTTGAGTTTAAAACAGCCAATAAATATTTACTGCCATTGGGTATAAAATAACAAGTTTGATTATATAATATATCGGTGTTATCCCATACAAAATTATTTTTAAGAGTTATCTCTGCCCAAGCTATTTTCTCTTTTTCAAAGTTTTTATAATATGCACAATGTCTTAAATTGTAAGGGGTCTTACCCTTATCCAAGCGCTTTTTGAGCTGAGGCAAATACTTATCAAGATGTTCTTTAACAATCGGATAATCGTTTATATCAATAGCTGGTATTTTTTCCTCCTTTTGATTCTTATAGCCGTTATGGGTCATGATAATATATAAATTAGCCCATTTAGCTTCGTACTTTCTGATGTCACGGCCTCTTAAAATAGGTTTGATAATGTCGGCAGACTTGGGGTCAGCGGCTAGCAATTCATCCCGCTTGGCTTGATTAATGATAAAAGCTTCGTTAAAACCTGTAAGAACACCTCTATAAATAGAAATATCCCATTCTTTTAAAGGTATGCCGCGCGTCTCTATTTTTTCTTTGAGGCGCTTTTGAAGAGGCGTTAAAATCAGCCAAGGGTCGTCGCCCTGCACAGTAATTGTAGACCATTGGTCGGCATAATCATCAATATTAAAATTTTTGCTCTTTTTAACTTGACTTAGATCTAAAGCTGGTATTTTAAGCATAGTATTTTTTTAATAAGTTAAACATTTTCAACTAATTGAATTTCTTCTTCAGTCAATCCATATAATTCAAAAACCCGTCGGTCGATTTCTTCTTCGTAAATTATACTGTCTTTTCCAGAAACTTTAGCTTTCAATATTTTATCAACCAGATTTTCAAATGGTTTTTGTTCTAATCGGGAAAGTTGAGGAATGGGAAGAGTTTCTAAAAATGCTTTTTTATATCTTACTCCCCTTTCTCCTAATCCTCCACCAGCATAAAATTTTTTAAAGAAATAATGAGAAGATTTTGAATTTAAAACAGCTAATAAAAACTTAATTGATTCTCCGACCATAAAAAAAGCGGTAGCTTCAGGAAAATGTTTATCACTGTCTAAATAAAACTGAGGATCTTGGACAATTTCAGAATAAATTATTTTCTCTTTTTCAAAGTCTTTATAATATGCACAATGTCTTAAATTGTAAGGGGTCTTACCCTTATCCAAGCGCTTTTTGAGCTGAGGCAAATACTTATCAAGATGTTGTTTAACAATCGGATAATCGTTTATATCAATAGCTGGTATTTTTTCCTCCTTTTGATTCTTATAGCCGTTATGGGTCATGATAATATATAAATTAGCCCATTTAGCTTCGTACTTTCTGATGTCACGGCCTCTTAAAATAGGTTTGATCATGTCGGCAGACTTGGGGTCAGCAGCTAGCAATTCATCCCGCTTGGCTTGATTGATGATAAAGGCTTCGTTAAAACCTGTTTTTATCCCATAATTAATAGAAATATCCCATTCTTTTAAAGGTATGCCGCAGGCTTCTATTTTTTCTTTGAGGCGCTTTTGAAGAGGCGTTAAAATCAGCCAAGGTTCGTCGCCCTGCACAGTAATTGTAGACCATTGGTCGGCATAATCATCAATATTAAAATTTTTGCTCTTTTTAACTTGACTTAGATCTAAAGCTGGTATTTTAAGCATAGTCTTTTTTTAATAAGTTAAACATTTTCAACTAATTGAATTTCTTCTTCAGTCAATCCATATAATTCAAAAACCCGTCGGTCGATTTCTTCTTCGTAAATTATACTGTCTTTTCCAGAAACTTTAGCTTTCAATATTTTATCAACCAAATTTTCAAATGGTTTTTGTTCTAATCGGGAAAGTTGAGGAATGGGAAGAGTTTCTAAAAATGCTTTTTTATATCTTACTCCCCTTTCTCCTAATCCTCCACCAGCATAAAATTTTTTAAAGAAATAATGAGAAGATTTTGAATTTAAAACAGCTAATAAAAACTTAATTGATTCTCCGACCATAAAAAAAGCGGTAGCTTCAGGAAAATGTTTATCACTGTCTAAATAAAACTGAGGATCTTGGACAATTTCAGAATAAATTATTTTCTCTTTTTCAAAGTCTTTATAATATGCAATTTGATCTTGTGTCTCAAACCATTTATTTCCTGTTTTTTTTCGACTTTTCTGTCTATTTCCATCAGCATCTATATATGTTTTTCCTAATTGTTCAAGTTTATCACCAAAAGATTTCAAATAATTTTTTACAGCTGGATAATTATCAATATCTATTTTCAAAGCTGGGAAAGTTTTTATAATATATAAATTAGCCCATTTAGCTTCGTACTTTCTGATGTCACGGCCTCTTAAAATAGGTTTGATAATGTCGGCAGACTTGGGGTCAGCAGCTAGCAATTCATCCCGCTTGGCTTGATTGATGATAAAGGCTTCGTTAAAACCTGTTTTTATCCCATAATTAATAGAAATATCCCATTCTTTTAAAGGTATGCCGCGCGTCTCTATTTTTTCTTTGAGGCGCTTTTGAAGAGGCGTTAAAATCAGCCAAGGGTCGTCGCCCTGCACAGTAATTGTAGACCATTGGTCGGCATAATCATCAATATTAAAATTTTTGCTCTTTTTAACTTGACTTAGATCTAAAGCTGGTATTTTAAGCATAGTCTTTTTTTAATAAGTTAAACATTTTCAACTAATTGAATTTCTTCTTCAGTCAATCCATATAATTCAAAAACCCGTCGGTCGATTTCTTCTTCGTAAATTATACTGTCTTTTCCAGAAACTTTAGCTTTCAATATTTTATCAACCAGATTTTCAAATGGTTTTTGTTCTAATCGGGAAAGTTGGGGAATGGGAATGTTTTCCACAGCATGCTTGTTATATTGATACCCTTTTTTACCAAGCACAGTACCACTGGAACATTTTTTATAATAAAAGGTCAAAGTTGAAGATGACATAATCGATAACAAATATTTCAAGTTATTTCCTGTCATAATGAAACTTGTTTTCTCAACTAAAAACTTATCTGTTGCATCATACCAAAAATTAGCTCCTTGAGTAGTTTCGGGATAAATTATTTTCTCTTTTTCAAAGTTTTTATAATATGCAATTTGATCTTGTGTCTCAAACCATTTATTTCCTGTTTTTTTTCGACTTTTCTGTCTATTTCCATCAGCATCTATATATGTTTTTCCTAATTGTTCAAGTTTATCACCAAAAGATTTCAAATAATTTTTTACAGCTGGATAATTATCAATATCTATTTTCAAAGCTGGGAAAGTTTTTATAATATATAAATTAGCCCATTTAGCTTCGTACTTTCTGATGTCACGGCCTCTTAAAATAGGTTTGATAATGTCGGCAGACTTGGGGTCAGCAGCTAGCAATTCATCCCGCTTGGCTTGATTGATGATAAAGGCTTCGTTAAAACCTGTAAGAACGCCTCTATAAATAGAAATATCCCATTCTTTTAAAGGTATGCCGCGCGTCTCTATTTTTTCTTTGAGGCGCTTTTGAAGAGGCGTTAAAATCAGCCAAGGTTCGTCGGTTAAATCTTTTAAAACAACCCAATCCTTGTCGTAAACGCTAAAATCAAAACGCTTACTTTTTTTAGCCTTAGTTAAATCTAAAGCTGGCAATTCTTTAATTTTTCCGTTTTTATTTTCACCATCCAGATTCAAAGATTTTTTGTTTTTTTTTATTCCATTACCGTTTTTTTTTTGCCTGCATAGTTCAACTTGTTTTTTGTGTAAAAATAAAATGGCGGTGTCTACTGTGGCTCTTCCAAAGACATCGCTGCCCATATCAACGAGGGCTAAGGGTTTTTGAGTTATAAAAAATTGGCGCGTTTTTTTTCCATAACTTGCTCGCATCCATTTATTAGAAGTAATAAGACCGAGGTAGCCATTGGTCTTTACTAGATCTAAGCCTTTTTCAAAAAAGAGGGTATATATATCGCCTGTTGGGGTATAGGTTTTAAAGTTTTTTTCTTTGTATAACTTGACCAATTCTTTAGGTAAATTTTGCAATTGGATATAAGGTGGGTTACCGACCACCACATCAAAACCTATGAAATTGCCTTTTTCATCGAGAACTTCTGGAAATTCAAAACGCCATTCAAAAGCACCTTGATATACTTTTTGTTTAGCGGCATAGCGCTGTTTATAGAATTCAATTTCTTTATTAAGTTGAACTATCTTCAAAGCCCCTTCTCCGTTATGCATAACGGGACGAAGTGCTTTTTCTAATTCGGCATCTTTAGTTTTCATGAGAATATAATCGGAGTCTTCGGGATTGTAAGTAGCTTGAAAAAAAGTTCTATGCTCATGAATTTTTTTCCGAATAGTATCCTTAGCCTTTTTATCTTCCACAGATTTATACAAATCAACCAATATTTTATAGTCTGCTATTTGTCTGGCAATTTTATTTTTTTGGGCAGGTGTAAAAGTATTACGTTTGTTATCAAGGCTAAATTTTGAAAGGATACTATTACCTCTTTTAATATTAATATCAATATTGGGTAAGGTTTCAAGTTGTCCATCATTTTTATAATAAGCGTGTTTTAAAAGTTCTATCCAAAGGCGTAGACGACAAATGTCCACTGATTTTTGGTTGAGATCTACACCAAAAAGGCAATTTTCTATGAGTTCTTGTTTATGTCGAAAAAATGTTTTTTGAATAATACCGCTGCTTTGACCTTTTGGGTAATAATGAAAAAGTTCTCCGTTTCGATAGCTGATATGAAGTTCGTCATTTTGAAGACTTAAGCCACAGTTAAGGACATTTCCTTCTTGGTCGGTTAATAAGCCAAGTTCATATTTAATCATGATGAGTTCATTGAGGGCAGAAACCAAAAAATGCCCTGAGCCAACCGATGGGTCACAGACTTTTAGTCCATTAAAAATGACATTAAGTCGGTCAATATCATTTTTTTTAAAAAACCGTTTGCAATGATTTTTAAGATCTTCAAAGGTATTTATTTTAGGGTTTTCTGAAATTTTAAACCGTTGTACCAGAGCTGGTCTCAAACTATTTCGACACATATACATGGTAATATAGGCGGGTGTAAAAAAAGAGCCATCTTGGTAGCCATTGATTTTTTCAAAGAATAGACCTAAAACAGCAGCATTGATAAGAGTCTTAGGGGTTTCCCCTTCACTGATTCCTTCGGTGCCATCGGTGGCAAAATCATAAGCATCAAGAAATTGAAACAAATAATCTAACGTATATAACTCACCTTTAAGCCGCTTGCCTTCTCGGTCTTTTAAAACCGTAGTTTCTGAAATATGTAGACGTTCTTGAGGTAAGGCCGAAACATCAAAACAACTTTTTTCGAGTTCACTTTTTTCGAAAAGAGAGCTATTTAAATAAGGTATAAGGGCAAATTTATTTTTATAGCGGCTATGGCGTTCTTCTGGTTTTTTGGCTAAAGCTGAAAAAAACAAAGTATTTAAGCCATCAAAATCGGGGATAAAATTATTGGTCAAAAATTGATAATTATCGTGTTCTTTACTTGTTTTATGATAATTAATCAGTTGTGATTCGAGAAGTTTTATAAATAAAATTCGGTTGACCCAAGTCAAAGTTAATTCCAAAGCCACTTGAAAACTTGTAGATTCTTTTTCAGATTTATTTTCTTCGAATGGCATTTCTTCTGTAAATTCAATATTTTCTAAGTCAATTCTGTCTTCAACAAGGAACAAGGTTGATTCTAATAAAGTGGCATTATGCCTATTTTTACTTTTGCGACAAATAATATTTTTCCCATCTTGACTGACTTCTTCGAGTCCAATAATGTGTAAAAGTTCTTCATAAAATTCTTGATTTAACTCATTACTGTCGTTAGCAAAACTATGTCCTAAAAGATGAACATTTGAAAAGAGTTTATAAAGGTTATTCAGGCTTATATCGTCAAGATTTTTCAAATCCATAGTCCTGAAATCGATATAGACAAAAGGGAGTTGATCTTGGATTTCTTGAATATATTTTTTGGCTATTTCATTGTAAAAGAGTTCATTTTTCCTGCTATCTTTTTTACCATCTCTAAAATCTTGATAGTCATTAAGGAGATTTTTATTTTTATAAAAAAAGGTATAAAAATCTTCGGCTTTAAACAAATACCACTCATAGCCGTTAGTAACAATAAGGTGCTTAATAGCGTTGTTTTTCTGATCAAAGCGTTCCCGAAAGTAGTATAATAAAAGTTCTTGGAGTGCTTTTTTGTTGAGGTTTTGAGGAGTCAAAAACTCAATTTTATTACTTGGTTTTTTAATTTCTATAAGTACTTCGACAGGACTTTGGGGATTATTTTCGGCATAAATAGCTAAATCTATTCTTTCTTTGGTATTGATAAGGTTTTCTTGAAAAAAAGTACCTTGAAAAAACTTTTTTAGAGGTTCTTTTAAATGTTCTTCCGTTTCGCCTTGTTGGTCAAATAGTTCAATAGCCTGTAAACAAGTTTCTAAGGCCTCTAAAAAATCATTAACTTGTTTACGAGATGGTTTATGTTTTCTATAAGCTAGATTGAGCGCTTTTCGGATTGGGATTTCCATAAATAAAAGACTTTATTAGAATATGATTACGAATAAATTTGCTTTATTTAATAACTTTTTTCAAACGAAAATTACTAAACTTACATTAAAAAAATCAATAAATATTCTCAAAAATAATATTATTTTTTTGTGGTTTGGCGAATAGTTTTTTCTATTGCGTCCCACATACTGTTAGGAATATGATCTAAAAATCGATTAAAATTTCCACCCCCATTTAACCAATCACCTCCGTCAATAGTAATAACCTCACCATTAACATAAGCCGAAAAGTTTGAAATTAAATAAGCAGCTAAATTAGCTAGTTCTTGATGTTCTCCAACTCGTTTTAGAGGTACTGTTGCTGTAATATCAAACTTATCTTTCAAATTTTTTGGAAAAAGTCTATCCCAAGCCCCTTTAGTAGGAAAAGAACCTGGTGCAATAGCATTACTTCTTATACCGTATTTTTTGCCCCACTCTACCGCTAAAGATCGCGTCATAGCTAATACTCCTGCTTTTGCTGCTGCTGAAGGCACAGTATAAGCCGACCCTGTCCAAGCATAAGTTGTTACGATGTTAAGAATTGTTCCTTGAATTTTTTTCTCTATCCAATATTTACCGCATTCAAGGGTAAAATTAACTGTTCCATTTAAGACTATACCAATAATTGATTCAAAAGCTCGATGAGATAAGCGTTCAGTAGGACTGATAAAATTGCCAGCTGCGTTATTAACCAAACCATCTATTTTACCATATTCAGATATACTTTTCTCGATAACATCTTTTACCGAGTCTATATTTCTAACATCACCGGCCACAGCTAAAACTTTTCCTCCTGTTTGAGTTGATATTTCTTCTGCGGTTTGATCTATAACATTTTGTTTCCTGCTTGTGATTACTAATTGAGCCCCTAAAGCCGAGAAATAAGTCGCCATAGATTTACCCAAACCGGTTCCCCCGCCTGTAACAATAATAACTTGATCTTGAAGACTAGCTTCGGGTAACATGTTTTTTTGATATAAATTCATAAAAATATTAATTGTCAATAATTTAGTTATACTCAGATTGCTTGAAAAAGAGCGTTTTTTGGATTCTAACCTAAAAATAAAATAGATTTTCTATAATAGTTAGAAATTCCAAATTAAGGATTCCAAACTATCATGATTAAAAAATGTATTTTCTATCTATGTTTTTATCAGTTTTCTATTAAAAATAAAGAGAGGATATTTTCTTATTATCAATGACTTAAATACTTAAAAATCCTTTTTCTAAAATTATTGAAATTATAACTTATTTTTCCAAATCATCATCAACGGCTATCGCTATATCATCTCCACGTGTATAATCTGAAGCACCTTGAAAATTGCCATCAGGTAATTTTAAAATAGCATTTACTTTGCCAAATTGAGGAACTGTATCAAATTCATGACCCATACTTTTTAACATTTCTAAAGATTTTATAGGTAAAAAACCATTTTCTATAAAGACTTTATCAGGTAGCCATTGGGCATGCATACGAGGCAAATTAACTGCTTGTTGAATGTCTATGCCATAATATAATGTATTCATAATAACTTGATAAACAGAAGTTATTATAGTAGATCCACCATTACAACCTACTAACATAACCAATTCATCATTTTTAAGAATCAGACTTGGGGTCATACTGCTTAACATACGTTTTTTAGGTTCTATTTTATTAGCTTCTGCTCCGACTAAACCAAATTGATTAGGAATACCTGGTTTAACACTAAAGTCGTCCATTTCATTATTAAGAAAAAAACCTGCATCTTTAACCCAAACCTTACAACCGTAATTTCCGTTTAAAGTTGTTGTGATTGCAACGGCATTACCCATTTTATCAGCAATAGAAAAATGGGTTGTCTCGAAATGTTCTATTTTAGAAACCTCACCAGCCTTAATAGTTTGAGAATTTGTTTTTTGACTTAAATCAATATTTTTATATCTATTTTCTAAGTAGGTATCACTAATAAGTTCTTCAATAGGAACATGATAAAAATCATTATCTCCAAGATAAGTCGCTCGGTCTGCATAAACCCTTCGGGTAAGTTCTATAATATAATGAATGGTTTTAATAGATTTAGGATCATTTTTATCAAAGTTATTATTTAAACTGCCTTTTAGTAATTGAATTAAAGCTATTCCTCCGCTGGAGGGTGGCGGCATACTGTAAAGCGTATAACCCAAAAAATTAGTTTTAACAGGTTTTCGCCAAAGGGCTTGGTAAGTTTCTAAATCTTTGAGAGTAATAATGCCTTTTTGAGTTTTCATAGTATTAATTAATATATCAGCTACGCTTCCAGTATAAAAGCCAGCAGCTTTATTTTTTGCTATTAGCTTTAAGGTTTTGGCTAAATCTTTTTGAACAATCCAATCATCTTTTTCCCATAAACTGGAATCGGATTTTAGAAATGGAATAGGATATGGATTGTAAGCAATAAAGTTCTCACGATGTTGATTGAGTTTTTGGCTTTGATCTTCAGAAAGAGCAAAACCACTATCGGCTAAAGTTATAGCTGTTTGTAGAAGCTGTTCCCATGGTAATGAACCAAATTTATCATGTATACGCAACATTCCTGCTACTACACCGGGTACACCTGCAGCTTTAACCCCTTTTATACTTTGATCTTTGATAACATTTCCAAGGCTATCTAGGTACATATTTTCTTGAGCAGCCATTGGTGCTACTTCTCTGAAATCTAAACTACCGACACCTTCGCTTTTAGAATCATACACCATAAAACCACCACCACCTATATTACCTGCTCTTGGATAAACTACGGCTAAGGTAAATTGAACAGCAATAGCAGCATCAAAAGCATTACCACCCATTTCCAAAATATTAGCTCCGACTTGTGCTGCTATAGGGTTTGCGCATACAACCATACCTTTTTTACTTAATACCTTTCTAGTAGAAATTTCTTTAGAATCAGGTTGACAAGAAAAAAGAAATAGCAAAAAAAGAGTCAAAAATATTTTATACATGTCTATCGATATTATAAGTGATTAATAAAAAAAATTATTTGTAGTATTGATTTTCAAAATTTTAAACTAAATAATAAATAAGATATTTTACTGATGTATATTTCTTATAATAGTTTGATTATTAGGTACTTAAAATTAAATTGTTTAAATATTTTTAGAAAAGAGGAACTTAAGGTATATCCATTTCATTTTGGAAAGACACAAAATTATAAATAGTTGGTTTTAAATTAGTTGTAAACTATGATAAACTTAAATTTTTGCAATCCTAAATCAAATGAGTATAATATAATAAAGGAAGTTGTGGTATAAGTCATATCACTTGAAAAAAGGATTTTTTAGATATTTATAGCAAAGCTATTTTATTTTGCCAAACATTAAATTTCAATACCAATGGGTTAGAATCCAAAAAACGCTCTTTTTCAAGCAATCTGAGTATAAGTCATTAATATTGAGAATGAACATTTTTGAAATAAAAATAACATTACTATATTTATATTTTAAGATTATGTGTATTTTATTTTTCATTTTAATCATTTGAATAATACTCCAACTTCTTGATGTCAAAGATATAAAAAAAACCTTTGCTTTTCATCGTGATAAATAGTGTAAAAATAGAATACTTTTGACTTATACCATTACTGATTTGAAAATACGTGAAAATATTTTTTGTATAAATCATAAGCAATTAGTGATTTAATTGTTTTATTATCAAGATTTTTAACCATATTTTCCAGCATACCTTCTAAATGTTTCGCATTATCTCAAATATGCGTAGTACATCAAATTAGAAATGCCTGTAAATATGTGATCTAAACGATTGGTTTAGAGGTAAAAAAAAGTGTTAAAGACTTAAAAACGGCAAGGGGGATTAAACCGGTCGGTGCTCATCAGAAGGATTATACATAATTATCAAATCCGGGCAAGTCTATTGAATAATTATTAATAAGCCTTAGCAAAAAGAACTCTTTTTTTTGAAGATTTTCCCGAATAAATACACCGACCTTCTTCAACAGGATTTAAGGTTTTACTTAAAGGTATACAACGAATAGTTGCTTTAGTTTCAGTTTTAATTTTAAGTTCTGTTTCAGTTGTTCCATCCCAATGGGCTAAAATAAAATTACTGCTTTTAGCTCCACTTTTACTATTTAAAACGTCTTTAAATTCATCATAAGTATTGACTTTATGAGTGTTTTTTTCTCGAAAACTGAGCGATTTTGCAAATAGCTGTTTTTGAATATCATCTTTGAGTTTTTGGAGAGTTTGGGCTAAAGTATCCATAGAAATAATCATTTTTTCATGAGTATCTCTGCGAACTACTTCTACTTTTCCTTGGATAATATCGCGTTCTCCGATATTTATTCTTAAAGGAATACCTCTCATTTCCCAATGAGCAAACTTAAAACCTGGTTTATATGAATCTCGCCAATCAACATGAACTTTTAGACCAGCTTTTCTAAATTTAAGTTCTAAGTTTTTGGTATAATAATCTCGTATGGCTTGCATGCTTTCGTCACCTTTATGAATAGGCACAACCACAACTTCAAAAGGGGCTAGTTTTGGTGGCAATACCAAGCCTTTATCATCTCCATGTGCCATAATTAAAGCACCCATTAATCGAGTACTTACGCCCCAAGATGTTCCCCAAACGTGTTCTAACTGCCCTTCTTTATTGGCATATTGGACATCAAAAGCCTTAGCAAAGTTTTGACCTAAAAAATGAGATGTCCCTGCTTGTAAAGCCTTACCATCTTGCATTTGAGCCTCTATGGAGTAAGTATCTATAGCACCTGGAAAACGTTCGTGGGCTGTTTTAACACCTTGAATCACAGATAAAGCCATAAAGTCTTGAACAAAATTTGTATAAACCTGAAGCATCTGTTTAGTTTCTGTAATAGCTTCTTGAGCAGTTGCATGGGCGGTATGGCCCTCCTGCCATAAAAATTCTGAAGTACGTAAAAAAAGTCGGGTTCGCATTTCCCAACGCACCACATTAGCCCATTGATTGTATAAAAGCGGTAAATCTCGATAAGAGTTAATCCAGTTTTTGTAAGTACTCCAAATTACTGTTTCAGAGGTTGGTCTAACAATTAATTCTTCTTCTAATTTTGAATTAGGATCTACTACAAGCGAGCCATCTGTATTATTTTTAAGCCTGTAATGCGTTACCAAAGCACACTCTTTAGCAAAACCTTCTACATGTTTAGCTTCTTTACTTAGATAGGATTTAGGAATAAATATTGGAAAATAAACGTTACTATGTCCAGTTGCTTTAAACATATCATCTAAAGCCCTTTGCATATTTTCCCATATAGCGTAACCATGTGGCTTTAAAATCATACAACCTCGAACTGCCGAATGTTCTGCTAAATCCGCTTTTTTAACCAACTCATTATACCAAAGGGAATAATCTTTCGCTCTACTAGGTAAACCTTTACTCATCTCAATTGTTGAATTACAAATTATGAAGCTAATAAGTTCTATATAAATAGATGCAAAATAAGCTATTTCTTCTAATTTGATTAATAATTTATCATTATAGTCATGTCATTTGAAAAAAGGATTTTTAGGGGATTTAACTAATTGGTATTGAAAATGAATCTCTTTCCCAAAAATACTATTGCTATAACAAGTAAAATTAGCGGCTATTTTTATGCGAATATAAATGAAGATAAACACTCATAACAGTTTCTTTAAAAGATAGATAAGGAACACCTTTTTCGTGGTTAACCCGACTTATCTCATAAATAGTATACCAATTTTGGAATAAATCTTTATATGCCTTTAGTAAAGACATTTTTGGGTCATAAATATGAGCTGGTTCTGAGTTAGCTCCATTTAATTCTATGATTTTGATATTTTTTCCTTCATACAGATCTGATAATGTTTTAACTTTTATATCAAATCTACCGAAGTAAAAAGATTTTAAAGGTCGGCTAATTTCTTCAAAAATATCGATAAGTTTTTGATTAATAAGATGGTTTGCATTGATAAAAGTTGTTCCAAGTCTATGGTTTCCAATAGGTTCAAGTATTTTTTCTTCACCTATATCTAAAACTTCAGCTAGGTCAATATTTTTATTGGCTTTTAGTTTAGGTATGTAAAGATATTTACGAGGATCTTTGGATAGAAGAGTTAAAATAGAGTCTTTGCCATTGCCAACTACAGAAAAAAATGATTTTTGCACCACAGAACTAATACTATACTTTTTGTTTTTTGAATTATAGTAATAAAGTATGCCTAATTCTATAGGATAAGTAATATAATCTTGAAGAATAATATCATGTTTAGTTTGTTTTAGGTAGTGATAAAGTTCTGATTTAGTATTAATTTTTTGAACTTCTTTACCTCTTTCTCCTTTATCCGGTTTGGCTACGATAGGGTATGAAAGCGGCAATTTTTCCAAAAAAATATTAATATTTTGACCATCTAATTTTTTATCAAAAAAGATATATTTTATTAGATAATCTTCATGAAGCTGTTCAAATATTTTTTTTTTCGAATAGGCCAATAAGCCCCCCATTTCCATGGTTGGATTAAGAGCAGTAAAAAAGGTAAAACTACGGGCTTTAAAACTTAGGAAAAGGTAGTAGATATAAATAGGTATATAAAAAAAGTGCCAATCCCAAAACTCCCAATGAGTCAACTTATAAATTTTTCGTTTTAATGTGTCAGACATAATTGGTTATTAAGTTTTTTATAATAAACCCAATATGGGTAGAATTTGCCTAATCTTCAATAGCTAACAGGTAATGTTCAAATTTTTCCCAGTCAAAATCAAGATAAGTTATAACTGAAAGATAATTTCCTTCCTTTAAGATAGCATCAGGATGTGGACAAGTAATAACATCATAATTACTCTTAGCTATAGCTAAAAAATTACAAGGCATATTATATTGAAAACTAACTTTCAAACTTTTAGATAATAGTTGGGACCAAGTCCAATTGTCTAATTTTTTTGAAATTTTGATAGTAGCTGGGTTTGCCCCTGCTGTATTTGACAACAATTTTTCGATAATAGGTGAAGAGCAATAATCATGACACTCTTGAACTAAAGAAAGTATTTCTAAGTTATAAGGGACTTCTGCGGAATTTAAGTTTTCAAAAAGCCATCTATTTTCTTCAGAAACAAGAATATGAATAATTCTTGTCTTCTTAGGATTGATAAAGCGATGAACCAAATCTATCATTGTCCGAGTAGCGCTATCCGATTGGGTATTATTAGGGTCTGTCGGAAAAACAACAACGATTTTATTATGCGTAAGGTTAGCACGCTCAAGAGTTGATTTTTTGAAAGGGTCACCTTTAATAAAATGAATCGAATCAAAGTGTTGAAAATGACCTGGAAGTTCGTCTAATTGATTATCAATTATACAAATCATAGCCTTTTCTTCAACATGCCTAAGTTCTTTAATAAACTTATCTAATTTAGCTTTTCCTGGAAAATTAACAAGTACATAGCCATTTTTGAATGGATTAGTCATATAACCTAGTCTTTTTTTTAAATTTTTTAAATTTTTATAATCAAAATAAGAAGAAAAAAGAGCACCCAAAACAGCGATACCAATTGTACTAATCAAAATAGTAATTAAACGTCCTAATACTGTAACTGCAGGGCGATTGCCATAACCTACTGTAGTAATTGTTTGCCAGGCTTGCCAAAAAGATTCATCCCAACTAACTTGTTCGATATATTTGAATAAAATTGTAAAAAGAACAACCAGAAGTAAACACCAAAATAACAGCCTAAAAAGTTGTAAAAGAGGTTTATCTAATTTATCTTTAAAAAGTTTAAATTTGAAAAAAAAGAACATAGAATTATTAAAATAATATTATCATTAGTTAAAACAGTAAGCCTTTTTCTCTCAAACCTTCAGCTATAGCTTTTACTTTACCATGATAAATATAGCCATTTCTATCAAAGATAATTGTCTTAACGCCTTTCTCTATTGCTTGAACCCCTAAGTTTTCTCCAAGTTGTTTAGCATCTTTAGTGTTAACATTCTTTTTTTCGTTTATAAATTTGCTTGAACCAGATAAAAGCGTATGTCCATCTTCGTCGTTTATAAATTGAACATAAATAGCTTTGTTACTTTTAAACACAGACACACGGGGCCTATCTTTTGTACCTGATATTTTATTGCGGATACCATATTTAATTCTAACTCGTCTAGCTTTTTTAGTGGTCATCGTATTTTTTGTCCTTGGTTTCTGTAAAGAAAAATGATTACTCAATATATAGTTATTATATCTTTTAAAATTAAATAATATGTTATATAACACAAAATGCAAATGCAATTTTAGCAATTTATGATTATTTAAAAAAGATAAATACCTCTTATTTTAATTATTAGATTATTCAAAATACTAACTTTTTTGCTATAAGGATTTTATTTATTTATTTTATGACTACATTTTTATTTTTAATAAGGACTTTTTTATAAAAAAATATATAGGATTAGTTTATTGATAATGAAAGACTTACAAAATAAATTTGAAGTATATATATCTCATAAGAAAAGACGAAAAAAGAAAGGCGAATGCAATAAATTATTAGAAGAGGAGAAAACTTATGATAAAGTAGTTTATTCAAGTCGAATAGATGCGGAACATTGGACAAATGAAAAATTGTCGTTTGATTTATCCAGTTGTAAGAATAAGAAATCAAGATTTACTTGATGAGGTTGCTGGCTGGTATGTTCCAAAAGCAGTGATATTTAAGCCTTTCCTCTATCATTTTTTTTATACTCAGATTGCTTAAAAAAGAGCGTTTTTTGGATTCTAACCTATTGGTATTGAAACTTAATATTTCGCAAAATAAAATAGCTTTGCTATAAATCATATTTTCTGTAACAGCACTTTAATTTTTAAAAGGTACTTTGACCCGGACAGTTCCCCAACCTAAATACATGTCTACACCATCTTTTGATTCTTCAAAAATAATAGAAAAGGCTTCTAAACTATCTTTTACTGTATTTACTGGAACTTTTATTCGAGCAATATCATTAGTTTCATTATAAAAATAAGCACCCCAAACATTTAAGTCCTTACTTAATATTATAGTCCATTCGCTTTCATTAGGAATGGTTACCATAGTATAAGTTCCTGATTTTATTAAAGTATTGGCTAATTTTAGGTCTTTATAAAATGTTATTTCAGTAGCTTCATTTGCACCAGTCCGCCAGATTTTTCCATTAGGGACAAGTTTATCCAAGGCTCTTTCTTTTAATTGAGGTCTACTATAGGTAACTTTAATAATTTTATCTGAAATTTTATAATCACTTGGGAAAGAGGCAACATCCATAGGACTTACATCCAAGCCTCGAAATTCTTGAGCATTTAAGACAAAAGAAAAAATGATACTAAATATAAATGTAGATAAGGTAAATATTAATTTTTTCATAATTTAAAAATAATGAACAATGATGAATAGATTTTTTAAGTATTTGATTTTTGATTTAAAAAGTTAAGCAACTCTAATACAATTATATTTTTTTAAGTATTTATTGTCATAGTTTTCAGATTATTCAGTTTTCAAGTTTTTATCCTCATCTTGTTTATTGTCATTTTCTTGAAGATTTTGACCTTCAGAAGTTGCTACTTCTAAATTTTCAGCAGCAATATTTTTTCCACCTCTTCTACTTCTGCGTGAACGTTTAGTTTGTACTACTTTAGTTTGTACATAAAGGTCATTAAAATCAACTAGCTCCATCATACACATTTCTGCGTTATCTCCTTTTCTATAATTGGTGCGGATAATTCGGGTATAACCACCAGCGCGATCAGCAACTTTTTCTGCCACAGTTTCAAAAAGTTCTGTAACAGCTGACGGATTTTTGAGGTATGAAAAAATAAGCCTTCTATTATGACCAGTATCTTTTTTAGAACGAGTGATAATAGGTTCCACATGTTTACGTAAAGATTTAGCTTTGGCTAAGGTTGTAAAGATACGCTTTTTAAAAATTAAAGCATTACTCATATTGGCTAACAAAGCTTTACGATGGGAAGATGTTCTACTAAGGTGGTTAAATTTCTTATTATGTCTCATGATATAATTTCTAATTAGATACTTTTTGTATAATTTATTCAGTTTTATAGATTGCAAATATAAAAAATTTTTATCTAAAATATCTACAGTGTTTAACAATGACTTCAGAAACTCGAAATTAAAATTTGACCTTTATAGCAATGCTATTTTATTACGGGAAACGGTTTTATTCATAATCAACGTATTAGAATACGAGAAAATCCTTTTTTAATTTAAAGTGACTATAATAAAAATCTAATTATTTTTCTCATTAGAATATTCTCTTAAATCAGCAAAAACTTTGGCACAAAGATTTTTAGAAACTGTAAGTGATGAAGCTTCTGCATAGACCCGAATAATAGGTTCTGTATTTGATTTTCTAATATGGATCCATTCTTTATCAAAGTCAACGCGTAAACCATCTTCTGTATTTATAAGATAATTTTTATATTTTTTAGTCAAATAAGCTAAAAAATCATCTGTTTCTATATTATCGGGTATATCTATCTTATCTTTAGCAATGGTATAGTCAGGGTATTGAGATTTTAGTTTTTTTACGGAGCCTTCAAAATTTGCCAAATGAGATAAAAACAAGCCAATACCTACCAAGGCATCTCGACTGTAGTGAAGCGGAGGATAAATAATACCACCATTGCCTTCACCTCCTATTACAGCATCATACGTTTTCATGACTTCTATAACATTAACTTCCCCAACTTTAGAAGCATAGTAGTTAACCCCATGTTTTTGAGCTACTTCTTTTAATGCTTGACTAGATGATAGATTAGAAACAACCGAACCTTTGTTTCTTTCTAAGATATAATCGCTTATTGCCACTAAAGTATATTCTTCGTTAAAGGGGGTACCATCTTCACAAATAATCACTAACCTATCTACATCTGGATCTACAGCAAAACCTAAATCAAAATTACCATGTTTTACTTCCGAGATTAAAGTTCCCAAGTTTTCAGTAAGCGGTTCTGGGTTATGTGGAAAAATACCATTTACTTTATCATAAAGAATTTTGACCTCTTCAACACCTAACCTTTTTAACAATTGAGGTATAATTAAAGCACCTGTTGAATTGACACAATCTACTAAAACTCTAAAGTTACGATCTTGAATGGCTGGTATATCTATAAGATCTAAAGCACAAATAGCATCTACATGATCATCTATAGCATTGATATTTTCTGTTTTTACACCTAAGTTTTCAGATTTAGAAAATTTATAATCAAGTTTTTGACTAAAATTAAAAACTATTTTATTATCTTGGGCTGTTAGAAACTCCCCATTCTCATCAACCAATTTTAACGCATTCCATTGGGCTGGATTATGACTGGCAGTAATAATAATACCACCATCAACTTTTTGGTTTTTTACTGCTAATGTTAAGGTAGGTGTTGTAGTTAAACCCAAATCTATAATTTTAATACCTAAGCTTTGAAGACTAGCTGCAGCAAAACGATTAATCATTTTACCAGATGTTCTAGCATCACGTCCCAAAATAACTACTTTTTTGTTGTCTTTATAGGATGGCTTTGCCTTAATCCATTTTCCAAAAGCTAATACCGAATTAACTATGTCTATAGGGGAAAGAGATTCTCCAATTTTTCCTCCAATAGTTCCTCTTATACCTGATATTGATTTTATTAATGTCATTGCCTTCTTTGTGTAAATCAAACATATTAAATTCAACTAAAATCTTCTTTAAGTTTTAAAATTATTTTTTCAGTTAAATTTTAATAATAATTATAATTTATTTTCATCTTGCCTTTAAACCCGAAAAGTTCTATGAAAATACTGAATTATTGAATGATTATTATAAATATTTGTAATTATACCATTCTATATTTGAAAATATAGATATTTAAATACCGGTATTTTTGATAATTTTAAATTGAAAATTAGTTAGTTATATTTTTTTATTGTTCTGTTAAAATTTATTAACTTAGACAAATTATTTTTTTGCTTATGTCAAGTTAGAAAAGTTAAAAAAATTGCCCTTGATACAAACTGCATAACTTGAGTTTTTATTTAAATTGTAAAAAATTGTAGGGTTTTGTATTTGAAAGATAAATTACACCACTATGCTCCTATTATCTTAGAAGTGGGCTTTTTTATAGCCAATGGTTTTAAATATCTAAAAAATCTTTTTTTCAAGTGATTTGACTGCATATTAAAATTAAATAAATAATAAGATTTGAATCCAGATTTTTATAAAAATAATGGTTTAGTACCTGCTATTATCCAAGATAATGATACAGGTAAAGTATTGATGTTGGGTTATTTTAATTCAGAATCTTACCAAAAGACTAGGGAAACGGGTTTTGTCTATTTTTATAGTCGCAGTCGTAAAAAACTTTGGAAAAAAGGCGAAACTTCAGGTCATGTTTTAAAAGTTCAGGATATTCTTTTAGATTGTGATAAAGATACTTTTCTTATAAAAGTTACCCCATCAGGCGCTGTTTGTCATACTGGAAATGATACTTGTTTTCAGGAAATTAACCAGAAAAAAAAGAACGAATCAACATCTTCAACCATTCTTTTTATAGAATACCTAATTTCTATTATTAAAAAGAGAAAAACAGCTTTACCCTCAGAATCCTACACAGCTAATCTTCTTAGTAAGGGTACTCATAAAGTTGCTCAAAAAGTAGGTGAAGAAGCTGTAGAACTGGTTATAGAGGCTCTTCGGGAAAATAAAATTGATTTTAAAAATGAAGCAGCTGATTTACTTTTTCATTACCTTATTTTATTAGAAGCTAAAAATGTAAATTTAGAACAAATTATTAAGGTACTTAAAAACAGACATTTTAAGTAATTCTAAACTATATTTTTGTCCAATGAACTTGTTTAATAATTCATTTTTTATTTAATATATTGGTTTTGGTACAGTTATAAGAAACCTTTGAATAAGTTATTGGTAATTTTTCAAGTTTTGATTTTATAATTTTTTTTTAAATTTTGAGCTAAAAAAAGTTCTATTCATACGTTATTTTCAGTCTTTGTATCCAAGGTATTTTTTGCCACCTTTCACACTGGAATCCGCATCGTTATCGATCTGGCTTGAAGGTTTCTCTTTGAGTTCTTTTCGACATTCTTTACTTAGAAGCTTTGTACTTGATTGGATCAAAGTTGCATCTACGCAAGTGCCTTTTTTAAGAACCCATCCGTCTTTTTCTATGAATGCTAAAATGAGGTTAAAGCATCTATCCAATAGATTTTCTTTGATCAAACTTTCTTTAAAGCGTCAGATGGGGGTAAAACAAAATAAATATCATTTCTAAAACTTTTTTTTGATAGCTTTTGCAAAGGTTTCGAATAGTACTATATAGATTGAGTATCATTAAAATTTTCTATGTATTCAGCAACTCTTTGACAAAACAGAGACCCTAAAGCACCATCTACGATTCTATGGTCAAATGAGTGCGAAAGATACATTTTATGTCTAATACCTATAGTTTCACCTTCAGGTGTATCAATAACAACAACTTTCTTTTTAATAGCCCCAAAAGCCATGATAGCAACTTGAGGTTGTAAAATAATGGGTGTTCCCATCAAAGCATTAAACATACCTATATTTGATATCGTATAAGTAGCATTACCTAAATCTTGAGCTGCCAAAATATTATTTCTGGCTTGATAAGCTAAGTCAGAAACTTTGACAGCCAAACCTTTTAAACTGTATGTATCTGCCCTATGAATAACAGGAACAATTAATTTTCCATTTGGTAAAGCCGTTGCCATACCTATATTAATATGTTTTTTTCTAATGATTTTATTATCCTGAATAGAAATATTAATCAAGTCATAGTCTTTAATAGCTTGAACCACAGCTTCAATGAGAAAAGGCGTAAAGGTAAGTTTTACATTTTCTTTTTGATAAAAAGATTGTTTAACTTTATCGCGCCATTTAGCCATACGGGTAATATCAACCTCTGAAAAAATAGTTGCATGGACAGCTGTATTTTTTGATTCTATCATTCGTTCAGCCATCATCTGTTGTATTCTATCCATTTCTATAATTTCATCACTTTCAAGAGGCACATAAATAGATTTACTTTTAAGGGCAGGTTGTATATCTAAAGTATTGGTTTGGGGGTTGGTGATTGAACTATTTTTTTTGATTTTTATATAATTTAAAATATCATCTTTAGTAACTCTACCATCTTGACCTTGTCCTTTTATTTTTTCTAACTCTACATGTCTTATTTGCTCTTCGCTAGCAATTTTTTTGACTAATGGAGAATAAAAGCGCTTACTTTTACCTTCAAATTCTTTTTCTAAAATATTTTGTTTAGACAATTTTGGTTTTTGTAAATTTTCCGTTGACTCTTCAAAACTATTAAGATTGTCCGGATGATTATCTCTATTTTTTTCTCCTTCTACCTCTATTAAAGCAATGGCTTTACCAATTTTGATGTATTCGCCTTTTTGAAATAAATACTTTTTTAAAAGCCCTGTATGGCTGGATACAATTTCGGTATCTACTTTATCGGTAGCAACTTCTAAAAGAGGTTCTTCTTCTTGAATACTTTCGCCTTCCTTTTTTAACCAAGTCAAAATTTTCCCTTCCAAAATACTTTCGCCCAATTCGGGCATGATCATTTCTACTACACGCATAATTAGGAACTATAAATGATGAATTATGAAAATTATAATCTTGAAAATTAACGAATTGAGTTAAGTCATAAATTTTATAGCTATAAATATTTGATTATCAATTTTTTAAAAAAATATAAATTATTCAAATGCTTGTTTGCAAAGTTAGAAACTAAAAATCGATTATACTCAAATTATTTAAAAAAAAGATTTTTTAGGCTTCTAATTCATTCATTTTGAAACAGAATGTTTCGCAAAATAAAATAGCTTTGCTACAAGTATAAAATTATCATTTATTTTGGGATAGGATAAAAAAACCTTTGAAGTTTTCCAAAGACCTTTCTAAGAACTATTCAAAGAATCGTCTTAAAACCAAAATTTTAACTTCGAAAATATTGAAAATCACAGTACATTGTCAAAGAACTGATTTTGTTACATGAACATCACGCTGAGGAAATGGAATAGTTATCCCTTTTTCTCGAAAGGCAGCATCTATTTTTATGCGCATATCGCTTTTGATATTTTCAACATTAAAGATTTTTTCTGTCCAAAAAAACACCTCAAAATTTAGACTTGAATCAGCAAAGTCGGTAAATCTAACAAATGGTTTTGGCTCTTTAACAACTGCTTCAGGTTTTTCAATGCAGCTTAATAGAGTTTTCATAACTAAAGGTACATCCGAACCATAAGCCACACCAACCGATAAGTTAAACCTTGTAACCTCTTGATGATAAGACCAATTAACTACATTGTCGGTAATAAACTTTGAGTTTGGTACAATAATCGCGATATTATCACGACTAAAAATAATCGATGTTCTTAGGTTTATTTTTTCTACTTTTCCTACTATGTTATTAACTTCAACAATATCACCTTCCCGAATAGAACCTTCAAATAATAAAAAGAAACCTGAAATAAAATCACTAAAAATTTGTTGCAATCCTATACCTATTCCAACAAGTAAAGCAGTAGAACCAGCTATTAGTAAATTAATATTAAAACCTATTGTTTGAATGAGAAATAGAAAAACAACAATCCAAATCAAATACTTTGCAATTCCAAAAAAAGCCAATATATTTTTTCTATTTTCAATATTATGGGTAGAACGACTAACAAGACGTCTTAAAAACCGAATAATCAATGAAGTTATGAATATAATAGCTATACTGAGGAGTATATCGCTAATAGTTATATTAACTTTTTTTAAGGTAAGAAGGTTAAAATCTAATATTTCAGTTATCATTTTAAAGCTAAATTATATGTATCAATTAAAATTTTTAGGCTATATCGCTAAAGCACATGGATTACATGGTGCTTTTAAACTAAAAATGGCAAGTAAGGTAAAAATTTCTTTTGAAAAAATGAAATCTGTTTTTTTGGAAATTGATGGGCAATTTATTCCTTATAAAATAGAAAATATCAAACTGAGTAATCCATTAATTGTTAAAATTAAAGATTTGAATTCTATCGAAGAAATTAATAAGCTGAAAGCATGTAAATTATTTGTCGAGAAAATATACATAAAGGAAACTGATATTAAAGAAAGTAGCTTTGAAGGTATTGATTTAGTTGGCTATAAAGTGGAAGATAAATTTGAAGGAGAAATTGGGTTTGTAGAAGATAGTATAGATAATCATGCAGAAGGTTTATTAGTAGTGGATTATGCAGGAAAAGAGGTTTTAATACCTATTGTCGAAGATTTGATTATTGAGTTAGATAACCATAACAAATGTATTAAGACTAATTTACCGGAAGGACTTTTGAGCATAAATAGTTAACCCTATTTTTTGTATGAGTATTTATAGTCACCTCAAATAAAAAAAGGATTTTTAGAGGTTTTAATTCATTGATTTTGAAAACATCCGTTTCCCAAAATAAAATAGCATTGCTATAATTATGAAATTATTATATTTTAATTATATAGCTTTGCTATAAAAACAACTATCATTTTTTAGAGCTTATAATTCATTAAATGAGAAAATATACTCTCCTTATTTTTAATCTTGAATTTCCCATAACCAAGTTCCGTTCGGTCTTAAATACCCAATTTTATTCTTACTTTCTATTTTTAAAATTCCATTACTTACTTGCTTAACAACTGGATAATCTAACTCGGTTATAAAAGTACCGTCTAGTTTTGAAATTCCATAAAGCCGGCTAACTTTTGCTCTAAAAATACCTTCTTTGGTTAATTCTATGTCATCAAAGACAATATCGGTCAAAAATTGGCCTTCTTTATTGATAAGTTTCCATTTTCCATTTTGGATTTTTTCCCAGCTTTTATCCAAGAAAAAATCACCATATTTATTTTTATCCTTTCGTTGAGTACCATATTTTTTGAGATAAGCTATTTTTTGTTGTTTATTAAATTTAAGTTCTTTTTCTCCGAAAGGGTCTTGTCGTTTAAGTTCCCAAATTTCGCCTTTTTTAACAAAAGCAATTTCGCCATAAAAAGGAGTTACTTCATCGTAACGTGCTTGATAAGCAGGTTTGCCGTCAGGTCGAATATGATATTGAAAGCCTTTATTTTCTACGATAGCTCTTTCATTTTGGAAATAATCTTTGATTTTATAAGTCCCTAAATCACCAATGATTTGTCCTTTTTTATCAATAATTTTTTTATGATTCACAACGGCATAAGCACCTTTAAAGGGGGTTACATGATTGTATTTGAAAGGAATAATTTTCTGATTTTGAGCATTGATATATCCCCATTTTCCAAATAAAGCAACTCCAGCTAAACCTTCATGAAAATCTTGAGCAGCTGTATATTGAAAATCGATAACGGTTTGACCTTCTCTATTAATATAGCCATATTTTTGAGCTGTTTTATCTTTTTTATTGTAAGATTTGGCAAAAGCTAAGTTTTCATGAAAAGCCCCTAAATCTCGATATATAAATTTAGTTTTTAGCTGTCCGTTTTTAGAAATGATGGCTCGTAAATTATCTTTTTTAGCGTTTTTAATAACGGCTAAACCTTGTTGGTCAAAAGGGGTAATATGATCGTAATTAGGAGAATATAAATCTTTAGAATCTTCTTTAGGCTTTAAAGCTGGGGCTTTTTCTACACTTACAAAACGCTTGACCCGACCATTTTTATCGTAATAGTAATACGTTGGAATCGTCTTTAGAAGTCTTACAAGTTTATTGTTGCTTTGAGGTATAATCTTTATATTATCATAATTTAAAGTCAAAGAAACATCTTCTAAGGTGTCAATAATTCCCCAGTTATTTTTTTTGTTTACCAAAGCATAGCCGTGATAAATATCTGAAATATAATCGTAATTAAAGGAGATTTTTTCTTTGGCTTTAACATTAAAATAACCATAAAAATCATATAAGCAAGCTTTTACTAAACCTGATTGTTTTTTCCAAACCTTTTTAAAATTATCATCTATAAAGCAATATATGAAAGGCAAAAGAGTATCGCCATTATGGTCTAATAAACCGTAAAGTTGATCTATTTTTGCCCGGGTAACTTTTTCATTTTTACCCCAGTTTTGATCAAAATCTTCCAAGTTTGAAAAAATAGCATCTACAATAATGCGACCTTTATAATCTACGTAACCATAATATTGACCTTTCCAAATCTTAACCAATCCTTTTTTTAAAGTCCATATACTGTCGAAATTTTCTATGACATCATATTCAGCTGGAATGATAATTTTACCTTTGGTATTGGCATAACCTTTGGTTTTTTTATCCTGTTTTTTCCCTTTTGAAATGTTGTAAATTGGGGCTATTCCATTTTTAAAATTTCCGATAAAATTTCCAAGTTTTGAACAAGTAATTTGAATAGGCACAATTTCTTGGTTGTTTTTATCAATTATACCCCAATAATTATAGTCCTTCTGGGCTTTGGCTGTTCCATTTTTAAAAGGCAGTAAGGCAGTATAATTAAAAGGAATAATAATTTCATTTTTTAAATTTACAGCACCCCATTTTCCTTCACGTCCTCTGGCATTTTTAACACAAACTAAATTTTCACTCGGCGAAGTAATTCCATAGTATTCAAATGGTAGAGCTGTTTTTCCATTTTTATCGATACAGCCATATTTCTTTTTATAGGATACGACTGCTAAATTATTTTCAAAATCAGCAGCTTTGTCAAAAATAAACGGTATAACTAAGATAAGGTCTTTATTAATATAACCGTATTTTTGACCGTCATAAACCCAAGCCAATCCATTCTTAAAGTTTCCGATATTTTTTAGAGATATTTCTTGATTTTGATATTTAACAGTGCGTTTAATTCTGCCATCACTTTGATGAATAAAACCATCAAATAAAGTATCGATAGCTAATCTTGCCCAAGTATTTATTTCAAAATCTGAAAGTAAAACAAACTTGGCATCTACTTTCCAAACAACCTTATTTTGTGCCGATTGAATATAAAAACATGTTATTTTTTTTGCTTCTTTATCGCCTTTACGAGCTAAGGCGTATATATTATCTTTATCACTAATAACATCAAAAAAATTCTCTTCCAATAATGGTTTTCCAAGTCCATTCACTAATTTATAATATAAACCTTCTTGCTGCCACCGAGGTTTTTTAAGATTAGGATTCTGGATTATAGCTTGCTTTTCTCTTTCTTTTTTCTCTTTTTTCTTTTTTAGATTCCAAGCTACTTGATTAATAAAAGTAATAGGAATACGTGTTTCATTCTCTTTGATTTCAAAAACAATAAGGCTCTTATTTGGTTTTGTTGCAACTATATAATTCTTTTCAAAAGAAATATTTTCAAAAGAGGCTTCTGCAATAATTTTTCCATGTTCATCGATCAAACCCCATAGGTTTTTTTGTTGAAATAATATAAATTTGTTAACAACTTGTATTTTCTGATAAATACTTTCCAAAACAACACCACCATCTTTTTTAATTAAACCATAGCGTTTATTTAAAGTAGTTTTAAAAAAATTTGATCCTAAACGGCTAATATGGTCAAACTTGGGGTCTAAAAGGTTAAGTCTTTCAGGCGACATAAGTCCGTATTTTCCATCTTTCAAATACAAAAGATAACCCTCTTTTTTGACAAACAATTGGTCATATTGGATAGGTAAAAATCTTTTCCCTTGTTCATCAAATAAGCCATATTTTTGGTTTTGGCGCACCAAAACCAAACCTTCCGTTTGATAATAGTCAACAAACTCATAGTCAGTAGATATAATCTGGTTTCCTTTTAAATCAATAGCTCCCCATTTGCCATTTTTTTTGACTATATAAAGTTGAGCTAATGCACTATGAGAGAATAATAAAATTAAGAATATATAAATTGTTTTATACAAAACTAAACGCATGTTAAAGTTTGAAAGGTAAATCATTTATGGTATATGCTTGGATTGAAAAATAGGTAAAATGTAGGGTGAATTCGAAAATTGTGTCGTTTTTAAAAATTGATTTATAAGTTTACTATAATAAAAATTAAAAAACTAAGTTAAGGCTATTTTTTGTCTTTTTGTTCAAATACTTATCATTTAATTAAGTTTGTACTTAATTCTTATTTTTAAAATATATAAAACCAAATACTTTTTAGTATCTTTTGCTGCTCTATATTTTCTATTAAAGAATAAAAAGAGAATATTTTGTCTTTATCAATGATTTAAATATCTAAAAAATTCTTTTTTTATTTGCGATGACTATAAGGAAGCATTTGACTGCATACTTTAACTAATAAAAATTTTTTTTTTATTAGTTTTATATGATTGTATTTGTATTCACTTTAATTTAATTGTATTTGTATTCACTTTAATTTAATTTTATAGTATTTAGCCTATTTTATAATATCAATTTCATGGAAATTTTAAAAATTTTATTATCCCCTATCATAACACTTATTTTATTTATGGTTGCTTCTTTTTTTTGGCACCGCCAAAAGGGGCGTGAATCTAAATTACAACAAGAACAATATGTTAAACAAAAAAAAGTGAATGCTTTGATGGCTGTTTGGGGGTTATTGCGGTTTCTAGGACAAGATTCAAATGTAGATGCTGCTTTCATTGAGCAAGGTCGGAAAACAGAAAGAAGAAGAAAGATATTACGCGTTCAACAAGGCAAAGATTTTGTAAATGCTGTTCAAAAAGTCTTCTTTGAAGAAGGACACGGTTTATATTTGAGCGGTGAAATCAAACAAAATTTGTTCTACTGCCGAACAGCAACTTTTTCCATGCTCCAAGCTGAAGGAAGATATAATTCCGAAACATATCAAGAAACAAACCGTGAAGATTTTATTATTCCAAAGAGTACAAAATATAAAGAGGAACTATATGGTAAAAAGTATGAAGAATTAAGTCGATTTTTAAAATTAGAATTAGAAGAATTAATTGAAAATTAGGATGATAAATATTAACTTTTTAATAGTTTTTATAAAGGATAATATAATAATTAATTTATTGATAATAAAAGTTTTATAAGATATAATTTAAAATTTGTACATAGTCTTTGGGTTACAAATATTTAGAAAACCAATTTGTATTGTCAAGTTTTAAACTTATAAATTTTATAAATACAGTATATTTCGTACAAATCTTAAATTAAAATATTTGGCAGATGAAAAATAAATTATTAAATAGAATTATCTTGATTTGGGGAGGTATCATTTTTATACTTTTTTATTTTTTAGTTTTTCCTTTTTACCTCCTTTTTATATTTCAGATAAGGTGGCATAAATATACTTATAAAATTAATCGTTTTTGGGCTTCTACTGCTTTTTATCCGTCATTAATCAATATCAAAATCTTAGCACATTCCAATATCAAAAAAGAGCAGACCTATATCTACTGTGCTAACCACACGTCATATTTAGATATTCCTCTTATAGGGACAACTGCAAAACATTTTATGTCTTTTATGGGTAAACAAGAATTGCAACAAGTGCCTTTTTTTGGTATTATGTTTAAAAGAGTACATATTACAGTTAAAAGAGGTTCTGTTACCTCGGCTTATAAGGCAATTAAAGAATCTAAAAAACGTATAGCTTTAGGACAAAGTATATGTATTTTTCCAGAAGGAGGTATCAAAGGAGCAGGAATTTGGTTAAATCCTTTTAAAGATGGAGCTTTTAAATTAGCTATAGAAACAGGTACACCTATTGTCCCTGTTTCTATCCCATATAACTGGGTATTATTAGGTACCGATTTTAAATTACAGTATCAAAGTCAATTAGAAATTATTTATCATGAACCTATAAAAACAAAAGGTTTGTCTTTAAATCAAATAGATGATTTAAAAAAAGAAACCTATGAAGTCATAGCTAAACAACTTGAAAATTATTTTCCGGAAATAAAACAACCTGAATATAGATAAAATTTTGTATATGAAGATAAATAGATGGTGCTGTATAAAATATGATGGTAAGTTTTATACATAACCATTATTTAATATAAAAGAAAGCTAACATCTGGTTTTACGATGATTAGACTTTTTTTAGAAAAATAATAAGTCTGAAATAAAAAATTTAAATCCAAAAAATCATTCTATTTCTATTTTGTCAAGGGTTTTCATAAGTTTATCCGTTTGGTATAAAACCGTAATAATTTTCTGATAATGTTCAATATCATCGTAGCTTAAACACTGTCCTTTACGGTCTTTGAGCCACTTTTGAGCAGGCTGATAACCACCGATATAAAAATTCCAAGCCGTTACAGGAATTTTATCAAAATATTGCTTTTCATTTAGCCATATTCTACTCAGTTCCTTTTTTTTATCAAAAATTTGCCAGTCCTTTTTAGTAATACTTGTAGTAATAGTGTGGTCTCCAGCTTGGGGATAGCTAGCAAACCGGGTGTCTATTTTTATGGATTCCAATAGATGCAATTGGCGGAGTTTTTGACCAAAATCTACCAGTTGCCAAAATAGTTTTTCATTTTTGGGATAAGGTATTTTTGGGAAATCTATTTTTAAAAAGGCTTTGTATTTTTCTCTGTATGAAGGTTTATGTAAAACAGCATAGACATAATCCAAAATATCGATGGGGGCAAAGGTATTTTGAATATTCTTTTTTTCATTGGTAAATGTTAAATGTATTTTTTTGGCTATTTTAGAAACAATTTTTGAGTTTAGATTAGCTAAACGCTTTTCACCTGTTGGTATTTCTATGCCATTGGGATAAAGATAAAGAGGACAGATTACCGATGAACTCATTCCAGATAAAGCATCATCTCCTATTGTACTAGTTATAAAAAATCCAATATTATTTCCTGTTTTAATTCTCCTAACTGTTACCAGCCCCACATTTTCACCCTTTAGGAAATGTTGCATGGTTTTATAGCGATCACGTTCTATAAAATGTTGCATGATTTTTTTGCGAGGCATACAATGAAAGCCTTTCGTTCTTCCAGTATAATATGTCCATCTAAAATCAAAAGGACGATAATGAATCTGACGAAAATTGTCTTCTATTAATTTTGTGTCCTTTAAATCTTGTTGGGCTAACTGTACTTTCCAATCTCTTGAATCAGCACCTAAATTATATTTTATTCTTGCTTCTTCAGTATCTAAGTTTACAAAATCGTTAAGGCGTTGTTTTAATATTTTTTTGCTATTATCAATAGAAAATTTATCTCTCCCTGTAACTATTCCCACACTATTCAAAGGAAATAATTCATTTATTTTGAAACCTTTATCATAAGAACTTTTATATTTGAAACTTTTATGAACCATAAAATACATCGGTGCTTTGTTCGTTAGCTTCTTAAATGGGGTGGTTTTTAAGTTGTGTTTGGAAAGAAAATCAAACTTGGTTTTCCTATTTCCAAATAAATCGTGATGAAAGACTTTAGCTAAGTCATTTTGTTTTTTCTTTCCTGTTTTTACAAAAATAGTGATGCTTACGCCTTGCATAATATCGAAGACGTTTTGGTCTTGGCTTCCATCTGGAGCTAGTTCTTTTTTTTTGCTGTTGCCGTGTAAATCGAGGGTGTAAATTTTATCATACGTTTTTAATATGTTCCAACGCATGCCTCTAAACGTCGGGTTATCTAAGAAACCGTGGGGCGTGATAAAAGCTAAAATACCGCTGCCGTTTTTTTCGATAAAGTACTGCCCATAGCGTAAAAATTTAACGTAGTCATCGTTGAGCCATTTTGGGTTGCGCTCTTTGAGTTTTACTTTTCCTCCGGGTTCTTTTTTATAATCCTCCATAAGGTTCATGATCCAAGTACCTTTATTGACACTTTCACCGCTATAAGGTGGATTTCCAATGATGCACATCACAGGGGTATCGCGTTTTATATGGTTTGCTTCGTTTGCCTCGTTACTTAGCCAACTGGCAAAGAACGTTCGAGTATCCGGATGGGCTTCTTCTAAACTATTGGTCAGATAAATTTTAAATCTCTGTTGTTCATTTATTTGTCTGTTCTGATTGTTTTTATCACCTCTATCATATCCTGTTTCTTTGAGCAATACATCGAGTTGTAAATGCGCCATAGCATAACTTGCCATCAAAAGCTCAAAGCCATTAAGGCGAGGCAACAGGTGTTTATCCACGTAGTTGTTCCAAATACCTTGGCGTCCTTCACTTTTTAACTGCTCATATATTTGCTTAACAATTTCGGCTAAAAAGGTGCCTGTTCCTGCTGCAGGGTCCAAAATTTGGACTTTATGCACTTCTTTTTGTTTTTTGTCTTTAGGGTTTATAAGGGTTTTTTGGGTATCGCCCAAGCCGTCAGAGAGATCAAAATCATTTTTTAAAATATCATGAACAGCCCGCACTATAAAGCCGACTACAGGTGCTGGCGTATACCAAACGCCTCGGCTTTTTCGCAGCTTAGGGTCATATTGGGCAAGAAAATCCTCATAAAAATGGATGATAGGGGCTTCTGTCTGTGTAGATTTGCCGTAGTTTTTTAACAATTCTTCTACATCGCAAGCCAAAAAAACTTGTACGAGGTTATCGACAATCCATCGGATACGGTCGTCAATATCGGGTCCGGCAATGTAACCGAATAGTTTTCGTAAAAAAGGATTGGTTTTGGGGATAAGTTCGGCAGCTTGTTGTCGGCTAAAAGTATTTGCTTTAGAATCGTTTAAGCGTGCTGCAAAAAGCCCATAAGCAATGGTTTGAGCGTATATATCGGAAAAGGTTTTGGCATCAATATCATGAATTAGGAGTTCCTTAAACGCTTGCACCTGTTCTTGCAAAGTGCTGTTCTGTTGTTTATTTTTATCATTGGTCAATGATTTTTCAATCACATTGGCAAGCAATCGGGCTTTACCAGCCATTATTTCGGCTAAGTTTTTAGAATTTTTAATTGTTTGACCAAAAGTAGAGCAAAATTCTTTAACAAAATTTTCAAAAAGAGGGAAATTTTCGGGTAAAGGTGTAATTTTTTGATCGGAAAAGTCAGCAATAGTTATTTTTTTGACAAAACCCCCATTCCGATACCAATGAAAATGCAAATAGTCGGTAAATATGAGGTTGTTTAAAGAGTCTTTATACCGGTCAAATTGTTCTTTATTACCTGTTTTCTTTTTTCCTTCTAAGTCATTGTCACCAATATTTTTAGCTTCAATAAAACCTATAGGAATATCCTTTTTTAGGAGGATATAATCGGGTGCGCCACAGGCTTGCCTTTTCGGTTCATTGGTGGCTTGAACATTGGGTACTAGACTTTCAATAAGTTGTTGCAAATCGCCTCTGTACGAATGTTCAGTAGCTTTACCTGTTTTATAACGCTGAATAATATTTTTCAGGTATTGAAATGTTGTTGGGGTATTTTCCATACTTGGGGTTTAAAATCGGGTTTAGTGCTAGCAAAGGCTTTATAAGTTATCGGGTTTTTTAAGGTAAAGAGCATAAAAAAATAAGAGTTCTGCATAAGTAGGCAAAAGAAGTTTTCGTTTTAAATGCTCTTATAATCAACTCCTTTTAAAAGTTTTTGGAGTTTTTCAGATCTGTTAATAGTTTGATTAGAAGCAATATTAGGTAAAATTTCTGGTATCAACAAGTGTAAGTGTTTTGAAAAATATTTACCTCAATACTTTTTTTAGTTTTGAGCTTGAAAATGCAAGTCAATTTTTTACAACTCAAATGCTGTAAGACTTTTATATAAGAATCTAGCGCATCTGCTTTTAAAGAACTTTTGATTTTTTTTTTACTTTTTAATAAAGTCTTTGAAAATCAGGGAATTTATCTATATTTTAGCCTCTTTATTTCTGTATAAATCAGCTAATAAAACTTATGGGACGAATAAATTTTGCTCAGGCTATGCTGGATGGATGCAAAAGGAGGCTAGTTTAAAACTATAAATATATAAATTATTTATAGTTAATAAGTTATATTATTTTTAAATTTTTTACCGAACTATTTGGAAAACTTAATATAATAATGCTATTTTATTTTGAAAAGAGTCATTTTCAATAAACTAAATCATTTAAAAATTCTTTTTTCAAGTAAAGTAACTATATAATGTTTAAATATGGAATAGATCAACTAACGGTTGAAAAAGTCATTCAAATAGCCGAAGGTGAACAACCTACAATTTTGACTGACAATACTATTGATAAAATAAATGCTTGTAGAACTAAAGTAAAAAAAATGACCCGTAGCCATACAACTGTCTATGGCATAAATACGGGTTTTGGGACCTTATGTGATACGAAAATACCATTTGAGAAAATCAATAAGCTGCAAGAAAATTTGCTTATTACTCATGCTGTTGGCGTTGGTAAGCCGATAAAAAAAGAATTATCTAAAATTATGATGATTTGTAAGGTACATGCTTTATGTCAAGGATTTTCGGGAATTAGACTTAAACTTATTAAACGTATTCTATTTTTTATAGAACATGAAATGTTGCCTGTTGTTCCAGAACAAGGTTCTGTAGGGGCATCAGGAGACTTAGCCCCGTTAGCTCATTTATTTTTACCCCTTATTGGAAAAGGTGATTTTTGGATAGGTGATAGTATTATAGAGGCAAAAAAGGTTTTAAGTAAATATAAACTAAAACCTCTTTATTTACAATCTAAAGAAGGTTTAGCACTCATTAATGGCACTCAATTTATATTGGCTCATGCTGTTCAAGGTTTACATAAAATGGCTTACTTGTTAGATTTGGCAGATCTATCAGGAACAATGAGTTTGGAAGGATTCCAAGGAAGTGCTTCTCCATTTAAAGAAGCTCTTCATCTCATACGTCCATTTAAAGGTAACTTAAAAGTTGCTGAACGTATTCGTATGCTTTTAAAGGATTCTCAAAATGTGGTCTCTCATGAAAATTGTGAACGTGTACAAGACCCTTATTCTTTAAGATGTATGCCTCAAGTACATGGGGCTTCAAGAAACGCTTGGTATCATTTGAAAGAATTAACCGAAATTGAACTTAATTCTGTTACAGATAATCCCATTATAATCAATACTAAAGAAGCTGTTTCTGGTGGAAATTTTCACGGACAATCCTTAGCTATGGCTATTGATTATTGCACCTTAGCAGCCTCAGAATTGGGAAATATAGCAGATAGAAGATGTTATTTATTATTGGAAGGTGCTTATGGGTTACCTCGTTTTTTGATAGAAAAAGGTGGCTTAAATTCAGGTTTCATGATGCTCCAATATACAACTGCAGCCTTAGTCAGTGAAAATAAATCGTTGTGTTTTCCCGCTTCAGCAGATAGTATACCAACTTCATTAGGACAAGAAGACCATGTATCTATGGGTAGTATTTCAGGAAGAAAGTTGAATCAAGTTTTGTATAATATAGAAAAAATTTTGGCTATAGAATTAATGATTGCCACTCAAGCGCTTGATTTTAGAAAACCTAATACCTTTTCTATTATAATAGAAAAAAATTATAAAATCATCAGATCTAAAATTAGCAAATTAGAAGATGATAGAATTTTGAAAAATGATATAGATTATATGATAGAATTGGTAAAAAATCAAGTTTTTATTGTGAAATAGCAAGTGAAGTTGTTTACAAATTCATTTAAGCATTTTTAAAGAATACATTTTTTTAATAATCTGATTATCAGAGATTTTAGTTTTTAAGTTTTAAAAAATTACGTTTAAATAGCCTGAAATAATTATCTAAATTAAAAATATTGTTGTACTCATAAATTATTGATAATAAATGTTTTTAAATTTTTTAATTTGTAAACAACTTCTATATTAGAAATTAACTTTTTTTACTTTTTATTTATTTGATTGATGTATAGAATAAAAAAACAACTCCTATGCCGCTCTATGATTACCAAAGTTGGTGCCTCTATTGCTGCACTTATTGGGCTATTACTTGCTTCTTATTATAACATAGAAATGACTGTTTTTACCAAATGGGGATTTTTTCTTTGGTATGGAACATTTGGGGGTATTATTGCCTCTATGGGATTTGTGGTCGTGCATCCTATTTTTCCCAAAAATAAAACACTTCGATCAATTATTCGAGGGCTAATTATCGGCGCTTGGATGAATTTTATATTGGTGTTTTTTGCTTATGATACTATTAATCAAATTGCTCAATCATTTGATTGTTTGCAAGGACAATCACCTTTTGTACTTTTTGTACTTGAAGGGATGTTATTTGGGGCAGTTTTAGATTATTTGGGAACTCGGTTTGGAGGTGAAGGAAAAGAGTTATTTTAATTTTTTTAAATAGTGTTTCATTGTGCGGGTTCCATTTGAAGGCTATCGGAGGTAATAGGGTATAAAACTTCTTTTTTACGACGCAAATAATCTTCGAGCCAAAGTCTGGATTCATGAACTTTTCCTTTTAAATATTTTTGAATTGCCAAACTGGCTATTGGTGCAGCCACCAACCCACCATAACCCGCATTTTCAACATAAACAGCAATAGCAATTTTTGGATCTTTATAAGGAGCAAAAGCAATAAACACAGAATGATCTTTACCATGTGGATTTTGAGCTGTCCCCGTTTTACCGGCTAAAACGATATCCGGAATTTTTGCCAAACCAGCTGTACCATAAACAACCTGAGCCATAGAGCTTGCTACAAAATTAAAATAAACACTATCAATATCTATACGATTCTTTTTTTGGAAAGCCTCTATGACTTCACCATTAATACGAGAAACAATATGAGGTGTTTTATACCAACCTCGATTGGCAATAATAGCCGTTAGGTTAGCCAACTGCAAAGGCGTAATCCCTATCTCACCTTGTCCAATACCTAAAGAATAGATATTACTAAATTTCCACCTTTTATTTTTATACGATTGGTCATAAAGTTCGACCGAAGGTATAATACCTCTTGCCTCAAATGGAATATCTATACCTAATCTTTGACCTAATCCCAATTTTTTTAAATCTTCACTAAAATGTTGCAAGCCTTCACGAGATTTTTCTATCATACTTTTATCGCCTTTGCCCACTATTATTTTTCTAAATGCTTGATAAAAATAAGGATTGCAAGAATGTTTGATAGCACCTTCTAAATCTAAAGGACTTGGATGATTATGACAGGCTACTAATCTTTTATTGCAAGAAAAACGAGTATGGACAGTATCTAAAATTTTATGATTCAAACCAATTAAAGATATTATAGTTTTAAAAGTTGAACCCGGTGGATAAGTAGACATCACCGCTCTATTGAACAAAGGTAAATTCGGATTTAGCTTAAGCATTCTATAATTCTTACTGTTTTCATGAGAATCACCGGGTAATAAATTGGGGTTATAATTTGGTACAGAACAAATTGCTAAAATACCTCCTGTCTCTGGCTCTATAGCTACAGCAGCACCTCGAAAACCTGCCATCAATGATTCAAGATACTTTTGTAAGGATAAATCGATAGAGGTTTTTAAAACATAGCCTTCTTCCAAAGTCTGATCAAATTTTCCAGATTGAAATCGAGATTTTATGATATTATTAACATCTCTTAACACATAATTTATACCTTTTTTACCTCTAAGACTGGACTCATAGTAACGTTCTAAGCCACTTTTCCCGACCAGATTTCCTTGGGTATAATATTTTAAAGTATCTTTTTCAAGACTTTTAGCATCAATTTGCCCTATATAACCTAAGACATGAGCAATATGACGATGAGGATAGTGGCGAATAAATTTTGGAATAATTGTTAAACAAGAAAAACCTCCAATCTCATCAATAATAACATTTAATTCCTCAATGCTTAACCCTTCAACGAATACCGATGGTTTCCGCCATGAAAATTGTTTGGCTTTATCTAATCTTTGTTTAAAATCCGCCTCAGACATATTTAAGACACGACAAAGTTCTTCTTTTTGTTCTTCTAAGAGAAGTTTTGGTATGATGCTTAGGTCAAATACGGGTTTATTTTTGACTAAAATTTCATCGTTTCTATCTAAAATAAGCCCACGCACAGTTTGCGTTTCTACTTTATCAATAACATTATGTCTGGCTTCAACAGCATAATGTTCACTGAAAACTTGCAGTTGTAAAAGCCTAAACGACAAAGCTATAAATACAACTATAATTATATTTCTTATAATAGTGTATTCATTCATATCTTTATAATTAGAAATTGGGAATTAAAAATTACAACTGATGTCTTTCTATAGTTAGGTCACTTAAAAAAAGGATTCTTAGAGCTTTTAACGTCATTGCTATGTATCTTACAAAGATGGACAAAAATACACTCAATTCCATATGTATAGGCCTTTATATTTTAAAGCTATTTTTCCAATAAATACTTTAGTTTCTGTTTAGAAAATAGAATTTTTTAGTTCTTTAATTCAAAAAATAACTCTAAATTGTCGAAAAAGTGTACTTTTAGAAGCTAAATAACTATTTTTAATCATTATTTAAATTTAATAATTTTTTGAACTATGCAAGACTACACAGACCAAAATAATTTAGAATCCTTAACCGACTTAATAGAAAAGTCCACCATGTTATTTAAAAAAGGAAAACCTTCTATATTAGCTGTTAAGACCTTGGTAAAAGCTATTAAGCCACTTTTTGGCAAAAATAAAACAATAGAAGCCTTAGAAGGAAAAAACGATATCACCAGCCAAGATATGGAGGACTTATTGGCAATTATCGAAAATATCTATACGTCCGTTAAAAAACTTCAAAAAGGCTTAGAAAAAGTGAAAAAAGTTTCTGAAACCACCAAGAAAACAATTATTTTTAAAAAAGGGGGTGCCAACATAGAAGGACATATTAAAAATTTAACCCAAAATTATGAGTAAAAATAACACCTATTTTGAAAAAGGTGGGCTTAGTGCCGACCGAGTAGGAAAAGTAGTTCAAAATTTTAAATCGGACAGCCAACAAGGCAAAGTTTACCCCAAACAATTAAGCCATAGATTAGGGCGACGGGCTTTGGAAAAGACGGTGGGTAGAAAAGCCGATTTGAAAACACTTCGAAAGCGACTTTTGGACAAAAAACAAGTGCTTGTCATTAATGGCATTGGCGGTATTGGCAAAACGACCCTTGCCGAAGTTTATGTGAATGAATATTTTGAAAAGTACAAACATGTGGCTTGGCTTACCCAACCCGACGATGACCCTATGCGGGCATTTACTTCTATTGACCAAGGTTTAACCCAAACCTTTGCTATAGACCTACGCGATAAAGATATTAAAACCTTGTTTTGGGAAGTTATGCGGGCTTTACACAGCCTAAGCCAAAAACCTATTCTAATTGTTATCGATAACGCGACTCAAAGGCTTTTTGAAATTCAGAAAAACCTATCTCCCGACTGGCATATTTTGATCACTTCCCGCCAAAAAATAGATACTTTTGAACACCTGCCTTTGGGCTTTCTAACACCCAAAAACGCCCTTGCCCTGTTTAACAGGCATTACAAGCGCAAAAAAATAACGGAATCTGATATAAAAATTCTATTAAAACAGGTGGATTACCACACCTTAACCGTGGAAATTTTGGCAAAAACAGCTGAAGTCTACGCTTACACTTACGAAGATTTAAGCCAAGCCCTTGAAAAAAATTTGGAAGCCGACATAAGAGTGGAGCATAGCGAGCAAAAAATAGAGCGCCTCACCAATTACCTCTGCTCTATTTTTGAGCTGACCGACTTGAGCGAAGACGAAAAATGGCTCTTACTGAATATATTGGCTTTGCCACCAGATGCTCATAAAGAAGACGATTTAGAAAGCCTGATTCAACCCCAAGCCAGTAGAAAAACCAAATTTAAAAAACATTTAGCAGCTTTAGCAAACAAAGGCTGGCTGTTGAAAGAAGGTTATAGCTACCGCCTGCACCGCATCATTGCCGAAGTTTTGAAAAGAAAACTAAAGCTCGATTTTGAAAAGGTTAAACCCTTATGCCAGTCTTTAATTTCTCTACTAAGCATAGACCAAGCCAAGGATAACCCTATTGATAAATTTCCTTTTATACCTTATGGCTCTACTTTTTTAGAAATCTTCGAAAAACTTGAACATGAAGATAAAGCAGTTTTGCAGAATAATTTGGGGCTACGATTTCAAGCCTTAGGCGACTTGAAAACAGCAAAAGACTATTTGGAAAAAGCCCTAAAATCGGCCCAGAAAAATAAAAATTTCGGAGAAGCACACCCCAGAACAGCCACTAGCTATTCCAATTTAGGCCTAGTGCTTCAAGCCTTAGGCGACTTGAAAACAGCAAAAGACTATTTGGAAAAAGCCCTAAAATCGGACCAGAAAAATTTCGGAGAAGCACACCCCACAACAGCCACTAGCTATTCCAATTTAGGAACAGTGCTGAAAGACTTAGGCGACTTGAAAACAGCAAAAGACTATTTGGAAAAAGCCCTAAAATCGGCCCAGAAAAATAAAAATTTCGGAGAAGCACACCCCACAACAGCCACTAGCTATTCCAATTTAGGCCTAGTGCTGAAAGCCTTAGGCGACTTGAAAACAGCAAAAGACTATTTGGAAAAAGCCCTAAAATCGGCCCAGAAAAATAAAAATTTTGGAGAAGCACACCCCACAACAGCCATTCGCTATTCCAATTTAGGCCTAGTGCTGAAAGACTTAGGCGACTTGAAAACAGCAAAAGACTATTTGGAAAAAGCCCTAAAATCGGCCCAGAAAAATTTCGGAGAAGCACACCCCACAACAGCCACTAGCTATTCCAATTTAGGAATGGTGCTTGCAGATATGAAAGATTACGCCCAAGCTGTCGAACTTATTCGAAAAAGTTATGCTATTTTCAAAAACCTTTTTGGGGAAAACCATCCAAATACGCAAGTGGTAAAAGGAAATTTGGAGGTAGTAGCTTCAAAAATGAAAAAGAAGTGATGGGTGTTTTTTAAATTTAGAAACTATACAAAATTTTTCAGACTTTGCCAAAGTTTTTTTTTCTTTTCTTTGGATGTATAAATTTCGCTTAGGCTATGGCTATTTAAACAAGGAATATTTTGGTAGTGCGTTGTAATATAAAGTTCATTTTCAGGAAAAAGGCTACTTTGTCCAAAAAACAAGATTTTTTTGGGTTTCAAGTTTTGACATAAAGAGTTTAAAGATAAATGTGGGCTTTCTACCACTAAACCAACTTGTTCATAACTTAGCCCAACTGATTTTAAAATTTGGCTAAGAAAAAAATAATATGGACTCGTAAAAAAATAACTAATTGGTTGGGCTAAAATAAATGTTAAATTTTTTGGATCCTTTCCAAAATAATCTATAGGTTTTTCTTCAAACCGATAAAGTGGATATTTTTCAAAAAGTACAAGGTTAATCTCAGCCTTCATATAAAATTTTCTGATGTTTTAAAAATAAATAATAGACTATAACGTCACTTGAAAAAAGGATTTTTTGGAGGTTTAGAGCGTAAGTATGCAGAACCTATAATTTTTCTAAATCTTTTAAGGTATTGCTTGGGCACTTAAACTATTTTTTGGAGCAATATAATATAGAACGACAAAATCAATTGTTATTACTTGTATAACACTACCATTAATTTTAAACCTTCTTCAACTGAAAATACAGGTAGTTTACAGACTTTATTTTTACAGACATAAATAGTTGTTTTGTCTTTTGGTGTGGTTTTGTTTTGCATTAAAGGCAAGGTGCTTGTTTTTTGAGTTGCCATGATAATTTTATAAGGAAAAAATTGACTTTGAATTTCTTGAGCAAATTTTTTATAATCATCACCTACGATAATGATTTCCTTGATTTCTTGACTGGTTAAGGCATACACGTTTCCCCAATTGACCAAATCTTTTCCATATTTTTCGACGAGTTTTCCCATTTTAAGCATCATATCTTCGAGGATGATACTAAATTTTTTTTCATCAAAAAACTTACTCAAAAATAATAAATTATGCGCCATGATAGAATTGGAAGCAGGAATAACATTATCAAACAGTTCTTTTTTTCGGGCAATTAGATCATGATTTGGAGGTGTAAAAAAGAAAAGATTATCCGATTGGTCGTAGAAGTTTTGGATACAATATTCCATTAAAGATTTGGCTAAATAAAGCCATTTTTCTTGAAAATTAGCCTGATACAAAGCAATATATCCTTCAATGACTGAGGCGTAATCTTCCAAAAAACCATTGATAGCCGCGCTGCCATCGCGATAAGTATGCAAAAGGCTTTTCTGGTTTAAAAGCATATTTTTCTCTAAAAAAGCAGCATTTTTTTCTGCTAAAGCCAAAAAAGCCAAATCGTTAAAAGCAAAATAGCTTTGCACCAAAGCTGTCAAAGTCAATCCATTCCAAGAGGCTAAAATCTTATTATCTAAACCCGGTTTTATGCGTTTTTCACGTACTTTAGAGACTTTTATTTTCCACAATTTTAATTTTTCCTTAAGGTCTTTTACTCTTAATTGTTCTTTTTCGGCTAAAGTTATTGGATCATCGCTTACATGTAAAATATTTTTACCCTGCTCCCAATTTCCAGAATCCCGAACGTTAAAATACCTCTTAAACAATTGCGAATCTTGACCCAAGATAGAATCTAATTCTTCACTTGTCCAGATGTAAAATTTGCCCTCTTCCCCTTCGCTATCGGCATCTAAAGCCGAATAAAATCCCCCTTCCGAAGCCAACAATTCTTTTTTCAAAAAGGCAATGCTTTCATAAACAACGGTTTTAAAATTCGAATCTTTAGTGAGTTGAAAGGCTTTTGAATAAAGATTAATGAGTTGGGCATTATCGTAAAGCATTTTTTCAAAATGAGGCACCAACCAGATTTTATCGGTAGAATATCTTGAAAAGCCCCCGCCAATATGGTCGTAAATGCCACCCTTAGCAATTTTATGTAAGGTAAAAAAGGTATGGAAAGCAGCTTGACTTTGAGGATATAAGATACTATAGGTCAAGAAAAAATTATATACGCTGGGGATGACAAATTTAGGCACCCGGCTTAGACCGCCATCTTGTTTATCAAAATCGGGTTCTATTTGTTGGTACACCTTTTCTATACTATTTTTTTTGTTGATTTGGCTATTTTGTTGGTCTTTGAAATAATTTTCTTCAGCCAAGCGAATAGCATTGGTAAATTGAGCTGCCGATTGAATAAGTTTTTCGCGGTTGTTTTCAAAAGCCCCAACAATTTGATTTAAAAGATGTTGCCAATGGTCTGGGGGAAAATACGTTCCCCCATAAAAGGGTTGGGTATTGGGCAACAAAAAAACGTTCAGGGGCCAGCCGCCCTGTAAACCCATAATATGTACGGCATCCATATAAATTTGGTCAATATCTGGACGTTCTTCCCGATCCACTTTAATGCTGACAAAATGGCTGTTCATCAGTTTGGCTATTTGGGGGTTTTCAAAACTTTCTCGCTCCATCACGTGGCACCAATGGCAAGCCGAATAGCCTATACTCAAAATAATGAGTTTATTCTCGCGCTTGGCTTTTTTGAGGGCTTCTTCACCCCAAGGATACCAATCTACCGGGTTATAGGCGTGTTGCAACAAGTAAGGACTTTTGCTTTTTATAAGCCTATTGGGTTGTTTCTGTTTTTCTTCTTTTTTCTCTGGCATAAAATAATAACGATGAAAGCTAAACGACTTAAAATAAATAAAGGATACTTTTAAAGTTTAAAGGTTTGTATTGTTGGTTTTCAAGGTACTAAACCTAGGAGCCGTATTTATCACATCATTCAAATCCCAATAGTATTTTAAACTTGATAAATAAGCCTTCTGTTCCTCATGTGTATATCTCGCTATCTCAGCAGCCTCAAATAACTTTGCAAATACGCGAGACCTGAACTCTTCAGGCTTAGCCTCTAACAGGCCAAGATGTTTAAAAAGGTAAAGCCATTTATCAAAATTTGTTCTTAACTGGCTAAGGCTTTTGGTAAATTTTGGCAATTCCAAATAAATAAACTTTAATTTCTCATAGAAAACTGACCCATCATCTCTTTTTAACGGCACAGTATGAAGCAATTGGCTATCTGTTTTAGTCTCTTCGAAGGCAAAATTTAAAACCGCAACCAAATAAACTGGTTTTAGCTCATAATTCCATTCACCTTTTATAGCTTGGTTTTGAATGGGAAAAGAAGCATAAAAGACGCTTCTATCTTTAAAAAAATCCTGTTTAGCTTTTTGCATTTCTACAACAAAGCGTTCGCCATACTCGCCTGTACAATGAAGGTCGAAAACAGCCTTTTTATCTATTTGCGTTCGTCCCAGTTTTCCATTAGAAGTATAGGCATGGTCTGATATTTCTTTTATGGTTATTTGGTATTGAAACTTAAGTTTCGCAAAATAAAATAGCTTTGCTATGAAATGACCATTTCTAAGATAAAAATAACATAAGTTAAACTATCTATATTTTAAAACCTTATACTAAGCAATTGTTTTAAAAATCGCTCAAAAAAAACCCTATCTTTTAAATTGAGACAACTTGTTTGAACCACTATTTGGCAAATTAAACAGCCCACCCACGAGGTTTTTAAAATAAGTGGCAAATTAGAAGAGTAGTTAATATTTTTAATTTCTTTTGCTTCGAAAGTAAGAGAATAAATACCTTTTTCTGTATGTTTAATATTTATTAAACCTACAGGAGATTTATAGTAAATTTGGGTCATGGTTGTTTATTTTTGAAATTGTAATGCGAAATATGGAACTTAATTATAAAAAATTAGGCGATAATAAAGATACAATATTAATTTTACATGGGATTTTTGGATCTTTAGGTAATTGGTTAGGATTTGCTAAAAAATTAGCCAACGATTATACAATCTATCTATTAGATTTACGCAATCATGGTAAAAGTCCTCATAGTAAAGAATTCACTTTAAAGTCTATGGCTAAAGATGTTGTAGATTTTATAAAGACCCATAACATAAAACCACCTATCTTATTAGGGCATTCTATGGGTGGGAAAGTAGCCATGTTTGTCAGTCAACTATATCCCAAAAGTATAAAAAAATTGGTTGTTATTGATATTGCTCCCAAAGCCTACCCTATCAAACATGATACTATATTGCAAGGACTTAATTATTTAAAATTAGAAGATATAAAATCTCGTAAAGAAGCTTTTGAGGCTCTTATTTCTTTTGTACCTAATCCAAATGTAAGACATTTTTTATTAAAAAATTTAAAACGAAATAAGAACAATCATTTTGAATGGCTTATTAATTTGCCTGTCATTACAGAATCTATAACTCAAATTGGTAAAGGACTTCCTTTTAAACAACCCAATCAGCAAACAACTCTTTTTATCAGAGGTGATCAATCTGATTATATAGAGGATAAAGATTATGACTTAATTTATAGCTTTTTCCCTACAGCAAAAATTATAACTATTGAAAATACAGGGCATTGGATTCATGCTGAAAAACCAAAAGAACTCTTAGACTGTCTAACTTTTTTCTTAACTAATTCTTAGCTATAGCAATGCTATTTTTATATAGAAAAGATTGATTTTCAATACAAATAGGTTAAACCTCCAAAAATTCTTTTTTCAAATAAATTGACTATAAATATACATTTTTTGTAACAATTTTATTAAACCTGAACTAAATTGATAATCAACTAAATAAAATTATTTGGAATGCTTAAAGAGTTTTTAGATAAATTGTATATCAATATAGGTTTTTAGAGTGCCCGACACTAAAACATTTTGAAAAAGTTATATAAATAAGGAACTATTTATTTATAATTTCTTATTTTATTAGGAATTATTTAGTAAAAAAAGAATATAATTTGAATTGATGAAAAAGAAATTAAGAAACTTTATTAAAGTAAAATTGTCTATCAAAGGTATTTTAAAAGGTATTGTAAATGGTGGTGTTGATAAAAACATGACTCCTTATGATAAAAAAATCATAAAATTAGTCAACACTATAGCTGTTTTTTTAATATTTTTTTCTATACTTTCATTTATTGGCTTTTTTAGTATTTCTCCTGTTTTTATCATTGTATGGCATTATGCTCTTTTAATCTTTTTCAGTTATTTAGTATTATTACTTAATAAAAAAAAGAAATATTTAACAGCTAAGATTCTACTGGCTATTTTTGGCATTTCATCTGCCTTTATTCTTGGTATTTTCAATCAGTCTTATCTCAGAGTAGATGTTTTTTTATTTGTTGCTTATTGTCTTATTATTGCTCTTTTTAAAAATCGGAAAATTATTTTAATCTTCTCGTTTTTCATACTTTTACTGCTATTAGCAGCTACCTATATTCATGAAAAACAACTAGCTCCTCCTATCGTAGCCTATACTCCAAAAATACTTTTTTATAATCGTATAGTTGTAACTTTTATACTTAGCTTTTGCTTTATAGCTATCACTTGGATATTTAGAGAATCCAATGAATCTTATGAAAAAAGTTTGATTGCTAAAAATGAAGAAATCCAATCCAGTATTCGGTATGCAAGCCGAATACAAAATGCAATTCTCCCTTTAAAAGAAGATATTGATATTATTCTAAACAAATATTTTATTTTTTATAAACCTCGTGAAGTAGTCAGTGGAGATTTTTATTGTTTCTTTCAAAAAGATAAAAAATATTTTTGCATAGCTGCAGACTGTACAGGTCATGGGGTTCCAGGTGCCTTCATGAGTGTAATGGGTATTAGCCTTTTAACTGAGATTATAAAAACTAAAAATATTTCTTCTCCTGATGATATTCTTCAAATGCTTCATCAAGATATAGGTTCTATATTACATCAAGAAAGAGCTCAAAATAGCGATAGTATAGATATAGCGCTTGCCGTTATTGATCAAGAAAATAAAATATTAGAGTATTCAGGTGCTAAACTACCTCTGTTAGTTGTTCAAAATGATATTATCCAGCTCATCAAAGGAAATAATCAAAGTATAGGTGGAAAAACATATCTTAAAACTAAAAGGTTTACTAAACATACTGTAGATATTACACAACCAACGACTATTTATATGTATTCTGATGGATTTCAAGATCAAATAGGTGGAGAATTTAAACAAAAGTTTAGGAGTAGAAATCTACGAAATCTTTTGTATTTATTACATAAAGATCCTTTTGAGGATCAAAAAAAATATATAGAATATACTTTGAAAAGCTGGCAAGAAAAGAACAAACAAATAGATGATATATTAATAATTGGTTTACAAATAAGTTAAATTTCAAAAATTATAAATACTTAATTATCCTTCAGTCTTAATTTTTTTTATATATTATATTTTTTCTATAGAAAAAATATAATATAATACTATTTGTAATAGTTATTTAGGTTAATCATTACTTAATGGTTTGTAGTATTTTTTAGTATATTAAATACTGATATGACAAAGAGTAATTTATTTAAAGTTTTAGAGCTATACTGGTTAAAACTTTCTAATATTGGTATTACTAAAGGCTTAGATGTAGAGGAGGTCAGAAAAATAATACTCTTAAATCGTATTTTTACACTGTCTATAGGGCTGGTTGTATTGCTAATACTAAAAAGTCTTGCTGCTGGTCTTTATCAAGAGGCACTGATTCAGATATCTTTTCTCCCATTCTGTTTGTTTTGTTACTATCTTAATTATATAAAAAAATACAATTTAGCTCGTATTTTTGCAATTCTCTGCCCAACTTTATTTTTGTTAGGTTTAGTTTTTTTATGGGGCGAGCAAAGAAGTTCTCATTTCATATTTTATTCTATAACTGGATTAGTTATTGTTTTTTTTGAAAAAAGAATATTTATATTTATATTTTGGGTAATTATAGTTCTTGCTTTCTTAATTGCAGAATTTTTAAACTTATACATATCTCCATTATTCCATTCTACTGATATACTAACAGCCAAACTGCTTAATATTATCATTTCTTTTTTATTATTATCATCAATAATCAATATTTTCAAACGTGCTAATTATATATATCAAAATAAACTTAGAGCAACTTTAGAGATTGTTGAAAAGCAAAATCAAAAAATTGCTTCAAGTATTAAATATGCAAGGCAAATTCAAAATGCGCTTTTACCTTTAGATGATGATATTAAAAATTTATTTAAAGATTATTTTATTTTTTACAAACCTCGTGATATTGTCAGTGGAGATTTTTACTTTTTTCTTCAAAAAAATGATAAAATTTTTTGTGCAATAGGAGACTGTACCGGTCATGGTGTACCGGGTGCTTTTATGAGTATACTTGGTATCAATCTTTTAACAGAAATTATAGAAATAGGAAATATTATAGAACCGGATAAAATTTTGGATATACTTGATAAAAAAATAAAATTTGCTTTACACCAAAAAAAACTCAACAATAGTGATAGTATAGATATAGCGCTTGCCGTTATTGATCAAGAAAATAAAATATTAGAGTATTCAGGTGCTAAACTACCTCTATTAGTTGCTCAAAATGATATTATCCAGCTCATCAAAGGAGATAATCAAAGTATAGGTGGAAAAACGTATCTTAAAACTAAAAAGTTTACCAAACATGTTGTAGATATCACACAACCAACGACTATTTACATGTATTCTGATGGATTTCAAGATCAAATAGGTGGAAAATTTAAACAAAAATTTAGGAGTAAAAATCTACGAAATCTTTTGTATTTATTACATAAAGATCCTTTTGAGGAGCAAAAAAAATATATAGAATATACTTTGAAAAACTGGCAAGAAAAGAACAAACAAATAGATGATATATTAATAATTGGTTTACAAATAAGTTAAATTTCAAAAATTATAAATACTTAATTATCCTTCAGTCTTAATTTTTTTTATATATTTTATTTTTTCTATAGTAAAAATATAATTTAATACTATTTGTAATAGTTATTTAGGTTAATCATTACTTAATGGTTTGTAGTATTTTTTAGTATATTAAATACTGATATGACAAAGAGTAATTTATTTAAAGTTTTAGAGCTATACTGGTTAAAACTTTCTAATATTGGTATTACTAAAGGCTTAAATACGGGAAATATTAGGAAGATAATACTCTTAAATCGTATTCTTACAATTGCACTAGCATTAATTATACTATTAATTCTAAAAAGCCTTGCTGCTGGTCTTTATCAAGAAGCACTAATTCAGGCTTCTTCTCTTCCACTTTATTTACTTTGTTATTATTTTAACTATGTAAAACAATACAGCTTAGCCCGTCTTTTTACCATTATCTCTGCAACTTTATATTTATTAAGTTTAGCTCTTTTATGGGGCCAAGAAAGAGGTTCTCATCTTATACTTTATCCTGTTATTGGTTTGATTATTGTTTTTTTTGAAAAAAGAATATTTATATTTATATTTTGGGTAATTGTGGTTTTTAGAAATATACTACTGAAAATACACCAACAATCTTTACAAAAACAGAATGAAATTTTAGATCATACACTATCAAAGTGGAAAAAAAATAACAATCAAATTGATGATGTATTAGTTTTAGGTATAAGAGTATAAGAAACTTTTTTGTCGGTCATATATAAGGTTTACATTATAAGTTAAACTGAAGTTGTTTAAAAATTAAAATTAACGATTGCAGCAGCTAAATGGTTCTAAGCTAACGAATTTAACCAATTTTAGACTTTATTATAAGACATTTTGCAACCTATAACCCCACTTTTTCAAACATTTTAACATTTAATTAAACAACTGGAATTCAATGCTTCCAAATTTACCCATGTTTTTTATTTTCCAAGTTTATTTTTAAACGGCCAGACCTAGCCCATGAAATGCCATTCAAAGGCTCTATAGGATTGGGCTTGGCTTTAGACTTGTCTGCCGAATATTTGTTTTTTTGAGTAAGTCTTTGTAATATAAGCTTTTAAATGCTTGACCTAAAAGTTTTCTATACAACTTCAAACCGGAACGCTGATCCCTTTTCCAACTTGAAAATAAACAACTTGACCAGTAGAAAGTTCCAAAACTAGCCATACCCACCGCTTACACCTTTTCTTTTTAACATAAGGGCATAACTCATATAATTCAAAAACTAAATCTTAACTAAATCTTTTTTTTTCAAATCTTTTAAAAAAAATTTAAATAGGTATCTGATTATTGAAAGATTTCAGAGGAAAAATGCAAAAGCCAATTTAGGCTAATAGAAAAGACTCTGGTAATCGCTTTATAACTCATATATCCACGTTAATACTTTCTTTTGTATTATTTTTTGCAGCAATGGACTTATTTGTTTCTTTGCTTAGTATTTTTTAGCACCTTGAATGGAAAATCAGACTAAGTATTTCTAACCTTTTTTTACCATTTTTGGGGCTTTTGTAATGTAAAAATACTTGGGATTTGTATCTTGCAAAATAACTTATTTTAGACTATTTTTTTCAATTTTATCACATACTTGTGTAATACTGCCTAAATTTTCTTATAAAGAAAATAGTATAAGAGTTGATCTATTTGATAATCCAATATTTATAAAACTAAGTTTAAAAATTATGCATAACTTTTAAGTTATAAAACTATTGAAAACCAAATATTTATAGTTTTATAAGAAAATCCTAATTAACTATCTATCAAATTTTAAACTATTATTTTAAATGGATAAAAGTAATAATAAAGAGAAGCGTAGCAATACGTTTAAACCAAAGAAGCCAAAAAATGGCTATCAGAGTTGGCTTGTCATTTTGGTATTAGCTGGTTTTTTTGTAGTATTTTATTTAACTCAAAAACCTGAACTAACAAATATTAGTTTTACTCAGCTTCGTCAAATGCTTATAGATGAGGAAATTCAAGATCTATCGATTGTAAATGGGAAGTTCGTGGAAGTAACTTTAAAGCCGGAGACCTTAAAAAAAACAAAATATACCAATTTATCAGAAACTAAATTTGATCCTCAAGGTCCTCATTTTAAAATAAAAACACCAAAGGAATATTTTTTGGAAAAGCTAAAAAATATTGAAAAAGAACTTCCTGAAAAAAAACATATTAGCCCATCTTTTGAAGAAAGAAAAAGTTTTGGAAGCTGGTTTTTTAGTTGGGGATTTTTTATTCTCTTATTGATTGGATTTTGGTGGTTTCTAAGGCGTTTAACTTCTGCTGGAGGTCCAAGCGGGCAAATTTTTAATATCGGGAAGTCACGTGCTTCGCTTTTTGATGGTGAAAAAGTTGAAATAACCTTTAAAGACGTTGCCGGTTTAGATGAAGCTAAAGAAGAAGTTGAAGAAGTTGTTCAATTTTTGAAAAATCCCAAACGTTATACAGACTTAGGAGGTAAAATACCTAAAGGTGTACTTTTAATAGGTGCACCAGGAACAGGAAAAACTCTATTAGCCAAGGCAGTAGCAGGTGAATCTGGAGTGCCTTTTTTTAGTTTGTCTGGTTCAGATTTTGTAGAAATGTTTGTTGGTGTAGGTGCTGCAAGAGTTAGGGACCTTTTTAAGCAAGCTAAAGAAAAAGCACCTTGTATTGTATTTATAGACGAAATAGATGCTATCGGAAGGTCTAGAGGACGTTCCCAAGCACCCGGAGGTGCTAATGATGAAAGAGAAAATACCTTGAATTCTTTGTTAGTAGAAATGGATGGTTTTGGTACCGATTCTGGTGTTATTATTTTAGCGGCTTCTAATCGTCCTGATGTTTTAGATAGTGCTTTAACCAGAGCAGGACGCTTCGATAGACAAATAGGAATAGATAAACCAGACTTATCACAAAGAGAAGCTATTTTTAAAGTTCATATTAAACCACTTAAAACATATAGAGATGTAAAAGTAAAAGATTTGGCTGCTCAAACACCTGGGTTTGCAGGTGCCGATATTGCTAATGTTTGTAACGAGGCTGCTTTAATAGCAGGTAGAAAAAATAAAAAAAGTGTTGGTAAAAAAGATTTTGAGGATGCTATTGATAGGGTCATTGGTGGATTGGAGAAAAAGAGTAAAATTATTTCTGTTGATGAAAAACGTATCGTCGCTTATCATGAAGCTGGACATGCTGTAGTAGGTTGGTTTTTACCTTTTACGGATCCTCTGGTAAAAGTTAGTATCGTCCCTCGTGGAATTGCAGCTTTAGGTTATGCCCAATATTTGCCTCAAGAACGCTTCTTGAGAACCAAAGAACAAATGCTTGATGAAATGGCTATGGCTCTAGGCGGAAGAGCAGCAGAAGAGATTATTTTTAATAAAATATCTACAGGAGCATTAAGTGATTTAGAACGCATTACTAAAATGGCCTATAATATGGTCACTGTTTATGGTATGAATGAGGTTATGGGAAATATCTCTTATTATGATTCCCAAAGGTCTGAATATATGATGCAAAAACCTTATTCTGAGGCAACTGCTGAGGTTATTGATAAAGAAGTTAAAAATCTTATAAACTTAATCTATAAAAAAGCTAAAAATTTGCTGATGGAAAAGAGAAGTCAGCTAGAAGTAATTGCTCAAGAACTTCTAAAAAAAGAGGTTATTTCCAGTAACGATATAAAGAAACTCATTGGAGAAAGACCTTTTCAAAAAGAACAAGGAAAAATAACAAATAAATAAAATAAAGGTAAAAAATAAAAAATAGCTAGGCTAAAAAAAAGAATTGAAAATAGATAACAAATATTCTCATTATAAATGAATTAAATCTTTTAAAAATCCTTTTTCAAAAACTTTTTTCTATTTGCAATGACTATAGAGACAATTTTTTTGTCTCTTAGTTTCTACATATAGGTTTTAAAAACATCACAAAATTATTTCCTCTAAACTTTCATTAACAACATCCCATATTTTATCAACAATATCTAAATGTTCTGGTTTTATGAGGCAAGCTCTTAAACAAGTAACTTGATCTTGATCTTGTAAAATGTTTCGCCATGAAGGTGATAGTAAATGATTTGGATATTCAAGTAAAGCCAAATGGATACCTTTTTGGCTGGCTTTAGCAAAAACTGCCTTAGAATATTTACTAATTTGACTTAAAGATTTTGCAAAAGGTGCCCATACAATTATATCTGTTTCAGGTTCTAAAAGAGCTATGAATCGATTGCTTGTCTTTATCTTATAATATAAATTAATTGTTGCTTGTCGTGATTTAGCTAGGTCATTAGCAAAACGACCACCTTTTTTTAAAGGAAACATTTGCATAGTTGCCCACAAAGCTACGGCACTTGAACCAGAGCGTGAACATTCTAAAGTAATTTCTCCAAAATGTGAGTCAGAATCGGTATAATAGGTATATGGTGAATCGTGTTTATAAAATTTTGCAATCTTTTTATCTTTGAATAAAATACACCCACAACCATAAGGTTGCAAACCTCGCTTATGCGGATCAATAACTAGACTGTCAACGTGTTTAATAGCTCTATATTGAGCTTTAACTTCCGCATTCAAATTTTCAATTAGTATAAAATAGCCTCCATAAGCCGCATCTACATGAATACGAAAGTTGTATTTTTTTCTTAATTCAAGAACTTTAATCAATTGATCTACAGAACCAGTACCTGTTACACCCATTGTAACTACTACCGTACCAATATTGCCTTCTTTAAGTTTCTTTTCCAAATCACCAATATCTATTTGTCCTTTCAAGTTACATTTAATACTATCAAAAGGCAGCCCCAAAACACCTGAAATACGCTTATGGGTGTAATGGCTAAGTTCAGAAGCTAGTATTTTTTTACCGGGGTGATAACATTTAGATACCCATAAGGCTTCCATATTTGCCATTGTACCTCCACTGGTTAAATGGCCTAAATACTCTTGCCAACCGAACATTTTGGCTATATTTTGAACAGCTTCTTTCTCCATCCATGTGCTAACCCGGCTTGTATCGCAAGAATGATTATTAGCATTAATATACATAGCCAATGTATAAGCAAGACGTGCTATGGCATGAGGTGGTTTTAACATTTGACCGGCATATTCAGGTTGAAAAAGTGGTAAACTACTCTTCATTTTATCTGCTACCTGTAATAGAATATCTTCTGTCTCATTTTTGTTATTTTCATTCAAAGTATCAGGAAAACTATGAAAACCTAATTTCAGATTTTTCAACGCTTTAGCTAATATATCCAAATCCATAATTGTAATATTTAAATTTAAGATTATAAAATTATAGTACCTTAATATAAACAAAAAAATTAGAATGAATCTATTTCTATAATAAAAAATAAATATAATTTTTAAAATGCCTCCTAATTTATTGTATATTGATGTTATTAAATTGACACCTTTTTATATCTAATAAAAAATTTATACAGTAGTCATGGAAGAAATAATGAACTTTTTTGATACAAACTCTATTTTAGAAACTATATATTGGTTGCTTGCAATTGCTTCAAGTGGTTTTTTAGGACTAAAAATACTTTTCAACTTTATTGGCTTAGATTTGGATTATGATTTGGATTTAGATTTTGATACAGGTTTTTCATTGTCTACTTTAACAGGCTTTTTAAGTGCAGGTAGTTGGACAGGAATATTAGCCTATAAAATGACCTCTTTAACTGATGGATTTATTGTTTTAGCAGCTGGAATAGCAGGAATAATTGGCTTTGCAGGTAGTTTTTTTGTCCTTAAAAAGCTAAAAACCATAGAAACAAGTGGAAATATTTTAATAGAAAATGCTATCGGAAAAACAGGAAAAGTCTATCTTCATATCCCTAAAAATGGTATAGGACAAGTGGAAGTAATTATTCAAAGTAGGCTTAAGATTATGGATGCAGTTAGTGCTAATGGAGAAAAAATTAATACTGGAGAAGAAGTTTTTATTTTTGATATTCAAAATAATCGATTAGTTGTTGAAAAAACAGCTGAAAATCAAATATCTGAAAAATGATAATTCATATTTTGTAAAACCCATAGTATGGTAACTTTTTTACCCTATTGGTATAGTTATAGTTACATCACTTGAAAAATATTTTTAGAGAATTTAACTCATGAGATAAAACAGCATTACTACAACTTATAGTTTTTAAACTTTGTAGCTTAGCATCTTAATTTTCTTAATTCCTGTTTTTTACAAAGCCAATAGTTTGTTTTTTTAAATCATATTTTCTACAACACTACCTTAATTTTTAATACGTATAATCACATTTGTTGTATCTCTAAAAATAACTTCATTATTGCTTACGTATCCAGAATCAAAAGAATTATACACTAAGTCAATGTTTTTTAGATGCTCTATAAATCCACAATCAGGTGCTATATTTTGACTTTCTACCTCATAAGTAAGCCTTATTGTGTCTATGCTGTTAGTTGTGTAAAAAACAAATGTAGAGGTATCTTGGCTTCTATTAACAGGAAAAAATGCTTCTGAAAATGCTGTATCTTCATAAAGTGTTTCATTGATTTCTAAACCACTTATTGTCTTAATAGTTATCTGAAAATTTGCTGTATCACTTATAAATCTTATTTTTAAATTTGCTCCAAAATTATTTTGAGGTTCACAATCTATACAACTTTTAAACAAAAAAGCTAAAAATAGTAAACCAAGAAAACCAATTCTTTTAGTTTTTATAGTCATTGAAATTAATAAAGTATAAAATAGTAAATTAAACGATTATAAATATAGTTTTAAGTTTATAAAAAACAAAAAATGTATATAGTCACTTCACTTGAAAAAGGATTTTAGATGGTTTAACTAATTAATATCGTATTGCTATATAAATTCCAATAGTTACGAATTATTAAATTAAAAATACAATGGTGTTGTATAAAATATAATGGAAAATTTTATACATAACTGTTGTTAACCAATACTTCGGTAATTTTATAACAAGTTGACTATAAAATAAAATTAAATATAGTTTCTAGTTTTTTGACTAACAAATATTTATAATTATAAGTATATCAAAATTACTTTGGAAAATTTTAAATTATACTATATTTGAAAATACCGATATAAAATTCTGATTTTTTATATTTTTAAAAGGATAAATTATACTTTTTATTATTTCAGGTAAAATTAATTATATAATAACATTACTTAATTTGGTCTAACATCAATCATTAATTATCATTTTTTACAAAAAATTAAACTCATTAATCATTTAATTAAAATGCCCTCTGTAAAATTGTTTTCATGTTCTAGCTGTCCAGATTTATCAAAAGAAATCGCTGAAAGTTATGGTAAAGAATTAGGTGGTTTGGAAATTCAACATTTTGCTGATGGTGAAATGGCACCTTATTTTTCTGAATCTATTCGTGGTCATGATATATATTTAATTCAATCAACACATTCACCTGCTGACAACCTTTTAGAACTTTTATTAGCTATAGATGCAGCTCGAAGAGCTTCGGTAAAAAGTGTAGCTGTTGTTATTCCTTATTTTGGTTATGGACGTCAAGATCGAAAAGATAGACCCCGTATAGCTATAGGCGCGCGTCTAATGGCAAATTTGATTATCGCTGCTGGGGCTGATAGACTGATCACTTGTGATTTACATGCCGAACAAATTCAAGGTTTTTTCAATATTCCCCTTGACAATTTACAAAGTGCCGTTGTTTTTGTACCTTATATCAAAGAGTTAAGGTTAAAAGATTTTATTTTTGCTTCTCCTGATGTTGGAGGAGTTGAACGCGCACGATCTTTTGCTAAACATTTTAATGTAGAAATTGTATTTTGCAATAAGTATAGACCAGCCCCAAATGAAATAGCTTCTATACAGGTTATTGGAAATGTAAAAGACAAAAATGTTATTATTATAGATGATATGGTTGATACTGCTGGAACACTTTGCAAGTCTGCAAAGACCATAAAAGAACAAGGTGCTATTTCAGTAAGAGCTATTTGTACCCATCCGGTTCTATCTAATAAGGCTTGGGAACAGGTAGAAAAATCATGTATAGATGAGTTGGTTGTAGCCAATACTATTCCACTTTCTAAAGAAGCAATAAATTGTAAAAAAATTAAAATATTATCAGTAGCTCATTTGTTTGCTCGTACAATACGGAAAATAAATGATCAAGAATCGGTTAGTTCTTTATTTATTTAAAGTTTGAATTTCATTTTGGCTATATAATAATTAAATTTGGAATAGCCTTGTAATTGAATAGCTTATAAATTTTTTTTAATATTTTGATAATCAAATATTTATAATACTTAAATTTCATAGTTTAACTCATTAAAGTACCTTTTTTAATCCGTTTTTCTTATCCTTTGTTTTTCCAAATTTAGCACTTTATCGGGATTTAGACAAACCTATAATTTCAATATTATAATTTTCTTAACTCCTAATTCATAATTATTAATTATATTTGCCGATCATTCTATTATCAATTTAGTATAATAATTAGTATATAAAAAATGACAACTCTGGATTTAATAGGTTATAAACGAGAGACACTTAACAAAGCTGAAACAAAAAAAATAAGACTCAAAGGTCATGTACCTTGTGTTTTATACGGATTAAAAAATGAAAATATTCATTTTCATGTACCTGCAATATTGTTTAAAGAATTGATCTATACTCAAAAAGTCAATTTTATAAATATGGATATAGAAGGTGATGAATATTCTTGTATTTTACAAGATGCTCAATTTCACCCAGTTAGTGAAAATATTCTTCACGTTGATTTTTTAATACTTCATGAAAAGAAAAAAATAAAAATGGATATTCCTATTAGGTTTGTTGGCATTTCTCCGGGGGTTATCAAAGGGGGAAAATTATCAAGTAGGCTACAAAGTATAAAAGTAGAATCTTTCCCTCAAAATATGCCTCAAGAAATAGAAGTCAGTATAGAAGGTTTAGAACTAGGACAATCCGTTAAAATTTCTAGTTTAAAACCTAAAAATTATACTATTCTTAATAATTTTCAAATACCTATTGCCACAATTTTAATACCGAGAAGTTTAAGAAGCACAGAAGCCAAAGAAGAAACGGTAGAAGTTGAACAAGATTAATAATCAAATCACAAAAAATTAATAGAAACTAATGAACATTTCTGAGATAAAAATAATATTGCTATAAAACCCGGGAGACCTTTAAAAATCTTCTGGGCTCCTAAATGAAAAATCTAAAACTTCATTATTAGTCATTAAATTATCCATTATTTTTTTATTCTATGTCAAAAACAGCATTTAAAGGCAACCCTATTCAATTGGAAAATAATATACTTTCTCTTAACGATGAAGCCCCCAATTTTACTTTCCTAAAACAAGATTTAAGCCAAAGTTCTTTATATGATTATGAAGGCAAAACAAAAGTTATTATTGCCTTACCAAGTGTGGACACAGGGGTCTGTGCTATGGAAACACGAAAGTTTAATGCAAAGTTAGCAAACCAAACTGATGTTATTGGCTTGGTCATTTCAAAAGATTTGCCTTTTGCTTTAAAGCGTTTTTGTGTTGCTGAAGATATTAAAAATATCGATGTGGCATCTGATTTTCATAATAATTTTTCTTCTCAGTATGGGTTAAAAATGGTTGAAGGTCCTTTGAAAGGTTTATTGGCAAGAGCAGTTTTTGTAGTTGACCCTAATAATAAAATTAAATATGTTGAACTGGTTTCTGAAGTTACCCAAGAACCTGATTATGAAAAAGTTTTAAAAGTTATATCCTAAGTTGCTATAGAACTTTTTATGATCTATTGATTTCATTTGAAATAAGAAAAGTAATTTCTCTTTTTTAAAAAAAGTTGTGCTTTAGCTACAAACTTAATCATTTTGCTCTACAATTACAAGGTTATACTAAAGCAACTCAAGCTGCCTTTAAGGAATTAGAAATCCTAAAATAAGCTGCTGATGATACTAGTTGCGTAACATTGAGATAAAAGTTATAAATTCCTTTTAATCTACCATTTGGAAAACGCTAATTCCCTTATCATTAGCTCCTGATACAAAGAGAAAAATCTTCCCAGAGATAATAGCTGAACACACAAATCTAGTCCCATCTAATGCTAAAGTATCATCATCGAAAATATTATTAATATTTGTCAAAGTACCATCAGCAGCTATTTGAAAAATACTGACTCCATCATCACCATTTCCTGATGCATAGAGAAAAGGTTGCTCAGAAACCACAGATATGGATATAACCCCATTTAATGCTAAAGTATCATTATCAAAAACATTATCAATATTCATCAAAGTACCATCAGAAGCGACCGAAAAAACACTAATTCCATGATCAGCATTTCCTGCCCCAAACAGGTAAGTCTTCCCAAAAATATCAATTGTAGACAAAGAAAAAGTTCCATCTAATGCTAAAGTCTCATTGTCAGAAACATTATAAACATTTGTCAAAGTACCATCAGAAGCGACCGAAAAAACACTGATACCATCATCGTCAACCCCTGTTCCAAAGAGATAAGTCATCCCAGAAACAACAGCTGTAGAGAGAGATACAACCCCATTTAATGCTAAAATATTATTGTCTGAAACATTATCAACATTTGTTAAAGTACCATCAGAAGCGACCGAAAAAACACTGATACCATCATCTACTGTCGCTCCTACAAAGAGATAAGTTGTCCCAAAAACATCAGCTGTAGACATAGATGCAACCCCATGTAGCTTCCATGTATCATTATCGTAAACATTATCAACATTTGTTAAAGTACCATCAGCAGCCACCGAAAAAACACTGACTCCATTATCATGGAATCCTGCCCCAAAGAGATAAGTCGTCTCAGAAACAACAGCTGTAGTTATAGGATAAATCCCATCTAACGCCAAAGTATTATCATCGTAAATATTATCAACATTCGTTAAAATACCATCGGAATCTATTGAAAAAACACTGATACCATCATCTATTATAGCTCCTACAAAGAGATAAGTTGTTCCAGAAATAAGAGCCGTAGCCATAGAATAAATCCCATTTAACGCCAAAATATTATCATCAAAAACATTATCGGTCGAAGAAAAAGTAGTAGTATCTCTGATCATAATGGGAAAGTTAGCGGTAGTGGTATTGCCGGATTGATCCCTGACTTCTATATTTAAAATATAAGCTGATAGAGTTTCAAAATCCAAAAGACTGGCAACTGTGATCAAACCATCATCTGAAATTCTGAAAGCTCCTGCTGTATTACCTGATATAAACCTATAAGAAACAATACTTATATTATCATTGGCTATAATTTGTCCTACCCTCTCGCCAACAGAAGCTGATTCGGAAATCGAATAATTATCAGCAACTATACTCGGAGGTTGGTCATCTATATCAATTACGCTAATACTAAAAGTCATCTCAAAAGTCCCTCCCTTTCCATCATCTGTTTGCACACGAATAGAATAGACATTTTGGGTTTCAAAATCAAAAACAACATTGGTGATCAAGTTAATACCATCTATAATAAAACTGTTATTATCGCTATCACCTTCGCCACTTACTAAACTATAGCTATGGCTATCTTCGGCATCAGCATCAGTTGTACTAAAAGTAGCAACTTCAGTTCCTATAGTTTGGTTTTCCAGAATGGTCAATACACTTAAAGCTAAGGCTGTTGGAGGTACATTTGTATCAACTGGAGATAGATCGTTACATCTTTCAGATGTAGTTAAAATAAAAAGAATAGCTAAGACAACATAACTACGAGATTTAAAAAATAAATTTGTAATAGTCATAATATTTAATTAAAAAACTAAATAATAATTAGATAAAACTCTCTTATAAAAACTATTTAAATACAAAAATATGACTGCGGTTAAAATCCAAATAAAATTGGTTTTTTTCTTTTTTTTTTGAAAAAATTAGCTGACCGCTTTATCCATACCATAGTCATTTTGATACTTAATCATTTTGATACTTAAGTTTAGACTTAACAATTCCATAAACCTGTCGCACTAATTTATTAGCTAGCGCAATCAAACAAACAATACTTCGGTAATTTTTATAATAAATTGATTATTAAATAATTAAATTTATTTTTTTTATCTAATACTTTGATAATCAAATAACAATATATGTGTGGTATTTTTATTATTTAATTTATTGAAAATAAGATAATTAAACTTTCAAAGTGTGCGTTTTTTTATCCAAATATTAATTTTAATCAAGTACAGATTTTACTAAAGTTGCTAAAAAATAGATATTTTAGTCAATTCTTAAAATATAAATAATTGATTACCAGTAAAATATACAGTAAAAAATTTCTTAAATATCGCTTAAAATAGTTCTGAAGTATTGTTATAAAGAAATAGTGTATTAAAAATAAAAGTTTTATAACATATAATTTTAAATTTGTACAGAACCTTTAAATTCTAAATTTTTTGAAATCAAATATTGGAATTTTTATAGTTATGTCCTGTACTTAGATTTTTTTATAACGTTAGACTCTGCTAAAAAAAGTTTTATTAAGATAAAAGCTAAGAACTATGTTATGCAAAATAGAAATTTAAAGTAGATATTATTTTCTAATTTCTTTGCATGAAGTAAAAATTTTTATAAAATTAAAAAATTACAACATAGAGTCTATTTAGAATTATTTTTTAGATTTTTTTTAAAACAAAAAAGGAGTAGTGTTGTATTTGGCGTTGAGCGATTTTACACTGATAATTTTGCTTGTTCATTTTATTTATTCCATTTTTTCTTATATCTTCCTCGTCGCATTTGGGACATTTTAGGGTTATTTCTATCGTCATTTTGTCTTATTTAGTGAAATAAATAAGACAAAAATAGCTCCGAATGTCTCAATATCAAAACTATTTTCTTAAATCATATTTTCTGCAACACGACCACAATTTTAGAGTTGAACAGCAAGAAGTGAAATATCATCTGTTTGGGGTTCTCCATTTCGCCAGTCATTAAGAACAGTTTCTATATTCTTTTTTTGATCAGCCATAGGCTTAATATATATATCTTTAATTAAGTTAGTTAAACGGCGACGTTTAAATTTTTCTTTTTTCCCTTCTTCATTGATACCAAATTGATCAACAATGCCATCAGAATAAAGATAAATTTTATCACCTGAGTAGAACTTTGATGTCCAATTCGTAAAAAGTTTCGGTTTTATAATTCGTGATCCACCTAATCCTGCTCTATCTCCACGTATAATTTTAAAACCCTCTTGACCTGCGCTTATGATTTGATGATGAGCACCTGCATATGCTAAAGTCATAGTAGTATAATCAACTAAACAAAGTCCAATATCCATCCCATCACTATTAAGACTATTTTTTTCTCCTTGATTTAATAAACTCTTTATTTTTTTATCCATCGTTATTAAAATTTCATTAGGTTCTTGTATCAATTTACTAACAATAATTTCATACAATAAAGATGCTCCTAATATAGATAATAAAGCACCTGGAACCCCATGTCCAGTACAATCAACAACAGCAACATAGATTTTATTTTGACTTTTTATTTCATGTGTCCATATAAAATCACCACTCACAATATTTTTTGGCATATCAATTCGAAACGAATCAAAAAACTTATGAAGTGAACTTTCATTCATTTTAAACATAGCATCTTGTATACTTTTAGCATAACGTATGCTTTTAGTTATTTTTTGATTTTTATCTTTAACAATACGAATAGCCTGCTCAACCATTTTTTTACTGTGGGCTTCATTTTTGAGTATTTTTGATAATAAACTGATCAAAACTATTGAAAGACCTAGCAGAGCTAACAAGAAAATAATAATATCACTAAAAAGTATTTTTTGGGCTTCTTTGGTAAAATTTTCAAAAACGATGTCTGCCTGTACAACACCTAATACTTTACCATTTTTCAATTTTAAAGGTGTAAAAGCAGAAAGCCATGTACCATGTTTATCTTCATAAATAGGTATTACTCCACCTTTAGAATAATTTTCCATTAAAATATCAGGGTGAGTATTATAAACATGTCGATAATAGGGATTATCTGCAGAAGTAACTCCGAAAAAGAAATAATCTTGTTTAGGATCTTTGATTAGTATGTAAATAGGAGTACCTAATTGATTATTTTTTTCAAAGTTTTTTAAAATCCGATGAATTTTTAAATAAATACTATCATCTTTATTCTTTATAATATCATCTTTATTGGGATATTCTTTTAATAAAGTTTCAAACTCTTTTGGCTCAATGAGTTCTGAAATAGTAGCCGTAATTCCCATTAATCTTTCTAAATTATCTTTTTCTTTTATTTCAAGAACAGAATGGTAGCTTATAAAAATATAATAAGTAGATAAAATAATTAAAAAGCCTATTACTAATAAATAAATACGTCCTGCAAAACTTTTGATAGATATTAACATGAAAAATAGGTTTTTTTATATTTTATATAAAAATGGGTGGTAATACAGAAAACATAATTTAAAAAAATACTTCTGATATTGAAGTATTTAAGGTTATATTTATCTTCTTATTTAATTCAAGCATAAAATGATTATTAAAAACAATCCTTTAACAAACAACGTGTTTTCAAATGAAACCAAAACAAAAATATTCTAAAAAATGCTTAAGAACAAACTAAAAATCAAAATTATCGCTTCAAAAAGATATAAGCCTTAATTATAGAATCTACACCAGCTATAAGCATTTCATTTCAAAAGAGTTTTTGAGGAGTTTAACTTATTAATTCTTAACTTGTTTATATTAAATAAATAAGTTCTATAGATATGTTTAGAGCTAAATAAATTATTCATAATAATTATTAATAGTTAGCTTTGGGATTATTTTGAGGACTTTTAATAGTATTGCCATAGCAATACTATAACTATCTATAAACCTTCATTTTCAATACCAATAAGTTAAACTTTTTAAAAATCCTTTTTCAAAATGATCTGGTATAATAATTTTCCATAAAGAGATAAAATTAATATCAATGAATTAAATGCCTACAAAAATCCTTTTTCGAAAGGAGTTCATTATAATTACTAAAATTGGTTTTCCCATTCATAAATCTTAAAACAAAACCAAGTTATAACTTTTTTTATTTTTAAAATTAACTTTTTTTATGGAATTAATACAAGATATACATGCCCGTCAAATTTATGATTCTCGCGGTAATCCTACTGTTGAAGTAGAAGTCTTAACTAATAATGGAGTTATTGGGCGCGCTGCAGTGCCTTCAGGAGCTTCTACAGGTAAACATGAAGCTGTAGAATTGAGAGACGGTGGTAAAGATTATATGGGTAAAGGCGTTTTAAAGGCTATTACAAATGTTAATGATAGTATTGCTGAAGAACTTGTAGGACTCGATGTGTATAGTCAACGTCTTATAGATCAACTTTTAATCGGCTTAGATGGTACAGAAAATAAAGCCAATTTAGGAGCAAACGCACTTTTAGGTGTTTCTTTAGCAGTTGCTCATGCCGCTTCTAAGTCATTGGATATGCCTCTTTTTAGATATATTGGTGGGGTTGATTCTTGTACTTTACCAGTTCCAATGATGAACATTATTAACGGAGGTAGTCATGCGGACAACTCAATAGATTTTCAAGAATTCATGATTATGCCTCTTCATGCTCAAAGTTTTGCCGAAGCTCTAAAAATGGGAACAGAAGTTTTTCATCATCTTAAAAAAGTATTGGCTTCTAAGGGTTTATCAACCAATGTTGGTGATGAAGGTGGTTTTGCCCCTAATTTAACATCTAATGACCATGCTGTTACAACTATTTTAAGCGCCATAGAGAAAGCTGGTTACAGACCCGGTGAAGATATTGCCTTAGCTCTAGACGTTGCTAGTTCAGAATTTTACTTGGAAAATGAAAATGTATACCATTTTCATAAATCTTCTGGTGAAAAACTTTCTTCACAAGATATGGCAAATTATTTAGCCGATATGACCAAAAAATATCCTATTATATCAATAGAAGATGGTTTACAAGAAGATGATTGGGATGGCTGGGAATATCTTACGAAATTGCTAGGTAATAAAGTTCAACTAGTAGGTGATGATTTATTTGTTACTAATGTTAAGCGTCTTCAAAAAGGAATCGATCAAAAAATTGCCAATTCTATTTTAGTGAAAGTTAATCAAATAGGAACATTAAGCGAAACGATAGATACCGTTAACTTAGCTAAACGTAATAAATATACCTGTGTTATGTCTCACCGTTCTGGCGAAACAGAAGATACGACCATAGCTGATTTAGCGGTTGCTTTAAATACGGGTCAAATTAAGACAGGGTCGGCTTCTCGTTCCGATAGAATAGCAAAATACAATCAATTGCTTCGTATAGAAGAACTTTTGGATAGCACTGCTTATTTCCCCGGCAAAAACTTTAGATAATTATCTCATAAAAGCAAAGGTGAAATTCACCTTTGCTTTACTGGCTAATATTAGTACTATTTTTTATATATGAGAAATCCAAAAAGTAAAATATCAGAAAACTAATTTTATTTTTCACTTGACTTGAATTTTTTACCACTATGCTATCCCATTATATTATTTTAATAGGCTACTTTTTAATTTTATTTATAATAGGTATTTTGGCTTCGAAAAAAGTTAAAAACTTAGCAGATTATTATGTAGGTGGGAAAGCTCTAAACTATTGGGTTGTTGCATTTTCTTCTCGTGCCACAGGTGAATCAGCTTGGTTATTATTGGGTTTAACAGGTATGGGGGCAGCTGTTGGTTTCAGTGCTTTTTGGGTTGTTATAGGCGAAGTTCTGGGCGTAGGTGCTGCTTGGTTTTTTATGGCTAAACGTTTCAAAACATTAACTGATAAGTATAAATCTATAACTATTCCAGATTTTTTAAGCAGTCATTTTAAAGATACTAAACACCATATTCGGATGGTAGCCGCTGGACTACTAACCATTTTTATTGTTATATATGTCAGTGCCCAAATAGATGCAACAGGAAAAGCATTTGAAGCTTTCATGAACTGGAACTACTATGTTGGTTTTTTAGTTGGCTTTTTCATCATTTTAGCTTACATATTTTTTGGAGGATTTATCGCTGTAGTTTGGTCTGATGTATTTCAAGGTGCATTGATGATGATTGGCTTAGTGGCTTTACCACTGATAGGTTTTTATTATATCGGTTCTTTTCAGGAAGTATATACAGGTCTAAAAGATATAGACATGAGTTTGGTTAGCTTTTGGGGAAAGGATGGTTTTAATCTTTATACACTAACAAGCGCTATCGGTTTATTGGCAATAGGATTAGGTTTTTTAGGTTCACCTCAAGTTTTTGTGCGTTTTATGTCTATTAAAAATGAAAAAGAAATTGATAAAGGCCGATGGGTTGCGATCACATTTACATTTTTGACAGATGCTTCAGCAGTTCTAATCGGAATTTTGGGACGTTATTTATTTACCAAACAAGGTGATGTTGTAAATGAAATATTGGGTAATACGGGACAAAATGTACTTTATATATTGGTCCATCATTTGTTGCCAACTTTTTTGGTAGGCTTTTATGTAGCTGCTGTTTTAGCAGCTATTATGTCAACTATAGATTCGCTTTTAGTTGTTGGTTCAAGTGCCATAGCCCGAGATTTCTATCAAAAAATAATTCGCCCCGATTACCCTGTTGATCAACTTCCTAAATTATCTCGAAAAGCAACTTTGATAATGGCATTTTTAGCTTTAGCAATAGCCTTAGCCGTGGCGATATTTGTACCCAATAGGACAATTTTTTGGTTTATTATTTTTGGTTGGTCTGGTATAGCCGCTATGTTTTGTCCTATGATTATTTTAAGTTTATTTTGGAAAAACTATACTAAACATGGTGCTTTGGCCTCTATGATAGTTGGCTTTTTAGCAATACCTATATTTAAGTTTCTTATGCCTCAAATTCCTGATATAGGTATTTATTTTGAAAATATGGCAGAATTATTTCCTGCTTTTATTTGTTCTCTATTAGCAGGTTGGATATTTTCTAAATACAAATTTTAATTTAAAATCATTTTATGTTTTTTTCCTGATTTTAAAACTTTCTTTTAGACTGAAACTATCTTTACAAAATATGGTTCTGTTTTTGATGGTTATTTGAAGTATTTATTTAGATTTTATAATTTTCAATGGCACTAATAATATCTTCTAATTCTCCCCTAACCCATTCGTGTTTATTGTCGAATTTAGCGTGAATATATTTTTCAATAGATCTAAATAAAGGGGTATATTTTTTATATTCCAAACAATAACTTCTATTCGGATCAGAAGTTTGGTAACTTTTTAATCTAGCTTGATAATCTTTAGCAATACTAACTTTATATTCTCCTTTATATTTTGGATTAGAAATAATATAAACATATTTTCTTAATAGATTATCTTCTGTTGGATTATCTGTTCGTTTTGGTGGGTTAGTTGTAAAATAAACCTCTTTAGTATAGTTGATTAAGTCTCTTTCTCCATTTTCATTTTCGCCTTTTATTTCTTTGGTTAAACGTTCTTTAACCAGTTCATAAGCTTCAACAGAAACATCAATACCTATCCATTTTCGATTTAATTTTTCTGCTGCAACACAGGTTGTGGCGCAGCCGCAGAAAGGATCTAAAATCATATCACCTTTATTGCTGCTGGCTTTAATGATTCTTTCGAGTAAAGCAAGAGGTTTTTGAGTAGGGTAGCCCATGCGCTCTTTAGCCATAGGATTTAAAATTGGAATATTCCAAAAATCGCCCACGGGTGGATGCGATGCCTTAGAATAGCTTACTTTTTTATAATTTTCTATATTTATAGAACTTGTTTCAAATTTTTCATTATTGTATACTATAAGTACACCTTTTCTTATTTCATATCCTTTTTTTAATCTTCTTTCTTGAGTATTTGATGGTTTCCAAGATTTGTTTTCAATTTGATTAAAAATAAAATTATTGGATTTGGTATATAAATACACTATGTCGTGTAAACTGCTAAACGTTTTTGCTTTCCTTTGCAATCTATTTTCATAACACCATACAATTTCATTCCTAAAATTTTTTTCGCCAAAAATAATATCCATAAGAAGTTTAATATAATGGCTCATGGTTGGATCGCAATGGAAATAAAGGCTACCGGTATCTTTTAAAATTCGGTGTATTTCTATTAAACGTATTGCCATATAAGCCAAATAGCAATAATTATAAAGATACTGTTTATTGCTGCTTATGGTTTTAACCCCATTTAAAAAATTATACAATTCTATATGATCTTCTTTTATAGTTTGGAGCCATTCATTCTTAATATCTTCTTCTCGAAAGTAATCTTTAAAACTTGCCCCTTCAGCACTACTGCCAATCGGAGCAGTAAATACTTTTTTCTTATTAAAAGGCGGATCTAAATAAATCAGATCAATAGTTTGAGAATCCATATTTTGTAAAATATCAAGATTATCTCTGCAAAATATTGTCCTATTTTTGATAGTTGTTTGAAGCATTAAACTATAATGATTTGAAAATTGGGGAAATAATTAAGAATTTAATAAATAATATGAGTTCGATATAAATTTTTTAGTTAAAACTTTGAAAATTAGGTATTATAAACACTTATTTAGAGATAAAAACCTTTAAATTAATACGTTTTTAGACTATATTTTATAGAAAAATTATTTTATAGCAATGCTATTTTATCCTAGAAATGCTTACCTTCAATACCAATCAGTTAAGCCCCTTAAAAATTATTTTTTCAAATGATGTGGACTATATAAGTTATTTTAGTTTAACCTTCAAAATTACTGTTTTCTTATGTTGAATTCATCTTTTATTCAGGTTGTCTTTATATTATTTTTTATATTTATAATTTTCAATAATTTATGAATTTAACCATAGCTAAATATAGATATTAAATATTGTTTTTGAAGATGTAAAAAATTATATTTTTTTGAATTGAAAACCAATATTTTATACGATTATTATTAATTATGAATTTTTATGAATACCCTAGCCAAAAAGAATGGGCAAGTATTAGTAAACGACCAACTATAGACTGGGACCTTATTGCTGTTTCAGTTAAAAGTATTCTTCAAAAAGTCAAAATAGAAGGTGATAAAGCTATCCAAACTTATACTGAACAATTTGATGGGGTGAAGCTTTTAGATTTTAAAGTTCAAGATCATGAAATTGAAGAATCAAAAGCCTTTGTACCTCAAAAGCTTAAAGAAGCTATTTCTGTAGCAGCACGTAATATTTATAAATTTCATGATTTTCAAAGGCAAAAACTTAAACCTATCTGTATTGAAGAAGGTATAGAATGTTGGCAAAAACAGGTAGCTATAGAAAATATTGGCTTATATATTCCGGCAGGATCTGCACCTTTATTTTCAACTGTTTTGATGTTAGGTATACCAGCCTTAATAGCTGGCTGTTCCAATATATCTATTTTTGTACCACCTAACTCAAAAGGAAAAATTCACCATAGTATTCTGTATACTGCTAATTTATTAGGATTAAATACTATATTTAAAATTGGAGGGGCTCAAGCTATAGCTTCGATGACCTATGGAACAGCTTCTGTATCAAAAGTTAATAAAATTTTTGGACCGGGTAATCAATATGTTACTGTTGCAAAACAATTGGTTAGCTTAGAAAATGTAGCTATTGATATGCCTGCTGGACCTTCAGAAGTGCTAGTTTTTGCCGATAAAACAGCAAATCCTAATTTCATAGCTTCTGATTTATTAGCTCAAGCTGAACATAGTGGAGATAGCCAAGTTTTACTAATAACGACTTATCCTCCACTTGTTGATCTTGTTCAAAAAGCAATCGAAGAACAAATTAAAACCTTACCTAGACAAGCTATTGCTCGGCAAGCTCTTGAGAATAGCTCTATTGTACTTGTTCATAAAACCGAAGATGCCCTCAGTTTTATTAATGATTATGCACCAGAACATTTAATTTTAATGCTTGAAAATACTCAACATGTAGAAGATAAAATCATTAATGCAGGTTCTGTTTTTTTGGGTCATTATACCCCTGAAGCTGTCGGAGATTATATTAGTGGTACTAATCATGTTCTGCCAACTAATGGCTTTGCCAAGATGTACAGCGGAGTTTCTTTAGCTAGTTTTTATAAAACAATTACTTTTCAAAAAGTTAGCCAAACAGGTTTACAAAAACTGGGTACTCATGCGGAACATATGGCGAGTGAAGAATCCTTAAAAGGTCATAAGGAATCTATAAGTATACGATTAAAAGCAATTTAGTTATAAATTTTAGAGGCATAAACTATTTATAGTCGCTTCATTTTAAAAAGGATTTTTGGAAGTTTTAATATGTTGATTTTAAAAATGACCGTTTCTTTTGCTATTTTAATCAAAATAAGCTTCTAATTCATAAAATACTTCGGAGTTGATGGGCCCCAATTCTAATATTTTTTTTAGGTATATATTTAGATCAAATCCCTCTCCTTGTTTTAAACGAACTTTATTTTCGGTTTTTTTTAAATAATTATAACCTACAACTAAACTAGCAGATTGACCAGGTGTACTAGCTATTTTCAAAATTTCTAATTCCGCTAAAGGTTTTGGTAAGCCTGTATAAATCAATAAAAGATTTAAACAAGTGTGGTAATCCCAGCGGTAATAATGTAAACCTAAATCCACAAAAGCAAGCGCATAGTTCAGATAAAGTTCATGCAAATAAACTATTTTATTTAATAATGTTTTTTCATATAAGTGAAGTTGTTGCGCTAGATCTAAACTATACATTTGCCAACCCAACTTATAGTATGTAAATTCAATATGGCGACGAAAAATTGGCAAATGGCTTTGCTGACTTTGAATACTTTTTTGAGTATGTAAACCTGGTATAATCCACTGATAAACATTAAAAGGAGTAAGTAATTTACTCTTAGGCAATTCTAAAGGACTATAATATAATTTAGCTTTTCGTTTATTATAGAGACTACCTGCATAATAGCTAAAGTCAGTTAAATCATTGTCTAATAAATAAAGACAAGGTTCTAATAAGGGTAGAGTAAATTGGTAGTCATCGAAAAGTAAATTCAATTGATGGGCAGTTTTAAGTATTCTATTTTCAAAATCTTTTATAAAAATTTTATCATCTTTATATAAAAGTTTAGAATTATAAATAATTTTATTAAGTAGTCGTCCTAAGGTATCGCTTCCTTCTACTAAACCTTCAGAAATAAAATCATTGCTCAATTTTTCTATTTCTTTTAAATATTTACTAAGGCTTGTATCGCAAAGTTCAAAAATTGATTCGGGTAAAATATCTTGAGTCGTATACTTTTTTAAAATATAAGCATAATAAAAATTACTACTATCATAAGACCACATGCCTAAATTCGAAGGAGCTTGAACGAGTAAATTATTTATTTTCTCAAATAAAAGTTCGTATGCCGGGATAACAACATTTGATAAGGTTAATTTTAAATCATAAATCAGACGCTTGCCAGATTGAACGTCAAGATTAGGTATATCATTTAATTTAGAAACAAAATCTTTATATAAAATATTATCTTTTAAATCATTACTTATAAAACTAAAAAGTTGTGTTTGGACTCGTTCTAATATTAGTTGAGGAGGTATATTATAATAGTCTTGACCTAATTCAATGATTTCAATAATCTGTTGAATTTTATTTTTGAGTAAATGCAGTCTTTGCAAATAAGATTGAGCATCTTTTATTGTTTTTATTTGATGGATATTGGTAAAGAATAGAAGTATATCTATCTGAGGACTTGTTAAATGATTAATAGTATATTCGTGTTTTATAAATTCATCGGAATATATTCTTTCTTCTAGAAAAGTTTTTAATATTTTAGCTGAAAATTGTTGATTACTATTGGATTTCTTCAAATTATAGCTTTCTAAGATTTCTAATTCTTTAGTTGTATATTTTAAATCTTCATGAATATGTTTATTCGATAAATCAGTTAGTTTATTATAATGTATTTTTATCCCGTACTTGTCTAATATGCCTAGTTTTGATAATAATTCGGGATCTTTCCAAGCATAAGAAATAAATAAACGTTCAAAAAAAATATTGATATTAAAAGGTTTATAAAATATTAAATTTATGCACCAACCTAAGATTATAAAACTAAAAAAAAATAAGACAATTAATCTCAATCTTTTATTTCTTGTCTTTTTTTTCATAATATAGTACATCACTTGAAAAATAATTTTTGGAAATTTTAAACTTGTTGGCTTTGAAAATAACTGTTTCCCAGATACAAAATAGCATTGCCATGTATTTAGTTTAAAAATTTTAAAAAAGTTTTTGGTAAAGGTGTATTTTCCAAACTTTTTTGGCTAAATAAAAATCGACCTTCACAAATAAAGCCTAGCTCTTTCCAATCAACCAAATTCAAATTATCCATTAATTCTGTAGTATTCAAACTCTAATTTTTAGGAAAAATGGCTAAAATAGATCCGTCATAATAATTTGGACTATGCAAAAAAATGGTTTTTCTTGTCTTGTTTTAGTATTGACATAAATTCTTTTTTCGTTTGAATTAGAAATAAGTCTAAAAAGGTTAAAAAAATGATATGTAATTCACTTATAATAAGATAATTATGTTATTTATAAAATTAAAAGATTGCTAATCAAAATTTTATATTATTTTTGACTTTTTTTACCGAACTATTAGAAACATGATAGAAAAGATAAAACAACTTGCTGACTATTACGAGCCCGAATTTATAAAGAATAGACGGCATTTACATGCTCATCCTGAATTATCTTTCAAAGAATTTAAGACGGCTAGATATATCTTTAATCAGTTGGAATCATATGGCTTAAAGCCTCAAACAGGTATCGCTGGTACAGGCCTAGTAGCTTTAATAAAAGGTAAAAATCCCGATAAACAGCAGCTTGCTTTACGAGCTGATATAGATGCTTTACCAATTTTAGAAAGTAATGATGTAATTTATAAATCTAAAAACAAAGGCCTTATGCATGCTTGTGGTCATGATGTACATACGGCTTGTCTTTTGGGTGCTGCTCAACTATTGAGTCAATTAAGCGATGAATTTGAAGGGGCGGTCAAACTCATTTTTCAACCAGGTGAGGAACTTTTTCCTGGTGGAGCTTCATTGATGATTAAAGAAAAGGTATTGCAAAATCCTGTTCCAAAAGCGATTATTGGACAGCATGTTATGCCTTATATTCCCACAGGAAAAGTTGGCTTTCGCGAAGGACTTTATATGGCAAGTGCTGATGAACTTTATATTACTATTAAAGGAAAAGGTGGTCATGGGGCTATGCCTGAATATTTTATCGATCCCGTGCTTATTAGTGCCCATGTCATTGTTGCTCTTCAACAAATTGTAAGTCGAAGTAATCCACGTATTCCCAGTGTTTTATCTATTGGAAAAGTTCTTGCTGAAGGCGCCACCAATATTATACCTAACGAAGTTTATATAGAGGGTACTTTTCGAACTTTAGATGAAGATTTTAGAAATAAAGCTCATGAACAAATCAAAAATATTATTTTAAATACAGTTAAAGGCATGGGCGGAACTTGTGATATAGATTTAAAAATAGGTTATCCTTGTTTGATTAATAATCCTGAATTAACCCGGAATAGTCGTAAAGCTGCAGAATTATATTTGGGAAAATCTCAAATTATAGACCTTGATATCTGGATGGGTGCAGAAGATTTTTCCTATTATACCCAAAAATTAGATGCTTGTTTTTATCGATTAGGTACTGGTTCTAAACTCAAAAAAACAACTTATGGTGTCCATACACCTCACTTTAATATCGATGAAGATGCTTTAAAAATTGGAGCTGGTTTAATGGCATGGGAAGCATTTTACAACCTTCAAAACTATGGTTAAAGATCAGTAATTTTTAGAAGTGCTTTTTGGGCTGGATTAGTTTCAAAAGTACTTAACAGTTCTTTAGCTTTGGTAAATTGTTTTTGAATTTCTGAAAGGGTATAAGCAATAGCGTTGGTTTTTTTTATAAGTGAAAAAATCCTTCGCTGTTCAGAAGTTTTTAACCTATCTTGATTCAAAAATTTGTTGAATAAACTTACATCCGAAGTGAGTAAATTTTTAAAAGCGTATAGACAAGGCAAAGTTATAAGGTAATTTTTCCGAGTATATAATTTGGGTTTTATACGTTTCAAATCATTTTGGAGACCAAAGGCTATGCCTAAAGCCAATCCTATGTTTTTTAATTTTTGAATATCAAATTTGGAAGTTTTTACCGAAAGTCCACCAATATGACAACTTTCAGCAAATATATCACCGCTTTTTTTCTTTATTAACTGTAAGTAATTATCAAGATCATAAAATTCTTGTTTTCGCATAGATTGTTCTAAAATTTTTGCTTCACTAATATTTTGAACAAGTTGAGAAATAATAGTTAATATTTCATAGTTTTGGTTTTTGACTGATAATCTTAACCCCTGAGCTAAAAAAAAATCGCCTAACAAAGTACCAATTTTATTTTTACTTTTATAGTAAGATTGAGCATAAAATGGAAAAGAATTATCAACTCTATTATGGGATAAAAGGCAGTTTTCTAATAGAAATATTAAAATAGCATTTTTGTAAGTTGAATCATTGGTCTTAGAACACATATTGGCGCTTAAAAATACAAGGCTTGGGTAAGTATATTGCCGTCTTGTTAACCAAAAAATATGCAAACTTTTATCTATAAAGGGAATACCTGTTTTTAATTGTTTCTTTACACTTTTTTTAAATATTGATAATTCTTTACGAATGCTTTGATGTAAAACTCTTATTTTCTTATTCATAACTCTGGTTAGGTTTTCCACTTATTTAATAAACCAACTAAATATAATTTTAATTTTTCAAGTTTATAGTTAAATATCTTATTACCAATAATTTAATATGTTCATTATTAGATATACAAATAGATCATTTATCTAAAAACTTCAAGATTTTAAGTTTATATACTTATTAAAAAAACAGAAATTTTATAATTAAACAATTGATTAGGTACTATTTTCTAATTTTGCATAAAATTAAAAAATTTCTAAAAAAAATACAACCTAGAATATATTGTTTCTATAATGGACATGGGTACAATTTATTTAGTTAAATAATTGAAAATTAAATACTTACAAATTTATCTATGTTCTTTATTTTTCCAAATTCATTTTTAAAAAACTTCATTATCAAAATTTTAAACTTATTTAAAATGAAACTAAAATTTATTTTTATCACAGTGATTTTTATTTGTTCCATAGCTATGGGACAAGAAGGGAAAGTTATCGATAGCTTGAAATAACTATGTCGTGATTTTGACGCTGATTTGCTAATAATGAAAGCCTCTAATGAGAATACTACTGGGTTAAATTTAGCCCGCGCGCGAGTCCGAAACGAAATAGCCATTTATTATAATGATGGTCCTTTTACTAATTATGACAGTCTTTTGGCTTACGCCAAACAGGCTTTGGAAATATGCCGAGAAAATAATGGTCTGGATAGTGAAGAAGGGTCAAAAGCATTTTATAGAGTGGCTAGAGGGTTTATGCAAAAATCCCAATACGATTCAGCAGAGCATTATGCTTTACAAGGCTTAACCCTTCGAAAAACATTAAAAGACCTGAAAGGGCAAGCCATAATGATTAATTTATTAGGTCTTATATATGGTAGACAAAAAAACTCTAATAAACAATTGGTCTACTACAAAAAAGCCCTAAAAATTGATGAACAACTGGGTGATCTCAAAGAAGTAGCCACAATGTCATACAATATAGGTTTAACTTATCATGACCAGGGCCGATACGATTCTGCCCTTCATTACGCTAAAAAGATGCTTGAAGTAGCTCATCAGCAAAAAGATTCCATTAATATAGGGTACGCAGAGTACCTGTTTGCCGTAGTCTACGATGCGTATGGACAACCTTATGATGCTCTAAAAGCCCATGAACGGGCTCTAAACATCCGAAAAAAAATGAGAAATCAAACAGCCGAACTAGAATCTTATAACGGCATAGCTAACGTGTATTTTAACGATGCAATAAAAAAACCAGAAAAGAAGCTCCTAAAAACGGATTCAGCCGAATACTATTTTCTAAAAGCACTGGCAATAGCCAGAAAAATAGGCATAACAGTTTATATCAATGTGTTAAAAAATAATTTAGCTGCTTACTACCGAAAAGTAAAAAAAGAGTATTCCAAGGCACTTGACCATTTAAAAGATGTAAGACAAAGTTTAAAATCCACTAGCCCAACTAGAATGGTTTTAGTTCAAAACTATCTCAATACAGCGGGTTTATACAGGGAAGTAAAACAATATGATTCCGCTGTTTTCTATGGTCAAAAAGCCTATCAATTGGTTAAAAAAGACACCAGCAATTTTATTTATAAATCTCGTTCTTATAGAGGACTTTATGAAACCTATAAAGCCAACAAGCAAACTAGCCAAGCCCTTAAATTTCATGAATTATGGATGCAGGCGAAAGATTCGATTTTCCAAAAGGAAAAAACGGAGTACGTGACGAAATGGCAAACGAAATACGAAACTGAAAAGAAAGAAGCGACAATTAAACTACAAGACCAACAACTCAAAACCGAACAAGCTGAAACCCAAAAGCAAGTCCAATTTAGAAATTTTTCACTGGTGTTAGCTCTGGCTTTACTCGGACTATTTGGAGCAGCAGGAAATTCCTATTTGGGAGCCAAAAAGAATGTTAAATTGGAGAAAAAAAATGTTGAACAAGAGAAAAAAAATGTTGAACAAGAGAAGAAAATTAAAAAATTAGAACAAGAATTAAGAGAAGGCATAGGACATGATATTTCGAGTGTATTTCCAAAACTTGTGGATTCTGTTGATAAAGAATTGGCAAAGACTAAAAACGCAGATGAAAAAACGAAAATACAGGTCTTAGATAGACTTTTAAATTTTACTAAAACAATCATTGATGATATTAAAGACGTAAACAGGTTTTTAAAGGACTATGATCCTGAATCGAATAAAACTTCAGAAGACATTCTCTTATCTCCTAACTTGATTTTAGCGAATCTTAAGAAACGACAAGAAATTTATAAAGAGCAAAAAGAAGTTTATAGACTCGTCGATATAGAAAGCGATATGATACCTATCAAAATGAAAGCAAGACACATTATAAAACTGTTTATGATTATAAGAGAATTTTTTACCAATGCTTGTAAATACGCTTTTGAAAATGTCGAAAAGCCAACTGTAAAAGTTACTTTAAAAGATTTGAATTCGGAAAAAATACTATTTAAGTTCGAAGATAATGGGATAGGTTTTGACCCAGAAGCCAAGGCTAAAGGAACGGGCATAGGCAGACGGTGGATTCACGAACAAATCGACTATTTTATAGTAGACTTGGAAAAAGACTATACGCTGGAAACCCAAAAAAATAAAGGCACAACATATACAATAATCATCGACAAAAAGAGGATAATTAAATAGACTCTATGTTGCAAAATTTTTTAAATAATATAAAATATTTGATTTTCAACAACTCGTATTTTTTAAATTTTTACCTCGTGCAAAAAAAACAGTACAACGAGTTTAACGTTGTAAAAATTTTTAGAAATTAGGGTCTAATCAATTAAATGGTCTAAAAATCCTTTTTTATTTAACATGACTATGAAAATACAATTCTTATGAATCAGAATACTTTAGAGCAAGCAGGTTTTACCGTTCAACAATCCCAATTTTTGCATCAAGTTTTTGAAGAACAAAATCGCTTTATTAAAGACCTGAAAAGTAGATTAAATGGGGCAGTTAAACAGGAAAACCATTTCCCTAATTTTCCCAACTGGGAAGAATTAGCGCACAAAAAAGATTTGGAAATTACCAAATGGCAACTTAAGCAAGAAATAGAGGTTATTCGAAAAGAAATAGAAGTTGTTCGAAAAGAAATAGAAATTATTCGAAATGAGTTTAAAGATTCTGAACTCAAATTAACTAAAGAAATTAAGGACATAGAACTTAAAATACAAGAACAAGGCAAAGCCCTAGAACTTAAAATACAAGAACAAGGCAAAGCCCTAGAACTTAAAATACAAGAACAAGGCAAAGCCCTAGAACTTAAAATACAAGAACAAGGCAAAGCCCTAGAACTTAAAATACAAGAACAAGGCAAAGCCCTAGAACTTAAAATACAAGAACAAGGTAAAGAAATTGTTAAAAGCCGAAATCAAATTATTATTTGGCTTATTAGTTTTTTGTCCGGCTTTGGGATAGCTATTATTGGCGTTATGCTCAAGTTACACAATGTTTTTTAAATAATTTTAGAACAGTACTATAACCATATAACCATTACAATATAAATATGGACTATAACACAGTTTTTCAAAAATACCCTAAAGTGTTGGTTGTTGATGACGAGAAGGAGCATTTAAAAATACTTTCAAATTTTTTAAAGAATGAGAAGTTTTCTTACACAGCGGCAAACAGCAAAGAAGACGCGGAAACCCTTATCAAAGAGCAAAATTTTGATTGGGCTTTATTGGATATTGACTTACACATGCACAAGTTTGGCGGTATAGAATTAGCTGAGCAAATTTATAATACTAAAGTCCCTATTCCCATTATGTACATCACAGGGCGAGGGGATGCGTATTTTGAAAGACATAGACTTAAAACACCCTATGCCATCTGGGAAAATAAAATAGCCCCTGATGAAATTATAAGGTCAGCTCATTTTAAACGAACAATCTTCGAATTTTTACAAAACGTAGAAGATACAAGGTACAACATCTATCTGAACCCTGAAAAAACAAAATTCATAACAGTTGTCAATGGAGGCAGTCGAGAAATTAGGTTAGAAAATATCGTCTATATCACGATTGAAAACAAAAACAAATATGTTTATACAGATTTACAAAATGAGCCTTATATGCTTTTTGCCAATAGAAACATGGATGATTTCCCTTATCCTTTACGGCAATGTAATAAACAAAGCGTAGTTAATGTCACCAAAATAGTTGAGAGACCGAAAAATAGAAAAAGGTGGGGATCTGCATCTAGAGAATCCTTTCTAAAACTAAAAGGCACAAAAAAAGAAATTCAACTTTCACGAGATAGGATTCAGGAATTCCAAGGATATTATGATGCTAAGCCTGAGTAACTAAGTAGTACAGTGTATAAACAAAAAAAATAGAGCAAAGCTATTTTATTTCAGGAAAATCTATGTTTTTAGAGCAAGGCTATTTTTATACCCCATATATAAAATAGTCTTGCTGCCCTCTCGCTTAAATCAAATCTTCCAAAAAAAAATCTTTTGAATACAATAACTATAACTTGTTTAAAATGAATAATTTAAGAATTAAACAACCATCTTATATTTTTTAAATATTTGATTATCAATTATTTATTAGATGTACCCGTTCATAATAATTTTCACTTCATTTTTTTATATAACCTATTGATTATCAATTTAAAAAAATAATTAAGTACCCAGATCAGATAATCACAGCATTTATTCCTTGTTCTAATTTTTTAGAATCAATATTTTTACCTCCAAAGCCCAAAAAAGCATCCTTTTTTTGATTTTTTATCTTGAAAAAAACGCGTTTGTTGGCTTTATCGCAAGAAATGCGCGCCTTATTCCAAGAAGTCAAAATAAGCTATTGACAGCTGGTCGACTTTTTTATACTTGTGCTTAAAATTAGATTATTTTTTTACAAATTTTAAAATTGAATTGCAATGATGAAAAATTATTTGGTCTACTGTTTATTAATCGTTTTTAGTTCTTCTTGTACAGCAACATTGAAATTCTCCGCTACTCAAAAGCAAGATGTACCTTTTATAATTTATTTAGAAGGAAAACCAGTAGGCTTATTATACGATACTCTTTATTTGTATAACGTAAAAAAGTTTAGGTCAATAAAGGAGCTAAGAGCAGAAAGCAATGCACAGAAAGCATTAAGGGCTAGATTAATTCTACAGTATACAAAGATTGGAAAGCAGCTTGGACTTGACACATATATTCCAAAGGAAGTCCGTCTAGGCAGACTATTAAGAATTGAAAAAGCAGGCTATCTCCCGGTAGAAGGAGCTTTAATGCGCTTAGCTTTTAAGAAGAATAATACTATCAATCCAATCTTAACCAAAATCCCACCCAAGGTTATTGGAGAAAGCATTTCAATAAAATTTGACTTACGGAATTTTTCTAACTGGCAAATAGGCAAATCTTTAGACATATCAGAAGCAACTTTGGAGGATCTTATCATTGAACGTCTTGAAGATTTAGATTTTAACATTGTTTCAGGACGCTTTGAAAAAGAAAAACCAAAATATATTTTAGAATGCGAAGTTAAGGAGTTTGTAAATGATGAGTATTTTAATATGGACTGGCTACTTGTTGATGTTGAAAAGGAGGAGATTGTTTTTGAATCTGGTCGTCAAGATATTATAAACCCAAATCTTAAAAATAAATCACCTAATTTTGATTACCTTATTGATTAGTTGCACTACGTTGTTGGGTATTTTTCTTTTTCTTTAGTAGAAAGAATGACAGTTTGTTTATTATTGACTATATAAACAAATTTTTAAAATAAACAACAATGAAACAAACTTATCACTCTAACGCGACGACAAATATACGTCTACGTTCTGAAATATCCAAAAGTAATTTAGCTTGTTCTAAGTTGTCAGAACATCACGGTGTCTCAGAGAACACAATAAGGAAGTGGAAAAATAGAACTAACTTTGAGGATAAAAGTTCGCGTCCGCAGACTATAACGTATTCTTTGAATGAAATGAATAGGGTTATAGCATTGAAGATAAGAACTTTAACTTGGTTGTCCTTGGATGAAATTACGGAAGTCTTAAATCCAGAAGACCCCCTAAAGATAAGAAGTGCCGTCTACAGAACCTTCGTTAGAGAGGGCGTTAATAGAGTACCTCGGAAAGAAAAAGAAAAAGCTAAGCAGTTCAAAGAGTATGATCCGGGATACCTGCATATAGATGTTACTTATTTGCCAAAAATAGAAGGCAAGAAGTATTACCTTTTTGTTGCTATAGATAGGGCTACAAGAACCTTGTATTACAAGATATATGACGCCAAAACAAGTGTTTACGCAAAAGATTTTATGCTAGCTTGTTTAGCGTTTTTTCCTTTTGGTATTACTCATGTTTTAACCGATAATGGTCTTGAGTTTAGCAATCATTTGATCAAGGACAAAACAGGCAAGTACTGTACCAAACCAAGTCAATTAGACCTTGTTTGCAAAGAAAATGATATAGCCCACCGATGTACCAAGCCTTTTACGCCCAAAACGAATGGAATGGTAGAAAAGGCGAATGCTATTATAAAAGAAAAAACTGTTAAAAGGGTGAAGTATAATTCTTTACAAGAAATGAATAGGGATTTAACCAACTTTTTAATCCATTATAATCTTTATAGAAGACATGGAAGCCTTAGACGAGAACTCAATGTAAAAACCCCTTTTAATGCCGTTGAAAAATGGTTTGAATTAGATGAGACCATTTTTAAACTAAAACCTGATGAGTTTAGAACTAAAATACTAAATTTGAAAATTAAACAAGCTGTAAGCACACAACAACCTTATGAAACCTAACACCTTATAAAAGAATTTCCCTTTTCTGACATACTCACCTACAGCTTATACAAATTACTGAATGAAAACCCTGAAATATACGAACTTGTAAAAAAATAAACTCATTTTCAATTATTTACTTAAAATTATATGTTATGAAAAAATTATTTTTAATCGTCTCAATATTATTTCTTACTGTTCTGCTTGATGTTCGGTCTCAAGAAAAACCTTTCCGAATAGGATTGGAATTGGGATTCCCTGTTATTGTAGGATTAAACTTTGAATATGTGACTCCCTTTTTTGACAAGAAACTATCAGGTAATATTGGTGCTTCATATACTGGAGATATACTAGGTGATGAATCTATATATGAATATTTTCATTTAGAAACAGGCGCAAATTACTACCTTTTAAAAGCAGGCGAAGGTTTGTATTCTGGGATAAGCATTGGAATACGTGGGGGGCAACATATAACTGGGGATCCTAACATTGGGCTTTCATATCATAACTTTGGGATTGGTTTTATAAACTTTAAAATTGGCGGAAAATTTGGGAACAAACTATATTTCAGACCAGAAGTAGGCTATGCCGCTCCACTAGGGCAGCGGCGGTATGTTGCTTATTATTTCAGAAGTCGAACAAGCGAAGGAATATCTTATCCAGATATTTTATTTAACAACTTCTATATTGATATTGGTTTTGGCATAGCATTTTAAAGGAGGAAAGATTAAATCTAACAACTTCATTTTCAATTATTTACTAACCATTTTTAAACAAATTTATCATGAAAAGAGCGATTAATATACTTTTAATTTTAGGGCTTTTAGTTGTATATAGCTGCGGAGATGAAAATAATGACTCTGAGCCAGAGCCTAATACTACAAATCAAACTGATGATGAAGATAATAATGAAGGTAGCAGTGATAATAGCGGCAATAGTGGCGGTAGTGGTAGTGGCGGTAGTGGCAACAGCACCAGTCGCTATAAGGCAACTGTTAGTGCAGGTTGTCACTATTTTTCAATATATCTTGATTTTAATGGGAATACAAACTATCAACCTGAATACAAATATTATAGTGTGGATTTAGATTGCGATTATCAATCAGAAACGGCAGCCAAGGCAAAAGTTGACGAGTTTATTCAGCTCTGGGAAAATTTTTGCGATGGAAATGATGAACGATCTGGCGATGGTAATCTGACCGATATTAGCTACGATATAAAGGAGTGTAATTAGAAATCCATTGGGCAACTTTGGCAAAGTTTAAACGTTTCCAAAGTTAAATACAAAAACCTTATTTTCAATTATTTAATTAACATTTTTAAACAAATTTATTATGAAAAGAACAATCAATATACTTTTAGTTTTAGGAATTCTTTTCCTCTTAACCTTTTGTAAAAAAGATGATGAACCAATACCTATTCCGACTGCTGCTGATTTTGTGGGCAATTATAGAGTATCTGAAACTTGTAATGGTAACACAGATGCTTATGATATTATTGTTTCCCTGGGTTCTAACTCAACATCTGTTAGAGTTGACAATTTATACGACATTAGCAGTTTTATTAATTTTGATGGCACCATTCCAGCCACAATAAATAATGGAGAACTGGTTATCACAGATTTTACTTTAACCAGTGGTGACGATAATTTTATCATTTTTAATGGTAATGGCACTTTATCAGGTGATGTACTGACTATTAATTTCACTTATGAAGAGAAGTTGGGTAACACTCCAGCTAGTGCTTCTACCATTTTTTTTACAAATTGTGTTGCGATTTGTACAAGAAATTAATCTTCAATTAAAATTTTAAACCTTTTCCAATTTTAAACATAAAAACCTTACTTTCAATTATTTAATTAACATTTTTAAACAAATTTAAGATGAAAAAAGCGATTAACATACTTTTAATTTTAGGGCTTTTAGTTGTGTATGGCTGCAAAGATGGAAATGAGAATGATCCTCAACCTATGCAAACTACTGACCCCGATCCCACAACTTTTACGATTATTAATAATACAGGGGTTACGATTTATGATGTATCAAGTATCTCATATAGTGGTACTTTGGAAGAACTTGTGAATGATTTTGAGTCTTTGGAAAGTAATTTTACCAATCATAAAACAACGATGGGGACAGGAGAGGAAATCACTCTAACTGCACAAAATACCAACCAAATTTATGTTTCTCTGAGACTCTTTTCGGATGGTGATGTCTTTATTATTAAGAATCCAACTCAACTGCAAGCCAATACTAATGTGAACATTGATATTACAGGTGAAACAAATATTATCAATACTGCTCAAGATGAGTGGACAGAGGTTGCTTCTTCAGCACCTTGGTCTGCAAGATCTAACCATACTTCTATAGCTTTTAATAATAAAATTTGGATCATGGAACGCGATATTTGGTCTTCTTCAGATGGCAAGATTTGGACTCAAATTGCTTCAAATGATTGGCCAATAAGAGGACGACATAGTTCAGTAACTTTTGATAACAAAATATGGATGTTGGGAGGAAACTACCTTCGTAGTAAAAATGATGTTTGGTCTTCTCCAGATGGTGAGACTTGGACGCAAGTTACTTCGTCAGCAGGCTGGTTAGCAAGATCTAATCATACTTCCGTAATTTTCAATGATAGAATTTGGGTGATAGGTGGATTTTTTGGTTCCGACTCAGATGGAAATTCCTTCTTTGGAAATGATATTTGGTCTTCTCCAGATGGCAAAACTTGGACACGGGTTACTTCTTCAGCGGACTGGTCAGCAAGATTTCATCATACTTCTGTAGTTTTTAATGATAAAATTTGGGTCATAGGTGGATGGGATGGCAGTAACAAAAATGATGTTTGGTCTTCTCCAGATGGCAAAACTTGGACACGGGTTACTTCTTCAGCGGATTGGTCGAAAAGAAATGGTCACACATCTCTCGTTTTCGATAATAAAATTTGGGTGATAGAAAATGACGTTTGGTCTTCTCCAGATGGCAAAACTTGGACAGAAGTTACTGCTTCAACGGATTGGACAGGTAGAAGTGTGCATGCTTCCGTAATTTTTGATAATAAAATTTGGGTGACAGGGGGATATGATGGTGATAAGAACCTAAATGATGTTTGGTCTTATGGGCGTTAGCTCTAAAAAACCTATATTAAATCTAACAACTTCATTTTCAATTATTTACTAACCATTTTTAAACAAATTTAAGATGAAAAAAGCGATTAACATACTTTTAATTTTTGGGCTTTTAGTTGTATATAGCTGCGGAGATGAAAATAATGACTCTGAGCCAGAGCCTAATACTACAAATCAAACTGATGATGAAGATAATAATGAAGGTAGCAGTGATAATAGCGGCAATAGTGGCGGTAGTGGCAACAGCACCAGTCGCTATAAGGCAACTGTTAGTGCAGGTTGTCACTATTTTTCAATATATCTTGATTTTAATGGGAATACAAACTATCAACCTGAATACAAATATTATAGTGTGGATTTAGATTGCGATTATCAATCAGAAACGGCAGCCAAGGCAAAAGTTGACGAGTTTATTCAGCTCTGGGAAAATTTTTGCGATGGAAATGATGAACGATCTGGCGATGGTAATCTGACCGATATTAGCTACGATATAAAGGAGTGTAATTAGAAATCCATTGGGCAACTTTGGCAAAGTTTAAACGTTTCCAAAGTTAAATACAAAAACCTTATTATCAACTATTTAATTAACTTTTTTAAACAAATTTATTATGAAAACAACAATTAACATACTTTTAATTTTTGGCTTATTGGTTTTGTGTGGATGTGGAGACAGTAACAACTCTGAAACAGAGCCAGCTGTAACAGCTTTAACTCATTCTGAACTGGATAGTAAATATTATCTTCAACATCCAAGTGCCTGGCCAAGTACTACTACTTCAGGTTGGGGGAACTATTTTGGCAGCAATTCGGGTCAGGTACGGATTAGTGGACGAACCAGTTCCAATAATTTTAGAATAACTGAATATACCATTACCGGAGAAAAAACGGCTCATATAGTGGGTAGCGGAAGTTCAGACATTCTTGGTGCAATTCTCTATCTGGAAGGCGATATTACTTTTTTGGATAGAGATTTCTTGGATAGAGAGAGAATTAATTTAGACGTTGATTACATCTACGGCAGGGGTGGGATTTCAAGTATAGGAATTGGTAGCAGCTCTCGGGAATATTCATGGAATGGCATACTGACAAATATAAAGGATTAAATCATACCAAAACTTAAATTAAACATAAAAACCTTATTATCAACTATTTAATTAACATTTTTAAACAAATTTATTATGAAAAGAACAATCAATATACTTTTAGTTTTAGGAATTCTTTTCCTCTTAACCTTTTGTAAAAAAGATGATGAACCAATACCTATTCCGACTGCTGCTGATTTTGTGGGCAATTATAGAGTATCTGAAACTTGTAATGGTAACACAGATGCTTATGATATTATTGTTTCCCTGGGTTCTAACTCAACATCTGTTAGAGTTGACAATTTATACGACATTAGCAGTTTTATTAATTTTGATGGCACCATTCCAGCCACAATAAATAATGGAGAACTGGTTATCACAGATTTTACTTTAACCAGTGGTGACGATAATTTTATCATTTTTAATGGTAATGGCACTTTATCAGGTGATGTACTGACTATTAATTTCACTTATGAAGAGAAGTTGGGTAACACTCCAGCTAGTGCTTCTACCATTTTTTTTACAAATTGTGTTGCGATTTGTACAAGAAATTAATCTTCAATTAAAATTTTAAACCTTTTCCAATTTTAAACATAAAAACCTAATTTTCAATTACTTACTTAACTTTTTTAAACAAATTTATCATGAAACTAAAATTATCCGACATCAAAATTGAAGAAGTTACCAAAAAATCGTTGACCGCTGCAAGAGTAGGGTTATATGGCACCGTAATAGGGGCAGGATTGATGTTGAGTGGGTGTACTCCGGATCCAAAGATAGCTGATAGTGTGTTTTGTACAGATAATGACTATAGGTCTATTTTTGACGTTGGCGATCTTGGTGCCTTCCGTGATGTTGGTAGCCAAAGGGTAAAAGTAGACCCAACGGGTTCTGGAGATGAGTGCGGAGATACTTCCGATAGACCATAAAACCTCAGGGTTTTTAATTTTCAATATAAAATCCTCAAGGTTCTTAAAAACCTCGTGGATTTAAGAGACCAATTTTCAATATTTTAATTTTCTTAATGATTATGCTCGACTACATTCTAAATCCTATAGCTGTTGATGATTTTTTAGCCAATTATTTTGAAAAAAAATATTTACTTATCAACAGACAAAATAAGGATTATTTCAAAACTATTCTTAGGGTTGACATGTTGGATAAACTATTGTTTTCCACAGATTTATATCATCCAGAAGTACGGGTCGTAGATAATGCTAAAGATAATATTCTTGCTGGCACCTATACCGTAAAAAACTCTAAACGCATAGATCCCATTAAGTTTGCGCGTCACTATGCCGAAGGCAGTACCTTAGTTTTTTCAATGTTGCATCGTAGCATGCCTGAATTGAGACAATTAACTCATAAAGTAGGGCATTTTTTTAAACTTCCTTTCCAAACAAATATTTATTTAACACCTGAAAATAGTCAAGGGTTTGCCCCCCACTATGATACACATGATGTTTTCATACTGCAATTTGCGGGGAACAAAGTATGGCGAATATACGATTCTGGTCTCCTTTTAGCAGACCGAACCCAAGAATTTAAAAAAGACTTTAAGGTCGGAAATATCGTAGATGAATTCACACTTTATCAAGGTGATACCTTATATATACCCAGAGGACTAATGCATGATGCCTTTTGCGAAAATAGCTTATCTGGGCATATTACCTTGGGCTTGATTGGAAATACTTGGGCAGAATGTTTGGCAGATCTTATTCTAAACCAATCAAAAGAACATATAGCCCTCAGAAAACATCCCAAATTTTACAACCCAAAAACCAAAGAAAAAGGATTAAAAGAAATTAAAGAATTAATTAATCACATGGTTGATAATTTGGAAGGCAATGATTTAGTCCTCAATGATTATTACGCAAAACAAAGACCTCCTAAACCCAGCATGCTCATGAATATGGAACAACTTAAAACCTTGAATGCCCAATCTATTATCAAAATTCGAGAAAAAAACCAAATACGCCTGTCAAATAAGCAAGAAAATATTGAGCTCCTGTATTATGACTTAAAGATTAGTTTGCCCATAATTTCCTCTAAAACCTTCATAGATAATTTGATGGCCTCTCACGAGGGTATTTCAATTGAAAATATTCAAAGCGATCTCGATGAAGAAAGCCGCTTATTATTATGTAGAGAATTGATAAAAAATGGAATAGTTGAAGTAGTTTATACTCAAATTACTTAAAAAAAAGATTTTTTAGGCTTCTAATTTATTCATTTTGAAATACAACGTTTCGCAAAATAAAATAGCTTTTCTATAATTTTCCATGAATCAGAAAGCTGCAATTTTTATAAAATTATAATATTGAAAACCAATTATTTTAATTTATTGATTTTAATTCTAATTCTTTCAAAAAATTATGAATCTGAAATTACCCATTACTTTGTTTTGCTCATTAGCAAGTTATTCTTGTTTTTCGCAATGTTTTGATCTCTATTTTGAAAATCAAGCTGGCTCGCCTCATCATGCCTATATGGTTATATACAACAACAATACAGCGGATATGACAGTCCAATATCCGGATGGAATTGGAGGCTGGAGGTGTGTTTATCAAAATGGGCGTTTGGTCGGTTACCCTCGCCTTGGAGCAAAAGGTGTGGAATTTCGAAACCCACGATTTTGTGGCACCTCAACCCCAAACTATTCTTATTCAGCTGATAATATCTATTGGGGCTACGACGATTATGGAAATCTAGTTCTCATTAATTTAGACGACGGAGGAGGAATTAGTGGAGCCTGGATAAAACAGGTGTATTGTAGATAAATCATCATTATTAGTATTTTTTATTTTTTTTTATTAGTCACATTTTTATAATCAACATTTTATGAAAAAATACATATACTCTATTTTCGTTGTTTTTACCCTTAGTTTTTCTTCTATGTCCCTTTATGGACAAGATATTAGACTTGGTGTAAAAGGAGGATTAAATCTCTCCAAGTATTCTCAATCTATTGAGAGCAATCGTTCTTTTGGCCATATTGGCATATATTCGTCTTTTAAATTTTATAATAATGGCTTAGCCATTGAACTGTTTTACAACCCTGAAGGAGGAACCGTAGGAAATTTTGAGTGGACGCAAAAATACCTTAATTTATCATTTTTATACCGCTATTATTTGGTAGATAATGTCCACTTTGAAATAGGATTAAGCGAGAGTACTTTACTAAAATCTACTTTCAACCGTGTAGACGATACCGATGAGGTATCAGCTGTTAATATTGCTGGGTTAATGGGCATAGGCTATGACGGTAACAGGATAACAGCGGGTGTTCGATGGAATGCAGGATTTATAGATGTTGACGAAGCGGCATTTTTTTCGGAGGCTTATCTTACCAGTACTTTCCAATTTTATGTAGGCTTTAACTTTTTATCTCTTTAATTATCTGATAATATATTTATTAGGAAATACGTTTTGTTGAGTTATAGTCTCATTTTTTATTGTTTAACGCTGTCCTTTCCAATTTTGGCACAGGATAGAGTTATTGGCAATTGGAATCAGTATGTTTTTGAAGACAACCGATGGCGCTATTTGGGAACTTTTGCTGTTTATTTCAAGGAAGATTATGTTATGGTTCCTCTTAACCAAAATAATTCTCCCGATTTAATACATTCCAAAGGAATTTACCAGGTAAACTTTTTTGGCAATGAATGGACGTTCAAATCAGATTGGGGCAATGGCAACGTAGGCGAATTTTACCTTAAAAAAATCGGGGCAGGCATCTATCATGGTTATCCCTATTTAAGGGGACAACGTTTGTCAGAAAATCTATGGATTTTAGTAGAATAATCTCCGCCTTTCCAAATCTAAAAATATGAAAAAATTTGTAAAATAAAAAACCATTTGTTCTAATCAATAATTTTAAGTATTTTGCCTGTTGCAATAATGATGAAACAAATAATTTAACCTCAACAATTAGAAAAATGGAAGCATACATAGTAGCTGGTTATCGGTCAGCAGTAGGAAAAGCTAAGAAAGGTGGCTTTAAAAACTACCGTTCCGATGATTTAGCCGTTGATATTATCAAACACCTGATGTCTTCAGTATCTCATGTAGATAAGAGTTTAGTAGATGATGTTATTGTAGGTTGTGCAAATCCTGAAGGCGAACAAGGTTTACAAGTTGGCAGACTTATATCAGCCAGAGCCTTGGGAAAAGAAGTATCAGGTATGACAATCAACAGATATTGTGCTTCTGGACTTGAAGCTATAGCTTTAGCTGTAAGTAAAATTAAGGCTGGTTTTGGAGAAATTTATATTGCAGGGGGTATAGAAAGCATGAGCCTTTTACCTATGACAGGCTATAAACTAGCGCCAAGCTATAAAGCTAATTTAGATAATATTGACTATCATGTAAGCATGGGTGCAACTGCTGAAGCTGTCGCAGCTAAATATAGTATTACCAGAGAAGATTCCGATGCTTTTTCAGTAAAATCTCATCAAAAAGCTGCAGCTGCTATAGATAAAGCTTTATTCAAAGATGAAATTGTACCTGTTACAGTAGAAGATGTTTTCGTAAAAAATAATAAAAAAATTACTACAAGTCATGTTGTAGATACAGATGAAGGTGTTAGAAGAGATACCTCTATGAATGGTCTAGCTAAGCTTAGACCTGTATTCAAAAAAAATGGAATTGTTACGGCAGGAAACTCCTCCCAAATATCAGATGGAGCAGCTTTTACATTGGTTATGAGTGAAAATATGATCAAAAAATACAACCTAAAACCCATTGCACGTTTGGTATCTTGCGCCGTAGGTGGTGTGGAACCTCTGTATATGGGTATAGGACCTTGTGTTGCCATTCCCAAAGCTCTAAAGCAAGCCAATTTAAAATTGTCGGATATTGAACAAATAGAACTTAATGAAGCCTTTGCCGCTCAGTCTTTAGCCGTTATAAAAGCTGCCAATTTAAACCCTGAAACAGTTAATGTAAATGGAGGTGCCATAGCTTTAGGACATCCTTTAGGCTGTACGGGTGCAAAATTGAGCATTCAGTTGTTAAATGAAATGAAACGTAGAAATCAAAAATATGGTATGGTAACTGCTTGTGTTGGTGGTGGTCAAGGAATTGCTGGAATATTTGAAAGGTTAAACTAAATAAAAATCCCAATAATGACAGTAAGAGAAGCCATTTTAAAAGTATTGGAGGAACAAAAAGAGCCAATGACATCTCGTTCAATACATGACGAGATTATGAAAAATCAGTTTTACGAATCAGAAGAGCATCGGGATATAGTCTCTGCTGATTTATCCAGTTTTATTAAACAAAATGATGCAAGAGTAAAACGGGTAAAAAAAGTTGGAAAATATTTTTTGTATTATTTAGCAAAATTTGAAGATGAACTGAATTTAACGGAAACTATTAAGACTATCCCGAGAAAAAATCACAGTAAATCAGAAACTTATAAAGAGCGTGATTTACATAAATTATTGAGCAGTTATTTAAAAAACAAAAATATTTATTCAAGAACAATATTTCACGAAAAGTCTACAAAGGATGATAAGAATCAAAAGTGGACCCATCCAGATATGATTGGAATAAAGTTTTTGAATTTAAACAATAAATTCAGCCAAGCATTATTGAAAGTAGTTAACAACGCAGATGCTTTTGATCTCATATCTTATGAAATTAAACGCGAAATAAACTCCGACCACCATTTGAAAGAATCCTATTTTCAAGCCGTTTCAAATTCAAGCTGGGCGAATTATGGTTATTTAGTTGCTTTTGATATTAATGCTAACAGTCTTCTAAAAGATGAAATGGAACGATTAAATCAATCTTTCGGCATTGGAATAATTGAGTTAAAAGCAAATCCTTATGAAAGCAAGGTATTATTTCCTGCAAAACACAAAGAGTTGGATTTTAAGACTATTGATAAACTTCAAAATAATCCAGATTTTGCAGAATTTATAGAATATACTGAAAAACTATTAACTGCCGGAGAAAGATACAAAGAAGACACAGAAAAAGCATTTGAAGATTGTTGCGATAGTTATTTTGAAACGAACTCTGACTCTGAAATTGAAAAGTATTGTAAGGAAAAAAACATACCGTTTGAAAATGAAAATGAGGAATAAAAATAGAGCAAGACTATTTTGTTTTGCAAAAAATTTAGTTTCAATACCTAAATAGAACCTCGTAAGATTTAGAAAAACTGTAGGTTTTGCACACTAAACGATTGCACCTAGCCTCTAAAGTGCTATTCAAACGCTCTATATATCTGAAGGTAATACTGCTGTGTATGCTTTAAGTAAATCCGTGTAATAGAGCTGTTTAAATTCTCATTCTAAAAATTTTTTATACAACTTCAAATAGGAACATTTAAAAAAAACTTTTGTTACTTTTCATAGTTTGTAAATCAATGTAGTTAAGTTGAAACTGAATATTTTGACACAGAGGCAATATACAATATAATATACTTATAACCAAATATTTAACTATACTTTTAAAAATAATTATACAAAGGTCTTAATCGGGTTATTTTCATTTTGATCCATATTATTTGGCTAGTATAGTAAAAAACCTAAATTTACACTTTTGCTCTTATTATCATATAGCCATATAAAAAAATAATTTTAACAATAATATCAATTAAAAAAATGCATACTATAACAGTAGTTGGTTCAATTGGTTTTGATGATATTAAGTCACCTTATGGAGAAGTTAAGAATACGCTTGGTGGTGCTGCTCCTTATATTGCCTTATCTGCTTCTCATTTTGCTAAGAAGGTAAATATTGTTTCTGTAGTAGGTCATAATTTTTCACAAAATCATTCATCAGTTTTTAATCGAGAAAATATTGATTTTTCAGGTATTAAAATGGATAAAAATGAAAAAACATTTTTTTGGTCTGGAGAATACATGCAAAATATGAATGTTCGTAAAACGCATGTTACTGAACTTAATGCTTTAGAAAAATTTAATCCTATTTTACCTTCAGATTATCAAAATACTGGACTACTTATGTTGGGAAACTTATCACCAAGTATTCAATTAAGTGTTGTTAAACAACTGAAAAAAAGACCTAAATTAATTATGCTTGATACCATGAATTATTGGATTAAAGATACTTTACCCGAACTTAAAATGGTTCTAAAAGAAGTAGATATATTAACTATCAATGATGAAGAAGCCCTTATGCTTTCTGGAGAATATAATTTAATAAAAGCTTTTGAAAAAATTAGGGCTATGGGACCTGATACCCTTATCATTAAACAAGGTGAAAATGGAGCTATTTTGTTTCAAGAAGACTCGATTTTCTTTTCACCTGCTTTGGTTTTAAAAGATGTTATAGACCCAACAGGTGCAGGTGATACATTTGCAGGCGGTGTAATTGGTTATTTGGCTCAAAGTGAACATATAGATCTGAAAAGTATTAAAAAAGCCATTCTGTATGGTTCTGTCATGGCTTCTTTTTGTGTTCAAAAGTTTGGCTTAAATGGGTTATTAGCTATAAATTCTAAAAATATTGAAAAACGAATTAATACACTTAAAGATATGGTAACACTATAGTTGGGTTATAGTTGCACAAAATATGATACTATATTTTATTAATAATCAATTTATTTGATTTAAAGTATTGATTTTCAAATATATAAATAAATTTTTTATCTAAAAACTTCAAAATTTTAAGATCATATATTAGACCTGATGTACTAATTTTTTTGCACAGGATAAAAAATATGTGAAATTTTACAACATAGAGTCTATTTATTAGAAAAAAATCAGAGATTTATAATTAAAACAATTGACTATTAGTTTTTCATTATACTTTATGAAACACCATTATATTTTTTATGGAAGTTTTTAAACTTAGATGTCACTATTTAGAACCCAATTTTATAATTTCTTGGACTCTTTTTATAGAAATATTAAGAGCTTCAGAAATAATAATTATTGAAACACCTTTTTTGTGAAGACCAAGAATTGATTCTGTTTTTCCTTTTTCCATACCTTTTTCCATACCTTTTTCCATACCTTTTTCCATACCTTTTTCCATACCTTTTTCCATACCTTTTTCCATACCTTTTTCCATACCTTTTTCCATACCTTTTTCCATACCTTTTTCCATACCTTTTTCCATACCTTTTTCCATACCTTTTTCCATACCTTTTTCTATACCTTTTTCTATACCTTTTTCCATACCTTCTTTCCTACCATCTTCAATGACTCTTTGGAAGAAAGGATGCTCAGCGATGTTATATGCAAATGCCATGTCATTAATAATTTTAGTGAGTAATTCGGGTAACCAGTCGCGTAACCCAGATAATATAAATAAACGGTTTAACTCTTTTTTAAAATCATCTTCAACAAGACTAACACTCTTGAGATGACTAATCACAGTTTTTAAAATACCTTCTCTTTCCTCTTCTTTCATAGCACATAAAGGAACAATGAGCGCTAATCTTGAAGGTGCTTTAAGCAGTAAACTATGTGCATTTATATTAGATAAATCAAGCAAATCAAAACCGCGATAAACCATATCTTCTTCAAGCCTAATTGGCATAGTGGCTTTTGTTTCTCCTATATAAATAACAATATGACGTATTGGTATCATTTCTTTTTTTTGTTTTTTTCGCTCTCGCATCAAAAAAGCATGATACTCTCCAATTCGATCAAGCATATTTTTATCATCTGTGGTGTGAACTTCAATATGAAGCAGTTTTTTGCCATTTTTAGTTTCAACTTCACAAAGAAAGTCTACTTCTCGTTTTTCCATAACTTTATGAATTTGAGGATTTTGAATTGTATAACTCAGAATTTCAATTTCCAATTCATTGCCAATAAGTTCTATGAAAAAATCTTCAATATTTTCTTTAAATAGCCAATCATATTGACTTCTACTTTTCTTTTTCTTTTTTTCTTCCATATTTTTTGTGGTATTGCTATTGCTGTTTAGAAGTAAATTTTATAATCTTACAACCTAAAATAATTTTAAAATTAGCAAATTAGTCGTCATTTTTCTTCAATGGAATACTCAAGCCTATATAAGGGTAAACAAAATTAGTTGTTTCAAAACTTCCATTATCTTGACTGGCAAATGTCCAATAGTAATCTATACCTGCGACAAGAAACTTATGAAAGCGGTAAGCTGCTCTGACCCTCAACAAACTATTTTCATCTAATTTAACTGCATCAGATAAAGTTGTAATATTTCCTTTGGTATAAAGAGCATTTAAAACAATTTTCTTTCCAATATTATCAATATTAGCATTAAGGCGAAAAAAAGCAGGTTCTTCAGGAGTGACATCATCGGGTAATACAAGACTACCACCACCGGTAATAAAATTCAAGATTTTAAAATATAAACTTCCATAAATACCTTGCTTCCTTTGACTATTTAAAAGACTGATAACTTGCGCATCTTTATCAATTTCATATACAGTGTTAAAGAATTGAGGTATAAAATTTTGACTATAAAATAATCGTTCTATACGTATGTGAGCATTTAAAACATTTAAAATAAGATTGATACTTGCTTTAGCCCCAATAGCAAATCCATTTCCTGATTCATAATTAGGATATAAATCTGGAAAATCTGCTTGTAAAGTTTCAGATTCTACTCTTTTTAATCTTCCATATTGCCCATAAGCAACTAACTTGATAAGAGAGGTATTCAAAAAAGTTACGCCTAAATCGAGTCCAATAGCCTGGACACCATCTTTAATGTATTGAGGTCGTATGATGGTATCATTAATGACTTCACCTGTATTATCTTTATCTTGTATAAAACTGAAACCAACTTCTAATGTTTTTAAAACAGGAATATCACTTCTGCCTAAAGGACGTATATAAGGACGTAAAGCCAATAAATTTAAAGAGTTAAAATTGAAATCACTATAAATAGCTTCTAAGCCAAAAATATCTTTAATTAAAATATCTAAAGAAACACCGACTTTTCTGCGTTCATAACTTCTTGAATTGGTATAATTATCCAATAAAAAACCATAACCCAAACGTTCTCCTTGTAGTGTTCCAACTTTTAAATAAAAATTGGTTTGTTTTTTTCGTCCAAGCCTCAAATAATCTACCAATCGTAAAACTCCGACACCACTTTTATAAACTTCTGACCTAAATTTACCAGTACTTAAATTAAACCAAAGCGGTATATCAAGTCCTATACCAACTTTACCTAAATCTATTTCAGGGTTTAATCTTAGTCCAATATAATTTTCATTTCCAATATTAAGATAACCTAAATTTCCTCCCAAACTATTAGTTAAAAAGGTGGTAGGCACACGTTCTAAATCAGTAGGCAAAGTAAAATCATCTGTATTTTCTTCACTTTGTTCATCTTCTTTAGTGCCTAATAATCCGGCAGCAGCATCATCTTGGGCAAAAGCTAGTTGAATAAAAAAAAAGAACGTAAGAATAGCAATTAATAATTTAAATCTCATCTTTTTATTGTTTAAAAATACTATAATAGACTTATATTGTAAAAATGTTAACGATTTTTATAAACTTTGAATTATTTGGTTTTTAATAATTTATTGTTTTAATTTTATTTATTCCTGTGCAAAAAAAATAGTATATAGTGTTAAGTATATAATAAAATTCTGTTAAGCTGTTTATCACCAAACTTACAATAAAAACTATTTAAAATTACATCTCCAAAACTACATTTTTTGAAAACGTTTTAACTTTTTCATTATAGCGTTATAATAACGCTGCTTTTTAATTGTAAAAAATGAAAGATTTTTTCTTAAATTATGTATATTAAATTAAAAACCCATACTATACAAAAAAGATATATTATAATTGTGTTTTATAAATATTTCAAAATAATATACCTTTTATTAGTCAATACTATACCAACAAAACAAGAAGAGTTAGAAAGCCTAATTAAGGAAAACTATTAAATATAAGTATATAGCACTGCTAAAAATAACAATAAAATAAATATTAAAATTAAATCTTTAATTTTAAAAGTCTACAAAATCCTTTTGTTAAATCGAACTATTAGATTTAATATTAGATTTAAATCTAAATATATTAAAAAAATTAAAATGTATAATAATGAAAGAAATACTAACTTATTTAATAGAAAATAAAACATTTTCAGAGTCAGAATCTCGACAAATCCTAACTGAAATTGCTACTGGAAAATATTCAGAAAGTGAAGTAGCAGCTTTTATTTCTATTTTTTGGATACGTCCTATTACTTTAGAAGAGTTAAAAGGTTTTAGGTTGGCTATGTTAGACTTATGTATCCCTTTAAATACTAAAGGTACAGAAGTTATAGATCTTTGTGGAACAGGTGGAGATGAAAAAAATACATTTAATATCAGTACTTTATCGGCTTTTGTTGTTGCAGGAACAGGTATTAAAGTAGCTAAACATGGTAATTATAGCGTTTCTTCTATTTCAGGTTCTTCTAATATACTTGAATATTTTGGTTATAAATTTACGAATAAAGCTGACAGTTTACTTAAATCTTTAGAAAATTTAAATTTATGTTTTTTACATGCTCCTCTTTTTCACCCTGCTATGAAGCATGTAGCACCTATTCGAAAATCTTTGAATATAAAAACATTTTTTAACCTTCTAGGTCCAATTTCTAATCCTGTACAGCCTAAAAACCAATTGATTGGTGTTTATAATTTAGCTATAGGACAACTTTATAATTATTTATACCAAGATCTTAAAAAACAGTATACGATTGTGCATAGTTTAGATGGTTATGATGAGATTTCATTAACTGGTGATTTCAAACTATTTAATCAAAATGGGGAACGTTATCTTAATCCAAATGATTTGGGACTTCCAGTACTTTCGCCTAAATCCATTTATGGAGGTAAGAATTTAAAAGAAGCAGCTAAAATTTTTGAAAATGTCCTTAAAAATGAAGGAACAAAAAGTCAAAAACAGGTTGTTGTGGTTAACTCAGCTTTTGCTATAAAAACAGTTAGACCGAATTTATTAATAGAAAACTGTTTTCAAATGGCTAAAGAATCTTTGGAAAGTGGTAGAGCTTTAAATATTTTAAAAAGAGTAGTTACTTAGATGCTATTATAGATGCTGTCAAAATCCGATCTTTTGTCAATGAGGTTTTTATTAATTTAATCGTCAATAGTTGTATTGTTATTTTTTCCTTTGCTTTGATGTTTAGCTATTATTGGAAATTGGCTTTGATCATTTTATTGATTTTACCACTATATGCTTTTTAGCTTTTTTGCACCGACTAAACAATATAAACTCTTTAAAGACAAATCTATATAACTCTATAGAATTTTTATATAGGAAAATGGGTGGTGTTATACAAAATATGATGTCAAATTTTACACATGCCCGTTATTGATATAAAAGAAAGCTAACATCTGGCTTTGCGATGATTAGACTTCTTTTTAGAAAAGCAACAGGTTCTACGAACTAAACAGCTGATTCGATGACGCAGACGACAATTATTACCCTCTATACCCTTTGTAAAACATTTGCCTATCAAATGCTTACAATCTTCAAAGACCCCTTTAAATGCCTCCCAGTTATCGGTACAAACTTCTTTGAAACCAACACCAAGAGCCTTTAAACTAGACCATAGACGCTGCACTGTTTTGCGATCACGCTTGCCCCAAGCCCAAGAAACTATCTCACCACTCTGACGACAATACGCATCAATTAACCAGTATTTCTGCCCCTTTTTTTTCACATAAGACCAAAGCTCATCAACCTCTAAGCTAGCATAAAAACGTTGTTTGGGCTTGATAGAAACCGTGGTATTGGCAAGAATAGATAAAACTTTTTTAGGACTAATACCTTCTAATTCAGAAATATCCCTAATACCTACTCGTCTGACAAGCATATGTTTAACCCGCTCAGTTATTCCTTTTTGACACCCTCGATAACTCAGCTCCTGAGGAGCTATAAACTGCCGACCGCAGTTTGTACAGTGATAATTTTGCTTCTTCCTTTTAGTTCTTCCATTTTTTCTTATATCTTTCCCTTCGCATTTGGGGCATTTTAGGGTTATTTCTATGGTCATATTGTATTATTTGGGTGAAACAAATGAACAAATTTAACTCTAAATGTCTCAATATCAAAAATATTTCCTTAAATCATACTTTCTACAACACCACCAAAATTTTATCGAATTATGTTGATCCATCCTCTAAAAGTTTGTTGTTCATCTTCGCGTCTAAGCCTAATGAATTCGACATTGGTAGTATAATAATAGACCCCTGCTTGTAAGTCATTATTATCATCATCTTTACCATCCCAATTTAAATCAATATCCCCAGTAGAATGGTAAACTTTTTGTCCCCACTGATTAAATACTGTAAAATCTACATCTTTAACAAATCTTGGACATCTAAATGGAATAAAAGTATTGTTAGGGGAATTATTATCTTTAGATGGTGTAAAAGTATTTGGTAATTCATAATAGACACAATTATCAATACATATTCGAAGACTATCTTCACTTTCATTTCCACTTATATCAACAGATCTAACTAAATAACAACCGGCAGCTGAAGTTAAATTATTATGTAAATAAGTTGTTTGAGTAATAGGTACACTATCTATAAAGACTAACTCCCCATTTTCACGTAGGCTTCTATAAATTTTATAATAAGCTGCATCATTACTTTGACAATTAATACCTTGATCGTTAATACCTGTCCAAGTTAAACGATTACTAATCGTTTCCAAATTACAAGGATCAGAAAAATCACTGGATTGTGTAAGTAAATTGCAATTTAAATTGAAAAAACTATCTACTGACAGATTCATAACAGGACAAGGGGGAATAGTATCTAAAGGTTCTATAGTCAAAATTTGAGAACGGTTAATAAGTGGTTCAGGAAAATGTGAATTCCCGTAAGCCCCAAGGGTCGTAATTTTATAATGGTAAGTTTGCCCAGTTTCAAAACCTTGTCCTTGATTAAAATCTGTGTATGTAAATCCTTCTTGAGTTACTAAAGTACTGTCTATAACTTCAAATTGATCGTTAATTTCTCTATTAATATAATGATATGGAAATGAAGCTGTAGCAATACTCCAAGGAATATTAGCTTGCCAGTCCAAAATAAATTTTTCTTCCGAACCATTCCCCTCTAAACGAACAGAAGAAGCAGAAATAGAAGTATCTACTAAGTTGTTTTGAGAAAATAAAACAATTTGATAGTTATAAGGTTTTTCTAGAGTATTTAGTCTTATGTCAATAATAGATGTGTCTGAAGTGAATCCTATATTTTCTAACGTAGACGACGGCATAAAACCTTCAGATCGTAAAACCGTATAAGTATATGGTGGAGGGAAAAGCAAAGAATCTATGAAGTATGGAGGTGTCCAAAGGACTTGAATTTGTCCTGTATCTCTATCAGTTTCTAAGACATCTACATTGGTTATAAAAGGAATATTACCGGGTATTAAAACACAAGATTCTTGAGAAGCATAGCTTTCGCCTTGACCTGGGAAAGGGAAAGTAGCTACTAAACGATAACAATATGTATTACCGGGTATTAAATTTAGATCATTATCAGTAAAAGAATTTTCATTAATTGGCACAGAAGCTATTTGTTCATAGCCTGTAAAACTTGGAAGTCCTGTTAAACACGCCTCTGGTTCAAAGGCAAAACTATTTCGTCTACGCCAAATGGTCATCATATTTGCATTTCGGCAGGTATAAGAATCCCAGTTTAAATTTATAACTGTATTATTTGGTTGGAGTTCAGCTTGTAAATTCTCTGGAGCAGGTCCAACAACCCTAACTTGCCAGGTTTGAATATCTACTAATGGTGTATTACCTCTAGATGGTAAATCAAAAGCTTGAAAAATAACCTGATAAGGTTGAAGTCTAATATCTGCACATTCTGTTTGCCATGAAAAAACTCCTAAATGAGGTGGTGGGCTATTATTAATAATTTGAAATACCGCTGAATTAGTATTGCCTAAGGCATTGAATAAATCTCCCGATGCTGCCAACACAATATCATTACCATCTGGGTCTGTTGCTCGAACAGTTTGCATTAAACGTGTGCCTGCCACAATACAAGTATCTTGAGGGATAATAAGATTTGGTCTGCGATTGTTTCCATCAGTAACTAAAATTTGCATATCTCTATTAATAAGCCCAATCCTAATACCATCTCGCCATTCTTCGACAAAAAAGGCAATATTATATTCACCAGGTAATGAAGGAGCATCCCAAATTAAATCACCAGTTCGGGCATTTATAGAAAAAATCACAGGTGTATTACCATTTTCTTGAGCATTACTAAAAGCAGGAATATCTGGGAAACGGTAGTTTTGAACAGGTAAATCCGAATCTTGAAGAGAAACTGTAAGTCTATATGAAAGACTATCACCATCTGCATCAAAAGCACCTGGGTTATGGATAAAACGCTGGCCTATAGTTGCTAAATCAGTAGGTGGAATAAGTAAAATAGGAGAAGCATTCTGCCCTAAGAGCGGGTTAACAAAAAATTCAGATTCTATATAAAAAATATTATCACTAGAATTTTGGATATTATTAATACTTGCATTTCTATTTGGTTCTGAAAGACTTACTTTATAACGTCCTGCGCTAGCAAAAGTATGGGTTACTTCATATAATAATCTTTCTGTTTCAAAGATAGTACCTCCTGCATTAACAGGAAATCCCAAAGATATAGGATCTACTATGACAGGTGATGTACCATCTCCGAAATCAATTGTAGAAGGTTGAGCTGGAATACCTCCTACATCTCGATATAAATTAACTGTAAAACGATAAGTTAGTCCATCATTTCCAACTGTTGTAGCTGTTAAGTCTCCCGCTCTTACATGAGTAGCAAAAGCTAAATAAGGACATAATAAAGCAATAAAGAAAATAATGGTTTTTTTTTTCATTTTTTTGTATTTTTAAAAATGAGCATAAATAAAAATGTGTGAACTCCACCGGATAAAAATAAACCAAATGCTGTGTCGAATGCTAAATTTAAATTTGATATATGTTTGATAGAATTGTATACCTGATCAAATTTTGAACGTCCAAGTTCTTTTATAGTATAATCTTTTGTATGGTTTAAAAGTTCAAGAGATTCCCTGATATAAATAGTCATTAAACTGCCATTAGAATCTATAAACTCTAAGAATATATAAGTTCCTAAAAAAATAAAAACGGTAGCCGTTATATTAATAATGAATCCTAAAGCAATAGCTTGTTGGGCAGATAGACGATATGAATTAATCTTATCACGGTAATATTTAAAACTAATAATAAAAGCAAAAGCATAAATAGCGATATAAAAATATTTATTTTTTCCAAAAGGGTTAAAACCCAATTGGAGTAAAATATAAAAATATAATAAACAAGCAGAAGCACCAAAAAGCCCTCCTAATAAACTTATTTTTAGTATTTTATTCAATATAAATGCAATATAAAAATTTATAAATTATGAAAATTTGGAATATTGAAAATCAGTAAGTTAGGTAAAAAATTTAAAAAACATAATAGCTTTTTTTTAAAAAAACACCTTATTAAATTTCAAGATTAACAAGACATTTTAGAATTACTTCTACACTTATTTTTCTAAGTTTAAATAAGGGCAAACATAACTCTAAAATGCCTTAATATTAAAATTATTTTAAATTCTACTTTTTGCTTACCTTACTTTTTAAAAGCATCTTCAATTATTTTTTTCAAATATAACTTATGAGCTTTATTAGAAATATCACCTCCACCAGCGTTAGCTAGTTTGATTATTTCAGTTAGATTTAAATATGCCATTGCTTTAGCATGGTTGGGAAAACCTTGATTAGACTTATAAATGGTAATTAAATAATTAGTATATTCTATTTGCAAATTTTGACGAAAAGTATTAACACTACTTCTAATATCGCTATTAAAAATAGCCCGATTTAGATCGGTCATAAATTTAGCTAAACTATATTTATTGCCATATAATTCAGAATCTATTATTTTTCGCAATGTTTCTCGGTGAAGTAAATGGCGTAAAACATCTTTTTGAATAGCTAAAACCCGATTATGAAGTCTTGGGTCCTCAGGGTGTCCATAATGATTAAAACCTCTTCGTTGTTTTTGAAGATGAGTATATAACTCTTGGGGAACTTGAAAAGCTGTTTTTCCAAAAATGTGTTTTGCCAAAGCATTCATAGCTGATTTTTGTTCTTGATAAGGAACTGGAGTAAAAGGTTGTTGAGCATTTTTCTGACCTATAAATGCTCTATCTAAATATATACCTCCAATATATCTCGAAATGACCCGAGCTGCTTGCCGTTGTTGCCTGGACAAAATACTAAAAGCAATGATCAAATCTTCATAAGATTGCCCTGCTTGATTATATTTTTCTTTCAAATCTTTAACCATTTCATCAACAAGTTCTAAACGTTCTATACTATAAGTAATCGCATCATTAGAAAGGTCTCCAATCATAATTCTTGGGTCTATTCCCAAACCCGGAGAACGCATATCATCGGCATCATTTCCAAAAGCTAATGTTTTTTCTGTGGAGCGTTCTAAGATATTTTTTAAACCTGTCTCATCAACAGGTGTATAACCATATTCTATTGCCCAAATATCGTAATCACCTATGGTTGGAGAGTAATAAGCACCTTGTTTTTTTCTATCTTTAGTAACATTAATAGCTACATAATCCATAACCGAAGCACTCAATGCCTTACCTGCTATGATTTCTGGGCTGCTAAGTTCTTGAGGTGAAAATAATTGACTGGCTTTCATATTATGGTTGAGTCCTAAAGTATGCCCAATTTCATGCATAATGAGCTCAAGCATAGCTTCTTTTTTTAAAGATTCTAAATCAAGATCATTAGCTAAAGCACGTAAGTTTCCAAAAAGTAATTCTTGCTGAAGCATATTACTATAAGAACAACTATACGTGTTTGTGCCTTTAAAATTGTTAGTTTTTCCAGGTGTATCGGTAAGTTCTTCTTCGAGTCCGTTGCTTTGAGTCTCATAAAGTTTAGTATATTTTACTCTATTGGTAAAATGTACAAACTCTAACATAATATCAGCACCGAGTATTTGACCGGTCAAAGGGTTAACAAAACTAGGTCCATAGCCTCCAAAAGGCGGTGTAGGTGAAGATGTCCAACGCAAAACATTATAACGAATATCACCAGCATCCCAAGTGGCTGTGTCTGATTGAATTTTAACGACCATAGCATCTTTAAAACCTGCTTTTTCAAAAGCCTTATTCCATTCTAAAACTCCTTCTTTAATTACTTCTCTAAATTCAACTGGAGTTGTATTCTCTATCCACCAAGTAATAGGTTCTACAGGTTCAGAAAGTTCAGCATCCGGATTTTTTTTCTTTAAATGCCAACGATGAATTAAATCTTTATAAGGTGTTGAAGATGTGGAAGTTAAATCCGTAACTTGACTAATAAAATAGCCTACTCGGGGATCATCATAACGCACTTCATAATCATTTTCTGGTAAAGCTATAAAACTATGTTGAACCTTTACACTAATATTACGTTGGTCAGCAATGCTTCGATGATAGGCAGACCAAACATTTGAACCTTTTTCGTAAACATATTCTACAACAATATCTGTATTTTGAGGATAATTTTTAATTTCAACGTACCTAGTTTTATTTTTACTTAAACCACCTAAGCTAGGTCTCTTTGAAGGTCCTTTTGGTCTTTGAGCAGGTGGAGAAGGCTTTACTTGATCAAGCGCTTCACTTAAAAATAAACCATTTGCTTCGATAAGGTAATTTTCTTTACTTTTATCAACAGCATATATTTTAGCGTCATACATAACAGTTCGAGGAATATTAGCATCAGCTGCTCTATGCAAAGCACTGTTTTTGTCAAAAGTATAAGCTGTATTTTTTTGAACAATTAAAATTTTGTCAAAATGACGCTCAATAGCAAAGATATAATTATAACGGTAAGCACCTCGAAAAAGGCCGGATATTAAAGGTGAACCATCCATAGCTACACTAAAATAAATAAACGATTGTCCAATCTGATTTTTTTTAATATTCAAATAGCTTTTACCTGTTAGACTATCTTGATAAATTGTAAATAGACCTTCAAATTTTATAGTCTTTTTTACAACATCTTCCAAAGACTTATAAGGTGATTTATCTTCTTTCTTATTATTTGAATCAGGTACAACTTGTTGATTAACTTTTTCTTTCTTTCTTTTCTTTTTTTTATCAGCAGAAAAGGCAGTTCCTACAAGAAAAACATGAATGCAAAAAAAGAGTAAACATAATTTGATCGTTCTCATGTGGTTATTTTTTTAATGAACTTATTTATAAATTAAATTTGCTTTTTTTTATTGGTTTTAAATAATTACATCCTAAAAATAAAACAATTAAATTGTATCAAGCATAACTTACATTAAACATTCTAAGATAGTATGTCTTTTTAATTATTCAATTGCCAATGAAATTAATGAGAAGCATAACTGTTGTTATCAAGGTAAATCCAATACCTATCATCCATTGGGTAGTATTAAAGCGTTTATCTACGGCTTCAAAGCGCATATTTGTCTGTTTTGTTTGTTCTTCAAAGCGTATATTCATCTGTTTTGTTTGTTCTTCAAAGCGTATATTTGTCTGTTTTGTTTGTTCTTCAAAGCGTATATTTGTCTGTTTTGTTTGTTCTTCAAAGCGTATATTTGTCTGTTTTGTTTGTTCTTCGAAACGTATGTTCATATTCTCAAAACCTTGTTTTATTAAATTATTTTGTTCTTCAAAGCGTTTGTCTGTGTAATGTTTCAGGTCTTCAAAGCGCTTATCTATAGCTTCAAAGCGCTTATCTATAGCTTCAAAGCGCTTATCTATAGCTTCAAAGCGCTTATCTATAGCTTCAAAGCGTTTTTCCATGAATTCTATAGTTTGCTTCATTAAAATTGTCAAGCTTTCTATTCGTTCTTCCACTCGAATAATACGTTCTAATAAAATCTTATCATAGCTTACTCCATTTAATTGGTTAGGGTTAGGTACATTCTTAAAATGTTGTTTAATAACTCTAATAATAATTTGTTCTAAATCTTTATCTTGTTCTGGGGTTAAAGTCATGTTTTCAAACAGTTAAATTTTATATGATATTGAAATAGTTTTTAATTATTTAGTCTTAATTTACAAATTCTTAACTATAAAATCTGTCATCATTTGATAAAGATGGGATAAAGAAGGGTAGTTGGTCATGCTATGGTTTCGGTTAGGGTAATAAAAACTTTCAAATTGTTTATCAGCTTTTATAAGTTCATTTTGCATGGCAATGGCATTTTGAAAATGGACATTATCATCACCTGTACCATGTATTAAAAAATACTTTCCTTTTAGTTGATCAGCATGCATCAAAGGCGAAAAATTAGTATATCCTTTTTTGTTGTCCTTGGGTTTGCGTAAGTAACGTTCTGTATAAATTGTATCATAAAAACGCCAATGGCTTACTGGTGCAACAGCTATGCCTAATTTATAAAAATCTGCACATAGAGTAATAAGTAAAGACGACATATAACCTCCATAGCTCCAACCCCAAATACCTACTCTATCTTTATCAATATAGGTCTGATTGGTCAAATGTTTTACTAAATCAATTTGGTCTTTAACTTCATGTTCTCCAAGTTTAAGGTAAGTTGATTTTTTAAAAACTGCTCCTCTAGCACCTGTTCCTCGATTATCAGCAATCACAACAATATATCCTTTTTGGCTAAGAAATTGGTGCCAATAATAATGTCGTCCAGCCCAATTGTCTCTGACCAATTGAGAACCAGGACCACCATATACATGAATCAATACAGGATATTTTTTTTGGGCATCAAAATCAGGAGGCAAAATCATAAGTCCATTTAAAAGGAGTTTATCTTCTGTTTGGAAAGTAAAAAACTGTTTATTTTTAAGATTATAGTTGTCTAGTTCATCTTCCAAAACCTTATTATTTTCTAATATTTTAATAGGTTTTTTACTATTCGTTTTATAAAGCCTGACTTGAGGTATATTTAAAGCACTGCTAAAATGATCTATATAATATTGACAATCCGGACTCATATCTATTTTATGAGTTCCTTTTTGACGACTCAAAAGTTTTTTCTTTCTACTCTGAATATTAATGGAATAGAAATGCCTTTCCAAATGAGAAGCTTCTGTAGAAGTATAATAAAGCAAACTTTTAAGTGTATCAAAACGTACAAAGGCATCAACTTCCCAATTTCCTTTTGTAATTTGTCGAACCTGATGAGCTTGTTTTTCATTTATTTTGTAAAGATAGAAATGTTTATAGCCACTTTTTTCACTTGTAGAGATAAAATGTTTTTTATCATTTAGATATATTAAAGTTTTACAAAAATTAAAATCTATATAAGTGCTACTTTTTTCCTTTAGAGCTATTTTTAATTTATGGTTCTGTGTGTTAAAATGATATAGAGTAAGTTCATTTTGAAGTCGGTTTAGTTTCCTAATAGCTAAAATAGTATTATCTGCTGTCCATTGAATTGAAGGAATATAAATATCCTTTTCTTCTCCCAAATCAATCGTGTGCTTCTCTTTTGTATTAATATTATAAATTTTAATAGTTATTTCAGCATTTTTTTCACCTGCTTTAGGGTATTTGAAGCGATAGTCCTCAGGGTAAGCACTGGAATCATTCCAAACTTGCATATTATACTCTTTTACCAAACTTTCATCAAAAACATAATAAGCAATTTGGTCACCATTAGGAGACCAAAAAAAAGCCTTAGTAAAAGCAAATTCCTCCTCATAAACCCAATCGGTATGCCCATTAATAATGGAATTAAACTTTCCATCTTGAGTAATAGCATATTCTTTATTGGTCTTTAAATCTTTGTAAAACAAATTATTATTCATTCCAAAAGCAATTTTAGTCCCGTCTGGTGAAAAAGTGGCATAACTCTGTTTATCTGTATGAGAAAGGGGTATAAGTGTTTGATTGTAAATATTATATATATAGAAAAAGGCAGTATAAGAATGACGGTATATTTTTTTTCGTTCTGTTAATATCAAAATTTGACTTTCGTCAGAACTGAAACTATAATCTTGGATTTTTATATTAGTATCATGAAAAAGTGTTTTTACAGCTTTTCCATTTTTAATATTGTATTTTATAATTTTATTATCTTCTAAAGCCGAATAAAAAGCTCCATTTTTAAACCACCTTATACTTTGTAACCCTTTAGAGTTAAATTTTTTGTCAACAATATCTTGGATAGTAATCTTTTTTTGGGCTAAGAGACCCAGAGGCAGAAGAACAGCGATAGAAGCAGTTAAAAGTAGTTTACGATATTTTGAATAAAAAGAAGCTATAGAAGTCATAAATAATCAGGAATTGGAAATTATTTAAAATAAAATTAAGAGCATATATAATTTTTGGTGTTACAAAAGTAATGATAAAATTAAAAAAAAATGTGTTATAATTATACTACCTTTGCAAAGTACATATATTCTAAATATTTCTATTGTAAAATAAACTAAAAATAGTAAAAAATGATAGATCTAAAGGTCAAGTTTTTTAACAGATTTAGCATGGTATGGATATGAGCCTGATGTTTGATGCTGTTACTGCCTTCAATGGTAATATAAGTTCTTGGGATGTATCAAATGTAACAAATATACAGTCAATGTTTGCGTTTTGTTCTTCTTTTGATCAAGACTATTATTAAAATAAATTAAGAGAAGAGCTTAATTTTAAATTATATTCATTCGGAGAGATGACCGAGTGGCTTATGGTACTCGCCTGGAAAGCGGGTGTACCTTTGGGTACCGTGGGTTCGAATCCCTCTCTCTCCGCTATTTCTAAATAGATCGATGAAATTTATTCAGATTAAAATAAAATATGTTTAAAATTATTACCGAACTTATTTTAAGAAAACTAAGATTTGTTTTTCAAAAAGAAGGCAATGTCAAGATTTTAAAAAATATGTCTTGGCTCTCTTTCGAACGAGGCTTTAGAATTGGAATTTCTTTTTTTGTTGGATTAGCTATTTCACGTTATTTACAACCAGAAGGATGGGGGTATTATAGTAAAGTTTTTGTCGTTTTAGAAGTTGTAAAAACATTTTCCCTTCTAGGCTTAGGTGGTTTAACCATTCGATATTTAGTTAAAGAACCAGAAAAAACAAATGAAATTTTAGGAACATTTATTATTTTTCGAACAATTTCAATTTTTGCCCTTTCCTTTTTTATTCTTATTCCTTATATTTATTTTTTTGAAGATAGTCTTTATACCAATCTATATATCTTTTCCTTTGGATTTTTATTTTTTGCTCCTTTAGAATCATTCAGAATATATTTTGAATCAAAAACAGAAATAAAAAAAGCTGTTATAGCCAGTAGTTTAGCTGCAATTATAGTTGCTACAATAAAAATATATTTTTTATGGTCTAAAAAATCAATTGTTTATTTTGTTTCTATGCTTTCTTTAGAAACTTTTATTATCGGAATTTTAACTGCTTATTATTACCAAAAAACAAAATGGCGCATTCAAGATCTTAGAATCAAAAGAGATATTCTCATGCGCCTTCTTCGAGAAGGCTGGCCTATAACTGTGAGTTCTATAAGTGTTTTAGGACAAATTTATATAGATCAGATTATGGTAGAAGATTTTATTTCTGCCACCGAACTGGGCTATTATTCAGCAGCTACAAAATTGGTAACCATTTATTTTGCCGTAGCCGCTATCTTTAGCACAAGTTTTTTTCCTACCTTAATTAAATTATATAAAGAACAAACAAAAACAGTGTTTATGACCAAGTTTCAAAAATTATTAGACATCTCTTTTCTGATTAATTTAGCTTTTCCAATAAGTATTTTTTTATTAGGGTCTTATCTTATAGAATTTGCATACGGTAAGGTTTATAGCCCAGCAATACCTATCCTAAAAACATATGTTTGGATAACCATTTTAATAATTAATATCTCTCTTTTAGAAAGATATATTCTTATTAAAAATAAACAAAAATATTCTATGTATAAAGGAATAGGTGCTTTTGTACTCAATATCTCCCTTAATATAATATTGATTCCAATATATCAAGGTATAGGTGCTGCCATAGCTACACTCATCACCTATAGTTATGTATCTTATTGGGGTTATCTTTTTTTTAAACCTTTACAGGAGGTGTTTCTAATGCAAACAAAGAGCATATTTGGGGTATTTCGGTATTTAAGAAAAGTAAAACAACTTATATAATTTCAAAAGATTTTTAAAAGGTTTAGCCTATAAACATAACGTTGCTATATAATCAATTGTATAGCCTAAAACAATACTTAAAACAAGATAGCTTAAAATAATATTTAAACGATAAGGAATAGGAAAATACCGTTTTCCTAAATAGTAAGATACAGCTGACATGGTAAAATAACAAATTAAAGTTGCTATGGCACAGCCCATATAACCCAAAATAGGAATTAATAAGTAATTCATAATAAGGGTAACTAAAACACCTAATCCTCCAATAATAGCTGACCAGTAGGTTTTATCAGTGTGTTTAAACCATATAGATAAGTTATAATAAATACCCAAAAAAATATTAGCTAGCAAAAGTACCGGTACAATAGAAAGTCCTTTTTTATAAATTTTTTGACCTAAAAAAATATCGCTCAACCAATTTAAATTAGCCCAAACACCAAGTAAAGCTAAAGCACAAAAAAGCACAAAATATTCCATAATCTTTGCAAAAAGTAAAGGAGCATTTTTGTCAGCGGCTTGTTTTAGAAAGAACGGTTCTGCAGCATATTTAAAAGCCTGAACAGCAATAGTTATAAAAATAGATAATTTATAACAAGCCGAATAAATACCGACAGCTGCTAAATTAGAAATATCGCCATAAAAGCCTTCGGGCAGCCATTTTTCCAAAAGAATTCGATCTATCAACTCATTAATACCAAAAGCAATACCACCTAAAACTAAAGGAAAACTGTAAAGCAAATATTTTCTTAATAACCCATTAGAAATAATTGAAAAAATGGTATGAGGACGAATATATTTTAGACTTGGTAAAAAGTAAATAAATAAAAATAAGCTTGCTAAAAGATTGGAAACAAATACATAAACAATTTGGCTATCCATATTTTCAAAAGAAAATAGCTTTTCAAAACCTCTGCTATAGCTAAGAAAATAAAAATTTAAGCCAACATTAATAAGTACACTTCCTAACTTCAGACTAACAAATTTTAAAGCCTTATTTTCTAAACGAAGTCGAGAAAAAGGAAGGCTTATTAAGGTATCTGCCAATAAAATACAAGCAAAAAGAGAAATATAAATACTTTCAGAACTACCATAACCTAAAAGGGTACTTATTTGTTGGGAAAAAAGTATTAAAATACCTGATAAACAAATAGATAAAATCAATAAAAAACTATAGAGGTGTTGAAAGGTTTTTTGAGATGAAATTGATCGTTTACTGGCGAAACGAAAGTAGGTTGTTTCTAAGCCAAATGTATAAATGATATTGAGCAAAGCTGCCCAAACGTAAAATTGACTGAGAAGTCCATAATCGGAAGCTATAAAAATAGACGTATGTAGAGGTACCAAAATATAATTGATAACCCGTGTTAAAATATGACTAAGCCCATAAAGAGAAGCCTGTGTAAAGAGTTTTTTAAGCACAGCAAAGGAGGAAATTTTACAATTTAAACTGTATGATTATATTTTACATAAGACTATTAGCTAAGGTAAATAAACCTGAGGTTTGGCTTCATGTAAAACATTATAAACTTTTTCTATTATATCTTCGGCATTAGGCTTGGAAAAATAGTTTCCATCGCTGGCGTAAGCCGGTCTATGGGCTTTGCTACTTATCGTTAAAGGTTTGGAATCTAAATATTTATAAGCATTTTGAACATTCAAAATATGCTCTAAAATGTAGGCACTAGCCCCGCCCGGTACATCTTCATCAATAACTATTAAACGTGAAGTTTTTTGAACAGACTTTACAATTTCATGGCGTGTATCAAGAGGCAATAATGATTGAATATCAATGACCTCACAACTTATATTCATTGTTTCTAAAAATGAAGCTGCTTCCATCACAATACGACACATAGAGCCATAAGTTACTAAGGTAATATCATCGCCATATCTCAAATACTCAGGTATTCCCAATGGTACAGTATAAATCCCGACATTATCAGGCAATATTTCTTTTTGGCGATAGCCATTTAAGCATTCTACAATAAGAGCCGAATCATACGATTGAAGCATAGTATTATAAAACCCTGCTGCTTGTACCATGTTTCGCGGCACCAAAACATATATGCCTCTAAAAGCATGGACTAAACTTGCCATTGGAGATCCGGAATGCCATATACCTTCATATCGGTGACCTCTTGTACGTATAATCAAGGGCATGGTCTGACGTCCTTTTGTTCTATAATGAATTGTGGCGAGATCATCACTAATAACATGAAAAGCAAGAAGAATATAATCAATATATTGAATCTCAACTATAGGGCGAAGCCCTCGTAAAGAAGCCCCGATACCTTGTCCTATAATAGTTGCTTCTCGAATACCAGTATCATCTACCCGGGAAACTCCATATTTTTTTTGAAGTCCTGCAAATGCTTGATTAACACCACCTAGCTTGCCTAGATCTTCTCCAATAGCAAAAAGGTTTTTATATTTATTAAGTGCTTTGTCAAAAAAATGATTTAAAACTTGATAACCATCTAATTCTGGACTTTTTGTACTGTATTCAGCAGGAATGGATTTTACAAGTAAAGCTGAAAATTTATTTTCACAATATAAATGAGAACTATAGCGATCTTTAGCTTTAGTATATTCTTTTTCCAACCAGGTCACTAAATCTTGAAAATATTTTTTTTCCACACCTTTTAAACGCATCAAAGCCCGTCGGACTAAACGAATAATTAAGAAACGCCAGGGTTTATTTTCTTTTTTAATATCTTGGGCTAATTTTTCTAAAACAGGTAACGAATTTTTCTTAGTTATTTTTTCTAAGAGTACTAAAATCTCTTTTTTTGTTGCTTGAATGGTCTTACTGTAGTTTTCCCAAGCCTTATCTATAGTTGTCTTGGCATTTTTTTTAGCTTTTTCTTCGATTTCCTTTAGGCTGGTTTCATCCGAAATTTTTTCTTTAATAATCCATTCGCTAAAACGTTTAAAACAATCATTTTCTTTTTCCCATTCAAGGCGATCTTTTGATTTATAACGTTCATGAGAACCAGAAGTTGAGTGACCCAAAGGTTGAGTCAAGTTTTTAACATACACAACAACAGGACGATGTTTTTGCCGACAAAGTTTTTCAGCTTTTTCATAAACTTCACAAAGCCCTTCATAATCATAACCATCAACGGTATATAGAGTAATTCCTTTTTCTTTTCCTTCAAAGCCTTTTAGAACCTCACCTACACTACTTTTGGCAATTTGCTGGCTATTATCTACTGAAATACCATATCCATCATCCCAAATTGATAACAAAACTGGTATCTGTAAAACAGCCATGGCATTTACGGATTCCCAAAAAGTACCTTCAGCACAAGAGGCATTTCCAATAGTTCCAAAAGCGATTTCATTCCCATTGTTTGAAAAATTGGTTAGATATTTAAAATCCGGAGTCTCTCTAAATAATTTTGAAGCATAGCCCAAGCCTATCAAACGCGGCATCTGAACCGAAGTCGGTGAAACATCGGAAGAAGAATTTTTTCTATTCATTAGATCCAACCATTCGCCATTTTCATCAAGGCTTTGGGTACTAAAGTGTCCATTCATACACCGCCCTCCCGCGCTTGGTTCATAGTCTAAATCTGCATGAGCAAATAATTGGGCAAAATGTTCTTCTCCTGTCAGCATACCAGCTGCCATCATGAAAGTTTGATCTCTATAATAACCTGACCGAAAATCCCCTTTTCTAAAAACTTTAGCCATGGCTATTTGGGGTAATTCTTTACCATCTCCAAAAATACCAAATTTTGCCCTTCCCCTAAAGACTTCTTTTCTGCCTATTAAACTCAAATGACGACTATAAGCCACCGCATAATAATCTTCTAAGACAGGGTTTGAGATTTTTTCAAGTTTTGAAGTAGAGTTATGTTGGTGCTTTTTGAGCTTTACAGCAACTAAATCAGATGAATCCATGCACAGTAGTTTTTTAATGTAGGTTATAGAAATAAGACAATAGCTAAATCCTAAAGCTAAAAAGTCTTTAATATAAGCTATTTTCCGCCAAACAAAATGTCTTAGTTAGAGTTTAATTTTTTAATCGTCTTTTTTTATAGTCATTCCAAATTAAAAGGGGAAATTAAATTTAACTAGGTTTAGGTGGTGGTTTCAATATTTGGAACTTTAAAGTCATCAGAGATTCCAATTTGTCTTTTTGAGAAACAATAGACTTTCCCGGATTTGATACTGAATATATTAAAAATATTTATATTTGTAAGTATTTGACAACAAATATATTATAAATAATGGCTTTATCAGTAAAAAATTTGAAAAATCTACGAGAGTGGCCTGATGCAACCGGTATGGACAAAGAGCAATTTAAGGCTTTGTTACCTCATTTTAAATCAGCCTATATGAAACTTTATGGAGTTAGTATAGAACAAGCACAAGCGAATTTGAATAAAAAATTTGTCTTTTCTACTTATGAAGATTTCTTAATGAAACTTAACACATAACAAAGCACTTTCTTCGAGTCGAGTAGAACATTCTATTGGTCAGATGAAAAATTGTCGCTTGATTCATCAAGTTGTTAGAATAAGAGATAGACAACTTCTTGACGATTTAGTTTTACTTTCAGGAGGTATTGCTAATTTTAAAAACTATTTTCATCGAGACTTTCAAGGTGTTGAGACAGATATGTACAGGTGTAATTCGTCTGCGTAGACAAAAGAAACTGACCATAAATCTGACGGGTTGTTTTCATCGCGTAAAATTAAAATAAAGCCTAATTTAAAAAATATTTTCCAAAATTAAAGGTACTTTTGATGAAGTCCTGCTTAAAAAGACTCTTAAAGCCACTAAAATGATGTTACTTGCATCTTGTGAGTGTAGATTTATATGAATGTTGCGATTAAATAAACACAAATATACACTATTTTACACGCACATTTTTTTTATAAGAAAGCCCTTTAACCTAAAAAGTCTAATAATTTTACTAAACTATTCTGATGAAAATACTCATTATCAATACTTATGATAAAGGTGGTGGGGCTGAACAATTTGCAGTTGATTTACTTCAAAATATACCTTGTCAAGAAAGTTGTTTAGTAGTAAAAGAAAAATACACAGATAACTCCAAAATTATAGCTATAAAACGTGGAATTATAGGCTTATGCTTAAACTATTTGGATAGGATAATTTTTAGACTTTTAAAACGAAAATTCTTTTGCGATTGGAGTGTTTTATTTAACATCAACAGAACGTATCAAAACCTTTCCAAAATGTCAGCCTATCAACAAGCGGATGTGGTCGTGTTAAATAATATACACGGTAATTTTTTTGATTTAAAAAGTCTTTTAAAAATAACTAAAGAAAAACATGTTTATTGGCTTTTACATGATCAATGGGCATTGACAGGAGGTGAAGCATACATTTTTGAAAATGATAATTATACAAAAGGTATAGCATATACACCATACATAAAAAATTACCCTTTGTTAAATCCTTTTTTAGATTTGCGTCAAAAATTTATGAATCGTAAAAAGTGGATATATCAAAATTTAGAGACTACAATAACTTTTATACTTCTTTCCAAGTGGATGCAAGCATGTTTTGAAAAAGCTTGGGTAGTCAAAAACTTAACCTTAAAAACAAAGGTCATTACAAATGGCGCTGATACCTCTATCTTTCATGATAAAAGAAAGAGAACATGGAAAAAACCCCGTATCCTACTTTTCAATTCATCTAATCCTTTCAAAGGTAGCTACTTATTTTGGGAAATTATAGATAAAATTAAACCTGATTTTGATATTTTTTTAGTTGGTGTTAACAATACGCATCCTAAAGTTAAAGCCTATTTCCCTCATGTTGAAAACCGTAAAGATTTAAATAGTGTTTATAATCAAGTAGACATACTAATTTTTCCCTCACTTGCTGATAATTTTCCTCTAACACTTCTTGAGGCATTGTTATGCAGTGTTTGTGTTGTAGGCAGTCAAGTGGGTGGTATTCCTGAAATAGTAGACAAAGAAATAGGTGTACTCTTCAAAAATAAAGATTCTTCTGATTTACTCAAACAATTAAATCAATTATTAAGTCTACCCATAGAAGAAATTAGAAAAAAAGGACAACAAGGGAGAGATATAGCTTTAAAACTTTATGATATAAAACACGTAGGACAGGAATACGCAGATCTTTTTGTTTCCGATGCTCAATAACTAACGTCAGGCATTTTGATCAAATTCAAATATATAGTCTTCAAATGTATTTCCTTAAATCATATTTTCTACAACACCACCTAAAATTAAAATAATGTTAACAACAATAAATAAAATAAAACACCTATTAAGACATTGGACAACAGAAATTTTTGGATTAAAAGAGAACAAAGTCATTCAAAAAATACTGCAAAATAATCCACAACCTATCTACCATTTACATATTCGAAAAACTGCAGGGACGACCATTAATTTTGCATTTTTAAGCAATGCTAATTCTCAAAATACACAGGAATTTTTCTCATCTATTGTAAATAAATTTAATCATAGACAAATAAGAAATAACAAAATATTTATTGGTTGGAATACCCATTTAATTAATAAAGGACATTTTTCATATGCTTTCTCACATGAGCCATTCCACAAACTTAACCTACCATCTAAGGTTTTTATTTTTACCTGTCTAAGAGATCCTGTAAAGAGAGTTCTATCACATTATAACATGCTTAAATATTTTCAGATAAATGATATTAATCACCCTTGCATGAAAATTGAAGGCAAATGGCTTGGACATTCTTTCGATGATTTTCTTTCAAATCTTCCAAAAGAGCATCTGCTGAATCAAGTTTATATGTTTTCTAGCACCTTTGATACACAAGAAGCGAGAGAAAAACTTTTATCACTCAATAAAATTATTTACACCGAAAATATAGAAGAAGGTCTTAAGGATTTAGAATTAATGACTAATTGGAAATTGCCTATAAGTAATCAAAATAAATTTAACTACAAAGAAGAATTAAGTTCTTCTCAGATTAATAGGCTGAGGGATAAATTGATTCCTGAGTATGAATTATTAGCAAGCATAAAAAAACAATAATGTAAATTTCTATTTTAGTAATTGAGATTTATTTTCCCGCTAACTGATAATACAAACCAATTTTTGTTGAAATAACATTACCATCTTGAGGGCGTCCTATAACCAAAAATAAAGCACTTGAAATTCCCCAATTTTTGCCTAAACCTATAGAAAGTTTGGGACCAACAACATAATAGTTTTGTCTATCTATATAAAAACCTGTAAATTCAAAAGCCGATGCATCTGTATCGTTAAAATTACCATTTGAAAAAGGAATACGTCCTTGAAAGTACAAAGCCAAATACGATTTTGGAGATATTTTACCGCCATATTCAAGTACAAAAGTAAAATCTGCGCTATAATTATTAGTACTAAAACCCGGCATAAATTGCGCATAGTAATAGCTTGTATTTGTAGATCCACCAATGGCAAAGACAGGTCTTAATGTAAAAGATTCGTAACCCGTTCGTAGACCTTGGTTTGCTTTTATACGAAATGTATTCAAAGAAAAATCAAAACCTACGGCAATAGGTAAACGTTGAGATAACTGATATCTTAAACCTAATATAATATTATTTAAACCCGTTAATTTACCGAATTCTACTGCGTTATTACTTGTCTCTTCTACGTCTTCGGGTGAAGAGATTTGTTTAAAAGGTATAACACCTTTGAAAGATAGGCGTTTAGTGATCCCAAATTCACTATATAACTGGTAAGTATTATCGGTTACAGTAGATGCTGAAGTAAAGGAGCCACCTACTTCAAAATAACCTCCAAGCTTAGGTGATACCCAAGGCCCACCAGCATATAGATCAGAAAAGAATATATTTATTGTTAATAATATAGATAGATATATAAATTTTAACATTTAAAAGTTTAATTTTAACGAACTTAGATATAGAATTTTAAATTATAAATGATCTAATAAATTTAGTAGTTTAATGTAGTTTTAATAGTTTTTGAAATTTAGATTATAATCTTATGCGATGTAAAAACCATAAATTTTTTTTGGAAGTTCAAAAAGATCAGAATAATACTTTTTGGACTTTAAATAGAATTATAAATTTTAATAGTAAATTTATTTTTCTTTTATTTTTTTTGTTGAATTTTCTTAATAGTAACGCTACAAACAAAGAAAATAAATCTCAAATGTTAGTGGGTGCTGAACGTTTTGAGGTTTATTTAGATAGTCTTAAAGATAAAAAAGTTGGTTTAATCATCAACCACACTTCTTTGGTTAATAATCGTCTTCTTGTCGATACATTATTAGATCTAGGTATTAATATAGTCATGATATTTAGTCCTGAACACGGTTTTAAAGGACAGCATGATGCTGGAGAAAAAGTAGAAAATCAGAATTTTTATAGACATATACCTTTGGTTTCTCTTTATGGAAAAAAGAAAAAACCAAGTGTTGAAGATTTACGAAATGTAGATATTTTGATCTTTGATATTCAGGATGTCGGGGTAAGGTTTTACACTTATATTTCTACTATGCATTTTTCTATGGAAGCTGCAGCAGAAAGTAATAAACCATTTATTGTTTTAGACCGTCCAAATCCCAATCGCCATTACATAGCAGGCCCTGTTTTAGATACTGCTAATCACCGTTCTTTTATCGGTATACACCCAATTCCAATTGTTTATGGCCTAACTATTGGAGAATTAGCTACTATGATTAATGGTGAATCTTGGCTTCAAAATGGTATAAAATGTAAACTCTGGATCGTAACTTGTAAAAACTATAATGCAAAAAAGAAATATAGTCTTCCTGTTCCCCCTTCACCTAATCTACCCAATGATTTATCTATTGCTTTATACCCATCTCTTGCCTTATTTGAAGGCACAGTTGTAAGTGTAGGTAGGGGAACTGATAAACCTTTTCAGATAATAGGTATGCCTGATTATCCCATCAAAACTTTTAGCTTTGTCCCAAAACCTAATTTGGGTGCTAAGTATCCAAAACATTTAAATATAACATGTTTTGGAAAAATTTTGGAAGCTGATAAATATGTTGTTAAAGGCTTTTTTATAGATGAGTTGGTACACTTTTATGAAAAAAGTTTATCTAAATCTAATTTTTTTAATCCATATTTTAATAAATTGGCGGGTAATTTTGAATTGAAAATACAGATTGAAAAGAATATTCCTATACAGAAAATCTATGAATCTTGGCTACCATCACTAAAAAACTATAAAATGAAGCGAAAAAAGTATTTGCTTTACTCAGATTTTTACAAATAAACTTAAATAAGATGTTTTAATTGTTGTTATGAATTATAAATACGAACCTAAATTGTTATTGGCCTATACCCAAGCTTTTGTTGACAAAGTTAATGGGGATTATTTTGAAACCCATAAACAAATAAGAGGCGAACAAATAAAAACTTTTACATCAATAAAACAGGTTAATTATTTTAATATAAGATATGTTTATGAAAGTTGGCACGGCCAAATCAATAATTTTTATCATCCTTATTTTGATTACACTCATCCCGATGTTCAAAAGAGTTTTTATAATTTCATGAACATTCTTTCCAAAAATATCAGTATAGAAGAAAAGTACTTTAAAGTCTTAATGAAAAAGGCAACTATGGATACTTTGACTCTCATGTTTTTTCCAAACATATATTTTCAAATTTTATTAGGGAAATACGAGAATACTATTCATATCAAACGAGATTTATTACCAACTTTAAAGTATATTAAAATACACGTATCTATAGTGGAAAGTTTGAAAGTCTCTATAGAGCGCTATAAAGAAATATCAAAAACACATTTATATCAAAAAATTGAAGAAATAATAAGCAAAAATAGTTTAGATAATTTAGAAAAAATTATTAAAAACTTTGATGAAACAGCACCCTTAAATATTTCAGAAGTAGTACCAAGCTGGAAGGAGTCTTTTAATGATCAAGAAAGTAAAACTTATCAAGAACCAAATATTAATTCGAATATTATTTTAGAAACAGAAAATAATATTAAAGATCTCCTTAAAGATGTTCAAAAAGTTAATGATTTACAGTCCAATACTCACTCAGAATCAGTAGATAAAAGAGAAACTATAGAAAAACCTATAGTAAATTTACATACTTCTGATAAAAAGAAAACAAAAAAAATATCTTTACTAGATAGATTACAAAATAATGAAAATCAAATAAATAATGCAAAAATAAGTCTATTAGATAAAATTCAAAAACAGAATAAAAGTTTAAAAAAAAGTATTTCAATTGCTGACCGGGAACGTTTTTGCAAATTACTTTTTAAAGGTGAGACCCAAAGTTACAATTCTATAATAGAACTTATAGAACAAAGTGCTAACTATGAAGAAGCTATGTCTTTTGTCCAAAATTATTTAAGGGATTACCAATGGGATATTACTAAAGAAATAACTAAAGATTTTTTAAACTATATTAATAACTTCTTTTAAAAATGTTTGAGTTAAAAAAAACTATACGTCAGCATATTTTAGATTTAAAACCCTATCAATCAGCCCGCTTGATTCATAAAGATAAACGTTTACTTTTTTTAGATGCTAATGAAAACCGATTAGGTTCTGTGATAGGTGGTAACAGCCATCTCTATCCAGATCCTCAGCAAGTTATCTTAAAAAAACGTTTAGTCTTTCTAAAAAAACTTGATTTTGAACAAGTTTTTGTAGGTAATGGAAGCGATGAAATTATTGATTTATTAATTAGGCTTTTTTGTACACCAGGACAAGATAGCATTATTACCTTGACACCAACCTATAAACTATATGCAACTGTAGCCAATATTAATAATGTTGATAATAAAGAAGTTACTTTACTTCCACATAGTTTTGCTATAGATTCAGACGCAATTTTTGAAGTCATAGATGAACGAGACAAAATAATTTTTATTTGTAATCCCAATAATCCCACAGGCAACTCTTTTGATCATGAGGTTATTGAAAATATAGCAAAAAAATTTAATGGAATTGTAGTAGTTGATGAGGCATATATGGATTTTTGTCACAGAACAAGTTGTATAGAAAAAATTAATAGTTCTCCAAACTTAGTAGTTATTCAGACCCTTTCAAAAGCTTGGGGCGCTGCCAATTTGAGAGTTGGAATGGCTTTTGCCCAAAAAGATATTATCCATTATTTGAATACTATTAAACCGCCTTACAATGTTAATGGTATAAGTCAGCAATTGGCTTATGAAGCCTTTGGAAAAGGTAAAGAAAAAGAAACAAAAGTTAGGGATTTAAAAAAACTGAAACAAAAACTTATAAATGATTTGCAGCAATTAGCAATAGTTAAACGGGTCTACCCTTCAGATACTAATTTCTTGTTGGTTAAATTTGAAGACAGTGATTTTGTTTTCAAATTTTTAGTATCTAATGGTATAATAGTCAGAGATGTTAGTAACATGGATTTATGTAAAAATTGTTTACGCATCACGGTTGGTAATCAAAAAGATAATGAAAATTTGATGCAAAGTTTATCTGATTATGATCGAGATAACCAAAGTTACTAAGGCAAAATTTTAATCCTGTTTTTTTTTGCAATATCATGAATGAAAATAGTAGTTTTATTGTCGTTTTTTCTATCCGTATTTTAGATAAGACTTAGAAATTGAAAAACTAAAATATAAGCAAAGCAAACAACTTGAATCTTGAATTAATGAATTTTTAACAAACACAAACTAATCATTGTTTAGATTAATCTTTTTACCTCTTTTATCCCAGGCTTTTAAAACTACAGCATTTTCATTTTCGCTATAATACGGTTTTTTAGGGTATCGAATAATTTTTTTATTGGCGTGTCGCTTTTTGTTATAGTATTCATACCAATTCCCAATTTTATAACCGTCTCTATATAACCCTTTTTCTTGTATTCTTCCATTCTCATAATATTTTAGATATATACCATCTTTTTTTTCATAATTGATTGGTATAACTTCTTTTATAGTCATTTTTTCAGGGTCGTAATAAGATATCTTTGATTCTTTTAGAAAGCCTCGTATATATATTTTTTTACCAATTAAAATATTTTTTTTATTATGTACTTCCCAGCGTCCATGACGTACTCCTTTGTAGTAATAGCCTTCTTCAACAGCTATATCATTAATTTTTTTGAGATAATGACCATGCAGAACTGTATGTTTATGACTATTTGTTCTGCTTGTACGTTCTATTTTCTTTTTTATTTTGTTATAAAAATAAATAGAAGGTCGATATTTTGGGGCTTCAACTTTATTTTTAACTATCGAAAATAGGATTTCTATTTTAAGATTCTTTAAACGTTTTTTGATGTATTTTCTTTTTATTTTTATGCCATAATAGCTTCTTTTTTTTCTTTTTTTCTTTTTACTACTAGGTTCTTCTTTTTCCTTTTCTTCTATTTCAGACATAGGTATTAGGGTGATAGTTGGGGCTATGTTTTTATCTATACTTAGCGGTTTTTTTTTCTTATCTGCATCAGTGGCTAAATGTATATTTTTCTTCTCTTTTGTTTGGGCGAATGTAGGGCTGTAAAACCACAAAAGCCCTATACAAATAAAAATTTGAAAATATTTTTTCGAAAATACAGATCGTTTAAACATAAATAGAAATTAAGGTAATAATTATGATAGTTAGGTAAATTTTGGAATAAATTAATTATAGTTTAATTTATTGATAATAAAATAATTAATAAATATGTAAATATGTAAATAATTTGAAAGTATTTGGGTTCAAAATCCTATCATTGAAGTATAAAAAAACAAGTTTGAGCCCAGAGACCGAAAGGTAGGCTGTTTAATCTATTGTTTTTTGACTTTTTTTACATCTCAATTTTTTTGAATGACTCTGCTTTTACCCAAAAAAGTTAGTGCTTTCTCCTCGATTTTATAATTTCTTGAATGCGCCTTTCCGAAATATTAAGAGCTTCAGAAATAATAGATATTGAAACACCTTTTTGGTGCAAGCCAAGCACAGATTCTATCTTTCCTTTTTCTCTGCCTTCGGCTCTGCCTTTTTGGAACAAAGGATGTTTTACAATGTCAAAAGTAATGGGCATGGTATCAATAATTTTAGAAAGTAAATCAGTTAACTGGGGACGCAGCCCCGACAATAAAAACAAACGGTTCAAATATTCTCTAAACTCATGATCGGAAGGACTAAGTCGCCTGAGTTGATCAATACTTATTTTTAGAATAGCTTCTTTTTGATGTTTAGCCACGGCATACAAAGGCGCTATAAGAGCTAATTTTGAAGGCTTTACCGATAACAAGGTATCTACATCTATAGTCGATAAATCGATCAAATCAAAACCACTATAAATCTTATTAGCATCCAATTGCGTCAGCATCCTAGCTTTTTTAGCCCCCAAATAAATAACCACATGACGTATAGGAAAGTTGTATTTTTTTACCAAAAAACCGTGGTATTCTCCGATACGGTTGAGCATCTTTGGCTCATTTTTGCTTTGAAATTCTATATGAAGCAGTTTTTGCCCAGTGGGCGTTTTAATTTCACAAAGAAAATCTACTTCTCGCTTGACAAGCAAAGTTTTATGAATTTGGGGATTTAAAATTTTAGAATCCAAAATTTTAATATTCAATTGCTTAGTAAGGAGTGGATTTCTTGTTTTCCTAATCTCTTTTTCTTTTCTCCGGACATATCCTTTATTATTATACCATTTTATATTTGAAAATACCAATAAATTTCGATATTTTTCCAGTTTTTAATTAGAAATCAGTCAGTCAGAGGTAATATTAAGAAAAATTACCGGAATTGGAGTCATTTTAAACAAAGATTTAATTTTTTTATCTTGAGCATAAAGTTAGCAAAGTCTTTAAAAATCAAAGAACTTACCCACATTTTAGATCTTTATTTTCTCAAGAAATCAGCTATAATTTGTGGTTCCATTCATTTCTAACTATCTTTGTAAAAGAGTAATGATTTATTTATAGCAATACTATTATCTCCGAAAAATTTGTTTTATCAATTTTCATTATCAAAGAGTTAAAAGATCTAAAAATCCTTTTTTCAAGTAATATAGCTATATGACTGTTAGTAAATTAGGTAGGTGGCCTAGGCTGCATTTCTAATTTTTTAAATGGAATAAAGGAAAAAACATGAATGTTGGTATCAAATACCCTTTTTTAAATTCTCTTTATCCTCTATTTTTCTAAATTTAGTCTTTTTTTCAGACTTGGGCAAACATACAATCATTTTTATATAAAAATTTTAGATGAAGTCTTATAAGGCTATACCTCAAAAAATAAGTTTTAAAGTTGCTATATCTATTGTAATAGCTAATATGATAGGCACAGGTGTTTTTACAAGTTTAGGGTTTCAATTAGAAGGTATTAGTTCTATATTTTCCATTTTATTACTCTGGTTTTTAGGTGGTATTATTGCTATTTGTGGAGCATTAACTTATGCAGAGCTTGGTTCCACTTTGCCGCGTTCTGGTGGAGAATATCATTTTTTAAACGATCTTTTACATCCTGCGTTAGGTTTTTTGGGCGGCTGGGTTTCTATTACTGTAGGTTTTAGTGCTCCAACTGCGCTTGCTTCTATTACGATGGGAAAGTATTTAGCTCAAGTTTTTCCAGAATATATTAACCCAACCTATATAGCTGCAAGTTTAGTAGTTCTTTTAACTTTTATTCATGCTTATAGTAAAAAAACAGGTGGCTATTTTCAACTGTATTTTACAATTATAAAAATTGTATTAATTGTTTTGTTTATAGGCTTTGCTTTAACTATTTCAAATCCTCAATCCATATCTATACTACCAAAATATGAAGATTGGCAAACTATATTTACACCTGCCTTTGCAGTTTCTCTTATTTATGTTTCTTATGCTTATACCGGTTGGAATGCAGCATCTTATATTATAGGTGAAATTACTAATCCTCAAAAAAACTTTCTCAAAATATTATTTTTCGGCACTCTGATAGTTATGATATTGTATATCATGCTAAACTATGCTTTTTTATATACAGCATCAATAACTGATTTAAAAGGTCAGCTGGAAATTGGTTATATTTCAGGAACAAAGGTTTTTGGTGTTTTTGGAGGTAAAATTATGGCTTTACTACTATCCATTCTTTTAATATCTACAACAAGCGCTATGGTTTTTGCAGGACCAAGGGTCAATCAAGTCATGGGTGAAGACATGAAGGCTTTACGGTTTTTAGCTGTAATTACAAAAAATGGAGTCCCTCGAAATGCTATTTTTTTCCAAGGTATTCTTACTTTAGTTTTTATATTTTCAGCTACTTTTGAAAAAGTATTGGTTTATTCAGGATTAAGCCTAAGTATTATCACAGTATTAACAGTAGGAAGTTTATTTATATTGCGTAGACGTATTAAAAAAGAAAATATTAAGCAATCTTATAAACTTTGGGCATATCCAATTCCACCAATTATATTCTTAACTTTAAATATTTATATCATCATTTTTCTTTTTATAGAAAAAACCCAAGAAAGTATATTAAGTTTATCTACTATGCTTTTAGGACTTTTAATATTTTGGCTCTATAATCAAAAAAAATACAATTAAAATGAGTAAAATTTACACTAAGAAAGGCGACAAAGGTTTAACGAGTTTATTGGGTAAGCAAGGTATTTCAAAGGGGGATTTAGTCTTAGAAAGCTATGGAACTATTGATGAACTTAATTGTTATATAGGTTTAGTAGCCGATCATATTTTTCAAAATGATGATAATTATACTCTACTTTTGGAAATTCAAAATAATTTATTCATCATTGGTGCTAATTTAGCAAAAAGTCCAGATAATAAAGTTATTAAATTACCACTTTTACCCTCTAAAGCAACACATAATTTAGAAGAACGAATAGATATTATGGAAAAAGATTTGCAACCATTAAAAAATTTTATTTTACCGGGAGGCCACCCAACCTTATCGTTTTGCCATCTTGCAAGAACAGTATGTAGAAGAGCAGAACGTTTAGTTGTCAGACTATCTCAAAATCAAAATATTGAACCCGACTTTATTATATACCTAAACCGTTTATCCGATTATTTTTTTGTACTAGCCCGTTTTTTAGCACATCAAATGAATTTACCTGAACGTTTATGGAAAACATAAATACCTCTTTTATAACTTTGTATTGTTCTATTTTAATACTTAAATATTTGATAACAATTATTTAAAATATAAAAATTCTACTTTTAACTATACATACATAATATATATAGCTAATGGAATCGCAAACTTTATTTCAGAAAATTGGAGGCATTGTTGCTGTTAATACAGCTATTGGCTTATTTTATGATAAGTTAGTCAATGATAGAAGAGTTAGTCATTTCTTTAAAAATATTGATATGAAAAATCAATCTATAAAAATGAAAGCTTTTTTAGCTTATGCTCTTGGCGCCCCTATCCAATATAGCGGAAAAAACATGAAAGATGCTCATGCTCATATGCCTATAAATAAAGAAGATTTTGATATTGTTTTAGAGCATCTTGTTGCTACTCTTAAAGAATTAAATATTCCTAATGATTTAATTGAAGAGATTAAAAAGCTTGTCTTAACAACCAAAAAAGATGTGGTTAATTCCTAACGTATAGCTGCTCTATTTGAAAAAAGTTTTGAGACACTATCCCATAGGTTAAACCAATTGGGCTAATATTTTCCAAATCAATAGATTCTATTTTTTCCACTTTTTGGATTCATTGGTATGTAAAGAATCTTCTTTCTTAGAAAGAAAAGTTTAATTTCTGAAGTTGTTTACAAATTAAAATTTATAAGGCTAGCAGCAATTTGGTTCCAAGCTAGCCAATTTTGGACTTTCTTATCAAAGCGTATGAGAATGTTTTTAAAGCCATCCATCCAAGCAAAAGTACGCTCATTGGTAAAGCGATTTTTATAACGTTCTTTATCAAAAAAGCGTTTTCTCCCCCGCTTTGGTTTTTTACGATTGCGTTTGTTTTCATCAATATTTGGCTTCAAGCCTTGATTAACTAAAAATTTTATAAATAGCTTACTATCAAAACCTTTGTCTGATTGGAATAAGATATTTTGTAACCTATAACTCCACCTTTTCAAATCTTTTAACATCTTCTTGGTATAAGTTTTTACCATGCTTAGACAAGTTTATTTTTTTCTGGAAAAAGTGTATATAATTCATGAGGTTTAGCATAACCGCGTTCTGTAATAATTCCTGTAACTAAGCGGGCTGGTGTTACGTCAAAACTATAATTACATGCTGGAGTTTGGGCATGGGTTAACAGAACATCTACAGTTTTGTTTTCATATAAACCTGTTATGTACCTGACTTCATCAGGATTGCGCTCTTCAATAGGTATATCCCGAATGCCATCTTTGATTGTCCAATCTATACTTGAAGAAGGTGCTGCCACATAAAATGGAATTTGGTTATCTTTTGCTGCAAGTGCCTTGAGATATGTACCAATTTTATTAGCTACATCTCCTGTTGAAGTTGTTCTATCCGTTCCAACGATAACCATATCAACCTTTTGGTGTTGCATTAAATGTCCACCTGTATTATCAGTAATAAGGGTATGTTTGATACCCTCTTCTTGTAATTCAAAAGCTGTTAAGCTAGCCCCTTGGTTACGTGGACGCGTTTCATCGATCCAAACATGAACTTTAATACCTTTTTGATGGGCCATATAAATAGGGGCTGTTGCTGTTCCCCAGTCTATGCAAGCTAACCAACCTGCATTACAATGAGTTAAAATATTAATAGGGCGTTCAGGATGTCCTTTGGCTAAGGTTGCTATAAGTTTTAAACCATGTTGTCCAATAGCATAAGTAACCTGTATTTCTGTTCTTTTTAAACTTTGGGCAGTATGAAGATAAGCCTTAATACGACTTTCATAAGATCCAGTTAATTTTAAATGTTTCAATTGCTGTTTAATAGCAAAGGCTAAATTAATGGCTGTAGGTCTTGTTTGAAGGAGTAAATCAGCAGATTGTTGGATGGTTTTAGTAAAGTCTTTATTTTTTGGAGCATGATAAGCTGCTAAATACATTCCATAACTTGCTGTAACCCCAATTAAAGGGGCGCCTCTAACCCACATATCTTTTATAGCTATAGCTATTTCAGATACTGTTCTTAGCTTTTTAATTTTAAAATTATGGGGTAAATAACGCTGATCTATTACAGAAATAACAGGTTCATGTGTTTTATTTTCCCATAGCGTATGGTAGTTTTTTCCGTCTATTTTCATGACATAAATTTAATAAAATATAAATTGATAAAACTATTACTATATTATAAAATTGCCATAAACTTTTACAATATAGAGTCTAATGATTTAAATACCTAAAAAATCTTTTTTTATTTGGGATAAATATACTATTATAGGCATTGAGATGAATTAGTTGAAACAATTTATTTAAATTGTCAATGAGTTAAAAGTTTAAAAAAAACCTTTTCCCAAGTGACATGACTGTAATTAGATTTTATGTAAAAAAGTGTATATTTGTACTTTTTAGAAAAATATTATAGATGATGAACATTTCTGAGATAAGAATACCACTACTATTTATCTCAAATAAAAAAAGATTTTTTAGGTATTTAAATCATTGACAATGAGAAAATATTTTCACTTTATTATTAATAGTAAGCTTATAGTAGGCGAAAAAATTCAAGATTATTGTATTGATTTTAATTGTGGCTTATATAATTTTCGTGTTGCCATGTATGTCTTATCTTTACTACTTTTAACAAACCCAATTTTTGGACAATGTTCTATGTGTAAAGCCACTTTAGAGAGCCAAACCCAAGATAACGGTTTTTTTTCAGGTATTAATGCAGGTATATTGTATCTGATGATTATACCTTATTTGGCAGCAGCCATTATTGGTTATGCTTGGTATAAAACAAGCAAGAAGAATAAAAATAAAAAAATAAAGATTTCAAAAGTTTTGAATAGGATTAAAAAATAATTATATTCAATAATTATAAAAGTTTTGCAAAGTTTAAAACTTTTATAATATTGATAAACAATATATTAAATACATAAAAACAGAAGATATAAATACTTGATTATCAAACTGAGTTTCTTGAATAAATCTATTTTGTTATTTTGAAAGTGAAAAGTAGAACCCATAAGCAAATAAGTATCATTGGTCTTGTTGCTTTTATGATTTTAAATTTTGTATTACATCAGTTTGATTATAACTTATTTCAAGGTTTAATAGGTTTAACATTTGCTAGTTTTTTTATCTACTATCTTATTTCTTCTTTTCAGGGTGCTAAACCTAAAAAGGATAACAAATAAACAAATTGTGATCAATAAAGAAAAAGGTCGTTTAGGAGAATACAGGGCTATTAGTTATTTAGAAAGAAAAAATTATACTATTTTAGAAAGTAATTATCATTTTAAAAAAAGTGAAATTGACATCATTGCGAAGGATAATAGTTGTGAGACCCTTTGTTTTATAGAGGTAAAATTAAGAAGCAATTATAAATTTGGATATCCTGAAAATCAAATCAAAACTAATCAAATTTTATCCATAAAACGAGCAGCAGATTATTACTTAGAAACCTTAAAGCATTTGCCTTTATCCATTCGTTTTGATGTTATAGCTATTCAATATAACCAAATCCAAAACAGTTTTAAGATTCACCACATTCAAGATGCTTTTTCATAAATAATTAATACAATTATTTATAGCAAAATTATTTGTAGTTCCTCCATTTGGAATTGAAAAAAAGATTTTTGGAGATTTTTTAACTTATTGATGGTGAAAATGAACGTTTCTGAGATAAAAACAGCATTGCTGTATATACTAAAAAATTCCTTTTCTTATTTCAATGATTAAATATATGGCAGTAAATTGGGAAGATTTAAAAGCAAATGGATTTAAAGTTTATGTCATTATCCCAGCTTATAATGAAGAAAAATCTATTGGTTTAGTTATCAATGATATACCTAAAAAGTGGATCGAAAAAATAATTGTAATTAATAATAACTCAACCGATAAAACCGGTGTAATAGCAAAAAGTTATGGGGCAATTGTCTATCAAGAACCCAAACAAGGTTATGGTTATGCTTGTTTAACAGGTATAGCTTATTTAAAAAAGATGCTGTCTCCTTCGGAATTTAATAAAACTATAGTCGTTTTTTTGGACGGCGATTATTCTGATTATCCTTCGGAGTTACCCGAGCTTGTTTTACCTATATTAAAAGAAAACAAAGATATGGTTATTGGCTCAAGGGCATTAGGTCAATCAACTAAAGATGCTATGTTGCCCCATCAACAATTCGGAAACTGGTTAGCTACCAGACTGATAGCATTATTTTATAAAGCCAATTTTACAGATTTAGGACCTTTCAGAAGTATTCGTTTTAATAAACTTATAAGTTTAAATATGCAGGATAAGACTTATGGTTGGACAGTTGAAATGCAAGTTAAAGCCTTAAAACATGGTTTAGCTTGGACAGAAATACCAGTAAGTTATAAAAAACGTATAGGTATATCTAAAGTCTCTGGTACTCTGAAAGGCAGCATCCTAGCAGGCTATAAAATACTTTGGATTATTTTTAAAACTTTATTAGGTTTATAGGAGTTTATCGCAATAAAGACGCAAAAAAAGAAAGCCACTCAATAAAAAAAGCAGCTTTCTTATGACAATTAAACCAAATAATCCTTATTTGTCTTACAAAGGTGTTTATCTTTCCTGTTTTGACAAAGTCTCTTTCGATGAACACCTTGTTTTTAACGATAGATACTGTTTTTAAACTTATTTTCCGATAAACACCCTATTTTACCCGATGAATATTTAAAAATAATTTTGATCCCTTAATCATAATCCCAAAAAATTAATCCAATTAAAAAGTTAAATTATTAAAAAATAATCCATATTTTTGAGATGAAATTGAAAATTAAATTAAATTTAAGTATAGTAATGCTATTTTATCTGGGAAAGATTCTATTTTCACTATCAATAATAAACCCTCCAAAAATCCTTTTTTCAAGTGAAGTGACACATCTAAAATTCAACGAATAGGTTAAAGTTCTATTGATGAAAATAATTAAGAAAGTTTTGGTGGCTAATCGTTCTGAAATAGCGACCCGTATTATGCGGACTCTTAAAGATATGGGCTTACAAAGTGGAGCTGTTTTTAGCGAATCCGATAGGCACTCGCCTCATGTTTTTATGGCTGACCAGGCGTTTTGTTTAGGTGAATCAACAGCTTCAGAATCTTATCTTTCTCAAACAAAAATTTTAGCTGCTGCTAAAGCCTTAAAGGTTGATGCAATACATCCGGGCTATGGCTTTTTATCGGAAAATGCCGATTTTGCCCAAGCTGTTAAAGATATGGGTTTTATATTTATTGGACCAAGTCCTCATTCTATTCGAATTATGGGCAGTAAACTAAAAGCTAAAGAAGCTGTTAGTCATTATGCTATCCCCTTGATACCCGGAACAAAAAAGGCTATTGGGGATATAGAATTGGCTAAACAAGAAGCTGAAAAAATTGGCTATCCTATTTTGATAAAAGCTAGCGCAGGAGGTGGTGGAAAAGGTATGCGGGTGGTTTATAAACCTGAAAACCTAGAAAATAATATTCAAAGAGCTATAAGCGAAGCAAAATCTGCTTTTGGAGATGGGGCTATTTTTATAGAAAAGTATATTGAAAATCCTAAACATATAGAAGTCCAAATTTTAGGCGACCAATACGGACACATTATACATCTATTTGAAAGAGAATGTTCGATTCAAAGAAGGCACCAAAAAGTTATAGAAGAAGCACCTTCTTCAGTTGTTAGTCCAGAGTTAAGAAAACGACTCGGAGATTGTGCTGTTCAAGTAGCTAAAGCCTGTAATTATTATGGGGCTGGAACGGTGGAATTTATTGTAGATAAAAGTTTTAATTTTTATTTCCTTGAAATGAATACCCGTTTACAAGTTGAACATCCTGTAACTGAAGAAATAACAGGTATTGATTTAGTTAAAGAACAGATTAAAATAGCCGAAAGAAAAAAACTAACTTTAAAACAATCAGACTTAACTATACGAGGACATGCTTTAGAAGTAAGGGTTTATGCCGAAGACCCAAGCACTAATTTTCTACCCGATATAGGTCGTCTAAATGTTTATAAGCCACCAAAAGGAAATGGAGTCAGAGTTGATGATGGTTATCAAGAAGGTATGCAAATTCCTATTTTTTATGATCCTATGCTTGCCAAACTTATTACATATGGCAAAGACAGACCTGAAGCCATTCAACGTATGGTCAGAGCTATAGAAGAATACAACATTACAGGCGTTAAAACAACTTTATCATTTTGTTTATTTGTTTTAAAACATCCTCGTTTCTTAGACGGTACTTTTGACACAAAGTTTGTAGAAAATTATTTTGATTCTAAATCTTTTCAAAATACTCAGCTTACTAAAAATGAAACCCAAGCTCTTTTGGCTTTAATTAATCATTTATCGGAAAAAAATAAAAATGCCTTACCTGACAAATCAGATAATACTTTATCCTTGTGGGCAATTAAACGATGAACTAATTATAAATGATAAATTATAAAAGAAGGGTACTTTCTTTAATTATTACAATTTCTCAATCAAGCTTTTTAGCTTTTTACTTTCATAGGCTCTTCCATATTGTTTGTACAGTGCATTGCTGCTAATAATATCAAGATTTTGGGTTTTTATCCATTTTTTTATTAGAAACTCTAGATAATCGTAAATAGCTCTGTCTTGGTCTCTGGAAAAGTTTTTACCTGCTTGGCATTTTTTTATAATCTCACCGTTTTCACTATCTCTTGTAGATATGGAAATAATGGGTTTACAAACAGCTAAGTATTCGTATATTTTTCCGGGTACATGTATTTTTTCATTTTTATATTTTGGATTAATAAGTAATAATATGCTGGAGGAATATAAATAGCCAATAGATTGTTCATGAGTCACATAACCTGTTTCATCTAAATTATTTTCAAGATCAAATTCTTGAATCGTTTGTTTAACTTCAGGGGATAAAAACCCAACAAATCTTAATTTTAGAGGTAAATCCGGATAATTAATTTTTATCTTTTTTAAAACATCAAAAAAAACATCTGGTGCATAATAATCCGGCATTAATCCTGTATAGGTTATGATAAATTCAGTCTGCTTGTGAGAATATTTATTTTTCAAAAATAATTGTTCATCATAACCCATCGTATGAACATGGATTTTATTTTCAATAGTTTTTTTACTTTTTTTGATCAACAAAGATTTTGAAGATTGACAATGCGTCATGATCATATCGGTTTTAGATAGTATTTTTCTTTCATACCATTTGTCTATGACATTGGCTAATTTTGTACGATAAAATTTTTTAAGATATGATATTTCTGTCCAATAGTCATGCATGTCGGCTATCCAAATAATGTTTGAAGAGCGCTTTAAATTGAGACCGATAAGATGAGAAGAGTGGGGGGGACCTGCAGTTATAATTTTTGAAATGTGGTATTTTGAGATGATTTTATTAGCTTTTTTGATAGCATGTTTATTCCAGCCGCGTCTGGGATCTGGAAGAAAAAAATTACCTCTTATAAATCGGGCTACTTTTTGTAAAAAAGTTGGATTTGGTTCGTCGCTTAAACCACTTTTTGGTATTTTTCCTTTACCAATATATTTTTTATAAAAGTCAAATAATTCGGAAGTATCTGTTCTAAATGTTTGTAAAGTATCTGGTATTAATGTTAATAAAGAATAATCTCTAACCCAATAAGTTGCCTTTTTTTCATCAATAGTAATAACATAACATTTGATACCCAAGTCCGAAAAATGTCTTGTAATATCCAACCACCTTTGTACCGCAGAACCACCACAAGGCGGCCAGTAATAATTAATAATTAAAATAGAAGTTTGAGCCATTTTTAAATATTTTTACCTTTATAGTTTAATCAATTTATTTTCAGATTTTTATCTTTCATTATTCATCCTTATATTATTATTATTTAGATAAACCTAAAATTACACCATTTGTCTGTATTGGGCATTATTTTGAGGTTTTTATAGTCATCTTAAAAAAAAGGATTTTTGGAGGTTATTAAATATTTTCATTTTAAAAATGAATCTTTGGTAGATAAAAAATAAAACTTCCAAATATTTTTTATTTTATTAGCATATAGAATTAAAAATAAATTAAATTTTGCAAATCAAGCTAAAAAAAAGTATTCAATTTTTCATGAATCATTAAACCAATATATTATGCAGAATTTTAATATTAGGAAAGGGGAAAAGTCTGATATAGAACAGGTTTTTAAATTAATAAAAGACTTAGCCTTTTTTGAAAAAGCACCTGAAGCAGTTAAAAATACACCAGAAAAGATGCTTATTGATGCTTTTGGAAAACATCCTATTTTTCATTTTTTAGTCGCAGAGGTTAATAAGAAAGTTGTTGGAGTAGCTGTTTTTTTTATATCTTATTCTACTTGGAAGGGTAAATCAGCATACCTTGATGATATTGTCGTGGATGAAAATCATAGAGCTAAAGGAATTGGCAAGGCTTTAATGGAGGCTTTTTTTAAACAGGCTCGTGAATGGGATGCTCAAATGGTACATTGGCAAGTTTTAGACTGGAATCAACCAGCTATAGATTTTTATAAAAAGTTGAATGCGCATTTAGATGAAGAATGGATCAACTGTAAACTTTATAAAAATCAATTTTAATGATTTCTAAAAAGAAAATTCAAAACCCTGTAATAGAACTCCATTATTTGCCTAATATTTTTTACTGTAGTTTATTAACCCAAAGTCCTTTTTTCTATATAGAAGCTCAAGAAACCTTTAATAAACGTTCTTTCCGGAATAAGACTTTTATTCTTGGACCTAATAAAATACTTCGTTTAACTGTACCAATAAAACATGGTACAAAATACTATATGATCAATACTTTAGAAATTGACTATGCTCAACCTTGGTTTATTAAACATTGGCATGCCATTGAATACGCCTATAAAAAAGCCCCTTATTTTGATTTTATAGCCCCTTATTTTAAAGACATTTTTTTTGAAAAGAAAAAGTATCTTTTTGACTTGAATTTATCTTTTTTAACTTTAATTTTTGAATTACTTGAGTTGCCCCTATCTTTTGAATTAACAAAGCATTATGAAAAAATACCTCAATATTCTATAGATTGGCGAGAAAGAATACATCCTAAAAAAATAATAGAAGCGACTACAATACCTTATCAACAACTTTTTGGGGATGCTTTTATTCCAAATTTGAGTATTTTAGATTTATTATTTTTAAAAGGACAGGAAAGTATTGAATATTTAAGAAAAACAGATATCAGTAAATTAAATTTGAAAATACTAAAAAAAATAATATAATTTTGAATTAACCAGATAGAGATCGGAATTTTTTTTAAAAGTAATGATAACCAAATAATTATTTTTTTAAAATTTTGCCAAAGTTCCCAAACTAAATTGCTATTTTCTACAATGTAAATTTTTAAAATTTTGAGAGTATCAATTATATATCCAATTCATTAGTTCAAGAAAAACGAATTCTATTCAAAAAAAGTTGGGACGTAAAAAATCGCAAAATAAGTCTGAAAAGGCAACAGATTAAACAGCCCACCTTTAGGGTTTAACTTTATTTTATACAACATTACCGAATATCTTTTTTATTTTCATTCTATTTTTTTTAAAATATTAGATATTTCTGGAAAAAGAAAAATAGCTTTATTAATAATTTTATCTTGATGTACTATTATAGAATAATAACTTTCTTCACCCCAAAGTTGACGAGCTATTAATGCCTTGGTAAAAGTTAATATGTAGCGGTAAGATACGCTTTGGAGCAAGGCATTTTTTTGAATGTATAAACCCTGATGTCCCATAAAAACTATTAAATCATGTAATATAAGATTTTCAAATTTGGAATCAACTTTAAAAGTTTCCAATCCCATGTTTTCTAATTTTATTCGATATTCGTTAGCAATTTTAAAACTAAACTCATTAAGAATATTTTTTTGAATGATTTCTTTTAAAAGTGGACTATAGTAGTTAGTATCTATAGCCATAAAATAATCTGGAATGATACCCCCTTTCCCATATACTTTTCTTCCATTTTGAGTATAAAATAGAGCAGAACTATCAAAATTAATATTGTCTTTTGTAAAAAACTCACCTGTTTCAAATCTTTTTAGCAAATCATTGGTATACTTTTCTTTATTTTTATAAGGTTTTTGAATACATCGTCCGCTGGGTGTATAATATCGAGAAATTGTTAAGTTTATTTTAGAACCATCTTTAAAATTAAACGATCTTTGTACCAATCCTTTACCAAAAGAACGACGTCCCAACACTAAAGCTCTGTCATTATCTTGTAAAGCACCTGCTAATATTTCTGATGCTGAAGCCGAGTATTCATCTATCAAAATGATAACATCACCTTCTACATAAGTACCTTCTTGATTTGTTTTATATACATCATCAAAATAATCTTCTCTTCCATCTGTATAAACGATTAAAGTATTCGATTTTAAAAATTCACTGGCAATGTCAACGACACTCTTTAAATATCCACCTCCATTTCCTCTAACATCAATAATGAGTTTATTTATTCCATCAGCTATCAACAGGTCTATTATTTTTTTGAATTCTTGATGTGTTTTGGCGCCAAAGCGAGAAATTTTAATGTATCCAATTTGTTTATCTGAAATTTTAGTAAAATTAACAGTAGTTATCGGTATTTGATCTCTAATAATTGTAAATGTTTTAAAATTAGCTTGTTGGGCACTTCTCAAAATACCTATATTAACTTTAGTGCCTTTTTCACCTCTAAGAGTTTGAATAACTTTTAAATTATCAATTTCTTTGCCTACAAAGGGATTACCATCAACTGAAATAATTTTATCCCCTGGCAAAATTCCAGATTTTTGAGAAGGACCTCCTGAAATAACATTAATAACAAAAACAGTATCTTTAAAGATGTTAAACTCTATACCAACACCTCCAAAATTGCCATCTAGTGAGGGTTGTGTATTATCAAAATAACTCGCAGGAAAATATTGGGAGTACGGATCTAATCCATCAGTTATAGTTTGTATAGCTTTATCAGAAAGATTATTTAAATCAGTAGAATCTAAATAATAATTGTCTATATAGTTAATAATTTTCTCGAGTTTATTGTTAGATTCTTGAAAAGCAAGTTTAGGGCCAGGTAAGAAAAATTCTATTCCTATCCAAAGACCTAAAAAGAAAATGACCGAGGTATAAAGAACATAAGTTAAAAGACGATTAATTTCCCTGAATTTCATTGAGATACTAAATTTTTTGACTATTTTTGATACTATTAGCTGATAATTTAACGCTCTTCTATTTCGTAGTAAAAATTTATAGTAATTTTCTAATAGGTAACTTAACATATTAGAATTATCTAAACTTCCAATGTTAAAGATAGGTTAATACCTCCAATTTCATAATTGTTTTACATATTATTTTTTTAAATTTATTCAATTAACAATTATTAAAAATGAAAGCATATATTGAGCTCCACCTAACAATTCAAGAGTATACTAATGCTAATAAAGCTTTACAAAAAACTCTGAATAATTTCCAGAAATATCTTGGGACAAATACTGTCTTATCCGATGTACGAAAGCTGATAGATTCTTCTATACCTAGGGAGGATTATACTTATGCAAATAAAGTAAAGGAAAAATCTATCAATAAACTATATCCTTATTTATTGCCTAATAAGACTAAATCAGTAAAAAGTGATCCTATAAGTTTTACTATTTGTAATGAAAATAAGCAACATGAAGTAAGACAAGTTAAAAATCACCAAAAAGTAATTTATGCTCATAATTGGCATATTTTACCAAATATATTAAATAAAAAAGAAAATAACTTGTTATTGATTCATCTTCATGACTTTCCACTTTTGACTCCAAATCTTAATTTAAAAATAAGTTATAGAAAGGCTTTTGAAGCAGCTAACTATATCTTTGTGCCTAATGATAAATTAAAAGAATACGTTATGGTAAACTTTGGTGTTCAACCATATAAAATCATAATTATTCATAATGAGTATAAAAAAATTATTCCATCTATTAATACATATAAATATAGAACCAAGAAAAATCATAAAGTTATTATATTAGGAGATTATTTAAAATACAACACTAAACTACATTCATTTTTAAAATACCTTATCAAACAGAAGTATACACCTCTTTTATTTGGAAAAGGGATTCGACTTAAAAACATTATAAAATATTACAGTTATTCAAATATAAATATTAATTTTTTTGATCATTTAGATTTTAAAACTTGGCAATTATTGCACGAAGATGGACATGTCTATTATTTGGATATCAATAAATTTAAGTCTGAGGCTAATTTTGAAATAATGGAACAACAGTTAGATATGGAACGCTTATTTCTTTCTGATTTTAATGATATAAATTTTAAAATAATGGACTATGATATTGATTATTATATCCATTATCATGCTACAAAAAAGTGTTAAGCGAAGCATAAAAAATATTGAAACATCTACCAGTTTTATGATAAAAGGGGCAAAATCTTGTAGCTCATGGTATTAAAGTTCAAAAACTATCTTGAGTTTCAATAAATATTTCATATAGATATTTGAGGATAATCCTGTCACTTAAAAAAGGATTTTTAGGAAATTTAACTCATTGGTATTGAGAATGAAAACTTTTACTCTAATTGTTGTATGACCTTTGCTTGCAAAACATTTATTATAAACACTCCATTTGGTAATCCTAGTATTTGCTTTTCTTCTTTTGATTTATAGTCAACTTAATATTGTAATTCACTATAAGCAATCTATTTTCGTTTCAAAACAATTTTAACTTTTTCTACAATATCTTTAGCTGTTAACTTATACTTTTGCATTAATTGCTCTGGTGTTCCACTTTCACCAAAAGTATCTTCTACAGCTACAAATTCTTGAGGAATAGGTAAATATTGAGTTAAAATTCGGGCTATACTTTCTCCTAATCCACCATTAATTTGATGCTCTTCTGCGCTCACCAAACATTTAGTTTTGCTTAATGACTCTATAATGGCTTCTGTGTCTATAGGCTTGATTGTATGAATATTCAAAATATCAGCTTCTATACCTTGATTTGATAATATCTCTCCTGCTACAATAGCTTCCCATACTAGGTGTCCAGTAGCAATAAGAGTTACATCAGCACCTTGATTCAAATGCAAAGCTTTTCCTATTTCAAATTTTTGATTTTTAGGTATAAAAACAGGAATTTTTGGTCTTCCAAAACGCAAATATACAGGACCAACATAATCAGCAATAGCTAAAGTAGCAGCCTTAGTTTGATTAAAATCACAAGTATTAATAACCGTCATATTAGGCAAGGCTTTCATGAGGGCTAAATCTTCAAGTATTTGGTGTGTAGCACCATCTTCGCCAAGGGTTAAACCTGAATGTGAAGCACAGAGTTTTACATTTTTATTTGAATAAGCAACTGATTGGCGAATTTGATCGTATACTCTGGCTGTAGAAAAATTGGCAAAGGTACCTGTAAAAGGAATTTTTCCGCCTATCGTCATACCTGCAGCAACGCCTACCATATTTGCTTCAGCAATACCTATTTGAAAAAATCTATCTGGATAGGCTTTTTGAAAAGCAGTCATTTTCAAAGATCCTGTCAAATCAGCACATAAAGCAACAACATCTTTATTTCGTCTACCTAACTCTAAAAGACCTTCCCCAAAACCTGAACGTGTATCTTTTTTTTCTGTAAAAGGATATTGTTTCATTGCTATTCAATAATTTTAAACCGTATATATTTTAATATAGAAAATTTAATTATAAAAACCCCAAAGATAAAAGATACTTAGATAACTTGTATAAGTTTATTATTTTATACTAAAGCAATTGCTTTAAAAGTCAAATACACGTACTTTTTCTTCATTTTTTATTCTTTGTTCGGCAATATCAAAATACGCCTTGTCCAATTCATAGCCTTTAAAGTTTCTTTTTAGTCTAGCACAAGCCAATCCTGTTGAGCCACTTCCCATAAATGGATCCAAAATAGTTTGACTCTTAAATGTACATAATTTTACCAAATGCTCCATTAACTCTATAGGTTTTAAAGTAGGATGAAAATTGAAATCATCTTTATTTTGTCTGACCTTTGGAACTAAAAAAAACTTATCATAATCATCATCAAACTCATTTGTTCTGATTATATTAGATGGTATTCTTCCCTTTGGATGGGGATTATGCCCGACTTTAGGCTCTCCATTTTCATAAGGTAATCTTGTCTCTTCAAAATTTAAAGCTCCTGTTCCATATTTTATAATGTTTTGAGACACATTCAAGTCTTTTTCTATAGGCTTTTGGATCAAAATTATGGGTTCGTATGCAGGTTTTAAGCCGAGTCCAGCCCCATTATACTTTTTTCCAAAATCCGAACTGGGCAATAATTTGTACTTTTGCACCGCTTTATAGCTATCGGCACCATCTTTTTTATAACCTTGTACATATTTATATTCACCTACTTTTTCGCTTTCAACCCCAAATTCTTTATCGATCATTAAGCCAACATTTCTGCTTTTTGGCATACCATTTAAATAAACCCAAAATAGCACGTCTTTTATTAAAAAACCACTGTCTTCCAAATCAACCATCAATCTATGCATCAATCTAACCGAGCTAAATATGGTGCCAAAAGCACCGGGTTTTAACTTTTTGAACGCATTTTTCCAAATTTCTCTTTTGGGTAGATCTTTATCCCAATAATGTGCTTGATATGATATACCATAAGGTGGGTCCGTAATCACTGAGTCTAAAGAGTTATCGTCTATATCCTCTAAGGAATAGCAATCTTTATTAAAAATTTTAATCATTCTATAATCCGTTGGGCAAATGCTATTATTTTTTATTTTCTACTATTTTACTAGGATTATTTTGAACAAAACTCGCCCAGGAAGAGGCTTTCTTTTTGGATGGCTTTTTAGGTATTTCAAATGATTTATTATAAAAAGCACATAAGGCAGTAGCCAAAGCATCGGTAGAATCAAAAAGCGTTTCTTGGGTTCTTTTTAAACTAAACACCTGACTGACCATAGAGGCAACTTGCTGTTTCGAAGCATTGCCATTGCCCGTTAAAGCCTGTTTAATTTCTCTAGGATAATACTCTTTTATAGAAATATTCCGTTTTAGCGCACTCGCCATAATTAAGCCTTGAACACGTCCTAATTTTAACATAACTTGTATGTTTTTACCATAGAAAGGCGATTCTATAGCCATAATATTTGGTTTATATTCTTCTATAATAGTTTCTAAACGTTCCCATATTTTTTCAAGACGTTGCAACATACCGTCGTAGGATTTTAAATTAAGTACCCCATATTGAATAAGTTTTGGGGTTTTTTCTCCCAAATATGAAGCAATAATTCCATATCCCATAACTAAAGTACCGGGATCTATACCTATGATAATCTTATCATAATCCATAATCCATACTATTTTTTTGAGCCTTAATATTTAAAATATAATTTTAATCTGTTAAGATACTTGAAAGAGGTTGAAAATTTAAAATTTGAGTTTTTTTGTATTGTTAATATTTCTAACTTTGGTTTTTGAATTTCAACTTTACTCTCTATTTCTAAATTACAGTTTATTAAATATACAATCATGAAAATTACAATTATTTCTGCTAGTCATCGATCTAATTCTCAATCTTTTAGAATAGGAAAGTATTTAAAAAAACGTTTAAAAGATCTTAATCTTGCTGATACTGTTTCACTTATAGACTTAGCTTCTAAAGAAATTCCTATTTGGTCGGAAAATATGAACAATAAATCCACTTGGCAAAACGAATGGAAACCTGTAGAAAAAGAACTTAAAGAAGCTGATGGACTGATCTTTATAACACCTGAATGGCATGGCATGGTACCTGCAAAATTGAAAAACCTTTTTTTATTAGCAGGCTGTAATACTGTGGGGCATAAACCCGCCATGATTGTAAGCGTTTCTACAGGATTTGGAGGCACCTACCCCATTAATGAGCTTAGAACTAGTAGTTATAAAAATAATAGACTTTGTTATATCCCTGAACATCTTATTATACGAAAGGTTGCTGAGGTTTTATTAGAAAAACCTAACCCTGATAAAAATTCTTTTGATGCGCATATACGTCCAAGAGTTGATTATGCACTCCAAGTTTTATATACTTACACTAAAGCCTTCAAAAATATTCGATCAAATATTAGCTTTGAAGGTTTTGCTAATGGTATGTAAAATTTTATGTTTAAGTTAAAAGAAATTTTAATTCCTAATTTTTGAACAGGTGATTCCTTTGTTATATTTTTGATTCATTAAAGTTATGGCAATGCTATTGTATTTCAGTAATCATTTAGTTTCATTATCAATGTATTAAACCTTTTAAAATCCCTTTTTAAAGTGATGTAATCGTATATAGACTTTAAATTTTGAGTTATCAGTTATGAACCCCATCCAAAAAAATTGGCAAGATAATACCAACTATAAAAGATTTTTGAAAAAATATTCAAAAGATCCTAAAAAAACGGTTTTTTTCATCGGTGCGGGTTTGTCTATGCCTTTATTTCCCAGCTGGGCGGATTTGCTTAAAAAAATGGTAAACGAAGTACACGAAAGCGGAAAAGTCGATGATGGTACTAAAAATTATTACTTTAAACAAATAGAATCGGGAAATAAGTTCCTGAATATAGCCAGTTATTGTGCTGACCAACTGGGAATAAGAAACCTTAGAAGACTACTCGAAAATTCTTTCTCCAAAAAATTTGAATTTTCCCAGATACCTGAAAATTATGCCTATTTGTTATCTATGTCTCACAATACTCTTGTAACTACAAATTACGATCTTATTCCCGACAAAAGCTCAGAATATATTACTTATACCAATTCCAATATAGCTGAAGCAAATCGGGCTAGGAATAATGGAGAAAAAACACTTGTCAAAATACATGGTGATATTAGACAGCACGACTCAATAGTGTTTACAAGCGAAGATTATAATTCCAAAATGCACAGAGATAATGAAATTAAAAATTTCTTGTCCACCATTTTTACAGAATATACTGTTTGTTTTATTGGTTTTGGATTAAATGATCCGCACATATCTTCAATTCTTGATTTTTTGAATACCGTACATGATAAGCTAATTCAAGATCATTATGCTTTTTTTTATGCGAATAACGAATACAATGTTGAGGAAAAAGAAAGAGAACTTAATATCAATATCATTCCTTATAAGCCCTCAAATTCAGGACATCCAGAAATTTTAGATTTTTTAAAATCTTTAACAGAATCCCGTAAACCAAAAGAAAAACTGACAAAACTAAAAACCGAAAAAATTGAAAATGAATATTTTGAATTCTCAAAAAAGGTTAAAGATATTACCGTAGTTGATATCTTAGACCAAAGAGCACATACGTATCGCGAATTTTATCACAAAAGGGAAATAGACGATGCCATATACAACCGCCTAAAAGACAATAAATCCATACTTTTAATTGGCAATTCTTTATCGGGGAAGACAAGAGCCATTTTCGAACTTCTAAAAAAAGAAGCCTTTCAGGATTATTATATTATCAAGCCGGAGTTAACAAATTTTGAGCGCTTTCCTTTTGATCAATTGCCCGAAAATACCGAAAATACCATCGTTTTTTTGGATGATATCGATAAATTCTATGATAAAAAAAATATCAACCCAACCAATTCTGTAATTAAAAAACTTATGCGCAATAAGGTCATTTTTATAGCCACTTGCAGAACGGGACCTGAACATAAAACTTTTAGTAATCAAGCAGGTAAAGATTTATACGATAAGTTCGATGGAGAAATTAAAATTCCTAACAAAATAGATAAAGACACTATCATCGAAAATATCAAAAAAGAATCTATAGAAATTGATGAAAATGATGAAAAAAATTTTGATGGCAATATTGGTTCTCTTTTTCTTCCCTTAACTATTATGAAAAAAAGGTATAGGGATTTATGGAAAAGCGGCAAGAAAGTTAAAAAAATAGCCATAGAAATCCTCGATATTTTAAAAGCTTTTTATGTGGCTGGAAACTATAAAAATAAGTCTTCATACGACATTAAAAAAATCAAAGATTACCATTACCGTATGAAAAATTATAAACCCAGAGGGGTGATGACTCAAATACAAAGAGAATTGTTCAAACTTAGAAAACCTGAAATTCAAAAATTTGATGATCATTGGAAAGATGCTGTTGACCTATTGAGAAGTGCTGAATTTAAGTTGCATTTTGTCGAAGAAATTGAAGGACAATTGAGAATAGAAGAAGCCTATTTTGATAAAAAAGTGGTGGCACCTGATTATAGAAATATAAATATTTACTACGATATAGAACAATATTACCCCAATAAACAGGAGAGGCAAGAGAAAGGTTTTTTTGCTAAGCTCAGAGCATTTAACATTGCAATTTCACAAGCTAAAACATACCAGGAAGCTCTAAAACTTTTCAAAAAAATGAAAACCGAAAAAATTAAACCGGACGTAATCACTTTTAATAGTCTAATAAAATTGGCTGGCGACCTGAAAACCGCCGAAGCCCTTTTAGAAAAAATGAAAACCGAAAAAATTAAACCGGACGTAATCACTTTTACTACTTTAATCGAAAAGGCTCGAGACCTGAAAACCGCCGAAGCCCTTTTAGAAAAAATGAAAACCGAAAAAATTAAACCGGACGTAATCACTTTTACTACTTTAATCGAAAAGGCTCGAGATCTGAAAACCGCCGAAGCCCTTTTAGAAAAAATGAAAACCGAAAAAATTAAACCTAACGTAATCACTTTTAATAGTCTAATAAAATTGGCTGGCGACCTCAAAACCGCCGAAGCCCTTTTAGAAAAAATGAAAACCGAAAAAATTAAACCGGACGTAATCACTTTTACTACTTTAATCGAAAAGGCTCGAGACCTGAAAACCGCCGAAGCCCTTTTAGAAAAAATGAAAACCGAAAAAATTAAACCGGACGTAATCACTTTTAGAACATTGGCTAATATTCCAAACCTTGATCATTTACTATTCATTCGCAAGTATGTCAAAGACATTGTAAAATTGGGAGATGATTGGCGTCTGAAATACTTTGCAGCAGCTTTGGAACGAAAATACAGCATTGAGAGTAGAGATTTAGCCTTCATGTTATTGGATAAGGTTAAAATCAAAGATTCTAGTTATTTTAATTTAGTGGCAAATCTTTATAGGCGGGAAAATAAGACTAAGGCACTTGAGTTTTATTTAAAAGCCGCGGAACTCGAAAAAAACCAAAATAAAAAGGCTAAATACTATCACAATATTGCCCAATTTATATACCAATATGAAGACATAGAATCTGCTCTTAACTATTGCCAAAAAGCACTTTTTTATAATGCCAATTTTGCATACTCAAAAATTCTATTGCTTTGTTTATTAGCTTGTAAAAGCGATCCAAAGGAATTGATTCATTCCCTTAATGTGAAGATTGAAGAATTAAATATGAATAGAAAAAAAGCATTGCTAAAAATTAAAAAAATACTGACTAATCTTGATCCGGATGAAAAAGTTTCCTTTGCTGGTTTGGATGAAAAAGTTTCCTTACTGGAAAGAGAAATAGAGTCTATGTTATAAAAATTCTAATTTTTTTGAGGAATTGAAAAATTCAAGGTAAAAATTGCTGATAGTTTATTGATCTAATCTATTCGTTTACAATTTTCTATAACTTTAACTCCCATTTCTTTAGTACCTAAGATTTTGTTTTTAGGCGTTGTATAATCGGCTATATCAAAGGTTCTAAATCCTTGCTCTAAGGTTTTGGAAACTGCTTTAGTTATAATAGTAGCTTCTGTTTTTAGATCAAAACCTATATCACACATCAAAGCTACTGATAAAATAGTTGCCAAAGGATTAGCGATATTTTTTCCTGCAATATCTGGGGCAGAGCCGTGTATGGGTTCGAACATTTTGTGTTTTTGACTTAAAGAAGCCGAAGGCAACATACCTAATGAACCAGCTACTTGAGAAGCTAAATCAGTTAAAATATCTCCAAACATATTGCCTGTTAAAACAACGTCAAACTGGCGAGGTTTTTTGATCAATTGCATAGCGGCATTATCAACAAATAAATGAGTGAGACTAACATCAGGAAAGTTTTTTGAAACTTTGTTAACGGTTTCTCTCCATAACCGCGAACTCTCCAAAACATTGGCTTTATCTACAGAACATAATCGTTTATTACGTTTTTGAGCAGCTTGAAAAGCAATTACAGAAATACGCTCTACCTCTTTTATAGAATAAGACATAGTATCTACAGCTACAGTGTTATCTGAGTGTCGCTCACGGGGTTGACCAAAATAAATACCACTTGTTAATTCTCGACAAAACAATATATCTGTACCTTCTAAGACTTCAGGTTTTAAACTTGAAGCATGCAAAAGATTTTTGAATGGTTTTATAGGACGAATATTGGTAAATAAATCTAAAGCAGCTCGTAATTTTAGAAGTCCTTGTTCGGGACGTACTTTTGCTTTAGGATTATTATCATAAATTGGATGACCTACAGCACCTAACAAAATAGAATCAGCTTTTTTACAGGCTTCAAGTGTCTTATTAGGTAGTGGATTACCTGTCTTTTCTATGGCTACATGTCCAATTAATTGTTCTTCAAAAGTAAAACTATGTCCATACAAATCAGCAATAGATATTAAAACTTGCTTTCCCCAATTGGTAATTTCCTTACCTATTCCATCTCCGGAAAGAATAACAATATGTTTTTTTGCCATAAAATATTTTTTTAATTTTTATTATTAATTGGTAATCAATAATTTATATTTTTTACAAAAAAGAAAACCCAAACAGCTACCTTTCATATACATTCTTTCTATCTCCAATAGCCAATATTAAAATACAAATTTCTTTTTTATTTATTTCGTAAATAATTCTATAATTGCCCTGTCTTATCCTATACCCATATCGACCTTTTAGTTTTTTATATCCATGAGGGTAAGGATTATTTGAAAGTCGCATTATAATTTCAAATATTCTCTTGCTATCTCTTTATAGGAATAGATTTTATTGCTCGTTTTGCTCGTTCCCTAAAAATGATTTTATAACTCATACCCTATATCATCTGCTACTTCTTTAAGTGTATAAGTTCTCTCATTAACGTCTTCTTTGGCTTCATCATAAAGTTTATAATCATTCTCTTCCTCGAGTAATTCAATAAAACGGTTATAATCTTTTATGCTTATTATCGCCTTTGTTCTATCGCCTTTTACATCTGTAATAAATTGCGTTTCCATATTTATATTTGCTTCAAAACGTTAAGTAAATTTTATTTTTCTTTTTGTCATTAGACTCTATGTTGTAAAAAAAGTGTATCAAATCGGTAATAAAATTGAATTTCTCTTTCAGACTCAAAAAGAATAAAGAGCGTTGAAGTAAATATTTTTTAGCACACTTGCTAATATCAGAAATTTTACCTAATATCGTTTCTAACAGTCTTACAGTTTCTGGACTAAAATTTAATTTATTGCATACTTCAATACTTCGGTAAATTTTCAAATTTTTAGAGTTTTATGACCTTAAAAAATCATATTAAAATGGTTACAATACAAATTATAATTTTTTACCGAAGTATTGATACTTCAAATTTAACCAAAACATTTTCAAATTATTCACCCATTTAAATATTTATTATTCATAGATAAATTAAATATTTTTTTTCATATAAAAAACTGATAATCAATTTATTGAACTATTGTAATAATATTATCATAAATAAAGAAGTTCCTAAATTTATTTTGACAGGTCCAGAATGTACAGGTAAAACAACATTAGCAAAGCGTTTGGCACAAGATTTTAAGACTATTTGGAATCCAGAATTTGTTAGAACTTACTTAGACAAGCGTTTTAAATATACTCAAAATTATAAAATTTATCATTATGAACTGTCTAATATTGTATCTGGACAGGTAATTAGTGAATACCATTTGGCAAAACAAGCTTCTAAGTTATTGGTTTGTGATACAAATATTTTAAGCAATTTAGTATATATTAAATACTACTTCAAAATTTTACCAACTTGGTTAGCCGAACTTTTTAGTTCAAATAATCGAGGTTTTTATATTCTTTTATCACCTACTATTCCTTTTGAAAAAGATCCTCAAAGAGAAGATGAACAAAACAGAGAAATACTTTTCAAAATCTTTAAAAAAACTTTAGAAACTTATAAGTTACCTTTTATCGTTATTCATGATTCTGAAAAAGAAAAACGATATAAAAAAGTTAAAAACTTTGTAAATAAAACACTGCGTGATAATTAGGAATTGTGAATTAGGAAAATTATCTTTTCATATCGTTTAGAAAAAAATCGTATGTTTTTTCTAAACCTTTTTGAAGTTCTATTTTAGGTTCCCATGCTAATACTTTTTTAGCCAATGAAATATTTGGGCATCTGCGTTTGGGGTCATCTTGAGGTAGAGACTGATAAATTATTTTAGATTTACTATTGGTTAAATTAATAATTTTTTGAGCAAATTCTAATATAGTAACCTCATGAGGATTTCCAATATTGATAGGCAAATGATAATCAGAAAATAAAAGTCTAATAATCCCTTCTATTAAGTCATCTACATAGCAAAAAGATCGCGTTTGAGTACCATCACCAAAAATCGAAATATTTTTTTTATGTAAAACTTGATTCAAAAAAGAAGGTAAAGCCCTACCGTCATTTAATCGCATACGAGGTCCATAAGTATTAAAGATACGAACTATACCGGTATTAACTTTATGGTAATTATGATAAGCCATAGTAATAGCCTCTTGAAAACGTTTGGCTTCATCATAAACGCCTCTGGGTCCAATAATATTAACATTTCCCCAATATTCTTCTTTTTGGGGATGAACTTTAGGATCGCCATAAACCTCTGAAGTAGATGCTATTATTATTCTGCTTTTTTTATCTTTAGCTAAACCTAGAAGATTATAAATACCTAAAGAACCAACTTTTAGAGTCTGGATAGGTAGTTCAAGATAATCAATAGGACTGGCCGGAGAGGCAAAATGGAGTATGTAATCCAATTGGCCTGGAATATGGACAAATTTTGTCACATCATGGTGATAAAATTCAAAAAATGGACTCTTAAATAGAGTCTCTATATTCTTTAATTGTCCTGTGATTAAATTATCAATCCCGACAACTTTAAAATTTTCATTTAAAAGGCGATCACATAAATGAGAACCTAAAAAACCTGCTGCACCTGTTACAAGAACTGTCTTCATATCTATATTTTATCCAATTTTTAAAATTTCTTTTATAAAATAAAAAATAAGGGCTGCATACATAGGAGTAAAGAAAAATATAAGTCGAGTAGTCAGCTTATTAGTCGATTTTTGAAGCCTCGATTCTACATCTTTAATTTCAAGTTTAATTTTGTTAATTTCTTCTTGAGTCTTTAATTCTCTTTCTTTGCCTTCGGCTTGGAATTTTGCTTCTCTTTCCTTGCCTTCGGTTTGGAATTTGATGCTTTCGGCTTGGAATTTTGCTTCTCTTTCTTTACCTTCAGCTTGGAGTTTTACCTCTCTTTCCTTGCTTTCAGCTTGGAATTTTGCTTCTCTTTCCTTGCCTTCGGCTTGGAATTTTGCTTCTCTTTCCTTGCCTTCGGCTTGGAGTTTTACCTCTCTTTCCTTGCTTTCGGCTTGGAATTTTGCTTCTCTTTCCTTGCCTTCGGCTTGGAGTTTTACCTCTCTTTCCTTGCTTTCGGCTTGGAATTTTGCTTCTCTTTCCTTGCTTTCGGCTTGGAGTTTGATGCTTTCGGCTTGGAGTTTTACCTCTCTTTCCTTGCTTTCGGCGCGCAACTGTTCTATTTCTATTTTTATTTCACCTTTAATTTGCTCTATGTCAGCTTTTATCCTGAATTCAAGAATAGAAAGGTCTTTTTTATGTGCTAGTTGCTCCCAGTCGTAAGTAGACTGTTTAATGCCATTTTGCCCATACACATCAGAACCCAAAACTTTCAGTAAGCCTTTAATTTGGACAGGACTAAAATCCGATTGACTTAATATTTCTTCGTTTTGCATGTCAAACATTATTAAGAATTTAAAACTATATTGCTATTTTAAAGCAGCGGGTAGCTAGCCTGGCTGCTTTCTTTTGTTTAGTACTAAATCGTTTCCATAGGACATTTAAAATAATGATATTGTAATACTTGTGTTATCTGTTTGTAAAGTTAAAAATAAGAACAACAATAAAGTTGAAATAAATATAATAATTGACGGTTTATAGCAAAGCTATTTTATTTTGCGAAACGTTAAGTTTCAATACCAATAGGTTAGAATCCGAAAAACTCTCTTTTTCAAGTAACCTGAGTATAACATTTGGTAATTTTTATGGTCTTTTTCAAACGTCAATGTAGACCTCCTAAAAATTCATTTTTCAACTGACATGACTACAATTCATGCCATATAGCTTTGAAATGCTCCACTATTTGTTCGATAGTCTGTGGAACAATTGGCTTGTGTTGTTCCGAGTTTTTCAACGGATGTTCATGCCAACCCAAGCGATTATCTTTATCAAGTCCCCATATCCTTTTTCCATTGGCAACCAACGCAAAAGATTGAATATTTAGCACGACATTATAAAAAACATGGAGCGATTTATCATTTTTCAGCTGAACAACTATTTTGACAGTTGTGTTTTTTCTAATACGTTTCCATTGCTGAACAAAATCAAGTTTTACTAAATGTTTCTCTAATTCAATTTGAAAACCTTCTAAACCCACGAGTTAATAAAATTTTGATAATATTGGAGTTCTGTAACTATCTCGCCCCAGTGGTAATAGTCTTGTTCTAGGTCATAGCTGGTGCATTCTTCCCATGCAGAAGATAGTTTTTCAAAATTTGAGTAAGAACAGTTCCATTTTTTTTCATACTGTTTTTTTTTTGTCTCTAATTTAACTATTTGGTTTAAGATATGCGATTTAAGAAGTTTTTTAAAGACTTGATAGACATCATTTTTATTGGCATATTTTTCCATTATTTTTAAGACGTCCTCAACAATTACAGTATCCTTGTTCTCTAAAACTTGATCTTGATTATTACTCATTTTATTTTATAGTAAAGCAATGTTATTTTTATTGTAGTTATGTCACCCAAAAAAAGAACTTCTATAGCAATGCTGTTTTATTTCGATAAGTGTTCTCATTTATTATCAATGAATTAGAGTTACTAAACATCTTTTTTTCAAGTGGTGCAGCTATGAGTCATTTCTATTAAAAATAGTTTTGTTGATAGAGCTATTTTTTAAAAACCATTCTTAGAAATGTTCCATTTTCTAAAAACTCCACCTTATAGGTTAATGCTTTGATCAGCAATATACCCCTACCAACTGGACTATTACTGTTGACTTGATCAAATGAATCAGCGGTACTGGTAATATCAAAACCTTTTCCAAAATCTTTTATAGTGACTTCAACATTATCCTGATTAACAGCACAGGAAAAGAGAACAAGTAATGTTTTATCTTCTTTATTACCGTGTAAAATAGCGTTTGTCATACCTTCAGTAGTTGCCACCAATAAATTAGCAAAAGTATCGTCAGATAAACTATAATCCTCTCTTATAATTTCTATGGCATTGTGAACAAACTTAATTTTTCCCATATCTGAAATAATAGATATAGAAATAACTTCACTAAATACTTCTTTACAGCTATTAACCATGATTTAAAGTCTATTTTATTGATGAATTTTTTCTAAATATTTATTGGCTTGTTGTTTATAATACCTATTCAAAGAAGCTGGAATAGTTTTGAGGAGTTCAATTTGAAACTCTTTTTCTTTTAAATAATTATTTAAAATATCTTTAGGAGGTATTTTTTGGATATTATCAGCTGTTTGTGCCTCTCGTTCATTATCTTTTTCTCTTTCTCTATCGGCATTTTCTGATTTTAAAAGTCTAGTTAAAATTTCTTTCTGTCTGGCGATTGTTTCTTTTGTAATTTTTTTACTTATTAAATCTTTTTGACTTTCACTAATAGTATTAATAAGTTCTTCCAGATTATTATTATCCGAAAGTCCTGTTTGTTGTTTGAGTTGTTCTTCCAAAGCATGTCTAATCAAAGCTTGTTCAGCAGCTATTTTTGCTAATTTTTCAGATAAGCCTTTTTGTCCTTGCCCTTTTCCTTTTTTTTGTTCTTTTTCAATCTTTCCTAGCTGCTCATTAAGTTTTTGTTGTTGTTGACTTAAAGACGGTTTTTCAGACCTTTGTTCACTCATTTGTTGCCCTGCCATACCTTGTGATAACTGCATTAACAAGTTTTCGAGTATTTGATTTAAAAATAAAGCCAGTTCATTAATAGAAGTTAGTGCATAACGTTGAGAAACAATAATATTACGTAAAGAACGCTGTCGTGTAGCCTTGATAACTTCGTCTATATAACGCTCCATGTTAGAAACTTCTTTTATTATAAAAGATTGGATTTCAAAAGTTCTACCTGCCAAAGCCAATAAACTATCTGCAATGACTTTGGAACTTTGTTGTAATTTTAGCTGCTCAAAACTTAATTCAACAAAATATGGGTCTGTCTGTCTAATTTTTTCAAATTGTTTGTTAAGATCTTCTTCTGAAAAAGATAACGCCAAAAGGTTACTTAAAATTTGTTTTAAATCATCATAGTTTGCCTTAATTTGAGTTAAAGAAAGAGATTGCTGTTGTTGACTGAGTTTTTCTTGTAAAGATTTTAAAGATTCGATTGCTTTTTGTTGCTTATCCTTAGCTTGTTGTTTGTCTTTTTTTTCTAAGGCTGATTGACTGTTCTTTAAATTTTGTTGAATTTCTTGCTGTTCTTCTTGAAAGTTTTCTTCTAATTCAGGATTTTCCATTTCTTCATTTATCTTGTTTATATCTTTAAACTTTTCTTTAACATCTTCAAATTTCTCATTTATTTCCGATTGCTTTTCGGCTAATTTTTCCAATTCTTGTCCGGTTTCTTTGGCTTCTTGTGTTTTTTGTTTCAACTTTTCTTCTTCTTCTGCCAATTCACCTAATTGATTTTTGGTATCATTTAATAAAGCATCTAGTTTCAAACGATTGAATAATTCTAAACTACGTTTTAGGTTACGTTTTAAATTCCGTTGTTGCTGCTTAATATCCTCTAATTTTTTTTGTATATTTTCGCTAAAATCTGTTTCAGATAGTAATTTTTCTAACTCTTCAAGCAGTTTCTTTTCTTCATCAGTTGCCAAATCATTAATAAGTTGTTCAAGTTTATCCGATTTATCTTTCACATTTTTATTTTGATTTGAAAATCGATCTCTCTGTTGATTATAATTTTGGTTTTCGTCTTTCAGTTTTTGAATTTCTTTATTTAGTCCCTTAGAATCTTTGATTAGCTGCTCTATAAGTTTTTTATCCTGCCAAGATAAGCGTTCTTTTCCTTTAATTCTATTTTCAATTGCTTCAATTTTTTTAGACAAGTCTTCATTTTCTTCTAAGCTAGTATTAAACTGTTTTTGCGCCACTTGACTACTCTTTTTGACTTGTTCTTCAATTTTCTGGTTTGAAGGTAATTCAAAAGTATATAGCCCTGTTTTACTTCTTTTTGAACCATTTATACCATCATTATCAAAAACTTCTACATAATATTCTATCATTTCATTTTTATGAACGCCCAGATCAGAAATCAGTACTTTATAATAATAGCTCTGATTAAGGGCATTTTTATTAAAAGGCAGGGGCATTTTTTTGTAAACTTGTTTTATTTGCTTATTTTGGTCTAAGATTCTATAAACTAAATTGAGTTGAGTAAGTCCATAATCATCAGCTATATTCCCGCCTAATAAAAGATAATCATAAACTATGGTGTCGTGATAGTATTTAAGATTAATAGAAGGATATTGATCAGGAACAGTAGAAATATAATATTCAATAATATTTCTATTAGAACCGTATGCATTATTTAAATAGATCTGGTAGCTTTGGTTTTTATTCAAAACCGCTTCATAACGGTAATTATTTTTTTTGATTAGAGTGGCGGTTTCAAGACTATTACCGTTAAACTTTAACTGAAGATGTTCAGTAGCTTGGGTTTTAAAATTCCAAGTAATTTTAGTACCTTCCGGAATAATAAGATGTCCATTATTACCTACATTTTCATCTTTTTTATGGGTATGTTTTGGATAATCTAAAGCAATATTAAAATTCAAAAGGTTGGGATCTGGATTTACAACAATAGTATAATCTTTAGATTCAAATTCAGAAGCTTTAAAATGAAAAAATTGATTTTTATTAAGCTTTTCAATAATATAGCTAAATTGATTTCCTGTTTTTTTCATTTTAATTTGACGACTGTTATTTAAAACTAAATAAACTTCTTCAGGAATAGCATCACCTGAGATTTCTAACTTCAAATCTAAATTATCGCCTTTCAAAACTTCTAAAGATTTGTTTAGAAGGTGAAATTTAAAAGGTGCTTGGCTAATAAAATTTTTATTATAATAAACCAAGCGAGGAGTTGTTTCTATAAAAAGTTTTGGACTACTATAAATAATAGCAATAAATAAAATAAATAAAGGCAATAAGTAACGAAGATAGCGTCTGTTTTTACCAAGACGAATAGAAGTATTAAAATTAATAGGTAGTAGCCAGTTATGTTTTTGGTCAAGGCTGGCAGAAATCAAATCAGTTTCTTTTTGGCTAAGAGCGGAAAGTTGTAATGTGTTTAATAGCTTATCTCTAACTTCAGGAAAATAATCGCCTATTTGTTTAGAAGCTGTTTTATCACTCATTTGGATTTTGGGAGCTACAAGTTTCAAAATAGGAATAAGCACCCAACGAGCTATACACAGTATTGTAGAAGAAATAAAAATAAAAAATAAAGTTCCTCGTAAAAAGTGTCCAAACTCACCAATATATTCTAAAAAATTGACCAGCATAAAATTTGCTAATACAAGACTAAAGGTTAAAATTAAACCTTTAACAAGCTGATTAATATAAAAGCGTCTCTTATAATCAATTAATTTTTGTTTGAGCATTGTTTTTTTAGTATGATTAGTATGAAGTATGAATCATAAAATACTGGTTTATAAGTTTTTTTTAATATTATACTCAGGTTACTTGAAAAAGAGCGTTTTTCGGATTCTAACCTATTGGTATTGAAACTTAACGTTTCGAAAAATAAAATAGCTTTGCTATAAAAGTCATATAGCTAATAATTCATAAAAAGTGAGTAATTTGAACATGTTTTGACTAAAAAAGGGCTACAAATCGTATTTTTGAATTATAAAAAATAACAACAAGGACTATTAATTCAGTAGACGGAAAGTCTCATAAAGGCAATATTAAGTAAAATTACCGGCACCATGAGACCTTTTGAAAAAATATTTACGTCAACTTTTTTATTTTTTTAAGTTGTTTTAAAATCGTATTTTTCGATAAAAAATAACAATACTATGCGCTTATTGTTTAAGAATATCAAAGAGTTAGTTCAGATTCGTCCTAAACATATTTCTTATGTTAAAGGTCAAGATATGAATAATTTACCCACTCTTAAAAATGCTTATCTATTAGTTACAAATGGCAAAATTGATAGTTTTGGAAGTATGCATACTTGCCCACCAGAAACAGCTGACGTTATTGATGCAACAGGTAAAATACTGCTGCCTGCTTGGTGTGATTCGCATACTCATCTTGTATATGCAGGTAGTCGTGAAAAAGAATTTGTAGATCGTATTAATGGGTTGACCTATGAAGAAATAGCTAATAGAGGCGGCGGGATTTTAAACTCTGCTCAAAAACTACAAAAAACTACAAAAGAAGATCTATATAATCAAAGCAAAAGTCGCTTAGAAGAAGTTATACGCTTAGGAACCGGATCTATTGAAATAAAATCTGGATATGGCTTAACACTAGAAGCAGAAATCAAAATGCTTCGAGTGATTAGAGATTTAAAAAAAAAGTATCAAATAAATATTAAATCAACTTTTTTGGGCGCCCATGCTATTCCTGCTCATTATAAAAATAATAAACAAGCCTATTTAGAAAAACTAATAACCTATACTATACCCAGAGTAGCCGAAGAAAAATTGGCAGAATATATTGATATCTTTTGTGAAACAGGTTATTTTAGTGCAAAAGATACCGATATGGTTTTAGAGGCCGGTGTTAAATATGGTCTAAAACCTAAAATTCATGTCAATCAATTTACAGTTATTGGCGGTGTGCAAGTAGGTGTAAAACATAATGCACTTTCAGTCGATCATTTGGAAAAAGTCTCAGAGGCAGACATAAGTAGCCTTAAAGAAAGTTCTACGATGCCAGTCGCTTTACCGGGTTGTTCTTTTTTTCTTGGTATACCTTATACACCTGCTCGTAAAATTATTGATTCAGGATTGCCTTTAGCATTAGCAACGGACTATAATCCGGGATCAGCACCTTCAGGCAATATGAATATGATTATTTCTTTAGCCTGCATAAAAATGAATATAACACCAAAAGAGGCTATTAATGCTGCCACCATTAATGGCGCTTATGCTATGGGTTTGGAAAAACAAGCCGGTTCTATTACAAGAGGTAAACAAGCTAATCTATTATTAACACAACCAATACGTTCTTATAAATCGTTACCTTATTCTTTCGGAACAAATAATATAGCTAAAGTTTACATACAAGGCATTAAGGTTTAGGTTAATCAAAAAACAACCTGTTTTAACCCTTAATACAATTAAAAATATCAAACTATTATACAAAAAGAAAAAGAGTTTTTTAGCATATAATATATTGATTATAAGCTAAAAAATTTCTATTTTTAAAATAATTTTGTTAGTTTAAAATGCTAAAGAACATGATTTTTTAGTATCTGGTTAAAATCATTTTTGTATTATTGCAGTTGCCTTTTTATTTAGGTGCTATTAATTTTATGTGGTTTGATATAAAGAAAAGCGACAAAAGCGATGATCGTGATAAAAATTTAAAATAGTTTTAAAATAATCTTAATAATAATAATCTGGAGTGAATAATTTTAATCCCACAAATGCTGTTAAACTTTCATCAGTAGAAAAGTTAGAAGAGCGAACTATAAAAATCAGAAGAGTTACCAAAGTTTTGAAAGGTGGTAGACGTTTTGGTTTTTCAGCTATGGTTGTCGTTGGTAACGGTGAAGGTGTTGTTGGTTACGGACAAGGTAAATCTTTGGAAACTACTGAAGCTATAAATAAAGGTATAGACCAAGCCAAGAAAAACCTTATAAAAGTTCCTATACTCAACGATACAATACCTCATGAGATAGAGGCAAAACATGACGGGGCTTTAGTTCTATTAAAACCAGCGTCACCTGGTACAGGTGTAATTGCTGGAGGAGCTATGCGCTTAGTTTTAGAAATGGCAGGTGTAAAAAATGTACTTGCTAAATGTAAAGGCTCTTCAAGTGTTAATAATGTTGTTATGGCTACTTTTAAAGCTTTTCAAATGCTTAGAGACCCTTATACTGTGGCAGAACACAGAGGTATTTCTTTGGATAAAGTCTTTAATGGCTAAGAACATCTATATTTAGTTTCTTAAAGTATTATAGTCAACTTATATTGAAAAAGGATTTTTTTTATATTTATATTAATACTGAGGTAATATTCTCTCTTCCATTTTATTTTAATAGCAAGACTATAACTATTTTTTAATTGTTAATTTGAATTTAAAGGACTGTATAATTATGTATATTATTAAACAAGTTAGAAGTGCAATTGGCAGAACAGAAAATCAAAAAAGAACCCTTATCGCCTTAGGGTTAGGACGGATAGGTAAAACAAATGAAATACCTGTTAATCAAGCAACAACAGGTATGATAAAAACGGTTCAACATCTTATAGAATTTACCAAAGCAAATCAATCTTAATTTAAAAATTAAACTCAAAGAATATGACTTTTATGAAATTACACACCCTAAAACCAGCTAAAGGTTCTATAAAAAACAAAAAACGACTTGGTAGAGGTGAAGGTAGTGGTTTAGGTGTTACCTCTGGTCGTGGTAATAACGGTGCTAAATCTCGCTCTGGCTATAAGCAAAGAACAGGATTTGAAGGCGGCCAGCTACCATTGCAAAGAAGGTTGCCAAAATTTGGTTTTACCAGTCCTAATCGAAAAATCTATATTGGTATTAATCTTAATCGACTAGTTCTTTTATCTGAATCTCAAAATTTAGAAACAATAACTTTAGAAGATTTAAAAAAATATGGACTTATTAAAAATAAGGAAAGAGTAAAAATTTTAAATAAAGTAGATGATTTTAAGTTAACTTTAAAAGTTGAAGCCCATGCTTTCTCCAAATCAGCTAAAAATCAACTTGAAAGCAAAGGTGGAGAAGCTATTCTTATAACTTATAAGAAATAAATAAGAGTCTTCTTGTTATAACGATAATCTTGCTAATTGTGAAAAATATGGCAGGCTATATACTTTTTATTTGATCGATCTATCAACCCTAAACGTGCATACTTTATTATCGGAAGAACCTTCAAAATTAGCCCTTATAGCACCTCTATGTGCTATGACTGAACATGAAAAAGAAGCTATTCTAAAAACAAGCGTTGATCAACTCAGACAACTTAGTCTATCTGACCATGAGTTTAGAGAATATTTAAACCGTTTGTTCTTATTATCAGGGTTACGCCCCGAGTTAACCGATTTACTTTCTAAAATTATTGATACTATGCCTATTACTTTTGACATTGTAAAACATCCTTTGTTCCAAAAAGGACGAGTAGAAGGAATTGAAAAAGGACGAGTAGAAGGAATTGAAAAAGGACAAGTAGAAGCTGTACTCGGATTCTATAAAGAAAATATTTCACCTCCTATTATTGCTAAAGCCCTTAATATTTCTGAAAAACGCGTTCAAGAAATTATAAAATTAGGAAGGACAGAATAAGTGTTTATAGCAATGCTATTATTATTTTGTTTTTTAAAAATAATTAAATCGGCTTTCAATATTTCTTTTTTTAATAATTCGTAATTATTGTATTTTAGACTTTATAATATTATATATTCATCGTTCACAAATTTGGTTATGGAAAAATTTATATCAACCATAAAAAATATATTTAACATTAAAGAACTTAGACAAAGGTTATTATATACTTTGTTTTTTTTACTTGTTTTTCGTTTAGGTTCTTATATTATCTTACCTGGCATAGATCCAGATTTGTTGACCGTAAATCAAGGTGGTATTTTTGGTTTACTCAATTCATTTTTAGGCGGTGCTTTTAGTAGAGCTTCTATTTTTGCTTTGGGGATTATGCCTTATATATCAGCTTCTATAGTTATACAGCTCTTACAAATTGGAGTTCCTTATTTTCAACGCCTTCAAAGAGAAGGTGAATCGGGGCAAAAGAAAATTAATCAAATCACCCGGGTTTTAACCATAGTTATAACCACTTTTCAATCTACAGCTTATTTAAGCACTGCTGTTCCTGCCGAAGCTATTCAAGTCAATATTGTTTTTTTTAATATTTATTCTACCGTAATTTTGACAGCGGGTACTATATTTTGTATGTGGTTAGGCGAAAGGATAACTGAAAAAGGTATTGGTAATGGTATATCTATGTTGATTATGATAGGTATCATTTCAGGTTTTCCTATAGCTTTAGTTGAAGAAGGAAGTAGCAAAATAGCAAGTGGTGGTTTGATTTGGTTCATTTTAGAATTAGTAGCTTTATTTTTTATGGTCATTATTGTTATTCTTTTGGTACAAGCCGTGCGTAAAGTACCTATACGCTATGCTCGTCAAAATATGGGAGGGTATCGTAGTTCTGCTAATCAATTTGAGCGCTCTTATTTGCCTCTTAAAGTTAATGCTGCTAATGTTATGCCCATTATTTTTGCCCAATCCTTAATGTTTGTACCTTCTACAGTCGCCAGCTTTTGGGCTAATGAAAGTGATACTGCCCGCTATATAGCAAGTACGTTTTCAAACTATACAACTTGGCAGTATAATTTACTATTTATTATTATGATAGTCGTGTTTACATTCTTTTATACAGCTATTACGGTTGATCCTAAGCAGATTTCAAGAGATTTAAAAAATAATAATGGTTTTATTCCTGGTGTAAAGCCGGGTAAAGCAACAGAAGATTTTATTAGTGATATTATGGATAAAATTATTTTACCAGGTGCTTTAATTTTAGGCTTTGTTGCTATTTTACCTGCTTTTGCTAATATAGCCCAAGTTGGTGTTAACTTTTCACAGTTTTATGGAGGTACTTCACTTATTATTATTGTAGGAGTTGTTTTAGATACACTTCAGCAAATAGAAACTTATTTATTAAATTTACATTACGAAGGTCTAATGGGATCTGGTAATAAGATAAAAAGCAGGAAATCAGCATAATACAGCTATTTAAACTTAAATAAGTTTTTCTTATAAGAATATAAAGAATTAATTTATTGATAACAAGAATTTTATAAAATAAAGTTTTCATGTAACCTTTAAGTTATAAATATATTGAGTTTTATAAGAAAAGAGATTTTTACTATTATACACTTACTTATGAAGAAAACGGTTTCTTTTTGTAAAATAGCTTTGCTATAGATTTAATGTAGATACTTATGAGCAATAGATTAAGGCGAATCCGGAAAAAAGGAATATTCTACAAAACAGATGAAGATTTAGCTATTATAAAAGATAATGGAAATATTTTAGGTCGCTGTCATGGGGAAATCGCTAAAAGAATTAAGCCAGGGGTTACAACTTCGGAATTAGATAGTTTAGCTCAAGCTTTTATACAAGATCATGATGCTATACCTTCTTTTTTGGATTATAATGGCTTCCCTGCTGCTTTATGTATTTCTATTAATGATGCTGTCGTACACGGTATTCCTGATAATTATGCACTTCAAAATGGCGATATTGTTTCTATAGATTGTGGTGTTTTTAAAAATAATTTTCATGCAGATAGTGCTTATACTTATCCCATAGGTGAGGTTAAATCAAGTGTTTTAGATCTTTTAGAAAATACTAAAGAATCCCTATATATTGGTATAGAACAAGCTACCAAAGGTAAAAGGCTTCAAGATATAGGCTTTGCTATTCAACAGCATGCTAAAAAGAAAGGTTACTCTATTGTTAGAGAATTAACAGGACATGGTGTCGGAAAGAATTTACACGAAAACCCCGAAGTACCCAATTATGGCAGAAGAAGCCAAGGCATGAGATTACAAAATAATCTTGTTTTAGCCATAGAGCCTATGATCAATATGGGTAAAAGAAATGTATATGAAGATTCAGATGGATGGACAATAAGAACTCGAGATAAAAAACCTTCTGCTCATTTTGAACACACTATAGCTATTAAAGATTATAAAGCTGAAATTTTGACAACTTTTAAATATATAGAAGAAATTTTCCCAGACAAAAAACCTCAAAAAAACCTGTTACATAGTATGATCTCTTAGAGACTATTGGCATAAATCATAAAATTTTTTAATTAACTTTAGGACAATCTCTATAATCAAGTTTTTAGTTTTCAACCTAAACTTTCAAAAATATGACTTCTAAATCAATATTTTCAACGGTTCATTCGCAAAAATTAAATTATCTTTTGCTTGTCTTTTTTGCCCTTAACATCTTTGGAAAATGTGAAAAAACTGATCCGGAACCCAATCCTTCGGACTCAAACGATCCCCCAACAGCTATAAGCCTTAGCAATAATTCTATATTGGAAAATCAAGCTATAGGAACAGCAATAGGCACATTGACAACTGAAGACCCAAACAGCGCTGATACCCATAGCTATACGCTCGTCGATGGAGAAGGAGCTGACGATAACGCTAATTTTACTATCAGCACCGATACCCTAATCACCTCTTCCATCCTCGACTATGAAACCGATTCAATACTCAATATACGGCTACAAAGTCAAGACCAAGAGGGCAATAGCTTTGAAATGGCCTTCACTATAAATGTGCTAGATAACAACGATCCTCCAACAGCTATAAGCCTGAGCAATAATTCTATATTAGAAAATCAAGCTGTAGGGACAGCAATAGGTACATTGGCAACTGAAGACCCAAACAGCGCTGATACCCATACCTATACTTTGGTCGATGGAGAAGGAGCTGACGATAACGCTAATTTTAGCATTAACGGCAATACCCTAATCACCTCTTCCATCCTCGACTATGAAACCGATTCAATACGCAATATACGGCTACAAAGCCAAGACCAAGAGGGCAATAGCTTTGAAATGACCTTCACTATAAATGTGGAATACAACAAAGATGCCCCAACAGCTATAAGCCTGAGCAACAATTCTATATTGGAAAATCAAGCTGTAGGAACAGCAATAGGTACATTGACAACTGAAGACCCAAACAGTGCTGATACCCATAGCTATACGCTCGTCGATGGAGAAGGTGCCGAAGATAATGCTAATTTTAGCATTAACGGCAATACCCTAATCACCTCTTCCATCCTCGACTATGAAACGGACTCCATACTCAATATACGGCTACAAAGCCAAGACCAAGAGGGCAATAGCTTTGAAACCCCCTATAGCATAACCGTTAGAGATACCTTGAATTTGTTATTAGTTGATGAAATTACCGACGATGGAAACCTAAATTTGAGTGGACCACAACTCACAATATCTACTCTTACTGTTTCAGGTACGACCTATCTCTTTGTAGGAGCAACAGGTGATGATGGCGTCAGTGTTTTTTCAGTTTCGGACAATGGCAATTTAACGCCGGTATATAACCTTAGTGATGACTCAATTTTGAACTTAGACGCTCCAGAAGAGTTAATTGCAGGTACCGTTTCAGGTAATCCTTATCTCTTCGTTATAGGAAGTAATGACAATGGGATAAGTATTTTTTCAATCGAAAATGATGGAAGCTTGACTTCACGTCATAATATTAACAATACAAGCGCATTTGTTTTTGATGGACCAGAAGGGGCTCACATCGCCTCTATCGATGGGAAGCCCTATTTCTTTTTATCGGACATCTTTGATGATGATATTAAGGTTTTTTTAATCGCAGAGGATGGCAACCTGACTTTAGTTGATCAGGTATTTGACAATGACAATACGTACTTAGAAGGAGTACTACCTGTGACAACGACTGTTATTGGAGGAACGACCTATCTCTTTGTAGGAGGCGATAATGATGATGGCGTCAGTGTTTTCTCTGTTGATGGTAATGGTAAATTGACTTCAGTTTATAATGTTGGTGATGTTGATGATATTGTTGATGATCATGAGGATGATGAAGAACTGCAATTGAATGGGGCTTCTGGCCTTGCCACGGCTGTTGTTTCAGGTATTCCTTACCTCTTCGTGGCAGGAAGAGACGACGATGGAATCTCTGTCTTCTCTATTGCAAATAATGGCAGCTTGACTTCAGTCTACAATATAGCTGATGAGGAATTAGATCAAGTTACCACCTTAGATGCCATCTCTATTTCTCAAAGAACCTATCTTTTCGCAGCGGTAGAAGCCGAAACAAATATTAGTGTTTTTTCTATTGGGGATAATGGTGCTTTAACCCTTGCTAGTAGAATTGAATATGAAAGTTTTCCTGTAGATATACATGTGCTTGTTCTTTCAGGGCAAACCTATCTCTTGGTAGCAAGAGGAGGTGATGATGACGCAATTTCTGTTCTTAGGGTACAAGATTAGAAAAATATAGTATTTACAATTTTTTAGAATCAAGTGAAAATTTGGACCGTTTTTATACTTTATACCCGGGTTACTTGAAAAAGAGCGTTTTTTGGATTCTAACCTATTGATATTGAAACTTAACGTTTTGCAAAATAAAATAGCTTTGCTATATCTTTTCTTTTGTCCAGTTGAGTTAAATAATACGATTCTCTGTAGAGACTATTGGCATAAATCATAAAATTTTTTATATCTTTAAACATCTATGTAAACAAATTTTCAATTTTAAATCTAAACTTTCAAAAATATGACTTCTAAATCAATCTTTTCAACGGTTCATTCGCAAAAATTAAATTATCTTTTGCTTGTCTTTTTTGCCCTTAACATCTTTGGAAAATGTGAAAAAACTGATCCGGAACCCAATCCTTCGGACTCAAACGATCCCCCAACAGCTATAAGCCTTAGCAATAATTCTATATTTGAAAATCAAGCTATAGGAACAGCAATAGGTACATTGGCAACCGAAGACCCAAACAGCGCTGATACCCATATCTATACTTTGGTCGATGGGGAAGGAGCTGACGATAACGCTAATTTTACTATCAGCACCGATACCCTAATCACCTCTTCCATCCTCGACTATGAAACCGATTCAATACTCAATATACGGCTACAAAGTCAAGACCAAGAGGGCAATAGCTTTGAAATGGCCTTCACTATAAATGTGCTAGATAACAACGATCCCCCAACAGCCATAAGCCTGAGCAACAATTCTATACTGGAAAATCAAGCTGTAGGGACAGCAATAGGTACATTGGCAACTGAAGACCCAAACAGCGCTGATACCCATACCTATACTTTGGTCGATGGAGAAGGAGCTGACGATAACGCTAATTTTAGCATTAACGGCAATACCCTAATCACCTCTTCCATCCTCGACTATGAAACCGATTCAATACGCAATATACGGCTACAAAGTCAAGACCAAGAGGGCAATAGCTTTGAAATGACCTTCACTATAAATGTGGAATACAACAAAGATGCCCCAACAGCTATAAGCCTTAGCAATAATTCTATACTGGAAAATCAAGCTGTAGGAACAGCAATAGGTACATTGACAACTGAAGACCCAAACAGTGCTGATACCCATAGCTATACGCTCGTCGATGGAGAAGGAGCTGACGATAACGCTAATTTTAGCATTAACGGCAATACCCTAATCACCTCTTCCATCCTCGACTATGAAACCGATTCAATACGCAATATACGGCTACAAAGCCAAGACCAAGAGGGCAATAGCTTTGAAACCCCCTATAGCATAACCGTTAGAGATACCTTGAATTTGTTATTAGTTGATGAAATTATCGACGATGAAAACCTGAATTTGAATTTAGTTCGAACAATATCTAGTCTTACCATTTCAGGTACGACCTATCTCTTTGCAGGCGCAACAGTTGATGATGGCGTCAGTGTTTTCTCAGTTTCGGACAATGGCAATTTAACCCCGGTATACAACCTTAGTGATAACTCAGTTTTAAACTTAGACGCTCCAGAAGAGTTAATTGCAGCTACTGTTTCAGGTAATCCTTATCTCTTCGTTATAGGAAGTAATGACGATGGGATAAGTATTTTTTCAATCGAAAATGATGGAAGCTTGACTTCACGTCATAATATTAACAATACAAGCGCATTTGTTTTTGATGGACCAGAAGGGGCTCACATCGCCTCTATCGATGGGAAGCCCTATTTCTTTTTATCGGACATCTTTGATGATGATATCAAGGTTTTTTCGATCGCAGAGGATGGCAACCTAACTTTAGTTGATCAGGTATTTGATAATGATAATACGTATTTAGAAAGGGCACTACCTGTGACAACGACTGTTATTGGAGGAACGACCTATCTCTTTGTAGGAGGCGATGAGGATGATGGCGTCAGTGTTTTCTCTGTTGATGGTAATGGTAAATTGACTTCAGTTTATGACGTTGGTGATGTTGATGATATTGATGATGAACTTGAGGATGATGAAGAACTGCAATTGGATGGAGCTTCTGGTCTCGCCACGGCTGTCGTTTCAGGTATTCCTTACCTCTTCGTGGCAGGAAGAGACGATGACGGAATATCTGTCTTCTCTATTGCAAGTGATGGCAGCTTGACTTCAGTCTACAATATAAGCGATTTTATATTAGGTAACGTTACCACCTTAGATGCCATCTCTATTTCCCAAAGAACCTATCTTTTTGCAGCGGTAGAGGGACATGGAAACGACATTAATGTTTTTTCTATTGGGGATAATGGTGCCTTAACCCTTGCTAGTATAATTAAAGATATAAATTCGCCTGTAGATATACAGGTGCTTGTTCTTTCAGGGCAAACCTATCTCTTTGTAGCAAGAGGAATTGGTGATGCAATTTCTGTTCTTAGGGTACAAGATTAGAAAAATATAGTATTTACAATTTTTTAGAATCAAGTGAAAATTTGGACCGTTTTTATACTTTATCTTTTCTTTTGGGCTTCCAATATAGTGTATGGGCAAGAATATACTTTAGAATGGGAAAGAACTTTGGAACGCAGCTATTCCAATTGGGCAAACCAAGTAATAGAAACAAAAGATGGTGGTTTAGTACTCGTAGGTGTTAAAAAATCTAAGAAAACTAGTCACGATTATTGGGTTGCAAAATTAAGTAAAAAAGGAAAGTTTCTTTGGCAAAGGACTTTTGAAAGTGTGCGTTTTAATTGGGCAAATAGTATTATAGAAACGTCTGATAACCATCTATTACTTATAGGTACAAGCAATCAAAATGACGATCATGATATTTTAATTTTAAAAATTAACACGCATGGAGAATTCGTATGGGAAAAAAGAATTGGTACAGCAAATCTTAAAGAGGGCGCAACTCACGCATTAGCAACTCATGATAATGAAATTATTATAGTAGGTTACCAGGAGCAGAAGTCAGGAGAACGGGTCATAAATATCTTTAAAATTAATGAAAATGCGGAAGTACTTTGGAATAAAAAATTTAATAAAGACTTTTGGAATTTAGGGACTTCTATTTCAAAAAATAGCTTGGGGCTTTATATCATAGGTGCCTATACTTATGGAGATAAAAAAGGTAATAGCACTTTGTGGGTTTTTGCTTTAAATGAAAATGGTGATTTAGTTTGGGAAAAGACGATATCTCTATTTGGCTGGAATGAGATAAGATCTATATTCATTAAAGAAAATAATGAGATTTTATTAACAGGTTTAACCACAGATCCAGAGACGAAAATACCAAGTGTTTTGCTATTAAATTTCAATTCTTTGGGGGAATTAAAAAAACAAAAAATTATATCCCATAGCCGTTCCAGCAGTTGGGGAACAAGTATTATAGTTAATCAGGAAGGTTATATCATTTTGGCGAGCACAGGACTTTCAAAAGATCAATCAGGCGATATATTCTTTACTATGTTAAATAAACAATTAATTGAAATTGCAAGTGAGCGCTTTGGGGATCCACAATGGAATGAAAGCTACAATTTATTGCAAACTAAAGACAATGGACTTGTTTTATTAGGTACAGGTTTAGAAGCTCAAACTAAATATCAAAATGCAAAAATTTGGAAATTTCAATGGAAAGAACGACAAGATCCTAATAATATTAGTATAAAAGATTTAGATTTTGATACTTTTGATCCAGAAGCAATTTTAACCCTTAATAAAATTCAATTTCAAAAAGGCTCTTATATATTATTGCCGGAAGCCGAAGAAGAAGTTAAACGGCTTGGGCTTTTAATGCTACAAAATAAAAAGCTAAAAATCAAACTTTTAGGACATACTTCTACAGAAGGAAAAGCCGATAAAAATTTAAATTTAGCACATAAGCGATTAAAGGTTGTTAAAAATTACCTCATTAATAAACACATTGATGAAAATAGAATTGAAACTCAAGCATTTGGAGAAACAAAACCCATTTGTGAAGAAAAAACTGAACAATGCCAAGCTAAAAATAGACGTGTGGAAATGAAAATATTGGAATATTGATAAAAATTGTTGTATCATTAGTTTTTGACTTTCAAATAGTTATATTTTTTAACTGCAAGACATAAAGCAAATCATATTTTTTAGCTTTTTTTAGTATTTTTTTTAAAAATACTTTCTGCAACAGCACCAAAATTATAATGGTTTTTTAAACTCTGTTAAGTATCTTTTTCCAATTGACTTTTTGACTTTTAATTTTAGTTTTATTTTCTTGATTGAATTGAGATATAATACTTTCTTCATATTTGGTATAAAATTCAGGGTCAAAATTGGCATCTTTAAGGTGGCTTAAAACATAGTTTATAGTTCTATTATCATTAAGCCATTGATCAAAAGTTTCATGCCTTAACCTTATTCCAAAAGTATTAACACCAATAAATTTTAGACTTTCTTTTTCAAAAACAAAGTGCATGCACTTCTTGCTGTTTTGGTGTTCCCAATAGAATGATTTTTGATCCTGTGGGTTTTGGGCTAAAACAGTACCATAAGTTTGATACTCAATATCAAAAAATTTAGCAGAATTAAACCAATGACTTGGATTATACATTTTTTTGTTGCCCGTTAAGGTATGGGCAAGAGTTTCTCCATGCATGCGCCCTGTGTACCAAACTTGTTCTAAAGGTCGTCGCTTGGGAAGTGGATCCCGGAATTGGGCACAGTCTCCAATGGCATAAATATCGGGTATATTTGTTTCAAAAGTGTGGTTAATAATGATACCTCTTTGAGTTTCAATAGGACTATCTTTCAAAAAATCTATATTTGGCGATACACCTGCGGTCAAACCTACAAACTGGCAAGGAATTTCTTCACCTGTACCAGTGATAACAGCTTTTGCTCTCCCATTTTCATCTGGTAAAATTTCTTTTAGTTCTGTTCCCAAACGTAAGTCTATACCGTGTCTGACAATTTCTTGATTAACAATTTGGGATTCGCCCGGTGGCAATACACCATTCCAAAAACTTTTTTCTCTGACCAAAAAAGAAACACCTATACTGCGGCTATGAAACATTTCGGCAAGCTCTACCCCAATCAATCCACCACCTACAATAACAGCATGTTTGGTTTGGGGTGAATGATCTTCCAAATACATTAAATCTTGATAACTATACATTCCACCAACACCTTTAAGGTCTTGACCTTTCCAGCCAAATTTATTAGGTTTTGAACCACAAGCTAATATTAATTTATCATATTTCAAAGTATCTTTATTATTGGAAAAATGGAGCGTTTTATTCTGGGTATCTATTTTTTTAACGTATTTTTTGATTAAGTTGATCCTATTTTTTTTCCAAAACCAAGGTTCGTATGGTTGAGTATGTTCAAATTTCATATGTCCCATATAAATATACATCAAGGCTGTGCGCGAAAAAAGATAATCCGTTTCATTAGAAATAACCGTAACATCATGATTACTTTTTTTGCGTATGTGGCGAGCAAGTGTGGTACCTGAAATACCATTTCCTATAATAACAATATTCATAACATTTGTAATGTGTAATAAAGTAGAAATCGTAGAACTTCATGTAAATTTAATAAATTAGTCTGTTTTTTAAAGGTTTTATTTATTTTCTCTTTAATTAGTGTTAAATTTTAATTCCAAAAGTTAGAAAAGCTTGAACAATTTGATTGTTGATATTAATTTCAGGTGTGCTGGCTTCAGCGAGAAAATAAGGCGAAATACTTTCTTGAGCATTTGAAAAAAGTAAAGCAAAATCTATAAAAAAAGATTTACGTCTATACCCTAATCCTAAAGAATAATTTGTAAAAAATTTATTGGTATACAAATCTTTAGATGGGTTTTCATAACTGCTCCATCCACCTCTAAGATAGTAGTTTTGGAACCGAAACTCCAAACCTAATTTAATGTTGAAAGTATTTTTAAACGTATTTTTAATAAAATTATTATCAGCACTTGTAGTCGTATTAGGAATACCAATATCGAGTATTCGATTTGAACGGTGAGGTATATATTCTATTTCGCCTGTAAAAAATCCATACTTTTTGAAAAAAAATGCTAACCCCGCCTTTAATTCTAAAGGTAATGCTAACCAATAATCCGAAATAAGAATATCTGTTTCGTCAGATTCTCGACTTAGTAAGGTAAAAGTTGTATCGGATAAGGGAAATTCAAAATTATTGTAGTTAGCTGTTAAATCAGCGCTGTAAATTTCTTCGACAAAAATAATGGACGGAGAATTGATATTAAAGCCCAAGCGTATGTAATCTTTCAAACGGTAAATTAATCCTGCTTGCAAATGGCCTCCTTGGATTCTTTGTTCAAGATTTTCATTTAAAGTAATATTCTTTAAAGCATTACTATCATCTAAAACTTGTTCTTGAAAAAGTCTATCTTCTCCAAAAAAAGATGTTTTATAACTAAATCCAAATCCATAATAAAGTTTTGACTTTAGTTCACGTGACCAAGCGATATTCCATTGATTCATACGTCCTCTTCTTTTAATTTCTTCGCTTTGTTGAACAGATGCTAAACCAATGAAAGAAAAATATTGATCGTCAAAGTCCGGATTAATAATATAAGTCGAATAGGCTAAACCATTCAAATCAGTTAAGCCATTATCAAGTTGATTATTTAGATTTGCTAAGGGGATGCCATTGGCTTGTTCTAAAAAAAAATCTACAATAGAGTTGTTGTCATTTTGGAGATTATAATTTAGTGTACTATGAAAATTAGAAGATCGATTGTAACTAATGGCAAGTGTTACACCATCTTTTTTTTCTGAAACCAAGGCAAGACTATTAATATATAGTTTAGAGTCTGTATGTTCAGAATTAGCATTAGAAATAAACCCCAAATCTAATACCAGAATACTGTTATTAAAAAACCCTATTCCAGCGGGGTTATGCCATATATTACTGACATCACCTCCCAATGCTGTGCCTCCACCTCCAAAGCCAATAAATCGAGCCGTAGCACTTGGTTTATTTTCAATATACCTTAAATTTTCGATGTAATAACCTAATGGTAATTCCTGAGAAAACACATCCCATTCGATAAAAAATAATAGTATTGAGGTGAAAAAAAATAAGCTTAGTTTCATGAGCATAGTACACTATAGTTCTTTATTTAATTATATTAATTTCTAATATATTTATTATCTCTATGTGCTAATTTTTTTGCACGGGATAAAAAATATGAAAATATAAATTCTTAAAAATCAAATATTTAAAAATATATAAAATCCATATAAAATTTTACAACATAGAGCCTAATATAATAAAGACACTAAGTTATCATTTTTTCTGCTTTTTATCTTTAAATTGTCATCTCTTTATTTAGTCATCTCTTTATATTAAACTCACATTAAGTATAAAAATGTAGACAAAGTTGGAATCGCTAAAGATTAGACTTGAATTATTTGATTATCAAGATAATAAATATAAATTAAAACTATATGTATACTCTAAATTTTACAAGTAAAAAATAATTTTACTTGATCTTTTTGAAAAACCTTTAAACTTTCACTATAATATAATATCGTTTTTTATAAGTTGTTAATTAACAATTTTTTATAAAAATAACTTTTTTATTTGATTGATTATCAAATCCGGGCAAGTCAAGTCTATTGTAAAGCCCGCTTAAACAGTTACCAAATTTCCAACCCTTATCTAAAAATATAAATTAGAATATAAGATTTATACACCTTGGTTTAGGGAACTTAAAAAACATATCCATAAGACGTTCGAAACTATGTTTGAATGGGTAAAATCAGATTTAAAAGAAATTATAAAAGAAATTGAAAGTTATATTAGTTAGAAAACTTTTCTTTTTATAAGAACCTTAAAAGTTAAAAATATTGAAACCAATTAAAATAGAAAATAAAAGTTATAATTATATAATAATCAACATATTTAAAAATAATTTTATTAGAATGTACAAAAATACTGTTATTAAGAATATTCAAAAATTTGTTATTGGTTTAAGCTGGGATTATAATGAAAAATACTCTAATGATTTAGATATTATTTTGTTATTGCTTAATTCCGAAGGGAAATTGATTTCTCCTAAACATCTAATTTATTATGATAACTTAATCTCTCCTGATGGCGCTATACAACATACTGGAGATAATTTAACAGGAAAAGGGGAAGGAAATGACGAAGTTATAACAGGATACTTAGAACTTTTAGATCCTGAAATAAGAAAAATTCTTGTTTGTATTAATCTTTGTGACATAACAGGCCTCAGAACTTTTAAAACAGTAGATAGTGCCAGTGTTAATATTGATGTCAGAGATTTCAAAACACCTCAAATGGAAATATCCATTCAAGAACTATATCAAGATAGTACTGAAATTATGTTTGGGTATTTTGAAAAAGATAATGATAATCATTGGAATTTCTACTTTCTATTAGATGGGCTCAGACAAGGAATAAATAACTTACTAAAACCATTTCTAAAAGATAGTAATATTAATTTTCTTTTAAAGGAAGGAAGATAAAGCCTCTAAGCACTCTAAAATTTTAAAGTGCTTAACCAGCTATTTTTATTTCAAAATTAAATAGGTTAGAATCTCCAAAAATCTTTTTTCAAGTGGAACGACTATAAATCTTATATTGGAAAGATTAACTACAAATCTTTATTAGACATTTAGATTTTTAAATTACGTTTTTCGTCTCTTAGGTGGTCGACAGCCATTGTGCGGTATAGGTGTAATATCTTTTATAGTTGTTACGTTAATACCAACACTTTGAATGGTATGAATAGCAGCTTCTCGACCTTGTCCAGGCCCATTGATAAAAACTTCTACTTCTTTAACGCCAAAATCAAGAGCTGCTCTAGCAGAATCTTTAGCAGCTTGTTGAGCAGCATAAGGGGTTCCTTTTTTTGATCCTCTAAATCCCATTTTCCCAGAAGAAGACCAAGAGATAACATCGCCAACTTGATTGGTAAAACAAACAAGTATGTTATTAAAAGAAGATTTTATATGGGCTTGACCAGATTGGTCTATTTTAACGATCCTTTTTTTTGCCTTATCTTTTCGTTTTTTTTGAGCCATTACAGTAATTATAAGCTATTAAGTGATAAAGTATTAAATGATGAAATTATTCAAATTGTCGAATTATTTAGTAGCTTTCTTTTTATTTGCTACTGTTTTTCTTTTTCCTTTTCGGGTTCGACAGTTATTTTTTGTTTTTTGTCCTCTAACAGGCAAACCTTTTCTATGGCGGATACCTCTATAACAAGCAATATCCATTAATCGTTTGATACTCAACTGAACTTCAGACTTCAATTGACCCTCAATAGTATAATTTTCACCTATAATATCTCGAATACGCTTAGACTCTTCATCTGTCCAATCTTGTACTTTTTTATTAAAATCAACCTTTGCTTCTTCAAGTATTTTTGCTGAAATTGAATTGCCTATCCCATAAATATAGGTCAAAGCTATTAGACCTCTTTTATCATTTGGAATATCTACACCTGCTATTCTAGCCATTTTGAATGAATACTAAATTAAATAAATAATGATTAATGAAATCAATAATTATGAATTATTGAAATTATAGTACTGAAAATCAAATAATTAATACAGAGAAATTAAAAATTATAAATACTGGATAGGGTAAGGATTAAACAAATATTCGCTACTATAAAATAATTTGGAATATAGAATTAACCTTGTTTTTGTTTAAATTTTGGGTTCTTTTTATTAATAACATATAGTTTACCCTTTCTTCTTATAATTTTACAATCTTTTGTCCTTTTTTTTATAGACGACCTAACTTTCATAGTTTCTTACAAATTAAATAGTAGTATAATAACTTTTTAAAGTAATTTTAAACATCTTATAAAAGATGCTATAAACCCTGCAAATTTACATATTTTAAAATTAATAATATAGTACCCATTACTAATATTTTGGAAAAAGTTAGAAAAAACTCAAAAAATCTATTCAAGTATTTCATGAAATAGGTGTTGAGTACTGCAAGCTAAAAAAAGTTTGTTTAATAGCTAAAAAAATCGCATTAGGTAGATAGCTAAATATTTATATTTTTTAAAATAAGTAAGAATATTAGTTATTAATTCTACATGAAAACAGAGTTATATCATCATCATAAGTACTATCATTATTTAATTTTTTGATGTGTTCTAAAAGTTGTGAGTGAATATCTTTTAAATCTAAATTAATATGATTAGCAAGCCAATTTTCTAAATCATCTTCATCAAAACATTCATCATCATCTATATTAAATTCTATTAAACCATCGGTAAAAGAAAACAGTAAAAAATTTTCTAAATTATCAAAAATCTCTTGTTCTACTTTCATAAAACTATCGTTAAATCCGATTAATGTTGTTCCTTTTTTCACTTTCCAAAGTTGATTATTTTTCAAATCTGCTAAAATAGGGTAGGGGTGACCACAATTGATGGCTTTAAGTCGTTTTTTAGAAAAATCATAAATAAAAAAACAAGCACTAATAGAATAAACAACATCATCATACCCTATGACAAATTGATTAACAGCATTTACTATTTTAGAAAGGTTTTGAGTCTGAGATAAAATAACTTCTAGAGCTGCTTGAAAGTTTGATACTATTAAAGCTGCTGAAATACCTTTATAAGAAACATCACCGATGCATAAAAATATTTTGTCCTCAGAAAGTTTCTTATAAGCATAACAATCTCCGCCAATAGCATAGTGAGGGATATAGCTACTGTGCAGTTTTAGCCGTTTAGTATAAGGTAATTGAGGAGAAAATAATCTTTTTTGAATGCTCTGTGCTAACTCAAGTTGACTGTGCAATTCTTTACGTTTTTTTTCAAGTATTTCATTTTTTTTGTTTTCTTGGGTAATAATAACAATATTGGTTAAACTCTTAATTAAACGCATCTCTTGTACCCATGTTTCTAGTTTAGTATTTTTCCAACCTATTAGTAAATATCCTCTTATTATAGTTTTATAACGCAAAGGGATAATTGTGTGAAATTCTTCAAAAGCATCTTCTGAGGCAAAAGAATGTTTAATAGCATTAAATTGATACTTTTTAGGAAAAGCAATGTTAGAAAAGTTATTTTTAGTGTTATGTTGAAAAAATAATACCCATGAATTTTTAGAAAAAGTATAAATACATAACTGATTTATATTTTGATAGTATTTTAAACTGTTTTCATAAGTCTTAATAAGGCTCTCATAGGCATTATTGCTAACAAGAGACTCGATGCTACGCAAAAATGAGTGTAAGCGAATTTCTTGATTTAATAATAATCTTTGTGAATCACTTGCAGCTGCCATAAAATAGATTCAATAATATATAATTATAATATTTAAAATGCTTTCAAATAAATACTTTAAAGATTACATTCTTAAAGTTTTAAGCAAACTTAATTAAGTTAAACTTCTTTTTTGTTCACTATTCCAATCAAAAAATAAATTCAATTTAGTGTTAGAAAACGAAAAATTAGCTCTTTTTACAAAAAATACCTAAAAAATTACTTTATATTAGTAAATATCATTGGGAAAAATTAAAAATACCAAATTATAGTGCTGAACAAGCCATTTGGATAGTATTTTATTTATTCAGTGTAATAGCCACAGGACATTGGATAAATTGGTCTATTGTTGGTTGTTTACTTTTGATTCTCCTTTTCAAAGGTAGTTCTGATTTTAGCGAAAAAATATCAGCCCAGAAATATCAATACTATAAAAACTATCAAAAAAATATACCCCGTTTTATACCCCGTTTTTTTTAATTTCCAATAGTTGGTAAAAAAGTCAAAAAAATATAAAATTTTTACTATCAAGTATTTAAAATATTTATTAGAGAACCAAAATAAATAGCCACCAAATGTTAGACTATGAAGAAGCTCAGAATATTTATTGGCAAGGTCGACAATCTAAGCCTAATCTAAGCAGAGAATATTGGTATCAAGATATAGCTTTAGGTACTATTGATGGTTTAAAAAACAAATTGAAAAATAAAGAAAAACTAGATATAGCCTTAATCGGTTATGCCTGTGATGAAGGAGTAGATAGAAATTTTGGTAGAATAGGGGCAAAACAAGGACCTAAAATTCTTAGAGAAAGGCTAGCCAAATTACCGATTCATTATAATTCCAAACAAGTTACGGATTTTGGAAATATTATTTGTATTAATAAAAATATGGAAGATTGTCAAAAAAGATTGTCCAAAATAATTAGCCAATTGCTTCAATTATCTATTTTTCCCATAGCCATTGGTGGGGGGCATGATATAGCATATGGACATTTTATGGGCATTTGGGATGCTCTAAAAAAAACCAAAAAACAGAAAATAGGTATTATTAATTTTGATGCTCACTTTGATTTACGACCCGTAGAAGAAAAAAGTAATTCAGGAACACCTTTTAACCAAATTCTTTCTAAGTTTAATAAGTCGGTAGATTATATAGCTGTCGGTATTCAACAACAATCAAATACTAAACTATTATTTGATATTGCTCACAATAAAAATGTAAGTTATATAACAAGTGATTATTGTAACTTGTTAAATATAAATTCTATACTACATCAATTAGATACATTTGTAGAAAAACAAGATTGGTTATATATCACTATAGATATGGATGGGTTTTCGTCTGTTTATGCGCCTGGTGTCAGTGCACCTTCTCCTTTAGGATTTTCACCTAATTTTATTTTTAAGATTTTGAGATACTTGCTAGATACAAAAAAAACTATTGCTTGTGATATAGCAGAATTAAATCCAAATTTTGATGTAGATAATACAACAGCAAATTTAGCAGCAAGGTTGGTAGATTTTATAGTTACAAATTATTAGATAGACAATTTAGATCTTTTATAGGCATGTCAATTGAAAAAAGGATTTTTAGAGGTTTTAATTCATTGATTTTAAAAACGTCCGTTTCCTGAAATAAAATAGCATTGCTATAATCACTTATCTTGTATTATCTTGCCTCCAAATTTTAGCTTCTTTTTTATCATACTTCAATTTTACTTTACTAACATTATAAGGTTTTAAAACTAATTTATAATTTGGCTTTTTGATACTAAAAAAGCGTAAAGTAAATTTCTTTCTGTATGTTCCATTGCGGAGATTAATATTTGTTAAAGCATAGGTCCTACCAAAAGTTAAAAAATTACGTCTATATTTAAGATTAAGATTTAAATCTACAGATTGTTTAAGTTGATGGTTAAAAAAGAAATTCCGCGGTTTACGTATGGTTAACCCTTTAAACTTATCAACATGCTTATCATTACTTTGTTGAAGCTTATGTAGCCTCTTAACTTTATACTCTCCGGAGAATTTATGGGCTTCTTTACGGTTTTCTTCTATGCGTTTTTTGATAGCTTTATAATCTACTTCTCCGGAGAATTTATGGGCTTCTTTACGGTTTTCTTCTATGCGTTTTTTGATAGCTTTATAATCTACTTCTCCGGAGAATTTATGGGCTTCTTTACGGTTTTCTTTTATGTGTTTTTTGATAGCTTTATAGTCTACTTCTCCGGAGAATTTATGGGCTTCTTTACGGTTTTCTTCTATGCGTTTTTTGATAGCTTTATAATCTACTTCTCCGGAAAACTTTTTTAAAAAAGAATTTTCTTCTTTCTTAATTTTTATCAATGGGTGATCGTTAATATTTAGTTGAGGTTTGGTGTGACGAATATTATATTCAGGATGAGTAGATTTATCTATGCTTTTTAGCTGCTTCAAACGAGTAATTTCTTTAGAATCTTGTTTTTGTTTATATGCTTTTATTGCTTTGACTAGTTTTTTATGTTTTTTTTCTCTTTTAGTAAGTTTACGTTTTACTTTTTCTTTTGGAAATCGATTCTTTTTTGGATTTTTTTGATTCTTATTTCCACCGCCTTGAGTATAATAATCAAATTGACAAAGTCTGTTGACAAAAGTCACGTTTTGATTAACCTTTGCAGACATATGGAAATATCCAAAAAAAGTTAAAAATAAAATAAAAATAAAATGTTTGATTTTCATTAACTTATTTAAATAAAGGTCATACTAAAAGCTAATTAATAAAGCTAATTCTTTTTTAAATTGTTTGGGTGTTTGGAAATAAACCGTTTGCATACCCAACTTTTTAGCTGTTTTTATATTAACGTAAGAATCGTCTATATAAACGGAATGTTGAGGTATAATATTAAAACTTTTAAATAATAAATTAAAAATTCGAGGATCTGGCTTTTGCAATAAAACTTCACCAGAGATGATAATATCTTCAAAAAAATTAAAAAAAGGGAATGTTTCCTTAGCCTTCGGGAAAGTTTCTCGAGACCAATTTGTTAAACCGTACAACTTATATTTTTTATCATTGTAAAGTTTACTCAAAACTTCTACAGATTCAGGGATACAATTTTTTAACATTTCATTCCATTTGCCATAATATATTTTTATATACTCCTCATATACCATATTTTTATCTATTAAATTTTTATCCTTATTTTGCTTTTCATACCATTCTCTCTTCAAAATATTTTTCAAAAAAAAAGGCATGTCTTTTTCTAAAGAAAACAATTTTTTATCCAAAAAAGTTGGATTCCAATTGATGAGAACACCTCCAAAATCAAAAACTACAGATTCTATACTATTCTTTATATCTGGAAAGTTCATCTTTATTATAAATGAGTTAAAAGTTCTAAAAATCCTTTTTTCACGTGATATGACTATACTCTAAATGTTTTCCGTCATTTTTCTTTTTTAATGTCCAATTGTTATTCTTAAATTCTAAAATATATAAGCCTAAATTTTGATGTTCAAAACATTTCATTTTGCAAAGTTCCAAATTAAAAATTAAGGTTAATAAAATACGCATAGACCTGCCATGTGTGCAAATTAAAATGTTTTGCTCTTTTGATTTGTTCGTAATTTTTTTCCACGCTTGTTTTTGACGTTTGCGCACTTCCAAAGGATTTTCTCCATTAAGAACTTTTGCCTCATAATTTCCTTTTTCCCAGTTATCTATTAAAATTTTATAACCTGTATTATCTTTATCTATTATTTTTTTGCCTTCTTTTTCTCCCCAAGAAATTTCATCTAAACCTGATAAAGATTCAAAAGGAATATTTTTTTGAGTGATAAATAATTCTATACTTTGGTAAGTTCGTTTGAGTTTAGAAATATAAATTTTATCAAAATTGATATTTTGATAATACTTAAAAAAAGAAATTGCCTGTTGTTTTCCTGTAGCATTTAAGCTAGAATTAACACCTCGTCCTTGAACAATTCCTTTTAAGTTAAAATCGGTTTGGCCATGTCGAATTAAGTAAACTGTTTTATTATTAATCATTTTAACAAATTGTTTATAAAACTTTAGTATTATTTTGCTTTTAGGCAAGAGTATTTATTGCGTTTGCCTAAAAGGAATCCAAGTCATTTTTTTAAAACTATTTTACCTTTAGTCTGAAAATTTTTAACTTGCAAAATAACCTAATTTTAGATATTTTCTTAATTTTATCATTACTTGTGTAACCCTACCTAATATTTAATGCAAATTATAGACTATTGCTCTGGTATTAAGTGCCTTTTATTTTTTATTTTTCTCCCTTCTGTTTATGCTCAAATACCTTTCCAAGATTCTACTAATCAGCTTTATGGTTATAAAAATAAAGATAAAAGTATTTTTATAAAACCTCAATATGAAGTGGCTTTACCTTTTTCTTTACCACTTCAAAAAGCCATTGTAAAAATAAATAGTTTTTACACTTTTATTAATTTTAAAGGTAATCCTTCAAAAAAAAACCGCTTTGATAGTTTGGGTTTTGACCAGACAATTGTTAAGAGTGGTTTTTTTAAAGGTATAACACGATTCCAAAAAAATAAAAACTGGGGTATTATTTCCTATAAAGGTAAAATTATTATGGCTCCCGAGTACCAAGATATTTTTATAGATACCTTAAATGCTCTGCTGCTTGGTAAAAAAAATGGACAGGATTACTGGCAGTTATATTCTTTAAATGGACAAGCTATTCTATCTAAACCCAGTTTGCGGATTAAATCTTTATTCAAACATTTCTATGCTATTCAAACAGATGTAAAGACTTGGCAACTATTTAATTGCAACTATTCCAAACCTATAGTCCAAAATTTGACTATGGCTCCTATTTTATATGATTATTTACCTTCAAAACAACTTTCAGACCTTCGATTTTTGATTCGTCGAGATTATTTTTATGAATTAATTGATTTTGAAGGGAAAAAAATAAACGATAAGCGCTATAAATTAAAAGATTCATCATTAATAGCCTATCCTAAATATACCTTTTACTCAAAATTAAAAACGTATATTAATGAGGTTTATGCCGATTCGCTTTGGGAATTGGCTAAACATGTTTTTGCCTTAAAACTCAATGATAGTTTAGCTATTTTTAATACGCAGACCGCTGATATTTTCGCCATAGGCAAATACGATAGTCTAAAAATTTTATCAAATGATTATATTGGAGTGAAAAAAGCGGGTCTTTGGGGACTTATTGATTCTGACGGAATGGAAATATTAGATCCTAAATATTTAAAAATCGATTCATTAGGTTTTGCTTTGTTGTGGCTTCAGGAAAAGAAAACGAATACTTTGAAAAACAGAGTTTTTGACTTAAAGAAAAGAAGATTTATCCTTTCAAACTATGATATTATTTGGACAAATACTAGCTTATTTTTGGTAAAAGTCAAAGGCAAATATGGCTATATAGACCGCTTAAAAAATTGGATTATCCCCTCAAAATACAATTATTTATCACCTATTCAATATGACTGGATTGTTGCAAAAAAAGAAAATTATTGGGGTATTTTGAACCAAAAAAATGAAAAAATTATTTCCTTTTTTTACGATAGTCTTCTTATTATAAATGATAATTATATGCTTTATTTTGAAGATAATGAATGGGGAACATATAATAAAAATGGCTTTGAATATTACAGAAGTAAGGCAAAATTTGAGATTTTAGATAATGGTTTTTTAAAATTAAAACATAAAGGTAAACAAGGCTTAGTTGATGCTGAAGGATTTTTAGGTATTCCTATTCTATATGATTCTTTGGCAAATGCGCTTAAAGGTGGTCTTTTGGAAATTAATCATAAGAGAAAAACAACATATATGGACATGGATTCCAAAGTTTTACCTCCACCTTATTATGAAGGTGTTTATTTCAAAAACAGTCCATCTGAAAAATATATTCCAGCACAAGCAAAAGACGGTTTTTGGGGGCTTATAGATTATTTAGGGCGTTGGCGCATATCAAATCGGTATGATAGCGTAAAACAAATTAGTGAAGGTTATGTTCCTTTCAAATTTAGAGCTGGCTGGGGATATTTAAATAAAAATGAAAAAATTAGTATTCAACCTCTTTACCAATATGTTGGAGCAGTTAAAAAAGGTATGGCAATCGTTAAAAAAGGTGGACTTTATGGGCTTTTAGCTTTAAAAAATAATGATTTTATCCTACCTTTAAAGTACGATTATATAGAAATTACACCTTCAAACAATTATTATTTTTATCAAAATGGAAAAGTTGGCTGGTATTCGCCAAGTCTAAAAAAACGAATTTATCCAAAATACAATGCTATTCAAGATATTGGTATGGATTTCTTATTTATAGAAGAAAAATCCAAAGAATCCAATAAAAGCCACAAAATAGGTGTAGATATGGATTCGGGAGTGAGCCTTTTTTTAGCTAAATATGATGGAATACTCTATTTTACAAGGTCTGGATATTTTGGATTGATGAATAAATAAGTTTTAATTTTTTGATATTGTTAGTTTTAAATCTAAATTTTTAAATACTTTTGCCTTGAAAATCAAATCTTAATAACCTAAATTCATGGATTATAAAGAATATAAAAAAGCGAGTAAAAGGCATTTATACACTTGCAAAACTTTTAAAAAAAATCTTGCAAAAGAAGATTTGTCGGAAGACCAAAGACAACATCTTCTTTTCAATCTTTATTATCTTTGCGGCTATATTATTGAGTGTAGTCTTAACTTTGCTATCTTAAAATTTATTGATTTTGAAAGGATTGCAAGAGATAATAATTTGATAGACGAAAATGGGAATAGGGATTGTAAATTGCTGAGAAGTTGGCACAACTATAATCATAAAGCGAGTTTCTCATATCATTATAAAGATGAGGCTAAAAGACCTCAAATAGACAAATTTGCAGAGTGTTACTTATACAGACCAGGTCATAAATTTCAAAAAAATGCCGAATTTGTTTCAACGTTACTACCTGAAAAAGCTAAAAATATCAGAGGAATAGGTTCAAAAATAGGAAATGATGTTAAAACATTGTTTGAAGAATGGGATGTTAATTATAGGTACCAAACTAAAAGCAAAATATTGAAAACCCAAGATGTTTTTAAATTTTTAGATTTAGCAGAGGAAATATTTACCAAATTAGACAATATAGGTCTTTAAAATTAAAAAATTATGTTAAAAATTATTGATTCTATTCATGAAATAAAATCTTTTTTAGAAAATGAAAGCCCTGACGTACTTATTGATTTTAGAGTTTATTTCAGAATCAATATGGCTATAGATATTGATTTAATTGTTAGAAAAAGAAAAATTATCAAAAGGAAGTTGGAGGAAAAATTTCAACCATTAGGATATGACTTAATTATTAATGAAATTGATGAAGATGAATGGGATATACCTCATGTTTTTGATAAGAATAAAGAGACCAAAATAGATTTTGGCTTAAAACGACGCTTGGGCATATACACAAAAGACGATGAAGAAAATCAGACCGAAGAAGCCCAATCTTCAGATGAAAAAGACGAAACCTTACCCACCGTCACCACTTTTTACAGCTATAAAGGCGGCATCGGTAGGACGACAACGCTTGTTTCGTTTGCCACTTTTTGCGCCAGGGTAAAAAAGAAAAAAGTGGTCATTTTGGATTGCGATTTTGAAGCCCCCGGTTTTACAAATTATTTTGATATGAATACGGAAAGATTAGCAAAGATAAACGGTGTCTTAGAATATCTTTTGGATAAGCAGTTTTTGGGTGATAATAAAAAACTAAATATAGATGATTACAGTTTAAAGGTAGGGCAGGATTATTCTGGGGAAGGCGATATTTATGTTATTCCCGCCGGAAATTTAAGCAACGCATCAGCAGATGACACCGAACGAACCCACCGACAACATTATTTAGAAGGTTTAGCTCGTTTGGACATTGCTTCGGTAAAGTATTTGACCCGCCAGTTTCAAGATTTTATTTCCGAAATCAATGATCAATTGAAACCCGATATTATTTTAATCGATTCGCGAACAGGTCTCAACGATATATTTACCATTTTATCTAATATTTCCAAAGTCCTTATCGGTTTTTTTGGCAATAACATCCAAAATAGAATTGGCTTAGAACAGTTTTTAGATATATTTGGAAATACTGAAAGCACCAAGAACATTTTCTTGGTTAATTCCATAGTGCCAGATGTAGCTTACTTTAATAACTTTAAAAAACAAGTCGATAACTATATTGATCATGAAGAAAAATTTTATCAAGAAGATGAGGATGGTGAACAAATAGAGAAACTCTATTTCAAAAAATATTATGTCGAAAGGCATTCGACTTTGGAAAAATTAGGAACTGACTTTGCCCACAAAGAACAAGGTAAAGACCAAGATTATGACAGCAATTGGGTAGATTTAATTGACAAAGATATTTTCTTTAAAGATTTTTTCAATGACCTTTATAGTTCTATTGAAATAAAGAGACCTGATAGCTCTAAAGAAACGGAAGAGAGCTCAAAGCAAAATAAGGAGAGTACAAAAGAAATAATAAATTACTTAAAAGAAAATAAAGATAAAGTTGACAAATTTCAACTAGTTCAAAATATTCTTGAAAAACTTAAAGATGAACTAAAACCGTATGCAGAATTAAATGATCCTGAATTGGAACATTTTTATTTTCGTCATTGTATGAAAGATATGTTCAATAGGGATAAATTTTTAATTAAAGGCAGCAAAGGGACAGGAAAAACCTTTATTTATCAATCTTTTAAAAACAAAGAAATTATAAAACAGCTTCAAGAATACAGCGGCGTAACCAAAGATAATTATTTGTTCACCAACCTTATATCAAGTAGAGACGAAAAAGATCAAGAAAGCACTAATAAATACATAGAAATTTCTCAATTTGGACTTAGAGGAATTAAAGAAAATGAAGATACGGATTTATATTTTCAACGCTTCTGGATGGTCTTTGTATGGAATTCTATTTTTTTAGACACCAACTTAAAAATAGACTATAAACCTTTTGAAGACGTTCAAGAAATTAAAAATACTGATACAACTATTCAACGTTTTAAAAATTATATAAAAGACGAAGACAAGTATTCTAAATTATGGAAAGATTTAGAAAAATTGAACAATGAGCTAGAAAAACAAGATAAATACCTTATTCTTCTTTTCGACCATCTTGACTCTATAGTCAAGCCTCATGAATGGTCTATGGGTATTACGCCTTTAATCGAATTTTGGCGAAGCAACCCTTTTAAACGTCTACTTCCTAAAATTTTTGTTCGTTTTGATTTATTTGAAAACCTAACCAGTTTAACCAATAGTCAAATCTTACGGTATAGAACAATTAACATAGAATGGCAGAAAAAAGAACTTTTTGCCTATTTTTTTAAAATAGTCTTTGCATGCAGTAAAAAAGATTTCTTACTTCTTCATTATGCTTTTAATAATTATGGTAATGATAGTTTAGATTTTATCAAAAATCTTCTCTCTAATAGCCAATACAACCAAATTCCACTTGAGGAGAAGTATTTAAAACCCTTGGTAAATACTTTTTTTGGTAAAAGCGCAAACTGGAACTCTAAAGATACCCGTAATTTTGCAGACAGTTACGATTGGTTTTATACGAGTTTGGTAGATGCCAATAACCACCTCAGCATCCGTATTTTTTTATTTTTAATAGAAAAAGCTATAGAGGTTTATTTTGAAAATAGAAAAAAAGAAAGATATAGAGATGATCGAAATGCCATTCTTAATTCCCATTTTTACGCCGATTTTCAAGTTCGTAAATATGCAGCTGAAAGATATTTTGAAGATTTAGCTTATGAAGAAGGTAATAAAGCGCTTTTAAAAGTTCATAAATATATTAATGAGGTTGGACTCTTAAAATATAAGATTCCAAGTTTCAGAAAAAAAGAGTTTTATGAATTAATAAAAAAGATTCTTGAAGAGTATAAAGGTCAAGAGGAAATGGAAGATATGAATGTAGAACGTCTTGTAAACTTGTTGGTTTCCAATGGAATATTTAAACAAGTTGTAAGAACAGACCGTAACTACATCAATTACCATATTCCATTTTTATACCGCAATTATTTTGGGGTGAGTAATAAAAATAGAGAATACAATTCATATTCAAAATCAAGAAATCGCTTTTAATAATTAACAGCTGTGTGGTTAGAAAAATATCTTAAAGGTGACAAATATATATGGGGAATACTTCTGGGACTAACAATAACAAGTTTAGTTGTTGTTTATAGTGCCAGCAGTAGCTTGGTTTATCATTTTTCTAACAAAACCACCACTTTTTTCTTCCTCAAACATGCTTTTTTATCTTTTGTAGCCTTGGTTTTTGCTTGGATTATTCATTTATTACCCTATAAACTTTTTTTTAAATTCGCCCAATACGGACTTCTTTTATGCCTGCCACTTTTATTGATTACGTGGTTTTTTGGAACAAGCTATAACGAAGCTACCCGATGGCTCAATATTCCTATTCTCAACTATACGTTTCAATCTTCTGATATTGCTAAACTTATGCTAGTTATCGGTTTGTCGGGTATGTTGGCTAGAAGACAAAAAAAAACCTTAAGTTTCACACCTATTTTATTTTGGTCTAGTAGCATTTGTGGATTAATAACATTGAGCGACTGGTCTAGTGGACTTTTACTTTTTCTTATTAGTTTATTTTTGATTTATATAGGTCGTACGCCCTTGACTAAAATTTTATTATTACTAACCATAGCTGTTGGAGTAGGTTATTTTTCTTTTCAGATAGGTGAACGAAGCGGAACAGTTTCTAATCGCTGGAAACAATACTGGCAAGAAAAAGAAGTACCTTACCAAACCCAGCAATCTTATGTCGCTATCATTTCAGGAGGTATTTTGGGAAAAGGAGTTGGCAAAAGTACTCAAAAAAACTTTTTGCCCAATTCATATTCCGATTTTACTTTTTCGATAATTGTAGAAGAATATGGTTTATTAGGTAGTCTTGTTATAATGACTATTTATTTATTTTTCTTTTTTAGAATTATCTATATCAGTGCTTATTTAAAAGGTGCTTTTGCTCAATTGCTAATCATTGGTTTAGGACTTTTAATCACTTTACAGGCTCTACTTCACATGTGCGTTACGGTGGGATTAGTACCTATCACTGGACTGACTTTACCTTTTTTGAGTATGGGGGGTAGCAGTTTACTTTCTATGGGTATCACAACAGGAATCATTTTAAGTGTTTCTAGCTCGGGGCGCGCAAAAGTTAAGAAATGAGGGGTTATATTTATTTCTTAAAATTATTGGTGGTGTTACAGAAAAGAAATAATGAAACGGGTTAGCATATGCTTGTCAAACGAATTCGTAATTATTTGTGATTTGTAACTTTTTTATAATTCCAGCCTTGTTTATCCAAATATTTTTGCCAATTCCAAGCTGATTTTAACATTGTATTTAAATCATATTTTGTTTTCCAGCCTAATATTTTTTTTGATAAAGTTGTATCGCTAAATATTTTTTCTATATCCCCTGACCTACGTTCTATGATTTCATAATTAACTTTAATAGTGCTAATTGCTTCAAAATTTTTGATGATTTCTAAAACACTATAGCCTTTTCCTGTGCCAAGATTAAAATATTCATAATTTTTAAGATGTTTAAAAAGTAAGAGTCTTTCTAAGGCGATAATATGGGCTTTAGCTAAGTCAACAACATGAATATAATCTCGAATAGCTGTGCCATCTACTGTGTTATAATCACCACCAAAAATATATAACTTTTCGCGCCAACCAATGGCTGTCTGCGTTAAATAAGGGATTAAGTTATTAGGTTTTTCTAAAGGTAATTCGCCTATTAGTGCCGTTGGGTGAGCGCCTATTGGATTAAAATAACGTAAAGAAATATTTTTAAAATTCTTATTACTATTGGTAAAATCTTCTAATATTTCTTCACAAATTTGTTTTGTATTTCCATAAGGCGATTTGGCTTTTTGAAAAATAGCATCTTCTTTAATCGGTAATGTATCAGGCTGACCGTATACAGTGCAAGAAGAAGAAAATACAAAATTGTTGATCTTATATTTTTTAGATAACGTTAGTAAATTAAGTAAACCATTGAGATTATTAGAATAATAAAGCAAAGGTTTTTGAGTTGATTCTCCAACAGCTTTTTTAGCGGCAAAATGAATAATTCCATCAATTGGGTATTTAGAAAAAATTTCTTTTTCAAGCTGTTTTAGATCACAAATATTTATTTTATGAAAGACAAAGGTTCTCTTGGTAATTTTTTTTATACCTTCTGAAATTTTTAAATTTGAATTTGATAAATCATCTACAACGATTACCTTATAGCCAAATAGCAAAAGTTCAACAACTGTATGAGAACCTATAAAACCTATTCCACCACTAATTAATACTGTTTTCACACTAAAATATTATTTAACAAAAATAAAAAAATGATATATGATTTTAAAAAGATGAATTTTTCTAAAATAAAAAATTTTCTCTTACATGGTATTTGGTTTGAACACATAAAACACTTTTCGTTCACTAAACGTATCATATATAAAGTTTTACGTATTATTATATTATCCATTCGGCAATATAATTATAAAAAATGTGGCTTACAAGCCAGTTCTTTGACTTTAATAACTCTTTTTTCTATAGTACCTCTTGTAGCATTATTTTTTGGAATTGCTAAAAACTTTGGTCTAGAGAAAACTTTAAAAAAACAAGTTTATAAGAGTTTTAAAGATTATCAAGAAATAGTAGATAATATTATTCATTTTTCTGAAACCTTATTATCATCTGCAAAAGGGGGGGTAGTAGCAGGTATTGGTTTTATTGTTTTAATTTTTACGACTATGCGTTTGCTTTATTACATAGAAATGGCTTTTAATAAAGTATGGGAAGTGAAAAAATCACGAAGTATTATTCGTATTATTACCGACTACCTAAGCATTATGACAATAGCACCCATACTTATTGCTTTTTCAAGTGATATTTTTATTATTGTTATTAAATATCTCATTAATTTTGCATCTATTACAGCTGTAACAGACGTGTTACCTTTTAGTTTTAGCATTTTGGATGGGGTCCGCTATTTACTTTTTTCACTCATGTTAGCTTTGGTTTATACGATCATGCCTAATATATCTGTAAAACCAAAATATGCTCTAATTGGCGGTTTCATTACCGGTTTTGTCTATATAATTATTGAAGATATTTATATTAAAATCCAAACCTCTGTAAGTAATTATAATACTATTTATGGCAGTTTTGCTGTTTTTCCTTTATTTCTATTATGGTTACAAATTAGTTGGTATATTATATTATATGGTGCAACTTTAGTTTATAGCAGTCAAAATACAGAAGAATACCGTTCAGAATATCTTAAAGTCAATTTTAATAAATACCAAAGAACTTTAATAGCTTTGTCCCTTACTAACTTTATTATAAAACGTTTTGATAATGAAGATACTACTACAAGCTATCAAGATTTAGCTACTTATTTAGATTTACCCAGAAAATCAATAGAAGATGTTATAAAAATATTATTAAAAAATAAAATTCTAATTAAAACTAAAGAGGAAGGGGAATTTTTATTTTTACCTGCCTTAAACGGGAATAAAATTACTGTCGAACAAATCTTAAATGCTTTAGACTTTGCGAAAGAACCGTCTAATCCTGTTTTAGAAGATTTTAAAACAGAATTAGATCAACGAATTAAAGATCTTTTATATGAATTAGAAACAGCAAAAAAAAGTATATTAAATAATAAACTTGTGAAAAATTTATAAAAAAATAGAACGATAAATTAATGCTCAATTACAAAAGTTAAAATATTGGTTATAAATGAATAATAAATATATATCGAACGATTGTAATACACCTTCTGCTGTTTTTTTAATCAAACCTAAAAACTTTGGTTTTAACAGTCAAACTCAAAAAAATAATTCTTTCCAAAATATATCAACTTTATCTGCTGAAAAACTTAATCAAAATGCTTTAAAAGCTTTTGAAAGTGTCATTAAGTTGTTAGAAAAAAACGATATACCTTTTTTTGTATTTGATGATACTAATTTACCTATCAAGCCAGATGCTATCTTTCCAAATAACTGGATTAGTTGTCATCCAGATGGAAAAATTATTCTTTACCCTATGTTTGCCCCTAATAGACGCTTAGAACGTAGAATGGATATTGTAACTAATTTGAAACAAAAACTTTTTGTTTCAGAGATTATAGATTTATCTTTTCATGAAAATAAAAAAAAATATTTAGAAGGCACAGGAAGTATGGTTTTAGATTATCAAAACCATCTTATTTATGCTTGTTTATCTCCTAGAACAGATGAAGAATTATTAAACGAATATGCCAAAATAATTGATTACCAACTTTGTATTTTTAAGGCTTATGATTTAAATAAACAACCCATTTATCATACCAATGTTATGATGGGGATTGGGAGAGATTATATACTTGCTTGTACAGAAAGTATTGATAATAAATATATAGATGATTTTTTAAACTGGGTAAAAAAAACAAATAAACATCTCATACCCATTAGTCTAAAACAAGTTCAATCTTTTTTAGGTAATGTTATAGAACTTAAAAGTCGTTCTGGGAAACATGATTTAATCATGTCTGAAACTGCCTATAAAAGTCTGTATCAAGAACAAAAAAAGATGATTCAGCAAAGGGTCAATATTTTGAAAGTTGATATTTCTATTATCGAATATATTGGCGGAGGTGGTATTCGATGTATGCTAACAGGCTTATTTTATAACCTTTTTGAAAATAAAGAGGAAATACTTTCTCAGTAGCTTCACCATAATTTTTAAAAATTTATTTTCAAACCACTTGTCAAACTATAAATCAAATTATCTACACTGACTACAGGTTTAGAATCATTCCAAATAAAGTAAGCTATTGAAAAATTAACCTTATCACTAATTTTTATACTACAACTTAAGTCTCCAATAATACGAGGTTTTAAAAATAAATCCCACCGTGCTTGATAGTAAATAATTAAATTGATGTAAAAATTAGGATTAAAATTATGGGTTAAAGAAAGATAAGAAGAATTTTTAAATAATCGGGTCTGTGCATTTTCTCCTTCAAAACTCCAGACCTCATATTCATATATATTGCCAAAACCAATTGCCAAAAGAGAACGTTCTGTATTAACAGCTAATAGTCTTCCAACAATTCCAGCTAAAAGGCGTTGTTTTAAACCTCTTATTTGATCGTATTGGGCTTGTGCAAAAAATTCAGTAGATACTTTATTTCTATTCCAAAAATTGATTCGAACATGGGCATAACCATTGCTAACTACAGAATTATTTGATACTTGGGTAAAATTTATATCATTGATAAAAAGGTAAAGATGTTTCTTACTGATATAAGCTAAATTGTTAACATTGGAGAAAGTCAAGACAGGATTTTCACGTTTTTGAAGATTGAAACCAAAATTCATATTTCCTATCCATTTTGTTGTAGTATCATTCAAAGTTTTTCGTTCTTTTTCTACATTCAAAATTTGAGTTCTTACAGGATAAGCCAAAAAGAAAATATAAAGAAATAAAAAAGTAAGTCTTATCATTCGGTCGATAAAATATGGTAATTACGTAAAAATATTAAATTTCAGTAGAATTTTGATAAACACCCAATTGCCATAGTAGCAATAAATATTCATTCTCATTTATAATTATTTATTGGCTAATTCTTTAATATATTGTACTACTTTGTCTATGACAATATCATACATACAGCTTTTTTCTCTTTTGCAGATATTTCCATAAAAACAATCACAGCCTGAGCTGGGTTCTACGATAATTCCTCGGTTATAAAGTTCAAATTCGTGTGGATTGAAGATATTATTGAATAAAAGTAGTTGTTTTTTCAAAGCTATGGTAATATGCATCGTTAAAGAAACTTGACTTACAATAACTTGACAGGATTTGACGAGAGAAATAAATTCTTCAAGAGAAAAATGGCCCATATAAAGGGCTTGTGTTTTTTGAGCATAAATTTTATTTTGAGCATCTTCCTGAGCACCTCCTAAAAGTAAACAGCAATACCCTTCGGCTTGAAGTTTTTCGATGAGTTCTATCCAATATATTTTTGGTAGAAGACGAGTTTTCCAACGTAGTCCACAGCCTGTATTCAATCCAATAACTTTTTTACCTTTACTTTTTCGAGCAATATTTACCTGCCATTTTTGACTTAAGGTTTCATTGGTTTTGATAAGATACTCTTCATAATTGAATTTTAAATGACATATTTCAAATATTTCTTCTAAATAACTTTTAGTATTCAATTTAGAAATACTATCAAAAAGTCCTGTTAGGAGTTTTTCTTTTGCTTTTGGGCTAGCAAGAGCAATATGATTATCTTTATAAATAAAACCATATTTTATTTTTGCTTGTACTTTTTTGAGAAGTAAACAGGCTTCGTCATCTTTATCTAAATTAATAGCCAAATCAAAAACCTGATTAGTTGCTGTAAAAATAGAAACTGCATCAAGTTTTAGAATTTTATCTATAGATTCATCGGGTAAAACATTTGGAAAATGAGTAATCCAAGTGATGTGAGCATTAGGATAAATTTGTTTATAACGTACCACCAGTGGAGTTGTTCTGATAACATCGCCAATGGCTCCTAATTTTATAATCAAAATTCGCTTACTTATTTTTGTATAATAAGTACAATTTAAACATTCAGCACCGTATTTTTTATTTGGCATACAAGGCATGTAACCTTTAAAATGCTTACAATCAAATTTAATGTCTTCTATACTCATTTCAATAACGTTAAATTACTTAAAGCTCCTTTTTCAAGCAATATGACTCATTAAGCATTAAATTTGCCAATTTCAGATAATTTTTGGCTTGTGATAGAATTTTTATCATAACAAGCAAACCAGTCATTTGCATTTGGACTATTAATCATGTTTGATTCTGACTTTTTTTTGTCTTGTTCTGATTTCCAATATACTATATCGGTATAATGCCCCTCATTGTTTTTGTGAATTTCCCATTTTATAAAACCCTTTTGATGACTCATCCAAATTTTTGAAATCTTAGCAGCTATATTTAATAAATGTTTTTGGGAAATACCAGCAGCTAATTTATAAGAGATAATATCTTTATACATAATAGGTTAGTAAAGTGAACGATTTAATACAAAACCAATAATAACACGTTTTTTAAATTCAAACTTTTTAACAGTCTGTTAAATTTAATGCAAGTTTGATATAAGTTTTTAATTCAAAAAGTTGAAAATGAAGTATTATAAATGTAAAATTGAGAAAAAATTCCACCAAATTAATATGTTTTTAGGCTATACTTTGATATATTTTCATACTTCAAAGGTACGATTTATTACAAAATTTACTGGTAGATTTCAATAAACTAGTTGTTGCCTTTTATTAGGTTTTCAGCTTTTCAACTTTATCAAAATTATTTTTAATTAAAACCAAAAGATAAAATAATAGCTTCTAGTTCTCTTAATAAATCTCTTTTTTCTTGACCAGGTGCCAGCACAAAACCTTCCACATAGTAAAGTACACCTTTAGCATTATCAACTAATAAATAACTAATAAAAGGACCACCTGCTGAAATATTATTTGTTCGCCAAAGCCCTTGTATTTTAACAGCATAGTGCTTTTTGAATTGAACTTTACTAAATTGAGGAGGCTCTATGGTTTCGGTAAGTATAAAAGAATTTAAATTATTTGGATCACCAAAAAGATAGGTTTTTGCTATTTCATCCCGCCAAGCTATAATTTTTTGAAAATCAGTTTGTTTTTCATTAACATAAGGTTTATATGCTATAATTAAATGTTTATCAAATTTTTGTTCCGAAAACCGCAACCATGTAAATCCATTTTTATCTTGTATTTTATCTTTAACCAGTTCATAACCATTTGGAATTTGAATAGTATAGTTATGTTTATCAAAAAGGTTTTGGGCTAAAATCTTTTGCTCTTTTACGGCATAAAGACTTTTATGTAGACGAGCAATCTCTTTTTGGTTGAAAATATGAGTTAATTTTTGTTTATTTTCATTTATTTTTTTAACCAGTTGTTCAGTAGTATTCGAAAAAAGAAATAAGCCAGTTTGATTTTTAGCATATAAATTCTTTTTTTGGTATAAATATAGACTTGTATCATTTTTAATATCTTCAATATTTTCTTCAGATAACCATCTTTGAATCAAATTATTACTATGACTTTTCAAATCTAAAGTTGTTACAAAAATCAGATTATGATGTTTTTTCAAAATATGATTAAAATTTTCAGGTTCTACATGTAATAAATGAAAAAGCGGTTCAGGTTGAGGTGTGATTAATTCTTCAGAAAAACTATTGCGTAAAGCTCTTCCGACTTGTCCTTTCCATAGCAGTGAATCTATAATGACAACAATTTCTTTATTATCGCCTAAGCTTCTAGGTAAACTGTCTGAACGTGTAGATTGGTTATTTTCACAAGCAGAAAGAAAAAGAAAGAAAAAAGAAAATAAAAGAATATATTTTTTCATAATCTATAAATTGTTAATGCATAATTATTAGAAAAGCTAAATGTTAGATTGTTTATTTTTTTAAACAACAATCTCATTTTACCAACAGTTGATAATTAAATTCTTAATAATTTTACTAACATTAAGTCAATTTAACTTTTAAGAATACTCCTAAACACTTTAAATATTTGAATATACTCAATTAATTTAGGTTTGCGAAAGTATTTTTTTCAATAATCAGTTTTATATATATAAGTTTATGATATGACTAATCAAATACAGAAGAATTATCGACTTTAAGAACAGCAGAGAAAGCTAAATAGCATTTTTAAATTTAAAAATAGAAAAATTTAATAAATAACTAATGAATGAACTAATCGATCAAATATCAAAATGTACTGTATGTGCAGCTTATTTATCTCATGGAGTAAAACCTGTAATTTCTGTACATCCAGCTTGTCAAATTGTTATCATTGGACAAGCACCAGGTCTTCTTGTACATAAAACAGGAATTCCATGGAACGATAAAAGTGGAGATAATTTGAGAAATTGGATGGGTATAAAAGAAAAAGTATTTTATAACAATAAAAAAATTGGTATTATGCCTATGGGATTTTGTTATCCAGGAAAAGGGAAAACAGGAGATTTACCTCCTCGAAAAGAATGTGCTCCTTTATGGCATAAACAATTATTCAATTATTTAACTCAAGTAAAATTAATATTACTCGTTGGAAAATATGCTCAAGACTATTATTTAAAAAATAAATCAAAAAAGAATTTGACTGAAACGGTTAAAAATTATAAAACTTACCTTCCAAAATATTTTGCTTTGCCTCATCCTTCACCCAGAAATAATATTTGGATGAAAAAAAATGACTGGTTTAAATCAGAAGTTGTCCCCTGTTTAAAAATAACCATCAATACTATCTTAAAATAATAATATTTGAAAATTTATTCTAAAACCTGATATAGTTGCTTTACTTGGAAAAAGAATCTTTAAGAATTTAATTCTTCGGTATTGAAAATCAATATTTCTGAGATAAAAAACAGTTATCTAACAATGTTCTTTAAAAATAGCTACTAAATGTTCAGCTAAATATTGGGGGGTATTGTTTTCAATATATTGACGTTCTATAAAATGTACCAATTCACCTTCTTTAAATAAGGCTATAGAGGGAGAAGAAGCAGGATATGGTTTCATATATTCACGAGCTTTGTCAGTTGCTTCCTTGTCAACACCAGCAAAAACGGTTACTAACATTTTAGGTGGTACTTCCACATGTTTAATAGCAGCATATAGAGCAGGTCTAGCACTTCCTGCTGCACACCCACATACCGAATTAATCAAAAGAAGTAAGCTATCTTTACTATCATTTAGAGTCTCCTCGACTTTAGTAGGAGTAGTTAAATGAGTAAAACCATTTTTAGTAAGTTCTTCTTTTATAGGATCAATAAGTTCAGTAGAATACATAATTATCTTTTTTTAGTAATAAATAAATGACTATTTTCTTAATAACTCAGTAAATTTTATAATAAATTGGTTATAAGGTATTTAAATCAATAAATTGTTTAATTTATTGATAATAAAAAGTTGGTAAATATTTTGGTTAAAAAAGGTTAAAAATTATATTTTTAAAGTATGTAAAAATCAACTTTTAGCCCAGAGATCGAAAGTTTCATAGAAGGCAATATTAAATAAAGTTACTAACACTAGCAAATGTGTTAAAGAAATATTTATATCAATCCTCTTTATCTTTTTGAATTTTATAGTACTAGACTTGAATTAATTCAAGTCTAGTATTACTACACAAACCTAATCACCAATATATTTTTTCCCCTTTTTCAACCCATTTTCCCCAGTGTTTATCATAAGCATGAATTTTAGTGGTTGGATGTCCAGAATCATCAACAATTTCTTGTCCTTGATTAACCCATTCAAAAATACCTCCATATAAGTTAGAGACATCTTTAAAACCCATATCTTGAAGTCGCTTTGTAATTTTTTCACTTCTATAACCTACTGAACAATAAACAATTAGCTTATCCTCTTTAGCTATAGAATCAAGGTGGTCTAACTTAAATGTTTTATAACCTACCCAAACAGCATGCCTAATATGACTAATAGCATACTCTCGTTTTTCACGGGCATCTAAGAAATAAACAGTTTGACTTTTTTGAAGTTCAACCGCTTTTTTTATATCTAATATGGGTACTGAATGTTCTAATAGGTTTTTTAAAAGTATTTGATAATCAATATTTTGAATATCTTGTCCTTGCATGTTAAATAAGGTAAAGCATGATAGAATAAGGCCCCAGAATCCTATTTTAATCTTTTTCATAAAAATTAAATATTTAATAACTTGTGATAAAATATAACTTGTTAGACATATATTGAATTATATTTGTAAGATATTTTTTGACAAATTCTGAAGTAGAATTGTAGACATAATGACTATTGGCAAAATTAAAGAATACTATGAAACTTGTTAATTATATTTTGATAAATCTGTAGTATCTTTACAAGATGAAGAAGATTAAATTGGCTTCTCCTTTTCTAAAGTGGGTTGGTGGCAAAAGACAACTCCTTTCAAAAATTAATAGTTTACTACCCAAAAAATATGGTGATTACTATGAACCCTTTGTAGGTGCAGGTGCTTTATTATTTCATTTACAACCTCAAAAAGCAATTATAAACGATTTTAATCAAGAACTGATTAACGTTTATAAAATAATAAAAACAAATCTTGAAGAATTAATAGCTGATTTAAAACAGCATAAAAATGAATTAGATTATTTTTATGAAATAAGAGCTTTAGACAGAACAGATAACTACAAAAAAATGTCCCCATTAAAAAAGGCTTCCCGGGTTATATTCTTAAATAAAACTTGTTACAATGGACTGTATAGAGTGAATAATTCGGGTGAATTTAACTCCCCTTTTGGAAGCTATAAAAATCCAAATATTGTCAATGAAATTACTTTAAAAGCTGTTAATAAATATTTTAATATGAATAAAATTTGTATTCTAAATCGAGATTTTGAAGATGCTGTTACAAAAACCAATAGTTCAGATTTTGTCTATTTCGATCCACCCTATCACCCTGTCTCCCAAAGTTCAAGTTTTACAGGTTATATGAAAGGAGGATTTGATGAACATGACCAAACTAGGTTGAGAGATTTATGCGATACTCTTAATAAGAAAAAAGTTAAATTTTTACTATCTAATTCTGCTACGCCTTTCATCAAAAATCTATACAAAAATTATGATATTAATAGTGTTAGAGCCAACAGATGTATTAACGCTAATGGAAGTAAAAGAGGCGAAGTAGATGAAGTATTAATTCGTAATTATGAATAAGACCAAAAATGATGAGGCTTGGGAAAGCCTTTTTGAAAAATATAAAATATTAGAAGAAATTGAAGAGCACAATCTTTATAATATAGAAGCAAAAAAAATTAAAGAGTTTAGAGAACCTCGTTTAATGGCCAAGATTGATTATAAATCTCAATTACCAAATATTTTTTCTGAAAATGACCTTGCTATTTTGCCTATTTCAAAAGGTGGCTACATGATTTCTAAATTTAATATTTTTAAAGATTTTGAACAGGGATCTAATAGTGATATAACAAAATACAATTTTCCTTCATATTTAGAATCTATTGATTACAATGATATTACAAGTGAATCTGCTGCGTTAAATTGCGCTTATATATCTGGCATTACACAAGATTTTGTAGAAGATGAACACTTAAAATTAACCGTAAGTGGACGTATGAAATCTGATTCTTTTAGTTTTGATATTAATGGCTCCACGCCTAATTTTAATATGTCTGTTAGTAATGCTCAAATCGAAATAGATGGAGGTTATGAAGGCGAAAAGTTTTTAAGCATTATAGAAGCAAAAAATTCAATTTCTCAAGATTTTTTAATTCGACAGCTTTATTATCCTTACAGGCTATGGTCAAATAAAATTAACAAAAAGATAAAAACGATATTTCTAACATACAGCAATGGTATTTTTCATTTTAGAGAATACGAATTTAAAGAACCTAATCATTACAATTCATTAGAACTTATAAAAGATAAAAGGTATCAAATACAAGATGATTCTCTTTGTATTAATATGGAGTTTATTCAAAATACCTTGAATAATGTTAAAATTACAGAAGACCCCAATATTCCTTTTCCACAAGCAGATTCTTTTGAAAGAGTGATTAATTTGTGTGAATTATTAAATGAATATGGTTGCCTCAAAAAAGAAGCCATTGTTAATAACTATGATTTTGTTGAAAGGCAATCTGACTATTATACTAATGCAGGCATATATTTAGGATTAATCGATAAGAGAGAAGGAGAAACTGTTTACTCATTAACAAAAATAGGGAAACAGCTATTTCAGGTTTCAATAATTAAAAGACAGGCTATGTTTATTGAATCAATTTTATCTCACAGAGTTTTTAATAAAACATTAACTCTGTATTTGAATAAAGACAGCACACCTAATAAACAGGAAATTGTCTCTATTATGAAAGAATCAAATCTATACAAGGTTCGTACCGAAAAAACTTTTCAGAGACGCGCCTCTACAATATTAAGTTGGATTGAGTGGATTTTAGAGCAAAGGGAAGAATAACTATTATTTTGAAAATAAAAATAGCTTTGTTACAAAAACGTAAAACACTTGTTGATTGAGATAAGGGAAAAAATTTATAATTAAAATATATTTGCTGAACATTAAATTAAATATTTGAAGTCTGTATTTGTTCTGTGCTATGGGAAAATTTTTATTACATGCGATCACATTTAATCATAAAAACGCGAATATTTTACTTAGGGAAAAATTGGTTATTTATGAAACCGAATTGGCGGAGGTCATTTATAAACTTAAAGAACTCTTCAATCTAAACGACATTTTTATCTTATCAACTTGTAATCGAACTGAGATTTACTATTCTTCTGAATGTCAAATTGAAAAAGATATAATAAAATACCTTTTGTTAATCAAAGGATTAAATTATGACAATTATATGCCTTATTTTGAATGTATTACAGAAACCAAAAAAGCTGTTTTACACTTATTTAAAATGGCTATGGGTTTAGAATCACAAGTCTTAGGTGACATTCAAATTATTAACCAAATTAAAAAAGCCTATCAAATCAGTATCGAACATCAATCTTTTAGCCCTCAAATGCACCGCTTAATGCACCTTATTTTTTATACGAATAAGATTATTAGTAATGAAACAAATTTTAGAAGTGGTACCTCTTCAATAGCTTACAGCGTTATAGAACTTATTAAAAAATTGACTGTACAACCACAGAATTTAAAGGTTTTGGTTGTAGGTTTGGGAGAAATAGGAAAAAATGTTGTTAAAAATCTAACTTATTTAGAAAGTGCTCATATTGTTTTAACCAATAGAACAAAAGAAAAAGCCGTTGCCTTAGCAGATCCTTTTGGTTTTCAAGTAGTTGATTTTAATCATATATGGCAAGAATTTGCTAAAGCAGATATTATTATCAGTAGTTTATCTGTCCAAACCCCATTTTTTACCTTAGATAATACAAATGCTTTACTGACTACTAAATCTAAATATTTGATTGATCTTTCTTTGCCCAGAAGTATAGATAAAAAATTAAATAATTATTACCCTCACATTAAGCTTTATAATCTGGATACTCTTAAGACAGTTATTTCAAAAACTATAAATAATAGGAAAAAAGAAGTTCCCAGAGTATTAGAAATTATTAATACGAATCTATCTGGTTTTTATAATTGGATAGAAGAAACGAGTTTTACACCAGCTATCCAAAAGTTTAAAAAATGTTTAGAAGAGATAAGACAAAATGAAATTAAAAGACATATTAAACAATTAAAAATAGAGGGAGAAGATAATGTTCAGACGATAGATATTATTACTAAATCTATTATGAACAAGATTGTTAAACTTCCTGTTGTTCAAATTAAATCAGCTTGTAAACGAGGAGAAAGCGACAATTTTGTTGATGCCTTAACCGATCTTTTTGATTTAGAAAAAGTTAATACATAACAATTCCTAATCGGTTAGACTCTATATTCTACTTTTTTACATAAAGTAAAAATATACAAAATATAAATTAATTGCTATAAATTTTTACAATATAGAGTCTATTTTATCAAATTAAATAGGCTTATTAATTAGTTTTAAAGTTATTATAATTCAAGCCCATAGATTGCTTTAGTTCCATCAGGATAAAGTCCTTCAACTAAAATACTTTTTCCTTTTTTAGATTCTAAGTTTTGTTTAAATACTTCTAAACTGCTAACTTGTTTCTTATCTATATGAGTGATAATAAAACCTTGAGTAACATAATTTCGAAATTTTCCTTGTCTAATATTTAAAATTTTAACTCCATTTTTAATATTAAGATTCTTCTTATCTTCATCGTTTATAAGGCTTACTTCAGCACCCAAAACATCAATAAATAAACGTTCACTAGCTTTGACTAAAGCTAGTGAGTTGCTTCTATTTTTTAAAACCACATCTATAAGTTGAATTTTATCATTTCTTTTTATAGCAACTTTGATTTTATCGCCCGGTCTATTGCGAGCAACTAATTCTTGAAGTTCAGCTACAGTACCTACTTTTCTACCGTTAATAGATAAAATAACATCTCCTTTCTTAATACCTGAATCGTCAGCACCACTATTTGGGTTTACATCTTGAACATAAACGCCTTCTATTTTTTTAACGCCTAACTCTTTATAATTATCTCCATTAATATTGGCAATAGATACACCCAATAAGCCACGTTGTACTGTGCCAAACTCTCTTAAATCAGCAATTACCTTTTTGACTAAACTTGCTGGAACAGCAAAAGAATAACCTGAATAAGCACCTGTTTGGGTGGCTATAGCAGTATTAATGCCAATAAGTTGACCTTGTAAGTTTACCAAAGCTCCTCCACTATTTCCTGGATTTACTGCAGCATCAGTTTGAATAAATGATTCTATAGCATAAGAACCACTTTTACCTCTTAAAAGATTGATATTTCTTCCTTTAGCACTAACTATACCTGCTGTTACTGTCGAAGTTAAATTAAAAGGATTACCTACAGCCAGTACCCAATCTCCGACTTGTAATTCATCAGAATTTCCATATTCAATAGGGTTTAAATTTTTTTCTTCTATTTTTAAAAGTCCCAAATCTGTAGAAATATCTGTGCCAATAATTCGGGCTTCAAACTTGCGTTTATCCGATAGAACAACCTCAATTTTATCGGCATTTTCAATAACATGATTGTTGGTAATAATATAGCCATCGGTACTGATAATGACTCCAGACCCAGAACCTATATTGCCGTATTGTTCTTCTTCTGGTTCTTCTTGAGGCGGTTCTTCTAAATCATAGAAATATCGAAAAAGGTCTTCCCAACCCTGATTTTGCCTTCTATTTCGATAATTTTGTTTATAGTAACTCCGAATATGTACAACTGTCGGGGTTGTTTTTTCAGCTGAATATCTAAAATTTGGTGGGGTCGAGTTTAAACCACTTTCTTGATTTTCATATTTTGAAAAACTCACTTTTTGATTCTCAGAGGGCAAAATAATTGTTTCTTGTTCCTGATGGAAAAATAAAATATAACCACTCAAAGAAAATATAGCGCTTATAAAAGCCACAACAGCCATATAAATAAAGACTCTCTTCTTATTCATAAGTCAAAAATTTAGATTGCAATTAAGTAGTGATTAATAAAATTTAACTAAATCAATAATTAGGAATTAATTTGGTAAACCAAAAAACTTAAAAATTATAAATATTTTATTTTCAATGATTTATAATTTAATATTTTTATCTAATGCAAAAAATAGTCTATTTTAGTTTAAAAAAAAAGTTTAGAATTATTATACTAATTATCAAGTATTTAAACTTCCATATTAGTCATGTTTTTTACAATTGCAATGATAATTAAAAATGATTTTGAGACAACTAATTTCTGTTATATTCTTCCTGATATAGCTTAAATATACCTTTCCTATAATATATTTTTCAAAAAATAAATATTTTACTTATCTTTCATCTTCAAAAAGAAATTAGTTGTTTGTCATTAAATAATAAAAATAGATCTTTAGTTATGGATAAAAAATTTGATCTCATAGTTGTCGGTTCTGGTCCTGGAGGTTATGTTGCTGCAATTCGGGCATCTCAATTAAAAATGAAAGTTGCTGTAATAGAACAAGAATCTTTAGGTGGTGTCTGTTTAAATTGGGGATGCATTCCTACAAAAGCTTTATTGAAAAGTGCACAAGTATTTGATTATATACAACATGCTAATGATTATGGAATTTCTATAACCAATTCTAAAATAAATTTTTCAAAAGTCATTCAAAGAAGCCGAAAAGTTGCTGAAGGTATGAGCAAAGGGATAGAATTTTTGTTTAAAAAAAATAAAATAACCAAGATAATGGGGCGCGGAAAACTCAACAGTTCCAATTCTGTAGAAGTTAGTTTTCTAAATGGTTCAGTAAATAATTTTGAAGCTAAAAATATTATTCTTGCTACAGGTGGAAGAGCTAAAGAATTACCTCATATCACCATAGACCATAAAAAAATTATAGGGTATAGGGAGGCTATGAATTTAGAAAAGCAACCCCAATCTATGATTATTATGGGGTCTGGTGCTATAGGCGTAGAGTTTGCTTATTTTTATAATAGTATTGGTACAGAAGTTACAATTGTAGAATATTTAGATCGAATCGTACCTAATGAAGATGAAGATATTTCAAAACAGTTGACAACTTCTTTTAAAAAGAAAAAAATTAAAGTCTTAACTAGTTCAAGTGTAGAAAGTGTCAAAACTACAGTATCAGGTATTGAAGCAACTTTAAAAACCAAAACGGGAGAACAAAAAATAAAAGCCGACATTCTATTATCTGCCATAGGTGTTGAAACCAATATTGACAATATCGGTTTAGAAAAAGTGGGTATCAAAACCGAAAAAAGAAAGGTTTTGGTCAATCAGTATTACCAAACCAACGTATCTTCTATCTATGCCATCGGTGATATTGTACAAGGACAAGCTTTAGCTCATGTTGCTTCGGCAGAAGGCATACTCTGCGTAGAAAATATGGCAGGACATAAAGTTGAAGCTTTAGATTATAATAATATACCCGGCTGTACCTACTGCCAACCCGAAATAGCCTCTGTCGGTTATACAGAAAAGCAAGCTAAAGATGCAGGTTTTGATATTAAAGTCGGTAAATTTCCATTTAGTGCATCGGGTAAAGCGAGTGCATCAGGTAAAAAAGAAGGTTTTGTAAAAGTGATTTTTGATTCTAAATATGGCGAATGGTTGGGGGCCCATTTTATCGGAGATAATGTGACAGAATTAGTAGCCGAAGCTGTAGCAGCACGAAAACTTGAAACAACAGGTACTGAAATTATGAAAACTGTCCATCCTCACCCAACCATGTCAGAAGCTATTATGGAAGCCACTGCAGAAGCTTATGGAGAAGTAATTCATTTATAATTTATTATAAATTAAAAGCACTTTAGATTCTATGTTGTAAAAATTTTCCAAACTATTGATAATTATCATCTAAATTTATGGTTCTAGATAATAAGAGTAAAAATCTTTCAAAGTTATATTGGGTCTAATGAGTTGATTTTTAAATTTTTGATAGAAATTTAAAAGTCAGATTTACTCCCTAAATCATATAGAATCAAAAATTTAGATAAGATTATGAATATTATATAAGAATTAATAAAATTCTTATTTTAATAATTACCGACTTACTACCAAATACCTCAGCAAACTTATTTGTCTCTCTTTTTACCATTTTTAGTACAATACATTATTTTTTTGTGTTTTCTAAACTTTATAATTACTTGTTTAACAACTACTTAAAAGTGAATAAACATAGAATGAAAACATAATATATTATTTGTTTAGTCTCACATTTTTTAAAACTTCTGTTACTTTGTTAAGAATCCGGAAAGCTGTTTCAGCCATTAAATTGCCTTTTTCATCTAATATTGGATTGACTTCTGTGATTTCAAAACAACAAGTTTTCTCATTTTTCAAAAGTTTAGTGAGAATTTCAGTGACTTCTAATTCTGAAAATCCGACAGGAACAGGTGTTCCTGTGCCATGAGAAATATAAGAACAATCCATACTATCGACATCAAAAGAAATATAAATTAAATCACAATTATCAAGATAATTATTTATTTTTTTAACTATATTATCAATACCTTTTTGTCTAATATTTGTGACTGTAAAACTTTTAATATTATGTTCACTTATAAGATAGCTTTCAGCGTCATTTATATCTCGAATCCCAAGGAAAACTATATCCTGATAATCAAGAGTTTGCGAATTTTTAGAAATATTTTTTATTTTATTCCAATAATCTATTGTTTCTGCTGATACCTCATTATTTTTTTGAATCAAATTATCTTCTTGAAGTGCCATTGCCAACGGCATACCATGTACATTACCCGAAGGTGTTGTATAAGGTGAATGTAAATCAGGATGAGCATCAATCCAAATGGTCCCAAGTCTTTTATCCGGGAAAGCGCGTTTGATACCAGCAATAGTACCAGCAGCAGTAGAATGATCACCAGCTAAAACAATAGGAAAATAATTATTTTGAAAAACTTCTTTTAAAATACCAGACAAATTTTTTAGCACTTTAAAAATTCCTTTTATATGCTTTGCATAAAGATGTTTACTATTTTTGAATAATAAATGATTTTTATCCTCTACTTTGAGTATTCGTTTTTTTGAAAAATATGTGCTAGGATAATTTATAGAGGCAATTTTTATTGCCTCAGGACCCAGGCTAGCCCCTCTGGTTCCTGCTCCAATTTCTGAATTTATTTCAACAAGCTGAATATCTTTTATAATTTTGCTTTTCATTAGACTCTATATTGTAAAAAAGTGTATAATCGGGAATATCTTATTTTTTATAAAAAGGTCTTAAACTTAGTGAATTATCTAAATGCACAACAAAACTTTTTATAAAACTCAGTTTTTTAATATTAAGCATTTAATTACCATGTTTTAATTGTTTAGGAAAGGACTTTCTTGTAAAAAATTTATGCTTCTAATATTGTAAAAGTTTAAAAAACTTATCTTGAAAATAATTGAATCTGAGCAAGCATATTTTTAGTATTTACATTTTTAAAATAATAGTTACCAAGGTTTTGAATGCAGATAAAATCTTGATTACTGCCTTTTCTTTAGTCCATAATTAAATCCTCTTTTAAACGAGCATCTCTATATAAATCAAAGTGCCAACGCTTGACCTTAAAAATGCTTTTAAAGTCACTCATTTATCAATGGCTATCTCTCTTCCTAACCTCTAAACAGATAGTCTTTAGCATGATATTTTTGGCTTAAATGTTTAAATATAAAACCTCTGATACAGTTAATAAATTTAAATCTTTAATAGTATAATTAAACTAAATAGCACAAAGGCAAAATCCAGATTCTTACCTCTATTATCTCTTAAATTTATACCTAAACAATTTTGTATTTGTTGATAAAATGTTGTTCCTTGCATCTTGTAAGTGTGTAGGTTTGTATATATTATTATGGTTAAATAAACGCAAATATACGCTATTTTACACTCATATTTTTTTTATGAGAAAGCCCTTTATCTATAAACGAGAGATTCTGAATCTGCTCATGACGATAAAGCACGTCAAGAGGCTAAGAATCATATTGCCCAAGAACACTTAAGCCAGATAGTAATAAGGAAATAGAAAAAATTATAGATGAAGTCAGTGGAAAAAAATTAGATGATCCTTTGCAAAATTATATCCCAGCAGATTTTTACTTCAAATTAATTTATCTCATTTAACCTTTGAAAAACGTTTTGTTTTTGACTATGCTCATTTGGAAAAGTCTGATTTTTATGATATAAAAATAGATGCCAAAACAAATTTCAAAGACAGTACAGGTACTCCAATAAATATGTCTGAAGAAATAAAAAAAGTTAAAATAATAGATCGTGGGCTGTTTAAGTTTGTCGACTATTTGTTCAAATAACTTACCTTACTTTTGTAAAAATAAAATATGATTCGCTTTGTTCATGAAATAAAAAATGCTTAATATGAATATTTAAAAGTATTCTGAAATTTTTGATCAATTATGTCCGAAAAAAAAGAAAATAACCCAAACCAAAATCATCAACAAGGCAATATTTATGACCGGGTTATTAAAGAAAGTGCCGAAGAAATGATTGCCTTACTGATAGAAGAACTATTAGGTATAAAAATTAGTAATCCTATTTTTCTAAAAGAAAAGTTTCCTAAAACCTTTGAACGCGAGGTAGATTTCTTATTTGAAATTGATAGTTATAATGACCCAAATTATAAACGTGTCCTTATCCATCTGGAGTTTCAAGTGAAAAACGATTCTAATATGCTCAATCGCATGGAAATGTACCACAATTTGATAAGAGCTAAATACAACTTACCCATTCGCCATGTGCTGATTTATTTGGGAAAAGGAAAATCTACTATGCCTGATACATTAGCCGAAAGTTTACGCTTTAAAGGATTTACAATAGTCAATACCAGTCAATTAAATAGGGATAGTTTTTTGAAATCTTCTAATCCAATGATGGTTATTTTAAGTTTGTTAACAGCTAAAAATGTCCATACTGAACTTGAAATAGAAAAGGTATTAAGCAGTATAGTTAAAAGATTGCAGGTTGTTGCTTCTGACGATTTACCTTTATCTATTGTTCGCTTAAAAATAATGTCAAAACTTCGTTTTAAAGATCATTTAACTTTTAATTTTTTTGCAAAAATGAATAAACTACTGAGTCATTTTCGCTACGATATGGAGCGTGATTCTTTTTATATACAAGGCATAGAAAAAGGCATAGAAAAAGGCATAGAAAAAGGCATAAAAAAAGGTGTTGAGCGAAAAGAAATACAAGCTGTGCTCGGATTGCATAAAGAATCTATTTCACCTCGTACTATTGCTAAAGCCTTAAATATTTCTGAAAAACGAGTTCGAGAAATTATAAAATTGAGGACTAAACATTAATATTTTTTTGATAAAAATAGATTCTATTCAAAAAAGGTGGGATGTAAAAAACAACAGGTTAAAATAATCCACCTTAAGAGTCAATCAAAAAACCACAACAATTTGCAGTTCATAATTTATAATTTAGCTAATTCTATTTCTAATGCAAAATCATGTTCTTATTTATTTTGAGCAGTATAAACAATTGCGTTCCAATTATCTGAAAGGTATAAAAGTTATCTTTAAAGCCATTGCTATTTGTTTTTTTGGCTTAATCGTTCTTTTTTTGGCTTTTCAGTCCACTTTTCTGCAAAAACAGACTGTACTTTCTATCAGCAAATGGATTAATAAACATACCAACTACCAAATCCATGTTGATGGTATCAATTTTAATATTTTTAACTCGCTTTATATAGATAATTTAACCATTCATGATAAGGATAGTTTACCTTTACTCACAGCAGAAACTGTGTATTTGGATTTTAGTTGGCTTAATTTTGTCAGTCCTGGCGCACTTATTATCAACACATTCGACTTAGAAAATGCCCATTTTTATTTGACCTATAGTGATTCAAATTCTAATGTCAATGAATTTAGCAGACAATTTGGAAGTCTTATTCAAAAAGTTAACAGCAGAGAAATTCAAACATTAACCCTAACAGATAAAAAGTTATCTAAATCAAAACCTAAAAATATATTGATAAAAGATATAAGCATAAATAATGGTTTTTTTCATTATTGTAATAATTCAGAAATAAAATCGGACAGTCTTTTTTCCTTTAATAACCTCAATATATGGATTAAAAAAAGTAAACTTAAAAACTTAAAAGTAAAAAATGGAAAAATAGATTTTGAACTTCTAAGTTTGGAAGGACAGGAATTATTTAAAAAATTTGGGATTAAAAATTTTAGCTCTAAATTTTCATATTCCGATAGCGCCATGACTTTTTCTAAAGTCAAAATTAAGGCTATAAACCATTATTTAAGAGCTGATTATATTAATTTTTCTTATAAAAACCCAATTCAACTGGCTTATGTTGATAGTTTTGATTTGGAAATTAATATTCAAGAAAGTTATTTGTCTTTAGCGCATCTAGATTGGATTTATACACCTTTAAAAAATTTTGAAGATACTATAGTATTAAAAGGTAATCTTTCTAAAAAACAAAAAGCCATTGCTTTAAAAAATATAGACCTTCTTTTTGGACAGGATAGTAAGGCTCATATTACGGAATTTACAAGCGATGATTACAGATTTTGGACAGTGGCAGATTATAAAGCCTCAGAATTAGATCTTAAAACAAACAAAACAGATATTGAAATTTATCTTCCTAAAGATTATTTGCATCCAGAACTAACTCATTTTGACTTACAAACTGATTTTGATAAAAATGCTGAGACTCTAATTCTAAAAGGAAAATTAAATACAAATTTGGCAAAATTAGGCTTTCAAGGTCAGATGCTACACAATCATTATAATTTGGATATCGAAACCGAACATGTTTATGTTTCTAGCATTTTAAAATTAAAAAACTTTCCTTTTACCCTTCAAAGCAGTAAAATAAATTTGAAAGGTAGGGACTTAAATTATAGTCTTAGTGTAGATAGCGTAAAAATACAAGCAGATTCATTAACTTTAATGGCTAGAGCCTTTAAAAATATTAATATAGCTCTCGCTTACGATCAAAAAATTATTTATACAGATTATACAATTCATGATTCAAAGGTTCATTTAAAAGGACGAAGTATTATAGATTTGAATCATGAACATAGCAGCCATAATATACAACTTCAACATTTTAATTGGCAAAGACTTGGTCTTTTAAAAACACCCCTTATTACCAAAGCATCTCTGATTGATATAGAAACAAATTATTTTAACCTTAAAGATTTATATGGGCAAATAACCTTGAATAATATTGAACTCTTTAAAGCAGAAACTCAAGAAACTATAGAACATTTATATATAGATATAGAATCAGATACGACCTTAGGAAACAAACAAATGTATTTAAGTTCAGAGGTTTTAGATGCCAGTATTCATTTTGATATTCCTTCTATGAAACATTTTTCATATCTAAATCAAGTTTTTGAAAATATTCAAAATAACCTTCTTTTAAATCCTTCTTTAAAACCTTATAAGACCTATTCTACCTCACCTTACGATATGGATTTGGTTGTTAAACTTCATGATATAAATTCACTTATCAACTTTTTTACCTTGCCTATTAGAATTTCTAAAGAATCTAAATTTGAATTGGATATGACACTTGGAGATTTGAGTCATTTTTATTTTAATCTAAAAACAGATAGTCTTTCTTATGAAAATTTTACAGCATGTGGGCTTGACATAAAAGCAAACTTAGCTCAAAAATATAATGGACAATTCAATACATTTTTAACTTTAAAAAGTCAAAAACAAATCTATAAAAACTTTATAAATGATAAAATGGATATAAATCTTCACAACCGCTTGGATAAACATATATTCACTTTATCAACCAAAAACACTCTTACCAATACGGTACTTAATTTATCTGGACAAATTAATTTGCTTGATTCAAATACCAGTCATATTCATTTCCAAGATGATAGTTATTTTTATTTTTTAGATACAACTTGGACTATTAATAAAAATAACCGTATTGTTTTAACCCAAGATAGCCTTTCTATCGAAGATTTAGATCTGACTTTAGACAAACAAGCCATTTCATTGAGTGCCAATTTAAGCCATAAATTAACAGACTATTTAAGGTTAACAGCCAATAAGTTAGATTGTGGGGTAATTGGAGAGTACATGAATAAAGATTTTACGGGTTTACTCAATTTTGATTTTCTATTATATACACCATACGAAAACCCTTCTTTCTCCATAAAAACCCTTATATCTGAACCAACTTTTCAAGGAATTATTTTTGATACTCTTCTTATAGAAAGTAAACGTTTAAAAAATAAGACCTTTGATTTATTTGGATATTTGGCTAAAGACCAAAATAACATTGTTGATGTTAGAGGAAAATACACGTTTGACCAAGCCCTGCCATTCTTAGATTTAGATATGATATTTCGACATTTACCTGTACATGTTATGGAACCTTTTGTCAATAAATATGTGTCTGAATTAGGCGGTGAAATAATCGGAGAAGTTAGGCTCAAAGGTGCAATAAATGATTTGTTTATCGAAGGTGAAGCCCATGTTTTAGATGCCCAATTAAAACTTAATGAACTTAATACGATCTACACGTTAAGTGATAAAATTTCTTTTAAAGATAATGGTGTTTATTTCGATAATATTATTATAGAAGATGAAAATAAAAAAGAAGCTCTTTTAAATGGAAGTATTAAACACAATAATTTCAAAGAACTAACATATAATTTGTCAGTTGATTTAAGAGAGTTTATTGTGATGAATATATCCGAAAATCCTGATGCTTTATACTACGGCTTGGCAACTATGACCGGCTTTTTAAATATTCAAACCAATCAAAATCAGATTATTGAAATAGATCTGATGGGTTATACCGATAAAGGCACCCATATTTTTTTTCCTTTTAATAACAGTAGTCTTAGTCAAGCAAATGCTTTAGAACAAACTTATATTACTTTTTTAAAAAACCCAAATGATTTTGAGACCACAAAAAAAATCCAAGATAGTTTAGATGTTATTGAACAATCTCAATTTTTTACACTTAATATGGATATTGAAGTTACGCCATATGCTAATGTTCAAATGATTTTTGATCAAAAACAAGGGGATATTATAAGAGGACGTGGACGTGGAAATTTGAATATTAATTACGATTCAAAGAAAAAAATGACCATGTTCGGAGAAGTTAGTATTGTCGAAGGAGATTATCATTTTACCTTATTAAATATAGTAGATAAAAAATTTATTATTGAACCAGAATCTACTATATCTTGGTCAGGAAATCCATATGATGCTAAACTAAATATTAAGGCAAGCTATAACCAGAGAGCCTCTCTCTTACCCATTTTAGATAATACTAATTTAGGCGATTTAGCCGAATTTCCAGAGGCAAAAATTCAATATCCTATTAAAGTATTATTGCTTTTAGATGGTTATGTGAGAAAACCAAATATTCATTTTGGAATTGATTTTGAAAATTATCCGCTTATTTTTGAAGATGTTATAGAATCTTTTAAACACCAAGTTGCCGTAAATCCTCAAGAACGAAATAAACAAGTTTTTAGTCTTATTGCTTTAAAACGTTTTGCAGAACTCAATAAATTTAGCATCACCCAAAGTGCTGCCAAATTGGTAACTGAACTTTTTAGTAATCAATTTAGCTATTGGGCTTCTCAAGTAGACCCAAATTTAGAAATTAATATTAATATCGAAAATGATGAACAAGATGCCTTAGATAATCTTCAATTAAGTATCTCATATTCTTTTTTTAATGGACGAGTGCGGGTCAGCCATGATAACATTCAAAACTTTGAAGAAAATAGAGAAGATAATAGCAATAACAATATTATAGGTGATTGGATGGTGGAGTATTCATTCTTACAAAAAGGAAATTTAAAACTTAAAATGTATCATCAACAAAGTAATAAATCAAGTGCTAATTTTACTATTCAAAACGGAAGTAAAACAGGTTTTAGCATACTCTATACCGAAAAAGCTAGCTCTTTTAAAGATTTATTCAAGAAAAAATAATAGACTTGTCTATAATTGATAATCATCAAGTAAATTTTTATTTTTAACAGTATAAATAATTTTATACTGTTATTTTTTACTTTTTTTTCCATACAATACATGATTGATAATTAGAAAATTAAACCTTTTAAAAACGAGATAAAAAAATAGTTTATTTAATATTTTATATCTTCATATTCTTATAAGCAAAAAATTTAGTACTCTTTTTATTCTTTATAGGTCTTAGCAGCCATTTTTTAAATTTTAAACTTTATTTATCATGAAAAAAATCACTTTTTTTATACTCTTTTTTTTCTTTTTTACAGCAAAAGCGCAAGTTAATACGCAAGATTCTTTGGCTTTATTAGCTTTTCACGAAAGTGCTGGTGGTAATAGTTGGATCACCACCTGGGATTTAAACGATCCTGTTGGCAGCTGGCATGGAGTAGATACAGCAAATGGGCGAGTTGTAGCGCTTGATTTAACTAGTAATTTTCTCATTGGTTTTATTTCACCGGAATTGGGCAACTTAACTGCTTTAACAAGATTAGAATTAGATTCAAACTTCTTGGGAAGTTCCATTCCACCGGAGTTGGGCAATTTAACTGCTTTAACAACATTAAATTTAGGTATTAACTTCTTGCAAGGCTCCATTCCACCGGAGTTGGGCAATTTAACTGCCTTAACAAATTTAGATTTATCTGGCGATAATCAATTTCCAAGTGAACTTACAGGTTCCATTCCGTCGGAGTTGGGCAATTTAAGTGCTTTAACAAATTTAAATTTAAGAAACAATCAACTTACAGGTTCCATTCCTACTGAATTGGGCAATTTAACTGCTTTAGCAAATTTAGAATTAGCTAACAATCAACTTACGGGTTCCATTCCTACTGAGTTGGGCAATTTAACTGCTTTAACAAGATTAGATTTAGATGAGAATCAATTTACAGATTTACCGGATTTATCACATTTAGCAGGTATAATGGATGATTTTCGTGTTGAAAATAATTTTTTAGATTTTGAAGACATAGAACCCAATCTGGATAATTTAGCTTCTGCTTCTAATTATTCGCCTCAAGGACCGGTAAGAGAGGGGAAAATCTATTCTAATGCTTTGGGCACAGATATAGTGCTTTCGGTTGCAGTCAATGGGACGGGGAATGTATACCAATGGTTTTTCAATGATGTAGCTATAGGAGGAGAAAGTAATTCTAGTCTAAACCTGACCAATATACAAGAAGCTGATTTTGGTTTTTACTATTGTCAGATTAGCAATCCCAATGTACCGGGTCTTACCTTGAGGTCTTTGCCTGATATTATTGGCAATCCTTTTCTAAGCGAGATACTAACATCAGATTATTATATTCTTTTAAATCTATACAACAACACTAATGGAGCTGGATGGAATACAACTTGGGATTTAGCGTTATCTCCAACAAGCTGGGGCGGGATAACACTAGAAAATCAAAGAGTAGTAGCTATTGATTTGGCTAATAATAACTTATTGGGAACATTAGCTTCTGATTTAGGTCTTTTAGATAGTTTGCAAACTTTAGACTTAGGCACTAATGAGTTGAGTGGCGTCCTTCCGGCAGAACTCGGCAACTTAGCTGCTTTAACAACTTTAGACTTAGGCACTAATGAGTTGAGTGGCGTCCTTCCGGCAGAACTCGGCAATTTATCTGCTTTAACAACTTTAGATTTAGGCACTAATGAGTTGAGTGGCGCTCTGCCTAATACATTAGCTAACTTGACTAACTTACTTAATTTAAAACTGGAAAACAATGCTTTTACCGGTCTATCTGATTTAACTGCCTTAACTCAACTTATTGTTTTTAGTGTTCAAAATAACCAGTTGGATTTTGGCGATTTACAGCCTAACATCGCAGTACTAACTGTGTACAGTCCTCAAAAACCGGTAAGAGAAGGTGAAAACTATACTTTGCCAAATGGGTCAAATTTAATGCTTTCTGTCGATGTAGATGGTACAGGAAATATTTATCAATGGTTTTACAACAGTAATCCTATAGCTAATGCTAGTAATTCCAGTCTTGATTTAATGGACCTTCAAGCTGAAGAGTCCGGTCTTTATTATTGTGAAATTAACAATCCCAATGTACCGAGTTTGATTTTAACCTCTTCAGCAGATACTTTAACGGTAGTGCCTAATGCAGCTCCGACAGGCATAGCCCTTTCGAACAACAGTATAGAAGAAAATTTAGCTATAGGAACTTTAATAGGTCTTCTTTCCACAACAGATTCTAATCCAACTGATGAGCATACCTATACAATTTCTGATAATACCAATTTTCAAATCAGTGCGGATAGTTTATACGCTAATATTTCCTTTGATTATGAAACAATAGAAAGCTATAATTTAACAGTAACAAGTACAGACTTAGGGGGTTTAACCTATTCGGATGATTTGATTATCAGCATTGTAGACGTTGATGATGATTTGGTGACAGCTATCGAGGATGTTTTTACTCAAACTGAAATCGTATTGTATCCGAATCCAAGCACAAATTTTTTACATATAAGGGGCTTGAAAAAGATAGGGGTCGTGGAACTTCTATTTTATAACCTTCAAGGTCAAATAGTAAAGGAATACAGTGAGATTCAAGATGTTTATGATGTTAGCGATTTGCCTAAGGGTTTCTATATAGCGCTTATCAAAACGTTAAATTTTGAAAAAACCATTAATTTTATTATCAACTAAATTTATAATATTAGATAGAGTCTCATAAAATAATTTTATTTTTATAATTACTCTTTTTATTCTTTATAGGTTTTAGCTGCCATTTTTTAAATTTTAAACTTTATTTATCATGAAAAAAATCACTTTTTTTATACTCTTTTTTTCCTTCTTTACAGCAAAAGCGCAAGTTAATACGCAAGATTCTTTAGCTTTATTGGCTTTGTACAACAGTACTGACGGTGCTAACTGGACCACCACCTGGAATTTAAACAATCCTGTTGGCAGCTGGCATGGAGTCACTACAACAAATGGGCGAGTTGTAGAGCTTGATTTTTTTTTTAATAATCTCAATGGTTCCATTCCGTCGGAGTTGGGCAATCTAACTGCTTTAACAAGTTTAAGTTTATCTCTCAATGACCTTACAGGTTCCATTCCGTCGGAGTTGGGCAATTTAACTGCTTTAACAAATTTAAATTTATCTATCAATCTACTTACAGGTTCCATTCCGTCGGAGTTGGGCAATCTAACTGCTTTAACAAATTTAAGTTTATCTCTCAATGACCTTACAGGTTCCATTCCGTCGGAGTTGGGCAATTTAACTGCTTTAACAAATTTAAATTTATCTTTCAATGACCTTACAGGTTCCATTCCGTCGGAGTTGGGCAATCTAACTGCTTTAACAAGTTTAAATTTATCTGATAATCAACTTACAGGTTCCATTCCTACTGAGTTGGGCAATCTAACTGCTTTAACATTTTTAAATTTACAGGATAATCAACTTACAGGTTCCATTCCTACTGAGTTGGGCAATTTAACTGCTTTAATAGATTTATATTTACAGGACAATCAACTTACAGGTTCCATTCCTACTGAGTTGGGCAATTTAACTGCTTTAATAGATTTATATTTACAGGACAATCAACTTACAGGTTCCATTCCTACTGAATTGGGCAATCTAACTGCTTTAACATTTTTAAATTTAAATGACAATCAACTTACAGGTTCCATTCCTACTGAATTGGGCAATCTAACTGCTTTAACAAATGTAGATTTATCTCTCAATCTACTTACAGGTTCCATTCCATCGGAGTTGGGCAATTTAAGTGCTTTAACAAATTTAGATTTATCTGATAATCAATTTACAGGTTCCATTCTGTCGGAGTTGGGCAATTTAACTGCTTTAACAAGTTTAAATTTAAATGACAATCAACTTACAGATTTACCGGATTTATCACATATAACAGGCTTAAATGGAAGTACTAATTTTCAGGTTCAAAATAATTTTTTAGATTTTGAAGACATAGAACCAAATCGGGCTAATTTAGCTTCTGCTTCTAATTATTCGCCTCAAGGACCGGTAAGAGAAGGGCAAATTTATTCTAATCCTTTGGGCACAGATATAGTGCTTTCGGTTGCAGTCAATGGGACGGGGAATGTATACCAATGGTTTTTAAATGGTGTAGCTATAGGAGGAGAAAATAATTCTAGTCTAAACCTGACCAACATACAAGAAGCCAATTTTGGTCTTTACTATTGTGAAATTACCAATCCCAATGTACCCGGTCTTACCTTGAGGTCTTTGCCTGATATTATTGGCAATCCTTTTCTAAGCGAGATACTAACATCAGATTATTATATTCTCTTAAATCTATACAACAGCACTAATGGAGCTGGATGGAATACAACTTGGGATTTATTACTATCTCCAACAAACTGGGACGGGATAACACTAGAAAATCAAAGAGTAGTAGCTATTGATTTGGCTAATAATAACTTATTGGGAACATTAGCTTCTGATTTAGGTCTTTTAGATAGTTTGCAAACTTTAGACTTAGGCACTAATGAGTTGAGTGGCGTCCTTCCGGCAGAACTCGGCAACTTAGCTGCTTTAACAACTTTAGACTTAGGCACTAATGAGTTGAGTGGCGTCCTTCCGGCAGAACTCGGCAATTTATCTGCTTTAACAACTTTAGATTTAGGCACTAATGAGTTGAGTGGCGCTCTGCCTAATACATTAGCTAACTTGACTAACTTACTTAATTTAAAACTGGAAAACAATGCTTTTACCGGTCTATCTGATTTAACTGCCTTAACTCAACTTATTGTTTTTAGTGTTCAAAATAACCAGTTGGATTTTGGCGATTTACAGCCTAACATCGCAGTACTAACTGTGTATAGTCCTCAAAAACCGGTAAGAGAAGGCGAAAACTATACTTTGGTAAGTGGGTCAAATTTAATGCTTTCTGTCGATGTAGATGGTACAGGAAATATTTATCAATGGTTTTATAATAGTAATCCTATAGCTAATGCTAGTAATTCCAGTCTTGATTTAATGGACCTTCAAACTGAAGAGTCCGGTCTTTATTATTGTGAGATTAGCAATCCCAATGTACCGAGTTTGATTTTAACTTCTTTACCAGATAATTTAACGGTAGTGCCTAATGCAGCTCCGACAGGCATAGCCCTTTCGAACAACAGTATAGAAGAAAATTTAGCTATAGGAACTTTAATAGGTCTTCTTTCCACAACAGATTCTAATCCAACTGATGAGCATACCTATACAATTTCTGATAATACCAATTTTCAAATCAGTGCGGATAGTTTATACGCTAATATTTCCTTTGATTATGAAACAATAGAAAGCTATAATTTAACAGTAACAAGTACAGACTTAGGGGGTTTAACCTATTCGGATGATTTGATTATCAGCATTGTAGACGTTGATGATGATTTGGTGACAGCTATCGAGGATGTTTTTACTCAAACTGAAATCGTATTGTATCCGAATCCAAGCACAAATTTTTTACATATAAGGGGCTTGAAAAAGATAGGGGTCGTGGAACTTCTATTTTATAACCTTCAAGGTCAAATAGTAAAGGAATACAGTGAGATTCAAGATGTTTATGATGTTAGCGATTTGCCTAAGGGTTTCTATATAGCGCTTATCAAAACGTTAAATTTTGAAAAAACCATTAATTTTATTATCAACTAAATTTTTAATATTAGATAGAGTCTCATAAAATAATTTTATTTTTATAATTACTCTTTTTATTCTTTATAGGTTTTAGCTGCCATTTTTTAAATTTTAAACTTTATTTATCATGAAAAAAATCACTTTTTTTATACTCTTTTTTTCCTTTTTTACAGCAAAAGCGCAAGTTAATACCCAAGATTCTTTAGCTTTATTAGCTTTATACAACAGTACTAACGGTGCTAACTGGACCACCACCTGGAATTTAAACAATCCTGTTGGCAGCTGGCATGGAGTCACTACAACAAATGGGCGAGTTGTAGAGCTTGATTTAAGGTTTAATAATCTCAATGGTTCCATTCCTACTGAATTGGGCAATTTAACTGCTTTAACAAATTTAAATTTATCTGAGAATCTACTTACAGGTTCCATTCCACAAGAGTTGGGCAATCTAACTGCTTTAACAAATGTAGATTTATCTATCAATGACCTTACAGGTTCCATTCTATCGGAGTTGGGCAATTTAAGTGCTTTAACAAGTTTAAATTTATCTTTCAATGACCTTACCGGTTCTATTCTACCGGAGTTGGGCAATTTAACTGCTTTAACAACTTTAGACTTAGCTAGCAATGACCTTACAGGTTCCATTCCGTTGGAGTTGGGCAATCTAACTGCTTTAACAACTTTAGACTTAAGTAACAATGACTTTACAGGTTCCATTCCGTTGGAGTTGGGCAATCTAACTGCTTTAACAACTTTAGACTTAGCTAGCAATGACCTTACAGGTTCCATTCCGTTGGAGTTGGGCAATCTAACTGCTTTAACAACTTTAGACTTAGCTAACAATGACCTTACAGGTTCCATTCCGTCGGAGTTGGGCAATCTAACTGCTTTAACAAATTTAGAATTAGCTAACAATGACCTTACAGGTTCCATTCCGTTGGAGTTGGGCAATCTAACTGCTTTAACAACTTTAGACTTAGATAACAATGACCTTACAGGTTCCATTCCGTCGGAGTTGGGCAATTTAACTGCTTTAACAACTTTAGACTTAGATAACAATCAACTTACAGGTTCCATTCCATCGGAGTTGGGCAATTTAACTGCTTTAACAACTTTAGACTTAGATAACAATGACCTTACAGGTTCCATTCCATCGGAGTTGGGCAATTTAACTGCTTTAACAAATTTAGAATTAGCTAACAATGACCTTACAGGTTCCATTCCGTCGGAGTTGGGCAATTTAACCAATTTGAAAAAGCTATTTTTAAATGACAATCAACTTACAGATTTACCGGATTTATCACATATAACAGGCTTAAATGGAAGTACTGATTTTCAGGTTCAAAATAATTTTTTAGATTTTGAAGATATAGAACCCAATCGGACTAATTTGCTTTTTGCTTCTAATTATTCGCCTCAAGGTCCGGTAAGAGAAGGGGATTTTTATTCTAATCCTATAGGTACAGATATAGTTCTTTCGGTTGCAGTCAATGGGACGGGGAACGTATACCAATGGTTTTTTAATGGTGTAGCTATAGCAGGGGCTAGTGCTTCTAGTCTAAACCTGACCAACATACAAGAAGCCGATTTTGGTTCTTACTATTGTCAGATTAGCAATCCCAATGTATCGGGTCTTATTCTGAGGTCTTTATCTGATGTTGTTGGCAATCCCTTTTCAAGCGATATAGTAACATCAGATTTTTTCATTCTCTTAAATCTATACAACAGCACTGATGGAGCTGGATGGAATACAACTTGGGATTTATTACTATCTCCAACAAACTGGGGCGGGATAACATTAGAAAATCAAAGAGTAGTAGCTATTGATTTGGCTAATAATAACTTATCTGGAACATTAGCTTCTGATTTAGGTCTTTTAGATAGTTTGCAAACTTTAGACTTAGGCACTAATGAGTTGAGTGGCGCTATTCCGGCAGAACTCGGCAATTTAGCTGCTTTAACAAGATTAGAATTAAATAACAATCAACTTACAGGTTCCATTCCTACTGAATTGGGCAATTTAGCTGCTTTAACAACTTTAGACTTAGGCACTAATGAGTTGAGTGGCGCTATTCCGGCAGAACTCGGCAATTTAGCTGCTTTAACAAGATTAGAATTAAATAACAATCAACTTACAGGTTCCATTCCTACTGAGTTGGGCAATTTAACCAATTTGCAAAACTTATTGTTATCTGGTAATGAACTTACAGGTTCCATTCCTACTGAATTGGGCAATTTAACCAATTTGCAAAACTTATTGTTATCTGGTAATGAACTTACAGGTTCCATTCCTACTGAATTGGGCAACTTAGCTGCTTTAACAACTTTAGATTTAGGCACTAATGAGTTGAGTGGCGCTCTGCCTAATACATTAGCTAACTTGACTAACTTACTTAATTTAAAACTGGAAAACAATGCTTTTACCGGTCTATCTGATTTAACTGCCTTAACTCAACTTGTTGTTTTTAGTGTTCAAAATAACCAGTTGGATTTTGGCGATTTACAGCCTAACATCGCAGTACTAACTGTGTACAGTCCTCAAAAACCGGTAAGAGAAGGTGAAAACTATACTTTGCCAAGTGGGTCAAATTTAATGCTTTCTGTCGATGTAGGCGGTACAGGAAATCGTTATCAATGGTTTTACAACAGTAATTTTATAGCTAATCCTAGTAATTCCAGTCTTGATTTAATGGACCTTCAAGCTGAAGAGTCCGGTCTTTATTATTGTGAAATTAACAATCCCAATGTACCGAGTTTGATTTTTAACCTCTTCAGCAGATACTTTAAAGGTAGTGCCTAATGCAGCTCCGACAGGCATAGCCCTTTCGAACAACAGCATAGAAGAAAACTTAGCTATAGGAACTTTAATAGGTCTTTTTTCCACAACAGACGCTAATCCAACTGATAAGCATACCTATACAATTTCTGATAACACCAATTTTAGAATCAGTGCGGATAGTTTATACGCTAATATTTCCTTTGATTATGAAACAATAGAAAGCTATAATTTAACAGTAACAAGTACAGATTTAGGAGGGTTAACCTATTCGGATGATTTGATTATTAGCATTATAGATGGTGATGATGGTGGTTTGGTAACAGGTATTGAGGATGTTTTTACTCAAACTGAAATCGTATTGTATCCGAATCCAAGCACAAATTTTTTACATATAAGGGGCTTGAAAAAGATAGGGGTCGTGGAACTTCTATTTTATAACCTTCAAGGTCAAATAGTAAAGGAATACAGTGAGATTCAAGATGTTTATGATGTTAGCGATTTGCCTAAGGGTTTCTATATAGCGCTTATCAAAACGTTAAATTTTGAAAAAACCATTAATTTTATTATCAACTAAATTTTTATATTAGAGTCTATTTTGTAAAATTTTTTAGAGATTTCATCGATTTTTAAATATTTGTTTTTCAATGATTTACATTTTATAGTTTTTACTTCGTGCAAAAAAAATAGAATATAGACTCTAATAATCTTTTAAATATTTGATTTTTAACTATATCATTCCTAATTTATGTTTGCGTTAAATTATTTAAAATACAAAATAAAAGCAAAAGATGAATACGCTCTACATTCTCCTTTTTTATATCAATTCTATACCGAAGTAGTAAAAAGTAACTGTTATTATCATCGCTATGACGAAATAGAAAATTTACGAAAACAACTTTTAAAAAATAATCAAAAAATAAATTTAGAGTACAAACCAAAAAGTCAAAAAACAATTAAACGTATTGTTAAGAAAAGGGATATATCTCTTAAAGTGGGGGCTTTACTTTTTGAAATGGTAACATTTTTTAAGCCTAGCGTAATTATAGAATTAGAAATCAACTTAGGGTTATCAACTTTATATCTTAAAGGTGCCTCCTCTATAAAAACACCTTTATATGCTTTTCAAACTTCAAAAGTCCTTAGCCAGTACGCTTATTCTAATATGAACATACTCAATTATCATCCTACTATTATTGAAGGAAATACAAAACAAAAACTTACTGAATTCCTGAAAGAAGAAATAAGTTTAGATTTTATTTTTATAAATTTATTATCTGATAATACGAAATACATAATCGATTATTTTTACCTTTTATTGCCTAAAGTTAATGACAAAACTATCATTGTATTTAATAATATATATAGGTCTAAGCAGGAGAAAAAGGCTTGGCAGAAAATTAAAACCCATAAATCTGTAATGATTAGTATTGATTTATTTAAGGTTGGTATAATTTTTTTTCAAAAAAAACAACCTAAACAACACTTTACGCTTAAATTCTAATTTTTTCATGTATAGCATCGCTGTAGATATTGGCAATTCAAATATTGTTACAGGTATTTTCAAAAATCATCAATGTATATATGATTGGCGTACAGAAACACACCAAGAGAATTTAGAGACTATTTATAGCACTATATTTTTAACAACTTTAAAGCAAAAAGCGATTGATAATTCAGATATAAAAGCAGTTTATATTAGTAGTGTAGTACCTTTAGTTTTAATAAAATTCCTAAAAGCTTTAACATCATATCAATCCAAAATTTTTATTATTAATAAAAATGCCTATAAAACTTTACCATTATATATTAGACATCCTGAACAAATTGGTACAGACTTAGTATGTAATGCTATGGCAGCTTATAATCAAATAAAAAGTGGATTCTGTGTTATTGATTTCGGTACAGCCTTAACTTGTACCACTGTTGATAAAAACAGAAAAATAGTAGGTGTTTCCATTTCACCTGGTATTAAAACAGCTATAAATGCTTTAAGTAACAATACAGCTCAATTGCCTGTAGTTGAATTATTACTTCCCGATTCTGTACTTGGAAAAAATACCAAACATGCTATTCAAGCTGGTATTTTATTAGGTTATGTAGGTTTGGTAAGATATCTTATTGAAAATATTAAAAAAGAATTGGCTCAAAATATTAAAATTATTGCTACAGGAGGATTAGTAAATGTTTTAACACCTCTGCATGTCGATTTTGATTACATAGACCCATTATTAACTTTAAAAGGAGCCTATTTAGTTGGAATTAAGAACTGGCAGAATTGATCTTGAAATAGCATAGTCACTTCACTTAAAAAAAGTTATATCAATCTATAATAACTTCATTTACCCTACCAATAGCATCAAATCGTATGGAAATGCTTCTACCAAAGGTCTCTTTTTTCTCTTCGCATTGTTTGCCTGTTTCATAATAATAGATATAAAACTTTTGTCCTTTACGGTAAATTTCAATCTTATCCGGTTTTCCTAAGGCCTCCAAAATCTGGTCTTGTCTTGATTTTTTTAAAATTTCTTTTGAAGTCTTAATGCTTTGAATCAATACACTTCTTTTGTTCAAGCAAGCTCCTCTATCTCGTTTCCATGAATCAGATAATTTTTGATCTAAAATAGAATCCGAATGACAGGAAAAAAATAAACATAAAAAACATAGAAAATAAGAGAAAGGATAATAAAAATTCATTAAAATATGGTATCAAATAAATAGTCTAATAGTCTCCTATAGTTAGTTTTCAAAATAAAAACTTCATAATACTTACTTTTTTGATATTTTGATTTTGAAAAAATTAAGATTTGAAAAAATTAAATTCTTTTTTAAAATCTTTTATTTAACTTTCAAGTTTCCCTTAAGTTTTTGCTAAAAATACGTATTTTTTATCTAATTTTAGTGTCAATGAATTGCAAAATTTCAATTTAATAATTCACAAATTAATTATTTAAACAATGAGTATTTTAATTCCAATTTTGGGTATTACGGCAGGTATTGTTGCTATAATTTCCAGTGCTTATGTTAAGGTAAGAAAAATAGAACTCCAAAAAACTTTGAATGGTCAAAATAATCATGATAAAAAATATTTGGAAGATAAAATACAAACCTTAACCTTTGAAAATACGGATTTACGCAAAAGAATTACTAATCTTGAATCCATAGTTGCCAGCAAAGAATGGGAATTTCTTCTACCTCCTCATTCGGAAAATCTTAGCAATCAAGAAAAAGCTAATATTCTTGCTAAAAAGTTGTAAAATTTGTATTTTTTTTAAGTATAGCATTACTACTAAAAATAAAGAGATAAAAATTATTGAATATCAACGTATTAAATAGTTAAAAAATCCTTTTCAATATAAGTTGGCCATACTATGAAAATCCTTTTTGCCATTCAAGGTACGGGTAATGGACATATCAGCAGAGCTAAAGAAATTATTAAATATCTACATCAATATGGGGATTTAGATATATTAGTTAGTGGCACTCAATCCGATATTTCTTTAGGTCGTTCTGTGGATTATTGCTATTATGGAATGAGTTATATTTTTGGTAAAAAAGGTGGTATTGATCTAATAAAAAGTATTAAAAAAGCCAAACTATTCAGGTTTTTGAAAGATTTAAATAAAATACCTGTAGAAAATTATGACTTAATTTTTAATGATTTTGAACCTTTAACAGCTTATGCTTGCAAGTTAAAAAAAGTAAAAAGTATAAGTTTAAGCCATCAAGCTGCTTTTTTATCGCCTTTAACACCTCGCCCAGCCGAAAAATCTTTTATAGCTGAAAAAATTTTGAAATACTTTGCACCTACTTCTGAAAGTATAGGTTTTCATTTTCAGCGTTATGACCATTTTATTTATACCCCAATCATTCGAAGCCCTATAAGAGAAGCTAAAAATCAGATCGTTTCCAACTCGCAAAATAAAGACTATATAGCTGTTTATTTGCCTGCTTGGGGCGACACCGAATTAATCAAACTTTTTAAAACTATAAAAAATGTGGCTTGGAAAGTTTTTTCTAAACATACTTCTAAAAGTTATGACCTAGATCATATTTCTATACGGCCCATTTCTGATAAAGAGTGGATAAATACTTTAGTATCAGCTGAAGGTGTTTTACTAGGTGCTGGATTTGAATCACCTGCTGAAGTCTTATTTTTAAATAAACCTATTTTTATATTGCCTATGAGCAATCAATATGAACAAAAGTGTAATGCTATGGCTTTAGAAAATATGGGTGTTTGGGTGGCACAAAAAAAGACTAAATATTTACAAGCTCAAATTCAAGAATGGTTAAAATCTAAGAAAACTATTGTTGTTGACTATCCGGATCAAACTGCTCAAATTATTGACAATATTTTTGCAAACAGAGGGTACAAAAAAACTAAATATAGTCAGGTTACTCAAAAAAAGAATTTTTAGGAGATTTAACTCATTGGTATTGAAAATGAACGTTTCTGATATAAAAGTAGTATTTCTTATTTTATTAAACCCATAAATAGTTTAATAAACCAAAGTATTCTAAGATTTCCTTGCGCTTTAATATGAGAATTGGAATTTTTTGATGCTATTTTTATAGCTAATTTAAAATTAGTTTGAGCTTGAAAAAATTTACCTAATTTTCTATAAACAATTCCCCTAGCATTATAATATTCTCCTTTCATAGAGTCAAGATTTATTGCTTTGTTATAAGCCTCTAAGGCGTTTTTATATTTGTATATTTTTTTGTATGCCAATCCTTTTCCATAATAATGAGCTGCATGTTTTGGATTGTATTTTATAGCTTTATCATAATTTTTTATCGCTTCTGGATATTTATTTGTCTTGAAATAATAATAAGCCAAATAGCTATATGAGGTTTCATTTTTAGGTGCATACCTTACGGCTTTTTTAAAATCTGCTAAAGCCTTTTTATGTTCTCTTAAATTATGATAAACAATTCCACGATTGCTGTAAATACGTCCATTTTTAGAACTAATTTCTATAGCTTTATTATAATTATTTAATGCCATTTGATATTTATCCATCTTAAAATAAATATAAGCTCGGTTGGCATAACTCCAAGAATCTTTAACATTTAATTCCAAAATCTGATTCAATATAGCTAACATCGCTGGGTAATTAGCGGAGATAGAAGAATTTCTTTTTTCATTTAATTTTTCAATAGAATTTAACCGTTCAAATTCCCTTTTGAGTGCCAATATATTCGATACTTTCATATTATGCTTCTAAATTATAAAATGATACTAGTTCCTAAACGTTTTATAAAAAAAAGTATAACAATTATTATAAACCTTGATTTTTTTTATCCTATCAAAAATAAAAAAGTTTTATATTGCCGACGAAAATTAAAAATATCCAACTTTTTAAACGTAAGATAATTTATCATTTATAATTAAACTCATGAAAATAGTTTATTCTTTTTTTAAATATCTTGTTGGAGTTATTTTTATAGTTTCTGGCTTTGTAAAGGTTATTGACCCAATCGGAACAGCTATAAAATTAGAAGAATATTTTTATGTTTTTAGTCAGGATTTTACCTCCTTTTTTCTATATTTTATACCCATAGCTCTTCCATTATCTGTTATTCTATGTGTTTTAGAAGGTACGGTAGGGCTAGCATTAATTTTAAATTATAAAATTAAATTTACCTTGTACATACTTTTAAGTATGATTATTTTTTTTCTTTTTCTAACTTTTTATTCCGCTTATTTTAATAAAGTAACTGATTGTGGCTGTTTTGGAGATGCTTTAAAATTAAGCCCTTGGCAAACTTTTTCAAAAGATTTAATCCTTACAATCTTCATTGTATTTTTATTTTTATTCAAACCTTCCAAAAAAGTTAGATATTTTTCAGGAAAATCAAAAAAAAGTTATTTAAAATTTAGTCTTTTATTTTTTGGATTCTTATCTAATATCATCTTAGCTTATTGGGGCCTAGCTCATTTACCGATTATTGATTTTAGACCTTATCATATTGGGGCAAATTTGCCTAAAAGTTTAAAACCCAGCCAAGAACCAATTATAGAATATGAGTTTGAAAGAAATGGAAAAATTCAGAAATCCAAAACCTATTTATCTAAAGATATGGGCTATATTTATAAAGGTTATAAAATTCTAAATAAAGATAAAACTATTTCAAAAATTTCGGATTTTTCTGTTTTATCTGTTGATAACAAAGATTTTACAAAAAATATCTTAGAAGGGAAAAAATTAATAATTGTTATTCAAAATGTATCAAAAACGCGTAAAAAACATTTTGATAAAATTAATAAACTAATAGAAGTATTACCTTCAGATATAACACCTATTGTTTTAACTTCCGATGATTTTGCCTTTTCTCAATTTCGGCATGAGATTCAGTTAGCTACAGATTATTTTTTGACAGATGCAACTGTTTTAAAAGCAATGATTAGATCTAATCCGGGTGTACTTTTATTTGATAATGGTATTATTAAAGGCAAATGGCATTTTAATGATATTCCAGAAACTTTATGATAATCAAAATATTAAAAAATGTTTTGATCATTTATTCTGATTGAAATTTTAAAATATTGTCAATTTCAGCGTTTAAATTATTTTTATCCTGTTAAGTTTCTTCTATTGTCCAATCAAAAAATTTAGCCAAATCTTCAGAATAGTATACTTTTATATTTTCTCACACTTTCTATATCAAAATATAGACGACCGGTTCTTCGAATGAAAAAATCATTACTATTAATAACCATTTCTTTTTTAATGCTATAAATAAGTTCGGCACGTATGATATTTTCTTCATTAAATATGTTAATATTTTCTAAAATATTTTCTATTTCTTGACCATAATTAGGCAGGGTTTTCTTCTAAAAAAAATACTATAAAAAAAAGTAATAAATTGAAAATCAAATAGTTATATTTTTATAAAAAACATTTAAAAATAAAGAGAGAATGTTTTTTTATTATTAATAATTTAAATACCTAAAAAAGATTTTTCTATTTAAAATGAGTACAATAGAAGGAAAAAAATTGTTTAGTTTTATTGATAGATTTAAATTGTACTACCTTTCATAATTGACTATTTATGCGTTTGACAAGTTTAAGTCTTCTCTATTTATTTTTTTGCTTTGTTCTAAAAAGTCAAGAAATAGATAAAAGAAATAGGGAAAAAAAAGACATGAATACTTTTTTTCAAGTTTTAAACCTTGAAAATCAAAAGGCTATAGAAGGTGTTTATATTCATGACAAGCAAAATTATACGCTTAGCGATAGTTTGGGCTATTTTAAGATTGAAGGTTTTAGCAATACCGACAGTCTTTTTTTTCAACATATTAATTATGAGTTACGAGTAATCGCTTTTAAAGATTTAAAGACTCCTGTTTTTTTAAAAGCCTTACCCACTCAATTAGAGGATATAACGGTCTTAGGTGATAAATGGCATCTTTTAGAAGAAGCTCAAACCCAAGAGCAAATTACTTTAAATTTCAAAAATATCACTTTTCAACAGAATCAAACCAGCGCAGATTTATTAGCCAGTACAGGTGAAATTAGTCTTCAAAAAAGCCAGCAAGGCGGAGGAAGTCCAATGTTAAGGGGCTTTGCTGCCAATCGAGTCTTATTAGTTTTAGACGGCATAAGATTAAACAATGCTATTTATAGAAGCGGAAATCTTCAAAATATTATCTCTGTAGATGCTCAAAGTCTCGAAAAAGTAGATATTCTTTTTGGGGCTGCTTCTTTGCTTTATGGAAGCGATGCTTTAGGAGGTGCTCTTGTTTTTGAAACTTTTCGTCCAAGATTTTTGGGCGAAGATAAAACAAAACTGCTTACAGGAAAAAGTTTCTTGCGTTATACCAACAACAATCATGAACAAACAGGTCATTTAAGTTTTAATTTTGCCAGCCCAAAGCTATCAACATTTACCAGCTTAACCTGGAGTACTTTTAAAGATTTAAGAGCAGGGAAAAAACGCATTAATGGATCTGCAGATTTCGGAAAAAACCTTTTTTATGTAGATAGAATAAATGGATTGGATAGCATAATTTTTAATCCTAACCCAGAACGTCAACTCTTTTCTGGTTATAGCCAATGGAATATTTTACAAAAAATTAATCTTCAAATCTATAAACGTCTTAACTTAATTTATACTTTTCATTATACCAGTTCTTCAAATATTCCTCGCTATGACCAACTCACGCGACTAAGAGCAGATTTACCACGTTCGGCAACTTGGTTTTACGGACCACAAAAATGGTTTTTGCATCAACTTAGTTTTTTCCATCAAACTGAAAAACGACTCATAGATAATTTACAACTTATATTTGCTTATCAACGCTTAGATGAAGATCGTTTCGATAGAAGATTCCAAAGCAATAATCTTCGAAAACGTTTTGAAGATGTCGATATACTTTCTTTAAATTTGACTATTAATAAACTTTTCAATCAAAAACACCATATTTTTTATGGCTTAGAGGCTATATATAATAAAGTGCGTTCTCAAGCTTTTTTAGAAAATATAAATACGCAATTTCTTTCGCCCACATTGTCTCGTTATCCTAATGGCGGCAGCAAATATTATAATTTTGGCGCTTTTCTAAATTATAAATGGCAAATAAATAATAGTGCTTTTTTAAATGCTGGTTTACGTTATAATCATATTTTATTGTATAGCATTTTTAATCAAAATGATTTACCTTTTGACAATTTTGATATTAATACAGGAGCTTGGAGTACAGGGATTCAGTATGTTTTTTCACCTAATAATTGGCTTTTAAAAACAGGGTTTTCCACGGCTTTTCGGGCCCCAAATTTAGATGATGTAGCTAAAGTGTTCGAATCAGGGGAAGGCATTGTTGTTGTACCAAATCCGGATTTGGCTTCCGAATATACGTATCAATTAGAATTGAGTATCAAAAAAAAATGGAACAAAAAATTGACCTTTAATTTGGTTGGTTTTTATAATTGGCTTGAAAATATTGCTGTGAGAAGAAACTTTAGCTTTCAAGGACAGGATTCTATTTTTTTTGATGGTGAACTTAGTCAAGTACAAAGTGTAATCAATGCTGGTAGTGGTTATATTTGGGGTTTGAATGCCAAGTTAGAATATACTATTTTTGAAACCTTATCTTTATTATCAACTTTTACCTACCTAAAAGGCTTGGAGCATGAAAGCCAAACAAATCTTAGACATGTTGCTCCTCCTTTTGGAAAAACTGTCCTAACTTTTGATAAATCTTGGATTCGTTTAGCTATAATTGCTCAATACAGTCGGGGCATTGATTTCAAAAACTTAGCTCTTTCCGAACAAAATAAACCCTATCTTTATGATCATGAAGGTGCTTTACCTTGGTGGATTCTAAATTTTAAAGCTGAAATGACTTTTGTTCATAGCTGGAAAATTCTATTGTATTTAGAAAATTTATTTGATCAACATTACAGAACCTATTCCTCAGGAATCAGTGGCGGAGGCCGTTCGTTTAGTATAACTTTATATAAAGATTTTTGAAAATCCATTTCTAAAATAACTAAAAATGGGCATAGCCTTTTTTTATTTTTTCAAAAGTAGATTAAATCAGTTGGGTCTATAGGATTACCTTTAAACCAAAGTTCAAAATGAAGATGTTGGCCAGAAGTATTTGTGCCTGTGTTTCCTATCACAGCAATTGCTTGCCCTACATCAACTTTATCGCCTTGTTTTTTTAAAAGTTTAGAGTTGTGCTTATAAACAGATATAAATCCATTTTCATGTTGTATTCCAATGATATAACCATCATTCTCTGTCCAGTAGGAAAAAACAACAGTTCCTGTAGCAACTGCTAAAATAAGTTCATTTTTTTCTACATTAATATCAATACCATAGTGCGTAGATGAATATCCTCTATAAGAAACAACTGTTTGTAGGCTACTAATAGGTGGAAAGAATAAGTGATTTCTGGCTTCCAAACGATCTTCATTTAATACGTAGGCGCCTTTTTTGACATTGGATTGTTCGTATTCTCTTCGAAATTCCAGCTCTTTATCACTCAATTCACTCAATTCGGTAATGTCAATCAAACTTTCACTATCCTCTTTAGTCATACTTTTATCAGCTTCTTGACGTTCAATATATTTAGGATTAAAAAGAGTTTGTAAACTTTCTATATATTGATCGTTAATATTAGTATTATATTCGAGAGTATCAATTTTTTTTAATAAAAAAACAATTTTTTTTTCAAGTTTTTTCTGTTTACTGCGCGGGTCAAAATACCTGCTCAATACTGTTGTAGAAACTAAGAAACCGAATATAGTAAAGAGGCTAAATAGCACAAAACAAAAAGATAAAATTCGGGCATAATTGAGCTTAAAAGTTATCTTAGGTTCAAAATTTTCTTCGGAATATATAATAAGAATATATTTGGTAATCAGAAGATCAAATAATTTTTTTAACTTATCTTTTATCAAGGTAGTAAAATTGGTTAAGTAATACGGTTTAGTAAAAAAAACGAATAACAAAACTAATTAAAAATATTTAATTTTTCTTTAAATTAATGGGTAGGAATATTCTTTAGATATTTTTAGAACAATAGGATAGATATATTTATTGTTTTTTCTTAATTGTAAGGAACTTATTTTTAGTATCTTCATAAATTAAAGAAGAATTTAATAATTATAACTTTGCTATAAAAATAGTGCGTTAGATAAAAAAAATAACAATAGACCAGCTTTGCATTTAATTTTACCTTGCTTAAATCATTATATTTTGAAGATCTATAAATCTCTGTTTATCAGTTTATTATTAATTCTAATTATTTCTTTTCCTTCAAAAACTCAGAGCTATTGGGGTGTAAAAGGCGAGTTGCAGCGTTTACAGGTAGGTTTTTCACCTTTTTTAAATCAAATACTTGAATCTCAATATGGAATAGGCTTAGTATTTAAACATTTACAAACAAAAGATCTTGGTATTCAAATAGAACTTAACTATATCCAAAAAAGTTTTAATCTTATTAATATCGATTCTGCCATGGCTTTTGATTTTATAGAATTACCAATATACTGTCATTGGATTTTTTTATATAGAAAGCGTTATGATCTTTTTATAAATATTGGTAGTTTTATCGGTTATGCTTTCCAAGCAACTTTAAGTCAAGGCGGTTTGACGCGTAATTTTGAATTAAGACCAGCGCTTGATTTAGTTTGGCAACATGGCATTACGGTGAATGGAGGATTAAATTTAAAAACTAGCTTAGGGCATTTTCAGTTTAGTGCAGGTTTTATTTATCACTGGACAAATCTTGAAAATCCTAAATTTGATCAAACAGGACGAAGTTCTAAGTTTGGTGGTTTTACTTCTCAACTCATTTATTTTTTACCTAAAAAGAATAAATAAATTTGGAAAATTGAGAATATTAGAATATTTGGACAACTAACTTATATAATACAGATATGTTAGTTGTCCTTAATTATCTAATTTTGCTTCTATTTATCTTGTTGAGTCAAAGATTCTTTTATACTTGCTAACCATATTTCATTTCCTTTTTTGCCTGCTAAAATATAGTTTCCTTCTTCTGTTGTTATGATATCGTTAATAGATTTAGTCTCATCTTCATATTTATTTTCCCAGAGTTTTTTACCCTGAGCATCAACCTTGATAACTATAGGATTTTCTGTTTTGTTTATTTTATCCCGAACTAACCCAGCTAATAAATACCCTCCATCTAAAGATTTTGTCATAGCTTTAGCAACTTCATAATTATATCCCCCATAATGTTTTTCCCATACTTTATTGCCTTTAGAGTCTACTTCTATTAACCATACATCATGATGTCCTGTTTTACTAGCCGTACAACCTGTCAAAATATAGTGGTTTTTTTGTGTAATAAGTAAATCATGAATAATATCATCTTTTAGTCCGCCCTCTGTTTTTTCCCATACTTTATTACCTTTAAAATCTATTTCTATTAGCCATAAATCTTGAATAGAAATTCCGGTACTGCCTGCAAGTAAATAACTATTATTATTTGTAGCAATCAGGTTGTATCCAGTAGTCCTGTGTTTTTTTTCATAGGTTTTTTCCCATAGCTTATGACCTGCATTATTAACTTTTCTAAAATTAATATATTCATAATTCTGACGATCCCCATATTTAGTTTCTTTCCAAGACATCACATATCCTGTATCAGAAGTTATAATCAATCCACTATTAAAGACTTTTTTATAACCACTACTATAAAAATGTTCCCAAACTAATTCTCCTGTATAGCTAACTTTAGCAAGCCAAGTACCTTTTTGTCCTATCTTATATCCAGACAAAATATAGCCACTATCAGGATGATTAACTAAAGATGCAATTTCATAACCTGAATAGGTTTGTTCCCATATTACCTTTCCAGATTTATTAATTTTTATTAATTTTGAGTCATTTTTACTCACACCTGACCCGTATGTTGCAAAAAGGTAGTCCCCATCGTCAGTGACTATTATATGACAAACCCAGCCATTTCCGTAGGTTTGTTCCCATTGAATTTGTTGCCCAAATACTTGAAAAGAAAAAGCAAATACTAGTAATAATATAATTCTCATTATTTTGTTGTATTAAAATTAAATTTTATATTAAGTAAATAATCTATGTTAAGTTAATTAAAAAAAGCATCTATTTGGCTATAACGATAGTTACACTTATCTGGTTTGCAGATTATAAATTGAAATGGTTTTTTTAAATATTTATTTTTGAAAGAAAACCAAATATAGCAATACTATTTTTATCTCAGAAATGTTCATTTTAAATATCAATGAGTTAAACCCTCTAAAAATCCTTTTTCAAGTAAGGCGATTAATACCAGTTCCAAAATTAAAAAAATATGTGTGTTACAACACAAATAGCCCCCTTTTAATGTTACAAAAAATATATTACTTTGTAATCTTTTTTTATACGAGAACTATTCCAAAGAATGATAATTAGCTTTAAATAAGTTGAAAAACCTTTATAATTTATAGTTTAAATTATAATTAATTATATTTAGCTTTGGAATTTTAAAGGATTTATTATTATTTATTTTACTATCAAATTATTATCTGCATAATTCTATATTAAAAAAATTGATGGGACCTTTTAAAAGATCAATTAAAAGTATTTTTTATTGCATTTTAGGCACATGGTTTATATTTATTCCGTTGCTTCTAAATCTTTATGTGCATTGTTTAACGACAATTAAAGAACAAAGTATTGAAATAAAACAAGTTCTTGATATAGAGGAACAAGCCGAAAATACTTCTTCAAAAAAAATAAAACTAAGGCCTAATATTAGGAACTTTACAATTCCTAATTTTATAAAAATCATTTTAAAAATATCAAAACAAACTCCATTTAACTTTACAGAAAAAAAATTTTCTTTTTTTGATTTTGGATATAAAAAAAAATATATATACCATAAAATAAAAATATTTGATAATCAAATATTTACCTGCCTTTATAGTATCTTTTATTATTTCTTACTTTTGCCTCGCGCGCCATAATTATATTTTTAAGAAGGCTAATACTTTATTTTAACCTGACTTGATTAGCCTATGACTTCTACTAAAATTTAATTTTCAAAATATACCTATTTAAAATTTTATATACTTTTTATTTTTTTATTACATCATCTCAGATATGAAAAATAAGGCTTTTATTCTTACGTTAACTGCTATTATTACGGTTTTATGTATTTATTATCTTTCTTTTAACTTAATTTCTTATAATATTGAAAAGAAAGCAGATATTTTTTCTACAGAAATTAAAGAAGATAACAATGAAGAAATCAGTACGATTAATACAATTCAAAAACAAACATATTTAGATTCTTTATGGAATGAAGTTGTATACGATTTTTTTGGATTTTATCAATACACATATAAAGATATAAAGGAAAATGGACTAAGCTTAGGTTTAGACTTGCAAGGTGGTATTCATTTGACTTTAGAGATTTCACCTAAAGATATTTTACTTGGACTATCAGATGGAAATAAAGATAGTGACTTTCAAGAGGCGCTTGCCAAAGCTTCAGAAGCTCAAAAAAATAGTCAAACCGGTTATGTAGATTTATTTTTAAAAGCACTTAAAGAAGTAAATCCTAATAAAACGTTAGCTGATATTTTTGCAAATAGTGCTAACCGAAGTAATATTGATTATAAAAGTAGTGATGAAGATGTTGAGAAATTTATAAAGATAGAGGTTAAAAATGCTACTGCTAGGGCTTTTAATATTATTCGAACGCGTATAGATAAGTTTGGAGTTTCACAACCTAATATTCAACTTATACCCGGTACTGGACGTATTCAAGTCGAGTTACCAGGTGCTAATAATCCTAAAAGGGTAAAAAAATTATTACAAGGTGTAGCTAAACTTGAATTTTTAGAAGTCTGGCCTTTGCAAGATGCTATTATCCATTTACAAAGTTTGGATAAGGCTTGGCTAGAGTATGAAAAAAGTTTATCAGAAATAAGCACAAAAATAGGGGATACTTTTAATCTTATAGAAATTGAAGAAGATAGTATAAAAGAAGCTTCGGAAGAACTAACTACTTTAACCAAAAATGCAGATAATTTCAATGATGGTTCTGATAAGCTTAGTGATGAAGATGATTTAGGATTTCAAGATTTACTTGCAGATGAAGAAGTAGAAACACAAATAGAACAAGAAAATATAGATGAAATAGAAACACCTACAGATTCAAGTACCGACAAAAACGATACTTCGATTGGAGAACTTTATGAAAATACAGATAGTTTAGCATCAGAAAATAACGATAGTACTCCTCAGGAAACTTCTGCTTTATTTAATCGTTTAGCTTCTCAAAATAATTTGGTTTACAGCCAAAAAGATACAGGTACTATTAGTAAAATTTTAAATTATGCCAAAGAAAAAAATATTGTTCCCAAAGATATGTTTTTTCTTTGGGGGGTTAAGCCTATTGGTGAGAGTGACCAAACAGGTGAGTCTTTTTTCCAAGTTTATACTGTCAAAAGATATCAAAGTCAACGAAATGCTTTAACAGGAGAAGCTATTACCGATGCTCGTCAAGATTTTGATCGTAATGGCTCACCTGATATATCTATGACAATGAATGTTCAAGGTGCTAAAAAATGGGCAAAGATGACTCGAGAAAATATTGATAATCAAATAGCTATTATTTTAGATAACTATGTTTATTCGGCACCTGTTGTTCAATCTGAAATTCCAAATGGACAATCTTCTATTTCAGGTAGTTTCACTATAGAAGAGGCTCAAGATTTGGCAAATATTTTAAAAGCTGGAAAACTACCTGCGCCTACCCGTATCGTTGAAGAAGCTATTGTTGGACCAACTTTAAGTCTTCAATCTCAAAAACAAGGTATAACTTCTATTGTTAGTGGCTTACTTCTAATTGTAATTTTCATGATTCTCTATTATGGAATAGGTGGTGGTATTGCCAATGTGGCACTTTTAGTTAACATTTTCTTTATTATGGGGCTTTTGGCTAATTTTAATGCTGCCTTAACGCTTCCTGGTATTGCTGGTATTGTTTTAACCATTGGTATGTCTATTGATGCTAATGTTTTAATTTTCGAACGGATTAAAGAAGAATTAGCAAATAAAACTCAAAATACCAAACTACGGGTTATTGTTGCCGAAGGTTATAAAAAAGCCTATTGGACTATATTTGATTCTAATTTAACAACTCTAATTACAGCAGTTATTTTATATCTTTTAGGAGCTGGTCCCGTAAAAGGTTTTGCTGTTACTCTTATTATCGGTGTACTTTGTTCTTTCTTTTCTGCTGTTTTTATCACTCGAATGATAGTTGAATGGGCTATCAATAGAAATAAATCCATATCATCCATATCATTTGATACATTTGTTTCTAAATCTATTTTAAAAAATATGAATTTTAAGTTTTTAAACCATCGAAAAATTGCTTATGTTTTTTCAGGATTGCTCATTTTAATTGGTATAGGTGTAATCATTTCTAAAGGTCTTAATTTAGGTGTAGATTTTCAAGGTGGGCGTTCTTTTGTAGTTGAGTTTAGTCAAAACTTAGAACCTAGTGATGTTAAATCATCCTTAACTCAAGACCTTAATAATGCAAGTATTGAGGTTAAAACTTATGGAGCTAATAAGACTTTAAAAATCACTACCAACTATTTGGTAGATGATGAGAGTGCCGAAGCTGACAGTATAGTTTCAACCCATTTGCATGAAGGACTAAACAAGTTTTCAGGTGAAACTTTAGTAGAAAATATTGAGGGTAAATTACCTGAAAATACGTTTAGAATATTAAGTACCAATAAGGTAGGATCTACTATTGCCGATGATATCAAAAATACTTCTCAAAAATCAATTCTATTGGCTATTATCGCTATTTTCTTGTATATAACCTTACGTTTTCGAAAATCTCAATTTGGAATAGGAGCTGTTATTGCATTAGTTCATGATAGTCTTATGGTGCTTTCTGTTTTTGCCATAGCTGATTTATTTGGCATTACCTTTGAAATAGACCAAATATTCATCGCGGCTATGTTAACTATAGTTGGTTATTCTATTAATGATACCGTAGTTGTTTTTGATAGAGTTAGGGAAGAACTTAATCAACCTAATAAAAGTGGGAATAAAATTTCAGTTTCCTTGCTCAATACTTCTATTAATAAAACTTTAAGTAGAACCTTAATTACATCTTTAACAACTTTATTAGTTGTAATTATTTTATTAGTCTTTGGTGGAGAAAGTCTGAGGGGTTTTTCATTTGCTTTATTGGTTGGAATTTTATTTGGAACTTATTCCTCTATTTTTATTGCAACACCCATAGTATTTGAAATGCGAAATTTGAAATTTCCTTGGCAAACATCAAAAGAATCTCTAAATTCCAAAATTTAGAGCTAAAACAATGGTATGTAATTTCTTAAAAATTAAGATGCTGAAAATAAATAAGTTAATATTTAAAATAAGCATTATGCTATTTTGGGCCAATATGTTGATAGCCTTTGGCGAACAAGTGGCTTTAAGAGTCTTTTTAAGGTGAAGCGTTGGCGTTTTGATTTAACTGGTGTTGAACAATCTTGTCAGGTATGTTATTCTATTTCTAACGGAGGTTTTGATAAAAACGAAGACTATTTTTCGGCTATTCGGGAGCATTGGTCAGTAGAGACCAATAATCAATTAAGAACTAAAGAAAAGGCGGTGACCGGGGTTTTATTTCTATGCAAAACCCTGGTAATTAAACTTCTAAAGAAGACAAAGACTAAAAATATGCTTGCTCAGATCCAGTTATTTCAAGACAAGTTTTCTAAACTTTTGCACTGGCTTAGGAGCATAAATTGTTTATAAGAAAGCCCTTTAATTTAGACTTCATTTTTTACGGGTAAAATATTGCTAAAGGCTGTTTCTGGAAGAATAAGACCCAGAGAAACTTCAAAATCTCTTGCACCCCATTGTTCCAAAGATAAAACCTTTTTTTCATCTTCATCGTAATAATCCCAACTAATAAATTCGGTGGAAGTTTCAGAACTAATATTTCTAAAAAAACCGGGACGCTCAGCATCTCGATAATAAATCACATCATTAAATTCTATTTTTTTAGGAGGTCGTCCTTTTTTGATAATTTTTCTTTCAATATTATTGTCTAAAAGTGCAAAATTAATTTTCTTTGCTAAGGTGCAGATAATTTCATCATCATTATCTATATGTAAATAAAAAACATCATCACTTGTGCTAGTAAGTTGAAATTCATAAGTAAAATTTTCATCACCCCAGTCATATTCATATTCTTCGGTTATTTTCCAAGTTTTTAGGTCGTAATCTAAAATCCATCCTTTCCTAAGATCAAGTACACCGAGACGCGTTGGGTCATAATGCAAACCTTTTTTCTTTTTTAAAAAATTAAACATATTAATTTTAAACTAAATGATAAAAATAAAATTGGATTCAAACGCATTGTATAATTTCAAATTACTAAAATTAAAATATTTCGTAATTATTTAATTATGTAAAATAAAGGAATATTTAAAACTATTCAATTCAAATTACTCTATTAAATTTGTCAAACTATTTAAAGCTAAAAATAGCTTATCTTAAATTATTGAGTATTGCCATAACATTTTTAACATGGTGTCTTGAAGTTTCTAATAAATCTTTTTCATCTTGGCTTAAATTAAGTTCAATAACTTTTTCAATTCCATTTTTTCCAAGAACAACAGGCACACCTAAATAGACATCATCGATTCCATATTCGCCTTCAAGTTTAACACAAACAGGAAAAACACGTTTTTGGTCTTTTACAATGGCTTCTACCATTTGAGCAGCAGCAGACCCTGGTGCATACCAAGCAGAGGTTCCCATGAGTTTAACAAGTTCTCCTCCGCCTGCTTTAGTACGCTCTACAATTTTATGAAGGTCTTCTTCAGATATGAGTTCTGTGATAGGAATACCAGCTACAGTAGTATAACGAGGTAAAGGCACCATCGTATCACCATGTCCACCCATTAATATAGCTTGTATGTCTTTAGGAGAAATATTTAAAGCACTGGCTAAAAAAGCTCTATAACGAGCAGTATCTAAAATACCAGCCATACCCATTACTTTATTTCTGGATTTACCTGATTTAATATGAGCGGCATAGGTCATAACATCTAATGGGTTCGATACAATAATGATAACAGCATTGGGCGAATACTTAACAATATTTTCAGTTACACTCGTAACAATTTTAGCATTTGTGCTAATTAAATCATCCCTGGTCATTCCTGGTCTGCGAGGCAAACCAGAGGTAATAACCACCACATCAGAATCAATTGTTTGACTGTAATTATTTGTCACGCCTATAGTTTTACTGTCATAAACATTAATAGGTGCTTTTTGCCATATATCCAAGGCTTTACCTTCAGCAACACCTTCTTTAATATCCAATAAGACAATTTCATTAGCCACTTCTCTATAAGCTAATACATCTGCACAAGTAGCACCGACATTACCAGCACCTACAACAGTTACTTTCATAGATCTTATTATTTAAATAGTGATTTTTTTAAATGATAAATAAGTTTAGTTCTGTTTGATAACAGGATTAAAAGTACACAATTTTGAGTTTTTATTCAAAAATAATCATTTTAACCTAAAAAATAAGCCTACAGCAATACTATTTTATTTAGGGAATATTTTTAATATCAATAATAAACTCCTTAAAAGTCTTTTTAAATGAAATGATTATAAAATAATTAACAGACTATAAAAACTTATGAAAAAGATTAAGTGTTTAAAAGAAACAATAGAATAGACTTGCCTGGATTTGATAATCAATCAAATAAAAAAGTTATTTTTATAAAAAATTGTTCATTAACAACTTATAAAAACGATATTATAGTGAAAGTTTAAAGGTTTTTTAAAGAGATCAAGTAAAATTATTTTTTACTTGTAAAATTTAGAGTAAACATATATTTTTAATTTGTATTTATTAAGTTAATAATCAAATATTTATACTATGTTAGTTTTTTTCATTAAATTGAATGCCAAAAAATCAAAATTACATAACATATTGGTTATATAATTCAAGTCTAATATAGATTAGAAAAATTGAAAAATACATATGGTTCAAAGAGCTATAAAATTTTAACAGTTTACATTTAGTTTTTATATAATTATAATAATCAAGAGACATAAACTTTTTTTATTGGTTTTTTTATCAGTTTTCCTTTCATCTACTATAACATTCTCAACTTTTTCTCAAGATATAACTGAAGAAATTATAATTGCCCAGTACAATGGTCCCCCTATAACTAGCATTTCGTACACTTTTAGTACTATAATTTTTTTAGGTGGTAGTTCTCCTGCAACATCTGATTATAAACAATCTTTTAAAACTACAAATGCCGGTGCTAATAGTGAAGGACAGGTAGCGATGACCTCTTTGCATGTCTTATTAAAAACTATTGATGCTAATGTACAATTTAGAATTTATAAATCAGATATAGATGATGTTAGTGAAGAAAATCTTATTTATACACACCCCGATAATACACCTAGAACTACATATACTTTTTCAACTCCACTATTTTTAGATACAGGTGCAATTTATACTTTTCGTTTTGAATTATATAGCACATCGTCAAGCATTGCATTAGGAACAATTTATCCTCAACAATATACCTATCCAGATGGCAATATATCTTTTAAAGGAGGGAAAGGATATAGTATATATTCACCTATGATTTTAAAAAACAAGTATGGAGCATCCTTTACTATAGAGGGCACAGGTGTATTTTTAGAACAAACTATAGACTTTAATATAGAAGATGATACAACATATTCACCTGTCCTTTCACTCGATGCCAGTGTCAGTTCGGGAGGAAAGGTCAGCTACAGAACTTCTGATGAAAGAATTGCCTTTATTAGAAACGATAGTCTTATCTTTAATACTTCGGGCACAGTAATTGTCGAAGCTTATAGGGATTATGATCAAAATTATATTTCTGTTTTTAAGAAAGATACTGTAACCTATAGGCTTCCGAATGGTATCAGTAAAATCAAAATATCTAATGGAGAAAGTAGTAAGTTTTACCTTTTTAATGAATATCGAGAGAATGGCACCAACCAAATTTATAGTCGTGCAGCTGGATATCCTTCCGGCAATGCTTTTTATCATAAAGCATTAGGTATAGGCCTAAGCGATTTACTTATTGCCAACCAAAATACCTCAGATAAATTGGAATTAAGCTATCATATAGTAAATCAATCTTTGGCTCAAATAGATAGCCTCCAAAGTCATACAACTTCTGACCATCTATATATTTCAGGACTTACAGAAGGCTCCACTTACCTCGAAGTAAAATATCAAGGCAATTCGTGATTTAACGCATATTACAGCTAACCTAACATCAGGAACATCTTATGATTTTAATGTAAATACCTACTATAACCCTTTGATAACAAGTATTTTTATCGATTTTAATGATAATAATGTCTTTGAAGAGCACGAAGGTGTTTTGACAAACTATCAGAATCCTTGGGGTTGGGGACAAAGCACAACAAATCTTACTGTTCCTTATGATGCGAATCCGGGTCTCCATCGTATGCGAGTCAAAGGTGCTTTTTATCAAAATACTAATAATGCTTGTGGGACAATAAACCACGGTCAAACTCTTGATTTTTTAGTCAACATAAGCAATGGGACTACACCATTTGCAAGGGTCAATAATGTGTCTGAAGAAAGTGAAGAAAATGTTAATTTTAACAGCCCATTAGCATCTGAAATACCGCCTCAAGAAGAAATAGAAGCAGTCATTATTGAACCAACTTCTACTGAAGTGATTATTTATCCTAATCCAAGTTCAGGATTGTTTACAGTTTCAGGATTAAATAATTATGTTAAGCAGCAAATAGAAATTAAAGTTCTTGATTTGAGTGGACGTTTAATTTTAAATAATCATTATAACTCGGATATTAAAGAAGTTGTACTAGATTTAACTACTTACCCTGTAGGCTCTTATATCGTAAATATTTATTTAGACGGAGAATATTTCAAATCGGAAAGGTTATTTTTAAATAGATAAAAGTCCTATATCTAATCTTAATGGACCCTCTTTCTAAAAGAAAGAGGGTGTTTTTTATAATGTGAGTTTGATTTAAGAAAGGAATAGTTTTTATATGTTATGTTTTTAGACTCAATAGTTTAAAAAATTCATTTTTGTATTTTTATAATTTTATAAAATTCATAATCATATAGTTATAGTATCATACATTCTTCAATACCCGCCCAAGTTTTTAATAATTTAATAAAATAGGAAAACTTGTAGAAAGAATTATATGTTATAGAATTAGAAAACAGATATAGTTCAGCAAATTTTTCATGGTTTAATTTTTTATATAATGTTACTAAAAAAGTATAAATTTTCTCTTTTTTTATTTATTTCTGTTATAACTACTATAACGTTTTCAAGTTTTTCTCAACAAGTAACTGAAGAGATTATAATTGCCCAATATAACGGACCCCATAGACCAACTGGAAATCTTGGAATTAATGGTATTCAATTAAATAAGCATTATTATCCTACTAATGACTATAGGCAATCTTTTAAAACAGTGAGCTATAGTTCTGGTCCTATAATGATGACTTCTTTAGTTTTTGATACTCATATTAGGGAACGTCCGGATATCATGCAGCTTAAAATTTATAAATCAGATATTAATGATATTAGTGAAGAAAATCTTGTATATACTCATTCGGATGCTGTTGCAAGAAATATGTATATTTTAGATTCTGCTTTAGCTTTAGATACGGGAAGAACTTATACTTTTCGTTTTGAAATTGAAGGCGGTGTACTTGAAATATATCCTGATAGTTATACTTATTCCGATGGAAATGTATCTTTTAAAGGAGTATATGGATATCATTCATCAGGACTCTATAATAATCGGTACGGTGCATCTTTTACCATAAATGGTAAAGGTGTACTTTATGAACAAGCTATAGTTTTTAATATAGAAGATGACACAACTCATTTGGCTACACTTCCACTTGATGCAACTGTTAGTTCAGGAGGAGAGGTTAGCTATAGAACTTCTGATGAAAGGATTGCTTCTATCAGAAATGATAGCCTTATTTTTAATAGTTTAGGAACTGTAATTGTTGAAGCTTATAAGGATGATGGTAATCAAAGGTATACCTCTAAAGATACAATTACATATACCCTTCCTAATAACGTTAGTAAAATTAAAATTTCCAATGGAGAAAGAAGTAAGTTTTACCTTTTTAATGAATATCAGGAAGGTGGTACTAAACAAATTTATAGCGGAGCACCGGCTTATCCTGATGGCAATGCCTTTTATCATAAGGTATTAGGTATAGGTCCCTATCAAAGCGACTTACTGATTGCTAACCAAAGTACTACTGATAAGCTAGAACTAACCTATCATATAGTAAATCCATCTTTAGCTCAAATAGATGGCATCCTAAATAAAAAGACTTCTGATCATTTGTATATTTCAGGACTTGCTGAAGGTTCTACTTACCTCGAAGTAAAATACCAAGGTAATACTATTCAAAGAGTTGAATTGACAATTTATGCTCCTAGACTCGTTGATATTAGTTATGCCTATATATTTTATCCAGGCGAAGTAGAAGCAGATTACTCTAAATTTCTTGAAAATCTAGCACCTACTTTGGCTAGTATTTATAACCCTTTTAATATTTATTTCCAAATTACTCACAGAACATTACCTATTGAAATACCTATAGAATTTGCGAATAGTGCTCATGATTATCTTAGAGACAATGATTTTGATAGAAATAATTATTTTACGAGTTTGTATTTAGCTAATTATAGTAGAAAGAGCATTGATCAACATTATTGCTGGTATTGTAGTGGAACATCACAAGGATATGGCTCATCACTGGGTTATGGCTATACAGGTTTTGCGGTTGCTAGTGCCTTTGATATTGGCACATCTTCATTGGCTTTAAACGCAAATATAAAAACTGCTAGATCACATACATTGGCTCATGAGCTAGGACATACCTTTGATTTACTCCATATTTCTGCTTCTTCTAAAGCTGTTTATGATTATAATAACTTAATGCAACCTGGTAGTAAAAATAACGTATGGTTATATCCTTTTCAATGGGATATTGTTCAAAATAAAGCCAAGTTAAATTCAATAATTTTGGACCCAGCCGCTGACTTTCAACCCAGTACAGATGTTCCTTATATTAACAAACTTTGGGCGAATAACAATCTTCTACGAATAGGTGATGATCATCAAACTTTTTATCAAAATCATACAGTTGAGTTATCATGGTCTCTTGAATGGCAACATCACTATGCTATTTATCTTTATCAAGATAATCAAGAAGTTCGATTATTATATAAAGGCGATTCGAGTGTTACAACTACAACTACAACTTTTAATTGGACTGTTCCTAATGACTTATCCGGCAGCTATCAATTCAAATTAGTTGCTTATGGAAGTCAATACGAAGAATTGGGCAATAAATCTTTTTATTTAACGGATACGTTTACTATAGCTACTAACCAACTTTCTGTCAATAATTTGTACCTAAATGATACAGCCCAAGTTGGAGAAGTATATAGTTTTCAAATTCCTGAAAATACTTTTTTCAGTACCTATGGCAATAATTTAGATATTAGCCTTGATGGTTTACCTGAATCAGGTTCTTTGATTTATAATTCTGATAATCAGACTATATCAGGGATACCTAATGGAGAAGACGCAGGAAACTATACCATTACAGTAACGGCAAGCGACCCTATAGGTAATCAAGTAAACGCCACTTTAGTTTTATTAATTAATACACCACCAAGTGTTGATAATCCCATTGCTAATATTAATGTGGCTATTCATCAATATTTCAGTTTCAAAATTCCAGATAACACCTTTTCTGATGCTGATAATGATAATTTAACGATTACTTTAAATGGTTTGCCTGAATCAGGTTCTTTAACTTATAATTCTACTGATCAGACTATTTCAGGAAGGACATTTGAACAAGACTTGGGTATTTATACTATTACCATTACTGCACAAGATCCGAATAATGGCATCGTAAGTACTAACTTTACTATCAATATAGAAGCCCTTTGTACTCCTATAGTAAGTAATTTCTTATTTTATGTCTCCTATAGAACTTTTAAAATAGGAAATTTAAACTTTAATTCAGGAAATAATCAAGGTGGCGCCTATAGAGACCTGAGCCATCTCTCTGGTTCTCTGACAGTAGGACAAAACTATGAAGTTGACTTAGGCACTTATTACAATCCCCTAAGAACATCTATATGGATAGACTTTAACGATAATGATATATTTGAAGACAGCGAACGTATAGTAACAAATTATCAGAATCCTTGGGGTTGGGGGAATACTTCTATAAACCTAGTTATTCCAGAGACAAGTACTCTTGGCACTCATCGCCTGCGAGTCAAAGGTGCTTTTTATGAAAACACAGATAATCCTTGTGGAACTGTAAATCATGGTCAAACTCTTGATTTTACCATAGAAATACAAGAAAGTTTACCCGATATTTGTATTCCAACTGTTAATAATTTTCTATATTATGTCTCTTACCGTAGAATTATATTAGGAGATTTAGACTTTAATTCGTATAACAATCAAGGGGGGGCTTATCGTGATTTAACGCATATCACAGCTAACCTAACATCAGGAACATCTTATGATTTTAATGTAAATACCTACTACAACCCTTTGAGAACAAGTATTTTTATCGATTTTAATGATAATAATATCTTTGAAGAGCACGAACGTGTTTTAACAAATTATCAGAATCCTTGGGGTTGGGGACAAAGCACAACAAATCTTACTGTTCCTTATGATGCGAATCCGGGTCTCCATCGTATGCGAGTCAAAGGTGCTTTTTATCAAAATACTAATAATGCTTGTGGGACAATAAACCACGGTCAAACTCTTGATTTTTTAGTCAACATAAGCAACGGGACTACACCATTTGCAAGGGTCAATAATGTGTCTGAAGAAAGTGAAGAAAATGTTAATTTTAACAGCCCATTAGCATCTGAAATACCGCCTCAAGAAGAAATAGAAGCAGTCATTATTGAACCAACTTCTACTGAAGTGATTATTTATCCTAATCCAAGTTCAGGATTGTTTACAGTTTCAGGATTAAATAATTATGTTGAGCAGCAAATAGAAATTAAAGTTCTTGATTTGAGTGGGCGTTTAATTTTGGACAATCGTTACAATTCGGATACTGAAGATGTTTTATTAGATTTAACCAACTATCCTATAGGCTCTTATATCGTAAATATTTATTTAGACGGAGAATATTTCAAATCGGAAACTTTGTTATTGAGCAGGTAAAGCAACTAAATAAATGCTGCTATACTAAAGACTAGTTCCCTCTTTTTCCATTTTGGAAAGAGAGGGTTTATACGTGTTTTTTTCCCATAAGATTAAAATAAATAACCTGTAAAACCAATTAAATGTCTATAAATATACAGAAATGTCTAAATATTTTGAGGCAGTTTCAAACCCTGTTCCTGATGACAAGGCAATAAACTCGCCTCCAACAAGCATAAATTTAACCGCATTAGATATTTCTGAAAATGAAGCTATAGGAACTTTTATAGGTATTTTTAGCTCTAACGATCCAGATTCTGATGGCTTTACCTATACTTTGGTAGAAGGTGACAGTTCAGCTGATAATGCTAATTTCCTTATTTCAGGCGATAGCTTAAAAAGCAATTTAAGTTTTAATTTTGAGAATCAAGCTAGTCATTCTATTCGGGTGCAAAGCGATGACGGAAATGGAGGTACCTTTCAAATAGTCTTTACGATTTCTATTACTGATAAAAACGAACCTCTTAATTCTATTAGCTTGAGTTCCAATAGAATACCTGAAAATGAAGCTATAGGAACTTTTATAGGTATTTTTAGCTCTAACGATCCAGATTCTGATGGCTTTACCTATACTTTAGTAGAAGGTGACAGTTCAGCTGATAATGCTAATTTCCTTATTTCAGGCGATAGCTTAAAAAGCAATTTAAGTTTTAATTTTGAGAATCAAGCTAGCCATTTTATTCGGGTGCAAAGCGATGATGGAAATGGAAATACTTTTGAGATGGTTTTCACGATAATAGTTACCGATGTCTCAACTACGACCATCTTAAGCAATAGATTGATTGATGAAAATGCTTCTATAGGAATGGAGATTGGAATACTAAGAAGTTCAGAAGGGAATGGAAATTTAGTTAATGATTATACCTATACCTTAGTATCTGGGGTTGGTGATAGTGATAATGATAGTGTTAGTCTTGTTGGAGATACACTTAAGTCAGCTGCTGTATTTGATTATGAGCGTAAAGCATTGTATAGCATTAGGATACGAAGCACATCTACGATTGATGGCACTAGTTTTGAATCCGTTCTTACCATTGAAGTTAATAATCTGGCTGAGTGGTTATTGGTAACTGATAATACAGAATGGGGTGATAGGAGAGCTCACACATTTCAATCATTCAACAATAGGCTATGGGGCTGGGTGGGATGCTAGAAGAGGACATCGTTCCGTAGTATTTAATAATAAGATATGGGTTATGGGGGGCAGAGATGATGATAGTAATTTTAATGATGTTTGGTCTAGTGCTGATGGGGCAACTTGGACAGAAGTAACTAATGGGGCTGGGTGGGATGCTAGAAGAGGACATCGTTCCGTAGTATTTAATAATAAGATATGGGTTATAGGGGGCATAACTACTTCTTTTAGTACTTTTAACGATGTTTGGTCTAGCACTGATGGAATAACTTGGATAGAAGCAACCAATGGAGCTGGATGGGATGGTAGAAGATCGCATACTTCTGTAGTATTTGATAATAAACTATGGGTTATAGGGGGAAATGATAATCTTAATGATTTTAATGATATTTGGTCTAGTCCTGATGGCATAACCTGGACAGAAGCAACTAATGAAGCTGAATGGGATGCTAGGTCAGGATATAGTTTTGTAGTTTTTGAAAATAAGATATGGACTATAGGGGGAAGTAGTAATGATGGTGGTCTAAATGATGTTTGGTCTAGTGCTGATGGAGTAACTTGGACAGAAGAGCTGTACGGACCTTCTAGCTGGACGGAAGGTGCCCGCTCTGTTGTTTTTGATAATAAAATTTGGAGAGCAGGTGGATTTCAAGATGATAGTATTTGGAATTATGGTTTATAGTATTTTATTTAAACCTCTGTGTTGTAATAATCCTATATGATATAACAAGGCTTTCTTATAAAAGAATAATCTAATCATAACTTAAAGTGAGTTCGATATAAGTTTTTTATTTAAAATTTGAAAATGAGGTATTATAAATATAAAGTTGAGAAAAAAATACCCTCAAATTAAAACATCTTTTAAAACTATTCTATTTTTAGTTGAAAATAGACTTGAACTATTTTGATAATCAATATATTATGTAATTTTGATTTTTTGACATTGAATTTAATGAAAAAATAAATATATTATAAATATTTGTTTTTCAACTTAATGAATATATGTATTTTTAATATATAACTCCAAGTTTATAAGTAAAAAATAATTTTGCCTAATCTCTTTGAAAAACCTTTAAATTTTTATTACGACATCAGTTTTTATAAGTTTCCGATTAACAATTTTTTTCAAAAATAACTTTTTTATTTGATTGATTATCAAATCCGGGCAAGTCTAATATATAAGTTTTTGGTTTTCAAACAGAATTATTACTTTTTTATGTCAAGCTTACATTAGTGATAGTAAAAGGATTTTTTAAGTACTTAAATCCATTGATGCTGATATTTTTTTTTTAGCATAGTTAAAAATAGTGTAAATTTTTAATTTTTAATATTCCATTCTTCATATTTCATGAGTAATCGTTCAGCTTCAGTTTTTAGAGGACTATCAGAAAAATCTTTAATAAAATGTCTTAGGGCTTCTACATAAAGCGTGTATTTTTTCTGTTTTCCTAAAACTATAACTCTTAGAAAATAAAATTTATCCTTATAGCTGCTGTTAGGATAATTAAAAATAGCTTCGTCAATTTGGGCAAGAGTTTGTAAATACTCTTCATTTTCAAAACTCTTGTATATTCTATAATATGTTCGGGAGATTTTACGGTTTTGCAAACTTTGTTGAGTTTCATAATTTGGATTACGTGCTAAATAAGTTAAAAAATTAGAAGGGTATTTATTAAATAACTGACTTTTATAAGTATCACTATTACAATTCAAATCAAAATATTCTTTACAAAGTAAAAAAGCCAAATACAAAGCTTTAGCTTCTTGGGCTTTATAGTTTTGGTTAATAATTTCTTGGAAAATTTGGAGAGCTAATTGATAACGCATCAAATCATCTTGATAGCTTAAACCCAAATTAAGTAGGTTTTGGCCAAGTGCTATTTTTAAGATAGTTAATTCGTTTAAATTTTTGGGCACTTCTTCCAAGCGTTTTTCTATAGGGATAACAGCTGAAAATAGATCTTTAGACTCCTGTTTTTTTAAAGGTTTATCTACTTTTTTATTAGCCAATTTTTGAAATTCTTCGACATTTTTAAACTTGATCTTTTCATTTGATAAACGGCTTGAAAGTCTCCAATTATCCCTAAGCGGTCTATCTCCCCAGGTTCTTAAAAAAGCAGATTGTCCTAAAATTCTATTTCTAGTATTATGAAAGTACCATGCTCCTTTCTGGTCTCCGGTTTCAAAACCAGAGATAGAATTTTGAGTATTTAAGTCATTTTCATTTGGTAGACGTCGCCGGACTTTGCTGAGCTTAGAAAGTTCTATTTGTTTTATAATCAGTTCTTTTTCTTTAATTATTTCTTTTTTAAAATGCTCTTTTTGCGCTTGTATCGGTAAATTATAAAGGCTCAATAAGTTTTTTTGTTTACCAACTAAATCATAATACTTAGCAAAATTTTTAAAGACTTTTGCTTTTGTTTGAACTTTGGGATAAACTTCGTAGTATTCAGGTAAATTCATAAAAGCACTATCGTAATAATCTGCTGCCATACGATATTTTACAAACGTTTTATCATACAAATCAGCAAGTTTGAAAAAAGTATAGCCTTTATGTTTTGAATCTTCGCTTAGGTTGATCGATTCTTTATAATAAAAAACAGCTTCTTCAAAATTTTTGTTCTGTACTTGATAATTACCCATTTCAAAATAAATTTTATCTCTCAATTCCCAGTTTTTAGATTCTTTAAGTAAATGTCTATAATAGTTTGTCACTCGCGTAGTATCTTTTAGGTCTTGTAAATATTGAAGGCGATACGCATGAATTTGAGCATGAAAAAATAATTTATAGTTAGGACTGAACTTCTTGGCTTTACTATAATACTCAAAAGCAAAACCTTGCTGATTTTGTTTTTCATAAATCTGGGCTAATAGATAGGAATAATGTGCCTTTTCTAATCTTGTTTTCAGGTGTTTAAAAGTCAAATTTAAATGTTCCAAAACTCGATTGTATTCTTTTTCAGTATAATAAAAATGAGCAAGTGTTAAATGATAATCTTTACTATTTTTATGATTAAACACACTTTCACGTTCAAGAATATAGTTTTTTACAAAATAGAAATTATTATATTCTCTTGTAAACATAAATGTTTTCAAAAGCATAACAAAAGCTGCATGTCTTATATTTTCATCTAAACTATTGTTTGTGATATAATTAAATGTAGTAATAGCATTTTGAATATCGCCTTGATAAAGTCGGGCTTTACCAATTAATAAATAACAATCATCTACCCATTTACTCCGTTTTAAACGCCGAATTGGAATAGACGCTTTTTCTATAACATAATTTAAGTCAGCAAGCATCTTATTGCCTTTAGCTGTATCTAAATTCACTAGGACAGGTAAATAATGATTAAAATCTTCTTGAACCAAAGGAAAAAGTTTTTGTTCTATTTCTGACATTTTTTCATTTGCCAAAAAATAAGTATTGTACTTACCAACTATATTTTGATAAAATTGGCAATTAGATAAAAAAATAAATAAAATAAATACATAATATAATTTCATATTTTGGAAATAATTATCATAAAATAATTAGGAACTATAAACCAACTTATTTAAAAGCCTTTCTACTTTTTGATTTTCAAATATTGATATATTTTGCTGTCAGAACTACTACTTTCTTATATTGAATTCACGTTAAGCTATTAAGTCCTTTTTTAGCAAACTTCGATCAAAACCAAAGATACTAAAATATACCAGCTAATATTTATACCAAAACAGAGTCTAATAAATGTCGGCCATAGAGAAGCCATTGGCTAAAGACGGGAAAACAAAACTTTTAGTTTCCTTATCCATACACTAAAGGATCCTGTTAAGACCCCATTCTTATGTTGCTTGGTATCCCAAACTAAATTTGAAAATAGAAATCTAAAAAGTGCTATAGCATCCAAGTTGCAAAAAATTGAGTTACCTTTAAGACTTAAAAATAAAAAAGCGCTGATCACTTGAAAAAAGGATTTTTTAAATCTTTTAACTCATTGATAGTAAATATAAATTTTTCTGAGATAATAATAGCATTGCTATAGCCCTTCTTAACTAATATGATTTCAACCTATTCAAAAAGTATTATATATAAATATCTTGTAATCAACTTATTATAATATTTACAAACTATTGGATTATAATTATTAATGTTTAAAGACGATGATTATATGCGTTTAGCATTTATGCAAGCTGCTCATGCTAAAAAGGTTAATGAAATACCTGTAGGAGCTGTTATTGTTATTAATAATCATATCATAGCTAAAACTCATAACCTTTGCCATCTCCTAAAAGATCCAACTGCTCATGCGGAAATGTTAGCTATTACCAGCGCATGTAATTATCTTGGAAGTCAGTATTTGAGTCAAGCAACTTTATATGTAAGCCTTGAACCTTGTTTGATGTGTGCAGCTGCCTTAAATCATGCTCAAACCAAGCGAATCGTTTATGCTATTTCAGATATAAAAATGGGCTATACAACTATTTGTGACAAATTAATTAAAGGAGAAATTATCAAAAATTCGACTATTCAAATAGAAGGTAAAAAGATTTTAAACTCTTTTTTTAAAAAATTAAGACACAAATAAAATAATATATGATCCTATCTTATAATTTTTTGACTTTTAAGAAAAACTAAAATACTTTTTAAAGGTTTTTAAATCTTCATTTAAACTATTATAACCTTGAGAAGGTAAGTATTTGATAAGCCGTTGATCTGGTTTAATTTTCAAACTTCTCATCTTCATATTTTGATTAACAAAAATCATTTCCAATTTTTGATATAATAACCGAAGTTCATCTACAATTTCATTAACACTAAATGTATTTTCAACCACATTATAAATATCGGGCTTTAAATCTGAATGAATGATATCTTGTAAAAATGGGGTTAAACGGTCTATATGTTGGAATGAACGCCTCTGGTTACCACTACCAAAGATTCGTATTTGATTTTTAAAATTAGCTTCAAACATAAATTTATTAACCACTGAATCAAAACGCATCGATTTACTATAACCATAAATATTACCTAATCGTAAGATATAAATTTTTTTATCCAAATTTTGCAAACGTTTAATATATGCTTCCCCATTCATTTTGGAAATGGCATAAAAAGTTCTTGGATTTAAATCAGTATTTATATCTCCTTCTTGTTGGAAAGATCCATAAACCGATACACTACTGGCATAAATAAGTTTTTTAATTGAACTTTTTTCTGTCAAAGTAGCTAACTCTGAGGTTCCCCAGTTATTAATTTGGTCAAATTCATGAGGGTTATCACTAGAAAAAGGCGTTGTTACTTTAGCTGCTAAATGAAAAACAATATTTGCCTTATCTATTTCTTTTTTTAGCTTACGAGAATCTAAAATATCGCCTTCTACAAAACGAACTTTGTTGGCTTTTAACTTTGTTTTGCCTATAAGAAGATTATAATTGGGACGACTAAGGTTATCATAAATAACAATTTGATTGATTAAAGGATCTTCATTTAATTGATAGACAAGTGCTGTGCCAATATATCCTGCGCCTCCCGTGATAAGTATATTCATCTAATTATCAATAATGAAGAAGATTACAAATTTTAAAATCAAACATTTAAAACCTAATTATTAAAATGTTAAAAATAGCGTGAGTTTGATATAAGTTTTTTATTTAAAAATCTGAAAATGAGATATTATAAATACCCATTTGGAAAATAAATACCCATTTGGAAAAAAGATCTTTAAATTAATACGTTTTTAGGTAAAAATATAGAAAGATTAAATTATCTTGCACAAGGTACAAAGGTACAAAAAACCTTAAATATTTTTAATTGTAAAATAGCTTAAAAGTGGTGAAGTATTTGGTTTCTCCCAGTTGTCGATGTCTTAAAAATGATAAGCGAAGAGGAAAATACACTTAATCATTACGAAAGTCGGTAGACAGTTAAGAAATCTCTAAATGAATGTATAAGTTATAGAGCGATTGCCAGAATCTCTTTCTCGTGACTTGGCTTTTGTGTTTTTCCTCTGAGGTCTTTAAAAAATCGGATGTATTAGATTAAACCTTTTTTATCTAGTAGAATTTTTAAAACTCTAAATCCATATTATATTATTTCTTATTTTTAATTTAATTTATCATAAAATATATATGAAAAATAAATTACTTATTTTGTTCGCCTTGATATTTTTATGCGCTTTTGCATATGCTCAAGAGAGAACGATTACTGGTAAAGTAACTTCAGGAGAGGATGATTCTTCTCTGCCTGGTGTTTCGGTTGTGGTAAAAGGCACTACCACTGGAACAATTACTAATATAGATGGTGATTATACTATCACACTTACCACAGGAGCAGATACTTTGGTATTTAGCTTTATTGGTTTTGAAAGTCAAGAAGTTGTTGTAGCTAGTCAATCTCTTATAAATGTTACTCTTCAACCAAAATCTACAGATTTACAAGAAGTTGTAGTAACAGCTTTGGGAATTGAAAGGGAAGCTAGAACCTTAGGTTACTCTATTTCTACTATTGAATCTGAAGAATTGACCGTAGCTAGAGATGCCAATGTCATTAATAGTCTTCAAGGTAAAGTATCAGGAATACAGATTGCTTCTCAAAGTGGTAACTTGGGTGGATCTACAAAAATTCTAATTCGTGGTATTAGTTCCTTATCAGGAAGTAACCAACCTCTTTGGGTAATTGACGGTGTACAGCTTTATAATAACAATACAATTACAGGAGATAGAATTAGTGGAGGGTATGATGTTGGTAATAGAGCTCAAGATCTCAATCCAGATGATATTGCTTCTATTAGTATTTTAAAAGGTGCTTCCGCATCAGCGCTTTATGGTAATAGAGGAGCTAATGGGGTTATTTTAGTAACAACTAAAAAGGGAAAAGCAACTGAAAAAGGAAAACTTTCTGTCCAAATAAACTCCAGTGTTCGAACAGATTCGCCTATTCGTTTACCTAGTTTTCAAAATGAGTATGGACCAGGAAATGTTGGTAAATATGATGTTCTAAATGGATCAGCAGGTTGGGGACCCAGAATTAATGGGCAGATGGTTGAGGATTTTACTGAAACAGTTGTTCCATTAGAAGCTTATCCTAATAATACAAAAGAATTCTATAGACAAGGCTTAACACTCATTAACAACTTGTCACTTGGAGGAGCTTCTGATAAAAGTGATTTTAGGTTAAGTCTAACCTCTTTAAACCAAACAGGTGTTTTACCCGCAGCTGAATTAGATAGAGTTAATGTAAACCTCAATGCAGGGCGAAAATTCTCTAATAATGTCAGTGCTAGGTTTGGTCTACAAGCTATTAGAACAACTAGCTCTGGAAGAGCAGCAGCAGGTGCTAATGATCCAAATGTTTTGACTAATATCATTAATTTTTGGCCTCGTACAACAGATATATCTAAACTTGATCCATGGATTGATGAAGTAACAGGAGAGCAAATTAATCCATTAGATAATTTTACGAATAACCCTTATTGGATAGCCTATGAAAACCAGTTTACCACTGAAGTAGACAGAATTATTGGTAATATTGAATTGGACTATAATCCGTTAGATTGGATCAATGCAAGAGGACGATTCTCTATTGACCAATTAACAGATGATAGATTTAGAAGTAATAGAGTAGGTACTGTTGGTAGAGAAACAGGCGATGCAACTATGGATATCATCCAACAACAACAGATCACTGTTGATGCCTTATTAACTGTAAGTAGAGATATTATTGATGACTTAAATGTTACAGGTGTTTTTGGTTATCAGTTAAACCAGAGGAGGTTTGAACGCTTTACAAATAACGGTTCTCAACTTACTATTACTGAATTATTTTCAACAGGAAACTTTGCTGTTAACAACCCAGTGAATGATTTCTCTCTTAGAAGACTTTATGCTACTTTTTATGATATAACATTTTCATATAAAGACTGGTTATTCCTAAATACTACAGGAAGAAACGATTGGACATCAACTTTACCTACTAATAATAACTCCTATTTTTATCCATCCGTTAATTTATCTTTTATTTTTACCGATGCCTTTGGTATTTCAAATGATATTTTAAGTTATGGAAAGGTAAGAGGAAGTTGGGCTAATGTAGGTGGAGATACTGGTCCTTACCAGTTAGATTTTTTGTATTTTCCTGATCCAGAAGTTTTTGGACAATTTGGAACGGATGTGACTTTCCCTTTCAATGGTGTTTTAGGGTTTAATGGACCTACTACTTTACCACCTCCAGCCTTACTTCCAGAAAATCAAGTAACTTATGAATTTGGAGCAGAATTTCAATTGTTTAATGGAAGACTAGGTATAGATGTTACCTATTACCAAATTAACCAAGAAGATCAAATTCTTGCTCTTTCTGTATCAGAATCAACAGGATATTCTTTTAGTAGAACCAATGCAGGAGAAACTTCTAATAAAGGAATAGAAATAGAGGTTACCGGTCAAATTTTAAAATCAGAAGATTTTCAATGGAATGTTTTATACACATTTACTCAAAATAAATTTGAAGTTGTTAGTCTGGCAGATGGAATAGATCGTCTCGTTATTAATAGTGGGTTTAACAGCACCCAAGTTGTTGCAGAACCAGGAGAATCTTATCAGTTATTTGGTAATCTTTTTAATAGAGATAGTGCTACTCAGCAAATAATCATTGATCCTTTAACTGGTTTAAGAACCCAAGCAGACCCTGGGCCTTTAGGAAATATCTACCCAGATTTTTTGATGGGCTTAACCAATAATTTTTTTTGGAAAGGTCTTAATGTTAGATTTACTTTAGATTGGAGAGAAGGTGGTGTTATTTTTTCCAACACAGTTGGGGCATTAAGAAGAGCAGGTTTGGCAGAAGAAACAACTACTAATAGACAAGGTACATTTATAGATAATGGAGTTATAGATAATGGAGATGGAACCTTTAGACCTAACGATGTTCCTGTTCAAAATGTAGAATCTTTCTGGGGACGTTATGCAAGTAGTTCAATAGCAGAAGGAAATACTTTTGATGCCTCTTTTATCAAATTGAGAGAAATAGGTATCAGTTATACCTTGCCACGTTCCATTATAGATAAAACCCCTTTTGGCACAATTCAGTTCGGATTTGAAGCTAGAAATGTAGCTATTCTCCATAGTAATGTTCCACATATAGATCCTGAAACAAACTTATTTGGTTCAGCTAATGATGGTGCTGGGATTGAAAGAGGATCTGTACCTTCTTCAAGGACTTTTGGAGTTAATCTAAAACTTGGTTTTTAAATTATTTTTAATCATATTTTTAAATTACAATCAGTTATGAAAAAATATTTAACAGTATTAATTTTACTCATCTTTTTTATCAGCAGCTGTGACCAGGAAGAACGTTTTCTAGATGTTAATACGGATCCTTTGGCATCTAATTCAGCTGATGCTAACTTACTATTTCCAGAAGTTTTATTGAATCTTTCTAATACCAGAACAGTGGAAAATGTCGGACTTAGTCTTATTTCTCAACACTGGGCTTCTGGTGGTTCTGCAGGAGTTTTTATAAACCCAGAACGCTATACCATTAGTTCATTTACGGTTGGAAATACATGGGGTAATTATTATGTGGATGGACTAAAAAATCTTTTTCTTGTTATTAGAGATGCTGGAGAAGGTTTTGAAAATACACGTGCTCAAGCTATAGTTTTGCAAGCTTTTTTTTACCTTAATATAACATGTATATGGGAAGAAGTTCCTTTTACAGAAGCATTAAATCCAGCAGACTTTCCCTCACCTAAATTTGATAATCAGAGAGTTGTGCTTGAAGGTATTGTAAAGTTAGTTGATGAAGCTAATACACTTTTTGATGAATCTAGTGTTGCTGTCGAAAATGGTGATTTATTGTATGGAGGTGATGTTACTTTATGGAGGCGTTTTGGAAATTCTATAAAGCTTAAAGCCTTGATGATGATCTCTAACAGAGATGAACAGGCTGTTAGTGCGACTATTGCTTCTTTGATGCAAGATCCATTAGTAACTTCATTAGAACATGAAACAGTATTCCAATATTATAATACACCCGGTGATTACAATCCTCTTTGGGGTGTTTTAAACAATTTTAGTGGCAGTGAAAATCTATTCTTTTCAGCTAATACAACTTTGCTTGATGTTATGTCAAATCTTAGTGATCCAAGAATCCCAGTTTATTTTACTGAAGGTGACTTAGATCCTGACGGGCAATTTGACGGTATAGATCCTGGGGTAGGTTCTGGAGGTGGTGAATCTGTTGGTGATAGAGATTTTGCCTATGTTAGTCCAAATATTATCAGACCAGATGCCCCAGATAGATATATGACGGCTGCTGAAGTCGTATTATTGCAAGCAGAAGCTGCCGCTAGAGGTATAATATCTGGAGGATTGGCAGAAGCAAATACACTGTATCGTTCAGGTGTCCAACTTGCTTTAGATTATTTTGATGGTACTTTAGCTGCTATAAGCGATTCTCTCAAGACAGCTTATATTAGCTCATTACCTAATTTAACAAATACAGGTATTACATCTGCTGTTGAGACAATTAGAATGCAACAATATATTGAAGTTTTTGGTAGACATACAGAAGCATGGACTCAATGGAGAAGAACAAAGATACCTAATTTGTCTTTGCCAGAACAAGCTACTTTAGGAGATATTATAAGGCGTTATCCTTGGGCAACTGATGAGGCAGGAGCTAATCCTAATATACCTAATCAGCCGGATTTAGATGAACCTATGTGGTTTGAATCTCTATAAAATAAATTATTTTTTACTTTAAATTAAGATACAAATATGAATAATATGACTAAGATTATTATATCGTTTATTTTACTTTTGCTTGCTTCTACGTGTCAATTTGAATCTATAGAAGATGAAGATTTAGATCTAACAAATACAAATCCTTTTGTTAGATTTGACCAGAATGATTTAGAAGCTAAAGCTAATGAAGGAGATACTATAACTTTGGAAATTGAGTCTCCTTCTTCACTAGAAGAAAGTATCACCGTCCAATATACTGTCACAAGCGATAACGCTGTTTTTGGAACGGATTATACCATAGATGGTGCATCTTTGAACGGAAGTACTGTAAGTGGCTCTTTTGTACTTATGCACTTTCCAGATAGCAATGGTTTTTTTAATAGTTTTGACCTTGAACTAATTTCATTAATAGATAATGTTAACGATGGTGATAAAACTATAACTGTAACCTTAACAAGTGCTAGTGCTTCTGGTGCATCTGTAGATGTAGGACAAGGACCTATCAACGGTTCTTCAATAGTTACTTTAGGTGATATTGACTTTTTGATAGACCTTAATGGAACTTATAATAGTGTTAATTGCTTTCCTGATCCTGTAAAAACTTCTGTTTGGGTAGAAAGATCCGGAACACCAGGTACTTATGATATTGCTGATTTTACAGGTGGATATTATGGTTTTGCAAGTGCCCCAGATATAGCTGCTGTTATTGTAACTAAAGGGACAAGTGTTAGTATTGAAGATTTTGATTTTGCGGACGTACTATTATTTAGAGATATTACAGGAACCATAGATCAAAAAACTGGCGTGATAACATTAAGTTGGACAGAAGAAAGTGGCTTTGGAAATCAGGACGTTCCTGTCGTTTGTTCTACTGTGTTTACACCAGAAGAATAGTTAAATTTTTAAAAAGACCCTAAAAAAATATTTATTTTAGGGTCTTTCTTTAATAAGAGGAAAACCTTTTTTATTTTACTCTATTTAAGTATTAATAACAGCTTACTGGTCAAATTCTTTACGTAAAACTTCAAGAACAAAATTTACAGTTTCTTCTTCTAGATCAGTACGTTTAGCTAAATCATTTGGATTGGCAGCTAAAACAGTTTTAGCTGTATCCAAACCAATTTTTTTAAATTCTTCTACAACCCATTCGTCAATAACATCTAAAAATTCGGATAATTCTACATCTTCTTCTTCTTCAATTTTTTCTTGAGCAGTAAGCTCTCTAAATAGGTCAATAGCAATGCCTGTCAAACGAGAAGCTAAATTAATATTAATTCCACCTTTGCCTATAGCTAATGAAATTTGATCCTTATCTAAAAAAACAGATGCTTTATCTTTACCGGAACCGATTTTGACATTATTAACTAAAGCAGGCGCTAAAGTTCTTTTGATCAATAATTCTAAATTATCTGAATAATGAATAATATCTATATTCTCTTGACAAACTTCTCTAAGCACAGATCGTATCCGTGAACCATTAATACCTACACAAGCACCCACAGGATCAACTCGTTCATCATAAGATTCTACAGCTACTTTAGCTCTATCACCAGGCTCTCTAACCACTTTTTTAATCATAATAGTGCCATCCTCTACTTCAGGTATTTCTGATTCAAAAAGCCGTTTTAAAAACTCAGGAGAAGTTCTTGATAAAACAATTTTAACATTGTTGTTACTAATATCTACTTTGTGAACAACTGCTTTTAAAATACTCCCCTTTCGAAAATTATCTTTATAAATTTGATTGTTTTTGGGTAAGATAAGCTCATTATTTTCATCATCTAAAATAACAAGCTCTCTACTTAAATCTTGATAAACTTCTCCTACAACCAAGTCACCGACCATATCTTTATATTTATCATAAATACTATTAGTCTCTAAATCTCTAATACGTTGAACTAAAGTTTGATAGGCTGTTTGCACAATTCTCCGTCCAAATATTTTATTAATATTGATAGATTCTGTAACTTCTTCACCAACTTCAAAATCAGGCTCTATTTTATGGGCTTCAGATAAACGCAATTGATCTGTTTCATCAAAATTAGGAGCATCATCTTCTACAATAGTTCTAAACCTTAAAACTTCTAAGTCCCCTTTATCTACATTGATAATAATATCAAAATTTTTATCTGTACCAAATTTTCGCTTAATCATATTCCGAAAAACATCTTGTAAAATACGCATCATCGTAGGATGGTCAATATTTTTTGATGATATATAGTCTGAAAAAGCTTGTATAAGTGTAGAATCATTCATAATTTTTATCTTTTAAACCAAATAAGATAGAAAATATTTAATATTTACTGATATTAAAAATTTATGAAACCGTATAAAATGCTTGATGTAAATATTTATAGTTTTGGAATAATCACTGTTTGTTTAATATTTTTAAAATCAATAATTTGTATGGTATTTTTTTTGTTTTTTTGGGTTGTATTTTTTTGTTGTACAGATATATTTTCAGTTGTAAGATCAACAAGTTGACCTTGGGAAACCCTGCCATTTTTAAGCACAACCTTAACTTCTTGGTTTAGATTTTTTTTATACTGACGAAAAAGTTTAAGTGCCTGTCCAATTCCTGATGAGGTTACTTCTAAATTATAATCTTGAGATAATTGCAATTCATCTAAATGAAATCTTATGATTTTACTCGTCGATACACAATCGTCTAAACTAACCCTAAGATCGCTATCTAAAATAACAATTATAGAAGTTGTTTTACGTTTAATAATCTTAATATCAACTATAAATAAATAATTATCTTTAAAGGACTTAAGAGTCCATTTTTCTATTTTATCTCTTAAAGAATCCATCATAATTTATAGTTAAACGACTGTAATATTAAAATAAAATAAGGTGGAGAAACCAATCACCACCTTATTTCTATATACCATAATATATGAAATGAAAGTAAATTATAACACAGGTGAAACATAATATAAGCAATTATGAAACACTATACAAAGGTAAGTGTTTTTTTACTCTTTTTTATTTTTTTACTACTTTTAAGTGTACCTCTAAAAAGGTTACTTACTTATTCATTCTAATAAAAATAAAAAGTAAAATGGTAGATGCCCATAAAGATGAGCCTCCATAGCTCACATAAGGCAAAGGAATACCAATAACGGGAAAGAGACCTACAGTCATCATGATATTGATAACGTAATGGAATAAGAGTATACCTACTACTGCATAACCATATATACGATTTGAAGAACTTTTTTGTTTTTCCGATAAAATGACCAAGCGATAAATCAATCCAAAAGCAACTATTAAAAATAAAATACTTCCAAACCAGCCATATTCTTCACCTATAGTACAAAAAATAAAATCGGTACTTTGGTCAGGGATAAAATCATACTTTGTTTGGGTACCTTTCAAAAAACCTTTTCCCCAAATACCGCCAGAACCAATAGCAATTTTAGATTGAGTAACTTGCCAGCCAGCACCTGTTGGGTCAATATTAGGAGAAAATAAAACCTCTATGCGTCTTTTTTGATATGGTTTAAGAACTTCGTTTAAAATAAAACCTTCACTTGAAACCAATAAAATACTGATAAGAGATGTAATAGTAAACAAACGGACTAATTTTTTGTTTTTTCTATAAAAATAAACTAAAACCAGCCAAAGTCCAATAATAGAAGCTATAATAAAATTGATGTTTTGACTTCCCAGAAATAAAGTTGTCAAAAAAAGCATTAACAAAAATATAGATCCTATGATGATTGATTTTGAAAAACCTTCTCGGAAAAGGGGAACAATAAATCCTGAAAATACCAATGCTGATCCTGTATCACCTTGAGCAATAATAAGTAAGGCAGGAAAACTGATCATTAATAAAGATACCATAATGGGTAAAAAACGATCCAGTTTTATCTGATAATGCCCTAAATATTTTGATAGGGCTAAAGCTACAGCTACTTTGGCAAATTCGCTGGGCTGGATCTTTATAAAACCCAAATTAAACCACGATCGAGACCCCGCTATTTCATAGCCAAACAATAAAACGCCCACCAAAAAAATGACAATAACAACATAAACAATAAAACCGATATGGTTAAAAAAGACAACGTTAAAAGAAAAAATGATTCCAATTAAAATTAAAGCACTTCCAATCCATAACAGTTGTTTGATATGCCGGTTGGTTATATCAAAAAATGAATCTGAGAATTGATCAGCCCCATAGATTGAAGAATAAATATTGATCCAGCCAATAATCAGTAAAGCAAAATATAAGCCTACGCTTATCCAGTCAATATTTTTTATAAATTCGCCCCTTTTAGACATGTGTTGTATAGAGTATTACACAAGTAATGATAAAATTGAAAAAACAGCCTAAAATAGATTATCTTGCAAGATACGAATCTCAAAGTATTTTTTATTAAAAAAAATAGCTGCAAAATGGTAAAAAACATTAAGGCTGCCGGATTCTCCTTTTAACAACTAAGACCTATGTTTTTTCAAATCATTTAAGGCTTGATTTGGACATTTAAACTATTTTTTTGGATAGATTACAGAAAGACAAAAATAATTATTACTTGTGTAATATTATCTGATTTTATTTATATCCAATAGTTTAGTGTTTTTTTTAATTTTCATAATCAAATATTTATACTTTTCAGTATTTTAATTTAGTGAATTGGTTTTCAATATTTTAATTTTATTTATTTCTAATTCATAGTTTTTAATATTTAATTATTGTTATATGAAGTTATAATATTAAATAATATTAAATTAAATTCGCTTTATAATTAAATCATTAAAATTTGCAAGTTAGACTAAAGATACCAAAATGTATAAGAATGTTAGTATGATCCTTTTCTTAGACTTAGGAGATAGTATAAAAACTATTCGCTTATGTTTGGATCTTGATGACAACAGACACGTTTTTTTACCTCCTTATAGTCCGAATCTAAATTTAATAAAGCATTTATGGAAGTTTTTAAAGAAGGAGCTACCAATTTTAGTGACCTTTAATTTCCAAAAATTGCAGCCTCCAAATACTTCTTAAAATATTTCAAGTTTCCCTTTTCTTAGCATATTAGCATAGTTATTATATTTTCATATATCAACCTAATGTAAATAGACTTAAAAAAATTCAAAAACTTATTGAAATTAAATCTTAGGTTTAATATTAAAGATGACTAACCACACAACCATTATATGTCTTATAAAAAAATTAGAATAGATGATCTAAAGCTATTGTTAGAAACACCTAAACATATTGTACTGATACCACACAGTCGTCCTGATCCAGATGCTTTAGGTTCTGTTTTAGCTCTAAATCATATTTTCAAAAATATACATACAATTAAAATTATTGCTCCAACCCCCTATCCAGCATTTTTAAAATGGATGCCCGGAGAAGACCAAATTATCATTCATAGGAAAAATCAAAATCATAACCTATGTCAAAAATATATTAAAGATGCAGATTTAATCTTTTGTGTAGATTTCTCTAATACCAGTCGTTTAGAAGGTTTAGAAGCTATAGTAAATGAAGAACGAAATAAAGATAAAATCGTTAATATAGATCATCATGAAAATCCGGTAGATTTTGCAGATTTTCTTTATCTAAACCCTAAAGCTTCTGCAAGTGCCGAACTCGTTTATTATTTCACTCATGATATAAACTTTCAAGATAAAATAGATGTGACCTATTACGAGCTAATTTATGCAGGTATTATGGTTGATACAGGATCTTTTAAGTTTAAAAGTACTACAAGTCAAGTTCATGATATCGCCAGTAAGGCTATTCAAGCAGGCACAAATACCAATAAGATTCATCGAAATATTTACGATTCCTACAGCTTAGGTAGAATTAAAATGTTAGGCTATATACTTTCGGAAAAATTGGTTTTTATCGAAAAATATAAAACAACCTATTTTTCTTTATCAGAACAGGAACAAATAAAATTTTCAAGTCAAATAGGTGATACAGAAGGATTTGTAAATTATGGACTAAGTCTAAAAGGTACTCAATTAGCTGTCATTTTAATTCAAAGAGACAATCATGTCAAGTTTTCTTTCCGTTCTGTAGATAACTTAGACGTATCTAATTTTGCAAAATTATACTTCAATGGAGGAGGACATAAAAATGCATCAGCAGGAAAGTTAAACATATCTCTAGATGAAGCAATAAACTACTTTCAAGAAAAATTAGAACTTTATTTAAAAGATTATTTCACCAATAACATATAAAATATTATTTTATAATTCGATTTAATTAAAATATTGATATGCAAATTTTTAATTCTATTTTAATCGAAACATTAAAACGTAGAATCAAAAGAATAGAAAAGTTTATGTTTTTCCCTGAGCAAGTTCAAGAAAACCAATTTTTTTATCTTATTAAGAAAGCTCAAAATACAAAATGGGGTAAAAAATACGATTATAATTCAATAAGAAATATATCTGATTATCAAAACCGTGTACCTATTTCTACTTATGAAGACTTATACCCTTATATTCATAGAATATTAGCTGGAGAGGCTAATGTTTTATGGTCTGAATCCATTCATTGTTTTTCTAAATCATCTGGTACCACCAATAATAAAAGTAAATATATTCCTGTTTCAAAACAGGCCATACATGCTTCTCATTACCAAGGTGGTAAAGATATGTTAGCTTTATATTTTAATAACTATCCTAAAAGTCACTTTTTATCTGGGAAAAGTTTAAGCATTTCGGGTTCTTTAGAAATAAATCCTTACAATTCTAAAACCATTTGTGGCGATATTTCAGCTATTTTAACCAAAAATTTACCTTTTTGGGTAACTCAAAAACGCATTCCAACTCTTAAAATCACATTATTAAAAGATTGGGAAGAGAAAATTGGAAAAATAGCTAAAATGTATCTTAACACTAATGTCACATGTTTTGTTGGCGTACCAACATGGATAATTGTTTTATTAAAGCATATTTTAGAACACACCGGTAAAAGTTATATTTCTGAAATTTGGAAAAATATTGAGGTTTTTTTTCACGGTGCTATTGCTTTTTCACCCTATCGTAAAACATTTAAAGATTTAGTTGGCAATGATTTACGATATGTTGAAACCTATAATGCTTCGGAAGGTTTTTTTGGTATTCAAGATCAAAGCGATAATGACTCCATGTTATTAATGTTGGATTATGGTATTTTTTATGAATTTATACCTTTAGAAAACATCCACGAATTTCAACCTCAAACCCTAACTTTAGACCAAATAGAAATTGGTAAAATATACTCGATGATTATAAGTACAAATGCGGGTTTATGGCGCTATGCCATTGGAGATACAATACGTTTTACCGAAAAAAAACCTTACCGATTCAAAATTGTAGGACGTACAAAACATTACATCAATGCCTTCGGAGAAGAATTAATGATAGAAAACGCAGAAGAAGCTATTCGAATTACTTGCGAAGAAACCCAAACAAGCATTGATGAGTTTACAGCTGCACCAACTTACCTCAACCAAAATCAAAAAGGTTATCATGAGTGGCTTATTGAATTTTCAAAATCACCAAAATCTCTTGATCATTTAAAACATTTTACCTATATTTTAGATAATGAACTAAAAAAACTTAACTCTGACTACGAAGCAAAACGTCAAAAAAATTTAGCTCTTCTGGCACCTGTAGTTAGAGTAGTACCTGAAGGTACATTTTATCGATGGCTAAAAAAGCAAAAAAAGTTGGGCGGGCAACATAAAGTACCACGCTTATCAAATAATAGACGTATTGTAGAAGACGTTTTGAAAATGCTAAGGTAAAAAAATAAAAAAGGACTGTTTTGCCATTATACTCAGATTACTTGAAAAAGAGCATTTTTCGGATTCTAACCTATTGGTATTGAAAATAAATTTTTCACAAAATAAAATAGCTTTGCTATATCTATAATTTATATTATCTTCATTTTAGAAATATAGTCGTTTTTAAAATCAATAAGTTAAAATCTCAAAAATCCTTTTTTAAGTCAAGCAACTAATAAATTAATATTCTTGAAAGTTGAACATAATATATCCCGACTAAACTATTTGCTTGAAGTGTACAGAATGCACATGAAAGATTTCTTGCAAAAAATTAGTGAAGGTCTTAAAAAACCAATCACTGAGGGAGAGGTATTTGGAAATGAAATAAAACTTTCCCACTTAAAAAGAATTGACAAGGTTTTTGAAAAAGGACTTATGTTTTACTTAGATCCCAAAGATTTAAAAAAATCAAAAGAAGCCAGTATTTTTTTTAGAAAACAAAATTTTCAAACCGAACATAATTTTGGAGCCAAAAAAGTTATAAATAAATTTGAAGATTTAAAATTACTGCTTTCAGGTATGGCTAAGCTTTCTAATTTAAGAATTGAAAGACAACTTCATACATATACCATTAATAACAACCCAAAACAGGTCGCCAAAGAAATAAGAAAATTAGTATATCCCGAATTTAACCCAAACAGAAAAAATTTTTTAAAAGCTGTAATCTCTAAGCTCGCCCATAAAAATATTTTAGTTTTTGAATTTGTGGAAACGTGGAATAAAAAAAATAAAGCTAACATTGATGGCTTTTATTTAAAACCTAATATGATTGTCTTAAAAAGACATAAAACTTTTCATAGAGAGCTGTTTACACTAGCACATGAACTGGGTCATTATTTATTGCAGGAAGAAGAAATTGAAGAGGTTAATTATAGTTTTCTGAGTAAAAAAGATTTGCCTGCACTTGAAAAATGGTGCAATGATTTTGCATTCTTTTTCTTGGCAGGAGACTTTGCGGAAACGCTAAATGAGATCAAAAATATTGATTTAAAGAATAATGATTATATCGAAAAATACATCGAAAAAATAGCGCAAAAAACCCATTTAAGCCCTTTAGCTCTATTAACTAGACTTCTCTATCAAGAAAAAATTTCTGAGTCTGACTATTTTATAATTAAGAAGAAACGCGATATGGCTTATAAAAACCGACAAGAAGAGCGCGAAAAAGAAAAAAATCTATTGAAAGAACAAGGCATTAAACAAGGCGGAGCAATACCTAAGCCCATATCCTCTCCTTTGTTTGTTTCTATAATCCAAACAGCATATTATGAGGGGCTTATAAATGAATATGAAGTATGCCAAAAATTAAATATTAAATCCGAAAAATTAGATCAATATATTTGATGAAGATAATAATTGACACAAGTTCATTAATACATTTGGTGCGTTACTATTTGCCTTTTGAGCAAGAAACAGAATTATCTGATTTCATCCAATCTAAATTTGAAGCAGGTGACTTAATTTTAATCGATGCTATTTATAATGAATGTAGATCGTTATCAGGAGGTCTAATCATGAAAAAAATGGATTACCTAAAAAATAAAGACTTTAAGAATAAGTTTAAGATTCCTATTAACACCCAAAATTTATTACCACCATCACCCAAAAAATTTAATAACCTTTTAGAAAATAGCTTTAGAACACCTTTATCTTTATCAAAACGGTTAAATGATGCAGAATTTGAAGTGGAAAAACAAGAGTTTCTTAAATCCGCTGATGCTAAAATGATCATTTATGCTTTGAACGAGAAAAATAAAACTAAAAATAAAACCGAAGAAATGTTTGGAAATGATATTTGCATTGTAACCGAAGAAACGAAAGCAGAAAATGATAATAAAGTATTTAGAAAGATTCCAAAAATTTGCGAAATTTTAGAAATTAAAGTTATGACTTTGCCTGAGTTATTAAAAGACTGGCAGGATATTGATATTAAATTTAATATATCATAATCATGTCAATTAAAAAAGAGATTTTTGGAGGTTTTATTGAGAAAAAATGTAACTTCCCAACAAGAAAGAGTCTGGTGCCCTTGTTTTACGTCAAGGTGTCATTATACTTTCTCTTTTTTACTGAAAATTAAAAAAACTTTGTAGGTTTGGAGTTGGAGATAAAGGCATCTGCTCCGGGTTTCCTTCCGGATGTCAATTTGCCTCTATTTCTTTAATCATGAATAAGTCCCCAACTCTCCACACTCACCCGACAAACCTGCCCTAATAATTTGATAACCTCTTCTTTATAATCAGAAAAACGATAGGTATTGAAACGCTCGGACACCGTTTTATCACTTATCTTTTTCTCTTTGTACTGGTCTAAGACCCATTCCAAAGCCGACCGGTTGCCGAGTTTATACTGCCAAGCTGTTTCAGGAATACCACTTAATGATGTTTGCGAATCCAGTTCTATTTGCCCAGCTAATTTATCGGCTTTAAGTTTGACTTTAGCTTGCTGATTTTGGGGAAGTTGCAAATCTTTACGCTTTAAGGGGTAAGGCTCCAAATTGTCGTAATTGAGATGCAAATCCATCAACTTTTTGCCTTTTTCCGACCATTTTTCAAAATTTTCATGAAAAGGCAGCCGCGGAAAATCCCGTTTTAGATTTTCAGAATACGTTTCCCGGTACTTTGGATCGTGCAAAACCCCATAAACGTAGTAAAAAATGGCTTCTTTCGTGATGCTTTCGCTGGCGTAATGGCTGCGAAATTGTTCTAAACCCCAATCTGTGATATTTTCTGTTTTTTTGCCCTTTGAATCGTAACGGTAAAGCGGGAGGCATTGACTATCACCTGTAAAATGTAAGTCTACCAAATACTTGGAAGCTAAACAATGAAAAGGTTGTGAATATGATACGCCAGGGAAAGCAATAATTTTATTTTCTAATTCGCCATATTTTCCAAAGATGGAAAAGTGATTTTCTGTTAAAACATCATTTAGTAATTTCTCAGCGTAATAATATTTTTTTACAAATGGTCTAAAAAGGCTGTAAATAATAAACTTTGTTGTATAAACCGATTTTTTCTTTCTTAAAAACTCGTTTCTTAAATCTCGACTCCATTTTATAGTATCATTCATTTTAGTTTTTTGGACACTTTCATTGTAGGTTTTGGATAAAAAATGGGCTTTATTTTCCAAATTCTTTTTATCAAAATCATAAACCCAAGAATCTCTAGCCGAGACTACTCCGTTAGAAAAAAGTTTAAATAAAGTTTGTTCGTCTTTTGGGGTTTTGGCATTTTTGGTTTGCTTGGAGCAAAGGGGCAAAAGGGTTTCAAAGTCATTGTCGGTGATGTTAAGCCAATTGTGCTTTTGATCGGGATAAAGGGTTTCAAAGCTTAGATCTTCTATTTTTTGGCTGCTTAAAAACTCTAACTTATCTTTTTTACTGGTTTCATCTTTTAAAGTGTGGTAAAAAAGGCTGGGGCGTTGATTTTTTTTGAAAGGTGTTTTGATAAAAAAAGCAATGCAAACCCCCGTTTGAATGCCAAAAACATTATTTTTTGTGCCTGATATTTTTGGGTTTTTTCTAACATCGCTTTTTGTATCCAAAATGTAAACATAATCAAAATCTTGCTTTGCCAGTTTTCTAAAACCATCAAAGCCTCTTCCCGCCAGAAAACTATTATTGGTTACAAAAGCCACGATACCGCCTTTTTTTGGGTCTATTCGATCCATCGCCCAGCGGTAAAAACGCACATACATATCTTCTAATTTTAACTTTTGGGCAGAGCTTTCTTTAGCAAAAGTGGCTTTAATGCGTCGGTCTATTTCGGGGTATTTTCGGTTGGCGTTGTGGTCATTATAGTTTTGTTGGTTGGCGTTGTAGGGTGGGTTGCCGATGATAACCGATATTTTGGCGGCATTTTGACGGCGGATACGTTGGGTATTTTCTTCATTTAAAGTAAAGCCCATTTTTTGTTGTTGTTGGGTTTGGTCGAGGGCATAGTGGTTATCCAAAGTATCTACAAAAGCAATATTTGGAAACTCTTTGTAGCTTTCCATTTTTTGACGGTAGGTATATTCAATGTTCAGGCTGGCAATATAATAGGGCAAAACGGCTAACTCGTTGGCAAAAATTTCGTGCTCATATTTATAACTCAGCTTAGATTTGGGAATGTAATCGATGAGGTCTGCGATAAAAGTACCCGTGCCTGTGGCGGGGTCTAAAATTCGGACATTTTTTTCCGATAGGCTGGTATTAAAATACTTATAAAGCAAAAAATCGACGCTTTCGATCATAAAATTTACGATTTCTCTTGGCGTATAAACCACGCCGAGTCGGTCAGCGGCTTGAGGGTTATAGGCTTTATAAAACTCTTCGTAAAGGACTTTTAAAAAAGCCTGCTTATCATGATGGTCTTGTACGCTTTTCGCTTTGATTTCCAAAGTGGTATAAAAATGGGCGTTATCATTTTCAAAATTTTTTCGCATAGCTATATCAAAAGCCAAAATAGATAGCTCATCTATTTGCCGGGCAATATTGTTGTATCGATGGAAATCCGTTTCTGAAAATACGGTATTAAAGAGTTTGCCCGTCAGAAAATGCTGAATGATCATTTCCCGGATGTCTTCTTTTTGAAAATTGGCATTGATTTCTTGTTGGCATTGCTTCAAAAAAATGGCTCTTTTTTCAGAAAAGGCTGTTTTATTTTGGACTTTTTCTATTTGTTGACGCAGATAGTTGGTAAGAGCGGGGATATTTTCTTTAAAAACGCCTATAGCTTCTTCAAAGGCTTCTATTTCTTGTTTTTTAAAGTTTAAAAACTGGCTAATGATCGTCTCTAAGCCCTCGTCATCGCTTTGAATATTTACCCGCCTAATTTCTTTATGGTTTTGATAAAGGACGGCAGTTTTGGAGTTTTCAAATAAAATATTTTCGGAGTTGTAATTTTTTTGGTGGAGTTTAAAGTCAATTTCTTCGTCTAAATCATCTTTTGGATCTTTGGCTTCGTAATAGCCGTAAGTGATTTGGTATTTGTCTTTTAGAGTGCCATCGGGAATGGTATTATTTTTTTTATCCCGCAGCTCATCGATAAATCGCAACCGGGTATCTTTGGAAAAAGCCTTAATCAAATTAATAAAGTTAGGGCGTATACTTTGTTCATTTTGACTGGCTCCAAATAATACCGTATCATGAAGGGCTTTACGGTAATCGTTGATGTATTTGTGCATTTTCTTATTGATAGTAAAGGTTTTATAAAATAAATAGTACAACCCCAATTCCCAATTTATAAATATTTTTTTGTAACTTCCCAATAAGACAGAGTATAACGCCCTTGTTTTACGTCAAGGTGTTATTATACTTTCTCTTTTTTACTGAAAATGAAAAAAAGATTTGTAATTTCAGGTTTAGAAATAGGATATAACGCCCTACTATTAATTGTGCTAGGTGTCGCTTTATTCTATTTTTTTAATCATGAATAAGCCCCCAACTTTCCACACTCACCCGGCAAACCTGCCCTAATAATTTGATAACCTCTTCTTTATAATCAGAAAAACGATAGGTATTAAAACGCTCGGATACCGTTTTGTCGCTTATCTTTTTTTCTTTGTATTGGTCTAAGACCATTACTGATTTGAAAATACGTGAAAAGATTTTTTGTACAAATCATAAGCAATTAGTGATTTAATTATCTTATTATTAAGGTTTTTAACTGTATTTTTCAGAACATCCTCCAAATGTTTTGCATTCTCAAAAATAGTCATAGCTATTTTGTCTTTCAAATAAGGACAAACCCGCTCAGCAGGATTCAGTTCCGTACTGTAAGCCGCAGGCGAATTAAAAAAATATTGGACGGCAATTTCATATTTTTAAGGGAATGGAAGCCCGCATTATCAATGACCAATAGTTCAAACGCTTAGGATTATCTTCGCTAATCATCTCTAAATGCTTGATAAAAAATAATTTATCTGTACTATACGTGTACATACTATAGGTACGCCCTGTTAAAAAAGAAAAAGCCCCCCACAACCAACGATAGGTATAGTCGTGCTGATGAGTACCCACAGGTTTAACACCCCTAACCGTCAATATGCGTGAGTGACACGTGATTAAACTAAAACTGCTTTCGTCCTGAAAAAATAAATCAATAGATTCATAATTTCCTTTTTGGTATTCTTTTTTAGTCTCATCCATAGCTTTTGGCAAAGTGTCTTCTTTAAACTTAGTTACCTTTTTTTATCCTTATTAATATGACTTTTACGCGATACGTTCAGTTTAGCACCAAAACGCCGACGACAAAAATCAGATAAGGTTCCATAATGCACATTTGTATCAAACTCTTTATCTATCAATGATTTTAACTCTATATAAGAGCTAATTATTGTCTCAACGTTCTCTAATTTATCCTTTATACTTTTTTGCATCTCTTCTGAAAAGACACTTTTATGATTAGCACTCATGCGAACCTTAATGGCTGATTTAAAGCCCTCTGATTCATATTTTTTGAACCAAGCAGACAGGGTCTTGTCTGTAAAACCTAACTTACGAGAAATATGAGAAATATATTTTTTCTTACCTTTTTTGACTAAGTAAAAAGGCTTGAATACGACCAGGCTCTAAATTACTAGGCGCTTTTCTTAGGTGAGACTTTAAGTCTTTAACATTCTCTTTGACTTCTAAACTGATAGTTTTTGGCATGATATTTATAGCGTAAATCTAAAATCTCGTAATATAGTAAGTTTAAATCATTAATAGTATTAGTTAAAGAGTTCTTAAGGGATGACTATGTACTACTTTTTTTGTACGAGGGTAAAGATTAAAAAATATAAATCATTGAAAATTAAATATTTCAAATTTTTAAACATAGAGTCTAATATTAGGAGAAAATATGAATTTTTGCAGATATACCACTAAATCATTACTTTTTATTTTTGACCACCAATGTTTTACATGCTTTATCGTATAAATTTTGCTTTTTCTTATCAAAAAGTAACCATATAACCGGAATTATAGCATAGGCAAAAATTGTCTTCAAGAATTCTCTATTCCAACCGCTTGTACTGCTCCAAAAGCCAACAAGGTTCCCCGTTTTAGAATTTATGACTTTTAATCCCATTAATTTATGGCCTAAATTTCCTGAAAAAGAAGGGTAAAAAAGTCCATGTAGCAGTCCTCCAAAGAGTGCTGTATAGAATATTTCAGAATATAGGTTCATTTTTTCAAACCTTTCAATCACTTTTAGAAAGTTTTCGTTTCCAACAAGTACAAAAAGACCTACTGCAAGTATTCCAATTACAAGTATCTCAAAAATTCCACTAATTAAAACAGCTCCAAGCCTTTGCCCAGCAGATGCCAATTGATAACCGTAATATTCCTTCTTTAATCGATACTCATTCTGTGAAGTGCTAACTTCCGGGGGAATAGGAGGTGGTGGTGGAATAACCTCATTTTCATTTTCCACTTGGTCTAAAGGAGGAGGAGAAGCAAATAAACTTTTTAATTCAGGAATATGACCTGCTTTTTTCCATTTTTCCAATCCTTCATACCAAATAAGGGATTCTGTGTTGATATTTTTTTGTTTGATCTATTCGATTGAAAATGAGCCAGCTTGCTTTCCATTTTCAATAATGTAATACTTTTTTTCCATAAATTTTTTATTTTTCCATAAATTTAAAACAACTTTAAAATGGTAAAGTAAAACAAAAAATAATTTAGAACAAAATCTACAACCCATATTTTTATACTGACTTATTCCAATCGAATATCAGATACAGATGCTCCTGAGGGTACCATAGGAAAAACATTTTCTTCTTTTTCGACCACAATTTCTAAGAAAAATGATTTTTCCGAATTTAACATGGTATCAATGGCTTTTTTGAGATCTTCGGGATCTTCAACTTTTTGATAAGATACATTGTAGGCTTTAGCAATATGTCCAAAATTTGGGTTTTTTAACTCTGTAAAAGCATAGCGTTTTTTGAAAAAAAGTTGCTGCCATTGCCTAACCATACCCAAAAAATTATTGTTAAGAACTACGATTTTTACTGGTATATCGTATTCCATAATAATACCTAACTCTTGAAAAGTCATCTGGATACCACCGTCTCCAGCTATGGCAATAACCTGTCTATTGGGTGCGGCTAACTTAGCTCCTATAGCGGCAGGTAAAGCAAAGCCCATTGTTCCTAAACCACCAGAAGTAACACAGCTTCTGGTTTGTTCAAACTTATAATATCTGCTTAAACACATTTGGTGCTGTCCGACATCTGTTACGATGATAGCTTTACCTTGGGTTTTGTCCGACAATAGTTTTGCTACAGCACCCATTTTTACTTGTTTTCCTTTTTCAAGAGAAGTATCTTTGGTGATAATTTTCTCAATTTCAGTTTTATCACAATCCCTAAACTCTTGTAGCCAGCTTTTATGCTCCCTTTTACTCACTAAAGGCAGAAGTTGTTTTAAGACAAGTTTTGCATCACTAGTAATTGGAACATCAGCCTTGATAATTTTATTTATTTCAGAGGGATCTATTTCTATATGAATAACTTTAGCATTTGTAGCATATTTTTCGGTGTTTCCTGTAACTCTATCATCAAAACGCATACCTATAGCTATGATTAAATCAGCTTCATTCGTTTTAATATTAGGTCCATAATTTCCATGCATACCCAAATAACCTACATAGAGGGGATGACTGTTTGAAATACAAGATAATCCAAGTAGTGTACAAGCTACGGGGATTCCTGTTTTTTCAACAAACTTAATAAGTTCTTCTTGAGCATTAGCCAATAACACACCTTGACCAGCTAATATAAATGGTTTTTTGGCTTTTCCTATAAGATGAGAAGCTCTATCTAGGGCTATTGTTTCAGGTGGTTTAGAAGGTTGATAACTCCTAACATAATGGCATGGTTTATAAGAAAATGGAACTTTTTCTATTTGGGCATTTTTGGTAATATCTATTAAAACAGGACCAGGTCTTCCTGATTTGGCAATGTAGAAAGCCTTAGCAAATATTCTTGTTATTTCTTTTGGATCAATAATTTGATAGCTCCATTTGGTTACGGGCATGCTCATTCCCATGATATCAGTTTCTTGAAAAGCATCTGTACCAAGTAGTTGTTTTGTTACCTGCCCTGTAATACAAACCAAAGGGGTAGAATCAGCCAATGCATCAGCAATACCTGTGATTAAATTTGTAGCACCGGGACCAGAAGTTACCATAGCCACGCCAACTGTTTTTTTAGTACGAGCATAACCTTGAGCTGCATGGATAGCGCCTTGTTCATGACGGACTAAATAATGTTTAATCTGATCATCATAATCATAGATAGTGTCATAAATTGGCATAATTGCACCGCCAGGGTAACCAAACATGATTTCTACATTTTCTGCTATTAATGAACGTATTACACATTCAGAACCGCTGATAAGCTCTTCGGATACATTCGGCTTTATAATATGATTGTTGGGGTTAATTTCTTCAACGATGATATGATCTGAGCCTTGCATAATGCTAAATAATTAAATTAATTGTATAATAATCAACAGTTATTTTCAGTTCTTTTCTTTGAATAAAGTTAAAATTAGCATCAAAATTAGGAAAATTTCTTATTTTAAGAAAACTTATTAAAGTAATAAAGATAACAATTGAAATAGTGTATCATTTTTATCTGGGAAAGGTTCATTTTCAATATGAATCAGTTAAACCATACAATAATCTTTTTTTAAGTGAAGTGACTATAGAACTAACAACTTATTTATTTCGTCTTTTTATTTCGTCTTTTATAAGTCTAAGTTCCCGGCTGCTTTGTTTTGCTATGGAGCTGTTTTCTTCTAAGCGACGAATAAGATAGGGTACAACATCTTCAATAGGTCCAAAAGGGATATATTTTGAGATATTGTAACCCAATTCCCCAAGCCTAAAAGATATTTTATCACTCATACCGTAAAGTTGACAAAAATGAATTCGTTGTTCTTGAGGCTTATAATTGTATTTTTGCATAAGTGTTAAAGCATATATATTGCTTAATTCATTATGAGTACCTAAAAAAAGCCATATCTGTTGTAAGTTATTAATACAAAAATAAATTCCTTTATTATATGCTTCATCACAAGCCTGTTTATTGGTATGAATAGGTGAATCGTAATTATATGCTTTGGCTTGATGACGTTCTTTTTCTAAATAAGCACCTCTAACCAATTTAGCCCCTAAGTAATATTGATGTTGAACTGCTTTTATATGGGCAGTTTTTAAATCCTTTAGCCCTGACTGAAGGTACATCTGAAAAGTTTGATATACAATAGCTTGTTTTTTATTGTACATCTGCATCATCTCATCAGCTATAAGGCTAATAGGTTTTTGAATCCAAGTTTCTTCAGCATCTATCAAAACAGGAACTTTATGATCATAAGCAGTTTGACAGATTCTTTTAACACGTTGTTTCAAAAAGTTGTATTCGTTTTGTTCTTGGCTACTTAAAAGTAAATCCTTATGGACTTTTTCTAATAGTTTAAAAGAAGTTAAGCCGCTAATTTTAAAAACTGAAAAACTAACATTAGAATCTCTTGAAGCATGAGCAATTGTTTTTATCAAAATATTAGCAACAATATCATAAGAAATTTTTGAGTTTTGTTCTACCGAATAAGCCAAAATTGACTGAATGTTGAAATTAGATAATGTTTTACTTACCTTTTTACAAGATTCTAAACTTTCTCCCCCACAAAATTCTTGGAAAATTGTTTTTTTAATTATTTTTTTAAAAAAACGAATGATAAATTTCATTTTTAAAAGAATACTACCTATTTTAACCAAGAATGGGAATAAAAGTAGTAAAAATAGGTAGTAACTTTTTTTTAAATCTATTAAACGTTTATGGGATAATGCTATCTGGGAATCTTTGAAAATATCTTGATGTATACTCTGCATAACATTTTTATTTTTAGGTTTAAAAAAATAATTGAATTTAATTATGAAGTAAATTTGCGTTTAATTTGCTTGATTCTATTTTCAATAATAACGGCTATAGAGGCATCTCCTGTAACGTTAGTAACAGTTCTAAACATATCAAGGAGACGATCTGGGGCTAAAATAAAAGTGATTCCTTCAGGAGGAATACCAGCTTGTTCAAGAACAATAATAAGCATAATAATACCAGCACCAGGAACAGCCGCTGCACCGATAGAAGCTAGAGTAGCCGTAAAAACAATACCTAATTGTTGAACAAAATTTAGATCAATACCATAAATTTGGGCTATAAATATAGCGGCAACACCCTGATAAAGACTTGTTCCATCCATATTTATAGTTGCTCCTAAAGGTAAGACAAAACTAGCAGTTTCTTCTGATACATCTAATTCACCTTTAACTTGTTTCATAGTTAATGGTAAAGTTGCTGCACTGGAACTAGTAGAAAAAGCCATCATTTGAGCTGGCAAAATACCTTTAATAAATTTTTTATACTTAAACTTTGTTAAAATTTTGAGCATCAAGGGATAAAAAATAAAAATCAATAATGATAGACCAAAAAGCACCGAAAAGGCATAACGTCCTAATACGAGCAAAAGGTCCCATGTTTTTCCAGGATCATCTCCAGAAAAACTACAAATTAATCCTGCTAATAAGCCCAGAACACCTATAGGTGCAAAGCGCATAGTAATATTCACGATTTCAATAATTATATCATTAAGGCTCTTAAAAAAATCGATCATGGGGCGAGTACGTTCATTTGGCAACATGACTATGGCAATGCCAAATAATACTGAAAAAACAATAATTTGAAGCATGTTTCGATTGCTAGTCATGGAAAAAATAATATTATTTGGAAACATATCTACCAATGGTTGCAGCGGCCCATTTTCTTTCATATCATCAACCATCATTTTTTTTTCAGATGCTTTAGAATCAAAACTATTTTTAATTTCGCTCTTACTTTCCAAAGGAAAATTATCACCTGGACGCACAAAGTTTACTATACCTAAACCTAAAGATACCGCTGTTACGGTAGTAAATAAGTATAAAAAAACAGTGCGAGAACCCAGAATAGAAAGCTGATTCATGTTTTTTAAACTGGCAATTCCATTAACTACTGACACTAATACCAAAGGGATGGCAATGAGTTTCAAAAGATTAATAAAAATAGTTCCAAAAGGAGAAACCCAATGGTTTACAAAAATTGAAAAACCAAAAGCAGAAGCCAATAATCCAAGTCCGATACCCAAGCCCATACCAATTATAATCTGCCAATGTAAAGCAAGTCTTTTCATGAATTTATTATAAAATGTGAAATACTATTTACTTAATTTTAATCTCTAATTTAATTGGGTTTGAAAATTTTATAAAATAAAAGATATAGATCTGACGGTAGTATTTTAAATATCTACAATTTCATTTTTTCAGATCTAATAATTCTTTAGCATTCTGTAAAGCACCTGGTCTAAGTTCGTCTCCACTTATCATTTGAGCAATATGTATTACGCGTTCTTCTTGGGCTAAATTTTTAATTTTGCTAATTGTTTTTTCAGATTTATCTTGTTTATAAACTAAATAATGTTTATCGGCTTTAGCAGCAACTTGGGGTTGATGAGTTATAGCTATGATCTGATGCTTACGCGACATGCTATAAATCATCTCGGCTATCTGAATAGCCACAGCACCAGAAATACCCGTATCTATTTCATCAATGATCAAACATGGCAAATTTGATTTTCCTGCAATTAAATATTGAAACATTAAAGTTAAACGACTACACTCTCCACCAGATACAGCTTTTGAAAGTAAAATAGGAGCAATACCTTTATTAGCAGAAAAGTAGTAACTTATTTCTTCAGTTCCATAATCATAAAAATCACAAGGGGTTGTTTTTATTTCAAATTGAATAGCCGGCATAGCCAAACGTTGTCCCAAATTTTTGACTTGCTCTTGGATAATAGAAAAGTTTTTTTGACGACCTATACTCAATTTATTAGACAAGTTACGAGCCTTTTGTTCAGACTTATCTTTGGCAATTTTTGCTGATTTTATTTCGTCATCAAAAGATAAATAACTATTAACAGATTTTTGGAGCGTATTCTTGATTTTAAGAAGACTTTCTATATCACGCACTTGATGTTTTACAAACAAACGCTGTAAATCGTTTAATTGGTTATAAATTACTTCAGGACTTTCTTCTTCTTCATCGACTTTACTTTTTAGGTTATCTAAATCATTAATAATATCTCTAACTTCTATTAAAAGACTATCTAAGCGTTGGCTAATTGACAAAAAATTAGGATCCAATTGAGTTATATCGGTAAATTGAAGTAAACAGTGGCTTAATAATGACTCTACAGAAGAATCTTCTATACTTAAAACTGTATAAACACTGTTGAGACTTTTTTTAATAAGGTTCTTGTTTTCAATGCGTTTAGCTTTCTCTTCTAATTGATCGAGATTGATTTCTTCTAAGGGTAGCTTTTGCAATTCTTCTAATTGAAAAGTATTAAATTCAAAATTAGATTTTAGCATATTTCCTTTTTCTAAAAGGGAATCATAAGCTTTTTTTGCTTTTTTGTATACTTTAAAAGCTTCTTGATATTCTCTAAGATAATTTCCATTATTAGCCAAAATATCAACCACTGCTCTTTGAAAACCTTTGTCTGTTATTAATCGGATAGAATCCTGAGAATGAATAAAAAGTAAATAATTAGTTATATGTTTAGCAGACTCTAAGTTTGTTGAAGTTTCATTAATAAAAATACGAGATTTTCCTGTAGATGTAATTTCACGTCTAACAACCGTAAAAGGATCGTAGTCTATGTCTTTTTTCCGAAATAATGATTTAATATTATAAGTTCTTATATCAAATTCTGCTTCTATAATACATTTTTTATTTTTAGTATAAAAATGCTTATTATCAAATCTTTGCCCTAGTAAAAGCCCTAAAGCACCGAGTATAATAGACTTTCCAGATCCTGTTTGACCTGTAATTGCATTAAAATATTGATGAGGCTTTATGGTTAATTCATCTATAAGAATATAGTTGCTAATATAAAGGGATTTAAGCATATATCAAGCAATAGAAAATGATTAATTTACTAATAGAAATAGAATATTATTGGAAGATCGTAGAAATCTTTAAATTTATATAGAGTCTTATCTTTGTTAAAAATGTCAGAGCTTACGGCTTGATCTTACAATTTCTTCGACTCGCCTTTCAGAAATATTAAGGACTTCCGAAATAGTAATCGTTGAAACACCTTTTTGGTAAAATCCAAGCACTGATTCTATTTTGCCTTTTTCAATGCCTTTTTCAATGCCTTTTTCAATGCCTTCTACATAAAGAGCATCATTTTCGGGATTAAAATCAAAATTCAGCATAGTCTTAAGATAATTAATGGTTAACTGACTTAATTTTAAATTATTACGTAAACGGGTTAAGATATACAACTGATAGGCAAATTTTGATAGCGTCTCCAAATGCACATTAGCTTTTAAGGTTTTTAAGATTGTCTTCACAACTTCTTCGTTTTCATCGGTTTTAAAATGACTCAAAATCGCCAGAATATTCATCTCGGGTTCTGGAGAAGATAAAAAAAATACAGGATCTAATTCGCGTATATTAATCAAGTCATAAGGTTTAAAATATTGATCGGGAGGTAACTCTGTCTTCATATTCACCTTAGCATTACCCATATAAATAACGACTTGTCTAATTGGTATTTGGTACTCGTATAGTAAAAGCGCATGATAGCGTGCCATACGATAAGCCATGGTCTTATCATTAACACTTTGAAATTCAAGATGTAAGATAAATATATTTCCCTTTTTATCCTTTACCTTATATACACAATCTAATTCGCGTTGCTGGGTTTGGGTTATTTTTGTTTCCAGTTTTTGGGCTTCAGAAATTTCAAGGTTTAATTGCTTAGGAATAAGTGAAGTAGAAAGGACATCACTATTTTCTCGGCATACGCGATCATAAATATTGCCTTGAGGTGTATTTGGGTCTGGTTTACTTTTTTGGGCTTTACCTTCTTTAGTAGTTTTATTCAATTTATTTTTTTTGGCTATGTAACGTAAACGCGTTAAAATTATTAATTGATGTTACGCAAGGGTCTTTAGTTTTAGAAAACAAGATTAAATATATTTTTTAATTTACTGATTAATCTATAATAATCTATAGTATAATGTTATTTATATTTTAAGGTTTTTATCTCAGAAACGTTCATTCTAAATACCAATGAGTTAAACCTCTTAAAAATCCTTTTTTAAAATGATGCGACTAGCTTACAGAAATATTCCGAATTATCAGAAATTAACCAAGGGCTTCTTTGACTTTATTGGCTGCTTCGCTAAGTAAAATAGCAGAAGTAACAAGAAGTCCAGACTTTTTAATAATTTCACTAGCTTCTTTGGCATTAGTACCCTGTAAACGAACGATAATAGGTATTTTAATATCTCCAATATTTTGATAGGCTTGAACAATACCTTGAGCGACTCTATCGCATCTTACAATACCTCCAAAAACATTAACTAATATCGCTTTGACATTTTCATCTTTTAAAATAATTCGGAAAGCTGCTTCTACACGCTCAGCATTTGCTGTTCCTCCAACATCTAAAAAATTAGCGGGATCTCCACCAGATAGTTTAATCATATCCATAGTTGCCATAGCTAAACCAGCTCCATTAACCATACAACCCACATTTCCATCTAACTTAACATAATTCAAATCTACCTTACCTGCTTCTACTTCGGTAGGATCTTCTTCTAAAATATCTCTTAATTCAGCAAGATCCTTATGACGAAAAAGAGCATTATCATCTAAACTAACTTTAGAATCTGCAGCAAAAATTCTATTATCTGATGTTTTTAAAACTGGATTAATTTCAAATAAATCAGAATCTATTTCGGTATAAGCTTTATAAAGAGCAGTTATAAAACGGGTCATATCTTTAAAAGCAAAACCATAAAGTCCTAAGTTAAAGGCTATTTTTCGGGTTTGGAAAGGCTGTAAACCCACACTCGGTTCTATAGTTTCTTTAAATATTAGATGAGGCGTATTCTCAGCAACAGCTTCAATATCCATGCCTCCTTCTGTAGAATAAACAATCATGTTCTTACCTGTTTTTCTATTAAGTAAAATACTCATATAAAATTCTTCTGGTTTACTTTCACCTTTATAATATATACCTTGCTCAACAAGAATTTTATGGACTTTTTTGCCTTCAGTACCTGTTTGAGGAGTTACTAAGTTCATACCAATAATTTGTTCGGCATACTTTTTTACTTCATTTAAAGATTTTGCTATCTTAACACCACCACCTTTACCTCGTCCTCCAGCATGGATTTGAGCTTTAACTGCCCAAGTATTCGTACCTGTTTTACTTTGAATTTCTTTGGCTGCATCTACAGCTTTAGCAAAATTATCAGCTACTATTCCCATAGGTACCGAAACCCCATATTTGGTTAAAGTTGCTTTTGCTTGATATTCATGGATATTCATAATATGAATCAGTTTAAAAGAAAATATATTATAAAGTTAAATTATAGTCAGGTCACTTGAAAAAAGGATTTTTGGAGGTTTTTATAATAAGAAATTAATTATTAAGACTAAGCAAAGTTAATAAAAAATAACTCATAGCCCAAATTATCTACTATGTATAAAGTGCTATTGAATTTCTTCCAAATATAGCCCAGCTATTAAAAATAAGTGAATAATATTTTCTCATTGTAGATAGTTTAAATACCTAAAAAATATTTTTTCCAAATTGTTTATGTTTCTATTAGACTTCAACATAATACTATCCCAATAGTAAAGCCAGACTTATTAAAATACCACCTAAAGCACTTAGTTTAATTGTATTAATATTAGAAGCTACTAAAGTTCTTTTCAAGTAGTTAGCTTTTATATGTTTAACTATTTTTAAGCCAAAAAGTAAAATGAAAAGCCCAACGGCTATTAAAAAGTAATTCAAAGTAGGTAAATAAAAAGAAATAGCAATACAACTCAGAACTGCAAAAATTAGAAACCTTAGATAAAATTGAATAGATTTTTCTTTACCGTAAGTAACTACAAGATGATTTTTACCTGTTTTTTCATCTGATTCTGCGTCTGGAAACTCATTGATTAATAATATATTAGTCGTTAACAATCCTGCAGGCAATCCAATTAAAAAAGTTATGAAATTTAACTGTTGCGTTAAGACAAAAATAGTTCCCATAGTGACTAAAGGTCCAAAAGCTAAACAGATAGCAAATTCACCCAAACCCTTTTTAGCTACCAAACGAACAGGAGGGGCTGTGTAAAAATATCCAATTCCTAATCCTAATATGCCAATATATAGAGTTGGTAAACCTGTTTGATAAACCAAATAAAGACCTATGCTTATGCCAATTGCTAATAGCAAAACACCAAGTTTTTTTGTTCCCTTTAAAGTAATTAAACCCAATTCTATAGCTCGACTGCCTCCAGAATACTGGACAAAGTAATCATTATTAGCATCATCTGTCCCATCTTTTACATCAAAATAATCATTCATTACATTAGAACCCAGATGTAAAAATATAATTCCCAGTAAAACTAAAATAAAATTGAAAATAGGAAATCCAATGCTAATAGGGCTTAAAAAATAATTATATGCATAAGCTCCACCTATCAAGGCCGGTGCAATGACTGCTGTTATAAATGGAAGACGTGTAATGGCTAAGGCTTTAATAATTTTGGTTCCTATTTTAATTTTTACATCTATTTTTTCATCTATTGGCTCAGTTACACCACAAAAACCTGTTTGAGGCTTATCTTTTCCATTCTCAAAAGTAGGTGTAATCTTAATTTTAGCATTAAAGATAGAATCATCTTTGCGAATAAATTGGGTTTTAGTAACATATTCTCCTTTTTTACTGGCTTCTTCAAGCCAAATAGGTACGTTTTGTAAGACAATTTCTCCGGGTGAAAATAAAGAAACTCTTTTTTTCCCGATTAACTCATTGGCTTTATATCCAAAAATAGACTCAGCATCTTTATTCAAGGTTTTTATAATACCTTCATTATCACAAGTAATAACACTTTTCATAAGCTTAATTTATAAATTGAGATTTGGAAGATCAACTTAAAATATATAATCTGAAATTTTTATTAAAATACTACAATAATTTGGTTAATAAGTTATTGGTATAAAAGACTTTCCTATGAAAAAAAAGTAAGTATAAATAGTGTATATTTGCAGTTTATTTAATCATAGAGTTCATTATAAACCTACATTCACAAGATTGCAAGGAACAACATTTTATCAACAAATACAAAATTATTTAGGTTTAGATTCTAAGACAATAGTTCGGTAAATTTTGAAACAATAAGGTGCACCTTCAAAATTGTTTATATTTAAGTTGTTGATTTTCAATTTGTTATAAAATTTACCGCACCATTGTAAGAGATAATAGAGGTAAAAATCTGGGCTTTGCCTTTGTTCTACTTAAGTTTGAATTATAGCTCTATTGCGCAGTTGGAATGGTACGCTCTACAGTATTCTGCGAAATATGCCAAATATTAATGAAATCTTATTTTCCTTTTTAGAAATTGAAAACAAATGTATTATATCTCATTCATATCTGTCACTTTTGTTAGAAACAATAGCTTTAAAGTCTTTTGAAGAGCTGCTATTTAAAAACTTTAATATTTATTATCTTAGAAACGTTTATTCTTAATATTAATCACTTAAATATTTAAAAATCCTTTTTTCAAGTGATTAAGTATAAAACCTGAAAAATAGGCTTAGTTTAACTTAGAGATGATCAAGAATTTCAGGCTAGCATTAAAAAAAAGGATAAGCGTAGTAAGGTTTTAGTACACTTGCTCAAATACTTGAAAGGCTTTCTTATAAAAAAATAATATAATATCTAATTTATTGATAATAAAAGTTTTATAAAACATAATTTAAAATTTGTACAGAACCATTAAGTTTTAAATTTTTTGAAAGCCAAATATTTAGAATTTTTATAAGAAAATCTTGTTTAAGAATAAGGTTATTTTTCTTGGAATTAAAAAATACAAGATTACCAGAAGCTTATTCAAAGATTTCAAATAATTTAGGTAGAATCTTTATATTTGTGACTTCTTAATACTTTAAATATATTAAAATCACATTTAATTAAACTTAAAACATGGATAGTTTTTGGATTATACTAAGTGGTAGTTTGATCGTGATAAGTTGTAGTTTATTGGGCTGTTTTTTAATTTTACGAAAAATGGCAATGATTGGAGATGCTATTTCCCATGCTATCTTGCCTGGCATCGTGGTTGCTTTTTTAGTCCAAGGCGGATTAAATAGTTTTCATACTTTTTTTGGAGCTGTTTTAGTTGGTTTATTAAGTACTTTTTTAATTTCTTTTTTAAATGTTAAAGGAAAACTTCAATTAGATGCCTCCATCGGCACGGTGTTTACCAGTTTATTTGCTATAGGTATTATATTAATTGCCTTTTATGCCAAAAATATTGATATAGATCAAGAATGTGTTTTATATGGAGAAATTGCTTTTATTCCCCTTGATATATGGATAACAAAAAGTGGTATCAATCTGGGACCTATTGCAGTTTGGCAACTTAGTATTGTAACCTTAGTTGTTATAGCTTTTGTAGTTTTTGGTTTTCAATATTTAAAAATAACAAGCTTTGATCCAACTTTTGCAATCACTTTAGGCATTTCAACAACCCTTTGGCATTATTTACTCATGGGTGCTGTTTCTTTGGTTACGGTTTCTGCTTTTGAAGCTGTTGGTGCTATATTAGTTATTGCTATATTAGTTGTACCACCCAGTACGGCTTACTTACTCACTCAAAATTTGAAGCATTTATGTTTATTATCAATTACTTTTGGTGTTTTTTCGGTTATATTTGGTTACTTCTTAGCACTTTATATTAATAGTTCTATTGCTGGTTCTATTGCCACAGTGAATGGGTTATTTTTTGCCTTAGCTTTTATTTTTTCTTTATTTAAAAATAGAACACTTTCTAAACTTAATGAACCTATCCTTACTACTTAAAATTTTATTCATATCTGATGTCTAATAAAAAAATTATAATTTTTGTAGCACCTTCAGGAAGTGGGAAAACTACAATTATTCAACATGTCTTAAAACAAGATAAACGTTTGGGTTTCACTATTTCAGCAACTACCAGATCGCCTAGACCAAATGAAAAAGAAGGTAAAGATTATTATTTTATCTCTCAAAAAGATTTTAAAAAGAAAATAAAAGAAAATACTTTAGCCGAATATGCTGAAGTTTATGATGGTGTTTTTTATGCAACTTTAATGAGTGAAATTAAAAGACTTTGGTCTTTAGGTAAGGTTGTAATTATGGATATAGATATTGAAGGTGCTTTAAATATGCAAAAGATGTATTCTAAAAAACAGCTTATAACCATTTTTATTAAAACACCTTCTGAAACTATTTTAAAAAAACGGCTTCTTCAGCGAGGTATACATAGTTCAGATGATATTAAAAAACGGCTTCAAAAGGTAAAAATAGAAATTGCACATACTTCTAAGTTTGATTATAGTATTGTTAATGATATTTTTGAAAATACTGTACATGATATTCAAAAAATTATCAACAATTTTATCAATAACTCTTAATTGAATTCCAAAAATAAATTAATTATGTTTTATCGAATTATTCAGTTTTATGTTCACTCTATAGATTATTTAAATGAGAAAATAGGCATTTTTGTTGGCTGGATAACGACTTTTATGGTTGCTATTTTTTGTTATGATGTTGGTATGCGTTATCTTTTTAATTATTCTAATGTTGCTATTTTTGAATTAGAATGGCATCTTTTTTCGCTTATTTTTCTATTAGGTGCTGGATATACTTTTCAAAATGATAAGCATGTAAGGGTTGACCTTTTTTATAGTCGTCTAAGTAATAAAAATCAGGCTATTATAGATTTATTGGGTTGTATTTTTTTCTTAATTCCTTTTTGCTATTTAGCACTCTCAACAGCAATACCTTATACTGAAAACTCTTTTTCTATCGGTGAACATTCTGCCGACCCTGGTGGATTATCTTTTCGTTTTATTATAAAAAGTACTATTATAATTGGTTTTATCTTGTTACTCTTGCAAACAACTGCTACTATACTCAAAAAATTGGTTATCATTTTTGGAAATCCTCTTAAGAATCATGAATGATGAATATTTTCCTCTCCTTAAACTCTTTTTTATGAAAAGTATTGGGTGGCTGTTGTAGGAAATATGATTTAAGAAAATACTTTTCATATTGAGAATGAAGTTGTTTAAAAATTAGTATTAAATTTATTAGTGTTGGGTAATATAAAAAAATGAATATCAAGTTAGGAGAAAAAGTTATATCCAAATTAATTTTTAGCTTTTCCTATAGCTTTTTCTTATTTCATTACAATTAGAGCTACAAACCAACCGTCATTTAACTTTTCTATAAGTGCCATTAATGTCATATTTTTCAATTAAACTATATCTTGATTATTTACTAAACTATTCAATTTAAGCTGTAATTTTGTTTAGTTTATATTTGGAAAAGGCTTGGTGATAATATTCTTAACCTATTCAATTTATAAAAGAAATCATGAGACTTATATACACTATTTCTATTGGGTTACTATTTCAAACATTCTTACTTAACGCTCAGTATATTATAAAAAAAGAAGATAACTTTTTGTATCGAAAAGAAACATCTTTTGGGTTTAATATTAATTCAAATGGAGGTGGTTTTTTGAGTGGAATTTCCTTTAAACATAGCCGAGTTATTTCCCGTAGATGGTATCATCTTTTTTATTTAGATATAACCCAAATAAAAGATGGTAGTGAAGAAAGAACTAATACAGCTAATTCGAGTTATATACCTAATAAAATTCACTATTTGTATAATTTACGTCTTCAATATGGTCAAGAGTTTATTCTTTTTAAAAAAGCAAAAAAAAATGGTATTCAAATTGACGCGTTTGTTGTTGGCGGACTAAACTTAGGTATTGAAGCACCTTATTGTATTAGGTTTCAAGAATCACCAGGACTTTTAGAAAAAATTGTTCCCTATGATCCTAATATTCATGATCAAGCTTCTATACAAGGATTTGGTGGTTTTTTACCAAATCTAAGCTTATCTAAATATGTGCCTGGTATTTCAATAAAAGGAGGATTAAGTTTTGAATTTGGTGTTGGGACTTATTCAACTACAGGTTTTGATATTGGCTTTAATGTTGATGTATTTTCAAGAAAAATAGTTTTATTAACAACCGTACCAGGAAAATTCTTCTTTCCTTCTCTTTATATTAATTTATATTTTGGAAGTAGACAATAGGCTCAAAAAGTCACTCTTTTTATAAAGGTTTATTTTTAAATCAATACACTTGCAATACTTTTTTATGAGAAAGTTATGCAAGGTGCATAGGTTTTAACAAGTCATTAACATATTTTACTGGATTAAAGGTTTTGGCTGGAACTTCAACAAAAATAGTAATCCAATTTGCCATACTGCCATTCCACAGTCCCGGTAATTCTAAGGCTTTAATTTTTTTGCCATTAATAGTTTTTGAACTAATAAAACCTGTATTAGGATCTTGAAATTTTAATAAATCAAATTTTTTGCCTGTATAATCTTTTGTTCCAAAAACAAGGTCTACAGGATTAAAATGGGTGGCTTTTTTTGATAAAGCGACTTGTTCTAAATCTGTCTCATCTATTTGAACACTCTCTATAATTTGAAGAGTTATTAGCCCCTTATTATCCTTTATCCAAAAAGGACCTCCTCCTGCTTGACCTGTATTAGCCACCATACCGGCAACTCGAATAGGACGATTAAGCCTATTTTTAAGATATTTCTTTTTTTGATTTAGTGTTTTTTTCTCATAATCTAAAGGTAAGATGATATTATAATTTTTAGTTATCTCTTTTTCGATAGGTAATAAATCTATAGATTCTACTTTTTCAAGTCGAACTATGAGATTAAAAATGTTTCTTTGAGTTTCTATAAACAACCCACCTAGTATTTTTTTCCACTTATAGGTTAGAGTTTGTTGATTTTCATGACTAATATTATCTATATTTTTCACAAAAACTATATCTGATTTTAATTTATTCAAATTTTGCAAAAGTGCGCCATGTCCCCCCCTTCTAAAAAATAACTGCCCATTGTTGGTACGAAATAAAACGTTAGATTCGTCTACTGCCACGGTATCGGTGGAAGAATTTTGAAAAGAATAAGAAGCCTGAAAATTAGTTCTATAGATTTTTTTATAACATTTTATAATTTTGTTTAAATGCTCATTAAAAAGACTTTCATGTTCCGATGATATTGTAAAATGCAAACCAATAGGTTTTTGTTTTTTACCTTTAAAACATTCAAAAGCTTCTATAAAATGTTCTTGTAAACTAGTTCGATAACTAGGCTTACTATCTTTAGAGTAGGTGTGAAATAATAAAAGAGCCTTTGGTAAAAAGCCATAGTTTAAACCTTCTTTTTCTAAAATAGCTTTTAAAATTGCCTTAAAAGACCGCATAACACGCATTTTGTCAAGGTTTTTTCCTTGTTTTTCTAACTTATTTTTTAAAAGTTCATAAAAAGGAAAATGTTCTAATTGTTCTAAAAATAATTGGACAGAAGAAAAACGTTTACCATTTATAAAATCTTTGTATGCCTTTTCGGTTTCTTCAAATTTTTCTATAAAAGTATATAAATCTTTAAACATTCTTGAAGCCATTCCAGAAGCAGGTACAAATTTTATTATTTCAAAATTGTCTTTATAATTATCAAATAAATTTTGGTATTTTTCTTGAGACTCAGAGTTCAAAATGACTATACCATTATTAATTGTAGCAGGTTTTTCTATATTTAATTTTGGAAAACCTTTTATGAAGCAATTAACTTGTTCTTTTATAGTTTCTTTTGATATACCTATATTTTTGATTTGAAGAATATCATTTTCGGAAAGTTGTATATTCATTTGTTTTATATTTATTTATAAAAAAATAAAAAATGTTAATATGTTTGTTTTATTTGCATTTTTAACTTATATTTGACTTTTTTAGAGTTTCTTAATGCTTAAAAGTTTATATTTTAAATATGTACGTCTTAATTATAAAATTAAAATTAAACAATTATAAATATTATGGAAAAAGATGAACCAAATAAATATCAAGATCAGATTATAAAAAATCTGAAGTATTTAAGAGATAAAAGTCATATGGGACAAAAAGAGTTTGGAGAAATCATAGGTTTAGATAGACAACAAATTACTCGTTTAGAAACTAATCGGGTTAAAAATCTTGATAATAATATTCTTATAAAAGTTTCAGAATATTTTAAATTAGATATTAATGATATTATTTACAAAAATCTCGAAGGTAAAGATCTTGAAAACTTACAAAAAGCAGCTAAAAAGCAAAAATACCTCACAGGTGAAAATATGCGTGTTTTAACTGTAGTTACTGATTCTACCGCCATCAATGAGCATATTATTTTGGTGAATGAAAAAGCTGCTGCAGGTTATACCAGTGAATCTGTTCAAGATGAATACATTAAAAACTTGCCAACCTTCAATTTACCAGGACTAACTCCAGAACGCAGTTACCGAGCTTTTGAGGTACTTGGTGATTCTATGTTACCAATTATAAATGGAAGTATTGTTGTAGGAGAATATATAGAAAATTTTAATGATATAAAAGATGGGGATATTAATGTTGTGGTTACCAAGAGTGGTCAAGGTATTATTTTGAAAAAAACCTATAAACGATTTAATGAAAATAAAATACTCTTAAAATCATCAAATTTAAGTTATTCGCCTTATACTATTGAAATTACTGATATTAAAGAGGTCTGGAAAATGGTTAGAATTATAGCTAAAGAGGTTTTTTCTGAAGAACATTCATCAGATAGTATCAAAGAAGCTATTTTTAATATGCAAGAAGATATTAGAAAAATAAAAACAAAAATATAATAGCTTTTGCTAGATTAGGTAGTATTACATAAGTAATATTAGTTGACTGTCTATTTTCTATAGTCACTCCATTTGAAAAAAGGATTTGGGGCGGTTTAGCTTATTGATAATGAAATTTAAAACTATCAAAAAAACTATCAAATCTAATAGCATGTAAAAGTGATAATAAATTACTTGCTAATAATCAGATAATTAAAATTTTAATAATGGAATAAAAAATCGGTTTTTTGTTTGTTATTATTTGATTATCAATAAATTAAAAAAAAATAGAGATGCTCCAAGGCTTCTATTGAGTTGTAATAACTATTCATCGACCAGTACGCATTTACTTTCTTCTAAATCTTTCCGTATAATTTTATATTTAATATTTTTTTTCATTTCTCCGCTTTCATAGCGCACAGTAACTTTATCATTTGGTTTTTTGGTGCGACTAGTTTTACGAGGTTTTTGTGAAGTTGGAGTTTCAGTTTGATTTTCACCTCGAGAAGTAAGTATAGGTGTTGCTTGATCTTTATGGGCTTTTGTTTCTTGTTTTAAATCCCGTTTTTGATTGGGTCTGGAGATAGAAATACCAAAATTGTTGCTTAGTAAGAAACTGGTAATATCGCCTTTTATCAAGTTTAGCAAATTAGAAAACATTTTAAATCCTTCTAATTTATAGACTAAAAGCGGATCTTTCTGTTCAAAAGTTGCATTTCGAGATTCTTGTTTTAAATCATCCATATTGCGTAAGTGTTCCTTCCAGTTATGGTCAATAAGAGATAGGCTAATCTGCTGTTCTATAATATCATATAAATAGTTCTCATTTTCAAGTTTATTAACTTCGATGAGAATAGCCATGTTTTGTCCATTTCGAGCGTTTAAAACAAGGAAAAACCGTTCGAATCTTATCTTATTCTGCTTAATAATTTCACTTATCGTGTTTTTAACTTGTCTAGAGATATTTATTTTGTGGATTTGATAGTGATTTTTTATTTCTTCAAAAAGTTTATTAATAATAATTTCTTTTTGATTTTTGAGTTCATCAGAATTGATTTCAGTAATGGTTTTTGGTTCAAAACTTAAAAGTGTTCTATAGTAAACTTTAAAAAATTCACTGTTGTCGTATTTATCCACCAATTCCACAGCAATATCATAAAAGCTATTATAGATATCAACCTTTAAATATTCTCCAAGTAAGGCATGATGTCGATAGTCATAAATAATTTTTCTTTGCATATTCATGACATCATCGTACTCTAGAAGGCGCTTTCTAATGGCAAAATTATTTTCTTCTACTTTACGTTGTGCCTTTTCTATAGCATTTGTAATAAACCTATGTTCAATGACTTCTCCTTCTTTTAAACCCAACCTATCCATAATATTTGCCAGCCTTCCAGAGGCAAACATACGCATTAAATCATCTTCCAAAGAGACATAAAAACAACTTGATCCTGTATCGCCTTGTCTTCCGGATCGTCCTCTAAGCTGTCGGTCTACGCGTCTGGATTCGTGGCGTTCTGTGCCTACGATAGCAAGTCCTCCAGCTTCTTTTGATTCTTGAGATAGTTTAATATCCGTACCTCGTCCAGCCATATTAGTAGCTATAGTAACGGTTTTAGTTTGCCCTGCAAAAGCTACAACTTCTGCTTCTTTTTGATGAAGTTTAGCATTTAGAACTTGGTGATTAACTTTTTTACGTGTTAACATTCGACTAATAATCTCTGAATTAGCTACTGAAGTAGTACCAACTAAAACAGGTCTGTTAGCTTTTATTAAAGTTTCAATTTCTTCTACTACAGCATTGTATTTTTCTCTAACGGTTTTAAAGATTTTATCATTACCATCTTTTCTTACAATTGGTTCATTAGTCGGAATAACGACAACATCTAATTTATATATTTGCCAAAATTCACCGGCTTCTGTTTCTGCTGTTCCTGTCATACCTGCTAATTTAGCATACATCCGGAAATAGTTTTGTAGTGTAATGGTAGCATAAGTCTGTGAAGCTTGTTCTATTTTAACATTTTCTTTAGCTTCAAGTGCTTGATGTAAACCGTCAGAATAGCGTCTGCCGTCCATAATCCGCCCTGTCTGTTCATCTACAATTTTGATCTTTTGTTCATCAATAATATAATCAACATCTTTTTCAAAAAGAGTATAGGCTTTTAGAAGTTGTTGAATAGTATGTATGCGATCTGATTTAACCGTAAAATCTGTGATAACTTTATTACTTTGGTCATTTCTTTCTTCATCGGAAAGATTTAAATTGCCTTCTATAATCGAAAGTTCTGCACTAATATCAGGTATAATAAAAAAACTTTCATCTTGTTCTTCTCGTGTTATTAATTCTAAACCTTTATCGGTTAACTCAATAAGATTATTTTTTTCTTCTATTGTAAAATATAAAATATTATCAACTTCGGGCATACGTTTCGCGTTTTGAGCAAGATATTCACCTTCAACTTTTTCCATATTTTGCTTCATGCCTTGTTCGCTTAAAAATTTAATTAGAGGGCGATATTTAGGAAAACCTCTAAAAGCACGTAATAAAGCTAAACCACCTTCAGATTTATTACCTTGACGAAATAAATTTTTAGAATCATTTAATAATTTGGTTACTAATTTTTTCTGTTCTCTAACTAATTTATCAACTTTGGGTTTTAAAATTTTAAATTGCTCAATATTGCTGTCAACCATAGGTCCTGATATGATTAGTGGTGTTCTGGCATCATCTACAAGCACAGAATCAACTTCGTCAACCATAGCAAAATGAGGTGGTCTTTGGACAATATCTTCCGAAGTTCGACTCATATTATCTCTCAAATAATCAAAGCCAAATTCATTATTTGTGCCATAAGTAATATCAGCTAAATAGGCTTTTTTACGCTCTGGTGTTTGAGGTTCGTATTTATCAAGACAATCAACGGTTATACCATGGAACTCCATTAAAGGTGCCATCCACTCAGCATCTCGCTTTGCTAAATAATCATTAACAGTAATAATGTGAACGCCTCTTTGAGCCAAAGCATTCAAAAAAGCTGGCAAAGTAGCTACTAAGGTTTTACCTTCTCCTGTTGCCATTTCGGCTATTTTTCCTTCATGCAATACAATACCTCCAATAAGTTGTACATCATAATGAAGCATATCCCATTTCGTGGGGTGAGCAGCTACATACCAAGTTGTTTCCCAAACGGCATGTTCACCTTTAATCTGCACATAGCTTTTAGTATTAGAAAAATTATAATCGAAGTCTTGCGCTTTGACTTCCAAAGATTCAAATTCTTTAAACCTTCTGGCTGTTTCTTTTACAATTGAAAATGCTTCAGGTAAAACTTCTAAGAGTATTGTTTCTAAATGTTTATTGCGTTTTTTTTCTAAAGTATCTAAGTCTTCAAGAATTTGGGATTTTTCATTAATATCAATTTTATCATCTTTAATGCGTTCTTTTTCATGTTCTATTTCTTGATCTACATCTTCGAGGTATTCAGAAATTTTAGCTTTAATGTCTCGCGTTTTTTTTCTTAGGTCATCATGATTTAATGCCTTTAAAGTTGGGTATACTTCTTTTATTTCTTCTAAAATAGGAAGTAATTTTTTGACATCTTTTTGATATTTATTACCAAATAGTTTTGTAAAAACGGTACCTAAAAAATTAGCCATAAATGAACAAATAATTAAATAATTAAATAATTGAAGCGAATTCCAAGCTCAATAATTAGGAACTAAAATTTAAAAAATTTCACCAGACTATTGAAGTATATAAAACAGTTGCTTAATCTCACTTTTATAAAAGTTAAAAGTAAAAAAATAATAGCAACTATAAAATTAAAATCAGGAAAACCCTATAAATGGTAGATTTTATTTTTAATAAAATGGAAAAGATTTTCTTAGTTTAAATTTTTAAGCAAACCATTATTAGTGTATTTATTATCGATAATTTGGAATCATCATTATTTTATTATCAATCTACTGTAAAAAATTTAGCTCTGTATTAATAATAAATCTTACATTTTATGAAAGATAATTTATAATTAAATAAGGGCTTTATAAATTAAACTATGAATATTTTTGCGTACTCGGTCTCGGATAAGTTTTTTGTTGGCAGCGCTTGGAAAGGTTCTATTAGAAAGAAAAATATAAATGAGATTGTTGGCAGGGTCTACCCAAGCACAAGTTCCTGTAAAGCCTGTATGTCCAAAGGTTTGTTTAGATGTTTCAGGACAGGTTGGGGTATAATTTTCTGGATTAAAACTGGGTTTATCCCAGCCCAATCCTCGTCTGCTGTTGTTATTTAAGAAATTATAACGCGTGTATTTTCGAATAATACCACTGTGTAAGTAATAGTTTCCACCATAATAACCATTCTGTAAGTTCATTTGAAGCAAAGTAGCAATATCAACTGAAGTAGAAAAGAGTCCCGCATGACCAGCAATACCTCCCTTTAAAGCAGCTCCGGGATCATGAACATGTCCTTTGACTAAGCCCATTCTAAAGAGCAAATCATATTCAGTTGGGGCAATTTCAGAAAGTGTAAAATGTTCTAAAGGTCGATAGGTTAAGGTTCTAAGGTTAAGAGGTTTATAAAAATGAGTTTTCAAAAAGGAAGCCATATTCTCTTGAGTAAGCCGCTCCACAATTGCTTGTAAAATATAAAAACCTACATCGCTATAATTGTATTTATGTTTGCCCGAAGGGCTAGTCTTTTTAGAAATATCTTTTTCCAAAGTCCATTGCCATATCGTATCAAAAATATGATTTATAGCAAAAATATTCTGGCTCACTTGAATATTATATTCTTTTCTGGGTTGATATGAAAAATAGGTTGGATCAAATTCCAATTCATCTCTGCGATTGCCCAACATTGCCCGAGACCAATACTCTATATAAGGAATTAGACCAGCTTGATGGCCTAAGATATCTCTAATTTTAACTTTTCCTTCATCGTGGTCTTCAAGTTCAGTGAGATAAGTAGCTACATTTTTTTCGATATCCAAAAGACCTAGCGCCATCCAAAAGCATAATTGCTTGTAAAGTACCCAAAACTTTAGTCAGAGAGGCTAGGTCATATAAGGTGTTGTTGGTGATAGGTTTTTTTTTTTGATAAGTTTGATAACCATAACTTTTTTGAAAAATAATTTTTCGGTTTTTAGCAACCAGAACTTGACAACCGGGGGTTGCTCTTTTTCTTATAGCTTTTAAAGCAATGCTATCAATTTTTTTTAATTTTTCTGAGGCTAGACCAACAGATTCGGGATATGAAAAACCTAAACGTCCTAAATGTCCAATATTAATCCCATGGTCTAAATGCCAAAATCCAACGGAAACAGGTAGTTTCCCAGAAAAACCATTAGCACCAAAAATAGCTTGAATAACTGCTTTTTGCATTAGACTATCTGCTTCGTAAGCACATATTAAGGTTTTAAAATTTTGAAAATGCACTAAGCTATAAGGACTTCCAAAAACGGTAACTGTTGTAGGTACTTTTAAAGCTAAACGTTGTAAAAAGCGTAAAGCTGTAAAATTAATATTAAATTTATTACTTGCATAATCACCTGTTCGAAAGGCAACCAAAACCAAATCATAGTCCTTCAAAGTATCGGCAAGATAATAATGTTTGGCAAGACTATATTCAAAAAGATCAACATCAGTATATTTATTGGAATAGGTCTTGAAAGTGCTTATATCTTTTAAACCAATATTCAATATGGCTATTTTTTTGGTATTTAATTCTTTAATTGGTAAGTTTTTATCGGAATTATTAATCAGAGTGACAGCCTTTTCATAAAGACTTTGTTTGAGAGCAAAGGCTTTAGAAGGTGTTAAATCTGCTTGTAAATGATCAAGGCTTATTGGTTTATAATTGTTAAGACCAGCTTTAAATTTTGCTTTTAAAATTTTGCGTACTTTTTTTTCAATCAAACTTTTTGTAACGATGCTATCGTTTTCTTCTATTGCTTGTTTGATTCTTTCAATTCCTTTTTCAACATCTAAAGGATAGAGCAAGAGGTCATTGCCTGCCGCAAGAGCTTTTAAATCTACTTCACCGGGTCTATAGAATTTTGTAACTCCTTTCATATTTAAAGCATCAGTAACAATCAAACCTTTAAATTTCATATCTTTCCTAAGTTTTTCAGTAACGACACTAGGCGAAAGGGTAGTCGGTAATTTTGCTTTTGAGCCCAGAGCCGGTACATGCAAATGAGCAACCATAATACTTTGAATACCAGCTTCAATAATTTTATTAAAAGGATACAATTCAACTTGATTTAAACGATTTAAATTATGGTTAATAACCGGTAAAGTCACATGAGAATCTTTATTAGTATCGCCATGTCCGGGAAAATGTTTGGCATTGGCAATAATACCTGCTGCTTGTAAACCTTGCATATAAGCAATAGCTTTAGAAGCGACAGCTTGAGGATTTTCACCAAAAGAACGGTAACCAATGACCGGATTATTAGGATTGTTATTAACATCTACAACAGGAGCAAAATTAATATGAACGCCGATACGTTGCAATTGTCTTCCAATTTCTAAACCCATTTCATAGATTAAAACGGTATCTTTTAAAGCACCAAGAGTCATTTGTTTTGGAAAATTTATTGTTTTTTCTAAACGCATGTTTAAACCCCATTCAGCATCTAAACCGACTAAGAGGGGTATTCTTGATAAACTTTGATAATGGTTTGTTTGCTTAGCTTGTTTTTTGGCTGTGCCTTTAAAAAAAATGACTCCTCCAATACCTTGATTTTTAATTAAATTGATCGTTTGATTTATCTGAATAGAATCATTATAAAAAGCAGCAACCATAAAAAGCTGTCCAATTTGTTCTTCTAAAGAAAGGGTTTTAAAAACGCTATCTACCCAACGATTTTCTTTTTCTACTAATTCAGACTGCCTAATGGCTTGTTTTTTAGACCATGCTTCTTGAATGCTTGAAAAACTAGGATTGGTTTTGGCGCGATGACAAGAAAAAGAAAAAGCCAATATAAATAAAACTAAAACTAAAAATCCCGATAGTCTATAGAGTCTTTTCATAAAAATTGCTTGCTAAGTAAATAGTGAATATAATTTGATAATATTTCTAAATAAAAACAGAATTGCTATAATAGCAAGCCATTGATAGGTTTGGCAAATAGTATAAAAAAATTTTTATCAGTAATTTATATTATAAATAATCATTTAAGTTATTCATAATCAGATGACTGGTAAATATTTAAACGTGTGAATAATTTGAAAATATTTTGGTTAAAAAGGGCTAAAAATCGCATCTTTTGAAGTATAAAATAAACTCAATTTTAGCCCAGAGACTGAAAATCTGATAGAAGCAATATTAGGAAAAATGTCCATAATAAGCAAGTGTGTTGAAAAAATAATTACCTCAACGCTTTTTTTATTTTTGATCATGAAAGCGAAACTCAATTTTTTGCAACTTGGATTTAAAAACCTTTAAAAATCTAAAGTCCTTTCTTTTTTAGGTGGATGAATAATATCGAGTTGAATTTGAGTTAGTTTATTTTTAAAATCTAAAGAAAAATCATTGTTCATAATCCAATTGTAATATCCTTTTTCTTTTTTTAAAATATCAACAACAGGACGTCCTTTATGTTTTCCAAAATTAAAAACAACTTGATTTTTTTCATCAAAAACCATTCTACCACTCAAATCAACATTTTTGGATTTAGTGAGTTTACTCAAGGCAGCCATATTATTTTGGATAGGAAACTTTTTAGCTTCTGGGTTTTGGGGATTAGGTGTTTCTTTATAGCGTTCTATTTGAGACATTAAGACTTCAAAAGTTGCTTTAGTATCGGCTTGGGCTGTATGGGCATTAGTAAGGTTTTTATTGCAGTAAAAACGATAAGCACCGGCTAAATTTCGAGGTTCCATAAGATGAAAAATACGTTGTACATCTATTATATTTCTACCTTTTAATTCAAAATTTATATCTACGCGCAAAAATTCTTCTACCAATATGGGAATATCAAAACGCAGGAGGTTAAAGCCCGATAAATCAGCGCCTTTAAAGAAATCATGAATTTCCCATGCTGCCTCTTTAAAAGTTGGTTCATTTTTAATATCTTTATCATAAATATGGTGTATTTTACTGGTTTTTAGAGGTATTGGAATAGTAGGATTTATTTTTTTACTTAATGTATATTCCTTACCATCAGGATAAATTTTTAGAATGGCAATTTCTACTATTCGATCTTTTACGGTATCAAGCCCAGTAGATTCTATATCAAAAAAGGCTATAGGCTTGGTAAGCGATAAATTCATACTATTATTTTAAAATTAGTTATTATTGAATGATAAAAAATATTCTTAGTGTAGTCAATTAATTTAAATTTCTAAAATAGAGTTATTTACTCTTTGTTTTATTTTTTGTTTTTTCTTTTAAAAATAGGAACATTACTGCATGCTTCTCCGTACATCAATGAGCTAACAACAGGTTGTAATTTTCCAATGAGTTCTACAAAAGCACTTTCTGGAATAGGCAGATGACTACAACCTTTAATAATAATTTTTTTGTTTTTAAAACTTTGTATATCAATTTTTTCAATAGTTTTATGAAAAAGAGCATATTCTAAAACTTCTAAAGAACCGTAGACAATTGTATCAGCATAAGGCGTTAGATAGGTCGTTAAAAGTAAATAAGCCCAGACAGGTATGACGGCATCTACTGAGCAAACTAAAGCTACATGTTTTCCTTTATAGGATTCCCAATGATTTGTTTTTAAGAAGTTTCGAAGTTCTTTTTCTTTCAAAATTAAACCTTTGTATAAATTGTCTTTTAAATCATAAACAATTCGCTTGCCCTTAGGATAGTATTTTTCAAGGTCTATTTCTACTAAGGGACTTTTAGCAACTCGGTTGATAATTTCTGGACTCATTTTTTAGCTTATTATAATCTTATCATTTGAAAAAAGGAATTAATTTTTGGAGGTTTTAGCTTGTTATACTCAGGTTACTTGAAAAAGAGAGTTTTTGGGATTCTAACCTATTGGTATTGATACTTAACGTTTCGCAAAATAAAATAGCTTTGCTATAGTTTTGAAAATAACCATTTTTAAAATTAAAATAGACTATAAGTTTGGAAAAAAGGAACTAAATAATTATAGTTCCTTTTATGAAAAAAGAAAAAACCCCATCCAAGAATTCATGAAATGGGCTTAGAATAGCCAAGATAGTAAGAGTTTTCAAAATAGACAAAAAAAATACTCGAACTTAGAGCGTGTTTAGTTTTTTTTAATTTATTGATAATCAAATAGTAATAGATAAAAAAGCGGTTTTTTTTATCCCATTACTAAAGTTTCAATTATCTTATTATCAGCTACTTGTTATATTTTACTGTATAAAGAAAAAAACCAAAAAATACGATTAAATAGTTTATTATCAATTTTTTATACCATAAAAATAAAAACTAAACACGCTCTTAGGCAAGCTATGAGTCAAGCTAAGCATTGCCATGATCTTAAAATAGCGTCTAAAATAGACTCTTCAAATGGAATTATGAGTGTTTTAAGAAATATAGAAAGGTTCCTTTCAAATAAATGGATTAGGCCAGAAGATAACTATTTGCCGTTTTTACAGTTTTTTGCACCTTTTTATAAAGACCGAGAAAAGATCTATTTACTTATGGACGGAACGCATGCAGGAAAAAATAAAACTCTCATGGTCAGTTTTTTATATAAGGATAAAGTCATTCTGCTCGTTTGGCTTTCAGAATCTGGGACTAAAGGGAATTTTAAAGAAGATAGACCCATTGAACTGATGGCTAAGGCCCTTCGGGCTTTAAAAGGTTTAGCTATAAGCAGTCGCGTTGTTTTACTGGGCGATGGGGAATTTGACGGTTCAAATTTCCGATCTTTTTTGGAGAAAAATAACTGCCTATTTGTGAGTCGGACAAGTTGTAATAGAGTTTTTTATAATCACTATACTGAACCTTTTCAGCCCCGTGATATTGATACGGATACAAGTAATAATCCGATTTTTATTTCTGATGTTAAGGATAGCAACGGGCCTGAGGATAACTTGCTGATAAGCCGTGCCAACAAAAAGCGAAAGCTGACTTATTTGATAACAAATATGGATGATGGGCACTGGGTTTCTTCTAGTTATGCAAAACGCTATAAAACGGAGACGCTTTTTAGGGATATGAAAACTAAGGGCTTTCATTCACAAAAGAGCCAAATTGAAAAACCCAAGCATTTGGATAATTTGATTATTGTTATGGCTTTAGCTTATATCTGTGTTTTAGTGATTGGCACTTGGGTTTGCACTAAGGATAAATTACTATGGCATCTTCTGGGTTCAAAAAAACTAAATTATTCATTGATACAAATAGGTTTTTTGACTTTAGAACATTTAGAAATTCAAAATCAACATTTTAATAATACAAGTTAGAATGTCATAAAACTATGCCAATCTATCCTAAAAACCAATTTAATTTTTATTTATTTGTGTCGGGTACTATAATATAAACTTGATTTTGTAAATAAAAGTTTATCAATGTGCAACATTTAAATTTTTATATCAAAACAAAAGCCTACTCAAAAATCAAGCAGGCTTTCTTTATATTATTTATGAAAGACTATTCGAAGTTTATTTTAGTCCATAATTTCTACAATTTGACCAGCACCTACAGTCCTACCACCTTCTCTAATAGCAAATTGCAAACCTTTTTCCATAGCAATTTCTTTTTGAAGGTCAACGGTAATAGTAATATTATCGCCTGGCATAACCATTTCTACACCTTTAGGCAAGCTAATTTTTCCTGTTACATCAGTAGTACGGAAATAAAACTGAGGATTATAACCTTTAAAAAATGGGGTATGTCTTCCACCTTCTTCCTTTTTTAAAACATATGCTTCTGCTTTAAATTTAGTATGTGTTTTTACACTACCGGGTTTACATATAACCATTCCTCGTTTTACAGTCTCTTTATCAATACCTCTAAGTAAAAGCCCAACGTTATCTCCAGCTTCTCCTCTATCTAATATCTTTCTAAACATTTCAACACCAGTAACCGTAGACTTTAATCCTTTTGGAGCATTCATACCTATAATATCAACACTTTCACCTGAATTAATTACACCTCTTTCTATTCTACCAGTAGCTACTGTTCCACGGCCAGTGATAGAAAATATATCTTCGACAGGCATTAAAAATGGTTTATCAGTGATACGAGGAGGTATAACAATATGTTCATCTACATTATTCATTAATTCTTGAACACTACTAACCCACTTTTCTTCTCCATTTAAGGCGCCAAGTGCTGAACCACGTATAATTGGAATATTATCTCCGTCAAAATCATAAAAGGAAAGTAATTCTCTAATTTCTAATTCTACTAATTCTAAAAGTTCTTCATCATCAACCATATCAACTTTATTCATGAAAACGACTATTGAAGGTACACCAACTTGTCTTGCTAAAAGGATATGTTCACGGGTTTGAGGCATAGGACCATCTGTAGCTGCTACAACTAAGATAGCACCATCCATTTGAGCAGCTCCAGTTACCATATTTTTTACATAATCGGCATGTCCAGGGCAATCTACATGTGCATAATGACGGTTAGCTGTAGCATATTCTACATGTGAAGTATTAATAGTTATGCCTCTTTCTTTTTCTTCTGGGGCATTATCTATAGAATCAAAATCCATAGCTGATGCAAAACCTTGCCCTGATAATACATTTGTAATAGCAGCGGTAAGAGTAGTTTTACCATGATCAACATGTCCTATAGTACCTATATTAAGGTGTGGTTTTGAACGATCAAAATGTTCTTTAGCCATTGTTATTTAAGTAAAAAAAATATATAAAAATAATCAATAAAATTACAATTGATGAGCCAATGATGGGATTTGAACCCATGCCCTCTTCCTTACCAAGGAAGTGCTCTACCCCTGAGCTACATCGGCACAGAATACAAAACTAAAAGCAAACGAATATGAGCGGAAGACGAGGTTCGAACTCGCGACCTATAGCTTGGAAGGCTATCGCTCTACCAACTGAGCTACTCCCGCTTTTTACTTTTATATAAAGCGCCTTTGTCAGAATTTATTCTGTGGGGAAGGTAGGATTCGAACCTACGAAGCCGAAGCAACGGATTTACAGTCCGTCCCATTTGACCGCTCTGGAACTTCCCCAAGTAAAAATAGTATTAAATTAAAATAAATTATCTTTATTTAATTCATAAAAAAATAATTTTTTAAATTCTAACCATTTCCAAATAATCTAAGTAACACTACAGAAAGGCCTATTAAAGTGAAACTAATTCCAATAGTCCATTGCAATGTATTAAAGTGTCTACTCGTATATTTTTGGTGGTCTTGAAAGCGTTTATCTACTAATTCGAAACCATTTTTCATCAATGATAATACTTCTTCAAACCGTTTATCTACTGCTTCAAACCGCTTATCTACTGCTTCAAACCGTTTGTTCATATCTTCAAACCGCTTATCTACTGCTTCAAAACGCTTATCTACTGCTTCAAAACGCTTATCTACTGCTTCAAACCGTTTGTTCATATCTTCAAACCGCTTATCTACTGCTTCAAACCGCTTATCTACTGCTTCAAAACGTTTGTTCATATCTTCAAACCGCTTATCTACTGCTTCAAACCCATTTTTTATTAACAATACCATATCTTCAAAACGCTTATCTACTGCTTCAAACCGCTTATCTACTGCTTCAAACCCATTTTTTATTAACAATACCATATCTTCAAAACGCTTATCTACTGCTTCAAACCCATTTTGCATCAACTCTCTTTGGTATTTCAACTCTTGTTCTAAAATGATAAGACGTTCATTTTGACTTTTTATTCTATTTAATTCACTTTGAAGGTGATTATTTTGGAGTTTTAGTCCATTTAACTCATTATTAACAAGTTTACTTAGCTCTTCTTTAATAGAGTAGTGAATCTCTTCTTTAACTTCAAGACTAATATTACTCATGAACTTAGGTTTAATATCTTTCAAAATAAAACTATAGGCTTTGTTATAACATTTCCAATACCTATAAAACTAAACGGGTATGCAAAAGAACAAAAAATAATTAAAATACGTATCTAAGTTTCAAACTTATTTTTTAAATATATTATATAAGTTTATTTTTAAAAAATATTTTTGGTTATTTTTCAAATATCATGAAGTTTTAAAAACATTGATAACCAGTTTTTTTATAAAAAAATCAATAATTTCTACTATTTAGCCTTTCACATCAAATTTTTATATTAAAGCCTACTAAAGTTTTTTTAAATAGAGTAAAATAATAGTTTTAGTTTTATAGCGAAACTTTTTATAGCACTAAGTTTAGTTTTAATTATATGAAGCTACTAATAACATATTTGAGTATTTTATTTATTTATGATATAATAAATATTAGCTTCTTTTTGAGTGTAATATTGCTTAATATGAGGTAAATGTTGAAAAACTTTGGGCATATAACCTTCTAAATCTATAATTACTTCAGGCATATCTTTTATAAGGTAATCATCAATTGTAAGAATGTTTTGGAATGTATTCAAATTTTGAAATAAAGGCTTTGATAACGTCCAGTCTAAAAAAGTTCCTGAAAATTGATTATCAATATAATAACTTAAATCATCTCCTAAAACTAAAATAGTTTTATTTGTAAAAGCTATTTTTTGTTTTGAAAGTTGTAAAGATTTTTTCCTTATGCTATAAGGATTAGAGTAAGCAAAAGTAAATAATAGAAAGATACTCAACCAAAATCCTAAAAACCGCAACCATTTTTTTCTTAATGCAAAGAGGAATAAAGTAAAAAAAAGAGCAAAAGGTATGGCAAAGACAAATAAATAACCGGGGGTTAAATGCGGTTTAAAAATAAAAAAACTACCTACCGATAAAAGTAAAATAATCACAAAATCAATATGCCTTTTCATATCACTGGGTTTATACTTTCCAAATACCCAACTTACAAAAAGAATAAAAATAAAAAAAACAGACCACCCCAAAAAATAAGAACGCATTAGATTATAATTAAGAAAAGTAGGCGTCTCTTGAAAGAAAAAATACTGTTTGATAAAATATGTAAAGCGACTTGTCAGCACAAAATAAGCACAAGTGCTTAGAAATACAAAACTAAAACCGTAAAGTAAAAATAAAAAATTTTCAAATCTTCTTGTTTCCGATATAGTAATATGCCAAATAAAAAATAAAGCAAAAAATAAGAACGGTTGAAAAAATAAACCTGAAAGTGCTAATAACATACCTACATACATAAAAGTATACTTACTTTTTTTTAGACTGAAGGTTAAAGATAATGAAAACATAATGAATGAATTGGCTAATAACAAAGGTGAAAGATTGAAAAGATCAGAGGTTATATGAGCAAAGAATAAGTAAAAAAAAAGTGGAAAAAAATTCGGTCTGTCAAAAATTCGGAGTCTCATGAAAATGTTATTCAACTGAATACCTTGTATTAATAAAAGAATAGCAGCGATAATTTCTCCAATAAAAAGAGAACGACCAAAGAAAAAAGTAATCATTTGATAAGTTCCTGCACTCAGAGGTGCCATAGTATGCCATACATTTTTATAAAGTAAGTAACCTCGATTTAAGCTTTCGCCAAGCAAAAAATAGGATAAGTTCGGGATGGATAAAGATGGTTCAAAAAAATATAAACAACCCAAACGTACTACTATGAAAAGTAAGCCAAGTTTAATATAAGTATATAAACTGTTATTAATAAACCAATTTAGCATGAAGATCTATTAGGTAAAATGGGATAATAATTGATCTCTGGTATTTCATATTTCAAAACTTTGAATTTACAAATTAAAACTAAAAAGCTATGAGTTATTTCCTAATTAATAACTTTCTTTTTTCTTATAAAATTTTTAGGTTTAAAAGCAAAACTCAAGGCATGATTAGCATAATTAGCTCTAGCTAGATAGTAGGCATAGCTTATATTAATTTTTTTTACTTTTAATTTTATACCTAATCCAATACCACTACCTAATTCTTGCTTCATCAGAAAATTATAACCAAAATAAATATGAAAATTAGATATTAGTTCTAATTCGCTTGATAAAATCATATATCTGGAAAAACGGTTTAAAAAAGATACCGATTGGTTATCTATACCTAATAGATTATTTTGTTGAATGTCATTATAAACGATATTAGAAACTAATAAGTTATGGAATGTTAAGGAGAAAGTAAAAGGGAATTTTTCAGGTTTAAATGTCGTCCCTATTTGCAAATCTAAAGGTGAATTAAAAATTTCATTTTCGCTTAAATTTTTGATAATAAATCCTAAATTTTTTATAGCCAGAGCGATTCGAAAATCTTTTTTAGGATGGAAAAAAGTAGTTGCGATGTCCAAAAAAACTGCTTGCCCTGAATATTGATCGATGCTGGCACCTGCCCATTTTAACCCTATGCCAAGACTAAAAGGTTTAATTTCATAAGCATAATTTAGAATTAAAGCATAGTCAAAAGCTTTAAAATCAGAGATGTAATTACCTTGCAAGTCATACCCTGTTAAAGTTCCGTAACTGATAGATTTAATGGTGAAGGCTAAAGGTCCTAATTTTTTAATTTTAAAGATATAAGTAATATTATTTTGAATCACATCCCCATAATAAATATTAATATCAAAAAGAGTTTCATTTACCATGTTTTTATTTAACAAAGCAGGGTTGGCATTTAAAAAATTAATATCAGATTCTTGGGTCAAATTAGTGCCCCCCAAAGCAATTAAATTGGCATTACTGGCCAATGAAATAGATTCAAAAGAGCCTATTCCTCCCAATTGAGCTAATCCATTAAATACTAATAAATTAGATAAAAAAAAGAGAATTAATACAGTTTTAGTCATGATTATAGTTCAAATAAAAAAAGTCAAGAATAGTATAAAATTTTAATTATCAACTATTTAAAATATTATGATAGCAATGCTATTTTTATCTAAGAAATGGTCATTAAATTCTATATAGTAAAATTTTTAAATATTTAATTTTCAATGATTTATATTTTAAAATTTTATATTTCTTACAAAAAAAATAGTATATAGAATCTATTTTCAATTTTATTGATAACAAAAGGCTTATAAAAAAATAAAATTTGTATATAGCCTTTAAATTAAATTATTTAGAGGTTTTATATCAATTTATTATAAAACTTATTAAACTATTATAAAGATGAAAATATCAAAAAATGCTTTATCTCCAACTCCTATAACTACAATAAAAATACCAAATAATTTGTATATAAAACGCCTTGATCTTACTCATCCTCAAATTATTGGTAATAAATGGTATAAATTAAAATATAATCTTGAATTAGCTAAAAGTAAAAAAATAAAACATTTAGTAACTTTTGGAGGGGCTTATTCCAACCATATTTTAGCTACAGCTTGGGCAGGTAAGTTATATGGTTTTAAGACAACAGCTTTTGTACGAGGTGAATTAACATTACCTTTAAATCCTGTGCTTCAGAAGGCTAAAAATTTAGGAATGACTCTATTATATATAGATAGAAAAACATATAGCCAAAAAGATCAATCTCATATTTTAGAACAACTTATTTTTCCTTTAAAACCTTGTTATGTCTTACCAGAAGGTGGTACTAATAATTTGGCTATCAAAGGTTGTCAAGAAATTATATCAGAAATAAATAAACAGCTTAAACATTATAGTTATATCTGTACGCCTGTAGGAACGGCAGGCACTTTTTTAGGATTAGCTTCTGGTATAAGAAAAGATAGTAAACTTATAGGTTTTTCAGCTCTAAAAAATGCTTTTAGTTTAGAGGGAAAAGTCAATGATTATTTTTTCTCTCAAAATCTTCAAATTCCAAATTGGCAAATTATTCATGATTATCATTTTGGTGGTTTTGCTAAGAGACCAAATAAACTTAAATATTTTGCTAATAAATTTCAAAAAGACTATAATATAGCTCTAGATTTAACCTATACAGCTAAAATGTTTGCTGGAATTTTTGATTTGGTTAAAAAAAAATATTTTAAAAAATCTGATAGCATTGTAGCCTTACATACAGGTGGAATTTGGTAGAATTTCATAAAATTTAGAACGATTAGGGTAAAATAAATTTACTTTTTTTAGATATATTTGCTATTTCCTAAATAAATTTTTAAATTATAAAATAGACTTTTAAAAAGTGAAGTTATCTGACAGTGCTTATAAAGAGGATATTCAAAACGTAAAACAACGATTTGGTATTATTGGAAATTCAAAAAAATTAAACTATGCTATTCAGATTGCAGTTCAAGTTGCGCCTACTGATTTGAATGTGCTGATAACTGGAGAAAGTGGTAGTGGAAAGGAATCTTTTTCTAAAATTATTCATCAGGTCAGTCATAGAAAACATAAAAACTTTATCGCATTAAATTGTGGAGCAATACCTTCAGGAACAATAGATTCTGAACTTTTTGGGCATGAAAAAGGATCTTTTACTGATGCTACTGAAGCACGAAAAGGTTATTTTGAAGTTACCAATGGAGGTACTATTTTCTTAGATGAAATTGCTGAAATGCCTTTAGGAACACAAGCACGTTTACTGCGCATATTGGAAAACAAAGAATTCATAAGAGTAGGTTCTTCAACAGTACAAAAAACAGATGTAAGGGTTGTAGCAGCTACGAATGTTAATTTATTGGAAAAAGTTGCTAATAAACAATTCCGAGAAGATCTATATTATCGACTTAGTACTGTGCCTATTCAGGTACCGCCTCTTAGAGAGCGTGGTGATGATATTATTTGGATATTTAGAAAATTTGCAGATGATTTTGCCGAAAAATACCGAATTACACCTATAGAACTTACTTTAGAAGCTGAAAAACAACTTTTAAGTTATCGCTTTCCCGGCAATATCAGACAATTAAAAAATATTACCGAGCAAATATCTGCTCTTGAGATAAAACGAGAAATAAATTTAGAAACCATAAAAAGATATATTCATAATTTAACTGAAAGCCGCTTACCTGTTACAACTATAAGTTCAAATTCAGGAGGAGATGACAATAGATATTCTGATAGAGAAATTCTTTATAATCTACTTTTCGAAATGAAAAAAGATATGAATGATTTGAAAAGATTGGTATTAAGCCTTTTAAAAAATCCGCCTTCTAAAACTAAAGACCTTATTGAAGAAAATAAGCAACTTTTTAAAAATATAAGCGATAGAGATGATATAGATTATTTATATACAGATAGAGACCAAAAAGAAGAGAAAACTTATAATAAAGAAGAGAAAAATATTCAAAAAAGTCAATCTCATCAATCTAATAAAACCAAAGTTTTACCTTTAGAAGAATATGAAGATATAACACCAGAAGCTACAAAGTTATTACAAGAAAATTATTCTTTAGAGGAAAAAGAAAAAGAAATGATTACTCTTGCTTTAAAAAAACATAATAACAGGCGACGCTCCGCAGCTGTAGATTTGGGTATTTCCGAACGCACTTTATACAGAAAAATAAAACAATATAATATTAATTTATTAGATAACTAAACAATGAAAAAAATAGTTGTTTTTGCCTTAATTGGAATTTGGATTTTAAGTTGTGCAGCACCACCTAAGCTTATTACTTTTCAAGGCAGTACTCTAGATCCTGCTATTAAGACTTTTTCTGTTGACAACTTTTATGTTGAATCAGTAGAAGCTAATTTCCCACCTAATTTGGGTAATCTGTTTACAGAAAATTTTAAATTATACATACAACAAAATTCAAGATTACAGTTAGCTCGTCAACCAGCTGATTTGGAGTTTAGTGGTTCTATAGTGCGTTATGATTTAATGCCTATTGCTGCTGGAGGTACTGAAAACCAAAATGCTTTACAACAAAGATTAACAATCACTGTTAAAGTGAATTTTGTTAATAATTTAAATGATACAGAAAGTTTTGAAAAAAACTTTAGCTTTTATTCAGACTTTGGATCAGAAGAAAATTTAGTTGATGAAGAAGATCGTTTAATTAATGATATATTAATAGGTATTAATATGGATATTTTTAATAACAGTATAGCAAATTGGTAACTTTTTTGTTAGAACATATTAAAACAATATGTATTTCTCTGATGAACTGTTGCTTTGTTTTTATTATGATTTAAATTTTTAAATTCTAATAATAGATCTTATAATTTTTTGTTTAATTAACAATAGTTTGAATATATATAAATTAAAAATAGAACTACTATTTTAATAAATTGAGATTTCTTCTAATATGATAAAAAATTTTGTAGTTGTTAGTCTAATTTTATTAGTTTTTAAAGTATATGCTCAGGAGGTTATAGAACTTCCTAAACCTGTAGCAAAAAAAATACAACTTGCTCACGATTTTATTACATTAAGACGGTTTGATAAAGCCATTCAAACCTTAGAAAATATAATAAAAAAATATCCTATTTATGCTAAGCCTTATGTATACTTAGGAAAATATCAAAATTTTTTGGGTAATTATAAAGCATCTTTAGCCGCTTATAAAAAAGCGATTGAAGTGCAACCTAATTCACCTATTAATAAAGTATCTTACATACATATTGCTAAGGATGCTTTACATAGTGGTAATTACGAGCTGGCAAAAGCCTATTCCGAAAAGTATCTATCTTTTAATCCAAATGATTTTCATGAAAAACAGCAAATCAAAACAGCTAAACGGATTATTGAAACTTGTGAGTATGCTGCGGTTAATATTCTTAACCCACTTAACTTTAAACCTGAAAACTTGTCTGGTGAAATCAATAAATATAAACTTCAATATTTTCCAACAATAACAGCAGATGATAAAAAAATATTTTTTACAGCTCTAGAAAATATACATAATGAAGATATTTTTTATTCTACTTTTGAAAATGGCTTATGGAGTAGTCCTATATCAATTCCAGAATTTAATACTCTTTTTAATGAAGGTACTTGTAGTATATCTGGGGATGGAACAGAAATTGTTTTTACAAGTTGTCAAAATAGCAAAGGTAGGTTAACTTATGGCAGTTGTGATTTATATATTAGTTATCTAGATGGGGATAAGTGGATAGAACCAACAAATATTGGACAAAATGTTAATACACAGAACTGGGAATCACAACCTACACTTTCAGCTGATGGCAAGACTTTATATTTTGTCTCAGAGCGACCTGGTAATATTGGAGGAAGAGATATATGGGTAACTTACTTGAAACTATCGGGATGGAGTATTCCAAAAAATTTAGGCAATAAAGTCAATACTGCAAAAGATGAAATATCCCCATTTATTCATTTTAATAATAATGTATTATTCTTTTCTTCTAATGGACATTTGGGCTTTGGAGGATTTGATATTTTTAAAGCAGATCGAAAAGAAGACCCTAAAACAAAAAAAGTGACTTGGAAAAATATAGAAAATATTGGCTATCCTATAAATAAACATGGAGACCAAGTATCCCTGATCATTAATGCTGATGGTACTAAAGGTTATTTTGCCGATGAAGTTGTTAGAAATGAACAAATTATTGAAAGTACTTTAAAGTCTTTTGTTGTGCCAAAAGAGCTTTCTATTGGTGAAAAAAGTTATTATGTAAAAGGTAAAATATTTGATCTTGAAACCAAAGAAATTATTCCAAGTGCAGCTATTAGATTAGTTGATGTGTCTACTAAAGAAATATTCAATTTTGTCCTTTCCGATAAAAAAACAGGAGATTATTTAATCGTTTTTAACGAAGGACGACAGTATGCTTTATATGTTAATGCTTCAAGCCATTTATTTAAAAGTGTTTCTTTAAACTATACAGATAAAAGTCATCATGAACCCATAGAACAAGATATTTATTTAGAACGTATTCAAAAAAACGCGAGTATAATTTTGAATAATATATTCTTTGAGTCAGGATCTTATAAATTAAAAAAAGAGTCAGAAACAGAACTCCATACCCTTATTAATTTCTTAAATCAAAATAAAAATTTAGTCATTGAAATAGGAGGTCATACAGATGATGTCGGCACAGAAGAAAGTAATAATGAGCTTTCTTTAAATAGAGCAAAAGCTGTCGTGGATTATATTTCTAATAAAGGTATTTCTAGTAAACACCTAACTTATAAAGGTTATGGAGAAACTATGCCAAAAAGAAGTAATGATACTGATAAAAATAGAGCATTTAACAGGCGTATTGAATTTAAAATTGTAGGGGATACAGAAGAACAAAATTAAGTATAGACCAAAAACTCTTTAAAAAAAGTATATGAAAATAAATTGATAATGAAATATTTAGAAATGCTATTTTATCTCAGAAATATTACAATGATAATAGAAAATGAGTTTAAGAATTTTTTTTGCTTTTTTTAAATTAATGCATTAAAAAAAATTGCCAAAGTATCGAATTCAAGATAAAGTACTTTAATCAAGAATATAGTTTCCATTCCTAATATTTACATTAGGCGGATAGTGCATTTTTTCAAAATAATCATAACCATCTTTCAGGTTTTTCCAGAAATCCCAATATGTTCTATATTGCTCTTGCCTAAGGTATTTTTCCATATTAACTTTGGTCATTCTAAAAGGAAAAGCATGAACCCGGAAAAAAGGCTGTCCATTCTGTAAAGCTGTTTGAGCAAGGGTATAAATTTCTTCTATTAAAGAATCAGTCATAGCATAACAGCCTATAGAAACACAAGAACCATGTACCATTAAATAGTTTCCTGTTTTTCCATGATATCGATCGTAAGTATTTGGATAGCCCAAATTAAAAGAAAGATGGAAGTTGCTGTTGGGATTTAAACGTCGAGCATTCACAAAATAAAAACCCTCTGGTGCTTTACCATCGCCTTGTCTCATTTTTGGACCCAAACCTAAAGACCCATAGGTACAAATTGAATAAGTTTTAAAGAGTGTAAACTCTTCATTATTAGTATTTTTTACCCATACTTCAAGTTCTTTACTCTCTTTAAAAATACGGATAAAAATAGGAGAACCCCAAACCAGGCTATCTTTTTGAAATGCTTCTTGTAAGACTGGAGTTTGAATTCGAACAGCTTGTTTTGATCTTGAACTTGAAGCTTGGGAAAAAAGCCAAGATACAGGAAAAAAAACGTATAATATTATAAAAGGTAAACGCATGATAGGAATTAAGTTAAATTTACCTTTTTATTAGCGATCCTATTTTTATTTCAGTGACTATATAAAAATAAGGATTTGGTTATTTATAGCAAAGCTATTTTATTTTGCGAAACGTTAAGTTTCAATACCAATAGGTTATAATCCAAAAAACTCTCTTTTTCAAGTAGTCGGAGTATAAGAATAGAAATAAGCGGAACAGACGGGACTCGAACCCGCGACCTCCTGCGTGACAGGCAGGCATTCTAACCAAACTGAACTACTGCTCCGTTTACAAAGGCAAATATACATTTTTTTTTAAACCTATAAGATTTTCACTTTATAAATTGTAAAAAATAAAATTTTTCTAAAAATCTATGCGTATTTTTAACTTTTACAAAAAAAATAAAATAGATATAGCCTTGTTATTAAATATAAGTAACGCTATTTTAATATCTGAGAAAGGTTCATTTTTAATATCAATAAGTTTAAAACCTTCCGAAATCCTTTTTTTAAGTGATGTGACTATAAAACTACTGTAGTTTTTTACAAAAAAATTTAGTAGTTTATTTTTATAACTTTCTAATTATCAATATCTTGTCTATTTGGTCAAAATATCCTTTCCTACGCTATCTTTTAGCTTATAGTATTGGAGTTTTTAGTTATATCTATACCCAGGTTTATTTTTCTATAACGCTCATAGTTTGGACATTTTCGGCTTTCTTATTTGTAAATATTATTTGTAATATATTCAGTTTCAAATTATTAAAACTGAATACTATTGTATTTCTAGGGCTTTTATTTTTGTTCGGCAATTATAGAGCTTACCGTTCTAACCTATTAAAAAACCCAAAACATATTGAATATATTGATTATCAGGCTTACTCAGGTTTAATTATTTCAGATAGAACAGAAAAACAAAATTATAATCGAGTACTTTTAAAGGTTTTGTATACCAAAAAGGAAAATAAGTGGTCGGAGGCAAAAGGCAAAGTTTTGCTCTATTTAGCACCTGAACAAAAAATAAGTTATGGCGATTATATAGCTATTTCAGGTAAACCACGCAATATCAATCCACCAACTAACCCATCTGAATTTAATTATGCCAATTATTTGCACGTAAAAGGTATTTATCACAGCGATTATTTAGTCTATGATAGCACTAAAGTTAAAGTTTTTAATACAATGTCTTTTAGCCTTTTAGGTCGTATTTATGCTATACGTCATAGTCTAAAAGTTAAAATAAGCCATTACATTCCAGATAAATCTGTTCAAGGTTTCGCTATGGCATTACTATTGGGTATCCGTTCCGATTTACCAGAAGATGTAGTGACTCATTATAAAAACACAGGGGTCACTCATGTACTGGCTATTTCTGGCTTACATGTTGGCATTATTTATGGCGTTTTGGTTTGGTTATTTGGTTTTTTAAGATACCGCAAGCCTATTTTATTTATTTTTATTGTAGGGGGTTTAATTTGGTTTTATGCTTTTTTGACTGGTTTTAGTATTTCGGTTGCCAGAACGGCCTGTATGTTTTCTATTCTCTTAATAGGCTCAATATTAAAAAGATCAAACTATGGGTTTAACAGCTTGTTCATAAGTGCTTTAATTTTATTAATACTTAATCCATTTATAATATTTGAGGTTGGCTTTCAATTTTCTTATGCCGCGGTCATCGGGATTTTTAGTTTTTATAAACTATTTCAAAAGATATTTACTTCTAACAATACTATTTTAAACTATTTCGGAGATTTAATAGCGGTTTGTTTAGCAGCGCAAACAGGTGTTTTACCTCTAATTTTATATTATTTTAATCAATTTCCTGTCTATTTTTTATTAGCAAACCTTCTTATTATTCCTTTGGTTATTATTGCCTTAGTGCTTGGGTTATTATTTTTATTGCCTACCTTTTGGGAGTTTTTTACCGAATTTATAGCTTTACTTTTAACAAAACTCCTAAAATTAGGTAATTTAATCACTACTTTAATATCTGATTTTCCCGGAGCCGTCATAGAGGGAATAACACCAACAACCATACATGTTTTAGGGTTTTATTTGATAGCCATTTTTTTCCTTTTATTTTATAAAACTCAAAGAACTATCTATCTTTTTGTTAGCATTTTACTATTAAGTTTTATAATTATAGAACGATTTCAGATGCTCCAGCAAATTAGAAACGATAAAAAAATAATCCTTTATGAAGTAGGTAATAACAAGGCTCTAAGTTTTATAAAAGGACAAAAAGCCTATGTTATTGTTGATGAAAAACTTATACAAAAAGAAAAAACCCTTCGCTATAAAGTTATGCCCTATTTTATAAAACATGGGCTTCAAAAAAATATCCAAATTTCTACCTTTAAAAATAATAACCTCGACTTCATGAAACCTATAAATAATAATATGTTATTTTTTTGGATAGATAAAAAAATATTATATCTTAAAGAGCCTATCAGTTTTAAAAAACTAATTTTGGTAGATTACTTAATATTATCACAATCTATGCTTACAGTTTATGAAAATTCTTTGAATTTAGAATCTATTAACTATAAACACTTAATCTTAGATTCGTCAATTAGTGTTGATTTAATTGATAAAAAAAGGCAAATTTTGCCTCAAAATTTTTATAGTGTAGCTAAGCAAGGCGCTTGGGTTAAGACAATTAATAATTGATATTGCTAGTCTTACTTTTAAAAATAAAGAGAGAATGTTTGTGTTTTTTTATTAATTTAAATACCTAAAAAATCCTTTTTTCTATTTGCGGTCATTATAAACCTATAACTTTACTATCATAGCCTAATAGACTTCATGAAACCTAAATTAGAAGCTTTTGAACGACTTTTAAAAATTATTGATGAATTACGGGTAAAATGCCCTTGGGATAGAAAGCAAACTATACAATCTTTGCGCAATGCAACTATTGAAGAAGTTTATGAGCTTGCTGAGGCAATTTTAAAAAAAGACTACGATGAAATAAAAGAAGAGCTGGGCGATATGGCTATGCACCTTATTTTTTATGCCCGAATTGCTAGTGAAACTAAAAAATTTGATATAGCTGATGTCCTAAATGGTATTTGTGATAAACTTATTGCTAGACATCCGCATATTTATGGAAATATAGAAGTAAAAAACGAAAATGAGGTTATAAAAAATTGGGAAAGATTAAAACAAGAAGAAAAAAAACATAAAAAAAAGAAATCCATACTTTCAGGCATAGCTCAAGGGTTACCATCTATGGTAAAGGCTGAACGAATTCAAAAAAAAGCCCATGGTGCAGGTTTTGATTTTGAAAAAACAGAAGATGCTTGGCAAAAAGTTCGAGAAGAAATTCAAGAATTAGAGGTCAGTTTATTACAAAATAAAATTCAAGATAGTGAAGCCGAATTTGGCGACTTATTCTTTTCGCTTATCAATGTAGCAAGACTTATGAAAATCGATCCTGATGCTGCTCTCGAAAAAACAACCCAAAAATTTACCAAACGCTTTAATTATTTAGAATTACAAGCTAAAAAAAACAATCAAAATTTTTATCAAGTTGGTCTTAATCAACTGGAAGCATGGTGGCAAGAAAGTAAACAATATGATAATTAATAAATTCTAATTTATAATTTAGCTAAATGATTAGTTGCACTACGTTGTTGGGTATTTTTCTTTTTCTTTAGGGGAAGTTGTTTCCAAATTAATTTGGAAAAATAAAAAAACATGGGCAAATTTTAAGTATTTAGCTTTTAAATAGTTATCTAAACAAATTAAGCCCATGTCCATCGTAAAAACAATGATAACACAAAAAGATTTTCAGCCAAAAATTTTACCCCATATTCTGAGTATAAGGTTGTCTTCAAGAGGTAAAAAATCTAAAATCGGTTCTTATAAACTTTATTGTTATATGCTTTATAAAGCGAAATCAGGCTGTCAATGGAGAATGTTAGCTATTGATAATAAGGAAATTACTAATGTTTTTGAAAAGATTTTCAAGGCTTCTGTAGCCCTTTTGAAAAGTGATCATCTAGCTGGTCAATTATCTGAAATTAATTTAGATGGCACCCATAGTCTAGCTAAAAATGGTGCTGAGGCAGTAGCTTATCAGAGGCGTAAAAAAGGCAAGACGACTAACTTATTATTTTTGACAAATGGGAAGGGGAAAGTGCTTGGTATAAGCGAAGGTACAGCTGGTAAGCACAATGATTTATATCAGGTAAAAAGGTATACCAAGAAGATGTTAAAGGATTTAAAAAAGTGGGGGTATACATTGCAAAATGTTTTAGTTCAGTCAGACAAAGGTTTTGATAGCAAGCTTTTTAGAAAGTTTTTATTGAATCAAGGCTTGAAGCCAAATATTGATGAAAACAAACGCAATCGTAAAAAACCAAAGCGGAGGAGGAAACGCTTTTTTGATAAAGAACGTTATAAAAATCGTTTACCAATGAGCGTACTTTTGCTTAGATGGATGGCTTTAAAAACATTCTCATACGCTTTGATAAGAAAGTCCAAAATTGGCTAGCTTGGAACCAAATTGCTGCTAGCCTGATAAATTTTAAGTTGTAAACAACTTCTTACTATAATTTAGTATATTAAGGCATTTTTGTAAAAAATAGAGAAACCCTGCAAATAATTACTCTTTTTATTCTTTATAGGTTTTAGCTGCCATTTTTTAAATTTTAAACTTTATTTATCATGAAAAAAATCACTTTTTTTATACTCATTTTTTCCTTTTTTACAGCAAAAGCGCAAGTTAATACGCAAGATTCTTTAGCTTTATTAGCTTTATACAACAGTACTAACGGTGCTAACTGGAACACCACCTGGAATTTAAACAATCCTGTTGGCAGCTGGCATGGAGTCACTACAACAAATGGGCGAGTTGTAGAGCTTGATTTTTTTTTAAATAATCTCAATGGTTCCATTCCGTCGGAGTTGGGCAATTTAAGTGCTTTAACAACTTTAAATTTATCTATCAATCTACTTACAGGTTCCATTCCGTCGGAGTTGGGCAATTTAACTGCTTTAACAAATGTAGATTTATCTCTCAATCAACTTACAGGTTCCATTCCGTCGGAGTTGGGCAATTTAAGTGCTTTAACAAGTTTAAATTTACAGGATAATCAATTTACAGGTTCCATTCTGTCGGAGTTGGGCAATTTAACTGCTTTAACAAGTTTAAATTTAAATGACAATCAACTTACAGGTTCCATTCCATCGGAGTTTGGCAATCTAACTGCTTTAACAAGTTTAAATTTATCTGATAATCAACTTACAGGTTCCATTCCTACTGAGTTGGGCAATCTAACTGCTTTAACAAGTTTAAATTTACAGGATAATCAACTTACAGGTTCCATTCCATCGGAGTTTGGCAATTTAACTGCTTTAACAATTTTATTTTTAAATGACAATCAACTTACAGGTTCCATTCCATCGGAGTTTGGCAATTTAACTGCTTTAACAATTTTATTTTTAAATGACAATCAACTTACAGGTTCCATTCCTACTGAATTGGGCAATTTAGTAAATTTGCAGAACTTACTTTTAGATAACAATCAACTTAGAGATTTACCGGATTTATCACATATAACAGGCTTAAATGGAAGTAGTGATTTTCAGGTTCAAAATAATTTTTTAGATTTTGAAGATATAGAACCAAATCGGGCTAATTTAGGTCCTGCTTCTAATTATTCGCCTCAAGGACCGGTAAGAGAAGGACAAACTTATCCCGATGTTTTAGGCACGGACCTAGTGCTTTCGGTTGTAGTCAATGGGACGGGGAATGTATACCAATGGTTTTTCAATGACGTAGCTATAGGAGGGGCTAATGCTTCTAGTCTAAACCTGACCAACATACAAGAAGCCGATTTTGGTCTTTACTATTGTCAGATTAGCAATCCCAATGTATCGGGTCTTATTCTGAGGTCTTTATCTGATATTATTGGCAATCCTTTTCTAAGCGAGATACTAACATCAGATTATTATATTCTTTTAAATCTATACAACAACACTAATGGAGCTGGATGGAATACAACTTGGGATTTAGCGTTATCTCCAACAAGCTGGGACGGGATAACACTAGAAAATCAAAGAGTAGTAGCTATTGATTTGGCTAATAATAACTTATTGGGAACATTAGCTTCTGATTTAGGTCTTTTAGATAGTTTGCAAACTTTAGACTTAGGCACTAATGAGTTGAGTGGCGTCCTTCCGGCAGAACTCGGCAACTTATCTGCTTTAACAACTTTAGACTTAGGCACTAATGAGTTGAGTGGCGTCCTTCCGGCAGAACTCGGCAATTTATCTGCTTTAACAACTTTAGATTTAGGCACTAATGAGTTGAGTGGCGCTCTGCCTAATACATTAGCAAATTTGACTAACTTACTTAATTTAAAACTGGAAAACAATGCTTTTACCGGTCTATCTGATTTAACTGCCTTAACTCAACTTATTGTTTTTAGTGTTCAAAATAACCAGTTGGATTTTGGCGATTTACAGCCTAACATCGCAGTACTAACTGTGTACAGTCCTCAAAAACCGGTAAGAGAAGGTGAAAACTATACTTTGCCAAGTGGGTCAAATTTAATGCTTTCTGTCGATGTAGATGGTACAGGAAATATTTATCAATGGTTTTATAATAGTAATCCTATAGCTAATGCTAGTAATTCCAGTCTTGATTTAATGGACCTTCAAACTGAAGAGTCCGGTCTTTATTATTGTGAGATTAGCAATCCCAATGTACCGAGTTTGATTTTAACTTCTTTACCAGATAATTTAAAGGTACTGCCTAATGCAGCTCCGACAGGCATAGCCCTTTCGAACAACAGTATAGAAGAAAATTTAGCTATAGGAACTTTAATAGGTCTTCTTTCCACAACAGATTCTAATCCAACTGATGAGCATACCTATACAATTTCTGATAATACCAATTTTCAAATCAGTGCGGATAGTTTATACGCTAATATTTCCTTTGATTATGAAACAATAGAAAGCTATAATTTAACAGTAACAAGTACAGACTTAGGGGGTTTAACCTATTCGGATGATTTGATTATCAGCATTGTAGACGTTGATGATGATTTGGTGACAGCTATCGAGGATGTTTTTACTCAAACTGAAATCGTATTGTATCCGAATCCAAGCACAAATTTTTTACATATAAGGGGTTTGAAAAAGATAGGGGTCGTGGAACTTCTATTTTATAACCTTCAAGGTCAAATAGTAAAGGAATACAGTGAGATTCAAGATGTTTATGATGTTAGCGATTTGCCTAAGGGTTTCTATATAGCGCTTATCAAAACGTTAAATTTTGAAAAAACCATTAATTTTATTATCAACTAAATTTATAATATTAGATAGAGTCTCATAAAATAATTTTATTTTTATAATTACTCTTTTTATTCTTTATAGGTTTTAGCTGCCATTTTTTAAATTTTAAACTTTATTTATCATGAAAAAAATCACTTTTTTTATACTCTTTTTTTCCTTCTTTACAGCAAAAGCGCAAGTTAATACGCAAGATTCTTTAGCTTTATTAGCTTTGTACAACAGTACTGACGGTGCTAACTGGACCACCACCTGGGACTTAAACAATCCTGTTGGCAGCTGGCATGGAGTAGATACAGCAAATGGGCGAGTTGTAGAGCTTGAGTTTCTTGTAAATAATTTCAATGGTTCCATTCCTCCTGAGTTGGGCAATTTAACTGCTTTAACAAATTTAAGTTTAGTTGCCAATCCACTTACGGGTTCCATTCCTACTGAGTTGGGCAATTTAACTACTTTAACAGTTTTACGTTTATCTGCCAATCAACTTACGGGTTCCATTCCACCTGAATTGGGCAATTTAACTGCTTTAACATTTTTAGATTTATCTAGCAATGACCTTACAGGTTCCATTCCGTCGGAGTTGGGCAATCTAACTGCTTTAACAAATTTAGATTTAGATCAGAATCAATTTACGGGTTCCATTCCGTCGGAGTTGGGCAATTTAACTGCTTTAACAAATTTAGATTTAGATGACAATCAACTTACAGGTTCCATTCCGTCGGAGTTGGGCAATCTAACTGCTTTAACAACTTTAGACTTAGATAAGAATCAATTTACGGGTTCCATTCCGTCGGAGTTGGGCAATTTAGCTGCTTTAGCAAGATTAGATTTAAAAGACAATCAACTTACAGGTTCCATTCCGTCGGAGTTGGGCAATTTAACCAATTTGCAACAGTTATATTTATCTATAAATCAACTTACAGGTTCCATTCCTACTGAGTTGGGTAATCTAACTGCTTTAGCAACTTTAGAATTAGATAACAATCAATTTAGAGATTTACCGGATTTATCACATATAACAGGCTTAAATGGAAGTAGTGATTTTCAGGTTCAAAATAATTTTTTAGATTTTGGAGATATAGAACCCAATCGGGCTAATTTGGTTTCTGCTTCTAATTATTCGCCTCAAGGACCGGTAAGAGAAGGACAAACTTATCCCAATGTTTTAGGCACGGACCTAATGCTTTCGGTTGCAGTCAATGGGACAGGAAACGTATACCAATGGTTTTTAAATGACCTAGCTATAGCAGGGGCTAGTGCTTCTAGTCTAAATCTGACCAACATACAAGAAGCCGATTTTGGTTCTTACTATTGTGAAATTACCAATCCCAATGTACCCGGTCTTACCTTGAGGTCTTTGCCCGATATTGTTGGCAATCCCTTTCCAAGCGATATACTAACATCAGATTTTTTGATTCTCTTAAATTTATACAACAGCACTAATGGAGCTGGATGGAATACAACTTGGGATTTAGCGTTATCTCCAACAAGTTGGGACGGGATAACACTAGAAAATCAAAGAGTAGTATCTATTGTTCTGGCTAATAATAACTTATTGGGAACATTAGCTTCTGATTTAGGTCTTTTAGATAGTTTGCAAACTTTAGACTTAAGCAATAATGAGTTGAGTGGCGTTCTGCCGGCAGAACTCGGCAATTTATCTGCTTTAACAACTTTAGATTTAGATAGCAATCAATTTACGGGTTCCATTCCGTCGGAGTTGGGCAACTTAGCTGCTTTAACAACTTTAGAATTAGGCACTAATGAGTTGAGTGGCGCTCTGCCTAATACATTAGCTAACTTGACTAACTTACTTAATTTAAAACTGGAAAACAATGCTTTTACCGGTCTATCTGATTTAACTGCCTTAACTCAACTTATTGTTTTTAGTGTTCAAAATAACCAGTTGGATTTTGGCGATTTACAGCCTAACATCGCAGTACTAACTGTGTACAGTCCTCAAAAACCGGTAAGAGAAGGCGAAAACTATACTTTGGTAAGTGGGTCAAATTTAATGCTTTCTGTCGATGTAGATGGTACAGGAAATATTTATCAATGGTTTTATAATAGTAATCCTATAGCTAATGCTAGTAATTCCAGTCTTGATTTAATGGACCTTCAAACTGAAGAGTCCGGTCTTTATTATTGTGAGATTAGCAATCCCAATGTACCGAGTTTGATTTTAACTTCTTCAGCAGATACTTTAACGGTAGTGCCTAATGCAGCTCCGACAGGCATAGCCCTTTCGAACAACAGCATAGAAGAAAATTTAGCTATAGGAACTTTAATAGGTCTTCTTTCCACAACAGATTCTAATCCAACTGATAAGCATACCTATACAATTTCTGATAATACCAATTTTCAAATCAGTGCGGATAGTTTATACGCTAATATTTCCTTTGATTATGAAACAATAGAAAGCTATAATTTAACAGTAACAAGTACAGACTTAGGGGGTTTAACCTATTCGGATGATTTGATTATCAGCATTGTAGACGTTGATGATGATTTGGTGACAGCTATCGAGGATGTTTTTACTCAAACTGAAATCGTATTGTATCCGAATCCAAGCACAAATTTTTTACATATAAGGGGTTTGAAAAAGATAGGGGTCGTGGAACTTCTATTTTATAACCTTCAAGGTCAAATAGTAAAGGAATACAGTGAGATTCAAGATGTTTATGATGTTAGCGATTTGCCTAAGGGTTTCTATATAGCGCTTATCAAAACGTTAAATTTTGAAAAAACCATTAATTTTATTATCAACTAAATTTTTAATATTAGATAGAGTCTCATAAAATAATTTTATTTTTATAATTACTCTTTTTATTCTTTATAGGTTTTAGCTGCCATTTTTTAAATTTTAAACTTTATTTATCATGAAAAAAATCACTTTTTTTATACTCTTTTTTTCCTTTTTTACAGCAAAAGCGCAAGTTAATACGCAAGATTCTTTAGCTTTATTAGCTTTGTACAACAGTACTGACGGTGCTAACTGGACCACCACCTGGAATTTAAACAATCCTGTTGGCAGCTGGCATGGAGTCACTACAACAAATGGGCGAGTTGTAGAGCTTAATTTGTTTTTTAATAATCTCAATGGTTCCATTCCTACTGAGTTGGGCAATTTAAGTGCTTTAACAAGTTTAATTTTATCTCTCAATCAACTTACAGGTTCCATTCCGTCGGAGTTGGGCAATTTAACTGCTTTAACAAGTTTAGATTTAAATAGCAATCAACTTACAGGTTCCATTCCGTCGGAGTTGGGCAATTTAAGTGCTTTAACAAGTTTAGATTTAGCTAGCAATCAATTTACAGGTTCCATTCCGTCGGAGTTGGGCAATTTAACCAATTTGCAACAGTTATATTTAGCTAGCAATCAACTTACAGGTTCCATTCCGTCGGAGTTGGGCAATTTAACCAATTTGCAACAGTTATATTTAGCTAGCAATCAACTTACAGGTTCCATTCCGTCGGAGTTGGGCAATTTAGTAAATTTGCAAAACTTATTTTTATCTAGCAATCAACTTAGAGATTTACCGGATTTATCACATATAACAGGCTTAAATGGAAGTAGTGATTTTCATGTTCAAAATAATTTTTTAGTTTTTGAAGATATAGAACCCAATCGGGCTAATTTAGGTCCTGCTTCTAATTATTCGCCTCAAGGTCCGGTAAGAGAAGGACAAACTTATCCCAATGTTTTTGGCACGGACTTAGTGCTTTCGGTTGCAGTCAATGGTACGGGGAACGTATACCAATGGTTTTTAAATGACCTAGCTATAGCAGGAGAAAGTAATTCTAGTCTAAACCTGACCAACATACAAGAAGCCGATTTTGGTTCTTACTATTGTCAGATTAGCAATCCCAATGTACCGGGTCTTACCCTGAGGTCTTCGCCTGATACTGTTGGCAATCCCTTTCCAAGCGATATACTAACATCAGATTTTTTGATTCTTTTAAATCTATACAACAACACTAATGGAGCTGGATGGAATACAACTTGGGATTTAGCGTTATCTCCAACAAGTTGGGGTGGGATAACATTAGAAAATCAAAGAGTAGTATCTATTATTCTGACTAATAATAACTTATTGGGAACATTAGCTTCTGATTTAGGTCTTTTAGATAGTTTGCAAACTTTAGACTTAGGCAATAATGAGTTGAGTGGCGTTCTTCCGGCAGAACTCGGCAATTTAGCTGTTTTAACAACTTTAGACTTAGGCAATAATGAGTTGAGTGGCGTCCTTCCGGCAGAACTTGGCAACTTAGCTGCTTTAACAAGATTAGAATTATCTGAGAATCAACTTACGGGTTCCATTCCATCGGAGTTGGGCAATTTAACTGCTTTAACAAGTTTAGAATTAAATAACAATCAACTTACGGGTTCCATTCCGACTGAGTTGGGCAATCTAACTGCTTTAACAGATTTAGATTTAGATAACAATCAACTTACGGGTTTCATTCTATCGGAGTTGGGCAATCTAACTGCTTTAACAAGTTTAAATTTAAATGACAATCTATTTACAGGTTCCATTCCTACTGAATTGGGCAATTTAGTAAATTTGCAGAACTTACTTTTAGATAACAATCAACTTACAGATTTACCGGATTTATCACATTTAACGGACTTAAGTGGAAGTATTGATTTTCAGGTTCAAAATAATTTTTTAGATTTTGGAGACATAGAACCCAATCGGGCTAATTTGGTTTCTGCTTCTAATTATTCGCCTCAAGGTCCGGTAAGAGAAGGACAAACTTATCCCAATGTTTTAGGCACTGACCTAGTGCTTTCGGTTGCAGTCAATGGGACGGGGAATGTATACCAATGGTTTTTCAATGACGTAGCTATAGGAGGGGCTAATGCTTCTAGTCTAAACCTGACCAACATACAAGAAGCCGATTTTGGTCTTTACTATTGTCAGATTAGCAATCCCAATGTACCCGGTCTTACCTTGAGGTCTTTGCCCGATATTGTTGGCAATCCCTTTCCAAGCGATATAGTAACATCAGATTTTTTCATTCTTTTAAATCTATACAACAGCACTAATGGAGCTGGTTGGAATACAACTTGGGATTTAGCGTTATCTCCAACAAGTTGGGGCGGGATAACATTAGAAAATCAAAGAGTAGTATCTATTGATTTGGCTAATAATAACTTATTGGGAACATTAGCTTCTGATTTAGGTCTTTTAGATAGTTTGCAAACTTTAGACTTAAGCAATAATGAGTTGAGTGGCGCTATTCCGGCAGAACTCGGCAACTTAACTGCTTTAACAACTTTAGACTTAGGCACTAATGAGTTGAGTGGCGCTATTCCGGCAGAACTCGGCAACTTAGCTGCTTTAACAACTTTAGATTTAGGCACTAATGAGTTGAGTGGCGCTCTGCCTAATACATTAGCTAACTTGACTAACTTACTTAATTTAAAACTGGAAAACAATGCTTTTACCGGTCTATCTGATTTAACTGCCTTAACTCAACTTATTGTTTTTAGTGTTCAAAATAACCAGTTGGATTTTGGCGATTTACAGCCTAACATCGCAGTACTAACTGTGTATAGTCCTCAAAAACCGGTAAGAGAAGGCGAAAACTATACTTTGGTAAGTGGGTCAAATTTAATGCTTTCTGTCGATGTAGATGGTACAGGAAATATTTATCAATGGTTTTATAATAGTAATCCTATAGCTAATGCTAGTAATTCCAGTCTTGATTTAATGGACCTTCAAACTGAAGAGTCCGGTCTTTATTATTGTGAGATTAGCAATCCCAATGTACCGAGTTTGATTTTAACTTCTTTACCAGATAATTTAAAGGTACTGCCTAATGCAGCTCCGACAGGCATAGCCCTTTCGAACAACAGTATAGAAGAAAATTTAGCTATAGGAACTTTAATAGGTCTTCTTTCCACAACAGATTCTAATCCAACTGATGAGCATACCTATACAATTTCTGATAATACCAATTTTCAAATCAGTGCGGATAGTTTATACGCTAATATTTCCTTTGATTATGAAACAATAGAAAGCTATAATTTAACAGTAACAAGTACAGACTTAGGGGGTTTAACCTATTCGGATGATTTGATTATCAGCATTGTAGACGTTGATGATGATTTGGTGACAGCTATCGAGGATGTTTTTACTCAAACTGAAATCGTATTGTATCCGAATCCAAGCACAAATTTTTTACATATAAGGGGTTTGAAAAAGATAGGGGTCGTGGAACTTCTATTTTATAACCTTCAAGGTCAAATAGTAAAGGAATACAGTGAGATTCAAGATGTTTATGATGTTAGCGATTTGCCTAAGGGTTTCTATATAGCGCTTATCAAAACGTTAAATTTTGAAAAAACCATTAATTTTATTATCAACTAAATTTTTAATATTAGATTAGAGTCTCATAAAATAATTTTATTTTTAAATTATTTTCAATTGGAAAAAGGGATAATATCGGATAAAACTTTTTTACCCTCGAAGTTAAATCGAAGCAGTTTATCGCTACAAAAGTTTTTTATATAGTTATCTATTGAAACTTTTAATAATTGAATTTCTGACTTCATTTTCCAATGCTGTCCTAATTTTTTATCATAAACAACGATGAACAATTTATTTTTAAGGTGCATTCTATTTTCTTGACTTTGATACAACCAACGGATTAAATTTTCTTTACAAGCTATTGCTTGTGTAATATTTACGAACCCACAATATTTTTAAAAACCTTATGGGTTTAATTAAAAATCAGGTAGTTTTTAAATAATGAATTTATATTTTTTTATGGATAGAAAACAACAAAAATACATCAATATTTATGGAGCAAAAGAGAATAATCTCAAAAATATTGATCTAACTCTTCCACGTAATAAAATGGTGGTAGTTACAGGACTTAGCGGAAGTGGTAAGTCTTCTTTAGCTTTTGATACTTTATATGCTGAAGGTCAAAGGCGTTATATAGAAAGTTTTTCGGCTTATGCCCGAAATTATATGGGACAATTGAAACGACCGGACGTAGATAAAATTGATGGCTTAAGTGCTTCTATTTCTATAGAGCAAAAAAGTGTTGTTCATAATCCACGCTCTACAATTGGAACGACCACAGAAATATACGACTTCTTACGTTTACTTTTTGCCCATATTAGTACAGCCTATTCAGAGGATACAGGTGAACCTATGATTAAACAAAATGAAAATCAAGCCTTAGATTGGGTATTAGAAAATTTTGATAATCAAATGATTGCTTTATTGGCGCCTGTTATAAAAAATAAAAAAAGTCATCATCAAGCTGTATTTTTCGATGCTATTAAAAAAGGATATTCTAAAGCAAGAATAGATGGTAAAATCCTAAGCATTTCTGCTAAAATGAAACTTAATCAAAATAAAAAACACAATATTGAAATTGTCATAGACCGTTTAAAAGCCAAAAAAGAAGATAAAAAACGTCTTGAAGATAGCATAAAAACGTGTCTAAAAATAGGGGAGGGGGTCATGATGATTTATTCTTATAAAACAAAAGAGATTAAATTTTTTTCTAAGCATTTGATGTGTCCAAGCACGGGTAAATTTTATCAAGAACCCACATCCGACCAATTTTCCTTCAACAATGCTACTGGGTATTGTCCATCTTGTAGAGGGCTTGGCTTAGTTGACACGTTATCAGTTGATACAATTATTAAAAAACAAAACCTTGGTATTTTTGATAGAAAAACAATCCCTGTACTTCATAAATTCGATGATAGTACTGTCTTTGATGCCATAAAAATATTTTTGGAACATAAAAAAATTAAATTGGATACCCCTTTTAAAGATATACCCAAAGAAATCAAAGACATACTTTTAGACTGTAGAGATACACCAATTGTTGTTACATTTGAAAATTTTTTTGGAGATGCTCAATATATGTTCAGAGGGATTATACCTTATATTGAAAAAGAAGTTGCATTAGGAAATAGAAAAGCTAAAATAGAAAAGGTTAAAATACTTTGTAAAACTTGTCAAGGTCAACGGCTTAAAAAAGAGGCGCTTTTGTTTAAAATTGAAAATCATAATATTACTGAACTTGCTAATTTAACAATTAATGAACTTAAGGGTGTTTTAATAAATACACAAGAAAAATTAGATAAATCTAAACAGCGTATTGCTAAACCCATATTAGAAGAAATTAATAAAAGAGTCAATTTTTTGTTAACCGTGGGACTTGATTATGTTTCTTTAAACCGTCCTTTAAACACACTTTCTGGTGGAGAGACTCAACGCATCCGTTTAGCTACTCAAATAGCCACTCAACTTGTGGGTATGATGTATGTTTTAGACGAACCAACTATCGGATTACATCCACGAGACAATGAACGACTCATTGATTCTTTAAAGCAATTACGAGATTTGGGTAATACGGTTGTAGTGGTGGAACATGATAAGGATATGATGTTAGCCGCAGACCATATTGTAGATATTGGACCGGGTGCAGGAAATTTAGGCGGACAAATTATGGCTCAAGGGACTTTCCAAAATTTTGTTCAAAAAAATAATATGAGTCTAACGGCAAGATATTTAAAAGATGAACTTCAAATTAAAATACCTGAAAAAAGAAGAAAAGGCACCGGAAATAAGTTGACTTTAGTGAAAGCTAATGGACATAATTTGAAAGATTTGACCATAGATTTTCCATTAGGTATGATAATTTGTGTTACAGGTGTTTCAGGAAGTGGAAAATCATCTCTCATTAGAGAAACACTATATCCAATTCTTCACAATCATATTTATAAAGCTGAATTGCCTATTTTAAAATATCAAAAAATAATAGGATTGAAATATGTTGACAAAGTAATAGAAATAGATCAATCTCCAATTGGTAGAACGCCACGTTCTAATCCAGCTACTTATACAGGTATTATGACTGATATACGTCAAATATTTGGAAACCTCATAGAAGCAAAAGTTAGAGGCTATAAGATTGGACGTTTTTCTTTTAATGTTAAAGGAGGGCGTTGTGAAGATTGTAAAGGCGGCGGACAAAAATTAGTAGAAATGGGATTTTTACCTGATATTTATGTCATTTGTCCAACTTGCCAAAGTAAAAGATATAACCGTGAAACTTTAGAAGTACGCTATAAAGGTAAGTCTATAAATGATGTTTTAGAAATGACTATCAATAAAGCCATAGATTTTTTTGATACTCATAAAAAACTACAACGTAAACTTAAAGTTATTGCTGAAGTTGGTTTAGGTTATATTAAGTTGGGACAATCCTCAACCACTGTTTCAGGAGGAGAAGCCCAGCGTATGAAACTTTCAAGTGAGCTAACCAAAAGAGGAACAGGGAAAACGGTATACATTTTAGATGAACCCACTCGAGGTTTGCATTTTCAAGATATACAATATTTGAACAATGTTTTAACCCAATTAGCTGATAAAGGTAATACTATTATTATTGTAGAACATAATTTAGATGTGGTTAAAATTGCAGACCATATTATTGACATGGGTTTGGAAGGAGGGAACAGAGGTGGTACCATCGTTGTACAAGGTACACCTGAAGAAGTTGCCAAACATACTAAAAGCCATACAGCTAAGTTTTTGAAAGAAGAATTGACTAATTCATTTTAATTATGCTTCAAACAACGATCAAAAACAGGACTATTTTTTGTAAGGATAATCTTGATATTTTACAAGGTATTGATTCTAATACTATTGATTTGATTTATTTAGATCCTCCATTTAACAAAAACAAGGTTTTTACTGCGCCTATAGGTAGTAGTGCTGAAGGAGCGAGTTTTAAAGATTATTTTCGAGAAGAAGACGTTAAAGATGAATGGCTTCAAACTATTAAAGAAGATCATATAAATCTGTATAACTTTTTAAGTGGGGTTAGAAACATAAACAGCAGCAAGCATTATCTGTATAACTACTGTTATTTATCTTATATGGCTATCAGACTAATAGAAATGTATAGAATCTTAAAAGATACGGGTAGCTTGTATTTCCATTGTGACCCTACAATGAGTCATTATATTAAACTGCTTGTGGATATTATCTTTGGCGAAAAAAATTTTAGAAATGAGATTATTTGGCATTATTATAACGGTGCTACTTCAAGTAATAAGTTTTTTGGTAGAAAACATGATTTAATTATTTTTTATGTTAAAAACGAAAAAACATTGTTTAAAAATATAATAAGAGAACCTTATGAAAAAACAAGTGGATGGGTAAAATATAGTAGCAGCGATCCTATCAAGTATGGGAAACCTAATCCTGAAGGGAAAAGAATACATGATGTTTGGAAAATTCCAAGTATTAATAACATGTCAAAAGAACGTGTAGGCTACCCCACCCAAAAACCATTGGCTTTATTAGAAAGAATTATCAAAGCCAGCAGCACTAAAGGTGATGTTGTTTTAGATCCATTTTGTGGTTGTGCTAGCACTTGTATAGCTGCCGAAAAGCTAAACCGTCAATGGATTGGTATAGATGTTTCTCAAGAAGCATATACACTTGTCAAAAAGCGTTTAAACAAAGAAATAAAAGGGGATCAAGAAAATGGACAGAGGGATCTTTTGAATTATGATAAAGAGGTCTATTTTACAACCATAATACCAAAACGAAGCGACATTAATGGGTATGATACTTTATTAAGAAAATATGTTTATATCATATCTCATCCAAACTATCCGGGCGAATACAAGGTTGGTATTGCTAAAAATTGGAAATCGAGGTTAAATAATTATCAAACTTCGGATCCGGATAGAAAATATAAATTAGAGTATGAGAAATATACATCTTTATTTAGAGCTATTGAAAAATACATACATGCTAAATTTGAAAATAAACATGAGTGGGTAAAGGCAAAATTAGCAGATATTATTCAAGCTATAGAAAGTTATAAATCGTAAATGTATGCTTCAAACAACGATCAAAAACAGGACTATTTTTTGTAAGGATAATCTTGATATTTTACAAGGTATTGATTCTAATACTATTGATTTGATTTATTTAGATCCTCCATTTAACAAAAACAAGGTTTTTACCTAGCTAGTACTGAATTTAAAAAACTTTAAACTAGTTCTATAAGTATTTTTTTTATCTAACTTTGTTTCTAATTTGATAACTTATTGTTTAGAATTTGTGCTATAACAAGTTATAAACCTAAGCCATATTTTTTAATATAAGATCAATAAAACTTAAATCACTTCTATTACTTTTCCGGAAAGAGTTTTTTATAATAAAAATAGTCTACGGTTTAATCTATTTATAACAAAAGACTTATAAAATAGTATTGAAAAATTATTGAAAATTAAATATTTAGAGTTTTTATAAGAAAACCTTGTTATACATCACAATGCAAAAAATATTAGTAGTTGATGATGAAAGAATGATTCGTCTTTCATTAAAAGAAATTTTATTAGAAGAAAATTATAATGTTGAAGAAGCTAAAGATGGAGAAGAAGCTTTAGATAGATTGGTTAAATCTCAATTTGATTTGGTAATTTGTGATATAAAAATGCCAAAAGTAGATGGTTTAGAAGTTTTAAAAAGAATAAAAGAAGCTAAACTAAATACTCAAGTTATTTTGATAACCGCCCATGGCAATATGGATATAGCTATGGAAGCCATACGTTTTGGTGCTTTTGATTTTATCCAAAAACCACCTGATCTTAATCAACTTCTTATTAGTGTGCGAAATGCTTTAAATAAAAATACATTGATAGAAGAAACAAAAGTATTAAAAAAAAAGATTTATAAAGTAGGTGATATTATTGGAAATTCAAATTCTATAGAAAAAGTAAAAGAAACCATTGATAAAGTAGCTCAGACAGATGCAAGAGTTCTAATAACCGGAGAAAATGGCTCTGGCAAAGAACTTGTTGCTAAATGGTTGCATGCCAAAAGCTATCGAAGTGATTATCCTTTAATAGAAGTTAATTGTGCTGCTATACCATCAGAGCTTATTGAGAGTGAACTTTTTGGACACGAAAAAGGTTCTTTTACTTCGGCTGTTAAACAAAGAATTGGTAAATTTGAACAAGCTAATCAAGGAACAATTTTTTTAGACGAAATTGGAGATATGAGTTTAGCTGCACAGGCTAAGGTTCTCAGAGTTTTAGAAGAACATAAAATTACACGTGTTGGAGCAAACAAAGTAATTCCTATTAACACCCGTGTTTTGGCGGCTACCAACAAAGATCTAAAAACACTTATTAAGGCTAAAGTATTTCGAGAAGACTTATATCACCGACTTAGTGTTATTATTATTAAAGTACCTTCTTTAAAAGATAGAATTAAAGATATACCTTTGCTTATTACACATTTTATGAAAGTAGTGAGTCAAGAATATGGGCAAACTGTTAAGCCAATAGCCAAAGAAGCAGTTACTGAACTTCAAAAACATAGCTGGACTGGTAATGTTCGTGAACTTAGAAATGCTGTAGAACGATTAATTATTATGAGTAATAAAACCATTACTAAAGAAGATGTCATAACTCATGTTACTTAGAAGTTAAACTTTTGAATATTAATCAAAAATGAATGATTGCATTAGACTATATCCTTAAAATTGAAAACCTATCTGTCTCTGAAGTAATAGAAGAAAAAACAATAATAGTATTAGATAATTTATCTTTTAAAATTAAAGAAAATCAACTCTTTAGCCTTATTGGAGTCACTAATTCAGGAAAATCTTTTTTATTCTTATTTTTATTTAGACTTACTAAAAGTTACAAGTTTTATGATGTTAAAGGAGAGGCTCTTTTTTACAGTAAAATCCTTGGACTAGTTGATTTATTGACCTGTTCTGATAAAGAAATTAATTTAATTCTTAAATACCATATTAGTTTTATTCCCCAAAATCCTACAAATGCTCTAAATCCTACTTTTACTGTTCGTAAACAACTCATTAAGCAACTAAAATACAGTCTTAATATTTCTTATCATAAAGCAGCTAGTGAGTACGATAAACTATTTGATAAGTTAGATATTGGTGAAAAAGAAACTTTTAAATACTTTCCTAAATATTTACTAGCAAGTCAAATACAAAAAATAATATTGGCATTATGTAAAATTTTACCCCATAGTTTAATTATTATCGATCAACCCGTTTTTGGACTTAACAGTATCGAACAAAAATTGGTACTCGATATCATTGAATCATTAAAAGAAACAGGAAAGACAATTATATACATTAACAATAACCTATCTTTTTTACCTCTCGAAACTGATAGAATTTTAATGTTTGAAAAAGGCAGTATCGTTGAACAAAATACTATAATTAATATTTTTACGAATGCTAAAACATATTATACACAGGCTTTTATCGCTTGTCGACCTCGTACGGACATTTATATAAAATATATACCTTTACTTAAAGACATAAAATTATATCATACTCAAAATAAAAATATTAATCCTGTTGGAGATATTTTATTACATAATTATTTGCCGCAAGACCAAGTTATTGATTCTTGTCGTGAGCTTAATCAATTGCCGATACTATTAGAAGCAAAAAATATTAATATTCTTAGAACTAATCAATACATTCTTAAAAATTTAACTTTTAAACTTCATGAAAAAGAAGTTTTAGGTGTTATCGGAGATGAAGAATCGGGTAAAGACTATATTATAGAGGCTATATTTGAAGAAAATAAAGCACTTATTCGAAATGGAAAGTTATTATTTGAAGGTAAAGAGTTGGGATATTTATTAAAAAATAAAAATATTCAATTGGTCAAATACAACAGTTATCATACTTTACATCCCGATATGACCATTAGGGAAATTTTAACAGAAACGATCGAAGATATAAAAATAAATTTAAATTCTAATGAGTTAGAGCAAGAATTGTATTCCTTATTATCTTTAACACCATTGAGTTATATAGATTTGGAAAAATACCCTAACCAACTTTCAAAATATCAAAGACTGTATGTTGTTTTACTAAGGGTTTTAAGTATTAAACCTAAGATTATTATTTTTTACCAACCAAGTTTTTATTTAGATAGTCTTAAAAGAGCTGAATTTTTAAATCTTTTAAAATATATACATAAAAAAATGGCTATCAGTTATATTTATATTTCTGATAATTTAGCGGATCTCCATTTTTTAACGCAACGAATCATTGTTTTAGATAAAGGTGAAATGGTAGAATTGAGTAATACGCCAGATATTTTTAAACACAGTTCTAAATTGATTACTCAAAAGTTTATTCGTAGTTTTCCTTGTATTCTACCTCAAAATATTAGGAATAAACATATTATTACTATGAAGCACGATTAAGCGGTTAACGTTTTAAAAATTGATTCTAAATTACTTTGAACTTTATTAAGACCAAGTAAAACCCAGTTATTTTGAACGATAAAGTTAAAAAGTTCATGCCTAAAATCTTTCTGATCTTTTAGAGTTAGTATAAATTCTCGTTCCGATAGAACTTCGACATGCAATACATATTTTAAGTTTTTAAAGGCATTTACTAAAATAGGTTCAGCTAATTCTACCCAAACTTTATTCAAACTATAATAATTTTGAAGATAATCTGCTTTTTGATCGATCATAATTTGACCTTTATTAATAATAATCACTCTATCACAAATAGCTTGAACTTCTTGCAAGATATGAGTAGAAAAAATAACTGTTTTATCAATACTAATTGTTTTGATCAGATCTCTAATTTCAATAATTTGGTTGGGGTCTAAACCTGTGGTTGGTTCGTCTAAAATAAGAATAGGAGGATCATGAATAAGTGATTTAGCTAATCCTACTCGCTGTCTATAACCTTTTGACAATGCGCCTATTTTTTTATTTTGTTCAACTGTGATATTGGTCATTTTTACGATTTCTTGAACACGATTTTTTAAATGTTTACCCTTTAATCCGTAAACATTTCCCACAAATTCTAAATATTCTTTCACATACATATCTAAATAAAGTGGGTTATGTTCTGGTAAGTAGCCAATTTTATATTTCATTTTCATGTTATCTTGACTCATCTTTTCTCCGTTTATTCTGACTTCTCCTGAGCTAGCTGATATATAACCAGAAGCTACTTTCATAGTAGTTGATTTTCCTGCTCCATTTGGACCCAAGAAACCCATAATCTCACCAGGTTGAACAGAAAAAGAAATAGCATTAACAGCTAATTGCTTGCCAAATACTTTAGTTAAGTTATGTATTGATAAACTCATTTTTAAGCACTTTTAAGAGTCATACCTGAAAATATTGAAGTCCAAGTGAAGTGGATATATTAAGAAATTCTATATTGGTCGAATGACCATCGTTCATACTAACTTTTTTAAGTTCAGTATTTAAAAGCGTAGTCCTATTCCAAAATCCATAAAATCTGGAATAACAATATTTGTTTTTAGGCTGGCTTGGGCAAAAATATGACGATGAAAATAATAGCGTAGCGCGTAGCGTTGGTAAATAGTATCAAAAAATTTGTGAGACTGATATAAATACGTACCTAAACGGAAAGAAAATTGGGTCCTCTGTCCTGCCCATAACCCAAAACCAAAATCTATAGTTGCCTGAAAGCTGCTAATATCTTCAACCTTAATATTTGGGTAATTTCTGACTATATTAAGCAATTCAAACTCTAAAGATGTATTATAAAAAGTTTCTATAGATGAAACTAAGGAATATTTATTATTTAAGTACCTTTCTATTGAAAAATTCAGCGCGTAAATAAAATATTTTTGATCACTAGTTCTATTTATATTTCTTGTACTAACTTCTTTAGCAGCAAACGATGTGTATATACTATAGACCCATGTTTTATCCAAAGTCAAAAAATCTATTGGTTCAAATTTTTTATCTTCTAACCTTCTGAATGTATATAATAAACCAAGTCCAAAAGAAAACTCATTTAAACCTCTATTAGGTATAACAAAACTAGCATTTGAAAAATGTTCAAATTTTAATATAGATGTTAATTGCCATTGTGGGCTAAGGTTAATTTCACTATTTAGGCGAGGTGATAAAGCATAAGCAGCTTCAAATCCGATAGCGGTATTAGTTGTATCTTTCTGGAAATGATTGGTGAAATAAGCAAAACCAATATTAAGATCAAAATATAATTTAAACTTGGTTGTTTTTAAAAGTGGTCTTTGCCATGTAAAACCTATATTAATGCGTTTTCCTAATTGTTCATGTTTATAGTAATTGGCATAACCTATTGACCAAATCTGGCGCCTATCTTCCCTATAAGCTAATACTTCTGTAGAGTGTATTCGGCAAGGATAAAAAATACCGTCTAAAATTTGGGCATCGTAGTTAAAAAAACCGCCTATATATTGATTGTGACCAAAAGTCCAATTATCAGCATAACTGTTGGAGGTTAGAAAAATAAGAAATAAAACTTTAATGTTAAAAAAACGACTTACAAGTATTTCACAAATCATTGATTAAGATTTTAAACCGTATTTAATGAGATCTTCTAAATCTAAATGAGTTCCATATTTTTTAAGAACAGCTTGAATATTTTTATGGGCTACTTTCTTATCAAGTCCTAATTTAACAAGAGCAGAAATAGCTTCTTTTTCATGAGGTACTAAAGTGGAAAGATGTAAATTTGAAAGGTTTGAATCGGTTATATTCATTTTTTGTACCTTATCTTTAAGATCTAAAATGATACGTTTAGCTGTTTTAATACCTATACCTTTAACCTGTTGAAAAACATCTACTTCTTCCTGTTGAATAGCCCTGTAGATATCATCTACTTTTAATGAAGAAAGTAATATTAAAGCGGAAATCGTACTTATACCACTCACTTGTATAAGCATCAAAAAAGCTGTTTTTTCTTCTAAATTACTAAAACCGTATAATACTAATTTATCCTCTTTTACCAACAAATAAGTATACAGCTTAATTTGTTGTTTTTCGTCTTTAAGAGAAGTATACGTATTTAAAGAAATTTTAATTTCATAAAAAATAGGACCTGCTTTTAAAACAACTTGAGTTGTTTTTTTTTCTATTAAATTTCCTTCTATAGCATGATACATAAATTTATTTTTAGTTTTAAACTATTTGGTCTCATTAATTCGAACATTATTGGTATGAGCATGTTGCAAAGGCATACTTGAGGTGTTAATATAAATATCTCCTTTTCTAATAATATTATTTTCTTTTAGGTGTTTTTCAATATAGGCATAAGCCTCATCAGTACTTTCAAAATTTTTGCAAACAAATGTTCTTATACCCCAAACCAAAGACAAAGCACATAATAAAAATTTATTTGGAGTATAAATAATAATATCGGCTTCCGGTCTAAAACTTGAAAGACGTCTGGCTGAAAAACCTGATTGGCTAATACTGGCAATTAAATGCGTATTTGTATTACTCGAAAGTTTTGCCGCTATTTCAAGAACTAAACTACTACGAGTATCGTCGCCTTCATAACTTTCCAAATCATAATATCTATTATAAATATTAGCATTAGATTCTACATATTTTATAATTTGCTTCATACATTTAATTACTTCAGTAGGGTACTTTCCTGTAGCAGTTTCTGCACTTAACATGACCGCATCAGCGCCATCGGTAATAGCATTAGCAACATCTACAGCTTCGGCACGGGTAGGGCGAAAATTTTCTATCATACTTTCCATCATTTGGGTTGCTACAATGACAGGTTTAGCTTTTTTACGGGCTTTTTGAATAATTGTTTTTTGAAGTACTGGTAATTGTTCAAAATCCATTTCGACCCCTAAATCTCCTCTTGCAACCATAACCCCATCAGTTAAATCAATAATGCTATCAATATGTTTTATAGCTTCAGGTCGCTCTATTTTGGCGATGACTTTAATGTTTTTATCGGCAATTGTTGTTTTTAAATTCATAATTTCCGATGCCCTACGTACAAAAGAAATGGCTATCCAATGAACCCCTTGTTCTAATCCAAAAGCCAAATCTTCCTTGTCTTTTTGGGTTAAAGCAGGCAAAGATATATCTGTATCAGGCAAGTTAATACCTTTTTTTTCTTTTAAAAGTCCACCATGTATAACCCGTGTAATGACTTCCTCGGCTTTGGTCTTTATTTTTACAACTTCCAATTTAAGTTGCCCATCATCCATTAATATAGTATCACCTACTTTAACATCTTTAACTATATTTTTATAGGTTGTAGATACTCTTCCGTCTCTACCAATACTTTCATCAATACTAATCGTAAAACTATCCCCATCATTTAAAACTATCGATCCATTTTCAATACTTCCGACTCTAATTTTAGGACCTTGTAAATCTTGTAAAATTGCTAAATTAAAACCTAAATCATTATTTAGCTCTTTGATAGCTTCGATGATAGCTAGTTTATCTTCATGACTACCATGTGAAAAATTAAGCCGGAACACATTGACACCTGCCACAGCCAATTGCAATAATTTTTCTTTTGTATTACAAGCAGGACCTACGGTAGCTACAATTTTAGTTCTTGAGTAATTTTGATTCATAATAGGCAAAAATCGATTATTCCTTAAATAATTAAAATATAAGGCATGTAAAACTTATAAAAACTTTCTCCTCCTAAATCTTAGGGCTGAATAACTTTTTCCAACAAATATACTATCAAATTCTTTAAGTGTAGAAATAAATAATTAAATAATTTTGTATTTTTCTGTTTATAACAGAAAATATAAATTGAATTAGACTATGGTCATCTCAAATAAAAAAACATTTTCTCTCTATTTTTAATATATGTCATTTTAAAAAAGATTCTTAGGAGATTTAACTCGTTGGTATTGAAAATGAATTTTTCTGAGATAAATAATAGCATTGCTATATATTTACATATTTTAAATAGTAATCAAATGTATTTAACTTTCAATATAGAACTTTTATATTAGTCTCATGATAGTAGAACAGATTTATACAAATTGTTTAGCACAAGGTACTTACTATATTCATTGCGGTGGAGAAGCTGCAATCATAGATCCTTTACGTGAAATAACCCCATATATTCAAAGAGCTAAAAGAGATAAGGTTAATATCAAATATATTTTTGAAACGCACTTTCATGCTGATTTTATAAGTGGTCATGTTACTTTATCTGAAAAAACGAATGCGCCTATTATTTATGGACCAAATGCAAATCCTGCCTTCCAAGCCCATATTGCTAAAGATGAAGAATTATTCCAATTGGGCAAATCAACCATTAAAGTATTACATACACCAGGGCATACAATGGAAAGTAGCTGTTATCTACTCATTGATGAAAATGGAAAAGAACAAGCTATCTTTACCGGTGATACGTTATTTTTAGGTGATGTTGGAAGACCAGATCTAGCCCAAAAAGAAGCACATATTAGTCAAAAAGAATTAGCTACCATTCTTTTTGATAGCTTACGCAATAAAATTATGCCTTTACCAAATCATATTACTGTTTATCCTGCTCATGGTGCAGGTAGTGCATGTGGAAAAAATATGATGAAAGAAACAGTAGACACTTTAGGCAATCAAAAAAAGGTTAATTACGCCTTACGTGCTAATATGACTAAAAAAGAATTTGTAAATGAAGTAACCTATGGACTTTTACCACCTCCTAAATATTTTCCTTCAAATGTTAAAATGAATAAAGAAGGTTATAAAGACATTGATGAAATCTTAAAAATAGGATTAAAAACTCTTGATTTACAAAAATTTGAACTATTTTATACTCAAAAAAATGCTTTAATCTTAGATGTAAGAAAACCTCAAGAATTTGCAGAAGGTCATATCCCTAATAGTATTTTTATCGGTTTAGATGGTAGTTTTGCCCCTTGGGTAGGTGAAATAATTATAGATATAAAACAACCTATCTTATTAGTAAGTCCTGAAGGTAGAGAAGCCGAAACCATTATTCGCCTTTCCAGAGTTGGCTTTGATAATACTTTGGGATACTTGAAAGGTGGATTTGAAACTTGGAAAAAATCAGGAAAAAAAATTAATAATGTGAAATCTATTCCTGCTTCTCAATTAGCTTTAATGTATAAAGAAGTAAAAAATAATATAGTTGATGTAAGAAAAACTCCCGAGTATAATGCAAAACATGTAGTCGGAGCCAATAACATAGCTCTAAATCAATTGTATGATAGTTTAGATGAATTTTCTCAAAATAAAAAATACTATATTTATTGTGCAGCAGGATACCGCTCAATGATTGCTTGTTCTATATTAAAATCAAAAGGTTTCTATAATCTTATAGATATCAAAGGGGGGTTTGAGGCTATCGAAAAAGTAGACATACCATTACACTAGCATTTTTTAAATAGACAATAGTTCAGGAATCTTATTAATAATTTGAAAATCTAAATTTTAAGTATTCTTTGAAAGAAGTTAGACTCTGTGTTGTAAAACTTTATATGGATTTTATAAATTTTTAAATATTTGATTTTTAATAATTTATGTTTTCATATTTTTTATCTCGTGCAAAAAATTAGTATATATTCCTTTAGACTTTCTATAAACTTTTTTTCTAAAAATATTTAAATTATATAATTATATAATAATCAAACCATTATAAAAAACGTGCATGAGTAAAGTAGTTTTTAATAATATTCAAGGCTTCTTTGAGCAATGAATACAGTAGACTTAGTAGGGACTGCGGCATCATTTTGATCTTTAAAGATTGTTTTATGTGAAGTTTTTTTAATCCAATTCCCATAAGAATCAAAATTATATTGATAAGTTATTTTCGATTTATGACTGTCACCTGAGTAATTGTAACTATTTATTTCGATTAGATTATCATTAGAATCATACTTAAACGTTTTTTTATACCTAAGATTTCCAGATATGTTATATCGACTTGTTTCAATTTCATGACCTTTAGAATCATATTGGAAAGTCGTTTTATAATGAAGACTCCCATCTGGATTATAACTATTCATTTCAATTTCATGACCTTTAGAGTCATATTCGGAAGTCCATTTATGTTCAAGGTTTCCCTCTGTATTGTATTTGTTTATTTCGATTAGATTATCTTTAGAATCATATTTATAAATCGTTTTATAGTTAATATCTTCATCTGGATTATAGTGATTTTCTTCAGTGATATTACCTTTAGAATCATATTTGGAAGTCGTTTTATAATGAAGACTTCCATCCGGATTATAGTAATTTTCTTCAATTAGATTATCTTTAGAATTATATTTATAAGTCCATTTATAATGAAGGCTTTCATCCAGATTATAACTATTAATTTCAATTTTATTATTTTTAGAATCATATTTGGAAATCCATTTATGTTCGAGATTTCCTTCTATATTATATTTGTTTGTTTCAATTTCATTACCTTTAGAATCATATTTATAAGTCCATTTATAATTAATATCTTCGGATGGATTATAATTGGTTGTTTCTATTTTATTCCCTTGAGAATTGTACTTAGAGGTTACTTTAGAATTAAGATTCCCTTTAATTATTTTTCCTGATTGTTCTTTGGCATAATATACAGATTCTGAAAGGATTCTAAATTTTTCTTGACCTAAAGAAATAAAAAAAGAAAAAACTAAAATGACTACAAAAAATAGTTTAGGGTTCATAGGTTGATACTGTTAAGGTACTTATACTCAAATTACTTAAAAAAAAGATTTTTTAGGTTTCTAATTCATTCATTTTGAAACAGAATATTTCGCAAAATAAAATAGCTTTGCTATAAAAATAGTAGTATTTAATTTTATATATTATTGATATTAGGTCTATTTTTAATAATATCTACACTTTCAATAATAAACGGACAGGGTTTTCGAGTAATTCTTTCATTCTATATAAAAAACTAACCGATTCTTTACCATCAATAATTCTATGATCATAGGATAAAGCAAGGTACATGATAGGGCGTATAACCACTTCTCCATTGAGTGCTATAGGTCTTTGAACAATGTTATGCATACCCAAAATTGCCGACTGAGGTGCATTAATAATTGGGGTTGAAAGCATAGAACCAAAAATTCCTCCGTTTGTAATGGTAAAATTACCTCCGCTCATTTCATCTATACTCAATTTATTATTTCTTGCTTTTGTTGCCAAACGAACAACCTCTTTTTCAAGTTCATCAAAAGAAAGTTTTTCTGCATTTCTAATGACAGGTACTACTAAACCTCGTGGAGAAGAAACTGCTATAGAAACATCGCAATAATTATAATAAACCGCTTCTTGTTTATCAATTTGGGCACATACAGAAGGCCAATCTTGTAAGGCTATACAAGTAGCCTTAATAAAAAAAGACATAAAACCTAAACCAACCTCATGCTTATTTTTAAACTTTTCTTTATACTCTTTGCGAATATCCATAATTGCTTTCATATCAACTTCATTGAAAGTTGTTAGCATAGCTGTTTCATTTTTGGCGCTTACCAAACGTTTAGCAATAGTTTTACGTAAAGCGCTTAAACGTTCTCTTTTTTCTTGTCTTTCTAATGGTTGAGAATTTTGAGACTTTTCTTTTATAGGCTGGGGCTTTTTAATTTCTACTGGTTTTTGAGCATTTAAAGCATCGGTTTTTGTAATACGTCCATTTACACCTGTACCTTTAGCTATTTCAGAAGTACTGAGTCCTTTTTCTTTTAATATTTTACTGGCTGCAGGTGAAGGATGCCCAGAAGCATAGTTTGTATCTGTATTTGCTTCACCATTTAATTTATGCTTGTCTTCAGAATCTAAATCTTTGGAAATTGATTCTGATTTTGCTTCTTCTTTTTTTGTAGGTTTTGCTTCAGTTTCTTTAATACGCCCAATCACCGTGCCTATAGCTACATTTTCACCTTCCTGAACCATAATTTCCAATTCACCAGAAGCCTCTGCCACAATTTCAAAACCGGCCTTGTCCGATTCTAATTCGCAAATAATATCGCCTTGATCTACATAATCAAGGTTTTCTTTTTGCCATGAAGCTATGGTAACTTCTGTAATCGATTCGCCTACACTTGGTATTATAATGTCTAAAGCCATAATTTAATGTATAGTGTTAATGAATAATAAATAATAGTTAGTAGATTACGAATCTATGAAAATTAAAAATATTAAAAAGCAATGAATTAAATTTAAAAAAATTATTTAAAACCCAATATTTTAAAGTCTATAAAACCTCTAAAAACATTAAATTGAGTTATAAAAATATTCCAAATCTACAATTGTCTTAGCAAAAATAAAGAAAAAAGATTACTTTTGAGATTTTAAATTTATAATTCGTGTTTTTCGAGAACTGAGTAAAAACATTAAATACTATTCTTTCATATAAAAACTATTCAAAATGAAATGATTTTGAATATAAAAAAATTATATATTGGATACCCATTAAAAAAATAATTCAATTTGTGGTAAGAAGTTTAACCACAAAATTTATCAAAGATCTGAAATTTTATTATTGGTATTTATTAATTTTAAATTGTCAAATTAAAAATAATGAACAGTATTTGGATTATCACCAAAAGAGAATTAGCTTCTTTTTTTGACTCTCTAATAGCCTATATCGTTATTATCGTATTTTTAGGATTAAGTGGTTTTTTTACTTGGCTTTATGGAAATCCTATCTTTTTGATTGAACAAGCCAGCCTTCAAGTATTTTTTTCTATTTCTTATTGGACCTTGTTTTTTTTCATTCCAGCCATCACCATGCGGACGATAGCTGAAGAAAATAGGACAGGAACCATAGAGCTTTTGAGTACAAAAGCCGTTACAGATTGGCAAATTGTTATGGGTAAGTTTTTATCCTGTTTAATATTGATTTTAATCGCTTTGGTTACAACTTTACCTTACTATTTTACCATTTCTTATCTTGGAAAAATAGATCATGGTGCTGTTGTTGGAGGATATTTAGGATTATTATTAATAAGTGCTTGTTATACAGGTATAGGTGTGTTTGCCAGTGCTTTATCCAATAATCAAATCATCTCATTTCTTACGGCCTTATTTATAGGAATTTTTTTCCACTTATTTTTTGGAATTATAGCCAGCACGCTACCGGGGGTAATAGGTGAAATTTTAATATTTTTAAGTACCCAAACTCATTTTGAATCCATTTCCAGAGGCGTTATTGATTCCAGAGATATTATTTATTTTGCCTCTATTACATTTATAAGTCTACTCTTAGCCCGAACTATTCTTTCTAAAAGAAATTGGACGAATTAGACTTTTTATTTTTCAAGTTAAAGAGGCCTATAGTAGCTAAATACTTTTTAAAATAACTATTTGGAAATCAGAGTCTTTTATTATATTTCAAAATTTACTTTTTAACCATACAGAACTTTTTTTGAATTATAAATTAAAATGACCCCACTCCAAAAACTTAAAGTTCAGATCAAAGAAAAAAAATCTTATTTGTGTATTGGTTTAGATACGGATTTAGCCAAAATACCACCGCATTTATTAACTTCTTATAATCCTATTTTAAGTTTTAATCAGGCTATTATCGAGGCAACCAAAGCCTACTCGGTAGCTTATAAAATTAATACCGCTTTTTACGAAGTACTTGGGTCAAAGGGTTGGGACATTTTAAAAAAAACTTTAGACTATATTCCAGATAATATATTGACTATAGCCGATGCTAAAAGAGGAGATATCGGAAATACTGCTCAACAATATGCTCGTGCTTTTTTTGAAACCCTTAATTTTGATGCCATAACCTTAGCACCTTATATGGGACGTGATAGTATTTCACCTTTTCTAAACTATAAAAATAAAGTTAGTATTTTATTGGCTTTAACATCTAATCAAAGCAGTTTAGATTTTGAAACTTTGAGACTTAAAAATGGAAATAAATTGTATGAAGAAATTATTATAAAGAGTCAAAAATGGATAAAATCAGATCAAAATAATCAAATTATGTATGTTGTTGGAGCTACACAAGAACAAGATTTTAAAAAAATACGCGATTTAACATCAAAACATTTTTTATTGGTACCCGGTGTAGGAACGCAAGGTGGAAGTCTTGCCAAAGTATCTGAACAACTTTTAAATAGTAAAAATGGAGGACTTTTAGTTAATTTTTCCCGAAGTATTATTTACGCGTCTCAAGATTTAGGATTTGAAAATAAAGTACAAAAAATAACCCATGACATTCAGCAAGATATGGAAGGATATTTGCAAAAGAAAGGATTAATTTCCAATAATACTAATCAGAAATTATAACTTATTAAAGTTGTTATATTGAAAATCATTATTTTACAACTCAAAATCTAAAATTGCAAAAAACAATTAAATTCTATAGTATTCAATTTTTTTACCAAAATAATCAAATCAGCAGAAAAAAGTAACTATTTGTTTTTAAATACATTACATTTTAAAAAAAGTCTAAATGAAAATTGCTGATACCTCATTTATTAATTATCGTCGATTATCGATTGTAATTTTTATTGTTTTAATTTGGCTATCCGGGTTTTATGATTTTAACTTAAAAGCTCAATATGCCCGTAAAAACCAAAAAGGCTACGAAGTTTTTTTAGATAAACACGATCAAAAAAACCTTCATTTTGGCATAATATTCGGAGTACTTAGAAATAACTTAAGATTATCCTATTCCGATTTGTTTTATAGTTCTGATAGTATCCAGATTATACAACCACTAAGGGTAGGGGGGGCAGTAGGTAGTATACTTATCAATTATATATTTAATAACCGCTTTTTAAGTTTAAAATTTGCGCCCGGAGTTTCTTTACATTTTTGGCAATTTAATCTTATATATAATAATGGAGATAATCGGTTGATAGATTTCAGTAACAGCCAAATAGAATTGCCTTTATATTTTAGATATCGTTCTGTACGAAGAAAAAATCACAACTTTTATCTGATTGGCGGAGGAAGCCTAAATATTTCAGTAGGGGAACAAAAACAGTTTCGTCGGTTTTCTCTAAAACGCCAAAATTATGAAATTAGTTATGGGTTGGGTTGGAGCATCTACAGCAGATACACGCGTTTTTCACCTGAAATCCGATTTTCACATGGCTTAGTTAATTTGCAAAACATAAATTCTGAAAGTTTTTTATCGCAACAAATTGATAGAATTTTTACCCATCGAGTTGGTTTATACATTAATTTTGGAGGATAAATCATTAGAAAACAACAAATTAAATAACCTACCTTTACTATTTATTGCTTTAAATGATCAATACGTTAAATTCAATAAGATTATTTTTTCTTTAAAATGACTACTTAATGACTATTTTTAGTTATTTCAAAAATTATAGAAAACTAAACTTTTTATTTTAAAAGGAGATTTTTTTAAAGACTAAATAAATTAACTTTGTTGATATGATTTTTTTAAGTTCGAATAGGCTAAATAGCTTCTATATTTCATTCAATATAGAAAATTTAAAAATTTTAATCAGGATTATATGGCTCAGAAATTGAGCAGCTCTCAAGCCTATTACAGCCGCTTGGAAAATTGGTTGCAGTGAACTTAAACTTAACCAATTGGAAAAATTGCTAAACAATTGGATGTCCATACCATTATTTAATATTTTTTTTATTACAAGATATTTTATCACTATGAGCCAACCCATTAAAAATGCTTTTAAAGAACCTATAAGTATAGCAGTTTTTGATAAACTCCCCGAAAAAAAGCCTATGTATGCTAAGTCTGAAAGCACAGATTTGGTGCTTATAAGATATGGAGATAAGATTTCTGTGCTTTATGGGCGCTGTTTGCATAGAGGGGCTTTATTAAGCGATGGTTATGTAAAAGGAGAAGATTTAGTTTGTGGTGTTCACGACTGGGATTATCGATATGAAACTGGAATTAGCGCCTATAATCCTGCTGAAAAACTCCATAAATTTAAGAGTTATATCGAAAATAATCAGGTGTATATAGACAGAAAGGATATCATTGATTTTCAAAAAAATGTTATGCCTTCACGCTTTCAATCAAATGAATATTTAGGTGAATATGTTGATACCCATCCCGAGTCTACAGAGCCTTATACAACTTATATCAAATACTTAGCTACAAATGGTCTGAAAAAAACAGGGCATCATGGTGTTACAACAGCCATGGGAGTTGATAGAAACACGCTTCCAAAATGGGAAAATATTCAATTTTTGCCTGCTCAATTAGCAAGAAAACCTTTAAACGATCGCGATCCTGTAACAACAGAAGTCGTTATAGGTCGGAGAGCTAAAAAGCCTCTTACTCTCAAAGTACCTTTTTTTGTTTCTGACATGTCCTATGGTGCTTTATCAAGAGAAGCTAAAATTGCACTTGCTAAAGGAGCAGAAATGGCAGGTACTGGTATTTGTTCTGGGGAAGGCGGTATGCTTCCAGAAGAACAATCTAATAATAGCCGTTACTTTTATGAATTAGCATCTGGACGCTTTGGTTTTTCTTGGGATAAGGTTCAAAAAGCCCAAGCTTTTCATTTCAAAGGAGGGCAAGCGGCAAAAACAGGTGTTGGTGGGCACCTTCCAGGACATAAAGTTAGCGAAGAAATCGCAGAAGTTAGAGCTTTAAAAAAAGGAGAAGCTGCTATTAGTCCATCTACTTTTTCCGACTTAAAAACCCCAGAAGATTTTGCTAAAGTCGCAAATAAAGTACGGAAAAAAACAGGAGGTATCCCCATTGGTTTTAAAATTTCAGCTAGTCATATAGAAAAAGATATTGATTTTGCTTTGGCATCGGGAGTAGATTACATTATTCTTGATGGACGAGGAGGTGGAACAGGTGCTGCTCCAATAGTTTTAAGAAATCATATTTGTGTACCAACCATTCCTGCTTTAGCCAGAGCTAGACACCACTTAAACAGCTTAAAAGCATACGATATAGATTTGATTATAACGGGTGGCTTAAGAGTACCAACTGATTTTGTAAAAGCTCTAGCACTAGGTGCCGATGCTATTGCTTTATCAAATAGTGCTTTACAGGCTATTGGATGTTTGGGTATGAGGGCTTGTCATACAAATAATTGCCCGGTTGGAATTGCAACTCAAAAAGAAAATTTAAGAGCAAGACTAATAATCAATAAATCTGCTGAACAACTATATAACTTTTTTGCCGCTAGCCAACACCTTATGCAAGTTATGGCAAGAGCTTGTGGTTATAATGATACTAGTAAATTTAATATGAAAGACTTATCTACTTTTGATTATGATTTACACCGTCTAACAAATATTACTTATGCTGGCATGGCAGGCAGATAAGTGATTTAAAAAACTATAATAGCTATGACTGCGGTTAAAATCCAAATAAAATTGGGCTTTTTTTTTTGATAAAATTGGAAATACCTGCCTGCGTATTTTTATAAATAGACTTGAAATATTTTGGTAACCAATATGTTATGTAATTTTGATTTTTTAGCATTGAATTTAATGAAAAAAACTAATATAGTATAGATTTTTGATTATCAAGATAATAAATATAAATTAAAAATATATGTATACTCTAAATTTTACAAGTAAAAAATAATTTTACTTGATCTCTTTGAAAAACCTTTAAACTTTCATTATAATATCGTTTTTTATAAGTTGTTAATTAACAATTTTTTATAAAAAAAACTTTTTTATTTGATTGATTATCAAATCCGGGCAAGTCTAATACAGGTCTTTTTATCGCCTTTTCGGTAGACGTGAAAATCTAATTTTGAAATATCTACACCGATATAATTTGAAATAGTAGCCATTATTTAATTATCTTTGTAAAAGTTAATAGTTTTAATTTTAACTAAAATTAGGTGTTTACGCTTCATCTACGGGGTTAGGATAAATTTTTATAGCTTTTCTATATGGTTGATTTTAATAAAGAAGATGTTTTTTTGGATAGATTCCGAAATTTATTCCAAAACCAAAATATATTACAAAAGACGCGGCCTTCGGCTGTCCAACATTACCATTCTGTTTCGAGTTTTAAAGAAAAAGCCAAAATGTGTGCTGTTTCGCTCATGATTTTTAAAAATCGCAATACGTGGAAGCTTGTATTTATGCAAAGACCCGACTATAACGGGGTACATGGGGGGCAAATTTGTTTTCCGGGTGGTAAAAAAGAAAACTATGAGAATTTATTGGAAGAAACAGCTATTCGCGAAACCTTAGAAGAAGTTGGCGTGTCTATCAAGACAAACTATATTTTGGGTGGCTTATCAGAGTTGTATATAATGGTTAGTAATGCTTTGGTATATCCTTTTGTGGCTTATTTACCGAATAAACCTATTTATACGCTTGAAAAAAAAGAGGTTAGTAAAATCATAGAAATAGATATTGATTGGCTTTTGGAACCTAAAAATAAAAGTTTTAAAACCTATACGTATAAGCAAATGGAGTATGAAATGCCTGTTTTTTGTTTTGAAAACCAAGAAATTTGGGGGGCAACAGCTTTGATGTTAGAACAATTTTTGAATATTTGGAAAATACTCTTGGAAAATACTATAGGGCATCTCTCATAATACTCTGTAATTTTTGAAAAAAAATTAGTTTTAATGGTCAATAGATTATAAAAAACTTAAACAGTTTCTGAGAATACTTCGGAACTATTTTAAACGATATTTAAGAAATTTTTTACTGGATGTTATTCTAATAATCAATTATTTAGTTTGTAAAAATGAAGCAAAATATTTATTTTTTAGCAACTTTAGTAAAACCAATACTTCAGTAAATTTTCAAATTTTTAGTATTTCTATAACCTTAAACAAACACTTAATAATTAGATTTTTACAAATTGAAAAGGTTAAAATATAAAGTTTTTTACCGAAATATTGCCCTTATAGACAAAATTAATAATTATTAGACTTTATGTTGTAAAATTTTTTGGTGATTTTAGATATTTTGAAATATTTGGTTTTCAATAAAATACATTTTGTGCATTTTATCCCATGCAAAAAAATTAGTGCATAGAGTCTATTAAGCATATTTATTTTACTTAATTATCAGATGTTTTATGAAATGGTTAAATTTTAATGATTTAGAAACACTATATACTATTAGCCAAAATACTAATACTATATATTTGATTTTTAAACATAGCACTCGTTGTTCTATTAGTTCTGTTTCATTAAATCGTTTGGAACGCAATTGGAAAGACGAATTAAATTCAAAAGTTACTTGTTTATTTATTGATTTATTGAAATATAGAGATCTTTCTAATACCATAGCAAAGACATTTTCGGTTAAACATAAATCTCCTCAAGTACTTCTAATTAAAAATGGAAAATCTGTCTACCATACCTCCCATTTAAACATTAGCTATAACGATATTAAAAAACAAGTCGAATTGTTAAGCTAAGAGCGTGTTTAGTTTTTTTAATTTATTGATAATCAAATAGTAATAGATAAAAAACCTGGTTTTTTATCCCATTACTAAAGTTTCAATTATCTTATTATCAGCTACTTGTTATATTTTACTGTATAAAGAAAAAAACCAAAAAATACGATTAAATAGTTTATTATCAATTTTTTATACCATAAAAATAAAAACTAAATACACTCTAAATTAAAGAAGCTATAGGAATTAATGTGAGTTCGACCTAAGTTTTTTTTAATAAAAATAAATCTTTCCCTGATAAACATAAAATTACTATAATTTTATGTTTATCAGTTTCTAAAGGGAATCTCCTAAATTAAGTATTTGGTTATGAAACAATTAGTTTTTATATTGTTTTTTTTCAAAAATTACAGAGTATTATGAGAGATGCCCTAAAGATTGTTTTTATATTTTTTCTACAGTTATTTTTAAAATCATTAGATAAATTGAATAAGAATGACTTGAACAATTCCTATCATAAAACCCAATATGGCACCTGCAAACTCTATAAATTTAAGTTCTTTTTTGATCACACTCATGATAAGATCTTCGAATCTATCATTGGAAAAAGTAATAATCTTATCATAAACTATTTTTTGTAAGTTTACATCATCAATCTTTTTGGTTAATTCTTGATTAATATTGGGCATTTTTCTATCTATAATACCTTCTATCCTTTTTGTTATCCCCTCTAAAATACTTTTATTGGCAAACATAGCCAACAATTTATTACTTTTCATATAGGCTTCAAATTCTATACTTATTTCTTCCAAGATTTTAGCTTTTAATTCTTCATTGATTTTTGGGTTATTTAATTGCTCTTTAATTTTCTCTTTTGATAAAAGCTGATTTGTAACGATAAAAGATAAACGCTCGGCAAATATGTTTTTTCTTTTAGGAAAAATACCTTGTAGGTTAAAGAAATAAAAGTTCTTAGGATTTTTAGGATGAAAAAGCATTTTGATAGCAATATAATTGGTCGCCCAACCAATTATAGCTGAGATAAAGGGTATAGTATAAATAATAAACATAGTAAATATTACCAATAATAAAATTAGAAATTAATTAACTGTCTGGTTTTATTTTTTTAATAATTAATAAAATTAAAATGCTGAAAATCAATTTTTAAATTATAAATCTTAAAAATTATAACTATTTGATAAGCATATATTTGCCTAAGTTAGAAAAAAGAGTTAAAATTAGAACAATAGGGACAGAAAGAATGGTTTAATTTTAGGTGCTTATACATAACAGAAATTTAATTTAAAAGGACACTATCCCATAAAGTTGTAATACCATTATACAGTTGAAAATATAAAAAATGCTTTTTTATAGAGATCATAAACCAACTAATGATTTAATAAGCTCATTATCAAGTTTTTTAATCATACTTTCAAGCATATCTTCCAAATGTTTGGCACTATCAAAAATCGTCATAGCTATTTTGTCTTTCAAATAAGGCCAAACCCGCTCAGCAGGATTCAACTCTGGACTATAAGCCGGCAAAGCGATGATAATAATATTGTCCGGCACTTTTAAATTGTTAAGAGAGTGGAACCCCGCATTATCAATGACCACTAGATTTCAAACGCTTAGGATTATCTTGACTAATAGTTTCTAAGTGCTTGATAAAAAATAACTTGTCTGTGCTACATGTGTACATACTGTAGTTAGACTCTATTACAAAAGAAAAAGCGCCCCATAACCAACGATAGCTATAGTCGTGCTGATGAAGTACCTACAGGTTTAATGCCACGAGTTGTTAATACGCGTGAGCAACGCGTGATTAAACCAAAACGGCTCTCATCTTGAAAAATCATATCAGAACAGTCATAATCAATAGACTCATACTTTTTTTTAGCAGCACTCATTGCCTTAGGTAAACCTTCTGTTTTAAACTTTTCTACCGTTTGTTCATCCTTGTTCATATGGCTTTTACGCGATACTTTTAACTTAGAAGTTGTTTACAAATTAAAAAATTTAAAAACATTTATTATCAATAATTTATGAGTACAACAATATTTTTAATTTAGATAATTATTCTGGGCTATTAAACGTAATTTTTTAAAACTTTAAAACTAAAGTCTCTGATAATCAGATTATTAAAAAAATGTATTCTTTAAAAATGCTTAATAGATTAGAATTTATCTAGTTTTAATTATCTTATTCTTATAAAATCAAGATTGGATTTTAAAACTATAACTATATCAAAACCAATATATTAACTAAAGAATGAATTATTAAACAACTTCTTTTAAATAACTTCATAGTATTAATATTTTCTATTGCTTTATGTTCCTTTTTCAGTTATTAACATCAAATTTGAAATTTCTCCTAAGTTTTTAGCAAAATCATCAACTTCCGGATTGACAAATATTTGTCTTTGTTCAATAACTTTTAAATCAAAAGATTCTACCCATTTGACTACTTCCTTAGCAGTTTGCCAAGAAATATAATGACATGGAATCATAGGCGCTACAGGTAAAGAAAATATAAATTTTGCTTCGGAAGGTGATTGGGTGATATTCATTTCTAGATATGTCTTTGGGTCAATAGCATGTTCTATACTATCTTGAAAAATATAAGTATCAAATTTTCCAAGTAAAGTGGGTTTATTAAGATCTATTTTTTTAAAATTAATACGATTATCTTTTTCAAAACCCCAGCACTTTAAAATAACTTTTGCAAATTGAAAAGCAGAATCATATTTTTCGGCTAATGTTAACTTAAGATCTGTTTTATCAGAAATATAATCTTTTATATACTTCATAGGTGTTCCAAAACCAACATCTATAATTGACTTGGATTGACAATATTTTAAAAAGTATATTAGCGTATCTTGGCGCTCCTGATGCCAACTTTTTTCAGTTAAGTATTCTATAAACATAGCTACCCGAATACCTAAACTGGCATAAACATCATTGTCAATTTCTTCAACCTTAGAGTTATAATAAACAAAAGCATCTATAATGGTTTTCTCACTTAGATTTAATTCTTGATATATAGTCTGAAAAACTTTTGGATTAAAATTAATGATTTTTATAGCTCTGTCTATTAATTGTTGATACTTCATTGAATAATAATTAATAAATAATGAGTAATTAATAATTTTTTTAATGTATTCGTTATAAGAGCTTTCTTAGAAAAAATTTATACTCCTAAACCATTGTAAAAGTTTAGAAAAGTTATCTTGAAATAAGTGAATTTGAGCAAGCATATTATTTGTGTTGATTTTCTTTAAAAGTTTAATTACCAAGGTTTTGCATACAGATAAAAGCCTAGTCACTGCCTTTTTTTAGTCCTTAATTGATCCTCTTTTAAGTTGAAGTTGTTTAATAATTCATTCTTTAGTTAATATATTGGTTTTGATATAGTTATAGTTTTAAAATCCAATCTTAATTTTATAAGAATAAGATAATTAAAACTAGATAAATTCTAATCTATTAAGCCTTTTTAAAGAATACATTTTTTTAGTAATCTGATTATCAGAGACTTTTATTTTAGAGCTATAATAAATTATATTTAATAGCCTGAAATAATTATCTGAATTAAAAATATTATATACCCATAAGTAACCATAAGTAATTGGTTATGATATTATTAAAACTGTTAGAATTATTGAATTATTAAACAACTTCATAATCATTTCATTTATAAAAATAGCATTACTATATTAAAAGTGAGAAGAGAATGTTTTCTCATTAGCAATGACTTAAATACTAAAAAAAATCTTATTTTTATTTGGAATGACTATATATATCTACAATTTTAGTTTCTCCTACTTTTGGTTTATACTTCCAACGCTTATGGCTCCAAAGCCAGTTGCTAGGGTTTTTCTTAATAACTTGTTCTAAATATTGACCATAGCGAAATAACAGCTGTTGTTCATCAAGCTCATTTGGTTGAGCAATAATTTTTAAACTGATTTTATACTTTCCTCTTTTCAGACGCTGAATTTCACAAAAAGAAATGGGTAATTGACTCATATTAGCTAATTTTGTAATCCCCTTTTGAAAAGCTGTAGGTGTATCAAAAAAATTTATCCAATATTTTGGTGCATTTTCTGATGGTCGTTGATCGCCCAAAATAGCAAGATGAGTTATTTTTTCACCTTTATTTAATTTCCTTATAAATTTAGCAGCTTCTTGCATGTCTAAACCTTTATTATTAAAGCGTTGTCGTAGGTTTAACATCCAATCATTTATAGTAAGGTTACTTTGTTTTTTATATATGAAAGATGAAGGGGCATAATAAGATAGAAGTAAAAGTGCTAATTCCCAATTAAATAAATGAGCTATTAATAAGATTTTAGGAGAATTTTGAAAGATACTAAGGGTTTTAGAGTCTATGCTTACCATACTTTGCATTTGCTTTAAAGACATATTTTTTAACTTTAGAATTTCTATAATAGTATCGCAAAGGCTGTGGTAATAACTTTTGGCTATTTGGATAATTTCTTTTTTGTTTTTATCTGGGAAACAGGTTGTTAGATTACTAAAAACAACTGACTTTCTATAAGATAAAATATAATATGCTATAATATAAAGCAAATCAGAAATCAGATATAAAAACCAAAGTGGCAAAAGAGATAGGATATTTAATATTCTGATAAGCATATCTATAATAATTAGGAATTAAGAAAATTAAAATACTAAAAATAGATTTTATGTACTACTTTTTTGCACAAATATAAAATTATAAACTATTGATTATTAAATATTCATATTTTTAAAATCTTGTAGTTCAACAAATTGATTAGAGTTTATATAATAAAAATTTTTAGTATTCTTTAAATATTTGACTATCAACACATTAAAAATTATACCGAACTATTATTAGAAAATTATGAATTATATCAGTATAGTGAAACTTAATATTAAAAAATCCTTTTTCAAGTATTTAACTTATTGATAATAAGAAAATAGTATCTTTTTATTTGTAGTAGAAAAATTAATAAATTGAGTTTACAACGACTTAAAATAATATATTTACCAATTAAGATTAGGAATTTAGATCATGATATATTCTACAAATTTATAAAAAACAAAAAAAAATATAGGATAAATAGTTAAATATACTTACTTGATTTACTATTTTTGCAAATCGTAGAAATGAAATAACATGTTTTTGATTAAAGAAATGATAGGAATAGTTTGGGTTAAGTTATTATTCGTTTATTGCTAAACATATATTAGTTTGCTTATAGCAATATTGACTGGTTTTATTGAATTATTAATTGTATAAATATTTTATTGTGAATACATTAAGTTATAGAACGAAATTTATAAGTCCTAAAGAAGTTGCGAAAAAATGGTGGATCGTAGATGCAAAAAATATGGTCTTAGGACGACTTTCTAGTGAAGTTGCTAAAATTGTTAAAGGTAAATATAAATCTTCTTTTACACCTCATATAGACTGTGGGGATAATGTTATTATTATCAATGCAGAACATATTAAACTAACAGGAAATAAATGGGATAAAAAGATATACATATCTCATACAGGTTATCCGGGTGGGCAAAAGCAAATGTCTGCTAAAGAGGTTTATAACAAAGACCCTCGAAAAATTCTTCAAAAAGCTATAAAAAATATGCTTCCAAAGAATAAATTAAGCAATAAAATAATGGGTAATATTAGAATTTATATCGGAGAAGATTATATAGAGCAAGCCCAAAAACCTGAAGTACTTAAACTGAAGATTTAAAGGTTGTTAAAATGGACAAATCAAATCTTTATCAAAAAAGTGATAAAAAGTATTACATTTAATCTTATATTTAATCATTTCATATTAAACTTTATATGTCTGAAACTGTTTGCACCATAGGTCGCCGTAAAACTTCTGTGGCTAGGGTTTATGTTAAAGAAGGGGAAGGAAATTTTTCTATAAATAAGCGTCAACTTAAAGAGTATTTTCCAACAGAAACGCTTCGAACTATTGTTTTACAGCCAATGACAGTTTGTGAACAAGTAGATAAATTAGATATATTTATCCGAGTTAATGGAGGCGGAATTACAGGACAAGCCGAAGCCATTCGATTAGCAGTAGCTCGGGCTTTGGTAAAAAAAGATGAAGAAACAAAACCTGTTTTGAAAAAAGAAGGTTTTTTAAGACGAGACCCCAGAATGGTTGAACGTAAAAAATATGGCAGAAAAAAAGCCCGCAAAAAATTTCAATTCAGCAAAAGGTAGATTTTTTATACCTCATCATTTAATTATTTCTTTTTTAAATTATTTATTAGCTAAATGTTTTAATGCAAATACCTAATTATCAAGAATTGTTGGACGCTAAAGTCCATTTGGGGCATCTTTCAAAGAAATGGCACCCAAGAATGTTACCTTATATTTACAAAAAACAAGGCAATATTCATCTTATTAATATAAAATCTACCCAACAGGGCCTTGAAAACGCTGTAAGATTTATCGATAGTTTGTATGCAAGTAATAAGCAAAAACGAGATAAAATACTTTTTATAGCAACTAAAAAACAGGCTAGGCGTGTTATAGAAAAAACAGTAAGCCGTATTGATATGCCATACATCATAGAACGTTGGTTAGGCGGATTTTTGACTAATTTTACTACTATTAGACGCTCTCTAAAACGTTTGGCTAATAATAAAAAAATGATGAAAAGTAAAGACTTTGAGAATTTAGCCAAACGAGAACAACTTATTATTACCAGAGAACAAGAAAAACAAGAACGTATTTTGGGTGGTATTAGTCAGATGATAAGATTACCGGAGTGTGTGTTTATTGTTGATGCTAAAAAAGAATCTATAGCTGTTCAAGAAGCAAATAGACTTAATATTCCGATTATAGCTATAGTAGATACTGATACAGATCCTTCTGGAGTTCAATATCCCATACCTGCTAATGATGACTCAATAGAATCTATAGATCTTATCGTCAAGACAATTACAAATCATATTAAACAGCTGACACTAAATGAAAAAGAAATTAAAGTAAGTAAAGAAAAAGTACAACATGGAGATTAATTATTACTTTAAAAGTTTTTCTGCTTAAGGTTTATAGTCACTTCTCTTAAAAAAAAGATTTTTGGATGCTTTGCTTATTATTATTGAAAATGGGTGGTGGTGTAGAAAATATGATTTAAGAAAATAGTTTTGATATTGAGATATTTAGTCCTATATTTGTTTCATTTAAATAAGACAAAATGACCATAAAAACAACCCTAAAATGCCCCAAATGCCACGGGAAAGAAATAAAATAGAATATAATAATTAAGTTATGAACGAACCAATATTTTATCGGCTCTTAAATGAGCCGCTTATAGCTAATGAAAATCATAAAGACTCTTTACAAGAAATTATAGATAGTTACCCTTATTTTCAAGCTGCTAAGTTAATTCTAGCATTAGCTCAACCTACAACAGGGCACATTAAACAAGCTGCTGTCAACAGTCAAGATAGAAATCTTCTAAAACGACTTATTGATGCTAAAATAAATCCTGAAAAAGAAAATGACTTATATATCTTAGAAGAAAAAAAACCTGTAAATCTAAATACTCAAAGTCTAAGTATTTTGTCAGATACCTTAGAAAAAACAGAAGAACAGAAAAAACAGGTTACTAATCAAAAAGATAATAATAATTTGAAGGTTGGTTTAGATATTAAAAATGAAAATTCACCTGTTAATCCTGACTTAAATAATTTTGAGGATAAAGAAAATGAAAAGCAAGAAACAAAAGAAAAAGAATTGAAAAGTGTAGAAAACACTGAAAATAAATCAGTTATAGAAAATGATTTTCTTGATAAACTAACTACTCAATTAGATTCTTATCAAAAAAATTTGAAAAGTTTTGAAGAAGATACCCAAAAATTCCAAAAGGTAAATAAAAATCATGAGACAGAAAATGAAACAATAAATATAGGTGAAAGTATTAATACTTTTTTTGATCAAAATGAGGTTGAAAAAAAGAGTAAAAAAGAGAATGAAAACCATGTTTCTTTCGATTTTTTAGCTAATAACTTTGCTTTAGATGAAAATGAAAATAATGAAGAAAAGAGTAAGAAGGAAGTGTCTCAAAGTGATATAATTTCTGATTTCATAGATACTTATCCCAAACAGACTCGTAATTACCAAAATAGTGTAACACCTACTATAAAAGAAGATTTAGAGTTAGAAGATGACTCTTTAGGTAAAGAGATGAAAGAGTATACGTCAATTCAATTGGTAAATTTGTTGGTTAGTCAAAAAAAATACCAACAAGCTATCACAATGTATAAAAATCTTGCTATAAAGCAGCCAGACCAAAAAATATATTTTGAACAAGAAATTGAAAAATTGCAAAGACAAATAGAAAAACCTAACGATGATAATAAATAAGCATATTTTCTTATAATAGAGTCTATGTTCTAGTTTTTATTATAGGCGTTTATGGTCTTCCAGTAAATATACGGCTGTTTTTTAGCAGGGCGCATAGCAATACGGAAGTTATGTAAGCCACAAACCAAAAGTATCACCCTGTCGCGAAAATCAATTCTGTAACTTCGAATTTTATCACGGACTATACGCAGGCCTTTAATAGCACCTATAGCATGCTCAACATAAAACCCGAACTCGTGAAATAGCTTTATTAAAAGCCTTCTGAAGAAGGCTAAATTCCTTGCTCTTAGGCTTTTTAATGGATTGTAAAACTTTTAAACTACCTTGCTGATAGCCTTGAAAATCTGTATCTTGCCAGAGGCGAGTATGTTTAGGAAAAATCAAATCACACTCATCAGCTATTTTTTTGTCATGTTTTTTGCCTTCTTGAGTATCACTCAAATATAATATCCTGTCCTTAAAATCCAAAATAAGCACATTCTTAACTGTATCCTTGTATACCTGTCCTGACTATGAATAAGCAAGCATTAAAAACATCTTTTTGTTTGTATTTTCTCTTGTGTTTGGCATGAGGAAGATATCTTTCTATCTTTGTCCATAGGGCGTCATCTATAGCATTATGTTTTTTTTGTTTAGAAACGTGTTTCTTTTCCATAAAGCGGAGCACCATTTAAAGTGAAAATAAAAGTGCTCTTTTATGAAATTTGACGCTCTTTTCAAAATTAAAATAAAAAAACTAAACACGCTCTTAGTCAAAAATCTTTTTTTCAAATGGAATGGCTATAATAAATCTTTAATGTTATACTTAGTACCTAGCCCAATTGGTAATTTGGGCGATATGACCTACCGAGCTGTAGAGGTTTTAAAAAATGTGGATAAAATTTTAGTAGAAGATACCCGACGATCGCGTATTCTTTTAAACCATTATGCTATTGAAAAACCAATAACTTCGTACCATAGCCATAATGAACATCAACGCACAGAGGCTATTATTGAAAATTTGAAAAATGGAGAAACTATAGCTTTAATCAGTGATGCAGGTACACCGGGTATTGCCGACCCCGCTTATCTTTTGGTAAAAAAATGTATCGAAAATACCATCAAAATAACCTGTTTGCCAGGTCCTACTGCCTTGATACCGGCACTTGTAGTTTCGGGTTTTCATAGTCAACAATTTGTTTTTGCCGCTTTTCTACCTCATAAAAAAGGAAGACATAAACGACTTGAACAATTGGTAAATGAAGAAAAAACAATTATTTTATACGAAAGTCCTTACCGATTGCTTAAAACACTTAAAGATTTAGCTTCTTACTTAGGTGAAGATAGAATTATGTGTGTCTGTAGAGAATTATCTAAAAAGTTTGAAGAATTGACAAGAGGAACCCTTAAAATGCTTATAGAAACCTTTGAAAAACATAAAATAAAAGGTGAATTTGTGCTTGTCCTTGAAGGTAAATATGAACAATTGAAAAAAACACCACCTATATTTTAAACCTTACACCATTACCAATAGGACAAGGATTTTTAGGAGGTCTAATACATTGAGGTTACCGTTTCCAAGAATAAAATAGCTTTGCTATACTGGTTGTTTCTTTGAAATAAAAACCCTATTTGATGCATACTAATATTTTAATATCAGAACTATTTTTTCAATTATATTGTATACATGCAACTTATCCAAAATTGCCTATCCCACCAAGCCCCTTACTTAGATTTGGGCAACTGCGGCATTACTGATTTAAATGCTATACCTCAACTGTTTGACTGTATCCACTTGGAAACCCTCATTTTAAGCAATGAATGGTGGGATTGGAAACAAAGAAAATGGGTAAAAAGCAAAAATAAAGGCCCAAAAAATAACTTAAAAAGCCTTAGCCCTAAAATTGGACAATTAAAACACTTAAAAGTTTTAATTGCTGCTGGGGAATACAATAATAAATGGACAATTGTCGATATATCGCCTTTGCAAAACCTAAGCAGCTTACAAAATTTAGACCTTAGTGATAATAAAATTGTTGATATTTCGCCTTTGCAAAACCTAAGCAGCTTACAACGTTTAGAGCTTCGCTTTAATCAAATTGTTGATATTTCGCCTTTGCAAAACCTAAGCAGCTTACAAAGTTTAGACCTTAGTGATAATAAAATTGTTGATATTTCGCCTTTGCAAAACCTAAGCAGCTTACAAAGTTTATACCTTTACGCTAATCAAATTGTTGATATTTCGCCTTTGCAAAACCTAAGCAGCTTACAACGTTTAAACCTTAGTAATAATCAAATTGTTGATATTTCGCCTTTGCAAAACCTAAGCAGCTTACAAAGTTTAGACCTTAGTGATAATAAAATTGTTGATATTTCGCCTTTGCAAAACCTAAGCAGCTTACAAAGTTTATACCTTTACGCTAATCAAATTGTTGATATTTCGCCTTTGCAAAACCTAAGCAGCTTACAACGTTTAAACCTTAGTAATAATCAAATTGTTGATATTTCGCCTTTGCAACACCTAAGCAGCTTACAACGTTTAAACCTTAGTGATAATAAAATTGTTGATATTTCGCCTTTGCAACACCTAAGCAGCTTACAAAGTTTAAACCTTAGTGATAATAAAATTGTTGATATTTCCTTAGAATTTCTAAATTTAGGGATGGAAATAAATATAAAGGATAGGTTCATCGCTGGTTTAAATCTTTTCAACAATCCTATAAAGGTTCCGCCTATGGAAATTTTAAAACAGGGGCGCGAGGCAGCCATCAATTGGTATATGGATAAAAAAAGAAAACTGAAAGAGTTAAAAATTATCCTTCTCGGAGACCCCAAGTCGGGAAAAACATGCTTGTTGAAGCGGCTGAAAGATGACGACTTCGATGAAAAAGAAGCCCAAACTGATGGCATCAACATAGAAGATATTGCCTTTGGAAGCAGTGAACGATTTAAAGCCCAAAAAGCCTTGCATCCATTTACGGGACATTTTTGGGACTTCGGCGGACAGGAAATTATGAATGCTACTCACCAATTTTTCTTAACCAAACGCACCGTTTATATTTTGGTAATCGATGCCCGTAAAGATGGAAAAGGTAATATGAAAGTATCGAATCAAATCAGAACATGGTTGAAAAATATTAGGACCACAGGTGGAAATTCGCCTCTTCTCGTCTTAGCCAACCAAATCGATGTTAACCCAGGTTTTGGCTTTGAAAACGAATATGAATTACAACAGGAATTTCCTCAAATTCAAGGTTTTATTAAAACTTCCTGTAAAACAAAAGAAAATATCGATGCCGTTAAAGATCGATTAGCTGAGTTAATTGTAGAAGAAATTACTTCTTTTGAGACGGAGGTAAACGAAAAATGGATTCCCATTCAAAAAGATTTGCAAAGCCAAACCCAAAGAAACAATTATTTGGATGAAGATACCTTTTTGAAAACATGTCGAAAACACCAATTGTTTGAAGGGCAAGAAAGTGCTATTCAGTTTTTTCATGATTTGGGCTTGGTTTTGCATTTTAACGAAAGCACTTTGGAAAGTTATAACGATTTGTATAGCTACAATTTAGCAAATTATTATGTCCTTAATCCCCGCTGGATTACGTATGGGGTCTATCAAATTTTGACTTCTAAGGTGGCAGGCAAAGCCAAGGGAATTATTGCTCAGGAAGAAGTTCAATATATTATCAACGAAGAGGAAGACAAAAAAATCGATAAGACTTATCATGCTGAAAAAATTCACTATGATTTCAATGAAAGACGTTTTTTGGTTGATATTCTCAAACAATTCAAACTTTGTTTTTCCGAAGGTAAACGTATTATCGTTCCAGACCTTCTCGATAGTGCTGAGCCAAGTCTTGCTACAAATCCTATTCGTAAGAATTCCGAAAGCCTTCAGTTTATTTATGACTATGACGCTTTGCCCAAGTCAACTATGCCGCATATTATGGTGAGTCTACATACTTTACTTATAAATCGTTGGCGTACAGGTTGTATTTTGGCTTATAAACATGAAAAAAATACCCAAGCCCTCATCATCAGTTATGCCAATAAAATTAGGATAACCGTAGTGGGAGAGCATAAACGCAAAAGGGAGTTTTTGGCTTTTATACGTGGTGTTATGGATTCTACTGTCAATGATAAATTAGTCCACAAACCTCGAAAATGTATTCCTTTGCCGGACACGACTGTTTTAGTAGATTATGACGAATTATTGGAGCGTGAAAAAGATGGGGACAAGTACTATGTCTTATACAAACCGATAAAAAAGAAGTTTGAAATTGTTCAGCTTCTCGAAGGTGTACCCACCGAAGATGAAGTCTTAGAAGAAATTAAAAAATTGCGAGAGGACGTAAAAAAAGGCAACCAAAAAATTATCAATAATCAAGAAATGCTAAAGGATTCTTTAGACAAAATAGAAAATCTAAATAAAGAAAAAGCTGAAGCCTTAAAAAGGGATATTTTAAATTTTATCGCTGATTCCTTTGAGATTTTGGACAGCAACTCAGAATCGGCGAAAAAACTATCCGAAATTCACCAAAATATACTAAAAGCAAAGAGTGATATAAACATGAAACTAAAAATAGGTTTACCGCTTATTAGTATGTTGGGTATCAATTTTGAAACGGAAATAGACGTTAAAAGCTGGATGGAAAAAATGTACCATAAGTATAAATTGTCTATTTTTAAGAATACTTAAAAATAAGATGCTCTTTTTTATAAAAAAATTAGTTTAAAACTAATAAGAAATAATTGGATATTTACTAGGAATCCTGAAAGGATATTTTAAGGGCTTATCATCATTAATAACCTTGCTGTATTCTATTTGCAATTTGAGGTTTTTTTGAGGATTATTTTCTTCATCTAAGCTAAGAGAATATTTAATAGGTAAAACTTGAGAATCAATATATATAAAATCTTTATATAAAATACTCAATTTCCGGATTCTATTGCCGACAGAATAATCTGTAAAAATAAGATTGGTTAGATGGTTTTTATCATTACTAATATGATGATCAATTTTTGTATTACTAACAATTTGGGATAATATATGTTCTGTTGATGTTTGAGTAACGTTAATAATTTTTTTATCTCTATGAGGGCTATTGCCGAGTAAAATAGATTGAAGTATATTAAAACTAATATCAAAATTTGTTTTTTCATTTAAAAATTTAAAATCTGATTTATAAGCTTTTTTTCCAATTCTATCAATTGCCCAAATGGTATCAGGATAAATAAGCAATCTAAAACCTTCTATACCCAGAGTAGAACGAATAGAAACCCATACAAAACTATCTTTTTGAATACGAATATCAGAAATGCCTTTGAAAAATTGACCTCCTCCAAGATAGTCAAATCGACTTTTTATAACTATACTCTCAAAGTTAAAAACTTTATCTTCTAATTCTTTGATATATTTTGAACCCACCTGACTCTCTTTATTTTTATACTTAAAAATAACATTACAATTTGTAAGCATAAAAACTAAGAGTATAAAAACACCTCTTAGGATAGTAGTATTCACTTAATTTTTAAGTTAGGATAACAATAAATAAACAGTATGTATCAACAAAATTCTATTTCTTTGAAGCTAAAATGTTCAATTTTATTTTGAATCAGAACGAGTAATTGTCCAATTTCATTAACGCCTAAAATAGAACCTTCAAAAGTAGTAAAATTACGGTTTGTTTTCTTCTTAAAATTATGGATTTCTTGATAACGGTATAAATATTTGTAATAGTCATGTTTCATGTCCGAAATACCTTGCACGAAAAACGTTTGGTATTGTATTTTAATATTTTTTAATATAGCTTTTAATAAATAATGAAGGTTTATTTCTTTTTGGGTTATTCTTTTTAAGGAGCTGACTTGAAGGAGGTTTTCAAAACTATTTTGGTTAGCATTTAGACCCACACCAATAATACTGTATTTAACTTGATTTTTTTTTATAAAGTTTTCAATTAATATTCCACCTATTTTCTGATTTTGGTAATAAATATCATTAGGCCATTTTATTTTTAATTGCTCAGAATCAACAAGATTTTGAAGGGCTTTATGGATAGCGATGGTAATAATAATATTTATAGAAAATTGCTGGCTGGCAGAAAGTAAAGAAGGATTCAAAATAAGTGAAAAAAGCAGATTTTCGCCTTTATTACTGATCCAAGTATTGCCCCTTTGTCCTCGTCCAAGAGTTTGATAATCAGTTAAAATAACTGTACCTTCCAGAGCCTTCTTATTTTTTAAATAATCCACAGCAATATCATTAGTAGAACTACATTCTTTGAAATAATAAATTTTTTCATGATACATATTTCTGATTGATCAGTTAAAAAAATAGGAAGGGATAATGTATTTCTACGCTCTCTTCCTATTAATAATATCATTAAAATATACGAAACTTCAAATAGAAACTATACTATTTATTTGAGTTTAGAATAATTTTTATTTGCTATGCTTATTTGTTTTTTATCGTCTTTTTTAGCATTCCATTTTTTTAAAGTATTTCCCAAAATATAATTACTATAAAAGAGATATAATTTTCCATTAATAATTTTGAAAGAATCCGGATCTATATCCACCTTCTTAGGAGCAGTGGTAAGGGCATAAGCACACCAGCCTCCATATTGAGGTTCATATTTAGATGGATTAGCCTTAAAAGTAGCCCGATTTTTAGCAGAAGAAAAACGGTAAGTAACACCTTTATAGGTATATGCATAATTTTTAGAACCTTTAACAGCTTTTTTTTGAGTAAAATAAGCAACAGGATCATAACCTTTAAGTGCTATACCGTCATCAAGGTTATATTTTTCTTTGCGTTCAGCACTACTCTGAGCAAAAAGATTAACTTGAATAAGCAAAATAGAAAGCGTAAAAATGAGAGTGAAAATCCTTTTCATAATTAATGAATAATTAAAATTGAGAATGATTAAAATAATTCAGAAAGTTAAGATCTTTAAAACCAAAAGAGAAGTTAATTTTGGTTATATTTGAAAATATTAACTACCAAAACAAATGTATATAAAATTAGCACAACAAATCTAACAGAATTTATGACTAATGAGTTCTAATACATATTAATTTATTTCTACCTTTTAGAATAATAAAGATAAAGTAGAATCATTAGCTAGGCTAAATAGTACTTTCAATACAAGTAAAAGTATTTTGATATATTTTAGTATACCTTTGTTCATTTTTTTAGATACAAAAAAGCTATTTCATTATTTTAGCTGCAAGCTAATAATATTAATCTTTTAAAACTATATTTAGAGTTATGCTTGAGAATCCGATTTAATAATATTTATTAACTAATTTAATCACAAATTTTTAGAATATGAAAATATTGATACCTATGGCTGGACGTGGCACACGATTATTGCCTCATACTGCTATGACTTCTAAGCCTTTATTCAAAATTTTAGAAAAACCAATTGTCCACTTACTTATTCAAAAACTTCACCAAACTATTGGCTTAGCTATTAGCCAGTTAGCTTTTATTTTAAATGCAAAAGATGAAGAAACTGAAAAAGAACTAATTAAATTATCTGAAACTTTAGAAATTAATCTAGCACCTCTTTTTTTCTATCAAGAAGAAACTTTGGGTACCGCTCATGCTATTTGGCAAGCTAAATCTTTTTTATCAGGACCCGTCATCATAGCTTTTTCAGATACTTTATTTGACTTAAAAGATAAGATAAATCTTGACAAAGATATTATTGTTTATACAAAAAAAGTTAAGGATCCTAAAAATTTTGGGGTTGTTGAATTAGATTCTAAAACAGAAGAAGTTATAAATTTTATTGAAAAACCTCAAACTTTTATATCAGATTCGGCTATTATTGGGATTTATTATTTCAAGAAAAGTGAACTAATTTTACGTCATCTCAAAGAATTGATAGAACAAAATACCCTTGTTAATGGAGAATATCAGTTCACTGATGTTCTAACTAAAATTAAAAATAATGGAACTAAAGTGTATACTGTTCAGGTAGATATTTGGTTAGATTGCGGAAATAAAAAGCATATTCTCGATACCCATAACTATTATTTGAGTAAAACACTTAACCATATTCCTAAAAGTATTGCTATAAAAAACTCTAAACTTATTGAACCTGTTTATATTGGTGATAATGTTATCATAGAAAACAGTATTATAGGTCCTTTTGTTTCTATAGCTAAAGATAGTAAAATTAAAAATTGTATTATCAACAGTAGCATTATTCAAGAAAAAACACAATTAAACTGGTCTTGTATTTCAAACTCTATCCTTGGAAAAGAGGCAAAATATTCGGCGAAACCTAAAACCCTTAATTTAGGCGCTTTTTGCTTTGTTGAAGAGTGAGTTTTTGTCATTTTATACAAATAATAAATGCTGGATAAATGAATATTCTAAAAAATAAATGGGGATTTAAAATTCTAATTTTACTAATTTTCCAGTCACCAGTTTTTGCCCAGAATACTCCGAACTTAAAATCTAAACAAACAGATAAAATTGCTATAGAAGGTATAAGAATAGGTTTAGATTTAACAAGCCCTTTAGCCAGTTTGATAGAAGCAGGTACCCTAAAATATGGTGCTGTTATAGGTTTTGATTTGAATAACAAATTATATTTTACACTCGATTATGGTCAACATGAAGGCATTAGAGAAAGCGTACTTATTGATCAACTATTTAAGTATACTACTATAGGCGATTATTTTATTTTTGGATTAGATTATAACTTTGAACATAATAAGATAGACGGAGGTGCCGTTTTTCTAGGGCTTAGATATGGGCTTTCTAATTTTAAAAATAGTCTTTCATACACTATACAGGAAGATTATTGGCAAATAAATTCTAAAAATTATACTATAGAATCTGATATGACTCAAGCCACGTGGCTAGCTTTGGTAGGCGGAGTAAAAGCTAAACTTATCGGTAATATTTATATTGGTATAACAGCAAGGTTACGCTTTTTAAATGATTTGCCTTTAACAAATCCTGTTAGCACAGAATTTCCAGGTTTTGGTTATATTACTTCAAATACCAGATTTTCAATGACTCAATATATATTTTATCGTTTCCCTACTAGAAAAAATAATTAATTAATATTGTCTATTTTGATTTGGGACAAGGCAAAGATTATATTTATGGAAGAAATTAGCCGAAAGCGCTTTAGGGGCTAAAGACCGGGTAGTTTATCAGCGTTATATAGAAAATAGAATGATCAAAAATAGTGTTAAAGAAACAGCTAAAATAGAAGGTATAAAAGAAGGCAGGGAAGAAAAAGAAATAGAATCTATACTTGGATTCTATAAAAAAGGAATTTCGACTACCATAATTTCTGAGGCTCTCAGTATGGCAGAAGAGCGAGTTTAAGAAGTTATAAACTCGAGAGCTGACACTATCCAACGAACTGTATAAGTTTAAAATAACTTTAGAGCGTGTTTAGTTTTTATTATCAATTCTTTATATAAGAATAATAAAAACTAAACACGCTCTAAATCATATAGAACCATTTTTAAACAACTTCACTATTAAACAATAAAAAGTAATAGACTTGAACTATTTTGATAATCAATATATTATGTAATTTTGATTTTTGACATTGAATTTAATGAAAAAACAAATATATTATAAATATTTGTTTTTCAGATTAATGAATATATGTATTTTTAATATATAACTCCAAGTTTATAAGTAAAAAATAATTTTGTCTAATCTCTTTGAAAAATCTTTAAATTTTTATTGCGACATCAGTTTTTATAAGTTTCTGATTAACAATTATTTTCAAAAATAAATTTTCTATTTGATTGATTTTCAAATGATTATAAGATTAAAACTTCTTTGTTTAACAGATTGATTTTAAGTATTTCATAATTTATCCTTTGTCCTTCCAGAGTATTATTATAAAATATGTATAATTTATGGTTTATAGCTAATTCAAATAGAGGCTTTTAATTTTTTCTATATAATGATTTTGAACATTGGAACTCAAAAAGTATCTATAATCTTTTGAGATAAGTTTGTCAAAGTTTACCATTAATCCATCTGTTTTTATTTTTTTACTTTTATAAGTGGATAAGATATCTATAGCCATTTGAAAATCACCTAGATAGAGATAAGCATGCATAAGATTGGTGTATAGCCATAAATTATTTTTTTCTTTGTCTAATTTTATGGCGCGCTTTGCCATTTCAATAGCCATTTTATAATCTTTAACAAAAATAGAATAAAAACTGAGGTTACCATATAGAGTTAAGTTTACAAGCCCAATTTTAACAACAGCATGATGGGTAACCTGATAAGCCTGGTCATATTTTTGGAGTTTGGAATACATTACACTTAATTTTATCCAAATATTAGTATTGTTTTTATCTTTTTTAACAATTTGATTATAAACATCTATAGCTCTTTCATAATCTTGTTTCAAAAGTTCATAGATAGTTCCTAATTGAATTAAAGCCTCTATATTGTCAACATCATAAGTTAAAATTTTTTTCAAAGCCAAAATAGCCAAATCAGGTTGTTTTTTTTTTATAAAAACTGCACTCATATTAAAATAAATAGTACTAAATTTTGGTTGTATGTAGGCTGCCTTCTTATAGCTTTCAATAGCTAAATTAAAGTTTTTAGAATCTCTATAAGCATTACCCAAAAAAAACCAAGCTTCATAATTATTAGGATTAATATAAAGTGATTTTTTATAATGGAATATAGCTGAATCGTACTTAGCTTGTATGTAAGCTAAATTTCCCAAGCCAAACCAACCTAAGTCTGTTTGAGAATTAACTTTAAGAATTTCTTGAAAAAAGAAATCTGCTTTTTGGTACATACCTTGATTCAAATAATAAGTTCCTATAGTGTTAAGAGCCTCTACATCTTGAGGATTCTTTTTTAAAATAGCAATATTTTTTTGAATATTTTTATAGTCTAAGTTTTGTGCAAAAGCAGATAAAGAACAAAAAAATAATACATTTATAAGTAGGAAAACGAGACTATATCCTAATCTTTTAAGATCATTGTTGAATACTTTATTTATTTCAATAGTTAAATTCATAATCATATATTTATATTTAATTTGAAGTTTACATTACTTCACTTTTAATCGAAATAAATAACTATTTCTTTCAATTTCAAGAATTTTCTTTTTCTTAACAGGCACTAAGAGACTGTAATCATTATTGTTTATAGCTTCAGATCGTGATTTTGAATTCCATTGCAATTCATAGCTGTATGCTTTCCCTTTTTCGTTATAAAATATTCCACTTTTACAAATAGTATGACGCTGTTGTGGACTGAGTTTTTTATTGTAAGGGTGATCTTGAAAATAAACATCTAACATAGGCTTTCCATCTGAGTACCATTCTTTTTGATTGTCTTTAAGATGTCCTTTTTTATAGTTGCATTCTAATTTCTTTTGCCCATTCTCAAACCATTCTTCATATAAACCGTCCTTTACTTCAAAAGACAACTTTTTAGAACTATTATATGCGCTATAATAGGCTTGACAACCTTTACAGGCTTCGTATATTTTTTTTAACTTTTGTTTAAATTCTTCTGGGATAAAATAACAATCATCACAATATTGAGTCAATGATTTTTTATTGCCATTGCTATACCACTCTGTTCTTTGTCTTACAATACCTCCATCGACAACATTTTTTGTAACCATGTTGCCTTCCACATTTTCTTGATACATACCATCAGTTTTGATTATCCCATCTTCATAATATTCATACCTTTTACGCCCTTTAAAAAACACTAACACTTCTTCTATTTTAATTTTTCCATTTTCAAAGTAAGTATAGGCGATGGCTTTTCCATCACTTCCTTTCATTCTGATAGAACCATCTTTATTCCATTCCACAAATTCTTTTATAAAAGGTCTATTCCTAGAATAAGGTCCCGGCATGTACGTTTCTTTTCGTTTCAAAGTGCTATCTTCATACCAGTAATTCCATTCTATATCTTTTAACCCTTTTGAGTTTAAAAAGCCGATACTTTTTTTATTACCATTTTCAAAATAAAAAAACACTTGCCATAAATCCTTAGCACCGTTATCGGCATAGTCTATTATGGAGATTGTTTTTCCTTGTTCATCCCAAGTTGGCCAAAAACCATATTTTTTGTTTCTTTTATAAATACCCTCTTCTTTTTTTTGCCCGTTCTCATACCAATAGCTCCACTTGCCTTTTTTATAGTCAACCTCATTCTTTCTATAGCTGTTTCTTTTCCCAATACCATGTCTTTTCATTTGTCCATTTGCATACCATTCTGTATAAAAGGCTGTATCTATAAAAGTCTGGAGAGTGTGCTTCGTTTTATTTTCAAAAAAGTCGACTTTTTTGGCAAGTACTTTCCTCCATGTAATTTTAATACGGCTAGTATTTAATTTTGCAGTGTAAACTTCTTGGGTTTTGGGGTTTCCATTATCCCATTCTTCTGTGGTTTTAATGTACTCCCCATTACTCCAAATTTCTTCATTATGTTCATTGCCGTTATAACTCCAAAACTTTTGAAGCCCATCAAACTTTCCTCGAATTAAGTTTAACTCATATTCCATTTTCCCCGTTCCATACCAAAACCGTTGAACACTATCGGGTATTCCATTTGTATAATATAGTTCATATTCTTTTTCTGCCTCTTGACTATTATAAGAAACCTGTTTACCATGATATTTTCCGTCTAAATAATTAAACTCTTTTTTTATTTTTTGAATTTCATCTTTGGATGATATGTCTCTATATCTCAGATCAAAATAATAGAGCTGTTGTCCATGAAATTTTCCTGCTTTATAATTAAGCTCTTCTTTAATTTGTTCTTTATATTGTTTTTTTACGTGGTCATAATACGTTGTAAACCATGCTGAAACTTTGCCGTTTAATTCCCCATTTTTATAGTTTTCTTCAAGTATTTTATACGGTTTTTTATCAAGGGCATAAAATTTTACTCTTTTCCCATGCAGCACCCCTTTTTTATAGTCTTCTTTTAGTACTAAAATCCCATCTTGATTGAATTGCTCTTTTTTGAATAGGTATTCTATTTCTTTTTTATCATGATAATAATTAATAATTTCTGGTTTGTCATTAGCAAAAGTTTTGTAAACTTCTTTTACAACATTTTGAGCTTGAAGAGTTAGTGAAAAAAATAACAATAAAAATGTATACTCTATTCGTTTCATATAAAAAGGTAGTAAAAATTTTTAAAATATAAAAATAGGTTTAGGCTTTTCTTTCAACTATAAAATTTGCCAAATTATGTAGATTTTTACGGTATACAGAAGGGCTTAGTTGATTAATAAGCAATTTTGTTTCGTTCAAAAACTTTTGAATAATTTTTTGAACATAAATATTCCCATTTTTTTGTTGAACGAAAGCAATGATTTCGTTAACTTGAACATCTTTAATTGTTTTTGATTTTAACAGTTTGAAAATATGTTTTTTTTCTGCTTTAGTCGCTTTATTTAAACTATGAATCAAAGAAAGTGTTATTTTTCTTTGCTTTATATCATTGGCTTGGGTTTTTCCTGTTATTTCTGAATCATGATAGTCAATCAAATCATCTTGAAGTTGAAAAATAACCCCCAATTTTAGACCCAATTCTCCCATTTTTTTAATAGTGCCTAAAGATGCTTGAGCAGAATAAGCACCTATTTGACAGCATGTTTTAAAGAGCGTTGCTGTTTTTTGTTCGATAATTTGAAAATATGTTTTTTCAGTAATATCTAATTTATTGGCTCTGGCTGTTTGGATTAATTCTCCTCGACTCATTTCGTCTATAGTATATTGTATAAAAGCCAGCAAATCATAATCTTGTTCTTTTAAAGCCAAAAGTAAACTTTTAGAAAAGAGATAATTGCCGTACCATACAGCACTTTTGTTTTGCCATATATGATTGATGGAGGCTCGTCCTCTACGAAAAGCAGATTCGTCGACTATATCGTCATGAACTAAAGTAGCGTTGTGTAATAATTCCACAAGACTAGCCCCTCTATAAGTTAATGGGGTAATACCTCCACAAGCGCCAGCAATTAATAAAATAAGCGTTGGACGTATTTGTTTACCGGAAGATTTTAAAAAATAGTCAGTTATTTCATTAACAAGGGCTATTTCGCTATCCAAATTTTTTTTTAAATAATTTTTAAAAATATGCATTTCTTTATATAAGCAAGCTCTTATCTCTTCAAGTTTTGAATTCATTTAAAAAGGTTAAAACATTGAATAGAAAGGTTAAAAAATAATAATTTTATATTGGCATAACGATTAATATAACTAATACTTTTATCGATATGAGTGATAAAAACCTCTATATATGAATAATTAATGGTTTTAGAGAATTTTTCAATAAATTGTTTTTGAGCAAAGGGTAACTTTTCAAAATGAAAAGGCGAATACCCCCAATAAATAACTTGTGCCATAATGCTGGAGCTATATAAAAGAAACTGTTTTTGGTTTTCTCGACTAAACTGGCTAAATGTTATAGTATGCTTGATAAGGGCAGGATAATTTTTTTTCAAACAGTCTAACATCCACATTCTAAAAAACTGAAAATGAGAATGTTTTTGATCATCAAGCAAACGAAGCACTTTACTTATATTTCCTCCAGTATCTTGAATAATTGTTTCAAGATATTTAGAATCTAAATCGGGATTGATAGATTTTAGCTGTTGGATTAAATCTCTAGCACCCAAAGCTGGTATACTAAGTATTTGAAGCCTCGAACGTATTGTTGAGAGTAAAGATTCTATATCATTAGAAACCAATAAGAAAACTGTTTTTGAGGGGGGTTCTTCAATTAATTTTAAAATGGCATTAGCAGAAAATAAATTCATAGTTTCTGGTAACCAGATTAAAATAATTTTATATTGGGCATTATAAGCTTTTAGGCTTGATGCTTTTATAATATATTTGCTTTCTTCTCTCAAAATATGAAGTTCTTTATTTTCTGCTTCAATATAAGTACTCCAATCCAAGCGGTCTAAATAAGGATTTTTCAAAAGACTATTACGCCACTGAGGCATAAAAAATTGACTATTAAGATCTTTTTGACTTTTTACCTTAGATGTTTTGCTAATAGGAAAAAAAAAATGACAATCTGGGTGAATGCGTTTTATGAATAACCTACACTGTTTGCAAAGGCCACAAGAATCTGTTTTTGTTGGATGCAAACAATTTAGATAAGTTATATAAGCTAATGCTAAAGCAAGCTGTAGCCCGCCAGGCGCTCCATAAAATAATTGTCCATGAGCAATCCTACCTTTTTGAACACTCCTGAGTAATTGAGTCTTTATTTCTTCTAAGCCAAAAATATCCTTAAATCTCATGTTTCAATAACTCTAAATTAATAATTGTAAATAATGACATATAGAATTATGAATTATTAATATTATAAATATTCATAATCAATAAGCTATAAAAATACTCTAAACTATTATTAGACTTTATAGTGTAAAAATTTATACCGTATTTTCATGAAACAACACCTTATTTAGTTTATAAATATAATTTAAATTTATTAAATAATGAAAAAGCTATTTTTTACTATTTTTAATACGCCAATAAAAAAGCAAAAAAAAGTAATATAAGTATTTGATTATCAAATATTAAAAAAATATTAACTACTATAATTACTTGTTTATAAATGAATTATTGTATAAACACTTATCAGAAATGATTAGGAAAAAAATCTTTATGGAAAAAAACTATTCGAAAATAGTTTAGAAACTATAAGTCAGATGGTCTAAATAGTTTAAATTTGGGTAGGTTAAAAGCCCTATTATTTCTTATATAGAACTTAAATAGGTCTTGGATAAGAGCTTTACTATCAAATTTTTGATCAGATAATTAATAGTAATTATAAACTTTAGATTCCTTGCGTTAATAGGCGTAAAGTTTTAATGATCGTATCAAAATTCAAATTATCAAAATTTCCAGATGAAATAAAAGCAAGATTTGTATTTTTTAAATCTAATTTTAGAAGATATTCTTTTAATCTATTGATATCAGTAAAAACTTTAAGTTTCTCATTTTTAAAGGCTTTTTTAATAAAATCATTTGAAAGACTGGGTAATCTTTTCCGTTTGAGATTGCTAAGATTATAATAAATAATAAAATTATCTGTTTTTTCTGACTCTTGGTATTTAAGTAAAAATTTTGCATTTAGATTACTATACGAATGAAGCTCATAACAAACAACTTGTTTTTTATGAGGGAATTGGTTCTTAAGTCCCATAATAGCGGATCGGAGTTTAGTAGGTGTATGGGCAAAGTCTGAAAAAATAGAAGTATTTTTTTCATTGTAAATAAGTTCCATACGTTTTTTAACACCTTTAAATGTTTTCATAGCTTCAAAAAAATCTTTTTCTTGAATACCTAAAGGCGTGCAAAGTGCTAAAACAAAGCCCAAATTTTGAATATTATGATTTCCAAAAATATGAAGTGGATACTTTTTCTTTGTGCTTGGGCTAAAAACCCAAGTTTTTTCATTTTCAACTTTATATTTGAGTTTAATAAAAGGAGTAAAAGTGGTATCCGGTGGTTGAATTTTTTTGGTTAATTTTTTTAAAGATTTATCATCTTGATTATAAATAACTTCTCCCATTTTAGGCATGTTAGCCATTAAATCTTCAAAAGTATTTTGATAGGTCTCTTCATTTGGATATACATTAATGTGGTCCCAATCTATACCTGTTATTAAGGCTATATGAGGATGGTAGTTTAAAAATTTTGGTTTAGAATCTAAAGGTGAAGTTGGATATTCATCACCTTCCGTTATAAAAACACAAGAATCTGGTTCTATTTTTATATTTTCTTGATTGTTTAACAATTGCCCACCTATCAAATAACTAGCTTTTTTACCTATATAATCTAACAAATGGATGATCATCGCAGTTATGGTTGTTTTTCCATAGCTACCCGCAACAACAATACGTTGTTTATTAATAACCTGTTTGTAAATATATTCTGGATAGCTACTAATAGGGATGTTGAGTTTTTGGGCTTCTAAAAGTTCTGGATTATCAGCTTTTGCATGCATGCCAATAATAACAAGATTTAGATCTTTTGTAATATTTTTAGTCTTTGAGCCTAGTATTTGTGGTAATAACGATTCTTTTTTTAGCCGACTTTTAGCAGGCTCAAAAATATCATCATCAGAACCGGTAACAATATGACCTTGCTTTTTTAACATAATAGCCAGCTGGTGCATGACACTACCTCCAATAGCTATAAAATGTATCCTCATTATTTGAATGCAAAATGATTTAATTATAACCTGATTTAGGTTGAAACTCAAAAGCTAAAAATAAAGATTTTTTTTTAACTTTTGAGCAACCTAATAAAATTTTAACTATCTACTACTAAAAATTGTCAATTGAGAAATCCTATATTTGTTCAAATATTTGTTCAAATCAGAAAATAAGGAATAAGTTTAGAAAATATAAGGATAAGGTGAACAAATTAGAAAGGATACATTAATATAGCAATGCTATTATTATCTCAGAAAAATTCATATTCATTATCAATGACTTAAAATCTTTTTTCTATCCGAGATAACTATACCGGTATTAACGTTTTTTCTCCTATCCTTTTTCTAAGAATTAGGTTGAATACCAACACATCCAAAGGGGTTATAAAATCCATATAGGATGGAGCGTAAACTCCTAATCTTATTATAGTTAAGCTGATATTACACAACTTTTTAAATGAAGCAATTATATAATTATCAACTTTTACAAAGGTAAGCAAAGATAAGCTGTGTTCCAAGTTATATCAGAATAGATATTTCAAAATTAGATTTGCTAAAAGAATGGCTTTTAAATTTAAAAATTAAAAAGCTACACAAGACCTTTTCTGACACTTAGATTATACTCATATATTCAAATAACATCTTACTAGTCAACTATTTTGTGTTATTATCTATGACTTTTTTACCAACTTGAAGCACGAGTTATCGCCCACAACTTGTGCAGAGATGGGCTTGTTTGCTTCTACCTTTAGCATTTTTAGTACATTAAAAGAAGCATCAGACAGACCATTTAGGCAGTCCTAATATTTTTTTACCATTTTGCAGCTGTTTTTTTCATGAAAAATACTTGAACTTTGTATCTTGCAAGATAATTTATTTTAGTTTTAGGCTATTTTTAATTTAGATTTGGTTACTTAATTTTAAAATCTAAAACGCTTATGATTTTAGTATATTTTTTATGCACACTTTTGACTTTTGGGTTTATGGAGTTTGTTGCTTGGTTCACTCATAAATATGTCATGCATGGTTTTTTATGGACTTGGCATCGAGACCACCATATAAAAAAATATGGTTTTTTTGAGAAAAACGACTTATTTTTTTTGGTTTTTGCTTTGCCAAGTATAATATGCTTTATTGTTTCAACTTTTACCATTCATTTTTGGGTATTTTTTATTGGCTTAGGGATAGTGTTTTATGGACTAACTTATTTTTTTGTGCATGATATTTTTATTCATAGACGATTTAAAATTTTAGAAAAAACAAAAAACCCTTATTTAAAAGCTATTCGAAAAGCACATAAAATACACCACAAACACCTTACTAAACATAAAGGGGAATGTTTTGGTATGTTATTTGTGCCTTTCAAATATTATAAAATATTTCTAAAACGTTGAATTTTATAGTCTTGTTCTTAAAAATAAAAAAATAATAATGTTCAATTTTAATAAATCAAATACTTAAAAACCCTTTTCAATATAAGTTCACTAATAAATTTAATTAAGATTAAAGAGGAAATAAAAAATTAATTATATGTTACCTAATAAACGTATTTTATTACAGAATAAGGCTTGGGTTTTTGATAATCTAAAAATTGATCCAAATTATTTCAGTGATTTATCAAAAATTCAAAAGCCAACATTTTTATGGATAGGTTGTGCAGATAGTAGAGTTTCGCCAGCTCAAATTACCGATACAGAAATAGGTGATATATTTGTCCATAGAAACTTAGGTAATTTGGTAGTTGCTAATGATTTAAATTTATTAAGTGTTGTGCAATATGCTATTGAGGTTCTAAAAATTCAACATATTATTATCTGTGGCCACTATGGTTGTGGTGGAGTAGAATTATGTTTAAAAAACATATCTACAGGTGCTATAAATAATTGGTTAACTCATATGCGCGATGTTTATATGAAACATAAAGTTAATATAGATGATTCTAAAAATTTGAAAGAGAAAAGCAATAAATTAGCGGAATACAATATTTTAGAACAGGTTAATAATTTATCTAAAACAAATATTATAAAGAATTCTTGGCATAAACATTTACACAAACCAATTATTTATGGCTGGGTTTATAACCTTGATACAGGTTATATTAAAGAGTTAGTACAAATACCAAAATAAAAAGTTTCATCAAAAAAGTTTATGCCCCTAAGCCATTATCAAAAGTTTAGAAAACTTAATCTTGCAATACCTGAATCTGAATTATATTACCAAAATTATAGTTTTCAAATAGTCGAGAAACAATCTTCTCTTTATCAAAAACTCTATTAGACTTGCCTATAATTGATAGTCATGATTTGAAATAATTTTTTTCCTATTTTAAGATAACTGCACTATTATTCTTTGCCTGCAAATATAGTAGTTCCCAATTGGGGCACAACGTTAAATCGGTCTATTTGAAAACTATAGTTTATATCTTTCTCATTTCCCCAGTCCATTAAGCGTTTATAATGGGCACCATTTTGGAGACATTTAAAACCTAAGTTTTTATTTTTTAAATATAAATCATGGCTCATAAAAGTAGCATCATCTAAAAATGAAAATTTTAATTTTAATCTTTCACAAAGTGCGCCAGCAAAAAAAGTATCTTCTATATTTATATGTCCTCGCCAACCCGCACAAAGTAACAAAACTGAAGTAGCTCTTTCTATCAAAAAGTCTGTCAAAGTACTTATATTCAAAAAAGATCCTATAACAACCATCTCTGCTTTTTGACTCAAGGCAATGGCTTTTGCACCATTTGTTGTTGTTAAAGCAATAGGACATTTTTGAGATCCAATATTTTCAAAATCTACTGGCGAGTTTCCAAAATCTAGGTAAGGAACTTTTTTTCCATTTTGCTCACCTGCGGTAATAAAACCTTTACTTTTGTAGAGTTTACAATTTTTAGGGTTTTTAAAAGTCACTATTTTTGGTACTCCGGAACCTATTCCAGCTACGATACTCGAAGTAGCTCGAAAAATATCTATAATTACAACAACTTTACCTTCTAAACTGTATAAATTTAATAATTGAATAGTCGGACAAACCTCTAATGTAAAATTCATAACTCTATTGATTAGTTTTTAAAAAATTAATCTAAACTATTCTGCAATATAATAAATGAAATAATTTGAAAATTACATTTTTAGGTACAGGTACTTCCCAAGGCGTTCCGGTCATTGGGTGCCAATGTAATGTTTGTAAAAGCTCTAATCCTAAAGACAATAGGTTACGAACATCCTTGCATATAGAACTTAATAAATTGAGCATAGCCATTGATAGCGGACCAGATTTTAGATATCAAATGCTTCGTACCAATACTAAGCACCTCAATGGCATAATTTTTACTCATGAACATAAAGACCACACAGGTGGTTTAGATGATATAAGACCTTTCTGTTTTAAACAAAAAGAAATTATATCTCTTTATGCGCGGCAATCTGTCTTAGAACAAATTAAAATCCAATATCCTTATATTTTTGCAAAAAAGCGTTACCAGGGCGTACCTGAAGTTAAACTAATAGCTGTCAAAAATAAAAGTTTCAAAATCCAAGATTTACATATTGTGCCAATTAATGTCATGCATTATAAATTACCAGTCTTTGGCTACCGTTTTAAAGATTTTACCTATATCACTGATGCCAGTTTTATCGAAAAAAAAGAACTTGAAAAAATAAAAGGTACAAAAATAATGGTCATTAATGGTTTAAGAAAGGAAAAACATATTTCTCATTTTACCATAGATGAAGCTATAGAAGTTGTCAAGCAAATAAATCCTGAACATGCCTATATCACTCATATTAGCCATCTTTTAGGTTTACATTCTGAAATAAACCCTACACTACCCAATAATATATCTTTAGCTTATGATGGTTTAGAACTAGTGGTTTGATTTTTCGAAATCGGAACTAAAAATTTATACATTAATCAAATTACCAAATTATCAATTATGGAACTAAAAACCCTAACACCGAGAAAATCTCTTCATAAAGCATTTTTAAAAATTAAGCCTATACGAGTTGATATAGAAAGTTTTAAAATAAATTTAACTCAACTTATCAACAGAACGAATAACTTAGAATCAGAAGAATTTCATAAAAATCTTATTATTGATTTTCTAAAAAAAACCTATTACGATCCCAAGTATTTCGTCAATACAAAAGGCAGAAATGATCTTGTCATCCATAAACAAGATGAATCTAAAAGTTCGGTTGCTGTAATCATCGAAGCCAAAAAGCCAAGCAATAAAACAGAAATGCCAACCAAAGAGAAAATCAATGTTAAGGCATTTCAAGAATTAATACTTTACTATCTCCGAGAACGTATTAGTAAAAAAAATCTTGAAATTAAACATCTTATGGTCACTAATGTGAACACATGGTTCATTTTTGATTCGGCTGTTTTTGAAAAGCTATTTGCCCAAGATAGACAACTTATTCAACAATTTAATGATTTTGAAAATGGACACTTAGCAGGTAAAACAACCAGTTTTTTTTATAAAGAAATTGCCGAACCTTTTGTAGCAAACTTAAAACAAGATATTGAGTTTACTTATTTGGATTTACGTGACTATAAAAAGCTTTTATCGGAAAATAAACCTCATGATGACCCTAAACGTATTGCACTTTTTAAACTTTTTTCACCTCAACATCTCCTGAAACTGCCATTTATAAATGATAGTAACAGCCTTAATGAACAGTTTTATGAAGAATTACTTTATATTATTGGCTTAACAGAAGTTAAAAAAGGAGGCAAAAAGGTATTGGAAAGATACAAAGAAAATAAACGCCAAACAGGTGCTTTACTAGAAAATACCATTCTTCAATTGTACGGTTTAGAAAAAATAAACCAACTTCCCCAAGTCCAACAATTTGGCAAAACTCAAGAAGAGCAACTTTTCAATGTGGGACTTGAATTGAGTATTACTTGGATTAATCGAATTTTATTTTTGAAATTATTGGAAGCCCAACTTTTAAATTACCATAAAGGTGACCGGGCTTTTGCCTTTTTAAATTTGGATAAAATTTATAATTATGGGGATCTCAATAATTTATTTTTTAAAGTATTAGCTCGGAAACAATCTGAAAGAAGTGGCGATCTAAACGTTATTTTTCAAAAAATCCCATACCTCAATAGCTCTCTTTTCGAACCAACATCTATTGAACATACTACTTTGGTTGTAAGTAATCTTGAAGATCAAAAAAGTATACCTATTTTTAACTCTACAGTATTAAAAGATGAAAAAGGTAGAAAAAAAACAGGAAGCCTAAACACCTTAGCTTATCTTTTTGATTTTCTTAATGCCTACGATTTTAGCAGCGAAGGTCTTGAAACCATACAAGAAGAGCGTAAAACCCTTATCAACGCTTCAGTACTTGGATTAATATTTGAAAAAATTAATGGCTATAAAGAAGGTTCTTTTTTTACACCCGGTTTTATTACCATGTATATGTGTCAAGAAAGTATACGTAAAGCTATAGTGCAAAAATTTAATGAAAAAAAAGGTTGGAATTGTAAAAATATAGATGATGTATACGACAAAATTGAAGACCGAAAAGAAGCAAATCAAATTATTAATAGTTTAAAAATTTGCGATCCTGCTGTTGGCTCAGGTCATTTTTTAGTGTCTGCACTCAACGAGTTAATAGCTATTAAAAATGACTTGAATATTTTAGAAGACCGCAATAATCGAAGACTCAAAGAATATGATGTAAAAATTGTTAATGATGAATTAATTGTCACAGATGAAAATGGCGAAATTTTTCATTATCACCCTAATAGTAAAGAAAGCCAACGGGTCCAAGAAGCCCTTTTTCATGAAAAACAAACTCTTATTGAAAATTGCCTCTTTGGCGTTGACATCAATTCCAATTCTGTAAATATTTGTCGTTTGCGCCTGTGGATAGAACTTTTGAAACATGCTTACTATAAAAATAAAAGCGAATTGGAAACCTTGCCCAATATCGATATTAATATCAAAACAGGAAACAGTTTGATTTCAAAACTTCATATAGACGATAAAATGAATCGTTTTACTCCAAGCCAGAGGCATAAAGTCCGCCGAATAATACCAGATTATAAACGTCAAGTTGAACTCTATAAATCTACCAAAGACAAGGAATCTAAAAATATTATCCATAAGAAACTGAATGAGTTTTGGATTTTTTTTGATAGTCTTTACAATCCTAATGATGCCTTATATATCACCATAGAGAAGAAAGAAAAAGAGTGGGAACAGATTTTCGAAGGAAATGGTATTTCTAATGATATAAGCAAAGAAGAGGAACGCTTAAGACTTGAAATAGAAAAGTTAAAAAAAGAACGAGAAAGTAAAATGGAAATTTATATCAAAGCCTTTGAATGGCGTTTTGCTTTTCCCGAAGTCTTAGATGAGCAAGGTAATTTTATTGGTTTTGATGTAGTTATAGGCAATCCACCGTATATTAGACAAGAATATTTTTCTGATTTAAAAGTGTATCTAAATGATAATTATCAAATTTACCATCCTATAGCTGATTTATTAACTTATTTTATAGAGCGCTCTTATAATATTTTGAAAATCAATGGTTTATTTAAATTTATTATTTCTAATAAATTTACAAAAAGCAATTACGGAGAAATTATAAGGTATTTCCTTTCAAAAAACACAAAATTAACCCATTATATAGATTTTACAGGTATACCTGTTTTTGATAAGGCCACTGTGGACACATCTATATTGGGCTTTGAAAAAAAATCTTCAAAAGATACTATTTTAATTTATGCTAAAGTCAATAAACATAAACTGAATAGGTTAAAATTTCAACCCTATTTAAAAAGCATAAGTCAATCTTTTCCTCAGAAAAAGTTAAGCGATAAGGCGTGGATTTTTCAAAATCAGAAGGTTTTAAATATAAAACAAAAAATTGAGATTCAGGGAGTACCTTTAAAAGACTGGTCTATTACTATTAATTCTGGTATAAAAACAGGTTTTAATAAAGCCTTTATTATTGACCAAGCTAAACGAGATGAATTGATTGCCGCAGACCTTAAAAGTGCAGATATTATTAAACCTATTTTGAGAGGAAGAGATATAAAAAAATACCAAACTAAATGGGCAAAATTATATCTGATAACCACTTTTCCTCCTTTAAAAATAGATATTAATAATTACCCAGCTGTAAAAAAATATTTAAAATCTTTTGGTAATAGACTTAAGCAGCTAGGTCAAGATTACATAGATTCTAAAGGTAAACAAAAAAGTCGAAAAAAAACAGGAAATAAATGGTTTGAAATGCAAGACCAAATTGCATATTACAAAGATTTTGAAAAAGAAAAAATAGCTTGGGCAGAAATGACTCTTAACAACAATTTTGTATGGGATACTGGTAATACCTTATACAATCAAACTTGCTATTTTATACCAAATGGAAGCAAATATTTGCTGGCTGTTTTAAATTCAAAAGTCATCTACTTCTATATGAGTTTAACAGCTGCAACTTTAGGGACAGGTGCTTTAAGATGGATCAAACAATATGTAGAAAATCTCCCTATTCCTCAGCTTTCTAAACCAAAGCAAAAACCTTTTGAAAACTTGGTTAATAACGTTTTAGAAGCTAAAATAGCTAATAAAGATACTTCAAAAATAGAATCTGAAATAGACCGGTTAGTTTATGATTTATACGGCTTGAATGCAGAAGAAATAGCTTTGGTAGAAAAAAGTTAAAGCACTAAAAAATCAGATAAAAAAATTAATAGAGTTTTTATGTTTTTTTGTAAAAAATAACCCTAAACATATGATTCCAAACTATATAACTAAGGATAAAATTCGAGATTTTATAAACTTTGCCCTTCAAGAAGATATTGGTTCGGGTGATCATTCGAGTTTAGCATGTATTGATTCTCAAAGACAACAATATTTTCAATTTATTATAAAGTCAGGAGGTATTTTAGCTGGAGTAGAGCTCATTAAAATACTTATTAACCAAACTTATCCCGATATAATTATAGAAAATAATATCAGCGATGGAACTTGGGTAAACGTTCATGATAAACCAATTAGACTTTATGGAAAAAGCATCAATATTCTTTATATAGAAAGACTTTTACTTAATTGTATGCAAAGAATGAGTGGTATAGCTACGTATACGTATCAATTAAAACAATTGATTAAAAGAACACCTACTAAACTATTAGATACACGAAAAACAACTCCAAATTTTAGGATTTTTGAAAAATGGGCAGTCAAAATTGGAGGAGGGGAAAATCACCGTATGGGACTTTATGATATGATTATGTTAAAAGATAATCATATTGATGCTTGCGGATCAATTACAAAAGCTTTAAAACTTGCTAATCAATATATTATTAAAAATAATTTAGATATTCCTATAGAAATAGAAACCCGTAATTTAAAAGAAGTTAAAGAAGTTTTAAATGCTGTAAAAAGAGACAAAGTTGGTAAAGTAGATTCTATTATGTTGGATAATATGTCGCCTGATTTGCTCAGAAAAGCTGTAAAACTTATTAATAAAACCTATCAAACAGAGGCTTCTGGCGGAATTACCGAAGAGAATATTACTGCTATTGCTGATACAGGCGTAGATTTTATTTCTATAGGTGCTTTAACCCACTCTACTAAAAGTATGGACATAAGTTTAAAAGTTATCAAATGACAAATAATCCTAAAATAAGCATTATTACCGTTGTTTATAATGCTGTTAAAGTATTAGAAGAGACTATTATCAGTGTAATTTCTCAAAATTACTCTAATATTGAATATATTATAATTGATGGAGGCTCTCATGATGGCACTTTAGAAATTATTCAAAAATATGATTCTCAAATTACACATTGGCTAAGCGAAACTGATAAAGGTATATACGATGCTATGAATAAAGCTATTCATTTAGCCACAGGCATATATGTTAATTTTATGAATGCTGGTGATAAATTTGCTTCTTCTGAAATATTAAAACAAGTGATTCAACAATCAAATGTCAATTCAGATATTTTATATGGTGGGGTTGAAACAATTTTGCCCAATTTAAAAAAAATAAAACCAATAGCAGAAGCAGACACGTTGTGGAAAGGTATGACAATTTGTCACCAAGCTGTTTTTTCACGTTTAGAATTACATAAAAAACATGTCTTTAATTTTGAAAAATATCCATTAGTAGCAGATTATGATTTTTTATATGCTCAATATTTTCAAAATAAAAAATTTCAAAAAATTAATATGATTATCGTTGTTTTTAACGGTATGGGGGTTTCTGGACATGCTGGTGTAGGCTTACAAAAAGCATTTTTAAAAGTCCTAAAATCGTATCACCAAACTTTGAGTATGAAGATTCAACTTTATCATGTTTATAGATTTTTTTCTCAAAGTTTGTATGATTTTTTGAAAAAATATCTACCTCAGAAAGTCTATTATACGTTCATGTCTTTTAAACATAAAGTTTTAAAATTTTTATCTTAACATAGTATAATGAATATAAAGACACTTGAAACTAAAAGGCTTATACTAAAAAATATAACTTGGAATGATGTTCAAGCTATTCATGAGATGAATAGTTTTAAAGAGGTTGCCGCTTTTAATACTATAGGTATTCCCAAAGACATTTGGGAAACTAAAAATGCATTGAGAACAATTATAGAACCTAAATTAGATAGAGAAAAAACCCAATTTATATGGGTTTTAAGAAAAAAAAAGACCAATCAATTTATTGGAGAAATAGGTTTAACTTTAGCAGCCACAAGATTTAAAATGGGTGAAATACATTACAGTTTACATCCTAACTATTGGAATCAAGGTTATGCAATTGAAGCTGTTAAATCTGTTATAAATTATTGTTTTGAAGAATTAAAACTTCATCGTATAGAAGCAGGAGTAGCCACAGAAAACAGCAAATCTATCAAATTACTTGAAAAAGTAGGTATGCTTCGAGAAGGTTTAAAGCGAAAGATTCTACCTATAAAAGGGAAATGGACAGATAATTACCATTATGCCATTTTAGAAAATGATTTTAGACCCTATTAAAAAATACTTTTTTATCTGATACATTTTTACAACTGATTTATTATCAAAAATTTATAATTTTAAATTTCATTTTTCCTAATTCTTAATTATTAATAAAATCTGTTTTTAAAAAACTACTCTATAATAAGCTATATTAATAATTATTTGTATATTTGCATCGCTTATTACAAGCGAAAGTAGCTCAGCTGGTAGAGCACAACCTTGCCAAGGTTGGGGTCGCGGGTTCAAATCCCGTCTTTCGCTCACCATAAAATAATTACTTGCCGGGATGGTGGAACTGGTAGACACGCAAGACTTAAAATCTTGTGACCCTTGGGTCGTGTGGGTTCGATTCCCACTCCTGGTACATGTAATTTAATTGATAGCATTCATATCAATTTTTTTATAAAATCTTTAAATATTTGATTCTCAATAATATCATTATTTTATTTTTATATCCTTAATAAGATGAAAAAGATTATTTACTCTTCTCAAGCTCCAGAGCCTATAGGTCCTTATAGTCAAGCTGTTGAATTTAAAGGTTTACTTTTTATTTCTGGTCAAATAGCTTTAGATACAAATGGGGATTTGAAAAATGAAAATGTAGAAATAGAAACTGAGCAGGTTATGAAAAATATTGGTTTTATTTTAGAAAAAGCGGATCTAAATTATAGCCATATTTTAAAATGTTCTATATTTTTAAGTAGTATGGAAGATTTTCAAGTGGTTAATAAAATATACGGTTCTTATTTTAAAAAGGATCCACCTGCTAGAGAAACAGTAGAAGTGAGTACTTTACCAAAAAATGTAAAAGTTGAAATATCTTGTATTGCAGGAAAAATTTAATTATTCAACTATAAAAAGAATTTGTATCAATAAATCTCAGAGGACTAAAAAAAGACTTTGCAATTCTCCTAAGAATACAAAGCCTTTAAAAAAAATTATACAATTGATAATCTGTTAAAAGATTGAATTTCTAATCCTTTAGCAGTTTTATTGATATAGTCTTTAACCTTAATTTTAGAATCTTTTATAAATACCTGTTCAAGGAGGGTATTATCAGATATAAATTTTTTAACAGCACTTTCAACAATACGTTCTACAATTTTCTCTGGCTTATTAAGACTTTTAGCTTTTTCCAAAGCTATCTCCTTTTCTTTATTAATAAGATCGATTGGAATACCTGATTCATCTATTGATAAAGGTGTCATAGCAGCAATTTGCATCGCAATATCTTTGCCTATACCTTCTGAATGATCAATATCGCCTTTTAAATTCACCAAAACACCTATTTTATCTCCGTGCAAATAGCTTACAATTTTATGCCCTTTACAGTAAACATATTCTGAAATATCTATTTTTTCACCTATTTTACCAATTAGGTTCGTAATATGTTCTTGAATTGTTTCATCAGAATGTGATAATTTTAATAATTCTTCTTTGGTATTGGGGTTATATTTTTTAGCTGTTTCAAGAATAAGTTGTCCTAAATTCAAAAAAGTTTCATTGACAGCTACTGATTCAGTTTCGCAATTTAAAGCAAAACCAATCCCTATAGTATCTCTTTGATCAATAGAAAGCCAAACCTTTCCTTCTTTAGCCTCTTTATTAGCTCTTTTAGCAGCTATTTTTTGACCTTTTTTACGCAAAAAATCTATCGCTTTTTCAAAATCACCATTTGATTCTGTCAGAGCATTTTTGCAATCCATCATACCAGCCCCTGTGGTTTTTCTAAGCTCGTTAACTTGTTTAGCAGTAATTGCCATCTGTAAAAAAAATTATAGTGTTAAAAATTAAATATAGTAGAGGAATCGTACTGAAACTTTTGCAATTTATCATTATGTGTTTTTTGCGATTTTATAGTTTCTAAGAGAATGATAACCAGAAACATATATAAATAAAAATGCTGTTTTATCTCAGAAATGTCCATTCTCAACCAATGAGTTGTAGCAAAGCTATTTTATTTTGCGAAACGTTAAGTTTCAATACCAATAGGTTAGAATCCAAAAAACGCTCTTTTTCAAGTAATCTGAGTATAATACTCTTAAAAAAATCCTTTTTCAAATGACGAGGCTATATCTTTGTCAGAAATATGTAAAATTTTAGGAAACAAATCTAAAGTATTGACAAAATAATGAACTATATTACTGATTTAAAATGATTTTAAATAGAATATTAAATTTTACTTTTTAGCCCTATAATGTTCATGAGCCTTACTTTTTAATTCATTAAGTTCTTCTCGCACTGTCTCTAAATGTTCGCTATTTCTTTCAATTTTCTTTTTTTTAAAAACAGAAGATTGTTGCTCTTTAAGTTCTATTATGCGTGCTTCTATTTCTTTAATATCCATTTGTTATATTGATTAAAAATAATTTAAAATAGAGTTTTTGTATAAAAAAATGCTATAAGTATTAATGTAGTGATAATAAAAGTTTTTAAAAAAGAAAGACATGTTTATTATTTATAATTATTTAGCTACAATATATTTGACCAATATACAAGCCCATGTCTATAGCAACTACAATGATAATAGAAAATGAGTTTAATAAAAATTTTTTGCCTTTTTTTTAAAAAAATTAATGGATAAAAAAAATTGCCAAAGTATTGAATTTGAGATAAAGCACTTTAATCAAAAATATAGTTTCCATTCCTAATATTTACATCAGGAGAATAGTGCATTTTTTCAAAATAATCATAACCATCTTTCAGGTTTTACCAATACTTCGGTAAATTTTTACCTTAAAAATCAAAAAAAGGGGCTAAAAGTTTATCTTTAAAAGTATGAAATCAAAAAAAAATTTAGCACCGAGACGGAATGTCTCTTAAAGGCTATATTAAAGGGTATCTCTCATAATACTCTGTAATTTTTGAAAAAAATAGTTTTAATAATTTTATGTATATTATTCACTATCAATTAGTTAAATATTAATATAATTGCAATTTGAGCTTAGTAAGCCTAGTTTTTTGCCCATTTTGCATCCAACTTTAAACTTTTAATTTGCTCATAACGCCAAAGATTATAGGTCAAATTAACTAAAGTGCCGAAGCCTTTAGCTCGCTCTAGCCCAATAGATTTTAAAGAAAGCCCCCGAATTATTTACATTAAAAAAATATTGGTTTATAATTCGTAAAATATTATTTATTACTACTTTTATTATCTACCTTTGTGGGATATTGTGTGATAAAAATATTAAAACATACTCTTTGAAAAATAGTATCATCATTGCCATGACTTTCCAAAGTTATTATAAAAAGTATAATGTCTGCTTTTAGAATAATTAAACTTAAACTCAACTTAAATGTTTGGTTTTTGTCCATATCTTTTTAAACTTCATATTGTCATTTCTAATAATTTCTTTTTCAAATGAATAGTATTAATTTTTTCATTACTTAAATTTACATATTATTTAAATTTACATATTACAAATTTTATTAACTCTCTATATTATGAATATTTTTGTAGCCAAACTGTCTTACCAAACTGGAGAAGGGGAACTCAGAGAAACTTTTGAGTCTTTTGGCGAAGTTAGTTCTGTTAAAATCATTATTGATAAATTTGAAGGTCGTTCTAAGGGTTTCGGTTTTGTAGAAATGCCTAATGATCAAGAAGCTCAGCAAGCTATTAATGATCTTGATGGTACTGAATTAGATGGTAGAACCATCGTAGTTAAAAAAGCGCAACCCAAAACCTATAGTAATAGTGGAGGCCGAAATGACAGAGGAGGTAATAGAAATAGATACTAAATTTTTTAGTATCTAAATTTCTCCTAAAAGGTAACTTAAAAATATGATTTTAAGTTACCTTTTATACTCAGGTTACTTGAAAAAGAGCGTTTTTTGGATTCTAACCTATTGGTATTGAAACTTAACGTTTCGCAAAATAAAATAGCTTTGCTATATTATTTATTCTTTAATAAGTTTAAAAATAATAACTTAAACTAATAAAGTTTTTAAAACCTTCGTGGTCAGCTGTTCAATTTATTGTTTATTTTCCCGACTTACTTGACAACTTTTTAATATCCTTTTATAATTTCTTGAACACGTTTTTCAGAAATAGCAAGGGCTTCAGAAATAACAGTTGTTGAAATGCCTTTTTTATGAAATCCAAGTACAGCTTCTATTTCTTTTTTTTCAATTCCTTTTTCAATTCCTTTTTCAATTCCTTTTTCAATTCCTTTTTCAAAACCTTCTATTTGAGCTGTTTTTTTGACACTATTTTCAATCATTCTATTTTCCATATAACGCTGATAAACTGCTCTATCTTTAGCATTTAAGGCGCTTTCAGCTAAATTTTCTTTAGCTTTTTCCAAACCTTTAGCCTTAACATTTTCCGGGACCTCACTATACTTTAAAAAATAAATCCATTCATCTAAAGTTGTCTTAGAAACATCATTAAAATTATTGATTTTTAATAAAATATATCTTGGAAAAAGATCACTAACGCTTTTTATACTATATCTCTCACGTTGTTTTTTAGACGGCTCAAGACAATCATGGAGATGATCTCCAGTAAAATTTACCTCCCCCCGATAGATATAATCCTTACCTTGTCCTAAATCAAAATAAACGATATTAATTGAATAAACTTTTTTGATGGTCCCATAATCTTGACCAAGTTTGATGTGTTCAACCCCAAGTTTGGCAGTCCCATAGACCATACGCTGGAAATAATCTATTTCAGGATCATTTTGAATTTCAACAAGCACCAATTCTCCAAACTTTGTTCTGACTAAAATATCAACACGGTTGAATTTATCATCTGCTGTTTCTTGGTTACTTTCACTATCTAAAATAGCATCAATAAATACCTCAAAGGTTAGAATTTCACTCATAAAACCTTCTAAAATAGTATGGTTTGCTTTATCTCTAAGCAAGCGTTTGATAGCCCAATCAAATTGAATTAATTTTTTTGCCATAATATGTTAATTTTAAAACTATTAAAATAAAATTATAAATTTTTGATAATAAGTGATTTAAATTCAAAAAACAAAGTTAAAATTATGAATACTTGCCATTACTATAATACATTTAAAATGGATTTCAAACTAATTCTAATCAAAACGTCTACGGATAAACCATTGGCTATTAATAACAACACCTAAATGAAATTGCAAAAATTGTTCTGCTATTAAATTGGAATCAGTAGTTCCCCGCTGACCACCTAAAAAAACTAAGTTAAATTTAGAAAATTTGCCAGCAGGTAAACAGAAACCTATTGTAAGATTTAGTTCATCTATATTTTGGTTGTTTATAATATAAGGTAATGATAAATATCTAAATCCTATTCTATATCCTACCCGTTTTAAATATTGGATTGCTGAAAAAATATCTGGATAGAGTTCCAATCCTATACTTAAATTTAAACGACTTTCAAAGGTTTCATTCTGATTCTCAAATTGAAAATCTTTCCAATTTTGATAACTCATATCCATTGCTACAGTAAATTTATCTATTTGTTGGATAGATATTCCAAATTTATAGTTAGCAGGAATCTTAACATCTACATTGTTACGTTCTTCAATATTAACATCAGTAAAAAGTCCAGAAGGAATTTCTACTCGGCTGTCCAAAGTTTCTCTAAATCGATAATTAAAAAGGTATTGATAATTACCAGCAATATTAATAGACCATTGTTTGTTTAAAGGCAATTTAAATAAAAAAGAAGGGAAAAAAGTAAATGATCTATAGACTCTTTCAATATTTTGGCTAGTAATGTTACTGGGTATCAGATTAATAAGCTGGGCAGATTCCTTGTATTGTATGTTTCCAAAATGGAAACTGATATCCAAACCAAAGCTTAAATAATCGTTCACTTTCAAACTATGTAACCAAAAAAGTTTATTAATCCCTCCAGAACCTTCGTATGTATAGCGCACAAATTGAGACGTACCTTTCAGGTGTTGAATGGTATTGGATTCATAGTCAACTTGAGTATAAGGACGTGTGCCTATAGCTGTTTTCCAAAATTTATTAACAGGAAGAGCAAGGGCAAAATAGCTTATATTTCCACTTAAAGTACGTTGTCTATTAGTACCATCTTCTATATATCGTCTATCGAGATAATAATCAATTTCAAAAGTAGTACTTGTATTATCTTTTAAAGCTGCCGCATTATGAACATTACAAAAGTTTAAATCATTAGTAGCTAATCCTGCTCCACCTAATCCCAAGGTTTTACTGGAATAATCATCTACAATTTCTCCTATTCCAAAAAAGGAATACAGTAAATTAGAATTGCGACTTTGTCCAAAAGATATTTCTGAAAAAGTTAAGAAAGAAACTAATAAACTATAAATTAAGTATTTGGAAAATAAAATTTTAAAAATTATTTTACGCAATGGCATAGTAAAGTAATAAAATATAAAATACAATAATTGGGAATAATTGGAAACTATAGAGTTTTCTTATAAAAATACGAAATAGTATTAAGGAGTTAATCAATAAACTTAAAATTATAAAAAATTAGATTCATCAACATAATAAAAAAATTAGTGTATTCAAAAAATAATTTTAATAGCTTAAATTTTTTACAATAAACCATGCAAGTTATAAAAACCTTATCTGAATATCTAATCGTTAACCTACAATAATTGAATAATAACTATTAATATAGAATGGTTAAAAAATATTTAATTTAATTATTTCTAATTTTGTAGTATTGTAAAAAAAATAATTTAATTTTGCTTCTTAGCAAGTTGATATAGTCAGCTCCTGCAGAATCCCCCAGATCGTAACTGAAGCAAGGGTATGTGGTTGTAGCGACCTGATATTGACTTGCTATTTTTGTTTTTTTGCCATATTTTCAACCACCATTAAAATAATAAATTGCCTTTTATTTACGATCTTGATATTAAAAATAAAAAGAAAATATTTTTTCATTATCAATGACTTAAGTATCTAAAAAATCCTTTTTCTATTTAAGATGACCATACTTTCTTATTCTTAACATTAAACTATTGCATAGTTTTAAATATATTATTTATTTTTGAAAAATAAATTTTTAGCTTAAAATTTGAAAATCATATTTATTTGGCATATTTAAATTCTAAATTTTAATCTTTTTTTAATTAATTTTCTCAACAACTCATAATCAACTTCTCTTACTATGTTAAAAATTACTATTTCATTTTTATTAATAAGTTTTATTATATTTAATCAATATGCTCAATGTAATCAAGATTGCCCATCAGGTTTAGAAAATGGATGGTGTTGGGGCAATGACCCTGGAAAAGCTAAAGAAAAAAATGCGCTTTATAATGACGAATTAAAAACCAAAAAATATTTAGAAGCAACAGAACCTTTAGGTTGGCTTTTAGCTAATACGCCGCGTTTGAACAAGGCTATTTATATTAATGGTGTAAAAATCTATAAGGCTTTATTAAAACAAACAAAGGATCCTGAGAAAAAAAATGAATATCAAGATAAAATATTAGAGTTACACGATAAACGAATTTGCTACTTTGGAGAAAAAAGTAAAATATTAAGTAAAAAAGGTATGCTTGCCTACCCTTATATTGGACCAAGAGCAAAAGAAAATAAAGCATTATATGACTCTTTATTCTTTCTTTATAAAGAAATATTTGAATTAAATAAAGGTAAAAAGATGTTTTCAGGAAATATAATTTTTTACATGAAAGTATCTTGTCTTCAATATCAATTTAAAAAAATGACTGAACCTGAGTTATTAGTAATCTTTGATGAAATTTCTGATGAACTATATGAACAAACATTAAAGGCTAAAAATGGTAAAAAGAAAACGTATTGGGAAGATTGTACCAAAAAAACAGAAAAAATATTTCTAACTACTGTAAATATTGATTGTGAATTTGTTAAAAAAAATTGGACAGAAGATATAAAGAATAACGATGTAAAGCATTCTAGACGAGCTATCCATTTTATGTCCAAAAATGATTGTACAAATGATCCACTTTATTTACAAGCAATTACCAATGTATTTAATGATAGAAATAGTTTTATGTTAGCTAACATCATTACTAAAAAATATCTTAAAAATAAAGATTATAAACAAGCTCTATCTTGGTATGAAAAATCCTTACCTTTAATAGAGCCAGATTCATTAAACGAAAAATTTGATGTTTATTTAGGTATGGCTAAATTAAAAAATATAGATGGTCAAAAAACTAAAGCGCGTAGTTTAGCTTTAGAAGCTATCAAAGTCTACCCTACAGGTGCAGCAACAGGATACGAATTTATAGGCGATTTATATTATAGTAGTGCAAAATTATGTAGAGGAAAAGACCCCATAGAAGATAGATTATCTTATTTAATTGCTTATGATATGTATAGTAAAGCAAATGCAAAGGAAAAGAAAAATAAAGCCGCGCAACAATTTCCTTCCAATACCGACATATTTACTTATGGTTATGAAAAAGATAAAAGTATTCGAGTAGGTTGTTGGATTAATGAAAGTACAATACTTAGAGGACGCTCTAATAAATAATTAAATTTTCTTTGTTATCCTAGGTATATATGGTTAAACTTATTAAATTATAAGTTTGATAAACAGGCATTAAGTTTTTTTTTTAATAAAATATTAGGTTTCTTTACAATTTTAAGTTTTTTTCATTTAAAATTGCGGGTTCTTTTTTATGCAGTGCCCAACGTAACATAAAAATATTAAAACTTGCGGATGTGGTGAAATTGGTAGACACACTAGACTTAGGATCTAGCACCTGTAATGGGTATGGGGGTTCGAGTCCCTCCATCCGCACTATAGCAATGCTATTTTATTTTGCGAAACGTTAAGTTTCAATACCAATAGGTTAGAATCCAAAAAACTTTCTTTTTCAAGCAATCTAAGTATAATATTATTTTTAATTTCAAAACAACTTTATATATAATAACCACAAAAGGAACTTTTTAAATGATAGTTAAGCAAGAAGAGTTAGCTAAAAATTATACTAGACTTTCTTTAACACTTGAGAGTCAAGATTACAATGGAAAACTTACTGAACGCCTCAAAGAACAATCCCGTGATGTCCACCTCAAAGGATTTAGAAAAGGTAAGGTGCCTACTAAATTAATTTATAAATTAATTGGCAAACCTATAAAAATGGAAATCTTAACTGAACTTTTCAATGAAAAGCTATCTCAAGAACTTAAAAAATTAACTTATCAAAATCAAAATGAAGATCTAAAAGAAAAACCTAGCCACTTTATATTTGCTAATCCATTGGTTATAAAAAATGAAATTAACGAAAAAACAGTCTCTTTTCAAGACGATTTTTTAATAGAAATTAATATTGCCCATTTTCCTTATGAGCAAATAAATTTTGATAACATTAAATATCCTATTGATAAAATAAGTGTTTTAGATGAAGATATCGAATATACTATAAACAGTTTCCAATTGGAATTTGCAAAAAAAGAGGAGACTATTAAAGTTAAAAAAGAGGATTTAAATAATTTAGAAAAATTAGAATCCGAAAATCCAAAAAAATCTTTAGTTGTAAATATATATTCACCCCTGTTTCACAGCAAATATATATCAAATAGTTTTCGTTTTAGATCATTTTCTCAAGATATTCAAGAGAAAATTTTGAAAGCTTTTAAAGAAAAATATACGACTGTAAATACAGAAACTATGGCTGAAGAGGAAAACTATGACAATGAACATCCAGAATGGGTAGATATTAAATTATCTCTTGAAGATGCTGAAAAATACTTTTATCTCATAAATACAGATACTCCAACAGAAGAAAAAGAAAATACATTTACATTTACAATGGGTTTATTATCTTTTCAATTGGTTATCCTTCGTGAGTTAAATCAAGATTTTTTTCAAGAAGTTGCTGATAAATATAAACTTACTAATGACAATCATATTAAAGACAGTAGTAAAAACGTAGATTCTGAAAATAAAGAAAATAATCAAGAGGTGAATGAGAATAATGAAAGTATAGATTCTGAAAATAAAGAAAATAATGATTACACAACTCAAATATCAGACTTAGATACTTTCAAAGAAAAAATAAGCCAACTGTATAAAAAAAAATTTTTTTCTACTATAGAAAACTCTATCATGCTTAAAAAAACCTTTAAAAAAATTATAGAATCTCAAAATATTTCAACCCCAGAAGGTCTTATTGAGGATATAATAAAATTATCTTCTGATAATAATAAAACAAAAGAGCAGAAGACCGATGAAGAAAAGAAAATAGATATGGATAAGCAAAAAAAGACTCTCAGAGATACTTATAATAATAATATTGTTATGGAGCTTTTATCCAAACAACTACAACTACCAACTTTTGACCAAAAAGTAGATGAGGAAATATTTACTATGCTTAACGTGTATAATCCTGGTAATGATATTACAAAAGATTCTCCCGAATTTGAAAAATTAAAAAAAGAACTTCTAGAAACTAAGCAAGACAATGATTTTAGGAATATAGTATATAAAAAAATTGAAAATGATTTAGAAAATAGTTTCAAAGAAATATTCAAAGAGGAAAAAGAAATCACCTTAAAAGAATCAAAGATTCTTTTACACGATTTAAAATAAGGGATCGAAATTGAAAATTGCTGACAGGTTTTATGCTAGTAACAAGCTATGTTCTATTTGTAATCAATAGGAACATAGCTTGTTCAAAATCAATACATTAATAAGTTCCAAATATCTTTTTTCAAATTTTATTCTTTTTCTCTGGTTATAAATTTCTGTTTATCCAATAAATCACTCATACGGGATAATACATTAAGTTTACCTCCATATGTTTTATTGAGATACTTTTCAGTAAAAACATCTTGTATAGGTCCATTAGCGATAAGTCTCATATTAAGCATAGTAATCCAGTCGAAATAATCCTTAACCGACTGAAGGTCATGATGGACCATAACGACAGTTTTACCTTGACTTTTCAAATTTTTTAACAATTTAATAATTGTTTTTTCTGTAGTAGCATCTACACCGGCAAAAGGCTCATCCATAAAATAAATATCGGCTTCTTGTACCAAAGCTCGTGCTAAAAAAGTACGTTGTTGTTGACCACCAGAGAGTTGAGAAATTTGTCGGTTTGCTAAATCTTGGATTTCTAATTTTTCCAAAGCTAACATAGCCTTATTAATATCATTTTTTTTAGGGTTTTTGAAAAAACCAATTTTTCTATACCGCCCCATTAAAACAACATCTAAAACAGAGGTTGGAAAATTCCAATCAACGCTGCTTTTTTGAGGCACATAACTTACTCGGCTTCTGACCCGATTGAGGCTTTTATTAAAAAGATGTACATAACCGCCACTTAATGGTATAAGTCCCATAATAGCCTTTAAAAGAGTTGATTTCCCCGCCCCATTAGGTCCAATAATGCCTATTAAAGCACCTTTAGGCAATTTTAAATCAACCCCCCATAAAACCATCTTACGACCATAACCAACCATGAGGTCATGAACTTCTAAAACATAGTCTTTGGGCTCTATAAACATAATATGATAATTATTGAAACTATAAATCGCTAAATGAGAAATTCAAAACTGAAAATTAAAAATTAAAAAAGTTATCTTTACGAGATTAAAACCAAAATTACCAAGTTTAAAATTTAAAAGTCTTAATTATTGATTTTTTATTCATGAATAGATCTATATCTTTAATCATATTTGGGCTAAGTTGTTATTATTTGGGCTTTTTTTCAAATAAATTACATGCTCAAACTTACAGTTATAAAATTGGGAAATTAAAATATCGAGGCGGTGGCGATTGGTATGCCAATAAAACTGCTTTGCCTAATTTAATTGCATTTTGTAATAAAGAATTACAAACTAATATCTTTCCTGAAGAAGATATTGTAGAAGCTGGTAGTAAAGAAATTTTTAATTATCCTTATATTTATATGACAGGCCATGGTAATGTTATTTTTTCAACTCAAGAAGCTGAAAATCTGCGTCAGTATTTGAAAGCAGGTGGTTTTTTACATATCGATGATAATTATGGACTTGATAAGTTTATTCGTTTAGAAATAAAGAAAGTTTTTCCTGAATTAGAATTTGTAGAACTGCCTTTTTCACATCCTATTTACGCACAAAAATATAAGTTTCCTCAAGGACTTCCCAAAATTCATGAGCATGATGGCAAACCTTCACAAGGTTTTGGTTTGATTTATAAAGGACGTTTAGTTTGTTTTTATAGTTACGAATCAGATTTAGGAAATGGTTGGGAAGATCAAAGTATTTATAATGATCCGAATACTATACGCCTTAAAGCCTTCCAGTTTGGAGCTAATTTATTGAGTTATATTTTTGGAAATTTTTAAACATCACTTGGATTTCAACACACCATATTATCAAAAAAACTGATTTTATTTACAGTAATTATCAATATAGTTTTGAAGATTAGGATTAGCCCCTAAAAGCATTAATACTTTTTCCCAGTCAATACATGCTTTTTGAAAGTCTTGTAAATTGGCATAAACACTTCCTCGGTTGGAATAAGCCTCTGCAAGATTTGGATCAATTTTTATAGCTTCAGAAAAATCCAATAAGGCTTTTTCAAACTTCTGTAAATGAACATATACAACTCCTCTATTTGAATGAGCAAGTGCAAATTTAGGATCTTCTTTTATAGCTATAGTAAAATTAAAAATTGCTTGTTTATACTCTTTTAAATTAGCATAAGCAAGCCCTCGGTAATAATAAACATTAACATAATTAGAATCAATTCCTATAACTTTAGTAAAATTAAAAATTGCTTGTTTATGTTTCTTTAAATAAAAATAAGCAAGCCCTTTTCTAAAATAAATGTCAGAATATTGAGAATCAATCTGTGTAGCTTTATCAAATTCGACTATAGCTTTTTCATATTTCTTTAAATTAAGATAAAGATTTCCTTTATCAAAATAAGCTACAGAATATTGAGAATCAATTTGTATAGCTTTATCAAATTCAGCTATAGCTTTTTCATATTCTTTAGATTTAATATAGTTAATAGCTAAATTACTAGCCTCAATAGCCAAGTCTCTAGGTGATTTATCAATAGTTTGTTTAAGATCTTCGTCAATAGTAGTATCGGTCTTTTTATTAGATTTAGGCTGACAAGAACTGATGAAAAGAGAATAAAAAATAAATAAAAGAAAAAAATAATTGATAGATAATACTCTATGATTCATAATTTTATTTTATACTTAAATACTATATATTATTTTTTTAAATTAAGATATTAGAAACCAAGTAATTCAAGATATTTAAAAAGGTATAGTTTTCATAAGTTGTGAACTTAAAATTTTTGAGTACTTCCAGCCACTGTTTGTCTATCAATATGAGTTTCTAAAGCCCCAAAAGATTTTCGTTTTTCAACTCTAAAAACAGCAAAATTAGACATGAGAATATTGAATTAATAATTAAAAATTCTTTTTAAATCAAATTGAAGATCTGGGAATAAAATTGATTTTATCTTATCACTTTCAATAAGTGGTTGCAATCCAATATATTTATCCTCTTTATTCAAATAAAAAATGGATATACTTTTCTCTTCAGGACGGACTATCCAATATTCTTTTACTTTAGCTTCTTCATAAAGATTAAATTTATGATAAGTATCTATTTTTGAGGTACTTGGAGATAAAATTTCTATTATTAAATCAGGGGCACCGATAGCACCCTTATTATCTGTTTTACTTTCATCGCAAATTAGGCATAAGTCAGGTTGAACAACAGTATACAGCTTATCTCCTTTTGGAATAGGTAACCGAACATCAAAAGGCGCCGCATAAATTTTACAAGGTTTATTTTCAAAATTTTGAAATAGCACACCGTTGAGTGCTGAGGAATATAATTGGTGTTGCTTTAATGGCGCTGCCATCTTAAAAACTTTACCCTTAATTAGTTCGACTCGCTCTTCGAATTTCCAAGTTAAATAATCGGCATAAGTGTATAGTTTATCGAGATTCAGTTGACTAAATTGAGTATTTTCCATAATTTTTAAATTAATTTTAGATTAATATTTTTTTTCTTTGAGTCCTTTTTGGTTTTGGCACCTATTTTATATTTATTAATCCAATTTTCATTTACATAACAAGGAAGATTAGATTTTCCTATAGCACAAAAGTTGTTGAGTAACCAAAATATGCCCTATATTCCAAATTAAGTTATTATTAAAGTTAGGTGGGTAGACTCTATGTTGTAAAATTTTAAATATTTTTAAATATTTGATTTTTAATAACTTATTTTTTCGCATTTTTTATCTTATGCAAAAAAATTAGTACATAGAGTCTAATAATATTATATTTATATAAACCAGATTTACATCACTGTTTTAGGGCTTTCATCTTTTCTGATATGCGTTTGTATTGTTTGCTTGAAGTTCCTTCTAAACGAGAACATATCGTAAGGGCTTGGGTATAAAGCTGAGTAGCCATTGAACGATTATCTAACTTAAGTTCTATATCGGCTAGCCACTCAATTGCACCTACGTATTGACTGCTTCTTGAACCATAATAAGATAAATAATTAGTACTCACATTGGTAATTATTTTTTTAGATAGTTCAAGGTCCTTATTTATAATAGCAATTTTGCCTAATATGGTTAATGCATTACCATATATATAGTGACTTTTTTTATGTTGTTGTTCATAAAGTAGTTTTGTTTTCCCCGCGTAATATTTTGCACTATCTAGTTGTTGGTTATCAAGATAATAATTACTAATTTTTAATAAATATTCCCCATAAGAAAGATGATAATTATTATATCTTTTTTCTATAACTTTCAAAGTTGTCTTTAGACTTTCAATTGATTTTTCTACATTTCCTTTTTTAATATAATAGGAAGCAAGAGCATCACGACTAGCAATATATTGAATATCACTAACTTCTATTTGATCATCAGCTATTTTTTCAGCTTTTTTAATATTCGTGAATGCCAAATCATATTGATTCATATATTCTTGTTGTTCAGCTAAAGTTATTAAAAGACTAATAATTCGGTTATATTTTCTTTCAGAAGTTGAAGCATATTCGATTTTTAAACGATCTTCAATAAATTTTACAGATTCTTTTTTTAACCCATTAGAATCAAAAATAAATATTGCATTGTCTAAATCTTCAAGGTAAGTTGAATTGGCTTCTCCATAAATCATTTTTTGGTTGCCTAGATAAATTTTATAGTTTTCTGATAATTTATCTTTATTTTTCAATACTTGATGAGCTAAAGCCAAATCTAAATAAGCTCTATTATATTCATTTATAGGTTTTTTTATAGATTTACATGCATTTATATATTTATTAAGACTTTCAATTTCTAACTTATAATTCTTACGTTCTTGATAAACTTTTGACTGTTTATGGAGAAGGTCAATATAGGTTTCGTGTTTTGTACCTAAAATATTCATAGCTATTGGAAGGACTTTATTAATATGTTCTTCAGCTTTTGCATTTAATCCATTTAATAAATAGAGATTAATATATTTGACATAAGCATGGATATATTCTTTAGATTGCTGCCCTTTAACTTTTTGAATTATATCAATACCAGCTTTTATATAATTAGCAGCACTTTTATAACGAACCTGTTTTTGATATAAACTGCCTATAGTTACATAAAGCTGTCCATATTTTAAAGTATTAGTTTCTTGTTTCTCTTTATAGTATTTCGAAATAGTAAGGTATAGAGATACAGCATTTTCATAATGATGACCTTCATCATAACCTTTAGCCAAAGTTTCTATAACTTTTATATAATTTTCATGATTTGTACCAAATTCTTTTTCAACCTCAAAACGAGCTTTAGTCAAATAATCAAAACCTTGTTTATATTGCTTATGCTCAAGAGCCTGTTTTCCTTTATTATAATATTCTTTCCAATCTTGAGCGTAAGATGTTAAAGTAATAAAGAATAATGCAACAAAAAATATATTTTTTAACATAATTATAATAAGTTAAACTGGGGATTAATATTATTATCTTTTTACTTGTCAAACTATAATTAGACAGCAAGAAAGCAGATTTAATAAACTTTTTATTTATAATAAATGGATTTATACGGCTTTTTGGTTTTTTCTATAAGAAATAATCAAAAAATTATCTCTTGTTTTATCAGTTTACAAAGTAAACGGTAATATACATATAATCTTTATTTTAAAACTAATATTTTAATTACAATAAATTAGGAATTAAGAAAATTATACAGTTATAAAATTATATGATAGAGTAAATGGGAACATCTAAGTATTGTTTTTAATTTATATAAAGAAATTCTGTTTTAGTTATATCTACTCTAAAAAGTTAAATATAAAAAATTGATTTATACTATTTTAAAGTTTAAAAACTATTTTTGATTTCCTAATTTCATTCTATATTTTCTTATTATGAAAATAATCAATGATCCTGTACATAGTTTTATAATTATTAAAGATGATTTTATTCTAAAACTTATTAATTCTAATTTTTTTCAAAGACTTCGACGTATTAAACAGCTTGGTTTAGTGGACTATATTTATCCCAATGCTACTCATACCCGTTTTGCGCATGCTTTAGGTGCTATGCATCTTATGCAAACAGCGCTTGATTATTTAAGAAAAAAAGGTGTAAAAATTAACTCTGATGAATGCCAAGCTAGTCTTATAGCTATTTTATTACATGACATTGGACATAGCCCTTTTTCACATACTTTAGAAAAAATCATATTACCTAACATAAGTCATGAACAAATCTCTTTGGCTATGATGCGGATCCTAAATCAGAAATACGATTATAAGCTTGATTTAGCTATTTCAATTTTTGAAAATAAATATCCTCGTTATTTCTTTCACCAATTAGTCTCCGGACAATTTGATATGGATAGACTGGATTATTTAGCCCGCGATTGTTATTTTACAAATGTCAAAGAAGGAAAATTTGGTATCCATAGACTCCTTTTGACCCTAAATGTAATTCAAGAAAGACTGGTTATAGAAGAAAAAAGTAAGTATACTTTAGAGCATTTTCTTAATGCCCGTCGCTTGATGTACTGGCAGGTTTATTATCATAAAACCAATATTGCTGTTGAAAATTTATTAAAAAAAACCATGTTAAGACTCCGGTATCTTCTTATTAATAAAATACCTGTTCATGTTGATAAATCCTTAGCTTTTTTCCTTCAAAATACAGCTATTCAAAATAATTATTTTCTTGATTATCAAAAATCTAAATACCTTATAGATCTATATATTCAATTAGATGATTACGATATATGGACAATGATAAAAACCAATTTGCAACATTCAGATTTTTGTTTAAAAACTCTGACACAACAGCTTTTATACAGAAAGTGTTTTAAATGTATTTTTTCCAATCGTCCTTTTGAAAAAATATTTATAGAAGCCTATAGTAAAGAAATTATGAAGCAATATGTTATTTCCACCGAAGAATCAAACTATTTTTATCAAACTGGTAAGATTAGGAATACTTTTTATACTAAAAAAGAAGATCAGATTTTTATCCAAAACGGGAAAAATAGCTTTCTACCTTTTGAGAAAGTAGATGATTTTCAACATATTAAAGATTTATTGAAAATAAAAGAAAAATATTACTTTGTTTTTCCTCATAATATTTCCTTACAATAATTAAGGAATTGGTAAAAAACAACTTTTCAAAGATTATAATTTTTTTGTTTACCTAATTGTCTGTCCGATAGTAAAATGCAATTGAGGCTTATTTGCTTCTGGATTTCCTATAACTTCATTAAATCCTCTGGCAAAATCTATCCCTAATAAGCCAAAAGCAGGTAATAAAAACCGTGCTCCAATACCAGCAGAACGGTAAAGATTAAAAGGGTTAATTTGGTCTAATTGACTCCAGTTATTACCTGCTTCGACAAAAGAAAGCACATAAATAGTAGCTGATGGACTAAGGGTAACAGGGTAGCGCAACTCCAAAACATATTTTGCAAAGGCTACACCACCTATTTGATTTTGAGTTTCTTCATCTATAGGAATTATAGAATTATTTGAATAACCTCTCAAGCCAATGACATCAGTACCGATAAAAAAGTTATTTTGAGTTAAGCCATCACCACCAAGTTGAAAACGTTCAAAAGGGCCTATACCTTTTGCTATAGAATATGGGGTAATCAAGCCGGTATGAAAACGGACATTTAGAACTAACTTATCAACTATATTCAAATACCAAAAACTATCAAAAAGGAATTTGGCATATTCTACAAATCTAAAACGTTCTTGATCAGTAGATTCGGCATAAACAGTATTTTCAAATAAGGAATAAGGAGGTGTTAAGGTTGCTTGTAAAGATAGTGATGAACCTTGACGAGGAAAAGTAAAATTATCGACACTATTTCGGGATAAGATACTTACAAGGTTAAAATTATGGTAATTTCCATTGCTAAAGTCACCAAAACCAATTAAGCCGAAACCTCTAAAATTAGTTAAGTTGTAAAAACTGTAGCTCAAAGAATTGCTTAAAGAAAAGAAGTCATCGGGTTTGGTAAGGCGCTTAGCAAGTCCAAGCGAAAAACTAATAATATCCAAACGTCCTGTTTCTGGTCTTGTAAAACCATTGTCAAAACTTCGGTTATTGGTATAGTTTAGGCTAATATTAAAATTATTGGGTTTATTGCCGCCTAACCAAGGTTCTGTAAAAGATATAGAATAATTTTGATAACGTCTCCCATTAGCTTGAATACGCAAACTTATTTTTTGTCCATCTCCTGTAGGTAAAATACCATGTTCTCTGAACTTGAATAATTTTTTAGATGAAAAGTTATTAAATGATACCCCAACAGTGCCAATAAAGCCAAGTTGTCCACCCCATCCTGCCGAAAGTTCTAACTGGTCATTAGACTTTTCAGATAAACCATACTGAATATCTACAGTACCTGTAGCCGGATTTGGTTGAGGTTGAATATCTATGGCTTCAGGGTCAAAATAACCTAAAGTTGCCAATTCTCGTTGCGTCCGAATAAGATTAGAACGACTAAATTTATAACCCGGATAAGTTCGTAACTCTCTGTAAATTACATGATCATTTGTGCGGGTATTTCCATTGACAAAAACAGTATTAATATTAGCTTGTTCTCCTTCATAAACTCTTAGTTCTAAGTCTATTGTATCACCTCTTACATTTTTTTCTATAGGACTAAGACTAAAGAATAAATAACCATTATCCATATAAATAGAAGTAACATCTGCATTACTTGGGTTAAAAGTAAGGCGTTTTTCCAATTCTTTAGGATTGTAGATGTCTCCACGTTTAATGCCAAATATCGTGTTTAAGGTTTTGTCATCATAAGTAAAATTACCAGTCCAAGTAATATTACCATAATAAAAACGATTGCCTTCCTCAATTTTCATATGAATAGAAACCCGATTATTACTAATGTCTATTATGGTATCTTCAACAATTTTAGCATCTCTATAACCTTTATTTTTATAAAAAGTAATTAAATTATCTTTGTCATTCCAATATTCGTAACGAATAAAGCGAGAAGGTTTAAAGAGTTTAGTAAATTTTTTCTGTTTGGTTTTTTTGAGCTGTTTTAAAATTTTAGACTTTTTAAAAGCCGAAATACCTTCTATATGTATATCTTTAATTCTGACTTTTTGATTTTTCTTAACTCTAATGTTTAAGATATTATGATTTTTGTGAAAAGTATCATTTTCAACTTGAGTAAATACCTCTATATTTTTATAACCTTTATCTTTGTAATGAATTTTTATAGAATTTTTAGCATTTTGAATAAGGCTGTTGCTAATTATTCTTCCCCTAAGTATACCAACTTTATCATTTAAAGTTGTAATTTGACCTTTCCTAACGCCAGAAATCCGATAATCTGATAAACGTGGTCGTTCCTTAACCTCTATTTCTATAAAAATATCGCCTCCTACAATATTAAGAATATTAATTTTGATATCGCCTAAAATTCCTTGTTTCCATAAATTGCGGATTGCTTGACTAATTTCGTCGCTTGGTACTTTAATAATATCCCCAACTTTAAGACCAGAAATAGAAGTTATGGCATTAGCATCTAAATATTTCGCACCTCTAACAGAAATTTCAGCTATAGTATATTCTTTTGGATAGGCATAATCTACTGTTTCTTGCCCGTAGGTATCAGGTGTCCAAATTATCCAACATAAACATATAAAAATATTGATAATAAATAGGTTAATATATTTCATTTAAAAATGGATAAATTTAAAGATAATAAATTATAAATGAATAATTTAGGTTTTAAAATATAGCCTATATATAAGAAAAATGTAAAAGTATTAGTAAAAACTTAAACTTCCAAAAGATACATATCTTTTCATAGCTCAATAATTACGAATTAATAATTATAAATCATGAAAATATACAATATGTATACTTTTATCAAATCCATAGTTAAGTAGATGGCTTTTTAGATAAAAAAGCGTATGCAATAAGTATCGAAAATAAGATTAGTAAGAAAATAGAATGCTATCTGGAATTATTAATTTAAAATATTAAGTTGAACTCAGGTTGGTTAAGTCATTTGAAAAAGGATCTTTAGTTAGCTTAACTCATTTATAATGAAAATAAATAGTTCCGAGATAAAAATAACACGGCTATAGAGTAAAAAATTAAGCAAAATAAACTAAATGCTGAAAACATTGCTGACGATCATTATTTCTTCTATTTTTTTTAAATTATAAAATAATAACCTTATTATAGTCTTTTTTTTATTTTTCCATAAAACTAGCAATCTATAATTGAGAATTATTGTAAAGAAAAGGTATAAATATACTCAATAAGGTATAATCATTTCACTTGAAAAAGGGTTTTTTTGAAGGGTTAATTTATAAAAACTCTATTTTTATAAATTGATAATGAGTAACTTATGATATTTTGGAGAAGTACTAATCAAGCAGTTATAATTTTATTTTTATGTTTTAGTTTTTAATAGCGCTTAAACAAATGCAAGCATATCTATTTCCAGGACAAGGTTCTCAGTTTCCAGGTATGGGACAGGCTTTATATGAAAATATTCAGAGTAGAGAACTTTTTGACAAAGCCAATAAAATATTAGGTTTTAACATATCTGATATTATGTTTTCAGGTTCAAAAGAAATATTAAGCCAAACCCATATCACCCAACCTGCTATTTTCATTCATTCTGTTATTAGAGCCAAAAAAGAAGGAAATATAAAGCCTCAAATGATGGCTGGACATTCTTTAGGGGAATTTTCGGCCTTGACGGTTGCTGGTTGTTTAACTTTTGAAGATGGATTGAAGTTGGTACATGCACGGGCTAAAGCTATGCAAAAAGCATGTGATGATAATCCTTCTACTATGGCAGCTGTTTTAGGACTAGAAGATGAATTAGTAGATAAAATTTGTAAAGAAAGTGGAGAAATTGTAGTAGCAGCTAATTATAACTGTCCTGGACAAATTGTAATTTCAGGTACTTTTAAAGGTATAGAAAAAGTTCAGACTAATTTAAAAAATGCAGGTGCCAGAAGAGTTGTTCCTTTATCTGTAGCAGGTGCTTTTCATTCCCCTTTAATGGAACAAGCGCAACAAGAACTTGAAATAGCTGTATCAAAAACAACTTTTTCAAAACCTTTTTGTCCTGTATATCAAAATGTTGATGCTTTACCTTATTGTGATCCGGGCGTTATCGCTCAAAATCTTATTAAACAATTAACAGCTCCAGTCCGCTGGACGCAAATTATTAAAAACATGTTAAATGATGGTGTAAACAATTTTGTTGAATGCGGACCAGGAAAAGTTTTATCAGGATTAATCAGAAAAATAGACAGAACAAAAAATAGCATAAATATGAGTTAATTTTTTACTTTTTTGATCGTAATAAAAACTAAAATACCTTCGCTAAGTAGTTTTTATAGAATGATAGCTTTTTTATGTTCTTTGGTATAGACGTGAAAATCTAAATTTTAAAATACCTACACCTATATAATTTGGCACACTGCTTATCTTTACTTATATTTGTGAAAGTTGATAATGTTATTACAATCACTTCACTTGAAAAAAGGATTTTGAAGAGATTTACAAAGGATGAGAAAAAACATTAAATATCCGGTGTACCTTTTCTAATTTGTTTCTCCTTATCCTTATGTTTTCTAAATTCAGCCCTTTTGACCAACTTGGGTAAACATAAGATTTTTAATTTTGGGCTGGGTGGTATTTTTTCTATTTATAAGATTATAAGTTCATGAATAGCAATTATAGAATATTAGTATGGTGGAAAATATCTTGTATAATTTTATTGATTTACACAATTTTAGCGGGTTTTATTTTCCCTGTTCCTCGTCTTAATATTCTTAATGAAACCATTAGAAACTTGTATTTTCATGTGCCTATGTGGTTTGTTATGGTTCTTTTGCTAGCAATTTCTACTTTTTATTCTTTTAAATATCTAAAAACAAATAATCTCAAACATGATATTTATGCTTCTGAGTTTGTTTATGTTGCTCTATTTTTTGGCTTTTTAGGTTTGTTATCAGGTATGTTGTGGGCAAAATTTACTTGGGGTGCTTTTTGGAGCAATGACCCTAAGCAAAATGCTTCAGCTATTGGAATACTAATTTATTTAGGTTATGCGCTATTAAGAAAATCTTTTAATAATGAAAACCAGCGTAATAAAATCACAGCAGTATTTAATATTTTTAGTTACGCCATTTTTATACCTTTAGTATTTATTTTACCTCGTCTTAGTGATTCTTTGCATCCTGGTAATGGTGGTAATCCGGGTTTTAATTCATATGATTTGGATAATAGTATGCGCTTAGTATTTTATCCTGCTATTATAGGATGGTTTTTATTGGCTTTATGGATTGTTCAGCTTTTGGTACGCATTAAAAATAGTTCAATATATTTGTATGAAAAATACAATTCATAAATTTTATGTTATCACTTTATAAAACATATTTTAGCTATGAGTCTACTGCTCTTTCTAAAAAACAACTTCTTATTCTTTCTCTTTATTGCTTTGGAATTGCTGGCTTTTAATCTAATTTCAAAACAAAATCAATATAAAAATATTGTTATCTTAACTTCAGCAAATACTTTTTCGGGATATATTTATGATTTATCAAATTCATTAGTTTCTTTTTTGAATATAAGAGGCCAAAACCGATTACTCATAAAAGATAATAGAAAATTAAGAGAGGCAATACTTAAAAATAAATTATCCGTATCAATAATAGATAGTCAACCTATTCTAAGCTCTCTTAGTAGAAAGATGTTATCCGATACAAATTTTAATTTAATTTCAAGTCGTGTTATTAATAATACAATTCATTTATCCTCTAACTATATCACTTTAGATAAAGGGTCTGCTGATGGTATAAGAAAAAATATGGGTATTATAAATAAAGGAATAGTAGGTAAAATAAAAACCGTATCGACTCATTATAGTGTTGCTTATTCATTACTTCATCCTAACATGCCAATTGCTTCTGAAATCAAACGCACAGGCACAATATGCGTGGTCAATTGGCAAAATAATAAAGTAAATAGAAGCAATCTACAATATGTTCCTAAGCATGTAAACCTTAAAAAAGGAGATTCTGTTGTAACTTCTGGCTACAATGCTATTTTTCCACCTAATATACTAATTGGTAGTATAGAAAAAGCAAAAGTGGCTAAACATAAAAATTTTCAAGAGGTAGAAATAAAACTTACCGAAGACTTTAGTAGCTTAAAACACATTTATATCATCAAGCCTAAAAGAATAACTCAAGATTCTATTCCCCTATCTACATTATTAAATTAGAAATTTAATAAATATAAAAGATAAATATCTTTCCTTAATTGTCTACATAAAAATAAATATTTTTCGGTTTTTTTAAAATAAATGGGTTTAAAAATAATGAAAAAATAAATTTTAATTGTTTTTTTGTTATTTTTAGGGTTTAGAATCTTTTATATTCAAACTATATATATTTACATTTTACACGTATAATATTCCAATGGGAAATTTAAGAACAGATATCTTAGCGACTTTAAATGGACGACAACCTATAAATGTTGAAATACCTTCAAAAAAAATTTCAAAGTATTTTGGCAAAAATGCTTTTACTTTGAAGAAAATGAAAACTTTATTGTCGCCTAGTAACTATAAAGAGTTTAGGGAAGCTCTTAACAAAGGGCAAGATATAACGCCTCAACTAGCTGATTCTATTGCAACAGCTATGAAAAACTGGGCTATCGATGAAGGTGCAACACACTATACGCACTGGTTCCAACCTTTAACTGATACAACTGCTGAAAAACATGATGCTTTTTTTGATCTCAAAAGTGACGGAACTGTTATAGAAGAATTTAAAGGTAATGTTTTAATACGCCAAGAGCCTGATGCATCTTCATTTCCCTCTGGTGGATTAAGAAATACATTTGAAGCACGAGGATATACAGTTTGGGATCCAACCTCTAATCCTTTTTTAATGGAAAGTGGAAATGGAAAAACATTATGTATCCCAACTATTTTTGTATCTTATACAGGCGAATACTTAGACAATAAAGGGCCCTTATTAAAATCATTAAATAGGTTAGGCAAAATTGCTAGCGAAGTATGTCACTATTTTGACAAAAATGTAACTAATGTACAACCTACCTTGGGATGGGAGCAAGAATTTTTCTTAATTGATAGGGTCTTATTTAATGCTCGTCCTGATTTAGTCTTATCAGGGCGCACTCTTTTTGGAAACAAACCAGCTAAAGGACAACAGCTAGACGATCATTATTTTGGCACAATTACCTCTCGAGTTCAAAGTTATTTACAAGATCTAGAGGTAGAAGCATATAAAATTGGAATTCCAATTAAAACTCGGCATAATGAGGTTGCTCCGGGTCAATTTGAGATTGCTCCAATTTTTGAAGAAACAAATACCGCCGCCGACCATAATTTAATTTTAATGGATATTATGAAAAAGGTCTCTACTCGTCATAATTTTAGAGTTCTTTTTCATGAAAAACCTTTTGCTCGTTTAAATGGAAATGGTAAACATAATAATTGGTCGTTACAAACAAATACTGGTGTGAATCTACTATCTCCAAGTAGTAAAGCTAAGGTTAATCTTCAATTTTTAACCTTTTTTATCAATACTATAAAAGCTGTCCATGATTATTCATCTTTGTTAAGAGCCAGTATTGCATCTTCAGGAAATGATCATCGCTTGGGTGCTAATGAAGCGCCTCCGGCAATTATTTCTGTCTTTATTGGTTCTAAACTTACAGAAATATTAAAACAGTTAGAAAAAAATGAAGACACTATTATTGATAAAGGAGATAATTTATATATGAAGCTGGGTATTGATAAAATACCATCTATACTTCTTGATAATACAGATAGAAATAGAACTTCTCCTTTTGCTTTTACAGGGAATAAATTTGAGTTTCGAGCAGTTGGTGCCTCGGCCAATAATGCCTTACCAATGACTATTCTTAATCTTATTGTGGCTAACCAACTCACAGATTTTAAAGAAAAAGTAGACATACTAATCGAAGAAGGTCAAAAGAAAGAAGTAGCCATAGTTAATATTTTAAGAGAATATATAAAATCTTCAAAAAATATACTTTTTGAAGGTGACGGCTATGGAAATGAATGGGTAGAAGAAGCAAAAAAACGAAATTTGGAAAATATTAAAGATACACCTCGTGCCCTTGATTCTTATTTGAAAGACAAGAATATAGCCTTATTCGAAAAATTTAAGGTATTAAATAAATCTGAGATTTTCGCTAGACATGAAGTTATGTTAGAAAAATATCTTATGAAAATTCAGATAGAAGCCGATGTTATTAGTGAATTAGCTTTAAATACTATTCTACCTGTAACTATTAAATACCAGAATGAAATACTTAATAACATTCAAATGTCTAAGCAGTTAGGTATAGAAAATGAAAATATAGAGCGCCTTGCTGATACTATTTCTAAGCATATTAATACTGTATATAATTTAGTTAACCAAATGACTGATGATAATAAAAAAATAAATGAAATTAAAAACATAAGAGAAAAAGCTGTTGCATATGCTGATATAGTTAAAGGAAAATATTTTGATAATATCAGGGAGAGTATAGATAAACTTGAACTTTTAGTAGATGATTCGCAATGGCCTTTACCAAAATATAGAGAACTACTTTTTTTACGTTAAGATAAATTTATTATTTTTAAGATCAGTAGGGAAACTTACTGATCTTTTATATAGTTTTTTAAAAAACTATATAAAATCTTTTTTCAAATGATATAACTATCAAAATGAGAAAATATACTCTTTTTATTTTTAACAGCAAAGCTATAATAATTTCAGATAATTCACTTTTCAGATTGATTTAACTTGTGATGTATAATTGTGCTATATAGCCAAAATTCTATACTAAAAATAAGTATAGCACCTAACAAATGCAAAGGCTGAGCAAAAGCAGGTATTGCCCAATAGACCATAAGTGTACCCAAAATAAGTTCGGCAAACGTTATAAATAAAATGCTTATTGCCAGTATTTTAAATTGTTTTAGTTTTTCGTTTTTCAAAATATGCCAGACCATTAGGGCAATGCTCAAAAAAAGAAGTATTGAAAAAGAACGATGTGCATAAAAAGTTATTCCTAGTTGGTCAATCCACAGATGACGATTATTTTGGCCCAAATGTAAAGCAATTTGGTCTATAGATTCACGAATTTGAGTACCTAAAATAATTTGGAAAAGGATAAAAATGAGGTTAATATAAAGATATCGTTTTAAAATAGGAGCATAAGTAGGTTTGTAGGTATGAAGTTTTGAACAGGCATAGGTATACAATAATATAGCAACAATTAGTACAGCTACAAGCATATGAAGAGTAACAACTATAGGCGCTAAATCTGTAGAAACGACCACTGACCCCAACCAACCTTGGAAGCCAACTAAAATAAAATTTAAAAAACTTAAAGCAATAACTTTTTTATTTTTTTTCCAAAAATGCCAAGAAAAAAGAAAAGTTAAAAAGATAAAAAAGCCAATTAAGACCCCAACAAGACGGTTCACATATTCAACCCAAGTTTTAAAAGCATTAAAATTAGCAATTTCCTTACCAGCTACTTTAAAACGAGTTTTATAATCAGCAGGTAATTCAGAAACTTGGCTAGGAGGTATCCATTTTCCAAAACACTTGGGCCAATCAGGGCAACCCATACCCGAACCCGTACTCCGAACTATTCCCCCCAACAAAATCAAAATATAGATACTCCCAATAGTTAAAAGAGAAGAAAACTGAAAATAACGCATAGGCTAATCACAAAAGGTAATGTCAATATTTGAGTGATATGTTATAATTAACAATAAAGTCAAGAGTGAACCAAAAGTGGTTATCTTCGGATTTAGAAAAAGAAAGTGTCTTTCTTACAAATCTTCCTATGCGTTGTTTTAGCGTATTATTCCAATGCTCTACATGATTGGTTTGCCCGGATTGTTTGCCTATACTATTATGGCTACCGGTGTCGATCACTTTTTCATATGCGGCATAAAAATCGCTGTAAGTGGCACTAGCTTTATAGCTGCTAGGCAAATAACTCTTATATTTACACTAGCCATATTTTAGTTATTCTATTTGAAAAAAGGATTTTTATAAGTTTTCAATATAGTTGATTTATGCATTTAGTTGGCTTAAAGATATCTTAACTAATTTATTGATAGAAAAATTTTTATAAAATAGAATTTAAAGTTTATATAGAACCTTTAAATTCTAAATATTTTGAAAATCAAATATTTAGAGTTTTTATAAGAAAATCCTTATGATTATAGTTAAAAACCCAATAACTAATTTTTTAAATTGATTTACAAAATTAATACTTACGTTTTTAGAGTATTTTCCAAATATTCAAAAACTGTTCTAATATTAAAGCCGTTGCCCCCCAAATTTCGTGGTTTTCAAAACAAAAAACAGGCATTTTATACGCCATTTGCTTATACGTATAGGTTTTAAGATTTTTATTTTTAGGTTCTAAAAGCCAATTAATGTCTATTTCTATGATTTTTCTAACCTCTTTTTTTTCAAGTGTATAAACAGGTCTATTGGGCAAGTAAGCCACAAAAGGATAAACCAAAGCATTGCTAACCATTATATACAACTCCGATAAGCCTCCCAAAATATGGCTTGTCTTGATAGACACGCCGACTTCTTCTAAGGTTTCGCGAATGGCTGTCTCTTCCAACAAATTCTCATAGTCTTCTTTTTTACCACCCGGAAAACAAATTTGCCCCCCATGCACCCCGTCATAGTCGGGTCTTTGCATAAATACGAGTTTCCATGTATTGCCATCTTTAAAAATCATGAGCGAAACAGCGCATATTTTGGCTTTTTCTTTAAAACTCGAAATAGAATGGTAATGTTGGACAGCCGAAGGGCGTGTCTCTTGCAGCATATTTTTGTTTTGGAATAAATTCTGGCATCTATCCAAAAAAATATCTTCTTTATTAAAATCAACCATATAGAAAAGCTCTAAAAATTTATCCTAATTCGTAATTTCTTTTTCTGTTTCCAAATACTGCTTCAGATTCCCTAACTTTAACTCTCTTGCCAGCCCTACAGCTTTAGCAATAGATTTTTTAGCTTCTGAAAGGCGATTTAATTTTTTTAAGACCAGAGCTTGATTCGCATAACTAATGGATAAGCCATCCTTATCGCCCAATTTTTTATAAATACTTTCTTCTTTTTTATGCAATGCCAAAGCCTCTTCCAAACGACCCCAATCTAAAAAAATTAATGCCTGATTGCCATAACTAGGTGCCAAACCAGCCGAATTACCCAGTTCTTTATAAATGCTTTCTTCTTTTTTATGCAAGGCCAAAGCCTCCTCCAAACGACCCCAAGCCTGTAAAATTAATGCCTGATTGCCATAACTAATAGCCAAGCCCTCCCGATTGCCCAGTTCTTTATAGATACTTTCCTCTTTTTTATGCAATGCCAAAGCCTCCTCCAAACGACCCCAGCGTTGAAGAATTGTAGCCTGATTGCCATAACTAGCAGCCAAGCCCGACCGATTGCCCAGTTCTTTACAAATACTTTCTCCTTTTTTATGCAAAGCCAATGCCTCGTCTAAGCGACCCCAAGCCTTCAAAATTAATGCCTGATTGCCATAACTAATAGCCAAGCCCTCCCGATTGCCCAGTTCTTTACAAATACTTTCTACTTTTTTATGCAAAGCCAAAGCCTCCTCCAAACGACCCCAGCGTTGAAGAATTGTAGCCTGATTGCCATAACTAGCAGCCAAGCCCTCCCGATTGCCCAGTTCTTTACAAATACTTTCTCCTTTTTTATGCAAAGCCAATGCCTCGTCTAAGCGACCCCAAGCCTTCAAAATTAATGCCTGATTGCCATAACTAATAGCCAAGCCCTCCCGATTGCCCAGTTCTTTACAAATACTTTCTCCTTTTTTATGCAAAGCCAAAGCCTCCTCCAAACGATCCCAAGCGTACAGAATATAAGCCTGATTGCCATAAGTCCGAGCCAAGCCCTCCCGATTGCCCAGTTCTTTATTTATAGCTTCCTCTTTTTTATGCAAAGCCAAAGCCTTCTCCAAGCGACCCCAAGAAAATAGAATACCAGCCTGATTGCCATAAGTCCGAGCCAAGCCCTCCCAATTGCCCAGTTCTTTATTTATAGCTTCCTCTTTTTTATGCAAAGCCAAAGCCTTCTCCAAGCGACCAAGGCCCTTTAAAATTAATGCCTGATTGCCATAACAAGTCGCTAAATTTCCTTTATCATTGGTTTTTTTTAAACCCTTTTCCGTTTTTTTATGTAAAGCTAAAGCCTCTTTGAAAAAACCTCTTTGTTGTTTACTTATAGCTTCATAATGAACAGCTGAGGTTTCGTAAAAATGTTCCCTGCCTTGGGCTAAACGAAAAAGCCTACGGGCATAGAGTTCCATATCTGCCCAAGCGCCAAGGGCTAAGGTTATGTCTAAAATGCTATGGTATTTTTCAAAAAGCGTCTCTAAGTTGCTTTTCTTATCTTTTTCCAAAAGGAGAATATCGGCTTTAAGGGTTTCAAAATCTTGAACGTTTTGGGGGATACCGGCGTAGTCGGTATTTTGGTCGTAGAGGGCTTTTTGGTCTTTGAAAGCGGTTTGAGAACCAAGCGAAAGATAATCATAAGCCTGTTTTGTCAAAAAGTTTCGATGCTCCAAAGGCAGTAGAAAAAGCAAATGCCAGCCTTTTTGCGTAAATGGATTTCTAAAACTCTGCAAAAAAGAAGCCAAATCTCCGATATTGATCCCCTCTAAAGTAATAATAAGGAGTTTGTTTTCCGGATATTTACTTTCCAAATAAGAAAGGCTTAGATCCTTTTGGGCAGGGTTTAAAATAGCCGTTTCGATATTTTTTGAACGGCAAATTTCACTTATATGGGTTTTCAAACCAACTTTTAAACGTTCCGAATTAAAATATACGGTGGTTAGGAAATAGGTATTCAGCCTCAAAGAATCAAATTTATTCTTTAGATCATCTAACCAAATACTTTCTTTTTCTCCTAAATAATCTTGGAGTTTTTTATGCAAATCTTCCATCATATTCTGCGATATTATCTTTGATATAAGGGTTTAATTGGTAGTGGATATCCCCGTTGCTTTTTTTAGTATAAATGACAAGGTTACTTTTCAAACAATCTATAAAAGTAGGGGATTCCTCTTTTGTAAAAGTAGGTTGAGAATGCGTATATACTTTCATTAGAGTGTCTTTTAAAATGGCACCGGGTTTGCTAAGACGTGCCTGCATACCTTGTTTTAAATTAAAAATGCTATCCCAAATATGATCTTTATAGATCGTTTTACTTTTTTTACTCATGGCTAAAAAAGCAGCTTCATGAACAATATTAATCAATTGACGGATATTACCTCCTGATTTGGTTACAGCTTCAGTCAAAGCCTCTTCTTTTATTAATTCCTCTCCTTGTTCAATTCGAACTTGAATAATTTTTTTAAAAAGTTCCGAACCTTTTGAAAGATCAAAGCTAAAATCTTTAAAAAACTCGTACCTAAAAAAATCTTCAAAGCGCATATAAATAGGCAAAAGAATAATTTTTTTAGCTTTAATTTTATTGAGAGTAGATAGACTTTCGGCAAATAGTTTTTTTACCAAATCTGTTTTATTTAGCTTTTCCCAACCATCGATAAGTAGTAAAATATTTTTGGCATTAAAATTTTTTCGTTGAATTTCAATAATTTCATTGATCGTTTCAACCATATCATCCGGACGAATTTCAAAAGTTTTTTTAAACGATTTTCTGTATACTTGGTTCGCCTTATATCTGGTAAAAAGCTCTACTCCCACAGCTAATAAGTTATCCATATTAGGAATAAGCCCCTCCTCAGTAATAATTTTATCTCCTTTCAGCATTTCATATTTTGACCGGAGTTTTTCTTTAAACGTAAGTATTAATTCTTCGTTTCCTTGTATAATATGTTCGGCAACAGCCATCAAAATATCGGCAAAATGACCGTTTTCTTGACGTTCACCGATGTATGCCATAGGTTCTATATGAATAATATGATACTTATCACGAATGGATCTATTGGGCAAAAAAGTTAGGGCTGTTGTTTTTCCCGTTCCTGTTTGCCCAAATAGATAATAGGACTCATAAACATTGGCATCTATTTCAATACGCCCTCGAAGGTCTTGAATAAGTGAATCAAAAATGGGAATATAAACATGATCATTTTTAAAACTTAACCCTTGTCTTGAATCCAGTATTTGGTACAAATCCGCCAAACTTTTAGCTGGTATAATTCTCTGTTGCTGACTCATATTTTAATTATTTTATTTGAAAAAAGATTTATTGAGATAGTAAGTTTTAAGAAAAAAGGCTAGTGGTACTACCTTTTATAGGTATTGTCATATCATTTTCTCTAGTATTTCTTTCATCATTTTTGCAGCTAAAAAAGCGGTCATATTTTGAAAGTCTCTATTTGGATTATATTCGACAATGTCAGCTCCAATGATTTTAGAATCTAAGCTCTGAATTAAGTTAATTACTTGCCGGGAGGTTAATCCTCCGGGTTCATGATGCGAAACTCCGGGGGCAAATGCAGGATCAAATGCATCCATATCCAAAGAAATATACAATGGATTTTCAAATCTTGCTAGCATAGATAAATCCAAATTTTTCATTTCATGAATTTCGACTTTATATTTTTCTACCTGTTTGGCCTGATCGGTGTTTAAAGTTCTAATTCCAACTTGAACCAACCTTATAGCAAACCCATTTTCCATAATTCTAGCAAATGGGCAAGCGTGAGAATATTTATCCCCTTCATAATTGTTGTATAAATCACAATGTGCATCAATATGGAGAATATCCAATTTGGGATATTTTTTATTATAGGCTTTTATTATTGGAAATGTTATGGAATGATCTCCGCCTAAAGTAAAAACTTTAGTATTTGAATTAAGGTGCTTTTCGGTTATTTTCTCTATATCAAAATATTCAGATATTTCAAAATCGCCTTTATCCTCAATATTTAAATTGTCAATAGATTTTAAACTTTCTGTAAACATATTTGAAGAAGCACAATATAAGGCTTTTCGAATCAAAGGTGGAGCAAGTTCTGGACCTCTTTGATAAGATGATTTTTCATCAAACTTTATTCCTTGTATAATTATTTTATTCATAACCAAGTACTTTACGAATCTGTTGAAGTTTATTTCGAGCAATTATCTGAGCTTTACGTTCTCCATTTTGAAGAATAATTTCTAATTTTTCCGGATTATTAAGATAAAAATTAAAAATTTTCCGCTCTTTTTTAAACTTTACTAAAATAAGGTTAAAAAGAGCTTGTTTAGCTTCCCCATAACCATAATTACCTTTTAGATACTTCTTTTTTATATCTTCAATAGATTTAGAATCAGCAAGTAGACGATATAATTTAAATACAGTACAGGTTTTTGGGTCTTTAGGACTTTCTATCGTTAGACTATCGGTCTTGATAGACATGATTTGTTTGCGTAAGGCTTTGTCAGAGCTGAAAATATCAATTGTATTTTGATATGATTTACTCATTTTATGCCCATCTCTACCCGGTACAATTTTTGTATTTTCTTCGGTGAGGGCTTCGGGAATAACAAATATTTTACCAAAATGGTGATTAAAAGATTGGGCAATATCTTTAGTCATTTCCAAATGCTGTTTTTGATCTTTGCCTACAGGTACTTCATTAGCGTCATAAAGTAGTATATCAGAAGCCATTAAAACAGGATACGTAAAAAGTCCAGCATTAATATCTGATAGTTTTTCTTTTTTGTCCTTAAAAGAATGGGCATTAAGCAACATCGGATAAGGTGTTAAACAACTCAAATACCAGTTCAATTCGCAAACTTCATTTACTTTAGACTGGCGGTAGAAAATATGTTTTTCCGGATCTAAACCACAAGCTAACCAAGCGGCAGCTGTTGCTAAAACAGCATCTTTTCTAAATTTAGCCTCTTTGATAGAGGTTAAACTATGCAAATCAGCAATAAAAAAAAAAGCCTCATATTGATCTCTATTTGCCAATTCTAAAGCCGGTTTTATAGCTCCTAATACATTACCCAAATGCGGATTACCAGAACTTTGAATACCCGTCAATATACGTTTCATTAATTTTTTGTTTATTATTTAAAAATTTATTAAATAAAAAGTGAAATTTAAATACTTTATAGTATATTTTTGTTTAAATTTGCAACATATGTATTTTTTGTATTAAAATTTAAACAAATATTTTACCTTATTTTATAATTTATAATTCATAACTCATCAGGTATTATTCTTCTTATTTTAACAAACTTAAATTTAGATTAAAAAATGAAAAAATATGAAATTGTTCTTAAAAAATTAGATCTAGCGTTCAGCTATTCGAATCATACAGTTACTTTTACTAAAGGACATAATTATTATATCATTAAAGTAAACACATTTTGGTTAGCGGTTATTGGCTCTGCTTTACTTCTGTTGGCGGGCTATTTAATATTTAGACCTCAAAGTTCGAACTCTGATCAATTTCTTGAAAATAGCCTGCGTTATCAGGTTATGGAAGATTTTTTATCAGGCAGCCATTTTGAGCCTATAATTTTAGAAGAATCAACTCATCAGGCTTTTATTCAAAATAAAGCCGCTGTCATTTATAAATATACAACTGAAAATAGGGTTTCGCGTATAGAACAACTAAACCCTAAAAGTATGCTTAAAATGGCAAGTGAAATTAGCGATCTTTTTATTCAGCAGGTTTTAAAACCTCAAAATCCTGAAGCTCATGTTTGGCAATTCTTTGCTGATACTAGCGATCTTAATAAAATAAAAACCGCCGTAATTGAGCAAACTAAATATCATATTCCTGCTTCTATTAAATTGGCTCAAGCCATTTTAGAAACAGGGTATGGTCGAAAAGTTACGGAAAATAATTACTTTGGATTAAAAGACAAAAATAATAGAACTAAACCCGTTTACACTTTGGAATATTATACCGAAAAGGAATATCAAGCTAATAAAATAAAAGTTTTAGAGTTTAAAAAAATACGTAAACGCGGACTTACCTTATACAAATGTAAAATTAAAGATAGCTTTAAGGGTTACACAACCCCATGGCATTCTTTTCGAGACCATTCTCTGTACCTTAACCACGAACAGCGCTATGCTTCTTTGTTTACTAATGGTAAAAACTACGAAGCCTGGGCTGATAAAATAGGCTCAACAAGACTTGGAGGACTTGGCTATGCAACTTCTCCAGTTTACGGGGAAGTTTTAAAAGCTATCATTAGACGCTACCATCTCGACCTTTTAGACCATTAAGCTTTTGATAAACTATTTTTATATTGCTTATGATTTTATAGCTCAAATTTATAGCTCAAATATCTAAAATTAAAGTTCATGAGAATAAAAAAGGTTCGCTGATAAAACTTGTGATTTTTTAAGTAAGCACTTTGGTTTTGAAATAGTCAAGATTAGTAGTTTTTTACTAATGTATACTTTTTAAGACCTTTATATGCACATTATCAATGACTTATGAGTATAAAAACCATAAAACTGTTTTTTTATAATTACTTTATAATCAAGTAATTAAATTTTTTATAAATTTATAAAATACTGATAATCAAATATTTACTATATCAAATGGTGCAAAAGTCTAAAAGAGTTGTAGAATATTTTTTTGAAATAAACGAAGCAACTTTTTATATTTACTTTCAAAATTGATGTTCTCTTCCATAGCATCAGCACATTTATAAATTGAGCAAGTGCATTGGTTGATGATTAAAAGAAACCAAAAGCATTATTTTTTTTATAAATATCTATATGATGGAAAGCGAAGTTTTTTTTATATTCTTGATATCAAGAAGTTTAAATGTTAAAAAAAGATAAATTAATCTTCAATATAAATACTTTAACTTCCTTTAGCTCTCCTATAAACTTTTCTGAAAATAGTTAAATAACTTAATTCTAATTATATAATAGTTAAACTATTATAAAAAGTGTACATTAGTAAAACTTTTCCCAGAAATATTTCGAACGATTACTAATATTCAGACTACATTTTAGCTTTTGAAATATGTAGGAATATTTTTTCTATAAATACTTTTTTATCTAATTTTGCATCTATATAACTTATTGATTCAAAATTTATAGTTAAAATATTGCTTAATAAGTTAAAAATATTAAATTATTTCATTCATAAAAAATAGTTTTAACCAGTAAGATTAAGATATAATTTATTGAAAACCAAATACTTTTTGACATACCTATAAATTTTTACAACCTAACAGATTATTGAATTGTTTTTTTCAGATAATGAAAAATATTTTACACATGAAGGATTGGGGAATTTTTGCCAATCGCAATTTTCCTATAGCTATAGCGGGACCTTGTAGCGCAGAAACTGAAAATCAATTGCGCACTATAGCAAGTGAATTAAAAAAAATAAATATATCTATGCTAAGGGCTGGTATTTGGAAACCGCGTACCCGTCCGGGCAGTTTTGAAGGTGTAGGTGAAGAAGGATTAAAGTGGTTAAAGACCATAAAAAAAGAGTTTAATATACCAATTATTGTAGAAGTTGCTAATACTAAGCATGTAGAACTTTGTTTAAAATATGGAGTAGATGTTTTATGGGTAGGCGCTAGGACAACGGTCAATCCCTTTAGCGTTCAGGAAATTGCTGATGCCTTAAAAGGAGTTGATATTCCTATAATGGTAAAAAATCCAATTAATCCAGAACTTCCGCTCTGGAAAGGCGCCATAGAAAGATTTTATCGAGTAGGTTTAAATAAAATAGCCGCTATTCATAGAGGTTTTAATTCTTTTGAAAAAACAAAATATAGAAATATACCGCTTTGGCAAATTCCAATTGCTTTAAGAGCAGAATTTCCGAACATATCTATGGTTTGTGATCCAAGTCATATTGGTGGAACTAGAGAACTCATTTTACCTATATCCCAAAGAGCCATAGACTATAGTTATGATGGTTTAATGGTAGAAACCCACCACGATCCTGAAAATGCATGGAGCGATGCTAAACAACAAATAACACCGCAAGTTTTAGATATTATTTTGCACGAAATAGCTATAAAAAAACCTAAAATAGATGATTCTGAATTTAATACTAAATTAGAACAGTTACGAAAACAAATCGATATTGTTGATAACGAAATTATTGATGCTTTAGCTTCTCGTTTTAAAATAGTCAATCAAATGGGAGAGTATAAAAGGCAAAATAATGTGACTGTATTTCAAGCTCAACGTTGGATACAAATTTTTCAAGATAGACCTCAACTAGCAGAAAAAATGGGTATTAGCAAGGCTTTTGTTGAGCAACTCTATAAACTTATTCATGATGAATCTTTGGGTATTCAGACTCGAATTATAGATCAAGTTTCAGAGGTTATTTAAAAAATCTTTGGTGATATCACAGAAAATTAGGATGATATAAAAAGGTATAAATATAGTCTCTTCACTTGAAAAAAGGATTTTTTTGAAGATTTAATTTGTTGATAATGAGATAAAAATAGAGCTTCTATATTGATTTCAAAAACTAAAATTTTTATTTCTAAATATTTATAATATTTTCAAACTATTGAAAAAAAATCAATCAAGCAAAATTATATCAAATATCGAAATTACAGATATTAGTGAGGATGGTAAAGGCATAGGACGTTTTGATAATAAAGTTATTTTTGTCGATAATGCTATTCCAAAAGATATATTAGATATATTGGTTTATAAGAAAAAATCTAAGTTTTGGTTAGCAAAAATTCAAACTTATCTTAAACATTCTCCTTATCATGCTAAACCTTTTTGTAGTCACTTTGGTACTTGTGGCGGTTGCAAGTGGCAGCACCTTGATTATGAAAGGCAATTGTATTATAAACAGCTTGATGTTACCCAAACTTTAAAACGCCTATCCGGTTTATCTTTACCGGAACCACTTCCTATTTTACCAGCCCCAGAACAAATCTATTACCGTAATAAATTGGAGTTTACTTTTACTAAGAAACGCTGGTTAAGCGCTCAAGAAATTAAAAGTGAACAGAATTTACAACGCGAAGGACTTGGGCTTCATTTGCCAAAACGATTTGATAAAGTTTTAGACCTTGATACTTGTTATCTTCAAAGTCCTATTTCAAATACTATTCGTTTGGCAATAAGAGATTTCTCGATTCAAAATAAGCTACCTTTTTTTGATCTTATCGAACAAAATGGACTCTTAAGGACTTTAACTATACGCATTAATATCCACAATAAATTAATGTTAATAGTTCAGTTTTACGAAGATAGTCCTTTGAAAAACAAACTTTTAGATTATATTAAACAAACTTTCAAAGAAGATGTAGTTTCTTTATATTATGTTATTAATACTAAGAAAAATGATACTTACGCTGATTTACCTCTAATTTTATATTATGGATCGAGTTATCTTGAAGAGTATATTGAAGATCTAAAGTTTCATATTGGTCCCAAATCTTTTTTTCAAACAAATAGCCGTCAAACTCAACGTTTATATCAATGTGTACGTGAGTTTGCTAATATTAAACCCCAAGATTATATATTAGATCTTTATACAGGTATTGGAACAATTGCTTTATCAGTAGCTAAATTTTGTCGTCAAGTTATTGGAATAGAATATTTACCCAATGCTATTGAAGATGCAAAAAAAAATGCAATTCTAAATACTATTCACAATGTTAGTTTTTATGCTGGTGATGTAAAAGATGTTTTAAAATTGGAAGAATTTGATAAATATGGTAAACCTGATATTATTATTACCGACCCGCCGCGCGTTGGAATGGATAAGTCGGTAAGTGAACAAATTTTGATTTTAAATCCTCAAAAAATTGTTTATGTAAGTTGTAATCCCTCTACTCAAGCCCGAGATTTACTTTTATTATCCAAAAATTATAAAGTCATGATGACACAAGCTATTGATATGTTCCCCCATACCAAACACATAGAGAATGTGCTTTTATTGGAACGGAAATAGTAATACTATAGTTTATTTTAATACCTGTTTAATAATACGTTCGAATGAATAAGTAAACAGTAACACCAGAAATAGCAACGTATAGCCAAATTGGAAAAGTCCATCTAACTATTTGTTTGTGCAATTTTCTTTGAAGGGTATAACCCAAATAAAAAGAATATAAAACCATGGGTATAATAATTATAGAGCAAAGTATATGAGTTATAAGAATAAATAAATAAATACCTCTAATATATGAAGATAGTAAAGCTTTTTCATCAAAACTTAAAATCCCATTTTTATCAATATCTCCAAAAATAACATGTTGGGCACCACTATGATAAATAATATAACTTATTAAGAATAAGGTCGATAAAATAAATGTTGCATTCATGAAGCGCTTATGATTTTTAATTTGCCTTTTTTTTATGGATCTAAAAGCTAAAAGGAGCGTTAGTACACACATACTATTTAAGAACGCATTGAAATGAGGCAATAGGGTATAATCAAAATTTGTCACTAAAAACTTTAAGGTATTATAAGGTGAAAAAATAAATACAATTATCAATAAAACAAGTCCAGATAAAATACCTATTTGTTGCCTTGCTATTCTATTTTTTTTATAAACTTTATTCATAATAATGAGGAGTTAGGAATTAAGAAAATTAAGATATTGAAAACCAATTTAAATATTTTATAACTATAAAATGCTATACCCAATTGATTTAAGTTTGCAAAAGTATTTTTGATAACTGGTTTTATATGTATATATTTGTGATATGACTATTTATTGGCTTTATGCTATAGTTATATAGGGAAGGTTTATTTTTATTATCAATGAGTTACACCGCTTAAAAATACTTTTTCAAATAAAGTGACATATATACAATAGCCAAAAAACGTATTTCTACTCATCTTAATCAAATTCAATTTATTAAATCTTAATGGGACGACTATCTTTCTTCATTATATTCATAAGTGTTTTAGTATTAATAGATTTATATGTTTTTCAAGCTGTCAAAACAGTTACTACTCAAAAATGGATTCGTATAAGTTATTGGTGTATAACAGCATTAACGTTGCTTTCTTTTTTGAGCTTTAGATTTATTAATAGTAAAATTTTATTTATAACTTTTATATGTTTATTTATAGCAACTTATTTTTCAAAGATAATTATTCTATTATTTCTTTTTATAGATGATATATGGCGTTTTATAAAATGGGGAATTGATACAACTAAAGATTTAATTTCAAAATCTGATAATCCTGAAAACAAACGTTTTACATTATCGCGTTCTGACTTTCTAGTCAAATTGGGTTTAGGCTTATCGGTTGTGCCGCCTTTAGCGATGACTTGGGGAATTATCAGCGGAGCTCATGATTATAGAATTAGACGTAAAATAGTATACTCTAGTAATTTACCTTCTTCTTTTGATGGGTTAAAAATTTTACAACTTTCCGATATCCATTCTGGTAGTTTTTGGAACAAAACAGCTGTAAAAGGTGGGGTAGAAATGGCACTTTCTGAAAAACCAGATGTTTTTTTCTTTACAGGTGATTTAGTTAATAATGAGGCAACAGAAATGAAAAATTATTTTGATATTTTTAAAACTGTTGATGCGCCTTTGGGCTGTTATTCTATTTTAGGAAACCACGATTATGGCGATTACATTACCTGGAAAAGCGAGTTAGAAAAAAAGAAAAATTTAGATATGTTAAAACAAATTCATCACGACTTGGGCTGGCAATTGCTTTTAAATGAAAATAAAAAACTAACTGTAGAAGGCGAATCTATCGGGATATTAGGTATAGAAAATTGGGGTGCAGGTAATTTTTCAAAACATGGAGATATGGAAAAAACTGCTGAAAACACCAAAAATTTACCTTTTAAAATTTTATTATCTCATGACCCAAGTCACTGGCAAACAAAAATTATCACTGATAAAAAATACCAAGATATTGATCTTACCTTATCTGGACATACACACGGAATGCAGTTTGGAGTTAAAATTGGCAACTTTCAATGGAGCCCTGTACAATACCGTTATAAATATTGGGCTGGCTTGTATCAAGAAAAACAACAATATCTATACGTCAACAGAGGATTTGGTTATATAGGCTATCCAGGTAGAATAGGTATGCCACCTGAAATTACCATTATAGAATTAAAAAAATCTTGATATTATCAATAAAAATAAAACACTATCCCATAAACAAGTAAATTCCATTTTTTTGTTGCCTCCCTTAAGGCCAAATATACCGATTTTTTTACAGCATAATCGATTGGAAAAGATAATATTATAGATATTTTTATCCTTAGTAAATGCCTTTTTATCTTTCCACACCAGATATTTACAGGCATTTCTAATACCTTTTTAACTAAATTATTTCATATTTGTGTTTCTGTTTTCATAATGCAAAATTATTTATTTTCTTCTTCATAATCAGTTTTTTCAGATGTTGTTACGGATGTATCAACAACTTCAGAACTATTACATTCAGGTTGATTTGAGCAAGAACTCAAAGAAAAAACATTTGCTACTGCTATTAATTAATTTTTTCATATTTTCTATTTGTTTTTAATTACCGATAACGTGTTTGTACAAGAATAGTAGCGAATTTTGAAACACTACCTTATACTTAGGTATAGACCTTTTTTTATTTATGTACCTTCTTTTAAACTATTAAACTGCTATTGTTTTTAAGAATTGTTAGCAAAGGCTATTTTTAGTTAGCAAGCATTTTCTTCTTTCCTTTTCCATAATAAATGGTGTTACAATCATTAGATGTCGTGATGATTATCAAATTATTATCAAGTTTACCACCCCAACTTGTTGTATCAACAACAAAAGCGTACTTATTGCTCGAAATTTTATACAAAATACCACTTGTTTTTATTCCTCCAGTAATTGTAGATTTCCATTCACTACGTCCTATGGTAGTAAATGATTCTGTTCCATCACTGCTTCTCCAAACATCACGTTTGTTTTTTAAACAATTAGCTCCATTTGAATTCTTTAACTTGTAAGGAATTTTGTCTCCGCCTATATATAATTTTTTGCCATCGCTACTTAATCTTGCTTTGAATGCTGGTAGTTTAATGCCTGTTTTAGTATCTTTTAGTTCTATCGTATAAGTATTGTCAGAATTTTTTAGGAATGAACCGCCGTATTTACTTTGGTTAATTTCTCTGGTAAGCCATAGTGAACTGGTAAAATAATAGATATCAAATTTGCCTTGTTCATTTATTTTGAAATACCTATTGCCTCTCAAAAGACCTCCCTTTTCACTTTGCTCTTTTTCTAAAAGAGCAGATTGTTGTTTTCTAATCCCTTTAAGCTCTTGATCTTTAATACCATAATGATTGTTTACAATATTATCATATAAAATATACTTGGGATATTTTTTCAAAGTTTCATCATACTTAAAACCGCCTCCTACTCTGCCATTTAATAGACTAATATATTCCTCGATTAGGTCTTTAAGTTTGTCTTCGTTATTTTCGTCATTTTTAAAGTCTTCTTTGGAAGGAACATTACTGCCGCATACTGCTAAAAAATTCTCCAATGCAAATGCATTATCTAAACTTCCATACCACAGCCTTAAGATTCTTTGCTTTGCAAAATACCATCTTGCTTTATATGTATTGCTTAAACGAAAATAGCCATATCCGTTCAACGTTTTTACTCGATTCTCGAGTTTTTCGCTTATTTTTGGAAAAATAAATGTGTAACCATCACTGCTTGGTTTTCGCCATTCTATTATTTCTACTAGTCCCTCTTCTATTAGCTTTTTTTTAAGCATTTCATTTTCTTCAAAAGTATTCTTCTTTGTAGAATATTTTGGATATATAAGCAGGTTATCAAGCGAATTAAAATATGGACTGATTTTTTCTAAGATGAACTCTTCTTCTCCTAATAATTCCTTACATTTTTTTTTCAGAGTGTTATAAATATCAACTTTATAATCATAATCATGATAGAATTTTGCTAACAGCGTTCCTAATTGCTTTCTTTTTTCTATTAATTTAGTATAAACAATTTCTTGTTCAGCTTTTTTCTTAATACCAGCCTCTTTCAGTCTTGTAGATTCATAACTTTTAAATGATTTAAAATCTTGAACATACGGGCCACTTTCATAGTTGCCAATAAATCTACCGATATAATAGCGTTTTAAAGAATAATCACCAACAGATATGTAGTCCGCAAAATTAATTTGGTAAGGGTTATTTTCAGCTTTAGACTCTTGTCCATTAACTAAAACTTCGCTATTATCACCCTCTTTCAAAATCTCAAAACAAGTCTCGCAATCACTTGCTGCTCTTCGTAAAGACTCAAAAATGAGTTCATCGGTAATTTCAGGTTTTGTATAAGGTGATTCGGCTTGTATTTCTTTTATTAATGGCTTCAAAAAATATTCACTGGTAATATCTTTTTTTTGCCCAAATAAATTGCCCACTGATAAAAGAGTTAGAAGTATAAATAAGATTACATTTCTCATAATTAATAGTTTATATGTTAAGAGGTTGTACTTGAAAATGATTTAAGTTTTAATTTTGAAAACGAAAACTTATGCACGCCAACGGTCTCGGCTATGGTGCGTATCCCGAAGGGTATGCACTATAGGTTTTGTTGGCGGTAGTTATTTTTTCTTTTTTTCTTCAATTTTCTTAGGCTTCTTTTCTTTTTCAATTTGTTTATAGCAAAGCTATTTTATTTTGAGAAACGTTCTATTTCAAAATGAATGAATTAGAAGCCTAAAAAATCTTTTTTTTAAGTAATTTGAGTATGATACTCCTTTCACTAGGTAAATTTTCTGGCATTTCTCCACCAAGTTCTTGTATTGTTTGCCTTACTTTTTTGCCTACTTCGTAATGAGTTTCATTTGCAGCTGTTTTCCCTTTAATATTTTCTCTTCTTAGTTTTTCTTCAGTTTGTGTTGCTCGGAATAGATTAGCAGCTAACTCAGTACTACCCATGTGGTCAAGAATGCTTTCAGTTTTCTTTAGTCCTTTTTTCTTTTGAATTTCTTTAGCAACTAGTCCATTATACAATCCCATATAACCATGATTTTGGAAAACAGCATATTCCCATGGTTTTATAACTCCTGCTTTTTTAGCTGCATCTGCTAATTGTTTGTTGTGTTCTGCCATTTCTTTTCTAAGGAAAAGGCGTTTGTCTTCTTCTGTATCTAACTGTTCAAATTCATTTTCAATTAATTCTTGTTTCCTTGTTTGAACAGTAAAGTAAGTTTGTCCGAGTGCTATAACTTCTTTTGAAGGGTCTGCATTTTGAACAATTAGGTAACAAGCATAACGACTTAGTTGACTATCACCAATATTTCTTGTTGCACCTGAGCCGATTTTAACCAATTTCTCCACTTGGGGAAAATGGTCTTCTGGGTTTTCACCTGAGTTTTCACATGCTGTCTCTGCTTTCTTTAATACATTGAGAAACTTATCCCATTTTAAGTAGTCTAAGACAGAGTATAATTCTCTTGCACTCCAATATTCTTGGCCGATTTCATTAAAGTGCTTTATGCTCTCAAATAAGCTGTCTCTATTCATGTCTTTTTATTTGGTTTTTGCCTCAGTTCGTTGTTGGCAAACGTATTTTATTCATTTTTTCAATATTTCATCCTCAATTTCTTGCAATCATAATCACCTTTTACTTTTTGTTCACTGAGTCTCTTAATTGACAAACTATTAACCACCAAATCAGTAAAGGAATAATTAGAAATAATTTACCCCAAAACATTAGATAACCCTTAATAATTACAAATACGACTATTGATAGGATTGTTATTACATTAATTATCTTAATTAATTTTTCATCATTTGATCTATTTTGAAGTTTAGAATAAATCGAAGTTAATGGAAAGATATTTATTAAACTGATGAAAAACAACAAAAAAGACGTGTATGTATCACTTTGAATTGTTTCACTTGGATACCCAAAAAAAGAAATGAAAGGAAATATTAAAACAGATAATATTACATATTTTTTTCTCTTTTTCTTTTCAATCACAAAATAGTACAACACAGCAATAAAAGGTAAAAAGAAAAATAGTAATGTTATTAAAGTTTTTTCTATTATGTAAAAACCAAAATATTTATATTGAGACACGAAATCATTTTCTTTTCCCCAAGAATAAAAACCATCAACAAATGCTGACTCTTGAAAAACATAACCTATTTTACTAAAGTCTAATTCCAATAAATCATATTTTCCCCAATCTTTTTTATCAATAACTCGTAAATTATATTCACTTATTAATTCTATTCCATCTCTTTTATATATACCATAGTAATTATTGAGAAATGGATTACCTTCAAAAAACAAAACAGATATAATTGCGATTACATAAAATATTTGACTTAATTTATTTTCTCGTAATATAGATTTTTCTTTTATCTCATAGTTGTAAACAATAGATTCCTTTGCTTGTAAATCATTGTAAAAATATTTTTTACCATCTCTACCAATTTCGTATCTGCAATTTTTATTGAGTACATCAAAGAAATTGCTAAAAAAAATATTGAAAGATTTAACTAAACCATTTTCATTGTAAAACTGTTTAATTTTTTTAAACTTAATTCTTATTAACGTAAAAGTGACATTGATAAGAATTACTATTGCAATTAGTATACTTAAACCTGTTAAAAACCCTGTTAACAATTCTATAAAACCTAATTCATTATAAGGATTATAACTTGGTAAAAACTGATGGTAAATTATAATATTCTTTAATATCCCACCAAAAGTTAGTTTAAAAAAAAAAACAATTAATGTTCTTGATAATACATAATCAATTAAGTCATTATATCTATTTTCTTTATGGTTTAATTTTATTTGTTCGATATCATTTTCCATAAATATATTCTTTAAAAGTGCAGTCAATAGAATGTTGCCAAAAAAAATAAATTTTGATAGATTTCGTTCACTCAAATGACACACAACGTGGGCGGCTATGAGTAATTGCGATTTTTTAGCAAGCAACTCTGTAAATATGCTAAATTTTATAACCACTAAACTTTCTTTTGAAAACGAAAACTTATGCACGCCAATGGCTAATATAAGAATAGTAGCAGACTGCGTGCCACTTTCCTGTCAATAAACACGAAAGTTGAAGCGGGCTACAGCCATTGAACTTACTAGTGTCTCGGCTATTATTTTTATGTATTGTTGGCATTGTTATTTTATTCGCACGATGAATTTCATCAATGAACTTGCTATTTCTACTATGATTTCTATTTCGTTTTCATTCACGTTATCATTATGTTTTACGTAGGTATTTTGATATTTTGAAAAATAATCAATGAGCTTTAAAAACATATTGTTCAATTCTTTTGAACCATTCCTTTCCTTAATATACTTACCCAATTCCTCCCGAACTTGTCTTTCCAACGGTCTTTTATTCTCAAGTACATTTTTTAATAACTTTTCTAATGAAAGTCTTAAATCGTCTAATAAATTTCTTTGATAGATTCTTTTTAAATATTTATCCAAGCATTCATCGTATAATTTTAGTGCATCTGGATATTCCGAAAGCCAATGTTGAGTTTCCTCAATCAGAGATTCATTAATTTCTTCTTTTGGGTTTCCTTCTTCTAACGCTCTATATCTTGAAATTAGTTTAATTCTTAAATCTTTTACTCTTGCATTTTTTTCAAAATGCGGAAGTTCAGAAAGCTCTTTAATTATTTTAAATTGCTGTTTAGGGCTAAATACTTTTAGATTTTCCCTTAGTGCAGTTCTCTTATTTGGTAGGTGAGCCGGAAATGGATATTCAGGAAATGGAATGTCAATGTTAAAGTCTGTTGCAAATTTAGAGCAATATTTAGCAATCTTACTTCCAGAAAGTCCTTCGTTGGTTTCTGCAAGCGTATTAGATGAGTCTTCTATAAATGTTGCTGGTATCATCATTTTTTTACTTTTTAAATTATTATTATTATGAAAAAAATTAACAACTTATGTTGTCTTTCTAATAAAGCCTAACGGGTTAGACTAATGAGTAGTTGCGATTTTTTAACAAGCAACTCTGTAAATATGCTAAATTTTATAAACACTAAGAAACTGTTTAAGTTTTAATTTTGGCTATGGCTAAATTGTTGAAAAAGATAAACCGTCAGGCGACACCTAAATGCCGCCCCAACAGATCGTTAATTTTTAGTTAGCAACCATTTTCTTCTTTCCTTTTCCATAATAAATGGTGTTACAATCATTAGATGTCGTGATAATTATCAAATTATTATCAAGTTTACCACCCCAACTTGTTTCATAAACAACAAAAGCGTACTTATTACTTGAAATTTTATATAAAGAACCTTGTGCTTTTATCCCCCCAGTAATTGTAGATTTCCATTCACTACGTCCTCTGGTAGTAAATGATTCTGTTCCATCACTGCTTCTCCAAAATCTGGACTCGTTGTCATATAAACAAATGGTTTTATTTGGATCGTCTAACTTATACGGAATTTTGTCTTCGCCTATATACAATTTTTTGCCATCGCTACTTAATCTCGCTTTAAATGCTGGTAGTTTAATACCTGTTTTTTTATCTTTTAGTTCTATCGTATAGGTATTACCACTGTTTTTTAGGAATGAACCGCCGTATTCACTTTGGTTAATTTCTCTGGTAAGCCACAGGGAACTGCTGAAGTAATAGACATCAAATTTGCCTTGTTCGTTAATTTTAAAATACCTGTTGCCTCTCAAGAGACCTCCTTTTTTGCTTTGCTCTTTTTCTAAAAGAGCAGATTGTTGTTTTCTAGCCGCTTTAAGATCTTCATCTTTAATACCATAATGATTGTTTACAATGTTATTGAATAATGGTCTATTTGACGCCACTCTCAGCCCAATTGTATTCCTTAGAAGACTACAGTAGTCCTCTATTAGATCCTGAAGTTTTTTTTGATCTTGTAAAAGTTCTGCCTTGGAAGGGACTTTACTTCCACATACTTTTAAAAAATTTTCTAATCCAAATTCATTACTTAAATCTCCATACCAGAACTTTAAAATTTGGTCTTTATAAGACCAAGCTACTTGACGATACAGCTTTAGAAATGGAAAATAGCCTTTCAGAGCTTCTACTCGCTCTTCGAGTTTTTCGCTTGTTTTTGGAAAAAAAAAGGTAAATCCATCACTGTTTGGCTTTTGCCATTCTTTTATTTCTACTAAGCCCTTTTTAATAAGTTCTTCTTTAAGTTTTTCATTCTCTTCAGCAGTATTCTCCTTTGCAGTAAGATTTTCGGATACAAAAATGCTTTTTTTGGGTATAAGAATGTTATCAAGAGAATTGAAATTTGGACTGATTTTTTCTTTTAGTAACTTTTTTTGTTCTTTAACCATATCATATTTAGTTCCTTTATATAATTCTGGATATCTTTTTTTCAGAGTGTTGTAAATAGTAACTTTATAATCATAGTCAGGATAGAATTTTGCTAACAGCGTTCCCAATTGCTTTCTTTTTTCTATTAATTTAGTATAAACAATTTCTTGTTCAGCTTTTTTCTTAATACCAGCCTCTTTTAGCCTTGTAGATTCATAGCTTTTAAAGGATTTAAAATCGTGAGTATTCGGGTCATTTCCATATTCGCCAATAAATCTATCGATATAATAGTCTTTTAAAGAATAATCACCAACGGATATGTAGTCCGCAAAATTAATTTTGTAAGGGTTATTTTCAGCTTTAGACTTTTGTCTATTAACCATAAGTTCGCTATGATAACCAACTCTCAAAATCTTGAAACAAGTCTCGCAATCACTTGCTGCTCTTTGTAAAGATTTAAAAATGAGTTCATCGGTAATTTCAGGTTTTGTATAAGGTGATTCGGCTTTTATTTCTTCTATTAATGGCTTCATAAAATATTCATTGGCAATATCTTTTTTTTGCGCAAATAAATTGCCCTGTAAAGAAAGGCATAAGACTAAAAAAATAATTGTACTTTTCATATTCGGGAGTGCTAATATTTAAGTGATGTATTATAGGAACAATAATAAAATAAAGAGGTAAACGTGTACTATTTTCTAAAAAAACCTTTGGGAATCATAATTATATTTATAAAAAAATAAGAACAAAGTTCAAATTTTAAAAGATAGCAAGCTAACCTTTTTTGTAAAAAAAAAAAAAATGAAAAGAGGAAATATTTTTAATTTTTGCTCTATTTAGTCTTTTTTAGCCATGCTATTTTATTTCGGGAAACAGACGTTTTTAAAATCAATGAATTAAAAACCTTCCAAAATCTTTTTTTCAATTGACATGACTATAGAATGAAAATAAAAAACTAAACATGCTCTAAGGAACTTAATGGTTTACGAAAACTTTATTTGGTTTTTGCCTCAGTTCTTTGTTGTGGCTTTGTTTTTCTTGTGTAAATATTTTCCATTAGCGATTCTATTCACATGTTTTAAAGGACCTTTTTTAATATCTATAGACCAAAACTTATCATTAGGTTGAACATATATTTAAATAAATCATAGATATCATTGGGTTTAATTTTTGCTTTGGTAACTTCTAATTCTTTAAAAAATAGACCAAGAACACCTTCAAATAATTCTATCTGTGACCAATTAAATTTATTTGACAAGTAAGTTCCTGTTTGAGATTTAACCAAGAAGGAAATAAAATCTCTATTAATTTTAAGGGTTTTTTTATAAAAAAAATGTGCGTGTAAAATAGTGTATATTTGTGTTTATTTAATCGCAACATTCATATAAATCTACACTCACAAGATGCAAATAATAACATTTTATGGGCAAATACAAAATCATTAGGTTTAGATTTAAGAGGTAATAGAGGCAAGAATCCGGACTTTGTCTTCGTGTTACTTAGAGCGTGTTTTTTTTATTTTGATTTTGAAAAGAGCGTCATATTTCATAAAATAGCACTTTTATTTTCACTCTAAATGGTTAAGGTCAAGCGTTGGCATTTTGATTTGTCGGGTGCTGACCAGTCTTGCGAGGTGTCTTACTACATTTCTAATGGAGACTTTGATAAAAATGAGGACTATTTGTCGGCTATTCTGGAGCATTGGTCAGTAGAAACCAATAACCATATTCGCGATGTTAGCTTAAAAGAGGATCAATTAAGAACTAAAGAAAAATCCGTGACTAGGGTTTTATATGTATTCAAAACCTTGGTAATTAAACTTTTAAAGAAAACCAACACGAATAATATGCTTGTTCAGATTCAGTTATTTTAAGATAACTTTTCTAAACTTTTACAGTGGCTTAGGAGCATAAATTTTTTATAATAAAGCCCTTTATCAAGTGACTATGCTTTTCATTAAATTATTAATTTTATTTATTTATGTCCACTCAAACAGCCCTTATCACTGGAGCGACTTCTGGTATTGGAGAAGCAACAGCCCAACTTTTTGCTCAAAATAATATTAACCTTATTCTTTGTGGTAGACGTGAAGAACGGTTAGAAAAATTAGCTTTTCATTTGGGTAAATGGGTTAATGTAAAGATACTATGTTTTGATTTATTAGACAAAAAAACTATTTTCAAATCTATAGAAACTTTAAAATCTGAAATAAAAACCATAGACATATTGGTTAATAATGCAGGAAATGCACATGGTTTAGATAACTTTTATGAAGCCGATTTAGAAGATTGGGATAATATGATGGATATTAATGTGAAAGGACTTTTATATGTTACTAAAGCAGTTTTACCTTTTATGCTTAATGCCATTAATCCACATATTATTAATTTAGGTTCTATTGCTGGTCATGAAGTTTATGCTAAAGGTAATGTCTATTGTGCTTCTAAATTTGCTGTAAAAGCTATTAATGATAGTATGCGTATTGATTTAAACCAATATAATATTAAAGTTAGCAGTGTAAGTCCTGGTTTGGTAGAAACCGAATTTTCTCTTGTTCGTTTTAAAGGTGATGAAGAACAGGCTAAAAATGTTTATAAAGATATGAAACCTCTAAAAAGTATTGATGTAGCACGTGTTATTCTTTTTATGGTTCAAAGTCCTGCCCATGTTAATCTTGCTGATGTTATCCTATTACCCAAACAACAAAGTAGTTCAACACTTGTGAATCGATCTGGGAATTAGATTGGTTTTGAGAATCTTATAATAAAACTTATATTGAAAAATGACTTTTGAAGGTTAAAATTTATTGATGTTGATCGAGTTGATTTGTAAGGTAATGTTAGCAACAATTTTGGATTTCATCGATGTATTCGGACCAATGCAACCAAAGCATGTACAGATTTCATTTTTCCGGACATGGAGGTACCATTTCATGGACCCCTATGGAATGACAGCAACTATTGAAGGCTTAGAGCGTGTATAGTTTTTATTTTTATGGTATAAAAAATAGATAGTAAATTACTGAATCGTATTTTTTGGTTTTTTCTTTATAGAGTAAAATATAATAAGATAATTAAAATTTTACTGTATAAAGAAAACTGATTTTTATCTATTACTATTTGATTATCAATAAATTAAAAAAATAGACACGTTCTAAGCCAATGCTTATTATAAAAAGTGTTTTAAAATAGAGACGCTTTTTAGGGATAGCAAAACAAAAGGTTTTCAATTGCACAAAACGCAGATTACAGCATTAGACCATTTAAGTCATCTTTTAATTTTGGTTTCCTTAGCTTATGTTTACCTTTTATTAGTGGGTATAGAGGCAAGTCAGTCGAAGCTATTTCTTAAGCACTTATTAGGTTGTAAAGCCAATAAATATTCCTTGGTCCAAATTGGTTTTATCATTTTTGAATATTTATCATCTCATAATGACTCTATTAACGATACAAGTTAGTTTTTGAATACCAATAAAAATAATGCCAAAACTGAAAATTATCTATAATTTATTAGTGTCGAGTACTATATTAAATATTTAAGATTTAATAATTCAAATATTTTTTTTTTATATTTGATAATCTTTTAAAAATTGTATATTAGCATATTGACTTTTAAAACTATAATTTTCTTAATTTGTAATTCTATAACTTTTTACATATTATACTGAGCCTATTAAATTTAAATAATTATGAAAAAGTATATTTACTTATTTTTTCTTCTAATAACTACCCAATTTTTATCTTTTGCCCAGGGTGTATTCGTTTCTGGGAAAATAACTCAAAAAAATGGACAAGAGTTGATTGGAGCTACTGTTCTTGAAAAAGGTACAAACAATGGTGCCATTTCAGATTTTAATGGAAATTATGAATTTACCGTTTCTTCTAATAAGGCTATTATTGTGGTATCTTATATTGGATATATTTCTCAAGAAATCGCCATAGATGAAAAAGAAATAATCAATATTGTATTAGAGGAAGATGCTGTTAGTTTGAATGCTGTTGAAGTATCTGGTTTCATTGGTGTTGTTGGTAAGTCTCGTAAGAGAGTAAAATCGATTCAAAAAGTACCGGAATCTGTTTCTGCATTGAACGCAGAAGGTATTAAAAAGACAGGTGTCACTGATATTATTTCTTTTTCTAATCTTGTTCCTAATTTGAAATTTAATACTTCTCAGGCAGTAGGCATTAATTTTATTACCGTTAGAGGAATTCCGCAAATTAGAGGTGGCGATGCACCTGTAGCTTTTGTTATTGATGGAGTAACCGTAGCTGACCCAAGTTTATTAAGTCAAGAATTATATGATTTGGCATTGATAGAAGTTGTAAAAGGTCCTCAAGGCGCAATATATGGTAAGAATGCAATTGGAGGTGCTATTAATATTTATACCCAAGACCCCACTAATAATTTTTCGAATAAAATCAAAATAGGTTATGGTAATGGAAATAGTTTATTGGGACAATTTATATCCTCTGGAGCAATAGTAAAAGATAAGTTATATTATAGACTATCAACTCAATATAAACAAATTGATGGCTTACTAATAAACCAAACACTCAATAGAAAGGTAGATTTTAGAGAGGATTTTAATATTAGAGCACAGATTAAAGCAGAGTTTTCTAGTCGTTTTAAACTTAGTGCTATTTACCAACATTTCAATTTCAAAGGAGGTGCTACTTATTATTCCGTTAACCCTACGGGAAATATATTTGATCCAAATACTCCGGGTGGTATTCTGGATCCAAACCCAAAAGATGGAAACAATATAATCGTTTCTGATAGATTTGGGGAATCAACTATGGAAAATAATAATGGAACTATTAAGTTGGATTATAGTACAAAGGCTGTAGAATTCCAAAGCATTACTTCATATTATGAAGTCTATAGGACAACTGATGGCGACCTTGATTTTTTGGAATTTAATAATTTTACCCAGTATGAAAAAACATCGACAACCACATTTAATCAAGAATTTAGGGTTCAAAATAGCAAAACAACAAGTAAATTCGATTGGAATGTAGGTGGTTTTTACCAAAACGTAAAAGAACCATTTTATCAAGATGGCTTAGTCAGAGATTTTGAAACTTTTGAACAGTTTAATTTTGTGGCAGCCGATATCGTTAATATAACACAAACCATTGCATTATTTGGTTTTGTAGATTATAAACTAATAGATAAATTAACACTTTCGGCTGGATTTAGATTTGATATTGATAAGTTTGAACAGGAGGATTTACGAAGCAATACGACATCAAATCGAAATAATAACGAGTTTCAACCTAAAGTCTCTATAGCTTATCAAGCTAATGAAGATATCTTGATTTTTGCAAATTATGGAAGAGGTTATAGAACAGGTGGATTTAACCCTGCTGTTACCGATCTTTTTAATAGAGATTTTGAAGATGAAACTACCGATAATTATGAATTAGGATTCAAAGGCTCTTTTTGGAAAAATCGCTTTATTTTTAATGTTTCAGGATTTTATACCAAATTCAATAATCAACAACAGTTTATTCTTGATTTAGTAGATTTCTTCGCAGGCATTTACAACTATGAGGAAAGTGAAATTATTGGTTTTGAAGTAGACTCTCGATTAAGAATCAGTAAATTTTTAGATATAATTGCTAACTATGGTTTCACCGATGCTACAATTATAACAGGCGGATTAACAGGTGGATCAAATAGAAATACAACGGATAATAACCAATACAACGGTAATAAAACGCCTTTGGTCCCTGTTGATAATTTTGGGATAGGATTAGAATCGAATTTTCCTGTTACCAATGATTTAAAATTTAATGGCTTTATTAATTTAAATAGAACAGGAACAATATATTGGCATGAAAGCAATCTTGTTTCACAGGTTTCCGATCCATATTATTTGTTAGATGCGCGGATCAGTTTAGAATACAAAAAATGGGAACTAGCATTATTTGGACGGAACTTATTTGATACCCAATATTATCAAGAGTTCTATCCAGGAGAATTTGTTGGTAGCCCTGAAGATATTGGCTGGAGAGGACAACCGCTTACATTCGGAGCGAACATATCTGTAAAACTTTAATTTTAAGATATATATTTTTGATTTTTTTATTAATTTGATTTTTTTGTTAAACAGTATTCAACAATGGAAAAAAACTTACAGTCGAAAACAGATCAATTTTCAAAGCTTTTGATAGAAACTATGTTTAGGGTTCAAGCAGGCGAATGTGTTGCCATTACAGCAGATTCAGGATCTAATAAACAGATCGTAAAAGCAATTGAAAGAGCTGCTCAAAATGCAGGAGGAAAATCATTAGTGTTGTGGGTCCCAACAGCTGAATATGACGGTCAAGCAGGGATGAAAGTATGGCCAGCACCTGCATTGACAGCAGCACTATGTGAAGTAGACATTTGGATAGACGCCCAATCTGTTGTAATGTTATATTCGGATATCTGGGAAACGGCAATGGCCAAAAATAAAAAATTACGCTATCTGGTCATTGGCAAAACCGAAACAGAATCTCTGATGAGAACATTTTCGAGTTTTGATATCCAGACTTTGAAGTCTTTACTTCTTAAAATACAGCAAATGGTAATGGCTTCAAAGCAAGTACGCATTAGTAGTAATAATGGAACAGATGTCTCTTATGAGATAGAGTTAAAATATGCTTTTGATTTTGATGATGGAGACTACTCAAAACCAAAATTTGGAACAGCGCCTGGTTATGTAAATATAGTGCCTAAAAAAGCCAGTATGAATGGAAGAATTGTCTTTGACGAATTGATGATCGTCAATATTGAAGATGGAGACTATGTGGAATTTCTGATGGAAAAGGGAAATATTGTTGAGATAAAAGGAAATAAAAAAGCAGATAAATTTAAAAAATATTTATCCTCTTTCAATGACCCCAATATGTATAAAATTTCTCATAATATGCTTGGTTTAAACCCTGGCGTTCAGAAATTAAGTGGGGATATTGTTGAAGATGAACGTATATGGGGGGGAGTAGATTTTGGATTTGGATATACCAGCCCAATGGATATGCCACCAGATGGACAGGAAGCAAAATCACATTTTGATGGTGTTGTTGTAGAGGTAACTATCTTTTTAGACAATGTAGAAATTATTAGAAATGGCGAGATTTGTCATCCTGATTTAATGCCATTAGCAGCAAAATTAATAAAAAATTAATACCTCAAAACTAAGCTGTTTAATAGACTCTATAATTTACTTTTTTTGCATAAGGTTAAAAGTATACAAAATATAAATTAGGCTCTATGTTGTAAAATTTTATATATTTTTAAATATTTGATTTTTAATAATTAATGTTTTCGTATTTTTTATCCCATGCAAAAAAATGAGTACATAGACTCTATTATTGAAAACTAAATATTTCAAGATAGCAAAATTGCTATAAATTTTTACAATAATAGAGTCTAATGGAAAAAAATAATGAATATACCACCTCAAAGGTTCAGGAAAAAGGTTTTACTTCTGGTTGGGCAATCGCTTTTATTATTACTGGAATAGGCATAAGTCTTCCTATATTATATCTTGGTTCAGAAATCTCACTAAAAATTGGATTCAAGAATGCTTTACTTGCTTTTGGCTTATCTACATTGGTTTTAACTGTATTATGTATTATAACTACTTTGATAGGCAACCGTTCCAGATTATCAACCTATATGATTTTACGATTTCCTTTTGGTAAAGAAGGTGCTAAAATTATAAATTTTATAATTGGAGTTAGTTTATTGGGTTGGTTTTCTATTACACTAGAATTACTTGCTCAGGCTATTAAAGATACTTTAATAGAAACGCTTGGAATAAGTTTTCCATTATGGTTTATTATAATTATTGGTAGTCTATTTATCACAATAACAACTATTTATGGTATTCGAAGTATTAAAAAATTAGCCAATATAGCTGTTCCTATTCTGCTCATTTTTTTGTTGTATGTTGTCTACAAATCTTTAAATCAGTCAATCCTTTCAAATTCAATATGGCTTTATTTACCTTTGTTAGAAGAAAAAAGTATGGACCTCTTTGATGCCACTTCTATACTCATCGGTTCTTCAATCTTATTACCCGTTTTAATGGCTGATTTTTCAAGATTTATTTATAACGATAAACAAAGTTTAATCTCTGTATTAGGGGTAACCATAGGTTTCCCATTGGTATTAATCATTAGTGCGCTAACAGCAATTAATACTGGTGAAGTTGATATAATCCAAATTATGAAATCGGTAGATTTGGTAATTCCTGCTTTCATCCTGTTGTTTGTCTCTACTTGGGTTACCAATGCAACCAACTTGTATTCTATTTCACTCACTTTTTCCACAATTAACTCATCACTAAGTTTTAAACAAATATGTATAGTCACCAGTTTTGCAGGAACACTATTAGCATTATTTGGTTTCTCTAATTATTTCTTCGAATTTTTAAATATTTTAGCTGTATTTATCCCATCTATTTCCGCTATTTATATCCTTGATTTTTTCTGGTTAAAACATCAGAACTATGATTTAGATAAAGTTCAACGATGGGGTAAAAAAGGTTTAATAAGTTGGGTATTAAGTTCTCTCATCACTTTAATGACTTATCAAGGTCTATTTCAAATTACTCATGCTTATTTTGTCGATTCCTTCCTCCTTGCAGGCTTAATTTTTCTTTTTTTGAATAGGAAGTTTCTTAAGGGGTCTTTTATAGCAAAGCTATTTTATTTTGCGAAACATTAAGTTTCAATACCAATAGGTTAGAATCCAAAAAACTCTCTTTTTCAAGCAATCTGAGTATATAAAGAAATGAATATTGTAATATAATTTCTCTTTTAAATTGAGAAAGTATCTTTGTTTAATAATTTAATTAGGCTCAAAATAGGTTATTCGATATCAATTGTTCATATTTGCGTAACACCTAAAATAAAATACTGAAAACCAATACTTTGTTTTATAATAATTAATCTAAACTCTTTAAATATCAATAATTAGGAATATAAGAAAATTAAAATATAAGACTTAAAAGTTATAAATATCTGATTACCAATTTTTTTTAAAAAAATTTACCGGACTATTGATAAACATGACCAAACATCCTATTTTAAGTTTTCTATTTATAAGTTATTGTTTAATAGAAGTATTTTTTATAATTATACCTCAAGTATTTGCTTATCAACCTCCTTCGGAAAAAGATGAGATAAGAAAATACAGAATTATTCTTGAATCCCAAAAGAAAAATAGATCTTTTTCAGGTAGACAATCATTTTATACTTATGATAATGATACTATAAAAAATTTGAAATTAAAAGAGTTGTCAATTAATTCAACTTTTGAACTGTTTGAAAAAGAATTTATAAATAATAATGAAAACATGCCACTTATGGTTTATGAAATATTGCTTTATTTTGGATCAAATAGGCAAGATGCTTCTGAAATCTTAAACCAAATTTATAATTTAAAATTAGATACTGAAAAGGCTTATATGATTTATGAACAGCCTAATTATAAAGTAAGACTTGGAAAATACTATTCAAAACTTCAAGCTTATCATCGTTTAAATGATTTAAAGGCGATTTATAATTCAGCAAGTATTACCCAACAAAGCTACCATGTCAACTGGGATAGCGTATCAGTAAGATAATAAAAGTCCTAAAAATCCTTTTTTCAAGTAACAAGACTATATTTAAAAGTAAGGATAGCACATTGGTTATAAATATTGTACAATATATTTAGTTTTTAATTTTTTGGATTAATTAATTGATTTTCAGTATTCTAATATATATAATTCTTAATTTGTAATTCTAATTATTGATTAAAGGTTCTTTCACAAAAAATTAAGTTTATGGCTTATCGACTCTCTAACATAAATTATTGGTTTCCTACTGTAGTTTTTATTTTTTATTTATCAACCACCTTTAATAGTTTAGGTGCTAAAACGGATTTCAAACAATTAAATATTAATAAAACAGATGATTATATCATCGTTGATGGAATCATAAATGAAGCTGCATGGAAGCTAGCCTCTAAGGGAACAAATTTTGCAAATAAATGGCCTAGTGATACAGGTTTTGCCGCTTCTCAAACTGAAGTTTATGCCTTGATAAATGATGAATTTCTCTACTTTGCTTTTATCTGTCATGAAGAAAGTGATAAAACAAATGTTATACAGACTTTAAAGCGAGATAGAGGACACTGGAATAGTGATGCGGTTGCCGTTACATTAGATCCTCTTAATCAAAAAGCTAGTGGTTATATGTTTGGGGTAAATGTGGGTGGTGCCCAAACAGAAGGTTTAATTTCTGCTGATAATACATCCTTTGAGTGGGATTCTAAATGGTACTCTGCCGTTCAAACCGAATCTAAAAAATGGACTGTTGAAATTGCTATTCCTTTGAAAACCATACGTTATAATGATACAAATTTGCAGTGGGGCTTAAATTTTATTAGAAATGATTTAAAGCGCAACGAGTATTCCGTTTGGTACCCTATTCCCCTCCAGTTTAGAGGTACAGACTTGGGTTATATGGGTATTTTAAATTTTTTAGAAAAACCAAAAGTCCATAAAAGTAATATTGTTCTAATCCCTTATTTAACAGGGTCAGCCGATAGAAATTTTGAAGATGGGGATAGTATTATTAATTTAAAAGGAAATGCAGGTTTAGATGCTAAGATTGCTGTTACTCCAACCTTGAATCTTGATGTAACTATAAATCCTGACTTTTCTCAAGTTGATGTTGATCAACAAGTTACGAATTTAACGCGTTTTAATATTTTTTTTCCGGAGCGAAGAAATTTTTTCTTGGAAAATAATGATATTTTTGGAAGTTTTGGTATTTTTCCTGTTAGACCTTTTTTTTCTAGAGGGCTGGGTATTAATGACGGCAATCCTGTTCCTATTTTATTTGGGCTGCGACTTTCTGGAAATATTAATAAAAATTGGCGATTAGGATTTTTGGATATTCAAACGAATAAAACTGATGAGTTTAGTGCCCAAAACTATTCTGTTTTTTCTCTTCAAAAGCGGGTGTTAAAACGTTCTACTATTAAAATGCTTTTTATTAATAGACAGGCATATACAAAAGAAAAAGGCTTTGGAACACAAGATTACAATAGGGTAGGGGCGTTAGAATTTAATTATCTTTCTAAAGACGGAAAATGGTCTGGAAATGCTGGTTATCAAATAACTACTGATGAAGAACAATTCAAAGACCGAGATTTTAATTTTGCCAATATAGTCTATCGTGACGAAAAAATAAATACTTCTCTTTCATTTAATGAATTGGGAGAAAATTATGTCAGCGATGTTGGTTTTGTTCAACGATTAAATAACTATGATGCTCTTAACGATACAACTGTTCGAATTGGTTATTATCAACTTAGGCATCGTTTTAACTATCAACTTTTCGATAATACTAAAGGTCCTATTCAAAGGAAACGGTTTTTCTTGGTTCATAATGCCTACTGGCGTAAACCAACAGGTCAATTGCTTGAGTATAATGCGTATACGTCTTTTAGTTTAGACTTTAAAAACCGTTCTGGTTTTGAAATAGGTATAGAATATAATTATGCTAATTTACCTGTTCATACTGATATTGTGGGTATAGATGAAGCAACCGAGCAATTTTTACCACCCAAAGAATATAATTATATCAATGGCAGTTTTTATTACGGTTCCGATAGTCGTAAGCCTTTTAGCTATGAATTTTTTACTTCTTATGGTAGCTTTTACAACGGCACACGCTTATCTTTTGGAGGAAGTATAGCATACAGAACACAGCCTTGGGGAAATTTTAGTGTAGATGTAGAGCAAAATATTGTCAAATTACCTGAAAACTTTGGAGAAAGTACCTTAACACTTATTCGACCAACTATAGATATTTCTTTTACTAACAATATTTTTTGGACAAATTATATTCAATTTAATACTCAAAACAGTATTTTTAGTATAAATAGTCGTTTTCAATGGCGTTATTTGCCTATGTCAGATATGTTTTTGGTTTATACCGATAATTATCTAACTGATAATTTTGTAACTCAGAGTAGAGCTATAGTTTTTAAAATAAGTTATTGGCTTAATATATAGAACGTTAATCATAAATTTAACTTATTATTTAATTAAATCATGAATTTTAAAGCACATGTAACAGGCGCTTTAGTTGGAGGTGCAATAGCGGCTGGTGTCGGGGTTGTAGCTTTGGATTTAAGTGTTCAAAGTATTTTAACAAAACCCTTTTTTTCAAATCCAGATTTTCTCCAATTTTCTTATATTTTTGGTCTGGCTTGGTTTATGGCACTTTTCCCTGACTTAGATACAGCTTCCATACCTCAACGGTGGTTTTATCGTTTTTTGTTAGTGGCTATGATTGTGGCAATTATAAAAAAAGAAATTGATATTTTTGCCGTTATGGCTTTTTTGGGAATTGTACCTCTTTTGGATAGACACAGAGGTTGGACACATTGGCGTACAGCACCTTGGATTATGGCTTTTGCCGTTGCTATTCTTATCGAATATATGAGAGTCAAGGGCAATTGGTTTTTACATTTTAAATGGAAGTTGGTGCTTTATTTTTTTGAGAATTATTGGGTCTATGTTTTTGCTATGGTATTTGGACATTATATTCATTTATTTTTAGATTCTAAAAAAGCTAAAAAGCTTCCTTTTTTTAAAGAAATGGCGAAATGGTAGGTTTATTAATAAATATTGTATTTTTTAAATTATTCATTTATAGAATGTTAAATATGGAAAAAAGTCCACATATTGCTATAGAGTTCCCTGTTTCTTTTCAAAAAGATTTTCAAAACCTAATGGTTAATGAAATAGAACATGAATTTTTAGATCTAAGAATTAGACGAAAAGGTTTTGATCCTGTGGCATCTCTTGAGTGGATAGTACCATCTTTAGTAGCAGTATACATTTTTAAACCGTATTTTGAATCTTTTCTGAAAGAAGCAGGAAAAGATCATTATTTAATGTTGAAAAATAAGATTAATGATATCCTTTCAAAAACAGAAAAATTGAAAGTGCGTGAAATTACCTCTTCAAAGATAGTAGACGAAATGAATAATCAATATACTCAGTCTAAAGCGGTATCAATTTGCATTGAAACTAAAGGAAAAATACAAATTAAATTACTTTATGATAATAGACTTGATTTGGACACTTGGCAAAAGGCAACCACTAATTTCTTAAACTTAGTAGAAGACCATTATGAAGGTTTAAATGAGGGGAATCCTTTAACCAATTATTTGAATGAACTAGATGAAATCAGAGAAAAGTTTGTCTTTGCAATTATTCATCCAGTAAGCAAGGATTGGACTTTAATAAGTAACGTCAAATACAATGAATACGTAATAAATGAATATAAAAGAAAAAATAAGAATTAACGGTATAATTCCAAAAATTTATTTAAATAAATCTAATAAAACCCATGTCCTACTTCAATATAAGAGAAGAAGAACTCAAGAATAGAATTGCCCAAGATTATTTTGCAAACTTTGATAGCAATAAGATTATTGGGGATATTGATTTTTGTGTTGCACCTCTAAATCCAATTAAAAATTCAGATACTTCTGAAAGGGAATCTTTGCTTTGGGCAGAAGCCAAAAAGGGGAAAGTTGATAGTTACAAATCTATAGTCCAACTCATTTTAACAATTGGAAAATCAAAATTATACGATAAAAATCTCCCACCGGCTTATCTCGGTGCTTTTGATTCTGAAAAGATTGCTTTTATTGCTTACAATTCTATTCACGATGTTTTTTATACCAACGATTTTAATTGGAAGGTTAGAGCGTGTTTAGTTTTTGATTTTGAAAAGAGCGTCAAATTTCATAAAATAGTACTTTTATTTTCACTTCAAATTATTGCTTTATGGAAAAGAAACACGTTCCTAAACAAAAAAAACATATCTCGCGATCAGAGATAACGGGGATACCTCTGACTTAGAGCGTGTTTAGTTTTTATTATTCTTATATAAAGAATTGATAATAAAACATTTAACGTGTTTTATTAATTTATTTTTTTATACAGCAAAATTTAGTAAATAACTGATAACAGGCGAATTAATATTTTAGCAATACATCAAAAAAACAATTTTTCTGTTTATTACTATTTGATTATCAATAAATTAAAAAAACTAAACACGCTCTAACTCTAAGATTGAAACAAGCGTCACTGTCATTTCAACCGATATCCAGCCGTATTTTTCTGGGCTGTGGTTTTCAAAAGGATAGACCAAAATAGGAACTTGTCTCTGAGGAACAGCAAAACTATAATTTAATTGGCAAAGCAATAGTAAACCAATGAATAATTTTATAATTAATGGTTTCATAAAATAGGTATAGGTTATTTATACTCAAGTTACTTTAAAAAGAGATTTCTTAGTCTTCTAACCTATTGGTATTGAAACTTAATGTTTCCCGAAATAAAATAGCACTGCTATAAAGCGGCTTACTTATTTTTTACAAAATAATCCCGAATGGTTACAATAACCTTTACCCTCCGATATTCGGCACCCGTGCCTCGCCCCGTAATCGTTTCTATGGCGTAGTTGGGCGTGATATTCCGCTCTTTGAAAAGCCGAGTTTCTTTTTCAAGGTATTTTTTCATCCCCAAAGCCCGCAGATAGGCTAATTGAGAATTGCCCGTCAAGGCTTTGCCCGCCGATAGGGTGCCGCTGATTTGCCTGCCATTGTGGACATAAGTGCCTTGAATTTGCCGACCATATTCCCCAGCATACTTTAGATTATTGACAGGCACTTTATCGGCAGTAGCCACTACTTTGATATCGACTTGGCAACCATTTTCAAACCGATTGGCTAAGTCTTCTTCTATCCTTTTGCGCACAATTTGAGCCGTCAAAAAAGCAAACTCCGAATTTTCCAAAACATAATCGCCCACATGATAACCAATGACGACCAATTGATTTTCAGCCAAAGCCGCCGCCCGATCTTTGGTAAGTTCAATGGCGACTCTCAAATCGTGTTTGGCTTGCGCAGACGTAGAGGTTTTGGAATTTAAATTGAGATTGACGACAATATTCGGCTTGATAGCCGTATGCGGCAAATCAATACCATATTGGGCAGAGGCTTTTTTGGCCCAGTCCTTGAGATTGGACTCTACAGACGCTTTAATGGTTTTGGTGTTGCTGGCAATCAGCGCTTCGACATCTTCTAAACTTTTGCCCTGAACGGACTCGTAATCCGTAAAGTTTAAATCCGTATTCCCCTCAAGTTTGACGGGATCCCGGATGAAGGTCTGAAAGGGAACAAAATCCTCAGCAGACCCAAGCCGATAGCTAAAAGACCTTCTTAGATGCTTATGGTAGATTTGCATGGATTGAAGTTTCCAACCCTCATCGCTAAGTAAGAGCTTCCGCTTGCTGAAGCTCAGGTTACCCGTCAAGTTTTCGTTAAATTGGCGCGCTACACTTAAAGGCACCGTAAAAGCGAGCTCGCCCAAGGCATCGATCCGAATTTTATTGGTTTTGCTTTCGGCATCATAAGCCACAAAGCTGTAGCTTGACCAATCAATAGCCTGGATGTATTTTTCCTTATACTCCTGTATGACTTTTTCGGGGACTCGCTTTTGGCACAGCGTAATGGCTTGGAGGGCTTTCTTTTTACGGCTGGTTAAATTGGCTTCTAAAGCCCTTTCTTTGGCGGGCAGACTTTTGATGCGTTGATTGTAAGTCGCTAACTCTTCGTAAGTATCTTTTTTTGCCCACTTTTCCAACTTGGCTTCCTCCGCGGCATACCAAGCGTCTAAGCCTGCTTGCTGGTTTGGACGACACATATCCTGACGATTCTTTATAGTATGTTTTAAAGCGTAAATTACAGTAGGACGAAATAGCCAAGCTTGATTGTTTTTTATCTCCTTTTCCAGGCATTCTAAAAAACTAGTGCTACGATTGTATTGGGTTGGAATTATTTCCTTCCCAGCTTTGTCTATATAACCCCATTTCCCATTCCGTTTGACTTTTGCGAAGTCTCCAGAGAATTGCCCTACATCATCATACTTTAAAATTACAGGGATGACCTCTTTGCCTGTTTTATCTATAAAGCCCCATTTCCCATTCCGTTCGACTGCTGCGAGACATTCGGAAAAAGACCAAGATTCTAAAAGGCTGACCTCTTTGCCTGTTTTATCTATAACCCCCCATTTCTCATTCCGTTTGACTTTTGCGAAGCCTTTATAAAATTGACCTACATAATCATACTTTACAGGGTTGACCTCTTTGCCTGTTTTATCTATAACCCCCCATTTCCCATTCCGTTTAACTTTTGCGAAATCTCCAGAAAATTCATTTATCTCATCATACTTTACAGGGATGACCTCTTTGCCAGTTTTATCAAAAAACCCATATTTCCCATTCCGTTCGACTTTTGCGAGACCTTGGTAAAAAGAGTAAACATTATCATACTTTACAGGGATGACCTCTTTGCCCGTTTTATCTATAACCCCCCATTTCCCATTCAGTTTGACTTTTTCGAAATCGTCTTCACCTGTAAAGTATCCAAAATCTTCTATATAATCATATTTTAAAGGAATGATCTCTTTGCCTGTCCTATCTATATAACCCTTTTCCCATTCAGTTTAACTCTTGCGAGACCTTCGGAAAAAGACCCAACATCATCATACTTTAAAGGCGTTATCTCTTTAACTTTTCTTTTGATAAACTTGATAAACCCCCATTTCCCATTCAGTTCGACTGCTGCGAGATCGCTGAGATGTTCGCCATAATCCTTAGCATAATCATACTTGAAAGGGATGACCTCTTTGCCTCTTTTATCTATAAACCCCCATTTCCCATTCAGTTCGACTCTTGCGAGACCGTCGGAAAAAAAGAGACCAGTATCATCATACTTTAAAGTGATGACCTCTTGGCCAGTTTTATCTATAAACCCATATTTCCCATCCCGTTCGACTCTTGCGAGACCTTCGGAAAAATAAACTTTACCATACTTGTCAAGGTAGACGAACTGGGCTTTACTCTCCGAATAACTAACTAAAGTCAGCGTCAAGAAGAGGGCTGAAAGCAATACTTTTAATTTCATAAGTTCTTTGTTTATCGTAAAAAATAACTGGTAAATTTTTGGAATAAATTTGAAAATTAGCAAAAATTAGCAATTTATTATAAGAAAACTAAGACATTGAAGCTATCATTTTTTTATAAATCTTCATCTACTTCTTTTAAAATTTTATCATATAATTTTTTAGTAACTCTAAACCCTGCTTGGTCTACGAGTCTATCTATAGCAGTGCTATTTTATTACGGGAAACGGTCTCTTTCATTGCCAAGGTATTAGATATACTAAAAGTCCCTTTTTCAAGTGGATCGACTATAATATTGGTTTTAATTTTTTAAGGTATCCGTTTTTTCGCCCTTGAATTAAAATTCCCAAAAGTCCAATAATCTGTAATCCATAGTTTTCGGCTAATTTTCTGCCTTTCCTCTCATCAATAATTAATAAATTTGCTTGCATTTCTTTGGCTAATACTATCGCTTCAGCTTCTCCTGGGTCTAACTGCTTTTCTATTTTTTTAACTTCATTTTGATTTAAAACAGTTTTAACCAATAGCCATTTTTGAAGGTCAATATCGTTTTTTTGACTTTCATAAACGGATAATTCTTGATAGACCTTTTTTGGGATATAGACTTTTCCAAACAACTGTTTTAAAATATTAAGTTGTTCTATTTGGATTAGATTTGTAATTGCAGAAGTATCGCTTATAATTAGCATATTAACCCAATTGTTTTAACGTTTCTAAATCTTTTTCCAAATCTTGAAGGTCGTATTTTATACAAACATTTCTTTTAGCCATTTCTTTTTGAAATTCAATTTGCGTTAAACTAGCTAATTTTTTGGCTTGACCAATAGACATTTTTTCAATATCATAAAGATAAACGGCAAGATCGATTAACAACTCGGGGGGACTAAGCTCTAAATCTTCTAATAGAGTTCCTGAAACGATTAAGTCTTTCATATAAAATATTCTTTTAAATGTTGAAAATGAGCAGTTTAAATACTTAAAAGTTTTAAATATTTGAAAATCAATAACTTATATTTTTAAAATTAAAAATAGTATTCTTTTTTATCAACACTTCGGTAAGTTTTTGCCCTAAACCTCTCAGGTTTTTAAAACCTGAGAGGTTTGACGCTGGAAATTAACAAGTTACAAAAACAGAAGCCTTAAGTTATATCATTCTTAAAATCAACTATTTGCAATTTTTTACCGAAGTATTGTTTATAGCAAAGCTATTTTATTTTGCGAAACCTTACGTTTCAATGCCAATAAGTCAATGATTAATGTAAAGTGATTAATGATTTTTTATATTTAAGTTGTTGATTTTCAAGGTACTAAACCTGTCAGGTTTTTAAAAACCTGACAGGTTTGAGGCATTGATTTTCAATTTGTTATAAAAATTTACCGAAGTATTGAACCTTTAAAAATCCTTTTTTAAATTGACATGACTATAACGTGAGTTCAAATATAGGTTTTTTTAGTTAAAAAATTGAAATACTGTAAGTATCAATGATTAATGATTTTTTATATTTAAGTTGTTGATTTTCAAGGTACTAAACCTACGAGGTTTTTAAAAACCTCGTAGGTTTAAAGCATTGATTTTCAATTTTTTATAAAAATTTACCGAAGCATTGTAAGTATAATACTTCGTTAAAAAATCTTTAAAAGATGATACTATTTTGAATTTTAAGTGCACAAGTTATTGGTTTTCAATATACTAAACCTAGTAGGTTACGAAATAAGTCTGAAAAGGCAACAGATTAAACAGCCCACCTTGAGGATAAGCAGTTTGATTTACCGCTACTTTTGGGTTTTTCCACCAAAATATTTTAAGTTTCGCTTTTTTTAGTGTATTTAGACTCTATAATTTCTTGAACTCTTTTTTCAGAAATATTGAGTGATTTTGAAATAATAGGCACTGAAATCTTATTTTTATAAAACCCTAGCACAGCGTCTATTTCTCTTTTTTCAATTCCTTTTTCAATTCCTTTTTCAATTCCTTTTTCAATTCCTTTTTCAATTCCTTTTTCAATTCCTTTTTCAATTCCTTTTTCAATTCCTTTTTCAAAGCCTTCTATTGCAGCTGTCTCTTTGACACTATTCTCTATCATTTTATTTTCCATATAACGCAAATAAATAGCCCGGTCTTTAGGATTTAAAGCACTTTCGTCCAATTTTTTCTTGGCTTTTTCCAAACCTTTAGCCTTAATAGTTTCAGGAACTTTGCTATGTTTCAAAAAATAAATCCACTCATCTAAAGTTGTTTTAGAAACATCATTAAAATTATTGACTTTCAAAATGATATATTTGGGAAAAATATCACTAACGCTTTCTATGTGGTATTTCTGGCATTGTCTTTTAGACGGCTCAAGACGATCACGAAGGTGATCCCCTGTAAAATTGACCTCCCCTCGATAAATATAATCTTTGCCCTGCCCTAAGTCAAAATAGACAATGTTGATCGAATATATTTTTTGGATAGTTCCATAAATTTCTCCTAATTTAATATATTGGGTTACAAGTTTAGAAACCCCATAAAGCATACGCTGAAAATAATCTATTTCAGCATCATTTTGAATTTCAACAAGGATCAATTCGCCAAGCTTCGTTCGAACTAAAATATCCACCCGATTAAATTTATCATCTACCTCCTCTTGATTGCTTTCGCTATCTAAAATTTCTTTAATGCTAACGTCAAACTTCAGCAGCTCACTCATAAAACCTTCTAAAATACTATGATTGGCTTTATCGCGAAGCAAACGCTTTATCGCCCAATCAAATTGAATTAACTTTTTTGCCATAACTCTTTAACACTTAAAATATAAAAAATAGCTTTCCCTGGTTCCCTGCAGAAAAAACCCATCAACGGCACAACTCATTTATACGAATATCTTAGATTCCATTTTTTTGGGTATATCCAGACTTTATAATTTCTTGAACTCTTTTTTCGGAAATATTAAGTGATTTTGAAATGATAGGTATTGAAATTTTATTTTTATAAAGTCCAAGTACCGATTCTATTTCTTTTTTTTCAATTCCTTTTTCAATTCCTTTTTCAATTCCTTTTTCAATTCCTTTTTCAATTCTTTTTTCAATTCTTTTTTCAATTCCTTCTCGAAAAAAAGGATGCTCAGCTGGATTATATACAAATGCCATATTATCGATGATTTTAGTGAGTAAATTGGGTAACCAATCGCGTAACCCTGATAGTATAAATAAACGACTTAATTCTTTCTCAAAATCACCTTTAACAGAACTCATACTCTTGAGATGATTAACTGCAGTTTTTACAATATCTTCCCTTTCCTCTTCTTTCATAGCACACAAGGGAACAATAAGGGCTAGTTTTGAAGGCGCTTTCGACAACAACTTGTTCGCTTTTATGCTTGATAAATCAAGCAAATCAAAACCTAAATACACCTACTTGCTTCGAGTTTAGTCGGCATAGTGGCGTTCTTTTCGCCTATGTAAATAACAACATGACGTATGGGTAAGACTTCTTTTTTTTGTTTTTTTCGCTCCCGCATCAAAAAAGCGTGGTACTCGCCAATGTGGTTAAGCATATTTTTATCATCTGTTGTGTGAACCTCAATATGAAATATGGGCTTGCCTCGGCGGTTCAGAAAAACTATAATTTAATTGGCAAAGCAATAGTAAACCAATGAATAATTTTATAATTAATGGTTTCATAATAGGGTATTTAAATTGAAAATGAGGGTTTTAAAATCCTCAAGATTTAAAAAACCTTGAGGATTAAGTGTAAGTAGGAAAGTTAAGATAAGATACATAAACTATATATGCGTATTTAGGCTTTGGTCAAATTCTTTATCGAGTTCACTATCTTTATTATCTTCAATCTTATCTTCATTTAAATCGTTATCATCCATGCCTATGTTAATATCTGTTTCCATATCAACACTTTTCAACACTTGAATATTTTCTAAAAGCTGATTTTTGATAAAACTTTTAGTTTGTAAACGTGTTGAACAATTTTTAAACGCGCGGATTTTATCAACATCATCATAGAGATTTGGTAAAAACTTTAATTCTTCATACAGCTTTTCATCATCACTTAATGATTTTTCTATTACATCTATTTTAGCTTCAAGTAGCTCAATAGACGTAAATGTTTTAAATTCCGGATATTTAGCCCTGACCTGTTTTTCCATAAAATTAATTTCAAAAATTTGATTACAAATGAAAACAAACTTTTTATTAATTTCTTTATCTTCTAGCGAGTTTGGTTTAGCACGCCAAGTTTTTTGAATAGCCTGAATAGTTTTAATAGGAAAAGGAAAACCCACGATTAAAATATTTTCAGTATATTTTAATAATTGATTTTTACTGGTATCTGGACTATTTAAGTCTATAATTGGATCAGATTCTAATTTTTTATAAAAATTATCAACTAGACGTTTAAACTCTTTGTCTAATTTGTCGAATATATCATCTTCTTCTATTATACCTACTTCCTTCCATTCATTTTCGATTTCTTTCACATCATCTTTTACTTTTTCTTTATTTAAGGCGGTATTATAATTTCTCATATAAGACAATAACCTATTATAAGAAGCTATCTTTGACTTAGTAGATTCGTCATCAACATCAACATCGGGGAAAACAGATTTCTTTTTCACAAATTTTTTAAGGATACGTTGAAATTTTCGTTGAAACTTTTTATCTTCTTCAGAAGGCGCTTTTCCTATTATTAACCATCGCTCTTTTAAACGAGTAACTTTTTCATTTATATCTTTCCATTCTTCAGTACTTTCGCTTAATTCTTGTAATTCATCGAGAAGCTCTTCTTTTAATTCAGAATTTCGGATTCGATTTCTCTGGATATAATCATTAATATCGCTTTGGAGTTTTTCAATAATAATAAATAGATATTCATAATCACCTATACCTTTATAAGTCTTTAAGCGTTTTGTAAGAACATCTAAACCTACTAAATAAGAACCAATATTTGACTCGGTTTCTACTTTTTCTTTAATTCGTTCTACTTTTTGCTTAATAATCTCATATTTATCAATATAGTAGTTTAGACTTTTTTCAGGAGTTTCTCTGACTTCTCCAATTTCTCTATCTTCAAAATATTTATTACCTTTGACATATACTTTGCCATTAAGAACGTACCCATAATCGGTAATATCAGGGTACGTTTGACTATTATCTTCAGACATTTTAATAAAAATAACTTTACAAATTTGATAATTAAATTAAAAACGCAATGGATTAAATTAAAAAAATAAAAGCGAATAGCTTATAATTTTTAGATTAACTATTTCAAATATTTTATTTGTTAAATAACCCTATCATTTCCTCCATCGATAGGTATTTGGGCTCCTGTTGTTTTTGAAAAAACAGGACTTAATAAACTAAGAATAACTTCAGCTACATCTTTAGATAAAATTTCGGTTTTTAATAAATTTCTACTTTTATATGCTTTAACTGAAAGTTTATAATATTTTGCTCTAGCTTCTAATACGTTTTTTGTCCAAATATTAGTATCATAAACAGCATCTGGGTGTACCACGTTAACGTTAATTTTATGTTCTGATAGTTCTAAAGCTGCTATTCTTGCTAATTGTACTAATCCTGTTTTAGCAACTGAATAAGCACTTGCGCCATAACCAGGTGCTTGTACATTTTTTGAACCCACAATTACAATACTCGGATTTATAGCTACTTTTAAATATGGAATAAGCGCTTGAATTATATTTTGAGTTGCTGTTAAATTAATATTTAAGCTATTTTGCCAATTTTCGGAGTCTATATTTTCTATGGTTTCACTTTTAGTAAAAACTCCAGCATTACTAACTAACATATCTATACCTCCAAAATGGAGTATTGCTTTTTCAATTGCTTCATTAACAGATAAATATCCCTTATTTTGATTTTGTTCTTTTTTTATTTTAGTAATATCACAACATATGCCTTTAACCAGTTGACTTTTATAACAAGTTTCTACTTTAACATCTATATCCAAAGCGATAACAGCAGTTCCTTCTCTTATAAGGGCTTCTACTGTAGCTTTACCTATACCATTAGCAGCGCCAGTGACTAGGGCTACACGTCCTCCGAAAGGCGTTATTTTTTTTTGGTTTTTTAACTTATTTTGTTCTAAATCCCAATATTCTACCTCAAAAATATCTTTTTCAGGTAGTGGTTGCCAGCTTTCAAAAGCTTCGGCTTGTAATATGGCCCTGGTAGTATGGTTTTTTATATCATTTATAATTTCAATTTCTTTGGGATTCTTTCCAAAAATTATAGCCCCTTTTCCTTGCCAAATACCCCACTTAGGTGCTTTATCTAAACAGATTAATTTCCCATCTGTATACTTATCAAAATAATTTTTATAATCATTAGCATAGTCATCAACTGATTTTGTTATACTATCGTATCTATTAATAATTAGAGGTTTAAGTTTAGTACGAATAACATGATCCGGAGTCAGAGGGCCTCTAGTGCTTATTTGCTTCATATCATCTAACATACTAAAACCAAGCATATGTTCAGAGTTATCTAAACGCATTAAAACGGGTTCTTTTTTTATATTGCTAACTGCTTTTCTTAGGTTAGCCAAAGCAATTAAATCTATATCTGAAACTGGTATTTTATTAAATGAAACGGGTTGAAACTTTATTAGATAATTTGTCGCTTTAGCAACTAAATTAATCATATTGTCGTAACTCTCTTGGGCTGTATTAGCAAAAGTGAAAATGCCATGATTCATTAAAATGATACCTTTACATTTTTCCCATTTGAACTCTTTTGAACAAGTTGCTTTGTAAACAGCCTTAGCTAATACAAAACCGGGCATAACATAAGGAATAACTAGTAAATCATTTCCGTAAACATTTTGAATATGTTTTAAACCATTGGGATTATTGGTAAGAGTAACAACAGCATCTGCATGAGTATGATCTACAAATTTAAAAGGGATTATAGCATGTAGTATAGCTTCTACAGAGGGATTAGGCGCAAAAGGATCAATAAGTGCTAAGCGTTGCTCTCTGACCATAGAAACATCATCAAGATGCTCTAGCTTAACTAATTTTTTTAAATAGTCAAGTTTAGCAGGTGAAAACCCTGCTTTTTTTATAGTAGCAAGATCCCAACCACTTCCTTTTATATACAAAATATCCTCATATTGCCCAAAGATATTTTTGCACCTTACTTTTAATGAAGTGTTTCCACCACCATGTAAAACTAAAGAGGGATCTTGTCCTAATAAACGAGATGTTTTAACTCGCTGTTCTATCTCGTCATTTACTTGTATTTCGGATTCTCCTTCGTCAGTTTGGATTCCTGATTCATTTTCGTCTGTTTGCATGTTTGATTTATCTTTACTGTTAGTTAATAGGTTTTTCATTGTTTTATTTATTTTTGTTAATATTTAACATTTAATACGAATAAAACTTTTAACATCAAATGTATAAAATAAATAATTTATTTCCCAATAAATTATTTATTTTATATAAAAAAAACCTATCAAATTAATTTGATAGGTTTTTATATTATCTAAAGAAATCAAATCTTTAAAATATTATTCTTTTTTACGGCGTTGATTATTAACATTTAAACTTTCAGCATCAAAATCAGCAACAAGACCAGATGCATCTGTATTGACTTCAGCTCCTCCACTAAAAGGTTGTAAAACAACCCAATCAAACCATCTATTATTTCCTCCATCTGCTGTTTGTGGATGAACATAACTAGCACTAGTTAAATTTATATCTGCTCTTGAAACACTAGCATCTAATAGAAGTGGGATATATTGCTCTCCATTTTGGGTGATTGCTCCACTAATAAGAAGAGGCTGCTCTGTAACATCATTGCCTGCTTGAGCATCTAAAGAAGCGCCTGCCACAGTTAAATGTACACCAAAAGAATCTGCCACAGTACCTTCATCTACAGCTTGACCTACACCATTAAAGTCTGAAAGATATAACCAATAACGAGTTCTACCTTGGTCATTATTAGTTATAAGTTTCATTACGCCATTATTTTCTACAGCACCACCATTAGTCCTATCTTGTATGGTAAAAGCATTCCAGATTTTTTTTCTTGGGAAAAGATTAGTAGCATCTAAATCAGCAACAACATTTCGAGCTGTGGAATCTCCTCCAACAGGGAAAAAGACTACCCAATCGTAGAAACGCCCTGCTTCACCAGTGCTCAGTGTAGCCTGAGTAGGTGCATTAGGCAGAGGAATATAAATAGTACCACTTGTTTTTACAATACTATCAAGCAATATAGGTTGTTCCCCTGCGTCAAACTGATGTTGAGCTGTTATTGTGGCACCTGCCACAGTTTGATACACAAGAAAACTATCACTACGTGCATCATTATCAACATTAAATCCATCTAATTTATAAAAATAATAACCAAAATCATCTCTAACTAGACTTGCTAATCCAATACCCAAATCGCCGGGATCGTTGTTGGTTCTACGATCTTCAATATAAAAATTATTCCAAACTGTTGTTGGAATACCCGTAGGAGAAACACCTTGCGGTGGTCGAGCACCGTCGGCACCGTCGGCACCGTCGGCACCGTCGGCACCATCAGCACCATTGGTGCCAGCAGCACCAGCAGGTCCAGCAGCACCAGCAGGTCCAGTAGCACCATCAGAACCAGCAGGTCCTTCACAACTTACCAAAGAAGTGAACATTACTATTCCTATTAAACATACTAAGAGCTTGATGTACAATTTCATATAATAAATAATTTAAATTTATAAGTTACGTTTAAAAATGTAAATAATATTAAATATTCTGTTTTATTAAATCAATGATGATCACATTATTACTTTTGACTTATAAGTTCAAGTTGTGATTATTGAGTATTCTTTAAATAACATAAAAAAAACAAAGTTTTTAAGAAAAAAGTTTTTACTTTAAATTTAAAGTTTTTAAAAATAATTTTCCTCCATATCTTTGAGTAATTGGACATTTTTCTAATCTAAATCCGCGGGCAGGGCAATATTGTCTACCATAGTATATCATCTGTAAATGAATTTTTCCCCATTTTTCTTTAGGAAAGAGTTTTTTGGCATCTTTTTCAGTTTGGACTACGTTTTTTCCTTCCGATAATCCCCAACGGTACATCAAACGATGGATATGGGTATCTACTGGAAAAGCAGGTATGTCAAAAGCTTGTGTCATAACTACAGAAGCTGTTTTGTGACCAACACCTGGTAAATATTCTAGATCTTCAAAGTTTTTAGGAACTTCACCTTTATATTTATCAATTAAAATTTTTGAAAGCCCTACTATAGCTTTAGATTTTTGAGGTGAAAGACCACAGGGACGAATGATTTGTTGTATTGTTTCTTGTTTTAATTTTATCATATCTCTTGGATTATTTGCCAATTTAAAAAGTTGAGGTGTAACTTTATTTACGCGTTCATCTCTATTACGAGCTGATAATACCACAGCTACTAATAGAGTGTATGGGTCTTTATGTTCAAGAGGTATAGATGGATTAGGGAAAAAAAAATCCAACATGTCAAGAATACTTTTTATTTTATTTTTCATATATTAAAATATTTAACGGGTTTTGAACAAAATATTTTTAGCTGTTCGTAAAATAATTGGAGAGATACAATCGGAAGTAAAATTAATAACAGTATTTAAAATTGTTCATTTGTTTTTCAGATTTTATACCTTTACGCGTCACAAAAAGGGTTTGATGACCTCCTGTAATTTCATTTTGAGGACGTCCATTTGAATAGTAATCAAGTGCTAAAGACTTTCTGCTTCGATTTATAGGGCAAGTAAGCGGATCGGGATGTCCATGATAAGAGTAATCAGTTGTCAAAAAAATTGCCATGCAATTATAAACAGGTAATTTTTTTTTAACTGACTGTTTCATCTCCCTATCCCAAAGTTCACAATGTCTTCCATAATTTTCTTTCCATTGTTTATTTAAATAAACTAAAACATTAAGTCTTCTATCTAAATTACTCATTTTATGCTTATTAAAATCAACATGTATTTTTAAAAGTCCCCCTTTTTTAATTTCATGAAAACCACCACCTTCAAAATAAAGATCTGGAAGAAGGATTTCTTCTATATTAGTTAAAATTTGTAAAAATTGTAAAAAAGGTTCTGAATTGAGAAAGTGAACAAAGTGTTTGGTTTTATTTTGAAAACGTATTTCACCTCTGGATGCTAATTTCACCTCATTAGGATTATTAAATTTGATAGTCTGACCTTGAGATAAATCTGGAAACTCTGCTAAAACTTCTTCTAACATATCAGGATTAAAGAAATTATCAAAGTAAATATTTGGGAATGGAGATGCTGTTCTATAATTTTTGTTATACTCATCAGCGATTTTTAACAAATCTTGATAAGGTTCATTCAAATAGTAGGCATTCATATCTGTAAACTAAATTTAATGATATAGTCTGGTCAGTTGAAAAAAGGATTTTTAGATTTTTTAACTCATGATGATGAAAATGAATTTTTCTGAAATAATGATAGCATTGCTATTAGAAGCTATAAAAATTTACTAAAGGTTAAGATTAATCAAGACTCTAAAAAAACTATGTAAGGATTTTACCAAATCCAACATTTTTACTTTCCTTGCAATTATAAATTTTATTTTTTAAAAAGTGATATAAAATCACTTTAAGTCAAACATATTTTTAGCTGACATGCTTGATATTATTCGTACTATTTTTGGAATGAGTATCTTAGTAGGAATTGCCTATTTTTTTTCATCGAACAGAAAATTAGTTAACTGGCGTTTGGTTGGTTCTGGATTATTACTTCAATTTATTTTGGCTTTAGTTCTTTTGAAAATTAAATTTATAGCAATGGTTTTCAAATATATAAGTGAAGCTTTTGTCAAGTTTTTGAGCTTTGCAACTGATGGTGCTGCTTTTATTTTTGGGGGCTTGGCTTTAGACTCTAATGTTCAGGAAAGCGCTGGACACAGTATGGGCTTTATTTTAGCTTTTCAAATTCTTCCAATTATTGTATATTTTTCGTCGATTGTTAGTGTACTTTATTATTTAGGGATTTTACAAAAAATAGTTTATGTTTTTGCTTTTTTAATGTCTAAAACAATGCGCTTGTCGGGGGCTGAAAGTCTTTGTGCTGCTGGGAATGTTTTTTTAGGACAAACAGAATCACCTCTTCTGATTAAACCTTTTATCGCTAAAATGACTCAATCAGAGCTTATGTGTTTAATGACAGGCGGATTAGCAACCATATCAGGAACAGTATTAGGGGCTTATGTTGCCTTTTTAGGGGGAGGTGATTTTGAATCTCAAAGTATATTTGCAGGCTATTTGTTAACAGCCTCTATTATGAATGCACCTGCAGCTGTCGTTCTTGCAAAAATTATTGTTCCTGAAACTTGTCCAGAACAAATCAATACCGGCCTTAAAATAAGTAAACAAGACCTTGGCGTAAACCTTTTAGATGCTTTGACCATAGGCATTCGAGACGGTTTACGTTTGGCTATTAATGTAGGGGCTATGCTCATGGCTTTTATAGCCTTAGTAGCTTTACTAAATGCTATTTTAGGGGATTTTATTGGCGATAATATTCCATTTGGTTCTACATCTTTGAATGAGTGGGTAAGAATAAGCACAAATAATACTTTTGATTCTTTTTCTTTAGAATATCTTATTGGTCAAATCTTTAGAGGTATAGCTTGGTTGATTGGAGTACCTTGGCAAGACAGTTTAGCTATAGGTAGTTTACTAGGTCAAAAAACAGCTTTAAATGAATTTATAGCCTATTTAAATTTAGGAGAAATGCGAGCTAATGGTATCCTTCAAGAAAAATCCATCATTATTGCCACTTATGCCTTATGTGGTTTTACTAATTTTTCCTCTATTGCCATCCAAATTGGGGGAATAGGTGCTTTGGTACCTTCTCGACAAAAAGACCTTTCACGTTTGGGTATGAAAGCCTTATTAGCAGCAACAATTGCTTGTCTGATGACAGGTGCTTTAGCAGGTATGATTTTATAAGTTTAAACCATAATGCATTATTGTTTTGTATCATGAAAATCAACGTCTAATTTAATTAAACTTCAATGTCCAATTTAAAAACCGTTATAGCCGAAATAGACCGGCTTCAATCAGAAGTTAATACCTACCGCCCTTTGAATCCAGAGCAAGAAGCTCGTTTTTTTCAAAAAGTGCGTATGGAATGGAATTACAACTCCTGTAATATTGAAGGGAATATTTTGACTTATGGTGAAACTAAAGACCTACTGATGTGGGGCATAACAGCAAAAGGAAAACCTTTGAAAGACCACCTTGAAATCAACGGGCATAATGAAGCACTAGAATGGATTTTTGAGATTATCAAGGAAAAAAGTAGACCTTTAAACGAAACGTTTATTCGGGAATTGCACCAAATGATTATGCCACCTTCGCCCTTGTATAGCGATGCTATTACTCCAGATGGCAAGCCTAGCAAAAAAGAGATTAAAATTGGGCAGTACAAAACTAGCCCTAACCATGTAAAAACCCATACCGGAGAAATATTTTATTTTGCCAGTCCCGAAGAAACCCCTGCCAAAATGTATGATTTAGTCGATTGGTTGTTAAAAGCCAATGATAAAAAAGAAGCCCACCCCTTAATACTTGCCTGTTTATTTCATTACCGTTTTGTACGCATTCATCCTTTTGATGATGGGAATGGCAGACTGGCTCGTATACTCATGAATTTTATTCTCATGATGTATGGCTTCCCTCCCACTATTATTCCAACCAAAAGACGCGAAGCCTATATTAAGTCTCTCGAACTGGCTGACGATAATAACACAGATGCTTTTATTCTTTTTGTCGGAGAATGTTTAATCGATACTTTAAGTTTACTTTTAAAGGCTGCCAAAGGCAAATCTATAGAAGAGGATCAAGACTTAGATAAAAAAATAGCCTTGTTGGATAGGCAGTTGACAGGTTATAAAGAGAAAGAAGGCGAATTTACATTTATGGATGCAAGAATCCAAGATATATATAGTCAAAAAGAAATGAAGAAAATCCTTGAACCTCTTTTAACAAAAATGCTTGAAACATTAGGAAAATTTGATAAATATTTTTCGGAAGTAACGTTTGAAAATAGGAGAACTATAGGAAGTACTTTTTGGTCAAAAGAAAATAAAAATTTTCAAAAAAAAATTTTAAATAATATTTTTGGCAAAGGTGATAGTTATATCGAATTGGGCAACTTATACTACCGTTATTCGATATTTGAGAAATTTGGATTAGTTGAATATAGTAAAGAAATAAAAATAGAAATGTGTTTTCCAATTGATAACGAACTCAGTGATTCACCTTTCATAGAAATGAGTTATATAAGCATTATTGCGGATAATACACTTTTTAAAAGAGAAGATGTTATAAACCGCCCCCTAACCACCGACGAAATAAACGATACATGCAGCAAAGTCGCTAACTATATGTACGGTGAAATAGAAAAGCTGATCAGACAGGAACAAGAAAAAATAAAAACTAAGAAAAAGTAGTTCATCGATTATCAATTTGTTTTGAGTATTTCATAATATTATCCTTTATGCATCATTTTTAAAATACTTCGTCTTACAAGATGAATTAAAATTTAAATATCAGTTATTAAACTAATGGTATAAATATACCAAAGATAAAATGGCTAAGAAAAGGTATTGCAATTGCTCCATTTGAAAAAAAGATTTCTGGAGGTTAAGCAACATTTTAATTTTAAAGATGGCCATTTCTGAGATAAAAATAATATTACATAGCGTAAAAAAGATCTATATATAATTGATTATTAACATAGTTTAAATTTAAAGATGCAAAATAATAATTTACCCATTGCAATTATAGGTGGCGGTCCAATAGGGCTGGCTGCTGCTGCGCACTTAATAAAACAAAATCTATCATTTATTATGTTTGAAGCAGGGTATTCTGTTGGACAAAATATGCTGTCTTGGAGTCATGTTCGAGTATTCTCTCCTTGGAAATATAATATTGATTCCGTAGCTAAAGAATTGTTGCTACAAACTGATTGGAAAGAACCAAATAAAAATAAATTGCCAACAGGAAAAGAATTAGTTGAAGATTATTTTCGTCCTTTAGCCAATTTACCTAGTGTAAAACCATATATTCATTTGAATAGCAAAGTACTTTCTATAGGAAGAAAGGGCTTAGATAAAATGAAAACATGGGGGCGTGAGGATAAACCATTTTCTATTAAAGTTGAAGAAAAAGGAACTATTAATTATTATGAAGCACAAGCGGTAATTGATGCTACAGGAACTTGGAATCAACCAAATCCAATAGGTTCTGGTGGAGTATATGCTGAAGGAGAACAAGAATTAAAAAACCATATTTTTTATGGCATCCCTAATGTGAAAGCTAACCATTTGAAGCGCTACAAAAATAAAAATATAGTTGTAGTTGGTGGAGGGCATTCAGCCATTAATGCTTTATTGGATTTAGCAGATGTTCAAAAACAATATCCAGAAACACAACTTAATTGGGTGTTGAGAAAAGATAATATGGACAAAGTATATGGAGGGAAAAACGACGATACTCTTGAAGCTCGCGGTGCTTTAGGAATTAGAATTGAACAATTAGTTCATAGTGGAAAATTAAAGGTTTATACCCCTTTTTATATTTTAAAATTGACCAAAAATGATAATGGAATTCAAATTGAAGGGGATTTAAATGGTAGCGTAAAAACAATTCAAAATATTGATGAAATTATAAGCAATACAGGATCGCGTCCCAACTTGGATATGATTCGGGAAATACGCATTAACTTAGACTCATCCATAGAATCAGTGTCCAATCTAGCAGAAATGATTGACCCCAACATCCATAGCTGTGGAACAGTAAAACCTCATGGTGAAAAAGAATTGCGTCACCCTGAAAAAAATTTTTATATACTGGGTTCAAAAAGCTATGGAAGAGCACCAACCTTTTTAATGGCTACAGGTTATGAACAAGTGCGTTCTATTATAGCTTATATGTCCGGTGACAAGGAAGCTGCCCAACGTGTAGAACTTAATTTACCTGAAACTGGGGTATGCAGTACGGATTTTGATCGTGCAAAAGATGCTAATGGAGCTGGTTGCTGTGCTAGTGTTGAATTAGCTGATAATACTGTTTTAAATTCAAACTATGCTAAAATAAAAACAGTAAAAACAAAAAGTTGCTGTTAAAAAAACCAGATAATACGTCTTTTGTTTATTATAGTCATGTCAAATAAAAAAAGGATTTTTAGAGGTTTTAATTCATTGATTTTGAAAACGTCCGTTTCCCGAAATAAAATAGCATTGCTATAACCAATTCTTTTTTATTTATTAATTTTTTTATACAAATAATGCAAAATCAAATTGTTCAGTTATATAACCCTTTATTAGCTTATATACAAAAGCAAGTTAAAAACCAAGAAGATGCTGAAGATTTGACACAAGATGTGTTTTTTAAACTCGCGAAATCTAATAAAGATGGTATTAAAAATCTTAAAAGTTGGATATATACGATTGCTAAAAATACCATTACAGATTACTATCGAAAAAAACAACTGCAAACAAATACGATTGAAGAAGATATATTTTTTGATTATGATAGTAATGAAAATACCGGTATAGAATTGGAAGAATGTATAAATCTTTTTATAAATCAGTTACCAAAAGAATATAGAGAGTTAATAACTCTATCAGAACTAAAAGGAATACCTCAAAAAGAAATTGCTGAACAACTTAAGATGAACTATGTAACAGTGCGTTCTAAAATTCAACGAGGACGCAAGAAATTGAAAGAATTATTTGAGAATTGTTGTACTATTTTACAAGGTAGTAAAGGAAGTATTTTAGATTTTCAGACTAAAAATGAATGCAATAGTGAGTTATCTTGTTCTTAATACTTTAGAAAAATCGTAGATGATAAAAAAAATGATTTCTGAATCTGGATATTTAGATTTATCGCCTAGTAAATACTTTTTAACTTATCCTTAATATACTTTGTAAAGGGCTTTCTTATAAAAAATTTAGGTGGTGTTGTAGAAAGTATGATTTAAGGAAATATTTTTGATATTGAGACATTTAGAGTTAAATTTGTTCATTTGTTTCACCCAAATAAGACAAAATGACGATAGAAATAACCCTAAAATGCCCCAAATGCGAAGGGAAAGATATAAGAAAAAATGGAAGAACTAAAAGGAAGAAGCAAAATTATGAGTGTAAAAGCTACGGTCGGCAGTTTATAGCTCCTCAAGAGCTGAGTTATCGAGGGTGTCAAAAAGGAATAACTGAGCGGGTTAAACATATGCTTGTCAGACGAGTAGGTATTAGGGATATTTCTGAATTAGAAGGTATTAGCCCTAAAAAAGTTTTATCTATTCTTGCCAATACCACGGTTTCTATCAAGTCCAAACAACGTTTTTATGCTAGCTTAGAGGTTGATGAGCTTTGGTCTTATGTGAAAAAGAAGGGGCAGAAATACTGGTTGATTGATGCGTATTGTCGTCAGAGTGGCGAGATAGTTTCTTGGGCTTGGGGCAAGCGTGATCGCAAAACAGTGCAGCGTCTATGGTTTAGTTTAAAGGCTCTTGGTGTTGGTTTCAAAGAAGTTTGTACCGATAACTGGGAGGCATTTAAAGGGGTCTTTGAAGATTGTAAGCATTTGATAGGCAAATGTTTTACAAAGGGTATAGCGGGTAATAATTGTCGTCTGCGTCATCGAATCAGCCGTTTAGTTCGTAGAACCTGTTGCTTTTCTAAAAAGAAGTCTAATCATCGCAAAGCCAGATGTTAGCTTTCTTTTATATCAATAACGGGCATGTGTAAAATTTGACATCATATTTTGTATAACACCACCGACTTGGGAAGTAATTTTTATAATTTCAACCTTAATAACAACTTAGTTGAACAACTCCCTATTTGGTGCTGATGTCAGTCAAACGGATTTTCAAACTTTTAACAATCAAACCCGTCTGATCATAGATCAACAAACGGGGACAATGGAAACGCATAAGCCTGCTCCAAAATTTAACTTTCCTGGTGCCGCAGGACTCACTCTAAACACAGGCGATTTAGCCCGACAGATTTATACCTTTAAAACCTTTGGAATGACGGGTTATAGTATGGAAAAGGCTTTAGGCAGAGGGCGTGTTTTTCAGACAGGTCAGTATAAGGGCAGGGCTTTTAGCACTCGTTTTAGAGGCAATCAATATGTGAGTTCTCAATCGGTTCTTAATTATTTTTGAAGAACGGGTCAGAATTTAAAGAAATCCTAACTCCCTATAATTTTAAACTTACACACTTTAGGGGATAGTGTCTTAAAACAATCCGTATCGTTTGTGTTTGGATCATTATCCCTACAACTTAACCCTAAGCCTAAAATTAATAGGCTTAGAATAACAATTTTAATAGTCATAATTTTTAAAATTTAAAGGGTTAGAACAAGCCTTCAAAGTATTTACCTTAAAGGCTTGTATAGAATTATTTAGAGTCTGGATCAGTAACATTAATGGTCATTCTAACGATATTGTTAACGCTTAGAATAGGAGGTGGGCTAGTAGTAAGGCTATAATATTTAAAAGTTATTTCTACGTAATCTTGCCCTTGAAAATTTGGTTCGGGCACATATCGATAACAATATGAAACAAGCGTATCATTAATTTGAAAGCCATTATACTCACTAAATACAGCATGTTCTGCTTGCTTGCTAATGTATATAGCACCTTCTGTTGGGACACCACCACCTTGCTCACAACGATAGCTTAAAGTATCCAAAGAAGTGATTGTAAAAGTTGTATCAAAAAACGACGGAGCTAAAGTATTGGGCATTGTACTATCATCTTGACAAGAAACAAAACTTCCCAAGGCAATTATTAAAATTAAAATTTTTAAATAAGTCATTTTTCTATGGGTTAAAATTAAGAATAAATAATTCAGTTATCCTTCATTATCAGGAATAATTGTTGTATCAGCAGGTTGATTTTGAGGTGTTGGAAAACCACCATTGCTTGGTCCTCCACCAGGACCAACTGAGCCACCAGACGAACCGCCTGAACTTGAACTGCTGACAGGATATATGGTTTCCAAGGCAATTCTATCGTAGTTAGTAAATTCTCCGGTTTGAAGATAATCCCAACAGGCCTTCATAACCGAATTTGCATCGCGACCTGAAAAAGAGTTAGTGGGTGTGCCTGGTATATGAATAGCACCATGAAATGAAATATCATCCATTTGATTGGGATCATCAGGATCTGTACCGCAAGAAAAATCTCTGTTAAACCAATCACTGTGGCGCAAGCCAATTGTGTGACCTATCTCGTGAGTAATAATACCTTCTAAAACATCTAAAGCGTTGGCAGAACTTGACGGAACCCTATCCGAATAGTTGTTAACATTAGCTACAATTTGAATAGGGATATATATCGGGTTGCCTGGGTTTCCACCACTGGGAAAATATGCAGTACCAGTTAAGGCTGCTTGACCAGTAAAATGCAAAGGTTGATAAAGTTGAATATCAGATTGAATAAACTTAGCAAGTGCATTTAGATAATTCCCAATCTGGGTATAATCGCCATTATGATAGGCAATCCATCCATATCTTTCATTTTCAGTAAGATAAGTTGAAGTAAAAGTCAGGGATAAGTTGAGACTGTTGTAATTTTCTAAGGCAAGTTCAAAGGCAGCTCTAATGGTTGGGTCAGTTAGATCAAAAGCAAGAATATTGATGGTTCTACCACCACTAGGCACCGAAACAATAGTATTAATCCTATAATGGCAATTACGACACTGAGGATACAAATCGTTTTTAGTAAGATGTATATCGCCATCAACCAAATATTCTATGGACTTTTCACTCTTGGAATTGGTCGTTTCCAAGACTTGCAAACGTCTTCCTCCAAAACCCATACTTTCAAGTCTGGTTAAGTGTTCCGGTCGTACATCATAATCTTTTAAAATTGTAGGCGCTTCAACTTGGTCTAAGACTCCATCTAAAAGATGACTATAGTCTTCCCAAAGTTGTTCAATTTGTTCAGCATTTTCATCGTAATTTTCACTCAAGGCATTTAGCCTATTGATTAAATCATCAGCTGTTTTTATTGGCACATCTTCGGGATAAACCGATTCGCATTCGTCAAAAAAGGTGAACATAAATACAGCTAAGGCGAGGGTAAATAACGAGATTTCAAATCTCTTTGATTATATAAAATCATGATTGTAAAATTTAAAAGATTAAGAAAATAATGAAAATATCAATACATCAAAGCCCCTAATATATGAAAAATAAAAAACATATATTCATTTTTTTGCTTTTTTAGTTCTAAAATTTATGATCATTATTTTTCTTTATTTTAGTAATTTGCAATTTTAGAACTGTATTTTTATCCTTTTTATAGCAAAGCAGTTTTTATTCTATAACTAATTATTTTCAAAATCAATCAAGTTAAAATTTCCAAAAATCCTTTTTTAAGTGATCCGACTATTAAAATCTAAAATATATCAATGAAACGTATAATCAAAAAATTATTAGTTGCCAATAGAGGGGAAATAGCTGTTCGAATTTTTAGAGCAGCAAATGAATTGGATATCAAATCAATAGCTATATACACTTTTGAGGATCGTTATTCGGTACATAGATATAAAGCAGATGAATCTTATCAAATAGGTAAAAATGATGAACCTTTAAAACCCTATTTGGATATTGATGAAATTATTGATTTGGCTCTTTATCATGAAGTTGATGCCATTCACCCTGGTTATGGTTTTTTATCTGAAAATATTAAATTCGCTCAACGTTGCGAGGAAGTAGGGATTATTTTTGTAGGTCCTAAATCCTCTATTATGAGACAATTAGGTGATAAAATAGCTGCAAAAAAAGTAGCAAAAGCCGCACAGGTACCTACTATCCCCGATAATGTCGAATCCCTTAAAAATGCAACCATTGCCGAAAAAGAAGCAGAAAAAATTGGCTATCCTATCGTCTTAAAAGCCGCATCAGGTGGCGGAGGAAGAGGCATGCGTTTTGTAAACAGTAAATCTGAATTGTATCAACATTTTGATACCGCCAAACGAGAAGCCGCTAAAGCCTTTGGAGATGATACCATGTTTATGGAAAAATATTTGCCAACACCCAAACACATAGAGGTGCAAATTATGGCCGATAACCATGGAAATACTGTTCATTTATTTGAAAGAGACTGTTCGGTACAAAGGCGCTTCCAAAAAGTTGTTGAAATGGCACCTGCTCCAACCCTTTCTCAAGACACAAAACAAAAACTTTATAATTATGCCTTAAAAATTGCCAAATGGGTAAGCTATAATAACGTTGGAACGGTAGAGTTTTTAGTGCAAGGCGAAGATGTCTATTTTATAGAAGTTAACCCACGCGTTCAGGTTGAACATACTGTAACAGAAGAGTATACAGGAATTGACATCGTTAAAAACCAAATTCTTATCGCCTGTGGTTATGCTTTAAATAGTCCAGTTATTAACATACAAGGTCAAGACTCTATACAAGGCAAAGGCTTTGCTGTCCAGTGTCGAATTACGGCTGAAGATCCAAAAAATGATTTTAAACCAGACTTTTCAACTGTTATTGCCTATCGAAATGCAACAGGTTTTGGGATACGATTAGATGAAGGTAATATTTACGCGGGCATTACTATATCGCCCTTTTTTGATTCTCTAATAGCCAAGATTACAGCCAGAGGACAAACTCTTGAAGAATGTGTCGCTCATTTGAATAGAACACTAAGAGAATATAGAATTAGAGGTGTTAAAACCAATATTAGTTTTGTGCGTAATATTATTAACCACCCTAGCTTTCTAAATAGTCAAGTTAATGTTAAGTTTATAGATACACATCCAGAACTTTTCAATATTAAACCACTTTCAGATAGTGCTACACGTGTTTTAAAATATATAGCCCACACAATTGTCAATGGAAACGAGCAAGTTAATAAAAAAGATGATGAACTTATTTTTGAAAAACCTGTCGTTCCAAGTTATTCCAAATTAAAACCTTACCCTACCGGTACAAAAGATCTACTCAATAAATTAGGACGAAATGGCTTTATAGATTGGTTAAAAAAGGAAAAAACAATCAAAATTACGGATACAACTTTTAGAGATGCTCATCAGTCTTTATTAGCGACCCGTTTTAGAACTTTTGATTTATTAGCCGTAGCTGAATCTTATGCCAAACATCACCCAGAGACTTTTTCGATGGAGGTTTGGGGTGGAGCAACTTTTGATGTTTGCTTACGATTTCTGAGAGAAGATCCCTGGTTTCGACTTAAAAAAATACGAGAAAAAGTTCCTAATATTCTTTTACAGATGTTGTTACGAGGAGGTAATGCCGTAGGTTATAAAGCCTATCCCAACAACCTTATCGAAAAATTTATCGAAAAATCAGCAGAAACAGGGATAGATATTTTTCGAGTTTTCGATTCATTAAACTGGATTGAATCGATGAAAATAAGCATTCAAGCAGTTTTAAAATATACGAATTCTCTGGTTGAAGGCGCTATTTCTTATACGAGTGATATTTTAAATCCCAATAATAAAAAATATAACCTTGATTATTATTTAGATTTAGCCAAACGTTTAGAAGATGAGGGGGTTCATATCATAGCTATTAAAGATATGGCCGGTTTGTTAAAACCTTATGCTGCCGCTCAACTTATACCTGCTTTAAAAGAGGTGGTGGATTTACCCATTCACCTTCATACGCATGACACCTCTTCAGCTCAATTAGCAACCTATTTAAAAGCCATAGAAAATGGGGTTGATGTAGTCGATGTGGCTTTAGCTTCTATGTCAGGTTTAACCTCACAACCTAATTTTAACACTTTGATAGCTACTATGGAGGGGCAAAAACAAGCCCCAAATTTTAAATTGGAATCTTTGAATGCGTTTTCCAATTATTGGGAAACAGTAAGAACATATTATTACCCTTTTGAGTCGGGTTTAAAAGCAGGTACTGCAGAGGTTTATGATCATGAAATACCGGGTGGACAGTATTCAAATTTGAAACCACAAGCTATAGGCATGGGACTCGGAGATCGTTTTGAGGAGGTTAAGAAAAACTACCGTTTGGCAAACGAATTATTTGGCAATATTATTAAGGTAACCCCAAGTTCTAAGGTTATCGGAGATTTTGCTATTTTCATGACTTCCAATAATTTAACCCCTAAGGATATTTTAGAAAATGGAGAAAATTTATCCTTTCCCGGTTCGGTAAAAGCGTTTTTTAAAGGTGACTTAGGACAACCCTATCAAGGTTTTCCTAAAAAACTGCAAAAAATTGTGCTTAAAAATGAAAAAGCCCTTACCGACCACCCCAATAAATCACTTGATCCTATTGATATAGATCAAGAGTTTAAGGATTTTCAAAAGAATTTCAAACAGCATAATACCTTTTTAGACTTTTTATCCTACTGCTTATATCCTAAAGTTTTTGAACATTATTATGATTTTAAAGAAAAATATGGGGAAGTATGGACTATACCGACTCTAGCTTTTTTCTATGGATTAAGAAAAAAGGAAGAGATTCTTGTTGAACTCTCAAAAGGTAAAACATTGCTTATCCAATATTTATTCTCTTCCGAACCCGATCTAAATGGAAATAGAACAGTAACTTTCAATTTGAACGGGAAAATAAGACGTATTAAGGTTAGAGACCTAGATGTTACCATTGAAAAAGATGCTAACAGAAAGGTAGATCCTGAAATTCGAAATGAAATAGGAGCGCCTTTACAAGGTCGTTTATCTGATATATTGGTCAAAATAGGTTCTGAAGTGAGCGAAGATATGCCTCTTTTTGCCATTGAAGCCATGAAGATGGAAACTACCGTAAATGCAGATTTAGCAGGTAGGGTAAAAGATATTATTTTGAAAAAAGGTGAATGGGTGGAACAAGATGATCTGGTTCTAATTATGGAATAGTATCTATTTCGTAGTATGACGGTATTTTCAAATGTTGAATGTGTATGAACGGTAATTTGGTGTGACATAACACGACGCTATCCGACAAACTATGTAGTATATTTATTATCAATATGATAAATATGCTAAGTTACCATTTTTTCCGCTTCTTATATTTAAAATGTGATTTTTTTATATCGAATAAAATTTAAAGTTAGAAAAAGAGAGAATTTTACCCCCTCTCTTTTTTAACTTACACAGTTCGTTGGATGGTGCCTTTTGAGGTTTAATTCATTGGATAGTGCCGAATTATTCTTAATCGGTTCTTGATTATTTTTGAAGAAAGGGTTAGAATTTAAGGAAAACCTAACCCCTGTAATTTTTAAACTTACGCACTTTATGGGATAGTGTCCTATAAACCGTAATACCAGACTTCATCTCTATTACAACACCCACCTGACCGCCAAATTTTGTTATCAAAAACAACATGACTAGCACTTTCTTCAAAATTAGCAATACGTATTTCTTCTTGCCAATCAATACCGTCCTGACTAGACCAACTTCGTCTACTATTCGTATTAATAAGCCAAATTTTATCATCATAAACAATCAATGAGATTTCGTGTGATGCCTGCCAATCTGCAGAGCTATTAACTTCAGTCCAAATGATACCATCACTACTAGACCATACATCATTAAAATCTCTATTACCATCAGTACGTCCCCCCATAACCCATATTTTATTATCAAAGACTACAGAAGCATGTCTTAGTGTTCTTCTTTCCCAATCTGCAGAGCTATTAACTTCAGTCCAAACTATACCATCACTACTAGACCATACATCATTAAGTCTTACATTACCATTATCACGTCCTGCTATAACCCATATTTTATTATCAAAGACCACAGAAGAATGTGCCCTTCTACTTTCCCAATCTGCAGAGCTATTAACTTCAGTCCAAACTATACCATCACTACTAGACCATACATCATTAAAATCTCTATTACCATCAGTACGTCCCCCCATAACCCATATTTTATTATCAAAGACTACAGAAGAATGTGCCCTTCTACTTTCCCAATCTGCAGAGCTATTAACTTCAGTCCAAACTATACCATCACTACTAGACCATACATCATTAAGGCTTGGATTACCATCAGTACGTCCCCCATAACCCATATTTTATTATCAAAAGTTACTGATTCATGGGCTCTTCTACCAGTCCATCCGGGGTTATCAGTTGCTAAAAACCACTCAGCTAAGTTGTTAACTGTAATAGTAAAATTTTCTTCAAAACTAAGTCCATTTGTATTTTCACTTCGTACCCGAATACTATAACTTGTTTTTTTGTTCATAATCAAAACTAATAGTTGTCTTAAGGGTATCGCCAGAAAAAGAAACACTGTCATTATCCGTATCTCCTAATCCAGAAACTAAAGTATAAGTAAAGCCACTTAAGACCCCAATATCTTCATCCGTAGTTGAAAAGATGCCTACAACCGTACCTGAATCTGAGTTTTCATCAACCGAAGTGTTAGTTAAAGTTGTTATAACTGGATCCTCAGCATCTGTTACAGCTATAGTAAAAACCATCTGAAAAGTTCCATTAGATCCATCATCAGTTTGCACCCGAATAGAATAAATGGGCTGATTTTCAAAATTGAAACTCAAGTTGCTTTTTAAACTGTCCCCAGAAATACTAAAATTGGTATTGTCGTCAGAACCTTCCCCATTTTCTAAACTATAAGTAAAATCATCTGAATCTACATCCGTAGAGCTAAAAGTTCCTATAAAACTTCCGATAGGTTCATTTTCAAAAATACTATTGGCGCTTAACGCAATAGACGTAGGAGCTTCATTGGTATTGCTTACCGTTATGGTAAAAGCCATCTGAAAGGTGCCGCTATTTCCATCATCTGTTTGCACCCGAATAGAATGACTAGCTTGACTTTCAAAATCAAAACTTATGTTGCTTTTTAGACTATCACCAGAAATACTAAAATTGGCATGATCAGTATCGCCTTCACCGGATACTAAACTATAGGTAAAAGCGTCTGAATCCGCATCTGTGGAACTAAAAGTTCCTATCAAACTTCCAACGGGTTCATTTTCAGAAATACTATTGGCGCTTAAAGCTAAAGCTGTTGGAGGTGAATTCGTTTCAGATGGAGGCTCTACCACAGGGCTATCGTCACATTTTCCTGCAATGGTTAAAATAAAAAGAACCAAAGCCCCATAAACATAGCTTTGGGTTTTTGAAAACTTTGCATTCATAAGGTTCTGTTAAATTTAATGTTAAAAAAATAAAATTAGTTGTGTATAAAGTAGTTAAGAGCGTGTTTAGTTTTTATTTACCCTTATTCTGTTCAAAAGGATGTTAATAAACGCTATTTGAATGAATGCTAAAGCTGATTCTACAGTTTTTTCGTAATCTTTACTCAATCTACGGTAAAAATTTAACCAAGCAAAACTCCGCTCTACTTGCCAGCGTCCCTTTCTGGTACAAAACCAAGCTCTGAAGGAGGTGGCTGACCAACATTAATAGGACAATTTAAAGAATCCACCGCCTTGACAAAATCACCCCGATAACTCTTATCAACGCAAAATAAAGTCTTTTCTTTTATACGTCCGCGTAGCTTGTCGAGTAAGTTTACACCTTTTTTAGCGTCATATGTGTTAATGGCAGTAACAGATATAGCTACCGGCAGACCTAAACTATCGACGGCTATATGCCGTTTTCTACCCTTCACTTTTTTACCACCATCTATGCCTATATCTTTTGTAATAAAAAAACTAAACACGCTCTTAGGGCAAGCGTGCTTTCTTTTTTTGAGATCATACCCAATACGAAGAGGAACTCACGACCTTGCTTACAAAGAATTTTCATATTGTGCAAGCTGATGATTCTAAAGGAGGCACTCAAGGAGTAGGACATTGCTTTTCGCAATCCTAAGTCATTTGAGTATAATATTAACTTTAGGTCTAGGTGGTTTTCGCTTCGTTGTTTTCATAGAAATTTGGTTCTATGTTATGAATGCATTATAGATTTTAGAATTAATCATTTTTATATTGGTATAAAAAACCAAAACTTAAAAACTGATTAAACTGAATGTTTTTATCTTGA
>CBDDBK010000005.1:0-367842 GCA_965225715.1 Flammeovirgaceae bacterium
CAGTAAAATTAGTACTAAAAGCAAAAGAACTAACACCTCCACCTTGCCAATTATCACTAAAAGCAGCTTGATTAATATTAATGCCAAAATTAGAGGTGTTTTTCCAGTACTTTGGAACTTCTAATACAAGACTATCCTTATCAGACTCTTGAGATAATAAGCTAAAATACAATAAATTATGAATTATTATTAGAAAAAAATATTTTAAAAAACTACTCATATGAAATTAAAATTTTTAATTGAATCTATTTATAAGATATTCGGCAATTTGAATGGCATTGGTAGCAGCGCCTTTGCGTAAATTATCAGCTACAACCCATATATTTAAGGCATTAGGAAGACTATTGTCTCGTCTTATTCTTCCGACAAAAACCTCATCTTTTTTGTGAGATAAAATTGGCATGGGATAAACATTATTCAAAATATCATCTTGAATAATAACACCTTTAGCTTCAGAAAAAATTGCTTTAATTTGTTTAAGGGTAAAAGGTTTTTCAAATTCAATATTAATTGATTCTGAATGTCCACCCAAAGTAGGAATGCGTACTGCTGTAGCAGTAATGGCAATGTCTTGCTTGTCTAATATCTTTCGAGTTTCATTGACCATTTTTAATTCTTCTTTAGTGTAGCCATCTTCGGAAAATGTATCTATATGAGGCAAAGCATTAAAATCAATTGGATGCGGATAAGCGGGATTTTCCACTTTTTCATTTCTCCGTTCAGCCATAAGTTGCGCAACAGCATGTTTTCCTGTTCCCGTTATTGACTGATATGTTGAAATGACAAGACGTTTTATTTTCAAAACTTTATGCAAAGGTGCTAAAGCAACAACCAATTGAATCGTCGAACAATTAGGGTTAGCTATAATTTTATCTTGTTTGGTTAGTTTATTGATATTAACCTCAGGTACAATAAGTTTGTAGTTGTGGTGCATACGCCAAGCTGAGGAGTTGTCTATGACCACAGTACCTTTTTCTGCAAACTGAGGTGCAAATTCTAAAGAAGTTCTTCCGCCTGCTGAAAAAATAGCAATATCTGGCACAGTTTCAATAGCATCTTTTATACTAATAACCGAATATGCTTTTTCTTTATAATTTATAATCTTACCAACAGAGCGATGTGAGGCTACCAAAAGCAATTCATCGTATTTGAAATTACGTTCTTCTAAAACTTCCAATAATTCTTGTCCTACCAAACCAGTAGCGCCTACAACAGCTAATTTCATTGCTAATCAGTTTATTTTAAAATGTATTTATAAAAAATAGGAAGGGCAAAAATAAAGAAAAAAGTTAAATGTAATATATAATGATTAGGAATTAAAAAACAATAAAATTAAAATACTGAAAATTAATTTATTAAATCATAAAAATTAAAAATTTTAATTATTTGATTATCAGTATGTTTAGAATATTTACCAAACTACTAACTTTATAAAACCTGTTATATCAATAATTTAATATTTATACTTTTTTTTTATTGTTTAAGCTATACTTATTTATCAATTTTATAGCCTTACTATTAAAAATAAGGGGAGAATATTTTCTTATTGTAAATGACTTAGATATCTAAAAAATTATTTTTCTAATTGAGATGACTATACTATCTTTGGTTATGCGTATAATAATTAGAAAAAAATTATTTCCTTTGCAAAATAATATATTACATTTTATATAATATTTAGCTCATGAAGAAAAATAGACGTTCTTGTTCTTTTTGTGGACGTGAAGAAAAGCAGGTAGAAATTTTGGTTCAAGGTATACATGGATCAATTTGTAAAGATTGTATTAATCAAGCCGATGACGTAATTAAAGAAAGTGAAAATAAATTGTTTGAAGTAAATACTTCTAAACTGCTTAAACCCAAGGAGATAAAATCTCATCTTGATGATTATATCATTGGACAAGATAAGGCCAAAATAAATTTATCGGTAGCAGTTTACAATCATTTTAAACGAATCAATAATTATGATCCTAAAAGTGATGATATCATAGAAAAATCGAATATCATTATGGTTGGGAATACAGGAACGGGAAAAACCTTACTAGCAAAGACTTTAGCTAAAATTGTTCAAGTTCCTTTCTGTATTGCTGATGCTACCGTTGTTACTGAAGCCGGTTATGTAGGTGAAGATATAGAGACTATTTTAACCAGACTCTTGCAAGCAGCAAAATATGATGTTGCATCTGCTGAAAAAGGTATTGTTTATATTGATGAAATAGATAAAGTAGCTCGTAAATCCGATAACGCTTCTATCACCAGAGATGTTAGTGGAGAAGGTGTACAACAGGGTCTACTTAAACTTTTAGAAGGGGCTATTATAAATGTCCCACCCGAAGGGGGCAGAAAACATCCTCAGCAAAAAATGGTGCAAGTTAATACTCAAAATATTTTATTTATTTGTGGCGGTGCCTTTGAAGGTATAGAAAAAAAGATTGCCCAAAGAATGAACCAAAATATTGTAGGTTTTAAAAAAGATTTAGATACTGATAATCCTAAAGAACAAAAGAATTTTTTACAATATATAGCTGCTCAAGATTTACGAAAATTTGGACTTATACCTGAACTTATTGGACGCTTACCAATTATCACTCATCTTAATCCTTTGGAAAGAGAAGACTTAAAAAGAATCTTGACCCAACCTAAGAATGCTCTTTTAAAACAATATGAATTGCTTTTTAAAATGGAAGGTATTAATTTGGAGTTTTCTGATGAAGCAATTAATTATATCGTGGATCAGTCAGTTATTAATAATTTAGGTGCCAGAGGGTTACGTTCAATTTGTGAAAAAATTATGTTAGAACCTATGTTTCATATTCCTTCTCAAAAACAAGAATTTGATAAACTTATTATCGATAAAAATATGATTTTAAAATATTTAAAATTAAATTCTCTTCAACAAAAGACAGCTTAAAACTATAGAAAAGAGGTAAAGTTATGAATAATATAACCTTTCTAATTACAAAAACTTACTCAGACCAAGCCTTATTTTGGCACTTAAACTATTTCTTTGGTCAATATAATATAGAGAGGCAAAAGAAATTGGAATTAATTGTGTAATAACTACGCTTTTTTAATCAGTCCTATATTTCAATATTTGAATAGCTGATTTCACACATAGAATTTACCTTAAAATAGTTTAATATAAGAGAGTTATAAAACAAATTCCATTTTACAAAATCTTTTTTTACTTTTTTAAAACTTGTGCAAAGATTTTTAAATTATTTATTTTAATGCATTATTTTTTTAGTATTTTTGTTTTTAGTATATTCTATAGAAATTTATATTATAGAGATAGAGTTATAAAACTAAGACATTTTCTTATTTAATATTTTTTTACACATTTTAATTTAAATAAAATTATTTATGAAAAATACATCCATTTTCGCTTCTTCGATATTATTAGCCATGTTATTATTAGCAGGAAAATGTAGTGGTGGTGGTGATAATCCTGATCCAGCAACACCAACCGAATTACTTACTCAAACTTGGCAGGTTTCTAATGTTATTTCTGGTAGTATTTCTGAATCTACAGCTAATTTTAGAATAACTTTCACAGAAACAACTTATACAATAAGTAATCCAGCACCTGCTATTCCTTCACCAAATAACACAAGCCAAAATACTAGCGATCGCACAAGTGGAAGCTGGGTTTTTGCCAATAGCAACGGGTTAATTATATTTGATAGTGCTGATACTGCTACCGTTGTAGCTTTAACTGAAACATCATTAAATTTAAGGTGGACAGATAATTCTATTAAAACAACACCAACTTATTCGGTTAATTATTCACCGGCTAATTAGGTTTTTATAACCACATATTATAAATCTGTACAGGGCTCAATACCCTGTACATTTGCTATTTCACCCAACCAGAAGACTTAACATAGTTATGGTTTTAAGTCTGATAAAAATAGTAGGCTATTATATTTTTATACTATTAGGACAACTTCTACTTTGCCTAATCATTTTTTTTATCATTTATCCTGCTTTTAAAAATGAATCCCAAACATTAACACTCAAAGATTCTAATAGCAATGTTGTTTCTTTATTCAATTTATCTCCATTTCTTATTCAAGACAAAACAAAGGATTTAAACACCAAAACTAGACATTTAGAAGTTTTAATATTTGGTAATTACTTGCTTATTATAAAAGCACCTAAATTTGGAAAAAGTAAATACTTAAATACTGACCCAAGCAAAGCTATTCTTAAAAATACTTTCCATAGTTTGAATTTATTTTATAGTAGTTTATTTATATCTGCCTTTCTATCTCTAATTTTGAGTAGTTTTATATTCCGAAAGCCTTTATCTTGGATAGACCGTTTTTTATATAAGCTTTCTGTATGTATGCGTTTATCACCTATTTTTATTTTTTCTATTATTATTTTAACCCTTATTAATTATTATTTTTTTCATTTTGAAAGTATAAAACATGAACTTAATAGCATAAATTTTTTTATATGTATGTTTATTTTAAGTTTAGAAAATATATTACTTTTATACACTCCTATCACAAACCATATTGCCAAGATAAAAAAGCAAAAATATATTTTAAAAGCGAGAAGCCAAGGCAAAAAAATAGTACCTCTGATTATTAATACTGTCCTAAGAAGTACTTTTGAGCGTATAGCATACTACTCGTCTAAATTTATTGGTAAGTTATTTATGAGTCTACTTTTTTTAGAGTATATTTTATACGAAAAAGGTTTAGGAGATCTTTTTTTTAAAGCGTTTTACCATCGAGATTTACCACTTATAATTGGATTACTCTTTGCCGTTTCTATTATTTTAACAGGAACAAAATTAATGCTTAAAATTTTAACAACATTATTAATCCAAAAGACTTAAATTAGGAATATTAAAATATAAAATTCTATTTTTACGAATAAATTGATTATAAGTTAGATAATAAACCAAAAAATTTGTTTAAACCTTAGTTTGTTATGAATAAGAAGTTTAAACCAGCTTGGAAAGTATTGATCGTTTTGTTTTTCGTTTCTGTAGCTTTATTTTCGGGTATTTCTCTTATATCTTATTCCAATTATATAGAAATACCCGAAAAAGAATGGCAACGCTACCGAGATATTGTTATTCTTACTGCGGGTATTGTCACTTTGATTTTGACCTATTGGCGAAGTTCTATTTTAAGTGAACAGATAAAACTTCAAACCCAAACTACTGAAACCCAAACTAAACAAATAAGCATTCAAGACCGCAGCCGTTTGGATGAACAATTTAAGCAGGCGGTGGAATTTTTGGCAAAAGAAGAACACAGCGCCCAAACAGGAGCTGTTTTTATGTTGGCAGCTTTAGCAAAGCACAGCCCCGAACATACCCAACGCTGTCTTGATATGCTGTGTAGCTTAAACGAATGGATGGCTGAGCGTTTGGAAAAAATACCAAACTATTTCAGCAGAAAAGAGAAAAACGAAAAAGGAAAAGAAATAAATAAAAAAATATTATGGCGAGATAAGGTCTTTAAACTTGACCAAACCAGTTTGGATGACTATTGGAAAAAATATCTCCAAACGGGAAATCCTGACTCTGCTCCTGACGATAAAGCCCGTGAAGAAGCTAAAAACTACATCGCCCAAGAACGCTTGAGCCAGACAGTAATTAAGGAAACAGAAAAAATTATAACCGAAGTCATTAGAAAAAAATTAGATGACCAAGCTTTTGCAAAATTATATCCTCAAGGGTTAAGCTTAGCCCAGCGTTTTTTACCTCAAATTAATTTATATTTTTCACACCTAAAAAAGCGTTTTGTTTTTCACTCTGCTCATTTGGAAGGGGCTAATTTATGGTCTGCTCATTTGGAAGGGGCTAAGTTAAGGTCTGCTCATTTGGAAGGGGCTAATTTAGAGTCTGCTCATTTGGAAGGGGCTAATTTAGAGTCTGCTCATTTGGAAGGGGCTTATTTATGGTCTGCTCATTTGGAAGGGGCTAAGTTTTATGATATAAAAATAGATGCCAAAACAAATTTTAAAAACAGTACAGGTACTCCAAAAGAAATGTCTGAAGAAGTAAAAAAAAGGTTGAAACGATAGACATATTTATATTTACAATTGTTTTACTATCAATATTTTAACGTAAACACAAATCTATATCCATCGTAACAACAATGATAACAAAAAAAGATTTTAAGAAAAATATTCTACCACTAATTTTTTAATTTCTAAACAACTTCAATCTAAAAAAGTGATTAATGCCCTACTTCAATATAAGAGAGGAAGAACTCAAGAATAGAATTGCCCAAGATTATTTTGCAAACTTTGATAGCAATAAGATTATTGGGAATATTGATTTTTGTGTCGCATCTCTACATCCCACTAAAAACGCGGGTACTTCTGAAACAGAATCTTTACTTTGGGCAGAAGCAAAAAAAGGAAAAGCTGATAGTTACAAATCTATAGTCCAACTCATTTTAACAATTGGAAAATCAAAATTATACGATAAAAATCTCCCACCGGCTTATCTCGGTGCTTTTGATTCTGAGAAGATTGCTTTTATCGCTTACAATGCCATTCACGATGTTTTTTACACCAACGATTTTAATTGGAAGGTCAGACCTTCTGATTCCAAAACAAAGGAATTTAGCCTTCTTTTAGAAAAAGTAAGCCACATTATAGACCAAAATTCTCTTCTTTTTTACTTTGAAAAAGACTCCGAAGACATTAAGAATTTTATAAAACTTAATTTTGTATCTGGTAAATCCGATACTTCAAAAATTAGAATTGACAAAAATAATTTTATGGTCATTTATACGAAATGGCTTCAAATGGTCAAGCCAAGTATCGTGGTTGATTGGGCTATTTTGAAAAAAGCAGGTATTGTTGATGGTGACTTTTATCTTGCTGACATGCTTTCTGAAGACAATTATACGCTGAAAGAAAAATTATTTGTTCTGCTCAAAAATGACCACTATGAATTAGACCGGAAGTTAAATGAATTGGGTTTGTTTACTTTTAGTATGACGGCTTTTAAAGATAAACAAAAAGCCCACGTTCAGTTTTGGAATAAATACCAAAGACCACCTAAGAAAGACTATTGGGATTATATTGTGGAGCGTCGGGATTTATTGGTTCCTCAGGATATAAGGGAACGAAAAGGGAGTTTTTTTACGCCTCAAATTTGGGTAGAACTTTCTCAAAAGTATCTCGGTGATGTTTTGGGCGAAGACTGGCAAGATGATTATTACATTTGGGATTGTGCGGCGGGGACGGGAAATCTACTCACCGGTTTAACCAATAAATACCATATTTGGGCTTCCACTCTTGACCGGCAAGATGTGGATGTCATGAAAGACCGTATAAGCAACGGAGCCAATTTACTCGAAGACCACGTTTTCCAATTTGACTTTTTAAATGACGATTTTGATAAACTACCGAAACCATTGCTCAATATTATTAATGATCCAGAAAAAAGAAAAAAGTTAGTTGTTTATATTAATCCCCCTTATGCCGAAGCCCCAACAAGAATCTTTAGGAAATCAGGCAAAAGGGCGGTAGAACAATCCAAAATAAATAAAAAATATGCCAAAATTTTAGGACAGGGTAATAGAGAACTTTTTATCCAATTTATAACCAGAATTTATTTTGAAATTGAAGGCGCTATAATTGCAGAATTTTCAACTTTGAAAATTCTACAGGGACAACATTTTGTCAGTTTTAGAAATTTATTTCTGGCAAAGTTAGAAAAAATATTTATTGTTCCATCCACTACTTTTGATAATGTAAGAGGCCATTTTCCTATTGCTTTTATGATTTGGAATACTCATAAAAAAGAAAAATTTAAAACTGTAAAATCTGATGTTTATGACAAGAAGGGGATTTTTCAAGCTATAAAAAATTTGAATGTTTACAATAGTGACGAATATATCAATGATTGGATAAAACCGTTCAGAGCCAATAAAAGCGATAATCATATTATTGGCAAATTTCCATTTATGGGGAATGATTTTCAACAGCAGAACATTATTCAGATTAACCATATCAATATGGTTTACAATAAAGCAGCTGGGCAATTTTTAATTAATAAAACGAATCTAATCAAGTCATGTATATATTTTGCAGTTCGTAAATGTATAAAAGCCACTTGGCTTAATGATCGAGATCAATTTTTGTATCCGAATGAAAGATGGAAAATTGATAGCAAATTTCAAAATAATTGTTTAACGTATACCCTGTTTAATAACAACATACAATCAGAATATGGTACAAATCACTGGATTCCTTTTACAGAATACGAAGTTGATTCCAGAGAAAAGTTTGACAGCAGTTTTATGACAGACTTTATAAAAGGTAAATTAAAACCTATAGGCAATGGCGATTTGCTTAATAAGCAAAAATACAGAACTAAGGCATTGGTATTTTCAGCAGAGGCAAAAGCAGTATTTGAATCGGGTAAAAAGTTATGGAAATATTATCACAAAGAAAAAAAGTGTAATGTAAACGCTTCTTTATACGATATAAGGGCTCATTTTCAAGGCAAAAATGCTAAATGCAAAATGAATTCTAAAAGTCAAGACCAAACTTATATGACTTTGATAACAGATTTAAGAAGCAAACTAGATAACCTTGCCAAAAAAATAGAACCAAAAATATACGATTATGAATTTTTAAAAAAGTGAATCATTTTGTTGGTTTTTATAGCAATGCTATTTTATTTTGAGAAACGGAAATTTTCAAAATAAAGCGAAAAAATCCTCAATTTTAGTTGGATTTTAACCGCAACTATAATTTATTAAACTATAAAAACTCTTGAAAATAATAAAAATTCTTAAAATGCTAATTTTTTAACTTATATAAAAAAATTTTATTTATTTCAATGAAAGTTGTTGTTGTTGGGCTTGGGTTACTTGGAGGAAGTTTTGCTTTAGCTATTAAAAAATATTTTAAAACAGCGTATGTATGGGGTGTAGATAAAAATGATCAACATTGCTTAGAAGCACTTTCTTTAGGTATCGTAGACGAGATAAATTCTTTGGAAAAGGTTTTTAATCAAGCAGATTGGATCATACTTGCCACCCCCGTTGATACAATTCCTAAGCAATTAGTTTATGTTTTGGATCATGTTAAAGAGTCAACCGTAGTATTTGATTTAGGTTCTACCAAACATAATATATGCGAATCTGTAAAAAACCATCCAAAACGTAAACACTATATTTCTGCCCATCCTATTGCAGGAACAGAATATTCAGGTCCTCAGGCAGCTTTTGCAGATTTAATCCATGAAAAAATCATGATTATCTGTAATGCTAATAATAGTGATAAAAAAATTCTTCAAAAAGCCATAAAATTATATCAAATTTTAGGTATGAAAATCAGTTTTATGGAATCTAAAGTTCATGATTTACATTTGGCTTTTATATCCCATCTAAGTCATATTACCTCTTTTGCTTTGAGTAATACAGTTTTAGACGAAAACAAAAATGAAAAAACTATTTTTGAAATGGCAGGTACTGGTTTTGATTCAACAGTTCGTTTGGCAAAAAGTGATTTAAAAACTTGGGTGCCTATTTTCCAACAAAATAAAAAAAGTGTTTTAAAAGCTTTAAAAGCGCATATCACCCAACTCGACCATTTTCAAACAGCTATTCAAAATGATGATAAAGAATCCTTAGAAAATCTTATAAGAAAAGGAAATAGAATAAAAAATATTTTAAAGTAAAAAATATTTTAAAAACAGTCCATACGCAGGATAAGTTTAAAAACTTTATGGGTTTCATACTTTTATAATTTAAAAATTTGAATCTTTTTTTCACTTAAAGGACTCGGACTTGAAAACAGTAAATCTTCTCCTGAACCTGTTTTTGGAAAGGCAAGTACTTCTCGGATAGATGTTTTTTTCTCTAAAATCATGATTAGTCTATCAAGTCCCCAAGCGATACCTCCGTGGGGTGGAGCGCCATATTGAAAAGCTTCATATAAATGACCTGCACTTTTTTTCATTTCCGTTTTGGTATAACCCATATTTCTATAAGTGGCTTCAAGAATTTCAGATTTATGTGCCCTAATTGAACCTCCTCCAATTTCATAGCCATTGAGAATTAAATCATACTGTTCGGAAAGGATCGTTCCGATATTTTTGCCTTCAAGATGGTGTTTTAAAGTATCTTGCTGAGGCATAGAAAATGGATTATGCGAAAATGTCCAAGCACCTTCTTCTGTTTTTTCAAATAAAGGAAAATCGATAACCCATGCAGGATGTAGTTCTTTAGGTTTGATTATTTTTAACATATCAGCAAGATGTTGACGCACAGCATCAAGAGCTTTATTAGCAGTTTTATAATCAGCTGCCGAAAAGAATACAATATCACCAACTTTTCCTGATGTGCGTTCAATAATTTTTTTACATATATCTTCGCCCAAAAATTTAATGATAGGGGATTGAAGGTTATCTTCATTGATGAGAATATAAGCCAAGCCGCCTAAACCATGAGATTGGGCAAGTAGAGTTAACTTTTCTATTTGTTTTTTAGAAAGTCGTTTTTTTTGAAGTTCTCGGTCTACTTTAATGCATTTAACGATTCCACCTTGTTCTATAGGTTTAGAAAAAACTTGAAAATTAGTTTCTTTAACAATATCAGTAATATCTTGCATCTCTAAACCAAAACGTAAATCTGGTCGGTCTGTACCATATTTTTCCATAGCTTCATGATAAGTTAAGGTTTTAAAAGGAAATAATTTCCACTTTTTGCTGTATATTTTGTTAACTATGTGTTCTAAAAGACTGCTATTAAGGTTAATGATGGCATTTTTGTTAGTAAAAGCGATTTCCATATCCAACTGAGTAAATTCAGGTTGTCTATCTCCTCTAGAATCTTCGTCTCTAAAACAGCGTGCAATTTGAAAATATTGTTCAAATCCACCGACCATTAACATTTGTTTAAACTGTTGAGGTGCTTGGGGCAAAGTATAAAAAGAACCTTTGTGTTTTCGGCTGGGGACAATAAACTCTCTGGCGCCTTCATCTGTTCCTGCACTTAGAATTGGCGTTTCTATTTCGATAAAATTATGCAAATCCAAAAAATCCCTAATCGTTTTAAAAACTCTATACCGATTAACAAGTACTCGTCTAACATTTGCATTTCTATGGTCTAAAAACTTATGTTTGAAGCGGGTAGTTTCATTCGTTTTTAAGGCTCTTTTAATTTCAAAAGGTAAGGTTTTGGCAGGGTTTAAAATCTGTAATTCAAGAGCATCTAATTCTATAGTTCCTGTTCTTAGGTTTGGATTATAGTCGTCTTCAGTGCGGTTGATAATATTGCCTTTCAGCATAATAACCGATTCAGCTTTTAATTTAGCCAACTGTTCCAAATTTGTAAACCTTTTACCGTCAAAGCGAATTTGTAAAACATCATGACTCGAATCTCTAAAATCAATAAATAATAGTTCGCCATGATCTCTTAGGCTGATAACCCAACCCGCTAAGGTAATATTTTGATATGTATTTTTGGCAGTGATTTGACTGATTAAGTGAGTTCTATAGTTATTTTTGACAATAATTTCAGAAGAGTAAAAAGGGTTATCTTCCAATTTAGCTATATTGACGCTTTTTGAAGTGTTTGTATTGGTATTTAGTTTTGACTTGACTTGGTTTTTGGAAGTAGAATCTTGAAAATTTTTTGTTTTATTGGATAATTTTTCAAGTATTTTTACCCTTATTATTTTACCTGAAGCATTTTTTCCGAGTTTTTGAATGACTTTTCCTACTAAAATTCCCACTTTATTAATATTTCCTGCTTGGATTTCTTGAACAATAGACACATTTGAAGCAAGAATATCTGAAATGACTTGATTTATAGCTTCCTCAGAAATGGTATTGGTTTCAAGATAGGTTTTATAATCAAAATTTGGATTTTCAATAAGCTGTTCTATACTTTTCTGAAGTAAGGTTGCCGTTATTTTTTCATTTTTAAACAACGAAAAAAGATCAATGAACTTTTTAATATGTATAATTTTAGAATAGTCTTCTAATTTTAAGTTATTAGTTAATGTTTTGGCTACAAAAAGGGGATTATTAATTTGGTTATTAAGACTTAAAAAAATTTTTGAACGCACAAGATCAGAAGTAAAAAATTTAGCATCTTGGGGTCTAACACCACCTTTAATCAGCGTTGTTTCAACAGAAAAAGGCAGTAAACTTTTATCAACTTTTATAGTTTTTAATGCATTTTGTATATTAACTAAAGGTATGTCAGGTTCGGCAAGAAAACGGTAATCGGCTGTGAATTCTTTATTCCGCATGATGCGAGTTTCTTTTAAATTTTCATCCCATAAAACTGTGCTTTGTTTAGGGTAAGGTTTTTTATATTTTTTAAAATAAGCCAATTGCCGATTGACTTCTTCGCTTAAAGCCTGCACCATGAACTTGAAAGAGTTTAAGTTTTTAATTTCGGTACGTGGGTTGAGGTCTTGAGTATTTTTTTTTCTTAATGAAATGCTAACATCGGATTTGAATTCTCCTTTTTCCAAATTTGCCTCCGAAATATTTAGGTTTTGGACAATACGTTGGAGGTATTGGGCATAGGTGGCAGCATCATTTAAATTTTGAATACAAGGTTTAGTAACCACTTCTATGAGAGGAACACCAGATTTATTAAAATCTATTAGCGTTTGATTTTTTTCATGAATTGATTTAGCAGCATCTTCTTCGATATGGACTTGTTCTAAGGACACCAGAAAAGTTGAACCATCGTTTCTATAACATTTTACATGACCATCAGGAATAATCGGATTTTGGAATTGAGTAATTTGAAAATTTTTAGGTAAATCAGGGTATTCATAATGTTTTCTATCCCAAGAAATAGTTGTATTAGACATTGTTGAATGAACAGCTTTCCCAAAGTAAATTGCCTTACGAATAGCCTCTTTATTGATGGCTGGTAATGTACCCATTTGCCCCGTACAAATTGAACAGATATGTTGATTAGGTAAATTAATTTCTTGATTAGGACAGGTACAAAACAGTTTGCTTTTCGTGTTAAGGCGTATATGCGTCTCAATACCAATGACTAATTCTAAACCAGCTTCTTCTAAATCTTTTATTAGTTGCACCTTAAAACGATTAATGGTTAAATAGTAAAATTAATAGTTTGAAATATTTTTACAATTCATTGGTTTTTATTATTTTAATTTTTATAATTCTTAATTAAATGGCAAATATACTTATTAAATTTTGAGTTTTTAAAAAATAATATACTCAGATTGCTTGAAAAAGAGAGTTTTTTGGATTCTAACCTATTGGTATTGAAACTTAATGTTTCGAAAATAAAATGGCTTTGCTATAAAACTGAGCTAAAATTAGATTACGATCAAACATCACAAGTTTCTGGTATGAATTATATATGGATTATTTTCTTTGGATTTGCTTTTTTGATAGGGTTGTTCAAATTATTAATCTTACAAGATTATGACATTTTTCCGGATTTAATGCAGGCTATTTTTGATTACTCCGAAAAAGGCTTTCAATTAGCACTAGGTTTAACTAGTGTTTTATGTTTTTGGATGGGTATATTAAAAGTAGCTGAAAAAGGCGGAGTTATTGAACTATTTTCAAAGTTTATTAGACCATTATTTAAACGCCTTTTCCCAGAAGTCCCTGAAAAACATCCAGCTAATACAGCAATAATCATGAACATAGCTGCCAATATGTTAGGTTTAGATAATGCAGCAACCCCTATGGGTATCAAGGCTATGAAAGATTTGCAAACTTTAAATCCTAATAAAAATGAAGCTTCCAACAGTCAGATTTTATTTTTAGTTTTAAATACTTCTGGTTTAACTCTTATTCCTATTTCTATCATTGCTTATCGGTTTCAATATCATGCTGCCAATTCCAGCGATATTTTCATACCCATCTTATTAACAACTTTTTGTTCTACAGTTGGTGGTTTATTCATTGTAAGTATTTATCAACGTATTAATCTATTTGATAGAGTCATTTTGACCTATTTGATTATTAGCAGTTTAGCTGTTGCTTCTTTGGTTTATTTTTTTTACCAACTCAATTATGAGGATAGTCAGCAGATGATCCAAATTTTAGCTAGTCTATTAGTCATGACTTTAATATGCGGTTTTATTTTTTGGGCTTGGTTTAAGAAAGTTAATGTTTTTGAGGGTTTTATAGAAGGGGCTAAAGGTGGATTTGAAGTTGCCATAAGTATTATGCCTTATTTAATAGCTATTTTAGTTGGTATTCAGGTTTTTCGAGTGGCAGGAGGTATGGAACTTATACAGAGGGTTTTAGAAATTATATTCAACTGGATTGGCTTAGGAGGAGACTATCTGAAGGCTTTACCTGTAGCTCTTATGAAACCTTTAAGCGGTAGCGGAGCAAGAGGTTTTATGATAGATGCTATGGAACAATACGGGGTAGATTCTTTTATAGGTCGTTTGGCTTGTACTATGCAAGGATCTACAGATACAACCTTTTACGTCTTAGCTGTTTATTTTGGTGCTATAAAAATGCGAAAAACTAGACATGCCCTCATCTGCGGACTTTTTGCCGATTTTATCGGTATCTTTGCTGCTATTCTTATCAGTTATATCTTTTTTACTTGACTACTCTTATTCCACTTATAATAATCTGAAGTGCTTCTATTTCTCCTAAACGAATTGGTGCGTTGGCACATCCAAAGTATTCTAACTTTTTGAGTTTACGCACTGATTCTAAACTTACAATTTGAGTATTATGACAAGATAATTTTTCTAAATTTTCGAGTTCTCTTAATGGTTGTAAATTTTTAATTTCAGTATTATTACAAGATAATTCTTTTAAGTTTTTAAGTTCTTTTAAAGGTTCTAAACTTGTGATTTTGACATAATCACACTCCAAATCTTTTAAATTCTTAAGTTTTTTCAAAGGTTCTAAACTTATAATTTGAGTATCGCCACAAGATAGTTTTTCTAAACTTTTAAATTCTCGTAATGGTTCTAAACTTGCAATTTGAGTATTATTGCAATACAATTCTTTCAAATTTTTAAGTTCTCGTAATGGTTCTAAACTTGTGATTTGAGTTCTATTACAATCTAGCTTTTCTAAATTTTTAAGTTCTCGTAATGGTTCTAAACTTGTGATTTGAGTATCACTACAATACAATTCTTTCAAATTTTTAAGTTCTTGTAATGGTTCTAAGTTTTTTATTTGAGTTCTATGACAATCTAATTTTTCTAACTTTTTAAGTTTAATAAATTGTTTTGAAGTGGATAAATTTATAATATTTAACTCACTACCAATAGCGTTACTAAAAATTTTTACCCATTCGGCAACTTCTTGCCACCATTGATTATTGATCATATGTGAATAATATTTAATTAAATTTGTCAACTTGTAAATATTCTAATAATAGCCGCTCCATCTTTTACAAACATAATTAAAAATAGATAGTACTACAAATTATATCGGAGTAGACATTTCAAAAAAGAAAATAAAATAGCATTGCTATATCCGAATACTAAAATAGGTATTGTGGCTTTTATTACAAGTAAGAACCTGTGAAGTAAGGTTGTTTTAGAAAGTTATTGGAAGCTATTTTATGGGCTTTATGCTATCACTTGCAAGGGGCTTCTACTATTATTTTTTATTCAGAATTAAACTTTTAAGGTTAAATAAATTAACTTTGTTACTCAATTTCATAGATTTTAAATATAAACCAGCTAACTCTATGTAGTATCATACTGTATTATGCAAATCGGAGATTTAAAAAAAGAAATCAATTTTAAACAATTTATAATCAGGTTATAAGAATGCTATTCTTGGAAAAAATTCATTTTTATTCTCAATTAAACCTTTCAAAAATCCTTAATAATCTATATCTTATATTAATAAAATGTCTTTAGAAATACTTTTACAAAGAATAGAAAAAGCCAAAAAAAAGAAGGCTACATCTTTAGTTCTAGCAAATTTAGATTTAAAAGAAATTCCAACCGAAATTGGTGATTTAACTTATTTAAAGTCGTTAGATTTGGAAAACAACCAAATTCAAGATCTAAAACCTCTGGGAAAACTCGCTAATTTGACGGAACTTTATATGCAAAATAATCAGATTAAAAGTTTAAAAGGACTCGAAAAACTTATAACTTTAACAGCACTTGGTTTACAAAATAATCAAATCCAAGACTTAAAACCTCTGGGAAAACTCGTTAATTTGACTCATCTTTTTTTGGAAAATAACCAAGTCCAAAAACTCCCCAAATTTTTACTGAATTTGAATCAACCAATTTACTACCTCATGGTAGAAAAAAATAATTGGAAGCAAGGCATTTACCTCAAAAATAATCCTTTAGAAATTTCTCTAAAAAGTAATACATAATTGCAAAGTTTGAGTTTAAATGGTTCAGAAAAATGAATTGTTAAATTTAAAATATTGAAAATCTGAAGCTACAAATACATTGACAATTTCTAATTAAATTATTTATTAAGTTGTACTATGCGGACAAAGGATTTTTTATATAAATATTTGAATAATGCTTCTCCTGTAGGTTCGGAATCTAAAGGACAAAAAATTTGGTTATCCTATTTAAATCATTATGTAGATGAGGTGTTTACGGATACATATGGCACAGCTGTTGGCGTAATCAATCCAGGTCAAGACTATAAAGTTGTTATAGAAGCACACGCCGACGAAATTTCATGGTTCGTTAATTATATTTCTGATGATGGCTATATTTATGTTATTCGTAATGGTGGCTCAGACCACCAAATAGCTCCATCTAAGCGGGTAAATATTCATACTTCTAAAGGTGTAGTAAAAGCTGTTTTTGGCTGGCCTGCTATCCATGTTCGAGACCATGCCAAAGAAGCCGCACCCACGATGAAGAATATATTTTTAGATTGCGGTTGTAGCAGTAAAAAAGAAGTTGAAAAACTTGGTATACATGTGGGTTGTGTGGCTACTTTTGAAGATAAACTCACTGAACTTAATAGTCGTTATTATTGTGGAAGGGCCTTAGATAACCGAATTGGCGGTTATATTATTGCTCAAGTAGCTCGTTTAATTCAAAAAACAAATATAACATTACCTTATACCCTTTATGTGGTTAATTCTGTTCAAGAGGAAATTGGACTTAGAGGTGCTGAAATGATAGCTAACCGTTTAAAACCCAATCTTTCTGTTATTACTGATGTTTGTCATGATACGCATAGCCCCCTTTATAATAAAAAAATAGAAGGTGATATTAAGGCTGGTAAAGGACCTGCTTTAAGCTATGCTCCTGCTGTGCATAATAAAGTACTTGATTTATTGATTAAAACGGCACAAAATAAGAAAATCCCTTTTCAACGGTTAGCTTCTTCGCGTTATACAGGTACCGACACTGACTCTTTTGCTTATTCCAACGAAGGAATAGCCTCTGCTCTTATTTCTACACCTTTAAAATATATGCACACTACCGTGGAAACAGTACATAAAAAAGATGTTAAAAATGTGTCTAAATTAATGTTTGAATTTTTGAAAAAGGTTAGAAAAAATCAAGATTTTAGTTATTTTAATTAATCAATAAAGTTATAGTCGCTCTATTTGAAAAAAGGATTTTTAAAGGTTTTAAGGTGTTTATTTTCAATACTATTAAATACCTAAAAATCCTTTTCTCAAGCGATGTAGCTCTATTATAATACTATAGCTTTTACTATTTCTAATCAATATTAGCTAAGCATAAACAGGGGTAATATCCATATATATTTTATAATCAGATATCAAATTACCTTCCATAGTAAATACATCAACAGCTTTTAAAGAAACTTCTTTACCATCATGTCTTGTGTAAATAACTCCGAGTTCTAAAATAACGGTATCATCTTGTTCCCAATGACCTAATAAAGTATGTTTTAATCCTTTAATAGAAGAAAAAAAAGCATCAACACCCGAAGCAATATTTTTTCTACCTTCTGCTGTTGGGTTATTGCCAAAAGTAAATTTTCCATTTTCGGTAATAAACTCAGCGAATTTAGTTGCGTCCATAGAATCTATGGTATTTAAAAGTGCTTTTACTACAGATTTGTCCATCAGATAAATACGTTTATATTTAATTAATTGTAAATAGAAAAATAAAAAAATAAAAAATGGATATATAAGCCGGATTCTGTACTTTTTCGAATTTGAAAAAGCCTTCATCATTTCTCTAAAATAACTGTCACCAACTATTTTCATCGAACTACCCGCTCCGTTTTTTTTTTAACTTTTTATAAAGCCAAGTAAAAAATAAAAATTAAGTCCTATTTTATGTCCTAAGACAAACGGAGTTTATTTGTTCTTTCAAGCTACAAGGTTTACCCTGCCTTTGCAATTTCTTACAAAGCGGTAGGCTCTTACTCTACCTTTTCACCCTTACTTTTTTAAAAAATAAAAAAGCGGTTTAGCTTTCTGTGGCACTTTCTATCTTATTTAAAATTACTTTCAAATAAAATCTTCCTGTTAGGAAGTGTAACGACTTAATTGTTGCCCGGACTTTCCTCTTCAAGCGATAAAAAATTTAACAACTTCAAGCGATGAAGCTATCCATCTTTTAATTAGTTTCAAAAATAAAATAAATCAATTGATTTATTCTGTTTTTTTAACTTTTAAATGAATCTTAGGTTATGCAAGCGATTTAAAAAAGAACAGTAACTTGCTCTTTCCACACGAGGGTGAGAGTCCCTTATTGCCTTATCGCGGCAACAACATTGCTTTACCTTCCGAAGAAGATTACATAGAACTTGATAATACGGTTGGAACTGATTATGTTTGCCTCATCTTTTCTTTAGAATCTTTAGATATTAAAAATTTACTTGCCAAAATGCGAAGTCAGACCGGTGACTTTCAAGAAAAATTAACCAGAATACTTAACTCAAAAATCGTTCCTTCTAAAAACGTTAATCTCGATAAAAACAAAATAACTTTTAAGGCTCATAGAAGTGGAAACACTAATTTGATTCCTATAGTTATTGAGATGGGGCATGTGGACTAATGTTATCCTAAAATGTTTCGACTGAAATGGCATAGAATTAAATTTCTCAGTAGTAGATGCCTTTATACTCGCGTCACTTAAAAATAAATTAAGAAATTTTAATTCGCTGATTTTAAAAATGTGACCATTTTGCAAAAATAAAATAAAATAGCTATAACACTATATTTTTAATAAAAAGGATATAAATAGTTTATAATGAGTACAATGAATTACTTTCTCCAAATATAAGGAAAAAAGACAATTGAAATGGTCAAGGCAATAGCAATTAAGGCTATAAGGATACCAAGTTCGTCATAAAGCAGATGAAAAGGTAAATTATCAATCACATGACTGCTCATTTTTAAACCCATCAAAAGTACAGGTAATAACAAAGGAAAGCCAAGAATCACTGTTAAAGTAGCTGGGTTAGTTGTTTGAGCAGCAATACTAGCTACTAAAGTTAAAATACTTGAAAAAGCTAAACTACTTAAAAATAGAATAATACTAAAAAGCCCCCAACTACCAACATAATTGCCCATAATCAATGAATAAAGACATAAGGCCATCAGAAAGACAAGGAGCAAAAATAAAGTATTGAGTACTATTTTGCTTAAAATTAATACGCTTGGATTTAGCAAAGAATAATAAAAAAGATGTTTTCTTTCATATTCTTCTCGAAAAGTTTTGTCAACAATAGTTGTAGAAGAAAAAACTAATATGAGCCAAAAAAAGATATTCCAAGTGATAACCTGAATATTTTGACTATATAAATTAAAACTAAAATAGCAGATAAAAATAACTATACCTAAGTAAAGTAAAATCTCATTAATAATACGTTGGGTCCGCCATTCTATTCTAATATCTTTCTCTACTAAAGCTAATAATTGTTTAAACATAAAAGTAGAAAAACTTAATAATTTAATGAAGAATAATACGGTTTTAAATATCAATTAGTTTAGTAAATATATCAAAAAATAAAAATCTTTCAAACTTGTATTAGATTTAATGAATTGATTTTTAAATTTTTGATAAAAACTTAAAAATTAGGTTTACTCTCTAAATCATATAGAACCTTTATTTTTAACTATGAAAAATATATTTTTAATTCTATTTTTAACTTGTTTTTCGGTTTTCTTAAGTCTTGGAGAAGTAATTCTTACTTCAGTAAATAAATACAATTGATACAGAAGATACGAAAAAGAGTGAATTATCTTTTTCAGGTTATATCGATCTTTAGTATAATTATTCTTTCAAGCAGCCTAATGATGCCTTTATATCTGGACGGGTATTTGATATTAGAAATAATCAATTTAGTTTGGGATTAGTTCAAACTTTATTCAAGTATAAAACCAAAAATTCAGCAGCTGTCATAGATTTAGTTTTTGGTCCCAACGCTGAATTAGGTAATTTTGGAAATATGGGTTCAGCTATATCGATTAAACAGGCTTTTTTTTCATATGAACTTGCTGATTTTTTAAATCTCACCGTAGGACAGTATAATACTCATATCGGTTATGAATTGATAGAAGCACCTTTAAATGCTAATTATAGTTTATCATATCTCTTTGGTAATGGTCCTTTTTATCATACAGGTTTAAAATTAGATTTTATGCTCAGTGACAAAGTCAGTTTTATGGTTGGTATTGTTAATGGTTGGGATCAACTTTTTGATTTTAATGATAAAAAATCTTTGACAGCTCAATTAAGTCTTTTCTTATCAGATGGTTGGGATCTATATTTGAATTGGATAGGTGGTGACGAATATAATGGACCATCAGGTTTTGGAGACTTTTCAGGATCATATACCCATTTATTCGACATAACAACTACTTATGAAATTAGTGATAATTTTATGTTGGGTTTAAATAGTGCTTTTGGTTTTTATACCACAGGAAGTCGCTTGCTCATTATCGGGAATCCTCATTCCCAAAATGCGAATTGGGGTGGAGCAGCTTTATATCTTAACTATTCTTTCAATAGCCATATAGCGCTAACTCTAAGGGCTGAACATTTTGAAGATATGGGTAATATTCGTTATTTTAATAATTTAGGCATTGTTAATGCGCTTACTTTAACTGGAAATGTTCACTTAGGAACAGGTAATTTTCACATTTATCCTGAATTGCGATGGAATGGTTCAAATAACTCATTTTTTACTAATGAAAATACTACTTCAAGAAATCAATTGACACTTGGCGCATCTTTTATTTACAGTCTCTAATCTTTATAATTAAATACTTTTGTAGTTATCTTGGAAAAAGGATTTTTAAATATTTAAATTATTGACAATGAGGAAATATTATCTCCCTTTTTTAATACAAAGGCTATAGTTTTTGTATTGAATTAGATATTTTTCAAAAAAAGATTATCTAAAGTTTGGAGTTTTCCTAAAGTTGTTTTAGCTTTGCACTTTCCTTTTTCTCTATATAGAGTTAAAGGGTATAGTTCATTGACAAGTGGGTAAAGTTTATTTTAGAGTAAGATCGAAAAGTCAATTTTAAGTGTATGTATTCAATAGGATAATTCGGGATTTTCGGGTTGTATTTCATTAAAGAAATAATACAATGGAGAGTTTGATCCTGGCTCAGGATAAACGCTAGCGGCAAGCTTCATACATGCAAGTCGAGGGGTAACAGGTTCTTTCGGGGATGCTGACGACCGGCGAACGGGTGCGTAACGCGTATGTAACCTGCCTACAACAGAAGGATAGCCCTAAGAAATTGGGATTAATACTTCATAATACAGGGTATCGGCATCGGTATATTTGTTAAAAGGTTTTCGGGTCTGGTTGTAGATGGGCATGCGTCCCATTAGCTAGTTGGTTAGGTAATGGCTGACCAAGGCAATTATGGGTAGGGGTTTTGAGAGGAAGTTCCCCCACACTGGCACTGAGATACGGGCCAGACTCCTACGGGAGGCAGCAGTAGGGAATCTTGGGCAATGGGCGAGAGCCTGACCCAGCCATGCCGCGTGCAGGATTAAGGCCTCCAGGGTTGTAAACTGCTTTTATATAGAATTAAGTTAAGAGATGCGTTTTTTAATTGAAGGTACTATATGAATAAGCACCGGCTAATTCCGTGCCAGCAGCCGCGGTAATACGGAAGGTGCGAGCGTTATCCGAATTTATTGGGTTTAAAGGGTACCTAGGCTGTTATATAAGTCAGCGGTAAAAGTTTAAGGCTTAACCTTAAAAAGTCCGATGATACTGTATAACTGGAGTTCTGAAGGAGTGAGCAGAATTTGAGGTGTAGCGGTGAAATGCGTAGATATCTCAAGGAATACCAAAAGCGAAGGCAGCTTACTATTCAGATACTGACGCTGAAGTACGAAAGCGTGGGTAGCGAACAGGATTAGATACCCTGGTAGTCCACGCTGTAAACGATGATAACTCGGTGGTTGTTGTCTTGCGCAATGATTGCCTAAGCGAAAGTCATAAGTTATCCACCTGGGGAGTACGTCCGCAAGGATGAAACTCAAAGGAATTGACGGGGGCCTGCACAAGCGGTGGAGCATGTGGTTTAATTCGATGATACGCGAGGAACCTTACCCGGACTAAATCTATTCTTGAAGGACTTGAAAGAGTTTGAATTTATGATTAGAAGGTGCTGCATGGTTGTCGTCAGCTCGTGCCGTGAGGTGTTGGGTTAAGTCCCGCAACGAGCGCAACCCCTGCTCATAGTTGCTATCAGGTTAAGCTGAGGACTCTATGAGAACTGCCTGTGCAAACAGAGAGGAAGGTGGGGATGATGTCAAATCATCATGGCCCTTATGTTCGGGGCTACACACGTGCTACAATGGTATCTACAATGGGTCGCTAGCTAGTAATAGTTTGCCAATCTCTTAAAAGATATCTCAGTTCGGATTGGGGTCTGCAACTCGACCTCATGAAGTTGGAATCGCTAGTAATCGCGTATCAGCAATGGCGCGGTGAATACGTTCCCAGGCCTTGTACACACCGCCCGTCAAGCCATGGAAGTTGGGTGTACTTGAAGGCGGTATCTGAGGTTTTTTATTTATTTAGACAACTTAGGAGCTGTTAAAAGTAAAACTGGCGACTGGGGCTAAGTCGTAACAAGGTAGCCGTACCGGAAGGTGTGGCTGGAATAACTCCTTTTATAGACTCTAAACAACTTGTTAAATGCTGTAGGTCTTATTGGCATACACAACCCACTTCTCTTTGATACTATATGTTTAATCAGAAATTCTTAATCTTGGAAAAAACCTATTATTTTCAATTTGTATGAGATAAAAATCTTAATCTCTAAGAGATTTTACAACATAGAATTTAATAAACCGATATATCTTAAAACAAGATTTAAAAAATATGATGTAATCCTTCCACACCTATATAGCCATTACAAATAAAACCTTCTCCATATTTTCTATTGATAGCAATTCCAAATTTGGCAAAACGCCCTTTTAAATGTTCGAGAAAGTGAGGCTGAGAAATAAATGTTTCTTCTTCTTCATTTTGATCATTAGGATTATAAAATTGGGTTTTATAAGCAAATATGGCTTTTAATTTTTCTTGCCAGACTTCAGAAATATCAACTATAATTTGGGGATTTTTGTAATAAAACTGTAAAAAATGAAGAACTTTTTCAGGACGATGAGCAATCTGTTCTTCATAATTTAAAACAGTCTTTATTTTTGCTAAACCACTCAAAAAAGAAGCAGTTTCTACAAGCTGAGAAGCTCGTTTATGATCGGGGTGTCTATCTTCTAAGGCATTTGTAAGAATAATTCGAGGACTATATTTTCGGATACGTTTAATAACTTCCATTTGATGCGCTTCATCATTTTGAAAAAAACCATCCCTAAAACCTAAATTCTCACGCACTCTTAATCCAAGTATTTTAGAAGCCAATTCAGATTCATCTGCTCTAGTTTTTATTGTTCCACGGGAACCTAATTCACCTCTCGTTAAATCTACTATTCCAACTTTATCGCCTTGTTTAGTATGTTTTAAAATTGTTCCTCCACAAGATAATTCGGCATCATCAGGGTGAGCAACTATGGCTAAAATATCAAGTTTAATTCCCATTTTTAAATTATAATATTATAAAAAATATCCTATTTTAACTTTTATTTTATTTTTAAAATAATAAGTTTAAATTTACAAAAAAATAATTTAATATGACCAGAATTATAAATTACAAAGAATAGACTAAATAAAATAAAAGTTATGCTTTCCCTATTTAAGAAATTATAAAAATTTATTTATTTAGAATTAAATACTTATAGTTTGTTGTAAGAAAATCCTTATAATAATAATTGCTTGTTTTTAATACACAATGATTTTTAATACATGAGTACTATTAAATCTTTTTACCAAGAATTAGAAATACTCCAGCAACAGCCTGCAGATTTTTCTACTTTTTTTACAAGACTGTGGGATAAACAACTTGTCCTTTCTCCTAAAGATCTAAAAGAAATTAGTAATAAAATACATGCTATAGCTATAGCTACGGAGTATCAACTTAGGTTTCCTAAAAACTTAATTTTATCTCTCATTAATATGGGTATGACTGATTTTATGCAAGAAAACTATAATGATGCCATTATTTATCATATGGAGGCCATAAAATTGGCAGAAAAAGATAATTCTTTACAAGATGAAAAAGGATTGGGTTATTTTAACTTAGGAGTTTGTTATCGTAGCTTAGGAGAAACAGATTTGGCTTTAAAATATTTGAATGAAAGTCTACTTTTTTTTGATAATTCAGAAGCTTATCCCAGGTATGTATCTTTTTGTTATTACCAGATAGGTGAATTATATATGACCCAGAAACATTATCAAGAAGCAAAGCCTTGTTATAAAAAAGCATATAAAATAGCTTTTAAAAATGGTATTTTGAGTAGTAAAATTAGAGCAACTATAGGCATTGGTAACTTATATCTGAAAATAGGAAATTATCCTGAAGCACTATATTATTTGGATCAATGTCTTGATATTCTTTATAATGAGCAAATGGAGTATCCCTCTTTGGGACGTGTACTGCATGATAAAGGAGAATATTATTTTTTGATTAATCAATATACTGAATCACTGATTTTTTTTGAAAAAGCGCTCAAAGTACGCCTAACTCATAAACTTTATGACGCTGCTAATACAAGTACAATATCAATTGCTAATGTATACATCAAAATAAAATCTTTTGATAAAGCCCTCGATATTTTACTAAAAATGCTTTCTAAAGATGTGAACTATAAAACACAAGCTAAACACCACCTTATCCATAAATATATTAGCCAAATATATACTGAAAAAAAAGATTATAATAGTGCCCTTATTCATTATCAAGCTTTTCATAAATTAACGGAAAAAACACATAATGAACATGCTCAAAAGAAATTAAAACATTTAGAAATCATTCATCAAGTTAATATAACTAAAAAAGAAAATGATGCTATAAAACTTAAAAATCAAATTTTAGAAACTACTCAAAAAGAAATTTTATGGCAAAAAAATATTATAGAAAGGAAAAATAATAATATTACTCAGAGTATTAATTATGCTTCTAAAATTCAAAAATCCCTTTTACCAACTCAAGCTGAGTGGTTAAATTTAATGCCTGAAAGTTTTATTCTATATCTACCACGCGATATTGTGAGTGGAGATTTTTATTGGGTTTATCGTAAAAATGAACATATTATACTTGTTACTGCTGATTGTACTGGACATGGTGTTCCTGGCGCCCTTCTTACTGTTTTAGGTATATCATTACTTAATCATATTATAGAAGCACAAGAATTCCTAAATCCAGCTCAGATATTAAATCAGATGAATATCGAAATGTTTCAAACTTTAAATGAAAAAACTGGTGATATTACAGATACTATAGATATAACAATATGTGGAATAGACACAAAAAAACAAGTTTTATATTTTTCAGGTGCCAGAAATCCACTTATATATTTTCAAAAAGGAGAATTATTTGAAATAAAAGGGGATAGATATTCAGTGGGTCAAAACGATACTCAAGAATATACTTCCCATGTTATTCCCTTTAGAAAAAACATGTTTTTTTATACCTTTTCAGATGGCTATAAAGATCAATTTGGAGGGAAACTAAAAAGAAAATTTTTATCTAATAATTTTAAAAAATTACTAATGGCATCTTATCAAAAACCTGTTTATGAACAAAAAAATTATTTTTACAAGGCTTTAAAAACTTGGCAAGGTGATTTAGACCAAATAGATGATATTTTGCTAGTAGGTTTTTCAGGGTTCTAAATTTTAGAATAAATCATACTTTGATTATGGTATTGTCATTAAAAAAGTCAAATAAAACATAAACTCTAATTGAGAAAACAAGGAAAATATAAACTATCTTGCAAGATATAACAATTGGTGTTTCCAATAATATGACGGCAAATTTTATACAATAACCCTTTATTTAATAGACTTGCCCGGATTTGATAATGAATATATTAAAAAGTTTATATTTGTAAGTATTTGTTAATAAGTATATTATAAAAAATAACATTATTGGCAAAATTTAAAAGGTTTTCAAATTATGTGTCAATATTTTTTACATATACGTTTTAAAAAGGTTTAGTTTCTTTTTATTAATTTGAAAATTAAATCTTTATAAGATATTTATTTATTATCATTCATTATTTATTATTCCTCATTAAACTAACAAATCCCAAAGAATAAAATTATATAATATATTGATAATCAAGTTAAATTAAGACTATTATTTTCAAAAAAAATAAAGATATGTATATTAGATTAAGAATATTATTAAAGAGGCTTTTTAGGGGTCTACCTTTTTTCTGGAAGATTATAGAAACGTTACAAGGGTTGGTGTATATATACGACTACTTTTATTATTATAAGATTTGGGGACATGAAAATAGATTTAGTATTAAAGAGTTTAATATTGAATTTGCAAGTAACTGTAATTTAAGGTGTAAATTTTGCTCTTTGGACCATCTAAAACCAAAACAATTAATAACTCAAGAAATACTTATTGCTCTTCTTGATAACTTTATAAAAGATAAACGATTTCTAAATATAAGCGTTATTAATTTACACAATGGAGGCGAGACCTTAATGCATCCAAAGCGAATAGAAATGTTAAAGGTTATTAAGGAATACAAAAACTTGGCTAATAGTTTGAAAATTAAATTTCCTAAAATATATTTATTAACAAATGGAATGTTATTAAGAAAAGAATTAGCAAGACAAATTATAGAACTTGATGTTATTGATACCCTAACTTTAAGTATGGACGGCGGCACACCTGAAGCTTTTGAAGAAATGAGAACAAATGCCAGATGGTCTATATTTTATAAAAACCTTAAGACCTTCTGTTATTTGAATAACCAAAATGAACATAAAATAGAAACATCTGCTATATGTTGTATACCAAATACTAGACGTTTTACAACTAAATGGATGCACAGCGAATTTAGGGATGCCCTTAATATACTGGATAGGTATGAAATTAGAAGACTACATAATTGGGCTGGAGAGATTAAAAATGTTAGTAAAGCAAGAAATAAACCTCATAAAATAGGATGTACTCTGCTGATGAAACAGATGGTCTTATTACCAAATGGAGATATAACAGTTTGTTGTACAGACCTAAACTCTAAAGGTTTTATAGGCAATATTTTATCAGATGATATTATTAGTATATATAAATCTAAAAATAGAATGAATTATTTGAATCTCCTTTTAATAGGACAAAAATCTAAATTAGATCTTTGTAAAGATTGTGAGACATTTTAAAGTATAGCAAATACTACGCTCCAGAAAATCTATATGTTTTTCCAACATCTTTATAAAATATGACAGGCACCCTATTTTTGTATTGTTTTTTCAGTTTTGTATCTGACTTTTGAGCAACTGTTTTTTTAAAACTATAGTAAAAAAAGAGTAAAACCAAGTATAAGAAAAAAATTAAGTTTATAAAATAAAAAATTATAATTTGCCAACTGTTTGGCTTTGATAGTTGCAAAACTAAAAAGTCTTTATAAGTTGTAAAATTTTTTTTAATCAAAAAATGCCCATATTTTGAACATAAATGCCCACTTATTGAGAATTTAAAATTTATTTAGACGAAACATAAAAATCAAATGGACACTATGACTTCAACAAAAATTTTAAATAAAATCAGAAAGTTACGATTGGATAAAGGGTTCTCTCAGGAGAATATGGCGGATGAACTTCAAACAAGCCGAACTTCTTATGCACGTTTGGAAAATGGGGAAACAGAGCTAACTTGGCGTGCTATTGATGATATTGCAAAAATATTAACTAATTAGCCCCTTGAGTTGATTTCTGAGGAAGAAACAATTATTTTTACAGATAATAAGAGCCGTGATAGTAATGCTCCATTTGGTACAATTCATAATCAATTTCCCGATAAGTTTTTTGAAATTTATGAAAGGCTTATTCGTGAAAATGCTATTTTAAAAGAGCAAAATACCAATCTTCAATTAAAAATTGAGAAATTAGAAAAAGATTTAGGCGAAAAAAAGTAGTGCTAAAATGATAATTTAACTTTGTCTTTTATAAAGTATATACTCCGGTTACTTGAAAAAGGGAGTTTTTCGGATTCTAACCTATTGGTATTGAAACTTAATGTTTCGCAAAATAAAATAGCTTTGCTATAACAATAGTTCGGTAAATTTTGCAACACTAAGGTGCACCTTCAAAATTGTTTATATTTAAGTTGTTGATTTTCAAGGTACTAAACCTACGAGGTTTTAAAAACCTCGTGGGTTTTAGGCATTGATTTTCAATTTGTTATAAAATTTACCGAACCATTGTATAAAACACTCAAATTTTTTATGATTATAAGCAGTTTCTAATTTCCCATTACCCATATAACACAATTATAAATAAGAGTTGGAAAATCAAAACCAATAAAATTAAAAATTACCCAAGCGACAAAGCCCAAGGTGCTTATACTAAAAAATGCTATGATCAAAAAGTACATATTGATGCGTAAAGCCGCTGAATGAAGCCCTTGTTTCTTTTTCAATAATTTTTTTTCTTTATTTTTCAAATAAGTTGCTTGTTTGTTCCCGAAATAGTTGAACAGCCGCAAATACAAAGCTACTAAAGCAAGCAAAAAATGAACAAGAGTTGGAATTAAGGTTGTTAGTAACATTAGAGTAATGGCGATGCTATCCTTGCCCCAAGGGTTTTTTTTACAAGCTATAGCCACTTCCCGCCAAGCAACAGGTTCTATATTTTGAGCAACCAATTGTTCGGCAAATACAAGATTAACGCCTTCCATAAGCAATGGTATTGCTAAAGCCAAGCCCAGTAAAAAAATAACTGCCAATATAAAATCTATTGATAAATGAAAAACAATAGGCCCAATACCTTTATCGGCTTTGGCTTGCTCCATAAACCAACGGCTCAAAGCCATAGAAAACCAATCTAAAAGCGCATTGCAAAGAGGGAGAATGAAATAAAAAATAAGAACGATAAATAAACCTAAATTAATATTTAGCCAACCCATATAAACGGCACCGCCACCGGCAAAGGCAACGGCAACGGCAACGGCAACGGCAACGGCACCGGCACCGGCACCGGCACCGGCACCGGCAACGGCACCGGCAACGGCACCGGCAAAGGCAACGGCACCGGCAACGGCACCGGCAACGGCAACGGCACCGGCACGGCAACGGCAACGGCAATTCCTAATATAAAAACGATAATACTGTAATAGATATTTTTAGTTATAATATAGGTTGTCAGTGCCAAAAGCAAAGAGAAAATAACTTGCCAAGTTTTTTTTGAGAAGCCTATTTTTTTAACCAAGAAGTTATAAAACTTATTTTCCCAAGCTAGTAATTTGCTTTTTTGTTTGTCTTTGAAAACATCAAAAAATACCCAAATCAAAGTACCAAAACCAATTACATAAAGTAAGCGCATCCCCAAATGAACTTTTGGGAAAATGGCTAAACTTATAAAATTACTTTCTCCTGTAAATAGGTAAATAAAAAAAAGAAATAAGATCGGATAAAAAATAGCCAATACATAAGAAACAGAAATAGCTTTTTTGCCCCATTTCTTTTCACCCCAAAATCGGGCGATAAGGTTTAAAAGTTTGCCCAAAGACTTTTGGTAAATGGTTAAACTTTTTTTAGCTTCTAAAAAATTAACTAAATTTTGTAAATCTGTTTTATTGGTAAAATAATCCTTAATAGACACCAATGCCAAATACCCTATTACCAAGCTTAAATAAGCAATAAGAAGTCCTATAAGACCTATAGATAAGTCAAACATAGTATTTTATATAAAAAATTTACTTGCTCAATTTTATAATTTGTTGTACTTTTTACTTTGGAAATAGTAAAGGCTTTAGCAATGAGCATAGGCGAGATGCCTTGTTTATAAAATCCAAATATCGATTCTGTTTTGGTGGTGTTGTACAAAATAGGATTTTATATATAAGTTAATGATCAATTACTTAACTTAAAGTTTTGATTTATTCCAACTTACAGTTTTTAAATTTTTAGGTCACGTATGTAAAGTTACTTAAGTTTGTAATCAATAACTTATAGTTTTAAACTTAGATTAAATATAATGATCTAAAAAAAAAATTAGCTTTTATCATTTGGCTATCAATAATTTATATTATCATATTTTGCGCAACACCACCCAAATATTTTGTGTTTTTATCTCTGACTTTTTTTAGTACATTGACAAAAGATGCAAGATTAGACACTTAGGAATTATTGTGATTTTTGTTCTTTTTTACCATTAGAGTGAAAATTTTTATATTTTGCAATATAAATTATTTTGGCGTGTTTTCTCAATTTTAGCATTACTTGTGTAACACTACCAATATTTTTTAATATATTTATTAATCAAATGTTTATAATTTTTAAATCTTGTATATTAACTCATTGGTTTTCAAGATTATAATTTTTATAAATTTAGCCCTTTTTTCCGATTTGGGCAAATGTACAATAATTCGTAATTTATGATTCATAGTTATTGTAATATAATACTGAGATTTTTTTATTCAGAATAATTAAAATAGTGTTCATGAAACGTTTTGCTTCTATTAATAACTTAGTGGGTTGGCTAGTATTTGCCATTAGCCTAATCGTTTATACACTGACAGTAGAAGAAACTGGAAGTTTATGGGACTGCGGTGAATTTACCGCAGTGGCTTATAAATTACAGGTTTCTCATCCACCCGGAGCACCTTTATACATCTTATTAGGTCGGATTTTTTCCTTGTTTGCTTTCAATAATACCGATCAGGTAGCAATGGCTATCAATATGTTATCAGTAGTTAGTAGTGCTTTTACCATATTATTCCTCTTCTGGACTATCGTACTATTAGTCCAAAAACTGATACCTGCCCAAAATGAAAAGTATAGACCTATTGATAGTGCTAAAATGATGATTGCAGGGGCAGTTGGTGCTTTGGCTTATACTTTTTCGGATTCTTTTTGGTTCTCGGCTTCCGAAGCAGAAGTCTATGCTACATCCTCATTTTTTACCGCTTTTGTCTTCTGGGCAATGCTCAAATGGGAACATATCAAAGCCCCCAGCGCCGCAAATCGCTGGCTAATTCTTATTTTCTATATGATGGGACTTTCCATTGGAACTCACTTACTTAATTTAACAGCCTTGCCCGCTTTAGCACTCATTTATTACTTTAATAAAACCACACAAGTTAGTACTATAGGAATCCTAAAAACATTAGCTATCGCTTTTGGATTGATTTTCAGCATTATGATCGGAGTTATTCAGGGTTTACCCAGTATGGCTGGAGCTATTGAAATATTTTTCGTCAATAATTTAGGTTTATTTTTTGGCAGTGGGGTTATCTTTTTTACCATTCTTTTGTTCGGCGGACTTATTTATGGAATCTATAAAACACATCTTCAAAAAAAGGTTCTTCTCAATACCTTTTTATTGGGTTTCTTCTTTGTCATCATCGGTTATATGACTTATCTTATCATTCCGATTCGTTCTTCTTATAATCCACCTATTGATGAAAATGATCCCGAAGATGTTATTTCTTTTTTATCTTATTTAAAAAGAGAGCAATATGGTGATAGACCTCTTTTATACGGAAACACATATGAGGCTCAAGGGATTCGTTATGATAAATCAAGCCCACTTTATCGGAAAGGTGAAGATAAATACGAACTTTACGATTACCGTTACAAAGTTGTTTATGCGCCTAAAGATAACATTCTATTTCCCCGTATCTATAGTAAGCAAGCTGGTCATCCGGATTTATACAAAAAATGGATGCGTTTAAAAGATAATCAAAAGCCTAATTTTATCGACAATCTCTATTATTTAGTTCGTTACCAGATTAATCATATGTATTTTAGGTATTTTATGTGGAATTTTTCGGGTAGAGAAAGTGATATAAAAGAAGCGGATTGGCTTATGCCTTGGGATAATAATGAAGATGCGCCTTATGAACTTAAAATTAATAAGGGCTATAGTAATTTTTATATGTTGCCTTTTATTTTAGGTATATTGGGGCTTTTTTTTCATTATTCTCATAATAGAAGAATTTTTTTTATTGTCTTGACTTTATTTATTCTTACGGGTTTGGGTATCGTTTTTTATCTTAATGCTCCGCCTGTTGAACCCCGTGAGCGAGACTATACTTATGTTGGTTCTTTTTATGCTTTTGCTATATGGATAGGTTTTGGTTTTATAGCTTTACTGAATTGGTTCCAAACTCTGTTAAACAGAAAAACACTCGCCTTAGTTTTAGCAGCTATCATCAGCTTTTTCCCAGCTTTTTTAATGGCCAGAAATGGTTGGGACAATCATGACCGTTCCAATCGTTATCATTCTATTGGTCAAGCTCGTAATGCTTTAGCCAGTTGTGCGCCTAATGCTATTCTTTTTACCGGTGGAGACAACGACACTTTTCCCCTTTGGTATGTCCAAGAGGTGGAGGGCTATAGAACAGATGTCCGAGTTATTGTACTCAGTTATTTTAATACATCTTGGTATATTGATCAGATGCGTAGAGCTGTTTATCAGTCTGAAGCTGTGCCGCTTGCTCTACCTCAAAAAATTTATTTTCAAGGTAGCAATGATTATATTTCATTATATGAAAAGACCAAACAACCTGTTAATGTGGCAGTTTATTTAGAACTCTTAAAACGCAATCATCCAGATATAAAAGCAAAACTTCAAAGTGGAGGTTTAACAAATGTGCTTATTTCTAGGAATTATTATCTCGATCTTGATGATAATGAGGTTGATATAGTAAAAACCTATGTCCCTGAGAATAAAATAAGCCGTATCACTAAACGGATGAATTGGAAATTAAAAGATAAAGCCAATGGTATTTTAAAAAGTGATTTGGCAATTTTAGATATTATTGTCAATAACCACTGGGAAAGACCAATTTATTTTAATCATACTTCTATTAATAATATTAACTTAGATCTTTCCAAATATGTTTTCTTAGAAGGAATGACTTATAGGCTTTTACCTATAGAGGCTAGACTTGAAGAGGGAAAAACAGGAGAGGTTAATGCCGATATTATGCTTAAAAATATTGAAAATTTTGATTTTAGAGGACTTGACGATGCTAATACTTATAATGATGAAGATTTTAGACGTTTTGTATATAATGAGCGTCATGTTCTTTTTCGTTTAGCTGAGCAATTGTATAGAGAAAACAAGATAGAAGAAGCTATCAGAGTATTGAGGATGAGCAAAGAAAAGATGATTGATGCTGTTGTGCCTTATGATTATTTGATGACCAACCAAATAAGCTTGTATTACCGTTTGGGCTTAGAAGAGGAGGGTGAGGAATTGGCGCGTATATTGCAGGAGCGTTCTGTAGAAAGTCTGGACTATTGGGCTGTAAAAAATCCTTTTCATAGTACGGTTCAATTGTCTTTTTTTGTGCTTTATAATTTAAGTAAGCAGTATGGTGAAGTGTCCAATCAAATTCAGATAGATTATAATAAAATGACTTTAGATACCCTTAATTCTGTTGAAGGTTTGGAAGAGCGTTTAGTATTATTAAAAGAAAAAGGTGATATATACAAACAACGCTATGATTCAACCAATACACTTTTGACAAATCTTAATGATAGAATTCAACAGGCACGTGCAAGATCCAATTAAAACGATCATTTCATGTTAATATTAGTTAAAAACCTTTTGGTCTTCAGGATTTTAACTAATGTATAAAAAAATCTTGAATTTCAAGGAACATAAATTGTATTATATTGCTTTGATAGATACAGGGCTTTCTTATAAAAAAATAGTATGATAACTAATTTATTGATAATAAACATTTTATAAAATATAATTTAAAATTTGTACAGAGCCTTTAAATTCTAAATCTTTTGAAAATCAAATATTTAGAATTTTTATAAAAAAGCCTTTTTGGTGGATAATAGCAAAAGTAATTCTGAGTATATTTGTTTATATCACTAAATAAAAAAGTCTTTAATTAGGCTATAATTACTTCACTTGAAAAAGGCTTTTTTAGGCATTTAAGCCATCTCTTTATTTTTATAGCAAGGTTATAGAGATGCTATTTTTATCTCAGAAATGTTCATTTTTGATCAATGAGTTAAATCCTTTCAAAAAATCTTTTTTTAAACGAAACGATTATAAGAAGAAAAATATAATGTTCAAATCACTTTAAAGTCAAATACATGAAGTATAAAAGTTTAAAGAAACAGATATATTTTTTAGGATATATTGGTCTTTTTATAGGTATGCCAAACCTACTTCAAGCCCAAACTCCGCGTCTAGTGCCTAGTGATACAACTACAAAAAAGATAGTACCTAAAGATTCAATTAACAATTCTAAAGAAATAGGTACAATACAAACAACTGTTTTCTACGAAAGTCAAGATTCTATCATTTATGAATTTGGAAGTCGAGAGTTATTTATGCACGGTACAAGTGCTGTTAAATATGGTGCTTTATCTTTAGATGCTGAAGAAATAGACATGAATATGGTAACCAGTTTAATGGAAGCAAAAGGTAAAAAAGATACGATTCAAAAAAAAACAGTTGGCTTACCAATATTTAAAGATGGGGAAGATGTGTATGATGCTAAATATGTTTTATATAACTTTAAAACGAAACGAGCTATTATTAAAGGCATAATTACGGAAGAAGGAGAAGGTTTTGTGCATGGTAATAGCGTTAAAAAAAATGAACAAGGAGATTTTATTATTCAAAAAAGTGTCTATACCACTTGTAATCTTACACATCCTCATTATGCTATTCATTCCAAACAGCTTAAAGTAACGCCAGGGAAGCATTTGGCTTCTGATTTTTTTTATTTAAGCGTAGCTGACGTACCGACTTTTTTAGGCTTTCCTGTGGGGCTTTTTCCATTAAGGGGGAAAAGGGCTTCCGGTATAGTTGTTCCTTCTTATGGCGAATCACAAGAAAGGGGGTTCTATCTGCGAAATGGAGGCTTGTATCTAGCACTTGGGGACTATGTTGATTTTAAGGCCTTAGGTAGTATCTATACACTTGGAGGCTGGGGTATGAATAATCAGTTGAATTATAAAGTAAGATATAAATTATCAGGTTCTTTTAATTTTAACTATACCCGTCGCATTACAGGAACTAATCCAGGACAAATTGAAAACCGCTTAAATGAATTTTGGCTATCTTGGACACATAATCCAGTTACAAGAGGGAAAAGTCGGTATAATGTCAATGTCAATTTTGGTACAAGCACCTATCAGCGAAATAATTCTTTTTCGACCAATGATTTTTTATCAAGTTCATTTGCTTCAAATATCTCTTACAGCACCAGTTTTTTTAAGGTTTTTCGTTTTAATTCGGGTATTGGGCTAAATCAAAATGTTTTGACTAATGTTGCAATTTTATCACCACGTGTTTCATTGTCTACAAATGCTATTTTACCGTTTAAAACATTATTTAAACCTTCAACCAGTAATATTCTTACAAAGTTAAGTTTTTCATATACAGGAAATAGTAATCTTCGTATTGATAATATTGTAGATATTCAATCGGTAGATGATGAGGGTATGCCAATTACAACAAGCGATACTTTGGATTTATTCTCTGACTTTTCAAGACTTATTGAAGAACCTCCTTTGGGTGCCAGTCATGGCATTCCAATTAGTACCAGTTTTAATATTTTTAAATACATAACAGCAAGTCCAAGTTTTAATTTACGGTTTTTTACTTATCCTCAACGTTTAGCCCACAGTCGTATAACTGAAACCAATACCATTGATGTTGATACTGTTCAAGAGTTTTCAATACCTTATACATATAGTACAAATATAGGTTTTAATACCCGTTTATATTCTTTTTTTTATTTCAAAGGCGGTGCAATTTTACGAAGTCAATTGACTCCTAATATTAGTTTTAATTATACACCAGATTTTTCAGAGGAAAAATATGGATTTTATTCTCATGTTCCTGACACAACAGGAGAAATAGATATTATTTCTCGTTATTCAGGACCGTTGTTTACAGCAGGTGGGCCAGGTAGAAGTGAAAGTCTATCTACCAGTTTTGGGTTAAGCAGTGTTTTAGAATTAAAAGTTAAAGACCGTAAAGACAGTACAGGGTTAAAAACAAAAAAAATCAAAATTTTTGATAATATTTCAATAGGTAGTTCTTACAACTTTGCAGCAGATTCTTTTCAGTTATCAACATTTAGATTAGCTGCTAGAACAACTTTATTTAAAATTTTTAATATTAATCTTTCAGGTACCTTAGACCCTTATTTTTATCAATTTCAAGAAACAGGTTTTCTCAGAACTTCCGCTTTAGCTTATAATGTTAATGGCACACTTGGACGACTGACTAATATAGGTTTAGCAGTAGGTGCTGCTTTTACTCCAGATATATTTAAGAAGAAAAGTCAAATACCTAAAGACAATAATAATGAAACAGATCAATTTGATGATCTGCAAAATGAATATCCAGATGAAGTTATAGAAGAAATTCAAAATAACCCCAACCGTTATGTAGATTTTAAGATTCCTTGGAGTTTAAATGTACGTTATAATATTACCCGCTCTCATACGACTCAAGAAGAGCCAAGAACAATACAGACGCTTAATTTTAGTGGAGATTTTAAACTAACGGATAAATGGAAAATAGGTTTTAATTCTGGTTATGATTTTGAAAATAAAGATTTTAGTTTTACTTCGGTCAATATTAATAGAGATTTACATTGCTGGCAAATGACAATGAGTTGGATACCTTTTGGACCTCGTCAATCCTATAATTTTATTATTCAGGTAAAAGCTTCTATTTTACAAGATTTAAAACTCACAAAAAAAGATGTCTGGTTTGATAGGCAAGCAGCTTTCTAAAGCTAAGTCATTACTTATGGCAGGTGAGCTAGTTGCTATTCCAACAGAAACAGTCTATGGTTTAGCAGCTAACGCTTTTAACCAAAAAGCAGTAGCAAAAATTTTTGCCATCAAAAATAGACCTACTTTTAATCCTTTAATTGTTCATGTAGCTGATGTAGAAACAATTTATAAAATAGCCGAAAGTGTTCCAGAATTAGCTATTAAGTTAATAAATACCTTTTGTCCTGGACCTTTAACCATTCTTTTAAATAAAAAACCTATAATCAAAGATTTAATAACAGCAGGGTTTGATACAGTTGCTTTACGTATACCAAAACATCCTTTAACATTAGAGCTGTTACAAACTTTATCTTTTCCTTTAGTCGCTCCGAGTGCTAATACTTTCCAAGCCCTTAGTCCAACCTCTACTAAACATGTTTTTGAAGATATGGGTAACAAAATTCCTTATATCTTAGAAGGAGGTAGTTGTGAAATAGGTATAGAATCTACTATTATTGGGTTTGAAAATAATCAACCTATTATTTATCGTCAAGGAGCTATTGATATAGAAGAAATTAAAAAAATTGTACCTCAGGTGAGTTTAAAACAAAACCCTAATAATATTAAAAAAAATAGACAAACACCAGGTATGCTCAAAAAACACTATTGCCCAAAAGTTCCTTTATTCTTGGGTGTAATTCCAGACTTACTTCTAAAATACCAAAATAAAAAGATCGGTTTACTGAGTTTTAAAACTAAATATTTGGTTGGCCAAAATGTTAGTCAACTTATATTATCTGAAAAAGGTGATTATTTAGAAGCTGGAAAACACTTTTTTGATATGCTCCATCAGCTTCAAAATTCTGATATAGAATTAATCATAGCTGAATTATTACCTGAAATTAGCATGGGTAAAGCCATTAATGATCGTTTAAAACGAGGTGCTAAAATACAATAATTAGGAATTATAAATTATGAAAGCTATAATCTAAATCATATAATATTAATTATTAAAAATACTTTAAATCAGTTTGTTAACTCTTTATAATTCTGAATTTATGTTAATAAATAAACCTTTTCTTTTATAAAATTATCAAAATCAAGATTTTGAAATCTAACTTTTATAGGTATATAATAAATAGGTATGTTTTGAATTTCATTTTTATTGTTAAGATTATCATTAAAAAGTGTAGCTATTTCAGGACTTTTTAGTTTAACGGCATCTTTTTCTGTTGTTAAGATATAAACATCTTTTTGTTTAAGACCTAGGTAATAATTAATGATATTTTTAAGATGTTTAGGTTCATAATTTTTATGATCTACAAATTTAAAGTGTTTAAGAATAAAAAATCCATTTTGCTTTAAGTAGTCAGTAAAGACTTCTGTTTGAGCTATACCAGTTATTAAAATAATGCTTTTTCCTTTTGGGATTTCTTGAGTTGAAAAAATAGGAATGGGCTTATAGTATACCAAGCTGCTAAAAAATACCGGGGTATCGAGACGCATATAAGGTTGAAGTTTCTTTTTAAAAACATGTTGTTCTTGTTGAGAAATATTTATAGGGCATTTTGTTATAATAATAGCTTCTGCCCGCTTCCCATTTTTACGGCTTTCCCTTAACATACCTCTTGGAAAAACATAGTCCAAAAAAAAAGGCTTATCATAAGTAGTTAATAGTAGATTGAGATGAGCTTTGATTTTACGATGCTGAAAAGCATCATCTAATAAAACAGCTTGTGTATTTGGTTTGATCTTTTCTATATTTTTTATAGCTTGACTTCTATTTTTACAGACACAAAGTTCAATACTATTTCTATATTTATTGTATATCTGAAAAGGTTCATCTCCTAAATCTTTGACCGAACTTTTAGAATCTGCCAAAACAAAACCTTTGCTTTTTCTTTTGTATCCACCAGATAAAATACATATACTATAATCATTTGATAATAAACTTATTAAATATTCTATATGCGGTGTTTTTCCTGTTCCTCCTATCCGTAAATTACCAACATTAATCAGACAAGTTTCAAAATAATTTTGTTTTAAATATCCATGATTATAGACATAATTACGAAAATTAATAATGCTTTTAAGGATAAAAGAAAATAACAATAATACGTAGTTCATTTATAAATTAAGGTTATATTAGAGATTCTAAAATTTGATAAAATGGAAAATTATTGAAACCAAATATACATTTATTAACCTTAAATTTCTTTTTAAAATCTAATCAAGTTAATGAGACAGAGCAGAAAATCTGAACTATGCAAACAAGCCATTTTAAGTATTCAAGCTAAGAAAGGTATTGATATTGTTCTTATAGACTTATCAGAAATCAAAGATAGTATCAGTGATATTTTTATTATTTGTACAGCTAATAATGATAAGCAAGTTGAGGCAATTGTTGATAGTATTCAAGAAGTTATAAGTTTAACTTGTCAAACTAAACCTCTGTCAATAGATGGGTATAAAGAAAAGAATTGGGTTGTTATTGACTATTTTGATATTATTATTCATGTATTTACGCCAGATGTTCGGATATTTTACGATTTAGAAAATTTATGGGGTGATGGTATTATAGAAAAGATAGAAAATGAAGATGATAAATTTATAAATATAGAATCTTCAAAACCTTTATCAGAATGATTAGGCTTATTAATTTTTAACTTGGCCTTTATTTCCAGATGTTCTGGGATTAAAAAAATATTTCTACAAGATTTGTAAGAGAAGCAACAACTATTTGTAAGAGAATATTTTGGTACTAGTTCTTCTTTTGACTCCATTAGTATTAAATAACTTATTTTTTTTAATAAATTCAACTGCTTGAGTAGGTACCATATCTTCCCAACTATGATCTTCTTTTTTAATAAGTTGTAATACTTTATCAGAAGTAATATGAAGGATATTGTTATCATAATTAGTAATATCTTCAATTTTGTTGTTGTTTTTAAGATAAAGATAAAGACCTTTTAAATGTCTTGGTATTTTAATATTAGCGATAGTTTCTATTTTATCTCCACTTTTAGAAGGGTAAACATATAGTTTTACATTTTTACTAAATAATTGCCCAAAAGATTCTAAAATTCCACCTTCTAAATTATGGTAATAATTATCATCAAAAATATTTTTCAAATTTTTTGTACCTAAAATAATCCCTATTTTTTGATTCATATTAATATGGGACAAATAAGAAATTACTTTATAGTACTCATAATAATCACTTATTAAAACTCGATGCCCCAATGAACATAAAAGGTCGGCGCGTTCCAAAAAGTCTTGGTCGTTTATTTTTTTATCTTCTGTAGTTTTTAAGTTATATAACGTCAATTCAGTAATAACCATTGGAGGATTTTGTTCTTTTATTTTTTGCTCTATAACATCTTTTACAAATTGTTTATATCCTTTTTCAAGCATATCCATATTCACATAGGTCAAGGGTCTAAAACGTCCACGTAATAGTAAAATAGGTTTTTTATATAATACTTCTGCAGGTTGTTCCATAAGCCCATGAGAACCAAACATTGCAGATTTACTAATCCCTTTTTTAACCATCTTTAAACTCAATAATCTATTATCTATAAATTTAAAATCAGGACCAGATAAACTAAACATATCAATTTCTATGCGTGTATTGTCCAAGTTATCCACTAAAGAATAAAGCAGATCTTCTGGGTTTTGGTGTTTATGAAAACAAGCGTAGAGTAAATTAACACCTATAATCCCTAAAACTTCTTGTTGTTGAGTATTGCTTTTATCATGCATTAAAACATGAATAATACACTCATTAAAGGGGGTTTCTGGCTGTAACTGAAAACGTAAACCTATCCAACCATGTCCTTGATTTGTACGTTTATAATTAATAGTTTCAACCGTATTAGCAAAGGCAAAAAAGCGAGTATGAGAGGAGCGGCTACTAAGTCGTTCTGTTAGTAAACGGAATTCTTTGATCAACATGTTGTTGAGTTTTTCGCGACTTACAAAACGATTAGATTCTCCATAAATAAGATTACTATAAGTCATATCATAAGCAGACATTGTTTTAGCAATTGTACCAGAAGCTCTGCCAACTTTGAAAAAGTATTCCGCAACACCTTGTCCAGCACCAATTTCAGCAAAAGAACCATAAATATTTTTTTCTAAATTAATAGCAAGGGCTTTTGCATTAGTAGTTATAGGTATTTTTTTCATTTTAGACGTGACTAAATTTTAAATAAAGCAAGGTATTAAATAATATTCTTTTTTATGGCGAGGAACGCTGATAAGTAAAAATACCTCCAGAGGAAAAAATTAAAAATTTAATATCAATATAAATATCTTCGCTTATCAGATGAAGCACCATATCTCTATTAACTGCTGCAGAAGATCGCCCAACTGTATTTATCCAATTTGAAAATACTAAATTTGTTCCAGTCGTTGTTCCAAAAGCCCATTCTGTGTCTTGAGGGCTAACACTTGCTGAATAGAACATTTCTGTGCGGATATTAAATATAGACATTCGGTTTTGTCTGGTTATCCATACGCTATCGCTTATTCGGTCTTGATTTTCTTCTAAAGTCCAATCTACACCGGCTAGTCTTTCAAAAGTAATCAAAGGTCCCGTCCAAATAGTACCCATGTCAATAAGATCATTAATATCAATTGTAAGATTAACAGTTTGATTTAAAGTTCCATTACTAGCTACAATAACTGCAGAAATTGTTTGATTTATTTCAAAATCAAATAAGCTACTATCGGCTACAAAAAGTTCTCCAATAGAGCTAAGAGAAAAAGCACCTGCAGGCATTTGACTGGTTAATGAAAAAGTTACTGTACCCTGATTGTTAGCTGAAGGGAGAATACCTATGCTTTGTCCATTATTGATATTTTCATTTATGTTTAAAGTAAAGTCAGATACTGTTATATCAAGTACATCAGTAATAGTAATAGTAATAGTAGCTTCTCTACTCACATTTCCAGTTACAACCACAGCAGTGGCTGTTAAGCTCGTATTAGCTTCAAAATCAAATAAACTACTATCAGCCACACTAAGTTCACCGGTTAAGCTATCTATCATAAAAGCCCCACTAGGTGATTGTTGACGTAATGAAAAAATTACAGATACTTCTTCTGTATCAACTAATACACTTCCTAGTATCTGTTTATTATTCGGATTTTCTGCTATGGTTAGAGTAAAATTAGATACATTTAATTCAATAACATTATTTAAGGTTATAGTAATATCTATATTTTCGCTGACATCACCAACGCTTATATTTGCTACTGCTGTAAGTATCGGGTTGGTTTCAAAATTAAATAAACTACTATCAGCCACACTAAGTTCACCGGTTAAGCTATCTATCATAAAAGCCCCACTAGGTGATTGTTGACGTAATGAAAAAATTACAGGTAGTTCTTCAGTATCAACTAATACACTTCCTAGTATCTGTTTATTATTCGGATTTTCTGATATGGTTAGAGTAAAATTAGATACATTGAATTCAATAACATTATTTAAGGTTATAGTAATATCTATATTTTCGCTGACATCACCAGCGCTTATATTGGCTACTGCTGTAAGTATGGGGTTGGTTTCAAAATCAAATAAACTACTATCAGCTACGCTAAGTTCACCCGTAGATGAATTCAAATTAAAAGCCCCATTAGGTGATTGTGTATTTAAACTATAAGTAAGTGTACCTTGGTTAACTATTGCCGAAAGTACACCTAAAGATTGGGTATTATTGGGATTTTCTGATATGGTTGTCGTGAAATTTGATGCAGTTATTGTAATCGGAATAATTTGATCATCTTGATCATCACATTTTGAATTTATTAAAAATAGAGTTATCAGAAAAAAGATAGAAGTAATTTTTAAAAACCGTTTCATTTGAAATACTATTAAAATTATTAAGTTGATGTGAATTCGGCATAAGTTTTTTAAATAAAAAATTGAACATGAGGTATTATAAATACCCATTTAGAGAAAAAACCTTTAAATTAATACGTTTTTAGGCTATACTTTGAAATATTTTTATAGAAAAATCTAATACCAATGCTAATAGGTCAAAAATTTATATTAAAATATAAAAAAACAGACTACCTAATTCTAATATACATAGGTATATCACTTTTTGCAAACTTACTTAAAAATGAATAGTATTAAAAATTATAACAAGGTAGATATTTTAAAATTAGCCTTAACCCATCTTGTAACAACAAAAGCAATAAGAAAATGACCACTAAGTTAAGAATCTTAAATATTAAAGTTTTTATAAACGACAGGATAAGAAAAAATTAAGCCATTTTTAAAAGTTTAGCTGTTCAACGGTTTTATTTTATAAAATCTAATGACAGCTATAGGTATAAGAAGTATAGGTAAGTTATAGCCTTACTATTAAAAGATAAGGAGAGAATATTTTCTCATTTTTAATAACTTACAACACCTAAAAAATCCTTTTTCTATTTAAGATGATTATACTATTTTTCAAGAATCCAAAAAAAATAGTATTTTGTTTGGATTTTAACCACAGTTACAAAATTTATTAATCTTAATTTACGTATGGAAAATAATCAAACTATAGATAAAGTCAAAACTATCTTTAATAACTTTATTACTAAAAAAGGCTTACGAAAAACACCTGAAAGGTTTGCTATTTTAGATAAGATATATTCTAAAAATGGTCATTTTGATATAGATAACTTATATGTAGACATGCGAAATGATAACTACATGATTAGCAAAGCAACTATTTATAATACTATAAATTTATTGATTGAATGTGATTTGGTAGTTCGTCATCTATTTGATAATAATATTGCTCAATATGAGAAGTCTTATCATTTTAAACAACATGATCATCTGGTTTGTACCAAATGCCATGAAGTTATGGAATTTTGTGATCCACGTATCCAAACAATTCGTTCTACAGTTGAAGAATTATTTAATTTTAAAATAGAACATCATGCCTTGAACCTTTATGGAGTTTGTAATTCTTACCCTAATTGTATAAATTTTCAAAAATTATAAGGAATATTCAAACTAAAATTCTAATATTGCTGACTTAAACTTAATGGTATACTTCTAAAAATAAAACAGGATTGATAAATAGCTTAATTGAAATTAACTTTTAATGTTTAACAAATTTAATTAGTAATATAAATGGCTCAAAAGAAAAGTAAAAAGGCAAAATTTATAGCTGAAGATCCAGAAATTTTGAAAGATAAATTAGTAGGTGTAGAAAATTTTTTAATACGAAATAAACGCATCATTTCAGGAATTTTTATTGGTATCCTTTTGGTTATAAGCGTAGTTATTCTATATAATAGATGGCTTAAAGGTCAAGAGCTAGAAGCTCAAAGCCAACTTTCACCAGCAGTTTTCTTTTTTGAAAATAATGAATTTGAAAAAGCTTTGAACGGCGATGATATCACTACTGATGGATTATTAGCTATTACCGAAGATTATAAACAAACGAAAGCCGCTAATTTAGCCCACTTTTATACGGGAGTTATCTATTTGTCACAACCAATAGATTCTAACTTCGCCAATGTAAATGATGCAATAAAACATTTAAAAGCATTTGATTCGGATGATTTATTTTTAAAAGCCAGAGGTTTAGCTCTTTTGGGAGATGCTTATAGCGAACTACACGATTATGAAACTGCTATTAATTATTATCAAAAAGCTGTAGATTACAAACCTAATCAAGATTTAACACCTTTATATTTATTAAAATTAGCCTTAGCTTTTGAGAAAAATACCCAGATAGAAGAAGCTAAAACAACCTATACAAGGTTAATAGATAAATACCCTAATTCTTCATATAGTAATAAAGCTAAACAATATTCTTCTATTTTATAAGCTTAATCTTTTTAATATTTACAAAAAAAAATCCAACTATGGAACAACAAATGCCTTCAAAACCAAATGAAGAAGTAGATATTGTTAAACTAATGGATACTATTTTCAAAAAAGTAACAAATTTATTTAATAAGTTATTCCAAATAGTTCTATCTATTGCTCTATATTTAAGAGGACTAATTTTAGAAAATTTAAAAATATGGGGATTATCTACATTTATTTTTTTATCGATATCTGGCTATATTTATTATAATAATATTGTAAATAAAATTAAGGTACAGGCAATTATCCATTCTCCTTATTTGAAAGGGCTTTTGTTTAAAGAATATGTTGATAAACTCAATAATTTAGCTTTAACAGAAAAATATGACCTACTAGCAAAAACACTTGATATACCTTTAAACCTTGCTATGAATATTAATGAAATAAAAATTCAATATTTTGATATTTTCCAAGGACTTTCTGAAAGTTATTTAAAGAGAAATAACTTTCTATTAGATTCTTTAGTAGCTACAGCTAACCAAGATAATGAAAATTTTACCATTATTTTAACTATAAATAAAGAAATAGGAACAGATGAAACTATTTCTTTATTACAAGAAAAAGTAATAACATTTATTAAAAAAAATACTTACTTAAATCAAAACTATAACTCTGCCTTAAAGAGTCTAGAACTTAGTAAGCAGTTTTTATTAAAGCAGTTAGAACAGCTAGATACCATAGAAAAAGTTTCTATTAATGTCATAAAAAATAGTATTAAATCAGGTGATCTTGCCTTAAATACTGCAAAAAGTATTAAAGAATCATCTTCCAATATTAACATAAAATTAGATGTAGTTACCCCTTCATTAAATATTACAACTTCTAAGAAAAAAATATTTGAATCTTTAGAAAAAACAGAAAAATTATTGGAATCAACAGAATCTATTGAGCTTATAGCACCTTTTACACCTTTTTTTATAGCAAAAGAAGAAATTAAAGAAGAAATTAAAAATATAGCCTTTCTTATATATGGGTTAGTATTTGTATTTTTTGTTTTTAAGGATACAAATAATTATTTAGAAAACTATAAAAGAAATAAATAATCGAGTTATTTTTTTAATGTTAGCATGTTTAATGGTTCAGTAAATTTTTATTAATGTGTTGATAATCAAGTATTTATTTTTTAACTTTTATATATTTTAATTTATTGATTTTAAATATATTAACTTTTATAAAGTTACTAGACTCTTGACATTAAGAGCTAGGTTTATTTTTTATTAATGTCAATAATAGTTATAGCAAAGCTATTTTATTTTTCGAAACGTTAAGTTTCAATACCAATAGGTTAGAATCCGAAAAAGTCTCTTTTTCAAGTAACCTGAGTATAATATAAAAACTTTAAAAACTATTTAAAACAGGGTTATTAAAGTCTTATATGTTTCCAGTTTTGCGTATTTTTACTTAATTTTACTCTATAACTTTCCTTTGATACTATGTTGGCTATCAGCGATATTTCAAAAGTTCAAGAAACTAAGGTAATAAAAGGTAAAAGCTTTGTACCTTTTATTACTCAGAAGCAAATAGACAACAAAATTAAGTTTTTGGCTCAACAAATTGATGAGGACTATCAAGGTTTGGAACCTATATTGATAGGTGTTTTAAATGGGGCTTATATGTTTACCAGTGATTTGACTAAGCAAATTAACACCAAAATAGAGGTTACTTTTGTACGGTGTAAGTCTTACCAAGGTACTCAAAGTACAGGTAATCTTTTTTTCGATTTGCCTTTTGATAAGAGAAAAATTAAAAATAGGCATGTTATTCTTGTTGAAGATATTGTTGATACCGGACTAACTATGCATTATATTTTAGAAATGATAAAAAATTATGAAGCAAAGTCTGTAAGAGTGGCAACACTTTTGTATAAGCCTAATGCCACAAAATTTCCAACCAAATTAGATTATGTGGGTTTTGAAATTAATAACTGTTTTGTAGTTGGTTATGGTTTAGATTATGATGGGTTTGGCAGAAATCTCAAACAAATCTATTTGGAAAACTCTTAAAGTTTTTAAGAACTTTGAAATCTTAATATCTTGACTATAAAAAACTTAACCTATTTTTTCTAAACTATCTTGAAGGTCGTTAAAATTCAAATAATTTCACTTTTTTATTTGGGATAAAAATTCTATTTTTCTTTTTATTGTCTCGGAAAAATTTCTTTTTATTATCAACGAATTAGAAACTCTAAAATCTTTTTCCAAATAACATCTATAAAAATGAAACTTAATAGCCTCAATTTGGGCTAGGCTAAACGTTTTTTCATTTGTCTTATATGTAAAGCGGCGTGTATATATGTAAAATACAACCACTCTTCTTTAACCAATGGTCCAAAAATAGGATGTGGGAATTGGCTTTTTCTAAAATAAGGAAAACGTTCTGGCAATATGGCTTTTAGATGTTGTCTTTGAGTTTCAAAAGTTTTTAAGATAACATCTCTATTTTCTATACCTTTAGGCTGTATGTAATCAGGGGCTTTTAACTTAATGCTTTTAAAAAGATATTTTTGTATACTTTCCAATTGACGTAAAGGCAAATCAGGCGTATTGTCTAAATTAATAACCGGTTTATCATAGTCGAATAATTTAGTTGTACTTTTTTCGGTTATAACGATATGTTCTAATATTTCATCAACGGACCAAATAGTTTGACTTGGTTTAAAGGCAGTTTCTTCTGGGCTATATTTTGAAAAAATTATTTTTATTTCTCTTTCATTTTCAGATAATAAGTCTGAGTAATAAGCTACATTTCTGGGCATATTCCTTTTTTTATACTGTTAAAAAAATAAAAATGTAACGATTTATCAATTACATCTAAATATATTTTCTAATAATTTTGAGTCGGTTATTTTTAATTTCCAATTCTTTTTTAATAGTAAGCAGTTTATTTTGAAACTTTTCTATTTCCGAATTAAACCCTTTGACTTTAGAGGCTTGGTCAAAAAAACTTAGGTTATTTTCAAGAACTTCAGCTTCATAATTTAATTGGTCAATTTGTTTGGTTAACTTATATCTATCGCGTTCTAAAATAGTTCGTAAAGATTCTATTTGGCAATATAATTGAGCATAAATAGTGGTTCGAAGTTGCTTCTTTTTAATTGAAGTAATCTCCAATTGATCGATAACTTTCCCTGACTCTTCGATGAATTTTTTTGCTAATTCTTTAGCTTCTCTTTGAGGTAATTCTTGAGAATTTTCCACAAAAGTTTTTATCTTACTTTCAATTTCAGTCTTAAAAATCTTTACATTTCCTTCGATATTAACTATATTGTCGATAACACCTTCTTTTTCTTTAATTTGATTTTTAGCAATATTACTTTTTTCTTTTATATAGTTTCTTTTATTGGTAAAAAAAGCATCGCAAGCTTTTTTAAAACGCTTGGTTATTTTTTGTTCTTCTGTAGGAACAGGACCTATAGCATACCATTCTTTTTGAAGTTTAATAAGTATATTAGACGTTTTAGACCAATCATTGTTATCGATTAAACTTTCGGCTTTTTCACATAATTTAACTTTTAGATCCAAATTATTTTTCTTAATATCATCAAATTTTTTGAAAAAAGTACGCCTATTTTCATAAAATTTATCAAGTAAACTTTTATAATGCTTATTCATGAAAGCCATGTTTTCACGCGGAATATGACCAATACTGTGCCATTCTTGTTCTATGTTTTTTATCTGAGAAGTTGCTTCGTACCATTCTTTTAAATTAGAAGATTCAAAAGATGTAAATTTTTCTAGATCTAAACAAATATTTTGCTTCAAAAGCATATTGGCTTTTAAAGATTCTTTATAAATCTTAGCATCTTCTTCTCGTTTTTTAAAAATTTGATTTCTAGCAGTTTTTAATCTCTCCCATATGGCATCTTTTTGCCTGAAGGGTACTGGTCCAACTCTCTTAAATTCATCAAAAAGCTGATTAAACGTTTTATAAGCCTTGTATGAATCTGATAATTCCAATAGAGCTTCTATTTTAGTACATAACTCTTGTTTGAGTGTTAAATTTTTATCCTGTTCTAAACGCGCAAAATCGTATTGAATTTTACTTTGACGTTTATAATTAAAAATCATTTTTCGAAAAGCTTCTTGATGTCTAGGAACCTCTTCTCTAGCAATATTTCTAATAGCTTTCCATTCGTATTGGAGTCTTTTTATTTCAGGAACATCAAAAGTTGTTTCTATTAGTTTGTTGATGGTATCTAATATTGCTTCTTTCTCTTTAGAATTTTTTTTCTGCTCATGGGCTACTTTAGTTTCATATGCAGTTTTAATTTTTTCAAAATGAACATATAATCTTTCAAAATCTAATATTTCTTGACTCTGCTTATAACTAAAGCCAATTTCAGATCCTAATTTCTCAGCATAAGCAATTTTAGAAGCCTCTTTTTCAGATTTACTAATAGATTCTATTCTTTTTTTCCATATATTAAATCTGGTTATCATTTTAGGTATTGGCAATTTTTTTTCTTTAAGTGTTTTTTTAGCCAATTCTAATAATTCAGATTTTGACAATAAATTGTAATTTGGTTGAAGCGTTTGAACATTTTCCATCTCTTGTTTAGGCTCTTTTTTTACTTCTTGTAAATTAGCAATATCTCCTTCGGAAGTTGTTTCTTGGGAAGCTTCGGTTATTTCATTCTTTGTAAGAGATGTTTTATCATCGATATGCTTAGATATTCCGATATCAGTATTGACATCATTTTCCAAAACTTGTTGTTGAGAAAATGATTTTTTTGTTTGTATATCATCAACCTTATCGGTATATTCGTTTGGCAATTGCTCTATATCTTTCATTTTAGACAATTTAAAAATAATACGACCTAAAAACTGGATTTGATTTACTTAAATTTAATTGAAATTAGTTTTAGATCAACCAAAAAGCTTAAGGTATTATAACCATAATTCTAATATTTTGATATTAACCAAACCATACTTTTAATATCTTGATCCAATTTATACCATAACCCAAATTAAACCAGCAAAAATAAGTTTCTTTTTTTACATTCCAAATTTAACGTTTTACTTTTCACTTGCGCTAAAAGGCATTTTTTTTTAATTTTTTTTCTGATAATTACTTTAGATCAACTCACAGGAAACTTTTTCTATTAAAGCTTTTGTTCTTTTAATACCCTTATCTTCATTTAAAATATTTCCTTCGTAACATATACTTATATAACCTTGATAACCAGATGATTTTATAATTTGCATTAGTTTTAAATAATCTGTTTTTGTTTCATAACCATTATCGTTAAAAGTTCTGGCTTTTACACTAAGGGCTTTGGCAAAAGGCATCATAAATTCTATACTTTTATAATTATCACATGTTTGAAAATATTGTTCTTTTTTATTAGACGTATAAAAGTTTCTAAAGCTGGGTAATAATCCGCAATTCGACATGTCGACTTCTTTTATAACTTCGACCAACCATTGTGGATCAGAAGAAAATCCAATATCGTTTTCTACTAATATATTAATATTTTCTTGAGCAGCAAAAACAGATAAACAACTTAGGCTGTCTATAGCTGCATTAGCTTGTTCTTTTCGAGTTCCTTCTCCAAAAATATTGACTCTCACAGAATGACAACCTAAATACTTAGCTGCCTCTATCCATTTAAAATGTTTTTCTAAATTTTTTTTACGTTTATGAGTATACAAAATGCCCAAATCACCTTCGTTATCTATCATGAGAAGTAGATTTTTTAAATCTTGATCTTCAGCTCTTTTATTCATTTCATTTAAATAAGCTATATTTCTGGCTTTATCTTGAAAAAAAATGTTTACATACTCTAGTCCTTCTACGCCATAACTTTTAGCTTTTCTAGCAAAATCTAAATTATCTATTTCTTTTTTAAACAAAGTCCTATGTAAAGACCATTGAGATAAAGATAATTTAAAAAATGGAGATGTTGGATTTATTTTTAAAAATTTTAACCTATCTTTTTCAATTTGTTTGTCTTTTTTTCTTGATAACTGACAGGCACCTAAGCCAATTACAGAAACCGTAACACCAGATTGAGCGATAAGATGAATAAATTTTTTTCGATCCATTTTGCAATCAGTTTATAGTTAGATCATTTGCAAAAAGGATTTTTAGAAGTTTTAACTCGTCCATTTTAAAAATGACTGTTTCTCAGATAAAAATAGTATTGCTATAATAATAAAAACTAAAATTATTATTTGTTAAATATACATATTTTATTGGTTATAAAATGAGTTCTAAACTTATTTTCAAATATATTCTTGAATCTTTATGTGTTTATGACCAAAAAGAACAGGAAAGCATTGCTTACTTATTACTTAGTCATCATAGTGGGCTTTCTAAAGTTGAAATTATAGCTGATTACTCTATCAAAAACCTGAATATAATAGAAAAAATAGATATGGATATAAAAGATTTAAATAATTATTATCCAATTCAATACATACTTGGCTATATATATTTTTTAGGTATAAACCTTAAAGTTAATCCTGATGCTCTTATCCCTCGTCCTGAAACAGAAGAATTGGTTCAATTAATTATAAATGAACAAGATAAATTTAAGAAATTAAAAATCTTGGATATCGGAACGGGGACCGGCTGCATTGCTTTAGCCTTGAAAAAACATCTGCCCTTTTGTACTATTTATGCCGTAGATGTTAGTCAAAAAGCTTTGGATTTGGCTCAGAAAAATGCTGATGCCAATCATTTAGATATAAATTTTAAACGATTAGATGTTCTTAATGCTGATAGTTCATGTTTTCCTTTAGTAGATATTATTGTTAGCAACCCACCATATATACCTATAGTAGAAAAAAAATATTTGCAGATAAATTTAGATTTTGAACCAGCCCAAGCACTTTTTACGCCCAATAAAGATCCTTTTCTTTTTTATAGAAAAATTGCTAAACTAAGCCAAACTATTTTAAATAAGAAAGGAAAATTATATTTTGAAATTCATGAAAAATATGGTCAAAAACTTAGCCAAAAGTTTAAAGATGAAAGTTTTTCTGATGTTCAAATTATACAAGATATTAATGAGAAAAATAGGTTTCTGGTTTGTGATCAATAAATAGAAATTAAGAAAATGAAAATTCTAAAAATATCAATTTGTAAAACTTTTTTTATAAACTATAGTTTAAGCTATGTCATTTAAAAAAAAGGATTCTTAGAGATTTTAACTCATTGATAGTGAAAATGACTGTTTCTAAGATAAAAATAGCATTGCTATCATTATCAAAGTCTGAAAAAGGATCTAAAAAGTCTATAAATTAATATTTGTCAGAATAAACAGTATACCACTCTCCTTTCCCATTGTTACAGACTTACTGGTATTCGAAATATAGTACCCGACACAAATAAATAAAAATTAGATTGGTTTTTAAGATAGATTGGCATAGTTTTATAGCATTCTAACTTGTATCATTAAAATGTTGATTTTGAATTTCTAAACGTTCTAAAGCCAAAAAACCTATTTGTATCAATGAATAATTTAGTTTTTTTGAACCAAGAAGATACCCTAGTAATTTATCCTTAGTGCAAATTATGGTTAGACCTTCTAAAGCCCGAAGGGCTTTAGCCATCGGTTTAATGGGTTTATCTTCTTTAAAATTCCCTTTGATCCCAGATTCTGAAAGCCAAACGAGCGGAATGACTTTATCCTTATATAAAAAACTGACCATGAGCGTTTTATTTTTTCCTGCATGCGTTCCGTCCATAAGTAAATAGATCTTTTCTCGGTCTTTATAAACAGGTGTAAAAAACTGTAAAAACGGCAAATAATTATCTTCTGGCCAATCCATTTACTTGAAAGGCATCTTTCTATATTTCTTAAAACACTCATAATTCCATTTGAAGCGTCTATTTTAGACGCTATTTTAAGACCATGGCAATGCTTAGCTTTACTCATAGCTTGCCTAAGTTCGAGTATTTTTTTTTGTCTATTTCGAAAACGCTTACTATCTTGGCTATTCCAAGCCCATTTCAGGCATTCTTGGATGGGTTTTTTTCTTTTTTCATAAAAGGAACTCTAATCATTTAGTTCCTTTTTTCCAAACTTTTAGTCTATTTTAATTTTAAACTATTGATAATAAAAGTTTTAATTGAAAAAAATAAAACCATGCCAAACTAAAAATTTATTTGTGTCGGGTACTATATTAATTATATCACTTATAGCTCCGTTGTGTTAATTTCACATTTTCATAGTTTAACTCTTCTTTTTGAAGTTTAGCATCTTGATTTTCACCTGCATATGCCCACGCAGCCACATGGCAAAAATCTTGATCATTTCTCTTAGCTTCACCTTCTTCGGTTTGGTACTCTTGTCTAAAATGTCCACCGCAAGATTCAGCTCTATGCTGAGCATCATCCATCATAAGTTCGCCTAATTCTAAAAAATCAGCCACTCGATTTGCTTTTTCTAAACTTTGGTTTAGAGTATCTGTATTACCGAGTACATTAACATCTTGCCAAAATTCTGTTTTTAGCTTTTGGATTTTTTCTTTACCTTGTCGTAAGTCTTCAGAATCTCGAGACATTCCACAATAATCCCACATAATTTTACCCAAACTTCTATGAAAATCATCCACAGTACGTTTTCCTTTAATATTCAATAATTTATTTAATCTATCTTCTACTTTTTTCATAGCTTCCTGAAAAGCATCATGAGTTTCACTAAGTTTTTGATAAGATTGTCTCGATAAATAATCTCCAATAGTAAAAGGTATAACAAAATAACCATCAGCTAAACCTTGCATTAAAGCACTAGCACCTAAACGATTAGCGCCATGGTCTGAAAAATTACATTCTCCTAAACTATAAAGACCGGGTACAGTTGTTTGTAAGTTATAATCTACCCACAGTCCACCCATAGTATAATGAACAGCAGGATAAATACGCATTGGTGTTTGATAAGGGTCTTCTCCTGTAATTTGTTTATACATATCAAAGAGATTACCATATTTAGCTTTTATAACATCTTGCCCATTTCTTTTTATAGCATCTTCAAAATCAAGATAAACGGCCAATCCTGTTTCTCCAACACCTCGTCCTTCATCACATACTTGCTTTGCATTTCGGGAAGCAACATCTCTAGGTACTAAGTTTCCAAAAGCAGGGTATTTTCTTTCTAAATAATAATCTCTTTCATTTTCACCAATTTCTTTAGGTAAACGTTTGTCTTTTTTAGACTTAGGTACCCATACTCTGCCATCATTTCTTAACGATTCTGACATTAAGGTTAATTTGGATTGATAAGCACTGGCTACAGGAATGCAAGTTGGATGAATTTGGGTATAACAAGGATTAGCAAAAAAAGCTCCTTTTTTGTAAGCTCTCCAAGCTGCTGTAGCATTTGATCCCATAGCATTTGTGGATAAATAAAATACATTTCCATAACCACCAGTAGCTAAAATAACAGCATGAGCAGAATGAGCTTCTATTTTTCCAGTAATCAAATCTCTTGTAATAATCCCTTTAGTTTCACCTTCATGAACGACTAGGTCAAGCATTTCAGTTCTGGAATAAATATTTATTTTTCCCTGAGCAGCTTGACGGTTTAAGGCACTATAAGCGCCTAAAAGCAATTGTTGTCCAGTTTGCCCTCTGGCATAAAACGTTCTTGAAACCTGCGCTCCACCAAAAGAACGGTTTGCCAAAAGACCTCCATATTCACGGGCAAAAGGTACACCTTGAGCAACACATTGATCTATAATATTGACACTAACCTCAGCCAAGCGATAGACATTTGCTTCGCGAGAACGGTAATCTCCACCTTTCACGGTATCATAAAATAATCTAAAAACACTATCCCCATCATTTTGATAGTTTTTAGCAGCATTTATACCACCTTGAGCAGCGATACTATGGGCGCGTCTTGGACTGTCTTGAAAACAAAAAACCTTGACATTATAGCCTAACTCTGCTAAAGAAGCTGCAGCGGAAGAACCTGCTAAACCAGTACCTACGACAATAATATCATATTTACGCTTGTTAGCAGGATTAACTAATTTTAAATTAAATTTATGGTTAGTCCATTTTTCTGAAAGTGGACCTGATGGAACTTTTGAATCTAAGATCATCATTTTATAATTAATGTCACTATTTTTAAATTAAAATCAACAAGTTTTTCCAAATTTATTCTAACCTTGATCTACAAGTCTGGTTTTTAATAGGATTAAAAAGTATACTAAGTCACATTAGTTTAGTGCAATAAACATAATTATAGGTATAATTACATCAAAAAACAAAAAAATCCAAAAGTTTTACATATCTTCAAAAGCTCGAAAAAAATGATTTATATACTTTAAAATATTCATAATAAATAACTTATCAAATTTTAGTTAATAATTATACTTTTAAGATTTAAATTATGCCTAAAGAAATAGAAAATTTTAGACGTTATAGACAAAAAATGAATCAGCGGCTTTTATCTAAAGAAAATGAAGCCGATATTATTAAAAGAGTCTACGCTTTAGATACTTACAGTTATCAAAATAAGAATTGGGGCTTAACAACAAAAATCAAAGAAATGTTAGGTTTGGTGAGTTCTATGGTCTTACGTTGTGATGATTGTGTGAAATATCATTTAGAAAAATGTTTTGAATTAAGTTGTGCCAAAGACGAAATAATGGATATTTTTGGAATTGCCAATGTAGTAGGTGGAAGTATTGTAATTCCTCATACGCGCCGCGCTTTGGAATATTGGGAATTATTGGAAATGCAACGACCGGATCCCAATCCCTTTAGTCTTCAAATAAAACAACAATATTATACAGAAGCTTTAGCTGAATTAGAAAGTTTATTCGATCAAATTGAGCATTCTATTAGTCGCATGTCTACAATGATAGAAGTTTTAAAAAATAAAATTCCTTACTTTTATTGGGTTGGATTTTATTTGTTTGACGGAGAAAAACTTGTTATAGGACCCTATCAAGGTACTCATGGGTGTATTCGTATAAATTTAGGGGTTGGAGTCTGTGGCAGGGCAGCAGCCCAAAGAAAAACTATTATTGTCGATGATATTCAGGCAATAAATGAGCAAAAAACACCAAAAGGCGAGGCTATGCATATTACTTGTGATCCGAGATGTAAATCTGAAATAGTTATTCCTATTTTAAAAAATCAGAAACTTTTGGGTGTTTTTGATGTAGATAGTAGAATTAAGAATAGTTTTAACCATATTGATCAAAAGTTTTTGGAAAAAATTATTGATCGATTAGATGTATTAACAATTCATTAAATCTTACCAAACTGATCCTAAGTTTAAGCAAGAAATGATTTAAGATTTAAAATATAAAGCAAAAAATCTTTTTAAATCATTGGCTTTCAAACTAAAATAAAAACATAGACCTATTACATGAGTTTTCAAAATCCACCATTTTTCTGACTATTATAGTTTTGCTGTTAAATATAAAAAACCCTCATTTTAGAAAATATTTTGAGGGTTTTTACAACTAAGACAACTCACAACTAATCATCTTCTCTTTGCAAGACTCTGTACTTATGAAAACATTTAGATCGCCAATTTTTACGTTTAACAGAGGGCTTTTGATAAAATGCTTTCTGTTTAAGTTTCTTTAATTTACCAGATTGTTCCACTTTTTTTTTAAATCTTTTTAAAGCTCGAGCAACATTCTCATTTTTTTCGATTTTGACGATTAACATTTTGAAAATAATAAAATAAATTGGTTAATAAAATTATAATAATTAAAATATAAACTTTTTTTTAAAAAATCATAAATAATTGGTTTTCAATATTTTTAACTTAAAAGATATGCATAACTTTTAAGTTTTGTTTTATAAATTTTTTATTAGTTTATCTTTTAGACTTTATATGGTGAATATTATTTAGCCTGTGTAAAAGAGGTAGATATATAGACTAATAATTCAAAAATAATATAACTGGTTTATCGCCTTAGTATCAATTTCAAATAGAGCATTTTTTCTATATAAGGCACTTTTGAATTAAATACTTATGATAAGTTCTTAGCGCAAAGTTAATTTATTTAGTCTTTAAAAATCTTCTTTTAAGATAAAAAGTTTAATTTTTAGGATCTGAAAAAAATTATTTTCAATTTTTAGGCTATTTTATTGTTTCTAAAAATATAATTTCTTTATAGAAAAAATAACATATTAAATATTAAAATTGGTCTCAGCAATTTTCTCTGCTGTGGAAAGTCCAGCTGATGTTATAATATCTAAATTTCCAGCATATTCAGGCAAATAATGCCCAGCACCTTTAACTTTAACAAAAATCGTTGTTTTAAGTCCGTCAACTAAATCTACACTTTCAAGTTTATGAGGATTATTTTTGGAAATTTCTTCGAATTGAATTGCTTGATAAAGCCTATAGCCCGGTACATATTCTTGGACTTTTTTAATCATTTTATCAATACTCTGTTTTATATTTTTTCTACTTGTATCTTTTCCTATTAGAATAATAATATTAGTCATGATTATTGGTGGTTCAGTTGAATTTGAGAAAAAACTGACTTTTGCTTTTTTAGCTTTACCAATTTTTTGAATGGCTTCAATTGTTGCCTTTTCTGATTCAGCCATATTGCTTTTGGTAGCTGGTCCGATAGATTTATCAGAAATGGTAGAATTAATTTCTGCATGATAAACTTCACTAACCTGACTTACCGCTGCAACCATAGGAATAGTTGCTTGTCCACTGCAAGTGATCATATTCAGGTTTTTATGACTCGATACTTCATCAAAATTAACAGCAGGAACAATATGAGGTCCTATAGAGGCAGGTGTTAGGTCTACAACATATTTATTGGAAAAAACTTTAATTTTATCATAATTATAGAGATGCGCCTTTGCCGAAGTTGCATCAAAAATAATTTTAATGTCTTTAAATAAGTCAGAGGCAATTAGACCTTCTACACCTTCATGAGAAGTTGAAATACCAAAACGCCTGGCTCTTTCCAAACCTTTAGAATTTGGGTTAATACTCACTACAATAGCAAGTTCTAATAGGTTTGAGGTTCGGATAATTTTGACCATTAAATCAGTACCAATATTCCCAGCTCCAATAATGGCAGTTTTTATTTTATTCATAATCTAATCTAATTTAAGGCCCATAAGTAATATATCATCTGTTTGGCGGGTATTTCCAATCCATTTTTGTAGAAATACTTCCAAATATTTTTTTTGTGTTTCCATATTTTTCCTTGAAATATGTGTTAATATTTTTTTTAAATTACTATTTTTAATTCTTTTGGAATTTGTCTTATCAAATTGGTCAGGAAAGCCATCACTGGTTAAATAAAGTAAATCAGAAGGTTTAAAACAAAGCTCAATATCTTTAAAAATCTCATTATCATACTTTTTCTTATAGCCAATAGAATGAGCACTTCCTTTGTATTCATTCAAAATTCCATCTTGAATCAAGTAAATAGGACGTTTGGCACCACTAAACATCAGTTTTTTTGATCTATAATTGATTTTTACAATAGCAATATCAAAACCATCATGTATATGAGTAAAATCTTCTTTTTCTTGATAATTGCTGCCGTAAAGTGTATCTATAAAATATTCGTCTAAAATATCCAATATTTGAGATGGTGTTTGATTATATCTATTTTTAACAACATTTTCCAAGCAATTTTTTGCAATAATTGTTAAAATTCCTCCCGAAACCCCATGTCCAGTACAATCTCCTAATGAAATAAAAAATTCTTCATCATTAGGTTGAAATGACCAATAAAAATCACCACTGATCAAATCACGAGGGTTATTTATAATAAAATAATTTTGAACGGTTTGTTGAAGTAAATTATTGGTATATAATATACTTCTTTGGATTCGTTTAGCATATGTAATATTATCTGATAACTCTTTATAGAGTTTTTCAATTTTCTTAGACTGTCCTAATAATTGAGTATTTGCAGTAGTTAAATCTTTTGTTTTAGTCTCAACAGTTTGCTCTAAATTTTTATTATACTCAACGAGTTTATGCTGTTTCAATCCAGCAATATAAAAAGCTAAACCTAAAAATAAAGGAGCAGTATCAATGATATAATTTAACGGAGAAGAATAATGGATTTCTATGATTGCAGTCATAAGCCCAAGATCCGAAATAAATATGGTTTTATGCAAATAGAGGCTTATAGTAATAGCTATCAAAGGAAAAAAAAATCCAAAAACTATACCGAATAAAGCATAATTAAAAACTATACGATAATTATATAATTTAGTAATTAGCTTCATTTAATATTATATTAATATTTATGTTAAATATATTTTTATATTTTGCAATATAGAAAGCCTAATACAATACAGGGCTATTTTTTATAAATATCTTCTATAATTTTTCTGTTTTCATGATCGGTTAAATCACACTTTAGAGGAACAAGTGCAGCGTAATTGTGCTCTAAAGCATAGGTATCTGTATCTTTTCCCTCATCTTCTTTGATAAATTGTCCGGTGAGCCATAGATATTTTTTTCCATAAGGATCTATTCGCTCATCAAATTTTTCTATCCATTTTGCATGGGCTTGACGACATACTTTTAAACCTTTCAAAGTTTCCTTTTGCTCTTTTGGAAAGTTAACATTTAGAGCAACACCTTTTGGAAAAGTACTCCTTAACGTTTTCTCTGTGATCTCTAAAATATAGGATTCTATATATCTAAAATCAATTTCCCAACTGTAATTACAAACTGAAAAACCTATGGAAGGTACCTTGCCCATAGCGCCTTCTAACGCGGCAGCTAAAGTACCTGAATAAAGTGCATTTATAGAAGCATTATCGCCATGATTGATCCCTGAAACTACAATATCCGGAGCTTGACCTTGTAAAATATGATATTTGGCAATTTTGACACAGTCGGCAGGTGTTCCTGTTGTTTCATAGGCTTTTACATTATCAAAATGATCAAAAATTTGACTTTTTAAAATCCTTAATGGAGCATTTATAGTAATGGCATGACTCATACCCGATTGGGGCTTATTAGGAGCAACTACAACGACATTGCCTAACTTTGTCATTTGTTTGACTAAGAAGTGGATACCAGGAGCGGTGATGCCATCATCGTTTGAAACTAAAATTAAAGGCTTTATAGTACTCATGTTTATTGCTTTCTATTTAAAGCGTTGTAATAGTTAACTATTTTAATTATATCTGTTTTTTTAGAAAGTTTTAATCGGTTTTTTTTACGATAAGTTTCTAGTTTTTCTTTATGATGGTTAAAAGAATTGATTATATCTTGTGGGCTAATAGGCAATGGAATAATTTTTTTGTGATTTTTGATAATAAAAAAGTCATGTTCTAGAGCCCGATAAGATGAAACACTTAAACCTGAAAAAGAGCTATTATAATAGTTTCTGGTTTTATGTTTAATAAAAGATCTTGATAGTAAGGATATATCGCCTTCAACTAGTAATTCGAGAAAAGAGGGTACTAAATCTTGATTTAAATTTGGTAATAAAAAAGTGTAGAATGTTCTTATTTGTTGGGTTAAAGTATCTTTAATTTGAAAAGCACTTAAATTCCTAGCACTAAATTTTCTATATGTTTTGCCCCAATTATAATCTACAATATTATCTTTAAAATTATATCGAATGAATCCCTTTAGAGTTTCTCCGGAATTTAAATCTATTTCGCCATAATGCCATTTTTCTAAAGAAAATTCTTGGGCATTTAAAGCGAAAGAAAAAAAAATGAGCCAAAAAAAATAAACTGTTTTTTTCATGTTCAAGAACGGTTAAAATGAAATTAGAAAAAATCGGAATTTATAGTAAAGCTATTCTATTTAGGAAATGGCCACTTTCAAGACCAATAAATTAAAACCCAAAAATCCATCTAAAAATTTGTAGTAAATATTCATAATTTTCTTAAATCCTAAAAAATTAACCACATTGTCAAGATCGGTTTTATTGGTAAGAAAACGGGTTGTGATTGGCACTAAAACAAAAGGCGTAACTACAAAAAAGCCAAAACAAAGTATAATGAGAACTAAATGGGGTAATTCGAGCATTTTTTATAAAAAGTAAACAATTTGAAAATCAATTAGTTAAAAAATATTATTTTTTAGCCTTTGCATTTATAATTTTTTGGATTTTTTCTTCGGTCAGGTTAAGGGCTTTTGAAATGGTAGCTATTGAAACGCCATTCTTGTAAAACCCAAGTATTGATTCTATTTTTCCTTTTTCCATTCCTTTTTCGATGCCTTTTTCCATTCCTTTTTCGATGCCTTTTTCCATTCCTTTTTCGATGCCTTTTTCCATTCCTTTTTCGATGCCTTTTTCGATGCCTTTTTCGATGCCTTTTTCCATTCCTTTTTTGATGCCTTTTTCCATTCCTTTTTCCATTCCTTTTTCGATGCCTTTTTCGATGCCTTTTTCGATGCCTTTTTTTTCGGTTTCAGCTAATTTTTCTTTTCGGGAATAAGCTTCTTTAGCTTCAAAACGTTCCTCTGGGGTAACGGTATCTGCCTCAGCTAATTTCATAGCGCGCACTATACCTCGATGGCTTAAATTAATCTTTGGATGTTCGGGATTTTTTATAGATTCAGAAATAAACGTCAACCATTCTCGGATTAATACAGGTGTACCTGAACACAGATAATTTGGATTCAAAATCAGCATCTTATGCTTATGAAGCCTATATTTTTTGCCACTAGCCAGTCTTTCAGGATTTAGGTCTGTCAACAAGGCATCACAAATGATAGGCGCCTCATCCAAATCTTTTAAAGCCATTTTTCCAGTAACCACCACCACCAAATAAACCGCTTTGGCAAAATCGTAAGTTTTACTATCCCGCTGGATATCTAATAAATTACCCATAAAATAATGTAAAAAACGGGCATAATTGTACGTCAAATCCACTTTCTGAATCTCTACAATCGTGCGATTTGCTTTATCTTCGGCAAATAAATCCATTTTAAACTGAATACTTGATGCTTTTGGCAAAACTTTTTCCGTCTCTACCTTAGAAATATTCAGATCAATATTTAAAATATCTTTGGTAAAGGCTTTAAAAACCTCAACATCGGTAAACACTTTTTTAAAATAAACGTCATTACTTAGGTCAACAAGCATAGTATAAATTATTTATAGTTTGAAATTGGTAATTGCTAGATTATTAGAAAAAAAGGATTTTTTGAGGCTTTAATTCATTGATTTTGAAAATGTCTGTTTCTTGAAATAAAATAGCATTGTTATATAGATGAATAATTTATATGTAATTATTGCTTATTAAGTTTTTAAACTACTAATTTACCTTTTTTGATAAGCCAAAGGCATTTCGGTAACGTAGTTTTTCTTTATCAATCAAAGATATTTTTTAAGTCAAATTCTAAGCCTTCAAAAGTAATAGATTTTATCTTATCATCTTCTGTAAATATCTGTAATCCAATATATTTTCCTTCTTTATTCAAAACATAGACCAACACATTTTTTTCATTTGGATTTACTATCCAATATTCTTTTACGCCTGACTCTTGATAGATTTCAAACTTATCTCTAAAATCTCTTTTTGAGGTACTTGGCGATAAAATTTCTACCACTAAATCGGGTGCATCAATAGCACCATAATCATCCGTTTTGCTATCATCACAAATTATACATAAATCAGGCTGTACAACTGTATAGGCTTTGTTGCCTTTGGGAATGGGCAAACGAACATCAAAAGGAGCCGCATAAACCTTGCAAGGCTTATGCGCAAGATAATTGCCTATTTTTAAATATAATTCACCCGAAATGCTCTGGTGCTTTTTCATTGGCGCCGCCATCTTAAAGACTTTGCCTTTAATAAGCTCTACTCGCTCTTCAAATTTCCACGTTATATAGTCAGAATAGGTATATAACTCGCTTAAATTTAACTGGTTAAAGTCGGTAATTTCCATTTTTCAAATATTTTTAATTTGATATGACTAGAATACCTAAACAACAGCACGATGTACAAATTCATTCCAAACAATAATAATTTTTTTATAGGGTTTTCTTGTATGGGAAAGCTCTACTGTTAAATACTCATAGTCATGTCATTAGAAAAAGATTTTTTAAGTCTTTAATTAATTGATTTTGAAAATGTCTGTTCATCGAAGTAAAATAGAATTGCTATGTTTAATAAAAAATATTATTTTTTAGCCTTTAATTTTATAATTTCTTGGATTTTTTCTTCGGTCATATTAAGGGCTTTTGAAATGGTGGCTATTGAAACGCGATTCTTGTGAAGTCCAAGTATCGATTCTATTTTTCCTTTTTCTATTCCTTTTTTTTCAGTTTCAGCTAATTTTTCTTTTCGAGAATAGGCATCTTTAGCTTCAAAACGTTCCTCTGGGGTAACGGTATCTGCCTCAGCTAATTTCATAGCTCGCACTATGCCTTGATGGTTTAAATTAATCTTTGGATGTTCGGGATTTTTTATAGATTCAGAAATAAATGTTAGCCATTCTCGGATTGGTACAGGCGTATCTGAACGCAAATAATTCGGATTCAAGATGAGCATTTTATGTTTGTGAAGCCTGTATTTTTCGCCACTAGCCAATCTTTCAGGATTTAAGTTTGTCAACAAAGCATCACAAATAATAGGTTTTCCGTCCAAATCTTTTAAAACTGTCTTACCAGTAACAACTACTACCAAATAAACCGCTTTGGCAAAATCGTAAGTTTTACTATCCCGCTGGATATCTAATAAATTACTCATAAAATAATGTAAAAAACGGGAATAATTGTACGTCAAATCCACTTTTTGAATCTCTACGATGGTGCGATTTGCTTTATCTTCGGCAAATAAATCCATTTTAAACTGAATACTTGATGCTTTTGGCAAAACTTTTTCCGTCTCTACCTTAGAAATATTCAGATCAATATTTAAAACATCTTTGACGAACATTTTAAACACTTCCGTATCGGTAAATACTTTTTTAAAATAAACTTCATTACTTAGGTCAACAAGCATAGTACAAATTATTTATAGTTTGAAATTGGTAATTGTCGATCATTAGAAAAAAATATTTTTAAAGGTTTTAATTCATTGATTTTTAAAATGCTCATTTCTAAAATAGAAATAGCTTTGCTATAAAAAGCGTTTTGTTTGAATATGAATGAATCTAAATCTTAAAAAAATCTTTTTCCCAGCGACGTGATTCTATAAAAAATGACATGTTATTTTCTTTAACTACTTTTTTTAAGACTTAGATTTTCAAGGCTTTTTTTAATCGCTTTGACTACTTCTGTCCAAGCTCCATCATCTTTAGCTTTTATCATCCAATTGGCTGGGCAACCTTGTAATTTGCTAATGGGTAGATGATCCCAAAAACATTTTCGTATCCGAATGGGAATTACCGTTTGGCGACCTTCTTTATGAGCCTTTAAGGCTTCTGCTAATTCTTTTTCATGACAAAACTCCGAATTTATAAAATCAGAACTAATCAAACAAAGAACTATATCCGCCTCGTGCAAATGGTCAAATATTGCCTTTTTCCATTTTTCCCCGACTGTAATTTGTCCATCATCCCAGACCGTTATTTTTTTTGCTCTGACCAAAGGCTTTAAATGTTTGACTAATTCTTTTTTATAGAGCATGTCTTCATGAGAGTAGGAAATAAATATTTTGGGTGGCTTTAGTTTTTTTTCGGCTTCTTTCAATCTTTTTTCTTCACTTATAAAAAAATTTTCGATAGCTTCATTTCCTTTTCTTACAACGGAAGTTGGTGGAATTTCTAAAGGATTATTTTTAAGGAAAATTCCTTTTTTTAAATTATTTTCTTTTCCCATCAAATAATATATGGGCAAACCCAAATCCAATAAAAATTTTGGAATCTCTTGGATTTGGTTATCCTCTAAATGAAGCGTTGTTAAATTTACCAAGTTCCCAATTTGACTTGGAATTTCTTTTAAGCCTAAATCCCTTAAATCTAAGTATATAGCTTTATCTCTCTTGGCCCTTTCTATTTTTTCTAAAGCAATTTCTAAAGACATTTTTAATGGGTTGTTTAATTATAAATTCTTTAGTTGCAATTTACTAATTTTTAATTTCCAAATCCTTAATATAAGTTCTTACTTTTTCGGCTCTGGCTTCGCCAATTAATTTATTGAGTTCGAAAATGGGGGCGGCTTTTATTTTTTCAAAACTTTTGTATTTTCCATAAAGGGTTTGGAGTGTTTTTTCGCCGATGCCTTCTAGGTCGGTTAGTCTGCTGTGCTGTTTTTTGTCGAGGCTGCGTTTGTCTCGGTGAAATGTGATGGCAAAACGATGGGCTTCGTTGCGAATTCTTTGCAGTAAAGCCAGGCTCACCGATTGCTTATTGATAAGTAAAGGCAATTGTTGGTTGGGGCGGTAAATTTCTTCCAAGCGTTTGGCGATGCCAATAATCGGAATGTCCAAATCCAAGTCCTGAAGGGCTTTGGAAGCCGAAGATAGCTGACCTTTTCCACCATCAACTACAATGAGGTTGGGAAGTTCTTTTTCTTCGTCAATTAGGCGTGTATAGCGTCTCGAAACGACCTCATACATAGAGGCAAAATCGTCTATACCTTCCACAGTTTTAATGTTGTAATGGCGGTATTCTTTTTTGGTAGGCTTGCCATTTTTGAAATAAACCATCGATGCCACCGGATTAGTGCCTTGTAGGTTGGAGTTATCAAAACATTCGATGTGCATAGGTAAGTTTTTGAGATTTAAATCTGATTTCAGTTGCACCAAAGAGCGTTTACGCTTTTGATTTTGGGCGGCTTGTTCCTTTTTGAAGAGTTGATTTTTAATGAAAAAATCGATATTCTTGAAGGATAAGTCTACTAATTTTTTAAAATTTCCGATTTTAGGCACCTTTATTTCAACTTCATCAAGCACATTTTCCAAAGCAATATTGGTCATGATGAGATCGGAAAGGTTGGTAAATTTTTGCCTTAAGTTGAGGATACATAGGCTTAAAATATCTTCGTCGCTTTCGTCTAATTTCTTTTTAATTTCGACATTTTGGGAAAAAATGACCGAACCGTGAATAATTTTTAAAAAATTCACATAGGCATATATTTCATTAGAACGAATCGTATAAACTTCTATGTTTGGAATATTGGGATTGGAAACCAAAGATTTTTCCTGAAAGTAGCTCAAAGAATCGATTTTTTCTTTGTAGGACTGGGCTAATTCGAAGTTAAGTTTTTGGCTTGCCTGTTGCATATTTTCGGTAAAAATTTGTTTGATATAGCCAATTTTACCTTTTAAAAGTTGAATAATTTGGGCAATATCTTCATTATAGGCTTCTATAGTTTGTAAATTTTGGCATGGCCCTTTGCAATTTTTAAGGTGATACTCCAAACAGAGTGGATATTTCTTTTGAGCTACATTTTTTGAATTGAGGTTTAAGCTGCAACTCCGTATCTGATACAATTTCTTGACCAACTCCAAAATCGAGTTAATGCGTTTAACATGAGTATAAGGTCCGAAAAAAAGCCCCTTTTTTTCCAATTTGTTAGCGATAAAAAGTCGCGGATAGGGTTCTTCACTAACGCAAATATAAGGGTAACTTTTATCGTCTTTGAGTAAAATATTGTATTTGGGTTGGTGAGCTTTGATGAAATTGTTTTCAAGAAGTAAGGCTTCTACTTCAGTATTAACAACCACATAATCAATTTGTCTAATCTCTTTGATCAACAATTGGGTTTTAAATTGTTGCTGTTGACTTGAAGGATTAAAATAGCTGACTACTCGATTACGTAAAGATTTCGCTTTGCCGATATAAATGATTGTATTTTCTTGGTTCAAAAACTTATAAACCCCGGGCAAAGTTGGTAAACTTTTAGCAAATGTTTTTAAATCATCAGAATATTGCATAACTATAGTCACTTCGCTTGAAAAAGGGATTGTTGGAGGGTTTAACTTATTGATACTGAAAATGAATCTTTCCTCAATAAAAACAGCATTGCTATATTTATGAAACTTTTTCGACTGGGAGCTGTTTTTTTAACCAACTGTATTTGGCTTTAAGTTGCCAAGTTTCTGTAAACTGACCTAAATTGGTCAAACTATTGTCAAAAATAAGGGTTTCCAAGTTAATAATACCCTTATTAATAGCGTCTTTTATTTTAGCAAATGGTACAAATTGGATATTATTTTTAGCATTCGAATAAGCCAATAAACCAGTGGCTTTCAAAAAATCCAAATCATATTTTTGGTCGATTTCTCGCATCAAATGAGTCAATTTATCAATAGAACAGCCCGAAGGATGACCTAATTTTAGTTTAGCACCTAGGATAAGAAAATGACCATATAAAATCTGATAGCCTGCATAAACTGTTTCATTATGACTTGACCAGCTATTTATAAACTGTTCTATATCAGATGATATTTTTTGTTCAGTTTTTGGATCTAAGGTTATTTCATTTTGAAAAATCCATATTTTATCTTCTGATTTTAAGTCGTGAAAAGGTACTAACATGATTTATTTTTTAAATTTAATTTTGAAAATGATAACTTATAATCTGGCATTTTGAGCCTATACTCAATGATATTTTTAAACCTAAATATAACTTTAGTTCAAATAGGGCATTCGTTTTTTTTATAAATTTTGGAGATATGGCTAAAAAAAGATCAAAAAATATGGAATATATATTGAGAATATTTACCTTTGGGGTTTAAAAAAAGCCTCCTTAGCTCAGCTGGTAGAGCAACTGATTTGTAATCAGTCGGTCGCGGGTTCAACTCCTGTAGGAGGCTCTCCTTTACTATCTTTCTAAAATCCTTCCCTTTTTTGACTATAGTCTTGCTATTAAAGATAAATAGAGAGTCTTTTCTCTTTACTCATTTAAAATGCTTAAAATCAATTTTTTAATTTAAAAATACTGAAGATTTTCTCTCAGATTTCCAATTAAAAATGAACTTTTAAACCAATATTAAAGCTTCGAGGTAAACCAGGGCGTAAGCCAGCAGGCCTACGGGCTGCTATATAAACTTGATTGGTTAAATTGGTTACATTAGAAAAAAAGGTGATATTTTTATGAAAGTTATAGTTTGCGCTTAAATCAATAATGACATAAGAATCTGTAGATTCATTGTTGGGTATTTCGCCTTGGCCGGGCTGGGTTCTAGTTGCATCACTGTATCTACCTGTCAAATTAATATTAAAAAGGTGATGTTCTAAAGAGATGGAAAGGCTTAACTGATTGTTAGCCAAATAAGGCAGCTGATCGCCTGAACGTACAATACTGCCTCCCCATCCATCAAAATCACTGTCAAAGTCACTTTGAAAACGAGCGTCAATAAAAGTATAAGCAAGGCTTAGAGGTAAATTAAAATTATGGTTCTCATTTGAAGATACTAAATCAAAAGTTGCTTGTAACTCTATACCTTGTGTATGGACTTCTCCTCCGTTGAATTGTTCATTTGTTCCAGCACCACCAGAGGCAGCTAAGTCACTGCCTAATAAATTGGTGTAATCATTAAAAAATAGAATAATTTGTCCAGAAAAAATAGAATGGGCATAGTTAAGCCCTAATTCATAATTAATGCTTGTTTCGGGTCGAGTATTTTCTTTTGAGCCAGCAGGAGCAAAACCTCTATGAATACCTATAAAGGCATTTATACCGGTATTAAAATTATAGCTTATGCCGACACCGGGTATAAGTATGTCGGTATTATTACTTCTTTGACTTATCTGATTGCCTGTTCTTTCAGGATCATCATTTCCATAATTGTCTCGGGTGGCAAAAATATTTTCATAACGTAAACCTGGCGTAATTGTAAGTTTGTTATATACCAATTGATACTGAAGATATGTCGAAAAAGCGTTTGATTCTTCTACTCTATTGCTTTCAGTTCCTCGAATACCAGATTGACTTAATTGCATAATTTTATCGACAATATTGTATTCATCTATCCATTGGAAACGGTCGACTTGGTCTTTGTGGTGTCGGAATCCAAATTCAAAACGATGGGTAAACAGGTTGGTTTTAAAATTATACTTAAAAAGACCTTGTATGCCTCGGCTATAATATGTTCTATTATTAGCTTTTAGGAATAAAATATCATCAGAATTGGTATTTAAACCCCGTATAATATTATAGGCATTAGGGAAATCTTCAGGATTATCAAGTATTGAAATTTTAGATTTAGTGCCTGTTGTATCTGCTACTGCATCTAATTTGTACCAGTTTCTTGCAAAATTATTATTGTAAGCAACTAAAGTGAAAGAAACATGTTTTGAAAATTCTGCTAAATAAGTCAGAGATAATTGGGTTTGTTGAGTGGTGATTTGATCTTTTTGAGAAGCAGCGTAGCGCCTAAAAGGATCTTTTTTGAAGTCTGATTCTGTCAAACCCAAATAGGTTTCATTGGAAAGTTCATTGGACCTCCCAATTTTAAAAGTTAAAGATTGATAAACAGGTGCTTCTGGATTCGTGTTAACTGAAATTTTTGCTAAGTAATCTTGTTTATCAAAACCAGAGTTTAAGTCAAGCCCTGCCCTTGGATTCGAATCAATTGTTTTAAAACCATCCGAAGAATATTGAAAGCTTTCAACCAAATAACCAAAATTTTTATGCTTATTACCGACATAAGCATGTAAATTTTTTTTGCCAAAAGAGCCTCTACTTAAAAATAGATAGCCAGAAAAAGTTTTAGGAATAGCCGTTGAAATTAAGTTTATTACACCCCCTGTGGTATAAGGTCCATATTTGATTTGACTACTTCCTTTTAAAATTTCTATACCGGACATACGTCCTATAGTTGGAAAATAATAAGCCGCTGGGGCAGTATAAGGTGCTGGTGATATAAGAATTCCATCTTCCATGACCGTGATTTTAGAACTCCTTTCTGACCCTGTACCTCGTAAACTAATATTTGGTCTTAAACCAAAACCGTCTTCTTCTTGTACATTAACACCAGGTATATTTCGTAAAGTCCGATTTATATCGGTATAATTAAAACGTTGAAGCTCTTGAGTTGAAATATAAGTTGCTGCTCCGGCTATATTTTTAACGTTATGTTCTCTACCCACCACAAAATTAATCTCAGGTAGAGCAATATTAAGCTCTTGCATAGACATGTTAACCTCAACTATTTTGTTGTCTTCTATATTAATTTCTTGTTTTTGACTTTCGTAACCATTAAGAGAAGTAATTAAGGTATATTTTCCTGAAGGTATATTTTGCAAAATATAATTTCCATTTCTGTTAGTTATCGTGCCTATTTTAGTTTTATTAAGAAAAACAGAAACATTTGCCAAAGCTATAGAATCGTCATTTTGAATGATTAAGCCTTTTATAATACCTTGTTTAGCAAGTACTTTAAAATTATATACCAATCCTAAAAGACAAAATAAATAGAGGAGTTTTCTGCAAGAAAACATTTTTAACCTATAAAATATACTGTGCATAACTTTCTAATTAATAATAATTCTTAACTAATAAATATTATCTTTATTTAGAATGAATCTAAATAAAGAGGTGCAAATCTCTAAAAAAAATAATTTATTAGATAAAGTTTAGCTGTATTTTTTTTGAAGCGGTTTTTTATTTATTGATTCTTATATGTTTTAATGATTTCTAATTAACATGAGTTTGATATAAGAAAGTCTGGCAATTAAAATATATAAATATTTGAAAACCAAAAAGATATGTTTTATAATAAAACTTTTGACAGCGCATGGCATCAAAAATTATATTTTCCGAATCATTTATAATATCTTCAAAATCACAATAACCATTTCTGTACCTAAGTTGCCGCATTATAGTTAGGCCTTAAAACAAAACGCAAATCATTGAGCAAAAATTTGAATCAAGTTAATTATTTGGTGAAGGCTGTTTTTATTTTTTTAAAATATGAGGAAAATATTTATTTTTTTAGGTTAGATATAAGCCTTATATTTTTGACAAACTCTATCAATTTTTTAATATCTTTGGAAATATTTTTCACAAGTTTTTAGAGAATATTTTCTTAATATCAACGAATTAAATACTTAAAAAACGTTTTTCAATATAAGTCGACTATATAGATATGGAAAAAAATAAACATTTTTTGGTAGGTGTTTTTAGTGATCAGGATATTTTGATCAAAGCGGTAAAAACCTTGCGCAAACAAGGTGTAACTATTTATGAGGTCTTTACACCTTATCCTGTTCATCACCTCGAAGATGCTTTGGGTTATAAACGATCTTGGATGCCTGTAGCAGCTTTTTTCTTTGGAACTTTAGGTTTGATTTTAGCTATTTTGATGCAAGTCCTTATGTCGGGTATTGACTGGCCTATGATAATAGGTGGAAAACCTAACATTTCCATACCCGATTTTGTACCTGTATCTTTTGAGTTAACTGTTTTGTTAGCAGCTTATGGCATGTCTTTTACATTCTTTTTTTATAGAGGTCTGGGACCTAAAAAAATACCTCGAATATTTGACAGACGTTCTACTGATGATAAACATATTTTAACTATAGATTTAGCTAAAAATAAAGAAGGAGAAGCAACTTTAAACCAATGGTTAAACGATGTTAAATCTGAAGAAACGTATCGTAAAGATTTCACAGAGGTAGAAAATAAAGGCTCTTTTAAAACTTATATTTCTGAGCTGTTTCGCTTTGGGGTCTTAAGTTCTAACCGAAAAATAGACTAAAGCCGCCCCAAAAGACTTTTGCTTTTCAACTCTAAAAATGGCAAAATTAGATATAGAGTTTAATATTAAAATCAAATATTATTTCCAAATTAAATTCAAGATCTTGAAATAAAAATGATTTTACTATTATAATATCTGTCTTTTCTATCTAAAGAATAACTAAATTTTTAATCGGATAAACTATCTAATATTCTTTTATACTCAGATTGATTGAAAAAGAGAGTTTTTCGGATTCCAACCTATTGGTATTGAAACTTAACGTTTCGAAAAATAAAATAGCTTTGCTATAACTATAAATTAATAACTTTTGATTTCGGAAAAAAATGCTAATTATTAACTTAATCTTATTTCTTTTACGAACCTTTGACTCACTTCATGAGTGTGGATTAAATCATGATAATTTGGTTTATCGATAAAATCAATTTTTTGCATACACATTTCATTAATTTTGGCAATTTCTAAAAAACCTATTTTAGCTTTTAAAAATAAGTCTACACTAATTTCGTTGGCAGCATTTAAAATACAAGGCATATTTCCACCTTGTTTTAAAGCTTGAAAAGCAAGAGTTAGGTTGTGAAAACGCTTTTTATCAGGGGGTTCAAAATTCAAATTTGGATAATCAATAAAGTTAAATCGTTTAAAACTTGTTTTTAAGCGTTCAGGATAACTTAATGCATACACAATTGGTAGTTTCATATCGGGATAACCCATCTGGGCAATAATACTACTGTCTTGAAATTGTACCATAGAATGAATAATCGACTGATGATGTATAACTATATCAATCTTTTCAGGTGGAATATCAAAAAGCCAATGCGCTTCTATAACTTCTAAACCTTTATTCATCATACTTGCTGAATCAATCGTAATCTTTGCACCCATATTCCAGTTAGGATGTTTAAGGGCTTGTTTAAGAGTGACATGTTTAAGATCTTTTAAAGATGTATTTCGGAATGGACCACCCGAAGCAGTCAAAATAAGTTTTTCTATATTTTTATGCTTTTCTCCCTGCAGGCATTGAAAAATAGCGGAATGTTCTGAATCAACAGGATATATATTAACTTTTTTTTCTTTTGCTAAAGCCATAACTATTTCTCCTCCAACTACTAAAGTCTCTTTATTGGCTAAGGCAATATTCTTTTTGGCTTTTATAGCAGCAAGCGTAGGTAAGAAACCTGAATAACCTACCAAAGCTGTTACTACAATATCTATTTCAGGTACTTGAACAACTTCTTCTAGAGCCTTTTTACCTTGCCAAACGACTATATTTTTACCTATAAGTTGAGATTTAAGGTCAATATACTTGGAGGAATCGCCAATAACAATATATTTAGGCTTAAAAATTAAAGCCTGTTCTAAAAGTAAATTTGCATTTTTATAAGCAGTCAAAACAACTACTTTAAAATGATTTAGGTTTCCTCTTACCACCTCTAAACTTTGGATTCCTATAGATCCTGTAGAACCTAAAATAGCTATTTTTTTCTTCACAAATATTGGATAAATATTCCTGTAATTATTTTAGTAATAAAAAAACAGGTTCTATGTAATAAATTGGTAATTAAAGATATAAATTTAAGATTTTTATTCAGATTAATAAAAATATAGATAATAACTCTTGTATAGCAAGGCTATTTTGTATGCGTTAAACTTCTTAAAAATCCTTTTGCTGTTATGATCAAAATAAAAGTTTGTGGTATGCGACAAGTTAATAATATTCAACAACTTATGCAATTACCTATAAACTATATTGGTTTTATTTTTTATCCGCCTTCAAAAAGATGTATAAAAAATTTAGATAAAAGTGTTCTTTTGAGTATACCTGCTTCAATTAAAAAAGTTGGTGTATTTGTAAATCCGGATTTAAAAACTATCATAAATAAAATTGAAAATTTTAATTTGGATGTTTTGCAATTGCATGGCGAAGAAAAACCTGATTTTATTGAAGAAATAAAGCAACTGTATCCAAATATAGAAATTATTAAAAGTTTTTTAATTGATAATAAAAAAGATTTTGATCAAATTTCTGACTATAAAGAAATAGTTAACTATTTACTTTTTGATACTAAAACCTCCCAATATGGAGGTAGTGGAAAACGTTTTAATTGGAAAATTTTGGAAACTTATCAAGAAGATATACCATTTTTTTTAAGTGGTGGAATTGGTTTGGAACATATTAAAGAACTTAAAAAAATGAAACACCCTCAACTTTTTGCTTTTGATATAAACAGTAAATTTGAAATTACACCAGCTTTAAAAGCAGTTGATAAAGTTGAAAAATTTATTTCAATTTTTGAAATTGACTTATAAATTTTTCAACTTAAACATTGAATGGTATTAGCTTTTCTTTTAATCTACCACTCTAAAAATGCTGAGCCCATTATCAGTGGCCCCAGCTACATAGAGATACATCGTCCCAGAGATAACAGCTGCTGTCAGTGTTTGAGTAGAATTTAAATTCAAAATATTGTTATCAAAAATATTATCAGTATTAAGCACAGTGCCATCAGGAGCTACTGAAAAAACGCTAACCCCATCATCATAAATTCCTGCTGCAAAGAGTAGAGTTTTCCCATCAACAACAGCTGTAAATAAGGATTCAGCCCCATTTAATGCCAAATCATCATTATCGAAAACATTATCAACATTAGTTAAAGTGCCATCATCTGCTACTTGGAAAACACTGAACCCATCATCGGAAAATCCTGACACAAAAAGATAAGTTATCCCAGAAATAACAGTCGTATGTGTGTAATAAGCGTATCTTAATGCTAAAGTCTCATTATCAGAGACATTATCAACATTAGTTAAAGTGCCATCATCTGCTACCCGGAAAACGCTGACCCCATGATCTAAATGGCCTGGCGCAAAGAGATAAGTCGTTCCAGAAACAACAGCAGTAGAGAGAGCTGCAACTCTTTCTAAATGTAAAGTTTCGTTATCGGAAACATTATCAACATTAGTTAAAGTGCCATCATCTGCTACCCGGAAAACGCTGATCCCATCATCAGAATTCCCTGCTGCAAAGAGATAAGTCATTCCAGAAACAGCAGCAGTAGACAAAGAGACATGATGGTCTAAATTTAAAATATCGTTATCGGAAACATTATCAACATTAGTTAAAGTGCCATCATCTGCTACCCGGAAAACACTGACCCCATCATCAAACAATCCTGACGCAAAGAGATAAGTCGTTCCAGAAACAACAGCAGTAGACACGGAACTTGCCCCGCCTATTTCCAAAGTTATGTTATCTATAACATGATCAGCATATTTTAAAGTACCATCAGTATCTATCGAAAAAACCATGACTGCATAACCCAAAGCAGCTGCTACAAAAAGATAAGTCGTTCCAGAAATAACAGCAGTAGACATAGATAGAGGATGTGGTGGTAGAGTAAGATTATCGATATTAGTTAGCTGAAAACTAGTATCTCCAACTGTAATAGGGAAATTAGCTTCGGCTTTATTGCCAACTCCATCTCTAACCTCTATACTTAAAATATAACTTGATAAGGTCTCAAAGTCCAGAGGATTTGCAATTGTGATCAAACCATCGTCCGAAAGTTTAAAAACCCCTGCCGTATTACCGGATATAAGCGTATAACTCGTAATACCTATATCATCAGTTGCTAAAACTTGGCCTACTGTACTACCAATAGAATCAGATTCAAATACAAAAAAGGTCTCAGTAGTTATTGTGGGAACCTCTTCATCTAGATTCTTGACAAGAATAGTAAAAGTCATTTGAAAAATGCCACCATTATTATCTTCACTTTGGATACGTATAGAAAGTGTAGGATTAATTTCATAATCAATTACACTATTCCCAGATACAAGCAAAGAATCTTCTGAAATAGAGAAAAATATATTATCGCTATCCCCTGCGCCTGTCACCAGACTATAGCTGTGACTGTGGGTATCATCAGCATCTGTATCTGCGCTTGTTAAAGTGCCTATCAAGGTGCCTACATCAGAATTTTCAAAAACTTCTAAAGCTGATAAGGCAATAGCAGTTGGAGGAGTAATTATATCAATGGTAAAGGATCTTTGAAAAGTCCCCCCTTTACTATCATCTGTTTGCACACGAATAGAATAGACCTTTTGGGTTTCAAAATCAAAAACAGAATTGCTAATCAATTTAATACCATCTATAATAAAACTATTATTATCGCTATCACCTTCACCACTTACTAAACTATAAGTATGGTTATCCTCGGCATCAATATCAATTGTGCTAAAAGTACCAACTTCAGTGTTTATAGCATGGTTTTCTAAAATGGTTGATACACTTAACATTAAGGCTGTTGGAGATGCATTTGTATCAGCTATTATAAGAGGTGGATCACCACATTTTCCAGAACTCAGTAAAATAAAAAGAATAGCTATGGCAGTGTAACTACGGGATGTAAAAACTAAATTTGTAAGAATCATAATATTTAATTTAAAAATTGTGAATAATTAGATAAGATCGTGTATAGTTTTTAGTTTGATTTATAGCTCCCTGGAGCTATACACAATGGTATAAATGACACCCTATGAGCAAAAATAAAGAAAATATTTCCCGCATACCAAACGCAAAAGGAAAATATAAGTAAAAAGATGTCTTTTAAATATAAAATTTAGTAAAACCGTTATGTAAAACTTAGACAAACTTTGACAATTTGCTGTTTACTTCTTGTTTCTTTGGACTTCCTAAAGCCGAAGCCTTAGGTTGTATCAGTCCTCCACAGGCAGAAACGGAGTAACTCTCCGCCAGTTTTTCCAAATTTAAACTTGCGTTTAAATCGCGGTCGACAGAAATTTGGCAATTTTGGCAATTATAGACACGCTCCGAAAGTTTTAAAGTTCCTTTCTTATTTCCACAATTAGAACATAGTTTACTGCTGGGATAAAAGCGGTTAGCCAATTTCAAAGTCGAACCCCTCCGACAGTATAACTCATGTCACTTGAAAAAAGGATTTTTAAGAGGTTTAACTCATTTGACATTAAGAATAAAAATTTATGAGATAAAAATAGTATAAAACTAAACCATCAAAGAAGTTACTAATCTCTATATTTTTAGGGTATAACATTTTTACTCTCAAAACTTCGTCAAAGATAAAAACTTTCTTTATTTAGTCCTTAAATCACAAATGTTATTGGCTAAAGTCATTAGAGATTGCTTTTTTATAAAGTTTATGTATTAAAATTTGCCATCATATTTTGTAATGCCACTTGCTATTTATTTTGGAAATATTATTTTTTTATTGAAAATCAATCGTTTATAATTTTTTCTAAAAATTGACTAAATTGTAAAATTTCAAATTCTTTATTTTTAGCAGCACTGATTTGAATACCTGTATTTGTTGCTAGAGGAGCGCTTAGAGTTGGTAAACCTGCCAAACTAAAACCTACGGTATAAATGTCAGATAAGTACATGGTCAAAGGATTGTTTAAATTAGAGCCAATTTTGGACGGTAGAGTAGGGGAGACAGGTGAAAGAATTAAGTCTACCTTTTGGCAATCTTGAGCAAAATGTTGAGTTATCTGATTTCTTAGCATCTTTGCTTTGAGATAAATTTCATCGGAATAGCCTTGCGATAAAACTTGATTCCCAGCGATGATTCGTCTTTGGGTTTCGGGTGTAAAATTTTCAGACCTCGCCAGAGCATAGCCTTCTTTTAAATTATCTTTCTCAATTCTTTGACCATAAGTTGTTCCATCAAGACGGGCTAAATTAGAAGCTGTTTCTGCCATTGCCAAAATATAATAAGCTGATACCAAAGTATCGGCTTTTTTAAAATCCATCGTTTTTATTTTTAATCCATTGTCTTTCAATTTATCAATAAAGGTTAAAAAACTATGTTTAATTTGTTGGTCTAAACCTTCATTTTCTAAAAAATCATTATAATAGCCTATGGTTATAAGATGGGGATCAAAATTTTTATTAATATCCGGGATAAGCTTACTTTCAAAACTTGTTTGGTCTCGATTGTCTTTTCCGCTCATGATATTTAAAAGAAGCGAAATATCGTAGATATTTGTAGTTAAAATTCCTACACAATCGCTAGAGGAAGCATAAGCCATAAGTCCAAAACGTGAAATTCTACCATAACTGGGTTTTAAACCATAAACTTTATTGAATCCTGCGGGTTGCCGGATAGACCCCCCTGTATCACCCCCAATAGAAAAAATGGTGTACCCTTTAGCAACATTAACAGCACTTCCACCAGTAGAGCCACCTGCTACCAAATCAGGATTATGCGCATTTTTAACTGCTCCAAAAACTGTATTTTCGCTGGTACTTCCATGCCCAAAACTATCGCAATTTTCTTTAACTATCGGAATGGCACCTGCATCTAAGAGTTTTTGAATGGCTGTGGCGGTATAACTCGATTGATAATTTTTCAGAAAATCCGAACTCGCTGCTGCAGGTGCGCCTTGCAGCAAATAAACATCTTTAATCCCAAAAGGCAATCCTTCCAAAATATTCAATGGCTTGCCGTCTGCTATTTTTTTATCTACTTTTTTAGCCAAAATTTTGGACTGTTTTTCTAATAAGAAATTGGAAGTATTATACTGATTCTTTTTTAAAGCTGTTAATTTTTCCTCTATTAAAGATAAACATGAAATTTCTTTATTTTTTAACCTTTCATGAACTTTAAGTATTTCCGATTTCATGCCCAGTTATTTATTTGTACTATTTTGATAAAATTGAGATTTATACTCAGATTGCTTGAAAAAGAGCGTTTTTTGGATTCTAACCTATTGGTATTGAAACTTAACGTTTCGCAAAATAAAATAGCTTTGCTATAAAGCTATTTTTTTGACTAAAGATAAAAAGCAAAGATATATAAATTCTCTAAAAATGATTAAATGCTAAGATGTAATGATTAATTTGCGCGTATTTGTTGTGTTATAACTATAAAAATTAGTTATTAATTTTTAAAATATGAGTTTATCAAAAGAACTATCAAAAAAAAAGCAAAATATTTTTTTAGTCTTAGCTGGTTTTTTTGTTTGCAATGCCTTAATAGCTGAAATAATAGGGGTTAAAATATTTTCTTTAGAAGCTTTATTACATTTGCCTCCTGCTCAAATAGATTTATTTTTAGAAATACCTTTAGATTTTAATTTGACAGCCGGTGTCATTATTTGGCCCGTCGTTTTTATTATTACTGATGTTATTAATGAATACTTTGGAAAAAGTGGGGTCAAAAAAATTACCTACTTAACAGCTTTTTTAATCACTTATGCTTTTGGCATAATTTGGATTATTACAAAACTACCGCCTGCCGATTTCTGGCTTGCTGTTAATAAAAGTTCCCCAGAAGACCCTTTTAATATCAATAGCGCTTTTAGTATTATTTTTAGGCAAGGTTTGGGAATTATTATTGGTTCTTTGACTGCTTTTTTATTGGGGCAATTTTTAGACGTAATTGTTTTTCAGTGGCTTAGAAAATTTACAGGCAGTAAAAAAATTTGGTTGCGAGCAACAGGTTCTACCTTAATTTCTCAACTCATAGATAGTTTTGTCGTTTTGATAGTTGCTTTTTATCTCTGGGGAAATTGGAGTTTTCAACAAGTTATTTCCGTAGCTTTAATAAGTTATATTTATAAGTTTTGTGTAGCCATTTGTATAACACCTATTTTATATATTATTCATTATTTCATAGATAGGTATTTGGGCAAAGACCACGCAGAATTATTAGCCCAAGAAGCCAGTCAAACAAAGTGGTTTTAAGGAGGTATGAATTAAAATATTTAAAAATTATTCCTTAACTGATAAATTTAAAGCTTACAAATAAAGACAATTAAATAAGTTTATTATTTAAAAATAATCTGTAATTTTAAAAATAAAATAATAGATCAATATATTTGATTATCAATCTACAAGATATATATACAGTTTTCAGAATTTAAAGTAATATAATGAGCAACGAAACTCAAATTATTGAAGAGGCTACGCGTTCGGAATATAAATATGGTTTTGTCAGTAATATAGACGAAGATAGCATACCTAAAGGATTAAGTGAAAGTGTTGTTCGCCTTATATCTGAAAAGAAAAAAGAACCCAGCTGGCTATTGGATTGGCGTTTAAAAGCCTACTACCGTTGGAAAGATATGAAAACCCCAGAATGGGGAAATGTAAACTTTCCAACTATAGATTATAATGACCTCATTTATTATGCTGCACCAAAACAGAAGGTTGCTCCAAAGTCTTTAGATGAGGTAGACCCTGAAATTCTGGATATGTTAAATCGCTTGGGTATTTCGGTTAATGAACAAAAACGCTTATCTGGAATTGCCTTAGATGCTGTTGTAGATAGTTCTTCAGTTGTCACAACTTTTAAAGAGACATTGGCAGAATTAGGCATTATTTTTTGCTCTATGAGTGAAGCTGTCCGAGAACATCCAGACCTTATTAGACAATATCTTGGTTCAGTTGTTCCTATACAAGATAATTATTTTAGCGCTTTAAATTCAGCAGTTTTTAGCGATGGTTCTTTTTGTTATATTCCTAAAGGTGTACGTTGTCCTATGGAGTTATCAACTTACTTTAGAATCAATGCTGCTAATACCGGACAATTTGAACGAACACTTATCGTGGCAGAGGAAGGCTCTTATGTAAGCTACTTAGAAGGTTGCACAGCACCTCAACGCGATGAGAATCAACTTCACGCTGCGGTAGTGGAAATTTTTGTTAAAAAGAAAGCAGAAGTTAAATATTCGACCGTCCAAAATTGGTACCCAGGTGATAAAAATGGAGTAGGGGGGATTTACAATTTTGTTACAAAAAGAGGATTTTGCCAAGGTGACCATGCCAAGCTGTCTTGGACACAGGTAGAAACCGGATCGGCTATTACTTGGAAATACCCTAGCTGTATTTTGAAAGGAGATAATAGCATTGGCGAATTTTATTCAGTTGCTTTAACCCGTAATTATCAGCAAGCTGATACAGGCACGAAAATGATTCATCTCGGTAAAAACACAAAAAGCCGTATTGTTTCTAAGGGTATATCAGCTGATAAAAGCCAAAACAGCTACAGAGGCTTGGTTAGAGTTTCTAAAAATGCTAAGAATGCTAAAAATTATTCCCAATGTGATTCTTTACTCATTGGCGATAGGTGTGGTGCCCATACTTTTCCTTATATAGAATCTAATAATTCATCAGCTACTATAGAGCATGAAGCCACAACTTCTAAAATTGGGGAAGAACAACTTTTTTATTGTAACCAAAGAGGTATAGGTACAGAAGCAGCTATCGCTCTTATTGTTAATGGTTATGCTCAAGAGGTTTTAAAAAATTTACCTATGGAGTTTGCTGTTGAAGCTCAAAAATTATTAGCTATTAGTTTGGAAGGAAGTGTCGGATAATTCATTCGATTCTTTCTGTCAATCATTTAAATACCTACATTTTCTTATTTCAATAACTATACTCATAGTGTTATGGATAGAATCAAACTTTTGGAAGAGTTAGAAGTTCAAAAGAAGCGATTAAAACAAAATCTTGGTAAGAAGTTTTATGATAATAAACGTCTTAAAGTCATTCGTTTGTTAAGTTATGCGATTGCTATTTTGCTTGTCCTACTTGGCATTCAGCAACTGTATCTCCAGAAAATATCTCAAAAATCTCTGATAAAAGAGTCAAATTGGTTAAAAATTTTAAAAGTTGAATTAGTGATGTTTTTGCTTCGTTTTATAAAAAAAAAAATAGGCACTTTAATTGAAAATGGAAATTTCCAATTGCCTTTACCTACTAAAACAGAAAAAAGAGAAAAATTATAGGTAAGTGTTATTTATTTTTTAAAACCTTTACTATTAATAAAAAATCCTAAATTAGGGTTTGAAACTGCCTCAAAATATTTAGACATTTCTGTATATTTATAGACATTTAATTGGTTTTACAGGTTATTTATCTATATTTGAGTTATGATAAGCATTAAAGAAGCCTCTGAATTATTAGGCGTTAGTACCAAAACGATTCATCGATGGGAACAAGCGGGCAAAATTCAAGCCTTTCGTACGAAAGGTGGACATCGCCGTTTTGAAATTAATGACCTCATAGGAAATAAAAAAGACAAATCACTAACAATAGCCTATGCCCGAGTAAGTTCACACGACCAAAAAGAAGATTTGAAAAGGCAAATACTTGTTTTGGAATCGTACTGTGGAAAAAATGGCTATAATTTTGAAGTTATTGATGATTTAGGTTCTGGTTTAAACTATAAAAAGCGCGGCCTAATTCGCTTGATTAAATTAATTTGCTCTTATCAGGTTGATAGATTAGTGATTACGCATAAAGATAGGCTTTTACGTTTTGGTTCGGAATTGATTGTTACGCTTTGTGAATATTTTAATGTGGAAGTTATCATCATTAACAGAAGTCAAGGCAATAGCTTTGAAGAAGATTTGGCTCAAGATGTTTTAGAAATAATTACTGTCTTTTCAGCTCGTTTATATGGCAGTCGCAGTCATAAAAACAAGAAAATTGTAGATAGTTTAAAAGAAGTTGCTAAAGAACTAAAATAGGCTATGAAAAGTTTAAAAGTACGTTTGAATTTGAACAACAAACAACAAACTTTAGCCTTTAAACACGCTGGCGTTGCGCGACACGCTTACAATTGGGGACTTGAAACTTGCCAAAAAGCCTATAAAAACAAAGAAGCCCATCTGTCTGCTATTGACTTGCATAAAAAACTGGTTAAAGAGGTCAAAAGTATACATCCTTGGTATTACGAAGTGAGTAAATGTGCACCTCAACAAGCTCTACGCGATTTAGGTACAGCTTACAAACGCTTTTTTAAAAAAATAGGCAAGCATCCGCGCTTTAAGAAAAAAGGACAACACAATAATTTTTATTTAGAGGGTAAAATTGTTTCGAGAAAGGGCAAAATTAAACTTCCTCGCTTTGGCTGGGTTCGTCTTTCTGAGCAAGTGGAATTAGACAACATTAAAAATGTAACTATCGCGCGTCACGCAAAGCATTGGTTTGTAAGTTTTTTAGTGCCTCACGAACCAAAAGCAACGCCAAAAACACGCGAAGCCGTTGGCGTCGATCTCGGTATCAAAACACTGGCTACCCTTTCGGATGGCAAAATCTTTGAAAACAAAAGACCATACAAAACCTATAAACGAAAGCTAAAAATTGCCCAACGCGTTCTATCCAAACGTTTTGTCAAAGGCAAAAAAATACAATCTAACAACTACTATAAACAGCAAACAAAAGTTGCTCAAATTCATTATAAAATTGCTTGCATACGCAAAGATGCTTTACATAAACTCACAAGCTATTTGGCTAAGAACCACAGTCACATAGTCATAGAAGACTTAAACGTCGCGGGTATGGTAAAAAATCACCGTTTAGCAAGTGCCATTTTAGACGGTGGGTTTTATGAATTTAAAAGGCAATTAGAGTACAAAAGCAAATGGTATGGCTCGACTTTGAAATTGGCCAACCGCTTTTATCCCAGTAGTAAATTATGTTCTAATTGTGGAAATAAGAAAGGAACTTTAAAACTTTCGGAGCGTGTCTATAATTGCCAAAATTGCCAAATTTCTATCGACCGCGATTTAAACGCAAGTTTAAATTTGGAAAAACTGGCGGAGAGTTACCCCGCTTCTGCCTGTGGAGGACTGATACAACCTAAGGCTTCGGCTTTAGGAAGTCCAGAGAAACAGGAAGTAAACAGCAAATTGTCTAAGTTTGTCTAAGTTTTACATAACGGTATAGAAGCAAAAAATCAATGAAATTACCAAATTGATAACTAACCCATGTACAAATGCATCAGCGATTACCGTAAAGCACTTCATGATACGGTACTGAAGTTGTTTACAAATTCATTTTTTATTTAAAATATTGATTTTTAGATAGTTATAGTTTTAAAATCCAATTTTAATTTTATAAGAATAAGATAATTAAAATTTAATAAATTCTAATCTATTAAGCATTTTTAAAGAATACATTTTTTTAATAATTTGATTATCAGAGATTTTAGTTTTCAAATTTTAAAAAATTACGTTTAATAGCCCTAAATAATTATCTAAATTAAAAATATTATTGTACTCATAAATTATTGGTACTAAATATTTTTAAATTTTTTAATTTGTAAACAACTTCATACAGTGTATATTAGCTAAATTTTCTTCTATGGTAATTGTTGTCATAATTTCAATTAATTTAAAAACTTTAATAGACTTGCCCGGATTTGATAATCAATCAAATAAAAAAGTTATTTTTATAAAAAATTGTTAATTAACAACTTATAAAAAACGATATTATAGTGAAAGTTTAGAGGTTTTTCAAAGAGATCAAGTAAAATTATTTTTTAGGTGTAAAAATTAGAGTATACATATATTTTTAATTTATATTTATTAAGTTGTTAATCAAATATTTATACTATATTAGTTTTTTTCATTAAATTCAATGCCAAAAAACCAAAATTACATAATATATTGATTATCAAAATAATTCAAGTCTAATATAGACTGTCCTTAAGTTTCTTTTATTTGATGGTCGGAAATTTCGGTTACTATGCAAACATCTCCTTGCCGGAAATATCCAGTCACGCATTTTTTTATAATTATCCAACTAATTACTAAAAATTATTCAATTTATCATTTATTTTTACGTAATATCTTTTAAGGATTCCTCATTTGTTGTAATATAAATATAATATAGGTTATGGATATATTTGAAGAATTAGAATTAGACTTTAAAAATATCATAAAAATTGAGCATTTTTTATCCGAAGAAATTACCGATGAAAAACTCAAAATATTTAGAAAACGCTTGCAAAAAGATAAACAATTTCGAGAAGATTATATCTTAATGAGAGAATTTTGGAGAAATAATGCAAGTAAAAAAGAAAATTTTTTGAATCGTCAAAAAATAGAAGTAGAAGAAGTGTATTCAAATTGGTTTAATCGAAAATTTGCAGTTGCTAAACAACTTATGAAAGTGGGAAGTATACTTTTAGCGGCAACGGCTTTACTTCTATTTTCTCTGTTATTTTCTTTATTATTTAATTAGGACTATACGATTCCATAATTAAATTTATTTGAATAAGGATTTTTAGGAATTTATAAGATTTAAGAAACCATCGTTTTTTTCTTATTATTTTCTTCTTCTTTAAGCGCTTCTTTTGTCTCTTGTAAATATGAAAAAGGACTTTCAATTATTTGGTCTGTCAAAGCGATATCTACGATTTCATCTATATGGTTGGCATAGTGGATGGTTATATCTTTAACATAATCAAAATCAAGTTTATTTACACTTTCTTTATTAACTTTAGGAAATATAACTTCTTTGATTCCGGCTTTATGGGCGGCAAGTAATTTTTCTGATACTCCTCCGATGGGCAATATTTGTCCGCGTAAGGTCAATTCGCCGGTCATGGCTAATTTTTCTTTCACTTTTCGTTGAGTATAAACCGATAAAATAGCAATAAAAATGGCACATCCTGCTGAGGGTCCATCTTTTTGAACGTGTCCTTCGGGGAAATGAATATGTAGGTCATATTTTTTGAAAATTTTGCTTTTAATATTCCATTTATGCCCATAAGATTTTAAATAAGAGAAAGCAATTTGAGCCGATTCGTTCATGACCTGTCCCAAACGTCCAGACAATTTTAAAGCCCCGGTTCCACTAATTAAAGTTGTTTCTACAAATAAAATATCACCTCCAAACCCTGTCCAACTTAATCCGATTGTGATGCCTGCTCTTTCTAAACTTTCATATTTTTGACGGTAATAAGGCACCATCCCCAACAGTTTACTTAATTCCAAAACATTAATTTCTTGCTTATACTCTTCTTCTTTTGCCAAAGATTTCGCTACTTTTCGTATTAATGTTGCTAGCTTTCTTTCGAGTTCTCTTACTCCACTTTCCCATGTATAATGGTCAATTACATTTTGAATAACATTTTCGGATATTTTTATATGCTTAGGCTCTAAACCGTGATCTGTTAACAATTTTGGAATAAGGTGCTTGTGGGCAATATTTATTTTTTCTTGAGGAATATAGCCTTCTAATTTAACTATTTCCATTCTATCTAAAAGTGTTTGATCTATATTATTTTCATTATTAGCTGTTGCTAAAAATAAAATTTTTGAAAGGTCATAAGGTACTTCTAAATAATTATCTATAAACGTGTTGTTTTGTTCGGGATCAAGAACTTCTAGGAGTGCAAAACTTGGCGACCCGTGCCAATTTTCTCCGATTTTATCAATTTCATCTAATAAAATAAGTGGATTAGAAACCCCAACCCGTTTGATATTTTGTAAAATTTTACCAGCCATAGAACCAACATAAGTCTTTCTATGACCTCTTATTTCTGATTCATCACTCACACCACCTAAAGCCATTCGGATATATTTACGTCCCATAGCTTCAGCAATAGAACGCGCTAAAGAGGTTTTTCCAACACCCGGAGGCCCAACAAGACATAAAATAGGCACTTTAGTATCTTTTTTTAATTTTACAACGGCTAAATGTTCTAAAATTCTTTCTTTGGTTTCTTTAAGACCTGAATGATTATTTTCTAATATTTTTTCAGCTTTATGGATATTAAAATTATCTCTGGAGTATTTAGACCATGGTAAACTAACCAAAAAATCACAATAACCAACTATATTACTATATTCAGGAGAATTTATGCCAACCCGTTTAATTTTTTTTAACTCTTTATTTAATTGGTTTTGAGCATATTTTGGAAAATTTTTGCTTTTTGCTTTTTTTATAATTTCCTTAACTTCATCATCAAAACCGTCATCATCATTTAATTCATTTTGTAAAACCAACAACTGCTGACGTAAATAATAGTCTCGCTGTTGCTGCTGCATTTCTATATTAGCTTTATCTTGGACTTCATTACGAATTTTAAGCACATTGATTTCTTCTTCTATATAGCCAAGTATTTTTTGAACTTTATATTTCGTTTGGTGCATATCTAAAAGTTTTTGTTTTTCAGAAATTTTTATATTCAAGTAGTTAGCTACAAAATACGTTACAAAACCTAAATTGTTAACGCTTTCAACCACTTGATTGGTTTCTTCTACAACATTCATATTAACGCCAAAATAGACTTTAGCCATTTCTTTAAACCTAATCAACAGTTCTTTTTCTTGTTTAGAATCTTTTAAATCAAATTCTTCAGGTTTAATCGTAATTTTTCCTGTTAAAAAAGGATCTTTATGAGCTACTGCTTCAAGAGCAAATTTATATTTACCTTGCAGTATGACCGTTAATTCTCCATTTTTAAGTTCTATAATTTTTAAGATTTGACCTAATGTGCCATGTTTATATAAGTCTTTGATACGAATATCTTTGGTGAGTTTATCATTTTTTTGAGTAATTAAAGCAAGTGTTTGATCTTTAGAGTTATATATTTTTGTGACTAAATCAATGGCTTCAGGACGAGTAACTGTGATAGGTGTGATAATTCTAGGAAAAAGTACAGTATTACGAATAGGTAAAATTAAAAAATTATCAAAAGTCATTTGTTCTATTTCAATATCACTTGTTTCATTATTCAAAATGTCAAAACTGATCAACTTCATACTTTAATAATTAAATTTTAAAATGAGGCTTGGTTTAAGAAAAAGAGATATAAATTACTTGAGTAAAAAAGCAAAAGTAAAGTTTTATTTTTATTTAAAAGCAAGAGAGTTAAAATTAGGTCTTTTTTATAACTCTTTTTCTTCATATTTAGAAGGACATTTGAGTAAGATTTCATCGGCGATAAACTCTTGATTTTTAAACCTTCCAATGATAACAACTTGTTCTGATTTGGTAAAATCTTGGATGCCTGCTGGTGGAGAGTAACAAATAACCCGTTCTTTGTGCCCTGTTTCATCTAATAAATTGAATGCTAAGTAATTTGGATCTATAGTAGGTTGATATTCTATTCCAGAAACATCGCCGTTTATATCTCTGGGCAAAGTTCCTATAACATGATATTTAGCATCATCTCCACTTAAAGTTTTAGCCTTAATATCATCAAAAGTTAGATATTGACTTGTACTACCTGCCGTAGAAATAATAATAAAAATAGCAATAGCAACAATAACTATTGCTATGATGTGAGTTTGTTTCATAGTTATTTTAAGTCGAAATTATAAATATAGTCCTGAAAAAGGTTTTTTAATATAGGGTTTACTCGCTAATCTTGAAAATAGTGCGTTTTATAGATAAAAAAAGTTTTACTATATCATTTTGGTGATTTTACAAATGATCATTTGGATTTAAGTATAAAGTTATCCCATGTTAATTCCGCCTGTTTATAAATCCAATTGTCCCTAAGTCCTCCATCATTACCCAGTCTTCCATCCTGCATTACATTAATGGATTCTATACTAGCATAAAAATTATCTTTTCTTTTTTCAAAATGATGTAGAACAACTTTATTCTTAGGTATTATTTTTTCTTTTATACCAAGCCGTATGCCATTTAAAAGGTTAGCACTATGGGTCTCTATAACAATTTGAATATCATTTTTAGCGACTCGGGCAATAAGTTCGCCTAATTTACCCGCTCCTTTTGGATGAAGGTGGCTTTCTGGATTTTCAATGATAACTAATCCGCCGGGCTTTGCGGAAAGTAGAGCCGTAATCACATGCAAGACATAGGAAATCCCAAAGCCTACATTTTCAGGCTTAAATACTTTAGATTTAAATATTTTGGACTCAAATTGATATCCCAATTCTATTCTATCAGAAGAGATACTATCGACTTTAACTTGTACACCGGGGGATATTTCGCCCAGCCAAAGGTTAGCTTGACTAATTAATCTATTGTCTTGTTGGGTTTTCCCTCTATTATTTTGATATCGGAGTGTCTTAGGGTGTAGACAATTTTCAAAAGATATAGATCTTTCTGAATGAGTTTCAAGATAATGAGCAGTATATTCGCCCTTAATACCTAAATTACCTCCTATAGGTTTTAAAGAATTTAAGATTTTGGGGTGTAGAGTCTTAGGTTCAATTCTATCGGCATTAAGGTATTGAAAATTGTCATTAAATAAGCTTTCTTGCTTTATAATTGATAGATTATCAGGTGAAAAGATAAAATCTGCTTTGCCTTTTTTAGAATCAAAATGACATTTGATACTCTTTCTTGAGGCAAATTCTAAGTCAATACTTACTGTAAAATCTTTGGCATATGCGTAACGTAAATCTGTTGGACTACCTACATTGAATAACTCACCGCGGAGGTTTAGACTCCCCCTTGGTATGTCTGATTGGCGTAAAAGAAGTAAAGCCTGAATAAAAGACGATTTGCCTTGGCCATTTAGCCCCAATAAAACATTGAGATTTCTTAAGACGAAACCATTATCTTTTAGAGGTTTGAAATTTTTTATATCTAAACCCTGAATCATATTTTTTTATTTAATTAAGTTCATTATCATTTTTTTTATAGCGTGATGCCTGTATATTGTTTTATTTCTATCTCCGGTTGCGCTACTAACAGCAGCGAATAATTGATTATCTTCTGCCAGTTTCATTTTTAATTCTTGCCTAAATTCCTTTGCTTTGGCTCTCAGTTTCATTATCTCATTTTCAGTCAAATGAGCAAATTGAGTAGAGAGTGCATCGAATAAAGCTTTATTAATGGGTGGTAGACGTTTATGACTGTATTTATATATTTTTCTAAAGGCTTCTTTCTCAAAAATATCGCTTGCTAGAGTCATGGCATTTTCAAAAGCCTTTTTTACATTTAAAAGTTCTATTTCGGTCTTACTACGAATAATTTCCATAGCCTTACTCATAAAAGTATCTAAGTCTTGTCCATACGTTCTTGTTCCAAAATTTTCCGCCCCGAAGAAATAGAAGGCCAAAAAACGATTGGCAAAATCCCTGTCTAACATTCTTTGCGTTTTAATCTTATAATTCGTAGCCTTTTTAAATGCTTCTGTTTGCCCTAATTCAGCGACAAATTTAGCGGGTCTTCCTTGAAATAAGGCATGTCGTATTTCTTGCGGTTCTAGCAATAAGCCTCCTGTATTAATACGTTTGAAAATATTAAATTTAACGTTACCAGGGGTACCTGGCATAATTTTATGAATAACAATTTGACATTCCTCCATAATGGTTTGCAAATAGGCAGGCAGGTCTTCCCAACATTTTCCATTCATATCTGTAAGAAATTCTAAATTGCTCAAAGGTTGATTTCTAAACCTAAAGTTTCTAATGCTGCTCAAACGTTGCAAACCATCTACAATTAACCAACTATTATTGTCACTGGAATCAAAGAAAAAAGCAGGCAAAGGAAATTGAATAAAAATTGATTCTATCAATCGACTTTGTTTGGTTTTATTCCATAGGTCGTCTTGTCTCTGGAAATAAGTTGTCGTATCCATTTCAATTGTCCTCCTTTCTATTCTATTAATCAGTATAGAAAGCGATGGGGTTTTTGTTTCTATATTGATTAGGTCCGGATCGAAAGGCTTGTCCATCAACTTAGTCTTGGCGTCTTCAAATTCTTTTTCGGTGCCGTCTCCTGAGTCTATTGGTTCATCTTTTTCTTCGATTGTTGTAGACATAGATATTTGAAAATACTCGTAGTTAGATTTAGATAAAGTAACTAAATTTTTAAATTGGGTTCCTATTTTTATACTGCAAAACTTTCTCCACAGCCACAAGTTCTATTGGCGTTGGGATTAATAAACTGAAAACCTTTTCCGTTTAATCCGTCTGAAAAATCTAGGGTTGTGCCAACCAAATATAAAAGACTTTTCTTATCAACCAAAACCTTTATCTTTTCATCGGCATAAACTTCATCATTATCTTTTTGGGTACTATCAAAATTAAGATCATACATCAAGCCCGAACAACCTCCGCCTTTAACCGATACCCGAAGGTGATGATGTTGGTTTTTGCCTTCTTCGTTACGCAAAGCTATTAATTTTGCCTTTGCTTTGTCTGTAATTTCTATCATAATATTAAAATTTAAAAATTAGATTACAAATAAAACGGTTTAAATTTTCTGAAATACAGAGATTTATAAATATTGAGTTTTAAAGAAAATAGTTGTTTTATCAAAAATAAACATTAATAAATAGTTGTAATTATAATCACTTTACTTAAAAAAAAGATTTTTAGAGGATTTAGTATATTGATTTAATGTATAGTTTTTATACTCAGGTTACTTGAAAAAGAGCGTTTTTCGGATTCTAACCTATTGGTATTGAAACTCAACGTTTCGCAAAATAAAATAGCTTTGCTATATAATAATACGATTATCATATACTTAAAATTAAGTTATTTAAATATTTTTAGAAATAATAGCAATGCTATTTTTATACAGAAAATAGAATTTTGAAAATCAGTAAGTCCATTTCAAATAAATATAAATTAAAACTATATGTATACTCTAAATTTTACAAGTAAAAAATAATTTTACTTGATCTCTTTGAAAAACCTTTAAACTTTCACTATAATATCGTTTTTTATAAGTTGTTAATTAACAATTTTTTATAAAAATAACTTTTTTATTTGATTGATTATCAAATCCGGGCAAGTCTATAAAATAGTTAAATTTATAGAAAAATAGTATATTGAGATAGATATAGTTATTATTTTCACCTTATCCAACTTTATATGATACGATTTAGCAGTTCAGACATTAAAGAGAGTATCTAAGAACTCCGGTCAAAATTAAGAAAAGCAAGTGATTTGGAACGAAGTCGCTTGAAAGCCTTTTTATTAGCAAAAGAGGACAAAATGCGCTCTATTTTTCATCTGAGTAAAAAGTTAAAATTTAGTGACATGACTGTGCGTTCTTGGTTTAAAAAGTACGAATCGGAAGGATTAGATGCTGCCCTTCGGATTTGCTCCGGTGTTAATCACCCGAGCGTTTTTTTCACAGGAAATGCAAAAGAGTATAGAAAAAAAGCTAAAAGATGTGAAGACCACGAATTGCTTCCTATGTAGAGCTTAAACTACTTATAGAACAAGAATTCAATAGGGATGTGCATAATCAAATAGGTATGCTCTTTCCATTTTTTAAAAATGCTATGTATCAATTCGTTAAAGGTTTTTAAGGGACAACTAATTATAATTAAAAAAACCGGTATAACTAAAAATCAAAAAGTATCCAAAATCTATATTTTTAATAGCAAGGCTATATTATTATTATCTAAAAACTTGATTTAATATTTCAGATAGCCGTAAACCAGCTTTTAGAAGCTGCTTTTTAACTGTATTTCCATGATCATAAGTATAGCGGTAAAATAATTTATCATGTTCAGATGCAGATTCATATACAATTTTTCTTAGTATTAAACCTTCTTCAACCCACTGAGAAATATCCTTATTTTGCCATACTTGTTTTTTTATGACATGAGCATGGTCAAGACTTTGGGCGAGTTCGGTATAACTCAACTTAAAATAGTCAATAATTTTACTGTCCCAAACAGCATGTAAATTGGTATCTTTTCCAAACCATTTGACTTTAATGTCATTACCGCCTTTATCTTTTTTTCTTCCCACATGTAGAGGTTGATGTATATCACCGACAAAATGCACTAAAAAACGCAAATAAAAACGCTGAGAATCTATACTTATTTTTTCTCTATTTTTTAATTTTTTAATACAAAGGGCAATAGCCTGCACAATATCGCCTTCAGGGTTTGGAGTTGTATTTTGGTAGTTTTTGGTATCTGGAATATTCACATAATGCCAAGGAAAAGTATAGGCATATTTTTGAGGCTCTGAACGAATATAATCTGCCCAAGTGCTTGAAAGGGCCAAAGTTTCATGTCCCAAAATCTTTTTAACTCCTTTTGTGGCTTTCTTGGATAAATGATTGGCAGCAATTTCGCCAACAACTCGATGTCCTGTTTTTCCCCATTTTGCTTGAAGAAAAGCGGCCGGGAGTAATAAAGCTATTAATAAGAATAAGGTTATTTTTTTGAGCATCAGTTAATATAAGTTATTTTTTTTAGACTTATTTACGATAATACTACCTTAGTCGCTGTAATAATTTCCATTTTAAATTAAATATTTGGTAATATAGTACAAGCTATTCGACAGGCGTTTATTTATTTTATTTCAGAGGCGCTAAATACTTTTTTACCACCCACATAAGTTTCTAAAACTTTTAAGTCTTTTATTTTTATAGGATTAACAGTTCTTAAATCTCCGCTAAGAACTACAAAATCAGCTAATTTTCCTTTTTCTAAACTACCTTTTATGTGTTCATCAAAAGAAGCATAAGCTGCACTTTTGGTATAAGCAGTTAAGGCTTCTTCAACTGTAATTTTTTGTTCTGGTACCCAGCCGTTAGGATTTTTATCATCTAAAGTTCGTCTGGTCACTGCAGCATAAATTCCTTGTAAGGGCGAAGCTGGAGCTACCGCCCAATCACTTCCAAAAGCTATGGTAGCACGTGTTTCCAAAAGAGACCTAAATGCATAGCTCGTTTTAATACGTTCTGTGCCGATATAATCTTCTGCCCATCTTCCATCATCAATAGTATGATAGGGCTGCATACTTGCAATCACATTTAGTTTAGAAAATCGGTCAATATCTTTATGTGCAATATGCTGTGCATGTTCAATTCTAAACCTTCTATCCCTTACTCCATTTTCTTTAGTTACTCTTTCATAAATATTAAGCAAGGTATGGTTAGCGCTGTCACCAATAGCATGTATCATGATATGAAGATTAGCTTTATCAGCACCTGAAACCCACTTATATAGATCTTCATTGGTATTAATAAAAAAACCTTTATCGTCTTTTTTATCGGTGTAATAATCATGAAATGCAGCAGTATGTGAACCTAATGAACCATCTACAAAACCTTTTAGACCACCTATTTTCAAAAATTTATCACTTTCATCTTTCATTTCAACAAGTTGTTGCCATTGGTCGAGTGGTGCAACAGAATAAATACGAAAATCAAGTTTACCTGCTGCTCTATATTTTTTAGCTGTATTATAACTCTCAAAATTTTTATTTAAACCGTCAACATCATGAACAGAAGTTACTCCATTTGATAAAAAATAATTCATGGCAGCCCGAAAAGATTTATCTTTTTGTTTTGTAGACATGGGTGGAATTTTATCCAAAACCAAGTTCATAGCATTGTCTCTTAAGATTCCTGTAAGATTCCCATTTTGATCTCGTCCAATTGTTCCACCTTCTACATTTGGTGTATTTTTATTAATACCTGCAAACTTTAAGGCAGCCGAATTTGCCAATGCCATATGCCAATCCAAACGCATAATCAAAACAGGATTTTCTTTTGTTACTTCGTCTATCCAATCTTTGTGTGGCAACTCGCCTCCCCAAAGTGTATGATCCCAGTTACCTTCTAAAATCCATTCTCCTTGTTTAATTGTATTAGCAAAATCACCCACCCGTTTACTAAATACTGCAGGTGTTTTAGCATCTCTTAAATCTACACTTAATAAACTTCGCCCACCGGTTATCAAATGCACATGGCTATCAATAAACCCCGGGGTAATAAACTGTCCTTTCATATCAACAACTTTCGTATTTTTACCTTTAAGAAGGAGCATTTTGGGGGTTGTCCCAATATTTAAAATACTATCTCCTTTTATTGCCATTGATTGAGCTATATCTTGATTTTTATTACCTGTCCAAATTTTTGCATTTATAATGATGAGATCTGCTTTTAGAGAGCTATACCTTTGACATGAAAAGAATAATAAGAAAAATATTAATGATGATAGGAAAAATTTGTATTTGATTATCATACTATTAATTTATTTAAACATTGTTTGATTGCGGTAACTAATAAATTAGTGCGCTAGATTTATGGGGTCGTTAAGTCTAAACTTAAATATCAAGATGACTATGGTTTGGATAAAGCGGTCAGCTAATTTTTTCAAAAAAAAGAAAAAAAGCCCAATTTTATTTGGATTTTAACCGCAACTATAACTTATTTTGGGATTCATAACATACTCTTTTTTACCTAAAAAACTGTCTATTAAAAACTTGACTTGCACTATTATATTAGTTTGCAACATTAATGTTTGTCATAATCTCTTGATAATATGATTCATATATAGGTACAATAGTTTTAATATCAAATTGTTTAGCTCTTTTTAAGGCCCCTTTTCTAAAAATAGGTAAATGTTTATCTTTTAAAATATGGAGTGCATGTTTAGCCATACTTTTAATATCGCCTACCGCACTGCTAAAACCTGTTTGTCCATTGATATTTAATTCTAATAAACCACCTATATTACTGGTAATAATTGGCACTTGACAAGCCATGGCTTCTAGAGCTGCTAAACCAAAACTTTCTTTTTCAGAAGGTAAAATGAATAAATCGCAAACAGACAAGGCTTCTTCTATTTTTTCAAGACTGCCTATAAAAAGAATATGATCTATAATTCTAAGATCTCTACACAGGTTTTTAACGATTTTCATTTCAGGACCATCACCTATCAACATCAATTTACTTTTAATTTTTTGATTGACAATCTGGAATATTTTTACCACATCTTTAACCCGTTTAACTTTTCTAAAATTAGAAATATGTACCAGTAGTTTTTCATTTTGAGGACAAATTGCTTTTTTGAAATGCTCTTTTGGATGGCGTTGAAAACGATTTAAATCTATAAAATTAGGAATAACTTTAATGCTTCTATTAATAGTAAAAAAATCAAAAGTATCTTGTTTCAAACTTTCAGAAACCGCAGTAACTCCATCAGAATGATTAATACTGTGAGAAATGATAGGTGCATAATGGGCAGAATTGCCTACAAGAGTAATGTCGGTGCCATGTAGAGTTGTAACAATTGGTATATTAATGCCTTCTTCTTGTAATATTTGTTTGGCTAATAAGGCAGAAGAAGCATGAGGAATAGCATAATGGGCATGTAGAATATCGAGTTTTTCCTGCTTAACAACTTCTATCATCTTGCTAGTTAAGGCTAATTCATAAGGGGGATATTTAAATAGTGGATATTTTTCAATAACAACTTGATGATAATGAATACTACATGCAATATCATCTAAACGCGTTGGTTGTTGATAAGCGATAAAACAAACTTGATGCCCTTGATAACTTAAATATTTACCCAATTCTGTAGCTAGAACCCCACTTCCTCCATGCGTTGGATAACAAACAATACCTATTTTCATTTATTTAAAACTTTAACCTTTAATTTTTCAAATTATTGTAAATCAAGTTTTCTCAAATTGCTAAATTTAATTTATTTTCAAACCCTGTAGTCCACTTTTGAATCTTTAAAATTCAATATTAGGTCTTTGAAGTTTCCATAATTTATACAGAATAAAGGCAAAGAGCATACCTCCAAGATGGGCAAGATGAGCTACATTATCATTTGGATTTCTTTGTATTAATTCATAAATTTCATAAGCAGCATAAAAAATAACCAAAAACTTTGCTCTTATAGGTATGGGTGGAAAGAGTAAAATCAGGCGTAGATTTGGAAATAATAAAGCAAAACCCATTAAAATTCCAAATACTGCTCCAGAAGCACCAACCATACCACTATTAGACATAGTCCTAAAAATATTGGTTACTAAAGAAATAGCTTCTTTTTGGTAAGTTATACTTTCAGCATTTTCGGGATATATTTCATGAATAAAATTTAACCCTTCATAAGTCAAATTAAATTGACTGGCAAAATGAGTTAGTTTTTCTGGTGATGGCGCCAAAGCAAAGTCTTGTAAAAATAATTTAATCTGATAAACTTCCCAAAAGTTAACACCAGCATAGAGTAAACCAGCACCTACTCCTGTTATAAGATAAAATAATAAAAAGCGTTTTTGACCTAAAAATTGTTCTAATAAAGGTCCAAAAATAATTAAAGCAAACATGTTGCTGAACAAATGGAAAAAGTCAGCGTGCACAAACATATAGGTGATAAATTGATAAGGCTGAAAAGAATCACCTAAAATTGAATGATAACCCAATAAGGCAGAAAGAGGGATCTTGAAAAATTGTTCAAGAACAAGAAAAAGAATATTAATAATGAGTAAGTTCTTGACTACGGGAGTTAGATTAAACATATATTAACTAAGAATTAAAAATTAGAATAACGAAAATAAATGATAACACTGGACACTGTCCTTGATGGGCAAATTCCATTTTTTTGTTGCCTCCCTTAAAACCAAATATACCGATTTTTTTACAGCATCATCGCTTGGAAAAGACAATTTATTTTTGGTGTATTTTCTTATTTTCCCGTTTAGATTTTCGATAAGGTTCGTAATATATATAATTTTCCTTATTATTAGAGGACAATAAACGCGTAATTTTATCATGTGAAAACCGCATTAGCACTCACTTTGGCAAGTCCAGTGGCCGTGGCTTGACCAAAATTAGAAATCAAATAGTCCGTATATAAATCCAATAACTTTTCCAAAACAACTAAATTAAATTTAACAAAAGCGCTTTACTGAACCAAAATTAGACAATTTTGCCCTCACTTTTTACTTCTTGCGTAACATGGAGTTAGTTAAAATTAAAAAAGGTTAAATCCCTCTTTTTTTTAAACTTATACAGTTCGTTGGATAGTGCCGAAAAAATATGGATTTTGGATACTTTTTGATTTTTAGTTGTACTGGTTTTTTTAATTGTATATAAAATATGTCCCAAATTATTATTGTCGCTACAAACAATTCTCATAAACTTAATGAAATTAAAAATATACTTACAGAAGGTATTACCTTAAAAAGTTTGCAAGAACTTCATTTTAAAGGTAACTTAAAGGAGGAAGGTAAAACTTTAGAAACAAATGCTTATCAAAAAGCTAAACAAGTTTGGGATATTTATCACTTACCATGTTTTGCTGATGATTCTGGTTTAGAAATAAACAGTTTAAATGGGGAACCCGGTGTATATAGTGCTAGATATGCAGGTCAATCTGCAAATAGTCAAAGAAATATAGACTTAGTATTATATAAATTAAAAAATCAAATTAAACGTGAAGCTATTTTTAAAACTGTTATTGTTTATATAGATGCTAAAGGCTTATCTCATGAGTTTGAAGGAGAAATTAAAGGGCTAATTACTCTTGAGCCAAGAGGTTTAAATGGTTTTGGTTACGATCCTATTTTTCAACCAGAAACTTTTAAACAAACCTTTGCCGAAATGGACGATAAATTAAAAAATAAAATAAGTCACAGAAGCCGCGCCTTAAAAAAGTTTAGTCTATTTTTTCAAAATCAAGGCAATCGCCTGTAGTTTTTCCAAAAACTTGAATTGTATTTGCCAAGCTGCTCGCCAAAATCTTTTTTAGGATCAATACGTTTATTAATAGAAATTGGTTTAACATTTTTATTTTTGATGTCAGTAGCTACAAATTTTACTTCTAAACCATAACGGTAAGATTCGTTTGCTTTAAATAAGTTTCTATCTATTATTGTTGCTTTAATATAGGCTTTTTCATATGCCAAAACCCAATGTTGATTAACAGGGCGATAATAAACTTTATATTCTCCAACAAGATTTTTTATCCCATAACCTAAAACATAAAGCGCTGCTTTAACTAAACGCGGAATTTTAAGAGGTAATTGAGCTTCTATAAGCATAATCTCATCATTATCACTGATATAAACTCTAACTTTAAATGTTTTATCTTTTTTGCTTGTCAGCTCGAAAATACTGGTATTTCGGTCTTGGTAGTAGGTATAGTTAATAATTTGGTAGTCATATTTTTCCTTACCTTTTTTGTCTTTAGGCTTAAATTTTTGAAGAAAGCGGATAGGGTCCGATTCAAAAACAGGGCTAGGACCACCTAATTGACTCATAAATTCTAAGGTTGGATGACTTTTTTGAATTGAATCGATACGCTCATTTAGATTTGTTGCCTCTTTTTTACCTTTGCGTTTGGCTTTTTTAATCGCTTTTTGCTTACTTTTTTTGGTCTTTTTTTTCATAAAATTAATTTCATCGGCATTATTAGTTTTATGACCCTCAAGAACCTGAATTTGTAAATCCTGTATGCTGTCTAAATGTTTATTTTGGTAAACCTTCAAAACCGCTTCTCTCAAAACTGCTGCTTTATTGTTTTCAAGAATGATTTCCCGATAATAGCCTTCGGTTATAAAGGGTGTATTTGAAAAAAAATCTTTAATTTTTTCTACAGCTTTTAAAAAGCGCTGTCGTGCCGTTAAAGGCGTAACTAGTACTTCAGACAAGATATTGGGAGCAAGACTCAAGGCAAATTTTTGAGGTAGTTGTTCAGGGTTTTCTAAGGAAATTTTATACAATTTATAACCTAAATAGGCAATAATAAGTGTATCCATTTTTTGGATAGTAGTTACTTCTATACTAAAAAAACCATTTTGGTCACTCACCGTACCTTGCTGTCCATTTTTTATAGATATGGTAGCAAATTCCAAAGGGCTTTGGCTTTTTTTATCTATAACAAAACCTTTTATTTTAACATTTTGAGCATCTATATTAAAAGGAAGAAAAAGAAAAATACTTAGAATATATAATTCTAATTTATGATTTAAAGCAGACATGATATTTTTTATCAAATTATTGCTTTTTTAATTTTTACTATTTCAATGTTCCAACATTATTCAAATCTTCAAAAGCGCGTTGAAGCCTATTTTTAAAAGAAATTTCTGCTTCTCTACCCCATTTTCTTGGATCATAAAACTTTTTATTAGGTATATCTGCACCTTGGTTATTACCTATTTGGCTCTGCAAACAGTCGGTATGTTTTTTATAATAATCCTTTACACCTTCCCAATAAGCCCATTGTAAGTCAGTATCTATATTCATTTTAATGGCGCCATAACCAATGGCTTCTCTTATTTCTTCTAAAGCCGAACCAGAACCACCATGAAAAACAAAATCAATAGGTTTTTTAGGAGTCTTAAATTTTTCTTCGACATAAGTTTGCGAATTTTTTAAAATCACAGGCTGTAGTTTTACATTTCCTGGCTTATAAACCCCATGTACATTTCCAAATGCTGCAGCTATGGTAAATTTATCACTTATTTTACTCAGTTCTTCATAAGCATAAGCTACTTCTTCGGGTTGAGTATAGAGCTTAGAACTATCTATATCTGTGTTATCTACACCATCTTCTTCGCCACCTGTAACCCCCAATTCTATTTCTAAAGTGATTCCAATTTTAGCCATACGTTTTAGGTATTTTTTGCAAATGTCTATATTTTCTTCAAGAGGTTCTTCGGAAAGGTCTAACATGTGCGAGCTGTATAAAGGTCTGCCATACTTTTGATAATGGGCTTCGCTTTCTAAAAGCAAGCCGTCGATCCATGGTAATAATTTTTTAGCAGCGTGGTCTGTGTGTAAGATAACGGTTACCTCATAAGCTTTAGCCATAGCATTAACATAATGACCACCAGCAATACCTCCTAAAATAGATCGATTTTGATCGGTATTAGAAAGACTGGTGCCTGCAAAAAAACCTGCTCCGCCATTGGAAAACTGAATAATAACAGGAGAATGAAGCGCTGCTGCGGTTTCTAAAACAGCATTTACCGTACTACTTGTTGTGACATTAACAGCAGGTAAGGCAAATTTTTGCTTTTTTGCATAAGCGAAAATAGTTTGCACCTCATCGCCGTAAACAACTCCTTTTGAAAAATGATATGCCATAATTTTAATTATAAAATGGTCAATGATTAGTTTATATTTATAACTTTGGCAAAAGTAAACATTAAATCTTTTAGCATGACTATTTAGATTCTTAAAGTTATAAAAATAAGAAGAGAATATTTTCTTGCTAATGACTACAAAGTATAAGGGCTTTCTTATAAAAAAAATGTGCGTGTAAAATAGTGTATATTAGTGTTTATTTAATCGCAACATTCATATAAATCTACACTCACAAGATGCAAGTAACATCATTTTATCGGCAAATACAAAATTATTCAGGTTTAGATTTAAGAGATACTAAACGACTATGCACTGAAAGTGCATAGGTTTATTGAATGATTATCAAATCCGGGCAAGTCTAATCGTGTGGATATTTTAGTCCGAACAGAGCTTGGCTAAAAAAATCTATTCTATCAATATTGTCTGTTTTGATTTGGGGAAAGGTAAGGATTATATCTATCGAGGGGAAGTCAATTTTGCTGGCGTCATGTAAATGATCGCCTTTCACCATCCAAAAGACAACGTCAGAAATACCATATAGAAAGTGTTAGTGATACTTTTCCCAAATTTTAATTATATTTCTAAAACGACTTTGGATGAATGGATTTATTTTTTGAAACATAGTGAATTTCCTGAAACTATTAAGGCTAAAGGTTTAGAAAAAGCCAAGAAAAAATTAGCAGAAAGCGTCTTAAACCCTAAAGACCGCGCTGTTTATTTACGTTATATGGAAAATAAAATGATAGAGAATAGTGTCAAGGAGACAGCTGAAATAGAAGGTATTGAAAAAGGTATTGAAAAAAGAGAAATAGAAGCTGTATTTGGGCTTCGTAATAATAAAATTTCAGTTCATATTATTACGAAATTACTTAATATTTCCAAAAAAAGAGTCCAAGAGATTATAAAATTAGGATATTCAAAAAAAAATGAAATATAAATATTGGTGAAATAACCCAAAGGTGGTATAGTTGATTCGTTTAAAAAAAAGAATTTTTAAGAAGTTTAATACATTATAGTCATCTCAAATAAAAAAAGGATTTTTTTAGCTAGGTATTTAAATCATTGACAGTGAGAAAACATTTTCTCTTTATTTTTAATAGTAAGGCTATAATTTATTTAATATTGAATAAATTGGAATACTTTCTGCGAAAAAAGCGATGAACTTGTAAAACTTTAGGTATGTAAACTATTGATTATCAAGTTAAAAAAACATTTACTAAACACTAAACTATTGAATCAGATTAGCTCATGAAAAAAATACTTTTTATATCTATTATTATTAGCCTTTATTTTCAGTTACTGGGTACAAATAAAGGCCTATTTATTGAAAATAAAAACCAATGGTCTTCTGATATAGCTTATAAGAATGATATAGGTAACGGTCGTCAAATTTATTTTTACAAGGATAAATTAACTTTTGTTAGCTATCATTACGATTACAAAACTCACAAAAGAAGAGACTTAAATCCTCATGCCCAACCCAATCGACATCCACATACTAAACGTATTAAAGGTGTCAAAGGTCATATTTTTGATATTAAGTTTCTAAACAGTAACATCGAAACAACTTTTCAACCGAGTATCAAGCAAAATTTTTATCATAACTATTTTCTAGGTGATAAAAATTCTTGGGCTTCAGAAGTTCCCTTATATAAATATCTTGTTTACAAAAATATTTATCCTGAAATAAATTTGGCTTTGAAAGGTATTCCTAACGGTTTAAAATATGAATTTCAGGTCTCTGCTCATGCGGATCCTCAAAAAATTCGTTTGGCTTATGAAGGGTTGTTAAATATATACTTAGAAAACAATAAACTATATATGATTACTAGCTTAGATACGCTTATAGAATCCTCACCTTACTGTTATCAAGTCATTGATAATGATACTATTTTTGTGCCTTCTTTATATAAGTTAGAAAATAAAATTTTAACTTATGATTTTCCCAATGGCTATAATACAAATTATGACTTAATTATTGATCCACAAATAGCTTTTGCCACTCTTTCAGGTTCTACCAACGATAACTGGGGATCTATAGCAACCCCGGGTGAAAATGGATCTGTTTATGGAATAGGAAAAATTTTTGGTAATAGTTTTATTCCTATTAATACAGGTTCTTTTGATATGACTTTTAATGGAGGCGACATGGACATTAGCATTTTAAAATTTAACTCAACAGGTATCCTGCTTTACGCTGCTTTTTTAGGTGGTGATGATACCGATAACGCACATTCTGCCCGTATAGACAATAATAATGATCTAGTCATACTTGGTACAACAGGTTCAAATAATTTTCCTACAAGTGCTACTGCCTTTGATAACACTTTTAATGGTGGAACAATGGACTTTATAAGCACTGGCGATGTCTACCTAAATGGTAGCGATATTTTTATAACTAAAATAAGTGCTAACGGAACTAATATATTGGGAAGTACATTACTAGGAAGTAATGCTAGTGATGGACTTAACACTCTTCAAGATTACTTTTTTGGAGCAAGTTTTGATTATGCTTATGAAGAATTTGATAATTTAATTTTTGATGCTAGCAATAATATTTATATTGCTACAACAACTAATGGTGATATCACAGCACCCAATAAAGTTGGAAGTTTACAAGGCGCTCAAGATGGAATAGTTGCAAAATTTAATAGTGATTTATCTCAAGTTTTATGGTTATCTTATATAGGTTCAACAGGGCTGGAAACAGCAACAGATATAGCTATAAATTCTTCTGGATTAGTAGCTATCATTGGAACAACGACCAGCAGCAATTTTCCAACAACTGCTGGAACTTTAAACCAAACTTATCAAGGTAATGGAGATGCTTTTGTTGTAACACTTAATGGAACAACAGGTGCTACAATTAGCTCAACTTTTTTGGGGACAGCAAATAGAGAAGTTGGTTTTTCTTTAGATTTTGATAGGAATGATAATATTGTGGCTACAGGTTGGACTGCTGGGCAATACCCTTTAACCAATGGGGTTTATACTTTTGGTGGAGGAAATAGCTTCTTAGTCAGTGATATTTTCTTTCATAAAATTAATTCTACTTTAACCCAAACTTTATTTTCCACTCGTATAAACGGTTCTATTTTAAATCTTATGGGTTTTGGTCTGGACAATTGTGATCAACTTAATCTTATTGCTTGGGCAAATACATTTGCTGGTTTTACTAATGAGTTGAATTTACCAATTACAGATAATGCTGTTCAACCTGTCAGCCAAGATAGTGCTGATTTGTATTACCTAATCCTTAGTTCGCAAGCCGATGCGTTGGTTTATGCAACTTTTTATGGCGGTAATGACAATACCAGAAGCGGTGATCATAGTGATGGAGGACGAACAAATATTGGTAAAAATGGCAACATTGTTATTCCTGTTTGTTCTTGTTCAGATATTAACAACAGTTTTCCAACTACAGCTGGTGCCTTTGCCTCGTCTGTTGGTTCACTGAACTGTAACCAAGGCTTGGTTCGTTTTAATGTAGAAGATTTAATAAGTTCAGGAGATGTTAGTTTTACAACTTCTTTCCTTCCAAATCAATGTGCGCCAGTAACTGTTAATTTTACCAATACAAGTACAAGAACAACTAATTTTCAATGGGATGTTGGAGATGGTTCCAGCCTTATAAATAGTCAAGATTTAACCTATACATACACGCAAGCAGGTACTTATATCATTCGTCTGATAGGCGGAAGTGCTTCTTGTGGAATTAATATTGCTATCGATACTATTATTGTACCATCTTCTGCTATTCAAAGACAAGAAAATCATACAATATGTGTAGGCGATACGGTACAACTTAATATATCAGGAGGTATTAGTTATAATTGGACTCCAACTATAGGTTTAAGTGCTTTCAATATTCCTAATCCACAAGCTTTTCCTACTCAAACAACAACCTACTTAGTTGATATAGACAATGGAATGTGTTTGACAACAGATACGGTAACTATTCAAGTGATTCAAAATTTAATTGTTGATTTTTCAGCAACTGTTATCAATCGTTGTGATAGTTTACAAACAGCGCTTATCATTAATAATACCTCAGTTGTTCCTTCTATAGACATTGATTATTTTTGGACAACAGAAGATGGACAAATCCTTACAGGTGATATTTCTGAAATCAATTTTAATCAAATAGGATCCTCAGTTATTCATTTAGAGGCAGGTAAAGATAGATGTTTGGAAAGTGATAGTATTAGGTTAGATATTGGATTAAATCCTCAGTTTTTATCTTCAAATCAGGTCAATGTTATCCCTAAAGATACTTTACTTTGTTCTTCTGATGAATCTGTTCAATTGCAAGCTATAGGTGGAGAAAGTTATATATGGTCTCCTGCTTCGGGTTTATCAAATCCTAATAGTCCAAACCCCATTGCTAGTCCTTTAAATACAACCACTTATAAAGTTCAAGTTATTAATGAATTTGGTTGTTTAGTAGAAGATTCTCTCATTGTCAATATTGCCCCTCAAATTAACTTTAATATTCAAACAACAGTATTCAGAGATCGCTGTTCTCAAAAACCCTTTATTGAATTTAAAAATACAACTATTGGGGCAAGTCATTATTTATGGGATTTTGGAGATGGTATAACAAGTACAGAACAAGAAGTTTCTTATCAATACGCGGAAAAAGGTACCTATACAGTACGCTTAAGCGCTTTTAGTAGCGCTAATAATTGTTCTGAAGATACAAGTTTTGAAGTTACTTCAGAACAGGAAACACCCTATAATGCTTTTTCTCCCAATAATGACGGGCTTAATGATTTTTTTGATTTAGGTATTCAACAAACAGGTTGGAAATTAAAAGTTTACAATCGATGGGGAACACTAATTTATGAAAGTGATGATTATAAAAATGATTGGTCTGGAGAAAATTATCCCGCAGCCACCTATTATTATGAACTCATTTCACCCGAAAAAGTTAAATGCCGAGGCTGGGTAGCTATTTTAAAATAGCCTTATAAATAATACGCAAAAATAATAAAAATATCTTTTATAAAACTTCTATATTCTTTATTTCACGATTTAGTTATGCGCTATAGTGTAGATTTACTTGTACCTTCTAGCCAAAAGTGGTTAAATATAGTTTTAAATAATTTTGATACTTTCCTTCAAGATCATGCAGATTGTGAACGGAAAGCTTCTTCAATGGCAATGAGCTTAATAGCTAAATATCCAGATCGTAATTTTATTATTCCAGAGCTCATAAAAACAGCTATTGAAGAATTAGAACATTTTCAAAATGTTTATGATCTTATTAAAAAGCGTGGAGGCGATTTAGCAAAATCAATGTCTAAGGATCAATATGTTCAAGAGCTTATGACACTATGCCAAGGTGGTACTCCAAAATCTCGTTTTATGAATAGACTCTTGGTAGCTTCTATTATAGAATGTAGAGGCTGCGAACGTTTCAAGCAAATTGCCGAAAATATTAAAGATTTAGAATTAAAAAAATTTTATAAAATGCTTTGGATTTCAGAAGCTAAACATGGAAATATTTTTGTGCTTATGGCGCTTCATTATTTTGACCAGAAAATAGTATATGACCGTTTAGCTCAAATTGTTGAAAAAGAAAATCAAATTATTAAAACATTGCCTCTGAGAGCAGCTCTTCATTAATAAGTTTAAAAAATAAAATAGAATTATATATTTAAAAAGTTTTAATTAATGAATTCAAAAAATATTCTGAACCATAAAAAATGATAGATACTAATAGATTCCAAATGCTCATTGCTCATGCCAAGGCTTATGGTTTTATTTATCCTTCAAGTGAACTTTATGAAGGCTTACAGGCGGTTTATGATTATGGACCTTTTGGCGTGGAACTAAAAAATAATTTAAAAACATTCTGGTGGAAAAGTATGACCGATTTAAATCAGAATATTGTCGGTATAGATTCATCTATTTTTATGCATCCAATGATATGGCAAGCATCTGGACATGTAGATAGTTTTAATGATCCGATGATAGATAATAAGGACTCCAAAAAACGCTATAGGGCTGATGTTTTAATAGAAGAAAAAGCATCGGATTATGAAACTAAAGGAGAAAAAGAAAAAGCACAAAAGTTATTGAATAGGGTAGGGGCCTTGTTAAGTGTTGAAGATTTGAAGGGTGTATATGACTTAATTTTAGAGGAAAAAATTATCTGTCCAATTTCTGGAACAGCCAATTGGACAGAAGTTCGTCAATTTAATTTGATGTTTAGTACGCAAACAGGTGCTTTAAGTGATCAAGCAAATCGTATCTATTTAAGACCCGAAACAGCTCAAGGTATTTTTGTAAACTTTTTAAATGTTCAAAAAAGCACAAGGCAAAAAATCCCTTTTGGCATAGCTCAAACTGGAAAAGCCTTTAGAAATGAGATTGTTGCTCGACAATTTGTTTTTCGTATGCGCGAATTTGAACAAATGGAAATGCAGTTTTTTGTGCGTCCAGGCGATGAATTAACATGGTATGAATCATGGAAAGAAACCCGTTTAAAGTGGCATCAAACAATTGGTATTAATGCTCAAGCGCTTCGTTTTCATGATCATGAAAAATTAGCCCATTATGCCAATGCTGCTTCAGACATAGAATATGCTTTTCCTTTTGGTTTTAAAGAAGTTGAAGGTATTCACTCCAGAACAAACTTTGATTTAGAACAGCATCAAAAATATGCTAAAAAGAAAATTCAATACTTTGATAATGAATTGAAAAAAAGTTATATTCCTTTTGTAATTGAGACATCTGTGGGGTTAGATCGTTTATTTTTAATGGTCTTTAATGAAGCGTATCAAGAACAGAAAATCAAGATGGATGATAAAACTAAAAAACGACTATTTTTGAGTTTTAATCCTGCTTTAGCACCTATAAAAGCCGCTATTTTTCCACTAACCAAAAAGGATGGTCTACCCGAAAAAGCAATGAATATTTATAATGACCTAAAGTTAAGTTTTAAGGTAATTTATGAAGAGCAGGCAAGTATAGGTAAACGCTATGCTCGACAAGATTTAATCGGAACGCCTTATTGTGTAGCCATAGACCACCAAACTTTAGAAGATGATACTGCTACGATTCGCGAAATAAACTCAGCAGAACAAACTCGAATACCCTTATCCCAACTTAAAAACTGGATAAAAGAACGCGTAAGTATGGAAGCTTTATTGGCTAAATTATAAATGTATTCTTAGTATTTTAATTTTTATAATTCCTAATTACTGTTTTAAACCTCATGCTGAAAATTGGAATATTTTTTGGAGGAAAGTCCAGGGAACGCGAAATTGCTTTTGCCGGTGGTCGCACCGTTTATGATAATTTGGATAAAAGTCTTTTTGAAGCTATTCCTATATTCGTAGACAGTGAAAATAGGTTTATTCTCCTCGACTGGAAATACCTTTATAAAGGGACTATACGGGATTTTTATCCCAGTCATAAAACGGATTATGCCACCTTATATATAGAATCGGTAGAAGATAAAAGATGGAAAAAAGAGAGCCTCCAAAAAATTGGAAAAGAAATTTATCCTCATGATTTTAAGACCTATTTTGATGTAGCTTTTTTGAGTTTACATGGTATTGGCGGTGAAGATGGAACTTTACAAGGTCTTTTAGATTGGTATGATATACCTTATTCGGGGGCAGATATTTTTAGTGCTGCTTTAGGTATTGATAAATGTTTACAAAAAACATTTTTCCAAAAACTTAATATTCAAACTCCTAAAAATAAACATATAACTTTTAAAGCTTGGCAAGTTCTTCATGAAAAAAATAATTTTGAAGATTATTTTCAAAACCTTAAACAGCAATTAGGTATGCCTTTGGTTATCAAACCTAGTTTACAAGGCTCATCTATTGGGGTACATATTCTTAAAAATGATAACTTAGAGGAATTTATAAATTATACTGATAAGGCTTTTTTTTTTAAAAAAATAAATAAAGATTATTGGCTTTCCAAAACTTTTGATGTTCAAAAAACATATTTGGAATCACTTTGCGATCTTAAAAACCATTTAGGCTTACCTTTAGAGTTGTCAGAATTATTTGTTGAGAATGTAAAAGAGAAAATTTTTACGCTTCAACAACTTCATGAAAGACTTAACTTCTATTTCCAACATAAAAAAGCAAATGTGGTAGTTTTAAAGGCTTATTATGGGGAGCCACAGGTACTTTTTGAATCGTTTATCAAAGGAAAAGAGTTTTCTTGTATTGTTATTGAACATGAAGATGGTCATCCTATTGCTTTGCCGCCTACGGAAATTATAAAAAAAACAACCCTATATGATTATAAAGCCAAATATTTGGCAGGTATTTCTCGTAAAATTACACCTATAGACTTACCAAATGAGCAAATAGAAGCCATTAGAAAGGCTTGCTGTGAACTTTATAATACTTTAATTTTCAAGGTTTATGCGCGTATCGACGGTATATTATCAGCCGACGGTATTATTTATTTAAATGATCCAAATACGACTTCGGGCATGTTGCCTTCATCTTTCTTTTTTCACCAAGCTGCTGAAATTGGCTTATCGCCTTCTAATTTTTTAACCTATATTCTACATACTTCTTTAAAAAAACATAGTCGTCAAAGTGCCACACCAGAAACAGCAATTTTATACCGTACTAAGTTGGAAAAAGATTTAAAAACTTTGAAAAATAAACAGAATCAGAAAATAAAAATTGCTTTATTATTGGGAGGTTTTTCTTTTGAAAGGCATATTTCAGTAGAAAGTGCGCGAAATATTTATGAAAAATTAGCTGCTTCAGATAAATACGTACCAATTCCTATTTTTATAAAAGGTGATAGTAAGAATTATAGTTTATATAAAATTCCCATTAATCTACTCTTAAAAGATAATGCCGATGATATTAGTTATCGGATTGGTTTTAAGGAACATTCTGTTATAGCAGATATTCGTCAAACTTGTCAAAGCCTAACCGACTATTATGGGATAAGCCAAGTGCAAAGAATCACAAATATAACCTTTGAACAGATTGAAGAAGAAATGGATTTTGTGTTTATTGCTATGCATGGTAGGCCTGGCGAAGATGGTGAAATTCAACAAATCTTAGAAAGTAAAAGCATACCTTATAATGGTTCTAATAGCCAGTCTGCTGCTTTAGCGATGAACAAATTTTTAACCAATGAAATTTTAAATCAACATGGCATTATGACAGCCAAACATCGACTGATTACTAAGGTTAATTATTTACATGAACCTGAAAAACTTCTCCAAGAAATAGAATCTAATTACCCTTATCCTTTTATTGTCAAACCATTAGATGATGGCTGTAGTGCTGCGGTCAAAAAAATTAATGATGCTGAAAGTTTTAAGGCTTTTGCCAATTTAATTTTTCGTCCAAGTCAAAAATTACGACCAAAAGAAGCTAATTATCTTAATATAAGCTTTGATGAAGAATTTCCGGTTAAAAACATGTTTGTTCTGGAAACTTGTATAGAGCCTTGCTCTGAAACGGAATATTTTTTGGAAATAACAGGTGGCTTACTAACACATAGTGAAGAGGGTAAAGCAACTTATGAAATTTTTAAACCTTCAGAAGCGCTTGCTCAAAAAGGTGTTTTATCATTAGAAGAGAAATTTTTGGCAGGCGAAGGTCAAAATATCACCCCAGCTTTATATGCTAAAAACCCTGTTCAAAACCAAAAAATTGAAGAAAAAGTAAAGGCTGTGTTTAAAAAAACTGCTGAAATTTTGAATCTTCAAGGTTATGCCCGTATAGATGCTTTTGTCAGAATTAAGAAAGATCAAACCATAGAAGTTATTATTATAGAGGTTAATACACTACCAGGTATGACTCCTGCTACCTGTATTTTTCATCAAGCAGCCTTAGCCGGTTATAAGCCTTTTGATTTTATCGATAAAATCATTTGTTTTAGATATAGCTCTCGACACTAATATTTTGAAAAAAGTTATAAAAAAAGGAACTATTTAATTATAATTCCTTTTATAAAAAAAATATCGATAGACATACTAACACCTGAAAATATTGAACTGTGGAATCTAAGATTTTCCATCAGCACTTAGCTAGTCTTTATTTTTAATTGTCAAAATATAATTTTTTAATTTAACCATCAGAAGTACTATGTAATTTTAATACACCCCCAAAACCACAATCTTTGCATTTGCTTTTCGGATAACCTGAATCACTATTTGAGCCATTTTTTAATTTCCAACTTTTTAAATAAAAAACTTATATCCAACTCACATTAATTAAAAAACAACCCGAAACCCTGTTCGATCATCACCTCCTAATCCACCAAGGTTGCGAGTTGCTAACCGCATATAAAAACTGCTCTCACTCCAATGGCCACCACGGGCTACAGCGCCAAGATAACTGAAACCACCTGGCAAAGGGACCTCGGTTGCAGGAGAGGGTCCTATAGGATTTATCTCTGCATCACTGCTATATGTTCTACGCCCATCCTCGCACCATTCCGCCACATTACCACTCATATCATAAAGTCCCAACTCATTAGGAAGTAGGTCTCCTACAGGATGAGTCCGTACAAGGTTAAAATTACTGCTACCATCACGACTGCTATTAGAGCTATACCAACCCACTTGATACGAAACACCGCCACTATAGGCATGTCCTTGGCTTTCATTACCACCACGGGCAGCGAATTCCCATTCAGCTTCGGTAGGTAAACGCCCACCTACCGAAGCAGCAAAAGCCCTAGCACCATACCAACTTACCCCTATCATCGGATAGTTGTCCAAACCATTCAGCACATAAAAAGTACCTCCTTCGTAGTAAATCATACAGTGTTGACTTCCCACACGAGCATAATTCACATTGCCATAATCGGGATCATTATAAGACCCGTCGGCACTCACACCTCCCAATTCATTTAAAAAAGTAGCATACTGAGCATTAGTAATTTCATATTTGCTCATCTGAAATGAGAATAATGTCACGGTATGCAGCGGAAGTTCATATTCTTGGCAAGGATAGCCACCATTATCTCTTCCCTCTTTACAACCCATCTCAAAAGAGCCACTTTCTATGTTTATCGTCTCAATATCTATAACTTCTTCAGTAATACTAATCATAAAACTTTTTTCATAACTACCTCCGTTGTCATCAATGCTCTGTATACGGATGCTGTAACTATTTTTTGTGTCATAATCAAAGGAGGTATTGCTAAGTAAGGCTGTCCCGTTAATCGTAAAGCTGCTGTTATCCGTGCTTCCTATACCATTGACCAAGCTATAGGTATGGGTATCGCCTATATCAGAGTCGATGGTACTTAAGTTGCCTATTTGTGTATTGCTAAAAAGATTTTCGGAAATAGTGTTATTGCTCAGTATGATATCAGTCGGAGCCTCGCTTAAATTGACTATTCCAATAATAAATACTTTGTCATAGGTTAAACCCTCACTATCAGTTGTTCGAATGCGGATACTGTAACTATTTTTTGTTTCATAATCAAAAACAGTATTAGTAAGTAAGGCTGTCCCGTTAATTGTAAAGCTGCTGTTATCTGTACTTCCTGTACCACTGACTAAGCTGTAGGTATAGGTATCATTTGCATCTGAGTCACTGGTGGTCAAGTTACCCACAAGTGTGTTAACTAAAAGATTTTCATCAATACTATTATTACTCAAGGTAATATTAGTAGGAGGTTCATTTATATCAAGTATTTCAATAATAAATATCTCACCTTCAAAAAAACCCTTACTATCAGTTGTTAGGACTAAAATGCTATAGCTATTTTTATTTTCATAATTAAAAACAGCGCTACTGAGGAGTTGGTTTCCATTAATTGTAAAACTGTTATTATCTATACTTCCTGGACCATTGGCAAAGCTATAAATATGGCTATCACCAGGATTATCGCGATCAGTAGTTGAAAAAGTACCTATTAATGTTCCTACAGGATCGTTTTCAGCTACTTGTAAGGTAGATAAAGCAATAGCTGTAGGTGGATTATTGACATCATTTACACTAATAGTAAAGAACATTTGAAAAGTTCCTCCATTTCCATCATCAGTCTGCACCCGTATCTCTATTTCTGAATTTTCGTCGTAGTCTAAAGGAGTTAGTAAAAGTAAGGAACTATCTCTAATTGAAAAAAATCCATTATTAGAATCGCCACTTCCACTAACTAAAGTATAAGTATGGATATCAGAAGCATCTATATCAGTAGTTGAAAAAGTACCTATGTATCTTCCTATAGAAATATCTTCATCTACTTCTGAAATAGATAAAGTAAGAGCCGTAGGCAAATAGTTTACATCACTTACTTTAATGGTAAAGCTCATTTGAAAAGTCTCCCCATTTCCATCATCAGTTTGAACACGTATAGATAGAGTTGAATCGTTATCATAATTTAAAGCACCTGCTAAAAATAAGGAGTTATTGGTAATTGAGAAAAGTCCATTATCAGAATCGCCACTTCCGCTGACTAAGCTATAGGTATGGATATCTGGATCATCAATGTCAGTAGTTGTGAAAGTACCTATCAATGTTCCTACAGGATCATTTTCAGCTACTTGTGAGGCAGATAAAGCAAGAGCTATAGGTGGATTATTGACATCACTGACACTAATAGTAAAGGACATTTGAAAAGTTCCTCCATTTCCATCATCAGTTTGAACACGTATCTCTAGGGTTGAATTATTATCATAATCTAAAGCACTTGCCAAAAGCAAAGAATTATTAGTAATTGAAAAAAATCCATTATTAGAATCGCCACTTCCACTAACTAAAGTATAAGTATGGATATCAGAAGCATCTATATCAGTAGTTGTGAAAGTACCTATCAATGTTCCTATAGGAACATTTTCAGCTACTTGTGAGGTAGATAAAGTAAGAGCCGTAGGCAAATAGTTTACATCACTTACTTTAATGGTAAAGCTCATTTGAAAAGTCTCCCCATTTCCATCATCAGTCTGAACGCGTATCTCCAAAGTTGAATCGTTATCATAATCTAAAGCACCTGCTAAAAATAAGGAGTTATTGGTAATTGAGAAAAGTCCATTATCAGAATCGCCACTTCCACTAACTAAGCTATAGGTATGGATATCTGGATCATCAATGTCAGTAGTTGTGAAAGTACCTATCAATGTTCCTACAGGATCATTTTCAGCTACTTGTGAGGCAGATAAAGCAAGAGCTATAGGTGGATTATTGACATCACTGACACTAATAGTAAAGGACATTTGAAAAGTTCCTCCATTTCCATCATCAGTTTGAACACGTATCTCTAGGGTTGAATTATTATCATAATCTAAAGCACTTGCCAAAAGCAAAGAATTATTAGTAATTGAAAAAAATCCATTATTAGAATCGCCACTTCCACTAACTAAAGTATAAGTATGGATATCAGAAGCATCTATATCAGTAGTTGTGAAAGTACCTATCAATGTTCCTATAGGAACATTTTCAGCTACTTGTGAGGTAGATAAAGTAAGAGCCGTAGGCAAATAGTTTACATCACTTACTTTAATGGTAAAGCTCATTTGAAAAGTCTCCCCATTTCCATCATCAGTCTGAACGCGTATCTCCAAAGTTGAATCGTTATCATAATCTAAAGCACCTGCTAAAAATAAGGAGTTATTGGTAATTGAGACAAGTCCATTATCAGAATCGCCACTTCCGCTGACTAAGCTATAGGTATGGATATCTGGATCATCAATGTCAGTAGTTGTGAAAGTACCTATCAATGTTCCTACAGGATCATTTTCAGCTACTTGTGAGGCAGATAAAGCAAGAGCTATAGGTGGATTATTGACATCACTGACACTAATAGTAAAGGACATTTGAAAAGTTCCTCCATTTCCATCATCAGTTTGAACACGTATCTCTAGGGTTGAATTATTATCATAATCTAAAGCACTTGCCAAAAGCAAAGAATTATTAGTAATTGAAAAAAATCCATTATTAGAATCGCCACTTCCACTAACTAAAGTATAAGTATGGATATCAGAAGCATCTATATCAGTAGTTGTGAAAGTACCTATCAATGTTCCTATAGGAACATTTTCAGCTACTTGTGAGGTAGATAAAGTAAGAGCCGTAGGCAAATAGTTTACATCACTTACTTTAATGGTAAAGCTCATTTGAAAAGTCTCCCCATTTCCATCATCAGTCTGAACGCGTATCTCCAAAGTTGAATCGTTATCATAATCTAAAGCACCTGCTAAAAATAAGGAGTTATTGGTAATTGAGACAAGTCCATTATCAGAATCGCCACTTCCGCTGACTAAGCTATAGGTATGGATATCTGGATCATCAATGTCAGTAGTTGTAAAAGTACCTATCAATGTTCCTACAGGATCATTTTCAGCTACTTGTGAGGCAGATAAAGCAAGAGCTATAGGTGGATTATTGACATCACTGACACTAATAGTAAAGGACATTTGAAAAGTTCCTCCATTTCCATCATCAGTTTGAACACGTATCTCTAGGGTTGAATCGTTATCATAATCTAAAGCACCTGCTAAAAATAAGGAGTTATTGGTAATTGAGAAAAGTCCATTATCAGAATCGCCACTTCCGCTGACTAAAGTATAAGTATGGATATCAGAAGCATCTATATCAGTAGTTGTGAAAGTACCTATCAATGTTCCTATAGAAATGTTTTCAACTACTTGTGAAGTAGATAAAGTAAGAGCCGTAGGCAAATAGTTTATATCATTCACACTAATAGTAAACCTCATTTGAAAAGTCTCCCCATTTCCATCATCAGTCTGAACGCGTATCTCCAAAGTTGAATCGTTATCATAATCTAAAGCACCTGCTAAAAGCAAGGAATCATTAATAATTGAGAAAAGTCCATTATCGGAATCGCCACTTCCGCTGACTAAGCTATAGGTATGAGTATCTGGATCATCTATATCAGTAGTTGAAAAAGTACCTATTAATGTTTTTAAAGTATCATTTTCATCTACCTGTAAGTCTGATAAAGCAATAGCTGTAGGTGGATTATTGACATCATTCACACTAATGGTAAAACTCATTTGGAAAGTTCCCCCTTTTCCATCATCAGTTTGAACGCGTATGGCTAAGGTTGAATCATTATCATAATCTAAAGCACCGGACAAAAGCAAAGAATCATTAGTAGTTGAGAAAAATCCATTGCCGGAATCACCACTTCCGCTGACTAAAGTATAAGTATGCGTATCAGAAGCATCTATATCAGCAGTTGCGAAAGTACCTATCAATGTTCCTATAGGATCGTTTTCAACTACTTGTGAATCTGATAAAGTAATAGCTGTAGGCGGATTTACTTTAATTACTCTAATAATAAAAGTTTTTGTAAATGTAGCGTTATTACCGTCATCAGCCTGTATACGTATCTCCAAAGTTGAATCGTTATCATAATCTAAAGCACCTGCTAAAAGCAAGGAATCATTAGTAATTGAGAAAAGTCCATTATCGGAATCGCCATTTCCGCTGACTAAAGTATAAGTATGAATATCTAAAGTATCTATATCAGTAGTTGTAAAAATACCTATTAATGTCGATACAGGAGCACTTTCAAATGCAAATGAATTTGATAATATAATATCCTCTGGAATATTATTAATTTCTTCAAAAACGTCAATTACCTTTATAATAAAAAATTTCTGAAGAATATTTCCTCCATTATTAATTCCTATAATATTAATGTTAAATATAGAATCATTTTCATAATCAAAACTGAATAGTGAAAATAAAGAATCCTCTACAATCTCAAAAAAAGAATTATCTGGATTAAGATTCTCTCTATATAAATGATAGGTATATGTATTAAAATCAGAATTTGTGGGACTTATAAGCCCTATAAAAGTTCGAATAGGTTGATTTTCTAATACTGAAGTATTACTAATTTGTATACTTTGATCATCAACATCAAGAATTATTACATCTGTACCTATACAATCTCCAGAAATATTTAAAATAAATGCAATTAAAGCTAAATAAATAAAATGTTTAAACTTTAAAGAATAAAAAATCATGACATTATTGTTAAGTTCTAAATATTAGGTTCTATTATGGCACTTTCTTATGTAGGAATAAATATAAGAAACCTTGTATTTATTAATTTTCATGTTTTTTTAAATTCTAAATTAAGAGCGTGTTTAGTTTTTATTTTTATGGTATAAAAAATTGATAATAAACTATTTAATCGTATTTTTTGGTTTTTTTCTTTATAGAGTAAAATATAACAAGTAGCTGATAATAAGATAATTGAAACTTTAGTAATGGGATAAAAAAACCCGCTTTTTTATCTATTACTATTTGATTATCAAAATAGTTCTACTCTTAAGTAATTTTTTGGGTAGTTATTACACAAGTAACGTTAAAATTAAGAAAACATGCTAAAGTAATTAAAAGTTTTTACTCTAATGGTAAAACAGCTTTGCAAAAATGATAATAATTCCTAAATATCTTGTCAGTACAGTCATAATCAACAGACTCATACTTTTTTTAGCAGCACTCATTGCCTTAGGTAAACCTTCTGTTTTAAACTTTTCTACCGCTTGTTCATATGGCTTTTACGCGATACTTTTAACTTATAAGTTGTTTACAAATTAAAAAATTTAAAAACATTTATTATCAATAATTTATGAGTACAACAATATTTTTAATTTAGATAATTATTCTGGGCTATTAAACGTAATTTTTTAAAACTTTAAAACTAAAGTATCTGATAATCAGATTATTAAAAAATGTGTTCTTAAAAAATGTTTAATAGATTAGTGATTAGTTGCACTACGTTGTTGGGTATTTTTCTTTTTCTTTAGTAGAAAGAATGACAGTTTGTTTATTATTGACTATATAAACAAATTTTTAAAATAAACAACAATGAAACAAACTTATCACTCTAACGCGACGACAAATATACGTCTACGTTCTGAAATATCCAAAAGTAATTTAGCTTGTTCTAAGTTGTCAGAACATCACGGTGTCTCAGAGAACACAATAAGGAAGTGGAAAAATAGAACTAACTTTGAGGATAAAAGTTCGCGTCCGCAGACTATAACGTATTCTTTGAATGAAATGAATAGGGTTATAGCATTGAAGATAAGAACTTTAACTTGGTTGTCCTTGGATGAAATTACGGAAGTCTTAAATCCAGAAGACCCCCTAAAGATAAGAAGTGCCGTCTACAGAACCTTTGTTAGAGAGGGCGTTAATAGAGTACCTCGGAAAGAAAAAGAAAAAGCTAAGCAGTTCAAAGAGTATGATCCGGGATACCTGCATATAGATGTTACTTATTTGCCAAAAATAGAAGGCAAGAAGTATTACCTTTTTGTTGCTATAGATAGGGCTACAAGAACCTTGTATTACAAGATATATGACGCCAAAACAAGTGTTTACGCAAAAGATTTTATGCTAGCTTGTTTAGCGTTTTTTCCTTTTGGTATTACTCATGTTTTAACCGATAATGGTCTTGAGTTTAGCAATCATTTGATCAAGGACAAAACAGGCAAGTACTGTACCAAACCAAGTCAATTAGACCTTGTTTGCAAAGAAAATGATATAGCCCACCGATGTACCAAGCCTTTTACGCCCAAAACGAATGGAATGGTAGAAAAGGCGAATGCTATTATAAAAGAAAAAACTGTTAAAAGGGTGAAGTATAATTCTTTACAAGAAATGAATAGGGATTTAACCAACTTTTTAATCCATTATAATCTTTATAGAAGACATGGAAGCCTTAGACGAGAACTCAATGTAAAAACCCCTTTTAATGCCGTTGAAAAATGGTTTGAATTAGATGAGACCATTTTTAAACTAAAACCTGATGAGTTTAGAACTAAAATACTAAATTTGAAAATTAAACAAGCTGTAAGCACACAACAACCTTATGAAACCTAACAGATTAGAATTTATTCAGTTTTAATTATCTTATTCTTATAAAATTAAGATTGGATTTTAAAAATACAACTATCTAAAAATCAATATTTTAAATAAAAAATGAATTTGTAAACAACTTCATCTTCTTATTATAAGTTTTTACCTCATATAAATTGTGATAGTTGCCAGCTATATCTTCGCTGATATCAAAGTACCTGACTACATTCATTGGTCAAAAATAATAAGTTGCTTATCTTACTTTTTTTATGCCTCTGATAAGCCACATCTTCACCTCTATTTTTGGTTAAGCTATTCGTGCCCATCCAAATTGATTTTAGATAAATTTTTGCTCATCTCATCCTCTTTAAGTCACTTTAAACTTAGCTGAAATTTTTTCAAATCCTTTAAGTTTAACCCATTTGCTATAGCTTTGATAAATAGTATTTCATGTTATTTATAGTTTATTTTTCTTATTATCAATATAAGTAATATTCTCTATTGACAGCCTATTTTTAACTTATAGAGAATAGACTTGCCCGGATTTGATAATCAATCAAATAAAAAAGTTATTTTTATAAAAAGTTGTTAATTAACAACTTATAAAAAATGATATTATAGTGAAAGTTTAAAGGTTTTTCAAAGAGATCAAGTAAAATTTAGAGTATAAATATATTTTTAATTTATATTTATTAAATTGATAATCAAATATTTATACTATATTAGTTTTTTTCATTAAATTTAATGCCAAAAAATAAAAATTACATAATATATTGATTATCAAAATAACTCAAGTCTAATATAGCAAAACATTTTATAATGGCTAATCTTAGACTTTCTATATTGAGTCTCTGATGGTATTTGATAAATATGAGGCAAAATATTTGACTGAAAGTCTTTTTTTATTATCATTGCTTCTACAATGGACATGGGTACAATTTGTTTAGCTAAATAATTGGAAGTTAAATGCTTGAAAATTTACTCATGTTTTTTATTTTCCAAATTTATTTTTAAATAATTTCAGTATTTAATGGATGTCCAAATAGAAGATTCTTGGAAAATAGTTTTAAAAGAAGAATTTGAAAAACCTTATTTTCAAAACTTAGTATCTTTTCTAAAAATAGAATATCAAAAGTACACTATCTATCCTCCGGGTCCACTTATTTTTAATGCTTTTAAACAATGCCCATTTCCAAAGGTTAAAGTTGTTATTATTGGTCAAGATCCTTATCATGGGCCTAATCAGGCTCATGGATTATCTTTTTCTGTTAATGAAGGTATTAAATTTCCGCCTTCTTTGAATAATATTTTTATAAATATCAATCAGGATTTAAAGAAACCTATTGCCAAAACAGGTAATTTAGAGCGCTGGTCTCATCAAGGTATTTTATTATTAAATGCTATTTTAACGGTGCGAAAACACCAAGCAGCTTCTCATCAAGGTAAAGGCTGGGAAGTTTTTACAGATGCTGTTATTGAACATCTTAATAAACAAAAAAAGAATTTAGTATTTTTATTATGGGGTAAATATGCTCAACAAAAAGGAAAAATAATTGATAAAAGTAAACATCTTGTTTTAGAATCAGCTCATCCTTCACCACTTTCTGCACGTTTTGGGTTTTTTGATAATAAACACTTTAGCCAAACAAATGCCTATCTTTTAAAATTAAATCAAACTCCAATAGATTGGTAAAATATTTTAAAAATTGGTTTAGTCAATGCTTAGACAAAAATACGACTTTAAATGATCAAATTTGAAGAACATTATTTTAATATACTGAATATTAAATTTTTATGATTTAGAATTAACTTATTATTTTTTTAGTATTATATTTTTTGTAATTTATAATTATAATGTAAGATTATTATTTTAAAATTAAATTGAAAAACTATGCCTATCCAAATAGTTAAGCGGTCTATTTTTTTTCTATTTTTTTTGTTTTCTTCTATTTTCTGTATTCAAGCTCAGCCTGATGGTACGCGCTTAGGTCGTTTGCCATCTATCCACAGTTTTAAAGGAAAAACAAATATTAGTGAGCCATTTAGTCTTATTCCAAATACTCAAAAAGGTGTTTGGCGAAAATGGGGTATAGATTTTCAAAGTCGTTTTACCAACCAAGATAGTATAATGCGTGTTTCCTTAGGTATTATTGTCCGCTATAAATTTTGGAAAGATTTTACAGTTGGTTTTGGGACTGGTGGCAATTTGAACAGCAGCGCATTTTCAAAAATTAATCTTCAAAAAGAACTTATTAAGCCTGAGATTAAAACAGCTTATTTTGAAATGAGCCTTGGTTATCAACCAAAAGATTGGTATTTGCCTTTTTTTGAAGGGCTCTATCGTTATAAAATCGGAGAAGGTGCTTCAAGTCAACATTTGGGTATTCAAATAGGTTATGTCATGAAGGTTTTTAGTAAAAATACACGTATAAGCCTTTATCGCGACTTTTGGGCAAGCGATGGAGTAAAACAAAACTGGGAAATGCGTTTGTCTTTGCCTTTATTAGGCGATGTTGGTCATAAACAAAATAGTTTGAAGGAAGCTGTTTCTGAACTCTTTGACCAAAAGCGGTTTCAACTTTATGACCAAAAAAAAATAGTTGAAAAAAAATTAAAAAATTTTCAAAATATGGATGTGGAGGCTTTGTTTTCCAAAGGTCAAGACTTTTTATTACAAAATAATATTTTAACTCGTTTAGGTTTAGACAGCAGTACTGTAATCGCTTGGGTTAGAGATTTTGAAGATAGTGTGCATCATGAAGAGCAACACTTTATAGATGCTGTTGAAGATAGTCTAAATCGTATTGGTTTCAAACATACTTGGGATACCTTACAAATATTAAACGCTTTGAGAAAAGCACATACAGAAGATTTTTACCGTTCTCGCTTAGATTCTTTTTATCACTACAAATTAGACCATGCATTGGGTGAACAAAACAAACAACATGATAAAAGGTATTTTTTGAAACGGATTAAATTTCGATGGAATGGTGGAATTTTACTAAGCGATCAAATTGGGGTTCAGGCTTTCCCTTCTTGGATTTACCATAATAAAAAACGTACTTTTAATGCTCAACTTGGTGCTACTGGAGTTTATTATTTTCGAAATCGAGAAGAAGCTAAACAATGGCAATATGGTATCAGTACCTTAAATACTTACAAAATTTGGACTATGCTCAATGCTGAAGCCCAAGCAAGTTATATTTATAGCAATATTTTAGATGATTGGTCTTTTAAGGTTTACACAGGACTAAGTGGTATTTTTCCCATATTTTCTGAACATACACTCTATATTAGGGCTTTTTATGATTTCACTTTTAAGAAAAAGACCCATTCTACCCAAAGAAATAGTCCATGGATATTTAGTATTAATTGGGTATATTAAAAATAATAAATCCTAATTTTTTAAAATAAAACTTTAAAAGTTTGAAAAAACTTATAGTCTTACCACTTGAAAAAAATGTTTTTAGAGGGTTTAACTCATTGGTATTGAAAGTAATTGTTTCTGAAACAGAATAGCGTTGCCATAACCTTAGTTTTTTAAACTTATATAGACTAAAATAACAACAAATTAAATACAACCAACCCTTGCCTTTGATACATAATAAAACTATTTTCTTTATTTTTTTGTTAGCTTTGTAAGTTAAACTATTTCTAACTGGCATAAATTTTAAGTATTGCCATTCACAAATCGTTCAAATTTATTAAATTAAGTCCGAATAAAATATGCAAATAATTTAGATGATATAGTATTTGCCAATTGAAAAATATTTTAATATATAGGTTTAAATTTAAATATTTGATTACAAAAGTTTTAAATTACCTTTAAAAAAGTAAAACTAATTGGCAAATGTTAAGAGTTAGGTTTTTTGAAAAATTCTTACAAAAATTTTTTTGATCCTAAGAAAATAATGGATAATTAAGTATTTGATTATCAATATATTAAAAATATGAAATATATTAACCTTATTTTATTTTTTTTTGGTTTGATAGCCAATATTTTAGGACAAGGCAAAAATAATACTTGGTATTTTGGATCTAATTCCGGACTTAATTTTAATAATGCCAATATTAATATTTTAAATGATGGTGTTAATGATTTGATCGGTGGTACAAGCAGTATTTCCGATTCCTTGGGTAATTTATTATTTTATTCTGACGGACAAACTGTGTGGAATAAGAATCATGTTATCATGAATAATGGCAATACTATAGGTATCAGCCCGAATGCCGATCAATCGGTTTTGATATTGCCTTACCCTAAATCAGATAGTTTATTTCATGTTTTTGCTATAGATGAATTAGGGCGTTCTGGTGGATTACAACATGGATGTATTAATATAACTTTAGATGGTGGAAATGGGGCAGTTACTTCAAAAAATGAACAACTTTTACCACGAGTTAGCCAAAAACTAACAGCCACTTATACCAATAATGGAGACATTTGGCTAGCTACACATGCTTTTAATTCTAATGAATTTTATTTCTTTTTAATTGATAAAGACAGTTTACATAAAACACCAATTCAGCAAACTATTGGACTTAACCACGGCAACAGTATAGATAGTACTTCAACCCGAGGCGAAATGACTTTTTCTTTATTAGGAGAAAAATTAGCAGTTGCAATTGGTGGTCAAATGGATAGTATTGAAGTTTTTGATTTTGATAAAAGTACAGCTCAATTATCTAATTTAAAGCGTTTTTCAGTCCCAATTTCTGGACCGGAAGTAGAAATAAGAGGAGTAGAATTTTCTCCAAATTCTAATTTTTTATATATCAGTGTAGTCAGTAATCAATCACCCTTTGAAGGACAAATCTATCAATATAATTTACTGGCTAACAATATTGAAGCTAGTGCCCAACTTTTAACAACAGTTTTAGGAGAAATTGGAGGTTTACAACTAGGTAATGATTCCAAAATTTATTTTTCTACAAAGGGTTCCAACCTTCTCAATAGAATTGAGAACCCCAATTTAATTGGAATAGAAGCTACAATCACAGATACTATTAATATTAATCCCGGTACGAGTCTTCTATTTCTACCTAATCAAATTAAATGTGATATTTTTACATTTAAAAACCCTTGTTTGAATGCTAATACTATTTTTGATTTTATTTCTAATCAAGAAATAGATAGTATTCATTGGAATTTTGGAGACGGCAATGATACAACAGGATTTTTGAATAGTATATCTTATGCATATGCAGACACAGGTTTATATACTATTGATATTGAAGTTTTTTATACAAATACTTTAAGGTTTAGACAAATCCAAAATATTCGGATTTATAATTCTTTAACCCTTACATTTACACCTTTAGATAGTATATGTCAATTGGGATCTGCCTTTTTACTTACACAAGCTAGTCCTGAAGGTGGTTTTTATGAAGGAACTGGTGTAAACAGTAATACAGGCATTTTTAACCCTTTAAATAGCCCAATTGGCACCCATATTCTTTCCTACATATATGAAGATTCACTAGGTTGTATTGATACAATTAGACAAAGTATAGAAGTTACACCTTTACCAACAATTGTTTTTTCTTCCATAGCAACTTTCAATTTTTGTATTAATACACCTCCTTTTTTATTCGATGTTGCTAGACCCGAAGGTGGAGATTATGTTGGTGTTGGCATAGATCCTATAACAGGTTTTTTAGATCCTATGGCTGCAGGAGTTGGCACCCATACGTTCACCTACACCATTAGTGAACACGGTTGCACTGTTACAGAACAACAAGCCTATAACATTCATTCTTTACCAGATGTAAGACTTGGTAATGATACAGCGGTTTGCATTACAGATCCTCCTTTTATTATTGATGCAAATATCCCCGGAGGGACATTTAGCGGTACGGGCATTATTGATTTAAACACAGGAGCTTTTAGTCCTGCTAGTGCCTTTACAATGAATGAAATTGTTTATACTTTTACAGATGCTAATAACTGCATTAATAGCGATACTCTAAATATTGAAAACTTTACCGTTACAAATGCTAATTTATCACCTTTACCAAACATCTGTATTAATACAGCACCTTTTAAACTAACTCAAGGTTTTCCAGTTGGTGGACAATATAGTGGTTTAGGCATAAATTCGACAACTTCTATGCTTTCACCAGTCGGGGCAGGTTTGGGAAATCATACTCTGTCTTATACTTATGTAAACAGCGGGGGCTGCGTGTCAACAACCAATTTAAATTATGAAGTTTTTGATATTACATCTACAATATTGAATAATTTACCTGATATTTGTATTAATGCGCCCTCTTTTATTTTATTTCAAGGTGATCCCATTGGAGGACTATATTCTGGAAATAGTGTATCTATGGGACGTTTTTATCCAGACTTAGCTGGAATAGGTTTAGATACTATTTATTATGCTTTTACCAATGCAGCTGGTTGTATAGATTCAACAATGAATACCATTAATGTATTGGCTTTAAGTCAAATAGTTGTAGATGCACCACCTGCTTTTTGCATTAATACGGATCCTTTTGTTCTTGATTTTATAAGGCCTTCAGGTGGTATATATTCGGGAGTAGGTATTAATAGCAATAACAATATATTTTTTCCTGTTGTGGCTGGAATAGGCCCCGATACAATACAATATAGTTTTACCAATTTTAATGGCTGCACATCAACTTTTGATACTGTCATTCAGGTTTTAGATAAACCCACAGTTTCTTTAGCGCCTTTTCGATCATTATGTATTAATGAAAGTCCTTTAGTTTTAACTTCAGGAATGCCAATTGGAGGCGCTTATAGTGGAAATGGTATTGTGGGTATAGATACCCTTAATCCCCAATTAGCTGGTTTAGGAACGCATACTATTACTTATACTTATACAAATATTGCTGGATGTAGCAATTCAGAAAATGGACAAATTGAAATTTTCCAAGCACCTAAATCCCAACTTGATTTACTAAGAACAACCTTTTGTTTGAATGAAGATTCTTTGTTTTTAGTAGGTGGAACAGGCGAAGGAGGGCATTATGTAGGTAGTGGGTTAAATTCTCAAACGAACTACTTTACACCTTCCATAGCTGGTTTAGGCACACATCGAATTGGTTATGTTCTTTCAAATTTTATTTGTACAGATACAGCGTTTCAAGAAATTATGGTTCTCGATATACCAAAAGTCAACTTAGGTAATGATACCATAGCTTGTACAAATAGCCCTATTACTTTAGATGCCCGTTTAGCTTCTCATACAGCTACAACAACCTACCTTTGGTCTACCGGAGATACAACACCCACAATTACAGTTCGTAATATCGGTATTAACAGAATTAATGTGACAATTTTTGAAAAAGAAAATACTTTACTTTGTCTTAATACTGATGAAATCATTGTAACCATTGAACCTGCTCCATATTTAGACGCAGGTATAGATCGTTTTGCTTGCTTAGGAGATAGTATTGTTTTAGATGTTAGTCAACCAACCCATACCAATACCCGATACAGTTGGAGCACAGGACAAACAACTCCACGAATTGTTTTTAAAAATAATATTGATTCTAATGTTATTATTACCGTAACTGATACAATTTTAGGCTGTTCAAGTAGTGATACTGTTCATATCTCAATTGTAGAACCACCTGTTTTTTCCTTTGGAAATGATACAACAATATGCTTTAATGCTTTACCTTTTACTTTAAATGCTAATATTGCTACTCATCCTAACCCACTTCAATATTTATGGAATACAGGTGAAAATACTCCAACTATTACAGTCACGAATCAAGTAGGGTTCCAAAACTATACAGTTCGAATCATAGATTTAGTGACAGGTTGTTTTATAGATGCTGATATGGGATTACAAGTTCAACCGCTACCCCAGATTACATTAAACAATTTTATAGATGATCCAAATATTTGCTCATCTGAATTGCCTATTATATTAGAAGCAAATGCGTTAGATGATTTACCTTATCGTTACTTATGGAATACAGGAGATACAACGCGAACAATTGAAATTAATACAGTAACGGGTTTGAATACATATAGAGTTTCTATTACAGATACTCTTGCTGGCTGCACAAGTGTCGATTCAATAGATATTAATATTTTTTCACTATTTGGATTTGATTTAGGCGCCGATACCACACTTTGCCAGGACAATTTACCTATAATTTTAACACCTAATTCTAATTTGCCAAGTGGTGAAAATTATAGTTTTCAATGGAACACAGGCGAAAAAACCTCTTCTATTTTGGCTAATAATCTTTCAACTTTTACTTATGTACTTACAGTTGAAGGACTAACATCGGGTTGTGTTTTTAAAGATAGTACTACTGTAACAGTATTAGAGAATCCAATTTTAGATTTGCCGGATACTTTTAGAATTTGTACCAATAATCTGGATGTATCTTTGGATGCCAGTTTACCAAGTCATAGCTCTAACACTAAGTATGTATGGAGTGATGGAACCCTCGGACCTGTCATTAATTTTAATACTCGAAATAGTTTTTATTTATACATTGATATTCAAGATACGATTTCAAATTGTTCAAATAGAGATTCTATTTTTATTAGTTTTAACGATTTTCCCCAACGTGTCCTAAACCAGGATACTTTTATTTGCAATAGCGATATACTCAATTTAATCGCTTTTCATGAATCTCATCTTAATAGCGATATTGATTATTTATGGAATACAGGTGAAACAAGCCCTAATATCGTTATTAATACTAATATTAATCCATTTTATTGGGTTAAAACAAGTGATAAATCAAGAGGTTGTTTTAGGATAGATACTATTTTTATAAAAATAGAAAATCAACCTTTATCTAATTTATTAGAAGACACAGTTTTGTGCCAAACAAATTTATTCTTAGAAGCTAATCATCCAACTCATACTAGTACTACAACTTATCTTTGGAGCACAGGTGAAACAAGTTCAAGTATAATTGTTAACACACTCGGTATAAATATATACACAGTTCAAATTAAAGAACAAGCTTGTATAACAGAATTCCGTACTAGAGTTAATATGTTACCTTATCCCATTAGTAATTTACCCCGAGAAATTCAAGTATGTCAACAGGATTTACCTTATCTATTAACAGGTTTAGATCAAAGTCATGGTATAAATAATACTTATCGTTGGAAAAATTTGAATACCAATAGTTCGCTTTCTGATACCAATTATATATTAATAGAAAATAAAGGAGAGTATTTACTTAAAATTTATAATTTGAATACAAATTGCGAAACAGTAGATACATTTTCTATAGAAATTATTCCAGACATTAAACCGACTATACAAGTTATTCTTAGTCAAAATTCAACTTTACCTGCAACTTTAGTTTTTTTTAATCCTATTAGTCAAGATTTACCCCAAAACTGGTTTTTTGTAGAAAATAACGGAGAAGAACGTTTAATAGCTGAAAATACAAATACTTTAATAGTTGAAAAATATGGACTTTATATTCTTCGGCTTAGAAATAACCAAAATTGTATTTACGAAGATAGTGTACGAATTTTTTCCCAAAATCCACAATTTAATTTACCCAATGCCTTTACACCCAATGCTGATAGTGAAAATGATTATTTTTCTCCAATTACCAAAGATCTTATCAGTTTGCATATTTCTATATTTGATTATGAGGGCATCTTACTTTTTGATAAAACCTTTAGTTTTCAAGAAAATAATTGGAATGGTATTTTTTTAGAAAATGAAGGCTGGAATGGTACTACTTTAAATAATATACCTTTACCTACAGGCAAATATATTTATAATATAAGCTACCAATATATTAATAGCATAGGCCAAAAAAATGGAAGACGCTTAAACGGTGAAATTCATTTATTACGCTGAAAGATAAGACAGTTTATATTATAGCTCTATTTTAAGTTACAGAATAAAATGAGTGATGTGATTATGGTGACTATATGAATTTATCCAATTTTGTTATTTAGGTCGTCTAAAATTTTCTTATAGTGCGCATCATCAGCTTTTCGGGCTTCTATAGTTCGGCTGGCATGAATGACGGTCGTATGGTCTCTACCTCCAAACTTTTGTCCTATATTTTTTAAAGACATATCTGTGTTTTTATGGCTCAAATACATAGCAATCTGGCGAGCCATAGCAATTTCTCGTTTACGACTTTTAGAATTAAGTGTTTCCATAGAAATGTTAAAATATTGACATATAATTTCTTGTATATATTCTATAGTAACTTCTTTTTCGCTTGTATTGAGCAGAATATTTTGTAATATATCTTTTGCTAAGTTTAAATCTAAATCTCTTTTTACTAAGGAGGCTCGAGCAATCATAGAAATCAAAAGTCCTTCCATTTCTCTGATATTAGAATTTATGTTATTAGCTAAATATTCAATCACATCTTCTTCTATACTCATATCTTCTATCTCAATTTTGCTTTGGATAATTGCCTTCCGACTTTCGGGTCCAGGACTTTGAATATCAGTTGTTAATCCCCATTTAAATCTTGAAAGTAAACGTTCTTGTACACCTTGTAGATCTTTAGGAGCTTGATCAGAAGTCATGATAATTTGTTTTCCATTTTGGTGTAAAAAGTTAAAGATATGAAAGAAATTTTCTTGCGTTTTTTCTTTTTTACACAAAAACTGAATATCATCAATAAGAAAAACATCAACTTGTAAATAGTAATTTGTAAACTGTTGGATTCTTTTTTTTTGTATAGCTTCTATAAATTGATTAGCAAATTGTTCAGCAGTAATATAAAGGACAAATTTATCGGTATAAAGTCGATTAATTTCATTTCCAATGGCTTGAATAAGATGCGTTTTACCCAAACCTACTTCTGAATAAACGAAGAAAGGGTTAAATGAGGTTGTGCCTGGACTTTGAGCAATTGCCAAGCCTGCAGATCGAGATAAACGGTTGAATTTGCCTTCTATAAAATTGTCAAAACGTAAAGAACTTACTAATTGAGAAACCTTTTTATTGGCTTCTATATTTGCTAAGTCCAAGTTTCCTTCAGGATGGAATATTGGCTGTTCTGATTTAAAAGTATTAACATTATTTTCTGTTTTAATAAATGGCTTATTAACATTACTCTTGGTCAAATGGTGATCGACTTTTTCTTTATCTACAACAATAGAATATTCCAAGCGTCCTTCTGTGCCTAATGCTTTACTTATTGCCTTTTTTAAAATATCCAAATAATATTCTTCTAACCATTCATAAAAAAAAGGACTCGGGACTTGAATGGTTAGAGTTGTCCCTTCTATTTTCACTGCCTTGATAGGTTCAAACCAAGTTTCATAGCTTTGAATAGATAAATTTTCTTTAATATATTCTAAACAGTGATTCCAAATATTTTCAGGGGCATTGTCCATCCGAGTTTAATTGAATATTAAGACGAATAAATTAGATTTGCTTTACAAAAAGTTAATTATTTTGTCAGAATCTAAGTCAGTGTTGTAAAGTTTTTTAGAGATTTTGAACAATTTATATTTTGTATATTTTTTCATGTGCAAAAAAATAGAATATAATATCACAATATAGCTGCTCCATTTGAAAAAAGAGTTTTTGGAGGTTTTTAGTGTGTTGGTTTTGAAAATGACCTTCTAAGATAACAATAATATTGCTATAGTATTTAATCTTTATTTCAGTAGTACTTCAAAAAATAAAATGATATAAAAAAATAATAATCAATTACTTAATAGTATGTTTGCTATAGATACCTATTTTTTATTTTTTTTTGATCTTTTAATTACTTTTTTTCTATATTCTAGTAGTTCAGCTTTTTTATTTTCTACCCATTCTCCCTTATCAAAATCAGCATTTGGGTAGGTTTCTAAATAACTCATATAAGTTATATCAAGCTTTTTAAATTCTGTTCTGTAAATATCTTCAATTAAGAAGAAATTGCTATTGATATTAGTCTCTAACTTTTTAGTAATATCATGTCCTTTAAGTAAATATTGTTTAAAAACTTGCTCATATTCGAAAGATTGGAGCTTTTGAGACTCCCAAAATTTTTTTTCTGTATGCTCCAAATATTTTTTTTCAGAAGTATCTACTTCCCAAAGTTCGTTTTGTTTTTTGTTGTTTTCAAAAGGATCTATTTCTGGAGATTTTTCTTTTTTCAATTGAACAATATAGTGCTGTATTTTTTTTACAAAATTACGCTCTTTAACATTTAAGGTTACCCATGGTTTTTCGATATAACTTACCCAGGTTGCCGAATCATAAGGCTCCAAAATAAGTCGTTTCCAAATAGCAGGCTTTTTTAAAGGATCTTTTAATTCTGAATTGGCTTTTGTTAATAATACAGCACCAATAATCATAATTATTAATATTGCAATTTTTATTCTCATATTTTTATAAGTAATTAAAGTTCAAAATAATAAAAAGTATTTTTTTACAACTCAAAGGTCTTTAAAAATATTTATTTTACAAAGTAATAGTGCTAAAAACACTGTTTCTATAGCAACACTATTTTATCTCAGAAATGTTTATTTTTAATATCAATAAACCTTTAAAAGTCTTTTTTCAAGTGATGAGACTATAATAAGAGGTAACGATTGTATTATTGGAGATTAAAAGTAAGGCGTTTTCCTTTTTTATTTTCATAAAATAGTCCATTCGAATAGCTTAGGTGTCCAGAAACAAAAGTATGTATAATTTGACTATTAAAAGTATGGTTTAAAAAAGGCGACCATTTACATTTATACTCTATATTATCTTGAGTAATTGTGGTTTTTTTTTTCAAATTAAAGATAACTAAATCTGCCCAATACCCTTCTTTTATCCATCCTCGATCTTCTATTTTGAAACAAATCGATGGTGCATGACACATTTTTTCTACTATTTTTTCTAAAGATAATTTACCTTGTTTGTAAAACTCTAACATCATTATTAAACTATGTTGAACCAATGGTACCCCAGATGGTGCTTGCCAATAAGGTTTCTTTTTTTCTAAACTAGTATGAGGTGCGTGATCTGTAGCAATAATATCTATTTTATTCTTTAGAAGACCTTTCAAAATAGAATTTTGATCATGCTTAGTTTTTATGGCAGGATTGCATTTAATCTGATTATCATAAATATGATAATCCTCTTCATTAAACCATAGATGATGAACGCATGCTTCGGAAGTAATTTTTTTATCTTTTAAAAGACCTTGATTATCAAAAAGTTCTATTTCTTTTGCGGTACTAATATGTAAAACATGTAAACGACTTCCAAACTTCTTAGCTAGCTCTATTGCTTTTTGACTTGATAAATAGCAAGATTCGCTACTTCTAACAGTGGGGTGAATAGAAGCTTTAGCTTTTGGGTATTTGTTTTTATAGACCGAAATATTATTTTTTATTACCGTTTCATCTTCACAATGAGTAGCAATTAACATTTCTACATGGCTAAATATTTTTTCTAAACTATTTGGGTTATCTACTAGCATATTTCCAGTTGAGGATCCCATAAAAACCTTAATACCACATACTTTTTTAGAATCTGTTTTTAGTACTTCTTCTATATTGTCATTTGAAGCACCCATGTAAAAAGAATAGTTTGCTAATGAATCTTGTGCAGCAATATCGTATTTTTTCTGAAGGTTAGTTTGATTAAGAGTAGCTGGATTTGTATTAGGCATTTCCATAAAACTAGTGGTACCTCCTGCTACTGCAGCTCTACTTTCAGTGTAAATAGAGGCTTTAGAGGTCAAGCCAGGTTCGCGAAAATGGACCTGATCATCAATAACACCAGGCATAAGATAGTGATCTTTTGCATCTATAATTTTTTGAGCTGATAAGTTTGATAAATCTTTTCCTATCTTCTCTATGCGACCATTTTTCAAAGCTAGGTCTAAATCTTGAATAGTACCTTGGTTTATAACTTTAGCATTTAGAATAAGAAAATCAAACATAAATTCTTTGTATATAGTCGCTTCATTAAAAAAGGATTTTTAAAAGGTTTAACTAATAGGTATTAAAAATAATCATTTCTGAGATAAATATAGCAATAAAGTATTCGTTCCTTATTAATCTAAATAGCAAGACTATAACTATTTAATAAGGGTATTGGCAATCTATTTTTTGACAATCAAATTGGGCTATATCTATTTCATTATTTTTTATTTTTTTTACATAATCTTTTAATATCTCTTTTCTGTCTTCACTTAAGTGTTGAGTATGATTAAGAATATCAGAAATTTCTTTTATAACAGATTCTTTAGACCCACAAAAGTAGGGTTTATAATATAAGTCTCTTAAAAGATGTTTTTGAAGATCAAAGATTTCCTTTTCAAATAAATTACTTTCATTAAGCGTTTCGTCAATAAGAGTAAAAATATTTTTATACATACCATTTCCTAAAAGATTACAACCTAAAAATTCTGTTTTAGGTTGTTCCCATTTAGTAAAATGGGAATGAGAATTATAGCATAATTCTAAAAGTTTTATAAACTTATCATCTCTTTGACCTGTGGTTTGTATAGCGTGATCATGAAAATCTTGATAATCAAAAAAGACCTCATAAGTAGTACCTTGATAGACAGTACCAACTTCTAAACCTTTAGCAACTTTTTTGAACCAATCTAAAGAAGCAATATTTGTTATGCCTTTTTCTTTTTGTTCTAAAGCATTTGCTTTTAAAGTTTTAGATAAAGTTTTTTTTAATGTGTTTGCATTGCGGTAAAAGATGTAAAAGTCATTATCAGTTTTTAGGTTTTCATGATTAACTGTATATTGCTCGATTAATTTCTGTTCAAATTCTTGAAAATATATATCTAAGCTATCACCATACACTGTTTCATTTTTTTGTTCATTTTCAGTAGTTTCAGCTTTTTTACAACCAAGTATTAAGACCAAAGTTAATAACACTAAGACGGTTACATTTAATTTCATATGAGATTTAAATTAATTAAAATAAATTGATAAGGATATATTTAGATTAAAAATACTTATAGGATTTAAAAAATAATATATGAATTAATTTACCTATAACAAAAGTTTTTTAAAAGAGTTTTTAAAAATAGATACAATTTTTTATTCGGAGACCGACACAATGCTATTTTTATCTCAGAAACATTTATTATCAATACGAATAAGTTGTTTAACCAGTTTCTATAGAAATCCTTTTTTTTAATAACATGGCTATAAAAATGTTAAAACAAAAGATTTCTATCTTTCCGATGCCGTTGAACTAAGAAACCGTAATTACAAGAATCTAAGATGTTTTAAACTTTCTATATTTTATATAGATTTTTAAATATTTGATTTTTAATAATTTATGTTTTCATATTTTTTATCTTATGCAAAAAAATTAGTATATAAAGCCTATTTAATTATGTCGGATTAAAAAATCATCTACCAAGCTATTAAAGTATTTCGAATGTTCCATCATAGGCACATGGCAGCATTTGTCCAAAAACTTGAGTTCAGAATTTGGGATAAGGTTGTGAAATTGATGTGCTACAGAAGGCGGAGTAATGGTATCATTAAGTCCCCATACTAGAAAAGTAGGTTGTTTTATAGAAGGAAGCTCGTTTAAAAGATTATTTTTTTGAGCTGAACGAGCATACATGATTACTCTTTTAACCATACTTCTATTGGTGGTGATGGTATAAACTTGATCAATAAGATCTTTAGTAGCTGTTTTAGGATCGTAAAAAGTATAACCTACTTTTTTAGTTACATAATTATAATCACCCCGTTTTGGATAAGACCCTCTCATAGTATTTTCATACAAACCAGAACTTCCTGTTAAGATTAAACGCTTAACTTGTTCTCCAAAATTAAGGACATAAAGCAAAGCCACATGACCACCTAAAGAATTTCCTATAATAGTAAAGTGTTTTAGTCCCATTTCTTCATTAAAAGCGGCAACATATTTTAGAAGACCATCTAAGTTAACTTTTTCGTAAGGTAAAGTATATAAGGGTAATAAAGGAATAATAACTCTATATTTTTTGCTAAAAAATTCAGTAACAGTGCCCCAATTACTTAAAGCTCCAAATAGACCATGTAATAAAATTAAAACTTCGCCTTGACCTTCATCTAAATATTCAAAGTCGCCTCGTTTATGTATATGCATATATGAATTTGAAAATAATTAAACTCTTTAAATTTAAATCTTAAATTTACGAAATTAGTTAATTTAATTTGGCTAACAGTCTGTTTTTGATTAGAATGATTAAGATTTAGAAATTAATAAAATTAAAATACTGAAAACTAATTTATTAAATCAGAAGATTTAAATAAATTATAACTATTTAAGTTTTCAGTATTTTAAAAACATATACCGAACTATTCATTAGGATTATAATTTTTAATTACCTTTAATTCAGCGACATAGACAATTTCTAAATTATCTATGGTCTCTGCCAAGTTTTGTTTTCTAAAAAAGTGCTCTATCCAGCGATAACTCTCTTTCTCTTTTGCTGAAGCAGCCCGACGATTTTGAAAGGATTTTGAAGGTTTTAAATCTATTGGTTTTGAAAACCAACCATTTCCCAAAATAAAATAGCATTGCTATAGCTTTAGATCTAAAAGGCCTATAGAAATACCTAAATCACTTATTAATAAACTTTTATGTAACAATAAACCTCTGCGATTCTTAAAATTGAGAGGGCCCAAATTAGCCTTTGATTTTTTAGAGGTATAGTCTAATTCCGTGGTATCGCTGAGGTGTAAGACCCGAATAGATTTTTTTGAATCCTTTGCTTTTAATGATTGATCATCCAGACTTTCCCGATAGTACTTTTGATGATAATGTAACATCTTCTCCGGAGTGACCTGATGGTTGTGAAAAAAACGATAAGTGGCCTTGCTAGCTGCTAAATCTGCTCAATTATAGCATTATACAGTCGAAAATAGGCAAATATTTAACAAAAAATTTACATTAAATATTTGATTTATAATGTTATAGATCAATATATAAAATCTATAAATTCAATTGTAAAGTGGTATTAGTCCTTTTTGATAGCCCCGATAACTCAGTTCAATGAGGGGCTATAAACTGGCGCCCGCAGGTTGTACTCTGATAATTTTGCTTCTTCATTTTATTTATTCCATTTTTTCTTATATCTTTCCCATCACATTTTGGGCATTTTAGGATTATTTCTATCGTCATTTTGTCTTATTTAAATGAAACAAATGAACAAATTTAACTCTAAATGTCTGAATATCAAAAGTGTTTTCTTAAATCATATATTCTACAACACCACCTGGTATTCTAATGTTCTGATGATGTTACGTAAAACTTATTTATATAATATTTAATCTTAAAGTAAAAAGGTATGCAACTAAAAGAAGTTAAAACTGCTTCAACACTTAATAAGTTTTCATATCTTCCCCATGAGATTTATGAAGATTATCCTAACTATGTTCATCCTATACAAAAAGAAATAGAAGGTATTTTTGATCCGTCTGTAAATAAAAAAGCTCAAAAAGGCATGTATAAACGATGGATATTAGAAACGAAGCAAGGTAAAATTATAGGACGAATAGCAGCTTTTATAGATATTCAAAGTTCCCGATTAGAAAAACAACCTACTGGAGGTGTTGGATTCTTCGAATGTATAGATAATCAAACCGCGGCTAATATACTTTTTCAAGTTGCCGAAGACTTTTTAAAAAATAAAGGTATGGAAGCTATGGATGGTCCTATTAATTTTGGTAACCGTTCTGCTTGGTGGGGATTGTTGGTTAAAGGTTTTGAAAATATACCTACTTTTAGAATGAATTATAATCCACCTTATTATAAAAAATTATTTGAAAATTATGGTTTTCAGGTTTATTTTAATCAATATTCTTATGATATGGGAATTGGTATACCAGACCGAGTATTTAGAATTACCAAAAGAATATTAGCTAATCCTGATTATGATTGTCGCCATGTGGAACGCAGCCAAATAGATAAATTCAGTGCTGATTTTAAAACAATATATGATCAAGCTTGGGTAAAACATGGTGTGGACCCAATTAAAAAACAAGAGGTTAGCGATTTTATTAAAGAACTTCGTTATTTTATAGATTTAGATATTATATATTTTGCTTATTATAAAAATCAACCTATTAGCTTTTTTGTAGTTTTACCTGATATTAATCACATTCTTAAATATCTAAAAGGTAATTTTAATTTTTGGAATAAGTTAAAAATGTTTTGGTACAGTAGAATCAAACCAGTAAAAAAAATATATGGTTTAGTTTTTGGAACTGTACCTGAATTTCAAGCTAAAGGCATAGAAGCTGCCTTAATCGTATCTATTTATAATAAAGTAAAAACTAAAAGGTATAATGCTTTTGAAATGAATTGGATAGGTGATTTTCATAAACGTATGATGACTTTTGCAAATATATTTGCAGAACGTAAAGTTAAAACACATTCAACCTATAGAAAATTATTTGATCCTAATAAACCTTTTGAAAGACACCCAGATATATAAACAAGACATTTAAAATTATCTATTATAAGAAACTGTTTAAGTTTTTTATAATCTATTGACCATCAGCTTAACCATACATAACTTAATCATAGTTTCAGAAGTGCTAGGATGGCGCTCAAAATCTTTGCTTAAGCATCTATAACTTTCAAACCAGCTGAATGCTCGCTCTACAACCCAACGCTTAGGAATCACTTGAAAGCCCTTCCCGGCATACTTAACTATCCTAATTTCTAAAACCAATTGTAATTTCTTCTTGACCTCATCAATCAAATCGCCTCGATAAGCACCATCAGCAAAAATAACCTTTAAGCGATTAAAACGACCTTTCAAAAAATTTAAACCCTCAAAAGCACCTTTACTATCATGTCGCCTGACGGTTTGCCTTTTTTCGAATCTCTTCTCGAAGCTTGTCATTTAACTCATTTATCAGACCCTCATCTCGCCATTTCATGAAATAATAGTATACCGTCTGATAAGGTGGCTAATCTTCTGGCAACATAGGCCACTGACAACCTGTCTTTAGCAGGTAAAAAATAGCGTTTAAAAAAATAGCGCGTAATTTGTACTTGCGTTTTCTGTCATCTTCGATTAAATCACTTATCTTTGCCCAGTGCTTATCGGTTAAATCTGTTGGATAGGACATTTGAAATTAGTTGTTGAAACAAATCTCAAAAATAATCTTTTTCAACGATTTAGCCATAACCAAAATTAAAACTTAAACAGTTTCTAATTTCAAATTAAAAAAATGAATGTTATAGAATCGATAGATCAGCGGGGTAAAAAAACACTTTTTTCTTTTGAGATTTTACCGCCTTTAAAGGGACAAAGTTTTAACCATATTTGCAATAGTTTAGATCCGTTGATAGAACTCAACCCATCTTTTATTAATGTTACTTATCATAGAGAAGAATATGTTTATAAAAAACATGAAAGGGGACTTTTAGAAAAACAAACCATCCGCAAAAGACCAGGTACAGTTGGTATTTGCGCAGCTATCATGAATAAATACCAAATTGATACGGTGCCACATATTATTTGTGGGGGTTTCACGAAAGAAGAAACTGAAAATGCTTTGATAGATCTTCATTTTTTAGGTATTAATAATATTCTAGCCTTGCGAGGCGACCCAATAAAAAGCGAAAAATTTTTTATACCTGAAGAAAATGGACATGCCCATGCCGACGAATTAATTAAACAAATCATTGACATGAATAAAGGGGTATATCTAAATGAAAATTTGGAAAATACTGCAAAAACAGATTTTTGTATTGGGGTAGCAGGCTATCCTGAGAAACATTATGAATCTCCAAATCCCGATATCGACCTAATAACCTTGAAACGAAAACAGGATTTGGGTGCTTCTTATATAGTCACACAATTATTTTTTGAAAATCAAAAGTTTTTTGATTTTCATAGGCGTTGTCGAGATTTCGGCATCACTATTCCGATTATACCCGGTTTAAAACCTATATCTATTTTCAAACATTTAACTATTTTGCCTAGTTTTTTTTATGTTGATATTCCTCAAGATTTATTTTTAGCTGTCAAAGCCTGTAAAACGAATCAAGCGGTTAGAGAAGTAGGTATAGAATGGTGTATCGAACAATCTAAAGCTTTAGCAAAATTTGGAGTACCTTGTTTACATTATTATTCTATGGGTAAGGCTATAAGCGTTCAGAAAATAGCTAAAGAGGTTTTCTAAAAAATTGTTAATTAATTTTTTTATAATACCAATAGATTAGAATCCGAAAAACTCTCTTTTTTCAAGTAACCTGTATATTTTATAAAAGACAAAGTTAAACTATCATTTTAGCACTACTTTTTTTCGCCTAAATCTTTTTCTAATTTCTCAATTTTTAATTGAAGATTGGTATTTTGCTCTTTTAAAATAGCATTTTCACGAATAAGCCTTTCATAAATTTCAAAAAACTTATCGGGAAATTGATTATGAATTGTGCCAAATGGAGCACTACTATCATGGTTCTTATTATTTATTATCTGTAAAAATAATTGTTCCTTCCTCAGAAATTAACTCAAGGGGTTAATATTTAATATTTTTGCAATATCATCAATAGCACGCCAAGTTAGCTCTGTTTCCCCATTTTCCAAACGTGCATTAAGAAGTTCGGCTTGTTTGAAGTTCATCCGCCATATTCTCCTGAGAGAACCCTTTATCCAATCGTAACTTTCTGATTTTATCAACTTATAAAGACTTTTTAGTTTTGCAACTATCAAAGCCAAACAGTTGGCAAATTATAATTTTTTATTTTATAAACTTAAATTTTTAAGAATTATATTTAATTTTTTTCTTATACTTGGTTTTACTCTTTTTTTACTATAGTTTTAAAAGAACAGTTGCTCAAAAGCCAGATATAAAACTGAAAAAACAATACAAAAATAGGGTTTAATTTAATTGGCTAGATAGTCTAAAATTATTATTTCTATTTATTTTTTATTTATAAATATTTAAATACCAATATATTATGCATAAATACTTTTTTATTTCTTTTCTCTTTCTTTTTCTTTCAAAAATTCAAGCTCAAGACATTAAAGGTGTTGCCAAATACATGAGGGTTGTAAAAAGCCAAACAGATATAGAAAATGATCTAGTAGGACAAATGACGGAAACTTATCTTTATTTTGATCAAAACAAGTCTATGTATAAATATTTTAAGAAAAAAAATAAGGAAAAAAGCAATAGAACATCGGAACTTTTCTATAAAGCAAATGCAACAGATGCCGAATTAAAGGAGTTACATAAAGATGATATGGAAATATTACCTAGTAACTCTGGGGCTGATCCGGTATTTAAAGATAAACTGGGGCACTTAAACTATAAAAATTTTTCCAAAAGAAAGATGATTACACGAGAGATACCGCCTATATCAGCCAGAAGCACTGAATTTTATATTATAGAAGAACCTTTACCGGATTTAGATTGGAAGATTCTGGAAGGGAAAAAACAGATCGGACAGTTTTTTTGTCGACAAGCGACGGTGTCTTTTAGAGGAAGGGATTATGAAGCTTGGTTTACGCTGGATATACCTGTTAGCACAGGACCTTGGAAATTTTGGGGCTTACCCGGCTTAATTTTGGAAATAAAAAGTCTGGATCAAAGAATCGCTTTTAAGGTTCGATATGTTAAAATACCTTATGATATTGATCCAATTTATTTTCCTAAAACACCCAAAAGAGAGAAACAACTTAGTTTGAATGAATACATACAAGAGGTTAAAAGAAAAAAACAGATAATATATTATGAGTCTATTGTCGATGAAAATTCTTCTGTAAAAAGGGATTATGAAAGCGCAGATATAGAAAACATATTTCAACTTGACCGGTAAGGTGTCTAACATTATTCCATTTGAAAAAAGAATTTTGGGCACTTTTAAAGTGTTGATTATTACTATAAAGAAATAAACATTAGCGCTCTTTGGGTACAGCCATAATAACTTCTTCGCGTTCTATGATAACCTGCCCAATGGCCATATTTTTATTTTTACGCACATATTTGCGTAAACAATAGCTTACAGGCGCAATATTTTCATGTTTTCGAGATGAATAGGCTGCTGCCCAGCTTGCGGCCTCTTCTATAATTTTTTTGGTATAATCTTTATGACTAGCTAATTTAACAATCACGTGAGAGCCTTTAGAATCTTTAGCATGCAGCCAAAGGTCATTTTTATGGCTATGAGACCTTAACAATTCATCATTATCTTTAGCACTTTTTCCTATCCATATCAAAAAACCATCAAAAGTAATTTCCCGATAAGGCACATGTTTGGTTTGTTGAGGTTTTTGTGTATTGGTTTTTATAGATTTATAATATGTATAACGACGTAAAGATTTTAAATCTCTGAAGTCTGAAATTTCTTTTAGGATAATTTTCAATTTTAAAAGCCATTCTTTTTTAGATGCTATATTTTGTTCAAGTATTTGAATAGCAATTTTTTCATTTTTAGCTTTCTGGTAATACTTAGCCGCATTTTTTTGAGGCGATAGATGAGGTACTAATTTAACGGTTGTGTTTTTTTGAGTATAAAAATTTAATAAGCTAACTTCAGAACTATAAGCAGGGATTTCATTTAAGTTAGCCATTAAGATATCTCCCATAACCCGATAGTGGTTTTCACTTTGGAGATTCTTAAGGTTTTTTTGAGTGTTTAATAGGTATTTTTGGGTTCTATTATAATCTTTTTGAAAAATTTTTAGCAAATTATTTTTCTCATTTTTCAATTGGTTATCCACTACATAAATATTAAAAAAACGCGTATAAGCTTCTAAAATATTTTTAGTTTCTAAAATAATTTCTCCCAAAGGATAAAACAACATTTTTATTTTATTATCCAATCGCACAATATAGTATTTTGGTTTTTCTATATATTTTAAAAACACTTGAAAAGCCTCCCATTTTTCTAAACTTTCCGAGTCTTTAAAACTTTTATTTTTGCGTTTATCGAACCAGTCTAAGATGGTTTTATTCAAACTTGGAAGTATTTCTAAATAACCATATTCTTGAATGTTTTTTAAAGATATAGACTTTCTAATCTTTATTATATCCCGAAGAGATTTTTCCATATCAAATTTTTCATTTTTTTTAAAGAGTCTATTTACCTTATTATTTTTCAAAAAAATGAGGTTATTGTTTTTTCCAAAAGCCTGAATAAGAAACAAATAATTTTTTTCAAAGTTAAGACCTATATAGCGTTCTTGTTCAAAAATACTAAGTCCAACTATTTTTTTATTGATAAGTTCATCAAATAAATTGATACTGTTTCTTTTTGATCGGCAGAAATCAGTCGGGAAAGATAATAGAGTAGTATCGGGTAATAACAATATTTTAATCCATAATTGTTCGTTATTTTTAAGTAAAATACGCATAACAAGCTCATCTTTAATCATACTAAAGCATTCTTTTAGAATAGCTTCTTTTAAAATAAAATTGAGTTCAATGCTTAAATTTCTAAAAAAATAATAATTATTATGCATGGGCATTAGTTGTAATTAATTTTTTAAATAATATGTTACTAAAATTGTTTAATTGCTTCTAAATAAATCATTAATTTTGTCCCAATATTTGAGCTCCTATAAAGAGTATTTTAAAAAAATTAACTGCTTAGTTACAAATAGATTATACGATTATTTCCTATTTTATTTTTGCTATTATAAATTTTAAAAAATGATTATAAAAACTTATATACTCTTTTATGTATCAGCATATTACAATCTTTTTTTAATATAAAAAGCCAGATCTTATGAGAACATGGCAGGCAAAAATTCTATTTGTTTTTAGTGTTTTAGTTAGTCTTTCCTTATCCAAAGGGATAACAAACAAAAAGTTACAAGGTAAAGTTAAGTCTATAAAAGAATCTACTTATCAAGCTCTTGATAAATTTAATAAAATTATTGAAGGGTCGTTTAAAGGTGGGTATCATTTGATGTTTGATATAGAAGGTAATATTATCGAAGAAAATTACTACAATTCAAAAAGAAAATTAAGCAAAAAATGGATTTATAAGTATGATTATCAAGGAAATCCAACTGAAATTGATGTTTATGGCTCAAATGGAAAATTTAAAGATTCTTATTATTGGATTTATAAATATAACGATGAAGGTCATGTCATAGAAGCTCATAATACTATATTTATTTACAAAAAAACAACTTACCAATACAATAGTAAGGGCTATATTACTGAAGAAAATAATTATTTAAAAAATGATGTAAGCCTATTTAGATTAGAATATGAGTATGATGAACAAGGTAATATCCTAAAAATAAACAAATACGATGAACTTCAAATGGATACTACTGTTTGGCTTTATAAATATGATAGTATAGGAACTAAGATTATGGAACATTGTTACAATTCGGATTATAGTATTGATGTTGAATACACTTATAAGTATCAGTATGATGACCAAAACAATTGGATTAGAGGAGTGAGCTATAAAAATTACCTTTCTTACGAAATTATTAAAAGAGAGATTATGTATTATTAATGTATTTTTTTACAAAAAAAATGCAGTCAGGCTTTTTAATTGTACTCAGGTTACTTGAAAAAGAGCGTTTTTCGGATTCTAACCTATTGGTATTGAAACTTAATGTTTCGAAAAATAAAATAGCTTTGCTATACCTAAAAATGCTTCTATTATTTACGAACAGTTGGTTTTATAGTCATATCAATATCTATAAATTTTAATATATTTTTTCCTAATTTTTTGTAAATCAAAGATATAGAAATTAGTAATATAAAGGAAAATATCAAAAATACTATTCTTGTTTGAAATGATAAAAACCATATATCTATTGTTACTAAGATAAGTAAGGTGATAAAGATAAGTCCTGAGCCTAAAATTCTATCAATCGATATTTTATAAATAAATCCTCGATAAAAAATACTTCCTCCTGCAATTAAGGCAGCCAAAGTGCGTACAGCCATATAGCCCAAATAAGGCAATTCAAAATATTTATATAGAAGATAGCTGTCAATACTTAAATAAATAAAAATAAAACCAACTAAAAGGATTAGCATATAACGGAAATACGTTTTTTTCTTGTCACTTAGACTTTCAATAAAATAACCATCTAAAATAATAAAAGAAAAACTAAAGGCAGAATGGAGTAAATATAATATAAAACCAGTCTCTGTTGCTTGCTCTAAATTTAAGATAAAGTATATTTTTAACACTACAATAGATAATAAAAAGCCAAAAACTAAAACTCTAATAAGATTAAAACGTTCTTTAATTATCTGTTTATCATATACCTTCTCAAAAGATTCCAATCTTTTTTTATAATTTTCTAACTTTTCTTTAGAAGAGAGTAGTGCTTGAGAATAAATTTCTATAATAACCTTATCGCGTCCATATAAACTATATATATAAGTGAGCCAAAGACCAGCATAACAATCATAAATAAAATAGTTGACTTGATTATAAATAGGATAGGTTTGTAAGGTTTGATATAAAAAAGTTAACATTAATATGAAAATCAAAATTTTAACGGTATTGGAAAAAGTAGGTAAAGTCATTCGCCAAATTTCAAACCCATAATCTTTATCTATTTGTTTGCTAATCCAAAGTGTAATTTTATAATGGATAAGTAAAATCCCTAAATTAAACCCAAAATAGATTAATTTGATAAAAATACTATCTGTAGTGTAAAAATTGGTAATAAAAAATAAAAACTGACTAAGTAGTAAAGGCATTACCCATCTTTTTAAGTATTCGTTATCAGTTAAATAGGAAAAATAACCTATACTTATAAGCAAAAAAGATAAAGCAATATTTTGGGCATAAAAATTAAGGTAAAATGTTAAACACAGAAGTGGAATAATAAAAATATAGGTTAAAATATAAATGATATGATTGAATTTTCTGTGAAATTTGAAATAGTAAATAACAGTTAAATAAGTCAAAGAAAATAAGCTGAGAAAACACAAATAAGGGATAAATAAGTTTTGAAAAACATAAAAAAGATACAAACCTTGTATCAAAATACTAGTTAACCAAATTAAAATACTATCTAAAGCTGCTACTTTAAACCATAATAAAAAATGAAAATGGGCAAGACTTAAAAAAGTAATAATTAAAATAAAAGAATAGTTCCAAAATTCGGGCAAGAGAAAGCTAAAAAGATTGGCTAAAATGACTAAAAGATAACCTAAAATAAGAAAAATTAGATTTTTTTGATAATAAGTCAAGGCAATATACAAACCAATAGAGCTTATAAAAATAAGATAAAAATAAGACAAATAGCCATAATAGAGTGTATAGCCAAATAAAATAATTTGACTATTAAATAGGCTAAAAACCGTAGCCAAAAAATAACGTATTCTAATAGTTTCTACTATATTATAAACGATAATAATCAAAAGTATAAAATGAATACCTATAGTGGAATTATACAAAACTATTCTAACAGGAATAATTGTCAGGTATAGGATTAAGGTTATAGTGCATAAACTACTAAATTGTTCATGAGCATTAGTTTTAGTTTCAGCATCTTCTTGATTTGTTGTTTTTGAAGGAAAAAAATACCGCGATATTAACTGAAAGACCAATAGACCAAGTACAATAACAAGTAAAAATATAGGTGAATTACGTTGAGAAATATTAAATATAGCTTTAAAGTTAATTAAATGCCATAAGCTTATAAGTAAGGCAATAATGGCAGCAGCACTTATTACAATAATCCATTTTTTGAAAAATGAAAATTCAGTTTGGTGAATAATACGAATCAATTTAGGGCTGAATGTGCGAGGGCTATTTTTGGGCTTAGTTGTTTCTAAATCCGGATCTTCTTTTTTGTGAATGAGGTTAGGTTGAAACTCTTGATTCAGTGAAGTTTGATCATACTCTGAATGATCTGAATCAGAATGATTTGTATTATTTTTATTTGTTTCTGTAGGTACATTAATCTGTTTTCCGTGCTGAGTTGGTTTATTTTCCATCTATTTCTCGAATTAAATAAACATCTTCACCTTTTTTTTTGAAATCATATTTCTCCCGTGCTAATTTTTTAAGATAATAGACATCTTCAAGTTTTTTTAAACGTAAGTTTAAAGATTCGATTTCTTTGGTATAATATATCTTTTCAGCTTTAAACTCATGATATTTTTCGGATAAACTCATCTGATTTAAAATATTATTAGTATCAAAAAAACAAATCCATATTCCAAAACACACAGAACTAATAAAATAAAAATTTTGTAAAATATTTAAAATAAATTTCATTGCTGATTATAATTAAACTTATAGTGAACAAAACTTTTAACCTTTCGAAGTATTGACTTTATAACTTAATAAGCATCTATTTAATTAATTCGATAAAAGCAATGATAAGGGGTGAAGCAATTAATAAACCATCAAAGCGGTCTAAAAAGCCCCCGTGTCCGGGAATACTATTCCCTGAATCTTTAATCATAATACTTCGTTTAAGTAAGGATTCTACTAAATCTCCATAAGTACCAGCAATAATAATAATAGTAGCAACTACAAACCATTGCCAAACAGGAATAACTGAAAAATAATGGGATATTTGAAAAGTAACTACTAAAGCTACTATACTGCCTCCTATACTGCCTTCCCATGTTTTTTTGGGTGACACACGAGCAAATAATTTTCGTTTACCTAAATATTTGCCTGCGAAAAAAGCACCTGTATCACTTGCCCAAAGAATAAATAAAAAGCCGATTAAAATTTCATAATTGTAATAATTATTACTAAAAATAGCCACATTAAGCAATGAAAAAGGTATAGCAACATAGGCAATACCTAAGAAAGTAAAACCAATGTTTAAGAAAGGTCTTTTATCGCGCTTGATATAAAGTTTTATCATATAAATAGCCGATAAGCTAATGGACATAAGCAGATAATATTTTGGAGGTAGTATATTTTTTTCAATAAGAAAACTTAAACTAAAAAGGAAGACCCCGTTTATAGTACCGTAAGTTTTTAAGGGTAGGTTATTATTTAAGCTGACAATTTTGTAAAATTCCCTCAAAGAAAATAGACAAATAAAAAAAAACACTCCAAAATAAGTCCATTCGCCATACAAAACAGCACTAATTAAGATAAAACCACCTATAGAACCAGCTATAACTCGCTTTTTTAGTTCAGAACTTCTATTCAAATAAGATCTCATTTTTTATAATTTTTAAAGCTTTGATAACTTGACTAGGCCTAACATAAATTTCTATTTCTCCAAAATTATTATATACTCTATCTTTTTTATTCAGACTAATTGTCTGAATATCTTTACTTGTAAGAACACCTTTAATAATCTCAATACGTATATCATCAGAAGTACTATATACTTTTTGCCAACCTTCCATTTTATAATAATTAGACTTGAATTGTTTTGATAATCAATATATTATGTAATTTTGATTTTTTGGTACTGAATTTAATGAAAAAAACTAATATAGTATAAATATTTGATTATCAACTTAATAAATATAAATTAAAAATATATGTATACTCTAAATTTTACTTGATCTCTTTGAAAAACCTTTAAACTTTCACTATAATATAATATCGTTTTTTATAAGTTGTTAATTAACAATTTTTTATAAAAACAACTTTTTTATTTGATTGATTATCAAATCCGGGCAAGTCTATTAGAAATTTCTAAAGTATTGATTTTATAAATATTGTAATAAATTATTAAATAACAAGCTCAAGTAAATAAATAATTCTTTTTTTTTCTAACTTTTTCCAAAGTATTAGTATTATTAAATACCACTGGTTTTATTTTCAATATATTACTTCATTTAAATAAAAAGGTTTTTTGGAGGTTTTTAATGTGTTAAATTTTGAAAATAGTTGTTTCCAAAATAAAAATAGTATTGCTAAGTTTGTTTACTCCCATAATGAATGTTGATTTGTTTTATAAGTACCTGAATAAAATTTTGGTGGAAAAATATCGTCTAACCTTTTAAACCACAGAGATTTGATAAACTTTAGATCATGAAAATTATTTTGAATAGCATGCCTTATGCCTTTAGAGTTTCTTCCAATTCTATAGTTTTTATAGCCTGCATATAAAGCGCCAAACCTATACTTAGTCGTCCCTTAAAAAAGGTTTTGCCTTTTAATTTTTAAGTATTTTTTAGGTTCATCCATTTTTGAAAATTAAAAGCTGCGCAAGCCATTGTAGCATTGACTACATCAGCTATCTTAATCTTGCTTTAAGTGACTGATAATAGGTTCTATACCAGCTCTTAATCTAAAATGATTTCGCTTTATGGTGGATCCAAATAAATAAGGTCTATAGTATCGGAATTAATATTTTGTAAAATATCGAGATTATCTCTGCAAAATATTGTCCTATTTTTGATCGTTTTTTGAAGCATTAGATTATACTTTATAATTTTCAATTTCTTTAATCATCTCTTGTAAATCAGCTTTTACCCATTCAAACATATTCTCAAAAGTATCATGAATATGTTTTTCAATTGCTCTAAACAAAGGTGTAAGTATTTTATATTCTAATTTATAGCTTCTATAAGGATCGGAAGTTTGATAACTATTTAATCGGGCTTTATAGTCTTTGGCAATTCCTACCTTATATAAATTTTTGTATTTCGGATTAGATATGATATAAACATATTTTTTTAAGCTGTTTTCGCCCTTACTATCTGTTCGTTTAGGTGTTGTAGTTGTAAAATAAACCTCTTTGTCATAGTTTAAAAGATCTCTTTGCCCATTTTCTTGTTCGCCTCTTATTTCTTTATTTAGACGTTCTCGTACTAAATCAAAAGCTTTATAAGAAACATCAATACCAATCCATTGCCGACCTAATTTTTCAGCAGCAATACAGGTTGTGGCACAGCCACAAAAAGGATCTAAAATCATATCGCCTTTATTGCTGCTCGCTTTGATGATTCTTTCGAGTAAAGCGAGAGGTTTTTGAGTGGGATAGCCTGTGCGTTCTTTTATACTAATATGTGCTCCTGAACTAATATCGACCCACCAATCTTCAATTGGTTTACCTATTTGTTCTCTTTGTTTAAGTTTTGTTGTATCTCCATCTCTTTTTCCAAAAACGGTTCCTTTATTATGAATCCCACTTTTATGTTTCATATATTGTGTGTTGAAGCTAGTATTTGAGTCTTTTGCATAAAATAAAATATAATCGTGTTTTTTTGGAAACCTATTTTTTACATTAGTAGGTCCAGAATAACACCAAACAATCTCATTTCTAAAATTCTTTTCTCCAAAAATAATATCCATCAATAATTTAATATAATGGCTCATCGTTGGGTCACAATGGAAATACAGGCTTCCTGTATCTTTTAAGATGCGCTGCATTTCCATTAATCGAATCGCCATATAAGACAAATAACAGTAGTTATAAAGATAGTATTTATTACTATTTATATTTTTGACTCCATTTAAAAAATTATACAACTCTATACGATCCTCTTTTATGGTCTGTAACCACTCATCTTTAACATCTTCCTCACGAAAATAATCTTTAAAACTTGCCCCTTCAGCACTACTGCCAATTGGTGCCGTGAAAACTTTCTTCTTATTAAATGGTGGATCCAAATAAATAAGGTCTATAGTATCGGAATTAATATTTTGTAAAATATCGAGATTATCTCTGCAAAATATTGTCCTATTTTTGATCGTTTTTTGAAGCATTAGATTATACTTTATAATTTTCAATTTCTTTAATCATCTCTTGTAAATCAGCTTTTACCCATTCAAACATATTCTCAAAAGTATCATGAATATGTTTTTCAATTGCTCTAAACAAAGGTGTAAGTATTTTATATTCTAATTTATAGCTTCTATAAGGATCGGAAGTTTGATAACTATTTAATCGGGCTTTATAGTCTTTGGCAATTCCTACTTTATATAAATTTTTGTATTTCGGATTAGATATGATATAAACATATTTTTTTAAGCTGTTTTCGCCCTTACTATCTGTTCGTTTAGGTGCTGTAGTTGTAAAATAAACCTCTTTGTCATAGTTTAAAAGATCTCTTTGCCCATTTTCTTGTTCGCCTTTTATTTCTTTGTTTAAGCGTTGCCGTACTAAATCAAAAGCTTTATAAGAAACATCAATACCAATCCATTGCCGACCTAATTTTTCAGCAGCAATACAGGTTGTGGCACAGCCACAAAAAGGATCTAAAATCATATCGCCTTTATTGCTGCTCGCTTTGATGATTCTTTCGAGTAAAGCGAGAGGTTTTTGAGTGGGATAGCCAACATATTCTTTATTAGCATATTGTAGGCAGGGGATAATCCATGTAGCATCTATTTTTTTATCGTATACGACCCTATGCATTACCTTACCATGCTCATCTTTTTTATTTTTTAAGATTCCATTTATATTTTCTCTTAGTAATTGTTTTTTAGGTTTATTTCTTTTCTCTCTTTGAGGCACAAAAAAATACTCTTCAGATTTTGAATAGAAAAATATCTGATCGTAGTTTTTGGCAAATATTTTTTTTCCACTAGAGTATTTGTTATAATAGTACCACACTATCTCATTTCTAAAATTCTTTTCTCCAAAAATAATATCCATCAATAATTTAATATAATGGCTCATCGTTGGGTCACAATGGAAATACAGGCTTCCTGTATCTTTTAAGATGCGCTGCATTTCCATTAATCGAATCGCCATATAAGACAAATAACAGTAGTTATAAAGATAGTATTTATTACTATTTATATTTTTGACTCCATTTAAAAAATTATACAACTCTATACGATCCTCTTTTATGGTCTGTAACCACTCATCTTTAACATCTTCCTCACGAAAATAATCTTTAAAACTTGCCCCTTCAGCACTACTGCCAATTGGTGCCGTGAAAACTTTCTTCTTATTAAATGGTGGATCCAAATAAATAAGGTCTATAGTATCGGAATTAATATTTTGTAAAATATCGAGATTATCTCTGCAAAATATTGTCCTATTTTTGATCGTTTTTTGAAGCATTAGATTATACTTTATAATTTTCAATTTCTTTAATCATCTCTTGTAAATCTGCTTTTACCCATTCAAACATATTCTCAAAAGTATCATGAATATGTTTTTCAATTGCTCTAAACAAAGGTGTAAGTATTTTATATTCTAATTTATAGCTTCTATAAGGATCGGAAGTTTGATAACTATTTAATCGGGATTTATAGTCTTTGGCAATTCCTACCTTATATAAATTTTTGTATTTCGGATTAGATATGATATAAACATATTTTTTTAAGCCGTTTTCGCCCTTACTATCTGTTCGTTTAGGTGCTGTAGTTGTAAAATAAACCTCTTTGTCATAGTTTAAAAGATCTCTTTGCCCATTTTCTTGTTCGCCTCTTATTTCTTTGTTTAAGCGTTGCCGTACTAAATCAAAAGCTTTATAAGAAACATCAATACCAATCCATTGCCGACCTAATTTTTCAGCAGCAATACAGGTTGTGGCACAGCCACAAAAAGGATCTAAAATCATATCGCCTTTATTGCTGCTCGCTTTGATGATTCTTTCGAGTAAAGCGAGAGGTTTTTGAGTGGGATAGCCAACATATTCTTTATTAGCATATTGTAGGCAGGGGATAATCCATGTAGCATCTATTTTTTTATCGTATACGACCCTATGCATTACCTTACCATGCTCATCTTTTTTATTTTCTTTAAGATTCCATTTATATTTTCTCTTAGTAATTGTTTTTTAGGTTTATTTCTTTTCTCTCTTTGAGGCACAAAAAAATACTCTTCAGATTTTGAATAGAAAAATATCTGATCGTAGTTTTTGGCAAATATTTTTTTTCCACTAGAGTATTTGTTATAATAGTACCACACTATCTCATTTCTAAAATTCTTTTCTCCAAAAATAATATCCATCAATAATTTAATATAATGGCTCATCGTTGGGTCACAATGGAAATAAAGGCTTCCTGTATCTTTTAAGATGCGCTGCATTTCCATTAATCGAATCGCCATATAAGACAAATAACAATAGTTATAAAGATAGTATTTATTACTATTTATATTTTTGACTCCATTTAAAAAATTATACAACTCTATACGATCCTCTTTTATGGTCTGTAACCACTCATCTTTAACATCTTCCTCACGAAAATAATCTTTAAAACTCGCCCCTTCAGCACTACTGCCAATTGGTGCCGTGAAAACTTTCTTCTTATTAAATGGTGGATCCAAATAAATAAGGTCTATAGTATCGGAATTAATATTTTGTAAAATATCGAGATTATCTCTGCAAAATATTGTCCTATTTTTGATCGTTTTTTGAAGCATTAGATTATACTTTATAATTTTCAATTTCTTTAATCATCTCTTGTAAATCTGCTTTTACCCATTCAAACATATTCTCAAAAGTATCATGAATATGTTTTTCAATTGCTCTAAACAAAGGTGTAAGTATTTTATATTCTAATTTATAGCTTCTATAAGGATCGGAAGTTTGATAACTATTTAATCGGGCTTTATAGTCTTTGGCAATTCCTACCTTATATAAATTTTTGTATTTCGGATTAGATATGATATAAACATATTTTTTTAAGCTGTTTTCGCCCTTACTATCTGTTCGTTTGGGTGCTGTAGTTGTAAAATAAACCTCTTTATCATAGTTTAAAAGATCTCTTTGCCCATTTTCTTGTTCGCCTCTTATTTCTTTGTTTAAGCGTTGCCGTACTAAATCAAAAGCTTTATAAGAAACATCAATACCAATCCATTGCCGACCTAATTTTTCAGCAGCAATACAGGTTGTGGCACAGCCACAAAAAGGATCTAAAATCATATCGCCTTTATTGCTGCTCGCTTTGATGATTCTTTCGAGTAAAGCGAGAGGTTTTTGAGTGGGATAGCCTGTGCGCTCTTTTCCTGAAATAATGGGTAATTTCCAAACATCACTAATTTTTTTATTTTCAAAAGTCTTATATATGTAATTTCCTTTTTCATCTTTTATTTTTACTTCCTTACCTTTTACTTTTTTTCTTAAAGCAATGGGTTTAGGATTTTCTTTTTTTTCCTCAACTTTATTTATGACATACTCAATATTTTTACTGTAATGAAATACTATATCATGTTGCTTATCAAGCACTTTTCCACCTGTTGGCATTTTATTATAATAATTCCAAATAATCTCATTTCTAAAATTCTTTTCTCCAAAAATAATATCCATCAATAATTTAATATAATGGCTCATCGTTGGGTCACAATGGAAATACAGGCTTCCTGTATCTTTTAAGATGCGCTGCATTTCCATTAATCGAATCGCCATATAAGACAAATAACAGTAGTTATAAAGATAGTATTTATTACTATTTATATTTTTGACTCCATTTAAAAAATTATACAACTCTATACGATCCTCTTTTATGGTCTGTAACCACTCATCTTTAACATCTTCCTCACGAAAATAATCTTTAAAACTCGCCCCTTCAGCACTACTGCCAATTGGTGCCGTGAAAACTTTCTTCTTATTAAATGGTGGATCCAAATAAATAAGGTCTATAGTATCGGAATTAATATTTTGTAAAATATCGAGATTATCTCTGCAAAATATTGTCCTATTTTTGATCGTTTTTTGAAGCATTAGATTATACTTTATAATTTTCAATAATTCACAACTTTTGGTTGAAATTGTAATTATCTGATATTAGTTTAAAAAATAATCCTAACTACTGACACCACCATCTTAATTTTAGACTAAAAACTTAAAAATTAAATCGTATTCCTCCATGTAAATTAATAGGTAGAGTGCTATAGCCGGCAAGTTCATTATATTTAGTATTAGTTAAGTTTTTTACATCTAAAAAAGTGGTTAGTTTTTTATTCCATAAGCTATAATGAGAATGAAAATTGAGTAGAAAATACGAATCTAAAATAACCTCATCAACCATAAAAGTTGTATTATTAAAAAAACGGTCTGTTCTACGGTCAAAGTAGTGAATCTGTAAACCTACAGCCCATTCAGATGTGATTTGGTAGCCGTAATTAAAAGAAAAATTATGTTTAGGTACACGTAATAAGTCTTTTCCTGTTACAAAATTATAGTTTCCAGAAATATGCCATTTCTTTAGGTTTATATCTACAGTCACTTCAACACCTTCATTTTTTTGCTGACCTTGATTGGTATAGTTAAAAAGTGAATTAAAAGTGATTAAATTTTCAATATTTCTTTTAAAATAAACAGCTCTAAGTTGTAATTTATCATTCAATACATTTCCCTGCCAACCAGCTTCAAAACTTTTACTAGTTTGAGGATTAAGTTCATCATTCCCAAGTCCAAAAGGTCCATAAAGTTGATATAAAGTTGGAGCTTTAAAACCTGTGGTATAAGCGATAAGCAATTTATGGTTTTTATAGTTATAAGCAGCTGAAGTATTATAAACAAAGTTCTTACCGTATAAATTATGATTATTATATCTTCCTCCTAATTCTAAATAAAAACCTCCTAAATTTTGAATCAATACATTCAAATATGGGCTAAATAAATTTGTAGATTCATGAATAGATACAGCATCTCCGAGATCAGAACTAACTGAATATTGGTTATTTATACCACCTAATAGCTGAATTTTATCGCTAAAACTGTAATTTCCAAAAATATCAATATTATTAAATTGACCTTTAAAAAGACTTCTAGATATATCTGTCATATTCTGAAATCTAAAGGTTCTATCCGTGTCTGTGAAAACATAGTTTGCCGATAGATAAAATTTATCGAGCATTAATTCCCCTTTTAGTCCTGTATTTAAAAGTTTAATTTCATAGTTATCATCTGGATCATCTGAAAAAGCACCAGAATCAAATTCACCCTCAAAAATATTGTACCGTAAAAAAGGGTGAATTCTAATTTTTTTATTAGGCTTAAATCCTAAGTTAACCTGATAGGCATTTTGGACATAACCATCATTATCAAAATCTTGGTTATTAGTAGGTTTTTCAGCTTCACTAAGCCCATCAGTAGAAAACCTTTGATAAGATAAATTATAATCCAAAATTTTTAAATCGCCTCGTAGACCTATGTTAGAATTAAAGGTATTAAAAGCTCCGTACCCAATTTTCCCAAAAACATTAAAATTATTTTCTTTATCAGCACCTTTTTTAGTAATAATATTAATAACACCTGCCAAAGCATCGGAGCCATAAAGTGTAGACTGACTACCTTTTAATATTTCTATACGTTCTATTTGTTCTAAAGGTAAAGCCCGTATATCAAAATTACTTCCTGCATTTGTAGGGTCATTTAAGGCTAAACCATCTATTAAAATGAGTGTAAATTCTGAACCTGCACCACGTGTAAAAATAGATTTAATAGAGCCTGGATTTGAATTAGCACCATTAACAATTAATCCAGCTTGTCCTTGTAAAACCTGCGATAAATCTTGCCAAGTGCTTCGTTTTATATCCTCTTGGGTGATAATTTGTACTGACCTAATGGTGTGACGTGTGGGTATAGGAATTTTAGAATGGGTAATAGTAACTTCGGAAAGTAAAGTACTATCATTAAGATAGTTGTGGACACTTTCTTGAGCTAAAACAGGAAAAAAAAAAATAAGGAAACAAAAAGAAAAATCTGAAACTTAGATCTGATAAACATAAATTATATTTTTTTATTATGACAACAATAGTTATTATTTAATATATTGGTAATCAAGTATTTATATTTTTATATATTTAATTTATTGGTTTTTAGTATTTTGTATTGTTCCAAATTTTCACAAATTTAGTTAAAAAAGTGTTTAACTTTTCTATTTTCTTAATAGAACCGAAATTTTTCTTTTGTATTTTTATAATTGGTAAGTTCTATAATAATACTACCTACTACTAATTTTGCTTTACAACGTAAAGGGACTTTATTAGCATCATTAGAAATCCAAATTTTGATGGGATTTTTACCGGAAAAAAGTTTATTTTCAGGCATTTTTGGAGAGACGATAAAGGATTTTATTTTTCCAAATTTTGTAGAAATAACTTCTTTTCCCATATAGAATAATTCAAGGTGATAAACAGTATCTTCGTAAACCATATTGACAAAAAAACTTTGGTTTTTTTTCATATTATCAAAATTTATTGTTCTTAAATAATAATAAGAACTAACCATATCTTGTGCATTGGCGGTAATGGGGAAACTTTTCTTTTTTGCACAACCTTTGCCTTGATTACAATTGGGATAATATTGTCTAAGTCTTGCCTTTTTAGATTTTTGATGATAAATAGTTTCTTCTTGGAGTTTATAATTATTTTCTTTGATGTTTCGAATAAATTTGCGAGGAATCATTTGTTTAGTATCGATATAAGTTATCCATTTATCTTCAACATCATAAAAGAAATCTACAGCACCAATCGTCCAACCTTTTACCATTACTTTAGCACAAGAATAGTTATTTATTTTGTACATTTTAGTATCTAAAAGAACCGTAGCTTTACCAGCATTTACAAAGCCCATGCGGCAGAGATAAGTATATTTTTCTCCTAACTGAAGATTAGATTTATTGCCTTTGTTAGAAGTTAATGGAGTATCTTTAAATCCAGAGAGCCCTATGAATAAGCCTAAAAGTAGAAGTGTATACTTGTTCATAATCTTATTAATATAAATAGAAAAAATATGAATTATCTTATATTTTATAGTTTATAAGAGAATAACATAGGTTAAGAATAAAAGATTTCTGGAGGTTTAAATTATAGAGTTTTCTTATAAAAAGATAGTGAATGAGTTAATTTATCAAATATTTAATTTAAATACCTAAAAGTATAAATAATTTGAAATAGTATTAGTTAAAAAAGGGCTATAAAGCTGTACATTTGAAGTATAAAAGAATAATTTTTACCAGAGACTAAATATCTCATAATGGCAATATTAAGTAAAATTACTGGCACCAGTAGGCCTTTTGAAAAAATATTTATATCAAAATTTTATATTTATTTTGACTATTTTACCAAATTATTGTACATTAAATAACTATATAGTACAACTATAGTATAGGATCCATTAGATTAATAGTTTGTTCTTGCCATAGATCGTAATAAATAGACCGATTATGAATGAGATTGTTATGGGTACCTTCTTCAACTAATTTCCCGTTTTTTAAAACCACAATTTTATCAGCATTTAAAACGGTGCGTATGCGGTGGGCTATAATAATAATGGTTTTTTGTTGATTTTTAAGGTTTTTAATGATTTTGTGGACATATTTTTCTGAAATACTATCCAAAGCTGAAGTTGCTTCGTCTAAAATTAGAATTTCAGGATTTTTATACAAGGCTCTAGCAATAGCAAAGCGTTGTTTTTGCCCACCCGAAAGATTAACGCCATTTTCCCCAATATAAGTGTATAAACGGTTGGGAAGGCTATCTATAAAATTGGTTAATCCGAGATCTTCACATATTTGGGCAATTTTAACCAAATCAGGCTCATAATCACCAAGAGCAATATTCTCTATAAGACTACCGGCAAATAAATCAATTTCTTGGGGAACAACACCAATGAATTTTTGCAGGCTTTCGGGAGAAATATCTTGAATATGGTATTTATCAATCAGAATATGACCTGATTGAATTGGATAAATATTTTGAAGTAAAGCAGCAATAGTGCTTTTTCCACTACCACTTTCTCCAACTATAACTTGAATTTTTCAATGATGAAATGATAAGTGATGAATGATAATTTGTGAATAGTAATTAATGCATTATCAAATATATGAATGAATAAACCACTAAAGAACTTTCACTTTTTGACTTTAAAAACTGTAATATTGGATATGATACTTAACTAAAAATCAAAAATAGTTTTTAACTCAAATTGAAGCTCTTCAAAAGTGACTGATTGAACGTTGCTATATTCGGTAAAAAGACCCGTTAAGTTCATCGATATATCTTTTTGGTCTCTTTTTGAATTTCCGGGAGATATAATTTCCACTACCAAATCAGGGGCACCCTTTGCCCCACGTTTGTCCAATTTACTTTTATCGCAAAACACGCTCTATTTGGAGCGGCCATCTTAAAAATCTTGCCTTTCAGCAACTCCACCCGCTCCTCAAATTTCCAAGATAAATAATCTGTGTACGTGTATAATTTATCAAGATTCAGCTGATTAAATTGGGTAATTTCCATAATCTTTAAATTGTAATATATAGCAAAACCACCGTGCACATTTATTTTGAAAAAATATAAAAAATGCTCTTCAAAGTTGTTCAAATAGGTGAACATATTCTTGTTGGTAGAGTTTGGTTTTTAAAACGAGATCGCCTTTTAACAAGCTTGCCGAATCCAGTTGCCCCAATTTTTCTAAATCTCCAATAAAACCGGCTAAAACCAACATATTTTCGCTGGCGTAACGCATTTGTTCCGATAGACTGGGCATATAAAGCGTGAGTAAGGTTTCACCTTCTCTAACAGATTGATTTTCTTGAATAAAAACTTCTTTAACCTGCGCAGAGACGGGCATATAGAGTTCGGTTTTATTTTGAGAAGAGGTTACCATACCCAAAGCCCGAACACTAATATCCACATATACAAAGGGCAAAGCGACAAAAGCTCCCACAACTACCAAAAGCACGGTGATATAAATAATCTGGCTACTTTTACTGTGCCGCGCAAAATGAACTTCGCTGCTATACTCCAGTATTTCGGATGGGAAAATTTGTTTTTGGGTGGGCATAAGTGTAAATAATTACAATATATTATCTAATATAATTTGTTTTGAATTAAGCGTATTTTTTAGTATATCTGTTTCTATTGTGCCAAATAAATCCTTGGTATATTCAGTTTTAATATTGCCATTTTTTAAATGATATATTTTATCACATATATCGGTTAATGAGGATAATATATGAGATGAAAGAATAATTGTTTTGCCTTGCTCTTTTAGTTTTTGAAATATTTTGCTTAGAGTCATATTAGAAATTAGATCAACACCATTAAACGGTTCATCTAATATAAATAGCTGATTTTCTTGCAATAATATAGCCATTATAGCCAGCTTCTTTTTCATTCCTGTGGAATAATTTTCAGCATATTCATCCAAAGGTAAATCAAATATATCATTCCATTCTTTTAATTGTTTAAGATTTTGATTTCGGGCTTTTAAACAAAATTCTATATACTGCTTTCCTGTTATACGGGGATAAAAATAAAGTTCTGCGGGCAAAAAGCCAGTTATATTTTTTGGATCTTGGGTTTTTTCAAACATTATTTTTCCTTCGTATTTTGTTAAACTTGTTAAACAGTGAAATAAAGTTGTTTTTCCCGCCCCATTTTCACCAACAATACCATGTATTTTGTTACTTTCAAAATTTGTGTTAATATTAGAAAGTACTTTTTTGGTATAATATGACTTGCTCAAATTATCTATTTGAATCAACATAATATCAATTTTAAATTATTTCTGGCTTTTATGAATAAATAGCAAAATAAAAAGATTTGAACAATAACAAATATCGGATTTGTATAAGTTGCTAAACCTAAAGCAATGATAATTATTTGAAAAATTTTAACTCCTAAAGCAACTTGATAATAGGCATACTTTATCAAACAAATGTTTGAAATAGTTGTAAAATAAGCTAAGATTATTAAGGCGTACAAAGGTAAGTTTCCAACTATTGATAAGAATAAAATTGAGGCGATAAACCAAAATCCAAATCCAACCTTAAAAATATGTTTTATTTTTTTAAACAAAAAGTTCTTAGCGGATAACGGATAGACCCATATCCAATATTTATTTTCCAACAAATCGTAAAAAGTTGCTGTGGTTATTAGAAAGATTGTGAAAGCAAATAAAATTGCAATTTTATTTGCTAAAATAATTAGAACAACAATAAAAACAATATTCAAAAATATCCATAACCAAACCCTTTGTAAACCAGATAACCATTCAAAAGCATCTTTAGGGTAAATTAGAGAACTCATATTTAACCGTATAGTTTTTAATTTATAACGAGGTAAGAAAGTATTAAGAGCTATAAGCATATAAAAAATAGGTATAACTCTGTATTTTTCTGTAACAATTAGAAAGCAAAAAAATGGAATTGATAAAAGGGTATACTCAAATAGTAAGAGTATTTTATAGCGATTTGTAAGGGTTTTAAGAAAAACAATATCCTTTCTGTTCTGGTCAATAGCATAGAAAATTAGAAAAATAAATAATGCAAGAGCTATATGCGAATTAGGTAAAAGGCTTATATTAGATACAGCTAAATAAAAAAAAAGAAAACTGATTGCGAAAGCAATTAGCGAAATAAAATATCCTACTTCTTTGATAAAAGTAAAAAATATTTTTATTTTCAGATTCAGATAGTATGGATAAAAAGAAATCATTTAGATTTTATTATTTAGTCGCGCCACTTGAAAAAGGATTTTTAGGAGGTTTTAATTTGTTGATTTTGAAAATGACCGTTTCTAAGATAAAAATAGCTTGCTATACTTAAATTTTTTCCAGTAAAGAACAAAAAACTTCCTCACTAAACACTGATATAATATTATATGAGGAAGCATCTTAATTATATATTAATAAAGTTCAAAAGGAAAGGCTACGGTTAGTCCCCATACAATTGCAAAAGCAAGTAAAGTACCAACCAGCCCACCTTCCACATTTTTAAGTTCCTCCGAACTCAATTCTTGAACGCCATAGCGTTCTAATTTTAATTTAGTCATAATTTCAAAATTAATTTAATTAAAAATAAAAATTTACTATATTGCCAAGCCTTAGACTTGACTTTACAAAAATAAAGTTGATTCAAAATTAGTCCAAATTATCGTTTGCTCTCTTCTCTAAAGAATCGTTTTAATTCTTCTGTTTCAGCGAGAATATTATAGTTTTCCCAAAAGTTAGGGTCATTATTGTAAATTTTATCCATGAGAGGATCTTTATATTTTATTCCACCCTTTTTAGCTCTTTTAGAAAATGGTTTTACCTTGACAGTATCTATTAGGGTTGTAATATATTCACTAGTCGCTGATATTGTATCTAAAAGCAATTTATCATAAGCTGTTGACTTTACAATTATATTTTGCAAATACCATTTTCCATTAAAAAGTTTATAATCACTTTCAACACTCCCATTATACCATTCAAGATTAATATTTTGGGCTTGTTCATTTCTATTTTTTATACCTCTCTTTGTATATACAGTATTTAATTTAGTAATAGCAAAAGATTTTGTATCAACGTATATATATCCTTTAGAAAAATCTGATAAATAAGTAATTACATAAACTTCACGTTCATTATACCTTGTGATTTCTTTTAAATTATAAGTAATTACTTTTGAAAAAAACTTATCTTTTTTTGCAATAATATCATTTCCAAAACTAGAATAGATTCCTCCATTAAACTTGATTCCTACATGCTCTAAGGTTTTTTTTCTACTTTTGAGCATACGTATTTTTCTTTTTTTATTAGATGAGGCTATTAGATAAGACTCTTTATACGTTTTTAATAAAACTTCTAAAACATATAAAGGTCCTGTATTTAGAGCAGTTTTTACTTCTCTATAAAAACCAACTAAATATACGGGCTTTGTCGAATAATTATTGGGTATTCTTTTAATAGCTTTTTTTATAATTTCTACTGCTCCGCCAGGTGTAACAATAACTTCTTTAAGTATTGTAGGGCTAATGCTTAAAATTACGTTTAGACTGTCTCTCAAATTATTTTCTAAATTAACTTTTGCATTATTATAACCTATACAAGAAACAATAAGACTTTTATAATTTTGACTGGAATCAATTTTTAGAATATAATAACCCTCTGAATTAGAAACCGTACCAATGCTTGTATTTTCCAAATAAACATGGGCATAAGGGATAGATTCTTTGGTTTGTTTATCTGTAATATGTCCTCCAATTTCAATAAAAGACTGAGAACGAATCTCTAAACTTAAGAAAAGCAATAAAATAAACATAAAGCATAAGTTTAAATATAACTTTAGTAAATGTTTATTAAAAAAGAACTTTAAAAACTTACCACTATATATATTGTATTTCATCACTTTTCTTATTTTTAAATAAAGGTATATTAAAGTTAGATGGAACATTTTAATATGGCACATTCATAAAATCTGCCGTATTTCTATCCATTAGGCAAGGACAAGCATCACTCCAGCTACCCCCGCCTCCAAAAGTATCTGAAAACCAATTTTTAATGTTTCCCCAAGCTCTATTTAGCCATGACCCGCCTACGATACTTTTAAGTTCCTCCGAACTCAATTCTTGAACGCCATAGCGTTCTAATTTTAATTTAGACATAATTTCAAAATTAATTTAATTAAAAATAAAAATTTACTATATTGCCAAGCCTTAGACTTGACTTTACAAAAATAGAGTTGATTCAAAATTAGTCCAAATTATCGCTTGCTCTCTTCTCTAAAGAATCGTTTTAATTCTTCTGTTTCAGCGAGAATATTATAATTTTCCCAAAAATTGGGGTCTTTGTTATCAATTTTGTTTACAAGCACATTTCTATACCGTAGTCTTTCCTTTTTAGGAAAGGGTTTTACGTTGGTGGTGTCTATTTTTGTAGTGATATATTCAAAAGTAAGTAATACCGTATCTGAAATTGCTTTATCATAACCACGCTTTGCGGATACCACGCTTTGCAAATACCATTTATTATTAAATTGTTTGTAGTGAATATTAATACTTCCACCATACTCATACCATCTTGGGGAATTATTAGAATTTTTATGAAGTTCATTTTGAACACTAACTTCTTCCTTAACAAGAGCATACGATTCTGTATCAACATATAAATAACCTTTTGCTGTTATATTTACGACAGTAGTTTTAGGCTTATATGCTATTAAATAAACAGATCTTCCATTATATTTTATGATTGTTTCTATTTTAAAGTTAGCTATTGTGGTATCATGGAGTAGGTTTGCTCTTGCGCTTAAAGGGTCGTAAAGAAACATAAGGTGAATTCCACCGTAAAATTTAGCCCCTATCTTTTGGTTAATTTTTTTCCTAGCTTTAATCATTTTAATATGTTCTTTAGGTTTAGATTTATAGATTTCATATTGATAAGGTTTTTTATAGGCTTTTAGTAAAACTTCCAACACATATAAAAACCCGTTATTTAGAGACGATTTGGATTCGCGATAAAAACCAGTTAAATAGCTTGGATAAGTTTGGTAATTTTCGGGAATTCTTTTAATAACTTCTTTTATAATTTCATCAGCACTTTTAGAGAAAACAGTAACTTCGTCAAGCACGGTGGCGCCTGGCTCTAAAACTATTCTTAAAGTTTTATTAATTGCATTTGATAGAGAAATATTGGTATTCTTATAACCAATGCAAGAGATTGATAAATTGTTAGAGGTGTAAAGCGAATCAACTTTCAAGAGGAAATAACCATCTTGGTTAGAAACTGTACCAATACTGGTGCTATCCATATAAATATGGGTATATGGGACAGGTAACTGAGTTTCTTTATCAACTACCTGCCCATTGATTTGAAAGAAAGTTTGAGAATAAGCTATATGACCTACAAATAAAAAAAAGTATATATAAAAAATTCCAAACTTTTTTGGTGACCAATTATTCATACTAAAATTTAGAAAATAATACCATCACCAGCACCACCAGGATAATTTGAGATAGCTGCTTTATAAAGCTTAACTGCATCAATAAAATCTACTACCGCATGATACCACCTGACTAAAAAACAGCCACCTTCCACATTTTTAAGTTTCTCCGAACTCAATTCTTGAACGCCATAGCGTTCTAATTTTAATTTAGTCATAATTTCAAAATTAATTTAATTAAAAATAAAAATTTACTATATTGCCAAGCCTTAGACTTGACTTTACAAAAATAAAGTTGATTCAAAATTAGTCCAAATTATTAGAGGTTAAAATAGTCGGTTTTCCTGACATCATGGTCGGATTTTTCGACATAGTATAATCAAACAGTTAAAACAATGGATACGACAAACATTCTTAATAAAATTAGAGTTTTAAGAGATAAAAAAGGATTTTCCCAAGAGTATATGGCTCAACAATTTGGTATAGGTCGAACATCATACACTGATATAGAAAATGAGAATACTCAACTCACATGGAAAACTATTGATGATATAGCCAAAATTTTAAAAGTTGATCCTTTATCCTTAGTCAGTGAAAAAGATATTGTTATTATAAACAGCCAAAATCAAAATAATCAAGTAGCCCAAACGCTTCATAATTACCTTCCCGAAAAACTTCTTCAAAGCTATGAAAGCCAAATAGAACTTTTGGAAGAACAAAATGCCAACCTTAAAGTTGAAATTCAACGCTTGAAAAACGGTTAGACGTCTTCCCGCAAAATGAACTTCGCTGCTGTATTCTAATATTTCGGATGGAAAAATTTGTTTTTGGGACATGGATTTAAAGTTTAAATTTGAATAAGAAACCTATGCTGAAATATACATTTTGACGAACAGGCAGTTCAGTTAATTCTTCATTGGCGTTTGTTAAAAATATGTCGTTATCATTCAAGGCTTTATTTGTCTTTTTTCGAGTCAGGAAAAAACCGCTTTTTTCCTGAAATAAAATCCCATCATATTGCTTTAATGGCATAAAATAAACAGCTTCCCCTACCAAATCCCAACGGTGACTCAACTCCCAAGCTAGAGCCAAACGTGGCTGAAATACTAACCTCCGCTGTACTAAATGAATAGCTATGCGCTGTGCATCAAATGTTTTTTTGTTAATTGTTAACTTTTGGCTATTATCAAAAGTGCCTAAACTCATTCTTAAATTGGTATAAGCCAAAGCTATAGAAGGTCGGATGTGAAAAGGGCGATTCTTTCGAGAAAGGTTTAAATTATAACCTAAGCCTAAACTTAAATCTTCAAACTTATTTTTGTTTGGAAAAGTGGATTTTGTATTTAAACTGATAAACCAATTTGAAGAAAAATCATAAAAAATAGTACTGCTTAATCCTACAAGATAGAGAGGATTAGGAAATCTTTTTTCGGTATTAATTTCAAAATTACTATTGGAGTATCTCAATAAAATCCGATCTTTTTCAGGATATAAAGGCGCTAGAAATAAACTAAAATCACCTGAAAATTTGGAAAGAATAGTTAAGCGTTTTTGAAAAGATTCATATTTTCTGCTAACTTTTGTATTCTTAATAACTTGTGGAGGTTTAAAATCTGTTTTTTGAATTTGTTGATTTAATTTTTTATTTATAAATTGTTTTTGAAAATTGTTTGTATTAGAAATGATATTATTATTCCTCCAAAAATTTTGATCAAAAGTATCAATTTTATCAAGAAATATATCAGTATATTGAATTCTATTTTGATAATCTAAAGGCTTTATGTCTATAGTATCAATTTTAGTAGTAACATATTCAACTAAAGAAATAACAGAATCAGGAATTGTTTTGTCATAGCCACGCGCTTCACCCCATATACTATATAAATACCATTTTTGCCCTATCTTCCTGAAATTCACGTTTCGATTTGATTGGTACCATTTAAAAAATGGATTATTAGGAAATGGAAAATTAGAATTAAGAGTCTGTAACCCCTTTTTTGTAAACTTATATTCCGCCTTAATCATTGCATAAGAAGCTACATCTATGTAAATATAGCCGTTATAATTTCCAAATGAATTTGACTTTGACGTAAATTTAATAATGTAAACCTGTTTTTCATCATAAGTAGTTATGTCTACCAATTGATAATCAAAATGTTTAAAATCTTTTTCATTTATAAATTCGAATCTTTTTATTATAAAATCATTATTATGAGGAAGATGAGGTCCTCCATAAAACTTAATTCGGCTTAATTTAAGACTGTCAAATTCTTTTTTCCGCCCTTTAAGCATTTTTATTTGACCTTTTTCGTGTTTTTTAGTATATGACTTTTTGTAAACCTCCAAGAGTGCTTCAAATATATATAAAATTCCTTTGGATAGACCATCATGAGATGTACGATAAAATCCCGTTAATATGGTTTCAGAAGTTGCATAATTTTCAGGTATTCGTCTAATGGCTTCCCGAATAATGTCTTCTATACTTTTTGGAGTAATAATAACTTGATTTAAAAGGGAATAAGATGGTTTTAAATTGATTTTGAAGCGTTTATTTTTAGTTATATTTTTAACTACTATCGTCGCATTATTATAACCTATACACGAAACAATAAGACTTTTATAATTTTGACTGGAATCAATTTTTAAAATATAATAACCCTCTGAATTAGAAACCGTACCAATGCTTGTATTTTCCAAATAAACATGGGCATAAGGAATAGATTCTTTGGTTTGTTCATCCACAATTTGCCCCTTAATTTGAAAAATGGTTTGAGCATGAGCAAAAAAAGAAGCTAAAATAAATAAGAATATTTGGCAATATTTAAATAAATACATTAGACTCTATGTTATAAAAACTTAGATGAGAGTATAATCTATACTTTGAAAATTTGGTTACTTGACAGAAAAATATAATATAGAATCTATTTGGTAATACATTAAAAAGTATTTAGTGGTGTTATAAAAATATAATAATAATACTTTATACAGCACCACTTTAAGATTAATAGTTTGCCCATCGTATGATTAAGGTTATCAGGACGAGAGTACCCATTGTTATAAGACAGCCAAGAAATCCACCTTTTATAGATTGTAATTCATCTTGATCTAATTCTTGAACATCATAGCGTTCTAAATTTGATTTAGACATAATTTTTTAAAGATTAAATTAAGATAATAAAAATAAATTAAAGCAGTAAAGGTTTGACTATATAAAATACAGCTACAGCTGCTATCGCAAATATTAAAGTACATAGTATACCACCTTCCACATTTTTAAGTTCCTCCGAACTCAATTCTTGAACGCCATAGCGTTCTAATTTTAATTTAGACATAATTTTAAAATTAATTTAATTAAAAATAAAAATTTACTATATTGCCAAGCCTTAGACTTGACTTTACAAAAATAGAGTTGATTCAAAATTAGTCCAAATTATTAGAGGTTAAAATAGTCGGTTTTCCTGACATCATGGTCGGATTTTTCGACATAGTATAATCAAACAGTTAAAACAATGGATACGACAAACATTCTTAATAAAATTAGAGTTTTAAGAGATAAAAAAGGATTTTCCCAAGAGTATATGGCTCAACAATTTGGTATAGGTCGAACATCATACACTGATATAGAAAATGAGAATACTCAACTCACATGGAAAACCATTGATGATATAGCCAAAATTTTAAAAGTTGATCCTTTATCCTTAGTCAGTGAAAAAGATATTGTTATTATAAACAGCCAAAATCAAAATAATCAAGTAGCCCAAACGCTTCATAATTACCTTCCCGAAAAACTTCTTCAAAGCTATGAAAGCCAAATAGAACTTTTGGAAAAACGAGTCGAAAGTTTAGAATCTGAAAATAAAAGATTAAAAAATGTAGAAACTTTGGAAAAGGTTTAAACTTTTATATTCTAATATTTCGGATGGGAAAATTTGTTTTTGACGAAGCATATTAGGTTTACAATTTGAATTAAGAAGCCTCTAAGAAGCCTCAAATAGTTGAGGCTTCCATTAAAAAGTTTAAAAATATTAGTGGAAATTACTGTGCGTATAATACGCCAAAAAAAGATAAATGAAGCACGAAAAACCTAAAGCATAAAATACTTTTTTTCTATGCTTCCAAATTACATTTAACATAATCAACTAATTTTTATTTTATGATGATTTTGTTGCTTTTTGCACAGCTTTTTTGGGCTTCTTTATAACCCACGTAGCAATCATAGAAAAAACTTGATAGAACATAAACACTTAATATTATCAAGCTTATGATGGCAATTTTATTCATTTTATTCATTTTCATTACTTTTGAAATTAAAAAGATTACTCAAAAAACTCTTCTACCCATTCTGTAAATCGATAGAGCTGACAACCAAGCCATTTGCCAAAGTTATCACACCCAGAATAATCACAAGAGCATTCGCCCCCATTAATTTTGACCAACTCATCTTATTTATAATATAGTTGTTGTCAAATACTTACAAATATAAACATTTTTAATATATTCAGTATCAAATCCGGGCAAGTCTATTCAATAAATGTTGCTAAAATTTCATGTCCCATTTTATCTCTTTTTGTTTGTAAATATTTTTCGTTATGCTGGTTTGTTTTAGTCTCTATACTAATATTTTCAATAATTTCAAGACCATAACCTGCTAACCCTGCTCTTTTCTTTGGATTATTAGTCATGAGTTTAATTTTACAGATATTTAAATCTCTCAAAATTTGAGCACCTATGCCATAATCTCGTTCATCAACTTTATAACCTAACTCTAAATTAGCTTCTGCAGTATCAAGACCTTTTTCTTGTAATTTGTAAGATTTTAGTTTATTGAGCAAACCAATTCCTCTACCTTCTTGATTCATATAAAGAATAATTCCTTTTCCATTTTTTTCTACTTTTTGCATGGCAGTACTAAGTTGTTCTCCGCAGTCGCAGCGATAAGACCCAAAAATATCACCTGTAAGACAAGAAGAATGTACTCTTACTAAAATAGGTTCATCTTTTTCCCATTTTCCTTTTATTAAAGCCAAATGAATCTCATTACTATTTGTTTGTAAATAACTAATTAAACGAAAATTTCCATATTTTGTCGGCATACTGACCTCTTCTAATCGTTCTATAAGTGTTTCTTTTTGAAGTCGGTAATTAATTAAATCGTTGATAGAAACAAGTTTAAGATTAAACTTATTAGCTACTTTTTTAAGATCTGGTAAGCGTGCCATAGTACCATCTTCATTCATGATTTCTACCAAAACACCAGCTGGGAAAAGCCCTGCCAACTTTGATAAATCTAATGCTGCTTCAGTATGTCCTGTTCTACGTAAAACACCGCCTTTTTTTGCCTTTAAAGGAAAAATATGTCCTGGTCTAGCTAAATCATCTTTAGACGTCTTAGAATCAGCTAATGCTTTAATTGTTTTATAACGATCATTAGCAGAAATACCTGTTGTACATTCATTGCCAATTAAATCAACTGAAACAGTAAAAGGTGTTTGATGTAAACTGGTGTTATCATTAACCATTAAATTAAGATTTAGATCTTCACAACGTTCTTCGGATAAAGGTACACAAATTAAGCCCCTACCTTCTTTAGTCATAAAATTGACAATTTCAGGGGTAACTTTTTGGGCTGCACAGATAAAATCTCCTTCATTTTCTCTTGATTCATCATCTACCACAATAATAACTTCCCCATTTTTAATCGCTTCTATAGCTTCTTCTATAGAATCTAAACCACTATCAAAATGCTTATTTAAATCTTTATTCAAATTTTTTAACATTATTTTAATATTCTTAATTATAATATAGCAATGCATTTTTCAATGTGACATGGACTATAAATATATAGTAAATACAAGGCTTTCGTATAAAAAAATGTGAATGGAAAAATAGTGTATATTTCATTTATCTAAAGATAATTTTTGACAAATAATTATACACTTACTAAATGCAAGAAACAACATTTTATCAACAATTACAAAATTGTTTCAATTTAGTTTAATAGAGGTAAAAATTAAAATTAACCTAATTTTAAAATCACTTTATTTTGAAAAAACAAACTATAGCCTTGCTCTATTTTTATTTTATTTTAAAAGATAAATAGTCTCCGGGCTTAAGTTGAGCCAATTGGTCTAAATCTTTTTCTATCACTATGCCTATACGAAAGTAGCCTCCTATAGTTTGGGCATCTGCCATTAAAATAATGGGTTGTCCAGCACTACTAATTTGAATTGTGCCGGGAATAACTCCAGAAGAAATAAGTGATTCTTTAGAGTTAAATCCTTTAATAGCGGGTTCTAAACGGTATCCCATACGGTTTGAGTCTGTGGCTAGTCGATAAGTTTGGCTAAAAAAATGAGCAATAAAAGAGTTTGAAAATTTATTAAATTCGGGACCTTCAGTCAGATGGATAATTGTTCTATTAGAATAAGGTGCTATAGTCTTATTTGATAATTTATATTTAATAGGCTTTATAAACTGATCATATTTAATTCTAAGTTGAAAACCTTTTTGGATAGTATTATTTTGCAAAAAAGTTAAATAGCTATAGCTTGTTAAATATTTATCAATCATCCATTTCCCTCGAACTGCTAAATAAGCACGACAGCCTTCAACAACTCTTCCAAAGCATATTTGACTAGCTTTTCTTATAGTAATAGTTTCATATCTGTTTATAGATAATTGGTCAAGTTGTGCCGAAAGATTTGCTCCTGTTAAAGCTATTTGACAAGGAGCAAGGATATTAATTTTAGGACCTAAAAGTGTAATTTCTAAAACAGGCGTATTTCGAGGATTACCAACCAATTTATTAGCTAATTCTGATGAGAATTTATCCATAACACCACCTACGGGCAATCCAAACTTTTGATAACCTACACGTCCAAAATCTTGTATACTTGTTTGAAGACCTGTTTTAAGAAAATATAGACAAGTTTGATTAATCATTCCTAATTTTGCTTTTTATAGCTTTGTTATTAAGAAACTGTTTAGTTTTTATTTTTCTTATATAATAAACTAATAATAATATACTTAACGCATTTTTTATAGAATAAAATTCAGTAAAAAACTGATAACAAGCGGATTAATATTTTAGCAATGCATCAAAAAAATAAACACGCTCTAAAAATAAGGAGATTATATTTTCTCATTATAAGTTTTATTAAGGGCATCTCCTAAATTAAGTATTTGGTTATGAAATAATTAGTTTTTATATTGTTTTTTTTTCAGAAATAACCCTATTAATCTAAAAAATAGTTACTGATGTCTCAAAAATATAAGCCCATTCAATTAGGTCGACGCATTCTTGAAGACGAGATGCGGCTCAGAGCGTGTCTAGTTTTCGTTTTGATTTTGAAAAGGGCGTTAAATTTTGTATTGTAGTAATTTTATTTAATTATTTGCTCTATGGAAAAGAAACACGTTTCTAAACAAAAAAAACATAACGATATAGACGACGCCTTCTGGGCAAAGATAGAAAACTATTTTCCACGTGCCAAGCGCAAGAGAAAATACAAATTAAAAGATGTTTTTAATGCTTGCTTATTCATAGATAGAACAGGCATACAATGGCGAAATTTACCTGAACAATATCCGCCCTACAGGCTTGTTTTTTTTCATTTTAGCAAGTGGAAAAAAAAACTGATATTTGGGATCAATTACTATTTTATGGGATACTGTCTTTTTAAATTTTAAATCTAAGAAAATAAATATTATTCTATTGGCTATTTTCGTTATTCTATTGGCTATTTTCGTTAATTTAGAAAGAATTAGTTATTACATTAAACATCCTTTATTTCAAATTATACTTTAAAATTATGAGACCAATACTATCCGTTTCATATTTATTACTTTATACATGTTTATGCCTTGTAGTATTATGTAACAATTTTAATGCTTATGGTTTTTCTTCTAATATTTATAATCCAGATGGTTCGGTTAACACCTATAAATTAGGAAATACCTTAGCAGAGTTTTCTATTTCTATTAAATCTGTATTCGCCAAAATTGATAGATTACGCATTGAAGAAAGGTTAGATAGCGGAGATTATGCAGATATTTACAGCCATTTTAATCAATACAACACACATTATCAAAAAAGGTTAAATATAATTATCCAAAAATATGACTCATTAAAAAGATTACATAACTATTTACTACTGGCTAAAGATACATCAGAGGTAAAAAGAACAATAGTAACCATAAGAAAGTATAATGACTATATCACCTCATATAGAAAAAAAATAATTCAGGTAAAAAAGCATAGATACAATCAAATGATAAGGCTGTTGCAAGGACAACACAATGCAATTAAGCAACAAGGACAACTTATAAAAGAAGTTTTACAAGCTGCTAAGGACTATCAAGAAGAATTTAAAGTTGTTCAATATCTATCAGAAGAATATAAAAATACAAGCATATTTTTGGTTAATGATTTAAATAATAAAGTTAAACGAAGAGATAAACTTGTGCAGGAACATAGAAATAGCCCTGAAAATACCTATAAAAGACTGGTCATTCCCGCTATAAAAGAAGCTGATGAAGCTAAGAGGTCCTATTTAAGGTTTCAATACAAAAATCAAGATTTTAATTTTTTATACCAGTCATTTAAAGAACTTTCTACTCAACTATCAGGTTATCAGAAATTAAGTAGAACATTTCTGCCAAAATATAAAATTCTCACATCACTTATTCGAAAATACCAAACAGGGTTAAAAGAATTAGCTATTGCTAATTAAAAATTATAACTTTGTTAGTAAGAATAAAAAGATATTCACTTTTACTATAATTATCATTACGATTAAAAAAATAATTTGAGAGTCTATAAATGGTTATACCCACAAAAGCCTAATTCAGAACAAGTTAATAAACTTTCTAAAGCTATTAATCTTCGTAAACCTCTAACCCGTTTACTTTTGCAAAGAGGTATTTATACTTTTGAAGAAGCTAAAACTTTTTTTCGTCCTAATAGGAACCATCTTCAAGAACCTTTCTTGATGAAAGATATGTTAAAAGCAGTTAAAAGACTTGAAATAGCGATTACAAATCAGGAAAAAGTTATGATTTATGGAGACTATGATGTCGATGGTACTACATCAGTTTCTTTAGTCTATAATTTTTTAAAACCTTATGTAAAATCTTTATTTTACCATATTCCTGATCGTTATACAGAAGGTTATGGACTGTCTCAAATTGGCATAGATAAGGCCAAAAAACTGGGTTGTAGTCTAATGATTACCTTAGATTGTGGTATAAAAGCTAACGATAAAGTAGCTTATGCCAATACAAAAAATATAGACTCTATCATCTGCGATCACCATCTACCGCCTAAAAAATTACCAGATGCTTTCGCTATTCTTAATCCCAAACAAACAGATTGTTCTTACCCATATAAGGAATTGACAGGCTGTGGTATTGGATTTAAATTTATGCATGCATTTGCAAAAAAACAAAAAATTGATCAAAGTAAACTATTTAAAATGATAGATTTAGTAGCTGTAAGTACGGCTTGCGATCTTGTTCCCATAGATGATGAAAATAGAGCTATAGTATCTTTAGGTTTAAAACAATTGGAAAAAACAACGTCTTTAGGACTAAAAACCTTGATAGATTCTCAAAATATGAAAAAAACAGATATTCAAGTTCAAGATTTAGTTTTTGGAATAGGTCCCAGAATTAACGCTGCTGGACGTATTAGTCATGCTCATGAAGCTGTTTCATTATTAATCTCCGAAGATAAAAATTTTTGCCAAGCCCAAAGCAAAAAAATTAATAGCCACAATAGCAACCGTAAAACCATAGATAAACAAACGGCTCAAGAAGCTTTAGAATTAATACGAACAACTTGTCCAGATACCTATACCACCGTTTTATATCAATCCCATTGGCATAAAGGAGTTATTGGCATTGTGGCTTCTCGCTGTATAGAGCATTATTATCGCCCTACAATCATTCTCACTCAATCAAAAGACTACATAGTTGGCTCTGCCCGTTCTATAGAAGGGTTAAATATTTATGAGGCTTTGGAATACTGTCAGGATAGTTTGGAACAATTTGGAGGACATTATTTCGCTGCTGGATTAAAGTTAAAAGCCAAAAATTTGGAAGTTTTTAAAGCCCAATTTGAAGCATATACCCGCAAAAAACTAACAATAGAACACTTAACACCAAATATAAAAATTGATACTTCTTTAAAATTAGATGATATTACCTCTAACTTTTATAAAACACTTATGCAAATGAGTCCTTTTGGCCCTAAAAATATGTTCCCTATTTTTGAATCTAAAAATATTCATTTAATAGGCAGAATTGCTGTACTTAAAGAAAAACATTTAAAATTTCGAATAGGGCAAAGCAAACAAAGAAATACTTTTACCGTTTTGGGTTTTAACATGGTGGATTATAAAACCATAATTGAATCTGGTACCCCTTTTTCAATTTGCTATCAAATCAAAGAAAATACCTATAATGCCTATAAACCAGAACTCCAGTTTTACCTCAAAGATCTAGTGAGTGATTAAAAAGTTTTTGTAATAATTTTGATCCGTGTGCAAAAAAAAGAATATACTCTCTATTGAATATTATATATTTTATTATCCAAATATACGATGAACATGCGAATTATCTTTATAGGCACTCCCGAATTTTCTGTTCCAAGTTTAGAGATTTTATTAAAAACTAACCATAATATTGTAGCTGTCATCACGACGCAAGATAAAGCTCAAGGTCGGGGATTAAGAATAAAAGAATCAGCTATTAAGCGCGTAGCGAAAAGTTGGCAAATTCCTATTTTACAGCCTAAAAATCTTAAATCTTCTGATTTTTTGAAAACTCTAAAGAGATTTAAAGCAGATTTACAAATTGTGATTGCTTTTCGTATTTTACCGGAAGTTGTTTGGAATATGCCAACCTATGGAACCTTCAATCTACATGCTTCTTTACTACCATTGTATAGAGGTGCTGCCCCTATTAATTGGGCTATTATAAAAGGCGAAAAAAAAACTGGATTAACAACTTTTTTTCTAAAAAAAACTGTTGATACAGGCGATATTTTATTACAACAAGAAGAGAGTATTTTATTTCAAGATAATGCCGGTACCCTACATGATAGATTATCTTTAAAAGGAGCAGATTTAGTTTTAAAAACAGTTCAACTTATTAACAACAACAACAAATTAATTTTAAAAAAACAGGATCTTTCTAAGTTAAGCCCAAAAGCACCTAAAATATTTAAACAAGATTGTGAAATAAATTTTAAGCAACATAGCTTAAGTGTTTATAATTTTATACGAGGATTATCACCTTACCCTTCTGCTTGGACAAAATTGAATAATATAGTTTACAAAATTTTACAAGCTGATATCATAGAGAAAAATATAAACTTTACAAATCAAAATTATATAAGTAGTAAAAAGAATCTTTATGTTAAAACAGAAAATGGGGCTATTTCTATTACTAAAATTCAAAAAACAGGTAAAAAAGCCATGTTTATTGAAGATTTTTTAAGAGGTAATCAAATATAAGAAACTTTTGCAAAATTATTTACTGTTTTGGATTACAATATAATTTCCATTTTATGTTAAATTTGCCATCACTATCGGATGAATTATTAACTTTCATAAATGATACTTGAACTCGATTATTCTGTCCTTCCATTTCGTAAAAACCAGTTTCGGGAAATATTGTTTCAAAGTCTTGCAATTCGAATAAAAGATCTTCAATGTGGACTTTTAGGCTAGGAATCTCTCTATTTTCTCCTATACAATTATTTATTTTTCTCTTTATAACATTATACATCTCATGTCTAACAATTGGATTGTTTAGGGTATCACTTTTTAGATCATGGAATATTCCAGAATCAACAAGAATTTTTACTCTATATTTTTTTTGTTTTTCAAAATTTTCTGATTTTTGTTTTTGATTTTTCCATATTTCTTTTATATTTTTTGCATCGGATTGTTCTATAATTGCATCAAAAAAATCTTTTGTGTATTTACTTGGAAAAATAGCCATGACCTTACTGATACGATTTACGGTAGTCGTGTCTTCAGAAAAAAGCTCTTCATGATTATCTAATAAAAAAGAAATTAATTTTAGATTTGTTTCAATATCTTTTTGTTCTCTCTTTAGAGTTAGGGTAGCTATGGAGATTATTAGGGTTAGAATGATAGCAGTAGCACTTATATATTTTTACCTTATCAGTTTTTCCATAATTATTAATTTCCAACTGCAACAATTGGTTTTCTAATTCCTGTTTTTTAAGGTCTAATTGATCATTTTCCATACACTAAAATTTAAGATATTTTCTTTTTATTTTTAATAGCAAGACTAAATAAATGAATATTAAAACTAAACTTAGACTATTTAGGTTTAGGTTTAAAACCTCTAATTTGAGACGAAAATACAAAAAAATAAATCCAAATGTTCTAAAAAGTGTATTATAATTCGTTTCTAAATCAATCATTATGTATTTTTTATATTTTTAAATAGTTGATAATCAAAATTTTATATTGTTTTTAATTTCTAACTATTGACAGTCAAATGATCTGTAAAAAATCTAAAAAGCTATTTATAAGTTTATATATTTTCCTACTTATTGGAGGCGGTTTTGATAGTTATGCCGAAAAAGCCTTACGTCCCAACAAGGTCATGCGACTTTTAGATACAACTCCACCCACTTTAGCTATTTCTCCACTTTCAATAACTATTAACAGCGTTTCCTTAAATCTTAATTTATCAGAACCCGGTAGTTTGGAATATAATTTATTTCAAAATAACATTATCTTTATCACTAATGGGATGCTTACTTTTGATGGGATTAACCCTCAAACTTTAATACTTTCAAATTTAGATACTTCTGAAAATTATCTTTTGCGTATTGGCATTCAGGATACATCCGGTAATATGCCTGCTGATAGTATTAACATTACATTTACAACAGGTGGTGTTAAAATTATAAGTGATACACTTCGACTTTGTCCTAATGATACCAATTTTTTGCCCTTACCTTCAATCCAAATTATTGAATCTGCTTCTAATGATTTTAGAATTGCAAATAATCAAACTTTAAGTATACAAGCCCCTAATGGTGTTTATTTTGAATCTGATAGAGGTCAAGTAAATGTGATATCTGGTTTTGTTAATATTGTTAACTTTGAGATTAATCAAGATAGCCTTATTATTACTTATGACATTTTAGATACACTTACATTGGATCGTTTTGAGATTAAAAATATCGGCATAAAAACAACTCTATCCGACACGTCTTTTAATCTTTTACGAACAGGTGGTAATGCTTTACAGGTTTATAATAATATAGGTGATAATCAAGTCTATAGCACTATCGAAACAGAGGCAGATAATTTTAATATTGATGGTAGTTTTGCTGTTTGTGATAATGATCTTTTTCAAATTTACAGAGCGGATAGTTTATTGGGAAGCAGTTTTGAATGGTTTGTTAGAGGTGGAACAATTATAGGCGAAAATAATAGAAGAAACATAAGTATAACTTGGGATACAGATAGTCTTATCCATCAGTTAACTTTGAATTTAACCAATCAAAACTCGTGTAATCAACTTATAGAGTCTATTAATATTTTAGAAACAACGCCTACAAGTACCACACCTAGTCAGGATAGTGTGAGTTTTTTACAACCAGCTATATCGAATTTTAATATTTTAACGAGTTCTGTTATTTTAGAAGCAAGTAATCCAGACTCGGGAACAGGTATTTTTTCTGGTCCTGGTATTGTGAACGATACTGTTATTTTACCATTTATTCTATCAGAAGGTAGACATACTTACACCTATACTTATACCAATTCTAACGGTTGTTCTAGTAGTATATCCCGAGATTTAACTTTTTCTAATCTTTTTGATGTACCTGGTGTAGACTTAACTTATTGCATTCATGGTGATAATATTATAATTGATTTGACTCAAAACCCGATGAATGTTCCTATAAATGCTAAACTGGATAGCCTTTCTATTTTAAATGTCACTACAAACACTCTTTTTATACCTGATACAATTCAGATTCCTGATGCTATTATCATTCCAATTCAACAGTTTAATGCGGGGCTTTATGTTTTGAATGTGCGTTACGATTCTGTAGGAATATTTTTCGATGTTAGTCAAAACCTAAGCATTGAAAATCTTCCCATAGCCGATGCTTCTTTTAATATTTTTAATCCGGATCGTAGTGTAACTTTTTCAAGTCTTAATAATTTACCTATATCTTTATGTGATAATAATTTAGAACCACTTGTATTTTCATCAGTATCTCCTATTGAAATAGGGGATACAAACTTTTATAGAAGCACAAATTTTCCTAATGCCTTATTATCAAATCTTTACTATCCTGAAATGGCTTTTTCTTTTGCCGTTAATAATATAGGACACGATCCTACTATGACATTAAGAGATAGCATTATTCATACATTTAGAAATGCTGCAGGCTGTTTAAATACAGATACCTTAATTATTTTGATTAATGGTTTTAATGCGCCAACTTTATTTTTTTCCGATACCGAAACAGGTACTAATGATTTAATTAACCAAGTTATTGAAGTCTGTATTAGTCGTCCTGATTTTAAAATTTTTATCGCTTCAGCTCCAAATAATGGAACATTAATTTTTGATGGTCTTAGAAATATCGGACATGTTGATTTAAACCCAACTTTAGATACAGCTATTTTCAATCCTGAAAAAGCCCATCAATTTGCAATAAATACAGGAAGGGCTAGTCCAAATAATCCAAGCACTCATAATATTTTTTACACTTATTTGGACACCAATAACTGCTCTATTTTAGATACAGCTATCTTTATAGTCAATCCTTTACCCACACTCTTTTTTAATGTACCTAATAGCCAAATAAGTCAACTTTGTTTTAACGATGCTCCTATACGAGTTAGAGCATTAGCAATAAGAGATTTTATAGATAACACCGGAACATTTGATTTTAGCATTAGAACCCAATCGGGTACTTTATTGACCGGAGCTGCTGCAGGCTTATTGGATATAACATCGGATAGTGTAAGTATTAACCCCAGAATACTAGCTTTAGCTGCCGGAGCAAGTGATTCTATTAGCGGAGATATACAAGTTTATTTTAGGTATAAATTTACAGATACAGAAACCGGTTGCAGCTTTTTAGATAGCCTTCAAATAACTTTATTTACTCTTCCAGATTTATCCTTTAATAGTAGCACCGGTAATACTATATATTGTTTTAATGATGCTGTAGATTTAATCACAGGTAATAATATGAATGGTCTTTTAGCCGATGCAAACTTTACTATTATTAATGAAACAACAAGGACTTCAAATGGCTTGATAACAACAAGTTTAGCTAATGAAGTTTTTTTTGAACCAAATACAGCATCAGGCATTCAAAACCGTTTAACTCAAACTACTGAACATACAATTACCTTTACTGGTACTAACCAAAATAACTGTGATAATATATTAACAAGAACATTTTTTATCAATCCTATCCCTTTTGTAAACTTTGAAAACCAAAATGCTTGTTCAGCAGATAGCATATTTTTTGTAAGTTTAGCAACAAGTGCAGCGGGTACTTCTATTATCTCTTGGTTATGGGATTTTGGCGATGGTAATACAAGTTCTTTGGAGAATCCTGCTCATTTTTATACTTCTGCAGGTATAAAAACAGTTCATTTAACTGTAACAACAGACCAAGGCTGTAGCAATGACACAGCTATCAATATAACTATTGGCACAAGTCCTCAAATTGATTTTACAGCTAATGGTGTTAACGTAAATGAAAGTATAACTTTTGCAGCAACTCTTTTTAATACTATAGGGGTTGTTGATAGCCTAATATGGGATTTTGGCGATGGTACTGCTCCTATAAGAGGCGATACAAATTTACAAATGATTGATTATATTTATCATGCGACAGGTACTTATAAGATTACTTTAACCGCTATTTCTGTACTGGGGTGTATAAGTCAAGTTATAAAATCTATAAGTTTTTTTGATATAGTTTCAAATTTTCCATATCAAGAGACTTTTGGAGATACAACTCAAACAACTCATGGTTGGGTAACTGGAGGTATTAATTCAAGTTGGCGTTTAGGAGAAATAGAAAATTTACCCAATAATTATTGGGCTACAAATATAGAGGGTGCCTATAACACTAACGAACAGTCTTATATTGTAAGTCCGATATTTGATTTTTCGGATTTGGAAAATATTATGATAGCTTTTGATTTTTTTGTAGAAACCGCAGAATCTGATGGTTTAGTTTTACAAGGTACTATCAATGGAGGTATAACTTGGCAAACTGTGGGTCGACTAAACGATTCTATAACTTGGTATAATAACTCTGGAATCGTCACTAATCCTGGTAATCAAATCTTATCTCAATATGGTTGGTCTGGCAATTTAGCTAGCCCAAATCAACTTATCAATGCTCGCCATGGACTTGATAATTTTTCTGGTTATCCACAAGTCCAATTCAGATTTGCATTTTCCAGTGCTCAATTAGCAAATAATAACAGAGGTATTATCTTGGGTAATATTACTATTCGTGAAAGAACAAGAAAGGTAGTTTTTGAAAACTTTACTAATTTTAGCACACCTGAAGGCTTTATTCAAGATAGTATATTTAAAAATATTGCCAGAGAACATCGTTTTGATCTAATACCTATCCAATATGCTATCCGTTTTAATGATTTGGATCCAAATCATCCCATTCTTATTAAAAAACAAAACATGAGTAATGCTCGGAGTTTTTTATATGGAATTAATCAACTAAATACTTCTGTAGTAGGAGGGAATACCCAATTGGATTCACCTGAAACTATTAATCAAAATTTACAAACTCTTCTTTCTGCCACACTTCGAGATCCTGTTTTTTCTATCGGTTTAGACTTACAAAATGATCTTTTACACATTAATTTAACAGCTTTAAAAGATTTAGAAACTAAAAAATTAAGTCTATTTATTCTTTCTATTGAAAACCCAGTTACTCAAAACCTTCAAGGTCTTAATACCGACACACTTGCTTATTCTGCCCAAGCTTTTCATCCGGATATAACAGGCATAAACCTCCAAAATAACTGGATTATTAATGAGAATCAAATTTTAGAAGTCACCATTAATTTTGATGAGTTAGAAGATATTGAAGAAACAAGTTTACTTGTTTTTGTACAAGATAATATAACTTTAGAAATCTATCAAGCTAAGCGTTTTCAGCTTCAAGCTGATAATAATAATTTAGTAACAGCTTTTGAGTCTTCAAACTTTTTAACTCCCAAAAAATCATTTATACTTTTTCCAAATCCAACCCAAAACTTAATTCACCTTACTTTTGATAAGAATTTAATTTCACCAACATGGGTTATTTATAATCTATTAGGTATAGAGTTGATAAGAGGTAAGTTTTTGACAAATTCCAAAAAGCAACATATAAATTTACCACCAAGTCCTGCAGGATTTTATACTTTAAAAGTATTTTTCAAAAGTGGAGAAATAGAAAGTCAGAGTTTTATTATTTCACAATAAAAGTAAGAAAGTTTAAAGAAAATCTATTCTACTTAACATAATAATAATTATGTAACAAAAATAGACTCTTAATAAACCTCCCCGATTGTTATTTTTTACTATTAAAAATAGTAAATATCTAAAAAATTCTTTTGTTTTAATTTTCTTCTCCGAACATTTGTTCTAATTCTTTGGATTTACCTGTTTTATTCATTTTTTTAACAACTTTTTTAAGATTATCATGCTGTTTCATGAGTAAATTAACTTTTTGTAAAGTATTTCCACTGCCTTTTGCAATGCGTTTTTTTCTACTTATATTAATAACTTCAGGCATTTGTCTCTCTTTTGGAGTCATGGATAGAATTATAGCTTCAAAACTAGCAAGTTCAGAATTATCTATATCTTTTCGGGTTGGTAAGTTTTGCATATTTGGTAACATTTTGAGTATCCCTTTAGCTCCCCCAAGTTTTTTAAAAACTCGAAGTTGTTTTAACATATCATTAAAGTCTAATTTATTTTTTCTTAGTCGCTTATCCATCTTCTCCATTTCTGCTTCTGAAAATTCGCTTTCAACTTTTTCAACTAAAGATACCACATCACCCATGCCTAAAATTCGATTCGCCATTCTATCAGGATGGAAAACTTCTAATTCTTCAGGTTTTTCACCAGTACTAATAAATTTTATAGGCTTATTAACTACAGATCGAATAGAAATAGCGGCACCACCTCGTGTATCCCCATCTAATTTTGTTAAAACAACTCCATCAAAATCAATTTTTTGATTGAATACCTTTGCTGTATTTACGGCATCTTGCCCTGTCATAGCATCTACAACAAATAATGTTTCCTGGGGGTTTAAATTATTTTTTAATTGGCTTATTTCCTTCATCATAACTTCATCAATAGCTAAACGACCGGCAGTATCCACAATAACAACGTTCTTATTTTCGGACTTGGCTTGTTTAAGGGCATTTTGGGCAATTTTAATTGGGTTTTTATTTTCAGCTTCCAAATAAATATCAACTTCTACCGTTTCAGCTAAAGTTTTCAGCTGTTGAATAGCTGCAGGGCGATATATATCACAAGCGACTAATAAAACTTGTTTACCTTTTTTTTTTAGTTTGCTCGCTAATTTTGCTGTAAAAGTTGTTTTTCCTGAACCTTGTAAACCGGCTATCAGTACAATACTCGGATTCGCTTTGATATTAATATCTTTTGAATGGCCGCCCATTAACTCTGTCAATTTATCATTGATAATTTTTGTAAATACTTGACCGGGAGATAATGAGGTTAAAACTTTTTGTCCTTCAGCTTCTTTTTTAACATCAGAAGTAATTTTTTTAACAACTTCATAGTTAACATCAGCAGCTAAAAGTGTTCTACGAATTTCTTTAAGTGTATTAGCTATATTAATATCGGTAATGCGTCTTTTACCTTGTAATGATTGAAGTGTATTAGCTAATTTTTCGGTTAAATTTTCAAACATGTCTTTTTTAATTAATAAAAAGGAAACTATAATTAAGAATAAAAGTATTTCAAGCTATTAATTATACTTAAATGTACATTGCTCTTTTAATAGCTTTAACAGTTTTTTCAACATTAGGCAAAACAGCTTCAATAAGTGTAGGTGCATAACCCAAAGGGACATCCCAATTATTGATTTTAGTAATAGGAGCATCTAAATAATCAAAAGCATGCTGTTGAATATAATAAGCTATATCAGAAGCAAGAGAAGCAACAGGCCAAGACTCTTCTACAATAACCAAACGGTTGGTCTTTTTTACAGATTCTACAATTGTTTTATAATCTATGGGTTTTACTGTTCTAAGATCTATAACCTCTACCGAAATATTTTCTTTTTGAAGTAGATCCGCACTCTCTAAAGCTACTTTCATCATTTTGCCATAGCTGATCAAAGTAACATCTTGTCCAGATTTTTTAATTTCTGCTTTTCCCAAAGGAATAAAATATTCTTCTTCGGGTACCTCTCCTTTATCGGCATACATAACTTCTGACTCCATAAAAATAACAGGGTCATTATCTCTAATAGCTGATTTCAAAAGGCCTTTGGCATCTTTGGGATTGCAAGGAACAACAACTTTTAGTCCGGGACAATTGGCATACCAATTTTCAAAATTTTGAGAATGTTGTGCTGAAAGCATGCCTGCATTTCCTGTTGGGCCTCTAAAAACAATGGGAACATGATACTGGCCTCCAGACATAAAATACATTTTTGATGCCCCATTAATAATTTGGTCTATAGCAACTAAGGAAAAATTAAAAGTCATAAATTCTATGATAGGACGTAAACCATTCATAGCAGCACCAATACCAATACCGGTGAAACCTAATTCAGCAATTGGTGTATCTATAACCCGCTTGTTACCAAACTCTTCTAGCATACCTTTACTTACTTTATATGCCCCATTATATTCGGCTACCTCCTCCCCCATTAAAAAAATATTCTCATCGCGTCTCATTTCTTCGATCATAGCTTCATTCAAAGCTTCTCTAAATTGAATGATTCTCATATTCTTATTTGATAAATATTAGTTAATATTACTATAATTATAAAAATTTATAATGATTTTATATATTCTAACTATTTAGTTTTCAAATACTTTTATTTTATATAAAAAACTCTATATAGTATAAAATATTTAATTTTCAATGATCTATATTTTAATTAAATGGATAATCAATCTTTACAGGCTCTAAAATTACTGAAATTTTTGTATTATAGATAAATTCTGTAAAAGAATATCAGGCTCAAATTGAGTCATTTCAAATAAAATAATGATTTTTTTAGGTATTTAATCCATTGATAATAAGAAGGTATTCTCCCCTTATTTTTAATAACAAAGCTATAATCGTCATTTTAGGAAATATCCATAAGCATTTATAAAATATTAGATTTAGTTTGGAATTTGAAGCAAAATTATTAAAACTTTGCCAAATAGAAAAAATTTATCATTATCTTAAATATATATCATTTGTAGTATGGCAATTATTAATTTTGGAGGTGTAAACGAAGAAGTTATTACACGTCAAGAGTTTTCTTTGGAACATGCCAGAGCAGTTTTGAAAGATGAAGTTATAGGTATTATAGGCTATGGGGTACAAGGTCCAGGTCAAGCCTTAAACCTTAAAGATAACGGTTTTAATGTTATAGTAGGTCAACGTAAAGCCTCTCCATCTTACCAAAAAGCCTTAAATGACGGTTGGAAAGAAGGTGTTAACTTATTTGGCTTAGAAGAAGCTTTGGCAAAAAGTACCATTGTTATGTATCTGCTTTCCGATGCGGGTCAAATTCAACTTTGGGATACTGTAAAAAAATATTTAACCCCTAACAAAGCCCTGTATTTTTCTCACGGATTCGGTATTACTTACAAAAACCAAACTAATATTAGTCCACCAAAAGATATTGATGTTATTTTGGTAGCTCCTAAAGGGTCTGGAACTAGTTTAAGAACTTTATTTTTAGAAGGTAAAGGGTTAAATTCAAGTTATGCCATCGACCAAGACCATACAGGCAGAGCCAAAGACAGAGCATGTGCTTTGGGAATAGGTGTTGGCTCTGGATTTCTTTTTAAAACCACCTTTAAAAAAGAAGTTTACAGCGATTTAACAGGTGAAAGAGGTATTTTAATGGGTGCTTTAGCAGGTTTAATGGAAGCCCAATATAACAAACTTAGGAAAGAAGGACACACACCTTCAGAAGCTTTTAACGAAACCGTAGAAGAATTAACTCAAAGTCTTATTCGTTTGGTCGCTGATAATGGAATGGATTGGATGTATGCTAATTGTTCAACAACTGCTCAAAGAGGTGCTTTAGATTGGAGGCATAAATTTCGTAAAGCCACTGAACCTATTTTTGATGAACTTTATGACAGTGTAAAAACAGGACAAGAAGCCAAACGTTCTATAGAATCTAATGGAAAAGTTGGCTATAGAGAAGCTTTGGAAAAAGAACTTGCCGAAATAAGAGATTCTGAGATGTGGCAAACTGGACAAACTGTACGTTCTTTGAGACCAGAAAGACAATAAATACAAGAAGTTGTTTACAACTTAAAATTTATAAGGCTAGCAGAAATTTGGTTCCAAGCTAGCCAATTTTAGACTTTCTTATCAAAGCGTATGAGAATGTTTTTAAAGCCATCCATCCAAGCAAAAGTACGCTCATTGGTAAAGCGATTTTTATAACGTTCTTTATCAAAAAATCGTTTCCTCCCCCGCTTTGGTTTTTTACGATTGCGTTTGTTTTTTTCGCTTTGTAAAACATATAACAATAAAGTTTATAAGAACCGATTTTAGATTTTTTACCTCTTGAAGACAACCTTATACTCAAAATATGGGGTAAAATTTTTGGCTGAAAATCTTTTTGTGTTATCATTGTTTTTACGATGGACATGGGCTTAATTTGTTTAGATAACTATTTAAAAGCTAAATACTTACAAATTTGCCCATGTTTTTTTATTTTTCCAAATTAATTTGGAAACAACTTCACCATAAAAATAACCCTAAAATGCTCTAAATGCCAATTATAAATTCCCCTGAACTATTGCAAATTAGTTCAAAGTGAAACTTTATACTTTCACAGCTACTTTTAGCTTATAAAATCTTGACATTGAGTAAACATTTAGGGTTTTAAAAAGACTGTATAAGTTAGAATATATCACCCTATTGATCTTTATAGTTTGATAAAATTATTTTAATCTATTATCTATTTTTAAAAAAATAGTATCTTAGAAGTTTGAATTATTTAAAGATAAAAGATTATAGCTATTCATACAATCTATGAGTTCATAGTTTAATGATAGTTTAATTCAATATAAACTTAGTTAATTAAATAAATATTATGGCAGAAGTTATTCGAATGCCTAAAATGAGTGATACTATGACTGAAGGTGTCATTTCTAAATGGCTGGTAAAAGTAGGAGATGAAGTTGAAATTGGAACTATTTTAGCTGAAGTAGAAACAGATAAAGCAGTTATGGAGTTAGAGTCTTATGAAGAAGGTGTTATGTTACATATTGGTGTTAAAGCAGCTGAATCAATAGAAGTAGATGGTATTGTAGCTGTTATTGGTCAAAAAGATGAAGATTATAAACATTTGTTGAATAACATAGAAACAAAAAATACGACTGAAACCCATACAGTAAAAATGCAAGACGAGAATAATTCGGTTAATTTATCAAATATAAACGCAGTAAGGATAACTATGCCTAAAATGAGTGATACTATGACTGAAGGTGTCATTTCTAAATGGCTAGTAAAAGTAGGAGATGAAGTTGAAGTTGGAACTATTTTAGCCGAAGTTGAAACCGATAAGGCAACAATGGAACTGGAGTGTTATGACGATGGAATCGTTCTATATTTAGGTGTAGAAGCCGGAAAAGCCATTGCAGTAGACCAACTTATCGCCATTATTGGAGAAAAAGGAGCTAATTTTGAAGCCCTTATAAATATTAATTCCAAACTAAGTAAACAATCTGAAAATGAAGATACTAAAGTAGAAACTCAAACTCTTGAGAGTCAAGCAACAAAACAATCAGAAGTTTCAATATCAGACTCTTTGAAAGGGCGATTAAAAGCCTCACCTTTAGCTAAACGTTTAGCTAAAGCAAAAGGCTATGATTTAAACAAAATAATGGGCAGCGGTGAAAATGGTAGAATAGTAAAAAAAGATATAGAAAACTATCAATCAAATGTATTACCTCAAAACTCTCAATCAAGTTACAATGAACAATCAGCAACTCCTATAACTTTTGGACAAGAACGTTATGAAGAAAAACCAATTTCTCAAATGCGAAAGTCCATTGCCAAAAGTTTATCGAAAAGCAAATTTACAGCTCCTCATTTTTATCTTACATCAGCCATCAATATGGATGAAGCTATAAAAGTACGTAAAAAAATGAACGTCGTTTCTTCGGTAAAAATATCATTTAATGATATAATTATTAAAGCTGTTGCTTTAAGTTTAAAACAAAATCCACTTATTAATACATATTGGCTTGAAGATAAAATTCGCTATAATGATCATGTACATATCGGAGTAGCTGTTGCTGTTAATGAAGGCTTATTAGTACCTGTTGTTCGTTTTTCTGATCAAAAAACACTATCTCAAATTTCGACAGAAGTAAAAATGTTAAGTACTAAAGCAAGGGATCGAAAGTTACAACCAGAAGAATGGCAAGGAAGTACTTTTACGGTATCTAATCTAGGTATGTTTGGAATAGATTCTTTTACAGCTATTATTAATTCGCCAGATTCTTGTATTTTAGCCGTCGGTGGTATAAATCCTCAACCTGTGGTTAAAGATGGAAATATTGTAGCTGGTAATATTATGAAAGTTACTTTATCTTGTGATCATAGACTCGTAGATGGTGTTTTGGGCGCTAAATTTTTGCAATCTTTTAAAAGTTTTATGGAAGAACCTACGCGTATGCTTGTTTAATTTATTTAACAATTTGCTTAGTTGATCAGTTTGATATGATAAACGAGTATAATCTGGTAAAATGGTAAAATCAAATATTAAAGTTTTTAATGGTTTTTATAAAAAATAAACTATTCAAAAACCAAAAATTAGGTTTTAGATTATACTCAAAATTTGAAAATAAAATTATCAAATCAACCAATTATTAAATTACTAAACTGGCTAATCAATGTCAAATCCAACCATTTTAGCTATTGAATCTTCTTGCGATGATACGGGGGTAGCTATTTTAAAAGATAAAAAAATTCTGTCTAATGTTGTTGCCAATCAAGCTGTACATGAACAATACGGAGGTGTTGTTCCGGAATTAGCTTCCCGGGCTCATGAACAAAATATAATACCTACCGTTAGCCAATCACTCCATTTAGCAAAAATAAAACTTACTGATTTAGATGTTATTGCATTTACTTTAGGACCGGGTTTATTGGGATCTTTATTAGTCGGAAGTAGTTTTGCCAAAGGCATTGCCATGTCTATGGATATTCCTCTTATAGGAGTTAATCACATGGAAGCCCATGTATTATCTCATTTTATTGATATTCCATCACCTTCTTTTCCTTTTTTATGTTTAACGGTTAGTGGTGGTCATACCCAAATAGTTTTGGTCAAAAATCATACAGATATGGAAGTATTGGGCGAGACCTTAGATGATGCTGTGGGTGAAGCCTTTGATAAAACAGCAACCTTATTAAATTTACCCTATCCAGGAGGTGTTTGGATAGATAAATATGCTAAAAAGGGGAATCCAAAAGCTTTCAAATTTCCAAAAGTTAATGTTAAAGGTTTAAATTTTTCATTTAGTGGTATCAAAACCGCTTTCCTTTATTTCCTACAAGATAGGCTTAAAGAAGATTCTAATTTTATTACAAAGTATCTATCCGATATATGTGCTAGTATGCAATACCATTTGATTACTTTATTACTTGAAAAAGTAAAAATAGCAACCAAACATTATTGTATTAACAGAGTAGCCATAGCTGGTGGTGTAGCTGCTAACTCATGTTTGCGAAAACGACTTAAGCAATTGTCTAAAGAAGAAGATTGGTCTATTTTTATTCCAGATACACAATATTGTACCGATAATGCTGCTATGATAGCCATAGCAGCTTATTATCGATATGCTAAAAAAGAATTTTCAAGTTTAGATATTTTACCTCAAAGCAGATTTAATATATCTTCCATTTAAGTTTATAAACTAATAATTCTATCAACGTGAAAACATTTAGTCAGAAACATTTATTAGGAATACAAGACATTGACTACGAAGATATTAATCTTATTTTTGAAGTTGCTAATAATTTTAAAGAGGTTCTCAATAGACCGATTAAAAAGGTGCCTTCTCTCAGAGATTTGACTATTGCCAATCTTTTTTTTGAAAATTCTACCCGTACAAGAATATCTTTTGAACTTGCTGAAAAACGACTCTCGGCAGATGTAATTAATTTTTCAACGGGTGCCAGTTCTGTTAAAAAAGGTGAAACCTTTTTGGATACAGTTAAAAATATATTGGCTATGAAAGTTGATATAATTGTTTTAAGGCATCATCTTTCAGGAGCTTGCCATTTTCTTTCTCAACATGTAGAAAGCAGCATCATTAATGCCGGTGATGGTATTCATGAACATCCTAGTCAAGCCCTTTTAGATGCTTATTCGATTCATGAAAAATTTGGTACTATAGAAAACCTCAAAGTTGCTATTATAGGTGATATTAGCCATTCCAGAGTTGCTCGTTCTAATATTATTTTACTCAAAAAAATGGGTGCCGAAGTCATGGTTTGTGGTCCGGCAACTCTAATACCAAAATATATAGAAGACTTAAATGTTAAGGCTACTTATAATCTAAAAAAAGCATTAGCTTGGTGTGATGTAGCTAATGTGCTTAGAATTCAATTGGAACGCCAAGGGCAAACTCATGCTTTAATACCTTCACTTTGGGAATACCATCTGTATTATGGACTTACTGAAAACCTGATTAATACTTTAAATAAAGAAATTACAATTTTGCACCCAGGTCCCATTAATAGAGGTGTAGAATTATCAGGTGCTATCACAGATTTACACCATACTTTTATTTTAAATCAGGTTGAAAATGGAGTTGCCATTCGCATGGCTATCCTTTATTTATTGGCAAGTTTGAAATAGTTGTAAGCTTTTTTTTGTTTTTTATTTACTTGGCTTAATTTTTGGCAATAATTAAACTATACGACGGTATAATCGCTCCATTTTTCAAGTAACGTGATTATAACAAGATATTTAGCAGATCAGAAGATTTTTAATAATAATTCTTAGTTCATAATTATTTATAAGAACTTTTAAATAAGAAAAATAGATGAAAAAATATTTTATAATTCTAATTAGTTTAGTATTTATAGTCAACCTTCAAGGGCAAGATATTTCTTTTTCTCAATATATCAATACGCTTTTATACCTCAATCCTTCCTTTGCAGGTAGTTCAGGTAACCGTTTTGCCTATACTGCTCGTATGCAAGAGCGTACTTTACCTCAAAATGCACCTTCTTTTAACTTTAGTTATGACCATTTGATTCGTACTCGAAATACAAGTGGAACTCTTAGCGATACCCATAGTAATATTGGTATCTCAGGCATTTGGGATAACCAAGGCCTAATTACAAGTCCAAGTGCTAGGCAAACACTAGTTCGTTTTTACAATCTTTCACTTGCCTATGCTTATAGAATAGATCTGAAACAAAATTATATTATTCAATTAGGTATTAATGGAGGATATTTATTTCGACAATTTGGGAACACAGAATTAAATTTTCCTAACCAATTTGTAGGAACAGGTTTTAATACAGATGGTGGCGGGGAAGCTTTTACAAATGATTTGGTTGGTTCTCCAGACTTTGGATTTGGTGCTGTTTTAGCAACACCTTCTTATTGGGTTAGTTATTCTGCTTCTCATGTCACACGTCCCATTATAGGTTTTTTAAATACCAACGCCGCTAGATTACCATTTCGACATACAATTGCTGCAGGTTATAAATGGCAGTTTATTCGTCGTTTTCGAAGTGAAACAAATCCAAAAGTTTATATTAAACCTTCTTTTGTGTTTCATTACCAGTCTTCTAGCCGACAAATTATTATTGGTAATAATGTTATTTATTTACCTGTTTCTTTAGGTATATGGTATAGAGGTTCTAACTTTTTTACTGATTTAAATAAAATAGGACAAGATGCTCTAGTCTTTATGGTTGGTTTACGTTTTCCTTTAGGAGTAGGTCTTTTTAGTATGCATTATAGTTATGATTTACCCTTACCTCGTAGAACAGCTATTAATAGCAATGCTGTATCTCATGAGTTTTCTATAGTTTATGAATTTAGAAAAATAGAAAAAAATGCCTGTCCTAACCCTTGGCGTTAATTATATATTTTTATCTCGGAAACGGTCATTTTCATAATACCAATGAGTTAAACAAAAATCATTTTCATAATGAGGATGATTTTTCCGAGATAATAATAGCATTGCTGTAGATAGTCAAAGTGTGAAATAGAGTAGTTTTATCACTAAGACATCGGGATAGATGTGGGGTAAAAAAGTGAAAGGTAGGAAACGGCATATAGCTGTGATAGCTTAGGCTTACCTGTAGATGTTCTACCGAGTACCAAAAACTTAACAATGAGAAAATCATTTTTTATAGCGTTTTAAATTTTAACCTTTTAAAGGTTTGGTGCTCAAATGTCTACGAATATTATCTATAGTAACTTCTGTATTTTTTATCCTTATTTTTACTTAATTAATTAGCCTATAGTTATAATTTTTATGTTCTATAATTATTTTATTTTCAATACTTTAACTTCAATAGTTTCTAATTTACAATTCCTAATTATGACTGCGGTTAAAATCCAAATAAAATTGGGCATTTTTTTCGCTTTTTTTGAAAAAATTAGCTGACCGCTTTATCCAAACCATAGTCATCTTGATATTTAAGTTTAGACTTAAGGCCCCCATAAACCTGGCGCACTAATTTATTAGCTAGCGCAATCAATAATGCTATTTTATTTCGGGGAAATTATCCTTTCATTATCTATGTATTAGAGTTCTTAAAAATACTTTTTTCAATTGACATGACTATAATTATCAATACCGCTATCTAAAAAAGCGATAAAATCTTCTATATCTAAATCGTAAGCCTTGGGCGCCACTAAGGGTTTTTCTTCTGAATTTACTATCACATAAAAAGGTTGGGCATTATTTTGAAATGCAGTAATCTGAAAATCAGCATTGATGCTGCCAATGGTTTTTTTTATTTTTCCGTCATGAGTTGAAATTTTCCATTCATTTTCAGGCAGTAACGTTTTGTCATCTACATATAAAGAGACCAGAATAAAATCATTTTTTAAACGTTTCAAAACCTTTTTATCTACCCAAACATGTTCTTCCATACGTCTGCAATTGCTGCAAGCATGTCCAGTGAAATCGATTAAAAGTGGTTTATTTTGTTTTTTAGCTTCTTTTAGTGCTTCGTTATATTCAAAAAAACCTTGCAAACCATAAGGCAGCTGAAATTTATCACTGTATTTTTTTTGGGTTTTATTTGTATTTTGAATGGACGTTTTTAATTCGGGTTTTTTCAAATTTTCTATTTGATAATCAATATTTTGAATATCTTTCCAGAGGTCATTTTTTTGGCTCGTTTTTGGGGGTAAAAAGCCGGAAAAATGTTTTAAAGGCGCACCGAATAAACCGGGTATTAAATAAATAACAAAGGTAAAACAAGCCAATGCCAAAAGCATTCTAAAGGCACTAATGCGTTCAAGCGGGCTACTATGTCCAATACGAATTTTGCCCAAATAATACAAGGTCATGAACACAGCAATAGCTATCCATATAGCGATATTGAGGTCTCGGCTCAACAGGTCAAGTCGATAAACCAAATCTACATTACTCAGAAATTTTAAAGCCAAAGCCAATTCAATAAAACCTAAAGTAACTTTAACATCGGTCATCCATCCTCCCGATTTTGGCATTTTTTGGAGTACCGAAGGGAAGAATGCCAAAAAAGAAAAAGGAAAAGCAAAAGCAAAGGCAAAACCCAACATACCAACCACGGGGCGTATAACTTCTCCACTAGCAGAAACCACCAAAATACTACCTACGATGGGGCCTGTGCATGAAAAAGAAACCAATACCAAAGTCAGTGCCATGAAAAATATTTTACCATAACCACCAATTTTATCGCTTTGCCCATCGACTTTGTTGACAAAATGGTTGGGTAAAACAATTTCGAACATGCCAAAAAAGGAAAAAGCAAATAAAGTGAAAACAAGGAAAAAAATACTATTGGGCAACCAATGCGTTGTGATAAAATTGGCAATTTCAGCACCCATTAAAAGGGATAAGGTGCTTCCTAAAAATACATAGATTAAAACAATAAAGCCTCCATAAGACAATGCCTTTAATCGACCTTTGGCCCCTGATTGATTGGGATTATTAAAAAAAGAAACCGTCAAAGGAATCATGGGAAATACACAAGGCGTTAAAATAGCTGATAGCCCTGCCAAAAAAGCGATAAGAAAAAATTGAAATAAAGATAATATTGTGTCACTATTGCCTTTATCTTTTTTTTTATCAATTACCTTAATATTTTCAAAGGCAAAAGTTTCATTAATAGGCACACATTTACCTTCTTTTTCGGTACAAACTTGAGCTTGAATAAAGCCTTTAATTTTTAAATTTGATTTTTCTATTTTTATAACCTGTTGAAAGAGACCTTGTTTGGTAAAAGCAGTATATTCGGCTTCAAAGATATCATCGTATTTTTTTTTAGCCCCTATCGTCTCTATTCCTCCAATTAGAGTATAGCTCTGGTTGGAATCAGCCTGTTCAAATTGAATATTGGTTGGCATAGGTCCTAAGTCAGCTGAAAAATCTGCCCCATACAAATACCAACCCTCTTCTATAGTCGCTTGAAAAATTAAGGTTAATGTGTCGCCTATGGCTATTTTATCTTGACTGGTTTTAAAAGTCCATTGAGCAGGTTTTAGAAGCTGAGCTTGAAGACCATAACTTAAAAATAACAAGCCAATAAATATGTTTTTTATCGTCATAGCAATAGTTAAAAAGTATAAAGTATGAAAGTTAAAATAAATTGGTTAAATCAAAAAACCTAAACGTATAAAAATAGTCCATATCATAATTTAATAATAATTAGAAATTATAAGTTAAGATATTGGAAATAAGTGTTCTAATCTAAAAACTTAAAAATAATAAATATCTAATAATCTAAACAATAATTTGATATATAGCTTTGCTATAGTTAAAACTATTTTTAGTTTAGAAATGATCGTTTTCAAAATTCGTGATTAAATAAAAATCCTTTTTTCAAGTGACAAGACTAAATTTCTAATTTACAATTCTTAATTTTGTCTATAAATTTGATTAGTTTTGAAAAACTAAAAGTCAAAATAAAAATTATAATTATTTAACAATAAGCATATTAAAAAATATGCTTGAATGCCTATAAACTTGCAAGTTACCAACATTAATCATATAACTGATTAAAAATTATGTTTTTAGAAGATATTAATGCTGCTCCGCGGGTTTTGCCTGCAAACCAAAAAGATAAAAAAAAGAGTATGCTTTTGCATAAAACAGATAAATCAAATAAGGAGGTAAAATACTCTAATTTTAGATCTCGAAAACTCTATATAGAAAGTTATGGTTGTCAAATGAATTTCTCTGATAGTGAAATTGTGGCTTCTATCATGAAAAAATCGGATATTTTTACAACTCCTGATTTGGAAAAGGCTGATTTTATATTTTTAAATACTTGTGCTATAAGAGATAAAGCCGAACAAACCATTCGGAAGCGCTTAGAGAATTTAAGACCTCTAAAAGAAAAAAAACCAAACCTCGTCATCGGTGTTTTGGGTTGTATGGCTGAACGTTTGAAGAAAAAACTTTTGGAAGAAGATAAAAACGTAGATTTAGTTATCGGTCCTGATGCTTATCGGGATTTACCCCAATTAATTAAAAAAGTAGATGATGGTCATAAAGCCGTTAATGTATTGTTATCTCGTGAGGAAACCTATGCTGATATTGCTCCTGTACGTTTGAATAGCAATGGCGTATCAGCGTTTATATCTATTATGCGAGGCTGTAATAATATGTGTTCTTTTTGTATTGTACCTTTTACCAGAGGTAGAGAGCGTAGTCGAAATCCAGAATCCATAATTAAAGAAGCTGAGGATTTGTTCAAAAAAGGTTTCCGAGAAGTTACTTTATTGGGACAAAATGTGGATTCTTTTCTTTGGAAAACCTCAGATTCTATTGATACTGTCAATTTTGCCCAACTGTTAGAATTGGTTGCCCAAGTAAACCCAGACTTACGAGTTAGGTTTTCAACTTCTCACCCCAAAGATATTACCGATGAAGTTTTACATACCATCAAAAAGTATAATAATATTTGTAAATACATCCATTTGCCAGCCCAGAGCGGTAACGATCGAATTTTAAAACTCATGAATAGAACATATACCAGAAATTGGTATATTGAACGAGTTGAAGCAATTAGACGTATTTTAGGCCAAGAATGTGGCATATCTTCGGATATGATAACCGGTTTTTGTAGTGAAACAGAAAACGAACATCAAGATACGCTATCATTAATGGATATTGTGGGCTATGACTTTAGTTACATGTTTGCTTATTCAGAGCGTCCCGGTACACCAGCAGCTAAAAAATTGGAAGATAATATTCCTTTGGCAACTAAAAAACAAAGGCTTCAAGCCGTTATTGCCAAACAGCAAGAATTATCTCTAAAAAGAAATAAATCGTGTATTGGTAAGACTTATAAAGTTTTGATAGAAGGTGTTTCGAAACGATCCAAAGCCCATTTTCAAGGCAGAAATTCAGCTAATAAAGTCATCATTTTTGCTAAAAATGATCTTAAAATAGGCATGTATACGCAAGTAAAAGTAAGCAGTTGTACTTCAGCAACCTTAATAGGGGAATTAGTTTAATAGCCTTGTGGATTATTTTTTTAAATTTTTTACCAAACCATTTTCATGATACTATCCAGACTATTTTTTATTTTTTTAATGTTCATAAGCTCATACGCTTATGGGCAATTTGGTGGTTTAAATTTAGAAACAGGTGTGTCTGTATACCAAGCCAAAGCAATGTTCCAAGAGCTGTTCCTCAAAACAAATGCAGCTGATGATTTTAGGTATTTCAAGATAGATATTAGAAATTCATACAACGGAGTTGCAGGAATGGACAGTTATAATAAAACCTTAATTCTTAGTAAAAAGCATCTAAATGAATATTCTACAAATGTTTGGTATTTTATTCTTGGACATGAAATAGGACATTACATGTATTACAAGAATACAGGAAAAGGCGGAGGTTACGGAAAGCATTGCGATACCAAAGATAGAGTTCGAGAAAGGGATGCGGATGCCGTCGTCAGCCAAATTGGAAAAGGCTATAAATATACCGCCTTAAAACCTGTTTATACCTTGTGTATTCTCAACGATACCTTTCATGAAAATCCAAAAGAATGTTATCATCACTACACATTTGTAAATTCTGAAGATTTAAAGGACAGAATCGAAGGTATGAATCTTACTTATATCGAACTTCCCAAGTTTCATCCGCGTAGTTTTTCAGAGAAAAAAATGGCAGTTTTATGGCTTCGTTTTTTAACGGAAATAAAAGACAGAGATGGTCATATTCAACAGATACCAGAGGACTTAGTCAAAAACAGATATACGGGTAAGGCTTTAGAAATATTAGAGGAGTCTAGTTTTTCCAAAGTTGAATTGGAGGCTTATGATAAATATTGGGATAGCATTAGTATAGAGAAAGATGGCTTAGAAGGCGCTTTGGAAAAAGGAAAGGTAGAAGGCAGAGAAAAAAAAGAGATAGAAGCTGTACTTGGGTTTTATAAGAATGGAATTTCAATAGACATTATTTCAAAATCACTTAATATCTCTGAAAAACGAGTCCAAGAAATTATAAAATTGAATAAATTTGATAACTCATAAGCAAAGTGATTTTTTTAGAATGATCATTTTCAAGGTCAACAACTATTACCTTCAAAACCTAATTTTCAAGTAATAATAGGTATAGAACCTCCAAAAATTCTTTTTTTTAAATGGAGTGACTATAATTTTAAAATAACTGATTTTCACTTTTGTTAAATAAACCATGCAGCTACCCAAATTTCCAATTCCTTACATTTTTATTTTTGCTTTTGGCTTTCTTATTAGTTCGCTTCTTGTCGTGAATGGCGATGTGTTTTTTTATTTAGCCATAGGTGATTTTTTTATGACTAATGGCTACCTACCTTTAACAGATCCATATTCATTTCAAACAGAAGGACTAGCTACAAAAATAATTTCTTGGCTTACCTGTGTTGTTTACTATGTGATTTACAACTATTCTTCTTATACAGGCTTAGGCATTTTTCGTTCTTTAATTATTGCTACTACCTTAGTTTTTTTATTAAAATATATTAACCAATATTGTAAAGACCAACAAATAAAACTGGATTGGTGGGAAGGGATTCTATATTTCATTTTTCTTTGTTTTATAGTTTTTATCGGATGGTCTACACGCTTTTTTGTTCGTCCGGAATTATTTGGTCTATTAGGTACAGTGTTGTTATTATATTACTTACCAAAAATTTTTAAAGATAAATCGCCCAAGACATGGTTAAAATCAAAAGCCTATTATGTTTTGGTAATTGGAATTATTCTATGGACTAATTTACACCTTTCTTTTGCTGTTGGATTAGGAATTATAGCAATCTATATGTTTATAGAAGGTTTAAAAAAATCCATATATTTCAAAGATCTTTATTTTTGGCTTGCAGGTTTAATTTTACCGATTTCAGTTTGTATAAATCCTAATGGACTAAGTCATTATACTTTATTAATAGACTTATTCTTTGGTGTTGATGCAAATTATGTCATAGAAATGCGTCCTCTTTATCAAGATATCTCTATTTTTTCTTACCAAACTGGTTTTGTAATCCTTTCAGCAATTGTCATCTTATATAGTATTTATAAAAAAAGATTTTTTGAAGCCGTCATACTTTTAATCCATTTATTTATGGCTTTAAAGGCAAATCGTTTTTTCCCACTTTTAGCTATTGTTTTCATTTCTATTGGCAGCCAAGCTTTTTTGGATTTAAGACAACGCATAAAACAACAAACTCAGGCTATTCAATATGTTACTTATAGTGCTGTTTTTCTGATTGTTTTGGGACTTGGTCTTTTTTCATATAAAAAACTATCATGGGCTAAATTTGGTTTTGGTTTTGATTATAATGTTTTTAGCGAAGAAGTTGGTGATTTTATTCTTGATAATCAATTAGAGGGTAAAATGTTTAATAATTTTTATTGGGGATCTTATTTAATATGGAAATTATATCCAGATTATCAAGTTTTTATAGATACGCGTTCTCAAGTTTATGGAGGAGAGTTACTTGATAATTACTATTATCTTGTCCAAGAGCCTCAACGGTGGGAAGTCTTAAATAAAAAATATAACTTTCAATTTGCGGTTTTGCGTTATCCAGAAATAGCTCATGGTAAGGAAGTAAATAATTGGATTCCACTGTTTCCAAAAAATAAATGGGGTTTAGCTTATTTTGATCAAAGTGGTTTTATTCTTGTTCGCAGAGATGGTCCTAATGGAAAATTTGCTGATACTTATCAATATATTAATCCATTTGCAAAAAACGATGTCACATACCTTAATTATTTTATTCAACAAGGACAAGGAGAAGCAGTTATAGAAGAATTGAACAAAGCCTTAGAAATTAAGCCTGATAATACGGTTGCTCATTTTCAACTGGCTTATTTATATTCCCAAAAATTAGCTTATTTATCCAGTAATAAACAACCCGTTGATAAAGAAAGACAAAAGATTACATATCATTTGAATAAAATTAAAGAAATAGATCCCACTTCTGTCAGTAAAGAACTTTTAGAACGGTTTAAATAAATAGGAATAAATATAGCCTTACAACAGTTTGGTAATTTAAGTATTTGTATTTTTTAGTTTTATATTTTTTAGTTATTGTTTTTCAGTATTTTAACTTTTTAAAAGTTGTTGAACTATTAAATTTTAGAAACTAAATGGTATTGTATCATAACTTCAATTTCCAAAGATAGATAGCCAAATTAATAGCTGCTTTGAAAGAATGAGGGTTTGCTTTATCTTGTCCGGCTATATTATAAGCTGTCCCATGAGCGGGTGAAGTTCGAATAATAGGCAAACCTGCTGTATAGTTAACGCCTTCTGATAAAGCTATTGTTTTAAAAGGTATAAGTCCTTGATCATGATACATGGATAAAACAGCATCATATTTTTCATATTGATGTAAACCAAAAAAACTATCAGCTGATAAACAATCTGTTAGTCTATAATCTTTTTGGTTTCTTAGTTTTTGTAAGGTTGGATTAATAACATCTAACTCTTCTTGCCCAATGCTTCCTTTTTCGCCGGCATGAGGATTTAGACCAAGTATAGCGATATGTGGATTTTCAATTTTGAAGTTTTGTTTTAATGTTTTATGTAAAATATCAATTTTTTGAGTCAACAAATCTGCATTTATCAAACGACTTACCATACTGACAGGTACATGTGTTGTAAGTGTGGCAATGGCAAGTTTTTTAGAATACATAAGCATTAAGCCTTCTTTAACTCCAAAATGATGTGCTAAATATTCAGTATGCCCAGCATATTTAAAACCTTCTTTTTGCATAGCATTTTTATTAATAGGCGCTGTTATTAGAACATCTATATATCCTTTTTTTAAAGCTAAAGTACTAGAATCTAATGATAAAATAGCGGCTCGACTACTTTGGTGAGTTGGTTTACCGGGAGATATAGTTACTGGAGTTTTATCTTCTATGATATTAAAAACACCAGGTTTAATAGCTTCATGATTTTTTATAATATGAAATCGTAAACTATTGAAACCAAATAAATCTTTATAATGATAAAAAGCCGCAGGTGGTGCAAAAATAACAGGTGTACAAATTTGATATATCTCTGGTTTTGAAAAAATTTTTAAGATGATCTCTATACCTATACCATTAAAATCACCTATTGAGATTCCTAAATAAGGTAATTTTCTTAATATTATTTTTTTCATGAATGATACATATTAAAGTCTTAAGAATGGAATAAATGAAAATGAATAGACAATTTTCTATGTACGATTTACAGGTAATACAGGTATATAAACAATGCTATTTTTATCTCAGAAACATTTATCTTCAATACCAATGAATTAAACTTTTTAAAAATCTTTTTTTCAAGTGATATGACTATAAATACTTTTCTTTGTGGACGAAACAAAAAAACTATTATTCTTCATTTAATGTTTGTTTCTGGTCACATTCACTTGGATCTTTTCCACAAAGAGAACAAACGATTCCCTCTTTATTCAAAAAAGGACTTTGAGTAGCACAAGTACCCTGAAATTCCCCATTTTTTTTAAAAATTATTCGAACGCTCATTAAACCAAAGAAGATAGCTAAAAAACCGACACCTAAAAGTAAGGTTAATAGAGTTGATGACATGAGCTTAATTTATTTAAAAAATTAATATTATAGTTTGAAAAAAGTTTTATAGCAAAGCTATAAGAAGTTAAACCTTCTAAAAATCTCTATTTTTAAATGACGTGATGACTATAAGGTAAAAAAATGGTTTTACTTTTCAAAGACAGTTCTAAAAAAATTAATAAATTGGTCTTTTAATAGAATCCAAATAATGACTGTATGTTTTCATATCATTTTTAAAAATCCCTTCTTTATTCCATTCATTAATACAGACTTTTCCTGAAGCATGTATAACTTGCTTAGAATCTAAAGCCAAAGCAACATGGTCTATATTTCTTTTGGCATTTTTGAAAAAAAGTAAATCTCCAAATTGTACTCTCTCAATTTCTACAGATGACTTTAAACTTTTTGCCTGTTGGGCGGCATCACGGGGCAAGCATACATTGACTTGTCTAAAAATTTGCTGTATAAAGCCCGAACAATCTATTCCAAATAAGGAACGTCCTCCCCAACGATAAGGTACATTTAAATAACTAAAAGCCAATGACTTTAAAAAGTTTTTTGAATCAATATCTTTATTTTCTATACATTTTTCCAACGGATGACTTTCGTATAGAAACTGTCTATTTCCAAGTTGAAAATGTAAAGGATCTGTATAATTTGGAAAAGTTGAACCTTTAGAAAGCCAATGAACCAAGCCTTTATCATCTTTTATTTGGGTCCAATAGGCTGTCGATAAAAATATTCTTTTTTTCTTTTCATAGTATAAATTTTCATCAATAAATACGAAGGCATCTCCTTTTATATTTACCCAACCTCGGTAGTTATCAAAATCATTGCTAATATAAAACCAATCCTTTTTTTCTTGTTCTATACAAACACAAAATTCTCCAAATAAAATTTCAGAAACCATTTCGGAATTATAAGAAGGCTCCTGACGCATAGGTAGATGAGCTAAACAACAAATAGCATATTTTAGATTTTTCATAATTTAATCAATGGTAATTTTGACATCATCACTGGTAGGATGTCCAACACAAAGTAATATGTTCCCATTTTCTATTTCTTCATTAGACTTGAATATAGTTTATAATCTTTAAAATTAGCAATATCTCCTGAAAGTAAAACTAAATCGTCAAGAAGTTGCTTATTTCTTATTCTAACAACTTGATGAATCAAGCGACAATTTTTCATCTGACCAATAGAAGGTTCCACATCCACGCGACTTGAAGAAAGCGCTTTGTTATGCGCTTTCTCTTCTTCCGATAACTCATTGCACTCACCTTTCTTTTTACGTTTCTTTTTATGAGGAATATGAACTTTAAGACACTTATAATCAAATTCTATACCCTGAAAACCTAAATCAACTTCTAATTCTAATTTCTCAAAACAAGAACTTTCAGGAGGAAATTCTGACTTTAGAAGGGCATAATTGTGTGTCTTACCACAATATAATTTGCTGATATACACTATTTTATTTTTAGTATCTTTGACCACTAGTCCTTTACGCGTATGCCGTTGTTTTCATCAATATTTGGCTTCAAGCCTTGATTCAATAAAAACTTTCTAAAGAGCTTGCTATCAAAACCTTTTTCTGACTGAAATAAAACATTTTGCAATGTATACCCCCACTTTTTTAAATCCTTTAACATCTTCTTGGTATACCTTTTTACCTCATATAAATCATTGTGCTTACCAGCTATACCTTCGCTTATACCAAGCACTTTACCCTTCCACCATCTGCTAAAAGTAGAATACACTCCATTCCATGTAATTTCCTTATTTTCAATAGCTAACATTCTCCATTGACAGCCTGATTTCGCTTTGTAAAGCATATAACAATAAAGTTTATAAGAACCGATTTTAGATTTTTTACCTCTTGAAGACAACCTTATACTCAGAATATGGGGTAAAATTTTTGGCTGAAAATCTTTTTGTGTTATCATTGTTTTTACAATAGACATGGGCTTAATTTGTTTAGATAACTATTTAAAAGCTAAATACTTACAAATTTACCCATGTTTTTTTATTTTTCCAAATTAATTTGTAAACAACTTCATAATCTCTCCGGTATGTTGTGGAACTATACTCTTGTATACTGTTATAGTTGAAATACGTTAAATCTTCGCCTTCATGATAAGAAAACTGAAATTCCACCTTCCCATCAGATTCCAGTTTAAACCCACAGGACTTGCTCTTTGAGAAACCTGCGTTCCCGAAGCTGTGTAGCTCAAGCCCACAGGAATACTCGAGGTTTCGCCTTGAAGAGTGTATAAAGGAATCCCAATTTGAGGCGTACCTGCGTATAAATTAACAGGATGTGTAATGGCATCTACCGTAGACATCGCATTGGGCGATGGCGCAGTAGTCGATATATTATAACTGGATGATCCTTAGGCTTTTAATTGCCCCAATAAAACCATTAAAAAAAACGAAAAAACAATTAGAAAAAATAGAAGGTTTTCATAAAGTATAAGTTATATATGATAAATATTTTGTAATCAATCAATTATATAGAATATAAAAATACTAGCTTTATTTCATCGTGTTGTAGAGAGGTATCTTAGGCAGCAAATTTAATTATTAAAAAAAAAAGAACTTTTGTTAATTTTTTTTTTAATAATGTTGTTGGTTGTATTTTTTAAGTTTTATGCTATAGTATATTGATTATCAATATAATAATTTTATTGATTTCTAATTGACAATTATCTATACACTGGACAAGGTAATTTTTTCTTGTTTTTCCTTTGTTTGGAAAAGGTTAAAGAAATTTCATGAGTTCCAGCCAAACTTACACCTAAGGCATTGATTTTAAAGTCATAATTATAGGCAATTTGAAAACCTTGCAGCTGCAAGCCCAATAAACCTGATACAGCATCTAAATGGAGTTTTTGATTTTTAAAGTTATAAAATCCTCTAAACCAAGTGCCTAAAATTATTTTTTTATAAATAAGATTAAAACCTAAATCATTTTGATACTGGGTATTTTGGATTTGAAAAATCAAAGCAGGCTCAAAAGTAATTTTTTCACGATTTATAAAATAATCAGTCCGAAAACCCACATGAAAACTCATATAAAGAGGTAAAGCATTCACTTGTTTTGTTTTTCCAAATTCTATATTTTTAGCGGTCAAGCCAAACCACCATTTTTTATTATAAGCCAATATCCCAGCACCTGTAGTTAAAGTATTTTCTCTGGTATTGCCTAAAATTTCGTTTTCTTCCAAAATCAAACGATTTAGGTCAACCCTAAAATTAAAATAAGAAATTTGAAGAGCTACATTAACTTGCCAAGTGTGAGAAAGTTTTAAATTATAAGCATAGTTAAGAGCAGTTTCTTGGCGCTGAAAAGCAGCTTTATGACTTCGTGTATTGAAATAATAGAATCCAAAATTACTTATACTATTGGCTAAGGCATAATCAAATGTGAATACATTACTTTGTAAAGCATGATCAAATCCGAGATTATCTTGCCTATAACCTGTATGAAATCGATATAATGTTCCGACTCCACTGAAGGCCGGATTCAAATATGTAGCATAATTGTAAAACTGAGTAAAATTTGGATTTTGGGCTTGTATGGAAAAAAAGAACCCTAAAAAAAGTCCACTCAAAGGCAAATAATTTAATTTCATAGGTTAAACATTTAAAATATTTTTTAATATCCTTATAATCAAGCATTTATAATTTTAGATTTAAATTTTAAACCATTGATTATCAATGTTTTATTTTATATAACTGTAATTCCCAATTATTATACTCAAATTACTTAAAAAAAAGATTTTTTAGGCTTCTAATTCATTCATTTTGAAACAGGATGTTTCGCAAAATAAAATAGCTTTGCTATAACAACTTAGTGTTTAAAATAAAAACCATAATTAAATTATAATTTTTATAAATAATTTATCTTTATGTAATATTTTAATTTTAATAATAATACCCTTAGTTAAATAACTACATAAAAAAGTGTTTATCAAAAGGTGTTAAGTCACCTAAGAATAGTTTAAGGTAAAACTTAATAATACATGTAGATTGAATAAATTTTCATGACAACCGAGACCAAGATTTTGGCTTTATATATTGTTAAACAAACATTTTGCATTATGAAACATTACCTTTTATTAAAAGTTATAAAAAATTATGCCTAAGTACAATTTAAGAACAGTACTAAAAAACGTTTTTGGTTACAGTAAATTTAGAGGAATACAACAAAAAATTATCGAAAGTATTTTATCAAAAAAAGATACTTTTGTGATTATGCCTACAGGCTCTGGAAAGTCATTATGCTATCAACTTCCAGCGGTTGTTTTAAAGGGAACAGCCTTAATCATATCACCTTTAATTGCTTTGATGAAAAATCAAATGGATCAACTTAATACACTTAATATTCATGCCCATGTTTTAAATTCCTCTTTAAATAGGAAACAACTTAAAACAGTAAAGAAAGAACTTTTAGAAGGTAAAGTTAAGTTGTTGTATGTTGCTCCAGAATCTTTGGTCAAAGATGAAAATGTAGAACTCTTAAAACAGGTTAATCTTTCGTTTTTAGCTATTGATGAAGCGCACTGTATTTCAGAATGGGGACACGATTTCAGACCTGAATACCGTCGCATACGTAAAATTATGGAACGTATAAAAAACCTACCTGTCATTGCCTTAACAGCTACCGCAACTCCAAAAGTTGAATCCGATATAATCAAAAATATTAATATGATTGATTATAATCCTTTTAAAACATCTTTTAATAGAACCAATCTTTTTTATGAAGTTCAGCCTAAAATAAATCCACATAAAACTTTAATTAAATTTATAAAAGAACGCCAAGGAGAATCGGGAATTATTTACTGCTTAACCCGAAAAATGGTTGAAGAAATTAGCGAACTTTTAAACCTTAATAATATTAAAAGTTTAGCCTACCATGCAGGTATGGATAATAATACTCGAATTCGTAATCAAGATAGTTTTATCAACGAGTCAGTAGATGTTATTGTAGCAACTATAGCTTTCGGTATGGGTATAGACAAACCAGATGTACGTTACATTGTTCATTATGACGTACCAAAATCTTTAGAAGGGTATTATCAGGAGACAGGACGATCGGGACGTGATGGTTTAAATGCCCATTGTTTACTTTTATACAACAGTAAAGATCTTGAAAAACTCAATAAATTCAATAAAGATAAATCAGCTTCGGAACGCGAAAATGCTATTTTATTACTCAAAGAAGTACAAGCTTATAGTCAGTCTATGGTTTGTAGACGCAAGTTTCTACTCAACTATTTTGGAGAATATTTAAAAGATGATTGCAATCACTGTGATAATTGTGTAAAAAAACGAAGTCGTTTCGATGCCCGACTTTTTTTAATGTTTATCTTAAAGACAATTAGTCAAAATGGAAATGGACATACCATATCTCAAATTATTGAAGTAATCCAAAAAAATTACTCAAAGGAATCTAAATCAAAACAAGAAGATTCTTTTTGGGAAAACCTGATTAGACAGGCTATTATAGAAAAGTTCTTAGAAAAAGATAAAGAATCTGTGGTTACTATTAAATTGACCGAAAAAGGATATAATTATATTAAAAATCCTTATTCTGTTATGTTTGTAGAACAGCAAGATATTAATTATTTTTCTCAAATTAATAGAGATACTTACGATCAAATTGATCAAGCAGGTACTGCTGCTGATGAGGTTTTATTTGGTATCTTAAAAAAATTGGCAAGGACTATTGCCAAACGAGAAAATCTACCACCTTATGTTATTTTTCAAGAAGTTTCTTTAAAAGAAATGGCAACTATATATCCAGTTACAGAAGAAGAACTTGGAACAATAACAGGAGTGGGTGTTGGGAAAACTAAAAAATTTGGCAAAGAATTTTTAGACGTTATTAAAGATTATGTAAATGAATATAATATTGATAAAGAAGATGTTGTTGTCATAAAATCGAATTCTAACAAATCCAGAAATAAAGTTTATATTATTCAACAAATAGATCGAAAGGTTGATTTAGCTGAAGTTGCCTCTAATCGAGACTTTGATTTTCTTGAACTTTTAGACGAAATAGAACAAGTTTGTGAATCAGGAACCCAATTGAATTTAGATTATTATATTAACCAAGTTATAGATGAAGAACGTCAGGAAGACATTTTTGATTATTTTATGAATGCCAAAACCGATAATATAAAAGAAGCCATAGAGGAATTAAAAGAAGATGATTTTACCGAAGAAGAAATACGGTTAGTACGCATTAAATTTCTTTCCGAAGTTAGCATGTAGTTTAGGTTTAAACAAAAAACGAAAACAACTGATTTTTTTAAATATCTCTCTCAAAAAAATTTATTTTCATCTTATAAAAACTACAATATAGAGTCTAATCTAAAGAATAATAATCTGTTCCTCTCCTAATTGATAAGGCAATTGTTGAATTTTTAAATAGAGCTTAGCCAATAAAATTAAATCCTGTTGACTGATTTGAAGAATCTTATCGACAGATTCTTCTTGATAATAAATTTGGTGGATATGTTTATTATCCAAAATATTTCCACTGGGTAAAAAGCCAAAAGTATGGGCTAACAGTTTTAAAGATGTATAGTTTTTATCCCAAGTTTGCCAATACTCTATAAAATCTTTATGACTAAGTTGCCAAGGTTTTCTATGTAAAAGTGATAATGAAGGCGGTAGCTTAATATCATATAATAAATATTTTTTATATAAAAGGGGATAATGAAAATTATAAGCATTATAAGCTATTAAATGCCATGGTTTTGAACGTTTTTCTAAATTCTCATATATTTTATTAAAAGCCAAAATAAGCGACTTTTCATCTTTATAATTTATAGTTTTTATCCTAAAAGTCAAAACCTTATTTTCAAATTTAAAATACCCTATACTCATGACAATCATTTTATTAAATTCCACTGATAAAGCGGCTTCTTGCCAAAAAGACTGTTCGGCTAATGAGAAATCATTTTCATCTTCAGCTGAAAGTTTTTTCTTTTTTAGCCAAAAAAATTTAGAAGCTTTGTCTAAATCACTAAAATGAGCAGATCTTCCAACTGTCTTGATGTCTAAAAAAAATATAGAATCCAAATTAAACGTTTTTTAATTTTAATATGATAAGACTAAGTTAATAGTTTAAAAATCTTTTTTCTATTTGAAATGACTATATTATAGATTTAAGTTTGAACTTTTATATCGACCTAACATCTTTTTAGGTTGTACCCATTCATCAAATTGTTTGTTCGTTAATAAACCTAGATCGAGTGCTGCTTCCCGTAAGGTTGTCCCTTCTGCATGGGCTTTTTTGGCAATCTTAGCTGCATTATCATATCCAATATGGGTATTCAAAGCTGTAACTAACATTAATGATTTTTCTAATTTAGCCTTTATAACTGGCTTGTTTGGCTTTATACCTATAACACAGTTTTCATTAAATGATAAAGAAGCATCTCCAAGTAAACGACTAGAAGTAAGCAAGTTATAAGCCATCATAGGCTTAAAGACATTGAGTTCAAAATGGCCATTCATACCTCCAACACTCAATGCAGTATCCAAACCTATTACTTGGGCACAAACCATAGTTAAGGCTTCGGCTTGCGTAGGATTAATCTTACCTGGCATAATTGAAGAACCTGGCTCATTGGTAGGTATTTCAATTTCACCAATTCCACAACGGGGACCAGAAGCTAACATTCTTATATCGTTACCGATTTTCATTAAACTAACAGCCAATCGTTTTAAAGCACCAGATGTTTCAACAATAGCATCATGAGCGGCTAAGGATTCAAATTTATTGATTGCAGTTTTAAAGGGTAAATTTGTGAATTTAGCAATATTTTCAGCAACTAAAACATCATACCCCAAAGGCGTATTTAAACCGGTTCCAACTGCTGTTCCACCTAAAGCCAATTCACTTAAATGTTCAAAAGTATTTTCTAAGGCTTTTAAACCATGTTCTAATTGAGAAGTATAACCGCTTATTTCCATACCCAGAGTCAATGGCGTAGCATCCATAAAGTGAGTTCGTCCAATTTTAACAACATCCATGAATGCCTTTGCTTTTTCGGCTAAAGTATTTTTTAATTTTGTAATTTTAGGAATAGTATCTCTTGTTATAAATTGATAGGCTGCAATGTGCATAGCCGTAGGAAAAGTATCATTAGAGGATTGAGATTTATTGACATCATCGTTAGGGTGTAAAAATTTGTTGGTATCTGATAACTTTCCGCCCATTTTAATATGTCCTCTATTGGCAATAACTTCATTAATATTCATATTAGACTGAGTACCAGAACCTGTTTGCCATACCACTAAGGGAAACTGATCGTCAAGTTTCCCTTCTAAAATTTCATCACAAACCTCACTAATAAGATCTGATTTTTCTTGAGGTAAGGCTCCTAATGTAGTATTGGCTAAAGCAGCAGCTTTTTTTAAAATTGCAAAGGCATAAATAATTTCTAAAGGCATAATATTTTGCCCAATTTTGAAATTATTTAAAGAACGTTGAGTCTGAGCACCCCAATATTTATTAGTAGGTACTTTAACCTTTCCTATAGTATCTTTTTCTATCCGATATTCTTCCATAATTATTAAATAAGATAATTAAAATGATAACGTTTTCAGATTTTTGTAAATATGATTAAAAATATCCTATAAGGACTTAACAATGCTATTTTATCTGGGAAATGTTTGCTTTCAATATCAATAAATGAAAGCCTCTGAAACATTCTTTTTTCAAGTAAAGTGACTATTAAATACCTATTTTAATTTAAAAGCAACTTGAAAAAAATTATTTACTTCAGCTAATACTTTATAGTCTATGTAGTAGGCTTCTGTCCATTCTTTAAAAGCTTTATATTCATGAAGAGGAACATTAAATTCATCGAATAATATAATATCCCCTTTATTCAAATAAGGACTTAAGGTTGTTAAAACAAATAAAGCTGCTGAATATAAGTCGACATCTATATGGATAATTTTTTTTTTATCAGATTGATAATTCTTCAAAAATTTTGGTAAAGTAGTTTGAAAAAGTCCTTGGTAAAAATGACATCTTAAATCTTTTATTTCGGGAGGTTTGTTTTCATTAGACATAGCACCTTTCTTAAAAGGTCCCCAACTTTCCGGAAGACCAGAAAAAGTATCAAAACCATGAAAAACAGAGTTCGGATTAGCTATATTTTTGACCCACCATTTAAAAGAATGCCCTTTAGAAACACCGAACTCTAAATATTCTATTGGAACATTTAAAATCTCATTTTCTATAATAAAAGAAAACAAGTCGACCCTTCTGCCATAATCAAAAGTTGATGTTGGAAAATCCGAATATTTTATTTTCTTGTGTCGAGAAATCCAGTTAGATACGCTAGAAAAGTAGGCTAATAAAGTTAAATATCGTGTAGGAATAAAGAGGTGTAACCTAAACTTAAAAAAATAATATTTGATTTTTCTTATAAATTTTAATCTTATCTCCATGTTTAAGGCTTAATATAACAAGATAAAGTATATGTTTTCATAATCATTTCACTTGAAAAAGGATTTTTAGAACTGTTTAACTCGTTGGTTTTGAAAATCATCATTTCTAAAATAAAAGTAATTTTGCTATAGACGGGTGTACTTGAAGTATAATTGAACACACTTGATTTGATTCCCAATATTATATATAATTTTTTAAAATTAGTCATGACATATAAAAAATTTTAGAGCCAAATTAAAAACTTTTTATTTAAAATTATAACTTGTGGCTTTATCGGATAACCTCAACCATTGTGACCATTTTTATTAAATTTTCAGAGCCACAGCAGCGGCATTTAAGCATTTCTTGTATCATTTTTTACTTTAGGCTCTATATGGTAATTTTTTTAGAAATTTTCAATAATTATGTATTTTTTATATTTTAAATAGTTGATAATCAAAATTTTATATTGTTTTTAACTTTTTTAACTGAACTATTGAACATTCAAATATGAGCATTCGAATATATGCACCTGCTACAGTGGCTAATGTAGTTTGTGGTTTTGATATTTTAGGTTTAGCCCTCGAAACCCCTGGAGATATTATTGAAGTAGAACAACTGAATACTAACGCTATTCGTTTTTTAAATGAAACAAATTATACAAATTTACCTCAAGATCCTAAAAAAAACTGTCTAACTGTAAGTGTTATCAAGCTGTTAGAACATCTGAAAATAGAACGAGGTTTTGAAATACGCCTACTTAAAAAGATTAAGCCAGGCAGTGGTTTAGGTTCAAGTGCAGCAAGTTCGGTAGCTGGTGTTTTTGCTGTTAATAAACTTTTAGGTGAGCCTTTAACACAAAAAGAACTTATTCCTTTTGCTATGTATGGCGAAGAAGTGGCTTGTGGAAATAAACATGCCGATAATATCAGCCCAGCACTTTTAGGGGGTATTGTATTGATAAGAAGCACAAAACCCTTAGATATAATTGCTTTAGATTATCCTAAAGACCTATACTGTGGGGTTATTCATCCTCAAATAGAGCTAAAAACTGCTCACGCTCGTAAAATTTTATCAGAATATATTTCTTTAAAAGATGCTATAACCCAATGGGGCAACATCGCAGGATTGATAACTGGATTTTTAACTAAAGATTATGATTTGATTCGACGTTCTATGCAAGATGTTGTTATTGAACCATTACGTTCTTTATTGATTCCCAGTTATGATATTTTAAAGAATGAAGCCCTTAAATCAAATATTTTAGGTTGTAGTATTGCAGGTTCAGGACCAACGATGATGATTTTAAGTCAGGAAAAAAAATCAGCTGAAAAAGCTTTGGCAAGTATGCAAAAAGTTTTAAACAATATAAATATAAAAAATCATATCTATTTATCTCATATCAGACCCAAAGGTGTAGAAATAATATGAATATATAGCAATGTTATTATTATGTCAGAAAAATTTATTTTGATTATCAATAAATTAAAAGCTCTAAAAATCCTTTCTTTAAATGACAGACTATAGTATCATCAAATTCAAATCCTGTCTGTAAAATATTGTAATAACATATAACTTTCAATAAGTTAATAGGATTTTCTAAAAAATAATATATGGATTAATTTATTGGTAATAAGAGTTTTAAAAATAATAGATATATGTAACTTTTATTTTATAATTTTATATTGAAAATCAGTTAATTATATTTTTTTATTATTCAGGTAAAACCAATTCTTTAATGGTATTATATCTAAAATAACCACCATTTTGAGGCAATTTATAAACAACAGATTGAGGTATTTCGGCTAATCCATAGTCTTAAGAATGTTTTTAGGTTTGGTAAATCTATTGGTAGTTTTCTGGTTTCTTGTTTAAAAGGTTTTTTTGTAATTCCTGGATCATTAAAGTTTTGAAGATTAAGATAAATAAGATCTTCTTCTAAAATAGCTTCATCCTCGTAGATCAATTCATAATTTTTCATCATCGAATTTTCATTTATGACAATCAACTACTAATGACATTGGTCTATATGGAAACTTAACTCTATCATCAAAATCAGGCGTTCTTATAATATGACCGAATGAATGATCTATAATTTTTGTTATAGGATTATTGTTTATATCATAATAATGCAAAAAATTTATTTTTTTATTTTCGAAATTTGTATTTTCTAATAACAATTTTACAGATTCATATTTTGGAAACCACACATGACCTCCCCTTATTACTTTTTTTTCATTATAATCATAATCGCCTCCTCCTCCACTATCAAAAATAATTTCACCACTTTCATTTTTTATACTTCTATTATGTAATAGATCACATCTATAATCTGGCATAGACAATCTAAATAATCCTCCAGATTTTAAAATTCTGTATATTTCATTAATTACATTTTTTAATTCAACATATTCTATATGTTCAAACACATCTTCCGATTGATATATATCGACACTATTGTCATATAAATCCATTTGATATAATACATTATGATTTATATTATACCTGTTTTGTTTTCCTAAGCTTAGTCCTATGAATGGTATTTTACATATTTTATTTTCCCTTGGAAAATAATTACCAGCATACAAATAGATATTCTTATTATTTTTTATGTTCTTAAAATGCATATATTAGACTTGTCTAAGTTTGATAATGAATGAATTAAAAAAGTTACTTTTGTAAGTATTTATTAACTTAAATCACTAATCAGTTATGATTTGTACAAAAAATGTTTTCACGTATTTTCAAATCAGTAATGGTATAAATCTACACTCACAAGATGCAAGTAACATCATTTTTATCGGCAAATACAAAATTATTCAGGTTTAGATTTAAGAGATAGCTGGACTTTGCCTTTGTGTTGCTTAGTTTGATTATAGCTCTATTACGTGGTCGAAGAAGACAAACACTAAAAATATGTTTGCTCAGATCCAGTTATTTCAAGACAAGTTTTCTAAACTTTTGCAGTGGCTTAGGAGCATAAATTTTTTATAAGAAAGCCCTTACATACGATAGTCATGTCAATTGAAAAAGGGGTTTTTAGGAACTCTAATATATTAGCTATGAAAAAAACCATTTCCCTAAATAAAATAGCCTTGCTATTTAAAAATCAAAAATTTATATTTTTTCAATTAAAAATAGAAGGGTTTTTAAGATTTTTTTTCTCCAAGTGGGTATTTATAATACCTCATTTTCAAATTTTAAATATTTATACCGAACTCACGTTAAATAATATTTTTGCATTTTTGGTTGTTTGTTTGATAACAACTTCTGAGGAACTATTTTTAAAATAGGCTATTTTTTCAACAATATAGGGTAAGTAGCTTGGTTCATTTCGTTTACCTCGATAAGGGGTTGGACTTAAATAAGGACTATCTGTCTCTAAAACGATATGTTTTAAGTCTATATTTTTTAAAACAGAGTCTAAACCTCCTTTTTTAAACGTTGCTACGCCACCTATGCCTAACTTAAAACCTAAATCTATAAGTGTATGGGCTTCTTCTAAAGTACCTGTAAAACAGTGTAAAACTCCGAAATAATTTTCATCCTTGCATATTTTGAGTAAATCTATAATTTCGGACATGGCATTCCGAGAGTGAATAACAACGGGTAAATTTCGCTCTTTTGCCCAAGTAGATTGGATAATAAAAGCCTGTTGTTGTTGTTCAAAAAAAGTTTTATCCCAGTATAAATCAATACCTATTTCACCGATAGCTATAAAAGGAATCTTATCCAAATACTTTTTTAAAGTTTTAAGTTCTTTTTCAAAATTTTCTTTGACAGAACAAGGATGTAAACCTAACATACTTAAGCAATAATCGGGATAAGTTTTCTCAATTGCCAACATATTGTCAACTGTCGTTGTATCTATATTAGGCATATAAATTGCCTTAACACCAGCTTTTTTTGAATTTTTGATTATACTGGCTCTATCATTTTCAAACTGTTCTAAATAAATATGGGCATGTGTGTCAATCATCTTAATTTAACCTGAGTTCGACATAAAAACTAAATATTTTGCATGAAACTGTCTTGTTTCAAGTATTGTAAAATGAAGATTTTTTATCTCTATAATTATGGTTCTCTGACAAATTTGAGATAACTATAAAACTATTTTTTTTATTCTTTAAATAAAACACTAAGTTCATGTTTGGGTTTATCATGATCGTTGCTATAAACTGTAAGACTACGTTTTTGTCTACCTGTTTTTCCTACACTATGAATAATAACTTTTAAATCAACACTTTCACCTGATTTTAGAGATACCGTATTAAAATTTTCTACCTTACAACCAACTTTGGCAATAACTTTATAAATAATAAGTTCATTTTTACCTCTATTTTTAAGTTTAAAACTAACTTTAGTAGGCAATTTGATTTTTTTATAGCCTAAGTCTTTATTAGGTTTATATACCAAAAGATCTGGTAATAATTCTTTAAAATGGGTTTCTGTCTTCTTTAAAATAGTGGCTTCTATGTTAATAGGAATTGGTATCGGAATACTGTCTTTGATAAAAAAGGTAATATTTTCTGAAACTAATCCAAAATTATTTCTGACTTGAGCATTATAATAAATGTCTACAGAAGTAATGTCTCTTGCCTTAATGATAGGACTGCTTGAAAAATATACTTTTATATGATCAGGAGCGCTGACAAGACTATACAGTTGAAGATCATTATCAGAATCGTTAAAAAAGTTAATTTGCTCTTTTACAACTTGTGTATTATGAACTATTCCTAAATTTATTTTTTTATTTTTTACTTTTAAAGGACCAAGTTGGTAGTCATAATTGGCTAAATCTTGATATAGACTTGGGGAAACTTTACCTTCAAAATAAAGTTGATAAGTTTTAATTTCATTTTCTAATTGAAAAGTAAGTATAATTTTTTCTTGAACTTTTCCCGGTTTATAAGGATCAAAAGTAATATAAACAAACCCTTTTTCTCCATAGCTTAGGGTGTTTTTACTATAACTAGTTATTAAACAAGTACACCCAACTTTAACAGATTTTATACTTATCTTTTTTTTAAAAAGAGAATGAAAAAAATAACCAACTTGAATAGGAAAAGTCTCAAATGCAACTAAACCAAAATTGATTGTATCTTTTTCAAAGTAGATATCTTGTTTTGAGATAGAATTATGATTTGAAGAGCTTTTTTGGGCATAAATTGAAGAAAAATTAAAGCATAGTATTGCTGTAAAATAGAAAAGGTATTTAATAAACATGTTATAATTTTATGTCTATTTAAAAAAATAATTAAAGTATGAAAATTAGGCTCTACAAAAATAGGATAAAATACTAACAGTTTAAAAAAAGAATTTTTAGATGGTTTAACTTTATTGATTTTGAAGATGAACCTTTTCCAGACAAAAATAGCAATACCATAATAATCTTTTAAAGTGTTATTAGATAGAAAGTTGAGATCTATTTATAACTTTTGCTGTGCCTTCAATAATTATTTTACCTGTTTGCTTATCTATAACAAAAGTTTGAATATCCGCTCGTCCTTTTTTATCTACTTGCATTATTTCTAATAGTACGATATAAGTAGTATCTACATAAGCAGGACGTTTGAAATGCAAACTTTGTCCCGAATAAATGGTCCCTTCTCCAGGAAATTTAGTGCCTAAAACCATAGATATAACGCTGATAGGTAGTACACCATGCATAATAGGACGCTTAAATACAGTTTTAGAAGCATATTTTTGATCTAAATGAAGTGGATTCGTATCCCCACTCAATGAGGCAAAAGATTTTACATCATCTTGAGTAAAAGAAAAATCATGTTGATATTTATCACCTACTTTATAAGCCATCTTTTTTATTTTAAAAGTATGTAAAGATATTCCTTATTTTGGATATAAATAAATTGCTCTGTAAAAGTAATAAAAATACTTTTTATTAAATCTATAGCAATGCTATTTTATTTTGTGAAACGTTTTGTTTCAATATAAATAAGTTATACCATTACTGATTTGAAAATATGTGAAAGTATTTTTTGTACAAATCATAAGCAATTAGTAATTTAATTATTTTATTATCAAGATTTTTAACCATATTTTCTAGCATATCTTCCAGATGTTTCGCACTATTAAAAATCTTCATAGCTATTTTGTCTTTTAAATAATGCCAAACCCGCTCAGCAGGATTAAGCTCCGGACTATTAAGCCGGAAAAGCGATGATAACAATATTGTCCAGTACTTTTAAATTTTTAAGAAAATGGAAACCCACATTATCAATGATGAACAAATTTAAACGTTTAAGATTATCTTCACTAATCATCTCTAAATACTTGATAAAAAATAACTTACCTGTAAAAAAGAGTAAAATAAAAAAGGCTTTTTAAATAGCTTTTTTGAGAAAAACAACTCATCATCTAATCAAATAAGCTGTCCCCTCTTTAATTTCATTGTTGGTTTCTCCGTGTTGGTTAAGCCAATTGTAAGTTGCTTTAAAAATATATTTGCCTTCGAGTAAATCCTTGCCGCTGCTATCTTTTCCATTCCAACCCCAGGTTTCTTGGAAAACACCTGTCCATTCTGCTTTTTGGGTATCCAAGATTTTGGAAAAAACTTCTGTGCCTTCCAGATTATAAATTCTAAGCTCTAAATATTGCAAATCAGAAGTTAAAGGTGAAAAATAGTCATTTCTTAGATCATCATTAGGAGTAAAAGCATTTGGAAATTTACAAGATGGCGTTTCTGAAAATAATAAAAAGCTATCTAAGGTTTCACAACCTGTAATCGCGTTTGTAACTTTTAAATAATACGTTCCATACCGGTTGACTTCGACGTTCAATTCTTCAGCGCTATTTAAGAAAACATTGGTATCTTCTGTTTCGTAACGCCACTCAACAGCTAAGTTTTCTACATTACTGGACAAAAGCCCTATACGAGCTGGTAAAGATTCGGGACTTGGGTTTGGAAAACGTATAATATCAACCAAAGGACTCGGTAATATATTGACATCTAAGGTGTCAAACGTTGTACATAAATTTTCATTATCTCCAATTTCTAAAATATAAGTTCCTAAATTCTCTATTCTGAGGGTGTCGGTATTACTCAAAAGTTGCCCATCTAGGGTAGACCAGCTATAACTGAATTGGCTTGGATGGGATTCATCTCTGCCTAAGAGCAAAGCAGGAAGTTCATGTTCACAAAAACTGAGAGTCGAAAAATTACTAATCGGTTTTTCGATCATATTTACTAAAATAGTATCATGTACTCTGCAATTGTTCAAATTATCTTTGCGGAAAAGTTGAACGCTATATTCTTGATTTCCAAGTGTATTTACGATAATACTCGGCGTTGTATCACCGGTATTCCAAAGATAATTATAGTCATTTTGATGCGAACTGTGATAGGCATCAAGGCGTAAATTAGTTTGGCAAAGGCTGGTATCATTGCCTATGTCTAATAGCGCTGCCGGTAAAAAACTGACCACTGCCTGATCTTCATTATAACAATTTTGTTCCAAATCCGTAACCCTTACCGTATAGGTTTCGCTGCTATTAATATTATCGATTTGAATAGCAGAGGTTATTTCACCCGTAGACCAAAGATAAGCAACAGGGCTACTCAAATGAGAAGGCGAAAAAGCATTTAAAATAATACTTGTGTTTTCACATAAAACAGTATCGGAAATATTAACAAAAGGCATATTTTCAAATGTGATATTCAGAGTGTCCGAAGCCCTACACAATGTTTCGAGATTAAAGATATTAATAACAATTTGAGTATCTTTTTTGACTAAAACCTCAATACTTTTTCCCAACTGCCCTGTATTCCATTCATATCTAATATTTTGTCCTGTGTGGGAAATATCAAAAGCATTTAGCTGAAGTTCATGAGTACCCAAACAAAGCTGCCTATCTTCACCCAAATCAATATTTAAGGCAGGATAAAGCAATACATTAATACTATCCCTATCTTCGCAGCCTGTATTTCTATCGATAATTTGAACGCTATATGCCCCAATGGTATTAACTAAAATACTTTGGGTTGTATCGCCGGTAGACCAAATATATTTAAAATTTCGACCTTCATGACTTGGTAAAAAAGCATCTAAAATACTCCCGCCTTCACTAAAACAAAAACTTCTATCCTGCCCCAAATCAGCCACAGGAGGTGGCAGAACGCTGATATAAATCCTTTTTTCAGAAAAACAACCTGTAAGCGTATCTGTTATTTTTAAAAAATAATTAAAATTGCCTTCAAAGGTTAAATTAGTAAAAGAGGTTGTATCTCCATTAGACCAATTGTAAATAACATTTTGGTTATGAGTTGAATGGTTAGCATCGATGGTGAAAGGTAAATCTCTGGTACAAATATTAATTGTATCATTTAATACTATAACCGGAGAAGGTCTGATAGTAACTTCTATGCTGTCAAAACTAAAACAGCCCGACAAACCATCTGTAACTTGTACAATACTGGTTTGACTGCCTATATGATTTAAACGAAGCGATGAAGTCGTTTGTCTATCTTGCCAAAGATATTGGGTTTGACTATTATGGCTAGAATTTGCAGCATCTAAAAAAATAGGAGCGTCATTTTGACATGCAATAATATCATTACCCAAATCAACAATAGGTAAAGTTCCAATTATAATGTCTAAAATATCAGTATTGCTGCAACCCGTTAGAGTATCTTCAATACTAATAGTATATACATAGCTTCCAATATTTTTAATGACAACCTGACTGCTTGTATCACCAGTAGACCATGTGTATCTAAGAGGTCTGCCAATATGAGATGGGTGAAAGGCATCTAAGATAACAGAATCAGGTATACAGGCGGTAATAATTGTTTGAGGCAAATCTAAAAAAGGAGTTGCATTAATCTGCACAATGGAAGTATCACGGCTTATACAGGTTATACCACCTATATGATTAACAACTTCTACAGTTAACATGTTTGTACCTAGATTAGAAACCTGTATGGAACTCGTGGTATCTCCAGTAGACCAAAGATAGGTTGTTGTACTGGTATGGCTGGGGTGAAAAGCGTTTAAAGTAATGGGGTTTGCTGTACAAGATTCCAAATAGTCTGGTAAAAAAACAGGCGGTTGAGGATAAATATATATTTCTTGAGTATCAGCGGATACACAAGAGTTTCCACTTGTAAACGTATAAATCAAATTGTGAATACCAATACCAGCACTTCGGGGGTTAAAATAATTGCTGTTTGGATTGTAACCGTTACCGCTATACACTCCTCCTATCGGCATTTGACCAATCAAAAAGATTGAATCACTATCAATACAAAAATTACCCAAAACGGGCGTTTGAGATATTGGCGTAGCATCTAAAATATTAAGGATTTCTTGAATTGTAGAAGAACAGCCATTGGCATCAACGTAAGTATAAGTCAAAACATGATCGCCAGATCCTGCCAAAGATGGATAAAATAGACCTGTAGGATCTGTAGCAGGTCCCATGAATGTTCCGCCTCGTATGTTTACAAAATTAGATAAATTAAGGGTACCATCACTGGTACATAAATTTGGTAAAGGATTAAAACCACATTTGGAGTATCTAAAACAGATACTATAAAGTCACTTTGGGTAGTACAAAAGTTTACATTTGTATAATTATATTGAAGGTTGTGGACTCCTATTCCCGCCTGTAAAATATTAAACAAGGTATCAAAGACAACACCCGTCCCTGTGAAAACTCCTCCTACTGGATTGACCCCTGTTAGATGAATTAAATCATCTGTAAGGCACAGAAACAAAGTATCTTGTAAAACTAAAACAGGGGATAGATCATGAACAGAAAAAGTTTCATTATCAACAGATATACAACCTGTCATCGGGTCAATGTATCGATAGAAAAGTGTATAATTTCCACTTAGAAGTTCAGTAGGTATAATTTCAGTAACAATATTGCCCAAAAAGAGGTAATCACCTCCGGGTGGAGAAAAGAAATTTAAAGGTAAAGTATCTGTATTGGTACAAAGATTAGGCAGAGGGAAATTAGTAATAGGCGGTGGCTGAATAACGGTAATATTTTGAAAGGCTGTATCACCACAGCCATTCACAAGATTAAAAATATACCTTAGTTTATGAGTACCGACACCCGCATTAAAAGGATTAAAAATATTTGAAGAAACGCCCGGTCCCGAATAAGTTCCTCCTCCTGGTGTAGCTGCATTTAAAGCTATTGGAGTAGCATTTAAACAAATATCAGGTAAAGCATTAAAAGTAACAGATAACGTATCAGCAACATTTATAAAAATAGTATCCATAGACAGACAACCGTTTACATCATTATAACTGTGTATAATAGTATCTATGCCTATTCCTGATGTTTGAGGAAGATAAAGACCTAATAGAGTGTCTATAATGCCATCACCTTGGAAAGTTCCGCTAGTGCTGGTTCTTAAAATTTGAAAAGTATCGTCTAAAATACAAGCGGTTGGGGGGGCTGTTAATCCAGCTGAAATAGGTTGAAAAACAGTAATTATAAAATCAACAGTAGATTCACAACCATTAGCATCTATAAAAGTATAGCTTACATTATGGTTACCAATACCAGCTAATTCTGGGGAAAAAATACTATCATTTGTAATACCTGTACCCAAGTAAAAGCCACCTAAAGGCTGTGCTATATCTAAAATTATAGGTGCCTCTTCGGGACAATAATTTGGCGGAACAAGAGACACTACACCAACAGATGTAGAGGATACAACTGTTATGTTTTGGGTTGCTGTATCAACACAATCGTTTTCATTAGTATAGATATAATTGATGGGAAAGCTACCTGGTCCAACCAAAATAGGTTGAAAAGTTCCTAAATCAGAATCAACACCAGGTCCCTCGTATCTTCCTCCTGCGGGTTGGCCTTCTACAAATCCATAAGACCCTGGCCCCAAACAAAAAACAGGAAAAGGTAATAAAGTCGCTTCGGCTTCATCGATTCTAATCTCTGCATTTATGATCTGAGTAACCCCATTTTCATAGTCTAATTCTACACTTATATCATAAAGACCTGTATCGAGATACAGATGTTTTGGGCTAAGGTTTGTATCGATTGGAGTCATATCTCCAAAATCCCAGCGAGCTTCTCGAATAGCAATACTGCTTTGGAGAGAGAATAAAGTCGTATCACCAAGGCAAATATTTTCGTAATCAATTATAGTTAAAAAACCTCTCAAAAAATTTGGAAACCCATAACCCAAACGTCCTGTTTGTAAATCTACTGTATTAAATTGAAAATTAGAAGCTACACCGCGTGCATTGGGATTACTAATTTCACTTAGAAAGGATTGACCATTAATAGAAAGATAAATTTTTTGATCCGAGCCCAACAAAAGAGTACCAAAATTCAGAGGACTTTCTACTATTACTAATACCGAAGCAGGAATATCTGTCTCAGTCAAATCATATTGTAAAACACGAGATTGAGGTGTTCCCAAATTAGATTCACTAACATATAAATAATTTCCATTAGGTGAAAACTCTAAACCGTAAGGACCGTTATTAACAGCATTTGTAAAACCTCCAATCTGAACAGGATTAGACACTTCACCTGAAACAGTATTAAAATCAAAAATTTCAACAATTTGTAACCCTTGCCATATAGCTACTGCTAAACGTGTACCATCATGAGAAAAACGCATATAACCAATAGCACCAGAACCATTTATTCCAAGATCATGAATATTTCCAGAATGACTAACAATAGGTGTTCTATTTAAACCCGTAGGAGTAATAAGGTAAGCATTAAAAGCGTTAGAACCAAGGCTATGCGTTAGCACCCATATATCTGTTCCATTTTGGTGAAAAACACCTGTTAATTTTTCAGTAGTTTGAGGTTCTAAAGTATCGTTTTTAGAAATAATTTCGCCTATACCTCCATTTAGACTTAAATCGACTATTGCGATTTGAAGTCCTCCAGCACGACCTTCCACATCTACTGAAAAAATATAGTATATAGAATCACTATCAGGTAGAGGGACAATCAAGGCAGCCTGAGTACTTGGAGCAGTTGAACCTAAATTAATACCATTAGGCATAATCGTATGATTTCTGGTATAAACTGTTGAGCCATCTGTATAGAAAAGTAAATTACCTAAAGAATCTGATGCTACAGCCGTACCTTCAGTTGTATTAATAGCGCCATCTATAAGGTTTCCAATTGTGCCATTATTAAAAACAACACCAGCCTGATTACCAAAATACCAATTATTATTTTGACCCTGTGCATACCCTTTATCATTTAATATAAAAAGAACTAATATAAAAGCTAATATAGCATTTATTTTTCCTATTGCTTTTCTCATATACACTACTCAATATTTCTTAAAAAATTAGAGACCCATATACTTAAATCTTCAGTATTTTTAAAAACCTTGCAGATTTTAGCAAAATGTTCTGAACTATTTAACAGGTTAACATATTTTTTGGTTTTTTAGATCTCAATTTACAAAAATAACTATAACAGTCAAAACAATTAGTAAATAAGACCTTTTTGTCCACATTATCAATGACTTATGAGTATAAAAATCATAAAAGTTTTTTTTATAACTATTTTATAATCAAGTAATTAAGTTTTTTTAAATATTGATAATCAAATTTTTTATTACATCGAATAGTGCAAAGGTCTATAAATGCTATCATCCAAAATTATGCCTATAAAACCATTTAAGTTTTTATCAAAAATTTAAAAATCAATTCATTAGACCCAATATAATTTTGAAAGATTTTTACTCTTATTATCATATAGAACCAATTTTTTTAAAAAGCGCCTAAAAAAATCGTGTTTTTTAGCCCAACTTATTCGAAGCAATATTTGACAACTTAAACAGTCTATCTCATGAGTTTAGAGTATTGAAAATAAATAACCTAAAGTTCTTTGAGAACTGCTTCTATAATTTCACAACATTCCAAAATTTGTTCTTCTGTAATCACTAAAGGTGGCGCAAAACGAATGATTGTATTATGGGTTGGTTTTGCTAATAAACCTTTTTCTTTTAATGCTAAACAAATAGTCCATGCTTTATCTTTTTCTACATGTTCATCAATAATTAAGGCATTCAATAGACCCTTTCCTCTTACTTCCTTAACAAAATCATACTTTTCGACAAGTTTTTGTATTCTTTCCCGGAAAAGTATACCCAGACGGTAAGCATTTTCAGCTAAAGATTCATCTTCTATGATTTGAATAGCCATTGGTGCTAATGCCGAAGCAATAGGATTACCTCCGTATGTAGAACCATGTTCACCGGGTCTAATACAAAGCATAATATCATCGTTTGCCAATACTGCTGAAATAGGATAAACACCACCAGATAAGGCTTTTCCAAGGAGTAAAACATCCGCATGAACATTTTCATAATCACATGCTAAAGGTCGTCCTGTTCTGCCTAATCCAGTTTGAATTTCATCTGCTACAAATAATACATTGTTAGCCTTACAAAGTTGATAGGCTGTTTTTAAATAATCATCGTGTGGTACATAAACGCCAGCCTCTCCTTGGATGGGTTCCAAGAAAAAAGCACAAACATTTGGATTTTGGACGGCTTTTTTTAACGCTTCTACATTATCATAATCTATGATTTCTAAATTGGGCAAATAAGGTCCAAAACCTTTACGGGCTAAAGGGTCTATAGATGCAGAAATAATACTTAAAGTTCTACCGTGAAAGTTTTGAGAAGCAAATAAAATAACCGCCTCATTATTAGGGATACCTTTTTTCTCATAACCCCATTTGCGCACCAATTTCATAGCAGTTTCTACAGCTTCTGCCCCAGAATTCATCATTAAAACTTTATCATAATTAAAATATTCAGCTAAATATTGTTCACATTTACCTAATTTATCATGATAAAAAGCTCTTGAAGTCAAGCATAGTTGTTGAGCTTGCTCAGTTAAAGTTTTAATAAGTTTTGGATGGCAGTGTCCTTGATTAACAGCACTATAAGCAGATAAAAAATCAAAATATTTTTTGCCTTTTTCATCATATAAAAAAACCCCTTTTCCTTTAACCAATACAACAGGAAGGGGGTGATAATTATGGGCGCCATAACGTTCTTCTAAAGCTATAAAATTGGAAGCTACATTTATTTTTTGATTTTGAAGTTCTATAGTTTCAATCATAATAAGTAAGAATTTGTGTAAGAATTTATTATTAATAAAAAAAGCATTGATGTGTATTATATTGTATTTTTTTTCTGCTAAATAATAACGGTTGTGCAAATCAGTCATTAAGACCTTATCAATGCCTATAGACAATGATAGAGAAATATTTTCCACATCACAAATGGAAACCCAAATATTTCCCCAGAAGTCTATGTCGATGCCTGTATATTATGAAACTGTTTAAATTTAAAAATGAGTATGCTCAAATTTTCAGAAAAACTGCCAAATTTTACTCAATAACTTATAAGTCATTACTATGCGTAAAATGAGATTTTAGATCAAATTCAAAGATTTTTCTAAAAAATCTAAATTTTATAATTCTCTTATTATAAACAAGTTACAAAAACTTAAACAGTTTCTATATAAAAAAACTAAGGAGAAAATGTTTCCTCATTATTAATTAAACTTAAATAAAAGTTTAAAAAACTACTAAAACTAAGGAAAAAAAGGGAATTTGTTATAGAGGTTTTAATGTATTGATTTTGAAAATGGCTATTTTTAAGATAAAAAGAACATTAGATAAAACTAACTTTTAATTAGATTTATGCGAATCCTCTATTTTTTCTATTGTTATCGTATCTAATCCGAAATACAAAAATTTATATAAGGTAGGAATTGCCAAAGACTATAAAGCCCGATTAAATAGTTATCAAACTTCCGATCCTTATAGAAGCTATAAATTAGAATATAAAATACTTACACCTTTGTTTAGAGCAATTGAAAAACATATTCATGATACTTTTGAGAATATGTTTGAATGGGTAAAAGCAGATTTACAAGAGATGATTAAAGAAATTGAAAATTATAAAGTATAATTCGATACAGGGCTTTCTTATACTATTTTTTTATAAGAAAACTCTGAAAGGTATACATTATTATCGTATGTTTTCCTAAATCGAAAAAAAGGGTAAATTCGGAAAAATATAGGGATAGGAAAGACCGAATTGTTGTTTGATTGCGCTAGCTAATAAATTAGTGCGCCAGGTTTATGGGATCGTTAAGTCTAAACTTAAGTATCAAAATGACTATAGTATGGATAAAGCGGTCAGCTAATTTTTTCAAAAAAAAAGAAAAAAAACCAATTTTATTTGGATTTTAACCGGAGTCATAAAATAAAATTATAGCTTTGTCTAAGCTATATAAAATATTTTAAAAGTTTTTAGGTACATCAAAAGGTTATGATGAGAAAATTAAAGATAGAGGAATTAAATCGTTTAGAAATAATTGATTTTAAAAATAGTCAAAAATTTCCTGTATCAGTTGTTTTAGATAATGTTAGAAGTATGAACAATATAGGTTCTATATTTAGAACTTCTGATGTTTTCAAAATAGATACCTTATATTTAGGAGGTATTTCAGCAAAACCTCCCCACCGTGAAATTAATAAAACAGCAATAGGAGCTACAGATTCTGTAAAATGGGTTTATCATGAAAAAATAGAAGACTTATTACAAAAACTTAAAGAGCAAAACTATATAATTTTAGCAATAGAGCAAACAAACCAGTCTATACCCCTTCAAACATATACTTTTGAAAAAGACAAAAATTATGCCTTTGTATTTGGAAATGAATTTTCAGGTATTCAAGAAAGTGTCTTAAATTTTGTTGACCATGCCATAGAAATTCCTCAATTTGGCACCAAACATTCCTTAAATATATCGATATGTGTTGGAATAGTTTTATGGCATTATGTTTATAATAGATTAATTTAAATCATTTAATTCATCTAACTTTTGTTTTAATGCTTGATTTGCAATAGAATGATAATTTTTTAAATTGTTAATTTCTGAAGTTATTTTACTAGTATCAATAGATGTATTATGCTTAATAATAAGCAAAGAATCTATTGTATCGTTTAGATCTTTATAATCTATATAACCTGTGCTTGATTTTAATTTATGGGCAAATGAACTAACTTCTTTATAATCATTAGCTCGTGAAGATTGATAAATTTGAGGGATAAGCGTATCCATGCTTTCTTTTATACTCAGTAATAATTTAATCATAAGATCATTATTACCCATGGCAATGTTTTCTAGAGTCTTGAAATTCATGATAGTTTGAAGAGGTAAATGTAGACAAAGTAATTTGGTGCTGTTGTAGAAAATATGATTTAAAAAAATGCTTTTGATATCAAGTATTTAGATCTATATCTGCCCTTTTATTTAAGTCAATAATTTGGTAAAATGACGATAGAAAAACCCTAAAACACTCCAAATATAACCTTAGCAAATATATTGTAAAAAATGATATAGATAAAAAAAAGCAAAATTATGATATAGACAAAAGAAAAAGCAAAATTATGCTATATTTATTTTTTCAAGTGACGTGACTATAAATTATTTTTTGATCAAAGATCAAAAATGCATAACCTAATCATTATCTATTTTTAGCCCTTGCCCTATATTTGGATCTATATCTAAGTCAAGATTTGATTCTTCTTTTGGATAAAGTTCAAAAATTTCATTTTCAAGAGCACCTAAAAAATCGGATAATTTAAACAACGTATTGTAAAAATTTTTAAACACGCCAAATGGTTTAGAAGTCAAAAATAAACTTTTCTTAGAAAAAAAATGGGCACCGCTCAAAGCAAAATAACATTTATTATCTTTCAGAGTAAAGGCTATAGGTTTATTATTAAAAATATATAATTTGTAAAGTTGGTTGATAACTTCTGTTGAAAAAATATGCTTAGCAATTGGATAACAAGATTTCCCGTAACCATTAAAATATTTGTTAAATATCCATTTAGGGATTAAAATGGTATTATCTTCCCATTTTAAATTTTTCTGTATTGCTTGTTTAATATGAAACGGTAAAGTATTTGGATAAGAATTGCTATAGATACGAAAGTAATTGGGATGAACAGTTGTTTCAAACTCAGCATAACCAAATAAGCCTCTAAAAATAGGTGTGCTACTTTTACCTTTCTTCTGATTTACCGATAACCAAGAAAAAGTAAGGCTTATATTTTTATCTCTTAAACAAACAAGATGGCTACCTTGATAATCATCTGCTATTTTCAAAAAAAGTCGACTATCCAAGAAAGTGTCAATATCTACACAACTATCAACTTTTAATTCGGCATTTTCATCGATAAAGGTGCAAACAGATTTTAAAGCATCATCTCTAAGCTTATTTTCAAATGTTTTATCATAAAAATACAGATATAAATACAGATATGGTCCTATAAATAAAAATAATGAAATTAAAAGAGAGTAGCTTGGTAAAAAGTTTAGTACAATAAAACAAGTTTGGATAAAAAAGAAAAAGATAAAATAAGTTAGAAACTGAGTAATTAGATTATTAGATTTTTTTAATCCTTTTTTTTTTTCAATGATAAGCGTTTTTAAGTCATCTTTTGAAAAATTATCAAAATCCTTTAAGGTTCTCATAAATAGTTTTTTATATTACTATAATTATAAATTATTAAAAACCAAATACTTAAAAATATATGAAAGTGCTATTTTTTTATAACACAACAGGAAAACAACCTTCAATCCAAAGGATTAAAGCCTCATAAAGACAATAGTAGAGAAAATTTCGAAAATAAGGCTTATTGTTTACTAAAAAACTGATTTAGAATGGCTATATCCGACATTCTAATTCCGCTCATTCGAGAAACTTGTCCAAGTGTTGAAGGACGTTTTTGGTCCAATTTTTCACGTGTTTCATTAGAAAGCCCTTTGACTAAGGCATAATTAAAGTCATCTTTAATATTCACCTTATCGAGTTTACCTATTCGGGAAGCCGTTATTTTTTCTTTCTCTATATAGCTATCGTATTTAATTCTAATTTCAGATTCTTCTAAACTTTCAGTATCAAAATCTTTCAAAGCTCCTGCTAATAAGTCAGACACTTGGGTTAAATGGTGCAAATGAATTTCGGGTCGAAGCAGTAGTTTTTCGGCTTTAACAGATTGGTTTATTGATGCAAGTTGCATTTTTGTGAGTAAGGTATTAATTTCATCTGGTTTGATACTATATTCTTTAATAGTCCGTATACTTTTATCAATTTCACTTTTTTTGATTTTGATTTTTTCAAATCTTTCCCGATGTGCTAAACCTAATTTATAACCTTTTGGTGTGAGCCGCAAATCCGCATTATCTTGTCTGAGCAATAAGCGGTATTCGGCTCTTGAAGTAAACATTCTATAAGGTTCTTCGGTGCCTTTATATACCAAATCATCTATCAAAACCCCGATATAGGCTTCGGTTCTTGAAAGTATAAAAGCGCTTTGTTGACTTATCTTTCTATGAGCATTGATGCCAGCCATAAGCCCTTGAGAAGCTGCTTCTTCATAACCGGTTGTGCCATTAATTTGACCTGCAAAAAATAAATTAGCAATGCGTTTGGTTTCCAAGCTAGCTTTTAACTGAGTCGGGGGGAAATAATCATATTCTATGGCATAACCTGGCCTAAATAAATGGGCTTTTTCAAAGCCTTCAATTTTTTGGATGGCCTCCATTTGAATGGTATAATCTAAGGAGGTGGAAAAGCCATTGATATAGACTTCTATAGTGTCCCAACCTTCTGGTTCTGCAAAAATTTGATGTCTGGACCGGTCGGCAAAACGGTTAATCTTATCTTCTATAGAAGGACAATAGCGAGGACCTAGGCCCATTATTCTTCCCGTAAACATAGGTGATTCTGCAAAACCTTTTTCCAAAATTTTGTGAACTTCAGGATTTGTATAAGTTACGTAGCAACTTCGCTGTTTTTTAAGAGCTTCTGTTTGATTTGAAAAAGAAAACTTAGCAGGAGAAACATCTCCTTTTTGCTCTTGCATAGCTTCATAATTAAGACTTCTGCCGTCCACACGTGGTGGAGTTCCTGTTTTCATACGTCCTGCTAAAAAACCTAACTCAATAAGCTGTTCGGTTATACCTTCAGAGGCTTTTTCGGCAGCCCGTCCGCCACCATATTGTTTTTTCCCAATATGAATTAGTCCGTTTAAAAAAGTACCATTGGTCAAAACAACAGAATCTCCTAAAAATTCCATACCTAAAGTTGTCTTAACCCCCTGAACTGTCTTATTTTTGATTATCAGCCTTGAGACCATACCTTGCCAAAAATAAATATTGGGATTGGTTTCCAAAGCTAAGCGCCAAGTAGTTGCAAAATGGAGTCTATCATTTTGGGTTCTTGGACTCCACATAGCTGGTCCCTTTGAACGGTTTAGCATTCTGAATTGAATCATCGATTTATCGGAAATAATTCCTGAAAGTCCACCTAAAGCATCTATTTCCCGAACAATTTGCCCTTTAGCAACTCCACCCATAGCAGGATTACAGCTCATCTGGGCAATAGTATTCATATTCATAGTTATTAAAAGGACTTTAGAACCCATAGTTGCTGCAGCATGAGCAGCTTCACAACCCGCATGACCAGCACCCACAACAATAACATCGTATTTTTCCATTTTTAATTATGACTATTTAAGTATAGACTATAAAATTTGGTGGTGTTTCAGAAAGTATGATTATAAAGGAACAAAAGATTTTATAAAAAAAATTAAACTTAAAAAGTCTTTTCCTCTTTTCTTAAATAATTATTTACATAATCATGAATAGCTGAGGAAAGTGGTGTAAAAGTATAATTATACTGTTTTAAAAGTTTTTGCATATTCGCTTGGGTAAAATACTGATAACTATTTCTGATTTTTTCTGGTGTATCGATAAAATCAATATTTGGCACTAGCTTTAAGGCTTTAAAAATTGATTTGGCTAATTCTAAAAATGTATTGGCTTGTCCTGTTCCTAAATTGTAAATACCTGAATTTTTTCTATAATTCATGAAGAAAAATAAAACTTCTATGACATCTTTAATATAAATAAAATCTCGTTTTTGCTCGCCATGTTTAATATTTGCACGGTGCGAACGAAATAATTTAAGTTGTCCATTTTTTTGAATTTGGTTATAAGCATGATAGACAACAGAAGCCATAGATTGTTTATGGTATTCATTAGGACCGAAGACATTAAAAAATTTTAACCCAACCCAAAAATAGGGTTTTTTGCTTTGTTGAATTGCCCATTTATCAAAATCGTTTTTACTTTTTCCGTATAAATTTAAAGGCTCTAATCGGTTTGAAATATTTTCGGGGTCATCATTATAACCATGTTCTCCAGCCCCATAAGTGGCTGCAGAAGAGGCATATATAAAAGGAATTTGATCGTTGGCAGCAATGCGCCATAATTTTTTGGTATATGAAAGGTTCAATTCGTCTAGAAGGTCAGCATCTTGACAAGCAGTGTCAGTACGCGCCCCTAAATGAAAAATACATTCTACATGACGAGCATTTTTTTCTAACCAAATATCAAAATCTATCCGTTCTATTTTTTTATATATAATTTTATTTTCTAAGTTTTTATATTTTTCTTTTTTGCTAAAATCATCAACAGCAATAATACGAAAGAAGCGACTTTGATTTAACTTTGTAATCAAACAACTTCCTATAAAACCTAAAGAACCGGTAACAACAATCATAAGAGAATTGATTATAAAATACTAAAATTATATTATGATGAAATGTTTAATCATCGATGATTTACACCCAAGCATAGTCACTTTATTAAAAAAAAGTGGCATAAAAAGTGATTATTTACCTAATATAACAAAGGTAGAAATTTTTGAACGCATCTCTGAATATGAAGGTTTAATTCTAAGAAGTAAGATCAATATTGATTCTAAATTATTGAAATTGGCTTCTAAGTTATTATTTATTGCCAGAGCAGGAGCAGGTATAGAAACCATAAATAAAGAAAATTTAGTCGCCAACAATATCATGCTTATCAATGCACCAGAAGGCAATAGAGATGCTGTAGGAGAACATACTTTGGGCATGTTATTGGCAATTTTTAACAATTTAGTACCTGCTAATCAGGAAGTTAAAAAAGGCTTATGGTTACGTGAAAAAAATAGAGGTGTAGAAATTAAAAATAAAGTTATTGGACTTATAGGCTACGGAAATATGGGAAAATCCTTTGCTAAATGTCTCTCTGGTTTTGATTGCAAAGTCATCGCCTATGATAAAAAAAACAGAAGTTATAAAAATCGATATGCCAAACAAGTTTCTTTAGCAACGCTTGTTAAAGAAACCGACGTGCTAAGTCTTCATATTCCGTTATTGCCAGAAAATAAAGGCTTAATATCTTTATCTTTTCTAGAATCCTTTAAGAAAAATATATACCTTATTAATACAGCTAGGGGTGAAATTATTACTTTAGAAACAATTAAAAAAGGGTTAGAAAGTGGGAAGTTACTTGGGGTTGCTTTAGATGTTTTTGAAAATGAAAATTTTGATTCTTTAACAGTTAAACAAAAAGAACTTATGACTTATCTTAGCAAAAAAGATAATGTTTTATTTTCACCTCATGTGGCAGGTTGGACTCATGAATCTAAAGTTCGGATTGCTAAAGTTTTAGTCAAAAAAATAGATAGGTTTTTAAGATTGTATCTCAACAAGAAATAATAGCATAGGGCAAGAATCTGTAATTATTGCTTTGCTATTAAAAATAAAAAGAGAATATTTTCTTAATAGCAATGCCTTAAACCTCTTAAAAGTTCTTTTTTCAAGTTAAAATAGCAATATAAAGCAACTTCAATAACGATAGACTATTCTACCTTTCGTTAAATCATAAGGGGAAAGTTCTAATTTAACTTTATCTCCAGGCAATATTTTAATATAATTCATACGCATTTTCCCAGATATATGGGCAATAATTTCATGTCCATTAGATAATTGAACTTTAAACATTGTATTGGGGAGTGCCTCTTTGATGACTCCATTTTGAACAATACTATTTTCTTTACTCATAAAATATAATCAATCTATTTAATAAAACGTCTATCTAAGCTATTGAAAAAGCAAAATTAGCAACTATTTACAAAAGTATAAAACATTTAATTGTAAATAGTTGCTTTTATAGTTTTAAACCTAAATTTTTATAGTTTATTATCTATGTCAATACTTCAGTAAATTTTTACCCTAAAAGTCAAAAAAAGGAGCTAAAATTTAACATTTAGAAGTATAAAATTTAGCCCCAGAAGGTCTCTTAAAAGCTATATTATAAACAAAATGCCAGACTTAAACAAATGTTATAGCAAAGTTTTTTTTATCAACTTTATTTTTATTTTTGGGTTTAAAAAATCGCATCAACTTTTCACAGCTAAGAGAAATTGCTTACTTTTGGTCGGAAAGGTGGTAAAAGTCCGACAAAAGTATCTAAAGCTGCTTAAGAAAATCAGGAAAAGTTGTCTTCAAGGTGATTAAAAACTATTTGTTAATGAAAGAGTTATGGATCAAATCAAATAGTTGTGATTTTTTACTGAAGTATTGAGGTTATAAAAATGACTTTATTTTTAAATTTTTTACCAAACTATTAAGAATAAAAACTAAAGATTTACTTGATCAGATGGTTTTGATAGTTTCTTCTAGTATCACAAATTTTAAAATAATGATTATCAATTTATAGATAGGTCTAAATGATTTATAAACTAAAAATTCTTTTTAGAACGTTTAAAAAATTAAAATTTCACTCTAATTTTTGGAGTTTACTATTTGTTATTTTTCACTCTCGTTTTCAAAAAGCTAGTATATATTTATTTCAAAATAAATTTACATATAACGATTCCCTTAGTTTTTTAGCAATGTATGATGAAATTATAAATCGTGAAATTTATCGTTTTAAATCACCAACATTATCCCCTATAATTATTGATGGAGGTTCTAATATTGGATTGAGTATTTTATATTTCAAAAAGCTTTATCCTCAAGCTAAAATCATTGGTTTTGAACCAGATCCTATTATTCACGAAATTGCTACTACAAATATTCAAAGGTATAATTTTAATGATGTAGAAATTATCGAAAAGGCGCTTTGGAATAAAGAAACAAATTTGTTTTTTTCGCCTGATAACTCAGCCGGTGGACATATTTCTACTCAAAAAAATACCTCTTTGAAAATCAAAGCAGCACCTCTTAGAGATTTTTTAATAGAACCTATAGATTTTTTGAAATTAGACATTGAAGGGGCAGAATTAACTGTTTTAGAAGATTGTAAAGACCATTTGAATGAAGTAAAAAATCTTTTTGTAGAATATCACTCTTTTGTAAATCAAAAACAAGAGCTTTATAAATTGATTCAAATTATTGAACAGGCAGGTTTTCGTTATTATATCGAACATAATGGTTTTCTTTCTAGAAAGCCATTTATCAGGCAAGAAAATATGAACGGAATAGATTGTTTGCTAAATATTTTTGCTTACCGCACTTAAATTATAAAGAAAAAAATAACCTTAAAGTTACATCATTTCGGCTATTATAAAATACTCATTACCAAATTTTATAAAATAGTTTTTATACCTTTGTCCCGTACTTAGGTAACTTTATATATTAAATAAAATCCTTTTTTTATTTGAGATAGCTATAGTATTGTATTTAGGGTGATTTCAGTCTAAATTTAAAGTTGATAAATTTATCATGACACATTTTACCCTAAATTTAAATGATTGCTAATTCTGATATAGATGTTATTATTATCGGTGCCGGTATATCTGGACTATATACAGCTTATTTATTAAAAAAAAAAGGCTTCAAAATAAAAATTATAGAAGCTTCTGATAGATTGCTAGGACGTATTTATACCTTAAGCGATTTTGATAAAAAGCCAATAGAATTGGGCGCAGAATTTATACACGGCAAAAATTCAATACTCTATGATTTGGTTTGCCAACAAAATAAACCTCCAAAAACAGATTACTCTAAATACTATTTCTATAAAAATAGACTCCTTAATTTTAAAGATTTTCAAAATAAAAAGAAAGCCAAAGAAGTCTTAAAATTTTGGACAAACTTTTGGAAATATCAAGATGAAGAAGTAGTATTGAAAACTTATTTGGAAAATAGAAACCTATATACTCGTGATTTCCAAAATATTATAGAAGGTTTTTTTAGTGAATATGGTACCACGACTGATAAATTGGAATTAAAGGCTTTAGCTAAAGAAGAAAGTGCTTGGACTTCTGGAGAGCATAATTATTGGATTTCAAATGCTTATACTAGTGTTTTTCAAACTCTTATCAATGAAGTTAAAGACGATATTATTTATAAAACCCCTATTAATTTTATTAGCTATTTTGGACATAAAGTTTTATTGGGTACAAAAAATAATCAAAGTTTTTATACCAAAAAAGTTGTTTTAACCGTGCCATTAAGCCTTTTAAAAACCAATTTCATATGTTTTGAACCTGTCTTACCTCTTCTCAAACAAAAAGCTATTAAAGCAATAGGAATGGATACCGGTATAAAAATTATTTTGAAATTTAAGACTTCTTTTTGGAAAGATAAACATGTAGAACTTTTTGGGGCTTCTTTTTGCCCTTTATATTATACCCCTTATCATGAGACTGATAACTCTATTTTAATCGCTTATTTAATGGGCAAAAAAGCCACCTTTTTAGGTCAATTTTCAGATCAACATATTGAATATTTGTTACTCAAAGAATTGAAAACCCTATTTTTTGGAACTGAAATACAACTTGAAAAAAGCTATGTTTTGAACTGGGGAAAAATACCTTACATTCAAGGGGTTTATTCTTTTGCTAAATCTAATACCTATATTAATAGAAAAATACTTGCCGAACCTATTGATAATAAATTGTTTTTTGCCGGAGAAGCAACGCACACCAAAGGTCATGCTGCTACTGTTCACGGTGCTATGGAAACAGCAGAACGGGTAGTTAAAGAAATAGAATAACTTCTTTAATGGGTTATAATGGTTTAAAAGTATAAAGTACTCAAAATCAATAAAAATGATTTTCATTTTTATTGATTTTTAATTATTAAATTTAAATATCCATTTTTAAATCTCGCTTGAATTATGAAATAATTATCGTTTTTTAATAGAAATCTTGTATTATTGTCAATTCTATTTCATATAAAAATATATTTACTTTTAATAATTAAAAATACTTATAAAAAATAAATAGTTGATAACCAAATACTTTTAATTAAATCGTTTTTTTTAATCTAAATATTTCAATATGAAAAAAGTTTTATTTTTAATATGTTCTCTTTTGATTTATTCTGTTTCAATAGCACAGCATATTGTAAAAGGAAAAGTAACAGGTGCTGATAATGAAGTCAATTCTATTTCATATAAAAATATATTTACTTTTAATAATTTCTAATAGGTGTCAATATTCTTGAGAAAGGAACAAGTAATGGGACAGTAACAGATGTTAATGGTAATTATGAACTTAAAGTTAGTTCATCTACTTCAGTTATTGTTTTTAGCTATATTGGCTATGACTCCCGTGAAATTGCTTTAAAAGGAGAAAGCCAATTGGATGTTACGTTAGAAGAGCAAACTTTACGAACCGTTCAAGTTGTGGGCTCTCGAAGTTATAATCGTTCAGCTACAGATTCACCCGTACCCATAGATGTTATTGATGTTGCAGATTTGACTAATTCAAGCGGTAGAGTAGAAATTAATCAACTACTTCAATATGCAGTTCCTTCTTTTAATGCAACTAAGCAGTCTGGTTCTGATGGAGCTGATCATATTGATCCTGCTTCACTGAGAGGGCTTGGTCCTGATCAAACCCTTGTTCTAATTAATGGTAAAAGACGACATCAATCGTCTTTAGTAAATGTATTTGGAACACGAGGAAGAGGAAACACAGGTACGGATTTAAATGCTATACCAGCTTCTGCTATTAAAAGAATAGAAGTATTACGTGATGGCGCTTCGGCTCAATACGGTTCTGATGCTATTGCTGGTGTTATTAATATCGTTTTGAAGGATCAAACAGATGGTCTTACTGGAGGCTTTACTTATGGCGCCTACAGCACAGCTGTTGGAGAAGGTTATGCTGAGCAAGCTGGTGAAACTCTTTCTAACATAGAAGGAGAAAATCGCATAGAAGGTGGTGACAGAAATTTTGACGGTAACACTTATAGGCTTAATTTAAATTATGGAACAGCCTTGGGTAATAAAGGTGGTTTTGCTAATGTAACTGCAGAATATTATAATAAAGAAAGAACGCTTAGACCGAGTTATCCATGGAGACAAGGTTATGGTTCGGCAGCTATTGAACAATTTCAATTCATGGTAAATGCGGCTATTCCTTTATCCGATAAAACTGACATATATGCATTTGGAGGAAGAGGCGATAGAAATACCGATGCGTATGCTTTCACAAGGGATGCACCTGGTGCAGATGGTGACTCTAGATCTGTACCCTCACTCTATCCCAATGGGTTTAATCCTCATATTACCTCGAGAATTATTGATAATTCTATTACAGGTGGTGTAAGACATAAAGGTGACAACGGTTGGAATGCCGATTTTAGCCATACGCGAGGAAGTAACAATTTTCATTATTTCGTTACAGGTACCAACAACGCCTCCTTGGGTTCTCTTTCGCCTACTGATTTTGATGCAGGCGGTCATAGATTAATTATGAATACGACTAATTTGGACTTTTCTAAATTTTTTGAATCTATAGCCTCTGGTTTAAATATAGCTTATGGACTTGAATATAGAAATGAGAATTTTCAAATTTTTGCAGGTGAAGAAGGATCTTATGCTAGTTACGATACTAATGGAATAGCGATTACGAATCCTGACGTTCAAAGTCCTTTTGTCAATGAATTTGGACAACAGCCCTCTGGTGGTTCTCAAGGTTTTCCCGGTTATAGTCCTGCTAATGAGGTTGATAGAGAACGATCTAATTTTGGTGTTTATGCAGATGCGGAGCTCAATATTACTGAAGAGCTATTAGTATCAGGTGCTTTACGATTTGAAAACTATAGTGATTTCGGGAACACGTTCAACTATAAGTTAGCTGCTAGATACGAAATCTTAGATGGTTTATCGATAAGAGCTTCGGCTTCATCCGGGTTTAGAGCCCCTTCTTTAGCTCAAATTCATTATAATCTTCTATTTAATAATATTGTAGCTGGTAGATCTCAAAGAACTTTATTAGCTGCTAATACTAGTACAATAACACGATCAGCAGGAATAAATCCTTTGAAGCAAGAAACTGCTCAAAACTCTTCGCTTGGAGCAACTTATAGTTCGGGTGGTTTTACTGCTACTGTAGACATTTACCAAATAGATGTTAAGGATAGAATTGTTTTAACGGATAATTTTTCTGGAAATTCACTAGGATTGGATCCATCAATAGATGCCGTACAATTTTTTGCCAATGGTATAGATACTAAAACAACTGGGCTTGATTTTGTATTAGGTTATAAGCATGAATTGAGTACAGAATCTTTTTTCAGTGTTGGTATTGCAGGAAACTTTAATAATACTGATATAGAAGATGTTAATAATGGAAATTTGAATGAATTTACATTCTTTGGTCCCTTTTCCCAAGCCTATCTTGAGGCAGCAGCACCTGATTATAAGTTTGGTATTAATGCTAGTTATTCTATTAATAAATTCAACATATCTCTAAATTGGACTCAATACAGTAGTGTTACTTTACAAGATTTCCAGTGGGTAGATAGTCCACCAACTACTCAAGCAGAAGCAGATGATTTATTTTTAATTGCTACTGATGAGTATGAAGGAATAGGAACATTAGATATCAGCCTTGGGTATAAAATATTCGACAATTTAAGTATTACTATAGGTGGTAACAATATTTTGAATGCTTATCCTACGCCTCAATTTGATGGTTGGACAGACCAAGGTGGTTTTAATGACTCTGTACAGATTGGATCTGACGGGGCTTATTTCTTTGGTAGAATTGGTTTTAACTTTTAATTTCTATAGTGACTTTCCGGAAAGTTTAACTTTCCGGAAAGTTATAATTTAAAAAATTAAATACTTCTTAGAAAAACAATAGGTCAAGTAAACCAAATGGCTAATCCGATAACGCAAATGATAATTATTGCCCTCTATACCTTTTGTAAAATACTTGCTTAATCAAAAGTGTTTTTTAAATCATACTTTCTGCAACGCCACCAAAAAGTAATATACCAATTCTATATCATGTTTTAGCTTAGAATTTTTATGCAATTTTTTAATTATATATATATCTTCATATTTTTTGGTTTTTCTCTACAAGCCCAAGAATTTAATTGTACTGTAGAAATTAATACCCAAAGGCTTACTAATCAAAAAAATCCTGTATTTGAAGGTATTAAACAAGGTATTTTTAATCTTTTCAATTCAACAAACTGGACTAAAGAAAGTTATGAAAAAGAAGAACGTATAAATTGTCGGATTAATATTATATTTTTGGCAACCACAGATGCAAATGCCAATCAATTTGAAGCAGAAGTTCAAATCCAAGCATCAAGACCCGTTTATGGCACAAACTATGAAACAACAACCTTTTTATATCAAGACAATCTATGGCGTTTTAGTTATTTGAGTGGACAGCCATTAAATTATTCTAAAAATTTTACTGACAATAATTTAGTCTTTTTAGTAAGTTTCTACGCTTATTTAATACTTGGTTATGATTTTGATACATTCAGCGATTTAGGCGGAACAAAATACTTTCAAGAAGCGCTGACTATTGCTAATAATGCCCAGCAATATTTTGGTTCAAATGGATTTGGTTGGAATGGGAACGATATTCGAAATAGATATTGGTTTACACAACATCTCACTACTGGGGCTTATGAACCTTTTCGAAAAGCTGCTTATGCTTACCATAGACATGGCTTGGATATTTTTGAAATAGAACCCGAAAAAGCTTTAAAGGAAATGTTTAAAATTGTAGAGTCTATTCAAAAAATACAGACAATTACTCCAATATCTGTTACTTTAGATACTTTTATAAACACAAAAAAACAAGAATTATATTCTGCCTTTTCCAAGGCTGAAATAAAAGATCAACAAAAACTAATCGAACTTATTCAAACAATTTTTCCCACTCAAACTAATTTTTTTAGGAAACTCTTAAAATAAATCTAAGTATAGGACGAAAGTATGTTATATATTTTTAAATATTTGATTAACAAGTGGTTATGAAAAATAAATAAAAACTAATTATTTCATAACCAAATACTTAATTTAAGAGATGATCGATAACTTGTTCAATTTATAAAGGCAAATTACTGTGTTTTTTTTTAGGTAAGGTATCAACTTTATTGGTAAGCATTTGGAAAGCTTTAATGGCTTTAATTCGACTTTCATCAGGCATGATAACTTCGTCAATAAAACCAACTTGGGCAGCTTCATAAGGATTGGCAAACTTTTGAGTATACTCAGTTTCTTTAGTTTTTATAAAAGCATTTTTGTCTTGGGCTTGATTAATTTCTTTTTTAAAAATAATTTGAGCAGCTCCTTTAGATCCCATAACGGCTATTTCTGCACTGGGCCAAGCATAGTTTAAATCTGCTCCGATATGTTTAGAGTTCATGACATCATAAGCACCTCCGTAAGCCTTTCTTGTAATAATGGTAATACGCGGAACAGTAGCTTCAGCAAAAGCATAGAGTAACTTGGCGCCATGCGTAATTATACCACCCCACTCTTGATCAGATCCGGGTAAAAAGCCCGGTACATCTTCCAAAACTAATAAAGGAATATTAAAAGCATCGCAGAAGCGAACAAATCTAGCCCCTTTTAAACTTGATTTTATATCCAAAACACCAGCTAATATTTTAGGTTGATTAGCTACAATACCAATGCTTTTACCATCTAAATAAGCAAAACCTACAATAATATTTTGAGCATAATCTTGATGAACTTCAAAAAAACTATTTTTATCTACAATAGCTTCAATAACTATTAACATGTCGTAAGAAGCATTAGCATTTTCTGGAATAATAGTATTAAGTAATTTACACTTTTCGGTTTCTTTGCTTTTGTAGGTATGATTAGGAGGAATTTCTTCGCAATTTTGAGGAATATAACCTAAAAGTTTTTTGATGGTATCTAAACATAACACGTCATTAGGCGTATTAAAATGACAGACACCACTTTTACTACTATGGGTTTCAGATCCACCTAATTCTTCTGAAGTGATGTTTTCATGAGTAACCGTTTTGACAACCTTTGGACCCGTTATGAACATATATGAAGATTTTTGTACCATAAAAACAAAGTCCGTCAAGGCTGGCGAATAAACAGCACCACCCGCTGCAGGTCCCATGATAGCCGAAATTTGAGGAATAACTCCTGATGCTCTGGCATTACGATAAAAAATATCCGCATAACCAGCTAATGATAAAACACCTTCTTGAATCCTTGCCCCGCCAGAGTCGTTTAGACCAATAATAGGTGCTCCATTCTGCATAGCCAAATCCATTAAACGCACAATTTTTTGGGCATTACTTTCTGAAAGAGAACCACCAAAAACAGTAAAATCTTGAGCATAAACATATACTAAGCGATTAGAAACAGTACCATAACCTGTAACAACACCATCACCTAAATAAACCTCATCTTCAATACCAAAATTTTTACATCTATGGGTAACAAAAACCCCTAATTCTTCAAAACTATTTTTATCCAAAAGATAATCTATTCTCTGACGTGCTGTTAATTGTCCCTTTTTATTTTTTTTATCAATTTTATCTTGTCCACCACCTAGATGCGCAGCTTGTCTCTTTTGAACTAATAATTCGATTTGTTCTTTTTTTTTTATCAAAGCTATAGAATTATATTTAGAATTATAAAAATGATTTGTGCAATCTATTTATTTTGTAAGTTTAAAAGTAAAAACTCGCTTTATAAATTCCAAATTTATCGATAGAATTTTTTAAGAATGGATAGCAATACTGCTTTTATTTGGGAAAGATTTATTTTCAATATCAATAAGTTAAATCTTCCAAAAATCCTTTTTTTTAATGAAGTGACTATAATATCAATCCTTATTTTATTTTTTTTTGTAAAATTTTTTAAAGATCTTAAACTATTTGATTTTCAATAACTTATTATTTATTCTTAATAATTTGTAATTTACAATATCTTATGTTCAAAATTAGCATATATGTATTTAGCCTATTTCTTTTTTTTTCTTGTCAAAGCCAGCCTAATTCTATCCAGAGAGGTCAACCTACTACTATACCTTTAAAGTTAATAAATATTAAACAACTTCGGGTAAATAATATTTTTGATTTAAGTGGTATAACCTACTTACAATCAGACAATAAAAATACTATTTTAGTCGCTTCGGATAAAGAAAATACTATTTATGATCTGGACACAGTTTCATACGCTATTAGCTCTTATTTACAAGTCAACAAGCCCGGGAAATTAGATATTGAGGCTTTAGATCATTGTGGATCTATGATTTTTGGGGTTTTTGAAACGGATAGAAATCAAATTTTTAAATTATCTCAGGGGAAGACTGAAAAAGTTGATTTTAAATACTATAAAAATTTTGAACCAAAAAACTGGGGCAATAAAGGCATTGAAGGTCTTGCGTTAAATTGTTTTGAAAATGTCTTATTTTTTGTCAAAGAACGATCGCCTGCTTATTTATTTAGGGTTAATTTACAAGATTTTAACCCCCATGCAGAGACTATTTTTACCAAAGAACTGTTTTCAAATCCTAAAAATGATGCCACTGATTTAAAATTTGTTACTTATCAAGATCATAACTATCTTTATATTTTAAAACGCTTTGAATGTGCTGTTGATCGAATAAATTTAGAAACAGGAGAGGTTAGCAGTCGTTCTTTTGCTAAATATGTTAATAATCAATTAGGAGAACATATTTTATATAAGGTACCTGCTCAAAATCGGTTTTTTGGTTTAGCAGAAGCCTTATTAATTACAGAAAATGAAATTTGGATAGGCTTGGATAACAACGCTAGGCGTATTAATACCGAACATAGTTTATCGATAAAATACAATTTAAAAGGAATAGCACCAGCAATTTTAAGGTTTGAAAGAGGTGATTTCTAACAATCAATACTTTAAGAATTAGAAAAATTAAAATGTAGAAAGCCAATACATTAAACTATAAAATTTAAAATTATTTCCATATAAAACCAGGCAATCTAAAGAATCTTAATATTTTATTAATTATGGTTAAAAAAATAACAACTAGCTTCTTATAAAGTCTTTTTTTGAATGGTAGCAATTTTATACGCGAAGTATTGTCATCAAAAGAAATGCTTCCCGTTTTTTCACTAAATGGAGCTTTTCTATCTTTTTTCTCAATTATTAATATATTATCGTAGTAATGTAGAGAATCAACAGATTTAGTAAAAGAATTGACTTTTAAAGATTTTTGCTCAGAATGAAATGCATTTAAATAATCGATAAAGTTTTTACTATATTCAATAAATGTATTTTGTCTTTTATGCCCACCACCATATCCCAGGCAATATGAAGTATGTAAGTCCTCACATAAATAGATTCCATCATTTTTTATATGTTCGAATAATTCTTTATAGCTCACTATCTGTTGTCTCATAGTATGCCCACCATCATCAATAAGAATATCAATTTTTGGAATTGACTTCTTTACTGTCCGCAAAAATTCCTTGTCAGATTGCGAACCAATAAGTATCTCGATATTTTTTTCTTCAAGTTTCTTACACTTGGGATTAATATCAATACCATATATTTTAGCTTTATCTCCAAAGTACTCTTTCCACATTTGAAGACTACCACCTTGCGAAACTCCAATTTCTAGTAGTACAACTTCTTTATTTCGAAATCTACTAAAATGACGGTCATAAATATCAAAATAATTGTTCCATTTGTGAATGAGTCTTTTATTATTGTTTCTGAAGTATTTTTCTAAATCAGAGGTGGAATCTTTTATATTTTTCATTTTTATTACATTAATCGTAAATTCTAATCGAAGAAACAAATGTTAAGGTATAAGAAAAAACAAAATAATTAAAAATTTCCTAAATCGTTATAAACTTTTACACTATTTAAGAGCCTATTTGCAATCGATAACTAAAAAAAAGCAAAACCATTTTTTTAATACACTTTCAATTCGTAATTTGTCATTTTCATAATTCATAATTTACTCATTCATATTTAGTTCAATGGAAGTTTTTAATCAAATTTTAAGTCTTATAGATAGTTATATAGGTGGTAGTCAATGGTTTGTATTTCTTCTTTTAGGAACAGGTCTTTTTTTTACGATTTACTTAAAATTTCCTCAGATTAGATATTTCCGTCATGCTATTAATACTTTGCGTGGTATTTATGATAAAAAAGGTAGCCTTGGTGATACTTCTCATTTCCAATCTTTAGCAACGGCACTTTCCGGTACGGTGGGTACAGGTAATATTTCGGGTGTTGCTTTTGCCATTCATTTAGGTGGTCCTGCAGCTTTATTTTGGATGTTAGTAACTGCTTTTTTTGGTATGACAACAAAATTTGTGGAAGTAACTCTTTCTCACAAATATCGAGAACATGACAATGAAGGGCATATCGCGGGTGGGCCGATGTACTATATGAAAAATAAATTGAAATGGAAATATATCGCTCTTATTTTTGCTATTGCCACGGTTATATCTTCTTTTGGAACAGGTAGTTTACCTCAAATTAATAGCATCGCTTCTTCTATGAAATCCACGTTTGACATTCCTACTATTTACACAGGCGCATTATTGGCTATATTATTGGGTTTGGTTATTTTAGGTGGTATCCAACGCATTGCTCAAGTAACCTCAAAATTGGTTCCATTCATGGCGATATTGTATTTTATTGCTGCCTTTGCTGTAATTTTTTACAATTTTCAAAATATACCATCTGCTTTCACATCTATTTTTGCCGATATATTTACAGGAACTGCTGCGACAGGTGGTTTTTTAGGCGCTACAATTGCTTTTGCTTTTAATAGAGGTGTTAATAGAGGGCTTTTTTCTAATGAAGCAGGACAGGGTTCAGCACCAATAGCCCATGCAGCAGCCAAAGCTGATAACCCCGTTTCTGAAGGTATTGTTGCTATATTAGAGCCTTTTATAGATACTATTATTATTTGTTTTTTAACAGGAATGGTTTTACTTTCCACAGGAATATGGAAAGAAAAGTTACCCAATCAATTTCAATATACAGATACTTTTATTTTAAATGGCTTTTACGATCAGAATGATTTTAAACAAAAAACCGATTTATTTGAAGGCTTAGTCCAACAAAACTTGCCACTTTTTAACGGTCAGATAGAAATTGATAATGGGCTAATTACTAGCCCTATTACCGTTTTACATGCCCGTTCTATTGCTGAGAATGTTAAAGTTTATGTTTTAATAGGTAATCAAGAACCTTCCTCATCCGAACTTTTTACTGGAAACTTAATTGTTAAAAATGGAAAATATGAAATCGAACAAAAGACTGATGATGGATTTAGAACCATCATATTTAAAGGAAATTCGTTGATTCATAGCGCTCCGCTAACGGCAGAAGCTTTTAAACGTAGTTTCTTTGGGAATTTTGGAGAGTATATTGTTACTATAGGACTTTTGCTTTTTGCTTTTTCTACCGCTATTGCTTGGTCTTATTATGGTGGTAGAGCAACTACTTTTTTGATTGGTAGTAAAGGTGTGCCCTATTATCGGACACTTTATATTATTGGTTTTTTCTTAGCATCTTTTGTAGATACCACAATTATTTGGACTTTTGCTGGCATTACGATTGCCTTAATGACTGTTCCAAATTTGATTGGAATATTATTTTTGCACAAAGACATGAAACATACTGTCAAAAATTATTGGGATAACTTTAGAAGATCTAATAAATAAACTGTAAAATTTATATGATTTTAGACATTTTAAACTGTTCGATTTACCACTATGGAAAGAAAAAATGTCGTTTACTATCTTTGACTAAACAGTTTTATCAATTGTATTTCGATAATATATCTCGTAATTTCAACTTAAGTACCCCAAATATTGCTTCTTTAAGTACTTGAAAAGACATTTTAGATTTCCCCCGTTTTCGATCTGTAAAAATGATTGGAATTTCTTTTATTTTTAAGTGTTTACGCCAAAATATAAATTTCATTTCTATTTGAAAAGCATATCCGACAAATTTTACTTTATTAAAATCAATGCTTGCTAAAGCAGTAGAACGATAACATTTAAAACCTGCTGTAGAATCTTTAATTGGTAACCCTGTGACTAATTTTACGTATATGCTGGCAAAGTAGGACAATAAAATTCTTGATAAAGGCCAGTTTACTACATTAACACCTTGGATATAACGAGAACCAATTACCAAATCTAAATTATATTTATCAGCTTCTTGATACAAATGAACTAAATCTTCGGGGTTATGCGAAAAATCTGCATCCATTTCAAATATATATTTATAGTTTAAAGTCAAGGCTTTATTAAAACCATAGATATAAGCTCTTCCAAGACCTTCTTTTTGCTTTCTTATTTCCAAAATGATTCTATCTTGATAACTTTTTTGTAGTTCTTTAACCTTTTCAGAAGTTCCGTCAGGAGAGCTGTCATCAACTATCATGATATCAAAAGAGACTTCTAAGTCTAAAACTGCTTTTATAATAGCTTCAATATTTTCTATTTCGTTATAAGTCGGAATAATCACTAAACATCCTTTCAAAGTCATCAGATATGATTAAATTAAAAATTAAAATATAGCCCAACTAAATATTCAATATTTTCGAATTATTTTTCCGATGAGTTTATTTTTAAAGTCATAAAGCATTGGTTTTTAATATTTTGTGGTTGTTAAGAAAATAATATGAGTTTTCCTTCTTCGGTAAAGTCATTTAGAAAAGTAGAATATAGAATTTATTGTACTTTTTTTATTTCTTAGCTAAAATAATTTGGTAAATCTTGCTAAAGTTTTAACAAGCCTAAAGTATAAGTGATTATAGCAGAACCATTTATTTTTCAATCAATGAATTAAACCCTCTATTAGGTATTATGCCCTGATAATATCAATTTTGATAATCATTATTATCAGGGTAATAGGGTTTTAAAAAATATGAAAAGGATTAAAAATCCTTAAATATTTATTTAGGTTTCTTTTCTTCTTCTGGCTTTTTAAAGAATTTTTTATATTTTTTATTAAATTTCTCAACTCTACCTGCCTTAATACTAAAGGTGTTTTTTCCGAGATAAAAAGGATGAGAAGCCGAGCTAATCTCTATTTTAGCAAGTGGATAACTTTTTCCATCTTCCCATTCGGTTGTTTCGTTAGTTGCTATAGCTGAACGGGTCATAAATTTATGGTTGCTTGAAATATCCCAAAAAACAACTTCACGATAATCTGGATGAATATCTTTTTTCATTTCTAAAATTTTAGTCTAAATAATTTTTATTATAGATAAAAGTATACTTTACTTTTGCATACAAAGAGCAAAGATAAAAAGTATTTTTTTATTAAAATAATTATATTTTGAGGATTAAGCATTATTTGGTTATTCGTCTGTCTGCGATGGGTGATGTAGCTTTGGCAGTCCCTGTCATTGAAGCAGTATTATCTCAAAACCAAAATATTAAATTACATATTCTAACAAGGCAAAAATTTAGAGTTTTCTTTAAAAATATTCAAAATTTAGAGTTTGTCGATTTTGATATAAATGGAGTACATAAAGGTTTTTTAGGATTATTAAGATTAGCAAAGCAGATAAATAAAGACATTGATTTAGATGGTGTAATCGATATTCATGGGGTTTTAAGATCCTATATTTTAGATGTTTTTTTTGGCTTTTTAGGTGTAAAAATTTTTAGAATCAATAAAGGTAGAAAGTCTAAACGCCTAATTATAAATAGGAAAAAAATAACCCCTTTAAAACATACAAGTCAAAGATATATAGATGTTTTTCAGGCTTTTGGTTTAAAAGCTGATCTGAATTTATTTTTGAAAACCCGTCAGTCTAAAAAAGATTTATTTAAAAGTCAGCTTTTGAGTTTAAATCGTTTAAAAAAAAAACATACCTATCTTGGTATTGCTCCTTTTGCTGCTTTTGAGTCAAAAACTTATCCTTTATCTTTGATGAAGAAAATTATACAAGAACTTATAAAACTTGGAAATACTCAAATTTTTATTTTTGGTGGTGGTCAAAAAGATCAACTATTGATTAAAGATCTTTTAGATTTTGATACCAAAAATTTGGTAGAAAATAGAGTAAAAGATTTTGATTTAGAAGATCAACTTGGTATGATTTCTAAAATGAAAGTTATGTTGACGATGGATTCGGCAAACATGCATTTAGCAAGATTAGTTGATGTGCCTGTTATATCTATATGGGGACCAACCCATCCATTTTTTGGATTTGGTGCGCTTGGACAAAAAAGAGAAGAAAATATTTTGCAAGTCAGTATCGATAAATTAAAATGTCGTCCTTGTTCTTTTTTTGGAAACAAACCTTGTATTCATGAAGAACTCTATTGTTTTTCTAAAATTCCTATCTATCAAATTATTAATTTAGTAAAAAAAGAGTTAGAAAAATAAATAAAGTTTTGATCTAAATTTTATTTATTAAATAACGGCACTATCATCCAAGCCTTGAAAATAAGCCAAGCCCATAGAATACCTGACAAGGCACCGACTAAAATATCCAAAGGATAATGAACACCTACATATATTCTGCTATAGGAAACAAAAGCTGCCCACACTAATAAAGTATATCGACTATTAGGATAATTTTTTTTGAAAAGTAAAAATAGAAAAAAGGCTAATCCAAAAGTATTAGCTGCATGGGAAGAAATGAAACCGTATTGCCCGCCACAACTATTAACAATATGAATATTAATAAGTTGATGACAAGGGCGTAGCCGAGCAAAAAAAGGTTTACAAAAACTTGAAGAAAACTGATCGGATAAAATAACAACTATAACCAAACCTAAAATCAAAAAAAAACCTTCTTTTTTATACTTTTTGATTAGAAAAAATATAGTTAGCCCATAAAAAGGAAACCATGTTTTTTTTTCGGTAGTTATACTCATGATTTTATCCCATGTCTCATTATTAAGACCATTTAAAAATCTGAATAATAACTCATCTAAACCTAAAAAATAGTCTAACATTTTCTATTTGGGCTCTAGTAAAATTTAGAAAACACGCCGAAAATAATTTATTTTTAGAATATACAAATAATTGATATTTTATTCTTTAAGTCTGTTCTTTAAAAATATCATAACTATAATTAGAAAATTTAATTCTTTTCATATTTTTAATTTCAACAGTAATATTTTTAATTTCCGATTCTTTTTGGAATTCAACCATCATTTCTATAATATCATCATCAATAAAATTTGCATTTTTACCATCAATAATTACTGAACTATTTTCTTCTATGGACTCTAGAATTGTATTTAAAATGGCTTTATTTAAAAATGAGACATCTTTATTGAAACGGATAAGGTGGTCTTTATTTTCTTGAATATGGGAAATTGGGGTATGGAAATCAGATTTTACCACAAAAATTAGACCGATAACTAATCCAATAGAAACTCCAATAAGCAAATCCGTTGCTAAAATAGCGACAATAGTAGTAATAAAAGGTATAAATTGATCTATGCCTTTTCTATACATATTAATAAATGTGGAAGGTTGAGCTAATTTAAGACCAACAAGTGATAAGATAGCTGCTAAAGCTGCTAAAGGTACCATATTTAAAACATTATATAAAAAAATAGCTGAAAATAACAACAAAAAACCGTGTGTAATGGAAGCACTTTTTGTTCGTCCTCCAGAATTAATACTTGCTGAACTTCTAACAATTACAGAAGTAATTGGCAGGCCACCTATTAAGCCTGAAACACTATTTCCTAAACCTTGGGCTAAAAGTTCTCGATTAAGCGGTGTTTTACGTTTATAAGGATCTAATTTATCTACTGCTTCTATTGTTAATAAAGTCTCCAAACTAGCTACTAGACCTATTGTTATAGCAGCTACATATGTTTTAGAAACAAATAAAAATGACCAGTCAGGATATGTTAAGTTAGCTAAAAGATAATTAATATTTTTTATCTCTGGTAGTTCCACTAAATTATGAGATTTGAGTTCCCACATAGGCAATATAGCCCCTATAAATTGGTTAATAAATATACCTACAATAACTACTATCAATGCACTTGGTAACCAATGTATATTTTTTAGAAATGTATTTTTGTTCCAAAAAATAATGATAAGTATACTCACTAAAGTTATCCCTAAACTAATGGGATTAATATTACTAATTATGTCTAAAGAAGGTCCCGAGTTATATTTAAAAGCAGAAGATCCGTTTAAGTTAGTTTCAAATAGACTTTTTAAAGTTGTATGCCCAAGTATAAGTGGAATTTGTTTGATTATTAGCGTAATACCTATAGCCGCTAACATGCCTTTGATAACTGCCGAAGGCACAAAATAAGCAATTCTACCAACTCGTAGTAAACCAAGTATAATTTGTAAAGCCCCACCCAACACTAAGGCTAGCAAAAAGGCTTGAAAGCTTTGAAGATCCGTAATTGCACTGGCAACTACAGCTGTTAAACCAGCAGCAGGACCACATACACTTAATTGAGATTGACTTAGTATGGGTATGACAATACCACCAATAATACCTGCAATAATACCTGCAAATAAAGGAATATTTAAGCCAGCTTCAACTTCTCCGCGAGAGGCTAAAGCAATTCCCAAACACAATGGAACAGCGACTAAAAAAACAACTAAACCAGCAGGAAGATCAAACTGTAAGTTTGCTAAATAATTCTCTTTATGAAGTACATGTTTTTTTTTACTCATCATAATTTTGAAACTAAACCTAAAAATAAAATTGAAAATTGAAAATTAAATAAAGCATTAGCTTCTTAATATTGTTCTAACCATTTCTAAATCTTGAAGGGTATCGATGGAAACAGTATCATGATTAGTAATAGCAATTTTTATAGTTTTCCCATGTTCTAACCAACGGTTTTGTTCTAAAAATTCCGTTTTTTCAAGATGTGTTTGAGGCAATGTTGTAAAAGTTTTCAAAGCTTCTTTGGTATAAGCATAAAAACCCAGATGTTTATAAAAAGTTGTTTTTTTAAACCATTTAGACCTTTCCATCCTTGCTACATAAGGAATTACAGAACGACTAAAATATAAGGCTTTATAATTAAGATCAAAAGTTACAAAAACTTCACTTTCATTATTTAAACTGTCAGGATTCTTAATAGGAACAACTAAGGTTGCCATTTCAGTAGTAGGGTCATCAAAACAAGATTTTAAAGTTTCTATTTGTTCGGGTAAAAATAAAGGTTCATCACCTTGTATATTAATAATAATATCAATAGGTTGATCACTAATTTTGGAAATAATTTCCAAAGCTTCTACACATCTATCTGTACCTGAAAGATGTGTAGGAGAAGTCATTAAAACATTTCCTCCAAAACCTTTAACATGGTCAAATATACGTTTATCATCGGTGGCGACATAGACTTGGTCTAATGCTTTTATGGCATTTTCATAAACTCTTTGAACCATACTTTTCCCCCAAATGTCTATCAATGGTTTTCCTTCTAAACGACTCGAAGCATAACGGGACGGAATAATAGCAATAAAATTCATCTATCTGATTAAGATATTTATTTGGTTTAATATTAAAAAAAGAGAGTATTAAGGAACAGGGTCATAACCTCTTCCTCCCCAGGGATGACAACGTTTTATTCTTTTTAAACCCAAGCAAACACCTTTAGTTAGTCCATATTTTTCTATAGCCCCAATCATATAAGTAGAGCAGGTTGGTATATAACGACAACTGGAAGGTAAATGAACCGAGATAACACCTTGGTAAAATTTTATAAGTAAAATAAATACTTTTCTAAGTAGCATAAATAAATTTAGTTACGCCCTGTGCTATCAGAAGCATTATTTCTTTGAATAGTGCTAAGTTTTCTATTGATTATTTTAGTTGTACTTAAAGTTGTGCCTACTTGATTGTTCATACTTCCCAACAAACGTTTTTGCTGTCCTACACTAACTTTTAAATTATTAATTTCTTTTTGAAATTTAGCAAAACTTTCAGGTTGCTTTGAAATAATCACTTGAATAGCTTTTATCTTTTCCTCCATTTGTTTATTATTTTTAACCAAAATATTTTGGAAATCATTTATCTTTTTTTCTTGATTATTAAATTGAGTATTTATTTTTTGAAGTAAAGCAATACGTTGCAAGGAATCATTTCTTGCATTTTTATTAATTTTTCCTCGTAAATCTAACCATTTTAAAGAGTCAGATTTTCTATTATTTTGTACTCTTTGAGTAATATTCTTTTGAAATATATTATTTTTTATACCTTGTATACTGTCTTCTCTTTGAAATTCTATAACTTGGTAAAGCAATTTTTGTGTTTGAGTAGAAGTGGAAGCCAAAGAAGTTGATTGATCTATAATATCTCTTAAATCTCCTGCACTTTTAGTTAAACGTTTTTTTATAACAGAGTTATCGGTAGAAGATGAATTTTCAAAATCTTCTAGTAAGTTTAAAGTAGCGATTAGGTTTGATCTTAGCTTTTTCGTATTTTCAGTAATGACAACAACGCTATCATGTATTTGTTCGTTTTTCGTTTTTAATTCTGTCAGTTGAGTATCTTTTTCATGAGATTCATTTACGCCTTTAAGTGAAAAAACAACACTCACAACTAAAGCAGATAAACAAGTAATAATAAGGATTTTCTTTTGTTTTTCTGAAATACCTAAATGATCTAATATAAAAGGAATAACAGCAGTAGTTCCTAAAACTGAAACAGATAAATAATCTAAAATCATGTATTTAATAAAATTTTATAATTATTAGAAATTTAATTTACTATATCCACCCAAAACCTTCAAAGTTTTAAAACCTTGAAGGTATTCATTAAAAAATTAAATGTGAAGTATAAAGATATTAAAACATTAAGATTTTAAAGTTTTTATATCTTTTTGTTCATCAAACTTTTTAGCATAAGTTGGGCATGTTTTATAAGTACAAGAAGCAGTAAATAATAAAACAAAAATTAACGATAAGGCGATTTTGACTATTTTTTTCATTTTAATACTTAATTTTAAAGATGACTATAATATAACAGTATTTTATAAATAGATGATAATAGAATTTAATTTGCACAAATATTATACCAACAATAACATTAAAGGTTTTAAAGGTTAAAAAAAAATGATATTGAATCATTTAGGGCTATACTTAACTCTTTTAATTAACCTAAGTTTAGAACAAAATGATTATTAAGATAAGATATGATCTTTCAAAAGGTCCCAATTAGAAGCAAAGATATTGTAAAAAATGATATAAACAAACTTAAAAAGCTAAATTATAATTAACAATACTTCGGTAAAAAATCACAATTAATTGGTTTTGAGGATAGATTAGCATAGTTTTATGGCATTCTAACTTGTATTATTAAAATGTTGATTTTGAATTTCTAAATGTTCTAAAGCCAAAAAACCTATTTGTATCAATGAATAATTTAGTTTTTTTGAACCCAGAAGATGCCATAGTAATTTATCCTTAGTGCAAATCCAAGTGCCAATCAATAAAACACAGATATAAGCTAAAGCCATAACAATAATCAAATTGTCCAAATGCTTGGGTTTTTCAATTAGACGCTATTTTAAGACCATGGCAATGCTTAGCTTGACTCATAGCTTGCCTAAGTTCGAGTATTTTTTTTGTCTATTTTGAAAACTCTTACTATCTTGGCTATTCCAAGCCCATTTCAGGAATTCTTGGATGGGTTTTTTTCTTTTTTCATAAAAGGAACTCTAATCATTTAGTTCCTTTTTTCCAAACTTTTAGTCTATTTTAATTTTAAACTATTGATAATAAAAGTTTTAATTGAAAAAATAAAACTATACCAAACTCAAAATTTATTTGTGTCGGGTACTATATTAAAATATAGAATATTGAAAAATAAACACTAATTAGTCATAAACTTGACTATGGATTCAAAAAACCGTTCTTTATTTTTCCAATAATTTCGGGTATAGATGCTTTGAAATCGCCAGTTTTTACCCTTAAGCAAAATAGGTATAAAGCCATGGGTTTGAGCAGTAGAAAAACGAGTATAATAAAGGTCGTCGTCGGTAAGCAATAAAGCCTGCTCTCCGTTATTTTCTATCAAAAGGTCGGCAAAAGGTAGTTCTTTAAGCACTTTTATACCGGTTTTAAAAATATGATTTTTAATTTTATTTTTTAAATAAGAATCCAAAAAATAAACCTGATGTTGAGCTAATTCGGGTTTTTCTTTACCCTCACTAACTGCCCAAGCATAATATAGATAAGCCTTTAGAAGTTTAACCCCTTCCCTTTTTGTTTGTTCATCTTGTATTTGAGAAGGGATAATACTGGTGATAATGTATATTTTTTCCTTTGCTCTGGTGATGGCAACATTCAGACGGTTGCTTCCTTTGGGCAGGTTTAAATTTCCAAAATGGCTATAAAATCGCCCTTTTTCATTGCTGGCATAACCGATAGAAAAAATCACAATATCACGTTCATCACCTTGAATATTATCTATATTTTTGATCAGCACATCAGCAGGGAGATATATTTTTTTATCTTGAAAAAGATTTTCTATCAATTCTTTTTGAGGCATATTAAAGGTAATAATAGCAATACTCTCCTTACCTTTTTCGACTAAATTTTCGACCAATTCAACTACTGATTCGGCTTCAGGTTGATTGCTTTGCTTATGCCATATTCCATCTTCAATAAGTTTATAGGTTATAGCTGGTTCATTTTTTTTGAAATAGTAATAATCTGGTAAAACTCTTAATTTATTTTGATAAAAATGAGTATTTGAAAACTGAATAAGCGCCAAATCTTTACTTCTAAAATGATTTAAGAGCGGCAACTGAGGCAAATATTTCATACCTAGTTGAAGCAACGATTCTGTTTCAAAATCTTCGTTTTCAGTATTTTCTTGATCTTGCCAGCGTACTTTATAAAGATCTTGCGGTGGCAATTGTTGGCTATCTCCAATAATAATAGCTTGTTTAGCTCTATAAAGAATAGGTAGAGATTTTTCAGCGAAACATTGAGAGGCTTCATCAAAAATAACGAGGTCAAAAATAGGCTTTATATCCCATATTGTAGAAACAGAATCAGGAGATACAAGCCAGCAAGGTAAAGTATTTAATATTTCATTAGAAAACTGATCAAATAATTGCCTTAGACTTGGATAATTTTTAGGTGTATCAATTTTACGGTATAAATCAAGATAGCTAGGACGAAGTTTTTTGGTATCGGTAAGGGTTTCATGAATAGTATTATAAATCATAATAAGAATAAGTTTTTTAGAAACCTCATGTTTGTTTCTAATAGCATCTTGAAGCCTCGTTTCCAATTGTTCTATTAAACCCGAAGAAACAATTTTTAAAATAGGATATTTATTTTCTATATGATTTATCCAAGCTAAATGAATGCTATTTTGAAATAAAAAAATGAGTTTATGTTGCTCAAGTTCAGCTTTTGGATAGTGGTTAACCAATAGTTTTAAAACATCTAATTCTGTTTTTGTCAAACTATTTTTAAAACGATCATACTCCACTAAAACTTCAAAATCTTGTTCTAATGTTAGAATAAGATTTTTCTTATGATCTTTGGAATCTAATATTTTAGTTATTTGATTGTCTGTTAAATAATTAGACCATATTTTTTGTTTTTCTAAAATATAATCAACCCATTTAAACAAAGAAGAAACTTTAGTTTCAAATTTTTCAAAAGATAAAGAATCAATATCAATATATTTAACAGCATTTCTAAGTTGAGTATAGCTATCCTTGGCTTCCAAAACTTTAAAATGTTTATCAAACCAGTCTTCCAAACTGCTCCATTTACGATCTTTTGGTAAATTTTGTAACCAATGAAAAGCCGAAAATTGTCCAAAATAATGTTCATAATTCATTCTTTTTTCTATGCGTTGCCTTAAAACTTCTAAACCTGAAGTTGTTTCAGGCAAATGATTGATTTCTAAAATATTGGCAAGGTACTGACTCTCTTTATCGGTTAGTTTCCACCATATTTTATAAAACCAATTTCCCAAAAAACGTCGGGCTTTTTCAATTACAGTTATACAATAAACTAAATCTCTCTTATCAAGGCTAACCTCCATGCCTTCGCCTTCAAAACAACTTGTTAACTTTTCTTTATAACCTTGAAGCCAAGCCTTTTGGAATTTCTGAATAGAACGGTATTTTCTAAAATAATTAAAAGTAGTTTCGTCTCTAAATTGCTCAAGAAGGACATAAAATTGCTGTTGTCTACTTTTTAGCCAAGCAATTTCATCGATCTTGGTTTTCATATAGATAATTTGTTTTATTTGTTCAAAAGTTTTTTCAGCTTCTATATCAATATTATCTAAAATATTATTTAGTTCTCCCAAATCGTTAATATCAAAATTGCTAAAATCTTTTCGAATCTGCCAGGGGTGATCTATACATCCAACACGTTGATAATAATACCAATAGGTTTTAATCTTTTTTAGAAAATCATTCTGTTTAGAAAATGTAAAAAAAGGATAATAGCCTTTTAGATTGAAAAAGTCTTTTTGTAAATCGCTATTTAGATAAAGTTGTTTAATAGAAGTACCACATTCTTGAGTATCAAAAAAAGCTGTTTTAAAATCTTCCAAATCATTTTTTATTTCTTCAATTTCGTTATTACAGTGGTCTAGGGATTTCAAAAGCATATCTTTATCTAAGCGGTTGTATTTTTGGGTTTCTAAGGTCAAATAATTCAATTGATTTAAAAGCTTAGAAAATACGAGATGTTTTTCTTGTAAAATGTGAATAACTTTTACGATAAAACCTTCATAATTACTTTCAGTCAAACGCTTATAAACGATATCAAGAGCAACAGCTTTATGGCAAACAACCAATACTTTTTGTTTTCTTATTAAGGCATTAGCGATGAGATTGCAAATAAGTTGGGATTTTCCTGATCCTGGTGGTCCCTGAACCACAAAAGAATAGCCCTTTTTAGCAAGTTTTAAAACGGCTTCTTGCCAAGCATCTGTTTTAAAAGGTGTATAAATTTCTTTTTCACTGGTTTCTTGTATATGTCTAAGGGCTTCGCTATGACTAAGTTTATTTTTAAAAAAAATATCTTTAAATGCCACTTCAGAATGCTGCCTTAGCATAAAATCATAATCCCGAATGAAACAAGCATTTGTCTGGTTAAATAAACCAATAAGGGCTTCAGGTTGAATTTTTAAAGCTCCTTGAATAAACTTACTTTGATAGTCTTTTCGGGTTTCATTTTTGAAAGGCAAAAGTTCACATTCAAAAGTTTGGCTATTAAAATCTAATTTAATATCTAAAGTTTTAATCAAATTGTATAAGGCAGTCAAAAAAGTTAAACCATCTTCAAATTTTAAATCTTTAAAATTATAATCAAAGATTTTTTGATCGATTTTCTTTTGGTTGAAATAGCTATAGGCTAATAAAAAGGTTTTGTTAAAAGTAATAGTATCATTAGCTTCTCCTTCGGATTCTATAACCCAGTCTTGTTCAAGTTTTAAAATATTAATTTTAAAAAGTAAAAGAGGTGCCTTTACAATTTGGTTATTTAAAAATTTGCCTGTAACAAAAGGATAACCAATATATAAACTTGAAATCCCTTGTTCTTCTTGGAGTATTTTATCGCGTTCGTAAAGCTGTTTAAGTTGCTGGCTGATGGGATTTGGAATAGTAAAATAACTATCCAAATGAGGGCAGAGTTTTTGTTGATGTTCTCCTTTAAGAATAGTATCAATAATCTTAAAAGCTGAATTATTATCATATAAATAACCAAAACTTTCTAAGTCTATATGTTGCCCTTGAAGACATTTTAAAAGTAAAAGTTGTTTATTATTAGAGTCCAGCTCTATAAGTTTTTTTTGATAGCCCTTTAGTATACTCAATAATTAAGAATTAAATAATTAAATTACAAGAATTAAAAATTATAAACATTTGGTTATCAAATAATTTTTAAAATTTCTTTGATAAAATAAAAAATAAGCGCAGATGACTATAATCAAATATTAGATAATCATTTTTTCGATAGGAATAACCAAAATACCTTCAGCGCCTAAATTCTTCAACTGATCAATTTTATTCCAAAATAAATTTTCTTCAATCACCGAATGCACAGCAACCCAATTTTTATTAGCTAATGGTACAAGAGTCGGACTTTGTAAACCCGGTAGTATATTTTTAATTGCTTCAACTTGTTTGACAGGAGCATTTAAAATAATGTACTTGTTAGTGATAGCTTTTTGAACACTATCAATACGGAACAATAATTTTTGAAGGATTTCATTTTTTTCATCTTTTATACACGAATTGACTATCAATAAGGCTTGAGAGTAAATTACTGTTTCTACTTCTTTAAGACCATTGAAATAAAGAGTATTGCCCGTTTGGACCAAATCGCATATAGCCTCACTTAAGCCTATGCTTGTAGAAATTTCTACCGAACCGCTAATATGATGAATTTCTGCATTTATTTTATTTTGGGTAAAAAAGTTTTTTAGAATATTAGGGTGAGAAGTTGCTACACTTTTTCCTTCAAAATAAGACAAGCCTTTATATTCTATATCTTTAGAAATAGCTAAGACAAATCTACATTTTCCAAAACCCAAAGGAAAATAGGTTTCTAAGTTGCATTCTTTTTCGAGTACTGTATTTTGTCCAACTATACCTATATCTACAACCCCATCTTGAACATATTTTGGAATATCATTATTTCTAAGAAATAATACTTGCAAAGGAAAATTATTAGCTTCGGTGTATAATTTCCTTTTTAAAATATTGAAATGCAAGCCACAAGATTTTAAGAGTTGCATAGATTCAGCATGCAAACGACCAGACTTTTGAATAGCTAATTTTAACATTATTTAGAATATTATATTCTTGGCCGTACTGTAGAAAATGGGATAGCAAATTCAAAGCTAATACACAGATTTCCAGATGATTAAACTTCTTTTTAGAAAAATTGCTTCCCAATTATAATTTTTCTATAAATAGAATTCAAATCTACTATTTATTATCTTCTATTTCTATCGTTTCTATGGCGATTAGATGGTATCCTTTTTCTATACCCATCTCTTGAGTTATCATAAGATGATGGTCCTTTAGGCTTTCTATTTTCAGAAAAATTATCGTCAGTATTTTCAAAAGTCATAACATCTTTACAAGTTAATCTATATTTTCCATCTTGAATATTGACTAATTTAACTTGTATATTATCGCCAAAATTAATAAAATCTTCAACTCGATTGACTCTAAAGTTGGCTATTTCTGATACATGCAATAAACCTTCTTTACCTTTGAAAAATTCAACAAAGGCTCCAAAATCAGTTACCTTTTTGACAATTCCATCGTATATTTCACCAACTTCAGGCACAGCTACTATATCATTCAGCATGTCTAAAGCCTTATCCATATTTTCTTTGCTAGAAGCATGAACATATACATGACCTTTATCATCTTCTTCTACAATAGAAATAGAACTTTGACTTTCTTCTTGAATATTTTGAATGATTTTGCCTCCAGGTCCAATCACTGCTCCAATTAAAGATTTAGGGATAATCAATTTTTTTACTCGGGGTACATGGGATTTTAATTCTTTTCGAGGGGCATCTATTACAGCATTCATTTTATCTAAGATATAGAGACGTCCTTTTTTTGCTTGCTCTAAAGATTCATGAAGTATATTATAAGCTAGACCTTTAATTTTTATGTCCATTTGACACGCAGTAATACCTTTTCGGGTACCTGTAACCTTAAAGTCCATATCACCTAAATGATCTTCATCGCCAAGTATATCGGAAAGGATAGCATAACGACCTGTTTGTTCATCGCTTACCAAACCCATAGCAATACCCGAAACCCCTTCTCTTATCTTAAAGCCACTATCCATCAAAGCCAAAGAACCTGCACAAACAGTTGCCATAGATGAAGAACCATTTGATTCTAATATATCAGAAACTATGCGTACAGTATAGCTTTCTTCGGAAGACAAAATATTTTTTAGAGCACGATACGCTAAATTTCCATGACCTATTTCACGGCGACTTGACCCTCTATTAGGTTTAACTTCTCCTGTAGCAAATCCGGGAAAATTATAATGCAAATAAAAATTATTCGTACTTTTCATGGTCGCTCGGTCTACCATTTGTTCGTCATCTTTACTTCCTAAAGTAACCGTACTCAAAGATTGGGTATCGCCTCTTGTAAATAAAGCAGAACCGTGGGCAGAAGGCAAATAATTAATCTCTATATCTATAGCTCTAATTTGATCTGACTTTCTGCCATCTAAACGTTTTTTACTATCAAAAATAACCTCTCTAATAGCTTCTTTTTCAGTTATTTTAATGTATTTTTTCAACAGCAATTTATCAATATTTTCTCTATCCTCAAAACGTTCTAATACCGGATCAATAACTTGTTTAAAAGCCAATTTACGTTCATCTTTATCGGCAACCGAAGCAGAAGCAACCGTTTTAATTTTATCATAAAGCAAATCATGAATTTCTTGTTTCAAGTCAAAATTATCTTCTATAAGTTTATATTCTTTTTTTATAGGTCGATTTATTTTTTCTCTGAATTTTTGCAGCTCTTCGCATTGCAGTTTGATGGCTTCATGACCCTGCTTGATAGCTTCTATCATTTCTTCTTCTTGCACTTCTTGCATTTCTCCCTCTACCATAAGAATATTTTCTTGACTCGCACCAATCATTAAATTAATATCAGCATCTTTAGCTTCTTCATAATTTGGATTTACCATAAAATCCCCATTTTTACGTATAATACGAACTTCAGATATAGGATTATTAAAGGGTATATCCGAAATATACAAGGCTGCCGAAGCCGCTAAAGCCGCTAAACTATCCGGAGAAATATCGGCTTCATCAAAAGAAACTAAATTGATAGCCACCTGAGTATCACAGTAGTAATTATCAGGAAACATAGGGCGTATAACCCTATCAACCAAACGAGATACCAAAATCTCATAATCGTTAAGTCTAGTTTCTTTTTTTATAAAACCTCCCGGAATTCGACCATTGGAGGCAAATTTTTCTTGATAATCAACCGAAAGAGGCAAAAAATCGGCCCCCTCTCTAGGTTCAGTTTGAGCAACAACACTAGCAAAAAGCATTGTTTTTCCTATCCGCAACATGACTGCCCCATCAGCCTGACGAGCTATATGACCAGTTTCTATGGTCAGTATTTTTCCATTCCCTAAGGGAATATCGTGAGAAATGCTTGGTAACATATTTTTATTATGATCTATTTTCTGAAAAATGAATATTGTTAATGCTCTATTACAGCTATTTTAAAGATTTTTAGGAAATATCTTCTTTATAGTAAGATAGCCCAACCTTACAATCAAATTGAGGGCATAAAAAAGAGGGTTAAACCTCCTAAAAATCCTTTTTCAAGTGACTTGGCTATATAAAAGCGGAGACTATTTGAAAATCCCTTTTCTTACTTTAAACGACTCTTAAATTAGAGGCTTCATGAACAGTAAAGCACTTTATTATTTTCTTATATTTAGTTTTTTAATAGTCTCTCTATAACGATTAATATCTTTATTTTTCAAATAATTGAGAAGCGATTTTCGTTTGCCTACCAAATTGATAAGGCTCTTTTTGGTAACATTATCTTTTTTATGTATTTTGAGATGTTCAGTTAAATGACTGATTCTATATGAAAAAAGGGCAATTTGAGATTCTGGCAAACCCGTACTAATGTGCCCATCAAGGCTATGCTTTTGAAAAATTTCCGCTTTCTTTTCTTTTGTTAAGTACATAAATGAAATAGTGAAGTATGAAATATGAATTAAAGACCTTTAAGGCTGAAAGAACAAATTAAAATGATCTATTTTTGATCCAAAAATCCAAAGTTAACATTAAAACCTATACCTTATATCCATTTTATAGTTTTAATTTATAGAAAAATTAAAACTGATAATAGGTAATTAGTTTGGACTATTTTTTTTACTGTTTTGATTATAAAAATAATCCAATTTTTAACTTTTTCAATTATCTTGAATTTCCAATTATTGAATGGTTATAATTTTATATTTTAACCAATTGATTATAAATATTTTATACTTCATACTTAAAGTTAAACATGTCTTTAAAAATTGCTTTAGAAAGAATAGAAAAAGCTAAAAAAGGAAAAGCTAGAACTTTAGATTTAAAGGGTTTAGGTTTGAAAGAAATTCCAATCCAAATTGGGAATTTGGTTAACTTACAAATGCTTGATTTAGAAAATACCCAAATCCAAGACCTTAAGCCCTTAGAAAAACTCGTTAATTTACAAAGGCTTTATTTATATAATACCCAAATCCAAGACCTTAAGCCCTTAGAAAAACTCGTTAATTTACAATGGCTTGATTTAGAAAATACCCAAATCCAAGACCTTAAGCCCTTAGAAAAACTCGTTAATTTACAATGGCTTTCTTTATCTCATACCCAAATCCAAGACCTTAAGCCCTTAGAAAAACTCGTTAATTTACAAAGGCTTTATTTATATAATACCCAAATCCAAGACCTTAAGCCCTTAGAAAAACTCGTTAATTTACAAACGCTTTATTTATCTAATACCCAAATCCAAGACCTTAAGCCCTTAGAAAAACTCGTTAATTTACAAGAGCTTTTTTTATCTAATACCCAAATCCAAGACCTTAAGCCCTTAGAAAAACTCGTTAATTTACAAACGCTTTCTTTAGAAAATACCCAAATCCGAGAAATTCCGATGTTTTTATTGGATTTAAATCTTCCTGTATACTATGATTTAACAGCAAAAGAAAATCATTACAAAACAGGCATTTACCTCAAAAATACATCTTTGAAAATTCCACCGGTGCATGTCGTGAGAAAAGGCAATAAAGCCATTCGAAGTTTTTTAGAAAAAGCAAAGAAAGCCGAAGAAGAAAGATTGGAAGAAGAAAAGAAAGCCGAAGACGAAAGATTGGAAGAAGAAAAGAAAGCAAAGGAAGCCGAAGAGAAAAGATTGGAAGAAGAAATATTAGCAACAATAAGATACAAATCAAAACCAACTTTACCAAATAAAAAAATACCTTTCAAAAAAATGACTGTAGAAAATAATCAGCCGAAAAAAATTTTTATTTCCTATTCGCATAAAGATAGGCTCTATAAAGATGAGTTAGTTAAGCATTTAAAACCTTTTGTCAGGGCAAAGAAAATAAAGGTCTGGGATGATGGACAAATTATGGGTGGGCAAAAATGGCATAAGGCAATATTTGATCATTTGCACCAAGCGGACTTAGTACTTTGTCTGATTAGTGTTGATTTTATAGATTCAGATTTTTGTCATGAAGAAGAATTAACAAAAGCCTTAGAAGCCCATGAAGAAGGTCGCCAAATTGTAATTCCCATTCGGATAAGAGAATGTGTCTGGGATATTTTGCCTATCAGCGAATTGCAGGGTTACCCAGCCAATTGGATGACAAAAACCAATGAAGATAAATTGTGGTTTGAGGTGGTTAAAGGCATTAGGAGGGTCTTGAAAATATAGGCTATAGCAAGGCTATTTTTATCTCAGAAACATTCATTTTCATTATCAATGCGTTAAAATCTTTAAAAATCCTTTTTCAAATGACGCGACTAAATTCATCATTCACAAATTTATAACTTCGTATATGAAAAGTGTATATATCGTCTCGGCTCAAAGAACAGCTATGGGCAGTTATCATGGGCTTTTATCTTCTTTATCGGCTATTCAATTGGGAAAAAGTGCTATAACGGGAGCATTAAAAAAAATAAGTCTAAATCCCGAAACCGTTCAAGAAGTTTTTATGGGTAATGTTTGCTCGGCTAATCTGGGACAAGCACCGGCTCGACAAGCTGCCCTACATGCAGGCATAGACATATCAACCCCTTGCACTAGCGTTAATAAAGTATGTGCTTCAGGAATGAAAGCTATCATGTTAGCAGCCCAAACAATTATGTTAGAACAAAATGGGCTTGTTTTGGCGGGAGGTATGGAGAGCATGTCTCAAGTGCCTTACTATGTGCCTCAAGCCCGTTTTGGTTATAAGTATGGCGATTCCAAGTTGGTCGATGGGTTGAATAAGGACGGTTTAACAAATCCTTACGATGCTTGTGCTATGGGAACTTTTGGAGATTCTACTGCTAAGAAATACAATTTTACTCGTGAAGCCCAAGATAATTTTGCGGTTTCTTCTTATAAAAAAAGTGCTGAAGCCAATCAAGCGGGTTACTTTAAAAATGAAATTATTCCATTAGAAATTAAAGCCCGGAAATCGAGTTTTTGGGTCGAAGAAGATGAAGAATTTAAAAAGGTAAATTTTGGTAAAATCCCTCATCTGCGTCCAGCTTTTTCTCAAGATGGCACAGTAACAGCTGCCAATGCTTCGACTATGAACGACGGGGCTGCAGCGCTTGTTTTGGCAAGTGAAGAAAAAATAAAAGAGTTAAATTTAAAACCTTTAGTTCGTATTATATCTTATGCCGATGCCGCCCAAGCACCTGAATGCTTCCCAACAACTCCTGTTTTAGCTGCCCAAAAAGCCCTAAAAAGGGCAAATCTGAACCCAAAAGATATAGATTTTTTTGAAGTTAATGAAGCATTTGCCGTTGTGCCTATGGTTTTTGCCCAAATGATGAATATAGACTTAAAGTTTGTGAATCTTTTTGGAGGGGCTGTATCTTTAGGGCATCCTTTAGGCGCTTCTGGTGCCCGAATTGTTACTACACTTATCAATATTTTACACAGCAAAAAAGGAAATAAAGGGCTAGCGACTATATGTAACGGTGGAGGTGGTGCTTCAGCTTTAATTATAGAAAGACTCTAAGTTAGCAATTCTATTTTTATATTGGAAGTTATTTTTTTCATTATCAATATATTAAGACTTTTATAGCAAAGCTATTTTATTTTGCGAAACGTTAAGTTTTAATACCAATAGGTTAGAATCCGGAAAACTCTCTTTTTCAAGTAATATCATGACTCTAAGTCGAAAATAACAATAGATTTATTAACAAGTGATAATTTTATTGTGATCGATATAAACTAAAAAAGTTGATACATGACTAAAACCCATAGTTGTTAAAATTTTTTCATAATGAGCCATTTGTTTTTGATGTTTGGAATCAATTTGCCCTGTTTTGTAATCTATAATAATTGTTTTATCCTTTGCTAATACAATTCTATCGGCTCGAAAAGTAGAAGCTGCCGTCTTAAAATACATCTCTTTTTCATTTAAAATTTTGAATCCCTCATCTCTTTTATAATAAGTCGCTATTTCTGGGCAATTTAAAATATTTTCAATACGTTGAGCGAGATCATTTTTTTCATTATCTAATATTAAACCTTTAAATTTCAATAAATCTAATGTACTGTTTATTTCATCGTTGTAGTTAATTTGTTGTAAGGCTTGATGAATCATGATACCTCGTTTCAAAGGGTCTTCTATTCGATCAACCAAACTATAATCTTCATAATCCTCTAAATCTTTATGCCGAACTTTGAGGCTTTTTCGAAGGACTTGTTTTAATTTATGCGTAATTTTTAAAGCTTCAGTATCTTTAAAATTTATTAAAGGCATAGATGATTTTAATGGTTTTCTTTGATCTTCTTGAAAAATATATCTTATTTGGTCAAAATCTTGTTCTGAATTAAAATCCACTTTTAAAGGTTCTTGGTTTTTTTGATATTCTAAGTTTGTATTTTCTATCCAGTTGATAAACAGTTGATTAATACGTTTAATTTCTGGAAATAAATTAAAAGATTTGGGGTGTTGACTGATACTATAGAGTTGTTTTTTAGCACGAGTTAAAGCGACATAAAGGATGTTAAGGGTATCGATAAATATTTTTTCTTTTTCTTCTAAATAAGGTATTTTAAAAGCGGTTTCTTGTAAGTCAGCATGAAAAGGTAAAATAGCAACTTGATCTTTTTCTTTATTAAACGGGTTTTTTTCCAAAATTTGCCATAATGTAGTGTCTTTATGGGCTTCTAAAGTCCAATCCACAAAAGGTAATAAAACAATTTCAAACTCCAAGCCTTTAGATTTATGAATACTCATAACCTGAACAGCGTCTATGGCTTCTAAGGCATTAATAGATATTTTAGATTTATTTTTTTCCCAGAACTCCAAAAAATCATGCAATAAATTACTTTTTGTAGTAGAAAAAAATAAAATGACTTCCAAAAATTTTTCTATATAAACTTGTTGATTATCAATTTTATCTAAAGAAAACTGTCTTATAGCTTCTGTAGCTATATCGTATAGAGAAAGTGTATTAAAGTTTTGCTCCGAAAATTGAAAATTATATCTTTTATTAAGCCAACTAAAAAATGTTAACAAGTTATTTTCACTTAAAATTTGTTTAACTTCTTGCCAATCATTTCCATTTAAAGGTTTTATATTCGAAAATGGATAAAATTGAGTATGTTGAACAAGCTGGATCAAAAAATGAAATTGGGCATGAGAAGTTTGGCGATATAAAAGTTCTAAAAAATGGGTAATCAGTTGAATAGAACTAGATTTTGCAATTAATAACGATTCATCAGAAATAATCGGGATTTTATGTTCGGTTAGGGCTTCGGCTATCAGAGTAATTTGGCTATTGGTACGCGCCAGAATAGCAATATCTTTTTTATGAAAACCCTGATTAATAAGATCTTTAATAAGCATGATCATTTTTAGAATTGTCGTTTCTTGATAGTTTTCCTTAGTTGAAAAGGGCAAAAAAGTAAGTTCTACTTTGCTCCAATTCATTTTTTGAGATTCTTTTTTATAATCTTGAGTAACTTGTTCATAATATTGTTTCAAATTTGGATAAGTCTTAGAACTTGCCTTATAAATATAATCAAAAAAATCATTGTTAAAATCAATAATTTTCTGTTGACTTCTATAGTTTGTATTCAAATAATTTATATGCGTTGTCTGTTTTAAAGATTGTAATTCTGAATAAATGGGGTTTTCAGAAGATAAACTAGAGATTTCAGGTAATAGGGCTAAGGTTTCAGCAGCACCGCCACGCCAACGGTAAATAGCTTGTTTACAATCACCAACCACCATAGAATAATGCCCCTGACTCAAGCCATTGAGCAAAAGAGGCAACAAATTATGCCACTGCATCAAAGAGGTATCTTGAAATTCATCGATGAGAATATGTCTGTATTTTTCGCCTATGCGTTCATAAATATAAGCAGCGGGGCTGGTGGAAATGATGCGTTCAAGGATAGGGTTAAAATCGCTGATAGAGAGCCAATTATTTTTTTCTTTAATCAATTCCAAATCGCAACCAATCCGACTCACCAAGCCCATCAAATAGATATTTTTTTTAAGCGTTTTAGCCAAAAAAAAAGTGGCTTTATGGTCTTTTTTATACGATTCTAAAAGGTGAAAGATATGAATTAAGTCATTTTTTACAGTATCAATATTTGGATTTTCTATTTTTCCTCCAGCCCATTTAGCGTCTTCAATCGTTTTGAAAACATAGCTATTGGGTTGAATTTTTTTTAAGGGAGTGGCATATATATTAAAACCTGCATGATTGGTAAAATAACCATAAATACCTCTTTTTTTATAATAAAAATCTTGAAAATCAAGCCCGTGGCGATGTATTTTTTCTAATGCTTTTTGAGCTGTTTTTTTAATATAGCCTTCAAAAGCAGTTAAAAATTTAGTCAAATCTAAATTAAGTTGCCAAAATTGGCTTAACGGTTTATCTTTTAAGATTTTAATAAATGGGTTTTTGGTTTCGGCAAACAAGTTTTCGGTAAACTTTCGTAAATCTGTACCTAAATGCCAACTTTTACCTTGTTCTAATTTATCTTTAGCAAAAGTGATTAAAAAACGTTTTAACAAAGCATTTTCTTTTTTTTGAGCTTCTTCCAATAAAAGGGTAATGGTTTGTTCTATGATCTCTTCTCTATCTATAACCAGTTGATAATCATAAGATAAACCCAAATCTTTATGGAAAGCCCGTATAATTTGACTATTAAAAGCATCTATGGTTTGAATGTTAAAATTGGAATAGTTATGTAAGAGGGTTTTATGAACTTTTTTAGCTTGTTGAACAAGGATTTTGGGTTTTATGTTGAGGTCTCTGGATAAAATTTTTAACATCGTGTTATCGGAGTGTTTTAGTTCGGAAGGCGGTAAATTATCCAATTGGGCAAGTTGACTTAAGTCTTTGATGATGCGGTATTTCATTTCTTTAGTTGCATCATTGGTAAAGGTAATAGCTAAAATTGTTTTAAAATAAGAAGGGTGTTTCGATTCCAAAGCCAATTTCAAAAAGGCTTTTACCAAAGTAAAGGTTTTTCCGGAGCCGGCTCCTGAACGGTAAATTTCAAACATGATTTTTTTATTTGGGAGTTTGTTTAAAAAAGGACTTTTAAAGGTTTTAACTTATTGGTTCTTACAGCAAACATTTTAAAAATAAGAATAGATTTGCTATAAAGTATTTTCTCTATTGGCAACAAAAGAGAGACAAGCATTAATCTTTTCTTCATCTAATTCAGGAAAATCTTTGACAATTTCTTTTTTTGTCATACCACTAGCCAAGCAATTTAATACATCGTAAATTGATATTCTAGTGCCGGTTATAACAGGTTTGCCAAACCTAATATTTGGATCAATGATGATGTATTTTTTATAGTCTACCATAACTAATAAATTTATTTTTAGAACTTTATACTATCTATACTCAAATTACTTAAAAAAAAGATTTTTTAAGCTTCTAATTTATTCATTTTGAAACAGAACGTTTCAAAAAATAAAATAGCTTTGCTATAATTTCAAGGGTTTCACGATTTCTTCGACAACGTCATACCAAATATCGTCATTATCATGAGTTTTCATCCAGTTTTTGGGCGAACCATGTATTTTGCCAACAGGTAAAATATCGGATTTACATTTTCTGATACGGATGGGAGCGACAATTTGCTCTCCTTTTTTATGGGCTTCCAAGGCGGCTTCCAATTCTTTTTCTCTACAAAACTCAGAAGCAATAAAATCAGGACTTAATAAACAAATGACCAAATCTGCTTTGTGCAAATGATCAAGAATTTTGGTTTCTCATTCCTGCCCTACAATCAGTTCGCCATCATCCCAAATAATAAGTTTATCTATTAATTCGTAAGGTTTTAGTTGCTTAACCAACTCTTCTTTATAAAGTTTATCTTTATGCGAATAGGAAATAAAAACTTTTCGCGACTGATTATTTTCTGGTGTCATTTTTTTGGTTAATAAAGGTAAGAGCGTGTTTAGTTTTTTATTTTAATTTTGAAAAGAGCGTCAAATTTCATAAAAGAGCACTTTTATTTTCACTTTAAATGGTGCTGCGCTTTATGGAAAAGAAACACGTTTCTAAACAAAAAAAACATAATGCTATAGATGACGCCCTATGGACAAAGATAGAAAGATATTTTCCTCATGCCAAACACAAGAGAAAATACAAACAAAAAGATGTTTTTAATGTAGGCATAGATGGTGGTAAAAAAGTGAAGGGTAGAAAACGGCATATAGCCGTCGATAGTTTGGGTCTGCCGAGCTATATCTGTTACTGCCGCTAACACATATGATGGTAAAGAAGGTGTAAACTTACTCGACAAGCTACGCGGACGTATAAAAGAAAAGACTTTATTTTGCGTTGATAAGAGTTATCGGGGTGATTTTGCCAAAAAGAAAAGTCCATATGTTTGTTTGATAGCGCTAGCTAATAAATTAGTGCGCCAGGTTTATGGGATCGTTAAGTCTAAACTTAAGTATCAAAATGACTATGGTATGGATAAAGCGGTCAGCTAATTTTTCAAAAAAAAGAAAAAAAACCAATTTTATTTGGATTTTAACCGCAGTCATAAATAAAGCAATTAGTAGTATTCTAATGACTAGTTTTGACCGTTTCAGAACCAAAATACTTAGCTGGAAAATTTGAAGATCACAAAATTTATCAGAAAATCGTAATTGCTAAATACTTAAATTTATTATGTTTAATATTGGTAAAAACTTATTTTTTGTTTAAAAAAAATAGACTAGTATATACTACTTTTTTGTATGAGATAAAAATCTTAAAATAATAATATATTGAAAATCGCATATTTTAAAATTGCTTTTTTGTTAAAAGATTTTATAATATAGAATCTAATAGTTTAGAATATTTGTTTGAGTTGTTGATTTTTCAATATTTTAAAAAAATAAAACCGATTAATGCCTAATAATATAGATTAAAGATGAATTATTTTTTTAAAATATTGAAATATAGATTATTTATTCTTTTAAGTATTTTATTGATATTTATATCTTTAGACAACCATGCTCAAACATTAAAAAGTATTCGTTCAAAAAAAAAGAAACAAACTAATTTGATTATTAAAACTAAAAAATTGCTTGATGAAGCACTTTCAAATAAAAACGTAAGCTTACAACAATTAAATATTATAAATCTCCAGATTATTCAAAATAAGGATCTTATAGCCAGTATAGGTCAAGAAATTAGCCTTTTAAATCAAAAAGTTAAAAATCAAGAAAAATTACTCCAAGATCTTGAAAACAAACTAATACTTTTGAAAGATGAGTATGGAAAAATAATTTATATATCATCTAAAAATCAATTTTATTTGATGGAGTTTGCTTATCTTTTAGCCAGTCAAACTTTTACTCAATTTTTTTTACGTTTAAATTACCTGAACCAATATAGAACAGAGCGAAAAAAACAGATTGTAAAAATACAAAAATTAAAATCTACTTTGGCTTTTTATAAAAAAGACCTTGAAAAAGAGTATGAAACTAAAAGTAAATTATTAAAAGAAGAGAATGATCAAATAAAGCATTTGAAAAGTTTAGTCTTAGAAGAACAAATCTTATTAAGCGAAGCACTTAAACAAGAAAACCGTTTTAAACAAGAATTGCAAGTCTTACAAACTGATATTAAAAACTTGAAAAAAATAGTAATTTCTTATATAAAAGAGGAAAATAAAAAACCTTTTGAAATTAAAACGTTACCTAAAAAAAATAATACCAAGGGGATTAAACCAGAAAAACGGATACTTGAGGTTATAAAGCCAAATACAAATCAGCATTTTTCATCGTATAAAAAAAGATTGAATTGGCCAATAGATAATCCAATTATTATCCAAAAATTTGGGAAATATAGACACCCAGTGTTTAAAAATATTTGGCTTGAAAACTTGGGTATTCAGATTAAAAGCTCTTCAGAATCAAAAATTAAGAGTATTTTTTATGGAAAAGTTATCTCTATTACTCAATCTTCAAATTCCAAATATATTATTATTATAAAACACGAAAACTATTTTAGTGTCTACGGAAATATAGATAAAGTCTTAACGGCTCGTGGAGAATTTGTAGAACCGGAAAAAGTGATTGGATTATTCTTGGAAAGAAATACGAACAAAGAACTCAATTTTCAAATATGGTATAAAAAAATTAAACTTGACCCAGAAACTTGGTTAAAAAATTTATAATGGGCATTTTTTGAGTTAAATAGCTCATAATTCTCTAATTATTAATATTACATATCTCTATCTTTTTAATATTTTTTCCTGCTAAAAGTTGCCATTCCCGTTCTGTAATTGTATAATTTAATTCTTTTAATGTTTCACAAATATTGTCGGAAAGTACGGAAATGATAAGTGGGTAAGTTTGTAAAGTCCCATCGCCATATCCGACAATAATCTTTGTTTCGTCCTTATAAAATAATAATGAAGCGACCCATTGTTTATGATCATCTAAAACTAAAGGTAAGCGGTTTAGATGATCGTTTAACCAAATATTAACCTTATGGTCAAAACTTCCTGAAGCTAAAAATTTTCCACTAGGACTAATATAAACGACTTCTATTTCAGCATTGTGGGCTTCCAAAGTATATAAAATTTGATTTGTTTTTAAATCATAAATGATAATTTTTCCTTTATTTGTACCAAGAATTAATCTATTCCTTTGATTATCAAAAGCTATACTTGTAGCTATTTCTTTGGAAGAAAAGGTTAACAATTTTCTTGAATTGTTATTTTCCACTAGAAACACATGTCCATTTATAGTAGATAAAAATATAAAACCACTGGGTTTATCGTACATAAAACGTTCGATCTTTTGCTTACTTTTATAAAAATTAAGCCTATCTTTTTGTTCTTTTTTCAGGGAATAGTGTAAAACTAAAGTGTCTTCTAAGTAAATAAGAGATTCATGATCTATTTGTTTGACATTTTTTATAAAAATATCTTTAATAACTCGCTTAGCATTATGATAGGAAACTTCAGGAATCAAATGATTTTTTTGTTTAGTAAAATCAAAAACCCGAATACCTGCTTCGCTGGTTCCCATAATCAAATATTTATTTTCTTTATCTATAGTCATTCCTCTGAAAGCATAATCAGTTTTAATGAGTCTTTCAATTAATTTTAAGGTATCAAGTGACCATTTTAAAACTGTTCCATCACTTCCTGCACTATAAAATTTTTTTCCGTTGGGACTTATATGTAAAGCTCTTACAATACCTTCATGATTTTTCTTTTTTAAAGATGTCTTAGCTAATGCTTTATTAGCTAAATAAAGCGCTGCATAAATATCGGCATCATAGTCATTGCCACCATAATTTTTGTTTAGTATATAGGCATATTGGGCTAATAAAATTTTTAATCTTTGATCTTTTAGGGTTGTGGAACGTATGGCTATAGATTTTGCAACAGCTAAATGGCGAAGCTGAGTAGCTTTTTTAGATTCTTCTTCGGCACGTTGTTCTTGCTGTTCTGCCTCTTGCTGCTCAAGGCTAGCATGCTTTTGTTCTCTAATAGCAATATTTCTTTGATTTTCAGCTTCCCTCGCTGCTCTTTTAGCTTTTTTTTCTTGTTCTTCGGCTCGTTGCTGTTCAAGACTAGCATGTATTTGTTCTTTAATAGCAATATTTTTTTGCTTTTCAGCTTCTTTAGCTGATGCTTTAGCTTTTTTTTCTTGTTCTTCGGCTCGCTTTTTTTGTTGTAAAGCAATATTTTTTTGCTTTTCTGCTTTTACTTTTTGAACTTGAGCATCTTTGGCGCTATGTTCTGCTTTTATAGCTAAAGTATTGGCATATATAGTAATAAAAATAAGTACAAAAGCAACTATAGCCGTAGCTATGAATAAATAAACAGAGCGTTTAATTTTCGTTTTTTGGCGTTTTTCTTCTGCCAAAATAGTGTTAGTATAAATTTCTTTACTCGTTAACAAAAAATCAATGGCTGGCAAAAAGTGAGCATTATAGCGTTCTGCCCATTTTTTATTGGGTTTATACTTAAGATACCATTCCCATAGAATTTCCAGTTCTGGTGGTTTTAAGTAATCTCCTCTTCCAAGCCTATGTTCTATACTTCTTTCGCACAGGATTAAGTAGTTTTTTTTATTTTGCAATTCTTCTTCGACCCAGTTTTTACATCTATCCCAAACCCGCATAAGACTTTCATGAGGAATATCTATGATTGTGTCAAGGCAAAGTTCATGAGGCAATTCAGGCATCAAAAAAACCCTATTTTTTTGCCTAAACTGTTCGATCACAAAGCATAAATCTTCAAAATTAGCACCTGTAACCTCTAAAATTGTTTTTAAATCTGTGGGTCTGCGTATTCCTCTTCCACTTTCTTCTTGTTCGGTAATAATCTGAAAAAGCTGTTGACAAATGCGTTGCTGAGTTTTATTTAAACTATGATATGCTTCATCAGCATGGATAGAAAGTGCATTTTTTAACTCGCCTATTTGTTCATAATGTTCGATATCTATGGGAGAGTTGGAATTATTGCCTTGTTTCCAATATTCCCAAGTCCTCATTAAGGTATGTTGTAATATTGGTAATTGGTCTTCATCTTGATCTAAAGCATTTAATATATGGGTTTCTAATTGGTTGCTGATGTTGTTATCAAATACTAAAATAGGTCCTCTAATAACATTTTTTTTATCCTCTCTGGTCATTTGAGGAATAAGATATTGGCTTTTGTTAATATAAGATGTTAAGTCGGGAAAAGCAGAGCATTCACCTATATAATCTGAACGCATAGTAATAATAACATAAATAGGCAAGTCACTTTGTTCTATTCCTTCGATAAATAAACGTATATAATTATTTGCACTTTCTACTGTATTTTTTTTATTTAAGCGTTTATATCTAAAAATTTCTTCAAATTGATCAATAACAACTAATATATGGGTATTTTCTTTTATTTTATATTTTTGTAAAACCTCTATTAGCCCAGTCGAACTGCTCTTTAAAATTGCTGCATTAATGTTAGCTTTTAAATTATAATCTGATTCTTTTTTAGAATGATAGGTATTTGTAAGGCTGTCAGCTAAATTTTTAATCGGATTGATGCCCGGCCTGGTCACGATACTTTGCCAAAAAGAACCGGACTCTCCAATAAAACCACTGTATAGATTAGGTATTAAGCCACAATACATTAGAGATGATTTACCACTCCCGGAACTTCCTAAAATAGCTATGAATCGATTTTTATCTAATTTTGTTAAGGCTTCATCAATTTGTCCCTCTCTTCCAAAAAATAAATAGGTTTCTTCTGTTTTAAATGGTCTAAGCCCAGGAAAAGGATTATCATACATAAATACTAAGATGTATAATGATTAAATAAATGTTAGTTGTAAGCTTCAATAGTTTAGTAAATTTTATAATAAATTGTAAATATTTTTGAAAGAAGATTTCTAAAAGGTTTAATAAATATTGAATATGAAAAACACATAAAAGCGTGAAAGGTTGTAGCTATTTAATATAAAAAAAGGCTAACATTTGGCTTTGCAATGATTAGACTTCTTTTTAGAAAAACTGAAACTCCGACCGAATAACCAAGTGGCTAATCCGATGATGCAAACAACAATTATTGCCTTCTAATACCTTTTCCTCCAAATTAATAAATCTATTCATTCTTTTTTTGTTTAGAAAAAGTAAATAAATTTTTAAGGTTAAACTCAAAAAGACGAGCATCTACTGAAGCCCTTTGCAAAAGAAATATTCCAATACAAAGAAATACAGCATTGGCTAACCAAGGTCCATATTGAGGCGAAACTCCGCCATGTGTGGATAATTTATTTCCGTATATCGTTAATATATAATGTAAAGCATATAAGATAACTGATATTAAAGCTGGAATACCAAGTCCGCCTTTTTTGATCATTAGAGCAATAGGACCAGCAATTATAAATAAAGCAAAAATGGAAAATGCCAAAGCTAAACGTCTATTAATATCAACATAGCCCTTCAACACCCTTTTATTGGCATCTTGATAACGATAAACATACTGTATAATTATTTTTTTTAAATTTTCAACTCTACTAATTGCTTTATGGTACGTATTGACATCGGTTATTCCACTATCTAATAGCATATTAATACTAGTTAAAGGTTTTCTTAATGTAGCTTCATGAACCAGTCTGGTAGAATCTAAAATCTGTAACCTTTGGCTATCTTCAAAAACATGAAGTTGATCAAAAAACACCTTTTTATAACTTTCAAAATAATTGATATTCATAGAGTCAAGACTATCTGTTTCATTTTTTATGGCTGTGATTTCTTTCATAAGATTATGTCCTGTAAAGAGTCTTTCATCTGTATCAGCCATTCCAAAGGAAACTAAACTAAATTTGAAAAAAGCCGAATCAAAAGATTGTTTCCAAAAAGTTTCTTTAGAATCACTCTTTTTATCTTGTTTAAAAACACGTCCATCAAAAAGGTACATATTCAAAACCCAACTTTCTTCATCTAGAAACATACGTCCTTTTTCTGCCATAATAACGCTAGTATTTCCATTGTTTTGAGTATGGTCATAAATAACTACCTGACTAAGAATTTCTGTTTCTTTATCTTTTTCTGATATTTTAATACTGTAACCAGGTATACCGTTGTAAAAAATATCTTCTTCAAAATCTAAAGTTGGTTTGGTAATCTTAATATTATAAAGTAGTGTGTAACCTTTAAGGCTGGCCCAAGTAACCAATTTATCATGAATCATAATTTGGAGCATCACCAAAAGGCAGACAAAAAAGAAAACTTTGCCTATGATTTTTAACAAAGAAACCCCAGCGCTTTTCATCGCTACTAATTCGTTGTGTTCGCCTAAAGTTCCAAAAGTAATCAGAGAGGTAAAAAGAATAGATATAGGTAAAGCACTGGGAATTAAAATAATACAAAAATAAAGTATAAATTCTCCCAAAATATCTATTCCTAAATCTTTGCCTAATAAATCTTTTAGTTTCTTGGTGACAATATATTGAATCAGAAAAATAAATAAGATAACGATGAAAGTTCCCAGAAACTTTCTGATAAAAGTACCTAATATTAATTTATCTAACTTCTTCATAATAACGATAATTCAGAATATTTTTTACTTATCAATTACCATTTTTGGTAATTGATAATAAGTTCCAAGTTTAGATTTTTTATCCTTAAAATAATATATTTGATGGCGTTGCAGAAAATATGATTTGAAAAATAGTATGGTTTTGATATTGAGATATTTAAAAGTTGAATTTGTCCTTCTATTTAATCAAATTTAAGGATAAAATAACCCTTAAAATGTTCTAAATGCAATAGCGAAGATATAACAAAAAATGGCGTAAACCAATTAAACAAACAAAATTATCGCTGTAAAAACTTGCCAAGGTTAGAGTTTAACTCTGTAAAACTTGCCAAAGCTAAATAGCACCTCACAAATTAACATAAAGGCTGTCAAAAAGGTATAGAGGAACGCATCAAGCACATATGCTTGTTAGAAAAGTAAGTATTAGAGATATTTGCTAAATTATCGTGAATAATGGATAAAAAAGATATGAATTTAAATTTTAAGCATTATATTTTCGGACTTTTTAGTTTCATTTAAGCCCAATATAAAGAAACGCAATAAACCTATACACAACTATATGTTTAATTTATCTTTACCTAACAATTAGTTCGGAACTATTTTAAGTAATTTTAATAAATCTTTTAAAAATAATATGATTGAAAATCAGTGGTTTAAAACTTGGTTCAATTCTCCTTATTACCATATCCTTTATCAAGATAGAAATGAAGAAGAGGCAGTTTTTTTTATAGATAATATTTTTAAATTACTAAAAATTAACCCTAATCCATCAACTAAGGTATTAGATTTGGCTTGTGGGAAAGGGCGTCATAGCCGCCATATAAATAAAAAAGGCTGTTTAGTTTTGGGAGTTGATATTGCCGAAGATAGTATTCATTTTGCCAAGCAATTTCAGAATAACAATTTACACTTTTCGGTAGAAGATATGAGAGCCTTTCTTTCTTTGGAGCCTTTTGATTATATTTTTAATCTTTTTACTAGTTTTGGTTATTTTGAAACGGATAAGGAACATATGTCTGTTATTGATTGTGGGCTAAAAAATTTAAAACCAAAAGGAAAGATTATTTTAGATTTTTTTAATACTTCAAAAGTTCTCCTTAACATAGTCGCTGAAGAAATAAAAACTATTTCAAATATAGATTTCCATCTCAAAAGGTATCTTAAAGATGGTTTTATAACTAAAGATATTTTTTTTGAAGTAGAAGGAAAGAAGCATACTTTTCAAGAGCGCGTTAAAGCTTATGATTTAAAGTTTTTCACTTCTTTATTCAATCCTAAATATTGGATTATTACTCATATTTTGGGGAGTTATGATTTAAAGCCATATTCAAAAATAGAGTCTGATCGTATGATATTCATAGCCGAAAAAAGGTAATATAATAAACTCTATATTATAATTTTTGGTAGTCAAAAAATTTCACGTATTTTCAAATCAATAATGGTATTATAACCAATTTCATTTACTAAAAAAAAGAAACATTATGAGTGGAAAAGAAAATTTAAAAAATAAGCTTAGTCCATTGGCTTATGAAGTTACTCAAAATAAAGGAACAGAGCGTCCATTTACTGGTGAGTTGTTAGCTAACAAAGATGTTGGAACGTATCATTGTGTTTGCTGTGGAAAAGTCCTTTTCGATTCAAAACATAAATTTAATTCAGGTACAGGCTGGCCAAGTTTTTACGATATAGTCAACAAAGAGCATATTAAAGAAATTACAGATTCCAGCCATGGTATGTTGCGTAGCGAAGTTGTTTGTAACGGTTGTCAAGCACATTTAGGGCACGTTTTCCCAGATGGACCAAGCCCCACCTGCTTACGCTACTGTATCAATTCAGCAGCTTTACATTTTATAAGTAAATAATAAACTTAATATTGAAAAATGATTTTTTAAGTGTTTAACTACTTGGTAATAAATGTATTAAATCTATTTCTTTTTAACAACAAGACTATACATACCCGTTGTGCATTATTTAAATTAAATTTACTTTTAGATTGTTGATACTTCTATCAAATACGAATTTATTGAGATATTGTATGGTAATCAGCGCTGCTATTTTTCTGATTATTTTGGATTTAAATCCTTGAAACGTTTTTGCATAATTGCGTCTTATCATAAATTGATCAAAAAGTTAAGAAAATAACGTTTCAATTCGTTTTCTATGTTTCCTAACTATATTAGGTTGTTTTTTTATAGTTTTTTTGGTTCTTTCTTCATGGTTTATAAATTGATATTTACGGAATTAAAAAGGTCTATTTGAATGTCTTTTGACAAATAGCTTTTATCTCCAATCAACAAAAAATCAGACAACAGATGCAGGACTCAAATCAAAGTTATAAATTCAACAGAACAAACAGCGTGTAATTTATAGCCATAATAATACGTCTTTTTGGAAGCACAAGAGTCTTTATCTGGCATGGCATACTCCACTTCTTTACATATTTTTGACCGATTGGTTCTTGCCATTTTACAAATTTCTAAGGACATAGAATCAAGGGCAAAACGGTATGAATTTTCAATTAGTTAAAGTATTATGAGAGATGCCCTGTAGTAATACTATTTGCTAATGTTACACAAGTAAAACACGCCAAAAGCAATTATAATGAATTATTTTGGAAATTTTTCGCTTTAATGATAAAATAGCTTTACACGAAAGCACCATATTACATGTCTAATACTATCTAATGCTATAAGAAATCATATTATTTTCATACGCTTCAAATTATTTTAATTTTATAATTCATTAATTCCTAATTCAATTATGTCCTATTTCATTATAGTTGTTTCTGTTTTTGGGATAGCTTATATTATCGGCAGAATCATTCGGTTTTTTCTTAGACGTTTTTTTCAAAAATCTTTTGAAACCTTAAATGTAGAACCAACTAATTATCTTTTTTTTCAAAATGGATTCACATTCATTATGTTATGTGTGGCGAGTTTTATTTGTATTTCTTTGATACCAAGTTTAAAATCAGTAGGTGCTGCCTTATTTACGAGCGCAGGTATCGTAACGATAATTGTAGGTTTTGCCGCTCAACAGGCGCTTTCAAATATTATTAGTGGTATTTTTATTGTCATTTTTAAACCTTTTAGGGTTGATGATTTAGTTACCCTACAAAATACTGATAAAGGTATTGTAGAAGATATTAATTTAAGACATACGATCATTAAAGACTTTAATAGTCGGCGCATTATTATACCTAATTCTCTTATTAGTTCTCAAATTATTGTTAATTCTAATATTGTAGAACAAAAATATTGTAAATATGTCGAATTTAAAATATGTTTTGAGGCAGATATTGAATTAGCAATGTCGATTATTCAACAGGTATCGGAAAATCATGATGATTGTTTAGATAATAGAACACCGGAACAAATTGCTGATCAAGAACCTATAGTTCGGGTGCGTGTAGTAAATATGACAGACTACAGCATACTACTCAGGGCATATATTTGGGTAGAAACACCTTTAAAAAGTTTTCAACTTGCAAGTGATGTATTAAGAATTGCTCTAAAAAAACTTAAAGAAAGTAAAATTCCTTTTCCTCGTGTACCTTATTTTCAAGGAAAAACCCAATTTTTATAATCATTTTATAGCGATGCTATTTTTTTATCTTGGAAACAGGTATTTTTAGAAACCAATACATTATACTCAGATTGCTTGAAAAAGAGAGTTTTTCGGATTCTGTTTCGCAGAATAAAATAGCTTTGCTATAAAACTTCCAAAAATCCTTTTTCTATTTAATTTTCAGGCACTATTATTCTCTTTCTGGCTTTTTTCTTTTTTTCTTTATTCTCTTTTAAAGAATTAATAAATTTTGCCCAAGCAAAGGGATTGGTTAAAGAAAGAGTTGGGACAAAAGTTCTATTATTTACTTTATAGTTTTGGTTTGTAATAAAGTTCCTATAATTTTGACTTGCCGAAGCAGGTGAAATATTAGCTAATCGAGCGATAGTTTGAGCGTTTAAGCGCTCTTGTAGTTGTCTATTGGCATTAGGAACATTTAAAGCTAAAAAAGCCTGTTTAAAACGTTCTTTTGTTGGAAAAGGATAAATATCTATAACAGGTAAAATAGTAGTATCTGCATCTAGGTTAACAATCATGAAGAAGCCATAATCTTCACGTCTGGGAATAATGATTTTATGCTCTTTATGCCCTAATACACTAAATAAAATAGTATCTCCAACTTTTGTAGGCAAAGAAAAATAGCCCAAGGGGTCACTTATTGTACCTATACTTAAATTTTCTATGATAATATGAGCACCAGGAATACCAATACTATCTTGTCCAATAACAATACCCGAAAACTGGAGTATATCTCGATGACCTTGTGCTGAAGATGAATAACCAAAACCGAGCGCACAAAAGAAAAATATTAAACTATATTTTAAACGATTTGATTTAAATGTAATAACCACACTAAAATAATTTAAAAATAATGAAGTCTAAGAATATTATATGCCTATTTAATTACTTAAATACCATTGAAAGTAATATTTTCAAAAATATTAAATATTTGTCTAAAAACCAATGAAATACAAAAGTATAACTTATCCTCCTACCTTTTTTGTCTTAAATATAAAAATATATTAGCAAACAAAGCCTGCATCATTTATTTTTGCCATTCTATTTTTTTTATAGAACTAATTTTAACAAAAAATAAGATGAAAAAGTATTTTATCATAGATTTCGATAGCACTTTTATACAAGTAGAAGCTTTAGATGAATTGGCTAAGTTAGCTTTAGATACACATCCCGAAAAATTAGAACGTTTATCTCAGATAGAAAGAATCACTAATGCTTGTATGTCAGGAAAATTATCTTTTAATGAATCTTTGAATGCAAGATGTAAACTATTTAATGCTCATAAAAAGGATATAGATAAATTAGTATCTTTTTTAAAGCAAAAAATATCACCTTCTTTTGAAAGGAATATTGATTTTTTTCAAAAATACAGATCGTCGATTTTAATTATTTCAAACGGATTTAAAGATTTTATTTTACCTACTATAGTTGACTTTGATATTCCTATTGAAAATATTTATGCCAATACTTTCAAATTTGATCGATCCGGTAATATTATAGGTTTTGATCAAAATAATCCTCTTACTCGTAAACAAGGTAAAGTTATTTTGGTGAAACAGTTAAAGTTAGATGGTGAAATCTATGTTATTGGCGATGGTTTTAGTGATTATGAAATCCATAAAGCAGGTTTAACTAATAAATTTTACGCTTTTACCGAAAATATAGAACGTCTTGAAGTAACCTCTAAAACGAAGCTTATTAGTCCTAATTTGGATGATTTTTTGTACAACAATAAACTACCCCGTCGTTTTTCCTATCCTAAACACAGAATCAAAGTCTTGCTTCTTGAGAACATTCATGAAGATGCCAAGGCCATCCTTGAAAAAGAAGGCTATAGTGTAGAAACCATTCCAACAGCTCTAAATGAAGAAGAACTTATTAAAGCCATCAAAAATATTTCTATTTTAGGGATACGTTCTAAGACTCAAATTACAGATAAAGTTTTAAAACATGCGAATGCACTTATGTGTATTGGGGCTTTTTGTGTAGGTACGAACCAAATAAATTTGAAAGCTGCTATAAATAAAGGTTGTGTGATTTTTAATGCTCCATACAGTAATACCCGTAGTGTTGTTGAGATGGCAATAGGTAATATTATTATGCTTGCCAGAGAAATTATCCCAAAACATATTGCTATTCAAAAAGGAAAATGGCAAAAATCACTTGGTCGAAGCCATGAGATAAGAGGTAAAAAAATAGGTATTATTGGATATGGAAATATTGGTTCTCAATTATCTATTCTAGCAGAAGCTATGGGTATGCATGTTTATTATTATGATATAATCGAAAAACTTGCTTTAGGGAATGCTATCAAATGTCTCTCTTTAAAAGAATTGCTTCAAACTGTAGATATTGTTAGTCTACATGTGGATGGTCGAAAAGAAAATTATAATTTTTTTGATGCCGAAAAATTAAATCAAATGAAAGATAATGCTATGCTTTTAAATTTATCACGAGGAAATGTTATCGATATTTCTGCTTTAGTTGAGGCTTTACAGACAAAAAAAATAGCTAGTGCCGCCATAGACGTATTTCCAGAAGAACCTAAAAACAACCACGAACCTTTTACGTCTACTTTGCTAGGGCTACCCAATGTTATTTTGACCCCCCACATAGGCGGCAATACTTTAGAAGCCCAAAGAGAAATAGCCTCTTACGTACCTCAACAAATTATAGAATATGTGAATACAGGCAATACCATAGGAAGCATTAATTTCCCACATGTGCATCTTGCTTTTATTCCAAAATCCCACCGATTATTGCATGTCCATAAAAACATGCCCGGTATTTTGGAACAAATTCACAGCATTTATAAAAAATACAATTGTAATATTCTGGGAGAACACCTCCAGACAGATGGAGAAATTGGTTATGTAGTTACTGATATTGATAAATATTATAATTCTCAAGTTATAGAAGAATTGAAAAAAATTAAGAATACAATCAAATTTAGAGTATTATTTTAGGTTGGAGAACTGATTTATATTCAGATTGCTTGAAAAAGAGCGTTTTTCGGATTCTAACCTATTGGTATTGAAACTTAACGTTTCGCAAAATAAAATAGCTTTGCTATACTAAAATTTGAAAATAAGAGTATTGAAAAAATATATTTAAGAAGCAATGCATTAAATTAAAAACTAATTTTTAAACAACTTCATTATAAGAATTACCTAATTATTGAAAAACTAAATGATATACATCACCCGAATTTTATGGATATTTTCTTGTCTTTTTTTTTTAGCTTTAAATGCTTTTTGCTACCTAAAAATATCTAATAATCTCGAAATATTAAATTATACATTAAGTAAAAAATCCTTGTTTTATTTAGGAACGGGTTTATTTGTCTTTTTTAACTTCTTAATCATATTGACTAACAGTATACTTACACTTATTCCGAAAAGATATTTAATTGTTCCAAAAAAAAATAGTTGGTTAAGCCAACAAGATTTTCAAAAACAACTCTATCGACTATTAGTTATATTTTTTTCAGGTTTAGCTTTTTTGAGTAATGTATTTTTTACTTTAGCATTAGCGTGGTTTTTATTTGATTATATCAAATGGGAACAAGATTTACTTTCTAATACCAGTATACTTTTGACAGTTCTTTTTTATATAACCAATTTTTTAACTATACTTTGGATTTTATACCATGCTATTATCTTTTTCTTTCCTAAATCTATACAAGAATAGGGACAAGTCATAAACAACTTAAAATTTTTCCCGAGTTTTAATGGAAATCTTAAAAAAAAAGATTTTTTTATGAAATTTGCATTTTATCAGAGATACACTTTTATCCTGAACAAACTTCACAGTCATCTCCATCATAATTTAAAGTACAGACTGTATTTTCTTGAGCAGAGGTTACTATTTTAGGTTCTAAGACTTGTTTTTTTATAGTACCTTGGTTGCTACTATTTTTAATTTTATCAGCATCAATACTAAATTTAATAGCATTGGCTGCCGAATTACTCCTCAAATAGTACATGCCCGTTTTGAGTCCTTTTTTCCAAGCATAAAAGTGCATAGACGTTAATTTTGCTGAGGTCGGTTGTTTCATAAAAAGGTTAAGACTTTGGCTTTGACAGATAAAAGCGCCTCTATCAGCAGACATATCAATAATCTTTTTTTGGCTAATTTCCCAAGCTGTTTTATAAATAGCTTTTAAATTATCAGGAATATTAGGAATATTTTGGATAGAACCATTATCCATAATAATTTGATTTTTTAAATCTTCATTCCATATTCCTAAAATTATCAAATCTTTAAGTAAATGTTTATTAATGACAATAAATTCACCTGAAAGCACTCTTCTGGAATAAATATTTGAAGTATAAGGTTCAAAACATTCATTATTACCTAGAATTTGAGAAGTTGAAGCTGTTGGCATTGGTGCCACTAAAAGTGAGTTGCGTACACCATGCTTTTTAACTTTTTCTTTCAATTTTTCCCAATTCCAACGTTTAGAAGGTTTGGTCTTCCACATGTCAAATTGAAAAACCCCTTTTGACATAGGAGAGCCTTCAAAAGTTTCATAGGTACCTTCTTTTTTGGCGATTTCCATAGAAGATTCTACAGCAGCAAAGTAAATAGTTTCAAAAATATTTTTATTAATCTGACTGGCTTCTTCTGATTCAAAAGGCAAATTCAAAAGCATAAAAACATCGGCTAAACCTTGTACACCTATACCGATAGGACGATGACGTAAATTTGATTTTTTAGCTTCAGGAATAGGGTAATAATTGCGATCTATAATCTTGTTAAGATTATAAGTAATTACTTTGGTAACTTCGTAAAGTTTTTGATAATCAAAGGTTTTATTGATAACATATTTGGGGAGTGCTATACTTCCTAAGTTACATACCGCCGTTTCATCAGGTGCTGTGTATTCCATTATTTCTGTACACAAATTACTTGAGCGTATAGTTCCAACATTTTTTTGATTAGATTTTTCATTGGCAGCATCTTTATAAAGCATGTAAGGCGTACCCGTTTCAATTTGGCTTTCTACGATTGCAAACCAAAGCTCTTGAGCCTTAACTTGTTTTTTACATTTATTTTCCCTTTCGTATTTTTCATACAAACTCTCAAATTCTTCTCCATAAACATCAGCCAAACCTGGACATTCATAGGGACAAAATAAAGACCACATTTCGTCATTTTCGACTCTTTTCATGAATAAATCCGATATCCAAAGTGCATAAAATAAATCTCTAGCTCGTAATTCTTCTTTTCCGTGATTTTTCTTTAACTCTATAAATTCAAATATATCAGCATGCCAAGGTTCTAAATAAATGGCAAAAGCTCCTTTTCTGCGTCCCCCACCCTGATCTACGTAGCGTGCTGTGTCATTATAAACCCTTAACATAGGTATAATGCCATTAGATGTTCCATTCGTTCCTTTAATGTAAGAACCCGTAGCTCTAATTTTATGAATACTTAAACCAATACCACCAGCAGATTGAGAAATTAAGGCGCAATCTTCTAAAGTTTCATAAATTCCTTTGATACTATCAGCCTTAATAGAAAGCAAAAAACAAGACGACATTTGCGGCTTTGGTGTCCCAGAATTAAAAAGCGTAGGTGTGGCATGGGTATACCATTTTTCTGACATTAAATTATAGGTTTTAATGGCAGCTTCTATATCATCTGAATGAATACCCAGAGCTACCCGCATATACAAGTGTTGTGGACGTTCCACAATCTTACCTTTAAGTTTAAAAAGATAAGAACGTTCTAAGGTTTTAAAACCAAAATAATCAAAATTATAATCTCTACTATAGTCAATTGCTGCATCTAAGCGAGCTGCATTTTCGCGGATAACTTCGTATACTTCAGAAGAAATTAGGGTAGCTTTTTGATCGGTTTTGGGATCTCGATATGTATATAACTGTTTAATTGTAGTAAAAAAAGATTTGCTTGTCGTCTTGTGTAAATTTGAAATTTCTATTCTGGCAGCTAAAATAGCATAGTCCGGGTGGGTCGTAACTAAAGTAGCGGCTATTTCAGCAGCTAAGTGATCCAATTCTACCGTAGTTACCCCGTCATATAAACCAATAATAACTTTTTTGGCTATAACAATTGGGTCTACATAATTATGGTTTAATCCTTCACACAAATGACGGATTCGCTTGGTAATTTTATCAAATTTAACACTTTCTCTACGACCGTCTCTTTTTATGACTAACATATAATAAACAAATTATGAATTATAAAGTATTGAGTAATACCTTTTGTTATCAGCTATTTTTTTAACTTTTATAAGATTGGGTATCAATATATTTCTCCACCGAATCGATAAAAGCAGATAAAAAGGAAAAAGTATCTTCTTTTAATTTTTCCAATTTTGAAAAGGTTTTACCTGCATAAATATCTTCAAAGGATCTGATTCCGTGGGCTAATTCTATTCTCTTCTCTTTTATTTCACGCAAACTTTTGTTGGACCTATTAAAGTCTATACCGTATCTATTGGCAATTTCTTTGATTTTTCTGGCATCTATGTTTCCAGATATATTAGGGTTTCGTTTGTCTTTATCTGTGAATTCTAAGTTTACAGGTATGTTGTTTTTTAAAAGCTTATCGACCATTAATTTAAGATTTGTAAGTCTTTGCCTATGACTATTTCCTGTCTCTTTAAACTTTTCATAATATTGATTGAGCCAAAGTTTTTGAATCGCATCTCCTGTTTGCTCATAAGTTAATTTTTCGTCGTTTATAGCTTTATGAATTTCTTGTATACTTTCCGTTACAGTAAATTCCATTAGATTATAAAGCAATAAAACGCAAACAGATTTTAGGGTATCTTCCAAACCGGTTTCTATTTCTATTTCTTCGGTTTCGGTTTCTATTTCTAAGGGTTCCTTTGATTTTAGCACCATTAAACGAGCCTCTTTTTCCATTACATTTTCCAGGAAAGCATAGTAGGTATTTATTTCCTTTTTTCTATTTTCGAATTCGTCTTTCATAATTTTAAAAGGGCATCCTTTACTATATCAATTCTTTGTTTTATTTTCAAAAGCGTATAGATTGTGTTTTGAGTTCCTGACAACGTTTTGATAAACTTTTCGGATGTTACAATTTTTAATAAATCATCTTCACTTCTACACCTCAGATCGGGCTTTTCTTGCAAAGCCAAATGTACACCAACTGACAAGGCTTCAAAAACGGACCGTCTAATCCTTTTTGTATTTGCATCTCTGAAGCCATACTCCGAGAATTTATCAACAAATGTTAAAACAGGTAAAAGTTTATCTGTGTATTCCTGAAACTGCTTTTCAATTTTTATCCAAGATTCTTCTCTTGCCTCCACATAAGCCCGATCATCGATAAACCCAAATCTATAATTCCCATCGCCCCCCCTACTAAGTCCTGTCCTTTTTTTCCCAGCTTTCTCTTCATATTTTTTCTTCTCTATTTTAGAGAAAAGCTTATCTTTCTCAATCAAATACCCATTTAAAAAATCTTTAACACTTTTTTCTTTGCTTGAAAGCTCTTTATAATGGTCAACAAAGGCAAAAAAATGAAGGAGCAATTCAGCTTGCTCATCTTTTTTAACAAGCCAATCCGCCATTGGTGCAAGCTTTTTCAACAGGGCATTAATTTTTTTCCATTCTTCTTCTCTGACTTTACTTTCATCTTTTTCAGTTATATCAAAAATAAAATACGTGAAACAAAACTTATCTCTTGGATCATCTTCTATTACATTTTCATATCTTCTAATATCTATTCTTTGCCTTTGCATAATGTTCATAGGTTCATTTAAACTCTCAAGCAAATCTCTTTTAATTTCATCATTGGTATACTTGGAAAAGATGATTACTCTCAAAGGTGTTGAGGTAAATTTTTTCTGTCTAGAGGGATCTAAGTTTTTGAAATAAAAGTTATTAAATTTATCCAACTTTTCAAGACTTTGGAGTTTCAATTGGTTATTTACAAAAGCATGCAAGGTATGTATACGCTGCGAGCTATAAACAATTTCCCAAGCCGAAGATGGATTTTTAGCTACAAAAACAAGTGGAATTGGTAAATCCAAAAGAACGGATTCTATAAATGAAGACTGCTGAATCTCATTCCACACAAAATGCCTTTGATAATCGGGAACATACAAAGTATTGTAATACTTAAAATCGCGTTCATTCGAATTCTCGTTAAAAGTACTTCCTCGCTCATATTTGTCTACAATGGATTTGACAGTCAATTCCCTATCACTGTACCGAATGTTTCGGCGCAAGCCATATATCTGTTTTTCCGATTGTTGTACTTGTTCTTTAGTTATTGGCATTATTTTATTTATTAAATATTAAAAAAACCTATTTTTTGTTTTTATCGATTGCCTTATGCCTTACCAAAACTTCATCTATTAAACCATATTCTTTAGCTTCTTCAGCAATCATCCAATAGTCTCTATCTGCATCTTTCCAAATTGTGTCATAATCTTTATTGGTATGATCGGCAATAATGGTGTACAGTTCTTTTTTAATTTTCATAATTTCTCTTGCTGTAATTTCAATATCAGATGCCTGACCCTGTGTACCCCCTAAAGGTTGATGAATCATAACACGAGAATGAGGCAAAGCACTTCTTTTGTTTTCGGCACCACCGCAAAGTAAAACAGCTCCCATAGATGCGGCTAAACCTGTGCATATTGTGGCAACGTCAGGACTAACGTATCTCATAGTGTCATAAATACCTAATCCTGCATAGACGGATCCACCGGGGCTGTTTATATACATGGTAATATCTTTTTTAGAATCAGTAGACTCTAAAAATAAGAGCTGGGCAATAATAACATTAGATACATAGTCATTCACTTGACTACCCAAAAAAATAATCCTGTCGGCTATTAGACGCGTAAAAACATCTATAGCTCTAAAAGGGCGGTCTCTTTCCTCAATAACATGTTCGGTCATATTATCTATATAAGAATTTGTATGTAAACTACTTATATTATGTTCTTTAAGTGCATAATGTACAAACTCATCTTTAATGTTCATGATAAATTAAAATTAGGTATATAGTAGATAAAGCTATAATATTTCATTGTAAATAATAAAGTAATTTAACTTCAAAAGTATTGAAAAAATTAGAGTTTATAAGGCTTCATATAAAGAAAGATTAGAAAAATAATGATTATAAAAGCTAACAATTTGATTATTAAAATGATGGAATGAAGACACTATCCCATAAAGTGTGTAAGTTTAAAAATTATAGGGCTTAGGTTTTCTTTAAATTCTGACCCTTTCTTCAAAAATATTTAGTCATCCCTTAAGAACTCTTTTTTTATGCTAGGTTCTCTTCAGTCTAACCAAGGTTCTTCCCATCAACAAGCCCTTAAAGATATACTCAATCTTAACCATGAGTTGTGTCAATTATCTGATGCTATTGACTGGAAATTTATAGAGGATAAACTTGCTGTTTTCTATTCTAGTACAGGCAGACCCAGCCATTCCATTCGGCTTATGGCTAGCTTACTCATTTTGAAATCTGTTCGAAATTTAAGCGATGAAAAACTCGTTAATAAGCAATGGCGAGAAAATATATACTATCAGTATTTTTCTGGTTATCAGTATCATAGTCTTGAAAAGCCTTGCACTTCGAGTCAGCTTGTTCATTGTTCACTTTCGTAAGCGTATTGGCGAGGAGGGCGTACAGGTGATTTAGTAAAAAGAAGCGTTATAGCCTGCACGAAGTATTCATAATCTTTATCATTTATCAAAAAAAGTCAGAAGTCTATTAATTTTTCTTCTCATTTTTATGCTGAATAAAGTCTATGTAGCCTAATAATTCTTTGGCTCTTCTTCTTACAAAATCTGTTTTGCTTGAAGCGACAAGTAAGATTTGTTTATCATCGTAGATTTCTTCGTTGAGATTAAAAGTAGATTTTCTGACTTTATCCCATTCAATTTGATTGGTTTTTAATATTTCTTTATCTTTGATTTTTAAAAGGGTCATAAGTTCATCATAGGCTTTTTCCATTTCTTCATACCACATTTTATAGCCATTGACTTCACAGGTAATGATACCTAGTGGAGTAGGGTTTTGATTATAGCATTGGTTAATCATAACATCTATACGATGTATTTTGGGTCCGTGTTTTGCTATTGTATTTAGATTAGAAAATCCGAATAAAATAGCACTCAATAAAATTATTTTTTTCATGAATATCAATTTAGGTGATCATCAAAAGTGAGTTATGATGAGTAAGTTACAATTTCTTTTTTTCTTACAAGTGTTATTTTTATATTTTCAGGTTGATCTGTTGCTTGCTCTACTTTTTTTACAATTTGCTCAGATAATTCATAGGATTTATCATCAGAAATAATATTGGCATCTACAATAATGTACAACTCTTTTCCAGAGTCTAAAACGTAACTCTCAGTTACACCTTCAAAGCTAAGGGGGATGTTTTCTAAACTTCTAGATCGTTTAAAAACATTTTTCACTATGTCTTTAGAATAACCCATGTGTTTATTTACAATCTCATTAGCAATTTGGATAACCGCGGACATCAAGTTGGCTGGATTACTTTTATGATGATTTGCAATAATGAGACAAACTAATCCATTTTCACCATATTTTTGAGCTAATTCCATACTTAAAACATCATGAGGTTTATTCGTTTTATCATCATATACTTTACCTATATCATGTAATAAAGCAGCTCTTTTAACGATATTTGGATTAAGGTTTAATTCTGAAGCTAAATTTCCTGCTAGTGTTGCAACTTCTTTACTGTGTTTTAATAAGTTATAATTACCATTAAGATAAAATCCCATCTTAGCAACCATACGAATTAAATTTGAATCCATATTTTTGATATTCAATTCTTTTAGCACTTCTTCACCTAATTGTAAAATATGCTGTTCCATATTACTTTTTATTTCCTCAACAGTGGAATTTATAAAAGCAACATTAATAATTTTTGTTTGGGTTAGGCGTTCTAAAGTTAATTTAGCAATTTCTCTCCGATAAGGGTCAAAAGAAGAAATAATAACCGTAGCCGGTGTATCATCTATGATAAAACTAGCACCTGTGCTATTTTCTAAAGCTCGAATATGCTTTCCTTCACGTCCAATAATTTTGCCTTTTTCTTCATCACTATTTAGGTGAAAAATAGTCGTCGTACTGGTTTTAACGTAATCCATAGGTATTTTTTGAATAGCAGTAAGTAAAACTTTTTTGCTTTCAAATTCTAAGTTAACCTGTAAATTTTTAATTTTTGCCCCTACTCTATCTTTTAGTTTCTGAGTTTCTTTTTTTAAAAGATTTGATTCTTCTTCTTGGAGTTTAGACTTTAATTCTATTTTAAATTTATTTTCAATATCGCTTAGATCAATGTTTTTTACTTCTGCCATTCTTTTCAAATAATCCTGCTGATTAGCTTTTAGCGTTTTTTTCTCTTTGAGCAAATCTTGTTTAATATTTTCTATATCTGTATCTTTTTCTTTTTGTTCTTTTATCAAATTATAATATCTTTTCTTCTGATCCTGAATTTGCTCTTGCCAAGTTGCTACGCTTTTTTCTTTTTCTATGACTTTATTATAATAATCTTTTATAATATTTTCTCGCTCTTTTAATCTTTTTTCTAAAGCAGCTATTTTTCGTTTGTTATTTTCGAAGTGCTGCTTATTGTCCGTGCGCAGGGCTACTTCTTTTTCTTTAAACTCAAGGAGCTTATTTCTTTTAATACGTTCAGCTTTGGTATTTGCATCTTGCAAAATTTTTATACTCTTTTCTTTTCCTTTTTCTTCCATTTCAGCTATTTTCTTTTTTGTTCCTCTTATCATTAAGGTTTTATAAATTAGAATACCAACAACACATCCTGTTGCAAAACTAACAATAACATATACGCCCATTACAATTATTTTTTTAAATAAAAATCAATCAAAATTACTTGGCTAATATTAACCATTTTCCAAATTTCTGTAAATTAAATCGATTATAAAAATTTTAATCTCTATAAGTCATATATAACTACTATAATTCTAAGTTTTGATAGGCTTAAATTCCATTTAATATTTAGGATAACTAAACCCAAAGACTTTGGACATATTATTTATAATTTTAAATTTAACTTCTTCAATATCAATTTTTTTAGATAGTTCTTTTGCTAATGAAGTAACACCTTTATCTTGAATACCACAAGGGATAATATAGTTAAAATAGTCAAGATTAGTATTTACATTAAAAGCAAAGCCATGCATGGTTATCCAACGGCTAGCTTTGACGCCAATAGCACATATTTTACGGGGTATTTTATCTTTTATCCAAACTCCTGTTAAACCTTTTATTGTGTTTGCTTTTACTCCATAATCTTGTAAAGTCAAAATAATAACTTCTTCAATACAACGCAGATATCGATGAATATCAGTAAAAAAATTATATAAATCTAAGATTGGATAGCCTACAATTTGACCGGGGCCGTGGTAAGTAATATCCCCTCCTCGATCTGTTTTAAAATAATCAACCTGCTTGTTAATCAAATCGTTTTGATTTAAAAGAAGATGTTTTTCATGACCTGTTTTACCTATAGTATATACATGAGGGTGTTGACAAAAGAGCAAATGATTAGCTGGGGCTTCAAAATCATGATTATTAGCTTTCATTTTATTAATTATTATCAGTTTTTTATCGACTGTTTCTGTCATAACTTTCTTTTGGTAAGCCCATGCTTTTTTATAACCAATTAAACCTAAGTCTTTTACATAGACTTTTTTATTTGGATGTTTATAAGTCATACTAAATTGTATAGTTCTTATGGTATTATCAAATTATTATATTTTAATTTTTATACTATAATACATTGATAATTAAATTGTTAAAAACACTTTTTTATGTCCTGTACTTAATAAGGACCCAATATTAATAAATTACCCTTAAAATCTTTTTTCAATTTTCAAGTGAAGTGACTATAGTATATTTGGCAAAACTTTACTTATAAAACTTTCTATACTATATAGTTTGAATAGATTTTCATGATTTTTATATTTATCTTTGATTCCAAACAATTTAGATTCGGCCAAAGGACTATATACAAAATATATAGTTTTCCAACGATTTTTATTTTGCATACCCAAAGATTTAATAACATTTTGTAGATTAATATATAACCAATTTTGACTTGCTTTACCCAAAAATAGAATACAAATACTACATTTTTGTAAATATAGTTGATGCATTTTTCGACTAATATGATGGTTAAATTGCTTATGGTCATGTAAAAAAGAAAAAAATAAATTAGAGTATTCTATTTTTAAAGGCATAAATCCTTCTATTTCATTTTTATCAACACTATCAAAGATAAAATATACTTTATCTTTATCAGCTTTTAATCCGGACTTATCTTTTCTCTCTTCCAAAAAAGAGAAAATAGTTTTATTAAATTCTTCTAAATCACCACTGATAATTTGACTATTTTTATAATAATTCTTGTTTTTTAATTGGGTAATAAACTTTTTTTGATTCAGGTCAGTTATATTTTCTATAGGCGTTGAAATCCATATAAATTGATGTAAATGTGCATTTTGTTGAATATTTTTTTGAACAATATTATATTCAAGGCTTGATAATGATTCTTTATCATTCGGTAGTAAATCATCATATTTTTCATCAAAAAGATGAATAGCAACCCTACTCTGTTTAATCGAATCGGTTATATATTTTTTTAGATTTTTAGAATATGTATTTAAGTTTAAAGATGGCAAAACGCGATACCCTTTTCTTTGTAGTTCTCTTTTTATATTGGTTCTTATTTTAGCTAGTAAGTCTGATGAACCCGTAGCCAAATAAATATTCTTTTCAGCTTTTGGCAGTTTTAAATTAAAGTTTTTGGTTACGTCATAAAATAAATCAATAAGTTTGGTCCAGTAAACATCATCATTTTCTATATAGCTATCTAAATAATGATCCTGTCCTGAAAATAAGTAGATTTTAAAATTATTAAAAAATGTTAATTCTTTATTTTTTAGGCTAAAAACAATAACAAAGAGTTTATCTTTATCCGTTTCTTGTATAATTTTGGTTAAAAAAAGATTTTTAGAGTTGTTAGAATAGATATTTTTGGCTATTAAAATAATTTTATCTTTATTTTTAAAGTTAAAATCTATATTTTCAAAATCCTCATTTTCAAAATTAAAAGGTATTAAATCATATTTCAACTTAAATTCCTTAATAATAACTTCTAAATGATATAAAAATCTATAAAAAGTATTTTTATCGGACTGGTTATATATAATTGAAATAGTCATTTTAAACTTGTAAGCGATGTAATTTTTATATATTTATAGTCACGTCAATTGAAAAAAGGATTTTTAGAGGTTTTAATTCATTGGTTTTGAAAACGTCCGTTTCCCGAAATAAAATAGCATTGCTATAATTTCATTATGAATAGTTTTATTTTCTTCCCATAGCCAAATCTTGAACAACTTGGGTAAGTTCTGAAAAAGCTGAAATATTAATATTTTTATTTTTAAGATCTATATTTTTGGTGTTAAAATCAGAAATATAAATTTTTTTGAATCCTAATTTATAGGCTTCAACTATTCGGTTTTCAAGTCGATTTATAGCTCTTATTTCACCACTTAATCCAACTTCTCCAGCAAAACATGTTTTATAATTTATAGAAACATCAAAAAAAGAAGAAATAATAGAAATACTAACAGCTAAATCAATAGCAGGGTCTTCTATTCTTAACCCGCCTGTAATATTTAGAAATATATCTCTATTGCCTAAAGGTACTCCAACCTGTTTTTCTAAAACTGCCAAAAGCATATTAAGACGTTTATTATCGTAACCGGTACAAGCTCTTTGAGGTGTGCTGTAGGTAGCAGGTGTTACTAAAGATTGAACTTCAATAAGTAGTGGACGATTACCTTCTAAAGCAACACCTATGCTGACACCCGTAACGTCGCCACGTTTAGGCGAAATTAAAATTTCAGAAGGATTACTCACTTCTCGCATACCTTGTCCACTCATCTCATATATACCTAACTCAGAAGTTGATCCAAAACGATTTTTTATAGCTCGTAAAATTCTATAACTTAAATGGCGATCGCCTTCAAACTGTAAAACAGTATCAACAATATGTTCTAAAACTTTTGGACCAGCTAGATTACCGTCTTTTGTAATATGACCGATAATAAAGATGGCAATATTGCTTTTCTTGGCAAAAGATACCAATTGAGCTGCACAAGTACGAATTTGAGAAATACTTCCTGCAATAGAATCCAAATGAGTTGTAAAGAGTGTTTGGATTGAATCAATAATAATAATTTGAGGTTCCAAGCCTTCTGCTTGGCTAATAATATCTTGAATATTGGTTTCGGTCAATAAATAACAGTCGCTATTAGGGCTAATGCGTTCTGCTCGCATCTTAATTTGAGTCTCGCTTTCTTCACCTGAAATATATACTACTTTTAAACTTTCTAGGCTTATAGCTAATTGAAGCATTAAAGTAGATTTACCGATACCAGGTTCTCCACCCACCAAGATAACTGCCCCATTGACAATACCTCCTCCTAAAACTCGATTCAGTTCCATATCTTTTAAGATAATACGGTTTTCTTCGGTATAAACAATTTCTTTAAGCCGCTTCATCTTAACTGTATTTTTCGAAATACCTTTCATTTTTTCCGAAGGCTTTATATCCATCTCTTCTACAAAAGTATTCCATTCTAAACAGCTTGAACAACGACCTAAATATTTTGAGGAATTATAACCACATTGCTGACAAACATAAATTGTCTTGTCTTTTTTTTGATTCATTTTAGAATTAATTTATATTAAAAAAGGATTTTCGAGATATTTAAATCATTGATAATAACTAAACATTCTCTCCTTATTTTTATAGCAAAGCTATTTTGTTTTGTGAAATGTTCTGTTTCAAAATGAATGAATTAGAAGCCTAAAAAATCTTTTTTTTAAGTAATTTGAGTATAAGAGTAAGGTTCTATTTAATTTATTGATGAATCATATTTTAACTCATGTTCTAAAAGCCACTTTTTTCGCCAAACTTCACCTCCATATCCACCTATATTTCCATTATTTTGAATGACTCTGTGACAAGGCACAATAATACTAAAAGGGTTTGCTCCATTAGCACTGCCGACAGCTCGATAGGCTTTTGGACGATCTATTTTTTGGGCTAAATCTTTATACGAAACAGTTGTAGCATAACCAATCTGAATAAGATTTTTCCAAACCAAACGTTGAAATTCTGTTCCTTGTTTTTCTAAATCTAAAGTGAGGTCAAAACGTTTTAAAGTTCCTTGAAAATAAGCATTTAATTGGTCGATACAGGTTTTTAAAATAAGTGGCAAATTAGAAGAGTAGTTAATATTTTTAATTTCTTTTGCTTCGAAAGTAAGAGAATAAATACCTTTTTCTGTATGTTTAATATTTATTAAACCTACAGGAGATTTATAGTAAATTTGGGTCATGGTTGTTTATTTTTGAAATTGTAATGCGAAATATGGAACTTAATTATAAAAAATTAGGCGATAATAAAGATACAATATTAATTTTACATGGGATTTTTGGATCTTTAGGTAATTGGTTAGGATTTGCTAAAAAATTAGCCAACGATTATACAATCTATCTATTAGATTTACGTAATCATGGTAAAAGTCCTCATAGTAAAGAATTCACTTTAAAGTCTATGGCTAAAGATGTTGTAGATTTTATAAAGACCCATAACATAAAACCACCTATCTTATTAGGTCATTCTATGGGTGGGAAAGTAGCCATGTTTGTCAGTCAACTATATCCCAAAAGTATAAAAAAATTGGTTGTTATTGATATTGCTCCCAAAGCCTACCCTATCAAACATGATACTATATTGCAAGGACTTAATTATTTAAAATTAGAAGATATAAAATCTCGTAAAGAAGCTTTTGATGCTCTTATTTCTTTTGTACCTAATCCAAATGTAAGACATTTTTTATTAAAAAATTTAAAACGAAATAAGAACAATCACTTTGAATGGCTTATTAATTTGCCTGTCATTACAGAATCTATAACTCAAATTGGTAAAGGACTTCCTTTTAAACAACCCAATCAGCAAACAACTCTTTTTATCAGAGGTGATCAATCTGATTATATAGAGGATAAAGATTATGACTTAATTTATAGCTTTTTCCCTACAGCAAAAATTATAACTATTGAAAATACAGGACATTGGATTCATGTTGAAAAACCAAAAGAACTCTTAGACTGTCTAACTTTTTTCTTAACTAATTCTTAGCTATAGCAATGCTATTTTTATATAGAAAAGATTGATTTTCAATACAAATAGGTTAAGAGCATGTTTAGTTTTTTATTTTGAAAAGAGCGTTAAATTTCATAAAATAACACTTTTATTTTCACTCGAAACGGTGCTACTGCTTTATGGAAAAGAAACACGTTTCTAAACAAAAGAAACATAATACTATAGATGACGTCCTGTGGGCAAAGATAGAAAGATATTTTCCTCATGCCAAACACAAGAGAAAATACAAACAAAGAGATGTTTTTAATGCTTGCTTATTCATAGTCAAGATAGGTATACAATGGCGCAATTTACCCGAAAAATATCCGTCCTATAATCTCATTTTTTTTTATTTTAGCAAATGGAAACAAACTGGTATTTGGGATAAGTTACTAGTACAACTTGTTAAAAATGAGCGTAATAATTATTGAAAAAATAATCAAGCCAATCGTATAGCTATAGATAATCGACGTGTTAAACAGAGTAGTTTTATGGCAAAGGATATAGGGGTAGATGGGGGTAAAAAAGTGAAAGGCAAAAAAGGACATATAGCTGTCGATAGTTTGGGGTCTGCCCTAGGTATATCTGTTACTGCCGCTAATACCTATAATGGTAAAGAAGGAGTAAACTTACTCGACAAGCTGCGCGGACGTATAAAAGAGAAGACTTTATTTTGTGTTGATAAGAGTTATCAGGGTGATTTTGTCAAGGCGGTGGATTCTTTAAATTATCCTATTGATGTTGGTCAGCCACCTCCTTCAGAGCTTGGTTTTGTACCCAGAAAGGGGCGCTGGCAAGTAGAGCGGAGTTTTTCTTGGTTAAATTTTTACCATAGATTGAGTAAAGATTACGAAAAAATCATAAAATCGGCTTTAGCATTCATTCAAATAGCGTTTATTAACATCCTTTTGAACAGAATAGAGGATAAAAAAAATTAAACACGTTCTTAAAAGTAGCATTCAAAATCGCTTACCAATTTTCTACCAGATTGAAGATTAAAGTACAAATTATCTCCCGCAGGATTTTCAGAGCTAGGCCTGCTTTTCTCTACGTTTAATATTTTTGATACATTGGCAGAAAGAGCAGACTGAAGATTTAGGAATCCAAGTCATTTTTTTAAAACTATTTTACCTTTAGAATGAAAATTTTTAACTTGCAAAATAACCTAATATTTTAAATATTTTCTTAATCTTAATCTTAATCGTTACCTGTGTAACACTACCTTAATTTATTGGTTTTAATTTCAATAATTCCTAACTATAGTAGCTTAAATGTCTAAAATTATTTCTTTTGCTTCTCAAAAAGGGGGGGTTGGTAAAACAACTCTATTGATGCTAACAGCTTCTGCGCTTCATAGCCGCATGAATAAAAGAATGGTTGTGATTGACTGTGACCAACAAGCTTCTATTAAACATATTTATGAAAAAGAAAATAATGATATGTCTTATCCTGTTATTAATTTTGATTGGGCACAGAAAAATAGTCAAATAAACTTTACTAAAATTATTGCTCTTTGTCAACTCAAATATGATTTTATATTTCTTGATTTACCAAGTAAAAGTGAAAAAAATGATGAAATATACAATTCCTTAGTCATTTCAGATATCATAATTATTCCGGTTATTGCCAGTCGTTTAGATATTATTTCAACAATCAAGTTTTTAAATACTTTGCCAAAGATTACTAAAATAAGAAAGGATAAAAAAATGAGTATTGAAATTTATGGTATTATCAACAAAAAAGATAGTACACGTGAGTATCGTGAACTTGATTTCTTAAAACAATTATCAGGTATTGGAAATATTAAACTTTTTTATACGCCTATTTCTATGAGTGTGGACTACAAAAGAAAAATTTCTACTGTTCATGATCCTGTAGATCCTCAAGCTAAACATGAATTTAATACTTATTTTGAAGAATTTATAACTAAGTGTGTTTTTTAGATCTATAGTGAAATCAGTCTATTATAGTCGTATAATACTTATTTTGTATCATGAAACAAAAAGCGGAAGACCTTTTAAAAGTCATTAAAAAAAATAATTGGCAAAATGTTTATTTTCTACATGGAGATGAACCTTATTACATCAATAAAATTTCAGAATATTTAGAAAATACTATTTTAGAACCTTCTGAAAGAGCATTTAACCAAGTTGTTGGGTATGGAAAAGATAGTAGTTTGAAAACCATTTTAGAACATGCCAAACGATATCCGATGACAGCTAAATACATGGTTATTTTAGTCAAAGAAGCCCAAGATTTACTAGATCTTGGTAAAAAAGAAGGTCGTACTCTTCTGAGTAATTACATTAAAAAACCAATTAAAAGTACCATATTGATTTTTTGTTACAAACACAAACTTTTGGATGGAAAAACGGAACTTGCCAAGTCTTTAACCAAAGCCAATATGCTCATAGAAAGTAAAAAACTATATGATAATCAAATCTCTGATTGGATAAACCAATATTGTAAAAATCAAAAAATTAAAATCGATAGAGAAGCAATACAACTGCTATCCGACTATGTTGGCAACAATATAGAACGCCTTGTCAAAGAGATCGGAAAACTATACAATAATTTGAATAAAGTAGGCACAATAATTACCAAAACTTTAGTTGATAAGTATGTAGCTCCGGATAACAATTACAATATCTTTCAACTCCAAAAAGCCTTAGGTGATAAAAATCATCTTAAAGCCTTCCAAATCATTAATAAACAGCGCCAAAGTGGCGAATCTATTGCTCTGGTATCCATTTTATTTGACTACTTTTCTAAAGTCTTAATGATGTATCATTATCCCAATCTCGATATTTATGAAATTGCTAAACGTACCAAATTAGCCTCTTTTATGGTTAAGGATTATAAAAAAGGGGTTAAAAACTATTCCGAATCTCAAGTTTTAAAAATCATAGAAAACCTTCATATCGCTGATTTACAACTTAAAGGAATTGGATATACACTCAAAGAATCCCTCATTCTTAAAGAATTGCTCTTTAAAATTCTTAACAACTAACCTCTAGCTTCTTAAACTAACGACTCAAAAATAGGTTTCTCTTATTATAAATATTTAAGAAAAAAGAATCTCTGAGATTATCTATAAATAAAATACTTTCGCCCGTAGACTTCATTTCAGGTCCTAATTCTTTGTTGACATTAGGGAATTTTTCAAAAGAAAATATAGGTACTTTGATAGCATATCCTTTTTTATAGGGCTTAAAATTAAAATCTTTTAATTTTTTATTGCCCAACATAATTTTAGTAGCTATTTTAACGTAAGGTTCTTGATAACTTTTACAAATAAATGGTACTGTTCTTGAAGCCCTTGGGTTGGCTTCTATTACATAAACCTTATCTTCTTTAATAGCAAACTGGATATTAATGAGTCCTATAGTCTTTAAGGCTAAGGTAATTTTATGAGTATATAATTTAATTTGTTCAAGAATAAGATTGCCCAGATTATAAGGTGGTAAAAGGGCATAAGAGTCACCTGAATGGATACCTGCTGGTTCTATATGTTCCATAATACCAATGATATATACACTTTCTCCGTCACAAATAGCATCGACTTCAGCTTCTATGGCATTTTCCAAAAAATTATCCATCAAAACCTCATTATTAGGCATGATTTCAAATAAATTAACCAGATGTTTTTCCATCTCTTTTTCATTGATAACAATATTCATATTTTGGCCACCCAAAACATAAGATGGTCTGATTAAAAGTGGAAACCCAAGTTTTGTAGACAATTCTATGCCTTCTTGAGCTGAAGAAACCACTCCAAATTTGGGATATGGAATTTCCAAATTTCTTAATAATCTTGAAAAACGTCCTCTATCTTCTGCTAAATCTAAAGATTGATAATCTGTGCCGATAATAGGTATCCTTTTTTTATGGAGTTTTTTGGCTAATTTTAAGGCTGTTTGACCTCCTAACTGTACAATAACTCCTTCAGGTTTTTCATGATCGATAATATCTTCTATATTTTCCCAAAAAACCGGTTCAAAATATAACTTATCAGCTATATCAAAGTCAGTAGAAACAGTTTCAGGGTTGCAATTAATCATAATTGTTTCATAACCCATTTCTTTAGCTCCTAAAACCCCATGTACACAACAGTAATCAAACTCTATTCCCTGCCCTATTCTGTTAGGTCCTGAACCCAAAATAATGACTTTTTTCTTATCTGAAGAAATTGATTCGTTAGAACCACCAAAAGTTGAATAATAATAAGGTGTTTTAGCTTCAAATTCAGCAGCACAGGTATCAACTGTTTTCCAAATTCGAGTAATTTGATACTTTTTTTGTAAAGCCTTAATTTTTTCAGGCTTAGTTTTTAAAAGAGTAGCCAGTTGGCTATCAGAATACCCTTTTTGTTTGGCTATACGTAAATAATCAGCAGGTAATTTCTTGATCGTATAAGATTCCAATTCTTTTTCAAAAATAATCAAAGATTCTATTTGTCTTAAAAACCAATTGTCAATTTTACTTAATTCCTGAATAGCTTTTATAGAAAAGCCAGATTTAAAAGCCTTGTAAATATAAAAGAGCCTATCCCAGCTCGGTTTTTTTAATTTTTTATTAATAGCTTTATGTCCTTTTTTCTGAATATCTATTGTGCCAAAAATACCATTATTTTTAAGTTCTAAAGAATGACAAGCTTTCTGTAGGGCTTCTTGAAAGTTGTGTCCTATAGCCATAACCTCACCCACAGATTTCATTTGGAAGCCAAGTTCTTGCTGACTACCTTTAAATTTATCAAAATCCCATCGCGGAATTTTCACGACAACATAATCCAAAGTCGGTTCAAAAAAAGCAGATGTTGTGTTTGTAATGCTATTTTTAAGTTCATCAAGATGGTAACCTATGGCTAACTTGCTGGCTATTTTAGCAATAGGATACCCCGTAGCTTTGGAAGCTAAAGCCGAAGATCGCGACACACGCGGATTTATTTCTATGGCTATAATTTCTTCACTTTCAGGATTCAGAGCAAATTGAACATTACAACCACCTGCAAATTCTCCTATACCATTCATCATTTTTATAGCCAAATTTCTCATTTTTTGATATACAGTATCAGGAAGTGTCATAGCTGGAGCCACAGTAATAGAATCTCCTGTATGTACGCCCATGGCATCAAAATTTTCGATACTACAAACAATAATGATATTACCTACAGAGTCTCTTAATAACTCTAATTCATACTCTTTCCAACCGTAAATGCTTTTTTCTACTAAAACCTCATGAACAGGTGAACTATGTAAGCCAATTGATAGTTTTTTTTCAAAATCTTCCGATTGATCAACTACACTACCTCCTGTACCACCTAAAGTAAATGATGGGCGCAAAACTAATGGGAAACCAAGATGTTGAGCAATTTCTTTACCTTCTAAATAAGACCGGGCTGTTTTACCTTTGCAGACAGGAATGTCGAGTTCTATCATTCTTTTTCGAAATTTTTCCCTATCTTCTGTAACCTCTATTGCCTCAATATTAACACCAATAACATCAACTCCATATTCTTCCCAAATACCTTGATTTTGGCATTCGATAGCTAAATTTAAAGCTGTCTGTCCACCCATAGTTGGTAAAACAGCATCTATATGATGTTGTTCTAAGATTTTAACAATTGAATCTTTTGTTAGTGGTTCAAGATAAATATTATCAGCACTAACACGATCTGTCATAATAGTTGCCGGATTAGAATTAATCAAAGTTACTTCTAAGCCTTCGTCTTTCAAAGCTCGTGCTGCTTGTGAACCTGAATAATCAAATTCACATGCCTGCCCTATCACAATAGGCCCACTGCCTATAATTAAAACAGAACGAATACGTTTATTCCTTGGCATTTAAAATCCTTTTACGATAAGTGTAAATAAAAGTGTATTATATGAGTATTGAAAACTTAGCAAAAGTATAAAAAAGATTTTTGATAGCAATCTACATCAGCTTTTGTTTTGCTTTTTGGATACACTTGTCTACATTTTCCATCTCCTCCATGAATTTGGGTAAAATATCTTTATAAGGCTCTATAAATTCAGTATAATAGCGGCGCTGTACAGAATCATTCCAAACTTGTTGGGTTTGTTCGGATTGACTAAATAAGTGGTCTTTTTGTTGTGCTATTTCTTGTTGAATATCAGCTATTTTCATAATTATATTAAGGTAATGTTTTGTAAACTTCTGCTCCAATAGGTGTGTTATTGCGTGTATGATAATGATGGCTTTGAAAAAAAGAAAGTTGATGTTGATTTGCCCAGGCACCTAGTTCAGAACACTGGTTTTGAATTGCTGTTTGCTCTATATTGTTTAAAATTTTTTCTCTGAGTTCTGTATTTTGGATATTAAAATTTAAGATTTTACCTATTCTTTTGCCTGCTTGTTCTTGAATAGTCAGGCGGGCAGCTTTTTGAGCATTATCATTTTGTTGGGCATGAAAATCTATACGGTTGCTTTCGGAAGAGCAAAACAGTTTGTAAATCTCACCAAAAGAAGTCGTGAAAATTTCGTGAGCCAGTAAAGCTAAAGCAGCAACTCCTGTAACCGCTGTCAGAAGTTCGCCCAATAGATTGCCGTCGCTTTGTTGAGATATTTTTTGAGAAAAAGTGGCGCCGGCCGGATTTGAAACTTGTCTTGTAGGTGCTTGAATACTTTTATAGTTTTCAGCACCATTGATGAGTTGTTGAAGGGCATGACTAGCCGGTGGTGTATGCTCTTGTAGTAAGTATTTAAACTGGTATTTTATTTTATTAAAGGCTTTAATAGCTGCTTGCACACCCGCTACGATGTTTTTGCATTCTTGATAAGCCCGTTGAGCTGCTTGAAATTGTCTGTGGCAATCCGCCACATAATGCTCTAAATGTCTACAATTAGGAGCTTCGTAAGAACCGTTATCGTCATAATACCCACTGTTTTGACACCGGCTTAGGGCGGCATGAGCAGATTGTAATCTTGCTTGACATTGGTTAACGGCTCTTTGGCGTTGTCGCTCTATTTTTTTAAGATCTTCAAGTTCTTTTTTAAGTGTATTGTCTAAACTGGGCAGCAAAGCCAGACCACGCTGACTGGTTTGCTGAAGAACTATCTTAAGCGCTTTAAGTCCATTTAAATCGCGAATATCAATTCCTCCTTTCATATCCTATTTTTGATTCAAGTATTTTTCAACAGCCTGTGCTTTACGCATCAAAAACTGGCTGTATTCTTCCATATCCGTGATGAGGGTATAAAGAGGCTTGGTTGCCTGATTAAAATTTTGCGAAAATTTAACATGTTCGCGGTCCCGCCAAGTTTGACCAAGAACTTGCATTTTGCCTTTGGTCGTACCGAGTTGACTCTTCAATTCAGCTGAAAAACGCTTGAGCTGTTGGGCAAATTTCCGGATTTCCACAGGATTAGCTATCGCTTGAGACATAATGTACTAAAGTTAAATAAGTTTAAGGGTTGTTTTTGCAATATGATTCAAAATACCCATCAGTATTTCTATATCTTTGAGAAAATAATTTTGATTGTCGATAAAAGCTGTCTGATTTTCTAATTTGATAAAGCGCCAAAGTTCGCCGTTGGTCACTGTGCCGTATATAAAAGCTAAATCTTTATTTGCTTTTTTATTGAATAGGGAAGCAGCATGCATGGTAGCGATACACTGCCCTAAACCAGCGATAACATCATCTTTTTTAGCTTCTACCACGGCAAATACGGGAACAGTGAGATAAAATTGCTGAGGTGCCGCACTGATGATAAAATCACAAATTCCATCTAAGCCACTTTCCTTATCCACAGAAAAAGAAATCCCCGAAAAAAGACCAATGTCTGTTTTAAAATTTCGCTTTAATTCCAATAAGACAGGCGCAATAATAAACTCCGACTTTGCTTTTTCTGTGTCAATAGATAAGGCAAGATGTGCAAATTCTTTGAGCGTCTCAGCCAACCAAGAACTGACAGAAGCACTGGGCGCCTTATCCCCAAAGAGCTGTTTTTCTGATATCTCAATGGAAAGCTCTTCTGTTATCCGGTCAAGCGTAAAATTACTATAAGCCATTATGTCATGATAAAATATGAGTTATAACTATTCTACAATACTTCGGTAAATTTTTATAACAAATTGAAAATCAATGCCTCAAACCCGTCAGGTTTTTAAAAACCTGACGGGTTTAGTAGCTTGAAAATCAACAATTTAAATATAAAAAATCATTAATCACTTTACATTATTCATTAATCGTTGCTTTTATAACACTCAAGTTAACTTTTTCTCCGGCAATTTTTACCGTTGGGCAAGTAAATTTTCAAACCACATTAAGTTTGGTTTGGTATAGGGCTTAAATTTTTTCAAAATACCTTCGGTTTCATCGTAATAATAGGCGCGATCCGGTCCCAACTTAGAAGCAATATCGGAATCAATCAAGTTGGTCGAGTCATCGGCACTCATTTGTAAGGCTATGCGTTGAGAAAATTCATTACGAATAGCATCATCAAAACAACGCCCCATATTATTCAAATTATCCACGTGCATAATTACGAAAACCCCTACATCAGCCCCTTCCTTTAAAATATAAGACAACAATTCGCCCTCCTCTGAAAGTGTATAGCCGTCTATTTTTCTGAATTTTCTGCCCCTTTGAGTTGCCAGCAAAGTCAAATAAATGTTGGAGTCACCGGTAGATTCGTCATCTAAACGTCTTTCAACCTCTTCTTTTAGACTTTCTAAATAGGCCTTCACGTTTTTATTTTTTCCATGAGAAACTTTAAAAGGCGCATTGGCAAAATAGGTTTTGGGATATTGAAATATGTCTTCGTCAATGTTTAAAAAATTGAGAACTATAAATTCTGCGCTATGGGCTTGATGCTGCAGTGCCAAGCTCACCAAAGCTGAAAGCACAATATAGCTGCTGAGTTCTTCGTCCAAACCCACGATGAGCAGGTGGGAGCCGCTTTGCTTTCTTAAAATGGCACAAACATCGTCATCTATGGTGACGGGTTCGCCCAACCAAACCATGAGCCGCTTGGGTTTTGCTAAAGGTTCTAACTGATTTAAGGCTTCATTAGCTTCTATAAATGAGGCAGAATCACCTCGAAAAATAATTTGTTTGTCTTTACGCGTGTAGTTTTGGGCTTGGGCAAAATCTCTAACCTTCTGAATGTAGGATTCATGTTTTTTGCTATCCATAAAGAAAGTTTGAAAACGATTGTTGCCTTCGACCAGTCCGCCCATAGCGTTGTAAATCCCTTCTCCGGGTCGGGTGAGCAATTTGGCATCAGGATTGTCATCGGAAAGAATGGTACGGGAATCGGAATCCGAACACATCAGAGCCACCCGAACAGCAATGGAGTGCATCAAGCCTTTAAAAGAAGTCAAATTACCCGATAAGGATTGAGTTGCCAGCAGAATGTTAATGCCGTAAGCCCGTCCTTTGCGAACCAAGTTGTCAAAAATTTTCAGCGCCGACTGACTAATTCGGTCATCTTCGTTGAAAAAAACTTGAAACTCATCGATGATAAGCAAAATACGCGGCATACGTGTGCTGGGATATTTTTCATGCATGTCAATTAAGGAATTAACGCGCTTATTGCGAAAAGTATTTCCTCGCTCTAATAACTCTTTTTCCAAACCTTGTAAGACACTCAAACCAAATTCCCGCTCACTTTCTATGGCTATAGTTTTGGCATGTGGGATTTGATTTTCAGCATAAATTACAAATTCTACTCCTTCTTTAAAATCTACCAAATACAATTCCAGTTGGTCCGGCGAATAGTTCAGAAGAACATTGGTAATAAGAATATGGAGCAAATTACTTTTTCCAGAGCCAGACCTGCCAACCAAAAGGGCATGGGCTTTGTCTCTGTTGTCAAAATAAAAAACCTGTTCGTCGCGGGCGCCTTTTTTGCCGATGGTTACACCAAAGGCTTCGTAAAAGTCAAATTGTTTTTGGGAGTTGGGGTCTAATTGGGCTTTGCCAGACCACCAGTCCTCCGGAGCAGGCAAGTATTTTTCAAACGGCACTTTGACCGTATCCAAACTGGCAAAACCCTTATTGACATGCTTGACAATGTCGGCAAAGGGCAAATCGCCTGTTTCTTTTTGGAAAGTAGTCGTTTTGGGATAATTACTCAGAGTCATAGACTGGTCAAAAACCAAATTCTTTGACAGGTCGGTCAATTCGCGTAGGTTAAAGCCGTAAGGCATTTTTTTATCATCATCGACGACAAGCAAAGTATGCACGCCTGTTTTAGCCCCGTTTTGCATGATGCTTTTGAGTTTGGCACAGGCACTATCGCTGAAATTTACCGGAAAGTTGTAAATGACTAAAATTCGATACGGCTCTTCAACTTCCTCGGCGGCAAGATTATAAGCAGCCATATCGGCATATTCATTACGGAGATATTTTTGAATGACGTTTTCCATGTGCCGTGTGGTCTTGGTCAGTTGCTCTTCGATGTGGTTGCTTTCAGTCCAAACCTTTTTGCCGTAGAGGTCTTCGTGAAGAGCTAAAAAGGGGGAAATATTCCTGCCCAGCCCCACGGGGTCTATAAAGGTAAACTTCACCTTGCCGCTGGGTAGTGCCAACAGCAAACGCGCCAAGATGCCATAAGTCATTTCCGAAGCCGCTTGAAGTGTCTGATTACCACGACCCTTAAATAAAATATTACCTTCGTTGAGAAAAGGAAGGAGAAATGGGATTTTAAGGGTATGGCTATGGGAAACTAAGTTTACATTTCCCAGCCGCATATAGGAAAGTGGAATCTTTCTATCCTTGTTCAAAACTTCATTCCAAGAATTTTTACTGAGGGAATATGTTTCGGGATAAGGCTTAAAATAGGTGCTTTCGGCTTCTTCGGCAACCTGCCGCCATCTGGTAAAAGTATTTTTTAAATCAGATTCTAATTGGTTTTTCGTACTTTGGTAAATTTTTTCTATCTGTTGTTTTTGGGTTTGGTAGGTATTCTCTATTTGTTGTTTTTGGGTTTGAAAAGTGGTTTTTAGTCGGTTTATAGTGCTTTGGTAAGTGGTTTCTATTTGTTGTTTTTGGGTTTGAAAAGTGGTTTTTAGTCGGTTTGTAGTGCTTTGATAGGTTTTTTCTATCTGTTGTTTTTGGGTTTGAAAAGTGTTTTTTAGTCGGTTTGTAGTGCTTTGATAAGTATTTTCTATCTGTTGTTTTTGGGTTTGATACTGATTCTCAATGTTTTGCTTGTGTACTTCATAAAGCCTTTTATTTTCCTTACGTATAATGACCATTTTATAGTCAGCGATATTTTCTATCACTACAAACCAAAACAAAACACCTATTATTCCTAAGAGGAAGGGAACACCAAATAGAAATGAATTTACTCCATAACTCCCACCAAAATACAGGCTAGTTATAGTTGTAAATACAGATAAAATTCCGGCAGTATTCCTTATTAATATTTTTCTTTTTAGTTTTTGGATATCTTCCTTATTTTCAATGGATTTGATTCCTTTTTTAATATCAACACTTGATTCCTTCTTATCATATACATCCTTTGCTATTTGATTGTTGTTTTCATACTCTTGTTTAGCTTTTTGGTTACCTTGCTCATACTCTTGTTTAGCTTTTTGGTTACCTTGCTCATACTCTTCTTTTGCCTTTCGGTTATCTTGCTCATAAGTTTTTTTAGCTATTTGATTGTTGTTTTCATACTCTTGTTTAGCTTTTTGGTTACTGTTTTCATAGTTTTCTTTAGCTTTTTGGTTACCTTGCTCATAAGTTTTTTTAGCTATTTGGTTGTTATTTTCATGCTCTCGTTTAGCTATTCGGTTATCTTGCTCATAAGTTTTTTTGGCTTCTGCTAATTTTTCTGTAGTATTTTGTACCAGCGGGAAGAAGTCTTTTTTAATACCTTCGAGTTTTTGGTATTCGGATTGGATTTGTTGAAAGGGAGTCATAGTTATTTTTTTTTATGTTGTAAAATTTTTTAAAACTTTAAATACTTGGTTTTCAGTAGTTTACATTTTTTTAATTTTTACCTCATGCAAAAAAATTGCAATATGGTTTCTATTTTGTTTTCAAGTCTTTTAAAATAAGATAGAAACCAATTAGAAGTCCCAACAACATGCCTATAAGGGTCAAATAAGGTTTTTCAAACATAAAATATCTATCCATCAATTTGCCCGAGAAAGCACCTAATAAAATAGAAGCTATCATTTGGAAAGCAACAGAAGAGTATTTTATGTAAGCCTTATTTTTTTGTAGATTCTTTGACATATTGTCCATTCATAGATGCATTAGAAGGTGTGTTTAGTAATAGCTCTTTTTTGTCGATACCTTCAGTAGTAATTTTACCGCTTATCTTACACCCTTTTTCAGTTATAATATCTTGAGCTTTAATATTACCAACAATAACGGAAGTGCTTTTTAAAGTTAAGAGTTCATGAACTTGAATATCGCCTTGTATACGACCTTCTACAAGGGCATTTTGGCTTTTTGTATTGCCTTTAACAAAACCGGTTTTGCCAATGGAAAACTTAGTTTTTACATATATATCGCCTTTTAAGGTACCATCTAAACGAAAATTACCATCAGATTCAATATTACCTGTTATAACTGTTCCTTGAGCAATAATATTATTACTTGTATCCGAGGCAAACTCTTGTGTTGTTTCACCTTTTTTATTATTAAAAACACCCATTATTATAAAATTCTGTTAAATGAAAAGCTAAAATATAGTATAATTGCTTATTAGATTATTTAAAAACTCAATCAAATATTTAAATATAAATCAAAATTTATACATATTATTGCTTAATATAAAGTACTTTAAGCTAAGTAAATTTGATTTTCTATTCTTTTATTTAAATTTTCTACATAGAGCAAAGTTAGTAAAAAAACATTTTAAAAGTTCCTTTAATGTTCTAATATCTTTTTTGGAAAATACTTTTGTGTTTAATACCTATATTTTTTTATTAAATAAAGATATAAAGCTAAAGTTACATAGTTTGGGTTTTCTAACAATTGTATACTTTTGAAAAATCGTTTTCTTTTTGCTTATTTTTAAAGTACATAAAATCAATACTTTGGCAATTTTTTACCAAAAATCAAAAAAAGGCTAAAAATTTATCTTTAGAAGTATAAAATCAAAAAAAAATTAGCCCCGAGACGAAAGGTCTCTTAAAGGTTATATTAAACAAAATGCCAGAGTTAAGCAAATGTTATAGAAAAGTTTTTGTATCAACTCTGTTTTTATTATTATTTTAAAAATCAATAACAAATCTAAATATTTTGAAAAGAATAATTAGCTGCTTCTTTAATTTCTTTTTTATCATCAAAAGGGTATTTATTTCCTTTAATATCTTGGTATTTTTCATGTCCTTTTCCTGCTATAAAAATAATAGATCCGGTTTTTAATAAGGCTAAACCCGTTTTAATAGCTAACTTTCTATCTTGGATAATCAAGCAATTATCTTGTTCTTCTATTTTAAGTCCACTTAGCATATCCTTAATAATATTTTCAGGTGGTTCATGGCGAGGATTATCATTAGTAAAAATGACTTTATTGCTGTACCGATAGGCTATATTTGCCATTTTAGGTCGTTTTTCTTTATCTCTATTGCCTCCACAACCAAGCACCGTAACAATATCTTGCTCTGTACGTTTTATATCTTTAATCGTTTGTAAACTATTTTTTAAAGCATCGGGAGTATGAGCATAATCTACGATAGCATAATTTTTTTTGACAGGGTCATACAAGCAATTAAACCGACCATTTACGCCTGTAAGGGTTGAAAGAACAGGTATAAAAGTAGATTCCTGTATATCCAATAATTTTAAAATCCCAAAAATAGCCCCTAAATTAGAGGCATTAAAAGTTCCAATTAACCTGACCCAAAAATTTTGATTATTAATAGCTAAATGTAAACCTTGAAAAGTGTTTTCTATAATCTTTGCTTTAAAATCAGCGTATCTTTTTAAGGCAAAACGATAAACTTTTGCTTTCGTATTTTGAATCATAAATTCCGACCGTTTATCATCCGTATTTATCAAAGCAAAAGCATTAGAAGATAAGTTATCAAAAAGAATTTTTTTTGCATAAATATACTTCAAAAAAGTTTTATGATAATCGAGGTGGTCGTGGGTGATATTAGTAAAAACAGCACCTTGAAAATGAACAGCTTCAACTCTTTTTTGAACTAAGGCATGTGAACTAACTTCCATAAAACAATACCGACAACCTGCTTGAAGCATTTTTGCCATAAGTTGCTGAAGAGCTATACTATTTGGGGTTGTATGTTGAGTAAGATAGATTTTTTGATCTATGGTATTGTGAATAGTAGATATTAAACCAACTTTATAGCCTAATTTTTTAAAAACTTCATAAAGACAAGTAACTATAGATGTTTTACCATTTGTACCTGTTATACCTATGACTTTAAGTTTTTGAGAAGGGTTATTAAAAAAGTTTGCCGCCATTTGTCCCATAGCTATTAAAGTATCTTTAACTTGAATATAGGTCAAATGGTTTTGACAAATTTTTGGAATTTCTTGACAAACAATAACTTTAGCACCTTTTAATATAGCTTCTTCGATAAAAAAATGTCCATCTATCTGAGTGCCTTTTAGGGCAAAAAAAACACTTTCTTTTTGAACCTGTCTGGAATCCAATTCTAAACTAAAAACTAAAATATGTAGATCGCCTAATTTTTTTAGAACCTTTACACCTCTTAAACATTTTGTCAATGGTTGTGCCTTCTGCATAAATTTTTAAGATTTTATTTTTAAAGTTTTAATCTAAATAATTTGGTAACCATGTTACTAAATCAGGAAATAAAACGATAATACCAATTAAAACAATCTGAATAATGATAAAAGGTATAATGCCTTTATAAAGATGTCTGGTTTTAATTTCAGGTGGCGCGACGGCTTTTAGATAGAATAAAGAAAAACCAAAAGGTGGAGTCAAGAAAGAAGTCTGGATATTAACAGAAATTAAAATGGCTACCCAAAGCAGATTAATGTCAAAATGTTCAAAAATTGGCGTAATAATTGGTACAAAGATAAATATGATTTCTATAAAATCTATAAAAAAACCCAATAGAAAAATTAAAACCATTACCAATACCAAAAATAGGTAAGGATTTAAATCAAACCTTTGAATAAAATTCATGATTAAATCATCACCTCCAAATTCTCTAAACACCAAACTAAAAATAATTGCCCCTAATAAAATCATAAAAACCATGCAGGTAAGGTGTACAGTTTCTTTCATGACATGTTTTAAGACTTTTAAGGACAATTTTTTTTCTAAAACCGTCAATAAAGTTGCCATTAAAGCTCCTATAGCAGCAGCTTCCGTCGGCGAGGCTATGCCTGCAAAAATAGAACCCAAAACAGAAATTATTAAAACCAAAGGTAAAAATAAGGCGATAAAAATAGTTTTATAAAAATTACCCTCGCGTAATATTATAAATTCTTCTTTAGGAATCGAAGGTGCTGCATAAGATTGTATATTGGCTTTTCCTAGTACATAAATAATGTACATAGTAATTAAAAGTAGACCCGGTATCAAAGCTCCAACAAATAAATTGCCAACAGGTACATTCATAACACTTCCAAGTAATACTAAAACAATACTTGGTGGAATAATTTGGCCTAATGTTCCTGATGCTGCTATAATACCTGTGGCTAATTCGGGTTGATAGTGACGTTTTAACATAGTTGGTAGACTCAAAAGGCCCATAGTTACTACCGTAGCCCCGACAATACCTGTAGAAGCCGCTAACAAAGCTCCTACCAGTACTACAGTTATACCTAAACCACCCTTAATACGACCTAGCAATATTGCTACTGTATTCAAAAGACGTTGAGCTATACCTGATTTCTCCAAAACACTGCCCATATAAATAAATAGAGGAACTGCTATTAAAATGAAGTTATTCATTGTGCCATAAACCCTCAAAGGAAATAAACGGAGTATATCCGTGTTACCGGTAAAATAGGCAAATATTAATGATACGCCTGCTAAAGTAAAAGCAACAGGAAAACCTAAGAGTAAAGCTAAAAATAAAACTACAAATAATAAGAGTACGATCATTGAATAAATATAAATTATAAATTATGCAAATCAATGTATTTTTTTACAAGGTCTAAAATTAGGTAGTGTTACACAAGTAATGGTAATCAATTTTTTCGTTCTATATTATATTGCTCCAAAAAATAGTTTAAGTGCCCAAACAATGCCTTAAAAGATTTAGAAAAACTATAGATTCTGCGTACTAAGCGATTGCATAGTTCTATAAAATACCATTCAAAGGCTCTATAGGATTAGTATTAACTTTAGATTTTTCGGAAGAATATACACGTCTTTAACGTTCTGATATACAAGTTTTCTATATAACTTTAGGCAAGAGCATTTATTGCGTTTGCCCACTTGGAAATAGACTACTTGAGCAGTGGAACGCTCTAAAACTATCCAAACCCGTTGCTTATACTTTTTCTTTTTAACATAAGTCCACAACTCATCGATTTCATTCAAATCTTTATCCAAATAAAATTGTCTCCTGCAGAATTTTCAGAGGTAGGTCTGCTTTCCTTCTGCTCTTACCATTTTTGATACATTGGCAAGACAATCAGACTAAATATTGAGGAATCCAAGTCATTTTTTTTAAACTATTTTACCTTTAGAATGAAAAATTTTAACTTGCAAAACAACCTAACTTTAGATATTTTCTTCATTTTATCATTACTTGTGTAACACTATACCCAAATTTTCAAATTGTTATAGCTGAAACGCCTTTTTTATATCTTCAACTCGATTTAAACGTTCCCAAGTGAAAAAATCCAAACCATCTTTTGTGTAAGTTTGTCTTCCCATATGCCCATAACTGGCGCTTGGTAAGTAGATAGGATTTTTAAGTTGTAAACTGTCTACAATGGCTTTGGGTTTAAGATCAAAGGCATCATAAATATACTTAGCGATTTGAGAATCAGATAAATTAACTTGACTTCTGTTGTAAGTATTAACATTAATAGATACAGGGTTAGGGACTCCAATTGCATAAGCCAACTGTACAAGAACTTCTTCAGAGAGGCCTGCGGCAACTAAATTCTTAGCAATATGACGAGCTGCATAAGCGGCACTTCTATCAACTTTAGAAGGGTCTTTTCCAGAAAAAGCACCACCACCATGGGCACCTTTTCCGCCATAAGTATCTACAATAATTTTTCGGCCTGTTAAACCTGCATCTCCATGAGGACCACCGATGACAAATTGCCCTGTTGGATTAATATGATAGATTGTGTTAGCATCTAGTAAGTGTTCCGGTATAACTTCAGGAATAACATATTTTTTAATATCTTTAGTAATTGTTTTCAAAGCATTGGTTTCAAAATCATCATGCTGAGTAGAGATGACAATTGCTTCTATGCGCTTGGGTTTATTATCATCGCCATATTCCACAGTTACTTGACTTTTGGCATCAGGTCTTAAGTAAGGCATTAAATCGGGTTGATTTTTACGAATATTGGCTAAGGTTTGAACTAAACCGTGTGAAAAAGCTATAGACATATTAATATAATCTTTTGTTTCTTCAGAAGCATATCCAAACATCATACCTTGGTCTCCAGCACCTTGTTCTTTATGTAGACCGTTGCCTTCGTCTACCCCTTGTGCAATGTCTTGTGATTGTTTACCCAAGCAAACCATGACTCCGCAAGAATCGGCATTAAATTTATAATCATCTTTTGTATAACCTATATTTCTTATCGTTTGTCTGGCAATTTCAGGAATGTCTAGCTGGGCATTTGTTCTAATTTCGCCGCCTACAACTACCAAACCTGTTGTAACAAAAGTTTCGCAAGCCACTCGAGAATCAGCATCTTGGGCAAGTGCGGCATCTAAAACAGCATCGGAAATCTGATCAGCAATTTTATCTGGATGACCTTCGGAAACTGACTCTGAAGTAAAGAGTTTTTTCATAATTGAAATAAATTAAAATATAAATAAATAGATAATCAAAAATTATAAAGTGTCTTTAACATCGCAAAAAACATGTTACAAGATATATAAATAATTATAAATTATGAATTATGCATTATGAATTATGTGGAGTCTTCTCATGAAAACTCGAAATATTTAGCTTTCAAAATATTTATTATTTAAAGATTAGCTCTAAATTTTATAAAAAATAACAGTCTAATTTTCAATATTTAAAAATATATAATATAAATATAGTTTTATTCAATTTTGTATTTTTTGGCAAAATATTGTTTCTTGTATTTTACAGATAATTTTTGATTATTTTTTTTCTAAAAAATCTAAGCCTAATTTTATAGTGTATTTTTATATCTTCGGTGAAAGTTTTTTCAAGCGATATGGATAAAATAATTTTAGAAGGTTTAGAATTTTTTGCTTATCATGGTTTCTATAAAGCCGAACGTCGCATAGGCAATAAATACGGAATAGATATAACTTTATTTGTAAATGCTGAAATTGCAGCATCTACAGACCGTTTAGATGATACTATAGATTATGAGAAATTATATAAGATTATCGATGAAGAAGTAAAAAAACCTTCTAAGTTATTAGAAACTATCGGGCTAAAAATAATCAAAAGTATTTTTAAAACTTTTTCAAAAATTCATAAAATTAAAATTTTAGTTAAAAAATATAATCCTCCTATTGGTGGGGTTTGCACATTTGCAGCTGTGGAATTAAAAAGAAAAAGAAAATAGCACCTGTTGTCAATATAGCCTTTCTATTAAAACTAAAGAGAGAGTTTTTTCTTATTATCAATGACTTGAAGATTATCTTTTTTCAAGTGATTTGGTTATTATAAATATCTTTGTTTACTTTGTTTTACTACGTTTATATTTCTTTGGAATCCTTTAAACTTGGCACGCTTAACAGCAGATTTTTTAAAGAGTTTTGAAAAAGTTTTTTCGTCTAAATTATCCCAATCCTTTTTTCTCATGGCTAAAAGCGACTCACTAGGTTTAAAATCTTCAAAGTTATGGGCTATACTAAAACGATTCCATGGGCATACATCTTGACAAATATCACAGCCAAAAATCCAGCTATCTAACTGATTATTAAACTTTTTTGGTATATTGTCTTTGAGTTCAATAGTTAAATATGAAATACATTTATTAGCATCTAAATGGTATGGTGTTAAGGCTTGAGTTGGACAAGCCTCAATACATTTAGTACAAGTACCACAATAATCTTTTATAGGACTGTCGGTCAAAAGTGGAAGATCGATAATGAGTTGGGAAAGGAAAAAAAAACTTCCATGTTGCTTAGTAATCAGTAAAGTATTTTTGCCTATCCAACCTAAACCACTTTTTTTTGCCCAAACTCTTTCTAAAACAGGAGCTGAATCTACAAAAAATCGCCCTTCAACAGCTCCAATTTTTTCTTGAAGTTTTATAATAAAACAGTTTAATTTTTTTTTTATAACATAATGATAATCTTTACCAAAGGCATATTTTGAAATTTTATAATTATTCTTAATAGCTAGATATTTTTTAGGGTAATAGTTAAAAAGTAAAGATATTACTGATTTAGAACCGGGCACTAAAACTCTGGGATCTAAACGTTTATCAAAGTAATTTTCCATATAGTGCATCTTTGCCTGATAACCATTTTTTAACCATTTTTCCAATCGAGGTGCTTCTTCGTCTAAATAATTGGCTTCACTGATACCACAATAACTAAAACCTAAATTTTTGGCAATATTTTTAATAATACGGGTAGATTCTATACTATTCAAATCAAAAAAATTAGTTTTTTACAATATTTCGATAAAAAATCATAACTAGTTGACTATAAAGGCAATAAATTTTATTTGATGCATAACTCTTTCATTAACAACTATTTTTTAATTACATTGAAGACAGCTTTTCCTACCTTTCTTTTAGATACTTTTGGCGGACTTTTAGAGCCTTTCCCACCAAAAGTAAGTAATTTCTCACGCTTTGCCTCTTTTTGCAGCAAACTTTCGTCAATCCCAAAGATGCTAAAAATATGTCCAGATAACAAAAGATGCCAATGAGCCGTCTTCACATCAACATCAAAAAACCCAGGGCTAAATTCCGCCCCAATAAATGCACCTGATCGAATTGAGCTACATGAACACTGCTCAAAGACATGGTTGTATGATGATAAATCTTTTGATTATCGCGACATTCAAATGTATTTAAATCCGCATATTGTTTGCTGTCACGAAACAAAAACTCTAACTGAAAACGCGAACGATAGTAGCCTAAAAGTTTAGAAACCGATAAAGTCTAAACCTGTTGAATATAATAGCCTGTATGCTATAACTTGACCTTCTTTATTCATTAGACTTGAATTATTTTGATAATCAATATATTATGTAATTTTGATTTTTTGGCATTAAATTTAATGAAAAAAACTAATATAGTATAAATATTTGATTATCAACTTAATAAATATAAATTAAAAATATATTTATACTCTAAATTTTACTTGATCTCTTTGAAAAACCTTTAAACTTTCACTATAATATCATTTATAATAATTTTTTTATTTGATTGATTATCAAATCCGGGCAAGTCTATTTTCTCCACATAGGCCATTTTTAACTTCCTTTTCAAACTTTTACTCCACAAAATACAGCTATATATCCGATGATAGATGCGATCTTTTAAACCCAAAATAAAAATAGAGTTGATAAAAAAACTTTTCTATAACATTTGCTTAACTCTGGCATTTTGTTTAATATGGCCCCTTTTAAGAGACGTTCCTTCTCGGTGCTAATTTTTTTTTGATTTCATACTTCTAAAAATAAATTTTTAGGGTAAAAATTTACCGAAGTATTGCTGAAATAATATTTCACTTAAAAGAAATGTAATAATAATATAGTTTTGTCTTGAACCTTTCCGGAGATTGATTGGGTAATATTTGAAAAACCAAGTAAGCATGAAGATTTTTGATAATGTCAAGCATTTGGAGAATTATGCTATAAAACACAAATCAAAAACTTGATAATAAAATCGTTAAAAGGAGCATTGTTTAAGGAGTTAAAATGAAAAATAAACTAAATATTATTCTAAATATAAATACTACTAGCTTCTTTTAGATTCCTCTAAGTTCCTCTTTTCTTAAAATATTTAAATAACTTAATTTTAAGTATTTGATAATCAAATTATTACAAAAAATATACATTAGTAACAGAAAATAGTTTAGTTTGTAAGAAATTTTATAAAGATTAGATAATCTAATAATCAATTAATTAACTAAATTACATAATTATTTTTTATGAGAAAGATAAATTCTCCAACTTTAAGTATGCAGCCTTTAAAGTTTGGATTATGGCTGTTCATTATTGCAGTAACAATGTTTTTTGCTGCTCTGACCAGTGCTTATGTTGTACGAAGAGGTCTGGGTAATTGGGAATTATTTCAACTTCCTGAAGCATTTTATTGGAGTACTATAACAATTATTTCTAGCAGTATCAGTATGCAGATAGCTTATTTTCAAGCTAAAAAAGACGAATTTAGAACCTTATGTATTGCCTTATCAATAACTGTCCTTTTAGGTTTATTCTTTTTGTTGACTCAACTTCTTGGTTTTAGGGCTTTAGTCCAAGATAATGTTTACTTTGCTTACAGTAACCCTTCTAACTCTTTTGTTTATGTTTTGACAGGTTTGCATGCCATTCATATTATTTCGAGTGTTATATTCGTGATAGTTCTGCTATTTAAAAGTTATAAAGTCAAGATTCATTCAAAAAACATGGATCTTATCGAGATGTGTACGACCTACTGGCATTTCTTGGGTGGTTTATGGATTTACCTTTTTATTTTTATGCTACTCAATCGTTAGCTGTCAATAATTTAAGAATTAGAAACTACAAAAATTATACTCTTGAACACTAATAAGTTAATTCACAAGATCTATTATATCTGATTTTTTAGGTTATTTTCTATTAGAGAGTCTTATTAAACCCTTGGTTATCAATTATTATGAAACATTTATTTTATCTGAACAGATATTTATATAAATACCGTTATCGTCTTCTATTAGGCGTATTGTTTATGACTCTATCTATACTTTTTAAAATTATACCTGCCCAATATGTGCGTTACGCTTTTGATATTGTAAGCGAAGGGCTTAAGAGTAAAACAGAATCGGAAATCAGGTTAACGATTTTGAAATATGCAGGTGTGATTTTAGGAACAGCTCTAATTGGAGGGGGTTTTTTATATCTTGTGCGCCAAACAATTATTGTAGTTTCTCGCTTTATAGAATATGACTTAAAAAATGAAATTTATAATCATTATCAAAGTTTAGATTTACATTTTTATAAAAATAATAATACTGGAGATTTGATGGCACGTATTTCTGAAGATGTTAGTCGTGTGCGTATGTATTTAGGACCTGCTATTATGTATGGGGTAAATCTGGCGATAACCTTTATTTTGGTAATTGGTTATATGTTAACCATCAACGTAAAATTAACATTTTATGCTATTTTACCATTGCCAATTCTCTCTTACACTATCTATTATGTCAATAATATTATTAATAAGAAATCTGAACTTATTCAAAGAGGTATTTCTAATATGTCGTCTTTTACGCAAGAGACATTTTCGGGTATTAATGTTTTAAAAACTTATATTTGTGAATCTCATTTTATTGAAAAATTTAAACATATGACCAATGATTATAAAACAAAATCTTTAAGTTTGGTTAAAACACAAGCCTTATTTTTTCCTTTCATGATGGCTTGTATTGGGTTAAGTATTATTTTAACCGTATATGTTGGAGGTAAAGAGGTTATCTCCGGGAATATTACCACGGGAAATATTGTTGAATTTATAATTTACATCAATATGTTAACCTGGCCCGTAACAGCTTTAGGTTGGATAACCAGTATTATCCAACGTGCTGCAGCTTCTCAAAAACGAATTAATGAGTTTTTAGCGGTAAAAAATATGCTTATTTCAAAAAAAGGATTTCAAAAAAAGATAGAAGGACATATCCGTTTTGAAAATGTTAGTTTTACGTACACCGATACCAAAATTAAAGTCTTTGATAAGATTTCTTTTGAGATAAAAGCCGGTGAAACCTTAGCTATTTTAGGTCAAGTGGGTTCTGGAAAAAGTACATTAATGCAGCTTATAGCACGTATTTATGATGTTGAAGAAGGTACAATTTATATCGACAATAAAGCTATAATAGATTATGATATTCAAAATTTAAGAAAGCAGTTAGGTTATGTTCCTCAAGATGTTTTTTTATTTTCAGATACTATAGCTGATAATATTAGGTTTGGATTAGCAAATTCAACGCCTGAAGCCATAGAAAAAGCAGCTAAACAAGCTGATCTCTATAATAATATTTTGGATTTACCTCAAAAATTTGAAACCCTAGTAGGCGAACGAGGCATTATGCTTTCGGGAGGTCAAAAACAACGGGTATCTATTGCTCGTGTTATGATTAAAGATACGCCTATATTGCTTTTAGACGATTGTCTTTCTGCTGTTGATACTCAAACAGAAGATAATATTTTGAATAATTTAAAAGAAAATAAAAATGATTGTACCACACTTATTATTACTCATCGGATTTCAAGTGCTAAACTAGCGGATCGGATCATGATTTTAGAAGATAAAAAAATTGCTGATTTAGGAACAACTGAAGAACTCTTGAGTAGAAATATTTTTTTTAGAGAACTTTACCAAAAACAAACAGGTAATTGACAATCAATGTAAACTTACATATGGATTTGTCTTTTTTTCATGTCCAATAGTTGTTTTTGGACCATGTCCGCAATAAATGATCGTCTCTTCAGGTAAAGTAAACATGATTTTTTTTATGCTATTGATAAGTGTTTGATGATCACTTCCGGGTAAATCGGTTCTACCAATGCTGTTGAAAAACAACACATCTCCATTGATACAAATATTTTCTTCTACAGAATAAAAGGCTAAATGTCCGGGAGAATGCCCTGGCACTTTTAAAACATCAAGTTTTGTATTTCCAAAACAGATATTTTCATTTACAATAAAAGTATCTGGAATAGAGGCTTCATACGCATCTAAACCTAATTGTTCAGCTATCAAGATACCATATCTTAAAACTTCTTCTTCTTGAGGAGGAATTTGGAGTTTTACCTTAAAGGTATCTTTAATAAATTGATTGCCTAAAATATGATCAATATGACAATGGGTATTATATAAGCCTTCTACTTTAAGTTTATTATCAAAAATATAAGATTTTAAAATATTTTTCTCGCTTTTTTCATAACAACCAGGATCTATAACAATACAAGCTCCTGTTGAATCTGAAAGAACAAAAGTATTTTCTTGATAAAGGTTAAAAGTAAATTCTTTAACGGTAAGCATAATCTAATTCTGTAAAGAAAGATTTTTATGTCTATATATTATAGTATAGTATCTCCCATTTCAAAAAAAGGCTTTTGAAAAGTTTTTAAACCGATTGATATTGAAAATGAATAAGACAAAAATAGTATTGTTATAAATACTAATCAAAATTTTTGAGACCCTCTAAAAGTATTAAAAATTTTAGAAGGTCTTAAAAAACTATTGCGTGAAAATAGATCGTCTTCCTAATATGTCAGAAAGAGGAACTGATATACCGTAGTTTGTATTCATTAGCTTTATAATTTCATTAGCTATTAAAGCATGTCCCATTGGGTTTGGATGTAAACCGTCAACAGAAAAAACACTTTGAGTGGAAATATCAGCTAATAATATATCGCCTCCAACAGCATCTGGTCCTGATCTCCCTTCAGAATCAACAAGTATACCAGGTATACCATCTGCCCTAGATTGAGCAGCTACAGATAAAGCAAGTGAGGTTGCTTCTGCACTTGTTAAACCTAAAATATCAGCAAATATAGGCTGTACGTCTAAAAGTATAACGTTATTATTTCCAGCAGATGAATTAATTTGTTGGACGGTATTTTCTATAATTTGATTAAAATTAGAACGTGCTGCTGTTATTTGAGCTTGTTCAGTAGAAGTTAGAACTAAACTATCTTCTAAAGCAACACTAACACCGCGAATTAAAGTTATGTCATTATTAACATTATTGCCTATTACAAGTCCGGCTGTTAAAGGTATTAAATCTTCAGATGTTGCTAAACGAACTTGAGTATATCTATCTATTAAATCTCTTTCAGAAGAGGTAATTAAACCATTGGTTAATAACAAATCAAAATTACCAGATAAATTAGATAACTCTTCGTCAAAAATTAAAAGTGGGTGGGTTGTAGTTTCTGTAAATGTAATTTTTCTACTATCAGCTTCTGTTTGTGTAAATATACCTAAAGTAACTAAATCATCTAAAGCTGTATTAAAACCTCCAAAAGCATCTTGACTATTTAAGAGACTAGCGGTTAAAGCATCTATAGGTACAGAATTATAAAGTATTGTTGTAAAAAAAGGAAGAGTTACTATAGGTGGAATATTAATAACGACCCCTCTAGATCCTTTAGCTGTAAGCTGTCCTAAAATATCTTCAAAATCGGTTTGAAATTCAGATTGAGATGTAATGCTCACACCTGCTGCTACAGGATCAGCACCTGGAAGAGCATATACTAAAATATCATTAGTGCCTATCCATAAAGTAAAAAAGTCTGAATTAACTGCTAATGCATCTCCTAAAACAGTTGAAGTACCAGGATTAGTCGCAAAACGGGAATAATATGGATTAGTATTATTACTACTACCAAAATCAGGGTTTTTTAAATCTCTTAAATTAGCACCGGGTACTCCAAAATTGTTCAATAAACTTTTATCGCCCGTATAAGGTGTAACGGTATTCCCTCCTGTTGCAAAACCTATTATAGGATCGTTAGTATTAGATATATTAAGAAAACCTCTACCAAATATTGTACCATCAGAAGCTATAGAACTAAAACCAAATTCAGAATTTATATCAGGTTGATTGAAGTTGGGTTCGACAAATTGAACAAGTTGTAATTGAGTTGAAAGGATATTGGGAAAACTATTGCTTTGGCCATCTGTGTACAAAGCCGCATCCATAAATCCTGCTGTTATTGAGTTTCCAATAGCTATATATCTATTGGCATCAAGAACAGTAATAATAAAACTCATTTCAAAAAGGCCTTGGTTACTATCATCAGTTTGAACCCTAATACTATAAGAAGATTGGCTTTCAAAATCAAAAGATGCTGACGTTTGTAAAGTATTTCCTGAAATAGAAAAACTAGTGTTATCTGTATCACCGCTACCACTTACAAAAGTATAAGTATGTGTATCTTCAGTATCCTGATCTTCTGTTGAAAATAAACCAACTGTAGTTCCTATTGGTTGATTTTCTAAAATATTAGTATTATTTAAGCTAATTGAAGTTGGAATACTATTATTATCAATATCAATAGGCGGAGGATCAGTTGCAGAATCACATTTGCTAGCAATATTAATAATTAGAGCTATGCACAAACAATATTTAACATATTTAATCATGATATTATTACTTTAAATTCAGAGACTACATTATAAATTAAAAAAAACATGAGGCAGATTTTCAATAGCTTACACTTAAAAAAGTAAAAACTAAACCCATTGTTAAATGATTGCAATAATAAGTAAAAAATCTTTTTAAACAAATTATATGCTATTTTTTTTTTGATAATATTTACTCAGTAAAAAAAAAGTTTTTTTATATCTTTGGCATTAGGGAATTGAAAGAATTTTTAGTAATATTTAAGTAAAAAAAACTCAAATACAATATCTAAACTACTGATTTTATGAATTTTATAAGAAAATGGAAATTAGCATAGTAGTAGCCCAAGGTTTAGGCAGAGAAATTGGACTAAACAATAATTTACCTTGGCACATTCCTGCCGATCTAACTTACTTTAAAAATAAAGTTGCCTATCATCACGTGCTTATGGGACGAAAGTCTTACGAAAGTTTTGGTGGACTTTTACCTAATTGTACTAACTTAGTTTTAACACGCGACAAAGCTTATCAGGCTCAACATAAAGGCATATATTTATTACAAACATTTGAAAAGGCTATTGATTTTTCCAAAAAAAAAGGAGAAAGTGAACTATTTATACTTGGTGGGCAAGGCATTTATACTATGGCTTTACCCTTAGCTACAACTATTTACCTAACCCAAGTACAATCTTATTTTAAAGCAGATACATTTTTCCCAACCTTATCAAAAACTTGGAAAATAACCCAAGCCAACCACCATAAAGCGGATAAAGAAAATTCTCATGACTATTCTTTCTTGGTTTTAAAAAAGTCATGAATTTAAAACTAAAAAGCTTTTTAATCTACATTTTCTAAATATGTTATTAAAATATCAGCAATTCTCATTTTGAGAAAAACTTGTTTTTTTAATACAAGTTATTTGTAATTAATTATCTATATTTTATAGTTGAAAATAGAATTGTTAACGATTAAAATTGATAAAAAGAATTAGAACACTTTATCTTTACTATTAGGTAATTTTTGTTTGTTCTAAGAAGTTTTTTTAGCTTTTTTACAAAAGAAGACAAATTAAATTTTATAATTTATTGATAATCAATAAATTATATTATAATATTAGAAATATTTAGAGTCTAATTATTTTTTTATATATTAGAGTCCGAATTAACTAAATTATCTCTACTTTCTGATACATCTTACACACAACAAATTTAATAAATTACCTTTTTAATTTTACGATTCAAAATTTTAGTTATATAACAAATGGGACAATATAAATATTACACAAAAATAGGGTTAGAAAAAATAAAGCAAGAGCTTACATATTTGGAAACAAAAGGACGACAAGATATTGCTTATCAAATTGGAGAAGCCCGAGAAAAAGGCGATTTAAAAGAAAATGCCGAATATGATGCAGCTAAAGATGCTCAAGGTATGTTGGAGTTAAAAATTTCTAAACTTAATAAACTCATTTCTCAAGCTCGAATAATAGACGAGAGTAAATTAGATCCTTCTAAAGTTTCAATTTTTTCAAAAGTTAAACTTAAAAATATAAATACTCAAGTTATAGTAAGCTATACCTTAGTCTCCGAAAAAGAAGCTAATTTAAAAGAAGGAAAAATCTCTGTAGGCTCTCCAATAGGCAAAGGCTTATTAGGAAAAAAAAAGGGGGAACTAGCTGAAATAAAAGTGCCTCGTGGATTAATTAAATTTGAAATTTTAAATACCGAATTAGATTTAGTATAAGCAAACCAAGTTAAAATTTGATGAAAGGAATTAAAATAACTAGTTCCTTTTATAACATGAATAGTTTGGTAAATTTATATAAGATATTGGCTACCAATCATATTTTATCCTTTTAGATTAAAGATATAATAAACATTTTTAAAAGGTTCAATGCGTTGGTACAGATCAGAGATAAAATCGGGATAGTTAATATAAAAGGTTAAAAAATTTTCAAAACGTTCTTGAGGCACATTTTCAGGATATAACTTATCAAATAGGGTAGCTGCTTTTTTTACCTGACCAGAGTGCTTTTCTTCTAAGGATTTTTTCAGACGTTTTTGAATCTGTTTGAAAGTTTGGGTGACTTGGCTACGTTGTTTATTAAAATAACCCAATAATTGAGGATTTACTGTTTCAATTTGAGCTTCAATTTTGTTATAAATTAAATTTAATTCTGAATATACCCAAGCTAAATCTATTGGTGATTTTTCATTAGCAGCAATCACTTGATTGATAAAGGCTTGTTTAGCCAAAAATAAATCTTCAGGTTTTAAATTTAAAGTCTCAAACTTTACAGTTAATGTTTTGGATAAAATAAAAGCAAAAGTTCGGGGTACTAAAATTGGGTAAGGTATTTTTAAAAAATTGAATAAAGCCTTATATTCTAGCCAATAATTAATTTCAGCAGGTCCGCCAATATAAGCCAAATTAGGCAATATAAGTTCTTGATAAACAGGACGTAATATAACATTTGGACTAAAATTTTCAATAGTATTAAAAGCTTTTTCAAGAATAATAGTAGTATTATCTTCAAGAATCAGTATATCTTTACCCAAGTCATTTTGACTGCCTTTTTTAACTTCTAAAATTCGTTTTCTCTTTTTTTCATGATTATAAAATAAATTAATAGGTCTAGGATTCACCGAAGATTTATAGCCTAAATCTTTTAGAGCATGAATACTTTTTAAAACTAATTTTTCACTGGTTTGCTCTAAAAGCTCCTTGGTAATAACAGGACGAAAAAGTTCTTTCAATTTTTTAGTGTTCGAATCCAAAATTACCAAGCCAAAATTACCAAAAAGTTCATGTAAATAATATCTGGTGGCTTCGGCTAAATTTTTTTTAGTGTAAGCTATTTTAAAAAAATTAGGCAAGCCATCAATATTTTCTAATAAATCATTGATTCCAGTTGTATTATAAGTACCTGCCAAAGCTTTTGTATTTGCTTGATTCCAACTATAGCGTTTACCAAATAAATTAAAATGATTAATTTCTTCTAAATCATGATCTTCGGTGAGCATCCAAAAAACAGGGATAAAATTATGATTTGGATAATTTTGGATTAATTCTTGAGTGAGTTTAATGGTTTTTAAAACCTTATAAATTAAAAAAATAGGCCCCGTACATAGATTTAATTGATGTCCTGTTGTTATGGTAAACGTGTTTTTTTCTTTAATCTTTTCAATATTTTGCTGAACCTTTTCAGCTTTAGAATCTTGAAAAGATTTATATTGTTGGCTTAGAGCTTCATATAAAAGGGTTCTATTTTTCTGAGGAAATTTTTCCCGTTTCAATATTTGTTTTTCATAGTTAGTCTTCTCATGTGTCAAGTCATAAAAAGGTTTGAGGGTTGGTTTCTGAGAAACATAATCGGTAAAAAGCGGTTTAAAAAAAGGGGCATCAACTAAAGGAATAGAATATGTTTGCATTTTTTTGATTCTCTAGCTAATTAAAATTCATAAAAATAATAAACAATATGAGTGATTATATAAAACTCATATTGAAAAAGGATTTTTAGCTAAAAATCCTTTTTTTTAGTGAAGTAGTTATAATATTCAAAAAATTGCTAAACTTATTGTAAACTAAGAATTACATATTATTAACAAGGGCCTGACCAAATTCGGAACATTTTAACAGGGTAGCGTCTTCCATGAGTCTTTCAAAATCATAAGTGACTGTTTTTGAAAGGATCGTTTTACTTAAACTCTTGTAAATAATATTAGCAGCTTCTTGCCATCCTAAATATTCGAACATCATAGTACCGGATAAAATAACAGAACCCGGATTAACCTTATCTAATCCCGTGTACTTAGGTGCTGTACCATGGGTTGCTTCAAAAATAGCAATTCCTGTAGTATAATTAATATTTGCGCCAGGTGCAATACCTATTCCACCTACAGCTGCTGCCAAAGCATCAGAAATATAATCGCCATTTAAATTTAAAGTTGCTATGACCGAATACTCATTAGGACGAGTTAAAATTTGCTGGAGAAAAGCATCAGCAATACAGTCTTTAATTAATATTTTACCATCTCTAAGTGCTGATTCTTGGGCTTTATCAGCGGCTTGTTTGCCTTTAGTATTTGCTATTTTATCATACTGGGTCCAAGTAAATACTTGGTTTTTATATTTTTCTTCTGCAAGTTTATAACCCCAGTTTTTGAAAGCCCCTTCAGTAAACTTCATAATATTACCTTTATGAACTAGAGTAACACTTGGTAATTTATGTTTAATAGCATATTCTATAGCTGCAGTTACTAATCTTTCAGTACCTTCTTTAGAAACCGGTTTAATACCTAAAGATGATGATTCTGGAAAACGAATAGAAGTTACACCGAGTTCATTAATTAAAAAATCTTTTAACTTATTTGTATTAGCTTCTCCATTCATATATTCTATACCTGCATAAATATCTTCTGTATTTTCTCTAAAAATAACCATGTCGGTTAATTGAGGTTTTTTTACAGGAGAAGGTACACCACTAAAATATTTTACAGGACGAACACAAGCATATAAATCCAATTTTTGTCTTAAAGCTACATTTAAAGATCGAATACCACCGCCAACAGGTGTTGTTAAAGGACCTTTAATGCCTACCAAATGATCTTTAAAATTTTTTAAAGTTTCTTCAGGTAACCATTCCTTTGTTTTATCATAAGATTTTTGACCTGCAAAAACTTCTTTCCATATTATCTTTTTTTCTTTATTATAAGCCTTTTCTACTGCTGCATTAAAAACTTTTACCGCTGCCGCCCAAATATCAGGACCTACACCATCACCTTCAATAAATGGCACCACCGGGGTATTTGGTACTTGAAGTTTCCCATTTTTAATGCTTATTTTATTATTTCCCATAGGACTTTATTTCTATATCTGTAAAAGTTATGTATGTTTAAACAATAATAGATTGTGAATTATTTTATTAATGTACATGTTTTATTAAAAAGCTATAAAATAAGGAGTTTAGACATGACATTAGGGTTTTTATTATAGCAATACTATTTTTATCTCATAAAAATTCATTTTTAAAATCAATCAATATCAATTAGTTAAACTTTTTAAAAATCCTTCTTTCAAATGACATGATTAATAAATACTGCTAAAATATTTCAACTTCCCAATGTCAAAGATATAAAAAAAATCTTTATTTTCCATTAAGTAGATTGACTTTCCTTAATGATATCGGCAATTCTTATTTTATATATCAAAAATTTAATACTGAATATCTGTTTATTTATTAGTAGGGCAAAGGCGTAATTTACCAGAGAAATATCTACATGAAATAACTGTTTTCGTTTATTAAAAATGATAAAATTATATTTAATTTTCATTATCAATAGCATTTATTAATATTTTTTTAAATAGAATAGGGTAATATAAAACTTATATACACTTTTATTATCGAATAAAATCTAAAGTAAATATTGTTGTTATTAAGCAATATTTTTTTGAAAAAACTTTAAAATATAAAAATAGAGTACTAACTTTGCATTTTAGATTAGTTTGGTAGAATTTTAATAATATTTTAATTTAGGATAAATAAAACAGGTAAAAGAGACTGTCATTGGATAAACTAAATAATAAATTTTGGGTTTGGAATCTAAGATTTTATTTTAGCTTAGCCATTAGTTCTAATTTTTGATTCACATAGTCCAAATTAGGAAACAGGAGAGATGCCTGAGTGGCCGAAAGGAACTGTTTGCTAAACAGTCGTACTGTCAAAAGCGGTACCGCGGGTTCGAATCCCGCTCTCTCCGCTGCCAATAAAAAAACTTTATATAAATTTTTCGGGATATAGCGCAGTCCGGTTAGCGCACCTGGTTTGGGACCAGGGGGTCGCAGGTTCGAATCCTGCTATCCCGACATTTTAAATTATTTATCTTATCCCATAGTCCTGTAGTTCAATGGATAGAACAGTAGACTTCTAATCTTCAGATTTGGGTTCGACTCCCAGCAGGACTACTTTATTTGATTTCCAGAAATGTAATAAGCGTTCCTATTTGAAGTTGTATAGAAAATTTTTAGAATGAGAATTTAAACAGCTCTATTACACGGATTTACTTAAAGCATACACATCTAAAGAAGACAAAGACTAAAAATATGCTTGCTCAGATCCAATTATTTCAAGACAAGTTTTCTAAACTTTTGCACTGGCTTAGGAGCATAAATTGTTTATAAGAAAGCCCTTTATTAAGTTGGAGAGTAATATTAGGAGATGAAAGCAGTTTATTGAATATGTCGGTAAAACCATTCACAGGTATACCTTGTCAAGTATCAAAAAAATAAGATTCTGAATAATTTTTTCTAAACGGAAGCCTTTTAACCACCGAAGCAGGAATATCTTACGGAAACCTTTTAACCACCGAAGCAGGAATATCTTTTGGATCTCTTTCCCATTGTTTAATTGTATAACCTCTCAGAAATGCCTCATACAAAGGTCTACCAATAAAATTAATAGCCTGTTCTTCAAAGTTTTTTGGTTCTTTATAATATTCTTTTTTAAACTCTTGATCTAAAAAACTATTAATTTCAAAAGGCTTTAAATTAACATTATAAAAGCTATTATATGTTTTTTCTGTGGGATGTCAATAGAACTTCTTTTAACTTCAAAAGGATGATGAACAAGTATCAATTTTCTTTTTAAAAGGAGTTTTTAAGGCTTGACTATTTAGCTTGAAACATAGCCAAAACCCCATCTGCAAATTGACGATTATTTGCCAAACGAGGCACCTTATTTTGTCCACCTAACTTACCAATAGAATCCATATAAAGTTGAAAAGCCTGAACAGGTAAAGCAGAAATCCGAAGAGGCCTTAAAATACGTCCTTGTATTAAGTCATTGTAATATGTATTTAAACAGCATAATTTATTATCTATATCTAAAGCAAATCGCCCTAAATTTTGAGGTCTCTTAGAAAATGATATAAGCCATTGATGATGTGGCTTTCCATCTTTTGGGTTTACTTGAGGGGCTACCGTAAATTCTACAATTTCAGTTTCCGGATGTTTTTCTAAGGCATAAGCTATAGCTTGTTCTATTTCTTCAGCAATAACATGTTCACCAAAAGCTGAAATAAAATGTTTGGTTCTACCTGTTACCAGAAGTTTATAAGGATTCTTACTTGTGAATTTAACAATATCTCCTATTTTATAACCCCAAAGTCCTGAATCAGAACTAATAACTAAACCATAATTTTTCCCCACTTCAATATTCTCTAAACTTATTCGTTTTGGCTTATCATTAAAATAAGTATCCATTTCCACAAATTCATAAAAAATATTTGCACCCGTAATTAATAACATTCCTTCATCTTCAAGTTCATCTTGGTAGGCAAAAAAACCTTCTGAAGCGGGAAAAAGTTCTATAGAATCTATAGGTTTTCCAATAGTATTAATAAGTTTTTTATGGTAAGGTTTAAAATTAACACCACCGTAAATAAATAATGAAAAATTTGGAAAAACTTCAGAAATAGTTTTTTTTTTCTGTTTTACGATTTTATCAAAATACATTTGTACCCAGGGGGGGATGCCTGAAATAACTGACATGTCAGCTATTAAAGTTTCTTCAATAACTTTATTGAGTTTAGTTTCCCAATCTTTTATGCAATTGGTTTGGTAGGAAGGAAGTTGATTTGATTTTAAAAATTTAGGCACATGGTGATTGACAATTCCTGATAATCTTCCTATATGAATACCATTTTCTTTTTTAAGTTCAGGAGAGCCTTGTAAAAAAATCCATTTTCTATCTAAAAATTTTGTTTTTCCTGTTTTATAAATATAATTAAATATTGCATATTGAGCACCTTCAATATGATTAGACATAGAAGATTTTGTAATTGGAATATACTTAACACCTGAAGTTGTTCCGGATGTTTTAGCAAAATATAAAGGTCTACCTTTCCAAAGAACATTGGCTTCTCCAAGCCTTATTCGTTCTATATAAGGTTTAAGATCTTCATAATCATATAAAGGAACATATTTTTTGAAATCTTCATAGTTTTTTATTTTTTCAAACTCATGATCTTTACCAAAACTAGTGTATTTTGATTTTTTAATAAGATGATTTAAAGTTTCCGTTTGCGTAATAATTGGATTATTAGCCCATTTATTTTGTTTTTTTATTAAATGGGCGGCAAAAGGACGAGCTAAGATGGAACGCCAATTCATAATAATATTATATTCGAAATTAAAAAAATGTAAAAAATAAATATAAAATATCTTAATCAAATAATATAGTAAAGAAAGGATATTTTCAAGCTTTGATTTTTTATACGGTTACATAGTTAAATTTTAATAGAACAATAGAAAAATATAACTAACTGATTTTTAGTTTTAAAACTATAGAAATTCAGATATTAAATATCTATATTTTCAAATATAGAATAACATTATATAGTCTTATACTTAGAGCATAAATACCGAACAAAACTAATATAAATTAGAAATACTAAAAAGAAATAGTTAATTTAGCGATATAGTTTTATTGTAATTTGATATAATATATGCATATATTTGTCCAATTATTATATTTTTCAATTTAGATTTATTAGAAATATTAGACAGAACTATAGTAATCGTCATCGTAACACAGGAGAAACAAACCGTATAAATAGACTAATTAAAGCACCAACAGTGCGCTTAGTTGGTGATGACGTGAAATCAGGTATTTATACTATTGAAGAAGCTCTAAAAATTGCAAATGAAATGAGCTTGGACTTGGTGGAAATATCAGTCAAGACGGATCCTCCTGTTTGTAAAATTATAGATTATTCGCGTTTTAGATATGAACAAAAAAAACGACAGAAAAAGTTAAAAAGTACAACTGTAAAAATTGTAGTTAAAGAAATACGCTTAGGGCCTAACACTAGCAAACACGATTTGAATTTTAAAATCAAACACGCACGTGCTTTCCTGAAAGAAGGTAATAGAGTGAAAGTTTATATCTTTTTCCAAGGTAGAACAATTATCTATAAAGAGCATAGTAAAGTTATATTAGGTGAGTTTATTAAAGCTTTGGAAGACTGTTCTAAGATAGAGCAAAAGATGTTTATGAGAGACAGAAGGTTAAGTGTTGTTTTATCACCCCTAAGTTCTAAACCAACTGTTGATTAAAATGGTAGTGTTACACAAGTAATGATCAAATTAAGAAAATATCTAAAATTAGGTTATTTTTTAGAATAATCATAAAGCCAAATTATCGTTAAATTATCCTCCCCATATTTCTCTATCTAAATTTCGATAATAAATCGCCTGAGCAATATGTTGGTTGTTAATATTTTTAATGCCATTGAGATCGGCTATGGTACGGGCGACTTTAACAATTCGGGTATAGGCCCGTGCTGAAAGTTTAAGTTTATCCATAGCTTTTTTTAATAAAGCCAGAGAGTTAGAATCTAATAGACAGTATGTTTTAAGATGTTGCGTATCCATCATAGCATTGGAATAAATATTTTTTTTGTCTTTAAAGCGCTGTTTTTGAATTTCTCTTGCTTTAACTATTCGGGTTTGTATAGATTGGCTTTTTTCTTCTATCTTATTTTTGGAAATATCTTCAAAGGCTACAGGTTTAATTTCCAACTGGATGTCGATTCGATCTAAAAGTGGTCCGCTAATTTTATTAATATATTTTTGGACGGACATAGGAGAACAAGTACAATCTCGAGTTGGATGATTGTAATAACCGCAAGGACAAGGATTCATGCTGGCAATTAAAATAAAGTTAGCAGGAAAAGAGACACTAAACTTAACCCTATCAATATTGACAATTCTATCTTCTAAAGGTTGCCTTAAAACCTCGAGTCCACTACGACGAAACTCTGGTAGTTCATCCAAAAATAGAACACCATTATGGGCCATAGATATTTCTCCGGGCTGGGCATTAATTCCCCCACCTATCAATGCAGCGTCACTAATACTATGGTGAGGTGAGCGAAAGGGACGTTGAGTAACCAAAGCCATATCTCTGTTTAGCCTTCCCGAAACCGAATAAACCTTTGTCGTTTCTAAAGCTTCTTCAAAAGTAAGTGGAGGTAATATAGAAGGTAAACATTTAGCTAACATTGTTTTACCTGCACCTGGTGGACCAATTAAAACTAAATTATGTCCACCTGCTGCTGCTACTTCTAAGGCTTTTTTAGCATTTTCTTGACCTTGAACAAAAGAGAAATCATGACTATGATTTTGTTGTTTTCTAAAAAATAATTGTTCTACATCCGAATGAATAGGATTAATGTTTTCTTTTTTTTCGAAAAAATTAATAGCTTGCTGAATATTTTCAACACCTATAATGTCTATTTTATTGGTAATAGCTGCTTCTTTACCATTTTCTTTAGGCAACATAAAACCTTTAAATTTTGATTTTGAAGCACGTATAGCCATAGGTAAAGCGCCTTTCATCGATCTAATTTGACCATCTAAAGCCAATTCACCCATGATAACATAATCTTCAATTTTATCACTTATAAGTTGTCCTGAAGCTTGCAGAATACCCAATGCAATAGGCAAATCATAACAAGCACCTTCTTTACGTATACTAGCAGGGGCTAAATTAACAACAACTTTATAACGAGGCATTTTATAGTTGTAATGTCGAATGGCAGATTCGACTCGCTGTTGACTTTCTCTAACAGCACTTCCCGGCAAACCAACAATATGAAAATTGGTGCCAGAAATAATATTAACCTCAATAGTGATTTTAAAAGCCTCTACCCCTATGATAGAATAGCCAAAAGTTTTTGCTATCATGATTTTTAGGAATATTAAAACAACCTAATAAATAGGCTGTTCAATTTATATTATAGATTATTGGGTTATATGATTTGAAAGTGAATAATTCACTTTCAAGTCACAACTATTCATTTTTCAATTATAGATAAAGCTTTTTCAAAAATACAATCTACTTGTTCTCGAAAACTGAGTTTATCTGTATTAATTAAAATAGAATCATTAGCTTGTTTTAAAGGTGTAACAGGATTATTTTTATCGCCTTCGTCTCGCCTTTGCAAACGATCTCGTAAACTTTTAACACTTTCTATGATTCCGCTTTGTCTTAGTTGTCTTTGCCTTCTTTGTAAACGTATATCTAAAGAAGCTTCTAAAAATATTTTGAGTTCTGCTTGCGGAAATACCACTGTTCCAATATCTCTACCATCCATAACAACACCACCATTTTCTCCCATTTTTTGTTGAGTATTTATCAAAAATTCTCGTACCACTTTTTGGCTACTCACTTCATTAACCCAAGTTTCAACAATAGCACTTCTTAAAATACCATCTAATACATGATTATCTAAGCTTATTTTATAAGTTTGATCATTAGTATCAAAAACAAAGGTGATATTAATATCTTCAAGGTTTTGACGATTCAAATGTAAACATCTATCTTTTCCAACAAGTTGATGGTTAACCATATAATATGTTAAGGCTCGATACATAGCACCTGTATCGATATAAATATAATTGAGTTTTTTAGCTAATGCTTTAGCCGTAGAACTTTTTCCACAACCTGCAGGACCATCTATAGCAATAATAATCTTTTTCATATTATAGTTAGTTAACTCATGTTACGCAACTGGTATTATCAGCGGCTTGTTTGATGCTTTCTAATTCTTCAAAGGCAGCTTGACTTGCTCTAGTATAAAGTTTTAACTTCAGGGCAAAATGATTAAGTTTAGTAGCTAGTCGCAGTTTTTCTAATTTGATAAAAGCCCAGACAGCTGCAAAAAAGTGATTGCGTTGGGTCTGTGCCTTACGCGTAGGCGACTTAGTAACAGAAACATTTTGTTTCAAACTTTTATGATAAACTTCTACACTCCACCGTTTTTTGTAGAGACGAGTAAAATCTTCACCGGTTAAGTTAAAATCATTTGAAATTAAGTATCTCTCTCCCGTTGAGCCATCTTTGTTTGTAAAGACCTCTTTATTTAAATAAACAGGTACGGACATATTTTTAAGCCATACTTTTATAGGAGTATTTTTTCTAATATCCAATGATTTAACCCTATTCCAGTTATTAGTTTGCTTATCTGTTTCATTCATGGCAACTAAACGATTCATTTTTAAATCAAAAATAAACTGTTTGGGGCTCTGACTAACAAATTTGATATTGTCAATAGAAGCCAAGCAACTATCAGCTAATATATATTTGAATTTCAAATTGTTATGTAAAGATACTTGAATTATGGAACGCATCATTTCATTTTTAGTTAGTGGGCATTTACGTTTTTCCTGATGCGTTTTTAAATCGCAAAAACCGATATAACAGAACAACCTGAGCAATGATCCCAATGCCAAGCGGTAATTTCATTCTCATCAGTATAAGGTTTCTTAATAATCGTATCATCAAAAATTAGGCAACTATCTTCTCGTTCATATTTTCGAAAAAGACCTTTAACCTTCAAGCATAAATTTTTGGATGTAAAATTATTAGAGGACAATAAACGCGTAATTTTATCATGCGAAACCGCATTAGCACTCACTTTGGCAAGTCCAGTGGCCGTGGCTTGACCAAAATTAGGAATCAAATAGTCCGTATATAAATCCAATAACTTTTCCAAAACAACTAAATTAAATTTAACAAAAGCGCTTTACTGAACCAAAATTAGACAATTTTGCCCTCACTTTTTACTTCTTGCGTAACATAAGTTTGTAAACAACTTCCTTGTTTAAAATAAACTTTCTTTTTAAAATTATCGGTATGACTATCTAAAAAATACTCTACAAGCTGTGGGATAAATTTTCCTTTATATGGATGTAGCCTATGAATATGCTTTGTTGTATCTTTTTCTTTCAGATTATCAAAAGACAGTTGCCAATTTAAGTCTTTTCCAAGTTTTTCTTTCCAATTAGATTCTCTTTGTCCATTATAACTTTTATAATAAGCAATTAAATCGTACTGACTGATTGATGGCGGTATTTCCATTTTTATTATATTTTTTAATTTTTCCATATTGAATTAAATACGATATATTAGAGTTAGTAATGTTCTTTTTTAAATATTTACTTGCCCACTGACTTGCTTCTTTTATTGTCAATAATTCTATCATGATTAAATAGTATTACTTGAGTAAAATTAACTATGAAGTAGTATTATCAATAGTTTAATTTTCATCGTATATCCTTTCTTAATTCTTAATTTTTAATTTATCCAAAATACCACAGTCTTTATAATCAGAATCTATTTCAAAAAAGACCTCTTCAATGGCAATTTGTACCCATCTATCAAAGGCTTTTTGTTGTTTTTCCAACAAAACAAGATTATATATTTTTTCATAATCTATATCTAAACTGGCATAATGCGCTGGTATTTGACTTTTATAATAAATGATTCGAACAGCTTCTTTTCCATCATCAGTTCTATATCTAAGCGCTTTTGATATAGAACCTACTTTCATCGTATCTACAACAAAAAACACACTGGGTTCTAAAAGGTCGGTAGAAAGAAAAAGGCTACCTGTTCGGGAATTTTTAAAAAAACCACCATTCGATTTTGTCACTCGATCATCAGAATGAGCAAAGGCAATAATTTCAAAATGGGATTTGTTTTCTGCCAATAAGTTTCGTAAACTGTCTAAACTTTTTTGGGTTCTTTCTATATCTAAAACACTGGATTGAGGACGTATAAGAATATGACGTGTCTGAAAACGCTTACCTTTACGCCCTAAAAGCTGAATAAGATGATAGCCAAATTCGGTCTCTACGGGATCGGAAATTTCATTGATTTCCATAGTCAGTGCTGTTGCTTCAAATTCAGGTGCCAACTCTCCTCTATTAAACCAGCCTAATTCACCACCTTTAGAAGCATTAGAAAAATCTTCGGAATATTCACCAGCAAGTATTCCAAAATCTTCACCTGCTAAGATTCGTTTTTTAAGATCAAAAAGTTTTTTAAAAACTTCATCTTTTTGTTTATTACTAATTTCTGCATATTTAACAATTTCACCAACTTCGACTTCTAAAGGATAAAATGGTGGATTTCTCTTCATATTGTCATTAAAGTATTTTTGGATTTCCCTAGGTCTGACATTAATAGCACTATTGATTTCTTGTCTAACTTTTTGAACAATTAATTGTTCTTCAACTTGACTTTTCAATTCTTCTTTAAGTTGATCAACCGTTTTTCCTAGATGGCTTTCTAATTTTTCTTGTCCGCCAGCTTGACTAATAAAATAGGCCATTCTTCTATCAAGTTCTCCTTTTATTTCACCAGGATCTGCGACAATAGAATCTATTTCAGCTTTTGCTAAAACAACTTTACTTTTAATCAATTCACTTAATATCTCACACTTATCTTCTTCTTGAACGGGTTGTCCTCCGGCTAAAAGATTTTGATAAGCATATTCCAAATCTGATTTTAAAATAATATAATCATTAGCTCGCGCTATAATTTTGTCAATAACTTGTCCTTGCCCTTGGGCTAAAGTTGGAAAAACCATTAAAGTTAATCCTAACAAACTACTTATTAAGATAAATTTGATAGCTCTCTTTTTCATTTTTTTGAATGTCATTTTCTAATTGTTCAATAAGTTGACTTTTTCTTTTATTAATGATATTATTTTTAATCCGGTTTTTTACAAAATTAAGCGGTGGAATTTCACCGGTAAGCCTATAATCTATTATTTTTACTAAGAAGATATAATCTGAATTTCGAAGGGTATGTAGTTTTTTACTTTTAACAATATTTAAGGAATGTTCTGGAGAAAGGCGTGGTAACATAAAATACAATGTATTAAAAAACACCCAATTTTCGGTAAAAAAACGATAATCTTCTGAAATCTTAATCACTTCCTCTATAAAATTAGGACTTATAGAAGTTAAATCTTGTTTTTCTATATGACGTTTAATTTTAGCTACTTCAGCATACTTTGTTCTTCTAATTTTAATAATAATTCCTTTTACTAAATCATCTTTAAGTGCTAAATGTGACTGATTAGTTTCAAGGTAATCTTCTATATTTTTTTGGGTAATAGTTGTGTCTAAATTTTTTTCAATATATACTTTTTGATATTCATGAACAAGTAGGGTATTTTGATATTCTGTTACTTTTTTTTTGATATTCTTTTGGTCAATTTTATCGTCATTGAGCGCTTTCTGAATGATTAATTGTTTAATAAGCCATGATTTTACAAATTCTTCTAAATAACTACTGTCTTTAGTATGTTTTGTTTCTTCTAGCCAATCTTCAAAATCAGACTGGTATAACATTCTATCATTAACTTTTCCAAGTAACTTTACTGGTTCTGTTTTTCCTGTATTTTGGCAGGCAGACAAAGCCACCATATAGAGCAAAATACCAAAATAAATCCATAGGTTATGATTCATAATTAAATTATCAGCGCTTTCTTAAAATAGTATAGCAATTTTTTTAAAACAACTTGAAGACAAGTTACGTATATCTTCAAAACGTTTAAAAACCCGAGGATATGGGCTGTCTAATTTGTCATTATTTGTAACTTATTTATTAGTTTTTTTGTATCTTATTTTATTGAAATAGGTTATTAGATAGTTCTTGATTTTATAATTTCTTGGACTCGCCCTATAGAAATATTAAGTGATTTTGAGATGATAGGTGTTAAAATTCCATTCTTATAAAGTCCAAGTACAGCTTCTATTTCTTTTTTTTCAATTCCTTTTTCAATTCCTTTTTCAATTCCTTTTTCAATTCCTTTTTCAATTCCTTTTTCAAAGCCTTCTATTTGAGCTGTCTCTTTGACACTATTCTCAATCATTCTATTTTCCATATAACGCTGATAAACTGCTCTATCTTTAGCGTCTAAGGCACTTTCAGCTAAATTTTCTTTAGCTTTTTCCAAACCTTTAGCTTTAACATTTTCAGGAACTTCACTATGTTTTAAAAAATAGATCCACTCGTCTATAGTTGTCTTAGAAATATCATTAAAATTATTGACTTTCAATAGAATATATTTTGGAAAAAGATCACTAACATTTTTTATAGTATATCTCTTACGTTGTTTTTTAGACGGCTCAAGATGATCATAGAGATGATCTCCAATAAAATTTACCTCCCCCCGATAAATATAATCCTTACCTTGCCCCAGATCAAAATAAACAATATTAATAGAATAAACCTTTTTGATACTCCCGTAATTTTGACCAAGTTTGATATGCTCAACCCCAAGTTTAGCAGTCCCGTAGACCATACGTTGAAAATAATCTATTTCGGCATCATTTTGAATCTCGACAAGTACCAGTTCCCCAGACTTTGTTCTTACTAAAACATCAACGCGGTTGAATTTATCATCTGCTGTTTGTTGGTTACTTTCACTATCTAAAATAGCGTCAATAAACACCTCGAATTTCAAAATTTCACTTATAAAGCCTTCTAAAATGCTATGATTTGCTTTATCGCGAAGCAAGCGTTTGATAGCCCAATCAAATTGAATTAATTTTTTTGCCATAATACGTTAATTTTAGAACTAAAAGTAAATCGTTTTTTCAAATAAACAAAAAGTCATATTTTTTAAAGACCCCTACCCTACTTATTTAGTTCAATATTTTACAAATCAAACAGTCATTTTTAATTTTTATTAAATTGAAAATCACCAATTTAAATATATAATATTTTACAAATATATGGGTTTTTTTTAAACATTTTGAACTATTATTCAGAACAAAGTTAACATATTATGTTTATCAATAATCTAAGCACTAAGAAAGTTAGAATACTGAAAATCAACATATTAAAATATAAGACTTAAAAATTATAAATATTTGATTATCAGAATATTAATAATATTTACTAAACCACTGACCTTGCAAAGTTAAGGTATTACCTTTATAAATGTATTTATTATATGTTAGATTTTGTAATTGAACCTTACTATATTTTCTAATGCTCAATTCCCAATTACAAAAAAACTTTCCGTAATTGTATCAGCTAAAAGTTTACCTTCAAGGGTTAAAGTTAGCATCTCATTTTCTACTTTTAGTAAACCTTGCTTCTGAAAATTCTCTATTTTTTTGGGTTGCTTTTTAAAAATATCATAACCATAATTCTTTTTTGCTATACGATTATCGTAGCCCCATTTGGTACGCAAAGCAGTTAAAAGATATTCATTAATTTTCTGATTTTTAGAAAGATATTCTATTTGGCATGGAAGTTTTTTTTTAGTTAAATTTTTTATATAGAGCTTATTATTTGAAACATTAACTTGTCTTGAATGTCCATTATAGGAGTGTGCACTTGGACCGAGTCCCAAATAGGGTTTGTGTTTCCAATAATTTGTATTGTGTTGGGCATAGGATTGATTACGAGCATAGTTGGAAATTTCATAAGCCTCATAATCGTGTTTTTTCAGAAAATAAACCAGCTTTTTATAGTGTTCTGCAAAAATTTCGTCGTCAAGAGGTAGAAATTGTTTGGTTTGTTTTTGATGATATAAAGCCGTTTGGGGTTCTACAGTCAAGCCATATACAGAAAGATGTGGAATATTTAAAGCTATTATTTTTTGTACATCTTTGAAAAAATTACAGAGAGACAATTTTGGAATGCCAAAAATAAAATCCACATTTATATTTTTAAAACCTTCGTTTTGTGCCAGTTGAATACTTTTTAAAGCTAAATCTGCGTTATGATTCCGGTTAAAAAAACGCAAAATATCATTATTTAAAGACTGAACTCCAATGCTTAAACGGTTAATTAAGGTTTGCCGGAAACTGTGTAGTTTTTCAAAAGTTAAATCTTCAGGATTGGCTTCTAAAGTAACTTCTAAGTGTTGAGCCAAATCAAAATTCTGATTTAAGGTTTTAACGATTTTATTGAGTTGATCGGCATTTAATAATGATGGCGTACCTCCTCCAAAATAAACTGTTTCAACTTTTTGATTAAGATAATTAGAACGCAAAACAGCTTCTTGACAAATAGCTTTAACCATATCATCCATATAGTTTTGCTTAGTACTAAAGTGGAAATCACAATAGGTGCAGGCTTTACGGCAAAAAGGAATATGGATATAAATGCCAGCCATATATTTTGATTATAAATTATTATATAATAAAAAAAAAGAACGTTGAAAACCAATAAGTTAAAATACTAAATATAAAAACATTCCAAAATTATGAAATCTCAAATTAGAGAATTAACAACCTTAAAGAAGTTTTTTGACCTTAAAAATCAAATCAAATGTATTAATAATGTAAATTTGGGATTTTTAATAATTTATAGTTCATAATTTAATAGTTATATTACCAGATGTCTAAAGTTTGTCAAATTACAGGAAAAAGACCAAGGTCGGGAAACCGTGTTTCTCATGCCAATAATAAAACGAAACGTAAATTTTATCCAAATATTCAAACAAAACGGTTTTTTGTCCCTGAAACAGGTGAATGGATTACCCTTAAAGTTGCTGCTTCTACTTTACGAACTATCAATAAAAATGGTATTTCAGATGTCTTAAAAAGAGCTAAAGAAAAGGGTATTAAACTGTAAAGTCAAATTTATAGTTTTTTAGTGTTGATAACCAAATATTTATATTATCTTAACCTACAAATTGATTTTCAAAATTATCATTTTCATTAATTATTGAAAGGTTTTAACCGGTATTTTAATTTTGATTGAAAAATACTATGACCAATCGATACAAAGTTTTAGGTTTAATGTCAGGAACATCTTTAGATGGTTTAGACATTGCTTGTGTTGATTTCTATTGGAATAAAAATAAGGAATTATTAGACCAATGGTCTTTTAAAGTCTATGCCACAAAAACTTATCCTTACCCCAATCAACTAAAATCTCGCTTAGTAAATATTAGTCAACAATCTATTTTTGACTTCTTATGTTTAGATAAAGATTTGGGCATTTTCATGGGTGAAAAAGTCCAAAATCTTCTAAATGAAACTCCTTTTAAGCCTCAATTTATCGCCAGCCACGGACACACTATTTTTCATCAACCTGATAAAAAATTAACAACTCAAATCGGTCATGGAGAAGCTATTGCTGCGGTTACTGGACTAAAAGTCATCAGCAATTTTAGAATGTTAGATGTATTAGTCGGAGGACAAGGAGCACCTTTGGTACCGCTTGGCGATGATTATCTTTTTGGGTCTTATAGAGCCGTTCTTAATTTAGGAGGTATTGCTAATATTTCTTATCGGTATAAAAAAAAGAGAATAGGTTTCGATATTTGCCCTTGTAATATGGTTTTAAATGAACTTAGTGAACGCTTAGGGTATCCTTTTGATTACAATGGAGAATTTGCTAAAACAGGAAAAGTTGATAAAATTTTGTTAAATAACCTTAACCAATTACCTTTTTATTGTCTTAATCCTCCAAAATCATTAGCTAGAGAAGGAGTAGAAAAATGGGTTTTAGAAAAACTTAAAGGTAAAAATACCAAGCATCTTTTAGCAACTTTCAATCAACATATTTCTGATCAAATTACTAAAGTATTAAATGGGATTGAAGATCAAAAAGAACAACCTAAACAGCTTCTAATAACAGGAGGTGGTGCTTATAATCATTTTTTAATAGAAACTTTAAAACAACAAAATCCAAATTGGAAAATTATTTTACCTCTTAAAGAAATCATAGAATTTAAAGAGGCTATTATTTTTGCATTTTTAGGTTTATGTCGTTTATTAGAAGTAAAAAATTGTTTAAGCACAGTAACGGGAGCAAAAATAGATGTAATAGGTGGCACAATAAGTGGACTAAAGACTAATTTATAGCTTTGCTATTGTAGTCTTGTCAATTGAAAAAGGGTTTTTATTTTTGTTTGGGATGACTATATGATACCTTCATAAACTTAAGATTATCGTATTGTCCAAGTCATAAAAAACTCTAAATTTAGAAAAATATAAGACTTAATTTGTAATTCATTAATTTATAAACTAATTATTAACCATTCAAAAAATGACTTTAGCACCTGAACAGGAGAAAGAATTAGAACAAGTTATCCTAAAAGTTGTCAAACAACATTTTCAAAATTTGCCCAATCAATTAAATGGAGTGAGCTATGAAAGGAGATTATTAGAACGTATTGTCCGAGTGGAGGAGCGAATAGAAAGCCTGACGATTTTGATGAAGCAAAATATAGATGCTATGGATAAACGCTTTGAAGCCGTAAATAAACGCTTTGAAGCCGTAGATAAACGCTTTGAAGCTATGGAAAGGGCTATGGATAAACGCTTTGAAGCCGTAGATAAACGCTTTGAAGCTATGGAAAGGGCTATGGATAAACGCTTTGAAGCTATGGAAAGGGCTATGGATAAACGCTTTGAAGCCGTAGATAAACGCTTTGAAGAACAAATGAAACAGACAAATTTACGTTTTGAAACTATGGAAAGAACTATGAATAACCGTTTTAATGCTACCCAATGGATGATAGGCATTGGATTTACTCTGATGACAACGGTTATGATTCTTTCCAATTTTCTAATGAACTAAAAAAAATAAATATGTCTTTCAAAAATTATAAGAAAGGCTTTTATTTTATAATTATCATTTCACCTTACTTTATTTTCCCATGAATATACAAAATAAGATATTATTTGAATCTTTGACCTTTGATGACGTACTTTTATTACCTAGCTATTCTGAATATCTTCCTCATGAAATTAATATAAAAACTCACTTAACCAGAGATATAGATCTTAATATTCCATTTATTTCAGCGGCTATGGATACGGTTACTGAATCTAATTTAGCTACCTCTATTGCTTTAGAAGGTGGTATAGGGTTTATACATAAAAATATGACTATCAAAGAACAAGCCCATCAAGTTAGGAAAGTAAAACGGTATCAAAGTGGTATGATTTCAGACCCTATTTCCTTAAATCCCAACGATACTGTCAAAAAAGCCGATGATATTATGAATGAATATCGTATAGGTGGTATTCCGGTTGTTGATACAGCTAATACCTTAGTAGGAATTATTACCAATAGAGATATTCGATTTCACAAAAAGGGCAATACGCCTGTCAGCAAACTCATGACCAAAGGACGTGATAATATTAAAACAGCTAAAGAATATGTGGATATAGAATCTGCTTCGGATATATTACAAGCCAATAAGATAGAAAAACTACCTATTGTAGATAATAATTATAAACTTATCGGCCTAATTACATATAAAGATATTTTGAAAAATAAAAACAAACCAAATGCTTGTAAAGATTCTTTAGGACGTTTGCGAGTTGGGGCAGCCGTTGGAGTTGGTACAGATACTTTAGATCGCATTGAAGTAATAAAAAAAGCTAATGTAGATGTTATTGTCATAGATACAGCACATGCACATTCTAAAATTGTAATTGATAAATTTAAAGAAATTAGAAAAGCGCATAAAGATATTCAAATTATTGTCGGAAATATTGTAACAAAAGAAGCAGCTGAGGAACTTATAAAAGCAGGTGTAAATGGTCTAAAAGTAGGCATAGGACCTGGTAGCATCTGTACGACACGAGTCATTGCAGGTATTGGTATGCCTCAGCTTTCAGCTGTTTTAAGCGTTAGTGAAATAGCTAGAAAACTTAATATGCCTGTGATTTCTGATGGTGGTATTCGCTTTTCTGGAGATGTCACAAAAGCTATTGCTGCCGGGGCAAGTAGTGTCATGATAGGCTCTTTATTTGCAGGAACAGAAGAGGCACCGGGTCAAGTTCTTCTCTATGAAGGTCGAAAATATAAAGTTTACAGAGGTATGGGATCTGTTGAAGCTATGGAAAAAGGTAGTAAAGATCGTTATTTTCAAAGCCATCGACAAGATAGAAGAAAAATGATACCTGAAGGAATCGTGGGACGAGTGCCTTTTAAAGGACAAGTTAGCGAGGTCCTTCATCAGTTGGTAGGTGGATTAAGGACAGGTATGGGTTATACTGGCACTAAAAATATTCCTTCTCTTCAGCAAGCTAAATTTATCAAAATCACACAAGCAAGTCTTCAAGAAAATCATCCTCATGATATTCAAATTATACGTGAAGCGCCTAATTATAGCCTCTAAATTAGATTAAAGGGCGGTCAGTGTATCACATTTGTAAGGATATACCTTGACAAAAAGGACAAAAACATAACCTTGTATTTTTTTACAAAGAAGTTATTTAAATAACTTCTATAAATAAAGTGGGCCCAGAAGGACTTGAACCTTCGACCACCTGATTATGAGTCAGGTGCTCTAACCAACTGAGCTATGGGCCCTGTGCAGAACAATGAAAGTTAAATTATAACAATAACTTTAACTACTGCTTATAGATTAATTTCCAAAGATAATCAAAAAATAAATTATTCAAAATTAAATAATAAAATAAGAAGTATATCAACTAAAAAGAAATACATTAGATATTTAAATTAATTGTGAAGTAATAATTATTTTTATAATTTAGATAAGTTTTAGAAACTTTAAGATTTTATTAACTTGTAATAAATATTTTGACTATGATTATAAAAAAATTATAAAACTAAAATTTATTTGAACTATATTGTAATTTTAAACTAAATATTATCCTTTAGGACATGAATATTTGAAAAAGTTGATGATTTTTCAAAAAAATCATACTATTTTCGTTTTTTCGTATATAATTAGAACTAAATTTTCGATTTTGATATAATTTTTTAATCTAAAAAATAATTTAAATGGCACATCCAAAGCGCAAGATTTCTAAACAAAGAAGAAATAAAAGGCGTACGCACATTAAACTAAGCACACCAGCTATTACTGTTTGTTCTGTTACCAAAGAAACGCATTTACGTCATCATGCCTATTTGGTTGAAGGACAATTGCATTATAGAGGCAAAGCGCTTATAGAAAAGAAAGATAATGACACTGATACATAGGATAAAATTAAAAAATGTATTTTTAGTAATTTTTTCAGTTTTAAAAAATATTTTGGATTGAAATATCTTAATTTTAACTAATTTTATAATTTAATGAATCAAGTCAGGGCAAGTATAACAGGTGTAGCCAACTATTTACCAGATGATGTTCTTACTAATTTTGATTTAGAGAAGATAGTAAACACTTCTAGTGAATGGATTTTAGAGCGAACAGGCATTCAGGAACGTCGCATTTTAAAGGGCGATAATTTAGGAACCTCTTATATGGGTATTAAGGCAGCCCAAAAACTATTAGAAAAAACCAATACTAATCCTGACGATGTAGACCTTGTATTATGTGCTACTGTAACTCCGGATATGCTTTTCCCTGCTACTGCAAATATTATTGCTTCAGGTATAAAGGCACAAAATTCTTTTGGTTTTGATATTGAAGCCGCTTGTTGTAGTTTTTTATATGCTTTAGAAACAGGAGTAAAGTATATAGAATCAGGTGCTTATAAAAAAGTTGTTGTTATTGGAGCTGATAAAATGTCAAGCATCGTAGATTATACAGACCGTACAACCTGTATTCTTTTTGGAGATGCAGCTGGGGCAGTACTTTTAGAGCCTGCTAAAGATGATAACTATATTATAGATTCTTATTTTAGGGCAGATGGTAAGGGAGAAGAGCACTTGTGTATGTTGGCTGGTGGAAGTCGTAAACCGCCATCTATGGAGACCATTCAAAATAAAGAACATACTATCCGCCAAAATGGAAAAATAGTTTTTAAACATGCTGTTACCCGTATGAAAGAATCTGTTGAGCAAATCATGTTAAAAAATAAATTAGACAGCAATAATATTGCTTATTTAGTTCCTCATCAGGCTAATTTTCGAATTATTCAAAGTGTTGCTAAATTTATGGAATTAGATATGGAAAAAGTTATGGTCAACATTTTTGATTATGGAAATACAACTTCAGCAACTATTCCTCTTTGTCTTTGGGATTATAAAGAAAAATTAAAAAAAGGTGATAATTTAGTACTTTCAGCGTTCGGAGGAGGGTTTACTTCTGGAGCAACCTATTTAAAATGGGCTATTTAATATAGCTATATTTTTTTTGATAAAAAAATATTTTAGCTTTAATAGAAAAAAAGTAATATTGTATCAAATACCAAAGTAAAGGCATAATTTAAGTTTAGTTTAAACACTTTATATTAATTTTTTCATTTTATTTTAATAAATTAAATTTATAGCCTTACTATTAAAAATAAGGAGAGAATATTTTCTAAATATAAGCACTTCGCTTGAAAAAGGATTTTTGAAGGGTTTAACTTATTGATATTGAAAATAAACCTTTTCCAAATATTTCAAATAGTATTGCTATATCAATGAACTAAATATTTAAAAAATCCTTTTTTCAATATAAATTCAACTATATAAATGGAGACAACAGCAGATTTTCGCAATGGATTGTGTATAGAATGGAATAATGATATTTATACTATTACCCAGTTTCAGCATGTTAAACCAGGCAAGGGACCTGCTTTTGTAAGAACTAAATTAAAAAACTTGAATACAGGAAAAGTTGTAGATAATACTTTTAGTTCTGGGGTAAAAATTAAAACAGCAAGAATAGAGCGTCGCAAACATCAATACCTTTATAAAGATGATCTAGGGTATCATTTTATGGATATGAATAGTTTTGAGCAAATAACTTTAGCCAAAAGATTAATTGAAAATTATGATCTCATTAAAGAAGGACAAGAAGTTGAAATTCTTTATCATGTTGAAAAAGAACTTGCTTTAACTTGTGAATTACCACCTTTCATTATTTTAGAGGTTACCCAGACAGTGCCTGGAATAAAGGGTGATACTGTAGGCACAGCAACTAAAGCAGCTACTTTAGAAACAGGAGCCAAAATACAAATTCCATTATTCGTTGATCAAGATGAAAAAATAAAAATAGATACACGTACCCGAAGTTATAGTGAAAGAGTAAAAGTATAATAAAGCTTATAGATATTAAAAAATAATAAATAAGTGTGGTTTCTATTTAATTTATAATAATTAAAATTAGTTTTCAGTTTTAATCATCAAATTTTTAGTATACAACATGAACTTAAAGGCGGTAAAAGAACTCATAGAATTTATTTCAAAATCTGGACTTTCAGAAGTTAGCTTAAAAACAAATAAAATAGAATTGTCTATAAAAAAACATAGAACAGAGACTATTAAAGAAGAATATATTGTCTCTGCTCCAACCCAAATAGCCGATAATGTAAATAAATCTCCCGCAAATATTATACCTCCACCTCCTGCACCACCTAAAATAGCTTCTAACTCCAAAAATACTATTACTGTTAATTCTCCTATGATAGGTACATTTTATACATCTTCCAGTCCTGATGCAGATCCTTTTATAAAAGTAGGTGATATCATAAAAGCTGGTGATGTAGTTGGTATTATAGAAGCTATGAAATTATTTAATGAAATTGAATCTGAAGTAGAAGGTAAAGTTCTTAAAGTTCTTGCTGATAATGCTTCACCAGTAGAGTTTGATCAACCCTTATTTGAATTGGAAACTATTTAGTTAATAATACTATACAAAGTTTTTTTATAGAAACTCTAAACATTTGGTTTTCAATATATTTTTAATAAAAAAACTCTATAATGCTATACTATATTATAATTTTTAGATAGTAACATAAGTAATTCTTTTTTTGGAAAAGTTTATAATTTTTATATTTAATTTGACTCTAAACAACAATGAAAAAACTACTTTTTATTATTTTAGTATTAGTATCTTTTAAATCTACTTGTTTTTCTCAGACTACTTTTGTAGAATCTAGTTCCCAAAAGTTTAAATTTATTAATACCTATGCTCCTCGAGAAATACTTTGGTTAAATAAGATGAGTTTTAATGTATTAAATTATTCCGGTGAAGATAAAAAAATTAACTATTATTTAGATTTAGCCATTAAGCATAGAAAAAAAAGAAACCATTTTTTTTTGTACGGTGGATTGGGTTTGGCTACTGGAATTTTAGGTATTATTGCAGCAAGTGATCAATATATATATCCTCTTATTCTTATAGGAACACTTGCAATACCTACCTCTTTTATTAGTGGTCTCATAGGTGGATTAACAAATGATAGTAAAGCAAAGAAAAATATTGGTATTGCTATTGGACTTCAATTATAGCTATTTTTGAAAGGTTTAACATATTGATTTTATAGAAAATGAATCTTTTCTAGATAATCGAGTAAAAAATAGCACATGCATTATCCTATTTTAGATTTATAAAGCAGTATTTAATTCCAATAGTATTGGGCAATGATCTGAAAAACCAATTTCTTTTAATATACTGGCACGCTGAATTCTACTTTTTAAATTTTCAGAAATAGCAAAATAATCTATCCGCCATCCCAAGTCTTTTTCTTTAGCTCTGGCTCTATAGGACCACCATGTATAAGCTTGTTGATCAGGATTTAAAGAACGAAAAGTATCGATATATCCATTGGAAAAGAGTTGTGACATCCACTTTCGTTCTTCTGGTAAAAAACCAGATGTATTTTTATTAGCTATGGGGTTATGAATATCTATAGGTTGATGACAAATATTAAAATCGCCACAAGCAATAACCTGTTTTTTTGTATTTTTTAAAGTTTGTAAATAATCATAGAAAAGGTCAAGCCATTCATATTTAATATTTTGACGATGTTCTCCCATACTTCCAGAAGGTAAATAAACATTAACCAAATCAAAATTATTAATAATTATATGGATAAATCGACCTTCATGATCATAATTATCATTTCCAATTCCATAGTTAACTTTTGTGGCTTTTATTTTGCTCAAAACAGCAACACCACTATAGCCTTTTCGTTCAGCCGGATGCCAATAGACATGATAGCCTACATCTCTAAAAATATTAAGATCAACCTGATTTTCTAAAGCTTTTATCTCTTGTAAACAAAGTACATCAGGAGCAGATATTTGAAGCCATTGAATAAAATCTTTTTTCAATGCTGCTCTTATGCCGTTAATATTATAACAAAACAGTCTCATAGTTTTATAAAATTAAATATTTTTATGAAATACTTATAAAACAAGGAAAGCGTAGGCAACCCCTACGCTTTTTATCCTCAAATTTTACAATTATAGCATTGCTATTATTATCTCGGAAAAATTTATCTTCATTATCAATGAATTAAAGTCCCTAAAATCTTTTTTCAAGTGACATGCTTATAAATTTTTCAGCTTTAATTAGCTTCCTAATAAAAAACAAACAGCAATAGCAAAAAGGGCTGCACCTTCTATTAAAGCCGCAGCAATAAGCATAGCAGTTTGAAGACGACCAGCCATTTCAGGTTGACGAGCCATAGATTCTACAGCACTAGCGCCAATACGACCTATACCTATACCAGCCCCAACAACAGCTAAACCAGACCCTATACCCGGACCTAAAGTTGTTAGATTACCCGAAAGTTCTAATAAAATGGTTAGTAGCATAATAAAATTAAAAAAATAAAAGTGAATAAAAAATTAATTAAAATACCTGAAACCTAGTATTTTTCATAAAAAATTGTTTAAATATACTAAAGCAAAGTGAGTTTTAAACTATTAAAATAGATGTTTTTTTAAATTACAAAGATATAATTTATACTCTTTTAATTTAATTTTTAAGCAAGTCATGTCCCTACTACTTTTAATATTGTTGCAATTTTCAGAAAACACCTGAAACATGTAGTCACCCCAAATAAAAAAGATTTTAGGGACTTTAACTCATTGAAAATAAGAATGAATTTTTCTTATATAATAATACCATTATACATTTAATATTACTGGCATAATTTTTTTGTACAAAGGATACCGAATTAATAGACTTAAATTATATTGATAATCAATATGTTATGTAATTTTGATTTTTTGGTATTGAATTTAATGAAAAAAACTAATATAGTATAAATATTTGATTATCAATATAATAAATATAAATTGAATATATATATACTCTAAATTTTACAAGTAAAAAATACTTGTACTTGATCTCTTTAAAAAACCTTTAAACTTTCACTATAATATCGTTTTTTATAAGTTGTTAATTAACAATTTTCTATAAAAATAACTTTTTTATTTGATTGATTATCAAATCTGGGAAAGCTTCTTAAATATTATTTGACTTAAAAATAAAACACCTTATAAATAAACTTACTTCCCAATGCAAAATTTACTAAAAATAGTGTCTAATAAATCATCAGTAGTGATTTCTCCAGTGATTTCACCCAAATAACGCAAAGCATTTCGGAGGTCTAAAGCCAGAAAATCACTGGTGATTTGTCGATCTATGCCCTCTAAAACAGCTTCAAGGGCAGATATGGTGTGTTTCAAATTTTCATAATGGCGGGCATTGGTTATAACCGTATTTTGAATTTTTACATCTTGTGTTTTTATCAAATCTACTAAACAAGTTTTCAATTTTTCGATGCCTTTTTTTTCTTTAGCCGAAATAGAAAGTAGGTGTTTGGAAGGTATAAAATCGTCTTTGCATAAATCAACTTTATTGGCAAGAAGCAAAAAAGGCTTTCTCCTTTTTTCTAATTTTTTAAAATAATTTGGAATATCTAATTGATCTTGACTTAGGTCAAAGATATGTAAAATAATATCGGCTTTTTCCATAGCATACTGAGTTTTTTTTATCCCCAATTGTTCTATTTTGTCACCAGTTTGGCGTAAGCCAGCCGTATCCGTAAAACGAAAATGGATGCCTTGTATATTAATTTGATCTTCTATAAGGTCTCTGGTTGTGCCGGGTATATCGGAAACGATGGCTTTTTCTTCGTTTAATAAGGCATTTAGAAGAGTTGATTTGCCCGCATTAGGCTTGCCAACTATAGCCACGGCAACTCCTTTTTTAATCACATTACCGAAACGAAAGGAATGAAGCAATTTAGTAATTGTATTTTTTAAATCAAGTACTAAAGTTTTGATTTCTTGGCGGTCTGCAAATTCTACATCTTCTTCTGAAAAGTCTAACTCCAATTCCAATAAAGAGGCAAAATGAATGAGTTTTTCGCGAAGCTGAGTAAGATCTTTGGAAAAACCGTCGCGTAATTGTTTTAAAGCGCTCTGATGTTGGAAAGCATTATCCGACTCGATCAAATCGGCAACCGCTTCAGCTTGGACAAGATCTAATTTCCCATTTAAAAAAGCTCTTTGCGTAAAAGCACCCGGATGAGCATAACTCACTCGTTTTGTATCTAAAAAGAGAGTTATAATTTTTTCAACAATATAAGGCGATCCATGACAGGATATTTCCACCACATTTTCGCCTGTGTAAGACCGGGGGGCTTTAAAGATGCCCACAACAACTTCATCGATAAGATTTTTACTCTCATCTATGAGTTTGCCAAAATGAAGTGTATGCGTTTTTTGGAGGCTTAGTTGTTTACCTTCAAAAAAACGATCAACTTCTTCAATAACATTTTTTCCTGAAAGCCGTACAACTCCAATAGCTCCCTTACCGGGTGGGGTAGAAAGAGCTATGATATTTTCTGATATATTCATTTATGAGTCCAAGGTTATTTGGAATACTCTTTTGACATCTTATCAATTTATTCAATAATTTGCGAAACGGTTTCTTTGACTTCTGGGGCATCCAAAGATATTCATCTTCCCATTCTTTTCTGTATGATAATAAAGCGTAATATAAGAGTCTAATACCATTATACATTTACTGGCATAATTTTTTTGTACAAAGGATACCGAATTAATGATTTAATACGTTCAGGCATTAGGTTATTAACTAAAATCTTCTATCTTATTTTCTAATTTCTCTAAGCTATTAAATACCTTCATATTGATTTGCCTTTTGAGGCATAACCAAACCCGCTCAGCAGGATTTAACTCCGGGCTATAAGCCGGCAAGGGTAAAAGCTAGATAGTATCAGGTAACTTGACCCCTTTAACGGAATGAAAAGAAGCATTATCTATGACTATTATATTCATTTTTAATTTATTATGTTCACTAAAAGACTTGAGGTAATCACTAAAAAAGCGTTTATCTGTTTTCGATCTATACAGGGAATAGTTGTCTCCTGTTTGCCAAAAGAAGATACCCCAGAGCCAACAATATTTATATTCTATTTGATGTTTTCCTGCCGGCTTGAGCCCTCTGCGAGTTAAAACTTTGGCTAAACGAGTAATCAAACCGAAGCGGCTCTCATCCTAAAAATGTAAATCAATAGAGTCATAGTTACTTGATTTACACTTTTTTTACCTCTTCTATAGCCTTGGGTAAGGTTTCTTGCTCAAATTGTTCCACCGCTTTTTTGTCTTTTTTGATATGAGTTTTTCGAGGCACTTTTAACTTGCTTCCAAAACGACGCTTACAAAAATGAAGCAAAGTAAAATAAGGAAAGTTTGAATCAAAGGTTTTATCTAATACCTGTTTAAGTTCTACATAAGAGCTTATAGTACTTTCAGAATGGCTTAACAGTTCTTCTATCTTACTTTGAACAGCTTGGCAGAAAAGGCTTTTCCTATGAGCGCCTACACGAATTTGAACCATAACCTTTAGACCAGATGTCTGATAGTTTTTAAACTATTCCCGAATCGTTTTCTCCGTGAAACCCAGCTTTCTAGTGATTTCGGTTAAATGTTTGACTTTATTGTTTGACTAGGCGAAGTGCTTTGAGACGCCCATGCTCTCTATCACTGGAGGTTTTCCTTAAATTAGCTTCTAAGACCTTGACATCTTCTTGGACTGTTAAATCAATACATTTAGGCATAACTCGATGATTAAAAATAAGATAACAAAAAAACTAAAATCCCAATTTACAAAAATTATTATCCCAGTAAAATAACAAATGGTATAACAATGCTATAAAAAAGACTCCAAATAGTAAATTTTTCAGCTAAAATAAACGTTTTAAAGCCTAATATAGTAACTTTGTTTATTATTAAATTCCTTTATTTTAGCAGATTAAAAGAGAAAATTATATTTGTAATTTATTGATTATAAATATTTTAAATTACTTTTATCATTAAGAATTAATAAATGCTTTATTTTAATCATGGCAAGAAATTTAATTCATTTCGACTGGGCAATAAAAAAGTTACTTCGTCAAAAAGCGAATTATGGTATCTTAGAAGGGTTTTTGAGTGAACTTTTAAGTTTTGATGTAACTATCGATAATATTTTAGAAAGTGAAGGCAATCAAGAACATGTAGATGATAAATATAATCGGGTAGATATTTTAGTTAAAACTAAAAAAAATGAGTTAATGCTTGTGGAAATTCAATATGACTCTCAGCCAGACTACTTTCAAAGAATGATCTATGGCATTTCTAAATTACTAACCGAATATATTAAAAAAGGTATGCCTTATGGCAAATTGATTAAGGCTTATTCGATTAATATTTTGTATTTCGATTTAGGCTCAAGTGACAATGATTATATTTATGAATATCAAGGTCATTTTATTGGTAAGCATAACCAAAAAAGACTTAAACCATCAGAGTATCAGAAAAAAACCTACGATATAGAAACGGTTGCCGATATTTATCCTAAATACTATATTCTTAAAATCAACCACTTTAATGATGTTGCTAGAGATAGTTTGGATGAGTGGATTTATTTTTTGAAAAATAATAAAATCAACGATTCTTTTAAAGCTAAAGGCTTAGAGCAGGCTAAAGACTTTTTAGATGAGGAATTTTTGGCCGGTGCCGATAAGATATCTTATGATATTTATATGAAAAATAAAAGCATCGCCTTTGGAGTAGCTGAAGGTATTGAAGAAGAAAAAGAAAAAGCCAGAATTGAGGGCATAAAAAAAGGAATTGAAAAAGGAATTGAAAAAGGAATTGAAAAAGGAATTGAAAAAGGAATTGAAAAAGGAATTGAAAAAGGAATTGAAAAAGGAATTGAAAAAGGAATTGAAAAAGGAATTGAAAAAGGAAAAATAGAATCAATACTTGGCTTTCACAAAAAAGGGGTTTCAACGACCATCATTGCTGATGCACTTAATATAAGTGAAAAAAGAATAAAAGAAATTATAAAATCGGGGATAGAATAAATTTTTAAATACCATTTTAAAGAATGGTTCAATCATTCGAATGTTCCATCAGTTCTATATTACTAAAAAATGTAAAAGAATAATTGAAACTATTATTTATAAAAACCCAATAAAATAATTTGAAAAAAGGGCAAGTAGATAAAAGAATAAAACATGATTTGTTTGATAAAATTTTCTTTTTGAAGCTTTAAAAAGCGAAAGCCTAATAAAAGAAAAATAAAATTTAGGAGATGGATCAAAATAAAACCATAAATATTAACCATGTTATAATAATTTAATCCAGTTGTAGATAAAACCAAAATCAAAATGGAGAAAAAGATAAGGCTGACTGTGGTTTGATCTTTATTTTTGCTAGGTAATAAAAAAAAACCTGCTCTTTTATAATCTTTATAATTAACCCAAGCAATTGCCCAAAAATGTGGAATTTGCCATATAAACTGAATTAAAAAAATGAGGATAGCAAATTTGGTGATTTTTTGAGAAATTGCTAAATAGCCTAGTAAAGGAGGTAAGGCCCCAGGTATCGCACCAACCCAAACAGCTATCGGATGCTTCCTTTTTAGAGGCGTATAAGCCCAAACGTATAAAGTCCAAGAGAAAAAAGCCAAAATCATTACAAACAATGAGCCACCAATATATAAAAGTGATAAACCTAAGATCAAAGATATAATCATGATTTTATAGGCTTTTATTTTGGAAAAAAAACCGCTTACTATGGGCCTTTTCAAAGTTCTTTTCATGAGTTTATCATATTTATATTCAATAATTTGATTGTAAATATTTGAACTAGTTACCACCAAAAACATGCCGAAAGTAAAATATGTAAAATTTTCCCAATTTATGCTTTGAGCATATACTCGACTTGCATAAAGATAAGCAAACACGGCAGAAAAAACAACTGAAATTGATAATCGAAATTTAATTAAACTTTGATAAGCTGCACCAATTTTTTTTACATCCATATATTTTAATCAACTCTGTTTGGGTAATTGATTTATATAGTCTTTGGCAAAAACTCATGAAAAGTATCACTCCGAATACCCAATCTCAGAGTCTCTAAAGGAATAACTTCTTCTGGAGAAATATTGCCAAGATTGACATTAGTTCCCAATAATTTAACAAACCATACTTGTTGGTTTTTTTGAGGGGCTTCCCAAATCATTAATTCACTTGGAATTTTTGTTAGAATTTCATCTACTAAACCAGAACGTATTTCGCCTGTAGACCTAAATAAACCAACATTTCCAGCCTCTCTTGATTCCCCAATTACTTTCCAAGATCCAGCCTCTAGTTCTTTATTAATAAATTCTATCCACTTATAAGGTGGAAAAATAACAGTATCATCTTTTGAACCAACTTCAGAGAGTACTTTAACTTGTTTTTTTAAAATACTGATATAATCACATTTTTTATCATGTTCTAATTCAATAGAGCCATCAGAAACTTCAGCATACTGCAAAGCGTATTTATCTAATAAACGTCTATAATCATCAAATTGATTATGCGTAACAAAAATTTCAAAAAGCGTCCCGCCTAAATAAACACCTATATTTTCAGAGTGATAAAGTTCTATTTTTTCCTTAATATTCGGTGTACAATATGAAGTTGCCCAGCCTAGCTTAACCAAATCGATATATTCGCCAGAAACTTCTATAAGATCTTCAACTTGCCTTATCGACAATCCTTTATCCATAACCATTGTTAAGCCATTATTCCTTTCTTGGGTGTTACTTTTTGAAGTTCTTACAGGTAATTGATCTATATAATAGTTACTCATAAAAGGCAATCTAAAAATAAAGGTGAATAAATAATTAAAATTCTAAATATAAATCCAATAAAGATTTAGCATAACAATGCTATTTTATTATTAGAAATGATCTCTTTCATTGTCAATGTATTGGAGTTCCTGAAAATCCCTTTTTCAAATAGAGTGACTGTGATCCTAAATTAAGAAAATGATTATTTTATAAAAAATTGGTAATGAATTATTTTGACTTATTGAAACGGATCTAAAATAGCTAGTTCTGATTCGAGATTTTCTGACACTTTTTTAAAATCACTATCTCTTGTAACTAATGTGTATTCTCCAAGTATGGCTGTCGAGGCTATTAAACTATCTGGGATTTCCAATCTTCTTACTTTAAACTTCTTAGCTGTACTTCTCAATTCTGCAGCATGTTCCAAAATAGCATCTGTAAGGTTTATGATTCTTCCCACCATAATAACTTCGGAGCTCATCGCGATAAACCTTATACTTTAAATTATCCATTTAACTTGTTTTTATTATTCATGAATAAGCAAATTTACCACTTTCAGTTACAAAGGATTTTGCCACTTTCCTTGCCTCTTCAGGTTTTCCTTTCACATCCAATCTATTATAAACGGCTGTTATCAATTTAGCTATACCTCTACCACCCCGAACGGTATCCACATAGTAGGTTCCCCAACTTGTCTTAAAACCATTTTGATTAAGATGTCTAGCTAAAGCAGAAAAGGACATAACTTTATCATGATCTGACAGGAATTTTCCAAGTTCGGTAATATAATCATATTTGGATAATTCGATAGATTGCTCAACTTTTGAATCGTTAATATGTTCTGTTTGCATGACTTTAACTTAATTTTTATTAATTAATAAATTAACGCTTATACTGAATTTTAATACAACAAGTTAATAACCAGTCTCTTTGTATAGATTAATAATTTTAGCCAGTACTTGTTGGGTAGTAAAAGAATGTTGAAAATATTGAAATATCTGCTTATGTCCTTCAAAATCTAAGAGTAAAGCAATTTCCAAATAATCTTTTGCAATTTGGTATTTTTGAATTTTTAAAAAATAAACAACAGCCATATAGTTAAGATTAGCATTATCGGGTATAGATTCTAAGCCTTCTATAATAATTTGGCTAGCTTTTAAAAAATCGTTTTTATTGGCATAAGACTTCGCCCAATTTAACCATAAATTAGGCGACTGCGAATGGTATAACTTCGCTTTTTGATAGGCTTCTTCAAGCCCAACAAAATTGTCTAACTTTTCTTCTAACCCAGCTAATTTATACCAGTAATTTCCATCGTTAGGATTATTAACTAAAGCTTGTTTTAATATTTTAAAGGCAAGCAATAATTGATTATGATTCTTGAGATAATCAACCATACCAATAACTGCTTCCCAGCTATCGGCATTCAATTGATAGACTTTTTGATAATAAAGAAAAGCATCTTTTTTTTTACCCATAGCTTTATAATTAAAAGCTATTAATAGATAGATCGATTCTTCATACTTTTTTTCAAGTTTTTCGTAATTTAATGCTTGTTCAAAATAGGCAATACTTTTGGGATATTCATTTTTCCAAAAATAAATACTGCCTTTTTCGTAGTTTATATTTATAATTTTTGGATCTAAAGCTTCGACGAAATCTAAATAGTCTAAGGCCTGATCATAATTTTCTACTCGATTGTGAGCCAAGGCATAATGATACCATAAAATTGGATTAGAAGGTTCTTTATCGGTTAAGTTTTCAAAAAAATTCAGCCATCTTTGTTCTCCTTTTTCTCCTAACATTAAACAAGAATTAACATAATATTCTATAAATTCTTCATCAATATATTCCGTATCTATCTGTTCATAATGGTAAATAGCATCTTCATACTGTTGTATATCCTGATATAAATAAGCAATTTCTAGGTGGAGTTCATTTTTATTTAAGCCTAAACCAAGCGCTTTTTCAAGTATATCAATGAGTTCTTCAGGCGTATTTTTATCTAAAATATAACATAAATTGACCTTTAAAATTAAACATTCTGTATCAGAAGGTTGAATCTGAAGAATATGTTCCAATAGATCGAGAGCTTTTTCTTTTTTATCAATATTAATGAAAAGATGAACCTTTAAAATTTTCAACAACACGCTATATGGGTGCTGTTTTAATGCTATATCTACTAGCTTTATACCCAGTTCATTATATTCATTTTCTATACAATAGTTAATTGTTTTTTCATAGTAATCTAAATCGTGCCACTGCCCACCATTGATACCTTTTTGAACCATTTTTTTTATTTCTTTTATCATTTTTTTAAAACTAAAGTGAAAAAATGTTCGAGACGAATGCGCTCTTATCGTTCTAAAGTATATAGTAATGCTATTTTTATCTCAGAAAATTTTATTCTTAATAGTGACATGACTATAATAGTAATTTGCCTATCTAATTTAATTTTTATATTCTGATAACTTCAATATAAATTGAACCTTAAAAATAATAAATTTTCTGTTTGATAAACTAATTATAAAAAATAATTATAAAAAGACATTTTGATCGACTTAAAAGACTATTTGGAATCCGTTTTTTTCAATTCATCTATATATCTTTTAAATTCGGTATAAGAATTGAAGTTTTCTTTAGACTGACTCGCTTTTAAATAGCAGGTTTTAAGTTTGTCAGTAGTTAGATTGGTAAAAAAAGTTTTTAGACCTTCAACAATAAAGGGAGACGTAAAAGAAGCTACTCCTCCGGATTGCCATGAGAAAAACCAACCGACACTACGACCAACTACAGTGGGCAAGGCATATTTTACAGCCCAATTACCATTTTCATTTTTTTGCTTGCTTATCTGATGCGCCAGCCAACTAGCCAAATTCATTCTTTGCTCAAAAGTTATTTTTTCCTTTATATATAAATAACTGATTAATAAGTCAAAATTTGATTCAAATTTTTCCAATTCTTTGGATTTAGACAGTTTTTTCTCTTCTATTTTTCGCTCATCCATAATTTTATCACCTGTAATAACTTCTGTCTTGTCAGATTTTAGAATTTCTTCAAATTTTAGCTCACCGAATGATTTTTCTAACTTGTCATGCATTTTTTCTATTTCCTCTTCCCGAAATTTTATTTTTAAGTCTTCTAAAGTTTTTTGGACATCATCGGAAAAATCCCAAAACTCTAAAAAAGTTGTTTTGGCAAAAGAGGCGAGTTTATCTCTGATTTTTTTAAACTGCTCCAAACTAATTTCGGCTTCGGGTTTTGAGTTTGGAAGTGGGCTAGTTTTAATCAAATCCAAGATACCTTGAATGTCTAAAAGATGAATATAAGTCCAAAAATGCACGTTTATATCTTCCATCTTTTTGGTGTAAAAAGAGAAATCTTTAGAAAGGTTTAAAAGCCCTTCGCCCAGACTTTCACGGGTTAATATTTTTTGAAACCTCGCCTCTTTTTTGGCATCATCTCCAAGTTTTTCGGCACACAGCAAAATTAGATATTGCGAAAAATCAAAAAGCCCATGAGCGTATTTCTTATCGGGAATGCTTTCCAAATAAATTAACGCCTCTTGGTATTTGCCTTTTTCGAGATGATATAGAGCGATGTGGTACTGGTCATGAATGCCTTTGAAAGTATTTAAAGACGGTTTTTGAGCTTGGATGAGATTTTGAAAATCCTGATCCAAATTTTGAAGCTCTTCTTTGGCATCTTGACGCGTATAATCTGTATTGTCTTCGCCTGTTTTTTGGAAATTGCGTAAATAACAGCCGCCGGACTTACCAACCCGCAACAGGTAATATTGCCAAATGAAATCTTCGCTAGCTTCGACTTCGCCCTCCATATCATCTAAAATTTGATAGGCTTTCACATTATCACCGCCATAATAATAAACCAAAGCCTGATGCAGATAATAATCATAAGGCGACTGTCGTTTTTCATTGTTATCGCGCCAGTAGTTAAAAAGACTTAAAAAACGTTCTGCCTGAGCAAATAACTTGGACAGCCCAGCTTTATAACCTATAAAAGTAAAATCCTTAAGGTCTTTAAGGTCTTGATAATCGAAATATTTTTTAAAAAAATTCAACGTAAACAGTGGCTTATCCGCCTCCATTAAAAAATCAATAATCTGTCTTAGGTGTTTTTCTTCTAAAGTTACGCGGTAGGGCTGCGAGCGTTGTCCTTGACGCTCAGTTTCATAATTTTGACAGATCCAAAAGTGTTGCAAATAGCTCCAATCCCTTTCCATATCGCCAAATTTACCGTACTCCAACAAAAATAATTGGCGATAACATTCAGTGATGAATTGGTACTTGCGTTGTTTTTCAGCTAAAGCAAAACTTTTTAGATAATGCCGTCTTGCTTTTATAAATTTATTGCCCAAGCCTCCGCTAGGGTCATGGTAGAAAAGTCCTTTATTCCAATAAGCCGCTGCATATTTAGAGTCAAGGGCTATCGCTTGAGTATAATCGGATAAAGCTCTATCATAATTGCCTAAGTACTTGTAAACATTCCCCCGACCGTTATAAGCCAGTGCATCTTTAGGGTCAAGGGCTATCGCTTGATTATAATCGGATAAAGCCTGCTCATAATTGCCTAAGTCCTTATAAATAATCCCCCGATTGTTATAAGCCATTGCATCTTTAGGGTCAAGGGCTATCGCTTGATTATAATCGGATAAAGCCTGCTCATAATTGCCTAAGTCATCATAAACAGTCCCCCGATTGTTATAAGCTCCTGCATCTTTAGGGTCAAGGTCTATCGCTTGATTATAATCGGATAAAGCCATCTCATAATTGCCTAAGTCCTTATAAATAATCCCCCGACCGTTATAAGCCAGTGCATATTTAGGGTCAAGGGCTATCGCTTGATTATAATCGGATAAAGCCTGCTCATAATTGCCTAAGTCCTTGTAAATAATCCCCCGATTGTTATAAGCTAATGCATCTTTAGGGTCAAGGGCTATCGCTTGATTATAATCGGATAAAGCCTGCTCATAATTGCCTAAGTCATCATAAATAATCCCCCGATTGTTATAAGCCGCTGCATATTTAGGGTCAAGGGCTATCGCTTGATTATAATCGGATAAAGCCTGCTCATAATTGCCTAAGTCATCATAAACATTCCCCCTAACGAAAAAGCCCTTTGCAGGCTCTTTTTCTATTATTTGGTTGGCAATCAGAAAAGCAGCTTCAAAATTACCTTCATAATATAATTTTTTAACTTCTTCGATCAGTAGGTTAATATCATTTTGCATATTTTTTGCTTTTTTAGGTTAAGATTGCAATTGTTTTAAAGCTCGTTCAGCCACAGTTTCGCCTATAGCCAAAGAAGCGGTAGCGGCAGGTGAAGGGGCATTGCATACATTTATAGTGTTTTTTTCTTCTAAAATCAAAAAATCATCTATTAAATTGCCTTTGTTATCGCAAAGTTGCGCCCTTACGCCAGCCGAATCAGCTTCGATTAAATCTTTGGCTTGAAGGGCAGGAATGAGCTTTTGAAGCGCCTTGGTAAAAGCCAATTTGGAATAGGAACGGTATAGTTCTGCCAAACCTGTTTGCCAATATTTCAAAGCCAAAATGTGAAAACCTTGCCAGCTCAAGGTTTCCCATAATTCTTTAAAATCCACGTCTTTTTTATGGTAACCTTCTCGTTTAAAAGCCAGTACGGCATTGGGTCCTGCCTCTATCCCACCCCCAATTTTTCTGGTAAAATGAACGCCCAAAAAAGGGAAATTGGGATTGGGTACGGGGTAAATGAGGTTATTGACCAAATGTTGGCTTTCTTTGCGAAGCTCGTAATATTCGCCTCTAAAAGGAATAATCTGATAAGGTAATTTTTTGTGGGTCAGCGCCGCCATTTTATCGGCATAAAGACCTGTGGCACTGATAAATAATTTGGTATTAAACGATTTTTTATTGGTAATAACTTTGATTCCAGTGCTGTTTTTTATGAAATCATTTACCAAGTTTTTAACTTTATGGTTGAGGTGTATTTCTCCACCGTAAGTTTCTATTTTTTCGGCATATTTTTTAGCCACTATTTTATAGTCTATAATTCCCGCTTGAGGCACCAAAATCGCCTCCAAACCCGATGTATGTTGTTCGTAATCTTTGAGTTCAGAAGCGTTTATTTTTTTTAATCCATTTAAGCCATTGGCTAAACCGCGTTCATAAATGGCATTTAAAACAGGAATTTCTTGCCTTTCAGTGGCGACAATAATTTTTCCGCAACGCTCAAAGGCGATATTTTCTTTTTCGGCAAAGTCAATCAAAAGCTCATAACCTCTTTTGCAGTTTAAGGCTTTCATACTATTTGGCTTATAATATATTCCCGAATGAATAACACCGCTGTTATGACCTGTTTGGTGTTGGGCAATGGCATTTTCTTTTTCTAGGATTAGGAGTCTGGTACCCGGACGCTGTTTAAGAATTTGAAACCCCGTAGCCAAACCAACTATTCCGGCTCCGGCTATAATTACATCGTAATTCATATTTTTTATTGGATAAGTTTAAAAAATCGATTCTTTTTTTAACTTGGTAAATTTGAATTATAGGAACGCTATTTTCAAATTAAAATCTCCAAAAAAACCTTTTTTCAAGCTATAGCTATGCTATTTTATTTCGGGAAACGGATGTTTTCAAAATAAAATCTCTAAAAATCCTTTTTTCAACTGACATGACTATAGTTTAAAAATCCGAATTTGAACAAGCACATCAAAAACCAGCAATATCAGGCCTAATAAAAGGGGATATATATATTTATTAAGTTCTATTTCTACTTTTTTAGTAGATATGAGTTCACCTTTTATGCTTTGAATACTTTCGATTAGAATATCTGTTTGGTTGGAATTAGCATTAATTTCAAAATATTGTCCTTCACTCGATTTGGCAATTTTTTTCAAAGTTTTATTATTCAATTTGGTCACAACTATATTTCCATCTTTATCTTTCTTAAAACCATGTTTAAATCGAATTTGACTACCTTTTTCTGTCCCTATGCCTAAAGAAAAAACATGGACGTTTTTATCTTTTAAATCATCTATAATATCGTTAAGTCCTTCTCCAAATTCCTCACCGTCAGAAATAAGTAAAGCAATTCTATTTTTGATACCCGTTTCTAAAGATTCTTGAGCAGAATCAAATTTTTCTATAACTAAATCTAAAGCAGGCGTAAACTCAGTACCATTATCAAGAATAAGATTTGTATTTAAGCTATTGATATACAAACTAATAATATTTTTATCATAAGTTAAAGGACAATATAAAAAGGCTTCACTTGTGAAAATAATTAAACCTAATCGGTCACTTTTAAAGGTTTGATTAATTTTTAAAAGTTCGTGTTTAGCCTTTTGGAGTCTTGTTGGTTGCACATCATCAGCATTCATAGATTCAGATAAATCTACCAGTATAAAAATATCTTTTCCTACTGATTTAACTTCTTCTTTATGCGTGCCAAAGGCAGGTCCTAATAAAGTAATTATCAAAAGCGAAAAATAAAATGTTCTTAAACAAAATTTAAAAATAAAGCGCCTATAATTTTGATTTAGTTGTTTTTTAGTTCGATAAAGTCGTATGATATATAGTACGTAGGCTATTAAAAATACAAGAGTTAGTCCAAGTTCTAAATCTCCAAAGCTATTTATAAAGTTCATGATATATATAACAATTAGGAATTAAAAATTAGGAATTAAGAAAAAAAATACTGAAAACTTACAAAACTGCTCTAAATTTTTACAATATAGAGTCTACTATTCGAAAAACTATAGATTTTTGGTTTATTTATATTTTTTTATATTTTAAATATAATTTAGAAAATGATTATATATAAAACTTTAATTTCTTCCATTTCTGATTTTTATCCAAATTCTTAACATAAACTTAATATAACTATCATGTTTTAATAATATAACCATGAGGAGTTTTGTAGTTGGCACAACCAATTAAAAAGTTGTGCTCAACTAACTATTAAATTATCTCTATTATTTTATTTTAAGTTTTTAAATTAGACATGAAAAAAATACAATACTTCATGATTTTTAGTGTGCTTGCATTATTTTTAATAAAATGCACAGACGAACCAGTATCGGTAAATCCTCAAAATCCAACAGCTACTACCTTTACGATTGGACAAGATATGGCTACAAATCGGCCATCAGTTACTATTAATGACATGGGCGAAGGAATAGGAAGTAGAAGTTTATCGGCAGATACTGTTTATATTTTGGAAAACTTGGTTTTTGTTAATTCTGGACAAGTGTTGACGATTTCTGCAGGAACGGTTATTAAAGGCAATTCTGAAAAACCTTCAGGACTTATTGTTGCACGGGATGCTACTATAAATGCTGTTGGAACAACTCAATCGCCTATTATTTTTACTTATAAAGATGATCCTTTAACGGGAGAAAAATTAAATATCTCTGGTCTGTGGGGTGGTTTAATTGTCTTGGGTAATGCTAGTTTAAATACTGAACCTAATGAGCAAGCTATAGAAGGTATTCCTACAACAGAAACACGAGGTATTTATGGAGGTACTGATGACGAAGATAATTCAGGTATCTTACGTTATATTTCAATTCGATATGGTGGTTTAGACATAGGTGCCGGTAATGAAATCAACGGACTTACTTTGGGTGGTGTTGGTCGAGGAACAACTGTTGAATTTATAGAAGTTATTAATAATGCAGATGATGGAGTTGAGTTTTTTGGTGGTACAGTAAATACAAAATACATTTCAGTAGCTTTTTGCGGAGATGATGCTATAGATTATGATCAGGGATATAGAGGTTTAAATCAGTTTATCTTTGTTTTTCAGGATATGGAAGGCGACAGAGCCGGTGAACATGATGGAGGAACTTCTCCAGAAGTAGGCATACCCTTTGCAACACCTCAATTTTGTAATGTTACCTATAGTGGCAATGGGATAAACAGGGCTTTAACTTTTAGGGATAATGCAGGAGGGCATTATGTCAATAGTATATTTGTTAATTATGGTCAAGGTATTGATATTGAACTTTTGGCTGATGACCAAGATTCTTACAAACAATTTATAGATGGAAATTTAAGTTTTAAAAATAATATTCTTTTTAATATTTCAACGGATAATTTTAATATTTCAGCCGATGTTAATATTGTCCAAAATGTTATAGATCAAGCCCAATCTGAGCTTAATAATCATTTTACTGCTAATGATAATGTTATTGCAGATCCTGAATTTACCAATTTTATACCATCAGCAAGTCAGGTAAGCTCTAACTTAGCAACTCCAAGCGCTACTTTCTTTACAAATTCAAGCTATAAAGGTGCTTTTAGTCCTTCAGATATAAAATGGATAAATGACTGGACTTTGCTTCAGAGTTCAGGAACAGTGGAGTAGCTAAAAAAAATAATAACAGAATCCACTGCTAAAAGCCAATAATTAATTATTTATAAAATTAGAATACTGAAAATCAACTGGTTAAACTCCAAGACTTAAAAATATAGTTGCTTGATATTCAATATATTATAAAAACATCTTATTTATAGTTATAAAAAGTTCAAAAAAACCTATAAATTTTTATTTTTTTTTTTTGAACTTTTTTATATCTTCACCCTCTTCATTTCTATATTCATTTAGCACGCCACAAAAAACATACAATTAATTTAGTTTAAATTTTTAATGTCATGAAGAAAATTAAAGTAATATCCTCTCCATTCTTATTTGTTTCACTATGTCTTTTGAACCTCCTAGTTGTCGATCAGACATTGGCTCAAAGTGATAATATAGGACATTTAATTCCTAAAGAAGACAAATTATTGCAGTTAAGTGGCGTACCGGTTAACTATTACAACGGTCAAATATCCATATCTGTTCCTTTATTTCAAATTGGCGATGAACTTCTAAATCACTCTATTAGCCTAAACTATACAGGACAGGCTATAGATTTTGAAGAAATACCTTCGGCTGTTGGGGTTAACTGGACCCTTATGGCTGGTGGACGCATAAGTAAAGAGACAAGGGGGTTAGCTGATTTTGGCAATGAGTTAATAAATTGTGGAGGTACAGGACAATATTGCGGGAATGCTTACAGATTAGGTTTAAATGGACAGTCTCTATCCGATCTTTATTCATCAATTTGCAGTGGACAAAACCTGCCTCCTCCTGAAGGAGTAGACAGTGAGCCTGATATATTCTATTTTAACTTTGGAGGTCATAGCGGTAGTTTTATGTACGATAGTGTTCCCGTTTTTGAAGATGGTAATGAACTCAAGATTATAAGTCACCCTCACTTAGGTGCAGGTCGATGGATAGTACAAGATTCCAGAGGCTATATTTATACTTTTTTGGCTAAACAGTTTAATCAGCAATCGGTAACGGTAAGAGACCAATTGGTTTATCCATTTGAGTTTACCAGTCGATCCCATTCTTGGCGTCTGACCGAAATACAAGCTCCAACAGGTCAGCGAATGACTTTTAGCTATATACTGGCTAGATCAAGTTATGAATCTTATGTTCAAAAGGAAAACAGCGATTCAAAAGTGTTTCGTAACAGCAAGCAAATGGCTGATTTAAAGCAGATTAATTTTTACTCTTCTGATAATGTTTTGACACAGCAGGCGGACTTTACCTATTCTTCGGTGCGCTACGATGCAGGAAATCATGGAGATTCCTTGTATGTACATGGGAATCATACAGTAAATGTCGGGCTCCATAAGTTGGAAAATGTTAAACTAAAAAAAATTGGACAACAAAACGACTCCACTATTCAATATGATTTTATATACTACGAACCCAATAGTAGTAATCGGCAGCGTTACTTCCTCAAATCTATTGAAAAGATGGGTTACAATGCCTATGGGGAAGCATTTAGAGATGACTATCAATACGAGTTCGAATATAACTCACACAAGCTATTGCCCAAATTATTCGTATGTTTCAGCACATATGTAAAGATACATTATGGAACAAGTTACCCACCTGAAAAAAGATATAACTACAGTTACTTTAGCCATCAAAAGGATTATTGGAATTTTTACAACAATATCGATCCCAATATTTGCCCGGACTGTAGTGTAAGCCCGCATGAGACGCACCGGAATATTTGCATGGTTCCCAAAAGCAATTTATTTGGAACATCTATTCAGACGAATGGCGTCAATAAACAGACCGATACAACTAGGGTAAAATATGGTTTACTTTCCAAAATTATTTACCCAACTAAGGGCTATAAAACATTTGATTTTGAATCCAATACCTTCCAAATTGATGGAACTAATTATTATGGGGGTGGGGTCCGTATAAAAAGTATTAAAACCTTTGATGGGAAAGCGTTTACGAGTCGTTATTTTGATTATAACCTCCAAGATGGTACTAGTTCGGGAAAGCTGATGACTGTTCCTAAATTCAAGTATTTAAAATATAATTACCATAGTTCAGATCAAGGTTTGGCTTTAAGAAGCTATGTCGATTCTAAAAGCATCATTCCTTTGAGTCGGTCAGCCCAAGGCGCTTATGTAGGCTATAGTCGGGTGACCATCAACTATGGCACACTAGATGGACAAGAAGGACGACAAATACTTTCCTTTCACAACCAAGCCGATGAACTCAACCCCGTTCAACGCTTTCACGGTACAGGCGAAGAAAATGCCTTTATTCATGACTTACCAACGATTAAAGATGTCCGCAATGGACAGCTTCTAGCTGACTCAGTTTATGCTTACAAAAATGGGGCTTTTCACCTGAAAAGAACAGTTGCCAATACCTACAAACGACTTATTACTAAAAGAATTTATGGCTTTAAACAGGAATATCCACGTCATCTAGAGAAAACCAAATACACTCCTATAGATAGCAATAGATATGATATTATAGTTAGCCATAGGGCTTACGATGGCGAAAATAGCACCAATTACTGCAAATATTTACGCTTCAGTTATTACCAAAATAATTTCGATAGGTATGCCTTAAAAGAAAGCATTGAAACAGATTATACGGATTTGGGGACTTTTAAAAATAAAACGACTTATACCTACTATGATTTTGACCAAGTTAAACATAGTCGGGTAAGGACAATTGCTACCCAAAATTCCAAAAAGCAATGGACTGCCAATTATTACGATTATGACGTTACACATGCTGATGGCCATTTTTTTATACGTCTTGCTTTGCAAAGAAATCAAAAAGTAAAACATGGGACTTACAGCCCATCGGAAATTGTCGGTGCCAGGTATAGCTATAACAACAAAGGACAACTCATGAGTATTCGGCAAGCTAAAAAAGTAGATGACCGCTCTTTAGACGATCTTTTTAACGAAAAAAAAGCCCTTGTCCAAGAAAATAGTTACTATTCTTCAGGAAAATTGAAAATGCAAAAAACCAAACAGATGCAAAAGGAACTCGTCTTTTTGTGGAGTTACAACGGAAGCTATCCCATTGCCCACATTGCCGGTGCCAATTATAATCAAGTCCTACAAGCTATGGGCGGTCAAACGGAAATAGACAATTTGGCAACGCTCCATTCACCTAGTGACTCAGAGTTAAGAACCTTGTTTTTAACCCTAAGAACCCAACTCCCTCAAGCCCAAGTTTCCGGTTATATTTATGAACCCTTGGTCGGCTTGAAGGAAACTATCGATCCCAACGGGCATTCCAGAAAACAACATTACGACCCCTTAGGGCGACTTTATCAGGTATTTGATAATCAGGGCAATGTAGTCATAGAATACGATTACAATTATAAAAAAAACTGATTGTTCGGTAATTCTATTTCATTTATTGACTATAAGTATTTTAATTTTACTAATTTATACTTTTTTAAATATTAATATCATGAAACATGTAAAATATAGTTTTCTTTTACTTTTTTTATTTTTTATCAATTTTTATAGTTTTTCTTCTACTAGTGTTACTGTAAATGGGCTGACTATAAGTACAAAGACAAGCGGTTTTTCGAACCAACAATTTGTTCATCGCTATGCCTATAGCTACCAAGGGCAAGCTAAGGAAGTTCAGAAAAATGCTTATTATTTCAATGGTTCTTATTATTCAAGTTTTTCGGTACCGGCAACGGTGACCAGTGTTACTGTTCAGACTTACCGTTTTTTTTCTTTTGAAAGTAGCTATGTTTTAGTATCCACTCAAACCGTTTCGGTTGATTATGTTCCGCCACCTCCACCGCCGCCACCACCGCCACCACCGCCTTGCACTACACCTCAAAGTCCTCATTATTATGTCTATAATGTTGAAAAAGAAGCCGTAGACTGTAATCTATATAAACTTAAAGTCCTTCCCGATGAGGCTCAAATCGA